>NZ_CP138958.1:0-2609429 GCF_047304505.1 Prochlorococcus sp. MIT 1318 | reverse complement strand
TGATTGCTTTGTGATCACGTGGGTCTTGTTCTGGATTGCCTTCCCTAAGACTGAATAAAACACTCATGCCTGCTTTTTTTGCGGCATTACATTCTGTGCAGCTATCACTAACAAACATCACCTTTCCTACGGGAATGTTCATAGCTATGGAGATATCGCTATAGCTTTTGCTTTCTTTCTTGTTGCCAGTACGAGTATCAAACCAGTGGCTAAAGAACGCTGTTTGATCTCCATTAGTAGTGTGTCTGTAGAGGAGCTTTTGAGCTGATATGCTGCCTGATGAATATACTGCCAGGATATAACCTTGTTGTTTTAGTTTGCTTAGTGCCTCGATCGTTTCTGGGTAGAGTGAAGAGGAGATGTCACCTTTCTCATAACCCTCTCGCCAGATTCTGCCTTGCAGATCTTTTAAAGAACTAGACTTGCGATCAATTGTTATTAGATGCTGAAGGTAACCGCAGATCTTCTCGATTTTGCTGCTGTTCTCCCTTAGTGCTTTGCTTAGGAGATCTTTGCTGATCTGATCATGATCAGCTTGCCATTCATGCCAAGCTTCATCTATAAGAGATTGAATCTCATTGTTTTCTCTATTTTCATTTAGGAATCCTTCTAGATGGCTATCAGCGTAAGGAAAGAGGGTATCGCTAACAAAACTTGTAGGGCATGTGGTGCCTTCAATATCAAGCAAGATGTGAGTGATCACGATTTTTGGCTGGCTATAAGTTGTTCACGCCAGCAGAGCTCTAGTAGGAACTCCAAGATCTCTACATGACGCCTTGCTTCGTTGAGGCTCTCCCCCCAAGCATATAAACCGTGCCCTGCGACCAGTAGTCCATAGGGTGCATCATGGACTAATTCGCCTGCTGCTTTGCTTAATTTGGCTAGGTTTTGGTTGTTCAATAGGATTGGCAGAGTGATTGATGTGGAATGGCTATTAATCCCTTGCAGCCCTTTCAGCATTTCCCAGCCCTCAATAATTAGTTTCCCCGTATTTTTATAGTGGTTGGATAGCCATGTTGCTGTAATCGAGTGTGTGTGCAGTACGGCCTTGGCGTTGGTCTGCTCGACGATTTTTAAATGCATATCTGTTTCAGCACTCGCTCTGCCTTCCCCTTGAATCACGTTACCCGAGCTGTCGACTTCAATGAGTTCGTCTGCCTCGATATTTCTTTTCTCAATGCCGCTAGGTGCCATCAATAATCTCAATGGCGTTTTTTGTAGAACAAGGCTGAAATTACCGCCAGTTCCATCACACCAACCGCGTTGATGGAGATCGCGAATGGTGTCGCTTAGAGCTTGCCGCTGTTGCTGTGAATCGAACATTTTTGCCAGAATTCATCTTTGGCAATTGGGGCACCAGTGGGTGCCACGACCGCAGAGGCTTTCACGGCGGATGGGCGTGCTGCATATCCGGCAGGCTTGGCCTCCTCTGCGATACACCCAGGCTTGACCACCGTAGTTGCCGTTAATGCCTTCAAGATCTCTGAAGTCGCTGAAGGTTGTTCCTCCAGCACCGATGCTCACTCTGAGGACCTCCGTGAGGCAGTTGCATAAGCGTTCAAGCTCGACCTTTTTTAATTGACCTGATGGAGTGTGGGGACGGATTCTGGCTGCAAAAAGGCTTTCATCGGTATAGATGTTTCCTGCCCCTGCCACGATGGATTGATCCAAAAGTGCTGACTTGATTGGTCGTTTCGAACCCTTCAAGCGTTTGCTTAGGTATGAGGAATTGAAGGCGCTGCTGAATGGTTCTGGTCCAAGTTTTTGCAGCCCTGTGATGATTGTTTCCGGGGCGTTGCCAGGTGGAACCCACCACATTTGTCCGAAGCTGCGCGTATCAACGAAGCGCAGTTCCTCATTTTTTTTGTTCCAGATGCGTACGCGTGTATGCGGGCAGGGTGAACTGATGGCCTCATGCCATTGAAATTGTCCTGTCATGCGCAGGTGAACGCCCCACCATCCACCATTAGGATCTGGTTCTGAATCAGCTGATGGCTGGGCAACATCATGATGTAAAGACGCCATTAAGTACTTGCCGCGTCTTAACCATGAGCCCACGTGCATGCCGCAGAGCATCTTGATAAATAGGGCAGAACCGCCAGGGCTTGCTATGGCTCGTTCTCGGCAAACCTCAACCTGGCCGATCTGAAAATCAACAAGACGGTCTGCCAATCCGCGGCGGACCGTCTCAACTTCAGGTAATTCCGGCAAGCGCCTTAGGCGCGATCGAGCTCTGATTCAGCAAAGCTGTTGGTGAGGTTGCCGTTATCGGTACCTTGCATGCCGAAGTAGTTCGTTTTCTCGAAGCGAACCAGTACCCCATATTTGCCGGTGGTGTCGACAGAGGCCACTGTGCCCACTTCATTGTGCCAGTAACTCTCTTGGCGCCTGATGCGAACTTTGTCGCCTTTTGAGATCGCCATCGCTGCGCAGGTATTGAATTCACCCATAAGACTATCGCCGTGAGTGTGTGAGTTGACCCATGCGTCACAGAATGTCGCCCCTTGGGGTGTAGGCCATGGCAGCATCCAGCCTTAAGCCAGGTGTGTTTTGGTGAGTTCGTCCGTTGCTCTTGACCCTCCTGCTATTGAGTTGGATCTGCCCGATCCGGAGCAGGACGACATCAGCACCATGGAGTTTCTTGCTCGACTCGAGCAAGCCTGGGCTTTGTGCGATCGCTTTGATTTGCAAACTGAGATTTGGCGGGGGCGAATCCTTAGGGCAGTGCGGGATCGTGAGAAGCGCGGTGGTGAGGGGCGTGGTGCTGGCTTTTTGCAGTGGTTGCGTGAACGGGAGATCAGTAAGACCCGTGCTTATGCCCTGATTCAGCTGGCTGATTCGGCTGAGAACTTGCTGGCAGAAGGAATGCTGGAGGAGAGCAGCGTGAATCAATTCTCTAAAAGGGCCTTCATGGAAACGACGCAGGCTGTTCCAGAAGTGCAGATGATGATTTCCGAGGCAGCCAATGAAGGTCAAGAGATCACTCGCAAGCAGGTTCGCCGATTGACAGATGAGTTCACGTCTGCCACAAGCCCCCTGTTGCCGGAGGAGATCCGCCAGCGCACGCAGGAGAATCTTTTGCCTCCCAAGGTTGTGGCTCCTCTGGTAAGAGAGCTGGCAAAACTGCCGGAGCTTCAGCAGGAAGATCTCAGGCGAGCTTTGCGGGAGGAGCCAGAACTGGATTGCATTAAGGATGTAACCAGCACAGCACGCTGGATCAGTAAGACCACAGAGGCCAGCGAGGCGGTGAGGGCTTTCCAGCAAGGTGAACTCAACCTGGAGAAGGCCATGCATGAGGCTCAGCGTCTCGATGCCTTGGGTTTGCTGGCTGATGCTGTCTCTCAGGCTCAGTCTTTAGAAGCCTCCGTTCTGAAGCTGCATACGGCCTGGAGACGATTGGGTGGCTTGCAGGAACGCCTTTGGGTGGAAAGTGGCAGCAGTACCCCTTATCTCCGTGATGTTTTGGGTGCTTTGCAGAGCCTTAGCGGGGCAACCTTGAGGGTGTCGCTTGGGGAGTTGGCGGGAGGGAAACGGGTTCGCTTGCAGCTGGTGGAGGAGGCTCCTGACCAGCTCGAGCCGCCGCCGCTGTCTTGAGTTCGAGATCGTGCCATCAGGCTTGGCGCTCGTTATCTTGAGGGCGCTATTGGTGGTGTGAAGTGGATCCACTGATCGAGGCCCTGCACCATCACTATGGCTGGGATGGTTTCAGGCCTGGTCAACGTCCTGTGGTGGAAGCGATTCTTGCGGGTCAGGATGTTCTGGCGGTGCTTCCCACCGGTGGTGGTAAATCGCTTTGTTATCAGCTGCCAGCGCTGTTGCGTGATGGTCTGGTGGTGGTGATCTCTCCCTTGGTGGCTTTGATGGAGGATCAGGTCATGCAGCTGCAACGGCGGGGGATTGCCGCCGCTTGTTTGCATGCTGGCCTGGATCCGGAGCGCCGTCGCGATGCACTGGTTCGCCTGCGAGATGAGCGCTTGCGTTTGCTTTATCTGGCTCCCGAGCGCTTGCAAGGTGAGGCCACGCGGCAATTGATCGAGGACACAGCTGCGCAGGGAAAGTTGGTGGCACTAGCTGTTGATGAGGCCCATTGCATCAGTGCTTGGGGCCATGATTTCCGGCCTGATTACCGCCGCCTGGGGCAGGTGCGCCGCCTCTGCCCAGGTGTGCCTGTGGTTGCTCTCAGTGCTACTGCGGCTCCAAGGGTGCGTGCCGACATCATCCGCCTCTTGGCTCTTCGCCGGCCGCAGGTGCAGGTTTGCTCGGCCCGGCGCAATAATCTCCACTACGCCATGCGGAGGCGATCGAGAGATCCCTTGCCTGATGTGCTTGCGGCTTTGCAAGGATCACGCGGTGCCACGCTGATCTATGCCAGAACGCGTCGCTCTGTGGAGCAATGGGCAGAGCGGTTGCAGGCGGAGGATGTTGCGGCTACTGCTTATCACGCCGGGCTTGACCCGGAGGTGCGCCAGCAGGCGCTGGCTGATTTCCTAGATCAAGAGAAGCCTGTGCTGGTGGCCACGGTGGCCTTTGGTATGGGTGTAGATCGCAGCGATGTGGGATTGGTTCTGCATTTGAATCTGCCTGCAACGCCGGAGGGCTATTTGCAGGAGTCTGGCCGGGCCGGGCGTGATGGACTGCCGGCCGATTGCTTGGTGTTGTTTTCTCCTGGTGATCGCACCAGCCTTGGTTGGGCGATGCATGCTTCCGCTCGCCGTTGTGCTGATGAGAACGCTACGCAGGAGATTCAGATGCGGTTGGAACTGGCGCAGCAACAGTTGCGGCGAATCGAGGCGGTAGCAGAAGGGGAGTTCTGCCTGGAACAAGGGCTTTTGCTTGCCGTTGGTGAATTGGTGCCGCCTTGTGGTCGCTGCGATCGCTGTCAGCAGACTGCCCGCCGCCGTGATTGGTCTGAGCAAGCCTTTGCTGTGCTTGAGGTGCTCGAAGATCGCAAGGGCATGAATCTTCGCAGTCTCAGTGAAAGCCTTTCGTCCACTACAGGCCGCAAGCAAGAGCGTTGGGGTTGGTTGGCTCGCAGGTTGGTGCAGGAAGAGTTGATTACGGAGAGCAATGATGGTGTACAGCGGCTCTATTTACGTGAGAGCGGTCGGCGCTTTTTACGCCAACCCTGGCCGCTGCACTATGCGGCCTGAGTGCAGCCCTCGATGCATTTAGCCGCCTTTGGCTTTGCAGAGATCCTTGACGAGATCATGCTCAAAGCGCTGCTGTGGAGCGCCCCAAGTTTTCCAAGATCCATTCGTGCCGGTGGTATTGATTTTGCGCGCTGGGCAGTTCACAGCCAGATAAAGGGCTTTGCCATCTTTGTTGAGGGTTGGGGCCACGTAGCTTCCTCCCATGAACTTCCAATTGGCCCAGTCCACTTGAAGTGAACCGTAAGTGCGCCATTGCGTTTGCGAAGGCTTGGCAGCAACTTGCTGGGTGGATTTGGGCTTGGGTTGTGGTTTTGCAGCAGGCTTGGTGGTGGATTTAATCGTTGGTTTAACGGTGGTTTGTGCAGTCGGTTTGATGGCAACTGTCGTGGTGGACTTGGGCTTGGGTTGTGGTTTTGCAGCAGGCTTGGTGGTGGATTTAATCGTTGGTTTAACGGTGGTTTGTGCAGTCGGTTTGATGGCAACTGCCGTGGTGGATTTTGGCTTGGTTGTTGTTGATGGTTTGACCCGTAGAAACAATTTGCTGCCGACTAATAACTTGTTGGGATTGTTGATGCCATTGATCTTGATCAGGGTTGCTACAGGGATTTGATAAGCCCCAGCGATTTGGTTCAATGTTTGCCCTCGAGCCACGGTATGGGAGGTGGCATTTGGATTTGCCTGAATGGCTACAGGTTTGCGCTTTGCTGCTGCTTTGGGTTTGGGAACAACAGCCCCTTGGGGCAGTTTCAGGGTTTGGCCACGTTCGACATGGTTGGCATTGGCAAGGCCATTGAGGGCGACGAGATCCTGTTGGCGAACTCGGTAGCGGGCCGCAATGGTGCTGAGGGTTTCGCCACTGCGTACCGTGTGACGATTGGCGCCAGCTCTGACTGTGCCTGATGAGCTGCCTGGCAGTTTGAGGGTCTGGCCGATGAATAAGGTATCGGCATTGGCAAGGCCATTGAGGGCGACGAGATCCTGTTGGCGAACTCGGTAGCGGGCAGCAATGATGCTGAGGGTTTCGCCACTGCGAACCTTGTGATGACTGGCGCCAACTCTGATTGCCCCGGAAGCACCTCCCGGTAATTTCAACGTTTGGCCGATATATAAATTGTCGGCATTGCTCAGACCATTGAGGGCGATGAGATCCTGCTGGCGCACTCGGTAGCGAATAGCAATGGTGCTGAGGGTCTCGCCACTCCGTACCGTGTGACGGCTTGCTCCAGCCGTGACTGTGCCTGATGCGCTACCTGGCAGTTTGAGGGTCTGGCCGATGAAGAGGTTGTCTGCATTGGCTAGGCCGTTCAGCCGCATCAAGGCCCGAAGGGATACCTGATATCGAGCTGCGATTTCCGAAAGGGTGTCACCGGGCTTCACTGTGACGCTGGCACCCCAAGATGGCAGCGGTAGAAGTGTTGTCAGGGCTAGAGCGCTAACAATGATCCGGCGCATCAATCTCTCTACAGTTTGGTGAAAGATAAGCTGCCTGCACAGATGCGCTAGCCCTTTTCAAGCATCCCGAAATGATGCCCTTGCAAACAGCGGCTTGATTATCCAAGCACCTTTTTGAGCAACGCCAGATTGGCCTTGTAGGGGGGGTAGCGCAATTTGAGATCTAGCCAGAAGGGGCGACGTAAGACAGACTTTTGATGGGAAAAGGTTTCGAAACCAGCCAGGCCGTGATAACGCCCCATGCCACTGGCCCCGACTCCACCAAAGGGCAGCTCAGGAATGCCTACATGCATCACCACATCGTTGAAACACACTCCGCCTGAACTGGTTGTGTTGAGGAGCTGTTGTTGGTCGGCATGTGTTCCGCCAAAGAGATAGAGGGCCAGGGGCTTTGGTTGTTGTCGGACTTCAGCGAGAGCCTCATTAAGGCTTTGCACGCTGATGACAGGCAGCAGTGGGCCGAAGAGCTCTTCCTCCATCAGCGGATCGTCGCGCTTGTCTACGTCAATCAGAGTGGGAGCGATGCGTCTTTGATCGGGGTCAATTTGTCCGCCTGAGAGCACCTTGCCGCGCTTCTTTGCTTGATCAAGCAAGTGTTGTAGTCGCTGGAAATGACGATCGTTGATGATCTTGGCGAGGTGGGGTGATCGCAGCGGATCGCCTCCATAGAGCTCAGTAATGGCTCCTTTCATCGCCTGCAGTAGAGGCTGTTTGAGTTGTTCTTGGATAAGTAGATGGTCTGGGGCGATGCAGGTTTGACCAGCATTGAGCCCCTTCCCCCATACCAATCGCCTAGCCGTGACCGAGAGATCGGCGCCATCAATGACGATGGCTGGGCTTTTTCCTCCTAGCTCCAGGGTCACCGGAGTGAGATGTTCGGCGGCAGCAGCCATGACCTTCTGGCCGATGGCGCCGCTGCCGGTAAAGAAGATGTGATCAAAGGGTTGCTTGATCAGTGCTGCTGCAATGGCCCCATCCCCCTCGATTACCTGTACGACCTCGCTGGAGAAATGTTGAGGGATCAAATGGGCGATCAGTTGAGAGGTGGCAGGTGCATGCTCGGAAGGTTTGAGCACTGCTGTATTGCCTGCTGCCAGAGCACTAATCAGTGGTTGGAGGGTTAGAGAGAAGGGGTAATTCCAGGGGCCGATGATCAGAACGCAACCCAGGGGGTCGAGGATCACCTCGGCTTGACCTGGCTGATGGGCTAAAGGCACTTGTACGTGCCTGGCTTGCATCCAGCGGCTTAGCTGCCGTTGAGCCAGTTTGAGCTCCCCACGCAGAGCGATCAGCTCAAACAATGCCTCGGTTGGTGGTTTGCCTAGATCCGTTGCCAGGGCATCAAGCACTTCTTCTTGGTGCTTTTCGATTAGGGCCTCAATTTGCTTGAGTTGCTGTCTGCGCCAGGCTTCTGGTCTTGTGAGGCCCGAAATGACTGGGTTGCGCAGTTCACTTAGTAGAAAGTTTTCAGGAAGCAAGGTCTGACAGGATTGTTACTCGTGTCTAGGTGTCTAGCAGTGGTGCCGGCGCTGTTGGCGGATGGGCACAAGCGTTGGCGATCAGTTGAGACCATGCGGCTATGCCGATGGCAATGGCATTGGTGATCTATAAGCTCTGATAAATCGTTTTCGCTATTTGCGCTGGCTTGGGGTGGAAGCGATTTGGCTGACTCCCCTCTATCCCTCTCCTTTGCAGGAGGGTGGTTACGACATCACAGACTTCAAGGATCTTCATCCTGAACTCGGAGGTCTGGCGGTATTTCACCGCTTGCTCGCGGCCGCTCATGGGCTGTGCATCAAGGTGCTTCTTGATTTGGTCCTCAATCACACCAGCAATCTCCACCGCTGGGTTCAGAGGGCCCGACGGTCTGTATTGCTGGGCGTGCATCTTGGGCAAACCACTTCGCAGGAGGGGAAGTTGATCACGGTTTGGATCAACCGCAGTCGTAGGTCTTGGTTGTCGATTGGCGAATCATCGATGGACACTCTTTGGTTGATAGGAGCGCTGGAATGCAATGGCCGTGAATTAGGCCTCCAATTAGCTGCGTTATTTAGGTGATCGTCTGTCGTTGCTGCACTCGAATTTTTTGTTGATTGTTGGCCTGTATTTGATTGACAAAGGCTCGAAGTTTTGTTGGCCTGACTGTATTTTTTAGAGGATATTTGTTGAGGTATTTCTACCAATTATTGGTGTCAAGTTCCGTGCCGATTAATTTAAAAAAGATCGCTGGATCGCTCCTTCTGCCGGAGATTCTCAGGGTATTTGAGACTTCAAAGGATTGGATCCTATTGCTGAAATACAACGGGCCAACATCCCAAACAGGGCAAAAGATCACCAATTTGGAGCGCTCCAGCAAGATCAGAGATGTTGCCAGTTCCAATGGTTGCTGAGACTGAGGTGATCAGGGCCTGGAAGGGGGTGATTCCGTCGTCATTCGCTGAGGCCGAGTGACCCAGGGGCATTTGCACGCCATAGGGGATACGCCTTGAGGGCATCAAGCCTAATTGCGCTATTAACAGGATTCCTGTAAAGGTGATTATGATGATCGTTGGCCATGCAAAGCGATTGATCGGGTTAGTAAGGGGCTTTATTGCGTTTTCTAGTCCTAAACGAAGATGCGCAAAGGGAATCGACCGCTCCATAGTCCCGACGATGCAAACACTTCGGAATGGCAAAAGTTGAGGTCAGCCGTGACAAACCCTCTCACTGTTGGCAATGATCGTGCCAAGGAGGCAGTAAAAGTGATAATTTACATAGTTAATGGTCAACAGTATTAGATCTCCATATTCGCCCTTCAAGCGTGAATGGTTGAGGTAACGCGATGAGTTGGCAAGACTATCCCCCAACTACAGGGTTAAATTCATCAAACACCTGGAGTGAATTGTCAGGGGATAATCTTTATATTGCTGGAATCATGTCGGGTGGCAAGTGGGGCAATGCTGACCCCGATAGTGACATAACTGTAGATCTTAATTATTCATTTGATTTGATGAAATATGGCCTTGACTGGCATGATGAAGAGAAGGCTGTTGTTGAAATTGCCCAGAAAGCATATCAAGATGTAGGCAATATTCGATTTATTGAATCAAATGATTTTGAAGCTGTAAATATTGATTGGATGTTGTTTGACCGCAGTAGGTTTAAGGAACAACTTGGTGTTGAGACTGAATTAGATAATGGCACTATCCTTGGTATGGCATGGGGGCCATCCGAGAATGACGGCCATGATTTTGATGGCAGTGTATTCATCAATCCGGATGCATATAGAAATAGTGTTGATGGTACAATCTTGCCCAATGCGTTGTCTTATGGCAGTTATTCTGCTCTGACATTTACGCATGAACTTGGCCATGCTTTAGGGTTATCTCACCCTCATGACACTTGGGGTGAAAATAAAGCATTCCCAGGCGTACCTGAAGGTGAGCAAGGGTGGAATCAGGGGGGTGAGAATGGCCTGAATGCGACTCCTTGGAGCGTAATGACATACAACACAATAGGTGCGAATGATTATGCACCATCGACTCATATAGGTAATGGTTTCATTACTGAACTTGGCGCTTTTGATATTGCAGGAATACAGTATCTCTATGGACCAAACAATTCAAATAAAACTGGCGATGATACTTACTCATTAGATTTAAATTTAAATGGCTTTCAGTCGCTCTGGGATGCTTCAGGCAATGACACTATTGATGCATCAAATTCTACAGGATCAGTCACAATTGATCTACGTAATGCAACATTAGAGAATGAGCCTGGTGGTGGCGGTTTCGTTTCGCAAGTTGATGGCAAATTTAAGGGTTACACGATTGCCTATAACTCAACAGGCAATGCTGTTATCGAAAATGCAAAAGGGTCTGTGTATGAGGATTATTTAAGGGGTAATAGCTCGAATAACACACTTGATGGCCAGGCTGGTTTTGATACAGCTGCCTTTAGTGGAAATATCAATGAATACAATTTAAGCCTCAATGGCAATACAGGTGGCTTTCAAGTTGCTGATAGCAGTTCGTCGAGAGATGGAACAGATCAACTGTTCAATGTTGAACTGATTAATTTCAATGGCTTAACCTATGACTTCCCAACCGATATAACGCTTTCAGCCACAAGCTTTGATGAAAACCTAGCGGCTGGAACTGCGATTGCATCGCTATCTGCAACTGATCCTGATTCAGGTAGCAACCATAGCTTCTTATTTTCTTTAGGTAGTGAAAATGAAGACAATGCATCTTTTAGTATTACTGGCAATCAGTTGAGCATCAATGAAGTAGCAGATTATGAAACTAAGGATGCTTATTCGATTAGGCTCAAAGCAATAGATGGCGATGGCTTGGCAATAGCAAAGTCGTTTAGGCTTGATGTCAATAATCTTGTCGAAACCCCAACATATGTATTAAATACCTCGAGTAATTTCCTCAACGAGGGAGAAAGCCTAACGACAAATATCAGTACAACTAATGTTGATCTTGGTACTGAACTGTTCTGGTCATTGTCTGGAGACAATATCACAGCTAAGGATTTAGAAGATGGTCAACTGAGTGGTTCCAATCAAGTTAACGGGCAAGGCGAATTCACCATATCAAACACATTTGCAGAAGACTGGAGACGGGAAGGCACGGAGAATGTGCTGATCAAGTTGTTTTCTGATTCAGCACGCTTGAGTAAGGTTGCTGAAACAGGCTCTATTGAAATTACTGACACCTCAGTTTCTATTTCTGAAACTTGGCCAGCGAAAGTAGGTGTCACAGAAGCAACAGATCTAAAACTTGCCTATAAGCTCAACTCTAATGTGAAAGAAAATCTAAGCCAACTTGCTGTACTTGGAGATAACGTTGACTTTTCAAAACGCTATACTCTTGAGATTAGTGGTGAAGTTACAGGTGAAACGAAGGATAATAATTACAACTTAGAATCAGCTGAAATCATAGTTAAGCTTGATCCCTTTCTGTTTAATACAGTCAAGGCCTCTGATATTCGTATTAGTAATGATCTCCCCATCGCCAATGCCGTTCATATCGATGAAGACACCGGTAACATTCGTATTGCAGCAGCCGGCCTGAGTGACCTTTCTGCCGGTAATGCGATCTCATCTGAAACTGTACTTGCATCAATAGATCTTGATATCAATGAATCCTATCTACAGCTGACTGATCAAGCAGCAGGTGATCTGAATAGAAAGTTCAGTGATCCATTGTTATTCTCCTTGGCTGCTAATCAAGATCACACGATCTTCTCCCGTGACTTTAATGATGGCACGACTCATAGCAACCGAGAGATTAAAAGCCTGCGTGAACTTGGAGGTAATCTTGCAGTAGAAGGAACTGATATTACTTTGTATAGTGGTAATCTGAACTTAGAAGAACAAGGTGATGGACTAGTTCTGGGAACAGAACGAGTTATCGGCGTTAACACAGCAGAATTTACCAACCTGGTAAGATCCGGTGATACGATTCAGGCAAGTAGCTTATGGACTAATACCGGTAATATCAACGCAGAAGATATCCAAGTCACAGGCGTATCTAATAGCAATGCAGAACTCATGAGTTATGGCTTTGATACGGGCGCAAACAGTGTTGATCTAAACAGTGGCCGATTTGATAATGGGGTCTTTGATACAGCAGAGCGTCAATCAACTCAACTGAATGCAGAGATCAAGATCACTGGATCGGCAGGTGACTTGGTTGACCTTAGCTCTGGGATAGTCAACCTCAAGGCAGCAGGGGTTGATAAGACATTTGAAAATACTAAGGGCTCAAAAAATTTGATCACCTTCCAGGGAGATCTTAATTATGATGGAAGTGTGACAATGAAAGACCTTGCATATCTCAATGCAGGGGCTGCTCGTCAACAACTAGAAGATAGAACAGGTGATGTAGATGGAATGATGAAGGATAATGCCGGTAATGCATTAGCAGAAGGCGAAACAAAGAGCCAAGCAAGCAAAGACACCTATGCGGCAGATGTAGACGCAGATTTCAATGGAAAAATAGACATAGCCGATCTAGCAGTACTAGATCAAGACTGGGGTAAAACACTTCATACAGGTGATCAAGACTTTCAAGGAAATGATAGTAATTTCACATGGGCAGAACTCAATAGACAATCTGGTATTAGCAAACAATGGGATAGCACATCCTTTGAAGATCAGAATGCCTTAGAAGCCAAGGCTTCTATAGGTGGATATGATGCACCACTTGAGCAAATACTTAGTGCTAATACAGCAGATTCAAATAAAGATGCAGATGCCGTAACTCAATCTGAAATACTGACTGGCAGTGGCGGGCCTCCTACAACAAGTGATATTATTCACGCACATAACGGTATTACAGAACTACAAGATAACGTAGCTGACAAGCTACAGGACGACATGATTGGAGGAGCTAGTACTTAATCACGACTTTTTGCTTTGCCTCCTTTTACGGATTTTAAGGAAGAAGCCTGATTTTCTCAGGGCCCTGAAAGCCTGCTAAGCGGTGGAAATTTGCGCCCACTTCCTGCGCTGAGCAACTTTGTTCGCGCCGCTAAGTAATAATACCCACGATACATAGGCTCGGCTGTTGGGGCAGGGGCGATAAGGCGTTGATTTGGCGGAATTAAATTAAGAATGCCTTCCCTAGGTCTGCCAGTCGATCAAGCCGAGGCTATTATTGTAATTAATATTTTACTTCTTGATGATTTGATCGGCAATCGCCTTGTCGCGATTTGGATCCAGCTCAATTTTTCCTAGCAGTCGTCACTAAATCCGATAGCGATTTAAGCCACAGAGTAATTTTACTTACAAGGTCGAACAGAGGATTGAATGGCAGGCCTTACTATCTCGTCAACGAAACAGGAACATTATGATTACATCAATGGCCAGTTAGATGGTCATGGAAAGACCTGGTCTGAAGCGATAACTAACTATTTAGATGTGGTCAATACGGCCAATGCCTATAATGAATATAGAGCTAAATTGGAGCTTGTTGGTCACGTAAAAGCTGTAGGCAAAGAGCGTGGTCAGGTAGGGCAAGCTATTGATGCTCTAATACAGCATCCTAACTATATTTTTCAAAGTGATTTAGTTGGATTATTCAGCCTAGAGCAACTTGCATCATCCTCTACCTCTACTTTCGAAAGTCTTAAATCAGAAATTATAAACAGTTACTATTCTGTGGTCACTGACTATCCTGGCCAACCTCTGTACTGGGGTTGGAAGGTTGCAGGTAGTTGGAATGCCTCCTACTATTCCGCTCCTGCATCCGGCGACCAACGCTTCAGTGTTGAAAAATTATTTTTGGACACTGATTATACGTATTCTGATTTATACAATAATGGCAGACCTGAATCAGAGCTTGTAACGGCTGCTCGATCACTTGAAGATCAGGGATGGGCAGGCGAAACGCAAACAGCGATCAATAGCCTATACGACAGCGATATCAGCAAGGAAGATCTAGTTAAATCAGGGTTTACACTTCAGGAGTTAGCGAAAGCAACTAAAATACAAGCAAAGGATATTATCAAAAACGATCTATTTACAGAGGATACGAATGCGATCAAGGATCTTATACAAGTTGAGGGCATAATTCCGGGAGTTCGTAGATATACCTACGCGGACTTAAATAATAACAATAGTGGAATAGATGTAAAAAAGCTTGTAAAGGCTGCTCGAGAACTACGCGAAACGGACAGAGCGATCGATAGCCTATACGACAGCGATATCACTAAGGAAGTTCTAGTCAAATCAGGATTTACACTTCAGGAATTGGCGAAAGCAACTAAAATACAAACAAAAGATATTATCGAAAATGATTTATTTACAAAGGACACGAATGCGATCAAGGAACTTTTAAAAGTTGAGGGCACAATTCCGGGAGTTCGTAGATATACCTATGCGGACTTAAATAACAACAATAGTGGAATAGATGTAAAAGAGCTTGTAAAGGCTGCTCGAGAACTACGCGAAACGGACAGAGCGATCGATAGCCTATACGACAGCGATATCACTAAGGAAGTTCTAGTCAAATCAGGATTTACACTTCAGGAGTTAGCGAAAGCAACTAAAATAAAAGCAACGGATATCATCCAAAATGATTTATTTACAAAGGATACGAATGCGATCAAGGATCTTATACAAGTTGAGGGCACAACTCCGGGAGTTCGTAGATATACCTACGCAGACTTAAATGATGAAAATAGTGGAATAGATGTAAAAGAGCTTGTAAAGGCTGCTCGAGAACTAGACGAAACGGAAACAGCGATCGATAGCCTATACGACAGCGATGGCAAGAACGCTTTTCTAGTCAAATCAGGATTTACACTTCAGGAGTTAGCGAAAGCAACTAAAATACAAGCAACGGATATCATCCAAAACGATTTATTTATAGCGGATACCAATGCGATCAAGGAACTTTTAAAAGTTGAGGGCATGTCTCCGGGAGTTCGTAGATATACCTATGCGAAATTAAATAATAACAATAGTGGAATTGATGTAAAAGAGCTTGCAACGGCTGCTCAATCACTAGAAGACGACCCGACTGGGGTCTACGCAGGCGAAACGCTATCAGCGATCAATAGCCTATACGACAGCGATATCAGTAAGGAAGTTCTAGTCAAATCAGGATTTACACTTAAGCAGTTAGCGAAATCAACGAAAATAAAAGCAACGGATATCATCAAAAATCAAGCTTTTACTAATGCTGAATTAGTCAACCTTAAAAAGGAGAATGGAGAGCAGGTATATCAATATAGCGCTTTATACGCTAATGGTACGGGCAGAAAACTAGATGATATTACTGATGAGAGTGGTCAAAAAATAATTGGCTTAGTTAATACTGCAAAGGCCCGCCAGGAGCTGGGAAATGCATTAGAAGACCTTCTCAGCAATTCAAATGTTAATCAAGAAACTTTAAAGGCATCACTTTCTGGAGCGAGTGTTGCTTCACTTTCGACTGCAGGAGTCTCTGAGGAGCAATTTGAAACTTTAGGGGATCAAGGAATTACTCAATTTACGGATACGGAGATCTTAGATGGGATTGCAAGGGCTCAAGCTGCAGCTGATAATATAGTAGTAGCACCTGATGGTACACAATTAATAGGCAATGATCATGGCAATAACTCACTTGAGCTAACTTATGAGTTAAGATCATCTAAGCAGCTTAATGGCGACAATCAATCATTAGAATACGATTCAAATTCACAGACCGCATTAACCAGCCTTGCCGTTAGGGGTATTGGAAGTGAAGCATCAGCAAACTATCTCCTAGATATCAAGGTTAAAAACTTAGAACAAGACTATGATTTAGAATCTACAGACATTACAATTAATTTTGATCGGCATCTATTCGGAACAATTGATGCGGATCAAATAAAGATAGGCGATGTGATGCCAATAGCTAATGCTTTACATGTTGATAACGAAAAAGGACAAATACGAATTGCAGCAGGCGGCCTTAATAAATTAGGCCACGGTAAGAAAATAGATTATCTTGGTGAGACTACTTTGGCGACAATCGCACTCAACTTCAACGAGTTTAATTTGGCTAAATACAAAGCAATAGGCGCAGGCAATTTGTTGACATATACGACACAAGTGGACTCTCAGGATCCAATAGTAGAGTTTGATGGAAGCTTAGGTTTTTCTCTGGAAGTTAATAAGGATTCAACAATATTTTCAAAATCTACAACACAAACTAAAACACTCGACGATGGTTCCACATTAGACCTTAATAATGCAACCATTAAATCACTAAGAGAACTGGGTGAAGATAATCTTGGTGGTGATTTTAAACTTACGGAGAACAAGGTAAGCCTATATGAAGGATCTCTTCAGTTAGAGCAGCAATCCAATCTTTCTTTTGCATCTGATCGCATTATAGGTGTTGCTGCTGATGGTATCAAGACCAATCTAATAAGAGCAGGCTCAACCGTAAAGACTGATATAGTGTGGAAAAATATAGGTAATTCGCATGCAGACAACATAGTTATTTCCTCTGTTTCAAATACTGGTGTAGGTACTCTTAATACTATGCTTTCAAGCATTGATTCAACACATTGCTGTGGTGGAGAGTTTGATTCAACAGGTACTTATGATCCAACAAAGCAGAAATCTGTAAACTTAACACTAGCTGTTAATATTGACGAAAATGCCGCCGGCAAAATTTTTGATTCTTCAATCGATTTCTATCAGTTATCAGTAGGAGCAACCAATTTTAAGCAAGGAGATGGCTCTAAGAACCTAATCACCTATCAAGGTGATTTAAATTTTGATGGCACTGTTGGGATGAAGGATCTGGCATTCCTTAATGCAGGTGCAGCTCGTCAAGTGGAAGAAATCAGAGCTGTGACATTAGAGGATAATTTAGGAAACGTCTTAGATGCCGCCAAGTCACAGGCGACAAAAGAAACCTACGCGAGTGATGTTGATGCAGACTTTAGTGGAAAGATTGATATCGCAGATCTCAAGATATTAGATAAGGATTGGGGCAGAACCCTTCATACAGGGGATAAAAATTTTCATGGAATTGCGACTAAAGGGGCAACCGTAGGGGGCAATCAAATGTCATGGGCTGATCTAAATGGTCAAACTGGTATTAATGAATCCTGGGATAATTCATCCTTTGAACAGCAGAATACCCTTGAAGCAAAAGCCTCATCTGGTGGATATGATGCTCCTTTAGAACAGGTGAAAAATATGACTGCTTCTTCAACAAATATAGATTCTGATCATGTACCCCGGTCTGATGTGGTTACAGGAGGAACAAATAACCCTGCTCCGTCGGTATCTGGCGGGGGTATTTACACAGAGGATATTACAGCCACTGGCTTAAACGATGACATCATGGGCGGGTCTAGTACCTAATCAAATATCTATTATCAACAACTCCCAAAGATTATATATAGCTTCATGACCATTCCTGCCAATGAAGCTAACAACAACCCGTTGATTAAGTATTTGCAAAACTAATTAGTGGATTCCCTGGGCAGAATATTTGCCAATGTAGATATCGTTAAAGGTTTTATTTAGACGAGATCATGGCCCTGCATCACAAGAAGAAGGATGCTTATTTGCTCATTAAGGCACCCTGGAAGGAGTTTGGACATAAATATTCTTTACAGGCCTGAGCCTGAAATAATGCACTATATAGATATCCGCTTAGCGCATTACTGTTTAATGTTGACTAAAGAATAAAACGAGTGATACGCTTATATTTGCTTGTATGGGTATGGTGCTTGGCCTGTACTAAGCAAATGTTGCCTTAGTGTCTACAGCTCAATTCATAATGTGAGCATTGCCTGAATTGAGTTAAGCAAAAATACCTGGAACACGCTGCCTCCCGGTTCTCGTCACAATTGCAGCATTTGGAGCTCAAACTGCCCAATATCGGCCATTTGAGCTAGAGTAATTATACAAAGCATATGATGGCCCCAACTACCAGCTCAGCATCTTGTAAGTACTCATTGCCTAACAGCAAACCATCTCCCTACCGGCTTTCTTGAAATGGCCAACTTTTCTTACAACGTCGATATAATTAATCGTGTAGAGGGCCTTATAAGCACTAATGCTGTTAATGGTGCAGGTAAGTACGATTCCCTAAAGTTTTATATACAGGATGAATCAGTAAATTCACTTCTCTCGGATTCCGATTACGGCGTTAAAACCTCTAATCTGTATCAATTATATCAAGACGAATGGGTCAACATTGATGGTACCGGTAGGGGTGAAGGCTCTGTTGGCCCTGGAGACTCTGGAGGTATTTGGGAATATTGGATGTCAAATGGCTCATATGAATACATATCCGGTATAGCTAGTAACCCAAAGCATGAATGGGATGGTGATAGACCATTACGATTAGATTTAAAGTATTGGACTGAAGAAGACAATATTAGTTCAAATGGATACACGTTTTACGATAGCTATTATTTTGACGGTCAGGATTTTACCAACACTCCTGTTCAGGGAGGAGGAACATCAGCTGGACCATACGATACTGGAAAGAAAACAGCAACAGAAGTTTCAGAAGAGATTGCAGGCATCGCTAATGGCGACAAATTAGTAGTCAGTTATGAACTGAGGAAAGCAAAGCGAAAAGATGGGAGCAACTCAACGGAAACTGACGGCATAGCGCTTGAGACAGATGTAGATACAACAATTAGAGAAGATCCTCTAAAAAGTACGGCCATCAAGGGTATTGGCGCTACAGACAATGATGCCTATATTTTAGACATTTTAGCGAAAAATGTAGCCCAAGGTTATACACTTGAGTCTACTGATATCACTTTAAAATTCAACACAGATCTTTTCGGCTCAATTGATAAAGATCAAATCCAATTATCCTCTCTATTTCCTGTCGCCAATGCGATTCATATTGATAATGATAAAGGCGAAATACGCATCGTTGGTGCTGGTTTAAATCATATTAGTGGTGCAGGAGATGGCATAGAAGCAGGTGAAAACAAGGTATTTGCTTCAATTGCTCTAAATTTTGACGAGACTGCGTTAGCCAAATACACAACAGGAAGTGCCACTGCTGGCAAATTGCTCACCTATGACGGGACTGAATCCGGTGTGGATGCATTTGATGGAACATTAGAATTTGACCTTTCTGTTAATCGAGATTCCACCGTCTTCTCAAAAGAGGTTACAGAAACTAGCGCTGACGGTACGATATTAAAAAATGCAGAAATCAGTACCTTGCGAGATTTAGACGGTAGCGTCAAAGCAATCAAGGACTCGATAGCCCTCTATGAAGGCCAAGTTGACTTGAGTCAAACTGGTGACTTGACTTTCGCCTCCAATCGAACCATTGGCGTTGCATCAGGAGGAATTAAGACCAACCTGATACGAGCTGGTTCAACTGTTTACAGCGATGTCACTTGGAAAAATACTGGCAATGTAGCAGCTACAGATATCACAATCAAAAATCTTGCCACTGAGGCTACTGCTGTTGGCAAGGTGATTACATCGAAATCTGGATTCTTAAAAACAGATACCACCACATCAACAGACTACAGTAAAAATGGAATTCTTGATCAAACAGCACTCGATCAGATTGATGCCACTAATAATAAACTTAAAGGTGGCAGTTTTGTTACTACACAGGCAGAAGAAGTTAATGGGCTGAAAATAGGAGACTACGATCCAAATAAACAAGAAGAAAAGACAGTCAGGATTGCTGTAGAAATTGGAGACGATCAAGCTGGGAAAGTGTTTAATGCCGGTAAAAATCTATACAGGATGGAAGTCACTAGGAAAGACCAACATGGTAAGGATCAAACGGATGAATACGATGTTGGTACTAACGTTGGATCAAAAAACCTGATTACATTTCAGGGTGATCTCAACTTTGACGGCACTGTAGGAATGAAAGACCTTGCATTCCTCAATGCAGGAGCAGCGCGTCAGACCCTTAAAGATGTAACCTCTGGGATGAAAGATAATTTGGGCAATGATATAGGCACTCAGACCAAGCAAGCAGAAGCTAACACTTATGCCAGTGATGTCGATGCTGATTTCAATGGAGTCATCGATATCGCTGATCTCAAGATATTAGATAAAGATTGGGGCAGAACCCTTCATCTAACTGATAAAGCTTTTCATGGAATTTCGACTGGAACAACTGTAGGGGACAACCAAATGTCATGGAATGAGCTAAATGCACAAAATGGTATTAATGAGTCCTGGGATAATACATCATTTGAGAAGCAGAATACCCTCGAAGCCTTAGCCTCGTCTGGTGGATATGATGCTCCTCTAGAACATGTGCAAAATACGAATACTTCCAATTCAAATATAGATTCTGATAATGCACCTCGGGACGAAGTGGTTACAGGAGGAACAAATAACCCTGCCCCGTCAGTATCCGGCGGCGGCGGAAATTACACAGAGGACATTACAGGCATCGGCCTGAATGATGACATCATGGGTGGGTCAAGTACTTAATCAACTAATCGATTATAGTATCGCAGACCATAGTAAATATTAACCGCTTAGAACTAATGAGAAAAAAACTTTCATGTAGTAAGTATAAATTTGTGATTAGTTAATTACTGAGGCAATCGTCTTTTAAGGCAGACATTATTACTACTCTCACCCAGACTCTACTATGGGGCTACGGTAAAAACATATATAGACTCAGATCGACAAAAAATAGCTCCCATGAGTGAGATTCTGGATTAGAAAAATAAATACATAAGGTGCAAACTTATTCAGTTTAATTTACAGAAAATCTATACCTTGATAAAGGTGTAGGATATGCACCATGTTAACTCAATATGCTCTTGGTGTTGTTAACTATAGGAACAGTATAGATGGGCCTATTATTTTTGCAATCATCTCAAAGTCAATGAGGAAGTATTAGTTTGGTCTTGATAATATCGCTGTAGTCAAAGAATATGTAATTATTCCATCGCTGCTGGGTTGAGATTATAAGTTGTTTCAATAGATCTCTATCATTCTGTTGAGTAGATGCTACTGGAAGTCTCAATCGATTATAATTAAATTAACTGCTAAGTAACTACCAATCTCAAGATTGCATTATCAATATAATGCAATTACTAAATACAATCTAACCGCATATAGAAATTGTGGAAGGTGAGCTTGCTAGTAATGGGTTTTGGCAATCCGAGCCAGTCGGCGAGGACGATGACTTTGTAGTAAGTTCAATAGCTAGTGATAGTTCTTCTTCTCTAAGCAGTAAGAATGAAGCATATTCTTATGACTCATTATCAATAGACCTAGATAACAACTTAGGAAATAAGACAAATGTAAGCTTTTCAGAAACTCAATCAATAGAGATTGAAAAGGTTCACTTAGATCAGAGCTTAGATTCTATTGCTGGTCAAATACCAGGCCTCAGGAATGCACAGCAAACAGGTGGGACTGTATGGAATACTGAATTCACCTTACATGGCAATGTTGAAGGTACAAGATATCAACAAGAATCTTATACAATTAACAAATCAAAGGATGTAGATATTCAACTATCTACATACCAACAGGAAAAAAAAGAAAGAGATTCAGATAGCTATCAGAACAAAGCGGAAGGAGTTATATCACCCAACCAAGTAAAATCATCTAAGGACATTCTCCAGGCAGATACTTTATCGGGACTATTTCTCTCAAGTAATATTGAGAGCACAACATTAATCTCAGATAACCTTTCACCGCTAATCGGCAATGACTATTCGCAGGATGCATTACTAGTCTACAATGAGCAATCCCCATTAGTTAAAAGTGATTCAGGTATTGAGCTTTTAAATAAAAAAGATGTCGAAGAGATTCTAACAAATAACATAGAGGGAATAGGCGAGCATCAAGATAGTTTAAATTCTTTCTCGGCTAGTGAAGGATATGATTATAGCTTGACAGGAGAGAAAGTACCAAGTAATGCAGAGATTAATATTAATCTTGAAACAGGTATAGAAAATATAGATGACCTAAGTGATCAAATTAATTATCCAAGTAATATTTATTCGCAATCAACAGATTCTGAATATAGACCAAAAGCACAGTTTGCAGGGGTAGAAAGAAAATATTATTTAGATGACCGAGACTCTATCGATATATCATTAAAATCTTTCTCTATGCACAATAATCTAAATGACCATACCCCTGTAGTGGTCTCATCAACAGAAATAATTGAAAAGATAGTAGAGAATCTTGATAATGGTGAAGTGATTTGGCAACCAATTAACGAAGATGGTGGCTATATTATGGACGTAGATAATAATCCACTTACATATGATTTCACTCTAAAAGAAATTTTCGAAGATCAAGAAGGTCTTATTCCTATTGGTTCTTATCCCCCTGCAGAAAATAATGACAACTGGGGCGAATGGAACTTAGATATATTTTCTCTTCCAGGAGAAGACTCTCAGGTGTTGCCGAGTTGGCTTGAATTAGTCCAAATGGATCCTACACCTGCGCTAGTTGGCAAAGATAAATTAGTAGTAAGTTATAAATTCATAGAGGATAATTCGGATCCTGAAAAATATTGGATGGAAATCTATGCTCATGATGGAAGAGAGAATGGAGAAGGTTTAATTGGGCTTGAACTAAGCTTAGATTGGTATTCTGAATCAATAACTATAATTGAAGACGAATTAACAACAAATAATGTCTTTAATCGGAATCATTTACCGTTATTCCAAAAAACTGGTTCTATAATCAATATTGAATCCGATGATGAAGACATCGGAGATAGGCAAGGTTTGACCGGGCTAGTCGCAGCTGCTCTGCCGAATGGTAATGTTGGACGCGCGTTAGGTAATTTAAATTCGGAAGAATCACAAACGCTTTTCGCTAGGTTACCATTTCATATAGTAGATATAGATAGAGAGAAGAAAATCAATATTATTCCCACCTTATTACCCACTATAGGAGCAGCTGTCGAGCCGGAAGAGCTGCTAATAATTGGTGAGGAAAGTCCGAAGGCATGGATTATCAAAGCATTGCCTGATCAACAGGATGTAGGTGAGTATGCTTTCACAATTCAGTTGGGCGAGGGAGCCAGATCCACTAAAGAATATATCGGCATCTCAGTGAAAGAAGTTAATGACCCTCCAGAGTTAGTATCTAATAATAATCTTGCAATAGATTTAAGAGAACCTTCGACAAATCAAGGAGTAGAACTAATAAGAAATATCAGCCCATTCTTTAAGGATCAAGATGACTCCAATTTGAGCTATAAGCTACTATCAGGTCCTAGCTGGCTCCAGCTTAATTCGCAAACAGGGATATTAAGTGGTACCCCTCTCAATAAACATGTTGGTGAAACTACCATCAAAATAGAAGCTGACGATGGCAGGCAAGGAACTATTACAAAAGAGGTTCCAATTACCGTAATTAATGTAAATGATAGTCCAGAGGTGGGCATATTAATTCAACCACCTAACCTCAAGCAAGAACAAGAGTTTATATATAGACTGCCAAAAAATTCATTTGTAGATATTGATTTAGATATTGATTCAAGTGAAGAGTTGAATTATGAAATTGTTTCTAATCATATAGACAATGATCCACCTCAGTGGCTAACAATAAACTCTCAAAATGGTCATCTAGAAGGAAAACCTGGCAATCAAGATGTTGGCTTAAATCAATTCATAGTTAGGTGTACTGATAATTATGGACTTTACACAGATCAGGCAGTTAGTATTCAGGTTCAAAATGTCAACGATGCACCACAACGTACAGATCGGTTGGAAGATTTCCTTAATAAACAAATTCCTACTGTATCTGGCGAAACACCACCTAGTGAAGTTGACCAAGACGCCATTTTTATAGGTTTAAATAGGTCTATTAATATTAGAAATTGGTTTACCGACCAAGACATAGCTGTTGATCAAAATGAATCCCTTACAATTAACATTGAATTAGATGCTGAAGACAGAGGTATTATTAACTTAGAAGACATCAGTGATTTCCAAAATCAAGATTATCAATGGCTTGATTGGGATTCTAACTCTGGAATACTAAATATTAGACCTGAGGAAAAAGACCTTGGCGAACATATTCTGATGATACGAGTCAATGATATGGGTGGTCTAAATGCTTCAGCGCTAGTACCAATATATGTACGGCATAGAAATAGGGCTCCGTTTATAGCTATACAGCAGGAGACAGAATTATTATCTAATATCCAAACAGAGGGAGTAGATTCAAAACATATTAAGTATTTATCAAATCAAAATGATTCAGCAAGAACTATTAAAGGGCTAGAGTTTAATCTTACAGAGGAAAGCGATGTCGTTTTACAGCTTCCATTATCCTTATTTGGTGATCGAGACCTGAACATAGATCCTGCAGAAAAATTAACCTATTCTTTTACAGGAGAGCAAGAACTATTTCATGCAAATGGTGTAAATTCACATCCAATGTTCACTTTTGACCCTACAACACTAAAGTTTATTGGCTCAACTCGTGGTCTTGCCTTAAATAGCTCTCAAGGCTTTAAGTCATGGTCAGGAACTTTAACTGCTACTGACTCTGTAGGAGAACAAATAGACTTTGAAGTAGATTTTAATCTTCAAAGGACGGTCAATACTCCAACTTTAAAATTGATAAATGAAGGAATAAATTATAATGAAGGCCACTCTGTACCTGTCAATGAGCTTATAAATGTTGAAATAACACAAACACAAGGTGAGTTCATAGAACTCACAGTAGAGCTTATGGACGGAGATGGCGAAGATTTTGACCTCATCCAAAAAAATAACAATGACGACATAGTTGTTGTTCAGCCTGATTCGATTGGTATATGGAAGATTAATGGTTCAGCATCACAGATAAAGCAAGAACTAAATACACTTCATATTACTCCCAAGAATAACAATCATGCTATTGGAGAATTTACTTTTGGTTTTGCAGTTCAGAGTAACTTAGGGAATACAGGTCTTTACTCTAATAAAGTAGCAAAGTTAAATAGTTATATCCTTGAACCTACTCCGAATATCCCTGTTTGGGTAGACCATGATTCTGCCACCAGCAATCAACTTGATTTAACAACATTAGGCAGCATTGCAACTGCCCTTAGTCCAGACCCTCGAGAAGAAATAAACTATAAATTAGAACTTCCAAGCAATCGTAAAGACTTATTGATAACAAACTCTAATGGCCAAGAATTAGGGAATAAAGAAGGAGATTTAATCATATTAACCGAGGATGAATGGTTAAATTCTATTTTAAGAACAACAACTGCAAATGAAAACAATGCAGAAGTAAACATTCTTGCTGTCAGTACAGAACCTCAGAATGGATTACAGGCATTATCAACTTTAAATTCATTAAGTTTAAAAGCATTACCATACCTTGACTCTACACCAAATTACATTCCTCAACCTCCCATAGATATTCAGAAATCTGGAAAACTTACTAATCTTAAGTTTGCATTAGACATGCCTGATGGGACAAAAAGTATAAAGCTAAATCTTGACATGCCTCAAGGTACAACCGTTTATTATGAAACTAAAGAACTTAATAGTAGTAGCTTTATCAACCATGAGGGTACTTCACTAGACCGATTTACAATTACTTTAGACAACCTAGACGAATCAATTTTAAAGGATCTTTCTATTCAATTAAAAAGCGATGAAAGCTTTAGAGGAATGTTTGAGGGTACTGCCCATATAGTTGCCTCCGCTAGAGAGCAACTACCCCATGAGAATCAGTTAAGAGAAGACCTATTAAGTGGATTGGCGAAAGAAGGTAATAATACTAATTTCCATTGGGATGTTGCTCAAGTAGCACGTACTCCGGAATTCTCCGATAATGGAGGCGATTTACCTCTTAATTACAATCCAAATACTGGATCAATATCCATACCAGTACGAAGAGGAGCAAGCTCGTCTGGGCATAGAAATATCGCCGAAGCCTTAACACTATCCATTCGTAATATTCCTCTAGGTTATTCACTAGCGCAAAAGATAAATGATAAGTATATAGCGACTGGAGCTACTGATGCTTTTGGAACAATGACATTATTTACTATAGATCCATTACATCAAAACGAAACTCAATTGATTTCCAATTTTAATTTGATAAATGATGGCGATCTTTATATTGTCAAAACAGATGATGTCAATACTACCCTTGACGGTAAAGATTTAATTCTTACACTAACAGCAAGAATTAGTGATCAGCCAGGTGGAGACTCTAGGTCAAATGAAGTAACAAGAACACTTAGTCTTTCACATTATTCTAACCAAATACCAATGCTTAGTGACCTAGACGAATCTGATCCGACAATAACAAATGTTAATCCATCGGCATTTACACTAAGACGTTCAGAAGCATTTATAGATCCTGTCTTTATAAGTTTAAATGGAGAAGGTTTGCCTTTGTCAGACTTATCAGATTCTGCCACACAAACAGAATTTAAGATGTTGCCAAATGAATCCCCAATACCAACTGCATGGTTACAGCCAGGGACTAATCAAGATAATGATTTAGTGTCTGGTCTTCTGGTATTAAATGATCTTGATAATGATATTGGTATTGGAGATATAACAATAGACTCCGTAACTGAACTTATCTCTGAATATACACGCTCACAAGGTAGAGCTAGAAGTTTCTATTCTGGAAGTGATGCACTAAAGAGTTTGGATATTAATAATGATTATATACTCGACTCTAATGATCCTGATTGGTCAGAATTAAAAATTTGGTTCGATGATGGCGACACAGTAAGTCAATCGAATGAGATTCGTAACATTAGCGAGTTCGTTAGGAGTATAGACCTTGATACGATTCAAACAATTGTAAATAATCCAGCTTGGTCTGCTGGTAATCAGATTTTACGTAAATTGTCAGCATTACCAATTGCTCAAGGCGTAGAAAAATATGACTTATATGATGTCGGTCTTAGAATAGCACCTTCTGGAAATGCTAATCTTACTCTGGATGTTACTGGCAGTCATGCTACGGAAAATAGAGATTTAGGCACCCTTACGTTATCTAGTGTAGGCAGTAACGAATGGAGCAACGATGGTAAAGATGCATTAACTCTAATTAGGTTGAGCGGTCTACCACAAGAAGTGGTTCCATCGTTAGGAGTTCTTGACTCAAGAGGAGATTGGCTATTCACTTGGGCAGACTTGGTCTCAAATGGAGGTGATATTAAATTAATACCCACAAAAATGTGGAGCGGTGAAGTTAATGTACAAGTACTCATCAGCCAACTTCAAGCTGATGGAACATTCCTCAGTTCAGCACTAACGAGTTATGCATTAGATGTAGTTGCAGTTGCAGATAGGCCACTACATCAACTTAAAAGTATATCAATAACAGAGGATATACCAACCCGTCTTAGTGAATTACTTCAGAGGACACCGGAACTAGTTGATATTGATGGCTCAGAAGAACTACACATGGAATTAAGTGACATACCAAACGGAGTTCAATTCAGACTTATGAACGATGATGGTACTCATCAGGACTTAAATCCAAAAGATCAAGTTATAACCTTTTCTTCAGATGATATTGAGAATATCGAGCTAATACCCCCTCGGGACTTTTCTGGAAGCCTTGTATTTAAATTATCAGCTGTCTCTAAGGAAAAATCAAATTCTTCTAAAGCCAGAAACACACAAACAGCATTAATTACTGTAAAAGCCTTTGCAGATCAACCATCTCAAGTTCATCAAATTAATACATCAACTTACTTAGAAGAAGGAGGTGCTATTAACCTGACAACTATAATTGATAAACAATATATAGATAACAGCCTTTCAGACACTGATGGCTCTGAAACTTTACGTTTGGAAATAGAGATGCCTATCGGTTTAAGAATAAAACACGAAAATAATACTAGTTGGCTTCCAATTCAAACTAGCATCACTAATGGTAAGAGGGTAGTACTAATAGATGCAAATGATGCTGACTCTATTATATTTAAGGAAAATTCTCTAGGACCAGTTGAACAAATATTTTTATCCATTACTAGTATTAGCAGAGAGTTAGTCAATGGTCACACAGCTCGAAGTAATCCAAAACAAATTAACTTGCCTTTTGCTAGAGATGCTAGAGAGGCTAATGTTATTCTCCTCAACGCTGTTACTATAGAAGAGGATAGCCAAAATGGAATACCTTTAGTAAACCTCTTAAGAGTAGAAGCTGCTAACGATGGTGATACTCTTAGTTATCAAATTAATCAATTACCATCTGAGTTAAAGCTAGTCAATAAGAACGGTGATTTTATAAATCCTAATGGAACTCAACCAATTTTATTAAATGTATTAGAAGACTGGAGCGTAGTAACTGAAGAGGATAGATCTGGTTCCTTTTCTATAGATCTTCAGGTCATCAGTACTCCACCCAGTGGAGGTAGAGTTGCCATAACAGAATCCAAGAGATTATCTTTTACAGTCATTGGTTTAGCAGATACTCCAACATTATCCTTTGACCTTAGTCAAGGAGAACTTTTAGATATCGGAAGTAATGGTTGGTTAAATCTTGGTGCACTATCTTTCAGTTTGGAAAGTTCCGACTCAGATCAATCAGAACAGCTTTCTATGATTGTAGGAACGGTAGATAATATTGATCATACACTGACTTACCCACATTTTACAGACGATTTACCAAGTGAGAGTAAGTTTAATGTTCAAGCTACAAAATTAATAGATGGTAGTTGGCAACTTCAGGAAACTGATCTTAAAAATCTTAGCCTTTTTCTAGGTGAAATTGAAAACGACAAGATACTAGCATTTGTCCCAGTAGCTTTTGAAGCTAATAGCACTAATACAGGCATTCCTACTTATCTTACAATAAAGAACAACGCTACAGTTAGGGTACCTCTACTAGAAGTCCAAAGAGATTTGGAAGGTAATGAAGATGAACCACTCCCTCTTTTAGCGGATAAAGGTGGTGTTCTTTCACCAAAACTTAGGGGTAATGGAACAGGTCAGGATCTATATATGAAGCTTTCAAATTTGCCAGCTGGTTCTAAGTTGTTGGTAATAGATGGAACTTATGATGCTGCTAATATTCAGAACTATAACTATATGAACAAGGATATAAATAATAATTGGCTTAGTGAAGTCACATTAAAATATGATGAATGGGAGAACATTTATTGGCTTGGACCAGAGAATAGTTCAGGTTTATTTAGCTTTGAAGCTGTAGCCTATAGCAGAGGTAAAAGTAATAACATAGAAAAGCCATCTGAATCTAAAAATGTTCAAGTATTTTTACAACCTACGAATGATGCTCCAATTCATATTGCTACAGATCAGCTACAAACAGTAAAAGAAGGAAATTCAGGATTGTGGGATCTAAAAGACAGATTCAGTGATATTGACCATAACATAAATGATATTACTTTCCAGGTCACGATGATTAATGATTCTGGGACTCCGGTTGATTTACCCAGTTGGTTAAGTTTAAGTGAACAAGGTGTTTTATCCGGTATTCCAACCAATACTGATGTTGGCTCCATAAGATTACAGATAACTGCTTCCGACCCTCTAGGAGGAATAAAAATAGCACCTTCTAGTCTTTCATTATTAGTAGTTTCTGATACAAACACAGCTCCCACAATTTCAAATTTACTCTTTAATAACTGGGAAAGAAAACAAGATTCCGGTTCAGCCTTTTACGAGAAAAATATGAATCTAAGAGAAAGAATAAGCTTAGACTTAGAAAAAATCTTTAGCGATGAGGATATCATTAATGATGATTACTTATCATATACAATTAGTGGAGATAATGCAGATACTTGGGGAAGTTCAATAACTGATCTCGCAGACATTAATGGCACATTCTTAGAGATCTACCCTCGCTCAAAACAAACTACAATTAATAAACAGACCATACTTCTTAGGGCTACAGATACAAGAGAAGAGTCTATCATACAAAAATTAGTTTTAGATATTCAGAATATCAATGATCCTCCAGAGGTAGATAGGATTAATGCGGAAAAAGATTCAAATGGGAATTGGGTTGAAACTGTAAAAATAAGCGAAGGAGACACTGATTGGAATCTCAATCTTACAGGTCTTTTTAAAGATAATGATAACGATATAGATACTATCGTTATTCCAGCAATGTTCCCTTGGTGGTCTAGTTATAATTCCTCTTCAGATTACGGAGGTATCTTACGGGCAATAAACCCAACTGATGATTTAGATGTCGGTGTCAATGAATTAGAATGGAGAGCAATCGATCAATGGGGAGAGAGTGCAATATATACATTACGACTAGAGGTTGAAAATGTAAATGAGAGGCCCTTTGTGAGAGATTCTGTTGATATTTCTGAACTAGGTCAACTTAGTAACGATCCTACTAAACACCCTATAATCAGGCAAGATGATTATGCAAAGTTAGATCTTGGGAAACTCTTTGATGATCCAGATCTACGATTACCAAATTCATCAGAGAACCTAAAATATCATGTTGGATCTCTACAGAAGTTTAATGAAGATGAAAATACTTGGATTGATTTGGATGTCGAATCTGCAGATTGGGTAAATATATATAAACGGTCTTCAGTCTATGAAACAGTTGAAGACAAAATTATAATAGAACCTAAATTCTACTATACAAGAAACAATGTAAGAGGCGCAGAAATCAAACCCGAAGAGTTTGGCAATCTCAAATCAGGTGATAGAATTCAAGTAGATATATTAGCAAATGACAATCGAGACCCCAATAGACTATTAAGTGAACATGGCTACCTTTCGAAAGGATTGCAATCAGCACACATTGAGGTTTTTTGGTCAAACGCAATAACACTAGTCGATAACACTACTGTCGTCACTGACGAATTTCCAATTGGAGTGGATGGTCTTGGTTCTTCTCCTTCTTTCAAGCATTGGGAGGATGGTTTTGAATTACTTGCTGGTAATGTTTCTGCCATGGGTATGGGCTCAGCTGTAGGAGATATAGGCCCAGAATCAATAGTGCGTTTTGATGTAATTATAGAAGATCCATCAGCAGCGATAGAAGTTAATATCAATGCTATGGATACTAATTCGGAAGGACAGAAAATAGGAGAGGGAATAAATGATATCTACCGGGGAGAAGAAGACATAAAAGAAGTTGTTATTCACTCTTTTACAAGTCAATCCAAGGCGGATTTTGAAATTCTCCATCCAGGTAATAGTGATGTCGGCATCTATAAAGTTGAAATCGTCGCTACGGATACCGATGGTCTTTCTACCTCAAAAAATATTGATTTTGAAATTGAAAATGTAAATGATCCGCCAACAATACTAGACACAAATATGAGACTTTTTCTTCAACAAATTATTCAACTTTTTGAAGAACCGCTAATTGAAGGCGACAGCATGGAGACTGGTTATTATCAACTATTTTCTGATATAGATGATATTGCAGGAGATTCATTAACTCTTGAACTTCATCGAAAGGATATCTCTGATCATAAAGGTTATCATATAATCAACATAGACTCTTATCTAGATTTTAAAGAAGATCTACAAGGTCGAACAAAGTTAATCTTTACAGCCCCTAAAGGGCTAGATAGTGTAGATAATCAGTCTGTCAGATTTGCTGTTAAGGATATAGTCAATCCAGACCTAGAGCAGTTGAGGAATGATCAAAGTCAACTTGGAGTAGTTAATATGGATGAGACCAAATTATGGGACATTAGACAAATATTGAATGGTCATGAGAATGACCTCGACTTAAACGATATCAAAGTTCGAGTGTTAAACGATAAAAATGAACTGGTAAATATTCCTAATTGGCTTCTGCATAACAATCACTTGCTATACAAATTTCCAACCCTAAATAAACTTGATCTAAGGAATTATAATATACAGATTGATTCTAATGACAATAATGGTAATCCAAATCAGTCATATAATTTAGAGTTAACCTTAGTAGATGAAGTCTTCACAGATTGGTTTGACCTTCGCTTTCAACCAAAAGCGGATGTAATTCAGTTAACCATTGGAGACCAAGGTGACAACTTAGAATCAAATCATTTAGGTGTTCATGGAGATAAAGGCATGACTATAGATTTAGCAACGGTATTAAATTTTAACGCTCCATCATTGACAGATAGTCTTGGAGATGAACTTTATCTAAATATTCAACGAAATCAATATAGTCCCTTTTATGAAGGATCAGTAGAAAACCTTGGCATCACTCAAATAGGGGAATCCAAGGAATGGGATCTCAAACAACTTCTTAATACTTATTTAAATAATCAACAAACATACGAAAACCTTGAAAAAGATAATCCAATTTATTCTGATATTTACGAACCTGATATACTACATGATCAATTCCAAGACTTCTCAGATCCTTTCTCAGATCCTTTTTCAAACCCAATATTAGACCACTTCTTAGACTATTCCTCAGAACCCTTATCAAATCCTGATTTAGTTTCGGATCAACTATATGAATTTTCTGAGATTACAGTTCAACTTATCGATGATGATGATCAGATTACAGATCTCCCAGCTTGGCTCGAAGTTGACAACTCTGGAATACTAAAAAAACTTCCTTCCCAGGATAACTTGGATTTAAAATTATATCATCTTATAATACAATCTAATGACCTGAACCATATACCATTAGAACCAATATTTCTTGACTTGGCTTTGGTTGATTCAGATTTAAAATTAGATATTGATAGTTTGCCTAACGACACTATCGAAGAGTTTGGATCTTTCTACCTAGATTCCATTCAAGATTGGGAAATAGTAAAAATAATACAAGACGATTTTAATCGTAGAGCTGATATTAGAGTTTCTGATATAGATCTAAACAACATATCTATTCGAATGTTTGATGATAATAATACCGAATTGCAACTGCCAAACTGGCTGAACTTTGATGTTAACACTAAGATTTTAAGTAAGATGTCTACAACTAATAGATCTGCACTAGGTACCTATAAATTAATTCTAGATATTCCTATATTGTCTGGATTAGCTGACTCTAGTTCTAATGTAATCTCTATAGATAAACATATTGCATTAATAGATCCAAACACCTCTATTGGTAACGAATTTTACATTGCAAAAACAGGAATAGATGGAATTAAATATCTCGAGATTGATTTTCAGAAGCTCAGTCTTTTAAAACAAAAATATGGCAAGCAAAATGACTTTGGTAATATTGAAGGCATTAGTCTCTCTATTGATCCCAGTGATATCACTATGCTTCCACCTGACATAATTGCGAAAATGAGTAATGATAACTTTAGTGAACTATCAGGTATGGGAATTGATGTCTGGACCACTACTAGGGTAAAAGGTGATATTCAGAATCAGTTTGGAGAAAAGACTTCCCCTATATCTACAGTATGGGTTCCAATACGCAATCAATCACCAACTTTTACACCACAGCAAACCCAATTTATAAATAAGTCTCACCCACTCTTTATAAACAACTCTATAGGTGATGAATCTGATGAAGAACTTTTTAATTTGCATTTCAGCATAAATGATGGAACCAAACCATTGCACTTCTCTCTAAAAGATATGGTTGATATTTCTTGGGAATCACCAACATTAGATCTTTATCGTACAGAATTAGATGCCCTTGACTACGAAACCAATGGATCTGGATCTTATTATTATGGCAATAGGGATCAAACCACGATACCCGAAAATCTAGTCATTCAATCATACAGTAGTGAAGTTGATTTTATTAACCAGGATTATCCTGGAAAGATCCTCATAAAGCCAATATTTTACGAATCTATTGATAACGGTTTTGAACGTATTCGTGGTGATGTAATCGAATACTCCGATCTTCCAACTTATTTTAATCAAGATGGTGGAGACTTCTTTGTATCTGTTAATGCTACAGATAATCGGTCTATTGCGCTAAAAGGCTTGCAATCATTTGGCTTTGATCTTTCTTGGTCGGAATCAATGGAGCTAGATCCCAATAGTATAGACATTACACCAAAACTACCTCTATATTCTACTGGTATTAGCGAACAATTGTATGAATTGGCTTCAAATAACCAAGATATAGTTAATGATCAACTCAAATCAATTGCTCCACCTGAAAATTTCATGTCAATCGTTGGAGCTTTTAACGAAACTAAAAGTGCAGAGTCTCTAGCCGCAAGTCAAGCCCCTTATGATCGAGAGCTCTTTGATCTTAATAATGTATTTACCGATTCAGATACACAAGATATAAGTATATGGGAGATAGAAATTCCCCCCGAACTAAAATTTAATGATGGAACGCCAATGGTACTGTTAGATAAAGAAACTGGTAAAATATCACTAGCAAAGGATGTTAAAAAACTCGACGATCTTCCAGAAGGTGAACATCATATTTTTGCTACTTATACAGACACCGCAGGTGCTCTGGGAGATCCAAGTGGTAAGACTACAGGAATGCTTAGAATATATGTTGAATCTCAAAATCCCAACGAGGAAATTCTTGGAGCCCTTGATTATCTTTCACGAGCAGATTCTTCTTATATCAATAATATATTTGATCTAATGTCTGACCCAAATGCCCGTGAATTAGATGAACAGGAAAAAAGTATTTATGGAATCTTTGAGACATTTGAGTTAGATTTTATGGATGAATATGATGATGAAGAATGGAATGACGTCATCATAGATCCAGATGGTTGGATAGAGCTAGGCACAGCCTACAAACTTGATCAAAAGAGCTGGAGTCTGGATAAGTTGTTGACAAACGAACACGGTCCTCAAAACTACCAACAAATAACTATAACCACATATCAGATCGACGAGACTGAAGAAGATCAATTTGATCAAGTTGATTATTCTTACGAAACTAAATGGAAGCTTTTTGACACTCCAGACTGGTTAGAAGTTGATTCCAATACTGGCCAGATGCAAAAAAAACCAATAAATAGAAATCTTACTTTAGAAGAGGAGTTTTTCTTTGTTCAAGTGACCGGACTAACTGACGATAATCGATCTTTAAAAACAGATAAAATTCCATTAGAAATAATTAATGCCGCCAATGCAGAAGCTGAGAAGGAACAATTTTTCAAAGACTTCAATTCCGGATCAATTCATTTTCTCGAACAAGATGATCAAGATAAGCCCCGTATTATGTTGGATGCAAGAGGCAAAAATGACGATAAGGGTTTAATACTTCAAAATCCAAAACTTCTTAATGCAAATCAATCAACCTTGTCAGAAGCTCAGCAGCTTGACAAAATGGAGGAAAAAGAGATAGAAACTGCCCCTATTGGTCAATTAGATTTCACAGTACTTACTCATGGTAAAAAAGGAGCAATTGTTGAAGTAAACATTCCCAAGGGAGGTGCAGACCTAGACACATTGATTAAAACAGGTAAAAATGGAAAACCTTATATATTTGAGTCAACTCACAAAACCTATGATAAACAGTTACATGGTCCCAAAGATAAATGGTTAGCAAATCTTCCTTACAGTGTTCATTACTATGGAGCTATTACAGACGATAAGAAATTTTCAGGAATTAATGATATTAAAGTTACAGCAAAAAATAGTGACCATATATATAAAGACATCTTAAAAGCAGGCTTTGATCCAGTTAGGCATGGTTATGGGATGATTGATGGTTCCGCTTATCTAATTGATCTCGATAATAATAAAACAATTGACCTTATCAGCATGTTATTAGTTGACAATGGCTTTTTTGATACTAATTCAAAACCTGGAGTAATCGGTGATCCACTAATCCCAACTAAAACAAATTCTAAGAAGTCTTCTGAAGGCGGTGGTTCTGACGGAGTCGGAGTCGGAGTTGGTGTCGGTGACAGTGGCAGTGACAGTGGTGGTGGTGTCAGTGGTGGCGGCGATGATGGTGGTGGAGTTGTTAATTATGTTCCTACTGGCAGTGATGATACAGTCGATCAACCATCAACCCCTGATGTAACTACAGGCGATTCAACTCCACAAAATCCCCCTCCAGAAATCGGTAAAGATAATTCTGACGAACAGGATTCTCTCACCACACCATCTGATTTTAGTGATGAAGCCTCAGAGAACTCTAATCTACCCATACCTTCTGTAACTAGTGAAGACCAACGAAAAAATAAACTTCAAAATACCAATATCAGCTCACTACCTGTTAATAGGTTTAGTACTACTAATAATCGTCTATCTAATACTATTCCTGATTTTAATCGTAATAGCATAGATACGTTTGCCAACTCTATTAGAAATAATAATAATTTCTCAGGCTCTAATCTGTCTATTAAATCACAAGATAGCCTCGACAATAGTTACTCTACAACAGATTCATATACGAACTGGCTTAATTCCAGGGTTGGCGATGTAATAGATAAGATAAAGCCAATTCTATCTCAAATATTAGAATCTCCAAGCACATCAATGGCTATGGTTTTTGGAATGCTTATGGCACCAATAGCCGGAGAACGAATTACAACATATATAGCAAAAAGAATGGATAAGGACTTACGGTTAAAGTTATTATCTAGAAGTTCTGACTTTAAAGGCAGGTGGGTCATGCCCACCCGCGATAAAAAGTATTTATTAATTGTTCGTAATGAGTCCCATCTAGAACTTGAGAGCTACACACCCTCATCTCAAGTCTCTGATGATGGCCTTACAATCTTACCTGGATTTAACTCAGACGGACATTCATTACTCAGCCAAAGCATCGAAGCTTGTAAAAATCCAGGCGCATTTATACGTTCCATAGAAAAACTTCATAGGCAAATGTTTCATGATTCAACTATAGAAATAAACTGGGAAGCATGGATATCTGAAAACTTTATACTTAAAAATACGTCTGCTTATTTTGATAATTCAAATTCTCCAATAAACGAACTGATAGGCCTAGTACAACGAGCTAATCGACATGATCCGGCTCTTACAGATGTCGTAATGATTAGCCAGATTCACGACTGCTCAGAAGTTCTTGGCCTAAATAACAAACGTAAAACTTGCAATCAAGCACCATGAGACCAGTTTACGGATTAATATCTCCATCCCTCAGTTCATAATTTATATGTTCGCGTGCCAGTATTAGACAAACGCATATTTTCTACCTATCATTTCCCTATGGCTCAAAACTCCCACATAGAACTTGTCCAATGCTTAGCTCTACATGAGTTAATCGAACCGTTGTCAAGAGCCCAAGCCGAGATTGAATTTGTCAACCAATTTAAGCTTGAATCATCTGATTACAGTGTATCGGGAGCAGAATCAATTAAGGTATTAGTAAGTCAATTAAACATTACTGATGAGAATAGCTTTGACCTTTGGCGTCAAAACCATTTGCTTGCTGTTAGCGATGATAGACTTGTCTCCTATGCAAAATATAGGTTAAAACGTAAAAAAGTTATTGAAGAGATACTTAAGGGATCTGGTGAATCTCTATTTCTGAGATATAAAGACCGTCTTGATCGTGTACTTTACAGTTTAATCCGTGTTGAGGGAGAAGATCTTGCCCAAGAGCTTTTTTATTCAATTGAAGCTGGAGAAGTTGACTTTGGAACAGCTTCTGAGATGTATAGCTGTGGACCAGAGTCAAAGACTCAAGGTATTGTTGGGCCTGTAGACCTAACTACTCCTCATCCAGAAGTATCCGCTCGACTACGAACCGCAGCCGCTAGAGAGCTCTTTTCACCTTTTATGGCCGATCAATGGTATGCAATTATTAGGCTTGAATATCGTTTTGATAGCCAGTACGATGAACGTACAAAAGAATTTTTAGGCAACCTTGTACTTAGTACCAAATCACGAGAGCTTGCTAGTCAGCTAACTAATCAAATGATTGAATTAGGGAGCTAATAACTTTGCAACTAACTGCCTCTTTCTACAAGCATATCTCAGACAATATTTTCAATAACTCTTCTGTTACAACATCAGAAGCCGGTTCATTGATTTTTTCAAGAAATACTGTTGCTGATCAACTTATTCTTCTTGATTCCGGTGAGGTTAGACTTATAGATCAGGATCGTACCTTTGGCTCACTCACAACTGATACTCTCAAAGCCCCCTTTATTATAGGAATCTCTCAACTCCTAGATCGTTCACTTCATGAAGAAGTCAGGGCTAAAACAGTTTGTACCTATAGAAATATAGATCTTAATGGTTTAACGCCTGAAGGTGAAATTTTTATTTCCAACATCTTAAATGATAATATAAGCGAGTTTGAATTGCCTTACCTCTACAAACAAATCGAAAGCAATTTACAATTTAAAGAACGAGTTATACCAAAATATTCTCTATTTAAAGAAAAGGTGTTTATCTATAAACCTACATCTCAAAAAAAATCAAGTAGTTTGCTTATTTACCTTGATTCTCCTAAAGATGGCTTTATTTATGGACAGATTATTACAACTGAAATATGCAACACCTTTTTCTCTCTTTCAGATTTTCCTAGAATCGCCCATATAGAACTTTTAGACATATCTTCAGATGAAATATTTGCTATTATTGAACCCAATAGCACTAATACTTTAAATAATCATCAGCAAGAAAATGTTTCTCAACCCTCCTTTCTTGTTACACCAGAACTTAAGAATGAAGATAATAGTTCTGAACACAAAGGCTATCGCCTTGCACGTGGAAGCAATCGCAAGGAATGCTTTGTATCCAGCCTTAAAATGTTAACTGATTTCTTTGAAGTACCAATTAGGCGAGATACTCTTCTAAGAGCAGCAGACGTACTTGATCAAGATGACATCAATTGGAATATTAGAATGCTTTCCATAATGGATAGCTTTGGCTTTGCTGTTCGTGCAGTACGAATAAACATCGATAATCCCTTCAGGCTTCCTTTGCCTTGTATTTGGATCGATGATAAAGGTATGAGTTCTGTAATTGTTAATACTAATAACAGAGAACTTACCATACTCAATCCTCTTAAGGGTATAGAAAAATTAAACCTATCCGATGCATCCGCCCTTCTCTCAGAATCACCCCAAGTTATTTCTGTTGAGATAGGACTTCATACTCCACGTAAGCGGTTTAGCTTAGCCTGGTTATTCCCATATGTTCAAAAATATCGAGCACAACTTGTCGAAGTCTTTGCCGCTAGTTTTCTTAATCAGTTATTTGCTTTGGCGACACCTTTATTATTTCAACAAATTATTGATAGGGTTATTAGTAAAGGAGCGATTGAAGCACTAAGTCCACTTGTTATCCTGATGTTGATTTTTGTAGTTCTAGAGACTACATTTGCCAGCCTTAGAACATTTCAATTCGTCGAAGTATCAAATCGTATAGATATTAGTGTTGGTTCAGCAATTATCTCTAGGATGTTAAAACTTAATGCTCGCTTCTTTGATAGCAGGCCTGTAGGTGAGTTATCTAGTCGTTTAGGAGAACTTGATAATATCAGACGCTTTCTAACGGGTACAGCATTAACTGCTGTACTAGATGCGATTTTTGCAATTTTATACTTCGCAGTCATGTTCTTTTATAGCACTATACTCACTTTTGCTGTGATTTTGACAATCCCATTCCTATTTGCGGTCACTGTTGGAATTACACCGATTACTCAACGCCTCATTCGTAGACGTGCCGAGGCTGCTTCTAGAACTCAGGCCTTACTTGTTGAAATCCTTGGTGGGATTCAAACTGTAAAGCTTCAGAATGCAGAATTAGCTTCACGTAAAAAATGGGAGGAAAGACACCTTAATTCAATTAATCAGGGTTTTAAAGCTATTCTTGCCAATACAACCAGTTCCAATGCTCTTCAATTAATTAATAAAGTTAGTAGCATCATTGTCATTGGAATTGGCTCAACATTAGTAGTCAGCAATCAGTTGACTCTTGGTCAGCTGATTGCATTCAGAATTATCAGTGGATATGTTACACAACCAATGTTAAGACTTGCCTCGTCTTGGCAAAGTTTTCAGGAAATGTCTCTTTCACTAGAACGTGTTAGTGACATAGTCAATCAACCTCTTGAAATAGGAGAAAATGAAGAAGGTCATATCGTCATGCCAGCGATTGAAGGAACCATAAAAGCAGATGAGGTAGGCTTTTCCTATTCCTCGACTACCACTCCAGTACTTTCATCTGTAAGTCTTGATATCAAGGCTGGCTCATTTGTAGGACTCGTTGGCCAAAGTGGTTGTGGAAAAAGTACTTTCCTGAAGATGATTCCAAGACTTTATACTCCAACTTCTGGCCGTATATTAATTGATAATTATGACATTTCCAAAGTCGACCTTTATTCTTTGCGCCAACAACTTGGATATGTACCTCAAGACTGTATGCTCTTTGAAGGTACTATATTCTCAAATATAGCCCTTGGCGATCCTCAAGCAGAAAGTAACAAGGTTATAGAAATGGCTAAAATAGCATGTGCACATGAGTTTATCATGAATTTACCAAATGGTTATAGTACCCCCGTTGGTGAAAAAGGAGCAGGCCTTTCAGGTGGTCAACGTCAGAGAATAGCACTTTCAAGAATGTTATTAGAAAATCCAAATATGGTTGTTCTAGATGAAGCCACTTCAGCACTAGATGTAGATACAGAGCGACAAGTTGTCAGCAACCTCAGGTCATACTTTTCTAAAAGCACTCTGTTAATGATTACTCACCGGCTTTCAACCCTTACTGAAGCTGATCAGATTATTGTTATGCACACCGGTAGAGTAGATTCTGTAGGAACCCATTTGGAATTAATAGAAAAAAAAGGCAGGTATTTTGCCTTGTACCAATCCCAGTTTGGAGAACCAACATGAATATATTTAATTTCTTCTCTACAAAAAAAAAACAGGCAGAAAAACCTCCTCCAGTTGATCTTGGACTATTACCACCGCCCCCTATTTGGTCGCGTGTCTTAATATGGACTTTAGGCTCTGGAACCATTGCTCTGCTACTTTGGTCAATTTTTGCCCGAGTCGAAGAGATTGTCATGCTTCAAGGTGAACTAACAACCGCCAGACCTGCTGTAAAAGTATCAACAATTGATCATGGTGTGATTAGTTCGATTCTCACTAGGCCTCATCAGTCTGTTAAATCTGGTGACCCACTTTTAGTCTACGGCGATGATGAGACTAAGCTTCGTCTAGACAGTCTCAATCGAAGATTAAGCATTTTATCCCAAAAAAATATTAAAGAAGATAAGATGTATGATTTACGGATCCGACAAAAAAAAGATCAACTCCAACTCGATAATACCCTATTAAAACAACTGACGTATCTAGCCAACCTAGGAGCTATGCAAAAGAACCAGGTTCTCGAAAAGCAAGCAGAAATATCACAAACAAAAATTGCTATACTTACTTTGCTAGAAGAAAAAGAACGTTCTAGGCACCAAGCACAACAAACTATAGAAGAGATGCAATCAACAATCAATATCTTAAAAGTAAAGTCAAAACGCTTTGTCATTAAAGCGCCAGTAGATGGATTTATTCAAGATGTAAAATACCAAACTCCAGGAGAAAGGATTCAACCTGGAGATGTCTTAGCAACAATAATCCCTGACCGAGAACTAATAGCAAAAGTAAAAATTCCCTCAAAAATCAGTGCACCAGTAGAAGTCAATTCAAAAGCTAGTCTTGATATTGATGCTTATCCTACATCAGATTTTGGAGGCATAGAAGCAAAAGTTCTTTCTTTGTCCCCAATGACTCAAGGCGACAATAATAATTCAGCACTAAAAATCTATACTGCAGATTTGCAGTTGATTAAACCGAATGAACCTGACCTTCTTAATTTTTCCCAACTTCGTCCAGGGATGTCTGTAACAGCCCGGGTTCGCTTAAGAGACAAGGCAGTGATAACAACTGTTTTTGACGTCCTTTCTGGGCTTTTTGATCCTTTAACCCAGCAACGATGACAACCCAACCCTTCCACATATCTTAAAAAAGTACCTCGGTATAATAGCAAATCGATCTGTCTAATAATTCACTATCTAAACTCACGACTCTTCACAATGCTCTAATCTCTAATCTCTAATCTCTAATCTCTAATCTCTAATCTCTAATCTCTAATCTCTAATCTCTAATCTCTAATCTCTAATCTCTAATCTCTAATCTCTAATCTCTAATCTCTAATCTCTAATCTCTAATATTAAATCTTACCTGAAAACTCTCTACAATCTAATTTGCAGACCACATCAAGTCTTAGCCAGCGGGTGGCGGTTCGGGCACTAGATCACGATAGTTAGGACTCTCAGCATCAAGGTTAAACACCGTGACCTGACCTTCAAAGCGATGAATCGATCCATAAATACTGGGCTTACCTAAAAGCACACAAGCGTCATTCACCAGGTAACGGCTAGGGAAATTATCAGTGCAGTCACAAACAATGTCGTACGGCTGAATGATCTCAAGAGCGTTATCTCGCGTCAGCGCTTTCTCGTAGACATCCACTTGACAATGGGGATTGATTTCAAGGATGCGAGCCCGAGCAGAATGCGTTTTTGGTTGACCTACCCAACTCGTGCCATGGATCACCTGGCGCTGCAAATTAGAGAGCTCAACAACATCGAAATCGACAATCCCGATATGGCCTACACCAGCAGCAGCCAAATAAAGCAGCAACGGCGAACCGAGCCCGCCACTACCCACACACAACACAGAAGCCGCCTTGAGTCGTTTCTGACCAGTCATCCCAACCTCTGGCAGGGTGAGATGACGAAAAAAATGCTCTAACTCATCTGGGCTCAGGTCAACACATATCTATTGAGAGAAACATGCTATCTGATCATTGATGTTAATTCCATCTGGTTACCTACACTCAAAAAGCTTCTAAACAGCCCCACACCGGTGGCTATTGCTTGACGATCTCTATATCAGCCTGAATCTTGAACTGATTCCTAGCTGGTCTTTCTTCACCCCTTGCTACACAAACCATTCGATACTGCAGCAATGATCACGCGCTGAGTATATCTACCTAATTGCACTTATGGGTCTGGTGTAATTGCAGGCATGCTTAAAACGCACTGCAGCAAAAGCCAGCAGTACAGAGACCAGGCCCTGGCTAACCTATCCATCTAATCTCTGTCAAATCACTTCAATGTTCTGACGAGTTTCAAGCTCTGATAGCGACGAGAATATACATCTTGAATCTGTTTTAATGTAATATCGAGCTTTCTTGCCCTCACATGCTTTCTTTTGGGCAATAAGACCAGGCCAAGCCTTAAACACTCGCCCCTATTTGCTGATGGAGACAACAGCTTTTGTAACAGTTTGAACATTGACAGCTAACCAGCCCTGTCTATTTGGATTCTCCAGCGCGAACTGCTAAAGTTTGATAAAATAGAGATAAAAGCTATTGAGCTTCCCTTGGGAGAAAAAGGATGGCCGAATTCACTGCTAGTACAGCCTTTAAGCATGAAATAAAGGGCGATCGTTTGCTTGACAGGGACTTCATAGATATCGATGGGGATGGGGTTGATGACATAAAGATAGACCTAGGCTGGGCACCAGGACATCCACATAATAACGGAGACAGATACCCAAAACACGCCCCCCGACTTTCTGTCTCCGGGGGGGCGTGGTTTAGTACTAATGCACCTCAATATACACAATATACATATAAGTCATACGACGCTGATGTAAACTTATCCTCAGAGGATTGGAGCAACTACGACGAAAGTTTATTTGATGATTACGATTCATATGCTGCTTCGACAACTGATTGGCATACGGTGTATGCTACTCTTCCAAATAATGACGAATTTGGTAATAGTGTAAGCCAAGAAAATTATATTCTCTATTTTGCTAATCACGATAAATCCGTTGTCACAAGGTTTGTTGGTGACCATGGTTTTGGTGACAGCCATGATGCCGTACAGGTCGGTTACAACGCCCAAGGAGGAAAGGATACCCCCGAGCAAGCAACATACAACACTTGGACTATGTTAAGCGCTACAGAGTCTGGAGGAGAGAGCACTACTACACCCGCTTCACAGGGAAGTACAGAGTCTGGAGGAGAGAGCACTACTACACCCGCTTCACAGGGAAGCGACAAATTAGAAGTTAGCTATGAACTTAGGAAAGCAAAGCGAAAAGATGGGAGCAGCTCAACGGAAACTGACGGCATAGCGCTTGAGACAGATGTAGATACAACAATTAGAGAAGATCCTTTAAAAAGTACGGCCATCAAGGGTATTGGCGCTACAGATAATGATGCCTATATATTAGACATTTTAGCGAAAAATGTAGCCCAAGGTTATACACTTGAATCCACTGATATCACTTTAAAATTCAACACAGATCTTTTCGGCTCAATTGATAAAGATCAAATCCAATTATCCTCTCTATTTCCTGTCGCCAATGCGATACATATTGATAACACTAAAGGCGAAATACGTATCGCTGGTGCTGGTTTAAATCATCTCACCGATGCAGGCGCTGGCATAGCATCAGGTGAAAACAAGGTATTCGCTTCAATTGCTCTAAATTTTGACGAGACTGCGTTAGCCAAATACACAACAGGAAGTGCCACTGCTGGCAAATTGCTCACCTATGACGGGGCTGAATCCGGTGTGGATGCATTTGATGGAACATTAGAATTTGATCTTTCTGTTAATCGAGATTCTACTGTATTTTCCAAGAGCATTACAGAGACCAGCGGCCTTGAAAATGCAGAAATCAGTACCTTGCGAGACTTAAACGGTAGCGTCAAAGCAATCAAGGACTCGATAGCCCTCTATGAAGGCCAAGTTGACTTGAGTCAAACTGGTGACTTGACTTTCGCCTCCAATCGAACCATTGGCGTTGCATCAGGAGGAATTAAGACCAACCTGATACGAGCTGGTTCAACTGTTTACAGCGATGTCACTTGGAAAAATACTGGCAATGTAGCAGCTACAGATATCACAATCAAAAATCTTGCCACTGAGGATAGTGCTGTTGGCAAGGTGATTTCGTCGAAATCTGGATTCTTAAAAACAGCTACCACCACATCAACAGACTACAGTAAAAATGGAATCCTTGATCAAACAGCACTCGATCAGATTGATGCCACTAATAATAAACTTAAAGGTGGCAGCTTTGTTACTACATCGGCAGAAGAAGTTAATGGGCTGAAAATAGGAGACTACGATCCAAATAAACAAGAAGAAAAGACAGTCAGGATTGCTGTAGAAATTGGCGACGATCAAGCTGGGAAAGTGTTTAATGCCGGTAAAAATTTATACAGGATGGAAGTCACTAGGAAAGACCAACATGGTAAGGATCAAACGGATGAATACGATGTTGGTACTAACGTTGGATCAAAAAACCTGATTACATTTCAGGGTGATCTCAACTTTGACGGCACTGTAGGAATGAAAGACCTTGCATTCCTCAATGCAGGAGCAGCGCGTCAGACCCTTAAAGATGTAACCTCTGGGATGAAAGATAATTTGGGCAATGATATAGGCACTCAGACCAAGCAAGCAGAAGCTAACACTTATGCCAGTGATGTCGATGCTGATTTCAATGGAGTCATCGATATCGCTGATCTCAAGATATTAGATAAAGATTGGGGCAGAACCCTTCATCTAAGTGATAAAGATTTTCATGGAATGTCGAATGGAACAACTGTAGGGGACAACCAAATGTCATGGACAGAGCTAAATGCACAAAATGGTATTAATGAGTCCTGGGATAATACATCATTTGAGAAGCAGAATACCCTCGAAGCCTTAGCCTCGTCTGGTGGATATGATGCTCCTCTAGAACATGTGCAAAATACGAATACTTCCAATTCAAATATAGATTCTGATAATGCACCTCGGGACGAAGTGGTTACAGGAGGAACAAATAACCCTAATCCGTCAGTATCAGGTGGGGGAGGTAATTACACAGAGGACATTACAGGCACCGGCCTGAATGATGACATCATCGGTGGGTCAAGTACTTAATCAACTAATCGATTATAGTATCGCAGATCATAGTAAATATTAACGCTTAGAACTAATGAGCTAAATATCAAAATACTGTTTTCCGTGACTTTAAACTTTGGAGAAGGGCCATTTTTTCTACTGTGACCACTCTTTCGTCATTCTTTTGTTATTGTGTGTGAGTAACTTCATTTCTTTCGCCTATTCTCTTATGAATAAGCTCAGATTTGGGCAGTATCTAGCTCTGCTGATATAATTTTTGTCTATTAGTTTTTTGATTTTATAGGCGAGGACCTTTCGCCTTTATTTGTGACTCTATAATTGATTCTAAATGTGATTTTCTGCTCTTTTTAGTCTGTAGTATCCGATTTTCTCGGTTCAAGTTTCTCTACGCTCTTTACTAATAGGCCAACTTTAACCCCTCTTTTTTTGGTCAGGCGAAGTCAGAAGTTTTTAGCCTCCTTTAGTAAGTTTGCTAATAATGTATTCATTTGTTAGAGCCTTTTCTCGTTGTCTCCCAAGGTCTTTTGTGGAAATCATTTTACCCTAGTGAAGGTGTGTCTTTGTCTTAAAGAGGTCTTGGTTTTTTTTGATTCATTCTCGCAGGTTTGATTTTAGTTGATAACCATCTCGTGACTTTTGCCTATGAATAAGTCATCGTTAACTTTGAGATAACTCCCGTTTGCATTGCCTTGTACAGGATTGAATGTTCATTTCTTGACTGTTGAGACTTTTGTCTTAGTTCAGAACAGGGCTGACAATGGAATGCTTAATAATCACATTGTCTGTCTAATGATTCTGATGGTTGAATCGCAGGCGACTTTAGAACAGATTAAATATTCTTCGTAATTTCTCTATTTTTATGTACTTTCTTATATCGCTGCCGGTAAAGAAGATGTGATCAAAGGGTTGCTTGATCAGTGCTGCAGCAATGGCCCCATCCCCCTCGATCACCTGTATGACCTCGCTGGAGAAATGTTGAGGGATCAAATGGGCGATCAGTTGAGAGGTGGCAGGTGCATGCTCGGAAGGTTTGAGCACTGCTGTATTGCTGCTGCCAGAGCACTAATCAGTGGTTGGAGGGTTAGAGAGAAGGGGTAATTCCAGGGGCCGATGATCAGAACGCAACCCAGGGGGTCGAGGATCACCTCGGCTTGACCTGGCTGATGGGCTAAAGGCACTTGTACGTGCCTGGCTTGCATCCAGCGGCTTAGCTGCCGTTGAGCCAGTTTGAGCTCCCCACGCAGAGCGATCAGCTCAAACAATGCCTCGGTTGGTGGTTTGCCTAGATCCGTTGCCAGGGCATCAAGCACTTCTTCTTGGTGCTTTTCGATTAGGGCCTCAATTTGCTTGAGTTGCTGTCTGCGCCAGGCTTCTGGTCTTGTGAGGCCCGAAATGACTGGGTTGCGCAGTTCACTTAGTAGAAAGTTTTCAGGAAGCAAGGTCTGACAGGATTGTTACTCGTGTCTAGGTGTCTAGCAGTGGTGCCGGCGCTGTTGGCGGATGGGCACAAGCGTTGGCGATCGGTTGACCTGCGGGGTTGATGACGGCCGCCCTGGAGCTGCTGGTGCCCTGAGTGTGAGCCAGGCTAAGGAGCTGATCATCCATGGCTGTTCTCTTGTTCAAGTGCTAGCGGTGGGAACTTGGTATGCAATGGGGCATGCACCAGATCGATGGGCTGACCAACACTCCCCGCTGGGTTGCCCAGGCGGTGGTGTATCAGATCTTCCCTGATCGTTTTCGTTGCAGTGGCCGTGTCTTAGCTCATCAGCATTTGGCTTTGCGCTGCTGGGGCAGTGATCCTTCTGAGCAGGGTTTTCAGGGGGGAGATCTCTACGGGGTGATCGAGGCCCTTGATCATCTCCAGACGCTTGGTATTAGCTGCCTTTACTTGACACCCGTCTTTAGCTCTGCCGCTAACCATCGCTATCACGCTTATGACTACTTGCAGGTGGATCCGCTTCTCGGTGGCAATGCAGCGTTAGAGGCTTTGATTGAGGCGGTGCATCGCCGCGGGATGCGCATCATTTTGGATGGCGTGTTTAATCACTGTGGTCGGGGTTTCTGGGCGTTTCATCATCTTTTGGAAAATGGTGAGGCTTCGCCCTATCGCGATTGGTTTGTGGTGCGGCAATGGCCGCTTCATCCCTATCCACGGCGTGGGCAGGATTGTGGTTACAGCTGCTGGTGGAACGATCCAGCCTTGCCAAAGTTCAATCATGCCCATGCTCCTGTGCGTGAGTATCTGATTGCGGTGGCGCGTCATTGGCTCGAGCAAGGAATCGATGGTTGGCGGCTGGATGTGGCTGATGAGGTGCCTGCTGATTTTTGGCTGGAGTTTCGGCACATGGTTAAGGCAGTGAATCCAGACGCTTGGATCTTGGCTGAGATCTGGGGTGATGCGAGATCGTGGCTACAGGGGCAGCACTTTGATGGGGTGATGAATTATCGGATCGGTTGGAGCAGCCTTTGCTGGGTTGCTGGTAAGCGTTTACGCCGTCGGTATCGCAATCCTGCCTATCCCCTTGACCCTCTGAGTGGGGAGGCTTTTGTGGAGCTATTGGCAACAACGCTGGGTTGGTATCGACCTGAGGTGAACCGCAGCCAGTTGAACCTGCTTGATAGCCACGATGTGCCGAGAGCTCTGCACACACTTCAGGGTGATCTTGCGGCGTTGAAGTTGGCCTTGCTGTTGATGTTTTTGCAACCGGGGGCGCCTTGCATCTACTACGGCACAGAGGCGGGTTTGCAGGGTGGCCCTGAACCAGGTTGCCGCGAAGGGTTCCCTTGGCATACGCCTTGGCCTGCAGATCTGCGCGATTTCATTCAGTCGTTGAGTGATCTGCGCCAACGTTGCCCAGCGTTGGCTGATGGCGGTTTGCAATGGCAACCCATTGGAGCTGATGCACTTCATGCTTGCTGGATGCAGCCCGAGCCAGCCACAACGCAAAAGGAGACGTCGATTCATGTGTGGGTCAATCGCAGTCGCAGGTCATGGTTGCCGATGAAAGGCTCATCGACAGACCCTCTTTGGCTGGAAGGAGCATTTGAATGCAATGGCCGGGGATTAGGCCCTCAATCAGCAGTGTTGTTGAGCTGATCAAGATCACCTCTACGTTTAGCCCTCTTCAAATTGGTAGTTTTTGGAGAGGCGGAAGACAGTGCCTGAGAGTAATACCAGTGCAATCAAGTTAGGAATCGCCATCAGCCCATTAAGTGTGTCAGCTACGTCCCACACCACGCCGCGATTGCCCGCAACAGCACCGATCACAACCACAGCGACCCACACCAGGCGGAAGGGAAGAATGGCTTGCACACCAAAGAGATATTCAGTGCAGCGTTCGCTGTAAAAGCCCCAGCCAAGCACTGTTGTTAGCGCAAACACCACGAGGCCAGCTGTCACGACCCAACCTGAGCCTGCAAGGCCACTGTTGAAGGCAGCGATTGATAGATCAGATCCTGACTCACCACTCTGATAGGCACCGGTGGTGATGATCACCAGAGCCGTCATTGTGCAGATGACCAAAGTATCGATGAAGGTTCCAAGCATGGCGATAGTGCCCTGACGAACTGGGTCATTGGTGTTGGCGGCAGCGTGAGCGATAGGCGCACTACCGAGACCAGCCTCATTGGAGAAGATGCCGCGCTTGAAGCCCATCAGGATCACTTGGGTCAACGTGCCGCTGGCAGCGGCTTCTCCTGTGAAGGCATTGGAGAAGATCGTTGAGAACGCTGCTGGCACTGCGCTGATGTTGCTGAGAATGATCACCAGGCAAGCAATCACATAAAACAACGACATCAAAGGAACGATGGCGGATGCAGCCTGGGCGATGCGTTTAATGCCGCCAATGATGACTCCAAAGACAAGCACTCCAAGCACGACACCCGTTAAAAGCCGAGGGATGCCGATCGTGGCTAAGGCACTGGAGACCTCAAACGATTGCACTCCATTGCCAATGCCAAAGCCCGCCAGCATTCCAAACAGGGCAAAGAATCCGCCCAGCCAGGCCCAGTTTGGACCTAGGCCATTGCGGATGTAGTACATCGGACCTCCGACATGATTGCCGAGGGGGTCCACTTCGCGGAAGTGAACTGCAAGTAGGGCTTCGGCGTATTTGGTGGCAATGCCAAAAATGGCAATTAGCCACATCCAGAACACCGCCCCAGGGCCGCCCATGGCGATCGCAACAGCGACACCGGCGATGTTGCCCGTGCCGATCGTGGCCGCCATCGAGGTCATCAGTGCCTGGAATGGACTGATTTCGCCCTCGCTAGAGGAGGTTGGATTGCGAAGCAGCATGCGCAGGCCATAGGGGATGCGCAGTAAGGGCATAAAGCCCAGCCCAACCATCAGCAAGATGCCGGTGCCTGCAATCAGGATCACTGTGGGCCAACCCCAGGCAAAGCCGTTAATCGGATTATTGATGGCTTCGACTGCGTCTTCCAGTCCGCTTGGGAACTGTCCGAGTTGTAAGGATAAATTCGTCAAGAGCGACGCTGGAAACATATCCATTTTGGCAAAGGCTCCCAAAGATGGTCTCAGAGGCTTCTGCTGAGGGCAATGTTCGTATCAGCTTGCCTTTGAGGTTGTTACATCAGCAGTAGAAAGCGTTGTTTAAAAGTTGGTCCTTTTAGTCTTGCTTTGGAGTGTGGTGGTGAGCACAGTATTGAGTTGTGGTCCATCCCAGGTTCTTTCCTTTTGTGGCTTCAGCTATAAGAGTGACTTAGATTCTTCCCCATGCCTATTGAAGGACAGAGCAGTGCTTGACGGTTGATACACACTGTTCCCACTATCGGTTGCGGCGATGTCGAGGGAGCTTGTACCGGTAATGGAGTCATAACTGTCGCTGCTGTCTGAATCTTGCTCAAGACTGCTTGCAGCAGAGTTATTTTCAATAGAGCGACTTGTCAGCAGAGCTGGAGCTATCAAGGCTTAAATCTGTAGAGGTTGCTGCGATAGACGCTGCTGCTGAAGGTGTTGTTGTCGTTGCAGGATTGTCTAGTGGCATTGCAGTAGACGTTGTTGCTGCTTCCAGCCTTTCTAGATCGGCGTAGTGGTGTGATTGAATTTTCAAAGAAATGATCAATGCCTACGTGCTTGGTTGCGATATCTAAATTAATGTCGACGTTTATTGAGGAGACGGCGATCGAGAAGGGGCTGATCGCTAGAGGCGTGCATGCGCATGGCTGCGCATGAAATGTTGTTTGTAGCTGATGGATTCAATGTTTGGCCGATGTGACATCTTGCGCCAACTTTGCGCTTGAAAGTCAGTTAAGGCTTTGCTAGGTGCATCTTCTGGCAGCTGTTGTGATCGGGGGGTTCTCTCGTCTTGTTTGCTTCTTCTATGACCGTCAGCTCAGATAAGTTTGAGCAATCGAACAATGAAACATTGGAACAATGAAAAAATTGAACAATAGAACAATGTGACAACGCTTGCATATTGATCGGGTTCCATAGGTTGGGCGCCGCCTTAAAAAAGACCTCCTCGCTTTCTTAAGCTGGCATTGACTTCCCCGGGCCAATGAAATGGAGACACTGAAAAGCGTTGTGCTTCCTGTTGTTACGGCAGCTGCTCTGCTAATAGCTGCTTTGTCTCTTGCTTTTATTGGCTTCAGTTTGGCGCCTGTCGCGCACTGGGCAAATAATCAAAACATCTGTGTTGAACAAGAAATCACGAAGTCGAAGGCTCCTATCTCGTGGGGTGTGAGGAAGTGCAATGGCCGCTCAAAGGTTTATCAAGTGCAGCCAACTTGATTTTGCGGGGGCCTGTGGAAAGGCCCCCTGAGCCACAACGGGTCTCCATCGTGCCCGTATCCCAGTTGTGCAAGATGAGATCTAGTGGCTTTCCCTAGCAATAACCCAAGGCTTTTGGGATGTCATTGGGGTGAACCAGACAGTGCTTTTACTTGACTTGGTTGATTGTCAAAAGTCTTTTGAGCGAACTAGCAAGGCTGGGCTCGCCTGTTGATTGCTGCCCTTGAGGTTGCATCGCAAGAGGTATTGGGTAGAAAGCAGATCAGCATGCAGTCCAGTCACCATGTCTTTGATCGAGCGTTGGGATGCGATGAGCGACGAAACAAAGACAATCGTCAAGAAATTCGGTGCGTTCTCTCTGCTTCTCTTTGCCGCTCTCTCGGTTCTTAGAGCTCTTGTGCCTTTGGCGATCATTGCCGCGGGTGGCTATTGGGCTTACAAGGAGCTGGCAAAGAGGGCTTGACACACTCCCTGCTCCTGAAGTAATACATACTTACTACTGAGGGGTTCTATGGGTGGCAGTTCAGCATGTGAGCCAGAAGGTTGGTTGATTGATCCAAACAAGCACTGGTCCCTTCGTTTTCATCGCGATCAAAAGTCTTGGAGGAATGATCTATTTGTGTTTATGGATAAAGGGCGAGCAATGCCTGACGGGTCTCCTGCTTTGCTCAAAAGCAGGAGGCACTTAGCGAAGCGTGATGCCGTTGAGATCTGGAACAAGTTGAGGGCAGATGGATGGCACCGTGTGGAGCCGCAATGGGGGGTTGGCTTAGACCCTTGACTCATCAAGAAAAGACCTGAACACTTCGCCCTAAAAACCAGCAAAAAACCAAGCCATCCTTTTGCTTGTTTGAAAGGTCTTGAAAACAGGAGAGGGGTTTTATTTCAGGAGAGGGGTTTTATTTCTTTCAATCGCCTGCATCGGCACAAAAAAAGAGACTTTGGCCGTCTCTTGACCGCTCTTGGATTTCCTTCGTCTTCGGGTTCAATGCCCTCGCCGGGATTTGAACCCGGGACCTCTCCCTTACCAAGGGAGTGCTCTACCACTGAGCTACAAGGGCATGTGGAAGGTGGGCCGGGTTGGATTTGAACCAACGTAGGCAGAGCCAGCGGATTTACAGTCCGCCCCCATTAACCACTCGGGCACCGACCCGAACCACACCTGCAGACATTACCAGCAGATCGCACCTTTGTGGCTGAATGTCTGGGAAGGTCTTGTGGGGATCGATACGATCCTTTCACCCTCTTCATGCTTCAGGGCCATGCGACTGCTGCTGCTCAACGGCCCCAATCTCAACCTTCTGGGTCAACGAGAGCCTGGTGTTTATGGCGTAATGACGTTGAAAGCGATTGAGGCAGACCTGCTCGCTCAGGCGGAGGCAGAAGCGGTTCAGCTTGAGTGTTTCCAGAGCAACTTTGAAGGTGCTTTGGTGGATCGCATCCATCAAGCCATCGGCCAGGTGCAAGGAATTCTGATCAATGCTGGGGCCTATACCCATACCTCGATTGCTTTACGGGATGCTCTGCTCGGAGCAGCGATTCCATACGTGGAGTTGCATCTCAGCAATACCCATGCCCGTGAGGGCTTCCGGCATCACTCTTATCTCGCTGATCGCGCTGTGGGTGTGGTGAGCGGTTTTGGTGCATTGAGCTATCGCCTTGCTTTGGAAGGGCTGTTGGCTCATTTGCGTCAGCCGCAGCAGGCCCTATGAGTGCTCTTGCTGCTGCTAAGACGTCAAACGCCACGATCAAATGGCTGGCTGCTCCCACCAGTGATGCTTGGTTGGAGCAGGCGATTGCTCATCCGCTCGAGCTGCTGATTGATCACGCTCATTGCGAGCGCAAGGCGGCGGGTGCCGTCGTGCAATTGATGTTTCGCTACTTGTGTGAGCCTGGGCTTGGAGAAGTTCTCAGCCCCTTAGCAAGAGAAGAGCTGGAGCATTTTGAGCGTGTGCTCACGTTGCTTAAGGCCAGAGGGCGTTACCTGGAGCCTCTGGCAGCACCCCCTTATGGAGCAGTGTTGGCCAAACAGATCCGTAGGGATGAACCGCAGCGCATGCTCGATAGTTTTTTGGTGGCAGGGCTGATTGAAGCCCGTAGCCATGAACGCATGTCGTTGCTTGCCACCCACCTAGCTGATCTGGAGTTGCGTCAGCTCTATGCAGATCTCCTGGCGAGTGAGGCGCGTCATTTCGGCCTCTATTGGAGGCTCTGTGAGCAGCGCTTTCAGCGTGAGCTGATCATTGTTCGTTTGCAGGAGTTGGCAGCTGTGGAGGCAGGGATCCTCGCCAACTTGCATCCTGAGCCACGCATGCATAGCTGAAGCCGACTTCAGCCTCATGGCAGCTTGGCGAATCTCTCGGCGATCACATCCCCTGTGAAGTTTGCAATCCAGCCTTCTGGGTTATCGAAGAATCGCACAGCACAAAACTGTGGCTTGCTGCCCATATCGAACCAATGGCGAGTTCCGGCAGGCACGTTGATGCAGTCGTTTTGTTCGCAGAGCACTTGCAGCACTTCCGCGCCGATGTGTAAGCAGAACAAACCACGGCCTTCTACAAAGAAGCGAACTTCGTCTTCGGCATGGGTGTGTTCGGCTAAGAATTTTTGGCGCAGCGCTTCACGATCAGGGTGGTCTGGCGTGATTCGGATTGCATCCACCGTGGGGTAACGGCCATCAGCCTGCACTCGGGCGATCTCGACGGCATAGGCCGCAAGGATGTCGGACTCGCTTGAGTTCTGATTGAGCTTGACTTTGGCTGGCCAACGCTGGAATTCAATGCCCCGTTTGGCCAGCTCGGCTTTGATCACTGCAGGATCATCGCTCTCCAATAAGGGTTCCGCCGGGCTTGTTGCGTTGGTGCTGCCTTCGGGGTGGATGCTGAGGCGACTCATTCCCAGAGGTTGAAGGGGTCTTTGCAGCCATCTTGATCGTGGCGTCTTAGAACGACGGCTGAATGTTTCGTTCGGCTTTGTCGAGCCCTGCTGTTTCAACTACAGCTCTCACCTTGGTCGGGGTGGGCCCTGGTGATCCTGCCCTGTTGACCCTGGCTGCCATTGAGGCGATTGAAGCGGCCACTGTTGTGGCCTATCCCGTGGCACAGCAAGGGGGCAAAGGGATGGCGGCGAGCATTTCCTCGCGATGGATTCGTGCTGAGCAACGCCAACTGCCATTGCTGTTTCCGATGGTGGCTGCCGCTGAACCGCGCCAGCAGGCTTGGCGAGAGGCCAGTGATCAACTGGCAACTGCCGTTGCTGCAGGAGAGCGAGTGGTGGTGCTTTGTCAGGGTGATGTGTCTCTGTTTGCCACAAGCTCTTACATCTTGCTGGCTCTCAAGAAGCATCATCCTGATTGCCAGGTTCGGCTGATCCCAGGAGTCACGGCCGTTGCCGCCGCCGCTGCTGCAGGTAACTGGCCCTTGGCGATGCAGCAGGAACAACTTTTGCTTTTGCCGACCCCAGATCAATCCAGCGAGCTCGAGGTTCTACTAGAGGATGCTGTTGGTTCTGGGCGTGTGCTGGCGTTGCTCAAGTTGGCGCACCGCTGGGCCTGGGTGAGACCCTTGCTCGAAGAGCGGAATTTATTGCAATCAGCACTCTTTGCCCAGAATTTGGGCTGGCCCGATCAGCAGGTGTTGCAGGCCAGCGAGGTGCCCGCAACAGCTAAGCCCTATTTTTCGTTGTTGTTGGTGCGCCAAGGCTGGCCGGAGGTGATGCCCTGATGTCTAGTGCTCTCTCTTTGACCGCCCTGCAGTGGTTTGGCTTGTTGCACCCCGTGCTGATCATTTTGTTTGTCTATCCAGTGGTGGGTGCCACGATTCGGCTTGGCACTTTGGCTCGCGAGCGGCGCTTGCAGATCAATCCGCTGCCTGCCTCGGTGCCTGTTGAACATGCCGAGCATGGCCGCTGGGTTGCTGGAGGGGTGTTGGTGGCAGTGTTGATCGCCTTTTTTCATAGCTATTTGTCCGCTTGGTTCGAGGCGGCGCCCGGGGGCTTGGCTGGGGTTGGTCGACTCGTGGCCTTGGCCCTTGCCGAGTTGGGTACTGTGGTGATCTACATCCGTCTCCTCAAGGTGAGGCGCCCTGCTGCGCGTGCGTTGTTGGGCCTCGCTTGCTGGTTGGCATTGCTACTGCTGGGAGCACAACCGGAGATCAATCGTCTCACAGACAACCCTTTCGATGCAGACTTTTGGCGTTCCCACTACTGGAGCGGTGTGTTGCTGAGCGGGTTGTTGCTCGCATCGGTGGCAGCCAAACCTGAGATTGCTCGTCATCTCTCGATGCGACGACTGCATGTTTACGCCAACGTGTTGGTTGCTGTATTGCTTGCAGTGCAGGCGATCACAGGCACACGTAATCTCTTAGCAGCTTGAGCAGGCCATTGATCGCAACTGGATGATGAGCCGTTGAGTTGATGACGGCGATTGATTAGTGATATTGGCTGGGTGATTGGATGTGGCTTGGTAGCGGATTGATCGCAACTTGAGGCTGGATTAGGCGTTGGTCGCTTCAGGCCATGCCGTTATGAGTTCTGCGCTGGCTTGCTCTAACAGTGAGATGGCTTCCGTTGGCGTTGGTGCACGCATCAGGGCATGGCGCAGTTTTGATGCGCCCGGGAAGCCGCTACAAGTCCATCCCATGTGTTTACGGGCAATTAAGAGGCCATGTGCCCCCTTTGCTTGAACCAGCGCTTCAAGTTGTTCACGAGCAATGGTGAGTCGCTCTGCCGCTCCAGGCGTTGCAGGCACTGGGCGGCCGGATAGTGCTGCATCGATTTGGCCCACAAGCCATGGCGCTCCCAGCGAGCCTCTGCCCACCATCACGCCATCGGCTCCAGTGATCGCCAGGCAGCGCTTGGCATCCATGTCGCTCTTGACATCGCCATTGGCAATCACGGGGATTTGTAGTGCGCTTTTGACGGCAGCGATGGCGTGCCAATCAGCTGAGCCTTTGAAGCCTTGCTCTCGAGTTCGAGCATGCAATGTCAACATCTTGGCGCCGGCCTGCTCGAGTGATTGGCACCATTCAATTGGTTTTGCATCGCTGCCACACCAGCCCAGCCTTGTCTTCACGGTGACTGGGATTTTGACCGCTGCAGCAACAGTGCTCACGATTTTTGCCGCCAGTTGTGGGTCACGGATCAGACCAGAGCCACCGCCCTTGCGTGCAATCTTGCGCACAGGACAGCCCATGTTGATGTCGATCAGGAAGGCACCAGCAGCCTCTGCTCGCTGTGCAGCATCGGCCATTGCTTCTGGGCGGTGATCGAACAATTGCACGCCAATGGGCCCGGCTTCATTGGAGAGTTCGTCGATTTTCTGTAGGCCGTGGCCCAGCTCCAGGCTGGTGGCATTGACCATTTCTGTGAATAACAATGCATCTGGCGCCCAGCGCCGAACCAGGCTTCGGAAGATCTGATCACTCACGCCTGCAAGGGGCGATTGCAGCACTCTGCAGCGCAGTGCCCTTGTTGTTCCCCTGCCGGGCAGGCTGAGTTCAGGCAAAGCTTGGTAGATCACTTCCGTCCGATCAACAGCTTAAAGAGCTAGACCTGTTCTTCAGCGCAAGGGTTGACTGGCCGAAGAAGACAACATCTTGTTGGTGCTTTTATTGCTGATGGTGAGTTGAATGAGGAAGAAAGGGATTGAGATCAACATCATCATTCATGGATTGCCTTCAAGGAGATCGAGGATCTGATGCCTATTGCCTTAGCAGTAGTAGAGATATGATTGAATCCTTTGCCTTGGAGATCTATTGAGAGATTTAGAGATCTGATGTGGTTTCAATAGAACCATGAGCTACATTTTAAATCCCTGTGGAGTAACAATAGGGCTTACTTCTCCTAATGTTGTGATCGAGCTATAGACAACGGGATTTGTGTCTTGTGATTTGGGATGCTCTACCGGCTGCACCTGCAGTTGAGAGACAACCCCTACAATTGGAAAGGATGAGTAGAGATCCCTTACAAGCCCTTCATTGAGAACTTCCCAATATTCATCTTGCGGATGTGAGGGTCGAACGCGCAGAAAGTTCACAGCAGCAGTACGAACTTTTGCCCAGTCTGGGTATTCTGTGGAAGCTAGATCTTGGCGATAGCGATAGCGAAGCAAAAGATTGATTTTTCTTCCCTCTTGTCTTGGTGTTTGGTGATTGATGACTTGAAATTGAAACTCTTGTACGACCGGTGCTTGAACAGGCTTTTCAGTGATCTGGTTGGAACAGCCTCCCACAAGGCCTAGTAATAGGACTGCAGCCGTTGGGCGAATAGCCCATCGAACATGGGCTAAATGGAATAATTTGCATGACGTCAACCGATTCATGGAGCAATAAATGGTTGGTTGATTGTATCCAGGATACTCTTCTAGATCCACTTGTCTTTGCAGTAGTACTTCTAATATTCTTGCTTCTATTCTAAGTAGATCAATCCTTGTCTTTAAATAGTATTTTGCATGCCAGATGTTGCATGTTGGCGATTGAATGGCATTGGTGAATTTGATTAACGAACTCAGCTCTCAATGAATAAAAGAAAAGACCTGCTTCAGGCCCAGAAAGCTTTAATTTAACTTACTCTTATGCTTGAATAATCTCATCTTCTCGAGGCTTGTTTCTTGATCAGGTTCGAAGAGATTGATTTGCTAGATCATTTTTACCAATTTGTAAAATCCTGCACCTTTTGCTAATCATGACCGCAAGCTATCCTGGTCAATGCTTTTTGAGCCTCAGAACACACCACTAGCTAAGACGAGTTGCTTTCTTGAGTTAAATAATCTTGCAGGCATGCCTATGCTATAATCATTACAAGAATATGTAGCCTTTGTGACATGTCTGAGCTGGTAATTAAGTCATTAAAGGATCTCGATGGTCTCCGTTCGGCTCCTGATCTTGATGCGACACAATCGAAGCATTTGCTTGATCAGCTTTGTGCCTCTATGGACGATGCTGATTGGTTCACAGTGGGAATCATGGCCCCTTCCTCTAGCTTGGCAATTTTTGTTTTAAGAGAGATGGAATCACATTTTAATTGGTCTGCCATGAATGTCGTTGATAAGCCTGCTGGCGAAGGGCCTGTCTTTCTTAAGGCGAATCAAAAGACCGGTGATATCCATGTACGCATCGAGCATGGTTTAGGTGAAGGTGTCCTGCTCAGTTGCCAACATAACAATGAAGAAAAAGAAGCAGATACCCTAGGCCCTTTCCCATTAGACTTTTTTAAAATTAAGGATTGAACTTGTTCTCATGTTGAATTAAATTCCTTCGGTTTCATGATCAACAGAAGGGATGCACGATTAGCAAATTAGAGGAATTAGCCATTATAATTTGTCTAAACGTTTTTTGTAATGCCTCTTCCCTTCTTTTTCGATGTCCCAGTTTCGTATTTTTACTATCTATTGGCGGGTACGCTGCTGGGCTTTGTCTTATTAATTGCTTTTATCTTCTTTAAAATCAATCAAACTCGTTCCTGAACGCTGTATTTGTGATTACTGCCCTTTTTCTTTGCTGCTGCTAAAACTTGATCTGGCATTCATCCATTCATTTCTTTTCTATAGCCACTTCTAAAATATCCACGCTCATCATTTGAAATCTCTGTGCCTGAGTAGTCACAGATGCCTTTCTCTAAATCTTCCATCGTTACCGTATATCCAGCAGCTTTGGCAAGCATTAATACATCCGTTCCTTCAGCTTTGAGCTTCTGCTCTAATGATGGGCACGCACGCAGCATGGTCATGAATGCTTTGAGATGTGCTTCAGACATACCGTCTTTTGGTAGTTAAGCTGCATCATCATATCGACGAATTTAAATTGATCAAGTGCCAATAGTGGAGCTTTTGGCTTTGCCGATGTTGGCTGTGGCGAGCGATTGATTTGGTTGATGAATCCTTATTTCTCGCGTAGGTCTTCCCGATTTTGCCGATGGCTTGACTCTTAACCTCGATTACTCTTGACAGTAAACCTAAAATAAAATTTATGCTTAGTTCTCTTAACGCTTCTACCCTGCTTGTCGTTGGTGGGATGGCAACCTTGATGCTGCTTTATTGTGGTTTCATCCTGCTTAAGATACGGCAGCGCACTCCTTAGCAAGCATCTCTAGCCTTGATTTGAGCTAATATGGATTGCGACCGTAAGGTTGCGACTTTCAATTCGGTGATGACACCTTTATAAAGGTGATCGTGGATCTAATGCCTACAAGCTGAGTCGTGGTAATGATCTGATTATCGGTTTTTCAGTCGCTGAAAATGATCGCATCTCTGTAGCAGAGCGAGTTGAGCTTTCTTTGACGCAAATCGGAGATGATTTAGTGATCACAGCAGATGGCATTCACACCACATTGCTGGATGTTGACAAGGGTGAGCTTCTCGCTGCTGATGTGATTGACTACATCTGATAGAAGAAACCTTGGCCTGGTTCCACATACACTTATTGTGACCGGTGAAATTGGCTTTGCTTCTCATTTAAGTCTTGAATTGCTCTTAAATTTCTTTGCAGCAACCCTCTCTAACTTGGCCTCTTAGTCGCGCCTTATTAATCCAGATTCTCGAAGATCGTCTGAGCGATCGGTTTGTTGCCGAATTGATCTGGGAGCGGCTTGGCTATCAACCCAGTGCTGATTCAGCGTCTGTTTGGTCTGCCGGGCCCCAAACACCTCAGCTCTGGCGTGATGCCTTCCCCACTGCCCCGCCTGTGATTGCGCAGCGGCCGGCAGCTGTACAGCTCACCCGCTCGATCGCAAAAGAACACAAACAGCTGTTAAAGCAGCAGCTTGATTTCGCTGGCTATCGCATTGATGAGCTCTACCCTCGTCGCACCCGTCGTGCCACGGCTGTGAATTGGTTGCTGGCCTGGTTGGCGCAACGGGGAGACGCTCTTCCCGCCGAAGGCCCCTTGCCGCAACCTCTTGACCCTCCGCTTGACCCCGTTAAAGGGCATCCTGGCGATCCGATTGTTGAGTGAACCCTGATTGCAGAGCTGCATCACCCCGTCTCGGTTTGATGCCTCTGTAGGGTCGAGAATGATTGCAAGGATTCAGCCAAGTGGCGCGTCCGATTGTCGCCATTATCGGTCGCCCCAACGTCGGTAAGTCCACGCTGGTGAATCGACTTTGTCGCAGTCGCGAGGCGATTGTTGATGACAAGCCTGGCGTCACCCGCGATCGCACCTATCAGGATGGTTTTTGGGGAGATCGTGAGTTCAAGGTGGTCGACACCGGTGGCTTGGTCTTCGATGACGACAGTGAGTTTTTGCCCGAGATTCGCGAACAGGCCAACTTGGCTCTGGCGGAAGCCTCTGTAGCACTGGTGATTGTTGATGGCCAGCAGGGTGTTACGGCTGCAGATGAGTCGATCGCTGAATGGTTGCGCACGCAACCATGCCCCACGCTGGTGGCAGTAAATAAGTGCGAATCGCCAGATCAGGGTTTGGCGATGGCGGCCGAGTTTTGGCGTCTTGGCCTGGGAGAGCCTTTCCCGATTTCTGCAATCCATGGGGCTGGCACAGGTGATCTGCTCGATCGTGTGCTTTCTCTTCTGCCGCCAAAGCATGAGGAGCCAGAAGAGGATGAACCGATTCAGATGGCCATCATTGGCAGGCCCAATGTGGGTAAATCAAGCCTGCTCAATGCCATTTGTGGTGAGCCACGCGCGATTGTTAGCCCGATTCGTGGCACCACCCGCGACACCATCGATACACGTCTTGAACGTGAAGGCCATCCTTGGAGACTGATCGATACAGCTGGCATACGCCGACGGCGCAGTGTGAATTACGGCCCTGAGTTTTTTGGTATCAACCGGAGTTTTAAGGCGATTGAACGCAGCGATGTGTGTGTGTTGGTGATTGATGCCCTTGATGGGGTCACAGAACAGGATCAGCGCTTGGCCGGCAGGATTGAAGATGATGGCCGCGCATGCGTGCTGGTGGTGAACAAATGGGATGCGGTTGAGAAAGATAGTCACACCATGCCGATGGTTGAAAAAGAGCTGCGCGCCAAGCTTTACTTTCTCGATTGGGCCACGATGTTGTTCACTTCTGCACTCACTGGGCAGCGGGTCGAAAGTATCTTTGCTTTGGCCTCCTTGGCAGTTGAGCAGCACCGTCGTCGGGTGAGCACCTCGGTGGTGAATGAGGTGTTGAAGGAAGCCTTGAGTTGGCGTAGTCCACCCACGTCCCGTGGGGGTCGCCAGGGACGCCTTTATTACGGCACTCAAGTGGCGAGCAGGCCGCCTAGTTTCACCTTGTTTGTCAATGACCCGAAGTTGTTTGGCGATACGTACCGCCGCTATGTGGAACGGCAGTTACGAGAAGGGCTTGGTTTTGATGGCACTCCCTTGAAGCTGTTTTGGCGCGGTAAACAGCAACGGGCTGCCGAACGCGAGCTAGCTCGTCAGCAGAACCGTTTGGGATAGGTCATGGACTGGTTGCGTCAGCTTCCGATCGGGCAGTACGTGGCTGGCAACTCCGGTTGGTTGCGTCGTCTTGATCCCCGTTTGAAGCTGGCCTGGGTGTTGATGTTCCTGCTCACGCCAGTACTGGCTGGCTCGTTGTGGCGGATTGGTTTGGTTGTTGCGCTTCTCTTGATCACCTTGGCCAGTGGTCTGCCGGTGCGGATCTGGTGGCGATCGTTGCTGCTGTTGCTGTTTCTGGGCGCTCTTGTGGGCTTGTTCGCCATGATGTTGCCGACGGGGGAAACCGCTGCCACCCTTGCTGTGCGCTCGCCGCAAGAACTGCCGGGGGCGAGTGTGACCAGTCTGTCTTGGGAGTTGCTGCGGCTTGGTCCCCTGCGCCTTGGTCCTTTGGCATTGGGGCCCTTTGTGGTGAGTCGTCGTTCTGCTGAGTTGGGATTAAACACCTCCACTCTCATCTTCACTGTGGTGCATAGCGTCAACTTGATGTTGCTCACCACCCAGCCGGAAGATTTGGTTTGGGCTCTGAGCTGGTGCCTGGCACCGCTGGCCTTGATTGGTGTACCTGTCGATCGGCTTAGCTTTCAGTTACTGCTTGCCTTGCGCTTTCTACCCCTGGTGCAGGAGGAGTTACAGAACCTCTTACGGTCTCTCGCTAGCCGAGCCGTGAACTTGCGGCAGTTGGGTTTCAAGGCCTCCTTTGCTTTGATTCTCTCAGTGGGCGAACGCCTTTTAGCCAACATCCTCTTGCGAGCTGAACAAGGAGCAGAAGCTTTGCTCGCTCGTGGAGGTCTTTTGTTGCCGCCCGATCAGTTCCGCCCTCAGGTGGTATTGACTGGAGCGTCCCTTTGGCTCAACATCGCTTCGGCAATGTTGCTGCTATTTGTGCTTGGCTTGCGTGGGAAGTACGGTGCTTTGTAGATGATGAACTGTTGCAGGTGAGCGCCGAGCGCTATCTCAATCACCCCACGTTCGGAATGCTCTATCTCGTGGCCCCCGCCGGCGATGGTCGAGACGTTTACGCCACGCTCTATGCCCAGAGGATGTTTTTTCTCGTCACCCTGCAACCTCGAGGGGCACAGTTTGAGGTGATTCCCTATCAAGACGCGCGCCATTACGCCGAACTTCATCTGACCCATTGTCGGCGTGATCGCTCCCCTGAGTACGAGAGTTGGCAGCAGTTGTTTGCTCAGACCTTTATCTGAGGTTGATGTGACGTTGTCTGCTCGTTGGCACGATCTGGTTGATCGGCTTGCTGATGGAGTTCATCTTTTGGCTGTGAGTAAGGGGCATCCCGCAACTTTGATCCGCCAACTTGCCGAGCTTGGTCAGCAGGATTTTGGCGAGAGTCGCTTGCAGGAGGCTTTGCCCAAGTTGGAGGCCTTGGCTGATCTCAAAGGTCTGCGTTGGCATTTCATTGGACGTCTACAGGCGAACAAGGTGCGGGGAGTGGTGAGATCCTTTGCCGTGATCCATTCCGTGGATTCTCTGGCTTTGGCAGAACGCATTTCCAGAATTGCTGCTGAAGAGCAGTGCTGCCCGCAGGTGATGTTGCAGGTCAAATTTCGCGATGATCCCTCTAAGGGTGGTTTCTCTCAAGAGCAGCTCAAGCAGGCCTGGCCCGATCTGATCCAGTTGTCTCATTTGCAGTTGATTGGTCTGATGACAATGGCTCCGATAGGGCTTTCACTCGAGCAACGTCATGAGCTTTTTGGGCAGTGTCGTGAACTTGCCGATCAGCTTGGTTTGCCTGATTGCTCGATGGGAATGAGCGGTGATTGGCTTGAAGCTATGCATGCGGGGGCTACCTGGTTACGGCTGGGGTCAAGTCTCTTTGGCGCGCGTTCAATGGCTAAGTCTTCTTCCGTAGATGACATTAATGCTGTCTAAACCCTTGCCCCGGCCTGCTTAGAGCGCTATTTAGGTGTCAGGTTAAGCAGTCTTCCTCTAAGGGGAACTTACCTTCAGTCGGTTTTAAGCCGATTTACGTTCACATCATCGCGAGAGGATCCCAACGGTGTCGCTTATTTCCCGTCTTCGTGCTGTCGTCGCTGGTGATGACTATCTCGATAGCGATTACGACGACCTCGATTACGACACCGATGACCATATGGATGCTGATCACAGAAGTGATCATGCCAGTGGCGGTGCTTTGGCGACGCCATCAGACTCCAGCCCTTTTGATTTAGGTGGGGGTTTCTCCGGTTCCAATGTGATTGGTATGCCAGGGGTTGGTTCGGCTGCTGCTGAGGTGAACCTGATGGAACCAAGGAGTTTTGATGAAATGCCTCGTGCCATTCAGGCCCTGCGAGAACGCAAGACTGTGATCCTTAATCTCACGATGATGGAACCTGATCAGGCGCAGCGTGCGGTGGATTTTGTTGCTGGTGGCACCTTTGCGATTGATGGTCACCAAGAGCGGGTAGGAGAGAGCATTTTTCTCTTTGCTCCTAGTTGTGTCACGGTTTCTAATACCAGTTATGAGGAGGCTTCTGCACAATCGATGGTGAGTCAGAATCACGATTCGGTTCCGTCATCGTCTCAACAAGCTGGTGCGGCGCCTGTTCCGGCCTGGGAGGCCACCAGCGCTGGTGGCCTCTAATCACTCCATGCCCTGCTCTTTGGGGGTAATCGGCCTGGGTCGAATGGCTCAGGCTCTTGTTTTGCCGCTGTTGAAGCAGGGTGAGCTTTCTCCGCAGCAGGTTGTTGCGGTGGTAGGCCGTGCCGCAAGTGTCGAACGTCTCGCAGACCAGCTGCCAATCGGTCTGCCTTTGAAAGCTGCAGATGATCCCACTGCGGCAGAGGCATGGATGGCGCCCATTCAATTGCTAGCGGTGAAACCGCAGCAGCTTGATCAGATAGCGGCTTCAGCAGCTCGTCTTAAGCAAACTGCTGATAGGCCGCAACTGTTGATTTCTGTGCTTGCTGGCGTGAGCTTGGCTCGTTTGCAGCAGGCTTTCCCCGCTCATGCCTGTGTGCGTGCCGTTCCAAATACCCCTGCCTTGGTAGGAGCTGGGCTCACTGGATTGTCTTGGGGAGAGGGAGTCACGCCAGAGCAACGCCTATCGGTTGAGCGATTGTTTTTGCCGGTGAGCGAGGTGCTGGAATTGCCGGAGTCGCAGCTGGATGCTTTTTTGGCATTGACGTCATCCGGCCCTGCCTATGTGGCACTGGTGGCTGAGGCGATGGCTGATGGTGCGGTAGCGGCAGGCCTGCCGCGGTCCTTGGCCCATCATCTTGCCCATCGCACCCTTGCTGGCACAGCAGCCTTGCTTAAGGAGCAGAAACTGCATCCTGCGGAGCTTAAGGACATGGTGACCTCTCCGGGTGGCACCACGATTGCTGCACTGCGCAAGCTTGAGAGGGCCGGGGTTCGTTCTGCTTTGATTGAGGCGGTTGTTGCAGCTGCTCAACGTAGCCGTGAACTGGCTTGAGTTAGGCCGCCATCTTTGTCGCTCCTAATAAGCCGCGGTAGAGCGTTTCCAGGTCATTGATGTTGCGGGTGATGGTGTATCGCTCCAGCACGCGCATACGGGCGCGGCGGCCCAGTTCGGCTGTTAGTACGGGCTGATCGCGGAGCACCGGCAGCAGGGTGCGCAATTGGCTGGTGACACCCTGTGTGCTTAAGACGATGCCCGCACCGCCATCCAACACTTCCCCATCAGCCCCGGCGTCAGTGGCCACGCAGGCTGTACCTGTTGCCATCGCCTCTAGCAGTGCCAGAGATAGACCTTCGACCAGGCTTGGTAGGAGGAAGACTTCAGCGCATTGCAGTAGGGCCACCTTGGTATTGAGATCTGACTCATAGCCCCACCAGAGCACGTCGTTTTCTTTTGTTGGGGTTGAGTTGTTTTGCAGGGTCGAACGCAGAGGGCCATCGCCAACGATGACCAGTCGGCAGCCCTTGGTCTCTATAAGCCGCCAAGCGCGCAGCAGTGCCTCCACATTTTTTTCTGCTGCGATGCGTCCCATATAGAGGAAAATTCGTTCATTTCCCACACGTCCAAGCACCTCTTGCTGCATTGGGTTGGTGCATTGTGGACTTGTTGGTGCCCAACATTCAGGATCGACGCCATTGGGGATCACGGCGAGTCGTTGTTCCTGTACTCCAAGTTTGGTCAGTACCTCAGCTTGCAGCTCGGAGAAGACGATCACCTTGTCATAGCGAGCCAGGGCAGGGGCGTAGAGCTGATACGTGAGCTGTTGTGTGCCAGCTGTGAGGTGGCGCATGCCGCTATCAAATGGTGGGTGGAAGGTTGCCACCAATGGCACACCGATTTGTTCGCAGAGTTCTGGCAGTCGGAAGTCGAGGGGGGAAAGGGTGAGGCTGGCGTGAACGAGATCGGGTTGTAGTCTTTCTAATGATTCCCTGAGTTCTCGCTGCGCTCCTGGGAAGGGAATGGTGTAAACCTGAGACTTAACCAGGTATGGCAGGCTCACTTCTGGGTCATTGGCCAACAGTGCGCTTTCGCCGTTGCTAAGGCCGCCTGGATTGTCGAAGTGAATAAAACTGGTCTGATGGCCGCGTTGTCTTAGGGCCTCAGTCGTGTTGAGACCGTAGGTGACGTTGCCGCAGAACGGTGTTTTTTTGCCTAGCCAGGCAATGTGAGCCACCTGCTGCAATCCTCCTGCCGAATGTGAAAGCTAGCAGCGCTGCCAAGGGCGCTCTAATAAAGCTGCTATTAGGGCCAGTGCAGCAAGCAACCACAGCACTGGCACGAGCCCATAGCTGCTAACCAGAGCGCCAGCCAGCACAAGAGGCAGACTCAGGGTGATATTGATGAGGTTGTTTTGTAGACCAAACACCTTGCCGCGCTGTGCTTCTGGCGTGTCTTCTTGAATGGTGGTTTGGGCTGGAATCGCCACAAGGGCTGCTCCCACGCCCAGCAAGCCGCATAGCAAAAGAGTTGGTCCCAGAGAACCAAGCACTCCCCCAAGCAGCACCAGGGTGCAGGCGATTGTGCCTAGGCCGGTTGCGCACAAGTTGCGGCGGTTGAAGCGGTGGCCGGTTTGGGCCATCACCACAGCCCCCAGGGCCATCCCAATCCCACTCATCGCCAAGATCATGCCGAAACCAGTTGGCCCCAAACCTTTGATCGAACCTGCCAAGGTGATCGACAGCACGTACATGGCGGCTAGCAGGCTATAGATCACAACAAGGTGGAGCATGGCCCCTCGCACAGCAGTCTGTTGATGAAGCACCTGCAGACCATCGCCGATTTCCTTCCAGACACTTTCTCTAGAGCTGTCGCGGTGCTGCTCCTGCATGTGGATCGTGCTGAGGCTGATCGCTGCCATGCCGTAGCAGGCCGGTAGGAGCAGAAATTCCCCTCCATTTAGTCCGAGGGAGAGGAAGGCTTGTTTGAGTAGACGCAGGATTGGATCACCAAGGGCAAAGCCCACAATCGTGGCGCCCATGCTGGTTGCTTGATACAGGGAATTGGCAGCTAGGAGATGTTCCTTTGGTACCAGTTGAGGGATGGTTGCTTGCTCGGCTGGCGCGAAGAATTGGGTGAGAACTGACTCCAGCAAGGTCATCACCAGCAGTGCCCAGTACCCCCAGCTCAGACCCATCCAATGGGGACCTGGCAAGAGACAAACTGGGGCCAAGAGCACCAGCAGAGCACGCAGCGCGTTGGAGGCCACCATCACGCGACGTTTCGGCCAGCGATCAGCCCAGACACCCGCCACGGTTCCCAGCAACATTGCTGGAATGGTGTTGGCGACATAAATGCCTGTGGCAAGCAGGGTGATCTTTTGGGCGCGGGTTTCGAAATCCATCCGAATCGCCGCCGCCACCTCTGCAAGCGCCTCATTGCTTTGAGGGGTACTGCTCACCCAGTACTGGGCAATCAGGTACACCATCAAAACGATGTAGAACTTGTCGGCCAGTTGTGAGAAGATCTGACCGATCCACAGCCGGCGAAAGCCATCCAGCTTGATCACCGCTGCCAATCCGCGGCGTCCTTCTGGATTCGAGCCGGTTGGGAGGGCCGGTTCGGGGCTGTTTAGAGTTGGACCGCTCAAGATGCTTGTGGTGCCGCGGTTATGATCGCCCATCGCCTGAGCTGATGATGGCCTCGCGCAACATCCCTAGAGCTCGCATGTGATGTGGCAGATGGGTGCGGGTCCAGCACTCCACTACCGCGAGCAACCGCAGCCACACCTCTGGCGGACCCATTAACTCGCCATCGCGTCGCATGGGCAGGGCAGGGCGAAGCAGCCGCTGCAATAGGGCTAGCTCTGAGGGATTCAGTTGAAGTGCTGCGCCGGGTAGGGCGCCGATTGCAAAACCCTCTTCTGGCATCAAACTGCAGCGCCATTCCCATTGGCCCAGGGGTGGCTCCAGCGCTGTGCCGTTGCGACAGCATTCCTGTACTGGCAGGCCATAGCCGCCTAGAGCAAGCAAATGCACGCACGCTTGCACGCTGCAGGCCAGGGTTGTGTTTGGCTGCGCTGGCTGGGCTTGGCTGAGGGCCTCGAGTCGTTCGAGATGCATCAGCAGTGTGTTGAGCAGTCCAGGGAGAGGATCGTTGCCTGCTACCAACATCAGGCTGAGCTCTGCAAGGGCCTGGGCAGCCGCCAGTGTCTCTAGTTGCTTCCCCACACTGTTAAAGCTGCGCAATACCTTGAGTTGCCGCACCCTTGCTAGGCCTCGGCGTCCTGCCACTTGCAGCTCCAGCAAGCTGAGTGGCACTGCTGCCGCAAGGCTGCTGCGTGGTCGTCGCGCCCCAGGTACGGCAAGACGGGTCACTCCTTCTTGATCGCTGAGCAGAGTGAGAAGTCGATCATGTTCCCCGAGCGGTCCCACCTTCAAAGAGAGGCCGTTGAGGCGTCGTTCTCCACTCACGTTTGGCCACGGCGTAGTGCCTGCATGAGAGCTGGGCCTTGGCTGGTGCCAAGACGGGTTGCGCCTGCTTCCACCATGTCGAGGGCTTGCTCGAGAGTGTGTAACCCCCCGGCCGCTTTGATTCCGCAACGGCCACGGGCCAGGTTTGCTAGCAGACGAATATCAGCTGCAGTTACTGCTGGGCCGAAACCATTCCCACTTTGCAGCCCGCTGACATCAGCATCGATGGCGGCGTCGACGGCCAAGCTCAGGCGATCCGCCGGCAGGCGGGCCATGTTGAGGATGACGTGGACAGGCAGCCCTAGTGCACAGATCTCGGCGAGTTCTTCGGCAAAGAGTTCTGCTCTGCCTTGGCTGAGGGCCCAGAAGTCTGGAACCACATCGAGCTCTTCAGCTCCATGATCGGCGGCCCATTCCGCTTCAGCTTGTTTGAGCGTGCTTGGTATGGCACCGAAGGGAAAAGCGATCACGGTAATCAGCCGCGTTGGACCTGGTGGACCGAGTCGTTCGCGCGCCGCCTGCAGGCGATTGAGGTTGGTGCATACACCTGCAAAGCCGAAGTGGCGTGCTGCATCACAGGTCTGCTGCAGGACGTCTTGATCAAGGTGGGGATCGAGCAGTGCCTGATTGATCAGTGGTGCTAGATCCGGTAATTCACGCTGCTGGGAGGGTCCAGGCATCAAGATTGCCCACGCTTAATCGCGAGCCTGTATGACCCCGTAGCCGCCATGGTTACGTCGGTAGATCACCTGCAATTGGCCACTTTCTTGTTCGCGGAACAGGTAGAAGTCGTGGTCGATCAGATCTAATTGATGCCGGGCTTGTTCGATGCTCATTGGCGGCATGGCGAAGTATTTGCGCCTAACGCCTGGGCTGGGGAGGTGGGCCTCTTTGCCATCGAGTAGTGAACCGTCGATCGGGGCTTCATCGATCACCGCTTCAGTGGTTGGCGTTGACGAGGCTCGATGCCCGGGGCTGTGGTGGTGATCGCTGTGGCGTTCCTTGTAGCGGCGTAGCTGACGGCAGAGCTTGCTGGCTACCAGATCAATGCTGGCGTAAAGGTTTTCACTGCGTTCTTGAGCGCGGATCACCGTGCCGTTAGCAAAAACGGTGACCTCGGCAGTTTGTTGAGGCACGCTCGGGTTTCGGGCGACTGAAAGGTGCACATCAGCTTCCTTCACCATGTCTTCAAAATGTTGAATCGCCCGTTCCAGTTTCGATTGTGTGTATTCGCGTAGGGCAGGCGTTAGTTCAAGATTGCGACCATGGATCAGCAGCTTCATGGCATCCCTCCGGTGCCGATTGATATCGGCAAGTTAGGTACTACCTCTACATCGGCACAATCCCAATCGACTTTTCTGTTTGAGTGCAGTGAGCCAGTGCCCTTCGAGATGGCTTGGCTTTGGCAGCAGCAGTGGCAGCAACAGTTGTTTGCCAACCCCCTTGCTCCGCAGGCGGTTTGGCTGTTGCAGCATCAGGCTTGCTACACCCTCGGTCGCGGTGCAAGCGAGGCCAATCTGCTTTTTGATGTCAACAATCCGCCTGCTGCGTTGCATCGCATTGATCGGGGTGGTGAGGTGACTCACCATTTGCCTGGGCAGTTGGTGGTCTATCCCGTGTTGGATCTTCGGCGCTATCAAACCGATCTGCATTGGTATCTGCGTCAGCTTGAGCAGGTATTGATTGATGTTTTGGCTGTTTTGGGATTGGCAGGTGAGCGCTTGCAGGGACTCACCGGGCTATGGCTGGAAGGTCGCAAGGTGGCTGCGATTGGCGTGGGGTGTCGTCGCTGGATTACTCAACATGGTTTGGCTCTCAACGTGGATTGTGATCTTGAGAGCTTTTCCGCCGTTGTCCCCTGCGGCCTGATGGGTCACCCGGTGGGTCGGCTGAATCAATGGATCCCTGGGCTCACGGTGGCGGAGGTTCAACCTCTGATGCGTCAGAGCCTTAGTGACCGCTTCGGTTTGGTATGGCAGATCCCAGAGCCTCTAGCCAAGCCAGGGGCATTTGCGTCCGATGCTTAGCGCTCTTAGCCCTGTTTGCATTGAAGATGTCAGATGAGGTAGCAGCAGGTAGCAGGTTGAAAGACGACAACCATGAGGGTTCTCTTGCTAAGGCGGTTTGGCGCCCTTCTCCACATGAAGAAGATGGATTAGCGCATCAGGGTCATGTCGCCCAGATGGGCCGCGTTGATCAGATATGGCTTTGGTTGGCGCAGAAGCATGGCCAAATCCTGGCGGTTGATGCTCCTCATGCGACTCATCCTGAACGCTTTCGCTATGGAGAGCTTGCTGAGCAGATCGCTTTGGCTGCTGCTGCGTTCAGCCATCTCGGCATCGGCGCTGGAGATGTGGTCGCGTTTTTTGCTGAAAACAGCCCCCGTTGGTTGATTGCGGATCAAGGCTTGATGCGCACTGGTGCTGCTAATGCAGTGCGAGGAGCGACTGCTCCATTGGAAGAGCTGCGCTACATCCTCGCGGATTCAGGCGCTGTTGCCTTGGTGGTACAGAACGCCGAGTTGTGGCACAAGCTTGCCCTTACCGATGCGCAGCGCAGGCCTTTGCGCTTGGTTTTACAGCTTGAAGGTGAGCCCGCTGATGGCGTGATGGGGTGGCAGGAACTGCTTGCTGCAGGAGCGGGTCAGCCTGCACCAGATCCGTTGAAGGATCGCGATTCGGGCTCAGCGGCAACAGTGACGGCCACGATTCTCTACACCTCTGGAACAACAGGGCAGCCAAAGGGTGTGCCCCTTAGCCACGCCAATCTCCTCCATCAGATGAGGTGCTTGGCTTGTGTAGCTTTCCCCTCTCCGGGTGCGCCGGTGTTGAGTGTGTTGCCGATTTGGCATGCCTACGAACGCAGCGCGGAGTATTACTTCTTTTCGTGTGCATGTACCCAGAGCTACACCACGATCAAGCAATTGAAGCGGGATCTACCGCGGGTTAGACCGATCGTGATGGCGACGGTGCCGCGGCTTTGGGAGGCGATTCAGGCGGGCTTTGATGAAGCGGTTAAGGGTATGCCAACAGGACGGCAACGCTTGCTGCGGATGGCCCTTGCTAACAGTGGCTCGCAACGAAAGGCTTGGCGTAGGTCTCGAAATCTGCTGCTGGAGCCGCTGCCTTTGACCACCCGTACGCTTGCTTTGCTTGAGGCAACGCTGCGCTGGCCTTTGCATGGTCTGGCGGGTGCTCTGCTCTGGCCCAAGGTGCTGAATCAGCTCTGTGGGGGGCGGCTACGTTTTCCCATTAATGGTGGTGGAGCGATTGCACCCCATGTGGATGCCTTCTTTGAGGCGGTTGGGCTGGAGCTGCTGGTGGGCTACGGCCTCACTGAGACAAGCCCAGTCGTCAGTTGCCGAAGGCCTTGGCGCAACATTCGTGGCAGTTCAGGACCGCCTCTGCCTGATACTGAGTTTCGGATCGTGGACCCTGAAAGCGGCGTGGACTTGATGTTCCGTCAACGTGGTCGTGTGTTGGTACGGGGGCCTCAAGTGATGGCGGGTTACTTGAGGAAACCAGAGGCCACAGCCAAGGTGCTTGATGGGCAGGGTTGGTTCGATACCGGTGATTTGGGAATGCTGTTGCCCGATGGCTCCTTGGTGCTGACTGGTCGCGCTAAAGACACGATCGTGCTCAGTAGTGGCGAGAACATCGAGCCTGGTCCGTTGGAGGCGGCATTAGTGGCGAGTCCACTGTTGGAACAGGTGATGCTTGTGGGCCAGGACGAGCGGCAGCTTGCTGCACTGGTGGTGCCCAGGGAGGAGGAAATGCTGGCTTGGGCAGAGGATCAGGGATTGTCGATGCAGGCTGGCCTGAGTGGATCTCCTGGGGATGAGGCGTTGCGGCGCTTGCTGCGCGGCGAACTCAATCGATTGCTGGCTCAGCGCTCAGGGTCTCGGGCGGATGAACGCTTGGCGGGTGTCGCTCTGGTGGAGGCGTTCACGATCGAGAACGGTTTGCTGACTCAGACTCTCAAGCAGCGGCGCGATCGGATCACGCTCCGAGATGGGGCATTGATTGCCGCCCTTTATGGTCGCAGTTGATTTTGTTTTCAGCCGGCAGTTGACCTCATGGTCACAGGCTGAGACCCTTAGCCCTTACTCATCACTTTCATGTCCGAAGGCACGACCCTGTCGATTAAGCGCTCGATTACCGTTCGCGCGGTAGTTACACCAAATTGGAAGGAGGAGGCTGAGCGTGAGCTCAGCAACGCCATTGCTACCACCGATCAGCAGTTGGCCCAGTTGGAGCAGGAAGGTCAGCAGGTGGTTGATGAGGTCCGTCGCCAGAGTGCTAATCCCCTCGACCCACGCGTGCAGGAGCAGGTGGCCCAGGTGCAGCAACAGGTGGCTGGCAAGCGTAGTGAGTTGGAGGAACAGAAGCGCAACCTGCTTCAGCAGCAGGCGCAGGTGCGCGAACTAGAGATGGAGCAGATTGTTGAGCAGGGTCAGATTGAAAGCTTTTGTGACCTGAGCGTGGGTGACAACCTGGTGAAGAAGATGCAGGTGTCTGTGGTTGTACGCGACGGTGTTGTGGAGGAGATAGAGGGGGCCTGACCTCCTTTGAAACTGGGCTTAAGTGTTGAAAATAATGTTAGATATAAACTTTGGAGTTAACTCAAGCCCCCTTTGCCTTAGGCCATAGGTCTTTGGATTGGATTGGATTTTTTCAGATACGTCTTGTCTGAATTTTGATGATTTAATGCCTAAGAGCTACTTCAAGCAATTGCCTCTCAATTGTGAGGCATTCCTTCCTTAATTGCTTATGTGCATCGGTAATATATTGATCTAAGGATTAAAAGTCTGATAGAATTATTGATGCCTTCTGCATATCTGATGATGGGTGGATGTTGTTTTTGCGAGGTGAATTTTAGTAAATGCGTCGCACTTCACTCCTTGCTGGCTACACACATTGCATATCATTTAGCGTCTGGATACAGTGCAAGTATGTTGCAGGAAATGCTGAGAACTCTCAGACAGAGTTCTGGAGAACATGCTAATGCTTGGCCAATATTCTTGATTCAGTAGAAAAGCACTTTTATCTTTTGCCCTTATTGTCTATTGCGGCACAGGCAGCTGCTTGGCTTGTTAACCATTTTATTCCGCCTTCATGACCAAGAGATGCGGCTATGCTTATTGGCTTGCATGATGAAGCATTTTGTACTCTTCGAGCCCATTAGATGCATGATATGGCTCTTTTTTGAACGTCCGTATTCTAAATATACTTTATGATCAAATTCCAAGCTTCCTTTTAGGGAAGGTTGCTGCCGCTTAAGTATTGGCTTTAGAGGTTCTTTTTTGCTTGTCTTAATCAAGCCTCTTTTCTTAAATAGGAGAGCTTATATTGAGTAGGCTTGGTCTTGCCAGGAAACTGATGCTCCTGAAAAATCGGAAGGCGACTATTCTTTACTTGCTAATTATATGCTGCGCATTTGTTTCAGTTCCATGGGTGATGAATAGAACAAATAGCCTCGAAGAAGGCCGCAGCTGGAGATTGTCTAGAAAAGATCAATTAAAAGAAGACCGTGCATCAGAGATAGACAGCGTCTTAAACGGAGAAGTCTCAAATAGCAATATCCATAAGTTGCTTAGAATGGATCCGACGCCTTTGATCTTTGCCCAATCACTTGTTCTTAGTGGCCCTGCACGTGAGCTGGGTAGAAATTTTATAAAAGGCATTGACCTTTATCTTAAAAAGGTCAATGATCAAGGTGGTATAGACGGTCGCCCGATCATGATATGGAGATTAGACGATGGCTATGAACCAGAAAATGCTTATAATAATACAAGTCAATTTGTTAGTTACTCGCAACTACTTGGATTATTTGGTTATATCGGCACACCAACGACAAAAGCTTCACTCCCACTAGCTAAGGCTGCTGGAATTGATATTATTTCACCATTCACTGGAGCAAGTGTATTGCGTGGAGAAAATAATTCCTACACAATTCATCATCGCGCTAGTTATGCGGATGAAGCGAAAAGGATTGTTGATTATTTGGTTAATGATGGATTTGTGCGCATCGCAATAGGATATCAAAATGATTCTTATGGCAAAGATGTATTAAATAGTCTTCTAAATGAATTGGCTGATACTCATCGGCTATCGCCAGTGATAAGTGTTCCTCTCGTAAGAAATTCAAGAGACACGAGTAATGCAGCAAAAGAAATTAAAGCTCATAATCCCGATGCTCTTATTGCGATTTCAACTTACCAGACAGTCGCCAGTCTTATTCAGAATCTTAATTCACAAGGTAGCGACCCCCAAGTTATGACGATTTCATTCACAGGTACGAAGTCACTAATCAAAGAGTTGCCCCGTCATACTTCATTTGGGATAGGCGTTACACAAGTCGTTCCTTTCCCATGGGACCTTAGCAATCCCATAGTGCGAGACTATCAACATGATCTACGTCATGTTGATTCAGATGCTGAATTTGATTTTGTGAGCCTGGAAGGCTATCTGATCGCGAGGAAGCTTGTATCGGCCTTGCGAAAAGCTTCGCCTGCCATCAATCGATCAAGCCTGAGAGAAGCATTGCTGGAGGAAAATGATGGTCTTATTTCTGGGGGTGTAGAAGTAGACTTGGTATTTCTTGGCACCGATCCATGGCAACCATGATAAACAGCTAGATTTAGTTATTGATGGCAATCCAACAAATTGCCATGGATATTAATAGCACTAATAGAGAGACTGGAGGCCAGCTTCTTTCTAGTAATGTGAGTCTTTTTGCAATCCTTAGGCTAGTCTCCTGGTTTGATTCCTTCATTCTAACTCTGCAATCTTGTGTATATAGAACAAGTGCAAAGCTAAGAAGTGAAGCGATATAGCAGAGTACAAAGATCTGATCTAAGTAAGTTAAATAAGGAAGTTCAGGTAGTCCAGAACGATAACCTTCCTGCATAAAAACAAGAGTTAGTAGCACGGCCAGGGGTATTTCTAGGTTGTATTCTGATTTAACACGAGTAATTAAAATAATTGATGCCATAACAACTAGCAATGGCTGTATTAATTTCCAGAAGGATGACCAGGGTGATTTTCCATAGGTAACATCAAAAATTAATTGGCTATATTCCGCACTACTTTTGTTTTTGCTTCCGAAGCTCGTGGCTAAATGATGACGGTATTCTCCAATTGACCATCCATCTAAATGCCAGCCTATTACATTCGAATATCCTCCGATTCCACTGTCTCTTATGTCAGGGATTAGGCGTAAGCTATCATAAGTAAGTCTTCCATCTGGGTCATCAGTCTCAAGTACTATTGGCAAGCTTAGTGCGTCAAAAGGGTAGCGTGAAATATTAAAGTTATCGATATAGAATTCTCCTGTGTAAGAAAAAGTTTGGCCGTAGTTTCCATCTTCAAGTCTTGTCGGAGCTGCATCTCCTTTGGGGGCGATCTCAGTAATCTCTGGATTGATATCGTTTTTGAATTTGATTATACTTAAGATTGACATGTCCTCCGATTCTAAATACTGTTGCAGCTCCTTATTCCAATTCATAAAGATATAGCCCTTGCTTGAGAAGCCTGGAGTTGTTAAATCGATGTCATAATTATTCACTACGTATACCCCTGCGTTGATTTGATATTTGGTTTTGGCCAGTAATTCAGCGTCATTAATCACTTCTAAACCACTAAGAGGTTTGCCACGATTCAAGGATGGCTTTGATAAGTTGACGATATGTGGAGAACTTGTAAGCCTGAGTACCTCACGAGTGGATACGGCTTGTTCTTCTGAATTTAAAAATAAAGTAACTAATATTACGGCAATGAGAAAGCCTGAGATGAGAACTGAGTTCCAGCTATATTTTTTTTCCCATAAGCGAAGTGTCCAGGGGTGTCTTCTGGTTAAGTGGCGAATCAGTCTTATCAGCATTTAAACTTTCGCAAGAATAACAAATTGTTTTTGAGCTTAGCAAGCTAGACTCTTGAGATCCTCACCGTTAAACTTTAGCATTTCTAGCATGCTTTGCATTAACGACTTTTTCTTATATACAATCTAACTGCACAAACAGCTCCTAGAGCTTTTGAAAATATAACTAGTAGAATGAAAAAGTAGATTTATGAGAGGTCCCATGTGACCATCAATTGAACGTCTGATTGCATGGCTTCTTGCAGGATTGGCTTGAGATTATGATTGTTGGCTATCACCAGCAGGCCAACTTATGCAGTACATCTCCGGCGATCCAGGAGCATAATTCTATTCGTTTACTTCATAAAACTCATGCGACTTTGATTGAAATGTTCAGCAATTGGTTGTTGGTTGTGTAGCATCTATTTGATTGGCCTTTGGATTATTCGTTTTACAAATAAATATTTCGCCCCCCAGCGGTGACGCTGAAACATTGCATTAATCTAATACTAGAAATCGCTTCAGCCTTTCTGAATTAGTCAGCTTTTGTAGAATGATGTGTTCATACTTGCATGGCTTTTGAGTATTTGCCTATCCCTAATACTCGTTCGCAATCCATGATTCTGTCGAATGCATCACCGATAGCGTAATCAGTTTTCTCGCCCTGCTCTTCCAGTCTCTTGATTTTTTTCTCTAGTTCAAGCAGAGGGCTTTGCGCCTTGATGCTTTCAGTTGGGCCATGACTTTTGGCTTCAGGCTCTAAAGCAGCATGATTGAAAAGGATCGATCCCTCTGATTGCAGATATAACGTTGCCAATTGTTCCAGGACCTTTGTGTATTTTTCACCCTTCTGCTTACAGCGTGATCTGAATGCATCCAGCAAATCGGGATGAAAGTTTGCCGAGAATTGCCCTGCTCTCACGATCGATTGACTGTGTATGGGCAAATTTAACAGGCTTGCCTATACATAGTGGCTCTTTTGTATAGGCGAGGCTGCCGCGAGGGATCCTTCGCTTTAAAATTTTGATTGATGAACCTCAGCCAACTCCTGATATTTGCCTTAGGAGCGTTGCAACGAGGTTTGAGCACCCCTCAAAATTCAAGTCGAGGACAGGACTATCGCAACTCACGACATTTTCATGCCTGCTCTGAGCTCAACGATGACGGAGGGCAAGATCGTTGAGTGGCTTAAGCAACCTGGCGACAAGGTTGGGCGTGGTGAGTCGGTGCTTGTGGTGGAGTCAGATAAAGCGGATATGGATGTTGAGTCATTTCAAGATGGCTACTTGGCCGCGGTCTTGATGCCTGCTGGTCGTTCGGCTCCAGTCGGCGAAACGATTGGTTTGATCGTTGAAAGTGAGGCCGAAATCGCGGCTGTTCAGGCCAATGCCCCTGCTGCGCCAGCGTCTGACTCTGCCCCTCTCAAGACTGCTGCAAAAGTTGTCGATGACCCTGCCCCAGCATCTACTCCAGCGCCCGTCGTGGAGAGCCCCCCTGTTGCTGCTCCGCCGCCTGTTGCCAGCCAAGCAGTAGACACTGACAAACGCATCGTTGCTTCACCGCGGGCTAAAAAACTTGCTGCGCAGATGGGTGTTGATCTGGCCAAGTTGAGGGGTAGCGGACCCAATGGCCGTATCCAGGCTGAAGACGTGCAGCTGGCTGCAGGTCAGCCGATCATTGTGCCTCAGGTTGCTGAAGGAAACGCTTCTTTCGCAACGACGCATGCAACTTCTGCAGGCGTTGCTCATGCAGTGTCATCTCCTGTAGGTCAGAGCTTTGGGGCCCCGGGAGAAACCGCAGCCTTCAACAACCTCCAACAAGCGGTCAACCGCAATATGGAGGCCAGTTTGGCCTTCCCCTGCTTCAGGGTTGGCTACACGATCACGACTGATCAGTTGGATGCTTTTTACAAGCAGGTGAAGCCTAAGGGCGTCACGATGACAGCCCTTCTGGCCAAAGCCGTGGCCTTGACGCTAGTGCGTCATCCCCAGGTGAATGCTGCCTACAGCACCGCTGGGATGGTGTATCCAGAGCAGGTGAATGTTGCTATTGCAGTGGCGATGGACGATGGCGGTCTGATTACACCGGTTTTGCAGAACGCTGATCGCACCGATCTCTATGAGATGTCGCGGCAGTGGGCCGATCTTGTGAAGCGGTCACGCAGCAAGCAGCTGCAACCCGAGGAATACAGCACTGGTACTTTCACACTCTCCAATCTGGGCATGTTTGGCGTGGATCGCTTTGATGCAATCTTGCCCCCTGGCACGGGCGCAATTTTGGCGGTAGCTGCATCGCGGCCTGCTGTGGTGGCAGGAAAGGATGGCTCGATTGCGGTCAAGCGCCAGATGCAGGTGAACCTCACTGCCGACCATCGCGTGATTTATGGCGCCGATGGGGCCGCCTTCCTCAAGGATCTGTCAGAGCTGATTGAAACTCGGGTAGAGAGTTTGGCGCTTTAAACAGGATTCAGATCCAGGTTTGACAATCTTTTGCCGCTCGCCAAAAAGTGATAGCGAGCGGCCTTGATTTTATTCAGGACGCCTAACCACACCGAGTAGAGGGTTCTTGACCGGGCCGGCGACCCCGTAGGTCACCACGAACCCTTGACCACCAGCAAACGTCGACGTCCGACCTAAATTACTTTTGTTGATGACGGCATTTTCGTCATACCAGTTGTTCGCACTCCAGATATTACCGGCATCATCGATAATCACATCGGTGTTCATTTGAATAACACCACTCTGATAATCATGAATCACATCACCTGTCGTTTTCCCCTCAGGGCAATTTGATGTATTGGTTCCACAGATGTGCATCAAGCTGCTACCAAAAAGATTTGCAACCCATACATTGTCATTGCCATCGATGCTTACCCCCCAGGGAATATAGACATTTCCTTTCGCAATGTCTGATTTAATCATCTTCAAATCAGGTGAGATCAGCGCAATCATTCCAGAGCTTGTTTGCTGCGGATTTGCTTTTGCATATTCAAGCCCTTGCATGAACTCCTGCATGATTGTTGTTGGGCGTGGAGGTGCCTTGCTGACCCCAGGTGGTAAAACTAGCGTTGCTGAATCAGTTTGCTGGGCGACCCAAGCATTGCCTTTGGAATCGATTGCTACACCTCTTGCGCCTAAAGCGATATCAATCGTTTTCACTGCCTCAGGGTTTCCTCCAGGGAAGATGGTGAGTTTATTGTTGTAGCTGCTGGTTACCCAGACTCTATTTTGCTGGTCAACAGCAATGCCGAAAGGAGCTTGTAATCCTTTGATTGTTAATCGCTCGCCATTCTTATAGTCACCATTGGGGAAGCGAATCATGTGATCCTTGGTGTTATCCGCGATCCATACATCTCCATTCGCTGCGGTTGTTACTGCCTGCAGTTGGCCGATCTCGCCATCAACAGTCGCGGGGCCAAGTGGTTTGCCATCTTCAAGATCAAAGACCCCAATCTTGTTGTTAAAAGTGCCTACCCAGGCATAATCTTTCGAGACTCCTGTTCCCCAGCCCACGCCATTCAGCCCTTGTCCGTTGTACCCCTGGGGAGAGGGAGATAAGGCTTCTCCGCTGGCGTTGAACCTGGTGAGGCCTCCGCCAATGGAGTTGATGACACCAGATTGGGAACCAGGCATCCAGTTGGCACCACTCCACATATTGGCGTTGTCGTCAAACATCATTTTCCCGAGTGCCATGGCGCCGCCACCCTCTAGACGGATCGAGAGTGAAAAACTCTTGGGTTCAAATAACAGGTAGGGAAGGGTTGCGCCTTCACGAATTTGTGCTGCCTTGTTGAGTGGATATTGTTGAGTGAACAGTTTGTAGAGCTCACTGGCTTTTGCCCACGGCTCTTTGGCGATAGAAATCAGTGCGTTGAGGCTGTTATCTGAATTGGTTAGATTGAGGAACTGACTACAGCCATCGGCTGTATTGCTATTGCCACAAAGGGCCAATAGGTTGGAAAGAACGTTGAGACGAACCATCGTCTCGGAGTTGGGTAGGTTTAAGCCATTCAGAAGTGTTTCGCCATATTTGCCATTGCTTGTATTGACTAGGTGCCTTACATGCCCCGAACCAATGGCTAAAGCTGTTTTGCTGCCATTGATCTTATTTCCGTTGATCAGTTGAGCATTGGGCCACACTGATCCCACGGATGTCAGTTCGTTGATGACGACAGACTTGTTGGAATTTGAGTCAAGAACACTGAGCATTTTCAAGTTGCCAGTATCTTGCCCATCGATACTTCCTCCTTCGGAAATTAAATAACTAACCTTATCCTTATTGCGGGGTATGGACAATTTGAACGCCCCATCTTTAGAGGTTTTGGTCTCAACGATTTTCTTCGCTCCATCCTTGGCGGAAGACTGCCAGAGCAAAACCTTGGCTTCACTAACGGGCTTTCCTAATACGGAAACCCTTCCTGAGAACCTTGACGCATTACCCGTGATGCTGGAGACCTCGCAGGAGGCAAGCAAGACCGATAGCGAGCCCAGCAATGCACCTCCAAGGATGGGAAAGGAAATGGGTTTCATCGCTTCAGATCGTTCTGTTGGTTCTTCTAGTTGTAGTACGTAAGTAGTGCAAGCTCTTCAGTTCTCGGTGTTACGTCATAGACCTGTGAAAGTGCCGTTTGCTTCCTTGCGTGCATCCTGAAGAAAACGATTCCAAGACGACTTGAGCTTTTTCCAGAAACTTCTTGGGCATCCACTCCTCCGCAATAAGGTTGACGATGAGCGGCTGCCCAGTGTTCAGGCTTTGCCGATCCTCTCTTCGGACGCCTTGTCGTCAGTGGCTTATGCCACTGAAGCTGCACTTGGTGTTCTGATTCTTGGCGGCAGCGGTGCCCTTGGCCTTTCTGTGCCGATCACCCTGGCGATTATTGCTCTGGTTGCCATCGTTGTGCTCTCCTACCGCCAGGCGATTGAGGCTTATCCGAAAGGGGGCGGCTCCTACGTCGTGGCACGCGACAACCTTGGCCGCAACGTTGGTTTGATCGCAGCTGCGGCATTGCTGATCGATTACACCCTTACCGCGGGGGTGAGCTTGATGGCTGGCACTCAGGCTCTCTCCTCCCTAGTGCCATCGATGCTCGATCACGAGGTTTCGCTCGCCTTGCTTTTGTTGGCGCTGATCGGCTGGGCCAACCTGCGAGGCCTCAAAGAGACTGGACGTCTTTTTTCTTTGCCCACCTATGCCTTTGTGGCGATGGTGGCTTTGTTGATCCTTGCCGGTTTGAAGGATCTGATTTTTGAGCATGGCTTCGTGCCGGATATGCCACCAGCTGTGCAAGCCGTTCAGCCGTTGGGGTGGTTTTTGATCCTGCGGGCCTTCAGCTCAGGTTGTTCAGCGATGACTGGTATTGAGTCCATTGCCAATGGCGTGAAAGTTTTTCAGGAACCTGCGGTGGTCAATGCCCGACGCACGTTGTTGGTGATGGGTGTGTTGCTAACCGCCATGTTTTTGGCGGTTAGTGGGCTGGGTTACATGTATGGCATCGCTCCGAATGATCGGGTCACTGTGTTGGCTCAAATCGGTTCGCGGGCTTTTGGTTCGGGCAGTGTTCTGCTTTGGGCTCTGCAGCTTTCCACTCTCTTGATCCTTGTTTTGGCGGCCAACACCGCCTTTGCAGGTTTCCCTCGTTTAGCGGCGATGTTGGCAGAAGATCATTGCCTGCCACGGCAGTTGAGCTGGATTGGTGATCGCTTGGTCTACCAGAACGGTATTGGCGTTCTTTTGCTGGTCACGGCGCTGATCATCGTGATCTGCAAAGGCGATACCACTGTTGCTGTGAACCTTTATGCCCTGGGGGTCTTCACTGCCTTCACCCTTTCTCAGCTGGGATTGGTCCGTCGTTGGTGGCGGTTGCGGGGGAATGGTTGGCAGGGTCGACTGTTGATGAATGCTCTTGGTGCAGTCACCACTTTTGTGGTGCTTGTGGTGATCGTGGTGAGCAAATTCCAGGAGGGTGCCTGGACTGTGGTGATTGCCATCCCTGCATTGGTATGGGGTCTGGCGCAGATTCGACGCCGCTATCGAAAGGCTTATGCAGCGCTCGCTTTGGAGCCTGACTTTGGCCCATTGCAGGTGGCGCCTCGCCAACCTCCTTTGGGTAATCACTGCATCGTTTGGATTCCGGGTTTGTGGCGTGCCTCCATGGAAGCGTTGCGTTATGGATGTTCCATTGCTGATTCCGTGACGGCTGTCTTTGTGCTTGGCGATGATGATGATCCAGACGCAATTCGTACCGCCTGGGACAGACTTGTTGGTGATCATCCCGGTGAACTCGAGCTCCGCCTTTTGGAGAGTCGCTTTAGTTCTGTGATTGATCCTTTTTGTGATTATGTCGTGGAGCAGGAAGAGCTTCATCCGGAGCGCACGACCACTGTGGTGATGGCGTTAGTGATCACTCGCGATTGGCTCGATCAGACGCTTCTCAATCAGCGGGCTGTCTATTTGTTTAAGGCCCTGTCTGGCGACTACAGCCGAGTCTTTTGCGTGGTGCGTTATTACCTAGCGGGATAGTTGATCAGAGACGTCGTTTGGGTTGACAACCTTTCTCTACACACTTTGGCGTTTCAGCTTGAAAGAGGGCGTAGAGGGCTTTTGGGAAAACATCATCGCATTGCTGCTATCTATTCGCTCCTGCAGTAGGCCTGAGGCTCAAATGAGAGCACCACAATTGCACTTGCCATCCATGGATCATGAGAAGGGAACTAGAGATTGGATGGGCGACTGAGGTTTTCTAAAGGTCAGAATTGAGTTGACGTAGAGCAACACACTCAAGCAAGCATTAAAGATCTCCCATTCCACCCATTACACATCTCCCTTGCGTACAACTCTTCTTCACCCATCCCTCTTTTGTGCAACTGAATAGTCCATTGGTTGATGTTGCTCTCTCGAGAGATTCATTCCTGCAGAAAAAAAGTTCCCTTTCGTGTTTGCATGACTTCATCACTAATCCGTTGCCACTTGCCAAGATTGATGTAGGTTTTCTTCTCGCAATCTTCAGGAAATCTTGACATGCAGGGATCAAATTTATAGCCATCCTTGTCAGCATAAGCCCCAGCATCCCCAGGACTCCATGGAGAGTAGTAATAATAGTTATTGGTGATACCTTTACTTGGCTGTGCTTTAATTGATTGAGGCAAGGATGCAGCGAGAATGAAAAGAAAACAAGCAGTGAAGAGATTTATGCCTTTAGTCATTTTTAATCGTGTGCTATTAAAAAATACTAGATTAAAGGGTGAAACTGGTCGGGCGATGCAATTGATCCTGTTAATGCCCATGCCCATGCCCATGCCCATGCCCATGCCCATACAAATATTTTGAACTCTGTATTTCCACCTACAATTCTATTGCCTATCAATAGTGAGCGTAGATGGGAAAGAGTCGAGTGCACAATATTCAACTTGGCGGTTTGTTTCTATAAGGGATCTGATGCAAGAAATGACAAGATATTATTTCTCCTAAGAGTGATAGGTAGGGATCGATTTTGTCAAGATCATGATTTTAAATTTGTATTCAGATGTAGTCCTCCGGAAATCGTTGAATACACCCATGAATTGCGTCTTGGGTCACACAAGTTTTTGCTTAATCCCAATAGAGGCAGGCTTTTGTATGATTTTTGTGAGAGAAAACTTCGAGCTTTAAATCAATAGTTTTCACTCTATTCACTTTAATCTGAGCAGTATCAAGTGCATGGTGCCGCAATGTGCGATGAGGATGATCCTGAGCGCTCTCAGCAGAGAAGATTGAAAACCTATGCTGATTCCCAGGGGATTTGCTTTGGTTTGCTCCCACCCCTTTTGCAAGGGCTGCTGAACTGACGCTCTGCTCGGGTGGATGCTCTTCTCTGCTCGAGCATTAAAATGGATAGGGATAACCAACGGACCAACAAAATTGGTGGTTTGTAAACCAAGAACTTTTTGAACGGTTTTTTGAACGTCACTCATAAAGCAATCCCTAAAGAATGGTTCTAGATCCAAGAGATTCTCTGCTCAGTTCTTATGACTATCCGCTTGATCCTGAGCGCATAGCTCAGCGGCCTGTGGAGCCAAGGCATGCGGCGCGGCTTTTGATTGTGCAGCCATTGGGGATGAAGCCTCCCATCGCTCGACATGCCGAGGTTTGGGATTGGCAGGAGGAATTGCGCGCTGGTGATCTGCTTGTCATCAATGACACTCGCGTTCTTAAGGCTCGGCTGCGGGTGCGGCGATCAGGTGGTGGATTGGCTGAGTTGTTGGTGCTTGAGCCGCGTGGTGAGGGTCGCTGGCTGTGTTTGGGCCGGCCTGCTAAACGTTTGCGCCCAGCTGATCAGCTTTGGCTCGAGGCTCTAGGAGAGGAGCCCATTGCTTTGCAGGTGATTAGCAAAGACAGCGATAGTGGCGGACGGATTGTGCAGTTCCCGAGCCATTACGCCAATGCCGAGCAGCTTGAGTTGCTGCTTGAGCGCTACGGCGAAGTGCCATTGCCGCCTTATATCCAACGTCATGATCCAAGTGATAGCGAGCGTTATCAGACCCGTTATGCATCTCGCCCCGGTGCCGTTGCGGCGCCAACGGCTGGGCTTCATCTTAGTGATGAGTTATTGGAGGCTCTCAAGCAGCGGGGAGTGATACTGACCAGTGTCACCTTGCATGTGGGCTTAGGCACGTTTCGACCTCTTGAAACTGAGGATCTGAGGCATTTGCAGCTTCACAGCGAGTGGGTGGAGGTTCGCGACGAAGTTGTTGAGGCGGTGATGGCTTGTCGAGCACGAGCAGGCCGGGTGATTGCTGTGGGAACCACCAGCGTCAGGGCCCTTGAAGGTGCTGCTTTGGCAGGTGGCGGATTCCTGCAGTCGTTTTGTGGACCAGTGGATTTGGTGATTCAGCCGGGTTACCGCTTTGCCGTGGTGGATGGACTGCTCACCAACTTCCATTTGCCCAAAAGCTCTCTATTGCTGTTGGTGAGTGCCATGGTTGGTCGTGAACGGCTGCTGGCGTTATATGCCGAGGCCATTGAGCACCAATATCGCTTTTTCTCTTATGGCGATGCGATGTGGATTGATCCAGAGGCGGTGTTGCCAGCGGCCCGCCCCTGTTGATCAGTTTCTAGCTGGAGGCGATTTAGGCAGCTACAGGGGCCTGAATGATGCCTGTGGGCACACTCTCAAACATCACTGAGGAGAGATAACGCTCGGCCATGTCTGGCAGCACTACCACGATGGTTTTGCCCGCAAATTCGGGTTGTTCTGCCAGACGAATAGCCGCTGCAACTGCCGCACCACTGGAGATGCCCACCAGTAGACCTTCTTCATTTGCCAAGCGCAGGGCCATGGCGATGGATTCATCATTGCTGACCTGCTCAACACGATCCACTAAAGAAAGATCGAGGTTTTTGGGAATGAAGCCGGCTCCAATGCCCTGGATTTTGTGAGGACCAGGTTTGACCTCTTCCCCGTTGAGGGTTTGGCTGATGACCGGGCTATGGGTTGGTTCGACGGCTACAGAAATGATGGCTTTGCCTTTCTCCTGCTTGATGTAACGGGAGACACCTGTGATCGTGCCGCCGGTGCCTACGCCAGACACGAGCACATCAATGGCGCCATCACAGTCGTTCCAGATTTCTGGACCGGTTGTTTTGCTGTGGATGTCGGGATTGGCCGGATTCTCAAACTGACCGGGCATGAAGTATTTCTGGGGATCGCTTTCGGCGATCTCTTTTGCCTTGGCAATGGCGCCTGGCATTCCCTTGGCGGCTTCTGTGAGAATGAGTTCTGCACCAAGCACTGCCATCACCCGCCGCCGTTCTAGCGACATTGATTCGGGCATGGTGAGGATCAGTTTGTAGCCGCGGGCTGCTGCTGTGTAGGCCAGAGCGATGCCGGTGTTACCAGAGGTGGGCTCAATGATCGTGCGCTCTTTGCTCAGTAAACCGCGCTTTTCGGCATCCCAGATCATGTTGGCGCCAATGCGGCATTTCACGCTGTAGGCGGGATTGCGGCCTTCAATCTTTGCGAGAACAGTTGCCTTGGCGTTTTTGCTGACGGCGTGCAGTTTGACCAGTGGAGTGTTGCCGATTGCCTGGCTGTTGTCTTCGTAAATGCGGGACATGCGTGCATATGAATCGACCACATCATTAGCTGGAATTTGGCTTGATTGGTGAGGACGATGATCTGTTGTGACGACCATGTGATGGGTTGCTTACGGTTAGGCCTTCAACGCCATCTCAAAGCGTTGCCAAAGGTTATCGGGATCTTCAAGCCCTACGGATACGCGCAGCAGATGGCTGGGCACTCCACAGGATTCTGCCCAGCTCAGTTCGTTGTAATGGGCGAGCAGTACATAGGGGCACACCAGCGTGAAGCTTGTGCCGAGACTTGGCCCTTTGCAGACCTGCAGGGCGTCATACACCCGCTTGGCTTGCTCTATCCCCCTCCATAGCTCAAACGAGAGCAGGCAGCCGTGGCCGGCGCCAGGGCGCATCAGGGATTGGAAGTTGGTGCATTGGCCTGGGTGGTGTACTCGAGCAATAGAGGGATGACAGGCCAGCTTGTCTGCCAACCTTTGGCAGGCGTTGTTGAGCTGCGGCAGCCGCTGGGCCACATCTCGGCTGGCTTGTTCTAAGGCGATGGCATCAGCATCCCCCAGGGGAGCAAGGGCAGTCGAGAGCTCTCTGGACAGCTCCTCTCGCCAGGGGGAGCTAGTGCTGACGACGAGAGAACCCGCCAGGATGTCACCACGGCCGGCGAAGCTTTTGGTGAGGGAGCTAAATACCAGATCTGCATGGGGCAGAGCATCAAGATTGAGCGGTGAGCCGATGGTGTCATCAGCGATCACGGGGATACCTCGAGCCTTTGCTAGGCGGGCTACCGCTGGCAGATCGACGCACTGCAGCATGGGGTTGCTAGGGAGCTCAACGATCACAGCGGCTGGTTGTCTGCGATCGAGTTCCAGGGCCAATCGGTTCAGATCTGTTGTCAGTAGAAGGTCGCAACCTTCAAACACCACCTCAGGCAGCTTGAGCACATCCACATAGGGGAAGCCAAGCTGCAAACAGGGTTTGCCGGGGCGTAGCGCCGTAATCGCTTGCAGGGCTTTGGAGAGAGCAGCCATCCCTGAGGGATGGAGCTGCACGAGCTCTGGATCGCAGCCATAGATCTCTGCGAGCCGTCGTCTTAGCAACGTCTGGGCGTCAGCGCTGGCTTGCAGTGAGGGGAATGGTTCGTGCCCAAGTGCGCTAGCAGCCTGACGTGAGGATGCACCAAGGCCGCTGTGTTGCCAGAAGGCCTTTGCAGCGCTGCAGCCTTTTGCGTCGGTGAGCAAACATGGCAGGCCCAGTACGGTTTTGATGCTTGTTTTTGCCATCGGCTCACTGCGCTGGCAATGAAACTTGGCTCGTTCAGCGGCTGCAGCAGTGGGATAGGGCCAGGCACTGCCATCTGCACAGCCATGCTCTTCTCGTGCTTTTTGGGCGATCTCTGCCACCAGTGGATGGAAGCCGAAACGGGGGTAGATGGCCTGCAGGGCCTTAAGACAAGCAGGGTCTTTCTCCTCATAGGCGACCACGTCTTGCCAGCGGGGTAGGGCTACCGAAACGGCATGGGGACTATCTGGTAGAGCTTTGCCGAGGTCATCAGCGTGCCAGCAGGGATCCTGCAGTAGGTCGCGTGGGCTCACTGCAGCTGTTTGAGGGCCTGATCTAAATCTGTGCTGAGATCAGCGAGGTCTTCGCAGCCCACGGAGAAGCGCACCAGGCCATCATCGATGCCAAGTTTTCGCTTGACCTCTGGATCGACTGAGGCATGGGTCATGGTGGCGGGATGACAAACGAGACTTTCAACACCTCCAAGGCTTTCGGCCATGGTGAAATAGCGCAGGCTCTTGCAGAAGGAGTAAGTCTGGCTTTGGTCAGCGTCGAGACTGACCGTGACAATTGCACCACCACCACTCATCTGCTTGCGGGCTACAGCCTGCTGGGGATGGTCTGAACGCAATGGATAGCGCAGCCAGTGCATGCGTGGATGACTGGCCAGTTGATCAGCGATGGCGGCAGCATTAGCGATTTGGCGTTCCAGCCTGAGTGGCAGGGTTTTGATGCCGCGAGTAATCAACCAGGCGTCAAATGGGGAAGGTTGTAATCCCAAGGCCTTTTGTGCGAACACCATCTTTTGATGCCAGTGCGGGTCGTCGCTGCAGACCACACCGCCGAGAGCATCGGAATGGCCGTTGATGTATTTGGTGGTGCTGGTCAGTGAGAGGGTGGCGCCCAGCTGCAGTGGTTGTTGCAGTAGGCCTGTGGCAAACGTGTTGTCGACGACAACTGGGATTTTTTCTGCTGCAGCGGCATCACACACGGCCGCCAGATCGATCACTTTGAGCAGGGGATTGGTTGGACTCTCCAGCCAGATCATTGCGGGTTTTTGAATTGCAATGGCATCAAGAGCTGATGGATTGGTGAAATCCAGCCAGGCAGTTTGTACACCAAAACGACTAAAAACCTGCTCGAATAAGCGCACGGTGCAGCCGTAGAGATTTTCCTCACAGAGCACCAGATCTCCTGCTTGCAGTGTGGAGGCGATGGCTGTGATGGCGCTCACCCCTGAAGCGAAGACAGTGGCAAATTGACAGCTTTCCACGGCTGCCAACACTGATTCGAGGATGCGGAAATTGGGATTGCCTGAACGGGTGTAGTCGAAGCCCTGAGGATTGCCGTGGGCAAAGGTTGAACTGGTGAAGATCGGTGGCATTACTGCGCCGGTCTCTGCTGCAAAGCTTTCGCCGTGGTGGATGGCGCGGGTACTGATCCCTGCAACCTGCTCTTGATCGCTTTGATCTGGGGCCAAGATCTAGAGAGAGCTTTGAGCAGGGTAGGCAACAGCAACAAAAAAAACTGCAAAGCAAGGGCCTGTTGAAGAAGGCATGGCTGATGTTGTTTCAAACCTTTCTGGAGTAGTATGGATTTTCCTTGAATATATAGTGATGCCAAGGGATTTACATTCTATAATCAAATAATCCACAATGTCTATACAATAATCGTCTATACTGTTTCAAGTCACCGAGGGATGGCTTGCCGAGGATTCACGTAAAAGAAAAGGTATTAGGTGGGAAAGGTGTGGTGTTCTCATACATTACCGATACAGAAAAGTTTTACTACCGTGAAATGGTAAAAGGGACGAATACTTATAGATATAAATTAATCAAGAATGCAAATACAATTGAATCAGCAGTTGAAAACTTCATAGATGCTTATACAGAACTTAGAGAAGAAATTAAAGCAATTGAAGTTGGAGTAGCATTCATAAAGAATACTAAAGATAGGGATGCTGAAAGTGATATAAGTAAATTAAACAAATATATAAAGAAACAACAGCAGAAATCTCGTGATATTAGTAATTGCATAGATGATTATCTTGGTGGGATTCGCAAGAAGGTTGATTCAGGACTAATAGTTGAAAAGACTTATAACGATAAACGTTTGATACTCCGAAATCAATTGATACCATACCTAGATTCGATTAAGATAACAAAAACAATACAGATAAATAACAACACATTTAATGGTTATCCATTTTGGAGAGATGCTGCAAAGTCTACTAGGAGATTGGAATTGATACATATTAAGGATTTTATTGTAAATTACTGTGCTCGTAATAACTTGATTGCTAGTGGAGTCGATTTGAAATCAATAACACCATTAATAAAAATAAATGAATCAGAACTTGATGCTAATCCTCCCTTAATTGAAGGAGAGAACTGGAATAATATATTGACTGGCCTAAAGGAACTGAAAAACAACAGTAAGTCTAAATCTAACATTCGAACTGATTATTTCAGTAAGATGTTTTATAGATGGTGTGTGATTGCTAAGAACAGTGGATTGAGGCCTAATAGAGAATTAAATCAATTAAGATGGTGTGACGTGAAACGAGAGAATGTGGGTAGGTGGTCGAAGACTGATCAAGTAACTAAGGATAAATGGGTTGCTGTTATTTATATTAAGAATAGGAAAACAGGTAAGCAACGAACCGTCCCTGCTAATGGGGTTGATAGTCAGCTGACTCAATGGCGAAAAGAACAGAAAGAACATATTGATAAACATTATCCTGGAATTGAAATCACAGATGAAACTTTAATCTTCGGCAATCCAGGTAATGGCATGAAACAATTTAGCTATAATAATTATAATAGATACTGGTATAAATTGATGGAAATACTAAAGGGTAAATTAAAAGCTTATGTTTTTAGTGATCGACAATATACAATCTATAGTCTCAGGAGCACATATATTTGTAATTTGATACTTCAGGGTAAGGACATATACACTACAGCAAAGCTAGCTGGTCACACAGTATCCGTTTGCGAAAGATATTATGCCAAACTTGATATGGGTTCGAAAGCTAAACAGGGAACAGACTTTCAATATGGGATTCAAGGTAGAAGGAAAACAGATACTGGCAGTTACATTGAAGATGATATAGAAGAAGGAATAACTAAACAGACGCAAAGCAATTAGAGGAATGATGATTCAAATTCATATAAACGATCTTCACGCAAAGATAGAGCTACCATTAACAGACGCCAAACAGTTACTGCTGAAGAACAGTCAATGTAAAAGCATTGTCAAAGGAGACAGAGCTGTTCTGATATACCCATTGGAGGAAATATAAACATTGAAGTCCTTACTTAATTACGACAGGCATCCAAATAAGTAGGCACAGTCATTGGCTTAGGTAGTAATGCTGTATCACTTGCAGAGGATGGTTGCTGCTAGTATCCTTTTACTAATATAATTGACTTGGCGATGACTGCAGCAACAGAAGATTGGGAGACAACAACAGCAATGGAGAGTAAAGGTAAAACGAAGAAGGTCAAAGCTGTAAAGATAAACAAGTGGGATGAAAAGCTAAATGAGGATACAATAGGAAAGGTTAAAGGCGCTTTGCTATCAATTAAGAATGCATATGTAGGGATGGTGAGACAAACCAGTGATGCATTCACCGAGATAAAAACAACAATTCCAGACGGGAACTGGATGGTATTTTGCAGGGACAATGAAACAGGAATTGCAGACAGGACGATAAGAGACTTAGTTGCTTGCAATGGCTGGCTGAAAGTAACATCAGCTACGGATGCACAGATTGCAGCTCATTCCGTAAGAACACTTGCAATAATTGCTGGAATTGATAATACTTCTGACAGAGAAAAGCTACAGCGAAAGATTGAGGCTGGAGAAAGGGTCAGCCAGGCAGAAGCATTTCAAGTCGCCAATAAAGGGAAGAAGCAATTAGAGAAGCCGAAGACGAAGAAAGAACTAGTTGGTGAAATACTTAAACTGCAGGACGACCTAGAGACAGTCAATAAAGGCAGGAAAGCTGCCAATCAAGAGGTCGAACAAATGCGGGACGAGATAGCTCTTTTAAATGGAAGGGTTGTAGAACAGCAAAGAATAATTGCAGCACTGACCAAGCTTGGTGCTACTGAATAGCATTGGACTGGCTAGTCCACGTATAGCAAGACAGCCGACTAACAACCCAGGGGCTTTAATTAAAAAAATATTTCAATGTGCTGGCTCTTAAGACCAATGGTAATTAACGAAAAAAGCTTTAGCTAGGCCTGGTCAGACTTGCATATCATGTGTTCGTGCGCGTCAATTTGGTTTATGATGCATTGAATTAATATTGACTAATTAGGCTCATACTGTTAAACTTTCTGCATTAACTTCAGCTTAGGGATTGCATTGGATAAGCTATAACCATATTACTAATCAAGCCTGGGTATGCATAAATGGTAATAAGCTCTGATTTGATAACTTGGCAATATGGCGTTAATCATCTAAACGCAAATCTAGCAGGCACAGAAACAGTTACTTATTATATCCATGATGCCACTTCTGATTACAACCTTTATCCGGTCGGAGGTGAATATATCAATACTTACTCCCATGACACTTTTGAAGAAGTTTATATAGAAGCTATATTCAGCTCTATAGACACGCACATTGATCTTGACTTCAAAAGAGTATATACAAATGATTCCTCAGCAATTGATATATATAAATCTTCTGGTTACGCATCATGGGCTAGTAATGTTGTAGGGAGCGCAACCACTAGAGGATCTGGTGCTTCTTCCTACTTTGACGTCGTATGGAAAGACAGGGAAAATTGGGACAGCGCTAAATATACAATCATTCATGAAATTGGACATTCGCTTGGCTTAGATCACCCAGGCGGTGTTGGTTTCAATCCCGCTTACAATACTGATGATACTGTGATGTCATATAATGTAAGCCTTTCTACTGGGTATCCAAGCGCCTGGACTCAGTCCGATATTAACGCATTGGTGAGCATTTGGGGAAGAGAGGATACACCTACCAATACTACTACAACTACACCAATCACTACAGTAAGTATTCCAAGCCCAACTAACTCAAATGACACCTTAACTGGTGATAGTGCAGCTAATATAATTAGTGCTCTCTACGGTGATGACAGTATTGATTCAGGTGCTGGTAATGACATTGTCTATGGAAACCAGGGCAATGATAGAATTACCGCGGGGACTGGAGCTGATTATCTCTATGGTGGTCAAGGTGGCGACACGCTATATGGAAATCAGGGTGCTGACAAGCTTTATGGAAACTTCCAGGATGATGTTTTATACGGAGGTAAAGATAATGACTGGCAACATGGTGGTAAGGGAGCTGATCGACTTTACGGTAATTTAGGAATAGATGAAATGTATGGAGGAAGGGATAATGATTGGCTACATGGGGGACAGGGCAATGACAAGCTATGGGGGAATCATGGAGCTGACAAATTCTGTCTCTCTAAGGGGCAAGATCAAGTGATGGATTTTAATGCTGCTGAAGGGGATTTGATATCTCTACAAGCTGGTACAGCATATAGCCTTGTTCAACAGGGGACAAATCTTTTATTAGATGCAGCCTTAGGAGATCTTCTTTTAGTAAATATATCTATAAACAGTTTTAATGCAGCCACCTCTATTGTTTTTGGGTAAATAAAGTATTGATCATCGTTATAGCAAAGTCAGGTTCGTAATATAGATTAAATCTTGCCAACAATATGCTATGCTCTACGTGTTCCCAGTACGGAATATAGTATTTCTACAATAGGTCAGCCATAATTTGCTTTAATTACTTATGAATCTTCTATTCATCTTAACTTGATCAGGCTATATAATTAGTGCGATATATAGACTATACATAATCCATTCTCTGTGTAATCATATAAAGTATTTGGAAGATTAACACGATGCAACTCCTAATGCACTTGCCTAATGTTACGTAATCATGTTAGATTTTATGTTATTAGCATTAATGTTTTACAGACTTTACTGCATGAGTCAATCGAACCGTAGCAACACGAACTAAATACACAACTACCACCTAGCATTAATAAGTAAATCAAGCAGATAAAAGTATAAGTAGCAAAGCTAACGAATAAAAAAGGACCCAACCGATTGTAGACTCAGTATCTAAAACCAAATCCACCCAACTTAGAAAGCCTACGTCAGCTGAACTTATAAAGCAGAAACAGAAAATGCTTGATTGGTTAAATAAGGTGAGTATTGGTTAATCTTCAACCGAGCCAAAGTCATGCCCGAGTTTATACAAATAGAATCAAAGAAAACGTAGACTAAATTTAATCAGTATTGGCTTATCTGCTAGTTATAAGCTTATAAAATCACCATTGGGTACCCCTTTTTGCCTGTTTCTTACTATTATAAAAGTTCTATAATCATCTTTTGTCATCCCAGAACCAGAACCTTCTGGTTTTGGAAAGAATGCTGGCTCATCAGAAATGGCAGACTTCGAGTCAACTTTGCTTAATTTTTGGAATGCTGGTTCATCAGATATGCCACCACTAACACTCTTCAACTCTTCAGTTGGGAGTTCCTCATTGATTCCTTCGTTTTCAGTTGGTTCAGTCATTAGGTGTAAATACTCTTCTTAAAGTATAGCCAATCTCTAAGAAATTACCGCAAATGTAATATTGGAAAATCTACATGAGATCAATCAAATAAACTTCTCTGACTAGATCTAGTTTTTATCTAAGCCAGAACTAAAAAGTATCTATTTTTTCATTCTCCGAGGGATTGCTTTTCTAAATTAAAACAACCTGTCATGATGAGGAATTACATGTTTTTTGTAATCAATTAGTCTGTAATGAGCTCTTAAATCCCTATTAAGTGTACTGGAAAGCATTGCCTGTATTTCTGGAGTTAGCTCTGGTTGCTTCTGTGGTGATTTTTGTTCCTCTTCAGCGATTCAAGGCAGTAAGGTAGGCAATATTAGAAGTAGGGGTATTTTAGTTCTATTTATCTTTAAATAGTATAGCTATCCTTGGATGATTTTTGAGAAATAATATTCGCAGATCTTGCTAAGCTTTTAGAACGCAAATGTCTGAGGTGAGATAACGTATGCAAAAGAAGCGATTTTCCCCCAACCTCTGGGCAATGAAAGCTATATACCCATAGAGAGGAGGTCAAGCTGTCCTCTATACAATAATTTCTTTAGGTCTATAGAATATTTGCATAAAACCTCTCGTATAATTGGACGAAAATATTACATATAGTATTGAATCACCAATTAAAAATCTATTTTCTCAATAAATCAAACTGTTGAGAACCAGTTGACCGTGAATTGTTGTCTGTATTGTTAGTTTTGAATAGACCTAGGGATAGGTGTTTCTACGCAAATCCAGAGGCCTATACAATATTACTACAATGTGATTCTCAAAAGCGAGAACCCTTCCAGTGGAATATATTTGGAGGAAACCTAAACCTTTCTGGAGTAGTACTCCACCACTAGCAGTTCGTTGATCTCAAGTGCGACCCATTCGCGTTCGCACTTGCTAATGATCTTGGCGCTCATTTTTGCTTTATCGAGCTCGATGTGTGGCGGCACATTGGCGAGTCCGGGGAACTCTAGGTTCGCTTCGGCCAGCTTTTTGCTGCCTTTGCGCTCTCGAATGGCAACCACATCACCGGCTTTGCATTGGTAACTAGCAATGTCGAGAACACGGCCGTTCACGGTGACATGGCCATGGTTCACCAGTTGACGAGCACCTGGAACTGTGGGCCCAAAACCGAGGCGGAAGCAGACGTTATCGAGTCTGTTCTCCAACAGCTTGAGCAGGTTGGTTCCTGTAGAGCCATCTTGGGCACGGGCTTTCTTCACGTAGCGCACAAGCTGCCGTTCGGAAATCCCGTAGTTGAAGCGGAGCTTCTGTTTTTCTTCGAGGCGGATCGCGTATTCGGAGCGCTTGCGACGGGCTTGGCCGTGCTGACCGGGGGGATGGGACCGCTTGGCGGCCTTCCGGGTGAGACCTGGTAGATCTCCCAAGCGCCGCGTGATCCTCAGTCGAGGGCCGCGGTATCGAGACATGAGTTAAGGCAGGTTGGATAGAATAGTTCGCGATCTAGATACGTCATGCTGGACCTCAAGGCCCAGCCTTCGGCTCGCCATGCGCGAATCAAATACTATATCTGGCGGCATCTTTGCAATGCTCAACAGAGCCATTGCTTCAGTGTTGCTGGCCTTGATTGGATTTTATCGAACCTGGCTTTCCCCTTTACTTGGGCCCCATTGCCGCTTCATTCCCAGTTGCAGTGCTTACGGGCTTGAAGCGATCCAGCGTCATGGACCATGGCGAGGTGGTTGGCTCACCCTGCGGCGCCTGTCTCGTTGCCATCCTTTTACCCCCTGTGGTTGCGACCCAGTGCCTGATTAATGCAGGCCTTGAAGTTGTTGCTTTACAGCCGCAATGGTTGTTGTCTCTGTGAGGGGCTTGAACAACGCCTGCGCGAGCTGGCTTTGGATCAACTCCAACCACCTTTAACGCTGCGTGTGATCGATATCGATGATGGTGCGACACCCGGCAGTATCCGCGACCATTACGACTTGCAGGTTCCTGTTTTGGTGTTGGTTGAACTGGATCAACAGTTTTCGCTAGAGCTGCCGCGGGTCTCGCCGCGGCTGGGGGGGGAAGGACTGTTCCTGTGGTTGCAACAGGCCTGCACCAAGGCGCTTGGATCGGACTAGAACGGCTCCATTCATGGGCGGGCCTGGAATGACCCAGATGCTCCATTCATTGTTGCGGGATGTAGGCCTACCTGTGCCGGAGGGATTGGCGAATCCCTGTCTAGCAATGGTTAGCTGTGATTCTCGTTCGGTTGCTCGAGGCTGTTTATTCCTTGGCTTACCTGGTGAACAGGTTGATGGCGGCAGCTTTTGGCGTCAGGCTTTGGCCGCTGGTGCAGAGGCGGCGGTGATTGGACCCGCAGCAGCAGCCTTGCAGCCGCCTGGGCCTACAGATGCGGTAGTGGTGGTACCAGAGCCGGTTGCAGCATGGGTTGGACAGCTGGCAGCGGCCTTTTGGCAGCAGCCCTCCTCGAGATTTGCTCTGATCGGGGTAACGGGGACGAATGGCAAAACCACCACCACCCATCTGATTGAGCATCTCAGTGTGGCTGTGGGCAGATCAACTGCCTTGTTTGGCACCCTCGTGAATCGCTGGCCTAACTACAGCGTTCCCGCAACGCATACCACGGCCTTTGCTGATCGCCTTCAGGCTCAGTTAGCGCAAGCGGTTGAGGCCGGTGCTGAGTTGGGAGCGATGGAGGTGAGCTCTCATGCCCTTGAACAGCAACGGGTGGCGGGATGTCGTTTCGCTGGTGCCGTGTTTACCAACCTGACTCAAGATCATCTTGACTATCACTCTTCGATGGAGGCTTACTTCGAGGCCAAGGCGCAGCTGTTTGCACCACCTTTGCTGGAATCTGGATCAGCCAAGGCGGTGGTGAATATTGATGGGCCCTGGGGTGCAAGATTGGCCCAGCGTCTCGGCGATACCTGTTGGCGCAGTTCTCTTGCAGAGGGTGTTTTGCAGCGAGCTGACGCTGAATTGACAATGACGGAGCTGACGATGAGCTCCGCTGGGGTGCAAGGTCGTCTGATCAGCCCTTGTGGTGAGGGCTGGTTTGACTCTCCATTACTGGGTCGCTTCAACTTGATGAACCTGCTTCAGGCGGTTGGGGTCTTGTTGCAACAGGGCTTGCCTTTGCCGTTGTTGTTGAAAGCGATCGCAGACTTCCGCGGCGTACCTGGGCGGATGGAGCGCGTGTTGATCCCTGCAGCTGATGCCAGTCAAGTGCCCACTGTGTTGGTGGATTACGCCCACACCCCGGATGGCCTGGAGAATGCCTTGAAGGCTTCGAGGCCGTTCACCAGTAAAAACTTGTGTTGCGTGTTTGGTTGTGGAGGAGACAGAGACCGTGGCAAGCGTTCTCAGATGGCTGCGATTGCAGCGCGGTTGGCCGATCGAGTGGTGGTGACCTCAGACAATCCCCGCACAGAAGATCCCCAGCAAATACTGGTTGATGTGGTGGCTGGAATCCCTCAAGGCACAGCCTTAACTGTGGAGGTTGACCGGGCGGTGGCGATTGCGCTTGCGATTGCCGAGGCTGCTCCTGGTGATGTGGTGTTGGTGGCAGGCAAGGGCCATGAGGATTATCAGATCCTCGGAACCAGCAAGGTGCATTTTGATGATCGCGAGGAATCTGAACGGGCGCTCAGATTGCGACTGCAAAGTTGATGCACCCTCTATCGAAAAGAGGGTGCTTGATGAGGCTTTGTTCTTAGTGTTACTAAAAAGTTCACACTAAGAACAAAACAAGGCCTTGACATTGTTGACCTTATTGTGACTCTTAAAGGGTCTAGTCATCGTTGGCTGAAGTCTTATATTTTGCATCATATGGACAACTGTTTGCTTTGTTTAAAATAGAAGACTTAATTTATAAGTAGCTTGTCTTTTAAGGAATTAATAGTGACCAGGCAAAAGCGGCTCCAATGCCGATCCAAATGCCTGCGACAATGTGTTGCCCGCCGTTGCCGATGCTATCAAGAAGGCGCTTTGAATATGTTGTGACAAGTAAAAGAATACTTCCCTGGCTAATGAACAATCCTAGGAAATAAGCTGTTAGTGGAGTTGGTTCGGCTCCTATGATTGCGCCACCTAATAGATACCCATGTAGGGAAATTAAAGGGACCAAAAGCAAGGGAGATGCTTTGCCTAAAGCCACAAGGCCAGCTACCAGAAGGCTCAGTGAGACAAGTGCTTCTGCATAAACAGAGAGAGTTTCTGGGAGGGGGATGAGTAGGGAGATCGCACTACCGAGAAGACCAGCTGCGAGTAATGGTGCCAGCCATTGGCGTGGTCTGTTCAAACCCACGAAACCAATCGCCAACAGAAACAAGAGGTGGTCTGGCCCCAGTAGTGGATGGCCAACCCCACTGATTAAACCCTGCAGGGCATTGAGATTTCCCGCTTCTGGCATTGCGAAGGGGTGATGGGCGAAAGCTGGACTCACCAGCATCGCTAGTAATGCTGGAGTGGACAGGATGGCTGCAATGAGCCAGCTGTCTCTGCGTAATAGTTTGGAAGGGTGCCGATGGGCAAGCTTGGTAGGAATGATTCGATCCTCGTCGATGGAAATTCGGCGGGTGTTCTGACTCGCGCAAGTGCCCTAAGAAGGGCGGTTGCGCTTTACAGCTGCGGGACAGCGCCGGACTTTCACCGAACTTTCCCCGTTTCCTTCAGTAGCTGATCCCTGCTGAAACCGATTTGACGATTCAATCATAGCAATTTTGAGATCATCGAAGATCTAGCGCTTTAACGGCTTGGGTAAGTGCTAATTAAGTGCTGAATAAATCCACCTCTCTTGTCTAAGTATCGGCTGTTTTTCCTTTTAAATCTATTTAATTAATGGCTTTATGATTTGATGCACATCAGGCATGCTCTTAGAAGGCTGGATTTGACTTTGCTTCTGATTCATAGGCTTGCTTTGTCGTCGATAATGGAACTTTTGAGATCGATTATTGATCTGCTTTTTGCAAAGAAGATAACTTGGCTAAAGATTAATTGCTTGGCTTCCCTTTGCTAGCTAGCTGCTTGAGTGCGGTTGTAAGTGTGTTGAGTTCTTGCTCTTCAGTGGTGATGTGCACGCAGGCACGTAGGCAAATTGGATCTTCGAGATGCCGAATCCAGAGCTGAGCGTTTCCTAATTGTTGAACCACATCAGGAGGCGGGGGGCCTTGGGGTAACTCAAAGCTGACAAGACCAGCTGCGGGGGCACTGTTGAGCAGTGCTTCAACGCCTTCGAGCTGTTGTAGTTGATTCCATAGTTGTTGGCTGCCTTGGCGAATCTGGCTCAGTCGTTCCTGCTGCGAACCTGCGGTTTCGAGCAGCTCCAACGAACAGCGCAGGCCTGCCATCAGCGGCACGCAGGAGGTTGCTACCTCAAAGCGGCGACTGTCGTGATGGAAGAGTTCGGCTAGGTTGTTTTGAAGATGGCCTTCGTTCTGCAAGCTGCGCCAGCCAATCAGGGTGGGATTCGCTTCGACGAGCACCCGTTCTGAAAGGGCGACTCCACCAAGCCCTTCAGGCCCGCAGGCCCATTTGTGCCCCGTAAAGGCATAGATATCTGAAGCGACAGCGGCTTCCTGTACCGGAATTTGGGCGAAGCTTTGTGCCGCATCGACGAGCAAGAAAGGCTGTTGTGGATGATGGCTGAGAGCTGTTGAAACAGCCGAGATCGGCATCAGTTGGCCTGTATTCCAAAGCAAATGGGAAAGCACCACCAGCCTTGTGCTTGGTTTGAGGTGTTGCTCAAGTCTTTCCAGCACAAGGCTGTCGCTAGTCGCTTGATCGTTAGCACCATGACGCAAGTTTTTTACAGGCAGCGTGTCTATTGCCAGGTGTTGTCTGCGGGCCAGTTCGATGCATGCAGCAACGATTCCCGGATGTTCACAGTCGCTAATGAGTAAGCGATCGCCTTCTGAGAAAGGCAGGCCACAGAGCGGTAAGACACAGCCAGTAGTGACATTTTCAGTGAGCGCAATGCGATGGGGAGCAACGCCGCAGAGCTTGGCTAAGTGTGAACGAGTGGCCTGGATTTCTTTTGCCACATAGGGCCATACGCTGTTGGTAAAAGGGCCTAGCTCCTGAATTCTCTGCCAGCTTGCGGTGATTGCTTCTAGTGATGGCGTTGGCAGTGGTCCTTGGCCGCCGTAGTTGAAGTAGGTCTTGTTGGCGAGTGCTGGGCAGAGATCTCTAAGCATCACTAGAATAGCGTTGGTATAGCTGTTGGTATAGGTGCCGTTCAGAAAGGTCCCGAACTACATCACTAAGGCTCGTCAAAGCTACGTGCTGCAACGGGCAGTTCCTATGGATTTGAGGAGCGTGATCGGCAAAGCAGTGTTTAAAGAGCCAGGAGGGAAGACTCTGCATGAGGCAAGAGCCCGCCAGAAGGCTTTCTTGCAGAGAACTGATGCGCTGATTGCGGAGGCACGGGGGCAAGCTGCCCTGACTACTGATGAGCTGTTAGAGGTTCTGCCTGGGCTGACTCCTCAGGCTGAGAAGGGTGATATGGCAGTCGGCCTTGAGATGTTGAGAGTTCAAGGCCTCTTAAGTAGTGAACAGGCCAAAAGAGGTTTTGATCTGCTCCAAGGCATCGAAAAGTCTGAGAGCTTGTTGATGCCAGAAGACTTGCTTGAGTTACGACGTCAGCAAAAAGAACCTGCCTCAAGAACCTACGTGCAGTGGGTCAAGGCTCTAGAAGCGTTCATGAGTTTTTGCCAAGTAGCGAGCCCTCTTTCGTGTACGCGCGAAATGGCTGAGGCCTACAAGCAAAAGTTGTTAGGCAGGGGATTAAGCAAGAACACTATAAAAGTGCAGCTGGCTTATCTCTCAGGCCTATGGACCAGCTTGAGTGAAGCACGAGGTGTAGCGCATATTTTTAAGGGTTTGCCAGCTTCAGTGCGATTGACTCCTGGAGAGGTTGCTAGGCAGTTGCAAAAGAAAGGTTCGTTTATTTGTCGGCCCATTAATGAGTGGGATCAAAGTAACAGTCAATATCTCCCGATCTTTCAAATCCTTTATTACAGTGGTTGCCGTCTTTCTGAAGTATGTGGTTTAAAAGGAGAAGATATCAATGATGATCGCTTCAATGTTACTTGGTCTGATGAGAGAAGTTTAAAGACCCATTATTCACAACGTCAAATCCCTTTGCATCCACAGATCTATGAATTAATGCAGGAACTGCGTAGAATTACTGGTCTGATATGGCCAAGTCTAAAAACGATTGATCGCAAAACAAATGAAATTCGTTGGGGGCATAATCTTTCAAAGCCATGCAAACAAATAACAGGTCTATCACCCAAGGATTTCAGAGATCGAGTAACTGCCCAGCTCGTTGAGCTGGACTATTCAGAAAAGGTCATAGGTTTGCTTCTAGGCCATAGCCCTCGATCTACGACACAAATGTATGGAGGCTCGGTATGGAAAAAGGTTGTTGAGGCAGTTCATTCGTTGTCTTGAAAAGAGACAGTCGATTTACTAAAAATATTTAAAGGTTAACTATGGACAACAATAACCGAAACAAGTTCAATACAACATCAAAGTCCAAGGCCTTCTTTCCCATCAAGCAGCATCGCTTTGACTCTTCAAAGCATCCAATTATTCAATCAACTCAAAAGTGTGCAGCACGCATGACAACGATGCTATCTGCGCAAGAAGGTCAAATGCTAGAAGGTCTGATTAACTCGCTTCAATGCAATCAAAGGGAAGCCATTCGCATCGCCTTGCACGAGGCATCTAGAAGCGGCTTTAAGGCTCTGCAAAGTACTTCTAGATGCGCAAGAGCGTCAGCAACAAGCAAGGGCCATGCAGGGCGCTCTAGGCCTCTCTCGGTGAGTCTTCCTAAAGCAGAAAAGCATCAGGCAATCTGCTTAGCCGATCAACTCGCACTTACAGACAAAGAAATCCTCAGGCTTGCAATCATCTGGCTAGCTAAAGCCATCAAAGATGAAACCATCACCAAGCTGCAAGACACTCCCAAGCTCTCTCAAGATTCATTAGCTAAGCAATGGAGCCAAACCCACAAAGGCGAGCCATCAAAACTCATAAAGCTCAAAGCATCAGCTAAAGCTGCTTACAGCAAAGCAGAAGCATTGGGCCAAGACAAAGACAAGCAGCTCTACGAGCAACGGGGTTTGATGATGCAGCAGCTTGGCGATCAAGCTGAGCTCTCAACCATCGACGCCATGCTGCAGCAAGAAGCAGACGAACTTATCGATCAGATCATCAATGACTTCAAAGACACAGAAGCTCTCAATCAAAAAGAAGAGCAGATCTTCCGCATCATGCTTTCTTACCAGATTTGGGATGAGCAGCTCGCAACTGAGATCTGGCAACAAGAGCAACAACGAAAACAAGCAGAAGCCTTAGAACCTGAAATGACAGATGACATGCTCGATCAATGGCTAAAGGGGATTAGAGAAGAGACTCAAGACAAAGCAAATCAACCAACGACTACTCCCTTACAGCTCACTCCTCAACAACCTCGAGAGCGCCTCACACCAGAAGAGCTAATCATCAAGCGCTTCTTTGATGCTCTTGACTGAAAACCCTTGCTAGCACTAGAAAAAGACACCTACCCCCCTACTCTAAGAGGAAAGACAACATAGACATACCAACACCATGACCACACTCACGACAGCCAAAGAAAAGCTTTGCCGCTCCATGCTCAGCAAAGTCGGCATCTACGAAAAGATGTTGCTAACAGCACAAGAAGAGAAAGACACAGAGACAATCAAACACCTCTACCTACATCACACTCATCTGATGAACAGGCTTGAGAGGTTGCTCTGCTCATAAGGACCACACACCATTTACTAAAGACACAACAGTTCCTTAGCTCCCTATTTCTGATGGTGAGGTGAACGAGCGAGCAAAGCGAGCGAGTGAACCCCCATCTTTAATACAACTTCCTTAACTAGCTCTTACTTGAACAGAAGGAGTTGACAAATGAAGATCTCACTTGGCTTAGCCACTGACGACAAACCAATTGCTGTAGTTGATGTGGGCTAGTTGCTGAAACCAGCAATTAAGCAGATAGTGAATGACCTTTTAAGCGTTCAATCCCAGTGCTGCGTTCCCTCCGCCTTCGTCTATCGCTTGCTGGTGCTGCGGGGCTTGCATTGGCTAGTGATGCAATGTAGCCAGGTGCTGTTATCAATAATGGTAGCTTTCTAAAAGGCTCCACTCTCCCAGTCTTGAGCGTTTAAGTATAAACACTCAAGTGTTCATACTTAAACGGATCCCTATTGTTTGAGTGTGTGTTCATTCAATTGAAGAAAAGGATTAATTCGGCTGGTTTTGATAAAATTGTACTAATAACTAGCTAAAGCTAGGCCTTATAGGTCTGAGGGAGCAGGGGCATGAGCAATCAGGCAGGCATAAAGCTAAATGCAGATGGAAATGTATACCTGAGAGGCGATAGCCTTTATGTGCTTAATTATATAGACCATCTTCGAGCGGAACATCCATCCTTAGCAACGGCTGCTAGCACTGCTTGGTTCTCATGGGATGCAGAGTCAAAAGAAAATTACAAACAAGATCATCTTCAATTAGCACAATCACTCGGCGGCAATTTAGCCTCTATTGACAATCAAGATGAGTTCATATTCCTGGCAGATAGTTTTGCAGAAAATGTAGATATCAGTGCATTCATCAAAGGAACATCTACAGATTATGGAGTTGCACTTATAAATAACCAGGGAATAGAGAACATTGCAAAAGGCTGGAATGACTGGAATGACGGAGATCAAAAATCTGGATATGCTCCAGAGTTTTCTATTGCCGAAATCCCAGTCATCCGGAATGGAGATTCTGCTTATGTAGTTGTTGAAGGCCCAAGCTGGAAAGAAGCAGAAGCTAATGCTCAGAAGTTAGGCGGAAATTTAGTCTCAATTAATAATGAGGAGGAAAATGAATGGCTGAAAAATGAATTTTCAAAAGAGAAATATTACTATGATGGAGATTCAAATACTTTGGATCCAACAACATGGACACATTTTTATCTGGGGGCGACCGATAGTGAAACAGAAGGATCGTGGCAATGGCTTGATGGTACAGATTGGGCATTAGGAAGCTTTCCCGGCTATGGATCACAGCCAGAAGAAGAAGATCATTTATTTGCTATTTATAACAATCCTGGATCTTATATATTCAATGGCGAAAGTATAGCATGGGATGATATTTCACTCAACCATTCAGATGCCAATTTCAAAGGCATAGCAGAAATCACGCCAGATAAAATTGAAATCAGCTATGAACTAAGGAAAGCAAAGCGAAAAGATGGGAGCAGCTCAACGGAAACTGACGGCATAGCGCTTGAGACAGATGTAGATACAACAATTAGAGAAGATCCTTTAAAAAGTACGGCCATCAAGGGTATTGGCGCTACAGATAATGATGCCTATATTTTAGATATTTTAGCGAAAAATGTAGCCCAAGGATATACACTTGAGTCTACTGATATCACTTTAAAATTCAACACAGATCTTTTCGGCTCAATTGATAAAGATCAAATCCAATTATCCTCTCTATTCCCTGTCGCCAATGCGATTCATATTGATAACACTAAAGGCGAAATACGTATCGCCGGTGCTGGTTTAAATCATCTCACCGGTGCAGGCGCTGGCATAGCATCAGGTGAAAACAAGGTATTCGCTTCAATTGCTCTAAATTTTGACGAGACTGCTTTAGCCAAATACACAACAGGAAGTGCCACTGCTGGCAAATTGCTCACCTATGACGGGGCTGAATCCGGTGTGGATGCATTTGATGGAACATTAGAATTTGATCTTTCTGTTAATCGAGATTCCACTGTATTTTCCAAGAGCATTACAGAGACCAGCGGCCTTGAAAATGCAGAAATCAAAACCCTACGAGACTTAGGCGGTAGCGTCAAAGCAATCAAGGACTCGATAGCCCTCTATGAAGGCCAAGTTGACTTGAGTCAAACTGGTGACTTGACTTTCGCCTCCAATCGAACCATTGGCGTTGCATCAGGAGGAATTAAGACCAACTTGATACGAGCTGGTTCAACTGTTTACAGCGATGTCACTTGGAAAAATACTGGCAATGTAGCAGCTACAGATATCACAATCAAAAATCTTGCCACTGATCCTACTGCTGTTGGCAAGGTGATTTCGTCGAAATCTGGATTCTTAAAAACAGCTACCACCACATCAATAGACTACAGTAAAAATGGAATCCTTGATCAAACAGCACTCGATCAGATTGATGCCACTAATAATAAACTTAAAGGTGGCAGCTTTGTTACTACATCGGCAGAAGAAGTTAATGGGCTGAAAATAGGAGACTACGATCCAAATAAACAAGAAGAAAAGACAGTCAGGATTGCTGTAGAAATTGGAGACGATCAAGCAGGCAAAGTGTTTAATGCCGGTAAAAATCTATACAGAATGGAAGTCATTAGGAAAGACCAACATGGTAAGGATCAAACGGATGAATACGATGTTGGTACTAACGTTGGATCAAAAAACCTGATTACATTCCAGGGTGATCTCAACTTTGACGGCACTGTAGGAATGAAAGACCTTGCATTCCTCAATGCAGGAGCAGCGCGTCAGACCCTTAAAGATGTAACCTCTGGGATGAAAGATAATTTGGGCAATGATATAGGCACTCAGACCAAGCAAGCAGAAGCTAACACTTATGCCAGTGACGTTGATGCTGATTTCAATGGAGTCATCGATATCGCTGATCTCAAGATATTAGATAAAGATTGGGGCAAAACCCTTCATACAGGCGAGGAGGCTTTTCATGGAATGTCGAATGGAACAACTGTAGGGGACAACCAAATGTCATGGACAGAGCTAAATGCACAAAATGGTATTAATGAGTCCTGGGATAATACATCATTTGAGAAGCAGAATACCCTCGAAGCCTTAGCCTCATCTGGTGGATATGATGCTCCTCTAGAACATGTGCAAAATGCGAATACTTCCAATTCAAATATAGATTCTGATAATGCACCTCGGAACGAAGTGGTTACAGGAGGAACAAATAACCCTAATCCGTCAGTATCCGGCGACGGCGGAAATTACACAGAGGACATTACAGGCATCGGCCTGAATGATGACATCATGGGTGGGTCTAGTACATAAACTATAAGGAGGAAGATGGACCTAAGATAAATAAGCTTATGGTAGCTTATGGTAGCTTATGGCTTGATAAGCATAATTTTCCATCAAGCTTCCATAGTCCTGGGCAATTTTATCGCAACTTGATGTCAATCTTCTGTCAATTGATAGAGCCATTCATCAGAAATAGAAACTTGCATTCTGCAAATTAGTTACATGCCTTCCAACAGAAACATCGATATTAGAGCCGGTATAGATACGTTTAGTGCAGAAGGGTGGGCTTACTACTCTTGATATGCAATTCATCGTCGGCTCATTACCCAAATATAATTACCAAATGGCACGTAACCAATTAAGGACTAATGTTGGTCAGCAGTTGAAGGTAGTACAGCCTTCACTTCATGACTCATTACTACTACAGCAACAGGAGCTTCAAGCACAACAACCACTTAGCATCAATAAGTCACTGAACCGTAGGTCTAAGCCAGCACCAAAATCAAAGGTAAAGAGTAATAGCTTAGAAGCTCCATATAAAACACCTCAAGCTAAACCTAGCAAGCCAACCCAACAGAACAAGGTTAAACCTCAAGTTAAGCAGCTAACACTTGAAGCTGAAAAGAAACCATCCCTAGCCAAGCGAAAGCAAGAGATGGTGGAGTGGCTAAAGAACGTACAAATTAACTAAATTAAACTCAACAGGGCCCGTCGTGCCCACTCAAATTACCATACTGACATGGGTTCGAATCATAATCCCAACAAGAACCATCTAAGTCACACCACACTCCAAATTCAATAGCTGAATCGTGCACCCTTACATCTCTATTACGTGGGCTTGAGAACATAGCCCGTATAACTGGTGTTAGTTCTGGTTGCTTCTTTGGTTTCTTTTGTTCCTCTTCAGCGATTGAAGGTAGTGATACAAGGAATGTTAGAAGTATGAGGATGCCAGGTGTTTTCACTAGACTTATGTATGTTTATATAGTATAGTTATCCTTGGAAGAAATTACCAGAAAAAATAATTTCAGATCGGGCTTAGGTTTTATGACACAAATGTCTGAAGCGGATAACGATGTGAAAAGGAACCATCCCTAGCCAAGCGGAAGCGAGAGATGGTGGAGTGGCTAGAGAACGTACAAATTAACTAAATTAAGCTATTGAGATGTGGCTACCTGATCACCTAAACCCTCCGACTTACAGGTCCAACAATAAATCCAACTCTATGATTTACAGGTCCTACAACAAAATCAACTTTATGAACAGGATCAATAATAAGATCTGGATGGATAACCACTCTCCGTTGATTTGATCGTGAAATTGTTGAACGATAGCCGTCCAACTTTGCAAATACACCACCACCGTTGATGGATTGTAGCTCTTCATTCGTAAGTTCGTTGTCAGTCATTGGTTTGAATGGTTGTGAGGGACTTATCCCTCTGATGTACACATCATCTACCAAATCAGCAACAACTCTGATAATCTGAGTCATCTTCAACTGTGATCTTAATCACAAGCTGAAAATGGTATAAAAAACCCCGCTCGATGGCGGGGTAATAAAGATCTCATTAAAGTAATCTGCATTTGCCGTAGACATGCATATGAGAATATATTCTATCTATAAGGATCAGCCTTAAATCAAAGACCAGGTCTTGGGTATGGGTCAGTAGGACCTGGGTTTGGGTAAGTAGGAATCTCGCTGATGATGATGATGTCGTTCATGATATGTCTAACTTTCCATCACCCCAAATGATGATGATGTCTTTCCAATCAAACTTTCCATCACCATCGCCAAACTTACGGTCGGCCCAGCCGCCTACTTTGTTGGCTACTTTTTTAGCCCAAGCCAATAAGCCACCACCAGTTATGAATGCCAGCTGTTCAGGAGTCAGCTCCATGTCTTCAAGCTCACTCATAACGAGTGCTTCAAATTCAGCTTCGGTGATCTGATTTTTAAAAGTAGTCATGATTAAAAATGAGTAATGTGTTTAAGTTCGTTGGAATCTCTTCCGCCGACAAACACACCATCTCCCAATTTCTCTACTACGTCATTGATTCCAATCATTGCTGGTTGTGACCTTGGTCACAGGTCCTATTAGGAATTACCAGAACTAGAATATTGGAGGAATCTACAGGATATTAGTTAGCGATATGCCGATGCTCAAATTTATTCTCGCCCTAGCGTTCCCTGCTCTTTCATTCTTTCATAAAGCTCATCTCCCTTTTGAGATTCACTCGCACCAGCTTCATTTACTCGAGGTAATTTACCTGTTTTAATTCTATGTTTTAATTCTTGCATCTTTTTAACTCCTCCTGATACAGCTTCCAGCTTGTCAATTGATAGTTCCTCGTTGATTCCTCCGTTTTCAGTTGGGTCAGTCATTAGGTGTAAATACTCTTCTTTAAGTATAGCCATCCCTTGAAGTACTCATCAGAACTGAAATATTGGAGAAATCTACCGGATATTAGCTAGCAGCGTTTACCGCCCCATTAACTACCAGTCTCGTTTACGCCCGACCCGCCGCTTACTGCCGCCAGTGTTGCTTCATCCAGTTCAACATCATCAAATTCATCTTCTGCATCAATCTCCATAACAAATTGCGATACTTCTTCCTTAGTAATTGACTCACCTAGCTCAATTGCTAGTTCAATAATCGCTTCAATACCCTTCTCTGGACTCTGAAGAAACAAGTTATAAAGTTCAACTTTCTTTTCCTTGCTTAGAGTTGCTTATACTTCCTTGAATTGTTCAAGAGTTGCTATTGGTATAAATCTTCTTTAATTAGCATATCCACCCTTTGATGAAATTGCCTGAAGAAGATAAAGTTCTTGTTGAAGCGAGGTTTTAGAGCGCAAATGTCTGAAGCGATATAACGTATGTAGACGGCCCTCATTGTCCCCATAGCCCCCCTGCAACGCACGGCTATATCTTTTAGACATGATCTGTTAGGGAAAACAAGGTGCGTTGAGTCTTGATCACCAGAGCAAAGGAACCTGCTTGATATTCACAAACCCCTATCCCTCATGGATTTTTCTTGTAGGGATTACTGCTGATTTGTGCGGATAACGTTGGTATAGCTGTTGGTATAGGTCTGATTCTCTATTCCTGAAAAGCTTTGCACTGCAAGAGATTTTAGAGACTGTTAGGGTAGTGCTCTCTAGTTGAAGTAGGTCTTGTTGGCGAGAGCTGGGCAGAGATCTCTAAGCATTATTGGATTGGTTTGATATAGCTGTTGGTCTAGGTGCCGTTCAGAAAGGTCCCGAACTACATCACTAAGGCTCGTCAAAGCTACATGCTGCAATGGGTAGTCCCTATGGATTTGATGAGCGTGATCGGCAAATCATTTTTAAAGAGCTAGGAGGGAAGACTCTGCATGAGGCAAGAGCCCGCCAGAAGGCTTCCTTGCAGAGAACTGATGCGCTGATTGCGCAGGCACGGGGGCAAGCTGCTTTGACTACTGATGAGCTGTTAGAGGTTCTGCCTGGGCTGACTCCTCATGCTGAGAAGGGTGATATGGCAGTCGGCCTTGAGATGTTGAGAGTTCAAGACCTCTTAACTAGTGAACAGGCCAAAAGAGGTTTTGATCTGCTCCAAGGCATCGAAAAGTCTGAGAGCTTGTTGATGCCAGAAGACTTGCTTGAGTTACGACGTCAGCAAAAAGAACCTGCCTCAAGAACCTACGTGCAGTGGGTCAAGGCTCTAGAAGCGTTCATGGATTTCTGCCAAGTAGCGAGCCCTCTTTCGTGTACGCGCGAAATGGCTGAGGCCTACAAACAAAAGTTGTTAGCTAGGGGATTAAGTAAGAACACTGTAAAAGTGCAGCTGGCTTATCTCTCAGGTCTATGGACCAGCTTGAGTGAAGCACGAGGTGTAGCGCATATTTTTAAGGGTTTGCCAGCTTTAGTGCGATTGACTCCTGGAGAGGTTGCTAGGCGCACAAGAAGATCAAGACACACAGACAACCAAAGACCTCTACATGCATCACACTCATCTGATGAACTCATTAAAGCATTTACTTTGCCTTGTTTTCTCGTCAAAAGGAATATTGTGTTGATGAACTAGTTCAATTATCTTAGCTTTGGCGACCAGTGTTCCCAAAGATTGACACATGAATCCTCAATCATTAGCAACTTAAATTGACTGTGAAATAAATCTGCAAATAAGGCTACCCTGGGGATTTTGGAGTGATTGATTCCTGCAGCATGAATAAGTCTATGGTGCCAAAAGATCAAATCACCCTTGTGAGCTAGAAGCTCTAATGGATTTATTTGATCTAATGTTTCTCTAAGTATAATTTTATGATCAAAGGTTTTTTGTTCACCGACTTTATTTATAAAAGAATAGTTCATTTTAAGGTGGCTTTCAGGCCAAACAGTGAATGCTCCTGCCCCAGGTGATGATATATCCATCAGGTACGTAACAACCCCAAGACTGAATGGATGGGAATCAACATGAGGGTAAAGAGGAAACTCTGATTGTCCTTGCGATGGTAAGGTCGCATATATACCTCTGATTTCTGTAGGTGTCAGTAAATTATTGAATCCGATCAATTGTTCGGCACTTAATATCAAATTAGGGTCCAAAAGAAAACCTTTGACAATCCAATCTTCTTTGGACTTTCTTCTGTCGAGCCATCTATATCCGCTGCGAATTAGACCATTACCAGAGCACTCTTCTTTGGGATTGAAAGGCCCATGCCAATTTCGTCCATTTTCATCAAGGCTCTTGCTTCTCGGCCATGACTCAAGAAAGCAATTTAATGCTTTATCGACCAAATCCTTTGAAAAGAAATTGCGCTTGACTAAAAAACCGTTATTAGCAAATTGCTTAATATCGTCTTGAGTTAGAATAAGAACTCACCTCAAAAAATATCCAGAGGGCAATTATATGGCTGGTAGAATTTATTACTTTCAAGATACTCTTTATCTTGATTTGTTAGTTTTATTGAAATTAGTGCCGACACTTCAACCACTTCACGAATTAAATCGCACATTTCTGGATCTGGTCCGTGAACGTCTCCAGTCGCACCCATATTGTCATGGTGGCATCCTCCTGAACAGACGTACTTGGCAAAGCAACTAGAGCAGTTATTACCATTATCTTTATGTAGAGTGGTTTGATGGTACTTACTCCGATTTAACTCGCCTTTGAAAATAGAACCAATTTTAGTAGATTCAGCTCCGACAAATCTATGGCATGGATATATGTCGCCAGAAGCAGATACGCCAACATAATGACGACCTGCTCCACAGGGGAAATGTGTTTTTTGTTGCTGTACAAATTGCTCTGAGTACCGAATGATTTTTCGGGCCCATGCTCCATTTACTATCAACTGATTTAGTTGTAGAGAGTCACGACTTTTTATTGCTTTGAGAATTTGATATGCTTCATCTTTTGCCTTTTGCATTGAGTAATGAAAGCGATGTAGGCCTTCTTCAACTTTTGACGAAGTATTGATTTCTTTTTCAGGTTGTTTTAATAAAGAGGGCGATGCGACAGTCAGATAAACTTGCTTGAATCCGAGTTTACTCAGATCTTGTTCTGCTTGGAACACATCTGCGTCATTAAAAACTGTCCCTCTACAGACTGTTTCAGGTATTTCCTTCAATAAGGCCTTTACTTTTGGTTCAATTAATTCATATGTTCCTCTTCCATTTGGTAATGGCCTTTGAGAGTCTTGAATGCGACGCCCTCCATCCATGCTGACCGTTACATGTACATCATTATCCTTTAAAAAATGTATTTTATCTTCGTCTAGAAGAGAGGCATTGGTGGTAATACTGTACTTGATCTTTTTATCATGTTTATTGGCTTGTTTGTTTGCATATTCTACAATATCTTGCATACCTTGAAAATTCAAAAGTGGCTCTCCACCGAAAAAACCTATCGCAATTGTATCTAATTCACCTGATGCAGTTATCAGCCAATCGATTGCACTCCTTGCCGTAATCGCAGACATATGACCTCTTTTGCCATAGGTTCCTCCAACTGGAGAACCTTCTTCTGCGCCATAACAGTAGACACAATTAAAATTACAATCCTGGCTTATAAAGAGAGCTATCTTATAAATATCTACTTTACTTGTAAGTTCTTCGAAATCCTGGTTATCTCTATTGGTAATCATATTAATTTCATTCAAAACTTTGATTTCTTCAGCTGAAGCCGTCTCTAGGCTCCTTGACTGAAGTGAGTGCAAAAGATTTATTTGTTTTTCGCTAGCAGCAAATGCACTCATCTTATTTGGCAGAATAACCAAATTACAATCATCATGTTTTGAAATATGATGTTGTTCTAGCTTGAGCATTTTAGGTATCGTGAAAAGTGAGTGGGAAAATTATATTAATATTCTTATAGATTGACATATGAGTCGTCAACAAACGCATTCATCTTCGCTGCCTGACCCGTCACATTTTATACCACGGCCGCTTGTAAAGCCTGTCTTAAAACTTTTAATAGCTGCAGTGAAAAATCTACCTCCTGAAGCTCTTCTTCGTGCTCCCCCAGCTACGGCGGTAAGCTCATTAGACGTTAACTCTCTCTCGTCATCTGACAAACCAAACTCAGAGATTGCCGCTTCTAGCTCTTCTAGTGAAAATTCGTAGCCTCGCTTGTTAAGCAATTCACGGCGCTCTTCTTTTGATCTGGCTTCTACAACTGATTGTGCATAGTCCTCGTCTGCATACATATTGGATACAAAAGCCTCAGCAGATTCTTTGCTCATCTCATCAAATTCTAAACATTTACTATAAAGCTTCTTTCTGTTGGCCTTACATTATTCGCAACAAAAAGTTACTCATATTGCTCTTTGAGTAATATGTTTAGAGAATGTCAAATCTTTATTTTGAGCCATCAAAGTTATGTTGAAGAGGGTTTTTGGTATTCCAAGCGTCTTATTGACCTTGAAATGGTTAATCATATGCTTCAATTCACTCGGTCAATTAGTGGGCTCGATGATTCTGACTCTGATCTAGTCTCAAATGGTCTAAAGCAAGGTTTTCTATCTCCATGTTTCCTTGTTAAGGAGCCCAGTATTTGGCCATTCCTATCATACCCGAAACTCATTTCAACCATCCGAAATTTGATTGGTCCATCAATACGGTTTTGTCATGGAGGTGATATTTTGTTTGCTCATAGATCTGGTTTTCCATTCCATCGAGATCTATGGTTTGACTTCTCTGAGCCGCCTAGTTGGGACTCTGGATTGAAAAATTTTAAATTTGTTAGAGCAATTACTTTCTTTCATGAGTATCGGCCTATAACATTTGGCTTGTACCCAGGCAGCCATCTAGTTAACAGTTGTTCCCGCAAGGCGATTTGGATTGATGTTAATCCAGGTGATGTTGTTTTTTTTGATCCACGTTTACTGCATTCTGGGTTGGCTTGCGACTTCCCTAAGTATGGTGCAATTCTTACATTTGCTTTTGAAAATAAGCATGCATATGATTATCACTTCTATAGGCAATTTGTTCAGATTCCCGATCGATATACTCCTCCTAGTAAATCATTTGTAGACTTTCTTTCAAAGTTATCTCTGTATTCACCTTCAATTATGGATCTGGCTCTACAAAATTTTTACAGGCAGCAGCTTGCTCATATCAGTCCTGCTGAACCGCCACAAGGTTATTTGTATACGCACTTCAACAATCGTACAGCATGTACTTAAACCATTAAGAATACTCTTCCATGAAGTTCTTAAGATGCTCACCCATGCCACTAATAGCTATTATCTTCAGACAAAGAGGTACTAATATAAATCTTGTTAATATATTTTAGGCACAAACAAGTAGAAGTCAATGACAGATGACATCCTCGATGAATGGTTAAAGGAGATTAGAGAAGAGACTCAAGACAAAGAAGATCCCCCAACGCCTACCCCCTTACAGCTGACTCCTCAACAACCTCGAGAGCGCCTCACACCAGAAGAGCTAATAATCAAGCGTTTCTTTGATGCTCTTGACTGAAAACCCTTGCAAGCACTAGAAAAAGACACCTACCCCCCTACTCTAAGAGGAAAGACAACAAAGACATACCAACACAATGACCACACTCACTACCGCAAAAGAAAAGCTTTGCCGCTCCATGCTCTGCAAAGTCAGCATCTACGAAAAGATGTTGCTAGCAGCACAAGAGGACAAAGACACAGAGACAATCAAACACCTCTACCTGCATCACACTCATCTGATGAACAGGCTTGAAAGGTTGCTCTGCTCAAAAGGATACACACCATTCACGAAAGACACAACAGCTCTTTAGCTCCCTATTACTGATGGTGAGGTGAACGAGCGAGCAAAGCGAGCGAGTGAACCACCATCTTTAATACAACTTCCTTAACTAGCTCTTACGTGAACAGAAGGAGTTGACGAATGAAGATCTCACTTGGCTTAGCCACTGACGACAAACCAATTGCTGAAGTTGATGCTACCTAATCGCTGCAAGCAAAAACATGCCAGATAATGAATGACCTTTTAATCGTTCAATCCCAGTGCAGCGTTCTCTTCGTCTTCCTCTGTCGCTTGCTGGTGCTGCTGCACTAGCCCTTTCCAGCACTCCCATCCAACCAGTAGCTGCTCAAGAAGAAGACGGCAGTGCAGCAGATCTAGGCGTGATGGAGATCAACCTTAAAGACGCTGTGCAGCACAAGTGGCGCTTTGAAGGTGCATTACAAGGAGCAGGAACACCTAATATGGTGGGTTTAGGCTTCTTTTCACCAATAGCTAAGACTGAAAAGAGCTTTTTATATATTGATGGAATTGTAAATGCTAATTTTTCAGACAGAGATATGGACAGCAGTATCGTTGAGACAACTGTTAAAGGTACTACTATCAGTACATCAACAAGAATTGGTTATAGATGGTTAAATAGTGACAAAAGATGGATTTATGGAGTAAATGCTGGGTATGACTCAAGACCTATTGCGACAGGGTATATGACAAATGGTATTGCATTATTGGATTCAGAACTTACGGCCTTTTTTCAACAGTTAGCTGTTGGATTAGAAGCCAAGTCGTCTAATTACCTTATGGATGCATATGCATTAGTGCCTATAGGCGAAACTGAACAATGGTTGAATTGGTATGCGGCAGGGGGGGCATTGAATACCTATGGTTTAGACATTGGTATTGTGATAGATGATAAGACAAGTGTTTATGCTGGTTATTATTATCAGGAGGGGGATCTTGGTGCTGGCAATAGTTCTGGCGTCAGAGGGAAGCTAAGGTATGAGCTAAATGATTATCTTTCGACATCTTTGAAAGCTTCCTATGATAAAGCTTTTGATGCGCGCATTTCGGCAAATATTATTCTTAAGTTTACCCCTAATCAAGGCAGTCCCAAATTTAATACAAGTCCCCTCAATGCCTTGCTAGAACAATCGCCAGGCAATCGGCAAGTAAGGGTGCATGATTGTCATTGGTATGATCCGGAATGTGATATTCACGTTATTGAAAGTGGTGGGAAGCATGCTGTCAATTGGGTTCATCATCATGTCGTTCAACCAGTCATCAATGGGGTTAAGTCGGATACGGAATCGACAAAGCAATGGCTGAAAAGAGAAACTGGATTAAGCATGGAAGAGATAGACCGAGCATTTCACGTGCTTGGCAAATCTATTAAAAAGGGAGTAACTGAAAAGGTGGCACAAAAAATAATGAAGAAAATAGCTCAGAAGATTTACAAGTGGGCAGACAATGTTGAGGAGGATAATGAGGCATTTAAAGAAATGACTGCTCAATTGAGAGAATTTGCAGAAAAAGCGGTTGAAGATGAGTATTATTACGGTAGTGACGCTATTGATGAGTTAATTCTTGAGGATCCAGAATTAACTCTTGAAGCTCTTGGAGAGGCTTCTGCTATTGCTGCGGAGTAGCCATATCGAATGAATCCTCTAGCCCCATCAGCCTGAATTTGTATTCACTGTCAGCGGGCGGCTCATCACCTTGGATGATCAGCACACGGCTTTTAGTCGCTTAACAATGGCTGAGCAGAATAGCCTCGACGACACTAAAAGCTAATCAGAAAGACGTATTAAAACAACACCTAGCTTTGGTGCCATACAGTTTCCTAATAATACGCCGACAAGTTCATAGGTTAAATACTTAGCGTAATTAGCTTATAGAGCCGGCATAGATGCAAATAGTTCAGAATGGTTAACTGATCTACTTATGATTTGCAAATCATCTTGAGTTGCCCATAAAGCGGCAATCATGGATGCTATCAATTATCCTATCCACTGAGCCCTTTCAAACCATAGACATTGAATGATCATTCATAAAGTCATGAGAAAACATTTTTTAGACAAAAACCTGCTAAAGAGATCATGATATCTGGCCTCAATGGAAAGGCGCTTCAGGTTTCCAAAGACGATATACCTGATCTGGCTGCAATTAAGGCTGTTTTGCCTCGTCAATGCTTGAATTGCAGCACCAACACTTCCCTTGCTTATCTAGCGCAGTCTCTGATTATACAGGCCATTGTGATTTTCATAGGGCTCTCCATTCCTCTTCGTGTTGAAATATTGCCTGTTTGGCTTCTCTACTGGCTTGTATCTGGCACAACAGCAATGGGCTTATGGGTCATCGCCCATGAATGCGGACACGGTGCTTTTTCGAAAAATAGGAAATTAGAAACATTCGTTGGATATGTGTTGCATTCGATGCTTCTTGTTCCTTATTTCTCATGGCAGCGTTCACATTTAGTTCATCATACCTATACAAACCATATCGCCAATGGTGAGACCCACGTGCCTTTGGTTATTCGTGGCAATGGAATTGATGAGCAAGCTGGTGGAGAAAAAGATATTGCCATGGCAAGCAAATTAGGAAAAGTTCAATATGGTTTAGTTCAGCTTGTGCTTCATCTGATTTTTGGCTGGCCAGCCTATTTGCTTATTGGGAAGACTGGAGGCCCAAAATATGGCCTATCGAATCACTTCTGGCCGATCGCACCTTTCTCTAAAAAATTGTGGACAAAAAAATGGATAAATAAAGTATGGCTTTCTGATTGGGGGATCTGCCTGACTTTGTTTGCTTTGATTGCCTGGAGCCTGCATGATGGCTTTGTTACTGTTTTCGCAATTTATATAGCTCCTCTGTTAGTAGTTAATATCTGGCTAGTGACCTACACTTGGTTGCATCATACTGATACTGATGTTCCCCACCTTGGAAGTTCAGAATTTTCCCAATTGCGAGGTGCATTCCTATCGATCGATAGGCCATATGGAAAAGTAATTGATTTCCTCCATCACAAGATAGGCTCTACTCATGCCATTCATCACATCGCACCTTGGATGCCTCATTACCATGCGAGCAAAGCTACTGTTGCCCTGAAAAATGCTTTCCCAAAGGTCTACCTTTACAATCCCACGCCAATTCTTCAGGCTCTTTGGCTTATTTCTACTAATTGCATAGCTGTCACTCGGGAAGAGAGCAGTGGGCGCTATCTATGGAAAAATCCTTGGTGAGAGCACGTGGATCGGAGAAGATCCATTGACTGGCTTAATATCTATCTAGTCAATTTTAGACGGATTATCTATAGCCAATAGATACTCATGCTCCATGGCTTTTTTATAGGGATTATTCCTGATATCTGAGGATAATGTTTGTAAGGCTTTTGCTAAAGGCTTGATACTCTATTTCTGAAAAGGATTGCACTGCAAGAGATTTCTTAGGGTGTTGGAGTAAAGCCGATTTGTTAAATTAGATCTTGTTAGCGAGTGCGGTGCAGACGTCTCTATGAATCACATCAAGACCATCTATTGTTTTGTAGTGCATGTCAGTGAATAGAATTTGTATAATATCTGATCATAGGATTCTCCCTAGCCAGGGCTAAGATGCTTCAGATGTAGCGGTAATCAATCATCTACGGAGACGTAACGTGTCCATTCCTCCTTTCTATGTTGTTGATGGTAGAAAACAACAAAGGGAAAGTTGAACTTATAATGAGTTTTGTTCAAGTGTTTGTTCACCCAGTAACAGCCTATCTGATAGTTATTTCTAAACATCTCGTCGTTGTCTGAATAAATGTCTACGATTGAAGTGTCACCATTTAGGTGTTCCTCTATGAAGGTCTCTTTGTCTTCGAAGACGTCGATCAGAAAAATCTCATAGGTGTTTCTGGTTATACCAACCCTCATTAGTTCTTCGATAACCTCATCGTCCATATAGTCAAACCTCCAGCTACCATTATCCTCATCAGAAGGTTTAATTTCTTCATCCTTAGACAAAAGGATTGCCAAGTCAGTTTTGTCCTTAGTCATGCCTCTCTAAGCGGGAGAATAAAAACGGTTGTTTTAAGGAGCTTCTCACGATGTCAACCTGTTGACCATCATAACCATCACCTTCTAGGACATCATCAGTTAATGATTCACTCAAGTGTAGCTGAGTGTGATTCTTCTTAGGGGTGGGGTGGTTGTCACTACTAGCAATAGTCTCCAACCCGCCATCTTCGATACATTGCTTTTCGTTAGTTTCTATTGATCGTTAGTTATCAGTCTAAAGCTGATCGAAAGCTAGCCTGATCGGGCTACATGCTGCCATCCAGGGATATAGATCCTAGTTGACCTCACAGTGCTTTTGATAATCCTGTTTGGTTAAACCTGAGCCTGAGCCTTGAGGGTTTTTATTCTTTAACTTATGTTGTGCTAATTCTGGAGGTAATTTAAGTTGATCTCTCAGATGATCTAGCTCTTCACCTTTTAGATACTCATAACCACCATCACATTTCACTTTGACCCAAGATTCACCATCTAAGCAAATGACCTTGCTTCTCGAATGATCCTTTCTCATAGGTGTTTGTACTTCGAAGATATTCTAGTACTTCGCAAGTATGTCCATGGAACAATAGAAAAATACTTTAAGGCAAGCATCGTGTGTAGAAGTGCCCATTTCCCCTTTGGCAACTCTTTTGACAATAGATATACTGGTCGAAAGCCGAATAGAAAGAATAACTATTTAGACCTAAAGCTTCTCTGCTTGTTTTATAAACCGAATTTTGGCACTATTCCTCCCATGCCAATTAGATAGGATAATGCGGCCAAAATTATAAAAGACACTACTATTTGCAGAGGAAGCTGCAGCAATTCTTTTGAGGTCGGTAGCGGAGAGAGGTTGGGCATTTGGTCACGGGCATCCTCTTCTTCGTTGGGCATGGAATGTTTTTCTCGGAACGGTAATAATTCATCCTAACCAATCCATGCTTGCGCTCGATGACTTCTTACAATTCTTCTAACTTCTCACTTTTTTTCTTGCACTCCTATGCTAAGGATGTTAATACGAAAACAGTTGTTTTTCCCTTTTGTCTTTACCTAGCGCTGTCTTCTTCCTATTCGCAACCTTGCTAATATTTTTTGTAGTGGCAGTGATGTTTAATTCACTAGTCGCCAAAAAGAACCGAGTTAAAAACGCCTTTGCATCTGTAGATGTTCAACTCAAGAAGCGATATGACCTTGTCCCGAACCTCATAGCAATAGTTAATCAGTATATGCAGCATGAGCAAGCTACCCTCACCAAGTTAACTGAGCTTCGAGGCTTGGCCCAGAGTGGCAGGCTCGGCACACGTGGCCGGGTTGAGCTGGAAAATCAATTCTCCCAGGCCATGGAGTCAATTATGCTTTCAGTTGAGAATTATCCAGATCTTAAGGCGAGCCAAAATTTTCTTGTTCTTCAGGGATCCTTGAATGAGATCGAGGAGCAGCTTTCTGCCGCTCGACGTACCTTTAATGCCGCAACCACTGACTACAACGACGCCATTGAAATGTTTCCTAGTAATCTTTTGGCTGGGCTGATCGGCTATCGACTTCGCCCTCTTTTTGAAATGCCTGCTATCGAAAGAGAGAACCCTAACGCGGCTAAACTATTTGCTGGCTAATGGTGAATCAACGATCCTTTTTTGCTGGTCAACCTTCTTATTTCCGCCAGGAGATTATGCCAGTTTTACGGATATTTGAAGACAGACGAAAGCTCATTCTGCAGAAAATATTGAAGATTATATTCTTAATCGCCTTGTTGATAATTGCTGTTGTCACTCTGCTAACTTTTCAGCTAATCTCGCAGATAGAAGCTTTTATTTTGCTTCCCGTAGTGGTGGTTGTCTTTGTCATCGTCTACAGGCAACTGACCAAGCAATATAAGATGCAGTTCAAGCTGCAGGTTATTACAGCGATCGTTAACTTCTTTGATTCAACTCTTCAATATGATCCACACGGTCGAGTGTCTAAGTCTCAGTTTGTGCAAAGTGGGTTATTTAATACTTCTCCTGATCGTTACCGTGGCGAGGATCGGGTTTTTGGTACTTTGGGAAAGACCCTTATAGAGTTTAGCGAGGTTCATGCGGAATATCAGTCTCAGATCAGCGATTCTGATGGATCTACGCAAACCTCATGGCGCACGATTTTCAAGGGTTTGTTTTTCGTCGCAGACTTCAATAAGCAAATTAAAGGTACCACGGTTGTGCTTCCAGATGTAGCCGAACGTCTTTTTGGGGGTGTTGGAAAATTTTTTCAAAACATTCAAAAGATTGGCCGACATCCCGAATTGATCACTCTGGAAGATCCTGCTTTCGAGAAGTATTTTGTGGTTTACGGGGATGATCAAAATGAAGCGAGATACATCCTCACCCCGAACCTTATGGAGCGGATTGTTTCATTTCGGCAGCGAACCGGACAAAGACTTCGTCTTTCTTTTTGTGGACAGAACGTTTATGTGGCCATCCCGAGCGACCATGACATGTTCGAGGCCAGAGTTTTTCGCACCCTTTGGAGCAAGACACTGATCAAGAGCTATGTGGACGACATGGCTATGGCGATAGGTTTGGTTGAAGAGCTCAATCTCAACCGTCGTGTTTGGACGAAGCCATGAATTTTTAAATGTTAAAAATGCTCATGCGGAAGAGTTGTTCTGGTTACAGCCTTTAAAGCACCTGCACCACTTCACTGACTTCGGGGATCATTTCGCGCAACTTGCGTTCGATACCCATTTTTAGGGTCATGGTGCTACTAGGGCAGCTGCCGCAAGCACCTTGAAGACGCACTTTCACTACAGGCCCATCAATTTCGACGATTTCTACATTGCCACCATCTGCCATAAGAAAGGGCCGTAATTCATCGAGAACGGTTTCTACGTTCTCGTTGGTGAGGGCCATGGCTTCTGTACTCATGGATGTTCTATACGTTTGGATTTAGTCAGCCTAGGGGGTTCGCTCATAACCTGGCCAGCAGGGTTACTTTCAAGTTGTGGCCGTCTCTGATGTTGCTGGATCCCAGTCTCGCTACGACGCGGTGCTTGTCGGGGCTGGAATTATGAGTGCCACTTTGGCGGCCCTACTTCATGAGCTCGATCCTGAGCTGCGCTTGTTGATGGTCGAGCGTTTGCAGGCGCCGGGTCTTGAGAGTAGTGCGGCTCAAAACAATGCAGGCACTGGTCATGCGGCTAATTGCGAACTTAATTACACACCTCGTCAGCCTGATGGCAGCGTGGCTACGGCTAAGGCGTTGGCCATTAATGCCGCCTTTGAACGCTCTTTGGAGTTCTGGGCTTCGTTGACGGAAAAGGGCAAGTTGCTACCGCAGCAATTTCTACATCTGGTTCCTCATATCAGTGTGGTTTTTGGCGATGCTGATTTGGCTTTCTTGCATCAGCGCTTTCAGCAATTGAGTGCGCTACCTGCCTTTGCCTCCATGCAATGGAGTACTGATGCCGCTGAGCTTGCCGAATGGATGCCATTGGTGATGGAAGGGCGAGCCAATGCAGAGTCTGTTGCTGCAACCTGCATTAAGCGGGGTACGGATGTGGATTTCGGGTTGTTGACACGGGCCTATTTGGAGTCATTGCAGACAAGCGGAGCTTTGGAATTGAGTTGCGGCTGCGAAGTCGTTCATTTGCACCGCCTTGGCAAGCACCAGTGGAATCTTGATCTCAAGCACTCTTCTGGAAGTCGCTCTGTGCAGACATCTTTTGTGTTTCTTGGTGCAGGAGGGGGCGCGTTGCCTTTGTTGCAGCGATCGGGCATTCCAGAGGCAGCTGCCTATGCAGGCTTTCCAGTAAGCGGACAGTGGTTGGTTTGCTCTGAGCCAGCTTTAACTACAAGGCATCACGCCAAGGTGTATGGCAAGGCCAAGGTGGGTGCTCCGCCAATGTCTGTGCCCCATCTTGATAGTCGTTGGATTGATGGATGCCGTTCGTTGCTTTTCGGGCCTTATGCGGGCTTCAGTAGCAAATTCCTCAAGCAAGGCTCCCGCTTGGATCTCTTGCGTTCGGTACGGCGCAGCAATTTTCGCTCCATGTTGGAGGTGGGTTTTAAAAACTTTGATTTAGTCACTTATCTCCTCTCAGAGCTACAGCAGAGTGAGAAAGATCGCTTTGAAAGCTTAAAGCAATTTCTTCCCAATGCGCAGTTGAATGATTGGAAGCTTTCAGTCGCTGGTCAAAGAGTACAAATCATCAAACGCACAGCCGAAGGGGGGCGGTTGCAAATGGGTACAGAGGTGGTATCCGCTGAAGATGGATCCCTAGCTGCCTTATTAGGGGCTTCGCCTGGGGCCAGTACGGCCGTAACGATTATGTTGGAAGTGTTGCAGCGATGCTGGAGCAAGCGTATGGCGAGTGAATCGTGGCAACAACGCTTGCGCAAGTTGTTGCCAAGTTATGGCCGGGATCCTAATTTTGACCCTCTACTACTGCTTGATATGCGTCAGCGCAGTAATGATCTTCTAGGACTTGGCTAAAAAAAACTGGGCTTGTAATTAAGAGCAGCTCCAAGATTATTAAAGTTATTTTAAAGGCAACCTTCTGATTGGAAGTTTGGGCTGATTTCTAATACTCTGCTTTCAGCAGATATGTTGCTCTCTGGTGGGATATTAAGATCAAAGGTGATAATCGCAATATCGGGAATAGAAGTCGCATCGATCGTTCTGTTGATCAATATATTATTTGACTCATCTTTTAGCTGAGGTGGTTCAATAAACAGGCTTCCGCCTTCTAAATCTAGCTGTTGTTGTAGATAAAGAGCAGGATTATCGCAGGCCGCTAACTGTTGCTCATTTTGGTTGACATCGCCTTGGCCAATAGAGTCATAGGTTAGTAGGGAGTCGGCTCTTTGGATTAGTTGGATGTTGTCATTGATTGCGGCCTCAATGCGTGTTCGTTCCAATTGATTACTGCTTGATTGCATGCTGGAAATAGCAAGTCTGGCAAAAGCAGTCATTGCCGAGGCCATAAGTACACCTGCAATAATAACTTCCACCATTGTGAATCCCACAGGAAGTATTTTGCGGTTAATTTTTTCGGCGGGATTGGATGTGCCAGCGGCTACATTCGTAAGACTTTTTAGGCTAAGTTCAAGATTATCAAGTTCTCCATTCTCATCCATCTCCCTGCGAAAAGTGTCAATCTCCTGATCGGAGATAACAACTCCATTCTCTGAGCATATCTCAATGATTTGACAATAGGCTTTGCCTGGTCCGGCAACTAATAGCTGGTAGATTTTGTTCTTGACCTCAGGTTTTACATCAGCTAAAAGATCACGGAATTGTTGGAGATTCGCCATGGGATTAATTAGATAGTAGGGATTCTTTGGTCTTTAGATGCATGCCCTTTCTTCATGAATTTTCTATAGCGATTTGATTGTGTTGCCATTAGGGATTGTTTGGATATTGATAGTTTCTCCAAGCTAAGCCTGTTAAGAGGTGACTTGGGTCGATAATTGATGTGATTTTACTCACAGCGATTAAAGGGTACTTGATTTTAACTGTTCTTGCCACATATCAGCGCTGGGAATGCATTGTTAGTTCTTGTGGCCAAAAGGATTGCGTTGTACCCACTTTGTGGGGGCAGGGTAGAAATTTGGGCACCACCAATTCCTCTGTCGTTGGTGGTGCCTGTTTCGATGTTGGTGATTAAGCCCATCTGACTGACTTTTACAGTTCTTCTGAAAAGACTCGCTTTTGTGGAGAAGCAGCCTTGATCTTTTGATTAACTGCACTTCTGGTACCAATGTGGACTAACAATGCATACTCACTATAAAATTCGTCATTCCTTTGATGTGCTATTGTAAAATCATTGATTCCTGATCAGGCCTTCTGATTTTGTCTAGGATTGGGGTTAGTGGTTCATCGAAACAGCTAGGGGCGTTAGGGATGCTCTCAGGGTTAGAGCCCCTGTCAAAAACTAGTTCGCAATTGCTCTTGTATGTGTGCGCCATTGCTATTAGCTAGGGTTTAAGGGCGCGGTTGTTAGATAATTAGCGGCTGTTGCCCTCGTCTGGTGACTTGGTGGTGATTAATGATTGGTTGATTAATAGACCAAAGCTTTCTACAAATTGCCGAAAATGCTTTGTATAGAGCTGATACCTATTTTCAAACTTTACTTGCCGAGTTGGATGTTGGCCTGCTGATGCTCGCTAGCTGCTTTGATGTTGATCGGTTCAGTTTGTTGCTAGGAATTGTTCATATACTTTGGCATGCTTGTCTTGGTCTTGTGCTGGCTGCTTCTATGCAAAAGCAAAAATATTTTCAAGTGACAGTGTGTATGCATTAGCTTGAAATAAGCACTGCCGGGCATTCCTTTTCCCTGCTTGTTCTTTATGAGTTTATAGAGAGCTTCTGCTGCAATTGATTTTTTGATTTATTATCGCAGTAGCTCGGTTAATATGTAGGCTTTAGTCATGATAGCCTAGAGCGTTAACTTTTGTACTTTTGGGTAAGTCAAGAGACTATCTTTTGATGGTTTATGTATTTTCGCTAGGTAGCCGCAGTAGAAGTTGGCGAGTAATCCACCTGGCTGGTCAGATCAGCAGGATCCTTAGAATCTGGCTTCTGACTCCAAAGCGCCCGAGAGGGGAATTCGCCAACGCATGACCGACGTTCCCGTTTCTCGCTTGAGGAACTTCTGCATCATTGCCCATATCGATCACGGCAAGTCGACTTTGGCTGACAGGCTGTTGCAGGACACTGGCACGGTGGCTGGTCGAGATATGCAGGAGCAGTTTCTCGACAACATGGATTTGGAAAGAGAGCGGGGCATCACGATCAAGCTCCAGGCTGCCCGGATGAACTACACGGCTGCCGATGGCGAAAGCTATGTGCTCAACCTGATTGATACCCCTGGCCATGTGGATTTCTCCTATGAGGTGAGCCGCTCCTTGCAGGCCTGTGAAGGGGCCCTGTTGGTGGTGGATGCCAGTCAGGGTGTTGAGGCCCAGACCCTGGCAAATGTCTATTTAGCGCTGGAAAACGATCTAGAGATTATTCCTGTGCTCAACAAGATTGATTTGCCGGGCTCTGATCCAGAACGGATTAAAGAGGAGATCGAGGCGATCATTGGTCTTGATACCTCAACAGCAATTGCCTGTTCTGCGAAAACAGGCTTAGGAGTACCAGAGATTATGCAGGCGGTGGTGGATCGCATTCCGCCCCCTGCAGATTCCCTTGATGAGCCAACGAAGGCGCTGATCTTCGATTCCTACTACGACTCCTACCGAGGCGTGATTGTGTATTTCCGGGTGATCAGTGGCCGGATCAGCACGAAGGACAAAGTGTTGCTGATGGCCAGCAAGAAGAGCTATGAGCTTGATGAGATCGGTGTGATGTCACCAGATCAGTGTGAGGTCAATGAACTTCATGCCGGGGAGGTGGGTTATCTGGCGGCTTCGATCAAGGCGGTTGCTGATGCACGGGTTGGAGACACGATTACCCTCCTCAATGCCCCAGCAGATGAGCCGCTACCTGGTTACACCGAGGCAAAGCCGATGGTGTTTTGTGGTTTGTTCCCTACGGATGCAGATCAATATCCAGATCTAAGGGAAGCGCTTGACAAGCTGCAGCTTTCAGATGCAGCACTGAAGTATGAACCTGAAACCAGCAGTGCGATGGGTTTTGGCTTTCGTTGTGGCTTTCTAGGACTCCTGCATATGGAAATTGTGCAGGAGCGGCTTGAACGTGAATACGACTTGGATTTGATTGTTACTGCTCCTTCAGTGATCTACAAGGTGAACATGATTGATGGGCAGATGTTGATGGTGGATAACCCTGCAACATTGCCAGATCCGCAGAAGCGGGAATCAATAGAGGAGCCTTATGTACGGATGGAGATCTATGCCCCTAATGAGTACAACGGCACTCTGATGGGCTTGTGCCAGGAACGACGTGGTGAATACATTGACATGAAGTACATCACTACTGAGAGAGTTACCTTAATTTATGAGCTGCCCTTGGCTGAAGTGGTGACGGACTTCTTTGATCAGATGAAGAGTCGCACAAAGGGTTATGCCTCAATGGAATATCACTTGATTGGCTATCGCCGCAATGATCTGGTGCGCTTGGATGTGTTGATCAATGCAGAAAAGGCTGATCCACTTACCACAATTGCACACCGTGATAAGGCTTACAATATTGGTAAGGGTCTGGTGGAGAAGCTCAAGGAGCTGATCCCAAGACAACAGTTTAAAATTCCCTTACAGGCTTCAATTGGAAGTCGAATTATTGCCAGTGAGAGCATCAGTGCCATGCGCAAGGATGTGCTTGCTAAGTGTTATGGCGGAGACATCTCAAGGAAAAAAAAGCTGCTGAAGAAGCAGGCTAAGGGTAAAAAGCGGATGAAGGCAATGGGCAAAGTAGATGTGCCTCAGGAAGCATTCATGGCGGTATTGAAACTGAACCAGTAAAGCTAAGTCTGGTGACTTTATTCACTGGAGTTTGCTGTTACGTAATCCTTGTCGATTTGTAGATGATCACCTTTCATCTTAGTTGATAATTTCTCCATCCAAGGTGATTCTAATCCAAGGGCTATTGTGTTTGTTTTGAGTGCCTGCTCTCGTTTGTTATTCAAGTTTGAATAGTGATTAACTGTAGGGTCGTGATCATTGGCTCGCCAGCTACCACCCATACGATCGCGATTAGGCTCACCGTCTGACAGGAAGTAAAGTGTGTCCGTCTCGTTGTCTTTGAAAGAGGCCTCGAGTCCTTCCCATGGATCAGTTCCGCCCCACTTTCTGGGAGGACTATTGTCTAGTGAATTAACGAATGCGATTGCGGATTCGCGCATACCATCATTTCCAATTTTTACCAAACCATCCCTTGACTCTCTCCATGTTTTGTGGTTGCTGTACCCTGGTGAGCTGAAGGATTGGATGCCAACTTTTGTACTTTTAGGAAGAGCTGTTAGTAGGCTAGTTAGTTCTGACTGTAGCGATTCCATCCTCGTTAAGGCGCAGTTTTGTTTTGTCGATTCATAGCTTTTTCCATTCCAATATTTTCTCATTTGTCCAGATGTGCTGCCCCAAAGTATGCAAGCACTCATCGAACCTGAGCCGTCAACGAGGAAACGAACTTTTTGGCTGCTTACATTGCGGAAGTAAGCGCCATTAATAACGCTGTTTTCTCCATAGTTGGCTGGTCGTTTATCTGCTCGAGCAAAGGCTGCTAGGTAAAGTGGATACCTAGTGATACGCTTATTTGCAGCATTTAGGCTTTCAAGGTAACTCTCTTTTTCATTGGCACTATCAGGGTTTGGATCTATAAATTTAATCAGCTTCCTTTGCTGGTCAGTCATGATTCGAAGTGAAGGCTGCATATAAGTGGTTACCGGTGTTGTGTCATCTGTAAAGGTGACATCAAGGTCATCAATGATTTCTCTAAGGCTTTTAACATTACCTTCATTGTTTGTTAATGGCTCGCAATCACCTTGTGGTTTTGTGCAACTCATAACTCCAATATCTTCAATGGCTTTAGAGATAAATACATCGTATGTTTCGCTATAACGCCCATCAAGGCTGAGTGGTGCACCACATCGTAGTAGTGCATATCCAGACGCCTTTCCTCCCTCATAGTTTATCTTAGTGGTGTCATATCCAGACGCTTTTCCTTGCTGAGAGTTTATCTTAGTGGTGTCATATCCAGACGCTTTTCCTTGCTGAGAGTTTATCTTAGTGGCGTAATTATTTGCCTTTGCCTTGAATATAAGGTTGTTAGAGCTGAGACCTAAGCCGTAGATCACTGGCTCATTTAGATCGGCCATTTTGATGCCGAAAACTGGCTTGAATACTTGAGAGCTATCCTCTGCTTTGAGTCGACAATCTTCAAGTGCTGCTTCATATTGGCTATTTCCCATCTCTGTATGCTCCATTTCACTCATCACAGCTTCACTGTTATTCACGAGGATGTGCAAGCTGCGTTCGACTTCTGATCGCAGCAACCGGAGCCCATTGGTTGTGTTTTGCCTTAGGGTTGATGTGCTTTTTGACTTACTTATCAAGTTTTGTGTTGAACGCAGCGCCAGAGTAGATGCTGCGATTAAAAGAATGCCAGCCCCTGCTGCAACAACGGTTTCAGTAGTTCCAAATCCTTTGGTTGAAAAAGGATGAGAGAAGCTTTGCTTTAAAATGTTTTTGTTGTGTTTCATTGTGCTTGGGCCTTCGATGAATTGGCCTTGGTTGGTTTAATTGTGGCAGACTTGAGCACTAGTTGGCTAAAATAGTAGTTAACATTTCATGAGAAATGTCTGAAGGAACGACTAACTGCTATTACAGGAAGTAGTTTCTTCATTCCAGGTTCCGCTGAACAAGTTGCCACTACCTGAGATCTCTACACATCGAGTCCTAAGCCGTGGATCTGCAGCTGCAACACGTGATCGGATAAGGATTGTGAGAGTACCTCCGCTTGTACTGATACCAGCTGTACTTATTTCGTATTCAGGTTGAAGGGCAGAAACCTGAACTTGTTTAGATTCTGGGGTGCCCTCTATTTTTAGAAAACGATAACTTGGCTGTCCATTAAGCTCTGCTGCAGTGCATTGTATATTTTCAAAAGTATCAGGGTCCTCGCAACATCTTAAACGTATTGAGTTGCTTTGAGAGCCATCAGCTTGTTGGAATTCGAGGATTTCTCCAGGTTCACCCCATCTATTAGTTGCTAGATCTGTGTTTAGATCTAATACACAGGATCGTTTATACTGTGTTAGTCTTGCTCGCAGGTTAAATAAGCCAGATTCAACAAACTGTGTGTAGCGATCTACTTCTCCTTGGGTAATGCTTCGCCAAGTTGACATCAAGCCATAGGTAGACAAAATACCAACAATAACGATTGTAACTAGTAGTTCTAGCAGGGTGAAGCCTGTTGATCGATTCAGACTTGTCTGAGAGCTAGACATTTTTATCTTAGAATTGCTAATCATTGGCTACTCCCTTTGAAGATTATATTTTCCTATGCTGCTAGCGATTACGTATTGATTCATATCAAGAGCTGCTGTGATTTTACTCACTTTGACCAAAGAGGCATTCTCATTGATTTTGTAGTAAGTCTTCGCTTGCATCATTTTTTTAAGAAAGATAACTTCTCTTAGTGACTTTTCTGGCCACACACAATTGCTTCTTAGCTGGCACTCCATGCATGAATGATGCCAATCTGATCGGTTTAGTTTTATAAAGGGCATGTCTTTCCTTACCATCTTCTGAACATATCCAGACCACTGCCGCGGATTCCGCGGGTTACTGTGCGGCCAAGCATTCCGTAATTACCATCTAAGACCCCATTTTCACTCCACCGCCAAAGTTCATCAGCTGCTTTCACAATAGAACCTTCACCACCATCAACCCTACGCGTGCTTAGAGAGAGCTGATTGTTTTGTGAACAGAAACTATTTGCCCAAATTACTCCAGTTAATTGTGCATCACCGCTTAGGGTGAATGTTCCTGTCTGTAGATAAACCCATGCTGCTGGTAGGCTTGTGCCTTCAATACTTACAATTGGCTGTAGCTGAGCTCTATTCTGTTGAGCTCCTTTTAATTGGTTCAGATCGCATTTTGAGCTTTTATTTTCATTGCCTATTACTTGGCCTATTACTTGATTGATAATAAACCTTTCAGGTTTGTTGTTGCATTTGGTCTCCCCGGAGTTAACGCCACAGAGGAGGCTATTGTTAGACAATTCGATCCGTCCACTGCTTAGACCTGTAACATGCTTGGAATCTTTAGGAGGTAGTTCAAGGTGAAGTACAACAGGTCTCTTGTCATTTTCAATTAATATTTTCGTATTTTCTAAATTCATATGCTCTATATACATATGGCAGGCAGTGTTTTGATTGCTTTGCTCTTTGCATATATCATTTTGCTTGATTCGTACAGTCCAGCTCTTTATTTCATCCTTTTGAACCCTTTTTGTTACTGCCCACGCATTGAATCTTTTAAAATAATCTTTTTCGCTAAACTCCCATGTTTGTTTTCTACCCCCTTCGCGAATCAATCGCTTCCAACCAGCTCCACGTGAGTGCGACTTGCTTAAATCTCTCTCAAAGCAATTAGCTCCATAACAATAGAGATTAAATTTATCTATGTTGGCTTTGTAAGTGCTGTAAGGTGGATAGATTTGCAGATAAGACTTAGATATGCCCTCTGCAGAGGCTAGGACAGGCTCTCCAGTCGAATCTTGCTGTCCAGACCGATCTTTCTGTCTTGTCTGAGTGTTGCTTGTTTGATCACCATTCGCGGGATCTTTGCGTATTGATTCACTCGTAATTTCAATATCAGGTGCTGTTTGATCTCCTGTATTTTTCGCTCTAGTACAGACTATTTCTTCTTCACCGCAGTAAAATTCTCCCTGCTGATTTTTGGTATCATCCTGCTGATTTTTGGTATCATCAAAACTCCATACACGCTCAACATTTGAACTGCCTGGATAATAGTCAATATTATTCTTGTTATTTCTATTGTCACCAAACAATATAGCAGATAGAGAACTTTGCTTATCTCTACCCAAAACAGGCCAAATGCGATTGGTATTTGAACTTGTAGTGCCATTGATCCTGCTGAGAAGATCATCTTTACAACCACTACGATCTGCTTTAAGGATTTCAGCGGCCTCATCCTCATTTATGTGCCAGAGGATTTTCCCACCTCCTGTGATTTGCGTGGGCCCTAGGTCTAAATGTTTTGCAGCAATCACTCCCCAGTCGTTATCGCTTTTCATCTTTGACTTTACGTAGAATGAGCGAATCAGCAGAGCCCTCCCTAAAAGATCATCATTTTCAGCTTCTTCTCTTTTTACCATACCCTCAATTTCGGCAACCCCTTCACCAACACCAGACGCAAAGTTTACGGAATAGCTCCTCAACCGGTAATAACTTTGAATATTGCCCCTACCGTCTTCACGTTCAGTTCTAGGATCTGCACCTTTAACAGTAAATGGTAATGCAGTTTTTGATGTTGAATCGTCAGCCTTAGTATGGCCGGTAGGCCATTGTGCTCCATCTGTGAGAATGGGTAGGCCCTTAGATGTATCGGTGCAAATTTGCTCGAGTAATTGAGTCCTAGAAGAAGGATCAAGCTCCCAGTTAAAGTCTTCATCTTCGTTGTTCACCAGGTTGTATAGATACCCTCTGTATTTGCTTGGATCGTTATTGTTCAGTACACTCAGAATGCGGTTGAAGCCATTGACCGATGCAGCCTCAGCCATTTGTTGATAGCTTTCAGAAGATCCCAACTTCCTGGCCATCAGTTGACGGATCAGTAGCCCGCTAGCTCCAATAATAAGGGTTGTGCCCATTAGCAATGCCAAAACCATTGCTAGGCCCTCCTCACCATTAGCGCTTACCCTTTTCAGTAGGTACTTCCTCGTAGGATGGATGGAATGATTTTTCATTGGCGCTCTGCTTTGATAGCCATAGTCTCTTTTGATCGATCTTTTAGAGTGGTGTTTTAGATCAAGATTTGATGTGATTTCGCTCACAGTTTTAAGCCATGACAATTTTGTTTTTTGTTTGTCTAGGTAACCTCTGGTAATTTTTCTATTATCTGGTTTCATGATGTGTGAATTTAGATCTTTGTATTTTTGCAGAAATTTCATGTATTGCTGCAATAAATCTAAGTTTAGTGATCTTTATACTGGGCAAGCTCCACAGACAAGATCAGACGACTCAACTTGATCTTCGCTGTCTACAGTTCCTTTCTTTAAATCGCTAGCTCCTGTAGAAAGACATACACATGCCATTACGTTATATTCAGAAACCTTGTTGTTGGTTGAAGTTGCTGTAAATTCATAATAATTATTAGCGACATTTGTACGGCGTACCGTGTATTCATTCCCTGGTAAGGTTATCTGAGTTGTTAAAGCACCATTCCCCGCAGATGCAGGTCCCTTGTTTGTCATGATCACAGCAACATTATTCAGATCAACCCAGTTTACAGGTGATAAGTTAAATTCATCGAGATAACTCGCAACTGTAGTTTGAAATTGTGCAAGCGTGGATGCGGCTTCATTCTGTTTTGTGCGTTGTACCTGGCGCCAGTAACTTGGTAGAGCAATAGAACTTAAAATTCCTACAATCACTACGGTGATCATTACTTCAACAAGTGAGAAGCCATTTGCTTCTTGCCTTCTAGGGGGTAGCCTCATCATCACAGCTTTTCTTAAAGACTACAAAACCCAAGATAGCATTGATTGTTTGTTTTTCAACTTTAGAGCAGCCTGAGCTAATACTGATAACCTCTTGTTGAATCTAATCCATCTGCTCATTTTATTTTTTCCTGAAAATACCTGCTCGGTATATTGGTGATATAAGCCTATGTATAGTTTGTCTATTTGCTATTGTTTAAATTTAATTGCCTGATAATACTTTCAATTTTCTTCACTAGTTTTATGTCGTAATTTTGCTTTATAGTATCGAAAATAGAGTTGATTGTTTTGATTACGATGATTCCGGTGAATTTTCTGTTTGTTCTGCCAGTTATCAGTTGCGGATCGATAGCTTGGTGATGACATAGATATTGATTTGACTAGTCATTTCATTGGTAATCAGGAGCATCAGCTTCTAAATCTTTTTGGGTCTCTATTAGCCCTGTGTAAAAGTCTGCGGAGCTAGCAATTGTTTCTCCTGCAATGCCAGCATTTTTGTGTTCTCCCTGCCCCAGTTAAAGTATAAAATGGCGAGAACCCTATGGCTGTGTAGTTGAAAAGGCAGAATTGGCAGCAGTAGAAATGAATTATTTTATTAGAATTGCTACTTACGTTGCTAGATTAATATTATTTTCTGCATAAAATGCTTGAGGTTGTTGGGTTTGGCTTTGGCCATGAGTTTGGCTTCTGATGGTTTGATTTAACTGTTTGGCCTATAAAATTTTTAGGTAGTGTAGCGACGCAAAGAATACCCACTCAAGCTATAATCAGTTCCGCAATCGTGAAACCCTGCTTGCGGACAATGCCACAATTTTTTTGTTTTTAACAGGGCGATTGATATGTGATAATTAGGCGTTTAGTCTTCAGCAAAATCTAGACACATTCTCATAGATGAATGTATCTAGATATTGATGAAGTAAACTAATATTATAGAGAACCCCGGCAATTATGCGCAGTCAGGTCCAGGATTTGGTGCTGTGCCGTTGTTCGTAGTTTCCTGTTCTTTTTTGCCTGTTGCGAAATCCACACACCAAGCACCGTCAAATTTACTTGTATCACCATCTTTCAGATCTCCTTTTCCGGTTGCGGTTAATTTAAAAACATTACTGCCATCGCCTGGTAGATCTCCAGCGGTGAAATCACAAAGAGTGGAATTAGTATTTGCATCTTCGACAAGAGCATCTAGGGTCGCCTTTCCTGCTGCCTTACTAGTCAAGGCATCCGCCATTACCAGTCCCATTATCGTTCCGCCTTTGGCCATGCATTCTGTGGCTTTCGCTTTAGATGTTTGATTCAGGAAGTTAGGCAGCGCAACTGCACTCAGGATGCCAACGATCACAATCACGATCATCAACTCCACCAGGGTGAAGCCTTGCTGTAAGGCGCTAGCTCGCTTCTGGCGGCTCAACAGTGCAAGCTTTAGCCGTTGGTTGATGATGCTCATGGTCGTAGGCGATATCAATAGTGGCTTTCCTATAATGCCCTGAAATGGCAATTTTGTGGTGAAGGATCGTCTAAGGCTTCTCTGAGAGTTCTCTTTGAGCTCGCTTAGAGGATGGTTTGACTGTTGGCGCGAGATGCTCTTTTCACCCTTATTCCCCTTGCGCTGGTTTGTTCTCGCGTCTAGAAGCTCAGGCTTTTAGCAATCCGAAGCTTGCGAGCTGATTGCTATTGCCATTCATTGATTTCAACGCCTTGTTGAGCAGGCTTGGGCAGGATTGATCTGTTGGCTTCTTGTTGATCAAGGTCAGCATCGTTTGCGATTGTTGCTTGCCTGCGATGGCGGGGAATCCTTGTAGCAGCTGTTGTTTGGAGATGCCTTCCTATCGCCAGCGGGGCTGTTATCAAAGCCCCTCCTCTGGCTTTGTGCTGCCCCTGGCGCTTTCGGCTTCCTTTTTGATTTTACTTAGCAGCACTTCTCTACATTCGCTTGCGCTCCTGAGCCTTAGTCGTACGCGCATCAGCACGGCTGAGCGCATGCGCGCCGATCAGCTTCGCTCCGCTGCTCAGCACTTCGCACAGTTGGCGACAGATTCCCACGCCTGCCTTCTTACTTGGCCTTCTGGCAGTTGGAACGATTTTGGCTCTCAATGCGCTGATGCTGATCCCAGTCGTCTTCAACAAGGCTTGATCGGCGAGGACGTTTGGTTTTTGATTGATTGGATTCCCAGTGGTGACACAGGTCGATTGAGTCTGCGTCTTGCCGCTGGTGCTCGAGCTGTTTTTCTGCTGGCAATAGACCCTGATGGCCCTGCTGTGCGTGAGGTTGGTGCAATGCGATCTCTGGTCACCCTTGAACAGGAAAGGCCATGAATTTGATCGAGCTGATCGTGGCTTCACTGTTGTTAGCTGGCACGGCAATGAGCGGACTGCACCTTTGGGGGCAGGCCCGCCTGGCTGCTCATCTTGGTTGGCTCAAAGAGGAGCAGCTTGAGTCTGTTGAGTTGCAGTTGTTGGCCAGCCAGCGCTGGTTGTCAGCTGTTGGCAATGTCTCTGAGCTGCTTACTGCTAACAGGAGTTGCCGTTTTGATCTTGCCGCCGTGTCTCGTTCAGGAGATAGGGCTTTGCCTTTGCCGGAGGGGCTTGAGCGGCATTGGCAAGCTGATGGGGTTGGACTTTGGCTTCAGATTGACGCTCATCCGCCTAAGGGCGCGCCTGTTGAGCCGCTTCGCCGTCGTCAGTTGCTTACGCCCGCGGGTACTGGTTGGTGCAGGCCCAATCTGACGGCGCAGCAATGAGGCGTTTGTCCTATGCAGCCCCTGCTGAGCAGGGATTCAGCTTGTTGGAGTTGTTGCTGATTCTCTCGATCCTGGCAGTTTTGGCTGGCATCAGCCTGGTGAATGCTGATGAGTACCGCCATCGTTTGCAGGTGGATGTTGCTGCTCGACGACTGCAGCTTGGCTTGGAGCGCGCTCGACTATTTGCTTTAAGTCAGCGGCAGCCTTGCGGGTTGCGTGTTTCTGCTGAGGGTTGGCAGAAGCCGCTTGTTCGTGAGTTGCCAGCTTGTGTGTCCTCTCGATTGAGCCTGCAGGAACCATTTGCGGAACTGCCACTGACTTGGCAGAGCAACTTGCCTCAGCTGATGCGCTTTGCGGCGAATGGTTTGACGTTGGATGGTGGAACCGTTGTTTTGGGCAGCCTTCACAGCCCTTATCGACGCTGTTTGGTGATCAGCCTGCCCTTGGGCGTTAGCCGTGTTGGTCGTTACGACGGTGATCCCCTCGATCCAGCAATTGGTCTTAGCAGTTCACGATGTTTACCTGATGAAGCGCTCTAAAGGCAATGACGGTTTTGATGGCTTCACCTTGGTGGAGCTGATGCTGGTGATCAGTGTGGGGATGGTGTTTGTTGCGATGGCCCTTGGCGTGATAACTAGAGATCTTTCCCTTGGTCAGGCAATGGCCCAGCGCCTGCGTGAGCGGGGCCTTCAGCAACGCACCTTGATGTTGATCAAGGCTGACTTGGCGCGTGGCTATGGCTGGTTGGCTGATCCGCCAATCTCCAGCCTCTGGCCTTGTTCCTTGGCGGGGCGTCAGGCGGTATTGGCTATCGCTACAGCGCCAGATGATCCCGAAGCCCGTCGAAGGGCCATCGTCTACTCGGTTGGCTCTGCTCCATCGTCGATCTGGCGCAGCAGGGTGTTGATGCGCTGTGGCCCGGCGTTTGACATCAACGGCGAGCCTAACTTCGCAGGAAGCTTCCAGAATCGTGTGTTGATCGATGGCTTGCCTTCCTCGCTCAGTGATGGCGAGCTTGGTTTTGTGGCTCGGCCTGACCCTCTTCTGCCGGTGTTGCGCCTTGAGCTGGAGCAGCAGTTTCAGGCTCCTAACGGGAAGATGCAGCGCATCAGTTCAGCGGCCTCTGCTTGATGCCCTGCACGTTGATGCTTGATTGGGGTATGCAAAAGCATGTAAGGCTCAATCAACCTTGCTTGTGTCGATGCTGTATTCGGACTAGATATAAATTATTGAGACGCAAATATTTGACACTAATGATGCATAAGTCGCTCGCAATATAGCTTTGAAGTAGTACTTTTTATGCGGTATTTAGGATGTCAGTAAGCAACTGTTATGCGATGGAGTCCCGCGCGTGCTTATTTTGACAGCAGAACAGCAGATGCCATCAATATCCTTCATTTGAAGGGTTGTATCTAGGGGGTGGAAATCAAAAATTAGATAATGAGTTTTTTGTAGAAATAATGCTATAAAGTTTCTCTCCATGGATTCTTGATTGTTTGGGTATGTGAGCTTAATCACCGGGATGAATGATCTAGGCCACAGCTTTAGTCGCTAGAACTGTGCAAGTATGTAACGCTAAGCAAGGAGCACTTGGTTGGACATTAACCGTCTTGGCAAATCATTGCACGCAAGAGGTGCCTGGATCAATTTTAGGCATCCGCCTTATTCGATCCGCCGCGTTCTAGAGCGCACCAGCTTGATGGCTGTGGGGCTGTGATATGGCTTGTTGTTGTTTAACCTGAAGCTTCCCGCTGAACAGCGCCGGCAGGCTCAGCGGGAAGTTTTTGACTGTGCCAAGGCTATTTTCGTTAGTCGAAGGATTTGATCCTTCGCACCGATTCAGTATCGGCGTCTGAAAACAGTTTGATCCACTTTACTGAAGAGATTGCTGAGCAATTTTTCATCTTTTCGTCTTCTGATTTCAATGCACCCCAAGGGGTTTGAAGCTGGTTTTGTGGTGCCTGACGTGAGTGGCGGTATCAATCTTGGCAAGGTTCTAGCTTTTTATGGTTTGCAAAAATATCAGGGTGATGCCAAGTATGGTCCTGCTCTTATTGATATTGATTCAGTTTATTATTTAATCATTAAAGATGAAATTGAGCTGCATGGAAATACTTGGAATATTTATCTGGTTGAAGATATCAGTAGGCAGATTCGTCAGCAAGAAGTTCTTGCCTGGGTTCTTATTCTGGCTGCTTTGCTTGCTTCGATGGTGACCTTGCTCCTCACTCGTTCAGGCATTCGACGCGGTTTGGATCCTTTGCAGCACTTTGGCGGCGCAATCGAATCAGTCTCGTCTGGATCTCTCGACGATCATCGCTTTGATCCGAAATATGAACCTGTGGAACTTAAGCCGCTTGCCGGTTCGTTTAATGCGATTTTGGATCGTTTGGCTGAGTCTTGGAATCGTCAGCGCAAATTTGCTAATGCTCTCAGCCATGAGCTGCGCACACCGATCACATTGATCATTGGTTATACCTCTAGAGTGTTACGTCGCTCAGGCTCTCTTAGCGATGCTCAGCGGCATAATTGACGATTATTGATGATGAGACTCGTCGTCTCGGAAGGTTAATCACTGATCTATTAGATATTGCGCGTGAGGAATCTGGCACTCTGGTGATGACGTCCAAGCCTTTTTCCGCATTTGAGGCGTTAGAGCAGGTTTTCTTGCTGCATAGAGCTGATTATGAGACTCGCTTGAACATGCAATCGTGTTCAAACGGTGTTGATCAGATCTGGCCTCTTGGTGATCACGACAGGGTCGTGCAGTGTCTTAGCAATTTGATTGAGAACGCTTTCAAGTACAGCCCAGAAGACAAGCGAGTTGAATTGAGCTGCATTACCACGCATGAGCATGTGAGATTGCAAGTTCGAGATCATGGCCCTGGTGTGCCAGAGGCTGATCAGGCGCTGATTTTTGAGCAGTTTCAGCGTGGCAGTAACACGGCACAACAACCTGTCAGTGGCGTTGGTCTGGCCCTTGTGCGCTCGTTGGTGAAGCGGATGGTAGGCCGCGTTTGGGTTGAGAATGCTGCTGATGGTGGAGCGATCTTTGTGATTGAGTTGCAACGTTGTCAGCCGCTCTAGCAACAATGCAGAGACTGTTCTGTCTCCTTCCTCAGCAGTGAGTTTTGATCTTTCGTCTTTGCGTCTGTCACGAGTGACCTTGTCGACTCGCATGGCGCGCTGGGGGATGGTGATTGTTGCCATCTATCTGTTGGTTGCCTTAATCACCCCCTTGTTGGTGATGGTGGGTGTTTTGCCTGAGGCCAACGCTGGTCTTGATAATCCCATTTATGCGCCTCCTTCATGGGGGCATTGGTGCGGAACTGATCGTCTCGGACGGGACGTATGTGTTCGCACCATGGAGGGCAGTGGCGTGGCTTTGCAGGTGGTTCTTCTTGCGGTGACCTTGGCTGTGTTCGTGGGGGTGCCCCTAGGGATGATGAGTGGCTACCTCGGAGGTGCTTTTGATCGCATGTTGGTGTTGGTGATGGACACCCTCTACACCTTGCCGGTGCTCTTGCTTTCTGTGGTCTTGGCTTTTTTGCTTGGACGGGGTATTCCTAATGCGGCCGCAGCCCTTTGTGTTGTTTATGTGCCCCAGTACTTCCGCGTGGTTCGTAACCAAACAGCCCAGGTAAAAGCAGAACTGTTTGTAGAGGCTGCCCGTTCCCTCGGTGCTGGCCCCATTTGGATCTTGCGCAAATACCTGCTTCGCAATGTGATCACATCCGTGCCAGTCCTGCTGACCATGAATGCTGCTGATGCTGTTTTGGTGCTTGGTGGCCTTGGTTTTCTCGGCCTGGGACTGCCGGAAACTGTGCCTGAATGGGGGAGTGATCTGAATATGGCTCTGGCAGCAGTGCCAACTGGGATTTGGTGGACTGCTCTCTATCCAGGCTTGGCCATGTTCGTATTGGTGCTGGGACTCTCATTCCTTGGTGAGGGGCTGGAGGCATGGGTGAGTGGTCTCGATGAGTCGACTGCCTGATTTCAGATCACTCCCATTGCATCCTTTGGAGGGCCACACTGGGGGAAGTCCTTGCTTCAAGCCATGCCCTGGTGGATCACATTGATCTTGCTGGCGCTGATGATCTTCCTTTGGGTCTCCGGGCGCCGAAATCCTGATGATGTGATCGGCCTGCTTGAGCAGATGCTCGCGATCGGCTTGGCCATGATTGTGCTGTTTATAGGCCAAAACATTTTGCTGGAAAGTATTGTCTTGCTGATTGGCTTGCGTCTTCCCGCGGCACGTCAAAACCAACTTGGGATCAATTGATCGCATCCAAGCAAAGATGTTCTGATCTCATTTTGAGTGTTAGCTGGTTGCTTAACAGCGCAATCTCACGTTGCGGGGGAGGCTCCCTTGGATTTCGCCTTGATCGTTAAGGGCAGGATATGACCTGCCTTCCTGCTGGCACCAAGCTGCTACTTCGGGATAGGCCCATTCAAATAGGCGCTGTTGATAAAGCGCTGGTTCTAGGCCTTCGCCGGCTTGAGGTGCGATACCAGCCAGTCGTCGTTGACGTAGGGCCTCAAATAGCAAGGTTGCTGCTGCTACCGAAACATTCAACGACTGCACCATGCCGCACATAGGGATGAAGATCCCTTCATCCATCAATGGCGTCGCCAGCTCACTAAGGCCCCATTTCTCAGCTCCCAGGACGAAGGCTGTAGGTTCGCAGAAGTCGCAGTCTCGGTAGTCGCGTGCGTTTCCACCTAGATGGGTTCCATAAAGGCGAAAGCCACTTTCCTTGATGGCCTTGACGGCAACTTCGATGCTGCTGTGCTCTTTGAGCGGTATCCACTTTTGGCTTCCCTGAGCGGTACTGTTGAAGGTGGGCAGGCGTCCTGAATAGTTCACTGCATGGGCTTCCAGGACACCCACCGCATCGCAGCTGCGCAGAATGGCTGAGAGGTTGTGGGGCTTTTCTACGTGCTCAAGCAGAACCGTCAGATCTGCCATTCGGCAATCCAGAACAGCCTTGAGACGATCAAATCGGCGAGGCAGCAGAGGCATGGGCCAAGCGTCTTTTGACTTGAGGGTATGGGATGCTGTGTCCCTCATCCCTTTCGGCCAGTTAGCTACCTATGGTCAGATTGCCGAGATGATCGGTGCCTATGGATGTGCCCGTCAGGTGGGTTGGGCTATGCGTCGATTACCTTTGCCATCCAAAGTTCCTTGGCATCGAGTGGTGAATGCGAAAGGGATGATTTCGATGAGTTTGAGCCGCGAAGGATCTGACTGGATGCAGCGGCAGATGTTGATCGCTGAAGGAATCCTTGTGGATGCCGAGGGTCATTTGCCCTTACGACGGCATCTTTGGCGGCCGCAATTGAGTGATGAGGGCCTTTTGTTGGGAATGGCTCAGGAAGGCGTTAGCTCTGGAAGGTTCATCTCAGCCCAGGACAACCATTGATGTTGTCTTCGTCTTCCGTTGCTGCCGCTGATGGATCTGTACCTGTACCGGGACTGCTGCCGCGGCGGGTGGCATGGGAGCTGTTACAGGCAGTGGCGGCAGGGGCCTATGCAGATGTCGCTCTCGAACGAGCTCTTCGTCAGAACCCCATGAGCGGTGCCGACCGTGGCCTGGTGATGGAATTGGCTTATGGCGCAATCCGTCAGCGGCAATGGCTTGATGCTTGGTTGGATCGTCTTGGCAAGGTGCCTGCTTGCAAACAGCCACCAGTGCTGCGCTGGTTGCTGCATTTGGGGCTCTATCAGATTCTGCGTATGCAGCGGATTCCAGCTGCAGCGGCAGTGAACACCAGCGTTGAACTTGCTAAGACCGGCAAGCTTGCCCGATTAGCTCCGGTGGTGAATGGCATTTTGCGGGCGGCATTGCGTGCACGCGATGCCGGTATGGTGCTCCTCGAGCCGGAGGACTCTGCCGCTCGGTTGGCGCAAGCGGAATCTTTACCGTTGTGGTTGGTGGAGCAGTTACTTGCTTGGCGAGGCGAGGTGGGAGCTGAGCTGTTTGCTCGTGCCAGCAACCAGGTGCCAACACTAGATCTGCGGATCAATCGACGTCGTACAAGCCGTGAGAACGTAAGGCTGGCGCTTGAGGCTATTGGAGTGGAGAGCACTCCGATCGAGAGCTGCCCTGATGGTTTGATGGTGACTGGTAGTGCTGTTGACCTAAGCCAGTGGCCTGGCTATCAGCAAGGACATTGGTGTGTGCAGGATCGCTCTGCACAGTTGGTCGCACCGCTTTTGCGGCCACAGCCTGGGGATCGGATTCTTGATGCTTGCGCTGCACCAGGGGGTAAGGCCACTCATCTTGTTGAGCTGATGGGTGGTTCGGGAGAGGTGTGGGCTGTGGATCGTTCCGCTGGTCGACTCAAGCGCTTGGCGGATAATGCTGCTCGCTTGGGGGGTGACTGCCTCAATGCTCTAGTCGCAGATGCCACGAATCTGTTGGCGGTGAAGCCAAGCTGGCGAGGATCCTTCCAGCGCATTCTTGTGGATGCCCCATGTTCTGGTTTAGGTACTTTGGCCCGTCATGCGGACGCCCGTTGGCGAGTTACTCCGTTGCAGGTTGAGGGGCTGGTGATCTTGCAGTCCAAGCTGCTTGAAGGCCTTCTGCCTCTGCTTAGCTCTGGCGGCCGGTTGGTGTACGCCACTTGCACTATCCATCCGGCCGAGAACTTTGATCAGATCGAGGCCTTCCTTGGTCGACATCCTGAATTGAGCTTGTCTCAGGAACAGCAACTATGGCCTGATCCTGAGCATGGTGGTGATGGTTTTTATTCAGCCGTGTTGGATCTCAGCTGAGCCTGATCAGGGAATAGGCATTGGCTCGAAGTTTTCATTGAGCGGCGGTCCCCCTGGCGGTGCGATGTATCTGGGTGGAGGGCCCTGGGTTTGATCTTGCTCTTTGGCAGCATCCTCGCTGCCGTTCTTTGGTTTGCTCCTCGTTTTGCCTGGTGGCCTAAAGGTGCGGTTCATAACTGGTTTTGGGGGGAAGGGTTGCACCTCAAAATTGTCTTGGATCTTGGTCATGAACTGCTTCCAGGCCCATGCAGCATCACCACTGCCGCCAGATGTCTTTCGGTTGTTGTCGTAGCCAAACCATACGGCGGTTGTTAGTTGAGGTATTGAGCCAATGAACCAGAGGTCACGGGCACCTTCCGATGTGCCGGTTTTGCCCGCCACCGGCCGGTCACCGAGGGATGCCGCAGCTCCAGTGCCACCGCTGACAACGCGCTGGAGCATCCAGTTCAGGGTGTCCGCTACATCGCTATCGAGAGCTCGACGACCTTTGTAGCCTTCGAACTGGTGGTTCCAGATCACCTCGTCGTCTGGGCCTCGGATCTCTTCAAATGGCGTGGGCTTCATGTAAATGCCCCGGTTGGCTACTGCGGCATAGGCTGCAGTCATGTCGAGCACGGTTTGCTCGTAGGCTCCAATAGCGAGCGGATAGTACTTGCCCAATGGGCGGGTGTTGCCGATGCCAAGATTATTGGCCATGCTGATCACGGCATCAAAGCCCACCTTGTCTAGTAGTTGGACTGCAACAGTGTTTAGGGAGTATCTAAGGGCATCAGCGAGTGCCACTGATCCCAGGTATTTGTTGCCGAAGTTCTTTGGGCAATACCCTCTCCAGCAGCGTTTCGCGTCCACAACCTTGTCCTCTGGCTTGATGCCGGCATTGATGGCTGCTGCATAGGGAAAAAGCTTGAAGGTGGAGCCAGGTGAACGCAGAGCCTGTGTTGCTCGATTGAATTGGCTGGTTTTGAAGTTTTTGCCTCCTACCATCACCCGCACTTCACCGGTGCTTGGTTCGATAGACACCATGGAACCCTCTGTGTTCCCGGGGGCATATTTGCGGATCACCTCTTGGGCTTGCTTTTGCCAAGCCAGATTGAGGCTGGTGTGAATCTTGAGTCCACCCACTTCTAGTTGCTCTGGGGTGAGCAGATTGGGGAGTTGCTGGGCTACCCAGCTGGTGAAAAATGGTGCGCTGCTGTTGAAGTACTTCGGGATCGCTGGCTTGAGATTGAGGGGGCTGTTGCGAGCTGCATCGGCTTCTCTGGCAGAGATAAATCCGGCTTGCTGCATTCGTTTAAGGACAATTGCGCGGCGTTCTAGTGCGATTTTCTGGTTGACTAGTGGTGAATACACTGAGGGAGCAGGGGGCATGCCAGCGATTAGAGCGGCTTCCGGCAGTGTGAGTTGATTGGGGGATTTAGAGAAGTACACCCAGGCTGCATCGGCTACGCCGTAAGCACCTGAGCCCAAGTAGACGTAATTCAGATACTGCTCAAGGATTTGGTGTTTGCTGAGCTGTCGCTCCAGCTTGTAGGCCAGAGCAGCTTCTTTGAGTTTGCGCGGCAGGGTTTGTTCCTGACTCAGGAATACGGTTCGAGCAAGTTGCTGAGTGATGGTGCTTGCACCTTCCCTAACGGAACCTTGGCGGAGGTTTGTCACCAGGGCTCGGCTGATACCCCAGATATCCAAGCCATTGTGGTAGTAAAAGCGGCGGTCTTCTGCCGCTACGAAGGCTTGCTCCACAAGCAGAGGCATCTTGTCTTGCTCAACCTTCTCGCGGGTCGCGGGACCAAGCTTTTGGATCACCTGCCCATCAGTGGAGAGCAGCGTGATGGTGCCTGGCCGGTTGAAGTTGGCAATCCGCCGGGCATCGGGCAGAACCGAATCCAAGGCATCAGTGAGAGTCCTTTCAGCCAAGGCTGCGACACACCCGATGGCGACAGCACTAACTGCAATAACAATCCAGTGACGGCGCTTGCGAGTCACATCCCCTGTGTTAATGGGCTATGGCCTATGGCTAGAGCAGTAACCAGCATGCCAAGGATTAGAAACGGTTGAGCACTGGTCTGATATCTCACATCAAAGGCCAGGGGATCACGCAGTAACCAGATGTCTTGGAATGTGATTTGGGGAATGATCAATAAGATCAAAACGACTGAGGCAAAATGCTGGCCAATGGCGATCAGAACAACAACCATCGCGAGTTGGAAGATGTCGATCATTCCTGCACTGATCCAGCTGGCCTTTTTGATTCCAAAGACAACTGGAAGGGATTGAAGACCGAGGGCTCGATCTCCCTCTACACTCTTGAAATCGTTAATGACGGCAATACCAAGACCAGCCAAGCTATAGGCAAGTGTCAGCAGTGCTGTGGTCCAAGTCAGTTGTCCGAACAGCGCCTGACCAGCCCACCATGGCAGGGCGATGTAGCTGGCCCCAAGCGCGTAGTTTCCTATCCAACCGTTCTGTTTCAGCTTGAGAGGTGGGGCTGAATAAATGAAGCTCACAAATGAGCCGCCTAGGGCAAGAAACAGCACAACCGGAGTGGTGTGTTCAGCCCAACGATCTAAGCCATAGGCAACTGCAAGACCACCGAGAAGCAGCATCCAGATCTGAAGCTTGACTTGTGTCAGCGGGATGGCCCCGGAGGGAATCGGCCTATAGGGCTCATTGATTGCGTCGATCTCGCGATCGTAGTAGTCGTTGATGGTTTGGGTGTAACCGGTTAGAAGCGGGCCACTCATGACCATGCAGGCCGATGCTGCAAGCACATCTGGTAGGCGCCATTGGTATTGACCACTGGCAGCGGCTCCACAAATCACCCCCCAGAGCAGTGGGATCCAGGTGACAGGTTTCATTAGCTGCAGACGCAGCTTCCAGATGTTGGTGGTGCCAGTGGCACCTTTGATGCCAAGGAGTTGGCGAGCGTCGCTCACGGCAGGCGTCTCAGGCGGAGGTAACTTCGTCGTCAAAGAACCAGCTGACAGTGCCATCGCTAAGTTCTACGACCAAGCCAATGCCCATGCCGTCAGTCATTTTGTAGCCGGTGACCCTGCCAACGTCAGATTTCTTGAGCAGTTCTACCAGTTTGGCTGGAATGCGATCACGAACGCGAGAGACTCGGACCTTGGAGCCGATTCTGTAGGAAGTGGCAGCCTGGGACATGGCCTGCAAGGCTTAGAAGGTGGCGCAACCTTAACAGTCGTCACTGCTTTATCCCAATGGTCGCGCTTCGTTTGATTCCTTGCCTTGACGTGGCTGATGGTCGCGTTGTGAAGGGCGTGAACTTTGTGGGCCTTCGTGATGCGGGTGATCCCGTGGAGCTTGCCTGCCGCTATAGCCAGGCTGGAGCTGATGAGTTGGTGTTTCTTGATATCGCCGCAAGCCATGAAGGTCGGGCCACGCTGGTGGCGTTAGTTCGACGTACTGCTGAGGCCGTGACCATTCCATTCACAGTTGGAGGGGGTATCAGCTCTTTGGATGGCATCACAGAGTTGCTTCGGGCCGGAGCCGACAAGGTGAGCCTTAATTCCTCTGCGGTGCGGGATCCAGATCTCGTAGCGCAGGGAGCCGACCGTTTTGGCTGTCAGTGCATTGTGGTGGCCATCGATGCTCGACGTCGTCCTGAGGGCTCGGGCTGGGATGTTTTTGTCAAGGGTGGCCGCCAAAACACCGGTTTGGATGTTGTGAGCTGGGCTCGGCAGGCAGCGGAACTTGGTGCTGGCGAAATCCTGTTGACCTCAATGGATGGAGATGGAACTCAGGCTGGTTATGACTTGGAGCTCACGCGAGCAGTCGTGGAAGCGGTGCCGGTGCCTGTGATCGCTTCGGGAGGTGCAGGTTGCCTGGATCACATCGCAGAAGCCTTCACGGTTGGCAAGGCCTCAGCTGCATTGTTGGCCTCTCTGCTTCACGATGGCGTGCTGAGTGTGGAGCAAATTAAGACTGATCTGCTGATGCGAGGTTTGTCGATTCGGCCTCTTGAGGCCTGAGGCTTTGTCTTTGTGTTCAGCAACACACTCCTAAATTTGGGAGAAGTTCTGTTGGCAAGAGTGCTTTTGGATGTGTTGCTCATCGATCACCCTTGGGCGCAGCAGTTGCTCCAAGCAGTGTTCACGCCCTTGGATGGGATCTTCTGATGAGGCCTGGTGACCCCCAGGCGGTGGAGCAGTTGTTTGATGCGGTCGCTCCTAATTACGACCGGCTTAACGACTTGTTGAGTCTTGGCTTGCACCGCATCTGGAAACGCCAGTTGTTGGCCTGGTTGTCTCCGCTTCCAGGTGAACATTGGCTAGACCTTTGCTGCGGTACTGGTGATCTGGCACTGGCATTGGCCCGCAGGTTGCGACCTGGAGGGTCTGTGTTGGGGCTAGATGCGGCTGCGGCGCCTCTAGCCGTGGCAAGGCGCCGCGCCGCGGTTGAGCCCTGGTTGCCCCTCTCCTGGTTGCAGGGAGATGCTCTGGATACTGGCTTGCCTTCCCATCGTTTTGACGGTGCTGTGATGGCTTACGGCCTGCGCAATTTGGCGGATCCAGGCGCTGGGTTAATAGAGCTTCGACGCCTTTTGCGGCCTGGTGCTCGGGCAGGAGTCCTTGATTTCAATCGCATGGGCGAGGGGTCCTTGGCAGCACGTTTTCAGCGGTTTTATCTGCGAAGGTTGGTGGTGCCAGTGGCTGCCCAGGTGGGTCTGCGCGAGCATTACGCCTATCTGGAGGTCAGTTTGCAGCAGTTCCCAAAGGGAGAGGCTCAGGAGCGACTGGCTCGGGACGCGGGATTTGCCGCAGCGAGCCATCGACCTCTGGCTGCGGGACAGATGGGTGCCTTGCTGCTTACCGCTTGATGAACTGATCGAGCAAAAAGACTCTTGCGAAAAGACGGATCGATGACTTATGAAGAAAATATTAAGACGCAGTTCGCTGTGGCCTTCCCTCTCCCTTCTCTTCTCTCCTCAATTAAGGACTTGCTTTTGGAGGTGCAGTGGCTTGATGGCTTGATCTTGGTGACTGATTCTCAGCAGGCCACCTTTGTGCCCTTTTCGCAGGTGGATTCTTTGTTGCGCATGGTCCGGGCACGCCCCAATGGTCAGATTGTGGTTGAACGGTTGTGCATGGCACTCCTTGATGACCATGATGGTGGGGGAGCGAAGCCTGTGCTGGTGTTTCAGGGTGATGACAGGTTTTGGCTGGGAATGATGGGCCTGAACGGCAGTCACTCGAACCGTAATGGTGCTGTTGCACACCTCGATCGCTGTTTTGCTCTTAGCAGTTGAGTTATTCACGCCATCAAGGAAGGCCTTGATGAGGGAAGTGCCTCTTCTGAGCATGAGCATGTCTGCTAGTTGGCTTAACTAGTAGTTGACTTGTTGGCAGAGAGATCAGGTTTTTTATCTCGTTTCAAATCAGCTTTTACCTTAAGGGGCTTTACATTCTTAAATCAGACGAAGAAAACCTCTGCCAGGTTAAAAATCCTAATATCTTCGCAACTTAAAATTGCCGCTTCCTCAGAGTAAGTGTCCAAACTAAATTAGCAAGATCTTCCTATTTCGAGGAGCAGAAGAAAACTTTAATCTGGCATGAATAGGCTGATTGCAGTAAAGATAACAAGACTTCCATTTTCACGCCTGTTGATACCCACAAGATCATTTGAAATCACTAAAAATAACCATCATGAAAGATAGTAATCACTTCTGCTTGCAGGATTTGCTCATTTAGCAGGGCAAATTAATTGGTGCATGTGATGGTAATAACAAGCTCCTGTAGTGACCTTGCTGCGCCATTCATCTTGATTCGCGTCAATTGGTGTTGGTGTGAATAAAATGCTTATGAATAGCAACACAAGATGTTTTATTGGCTTTTTCGTTAGACAATAAAAAACCTTATTGTAGTGAATGAATTGTGCTAAAAATAGCCTCAGTTGATTATTGAAGCAGCACACCTTGCTAGAAAGGTGTTTAAGTTATGCTCTGATCTTGAATGTATTGGCGGCATAGGCTAAATTAATCTCCATGGCCCTAATATTATTACCATCATCATTTAATTGGCAAAATATGTGATGGCTTTTGGGAATTCTGAGTGATAATCTGAGTGATAAATATAGGATCAACCATTCCAAAGTATGGTCAATGTTGAGAAGAGATCTTTAGTGGTTTGCATATTAACGCTTGTTCAGAACAAAGGGATCTGTTGCACTTATGAGCTGATCGAATAATGAAGAGAAGGATTTCAATGAGATCAATAACTTGACCTAATCGATAACTTCTATGATGCCCTCGGCAACATAAACTGCTAAATCCTCGATGTTCTCTGCCAGCTCTTCTCTAGATATATCCCATTTTTCACACATTTTTGTTGATAATTCATGTTGTTTAGCATGTTCTATCATTGTTTCTACCATATGTTGAGTTAAGCTCATTCCCATTCTGATTTCTAGGTAATCCCATACAGATTTTTCTAAGCGACTAATAAATTGAATATCATCACTACCAGTGTAGTCATATAGACCCATCAACCCTATATGGCAAAAAACCTGCCCTAATTCATCGTAAGCACTTTCAGAGCCTTCTGCATGTTCATATTCTGCCAAGATCCACTCTAATTTCTCTCTCTCCTTTTTGTTACCATTCTTTGCTGCCTTGAGAAGCTCGTAGAATTCTTTGAACTCTATTGGTTTTGGCATGAGGATCATCAAATTCCATCAATCATCCTACTCGTAGCACTAGAGCTGATCACCAAAAGCTGGTGTGATGAGTAGAGAAATCATTGCAACTCTATCAAGACCTTGTCAAAACAAATATCAAATGGTTTTTGAACTTATCATTTATGTTAGAAGCTAGCTCACGGATTTAGGCAGCTCATAGTCGTCCTCCTCCCTCTCTAATACTCTTGAACAGAGCTTTATAGCCTACATCAAAGCGGGTGATATATACCCTGCAAAATCTTATGCTTTTCTTTTCTCTATTGACGTTCGCCGAGTTCCTTCATTTCTTCAAGAAGAGTTTGGTTTAAGTTCTCATTACATCTCATGAGCATTAACGGATAGATCGTACCTTGGCTGTATGGAGCATATGCTTCGGCGCAAACCTCTCCGATCGCACTCTTCCAGGCCTCAAATGTAGAAGCTTTTAGTTGAGACTCTAAACGGCTGTTTGATCGTTTAAGGGCTTGGGAGTCGCAATAGCTCAGCTCATAGTTGTTGTCTCCTGGGCACTTGAACTCATTTGCCTTGGATGGGACAAGTACTGTCCATATAATTAAGGGGATTAAGGGGAATACTTGCTTCAATGTCTTGACTGTTGCTTTTGGCAATTATGTCATGCCATTGACGCATTCATGTCAATGAATTGGCAGACTTTAGTTGTCGATGATCTCCTTGAAGCAACCTCAATATGACATTTTCGGTTCTTCTGAGGTCCAAGGATTCTTGCCCCTCTTTTGACGATCTCTTGCCTATCAAAAAAGTCCATCGTTTCATGCTATTACCTTCAAGGTTCAAAAATTTCTTTGGCGATTAGATTAAAAAAGAATATCTCGTTGTGAACATGAAAGGATTTGGAGAAAAGAAAAAAATAAAAAATAAACAACCCTCCAAGAAGTTTGCCCGAATACCGCCTGATCAACTCAAGGCTATCGCTTTTAAATATCACCAACAAGGCAATATAAATGAGGCACAAAAAGCCTATCGGGAATTTATTAATAGTGGTTTAAGTGATCCAGATGTATTCTCTAACTTCGCATTAATCTGTCAATCACAAGGAGAGATTGACAAGGCAATAAACATCTATAAGAAAAGCGTAAAACTATTTCCTGGTCATGCTTTTTCACATGCAAACTTGGGATATCTTTTCTTTCAGATAGGAATGTTAGATGATGCTGATGTGGCGATCCGCCAGGCGATTGTTTTACAGCCTAACCTCGCCAATGCTTATTCATACTTGGGTTTAGTCTTACGAGAAAAAGGAAGACTAACCGATGCAGAAGATGCAACCCGAAAGGCCATTGAACTTCAGCCAGATTTGACTGATGCATACGTTAATCTTGGTCAGATCCTACAGAATCAAGGCAAACTAGATGAAGCAGAACATACAACACGCAAGGCAATTGAATTGCAAGATGATTCAGCAAGTATTTATCTGAATCTAGGTGCTATCTTACAAGACCAAGGTGATTTAACTGGTGCAGAAGCGAATACAAGAAAGGCAATGCACCTACAGGCCGATCTGCCTGATGTCAATTTAAACCTTTCTATAATTTTAAAGGACCTTGGCAGAATTGAGGAGGCTGTATTTCATGTAACAAGAGAAATTGAGCTTTACCCACAAAAGCAATCATCATATTTGCTTCTTAACTCTCTGCTTGAGGAATCTGATCTTTCATTCTTAACTGAACGACAGTCTAGAGTTTTGCTTCGTAGCCTATTAAAGAGAAATGATATTGCACATAAAAATCTATTTTCAGCAATTAATCTCTTGATCTCAGAAAAAACACTACACAAAATTTCAGGCATTAGTCATAATTTATTTGACCACCCATCTTTTCAACATATTCTTGCTGATGATGAGATCATCAGTGCTCTTGGTTTGATGTTATTCACCACAATGGCCTGGGAGAAGGCGTTGACTAATATACGCAAGCAAATATGCATTTCAATCCAAAATAATGTTTTCAATAAAAGGATTATTGATTTAACTATTGCTCTTGCGGAGCAGTGTTTCCTAAATGAATATATTTTTACATTTACCAAGCAAGAATTTGATGCAATCGAACAGTTTAAACTTTCTTGCTTGAGAAGTGACTTTGATCTGAAAACTCTTTCCATCTTAGCTTGTTATATACCCATTACTCATCTTTGTGAACAGATCCCTTCATTAAGAGGATTCATCGATGCAAATGAGAAATTAAATAATTTAAAAATAATGCAACTCGTTGAACCAGAACGCGAACATGAGCTTGCCGCATCAATTCCTAAATATGGATCTATAGATGATGGTACTTCTATTCAGGTTAAAAAGCAGTATGAAGAGCATCCCTATCCGCGTTGGAGATATGCTTCTTATTCACGAGAAAATATTCAAACTATATCTTCAGCGATTAACAATGAAATAAACCCTAATCGGGTCTCAATCATATTGCCCAAGCAGAGATCTCGAGTTTTAATAGCTGGCTGTGGAACCGGACAGCAAATATTCGATGCCCTCTCTTATTCTAACTCTGATTTAACTGCTATTGATCTCAGCTCTTCTAGTATCGCTTATGCAAAGCGCAAGGCTCAAGAATATGGAATTGAGCATATAAGATTTATAGAGATGGACATTCTTGATCTTCCAAAACTAAATGAAGAATTTGATCTCATAGAATGTACGGGCGTTCTCCATCATATGAAGGATCCATCTGAAGGCCTGCAATCTCTACTTAAAATACTCGCAGCCGATGGAATGCTCAAATTAGGATTTTATAGTGAGCTAGCACGCCAAGATATTATTGAGGCTAGAAAAATTATTAAATCTGAATCTTTTGAGGCTAGTAATGAAGGCATTCGTCTATTTAGGAATAAACTAATTAACGGTGAATATCCGAACATTAGTTCAATCTCAAACTGGCCAGACTTTTACACAACTTCTATGTGTAGAGATCTTTGTTTTCATATTATGGAACATCGTTATTCACTAGAGATGATAGCATCGCTGCTTGACCAATTTGAACTTAGATTCTTGGGTTTTGTGTTGCCCAGTATTGTTAAAAAAGATTATGGCAGAGCTTATCCATCTGATGAAATGCAGACTGACCTCGGCTATTGGTCCCAGTATGAACAAGCCAATCCCAACACCTTTCGACAAATGTACCAATTTTGGACGAATCAAAGATAATGGCTTATGCCTAAATATTCTGCATAAATATTGATCATTTTGGTGTTGAACACCATGCTTATATGAGTGGATTGCCTGGCAACCAGTCCAATGGTATAATGTTAGCTCATAATCAATACAATGATCATGGAAGATTCTGAGAGCAATGCAAGTTCGAGTAACGACCAAACGGAAGCCTTCGAGCCGCCAAAAAATAGATTTGGAATACCATATTTGCTCGCAACTGATAAAGAAGAAAAAGATATGCCTAAAAAAGAGGTGCTTAATGTGTTAGGCCTACAATTATCGGCACCAGCGGGAATGCAGAACCCGTTGTTGATCTTCTTTGGATTAATTGGTGTTAATATTGCAATTATTGGATACTTTACGTACATGCTAAATAAATAGTAGTATCTTAATCTTACTGTTTGCTTTCAAAGGGTATGGTTTGTTCGCTCGTTGTTAATGTATTCACCAAGACTCCTTGAATCAGACAGTGTAAATACTTCTCACTAGAACTTCCTCGAATTTTTACTGTTTTATATCTTGAAAATTCTATAGATTTATAGTTCTAATTTCTTTAGGTGTTTACCATCCTTTGACTGAGTTACTACAAGCAGATATGCTTTGGAGAATAGAATAATGACTTTCTGCGTTTCGAATTCTTCTAATCTAATCGGACTATGGCATCAAAAGGCTATAAACGAGCCTTAGCCTTGTTCTGATTTGATGATCTCGAAATGAGATGCTAAATGAAATAATTTTAAAGATTCTCTCTTTAAGAGTAAATCATTGACTGGCTGTTCTTTTGATATTATCTTGTCTTCTTTGTAGGACTATATTGATTATTGCCAGAGAAAATATTACCGTGATAGAGGCAATGAATATTGCCAGAGGTTGTCCTTGGAGTGCCTTTATATTCCCATTAATAATTTCTTGAATTTCAATGCCGCCGAGGCGTTTTAGTGCATATCCACTTGCAACAAATGGGGCATCTGATATTATGATGCTAAAGAATAAGGCAGGTAAAAACTTTTTCCATGTAACTTTCGTAAGCCCTAAGCCATAACAAACAAAATCAAATAAATTCGACATTAAAAAACTTGTCATCAAGAAAAAGTTTTGTTCTAAATGTTTTTTGCTAAAATTCTCAACACGATTCATCAGATTCTTGCCTACGAGTTTCTCAATTACGGCTCTGCCAAATTTCCTGGAAAGGGTGAAGCAAGAACAACAAGCGACCAGATCTGCTATGAAAATAACCAACAAGCCTTGTTGGAATCCAAAGAAATAACCAGAGAGAACAGAGCAGTATGTGCCAGGAAGTATTGGAATGATGATACTTATTGACCGTAGGGCAAAAATAATCCCAATTGCCCATAGCCCTATCGATTCAACTCCGCCATCGATAGCTTTTAGCCAACTTCCTATCGTTGCCATATCTAGAAATTGAGCAATATAAATCATTAGAGCTACTAGGAGTATGCTGATTATTAAATAAGAGTATTTTGTCCGATTGAGCTGTATTCTGATCACTTTTTAGTGGATTTAACTAACTGACTATAGCATTTACATGTTTTCGAGTCTATTCGAATTAAACAAGCTTCTGCTTAGGTAATGGATGATAGGAATACCATACAATTACAATCAAAGCCCCTTAGAACAGCGCTAGTGCACTTCCAGGACATCATCACGACCCTGAATTCCTTTTGGGCTGATCAGGGCTGTGTGCTGTTGCAGCCTTATGACACCGAAAAGGGTGCCGGCACGATGAGTCCCCATACCGTTCTGCGCGCTATTGGACCAGAGCCCTGGGCAGTGGCTTATCCAGAGCCCTGTCGTCGCCCCACCGATGGTCGCTACGGCGACAACCCCAATCGTGCTCAACACTATTTTCAATATCAGGTATTGATCAAGCCCTCTCCAGATGGTATTCAGGAGACTTATCTTGCATCGCTCGAAGCTTTAGGTGTCTGTACGGCCGAACATGATATTCGCTTTGTAGAAGATAACTGGGAATCACCCACCCTTGGAGCCTGGGGTGTTGGTTGGGAAGTGTGGCTTGATGGCATGGAGGTCACACAGTTCACTTATTTTCAGCAATGTGGTGGTCTTGATTGCAGCCCTGTGCCGATTGAGATCACCTATGGCATTGAGAGACTGGCCATGTATTTACAGAATGTTGAGAATATTTGGGATCTCAGCTGGAACAACAAACGAAGCTACGGTGATATTTGGCTTTCTTTGGAAAAGGGTCAGTGCCATTTCAACTTTGAGTCATCTGATCCAAGCCGCCTCAAGCACTTGTTCGATCTTTATGAAGCGGAAGCCTCAGACCTGATCGCCAAGCAGCTTCCAGCACCGGCACTTGATTTTGTTCTTAAATGCAGCCATACTTTCAACCTTCTGGAGGCTCGTGGCGTGATCTCCGTCACGGAGAGAACAGCCACGATTGGCAGGATTCGCAGCTTGGCTCGCGGGGTGGCAGAGGCTTGGTTGAAAGAAAGGGAGGTAATGGGATTCCCATTGCTTAATAACAAGGCACTTGCTTTAGACCAGCCATTGCAATCTTAAATGGCTCAATAATTTCAAGGGCCTGGCTCCAAGTACCTACTTTACGCGTATCAATTGATACTTAGACCTGTTAATTGTGTTCGTTGTGAGCACTCATCTTTTCACTAACCTTTGCAGGCCCATGTTTTGGGCTTTTTGTGTGAGGAACCAAATGAAACTCTTCCAGCAATTGCTGGTGGCACCTGCTGCCTTGGGCCTGATGGCCCCTATGGCTGCTAATGCCGCAGACCTAGACATCAAAGGTGTGTCCGATTATTCGGCCTCCAGCGAGCAGGTCACCAGCATCTCCCAATTCCAAGATGTTTACCCAACCGACTGGGCTTATCAGGCTCTAAGCAACCTGATTGAGCGCTACGGCTGTGTAGCTGGCTATCCAAGCGGTAGCTACCTGGGCAACAGAGCAATGACCCGCTTTGAAGCGGCTGCTCTATTGAATGCCTGCCTCGATCGCATCACTGAAGTCACCGACGAACTACGTCGCTTGATGCAGGAATTCGAGCAGGAGCTCGCCATCCTCAAGGGCCGTGTTGATGGCCTAGAAGCCCGCGTTGGTGAACTCGAAGCCACTCAGTTCTCGACAACAACCAAGCTGAAAGGTAAGACTCATATGGTTCTTGGCGGAACCAGCTACACTGGCGACGAGACCGATGAGCTTAAGGATTCTGATGGTGATTACCTTGGAACTGATGCACTTACTTTCAACTACACCCTTCAGCTTGATCTAAATACCAGTTTCACGGGTAAAGATCTTCTCTATGCTCGCCTTAAAACTGGCAACTTCAAAGAGAGTGCATTTGGCGGCAAGGGTTACGTTCCGCAGGCTTATTTGAGTGTTGCCAATAGCAACCAGGACGTCGTTAAAGTTGATAAGCTCTGGTACACCTTCCCGATTGGTGACGACTTCACTGCTTGGATTGGCGCCAAGATTGAGAACTACTACATGCTTGGTAGTGCTCCATCGGTTTACCAGCAGATCTTGAAAGCATTCAAGTTGGGTGGTAATTATGGTGTCTATGGAGCAAGTACAGGTCAAGGCTTAGGTTTGGCATGGAAGTCGCCAGTCGACGATCCGATGGATGCCAGGTTTGGCATTAGCGCCAATTATGTTGCCAAAAATGGCTACAAAGGTGATCCTTCAGACGGTGGAGTTGGCAACGGCAATTCCAAAGGTAAGTTTCTTACCAAGATTGATTACGGCAATCCTCAGTGGCAAGTCTCTGCTGCTTATGCCTACACCCAGCAAGGTATGACTCAAGGCTTTGGCACAACCAATGGTGGTGCCAGTGTCTACAGCAAGTGCATGGGTACAAGTTCTTGCGGTGCTGATTCCAATGGAGTCGCTTTTAGAGCTTTTTGGCAGCCTGATGAGCCAGGCATTGTTCCTTCATTCAGTGTTGGTTACGACTTCACTTCTTACAACCTGCCAGATGAGGCTAAAGATGGCACACGCGACCAAAGTATGGCTTGGTTCGCAGGCATGGTGTGGAAGGATGCCTTCATTGAGGGCAATGCCCTTGGCGCAGCAGTCTCTGAGCTTCAGTGGGTGACCCAACAGAAGGGCGATGACACCCCTGATGACGGCAACATGGCCTTCGAGCTGTGGTACAAGTTCCAGGTCACAGACAACATCTCTGTGACACCAGCTGTTTTCTATCTGAGCCGTCCGTTTGGAGAGAAAACAGGTACATCTTCTAAGTACGGTGGCAAAGGAGCTGATACTTTCGGGGCATTCGGTGGCCTAGTTCTAACCACATTCAAGTTCTGATCGCAGTGAGGCAGGAGATTTTCTGCCCTGGTTCTTCAGACCATCAAGGCGCCCCTGAACCGGGCGCCTTTTTTTGTCTTTAGAAGTTATTCAAAAGCAGAAGAGAGTAATGCAGAACACTTCACCAAGGAAATATGCATTGGTTCTTTTCTGAATAAATCTACGATCAAAGTAATAGGCGTCTGAAACTACTTCTTCCTCTTTCTTCGGGGGTTATATTGTCTCTTTTCTGAGTAGATTAGTTTTATTGGCCCTAACAAAAAAGGCTTCTTCTTTATTAGAAGAAGCCTTATGATTGAGCTTGCTTGTCTTTGTTTAGAGCGTTGCTCATGAAATCTATTTCAGAATAGTATTACCAGCAGTTTTCTCCTTCGCCGATCGGGACGCAAATATTTGATTTCTTTGCCTTTTTGGCAGCTTTCTTCGCATCTTCATCAGGCTTGCTTTCAGCATCGATGTCTTGATCAGTGGTCCACTCTTTAAGTCCTCCCATCTCTCCTTCACCGCCTTCGCCAGCGTGACTCAGATTTGGCTGAAGTGCGTTTGCCGCCAGCAGTGCAGAAGCTGCAAGAAATATTGCTACAGGAGACTTTTTGCTCATGCTGAGAGGCTCATTTTGAAATTCATTTTGGCTGCTCCACGCCACCATTGTTTGGCGATTCGTTACTTGGCTTGGTATCAAATGATTCCGGCTTCAGTTGCCGAGGCGTCTGAGCAGGTTGGTGTAGGCCTGAAAAATCAAGTCCAGTTCTGGTGAACGGCCATGCTCGGCAAGAAGGGCGCGGGCACCAGCATTGAGGCCAAACAGAATGGTGCGGTCTTCATTGCTGCTGATATAGCTCTGGATCCAGCCAACACAAACCAGCCGCTCACCAGCAGTGACTGTTTCCACTGCATGCAGGCTTGTGCTGGGATAAATGATCACCTGGCCAGCTGGCAGCTTTACTTGTTTGCTGTGTTGCAACGTTTGAATGCAGAGAGCTCCTCCTTCGTAACTTTCTGGCTCGTTGAGAAACAGCGTGAAGGAGAGGTCGCTACGCCCTGAGCTCATGTAGGCATTGTCGACATGCATTCCATAGCCCTGGCCAATGCCGGATCGACTGAACATCACCCCGTGGATGTGCCTTGGCAAGGCAAAGCTCTTCACAAGCGGATCAGATTCAAGCTGCTTAATCACTATCTGGCTGTTTTCTTTGGCGGTTTTTGAGTTGCGATCCAGCTGGAGGTTGTTCTTGACTTCTGCTGCTTGATATCCCGCTGTTTTACGTCCGTCCTGCCATGAGGTTTCGTCAGCCAAGAGAGTTGCACGCAATTGGCTCACAGTGGTCTCATCAAGCAATGGATGGGTCAGGAGCTCCATAGAGATTGCTGAGGAAATTCCACAATAACCAATACCTAGACGTTATAAAACTCTGGAGGACTTGTATAAATAAAACTGTAAACTTTCTAATCTTCGATCTACTTCAAATTCCTCTGTGCGAGACAAGCTTTATCCCAATCCCTTAGTGAATGAAAGGTGGGAGTTTCGAACATTTAATACAGAAGTATGGTCTTTGTTGTTTTACTATGTCGATACCGCTATGCCACTATTCCATCTACCCAAATCGATACTAATACACCTTATGAACTACCAACCTCAAGTAAAGAATCAAGGTGAACCACTCAAGGTCAATCAAACAAGAAACCATCTCACACCCACTTACGAAAAATTCTATGGAGGAAGTGAACAGGAGGAAGGAGAGTAAGCAACTATCAATACTATCTGTTCTTCAGCTAACATCTAAGGCTCTACTTCGACACCAACAGGTATAGGAATCCAAGCAAGTAGTGAAATCAAAAGCAACGACTAATCTATCCGCTAAACATAAACAGGGTTCACTGCAATTATCTACGCCTACCTTTACACTGACTCCAAAGAATTCATTGAAGCAACTAGAGGAACAGGTGAAGGAAATGAAGGAGTGGTTGGATGGAGCTCAGATTCATTAATCCTATCAATCTTCATCAATCTTCCTGTTGTTATAAAGGTAGAACCATAAAAATATCGACCCTGTAAGTATCACAGTCCCAACAGTTGTATTACCCGAGAGAATAGTAAGCATAGATCACTCAGGTCTCTTTTCATCAAACGTTTCAACCTCTCCTTCAGTTGAATCATAGTATCGGACTTCATCATATTCTTCTGTTATCAATTCAATATCAAAACCTTTATAATCGTCATCGTTAACGTATTTATTAAACACACGGATACCTTCTTCCAAGTTTTCAATCTTCTCGTGGTTTGTAGGAGGGTGTCCAGGAGTATCGTAGATATTGAGTAAGTAACTCATCAGTTAGTTAGGATCATAATGACGAATGACTTTTTTGGTTCCATCCTCAACCAACTCTATAACCTCATCATTGAAGTCATCGTTATCAACATAGAAGTGAAACATCTCCTCTCCCTTCTCTAAAGACAAGTCAGTTTTTAGTTTCGTAGGAAGATCATCTATGTAATACAACAAATGGTAAGTCATATAATGGGGTTGTTTGTCAGTACTATATTTTGTCCTACTTTCCCACACTTGGATTGACCATCACCCTCCAACTCAAAACTTCTTTGTATTTCTCGTTCGCTCTTTGAACGAACCAACTGTAACTACAGCCAAAAAGAAAGAAGACAAGTTTAGTAATTCCCAACTCCTCCCAACTATAACCAACGAAGAATAAAGCAAGGAGTAGGATGAACCATTTCATAAAGTTATAAATCCTAAGTTCATTTTCTAAATCTCTCAACTTCTTCTTTTGTTGATGAGGAAAAAGATGTAGAGGTGGTTCTTTCATCAGTCATCTCCTGATGGTGATTGTTCATTAGTTCAATCTACCGTTTGAATAAGTCTTTGTCTTTCCTCCTCTATCTTTTCCTTCTCCTCATTAGTCCTCCTCCATTCCTTATCCATCAACTCAACCAATTCATATTCCTTTAACCATTCATAAGTAATCCAATCTTCCTCCTCCTGTGATTGGTTTAAACATTCATCCGTTTCAAGATAGGGATTGACGACAATATCGTAATCAGAAATAGTTACAGTTACCGTCATCAGTTTATCTCTTATCTTGATGTTGATGTAACTACAGTCATCAAGAATACTGAACAAGAAATGGATATTACCAATAAGACTTCTTACACCAACAGAGACTGATCCTTCATCGAATTCCATCCCTTTACTGCTTTCAATAATCCTGTCTCGTTTGTCAGTTATCCAATTCTCTCTATGATTCATTTTCTTACTCCAATCTTTTACTGTTGTTCCTTTAGAGTCGGTCATAGGTGTAAATACTCTGAAGGTAGGCTAATCATTCTTGGAGAGTTGCGCCAGAAAATAACTTCGAACGAAAAGAAGGCTAGTGACGGAAGAAAGGACCACCACTATTGCGAACACCTTCATTGTTTAGATAGTGTCTACAATGTCTTGTCTCGTCAAACAAATCCTTCAACTTCTTGTCCCACTGTTTTGTCTTTCTCTCCCGTTGGTAATCAAAATATTTCTCTATGTTATCTCTACAAACATTGATCTTGTGGTTCCTTACTGACTGTGGGATTTGAGTAATAATCAAAACAAGGATTAGTCCGATGTAAATCCCATCTATTTTGGACAGTGATGATTTCATTAGTTGTTTGGGTCTGTGTTTGTTTCAGTGGCTGTATTTCCTTTGTCGTTGTCTAACGACAACTCTGAGATTATCGTTCTCTTCCTATCGGACCAGCTCTTCCTATCGGACCAGCTTCACTTTTATTTATAGGACCTGTACCCAATCGAACTTTCTTTTTGTAATCATCTAGGGTCATCCCAGAGCCTTGTGGGGATTTCCTGAATCCTTCACTATCCACATCCATTCCTGCCGTGTAGGCATTCGCAGGGATACAAACACCACCACCAACACTCTTCAACTCATCTGTTGAGAGGTCCTGGTTAATGCCTCCATTCTCTCTTGGATTTAGCCATAGGTTTAAATACTCAGATGTTAGTCTAATCATTCGTAGGGGTCCCTGCCAGAAAATAAAATAAATATCTGAAGGTTCTTGTTATATGTAGTTGGTCCATTTTTGCCTCGTAGTGGCCCCTTCGGATGGTGGATTCACTTTAGAAAAGGGTGCATACGCCTATTTTTTACTTGATTGTTCTAACTACACCTTCGCTTCCCTTTCAAGCACTAGTTTGTTAGTAGTTATCTGTATATTTCCAACAGACACTCCAAGGCTGGAGGCCTTTTTGGCCAAGAATTTATAGGTCCTAATACTACTTTGCTCACTTCGATCTGTCACGATCGGTCGCATAGATTTTCCTTCTATCCTTCACCAACTCAGGCTAGCTCTCAATTCCTCCCTGAGGGGGTCTGATGCGACACTATTCAGGATCTGCTCTAGCCTCATAAATAACCATTTTCCTTAGTTCTATTGCAGATGATAAGAATTACTGAGGAGGTCCCATTATCAGCGCATTGGCCCTCCGGGGGCTTGAGTGCATCATTTGTTACAGCGGCTGGTATGGAATGCGCAAGGAGGCTTCGAGTACTCTCAATAGGGTGAGGCTTGCAACGTTAATGGTTTGTTGGTAATGGCTTTGAAGGCGCGTCTTACGTATTCAGGCTTGGCGGCCGTTCTTGCCCTTGGCACTGGATTCAGCCAAAACGGTGTTGCTAATGCTCGAGAAGTACGTGTTTATTCAGGTCGGCACTACAACACTGATCGTCAAATTTATAAGAAATTTTCTGAGCAAACAGGGATCAAGGTTCGACTGATCGAATCTTCTGGTATTTCATTGTTAGAGCGTCTTAAACGAGAGGGGGCAAACTCTCAGGCCGATGTGATCATCCTTGTTGATGCGGCACGGATTAGTAATGCAGCAAAAGAGGGTCTTTTGCAACCTTCGCGCTCAGCAAAATTGGATAGCGAAGTCCCTCGAGCCTATCGCGATCCGCAAGGTCGTTGGTATGGCCTGACCCGTCGCGTGCGGGTGATTGTTGCCAATGCATCGAAGGTGAACGTTGGCAGTATTCGCACTTATGCGGATCTGGCTAGCCCCTCACTTAAAGGGAAGGTGTGTCTACGCAAGCGCAACAACGTCTACAACCAATCTTTAGTCGCTGATCAGCTTGTGTTGCGTGGTGAGGCTGCAACCAAGAGTTGGTTGCAAGGAATGATCTCTAACGTTTCCCAGCCTTACTTTGGAGGAGATGTCTCCCTGGCTCGTGCTGTGTCACAAGGCATCTGTGGCGTTGGCATCGTTAATCACTACTATGTTGCGCGGATGCGTGCTGGTGTGAGCGGATCGAAAGATAAGGCTCTTGCTAATAAGCTCACGGTTATCACACCTGATCCCGCCCACGTCAATGTCAGTGCTGGTGGGTTGGCAAGGTATGCAAAGAATAAGAAGGAGGCGATTCAGCTGCTTGAATTTCTTGCTTCACCCGATGGCAGTCAAGGCATGGCTAGCCCCACCTATGAACATCCGTTGAATGGCTATGGCACGTCGTTAGAACTCAAAAAGTTCGGCACTTTCCGCCCCGATCGGGTCACGATTAGCCAGCTCGGAGCCAATAATGCCAAGGCGATTCAGTTGATGGCTCAATCCGGTTGGAAATAGGGTTTTAGGCTATGGGTTCAGGGCTAGAGCCCTTCTTAGGGAGATCCTTTGCAAGGCTCTTCCTATAACCCTGCAGACCGCGAAGCGCAGAGAGGGGAATTCTCGAGATAGTCGTTTGAGTTTGTTTGCGAGGGTTCTCTTCGTCTTTGCTTGTTGCAGGCTTGGCCCTGACAGCACTAGTGCTTGGTGCCCAGTCCTTACCTTCTCAGGCAACGGTTGTCGTTGCTGTGGTGTTGCTGATCACGGCTCGTTTCTGCTTGATTCGTCTCGGCATTACCCAAAGCAGGGCTACAGCATTGGCGTTGATGTTGCCATTGTTGTTGGCATGGGCTTGCTGGTGGGGGCAGCCGAGGCCTGGACCTTTGGACCCTGTGCGTTTGTTGGCGAGTGCCGGTTCTTTTGATCGTTCCTCGCGCCTACCGCTTCGAAGCAGCCTCGAAGGCCGGCTGCTTAGTGATAGCCGATTGCTTCCTGATAGCAGGTTTGTGGCTGATAGTTGCCGTGCATTGTTGGCGGTGAATCGGATCAATGGCCTGCCGAGGCATGGCCGTAGTGAAGTTCAGCTACGACCTTGCCCTCAGCTTTTGCAGCAGGGTTGGCGAATCCGTGTGCATGGTCAGTTGCGTGCTCCGGCTCTAGGACCTCATTCGCTACTGCCTGGGCCAGCGGAGCGGCTTCAGCAGCAGGGAAGTTGGAGCCAATTCTGGGGTGATTAGGTACAGGTGTTGCAACGCCCCTGGACGCCCATCGCCGATGCTCGCCGTGTGGTGGCGATGCGCTTACATCAACTGGCAGGTCCGCGTTCGGGAGGATTGCTGGCGGCTTTGGTGTTGGGTCGTGCCCAAGTTGATTTGCCGCTTGATTTGGTTAAGGCGTTCCGCGTTGCTGGCCTTTCCCATGCCTTGGCGGCGTCGGGCTTTCATCTTTCTGTGCTGTTGGGAGCGTCGCTGGGGATCGCTCGGTTGCTGCCAAGGCCCTTTCGTTTGACGTTTGCGGCAATGGCACTGATCAGCTTTTTGATGCTGGCCGGACCACAACCGTCGGTTGTGAGAGCTGTGTTGATGGGTAGCACGGTGTTGTTGATCAACGAGGGCGGAGGCCGCAGTCGTCCTCTAGGGGTGTTGCTAGCGACGTTGGTGCTGATGTTGTTGGTGAATCCCGCCTGGGCGCGATCGATTGGGTTTCAATTGAGTGCGGCAGCTACTGCCGGATTGGTCGTCACAGCAGGGCCCCTAGAGCAGGCTCTCTCCAAGCGTCTACCTAGATGGCTTCGAGGGTTGGCACCGGCGCTGGCTGTTCCTTTGGCCGCAATCGTCTGGACTCTGCCACTACAGATTGTTCATTTTGGATCCACTCCTGTCTATGCCCTATTGGCGAATCTGCTGGCTGCTCCTTTGTTGGTGCTGCTCACCCTCTCAGCGATGGCGTTGGCCTGGTTGTGTTTGCTCTTGCCTGCTGGCTTGCTGGCTCCATTGCTGAATTGGATCAGTTGGCCGATCCAGCAGTTGGCTGGGTTATTGATTGCTCTGGTGCGTTGGATCTGCACTTGGCCAATGGCGCAGTTGTTCACCGGTCATCCCCAGCCTTGGTTGGTGCTGTTGTTGGTGTTGGGATTGCTGCCCTGGTTGGTAACGGGATTGCGTCACTGGCGTCACTGGGGAGTGCTTGCGTTGTTGGTTTGTTCGTTATCGCAGGCTGTTGTACAGATGGGCGATGGACTCGTGGTGGTGCATCAGCGCAGTCGTCAATGGTTACTAGCTAGGCATCGTGGGCGGGCGGTTTTGGTTAGTACACATGGAGATGGTCGTAGCTGTTGGCAGGCTCGTCGGCTGAGTGAAGCGTTTGGCCATGCCCGTCTTGATTGGGCGATGGTCTTGGACCCGGTTGCCAGTGAGGCGGCGTCTTGTTGGCGAAAGCTGGCCCATACCGTGCTGGCTGAGCATCAGGGTGTGATGCCTTTGCAGGTTGGACAGCGGTTAGTCAGTCCTGGCCTGGAGGTGAGACCAATTGCTGCAGCAGAGCAGAGTTTGCAGTTGCGAGCTGGTCGTTTGTGTTGGCATCTGCTGCCAACGCGTCAGGCCTATTGGAGTTGGCGTGATCGTCGGGGTTTGGATGACGTGGAGCGTCAACCTTTAGTCAAATCAGAGGGTTTGACAGGGGTCTGGCTTGGTTTTGTCCCAACCTCTCTTGAGCGGCGATGGTTGCTACAACACACTGCAGGACGGCTTTGGGTCAGTGGTAGAGCCAGCGGCTCCTTCAGAATGGTGGCCTCATCGTTTTAAAGTTGCCTTGCGTCTTTACGGGCGACTGGAGAGGTGGCTGAGTGGTCGAAAGCGAACGACTCGAAATCGTTTGACGGGCAACCGTCCGTGGGTTCGAATCCCACCCTCTCCGTTTTATTAAATAATCAGGAGTTGTCTTGATGTGTCAGTCTCACGTGGAAACGTTGCAATGACTGTTGTTTTAAGCGTGAGGAATTGGTCCTAAGTGTTCAGGGTAGTTCAACTTTAGAAAGAATTTGTTGGGGATGGAGTCCTAATGTCTTGGGGATGTTAGGAAGTTTGATCAGACTTTAGATTGTTTTGGATAAGCTTCACTAGGCTGCTAACGTAATCGGCGTTAAATTAAAAGCTCTACTAATCCTGCCCTTAAACCTTTTGGTACTAAATATGAAAATTCATCGAGACATTCGAACATGAAGAAGTTCCAGAAGTTTCTTCTGATTTCCGTTTGCGTACTAGCAGCTGTTCTCTTTTATTACTTTATTGTAGTTGAATGGAAAGAACAGATTAATCAGATTGTTTTGGATATGGGTATATGGGCGCCTTTGGGAATATTTATTCTTAGAAGTATTAGTACTATTTTCCCTGTTATATCAAATCTCCCATATGCAATTCTTGCTGGAAGCGTGCTTGATTTCAAAACTGCTTACATAACAATTTTTTTGGCTGACTTTATCTCTTGCCAGGTGGCATTTTTGATAGCTAGAAATTTAGGGCGTGAGCCTGTGCGCCGCTTGGTTGGAATAAAAGCAATGAAGAGAATTGAAAGTTTCAATCAAAATCAACTAGAGGGAAATTTTTTCCTAATGACTGGAGTGCTAATGACCGGACTTTTTGATTTCCTCAGTTACGGCTTAGGATTAGGAGGGACACAGTGGCGGCTATTTACGTCTGCTTTGCTTCTTTGCCTTGTAATTTTTGATGCTGTAGCAGTTGCTATTGGTGCTGGATTGGCTGATTCGGTATATATCATAATTGCAATGGTTGGTATGTTTGGACTTGCTATTATTACTGGCTTGATTAAAAAAAAGGTTTCTATCTCTAATCAATAGCAGTAAGAATAATCTTGGATCCTTGACTGCTTTGGAATTGGCTTTAATGTAAGATGATTTTAGAAGCATTGAATGTATTGGGGAGATTCCCTCGACTTTCTTAAAAGACTTGTTCAGGTCTGGTCTCTAGGGGCTGGCTTGATGTTTGGAGCTCCTCTACTTGGGATGTTTGTACTTGCTAGTGTAGCTGGTCTTACTAAGAAGAAGGTCTCTAGCACTAATTAATAGGATTTAAAATAGTCTTGTTTTCACTATTTTTTTCTGAAATCAGTCTTTAGTGAAAGAGGCTCAGCAGAGATGGTTCTGTGTGCATGGATTTTTGAACCGATTTGAGCCAATTTTTACCATAGATTCCCCTTTGTTTTCTAGTTTCCCTACATGCGAGAGCACTCTTTCCACTTATTGGCCATTCAGCAGTTTTTGCTAGAGATCAGCACTTCTAAAAATTTTTGATTGCTGTTGGGCTCTTGGCTTTTGTTCCAGCTGAGATTTGTTCTGCGAATGTCAGGAGATTCTGGCAAACGTTTTTATCAAGCCAAAAATGGCCTAAATGGTTTGACTTGATTTCTGCTGACTTTCCTGTGACCGGCCAAGAAAAGTCCACTAATAAAGGGGTCTCTAGCCTGGTTCAGGGAATCCAGCAACGCTTTCAAGCCTTTGTCACTAAACCAACGGGGGTGTCCAAGGCCTCTCCAAAGGCTTCTAAGCAGCCCAGCAGGACCGAGGATAGGCTCCAGGATTTGAGCCATGTTTCACTGCAGCCCAAAGACTCAAAGTGGGCACGCTGCAGCTGGCGTATCAGCAAAGCCGATCAGCAACGGGCAAAAAAATCAAAGGCAAAAGCCCTATGTCTGCGGCTGGTTGATCTGTACAGCCACGCCGATGCCTTGATCAGTAGGCATGCCATCAAAGAAATTCTTGTCGATAGCAAGGCTCATGAGTGGTTCCTTCCTGTGCCGATGGGTGGCCGTGACTATCTCCTTGAGCTTGGCTATCAGCTTCCTAAGGGAGGTTGGCTGTCACTAGCGTTCTCAGAACCGGTTTATGTGCCTCAGAGCGATGCTTCAGAGCAGAGTTCTGATCGCTCATATAGCTCTTTCCGCCAGGAGCAAGACTTCGCCTCCAAACCTTTTTCTCCGACTTCGTCTGTTGCTGAAGTTGCTGATTTTGGTGATGACGGAATGCACGAGCAGATGTATCAGCGTGCAATTTCAAATCATCCCAACCCCAGCTTTGGCATGGGCTCGGAGACTCTTCAGGGGGATGGTCGTTCCGATCGCACTAGGCGGTTGAGGAATGATTCTGGCTCTGGATGGTTGGATAGTGGTCGTGGACAGTTTTTACGCCGCCGCCGTGAATCTCAGCAGAATGATCCCGATAATGCCTCTGATTCTGATTGGTTCTGATCGGTTGGTGATCTCTTCGCTAATTGTTTGCTTCTGATCTGTATTGGTTCAATCGTTGGTTCATACAGACCAGCGATAGGTTTATGAGTTGATGAATCGCTAATGAGGGTTAGTCACGCGGTGTGCCGTAACCCCCACCGCCTGGGGTGCATATCAGCAATGCCTCTCCGGCTTCGATATTGATCGTTGCGCATCCTTTCAGCGGATCTCTTTTTCCATTGAAGTGTTCAAGTTGGTTTGCTCCTAACGCCCCCGGCAGGCCGCCTGATAGCCCGAAAGGTGCAATCCGTCTGGATCCAGAGAGAATCGACGCTGTCATTGGCGCCAGGAAGCGAAATTGTCTCATCAGCCCATCACCACCACGCCATCGCCCAAGGCCGCCACTACCATGCCTTAAAGCAAAGAGCTCCAGCCGTACTGGATAGCGCTGCTCAAGGATCTCTGGATCCGTGAGGCGGGAATTGGTCATGTGCGTCTGTATGCCATCAGCACCATCAAACCCTTTGCCAGCACCGCTGCCGCCGCCAACCGTTTCGTAATACTGATGTTTGCTGTCGCCGAAGCTGAGATTATTCATCGTGCCCTGGCTTGCTGCCATAACACCTAGGGCCGCGAACAATAGATTGCAGAGTGCTTGGGAGGTCTCCACATTTCCTGCTACGACTGCTGCAGGTGGGTGCGGGTTGAGCAAGCAGCCATTGGGAACGATCAGTTCAAGCGGTTCAAAGCAACCGGCGTTGAGTGGGATCGTTTCCTTCACTAAACAGCGGAAGACATAAAGCACCGCTGCTTTTGTTACGGCGAGCGGAGCTTGGAAATTGTCAGAGCCCTGGACTGAGGTGCCAGTGAAATCAAGCTTTGCTGTGCGCTGATGCTTATCAATTGAGATCTTCAGGCAAAGCTTTGCGCCATTGTCGAGCTCTACTGAGAAGGCGCGATTGTTCAATGTTTGGATCACCTTGCGCACTGCTTCGGCCGCATTGGCCTGTACATAGGCCATGTATCTGTTGATTTGCCGATCACCTGTGCTGGCGACAAGAGCCGTCAGCTCTTGAACGCCTAACTGGTTGGCGGCGACTTGCGCTTGTAGATCGGCGAGCAATTCGGCTGGGTTTCGTGGCGGAATGTTGCCGCTGTGAAGCCTTTGCTCCCAGCTCTTGCGGTCGTGGTGACCATCGATCACAAAAGACACGTTACGGAGGAGGAGTCCTTCGTCTTTGATGCTGCGACTAAAGGGCGGCATCGAACCGGGCGTGAGTCCACCCACATCGGCATGATGCGCACGACAGGCGACGAAATAGCTTGGTTTGTCGCTTGTGGTGAAGACAGGTGTGATTGCTGTGATGTCTGGCAGATGGGTGCCGCCGTGGAAGGGATCGTTGCTGAGTACTGTCTCGCCTGGGCGCAGTGGTCCGTGTTCGCCAGCGTTAATCTGTGCCAGAAGATCGGCGACTGATTCACCCATCGAGCCAAGGTGAACCGGAATGTGAGGGGCATTGGCGACGAGTGCACCCTGATGATCGAATAAGGCGCAAGAGAAATCCAGCCGTTCGCGGATGTTCACTGAACGACTGGTTTGACGTAGTCGTTCCCCCATCTGTTCGGCGATGGCCATGAAGCGATGATGGAATAACTCCAGCAACACTGGATCGGGCGTTTGCTTGACTAGTGCTACAGGGTGTTTGGTAATCACTGAATCTGCAGCGATGGCATCGAGTACAAGAGCTCCTTGTTGATCCACGCTTGCTCGCCAACCGGGCTCTAGAACAATGCAACCTGTAGCTTCTAAGACCAACGCTGGCCCTTCTAGTACAGACCCTGCTATCAGACGATCGCGATGATGGAGGGGCACCTGCTGCCAGCCAAGATCTGGCCAATGCACCTCAGCATGTTGATGTTCGCCCCGTGGTGGAGGCGTATGCAGTTGGACATCACCTCGTCTTGATCTGCCTTGATCGCTTGGGGATGCATGGGCTAATACTGCGACTTCGAGCCTTTCCACCACTAAAGGCTGATTGTGAGGAGGGATATAGCTAAAGCGCTTTTGGTGGGCGGCCGCGAATGCTTTTTGTATATCCGTGATGCAAGTTGTTGGCTTCAAGGAGATCATCAAGCCTTGTTCGCTGGATGCATAGCGCAGTTCGATGCGGGCCCAACGCTGTGGTGGAGCTGCGTCAACAGCACTTGAAAGGTCTCCTGATTCCTTTAGGCGTTGTTCTGCTTGCGTTTGTTCCAGCTTGATGAGCTGCTGAAGTTTGTCCAATAAGTCTTCGTTAAGAGGTTCGCGCACAGACCTTTCGCGTAATTGACGTTGACGGGCATGGCCCATCCCATGGGCTGAGAGCACGCCCGCTAAGGGGTGAAGCAGCACTCGCTTCAGGCCTAGCTGAGCTGCTAGCCGGCAGGCATGTTGCCCACTGGCCCCTCCGAAGGCCACAAGCACGCCTCCACGAATGTCATGACCGCGTAGTAACGAGACCTGTCGGATTGCATCAGCCATGCGTTCGATCGCGATTGCCAAGGCACCTTCTGCGCTGTCTTCTGGTGTGCTGCCAATCGTCCCCGCTAGTTGTCTAAAAAGCTTTTGCACAACTGATAAGTCTGGGGGCTGGTTCGCCGATGGGCCGAATAGCGCTGGAAATTCGTTCACCTGTAGGCGACCCAGCAAGAGATTTGCGTCCGTGATCGTTAGTGGACCCCCACGGCGGTAACAGGCTGGTCCAGGGTCAGCACCAGCTGAGCGAGGCCCAACCTGTAGCCGTTCGCCCTCACTGCTGATGATTGATCCACCCCCTGCTGCCACGGTGTGGATTGGTAACCTCTGAGCCATTAAGCGCTGGCCCGCCACCTCTGTTTCAGGGCTGCGCTGCCAGTCTTCCTCCTGTTGCCCGGCAGGAACATGAAACACATCGGTGGAGGTTCCGCCCATGTCGAACCCCAGTAGAGGTTGTTGGGCGAGGCCTGATGCTCGTGCTGCGGCGACAGCACCAACCATCCCCCCTGCCGGTCCGGAGAGAATTGTGTCTTTAGCGAGTAACCATTTAGGTGTCAGCAATGCACCGCTTGAGCCCATCATGCGGAGACGTGTTGAGGGCCCGAGCTCCTTGCGGACTTGGTTTAGATACTTGAAAAGTACTGGTGAAACAGTTGCTTCCACCAGGGTGGTTTGTCCTCTGGGCACCAGGCGTGGCAGGGGGCAGACCTGATGGGAGCAAACCACGGAGTTAAATCCCAGCTGATTTAACCAGTCCTGCAAGTGCAGTTCGTGTTCGGGGTTGCGGTAGGCATGTAGGAGAGCAATGGCGCAGCTTTTCAAGCCTGCCTTGGCATGCCGCCGCACTTCATCTTCTAGGGCTGCATCGAAGCTGATCGGTTCGATTTCTTGCCCCTTGGCATCGAGGCGGCCTGGCACCTCGATCACGGCTCGTGCCAGGAAGGGCGTGCGGCGGATCTGTAGAGCAAATAATTCAGGCCGATGCTGATCGCCGATGCGGAGCAGATCTCTGAAACCACGATTGCAGAAGAGAAGAACTGCTTCTCCTGCATTTTCAAGCAAAGCATTGGTGGCCACGGTGGTGCCGAGGCGCACTTCTTCAATCAAGCCGATGGGAATTGGTTGTCCTGTTTTGAGCTCCAACACCTCCCGGATCGCTCGGACGGCTGGATCACCAGGCTGGTCTGGCTGTTCCGAGAGCACCTTGCGGACAATGCATTCTCCAGCGGGATTGATTCCGACAAGATCTGTGAAGGTTCCGCCGCGATCGATCCAGAACTGCCAAGGCATGCAATTGAGCCAGTGGCTTGGCGAAGCATCGTGCCTCCATTATCGAGCCTTGCGGGAGTTGCTGACTAGGTCTGGCGTTCAGGAGTGAAACAGAAGCACAAGGCCTTGGCTGACTTGGTGGAATTCTCTCTCTTCGCGACTTAGGTCCAAACCGACTTGAAGAGCTTCTTTTAGTGCATCTTCAAAGGGGGGGGTGAGTGGGGCATTTTGTTGTCTACATAAAGCTGCAATGCCCACGGGAGTGGCATGCCAGCGAAAGCGCCCAGTTTCACCAATCGCAGGTTGATTGAGGGCATCTTCAAGGAGGGAATTGATCGGCATGCTTTAAGTGGGCTTAACCCAGCTTCGGAACGCAGCACTCTTGCTGCAATCGGCTGAGAGACTTCGTGATGAACTGAGGATCAATCCGCTATGGCTGGCAAGGCCCCAGAAGACTTGCCCAAACGGATTGCTTTGGTGCATGAGTGGTTCACGCCCCGTGCCGTGGGGGGTGCTGAGCAGGTCGTGCAATCTATCGATGCTCTGTTGCTCAGATTGGGCTGTCAACCAGACTTGGCAGCTCTGGTTGATGGAGAAAGCCTTAGGCCAGGAAGCTGGCTGGAAGGTCGCGCCATTCAGACCAGTCCGATTCAACATCTCCCCTGGGGGGTGAGCCATGTGCAGCAATACCTGCCCTTATTGCCCCTTGCGATTGAGCAGTTAGATGTGGGTGATTACCCCTTGGTCATCAGCAGCAGCCATCTTGTGGCCAAGGGGGTACTCACCTCTCCTGAGCAGCTCCATGTGAGCTACGTGCACACTCCCGTTCGTTATGCATGGGATCAGATGCATGCCTATTTGCGTCGCTCGGCCTTGGCACAAAGCGGTTTAGGGCCATTGATCCGTTGGCAATTGCATGTTCTCAGGCAGTGGGATCAGCTCAGTGGTGCGCGAGTGAATCATCTGTTGGCCAATTCCCGCTTTACAGCGCGGCGGATTGCTTGCTTCTGGGGGCGTGAAGCGGAGGTAGTGCATCCACCGGTGAAGGTGGATCGCTTCCGCTGGGATCAGCCTCGCAATGATGTGTACCTCTGTGTTTGTCGCCTTGTCCCTTACAAGCGAGTGGATCTTGTGATTGAGGCCTTCAATCGATTGCGCTTGCCATTGTTGGTGGTTGGCGATGGACCGGAGCGGACATTCCTAGAAGAGTTGGCAGGTCCCACAGTGCAGTTGCTAGGTCGTCAAACCCAGGCGCAGGTTGAGGCCTTGATGGCAAGTTGCCGAGCCTTCGTTTATGCCGCTTTGGAGGACTTTGGAATTGCACCAGTGGAAGCCATGGCAGCGGGTGCCCCAGTGATTGGCTTGGGGAGGGGTGGCTTACTTGATACCGTGCGTTGTGCGGCGGCGGGAAGGCCTTACCCAACAGGGGTCTTATTCCCTGAACAGACAGTCGCATCAGTCGCGCAGGCGGTTGCCTGGTTTGAGGAACGTCAGCTTTGGCAGCAGTTGACCCCTGAAGTCGTACGCCTTTGCGCAGAACAATTCCGTCCGGAAGCTTTTGCGTCGCATTTTGAGACTGCACTGCGTCAGGCCTGGCAACAACATCAGCAGGCCTGTGCCGTTGCTGCGAGTGACCCTGTGGAGCTTTTAGAGTTTCGATCCTGATCTTGAGTAGGCGAGCCGCTTGGAGAGATCATGAGATTGGCCTCCAGGCGCTTTGTGTTTCATGGGGGTAGTAGAGCCCTGCGCCGAGGGGCTTCTCGTCGTCATCTTGAGGTGCTTTCAGCTCCAGCCTCAACGTTGCCTGCGAATGCCTTGATTGGTCAGCAGAGTCGCTTGGGGAGATCGATCAAACGATCTGGAGATGTGGTGTTTTCCCTTGCTGTGATCAGCCTCGGCTCTCCTGTATTTCTCCTTTTGGCGTTGCTGGTCAAACTCAGCTCACCTGGGCCTGTTTTTTATGTGCAGCGACGGGTAGGTCGTGATTATCGACACTTTGGCTGTATCAAGTTCCGCACGATGAGAGCAGATGCCGACGATATCCTTGCAAATTTGCTTGTTAAATCTGCTTCGATGAGGGCTGAGTTTGAGCGTGATTTTAAGCTTCGTAAGGATCCTCGGATCACACCAATTGGACGATTTTTGCGTCGTTCCAGTCTTGATGAACTGCCTCAGTTTTTGAATGTGCTGCGGGGTGAAATGAGTTTGGTTGGTCCCAGACCAATCGTTGATAAAGAACTTGAACGCTATGGGGAGTTTATGCATGAAGTTGCATCTGTACGCCCTGGGCTGACTGGTCTGTGGCAGGTGAGTGGTCGCAACAATCTCAGCTATGCCAAGCGGGTTCGCCTTGACCTTGCTTATGCCCGGGGGCGCTCATTCATGTTGGACTTAGCGATCATTCTGCGCACCTTTGGTGTGCTGTTGCTGCCTATGGATCGCGGTGCCTACTGAGGCGAAGGGGTCATTCTCGTGCCCAGCGCTGGTTGCAACGAGCTGAACATTTCATCTCGCTTTCCGGATAGCTGTAACCAGCCTTACGAGCGTTCTTCTCCACTTCGGCGGGATTGGAACCGCTGAAGGTTCTGGTGGTTTTCTCCTAAGCAGGGATCTGCACCGACAGCAGCAGCAGAGCTGCGGCGGTGATGGTGATCATTCGCATTGGCTTGGTTAGAGCAGAACCAGCGCAATCATGATCCAGACCAGTTCAAGCCAACCGGTGAGCGCCAGGATGCGCTGCAGAGCATCTTGGTCTGCTGGCGGTTGATCGATTGCCAGCAAGGGTTTGTCCACCCATCGGTTGCCGTATCGGTTGCGTCCGCCCATTCGCACCCCGGCACAGTGGGCATAGATCGCTTCGGATCGTCCGGCGTTGGGGGAGTGATCCAAGGCTCCGTCCTGTTCCGCTGCCATCACCAGAGCAGGCAATTGGCGCCAAGGCTTGCTGATTAGAGGAAGGGTGAGCATCACCAGGCGGCAGGGGAGCCAGGTGAGGAGATCATCGAGTCGTGCTCCGGCAGTGCCCAGCCATTGCAGCGTTCCCTGCCGATAGCCAAGCATCGAATCAAGGGTGCTGGAGGCCTTGAAGCTCCAGGCCAGGGCTAGAGGGCCTGGCCATGCATTGGAAACATGCCAGAGGCCAGCACCGATCAGCATCCAAAACAGCGGTGCAAAAACGCCATCCACGGCGTTTTCGGCTGCGCTTTCAGCGGCAGCCCGCAGAATCTCCTGCTCATTCAACTGGGTTACATCGCGTCCCACGATCCAGCTCAGCTGCAAACGGGCGATAGACAGGTCTCCTCCCGCGTCTTTGGGCAGCCCCTTCAACACCTTCAAGATGCTGTGGCGGAGGCTGCCGGCGGCGAGGGCACTGGCCAGGGCGATCACCAGCAAGGGGATCCCGAGCCAGGCTGGGACGATGCCTTCCTGCAGGGCGAGGCGTTCGATTGCCCAACCCAGTGCACCGCTGCCGCTGATCAGCACAGCGGTGATCAGAACGCCGCCAACCCGCAGCAGCACAGGGCGATTCCCGGCCATCGCTTCGGCAACATTACGCAGATGTTTGATCACAGATCCCATCAACTCAACGGGATGTGGACACCAGCGCGGATCACCGATCAGCAGGTCGAGACCTGCTGCAGTGATGACTAGTAGAATGGCCAGGGTCAGGCTGTTTTCAACCAGCTGAACATGGCGCGGAGACCTTTGCCGACCTGTTCAATTGGATGGGCGGCATCGCGATCGCGAATCTTCTTCATCTCAGGTTTGCCTGATTCGCATTCGGCGACAAAGTTTTTAGCGAAGGTGCCGTCTTGGATGTCAGCGAGGATGCGCTTCATCTCAGCTTTGGTATCAGCGTTGATCAGTCTTGGCCCACTCACGTAGTCGCCGTATTCGGCAGTGTTGGAGATTGAATCACGCATGGCAGTGAGACCGCCCTTCACCATCAGATCCACGATTAACTTCACCTCGTGAAGGCACTCGAAGTAGGCCAGCTCAGGCTGGTAGCCAGCTTCTACAAGGGTTTCAAAGCCTGCTTTGACGAGCTCTGAGAGCCCGCCACAGAGCACGGCTTGTTCGCCGAACAAGTCGGTTTCGGTTTCTTCCTTGAAGTTGGTTTCGAGGATGCCCGCTCGGGTGCCGCCGATGCCCTTGGCGTAGGCCATGGCCAGTGCACGTGCTTGGCCTGAGGCATCTTGTTCAATTGCGAATAGGGCTGGGACGCCCTGCCCATTCTGATATTCCCAGCGCACGGTATGGCCGGGCCCCTTAGGAGCGATCATCACCACGTCGACATCAGCTGGTGGCTGAATCAGCTCAAAGCGGATGTTGAAGCCGTGAGCGAAGCTCAATACTTTTCCCGAGCTCAGATGAGGGGCAATCTCCTTGGCATAAACGTCTTTTTGGAATTCATCTGGCAGTAGCACCATGATCCAGTCCGCTTTAGCGGCGGCATCAGCAACGCTGAGCACTTCCAGTCCATCGGTGCGGGCCTTATCGGTGGAGCGGCTGCCTTCATATAGGCCCACAACCACATTTACGCCGCTGTCTTTGAGGTTGAGGGCATGGGCATGGCCCTGGGAGCCATAGCCAATGATGGCGACGGTCTTGCCATTGAGTAGGCCGAGATCGGCATCGGAGTCGTAGAAGAGCTGGGCCATCCTGGCTGGATTGCGTTCAGGGCAAGGCCAGAGCTTAGGCAAGGGCCCCATGGCTTTGGCGCCCAATAGTCCTTCTCGGTTTTCAGTGCAATCAACGCATTAGGCTTCGTTCGGGTGGGCAATCACACGATCGATGAGGCCATAGTCTTTGGCCTCGGCTGCACTTAAGAAGTAGTCGCGGTCGGTGTCTTTTTCGATTTTTTCAAAGGTCTGACCTGTCAGCTCTGCCATGGAGTGGTTGAGCATGTCTTTGATGCGCAGGATTTCACGCGCTTCGATTTCGATGTCGCTGGCTTGTCGTTGGTTGGTTCCACCCAGCGGTTGGTGGATCATGATTCGGCTGTGGGGCAGGGCGAGTCTTTTGCCTTTGGTTCCTGCAGTGAGAAGGAAGGCGCCCATCGAAGCTGCCAAGCCAACGCAGATTGTTACGACATCACTTTTGACGTATTTCATTGTGTCGTAGATCGCCAGGCCAGCAGTGACTGATCCACCTGGGGAGTTGATGTACAGATAGATCGGTTTTGTGCTGTCTTCAGAATCGAGGTATAGCATCTGGGCTACCAAGCTGTTGGCAACACCATCACTGACTTCTTGGCCAAGGAACAAGATCCTTTCCACCCCAAGGCGGGTATAGATGTCAACCCAGCGCTCCATCTGGCTGCCGGGAAGACGGTAGGGAACGCTTGGGGTACCGATCGGCATGGTGAAAAAAGAAAGGAGGAAATCAGAACTGGATTAGGAATGATCTGAGAGAGCCTGGAAGGGTTGAGTCCAGGGTTGCAGCGGATCGTTCAGTTCAGTGACTCTGAACTGGGTAGCTCTTTACGGCTGCTGAGAATCCGATCGATGATGCCGTATTCGACAGCGTCCCCAGGGGTGAGATAACTCATCCGATCAGAATCCTTTGATAACTGCTCAATGCTGCGGCCTGTATTGCTGGCAAGAATTTTGAGCATGGCTTGCTTGTTATGCAGCACTTCCTTGGCACGGATCTGAATGTCGGTCGCTTGACCTTGGGCCCCACTGCGAGGTTGGTGCAGCACGATTGAGGCGTGGGGAAGGGCGGCCCTGTGGCCTTTGGTGCCTGCCGAGAGAATCACCGCTGCCGTGCCCATTGCTTGGCCGATGCAGATGGTGTGGACAGGGGGTTTGACGTAACGCAGGGTGTCACAGATCGCAAAAGCTTCGGTTTCAAAGCCGACGGCATCACCCGTATACCAGCTGGTACCAGTGGAGTTGATATAGAAGTAAATGGGCTTTTCTGGGTTGTCGAACTCCAGATAGAGAAGTTGGGCAATGATCAGTTCGGTCACATCCATGCCCAGCTGCCGCTTGGCATCGTCGTCGGAGAACAGGGGCAGTCCTAGGTAGACAATGCGTTCCTTGAGAAGTAGCGATGGCAAATCCGGAGGCGGTGTACGCATCACGGTTGATTCGCCGTAGTAGGGAGCGGACACCGTCATCTGCAGCACATCTTTGGCGGAGTTTGGAGACTAGCGGGGGTTAGCCGGTGGGCGCTCGCTGGTCTTACTTGATTTGCGGGTTGGCTGATTTTTCTCGAACCGACCAAAGACCATCCTGCCGGTAGGGGTTTGCAGCGCTCCAGTGATCACAACGGGTAGCCGCTGTCCAATGGCCTCTTTGCCGCCCTCAACCACCACCATCGTGCCGTCTTCTAGATAGCCCACCCCCTGGTTGTCTTCCTTGCCCTGTTTGACGATCTTGAGTTTGAGCTCGTCGCCGGGTTGTACTTCAGGTCGCAGGGCGATCACGATTTCGCTGAGGTTGATTGATTTGAGGTCTTTGACCTTGGCGACTTGGGCGAGGTTGTAATCGGCAGTGATCAAGATTCCGCCTGTATCGGCGGTGAGTTTGAGCAGTCGCTCGTCAGTACCCGATCCCTCGTATCGGGTGCTGTTTAAAACCAGCCGCCTTCCATAGCTTTCGCGTAATTCAGTGAGCAACTTCAAACCGCGTCGACCTTTGGCTCGTTTTTCGGCATTGCTTGAATCGGCCAGCTGTTGTAGTTCATCAATCACGGTTTGGGCCACAATTGCCTGACCTTCCAATAATCCGCAGGCCAGTAGTCCATCAATGCGGCCATCGATGATCACGCTGGTGTCGAGAATCTTTGCAGTGGCAGGTGTTAGAACCCCATCGGCGACCAGTAACGCCTCGGTGCTGTTGGGATTGAACAGGCGTAGCAGGGTGCGGCCGTGGACTTCCGCCAGGTTGTATCCAAGGACCCCAAAGAACACATTGCTCACTACTGCGGCCAGAGGCTTCACCAACACCACTTCAAAGGGGAGGGGCAAAAGCAGGATTGGTGCCAGCAGCAAATTGGCAACCAGTAGGCCAAGAATGAGGCCTACGGCTCGACTGACCAAGAGGTCGGTGGGCATGGTGCGAACCTGCTGCATCAGCCTTTGCCGCAGTCGCTGGAAGAAGAATCCAGCCAAAAGTCCAAAGCAGGCGCTCAATCCACTCAGGACCAACCTCAGTCGATCGATGTTGATCGTTTGCTCAAGAAGCCGTTCGGGCAACAGCTCAACTCCTAGCCAGCCAGTGGCTGCGCCAGAGATCAGAAACAGCACCAGGATGAGCAGGTCAACCATGGGGTCAGATCGTGTCTGCTTGCTCCGGATGCAGGCAGCATGCACCATCCTCTGGAGCTTGGCCCGGGCAGATGTCCGCACCTTTGCGGATTGATTGATGAGAGACGGTCTTGCTGTGTTGCCACCTCGCAGTGCCTATCTGCACATTCCTTTCTGCCATCGGCGTTGCTTTTATTGCGATTTTGCTGTCGTGCCGCTTGGCGATCATGCCAATGGGGCGAAGGGCTCTGGCAGTGCCTCGATTCAGTCTTATTTGCAGCTATTGCAACGGGAGATTGCGCTTGTCAAGCCTGGGCCAACGCTGGCCACGGTTTACATCGGCGGCGGAACACCATCTCTACTCAGCTCAGCTCAGATTGGTGCCCTGTTGGATCAGCTACGGCAACGGTTTGGCGTTCAGCTTGGTGCAGAAATCACACTGGAAATGGATCCAGCTAGTTTCGATCAGGCTTACCTAGAGGCCGTGCTAGCGGCTGGTGTTAACAGGGTGAGCTTGGGGGGGCAGAGTTTCGATGATGCACTGCTCGAGACGCTTGGGCGCCGTCATCGTCGCCACCATTTACTGGAGGCTTGCGGATGGTTGCATCAGGCTCATCAATGCGGAGAGCTGAAAAGTTGGAGTTTGGATCTCATCCAGAACCTGCCAGGACAAGAGTTGGTGGCATGGAAGCAACAGCTTGTTGAGGCCATTGATACTGGTTCACCTCATCTTTCGATCTACGAGTTATCTGTTGAACCAGGCACGGTATTTGCTTGGCGTCAGCGGCGGGGGGAGTTGGATTTGCCCGATGATGATTTGGCCGCTGAGCAGATGCAGACCACCAGTGTCTTGCTTCGTCAAGCAGGATTTGGCCGCTATGAAATCTCTAATTACGCCTTACCAGGGCACGCCTCGCGCCACAACCGCGTGTATTGGAGTGGGGCAGGGTGGTGGGGGTTTGGTCAGGGTGCGACCAGTGCGCCCTGGGGCGAGAGGCTGGCTCGTCCGCGCACAAGGGATGGTTACTACAACTGGATTGAGGTTCAGGAGGCAGAAGGGCTGGATTCCTCTCTAGTTGCGGCTCAGGCAAGACCCTTACCTCTGGATGAACAGTTGTTGGTGGGTTTGCGTTGCCGTGAGGGAGTTGATCTTGAGGCCCTCAGTAGGGCTTGGGGCTGGACTCATGAGCAGTGCAACGCTCTATTGCCGTCGTTGCAGGTGCGCTGGCAGGCGGCGTTGGATCGGGGCTGGTTAGAGCTGCATGGACGACGTTGGAAGCTCAGTGACCCCGAGGGGATGGCCATCAGCAATCAGGTTCTGGTGGAGATGTTGTTGTGGTGGCAGTCTCTGCCTGCTGATGCAGTTGCTTCACCCAACCTTGAAGGGCTTCTACGAACAGCTGGCGACCTTGGATCAATGGCGGACTGAAGGGGGGTTGGCTGGGAGTCAGTCCCAACAGGTCAGCGGTGACCCTTACCTGTCCATCGCAATCTTCGCCAGCGCCGATACCGATTACGGGGATGGTGAGTTGTTGACTCAGGCAACGAGCGATGGAACTCGGCACATGTTCGACCACTAGGGCGAAACAGCCCGCTTGCTCAAGTTGTTTTGCTTGTTGCAGCATTTGCGCTTGGCTGCGAGGGTCCTCCGCCTGACGGCGGTAGCCGAGCTGATGTACTGCTTGTGGAGTGAGGCCCAAATGCCCCATGACTGGGATCCCCATCCGCACCAGACGCTCAATGACTGCTAGGACCTCTGGCTCTGCTCCTTCTAGCTTCACTGCGGCTGCACAGGAGTGCTTGAGCAGGCTTCCAGCTGCAGCTACAGCTTTGTCTTCTCCGCATTGGTAGCTCAGGAATGGGAGGTCGCAGACGACGAGGGGCTGTTGTTGCAGAGGGCGAGTGAAACCCCGACCCACCGCTTGGGTGTGGTGGAGCATCTGCTCCACTGTCACAGGCAGGGTGGTTGCATGGCACAGTGCCACCATCGCTAGCGAGTCTCCTACTAGAACCACATCGGCTCCAGCGGCCTCAACCAAGGCCGCGCTTATGCCATCCCAGGCTGTGAGGATGCTGATCGCTCGCCCGTCCTGCTTGAGTTGAGTTAATTCGCTGGGGCGCATCTGCTTCTCCAGGCCCTTGAGGGTCCATTGCTAGCATCGTGTTGACTCGGACCCATGCGGCCGCGACGCCTAAATCTGGTCAGGACCGGAAGGGAGCAGCCACACGGGATGCTCGTGACAGGCGTGGACTCCGGGTCACCCTCATGGACGAAGGTTAGATCTCGTTATCGTTGCGAGGTTGACGCTTACGCAGGAATTCGGGAATTCGTGCGCCTGATTCGTTGGCTTCAGGCTGGCTATAGATCGATTGAGAGGCAATCTTGTTGATTGAGCGTTCGCTCCGGTAAGGCTGGTTGCCTTCAAATCCTGTGGCGATCACGGTGACGTGAACTTCACCTTCGAGTTTTTCGTCCACCACAGCCCCAACAATGATGTTGGCTTCTGGATCGACCACGTCGTAGATCACTTCCGATGCGGAGGTCATGTCCTCAAGGGTCATGTCGCGACCGCCGCTGATGTTGATGACGCAACCTTTGGCTCCGTCGATGCGGGCCGCTTCCAGTAGCGGACTACTGATGGCAGCCTGGGCTGCTTCTATCGCCCTGGAACGTCCTGAACCTTCACCAATCCCCAGCAGGGCCGTGCCGGCTTCGGTCATCACCGAACGCACGTCGGCGAAGTCCACATTGACAAGGCCAGGGCAGGTGATGATGTCACTGATGCCTTTAACACCCATACGCAGAATGTCATCTGCACTTCGGAAGGCTTCTTGAAGCGGAGCTTCGGAGATGACGTCTTTAATGCGGTCGTTGGGGATCACAATCAAGGTGTCCACATGATCGGCCAGGCGGCTAATGCCTTCAGCGGCCTGTCGCATGCGACGACGTCCCTCAAAGCTAAAGGGTTTGGTGACGATGCCCACAGTGAGCGCGCCGCTTTCTTTGGCAACTTCGGCAACCACTGGAGCGGCCCCAGTGCCGGTCCCGCCACCCATGCCAACGGCGATGAAGACGAGATCGACTCCTTGCAGAGCTTGTTGCAGTTCTGCTCGAGATTCCTCCGCCGCCTTCTGACCGATGCTGGGATTACCTCCAGCTCCTAACCCTCTGGTAAGGGTCTGACCCAGCTGCACGCGGTTACTGGCTGCAGACTGAAGCAGGGCCTGAGCGTCCGTATTCATGACCCGATAGTTCACACCATCGAGGTCACTGAGAATCATGCGGTTGACGGCATTACTGCCGCCTCCGCCGACGCCAATTACTTCAATGCGAGCTGATTGGCTGGGAAGGATCCCTGCGGTCTCCATGGAGGTGGACATGGACATGTTTTTGATCGCCATCTCCATTGTCGATGTCGAACCATTGAGGTGTTGATGCATTATGTCCGTGTTGGAGCTTTTCGCTGAAAGTTTCAACACAGTTGATTTTTTGCGCCATCTCTGCAGCGGACATTTGGCGATTTCAGCTCATCTGGCATTTCTTTTGCTTGGCATGCCTTGCAGGACGATTGACCTCACTTAGAAGGTTGGGGCATTTGCAGTTCCGGTTTGGAGGGATCGCTCATGTCGATGGTTGTGCCTGGTTTATGGCGAAAACTTGACGGCAGGGTTTTGCTCAATTGGGCCACAGTTTCTAGTTGCTCCTTCAGCAGGGTGCTATTGCTGCCTAGCTGGATCAGGCCAAGGGTCTTGGTTTGCAGGCTGAGCTCTCCATTAGGAGCCACGAGGATTCGCTCTAGGGGGCTGCCAAGCTGATTTCGTTGCTCCAGTACCTGGGAAATGGCTTGCCGTTTGCTGGCCGTCCAGCCTTCCACAGTCAAGTTTGTAGAGGGACGCTCGCCTTGTTTTGCCACGTTGAGTGGTATCCACATCGCAGTGCTGTCGACCATGCCCTGCTCTTGGCCATAGGCGCGTTTTCGTAGTGCATAAGCAACGGGTTTTCGTTCTTGAAGAGCCACATCGATTCCTGGAGGGAGTAGGCGCCTTTGCACGACGACCGAGTTGAGCGGCAGTTTGCTCAGCAGGGTCTGCTCTAGTTCTTTGGGGTTGAAACCAAGAAGTGGTTGGGGAAACTGGAGCTCACCGGCCTTGATCACGGTGTTTGTTTGGATGTTGCGGCTGCCTTGCACATGGATTTGCTTCGCGTTGTTGAGGCTCCATCCTTGGCTGAGTAGTACCCATCCCAGGCCTGCGGCAATAGAGATGAATGTCAACATTCGCCAGAGGTAGATCAGTTGCTCTCGGCGGCGTTGTTGGCGCAACCGGCGCCGCCTCTCTACCCCTGGGCCGTTTGCAGGCCGTCGATCAGGGGTGGATGATCTCACAGGTCACAGCGTGCCCTGGCCATCAGCTGATCCACCCAACGGCGAGCCTGTTCTGCATCGGCAAAGGGCACATCCATTTCTTGGCCATTGCCGATTAGCCGAAGTCGACAACGGCCCTGAGATTCTTGGGTGAGAGGGGCTTCCCCTGAGGTAAGGGCCATCAGCTCCAGCATCTCCAATTTGGTGACTTCAAAGTTGCCCTGCTCTTGAAAACGGCCTGCTTCAAAGCTGCTCCAGCTGAGCATGCCTTGTTTCAGTCGAGCAGCTCCTGAGCCGTCAAGTTTGGATAGCTCAGAGTCCTCAGCCCAGACGCGGAAGAGGTTTTGCCGCCGCCTCTCTAGCCACCCGAGAGCAGTGAGAAGCACAAATACCAGGAGCAGGGGGAACCAGAGCAGACCGTGAATCATTGGCAGGTCAAAGATGGAAGTCCGGAATGCCATCAAGTTGGAACTTGTTTATTCTCCCGCTGTGATCACAAGTTGGCTCACGAGCTCTTCGAGCGTTACACCAGAAGCCTCCCAGAGCATTGGATACATGCTCTGAGATGTGAAGCCTGGCAGGGTGTTGATCTCATTGAGCCAAATTTCATTGCGTGCAGCGTTGTAAAAAAAGTCGACCCTGGCCATGCCATGGGCGGCTACGCAGCGACAGGCTTGTAACGCCAGTGTGCGGATTTGTGCTTCAACTCCCTCTGGTAGAGGCGCTGGAATGAGCGTATGGCTGCAATTTTCGCTGTATTTGGTGTCGTAGTCGTACCAGTCCGCATCAAAGCAAATTTCCCCTACGACAGAGGTTTGCAGCTCACGCTTGCCTAGGACAGCGCATTCAAGCTCTCTTGCGCTCACTCCCTGCTCCACCACAATGCGCCGATCAAGGCTGGCAGCTTTGTCGAGACCGATAAGCAGCTCGTTGCTGTTTTGAGCTTTGCTGATACCGACTGAAGAACCCAGGTTGGCGGGTTTGACAAAACATGGGTATTTGAGTTTGGCCTCCAAGTTTTTGGCGACGCCTTGACGCGATTCAGTGTCGAGGAGATCTGCGGCATCAACGGCGACGTAAGGCACCTGGGGTAACCCTGCTGCAGCGAAGGCGGCTTTCATGGCCAACTTGTCCATGCTGAGGGCAGAGCCGAGTACGCCTGAACCCACAAAAGGTTTTCCCATCAGGGTGAACAGGCCTTGCACGGTGCCGTCTTCGCCATTGGGACCATGCAGAACTGGATACCAGACCTGTACCCTTTCGCTCCCCTCAGGCAGTTTGGTAAAGCCCTGCGGGGCAAGGGGCGTCGACAGTTGTTCCGGTTTGGCGGGATGACCTTGCTTCAGCACTGCTTCAGCCACGCATGCTGGCCACCAGCGGCCTCGTTGGTCGATGTAAATCGCAATGACCTCGAAGCGATTGGTGTTCACTTCGCTGCGTAGGGCACCGACCACTGTGATGGCTGATCGGATTGAAACGGCATGTTCCTCGGACGCGCCGCCGAACACCACGCCTACAGAGGTGCGGGAGGAAGGCATGGAGATCCTGCAAGGCCTTGGGTGTTAGCGACCAAAGGTATCAGTGCCGACTTCTGGTTTGCTCACAAGGGGTTCCGCTCAGGGAGAAAGCACGCACACTATTGATCTGAATGTCGACGAGATCGCCTGGGCTATAGCGGCAACCTTGGGGTCCTTCGGCCGCAAAGAATGTGAGCCGGTTGGTGCGGGTGCGTCCCATCAGCTGTTGTGGTTTTTTGGGATTGATCCCTTCGGCTAGCACCTCCTCTACCTTGCCGGAGTAGCGGCTATTGCGCTGCAGGGCTACGCGTTCAACCAGCGCATTGAGTTGCTTGAGTCGCTCCACTTTCACCGCTTCGGGGAGTTGGTTGCTCCAGGTGGCTGCAGGCGTATTTGGACGGGGGGAGTAAGCTGCGGTGTTTACCTGGTCGAAACCCACTTCCTCGACGAGGTTCAAGGTGTTTTGGAACTGGGCGTCGGTTTCGCCTGGGAAGGCCACGATCACATCAGTACTGATAGCGGCATCGGGCATAAGCTCGCGGATTCGGTTCACGATGCGTCGATAACGCTCCACTGTGTAACCCCTAGCCATGGCCTTAAGCAGGTCGTTATCACCGCTTTGGAAAGGGATGTGGAAGTGTTCGCACACTTTGGGTAGATCAAAGCAAGCTTCGATCAATCGTTCCGTGAAGTAGCGCGGATGGCTTGTCGCAAAGCGGATGCGCTCGATTCCTTCCACGTCATGAATGTGATGGAGAAGATCGGTGAGTGTGTTTTGGCGGCGGCCTTCAGGGGTAATCCCGGGCAGATCGCGTCCATAAGCATCAATGTTCTGGCCAAGCAATGTGATCTCTCGAAAACCACGGGCGGCCAGGCCCTCGATCTCCAGTCGGATCGCCTCTGGCGATCTTGATTGCTCCTTCCCCCGAACGGAGGGCACCACGCAATAGGTACAACGCTCGTTACAGCCGTAAATCACATTGACCCAGGCGCAGATTGTGCTGTCCCGTCGAGCTGTGGTGAGGTCCTCGAGAATGTGGTTGTCATCTGTGGCGACAACCTGCTGACCATTGTCCACCTGTGTGAGTAGGGCTTCAAGGCGGTTGGCGTGTTGGGGCCCCATAACAAGATCGAGTTCAGGGATTCGTCGCAGTAGCGCTTCTCCTTCCTGTTGCGCTACGCAACCGGCAACGATCAGCTTCAGATGGGGGTGTGTTCGTTTGCGGCGGGCCTGGCGTCCTAGGTAGCTGTAAACCTTCTGCTCGGCGTTATCGCGAATTGTGCAGGTGTTGTAGAGCACGAGATCAGCTTCTAGTTCTGCTGGCGCCTCGTGGTATCCCATCGCCTCAAGAATTCCGGCCATGCGCTCTGAATCGGCCTTGTTCATCTGGCAACCGAAGGTTTGAATCCAGAAACTGCCTTGATGCTGTGCGGTTGTTGCCGGATTACTAGCGAGAGCGGAGGTGGCTACCAAGGCAAGAGGCGAAGGGAACGATCGAAACAATCTCATCAACTCCTTCAGTGTGTCGAGCCCTGATGGATTGTGTTGATTTGGAGATGAGGTCTGTGAGCGCTATTTATTTACTTGAGTTGCTCAGCCGTTGGAGTGTCTTCAGCATTGCTGGTAGATGCTGTTTGCCACTGGTATTCAGCTTAATTTGGCTGGCCTTGATGATCAGCTGGCCTTCTTCTAGCAGTGAAGGCGGCGATCACACCGCTTAGCAGGCTTCGAAGAGCTTCTAGGCGTTGCAGTTGGGGCTTGCTCGTTTTGGAGGCTTTGACTCTTGTGAAGCCATGGAAAAGTTGAGGGCGAGCGAGGGGATTCGAACCCCCGAATAGCGGCGCCACAAGCCGCTGCCTTAACCACTTGGCGACGCCCGCCGCGTCGGTAAGAATTTACCAATTCGCCTTGAAGCCATCCTGCAGAACCCATTTGATCAACGTTGCTGGCTATCCGGACCATGGCTGGCTGGTGTTTTAGTCCTTGCAGGTTGTGGTGCGGTGTTGGTTTGGACCAACCCTTCCATGGAGGATTACAGCGATTATGCAGGTGATCAGTTGGTGGAACTTGCGACTGAGGAGTTATGTGAGCAGAAGGGGCTGCCGATGGTGTTGAGGCTTTGGATTAGAAATTGTCCAGAGCTGATCGCAGCGCAACAGCCGGTGCTGGCATCCGTTGCAGGAGAGTTCACCACAAGACTCAATTTTGGTTTGGGCAGTCTTTACACGACCAAGTTGGATGGTCGGAATTTGCTCCCGAAGATGCGTCTGCCCTCCTACACCGTGAGAACTATTGCGGGCGCTGGGCGTTTCCTGACCATTCAGACTCGGACGGATCCGGGCAATGTGGAGTGAGCCAGGAGCGCAAGGGATGCCTAGAGGCTTGGGTGCCGCGTGTTTTGTTGACACGGGAAGTGGATGTCTTATCAGCACGGGTTACCGCTGAGGGTCTATGTCCTCTGCGCATTTGTTGGCAGGACGGGCGCCTTTGCTCTTTTGAGCTGATTGATGCTGATGTTTTATCGCCGAAGCGGATGCTTTTGCCGAGGTTGGCAGAGCCCCATGCTCACCTTGACAAGGCATTCACCTGGCTTGAGTTCCCCAACCTGCAGGGCACCTATGGCGGTGCCATGGTTGCGAACTTTAAGGAGCGTCAAAGCCGCACGTTGATTGGGGTGAGGCAGCGTGCTGAGAGATCTCTCAAGCTTGCGTTGAGACATGGCTTGAGAGCCATGCGCAGTCATGTCGACAGCCTTGGTCCAGCTACCGATAGCAGCTGGGAGGCTTTGCTGGATCTACAGCGTCAGTGGCAAGAGTGGATGGAGTTGCAATGGGTCGCTCTGGTGCCGATTGAGCACTGGAGCACCCGCGAAGGCGATCAGCTAGCGGGTCGGGTCGCAGCGGTAGGAGGTCTGCTGGGTGGTGTGGTTGTGCCCCCTTTTGATCCGGGGAAGACGCGAGATTCATTGCGGCAGATGCTGCAACTTGCCGATCGCTTGGGTTGTGGCATTGACCTTCACATTGATGAGTCGCAAAGCCATCCTGCGGCTGGCTTAAAGCAACTGCTGCTGGTGCTTGATCACATGTCAATCACAGTGCCGATCACTTGTAGTCATGCCAGCAGCATGGGGTTGTTGCCTCCGGGAGCAGTGCGTCGTTTTGCTGATCGGATGGCGCATCATCGACTTAATGTAGTGTCTCTGCCGTTGACCAATGGCTGGTTGTTGTCGAAGCAACCTCGTCGCACTCCTGTGGAGCGACCTCTGGCACCCATCCATCAACTCCAGCTGGCAGGGGTAACGGTGGCTGTGGGAGGCGACAACGTTCAAGATCCCTGGTTCCCGGTTGGCAACTTTGACCCTTTGGCATTGATGGCTTTTTCGTTGCCTTTGGCTCATCTGGCACCTTGGCAGCGCTTAGGGCTTGCTCCTTTCACAACAGCGGCGGCCAGGGTGATGAACCTATCTTGGGAGGGAACATTGCAGCCAGGCAGTCCAGCCAACCTGCTGCTTTTGGAGGCTGGCAGCTGGGCTGAGGCCCTAGCTGTTCCACCCCGCCGTCAGGTGATTGTTGATGGAAACTGGCTGCAAGACCTAGACCAATAAGCGTCTTTCCTCAATCAAGAAAGAGCAGGTATTTTATTGTTTGAATGTTGAAGTCTTTTGGGTTATTATTCAATATTAGTGTGTTTTTTTGATCCTTGGCTTGAGCGATGGAAGAATTAATTAAGAGATATTTATTTGTAATGCTGAAGGGAGCATGGCTTCGTGGTAATGACGGAGTTCAAGGTGTTAAACCTTTTTGAAAGAGAAGATCTTGCTCTAAAAATTGTGAGCCTGTTAAGGCTGATGGACTTTAACGGAGAAGCTGGTATTGATTGTGGAATTTGCACATTTAACTATAATTCTACGGGTAGAGATATTGTTTAGATCTAGTCACTAATAGTGGCTTTGGAGATCTAGGTAGGGTCTAGTTGCTTATGCTTTTAAAGTTGAATTAGCTGCTAGGTCTAGAGATTTAGCCGCTTTGGAGGGTTGCTTGGCTGCTTAACGTTTGCTCTGTTGATGGATTGCCGCTATTAATTTGTCTTAGCAGTTTGGCCGATGACCAGCACCAGACTCCTTGCCGATTGTTGTGCCGAGCTGACGGCCGTTGCTGATTTGGAGCTCATTGATGCGCAGGTTGAGTTGAAGCGTTTTTCAAGGGATGCCTATGATTTCTCTCCTGTATTGCGTGAGCAGCTGGACGGCTGTTGCGCCGATGTTGTTGTCCGCCCCCATACGGTGGCGGCGGTGGCGGTTGTGGCTGGTGCTTGCACGAGGCATGGCATCCCTTTAACCCTGCGAGGTTCAGGAACAGGGAACTACGGCCAGTGCGTTCCTCTCCAGGGGGGGGTGGTCATGCTGATGGGTGCACTTTCTAAGGTTCGGCATCTCGATCCCGACACGGGAGTAGTGACGGTGGAGTCGGGCTGTTTGCTGCGCGATCTAGATCAACATCTTTCTCGCCATGGTCGGCAGCTGCGTCTGCTGCCATCTAGCTGGCGAAGTGCTTCGGTGGGTGGATTCGTGGCTGGCGGCTCGGGTGGGATTGGTTCTGTGCGCTGGGGTTTCTTGCGGGATCCAGGCCATCTGTTGGCTTTGGAGGTCGTGACCGCTGAGGATTCGCCCCAACAGTTGCAGTTGGATGCGGCTGGATCGGAGGCCCTCAATCATGCTTACGGCAGCAATGGCATCATCACGGCCTTGAGCTTGGCAACCGCTCCGGCTGTGCCCTGGCAGGAAGTGATGATCGATTGTGAGGATTGGTCAAAGGCCGTGGCCCTTGCGCTCCGCTGTGCTCGTGCAGCAGTTGATCTGCATCTCTGTAGCTTGCATGAGAGACCAATCGTCGATCAGCTGCCTCAATGGTGTGGTGCTTCTAATGGTCAGCATCGCCTGCTGCTACTCGTCGCTCCCGATGGTGTTAGCACCCTGAAGCGTCTGGCAGCAGCGGCAGGAGCGCATTGCAAGGTATGGGGCCCAGAGGCTGATCGGGGTGGCACAGGGTTGCGTGAGCTCACCTGGAACCACACCACGATGCACATGCGTGCTGTCGATCCCGACTGGACCTACTTGCAGATGCTTTTGCCACAGCCTGAGTTAGCTGCGATGCAGGTTCTCAAGCAGCAATGGGGCGATGATCTTCTTTGGCATCTGGAGTCGGTGCGCCAGCAGGGTGTGCAACGCCTGGCTGCGTTACCCATTGTCCGCTGGCGCGGCCGGCAGTCGTTGGAGCAGCTAATGAACGATTGTCGGCAGCTTGGGGCTGTTTTGTTCAACCCGCATGTGATCACTGTTGAGGATGGCGGGCTTGGGGTTGTTGATGCCGATCAGGTGGCGGCTAAGCGACGTTATGACCCCAAGGGTGTGCTCAATCCAGGCAAGCTGAGGGGCTGGTTTTAACAGCAAATCGTTCAGCAATTCAAGCTCTCGAAGGTTGCGATGCCGGTGATCTGGTTGATGCCGTCGGCATCAAGGCAAAGGCGGCGCTGGTCATCAAGATCGAGTAGCGCATCGCTGAAGTCGGCACCATCAATCTGCGCTCCTGCGAAGCTGCTGCCTGAGGCAATCACCCCTTTGAGGACACTATTGCGCAGATCCGTATCGACGAAGTCGACACGATCCATCAGTGCATCAGAGAGGTCAGCGCCGTTGAAGTTTGATTGGGTAAAGGTTCCTTGGGTGAGGATCGCGCCACGCAGATTGCTGTTGCTGAAGTCGGCAGCTCGCGCAACGGCTCCAGCGAAGGATGAGTTGGAGAGGTCTTGTGCGTGGAAGTCTTTCCCGTTTTGGTTGGTGAGGGTGTAGTCCAGTCGTTCTTGGAATAGAGCCCGATCCTGTAGACCAACCCCTGAACTGGTGTCGAGAGCCTGCGCAGGGATAGCGATCAGCAGGCAAAGCATCCAGCCCAGAAACTTCATCAGGCTTTGACGTTGCGACAACGAGCTCGGCATCGGCTTTACGGCAGCTTCCTTTCACTCTGCCTTGATGGTTTGCTTTGCGAGAAGATCACCTAGTAAATAGAGGGAACCAGCTACAACTGGAGGTGGATTTGGCCATCGATTCTGTTTGAGCAGGATGGAGAAGACCTGTTCAACATTGTCAGCAGATTGGAGTTGGCTTGATAGGTCCGGGCAGTGTGCTGCGAGTTGGTGCTGCGTCCAGCTGCAGTGTTCCGGCACCGGCACGATCCAAGCCAGATCGCTTGGCTTGAGTAAATGGCGAAGCATGGCTGGTGCTTGCTTGTGGGCCTGTAGACCAAGCACCCAGCAAACCCCAAACTCTTGATTGCTCCACTGCTGCCGCTCGTGGGCCAACCGTTCGGCTGCTGGTGGGTTATGGGCACCATCAATGAGCACTGGTTGGCTTTGCCAGTGAACGGTCTGCAGCCGTGCAGGCCAGTAGGCGTGGGCCAGCCCTTTGCGAATGACGTCTTGATTGAGTCGCCAGCCAAGTGGGGCCAGGGATTCCAGAGCACCCTTGGCTACCGCCGCGTTCTGTCGTTGCAAGACTCCTGGTAGTCCCAAGTCCCAGTGTTCTGGGAGGGGTGAAACCCATTGCAAGCGGGCCTGTTGATGTTTTGCCTTGTCTTCAAGAATGCTCGCCACTTCAGCTTGTTGGCGAGCACTGATAACAGCAGCCCCAGGACTGATGACGGCGCTTTTTTCTGCTGTTATCTCTTCCAGGCTGTAACCAAGGTGTTCGCAGTGGTCAAGGCCGATGTTGGCCATGGCAATGATTGGTCTGTATGGATGAGCTGTGGTGGCATCGAGGCGTCCTCCGAGGCCCACCTCAAGCACAAGCAGCTCTACCTCGCGGGATCTGAAGTGATCAAAAGCCGTGGCCATCAACAGCTCGAAGGGGGTGAGTCGGTGAGTTTGGGCAAGGGGTTTAAGGGCGGTGAGTCGTTGGCGTAGCTCAACGATTGAGATCAGCTCACCATCGCTGCTGATCCGTTCACACCAGCTCACGAGGTGAGGTGATGTGGTCAGACCCACGCGTATGCCAGCAGCCTTAAGGCTGCTGGCAATGAAGCTGGCGATGGATCCTTTGCCATTGGTCCCTACGACCTGAATGGCTGGAATCGAGGCACAGGGGTTTCCCATGGCCTGCAGTGCTTGTTGCATGCGCTCAAGGCCAAGATCCATCCCCCGCTGATCAAAACGAGGGATCAGATCGCTTAAATCTTCCCTGCTTGGACTTGTGGGTTTGTCCACTTAGCGGAAGTGCGCCAGGGTGGCCTCCAGGCGTTGGAGTAGTTGGCGGATTTCGTTTGGTTTAATCACCAGCGGCGGCACCATCCGCACAACCTTTGGGCCTGCTGCTATCACCAGTAGCTTTTCTTCAAGGGCGGCTTGGGCGACATTTGGGGCTGTGAATGTGCTTTCGTCTTGGAGCACCAATCCCTGTAGTAGCCCCCAGCCTCTTACCCCTTTGAGTTGCCTCGGGAAACGTTGCACTAGGTCGGTGAGGCCTTCGCGAAGCTGAGCGCCTCGTTGCTGGACCTTTGAGATCAAACCCCGTCGTTCGATCTCCTTGGCAACTGTGAGAGCTGCCTTGCAGGCAAAGGGATTGCCGCCAAAAGTACTGGCGTGGTCACCTGGTTCGAAAAGATCAGCGTGCTGTTTGACAAGCAACGCTCCGATGGCATGGCCTCCCCCGAGCCCTTTGGCCAAGGTGAAGGCATCTGGTTCGACCCCAAGCTGCTGATACCCCCACCAGTTACCACAACGGCCCATCCCGACCTGAACTTCATCAAAGATCAGCAGGATCTGATGCTGGCTACAGAGTTCTCTAAGGCGCCGGAAGAAGCTTGCTTCGCCTGGATTGACTCCACCCTCCCCTTGCAGTGGTTCGATCAGCACGGCGGCAACAGAGGGCCCCTGAGCTTCCAGGCGATTTAGCTGCTGCTCGAAGGCTTGGAGGTCATTGAACGGGAAAAATTCAAAGCCCTCAACCATGGGTTCGAAACCTTTGTGGTAGTTGGGTTGACCTGTGGCACTTATGGCGGCAAGTGTGCGGCCGTGGAAACTGGAATTGGCGGTGAGAATGATTGGCCGATCAATGCCGCGACGGCGATGAGCATGTTTGCGAGCCAGCTTGATGGCGGCTTCGTTGGCTTCTGCACCGGAATTGCAGAAGAACACGCTGTCTGCACAGCTGTTTTCTACTAACCAATGGGCAAGAGCCTCTTGTTCAGGAATCAGATACAGATTGGAAACATGCTGAAGTTGTTTCAGCTGCTGGCCAAGAGAGCGGCGCAGGGCCCGGTCACTGTGACCGAGGGAGCAGGTCGCGATACCGGCAACAGCGTCAAGGTATTGACGACCATTGTCATCCCATACCCAGCATCCTTTCCCGCGTAAAAGAGTGACGGGAAAGCGTTTGTAGGTGCCCATCACAGCAGTGGGAGCGGTGGGACTTGAACCCACATGCCCGAAGGCGCTGGATTTTGAATCCAGTGCGTCTACCAATTCCGCCACGCTCCCGTGGAGGTGATGTTATGCCAGGGTCATCCTGAGGGCTAATGCCGAAGGATATGGGCTCCAGATGCATTCAATTTGGTTTCAATCCCGTCATAACCGCGATCGAGGTGGTTGAGGCCATCAACTTGACTGATGCCGCGTGCGGCAAGACCTGCTAACACGAGTGCCGCTGCGGCTCTTAAGTCGTTACCACTGACTGGTGCAGCACTGAGCTGGGGGATGCCTTCGACCACAGCCGTGTTTCCTTGAAGACGAATCGAAGCGCCCATTCGTTGCAGCTCAGCAACATGCTGCATGCGGTTTTCGTAGATCTTTTCTGTCACCACGCTTGTGCCTTTGGCTGTGGTTAACAGGGCCATAAAGGGGGCCTGCAAGTCCGTTGGGAAGCCTGGGAAAGGTTGGGTGATGATGTCAACGCCATGAAGATCTCCAGGGATAAGCGTGATTCCTTGCTTGTCAATCTCAAGGGTGCAGCCGCAATCTCTCAGTTTCTGGAGCACGGCATTGAGATGCTCAGGGATGACTGGTGAGACTCGAACGATCGAGCGAGTGATTGCCGCTGCTATCAGGAAGGTCCCTGCTTCAATGCGATCAGGGATGACCGAATAGTTGCAGCCTTGTAAACGTTCAACGCCTTCGATGGTGATGATTGGACCACCAGCACCACTTACCCGAGCACCCATGGCATTGAGCATTTTGGCCAGGTCTTGAACCTCAGGCTCCTGTGCCGCGTTTTCGATTGTGCTGGTGCCTTCCGCCAACACAGCTGCCATGAGAATCGTCTCGGTCGCACCGACACTTGGGCAATCGAGCACGATTGCAGCACCCTTCAATCGCCGTGACGTTCCTGGGACTGAAGCAGTGACAACGCCATGCTCAACTTTCACCATGGCACCAAGAGCTTTAAGTCCTCTGATGTGCTCAACAACAGGTCGTGCTCCGATGCGACAACCACCCGGCAGGGGAACTTTGGCGTGTCCGAGTCGTCCTAGCAGTGGGCCGATGCAGAAAAAGCTAGCTCTAAGGCCATTGACGAGATCGTAGGGAGGCTCGGCGTGATGAAGGTCATCAGCCTGCAACCAAACCGTCTCCTGACTCCGTTTTACACGTACACCCAAGGAAGCGAGGATGTCTGCCATCCCCTGGATGTCTGTGAGCTGGGGAACATTGTGCAGCTCAAGAGGACCTTCGCTGAGAAGGGCTGAGGTCATCAGCACCAGGGCCGAATTCTTGGCTCCGCTGACCTTCAGTTCTTTGGAAAGAGTATGGCCGCCTTGAATCTCTAGATGTGGCTTGAGAATCTCTTGAGATACGGATACCGCTGCGGGCATGTCCCGTTAATTATTCTTGAACGATGGCATATTGACAATTTCACTTGAGACAGTCTAGACGTCCAGCCCTCAAACTGGTTCGCAACTGCCAGGTTGAGATAAAGCTGGCAGTCAGTCGATGTCTTATCGTCATCCTGTCGCTTGCGCGACGCACGCCAGCGGATGTGGCGGAATTGGTAGACGCGCTAGTTTCAGGTACTAGTACTAGCAATAGTGTGGGAGTTCAAGTCTCCCCATCCGCATTATTCTTTATTGAGTACTCAACCTCAAGCTGGATTCATGATTGTGCTCAAGATTACCAATGCCTCTGAGTTGGTTGCTTCAAAAGTGGGTCGCTTTCTTGAACGTCTAACTCCTGACGCAATGGACAGTTCAACTGTGGAAGATCAAGTTATCAAAAAGATGATCGAAAGCCTTGCTGCTGAAGGCTTGAAGGGTGAAATCGCAGCAGTCAATGGGCTTGATTTGGATGGCGAAAAGATTGTCCTGAATGAAGGTTTGAAGGTGCGTGAGCAAGCAACATTTTGAGGTCCTGTAGATCGGAGCTCATGCCTCGCTATTGATTTCAAGTCGCCGCAATCCTCTTGTGCGGAGATTGAAATTCCTCGCCAGCAGGGAAGGCCGTCAAGAGCAGGCTTTGTTGTTGCTTGAGGGAACACACCTGCTCCAGGAAGTGTTGCGAACCACACATCGTCCTCAAGAGATTGTGGCGACCAACTTTTGGTTGGAGCGCCATGGGGATCTTCTGCAGGCCTTGCCTGCAGAAACCTTGATTCATCAGGTCACCCCGAGTGTTTTGGAGGCTTCGTTGACGACAGTCAGCCCCGATGGTGTGGCGAGCCTTTTGCCTCTTGATTCTCTTCCGCAGGCTGTTGATCAAGCCGAGTTTGTCTTGGCCTTGGATCGGCTGCAGGATCCTGGCAACCTTGGCACCTTGCTGCGCACAGCCTTGGCGGCAGAGGTGGAGGAGGTTTGGCTTGCATCTGGTGCGGATCCGCTCAGCCCAAAAGTGCTGAGGTCTTCGGCGGGGGCCATCCTTCAGTTGCCCTATCAGCGCTTCGGATCATCAGGGCAGGAGGCTGTGGAGCAGTTAGCTGAGCAACTTGAATGTGCTGCTCGTCGCGGTTTACAGGTCGTGGCCACCATGGTGCCGGGCTCTTCTGCAACCCATTCTTGTTTGCCTTATTGGCAGCTGGACTGGAGAAAACCGACTGTGTTGGTGCTGGGCAATGAGGGATCCGGCTTGCATCCGCATCTGCAGGCGTGTTGCACGGCTTGCGTCACCTTGCCGCATAGCGCTGCGGTTGAGTCGCTCAACGTGGCGGCGGTGGCGGTGCCACTACTGCTTGAGCGGCGACGAGCCACAATGACCTCTTCCACGCAGTAGTTCGGGTGAGCGAAGACAGTTTCGACTTCGATGTGATCGTGATCGGTGCGGGTTACGGCGGTTTTGATGCCGCCAAGCATGCCGCTGATGATGGCCTCAAGGTGGCGATTGTGGAATCAGGTGATATGGGCGGCACTTGCGTGAATCGAGGCTGTGTGCCCTCTAAGGCATTGCTTGCTGCCAGTGGAAGGGTGCGTGAGCTGGCTGATGCTGAACATCTATCTTGTTTCGGCATTCATGCTGCACCTGTGCGTTTTGAACGCCAGAAGATTGCTGACCATGCCAACCAGTTGGTGGCCACGATTCGTAGCAACCTCACTAAAACGTTGCAGCGGGCTGGTGTCACGATCCTGCGGGGCCATGGACGATTGGAGGGAAGCCAGCGAATTGGCTTGAGAGAAAAAAGTGGAGTGGATCGGGTACTCACCGCCAGGGATGTGATCCTTGCCACAGGCTCTGATCCATTCGTGCCCCCTGGGATTGAAATCGATGGACGCACGGTTTTTACCAGTGATGAAGCCGTGAACTTGGAATGGCTACCGCGTTGGATTGCCATCATCGGCAGTGGTTATATCGGCCTTGAATTTGCCGATGTTTATACGGCTCTCGGCTGTGAAGTCACGATGATTGAGGCGTTGGATCGGGTCATGCCAACCTTTGATCCCGACATCACCAAGATGGCAGCTCGGCATTTGATTGAAGGACGTGACATCGATGCACGTGCTGGTGTGCTGGCTAGTAAGGTCACCCCTGGCTGCCCGGTAAGGATCGAACTGGCGGAGATGAAAAGCCGTGAGCTGGTGGATAGCTTGGAGGTGGATGCGGTGCTCGTCGCTACTGGTCGGGTGCCAAGTAGCAAGGGGCTCAATCTTGAGTCGGTTGGTGTGGAGACCAATCGCGGCTTTGTGCCGATCGACGACAGCATGAGGGTATTGGTCAACGGAAAGCCGTTGCCTCATCTTTGGGCTGTCGGGGATGTCACTGGCAAGCTGATGTTGGCCCATACAGCCGCAGCACAAGGCACGTTGGCTGTCGACAACATCCAGGGACACTCCCGCACGATTGATTACCGCAGCATTCCAGCGGCGACCTTCACTCATCCGGAGATCAGCTCAGTGGGGTTGAGTGAAGCTGATGCTAAAGATCTTGCCGCCAAGGATGGGTTTGAGTTGGGGAGTGTGCGTAGCTATTTCAAGGCCAATTCCAAAGCACTAGCAGAGCTGGAGAGTGATGGATTGATGAAGTTGTTGTTTCGCAAGGACAGCGGTGAAGTTCTTGGTGCTCATATCTATGGATTGCATGCCGCTGATTTGATCCAGGAGGTAGCCAATGCGGTGGCACGACGTCAAAGCGTTGTTCAATTGGCAACTGAAGTGCATACCCATCCCACGCTGAGTGAAGTGGTGGAAGTGGCCTATAAACAGGCGGCCAAACAGCTGGCTAAGGCGGTTGTTGCATCGGCCAGTGCTTCCTAGGCCGCTGTTCTTCAAGCAGGTCTTAGCCCTGCGGTTCACTATTTTTAATTGCACTACCACCCGATGGAGATTCGCAGACGTCCGCCCAATCCAAGTGTCAAGGTGGCGCATTTGCAGTACGCCATTCCCCACGCCGATGCTGAGCCGCGCCACATTCTTGAGAAGATTGTTTGGGAAAAGGACCGTGAAGTTGAGACGGCAAGACAGCGCGTACCTCTAGAGACGCTTAAATCTCAGATTGCAGACTTGCCCATCCCTCGAGATTTCATTGCAGCCTTGCGTCAAGCTTCGCTGGCTCCGGCAGTGATTGCTGAAGTGAAGAAGGCCAGCCCAAGTCAAGGTGTGATCCGTGCGGACTTTGACCCTGTTTTGATCGCCAATGCCTATGCGGAAGGTGGTGCGAGTTGCTTGTCTGTGCTGACCGATAAGAGCTTCTTTCAGGGTGGATTTGAGGTGCTTGTTGAGGTGCGGCAGACGGTTGGACTGCCACTGCTATGTAAGGACTTCATCCTGACGCCATATCAGCTTTATCAGGCGCGTGCTGCAGGTGCAGATGCTGCTTTGTTGATTGTGGCGATCCTCTCTGATCAGGATCTGACGTATTTGAGCAAGGTGGCCAACAGTCTTGGACTCACTGTTTTAGTGGAAGTGCATGATGCTGAGGAACTTGAACGGGTTCTCAACCTTGGTGGTTTCCCACTAATTGGCATCAATAATCGTGATCTCACCACCTTTGAGACAGACCTTGAAACCACTGAAACACTGAGCAAGCAATTCGCTACTCGATTGCAGCAGCAGGGTGTCTTGTTGGTGAGTGAATCGGGCTTGTTTAACCGCGCTGATTTGGACAGGGTTCAGGCAGTAGGCGCTGAAGCTGTGTTGGTAGGAGAAGCCCTGATGCGTCAGTCGGATGTTTGTGCTGGCTTAAAGCAGCTGATGATTGGTAACGAAGGAACGAGCAACAGCTAATCACTTTTTTCTTTTATTTGAGGAATCGTTGCGATGCATTACCACAGCAAGAGGTTGATCTGAGCTTGCTGTGAGTTAAGGATGAGCCGTTGCTTTTTGAGCTCAAGACGAGCTTGGTTGAGGTCTTGGTGAGTGTCTTTAAGTTCCTTGTTTTGATTGGCGGTTTCTCGAGATCTTTCGCTGCTTCCTTGATGCGTTAACTCTGTTTGTTTCTCATAGGTGTCCTCCTTCTGTTTCTGATTGTCTACATATTTCAGGCATTTTCCAGGGGGTGGTCCTGTTGTTTCGATTCAACAGCCTTGATGTGATGACGACACAAATTGGCAATGCTCGATGTTCTTGATTTGCCTGAGCTGATTGCCTCTTTACCTGCAGATCATGTTGAGAAATCAGTGCGCTTGCTTGCAGACGACGACTTTGATAATCAGATGAGATCTCTAATTAACGAGCGTTCGCAGCGCTTATTTGCGGATCAAGAGGCAAGCGACTGTTGTGTTTAGTTCCTTGCTTCTCTGCGCGATGAACAGCTCAAGGCCCATGCATGAGCAGAGTTTGCCCACAATGCTTATTGCGCTTGATCTGTTCAGCAGTGGCATCAGCGCAATTCCACCCTCAATCCGTCAGACTTCCTCTTGACTGTTTCGATTTCATGCTGATCAGCATCCTCACGGGCTTCGCTGCGGGAGCCCTTCATGTGGTGGGTGGTGCTGATCATCTTGTTGCCATCGCACCGAGCGCATTACGTAAACCGGCTACGGCATTACGCAGTGGCCTTGCTTGGGGGATTGGCCATTCAACAGGTGTTCTGGTTCTTTCAACCATTGCCATTGTTTTGAAAGACCTCGTTCATATCGAGCGCGTGTCCTCCTGGGCCGAATTCTGCGTGGGAGTGGCTTTGCTTGTGGTTGGAGCGATGGCGATTCGTACTGCTCTTGGCCTGGATATCCACACCCATCAGCACACGCATCAACAAAACTATGGTCACGCCCATGACCATCAACATGTTCACTTGCATCTGCGTGGTCGACACCAGCACGGGCGACATGCTCATGCAGCAAGCAGTCTTGGCCTCCTTCATGGCTTGGCTGGGGCCAGCCATCTAATTGCAGTGATTCCCGCGCTGGCCTTGCCTCCTCTCGGGGCTTTGATCTATATGGCGGCTTATCTGTTCGGTTCCATCGCAGCGATGGTTGCCGTTGTTGGTGCGATTTCCTTAGCCACATTGCGTGTGGGGCGTCGTGCCTTGCCCTTGCTGGTTGGATCAACAGGTGGGCTATCGATCATCACGGGCTTCTTTTGGTTGCAGCAAACATCCCCTCAGCTTCTTTGATTTCCTAATTTACTGGGCGTTTATGCGCTGAAGGGAACACGCCATACGCATTCAGCGATGCCAAGCAGGCTGTCGCGATTCACCAAACCGAAATGCCGGCTGTCTGTGCTTGCTCGCTCGTTGTCACCACGTAGTTCCAGCCCGGAATTGTTGATTGCAATCAGGCGTTTGATCAGCAGGGTTGCTGGTTGCAATGGATGACGGACAACCACTACACAGCCTGCCTTGAGCCGCCTGTCATGGCTGGTGATCGGTTGAAAGATCACCAGGTCGCCAGGGGCAAGGCTGGGGCTCATTGAGTCTCCATCGACACGAGCGTGGCGACGAAGACCTGAAAGCAGCAGGAACAGCGAACGCCAGTTCGCTGTTGGCATCATGTTTGTTGGCTTAACTGGCTCTCACCCAGGCGTCATTGCGACCCTTGGATTTCCAGAACATCGTGTGAATGGCTTCCACAGCTTTGATCAGTTCATCTGCCTTGGATTGATCGATGTTGACCTTGCAGGCGCTGCAGAGCTTGGCCGCTTTCCAGAAGATGTCATGCAGATTCGGGAAGGTTGCCAGATGCTCTGGCTTGAAATAATCCGTCCAGAGGATCAGTAGTTCGTTCTTGGTTTGCTGAGCTTGTTCTTCCTTGATGGCGACGAAACGAGAGAAGGTGTTGTTGTAAGCCGCCCAAGCAGCCGGATCGTTGCCTGAGGGAGGCTGCAGTTCGAGCAGCTTTTTGGTCATCGATACGACGGCTTCAGCTGAGACTCTTGCCGAGGCGGGATCGTAAACGCCGCAAGGGCCATCACAGTGAGCCTGGACCGAAGAGGCCGGCAGGTTGCTGTGAAGTGTAGAAAGTGCCGAGCGCAACATCTGGCAGGTAGAGAAAGCCAAACTGAGCCTACCCAGGCTGATTGCTAATTGGGTTTGCTTTTGATTTGATTTTCTATTCAGCCTTTAGATCATTTGATGCCAAGGAGTTCGACTTCGAAAATCAACGTGGCGTTGCCAGGGATGACACGGCCTGCGCCGCGGCTTCCGTAGCCAAGCTCTGGGGGGATGACCAGCTTGCGCTTGCCGCCCACCTTCATGCCAGCAACGCCTTCATCCCAGCCTTTGATCACTCGTCCAGCACCTAGGGGGAACTCGAACGGCCCACGTTTGTAGCTGCTGTCGAATTCCTGGCCGTTTTCCAGTGTGCCGCGGTAGTTCACGGAAACGGTTTGGCCTGCTGTGGCCTCCGGGCCATCGCCGATCTTGAGGTCAGTGATGCTCAGACCACTGGCTGTTAGTTGGGATGGTTCTGCTTCGATTGGGCCGCCAAGGGCTGAGGCATTGGCTTGCGTGGCATCGATTTCAGCAGCATCTGCCTTGGAGCCGTTGATCGCCATCTTGAATAGTGTTGGGTTGGGATCGTCGGGGTCGAGTTCAAGCACTGCCATGCTCAAAGCAGCTGGCTCGCCAGTTCGCACCTCTGCCTGAACGGCATTCACATTGCTGTCGGCGACCACAACTGAGGGTGACAAGATCTGGCTGACAAAGGCCACAACCACGCACACCACAAAGACGGCTGCACTGATGAAGATGTCGCGCACTGAATCTCAATGATCAATCAACATGATTCTGGCAGGAGATGCAGCTTTCGACTGTGCTTGGGTGATTTCTGCTGTTTCAGTTGCCTTTGCTGCTGCTCCAGCTAGTTGACCCTGCAGAGCAGTTCATCGAAGTCTTTCTGGCTAGCTAAGTCGAAACCCTAGAAAAATCTTGCCGCGTTTACGTTCAAGCTTGAGAGGCATTGATTGGATTAGCTCAGGAATTTTACCACGCAGGCACTTGAATATGGCTTCCAGTAGGGCAGAAGCTTGTGGTTGATTTAGGCATCTAAGGTTTACCTCTTCTTGAAGACATAGATATAAAATTGATCTCTTGATGTGACTGAGGACCCAGCAAAAATTGACGATAGAATGAAGCCTTAATAGTGGTTGATCTGTGCCATATTCTCCCTAAGTTCAGGTCTAGCAGACAGTTGTGGAATTTGATTAAGCCTTGCATCCCAATCCCATGGCAATCGTTGTTGGCCTGGTGAGATCAATTGTTGAGGTTGTTATTGTTAGTGCCGCTAACCAAACAACTGCCTCAATCGCTGCTCTGCAAGCCAGTCTTGGCAGCATTATTAGTTGATATTATAAGCGTTTAAATCCAGTGCAGCGTTCGATTCGCCTCTCCTTATCGCTTACTGGTGCTGCTGCTCTTGCCTTAGCTGGTTCTCCATTTCAGCCAGTCGCCGCTCAAGAGGAAGAACAAGGCAGTGCAGCAGATCTGGGGGTGATGGAGATCAACCTCAAAGATGCTGTGCGATTCCGCTGGGGTTTTCAGGGCGCTCTGCAAGGAGCAGGTACACCGAACCAAGCTGGTATTGGCGCGTTTTTTCCCATTGCTGTTGGTGAGAACAGTGTTTGGTTTATCGATGCCATAGCCAATGCCAACTTCTCTGACCGTGAGGGTGAAAGCAGCATCGTTAATACCTATGTCGCTGGTACCACCATCTCCACCTCAACCCGCTTGGGTTATCGCTGGCTCAATGGTGATCGCAGCTGGATGTATGGAGTGAATGCTGGCTATGACAGCCGGCAGATGAATTCTGGTGATGTTGATACCAGTGTCAATGTCACAGGCAAGCGTGATGTTTTCTTCTCTCAAATAGCCGCTGGTTTAGAAGCTGTCTCTGATAGCTGGAACTTCAATGCCTATGGCCTTTTCCCTATTGGTGATACAGAACAACGCCTGAACAGCCGCTATCTGGGCGGTGCTCTAAAAACCTACGGCTTAGATGTTGGCTATTCCATCAACCCCGAGTGGGATGCCTCCATTGGTTACTACTACCAGCATGGTGATGACTTCACCGCTAACGATGCAAGCGGTGTTCTCGCTCAGCTCTCCTATGAAATCAGCAGTGGTTTAACCCTTGGCGTTAATCTCTCCTATGACGAAGCCTTTGATACTCGAGTTTCAGGCAACATCAGCTATCGCTTTGGTAACAATAACTACGCGACTCTCAGTCCCAAGAAAGAATGGAAGGCGCCTGTTATCCGAGCACTAACAGAAGCCGTTAAACATAGAGACGTTAGGGTTCATGATGGTTCTTCTGGCTCTTCTTCTGGTTGTTCTCCTAGCGGCTATTCCGCTGCATATATTTATTGTTACACCGGGGGACTTCCGAAAACGCCAAATTCAGCTTGTTGGGGTAAAGGCACGGCCTGCGCCAGAACAAACACTTACTAATTGCTACACGACCAATTATAAATTGTACAACAAGATCAAAACGAGATTTGGACGCAGTCGGTGTATGTACAAGGCAGTGTAGCCATGAAGAGTCATACGATACGACTAATAAAAAATTTGCGCCTTTCTGGCAAACCTGTGAGGCCGAGAGTTGTCAGACGCGAGGCGAATGAAAAGAATTTTGGAAAAAATGAGGAGGGTTGTTAGAGTGTTTAAAGCCAGCAAATAAAGACCTTACATTTTTCATCAAGACCACTAAAACTGCACTAATAAGTCACACGATACCTGGCGTATTCTGACTCTTTAATGTTCAAGAATACCTGGGTCAGTTCAGCGCAGGAACTGATGACAGTTACGCGCCATTTCAAATCAACTCATCAACTTCTTGTCTCTAACTAATACTATTTCAAGCACTGTTTTATCGGCGAACGTGGTATCAGACTATGTACTCACACAAGAGACGCTGTACTGCCAGCTTGGACTTTACAAAACCAAAGCCGGAAGCCAAAGATCCACCTTCAGATCACTATTAGGACTCAACCAGGGTGCCGATCGATTGTTCAGGTATTCAGCAGTCATGCTGGGCATTTCAACGGTATCCTTGACTGGATTACCCCATCAAGCAGCACAAGGAACACTTGCGTCCGCCGAAGCACAGACATACGGCTTCATCGGATGCGTGATGCTTTTGATTTCAGCTGCATTTTATCAAACAGCATCCAAGCTGTCGTCATTCAAATTGCTGAATCAATGATAAGCATCAGGCGACAGAATAATCATTAATGGTATACACTAAGTTGCTTGTTATCCCTAGTAGAGTTTGATGATAAACCGAAAAGTTTAGATGCTCAGAATGACACATGTTCTCAATACAATGAGCTGAAAGCAGGTTGAGATTTGACTCTCTGGAAAAGAATTTTCTTCCTGTTACCTTCAGAAAAAACCTAAAAACCCTTGGTGGAAGCCAGTGCAGGAAAGGCGTTAACGTATGAAACTCAATTGGATACCATTTATTTGGTGTGCTGATCATGACAACTTTAGCAACCCGTACCGCCTCTAAAATCAATAGTTTCTGCCTCTGCCTTGAGCCAACATGCTCAATCACTGCTGAACAAAATGCAAAATCAAATGCTTTGTCCATAAAAGGCAAATCGCAAGCGTCGGCTTTTACAAAAACTAGACCAGGGTATTGGTCCTCCAAAAACGAAGCATCCTCCAATCCAACAGCTGTAATTTGCCATGGATAGGGATAAAGTTTTTCGAAAAAGTTAGAGTCAGCGCTCTCGTCATCTGTAACGCCAATATCAAGGATTTTAATATTTGACTGTGGCCTGCAAACATGCATGGCATCAGCAAATATCTTCTTGCGTACCCTCAATGCCACTCGCTCAGCAAATCCACCCAGTCGAGGTGCAATAAACTGGGAGGTACTGCCTTTCATTGTGCGTTCTTCGCCAGAAACATGATACCTATAACGACACTTCCCAATCCTAATACCCCATAGATCGTCAATGGCTCTGAAAATACAATGACTCCAATCAAAACAGTAAAGAGCACCGACAAAGAGATCACAACCGGATAGGCCACTGAAAGATTAAACTGGGTGAGCACAACTACCCACAGCAACGTAGCGGCTGCGTAAACGACACAAGCACTCAAAAAACGAGGACTGCCAATCAAAAAAGCAATCGAGTCAAATACACTTACAGGCGATAAGGTTTTGAACTGCTCAGCAGTTTGCTTAAAAAGAAATTGACCAAATGTCATTAATCCTGCATAAAGCAAGAACAACAAAAATCCACTCATGACTTTATAAGACGATTGACATAAAAAATTTTCGAGATCAGCGCACTCCCGTCCAATCCTGTAGCCAACCTAGTTTCCAGAGCCAGTAAATCTGCAGCAGGGAAATCAACAGCATGAAGGCCAAGCAGAGTGGATAGCCGTAATAGGCGTCCAGCTCTGGCATGTTCCATGGAAATTTATCGGGGTTGAAATTCATGCCGTAAACCCCGGCGATGAACGTGAGCGGCACAAAAATGCTGGAGATAATGGTCAGCACCTTCATGACCTGGTTCATGCGGTTACTGATTCTGGCCATATAAGTCCCGGTGACGCCATCGCACTGATGAAGGAGCAGCTCAGCGGTTTCAAAAGCACCTCCACGTGGGTATTCACCTCGCGGAAGCCGCGGATCGCACCCCGATCTAGCAAACGCTTGCTCTGCCGGATCAGCACAATCAGCTATCCCCTCAACTAACCCTCAGAACTTGAACTGAAGATCACTATCTCTGATCCCATTTGCTTCCCTAAATTTCATAGCAACTTGATTCTGCTTCCTTGGCGTCATTGCTGAGGCGATCAGCAACCAAGCTCGTGTTGCCAAGGCTCGGTAGCAACAGCTGCTGGAAAGGTTTGGCTCAATCCATTGCAACCTGTGGACGTTCTCCGATCGCGTCAAGATGGCTTTGGTGTTTGGTGTTTGGTGTTGACCATGGGCAATGACCGATCCCTAGCGCTGGTGCAGGGGGCGGTTGGTGGTGTCTTGGCAGGGATTGCTCTTGCCCAGGGGGGGCTGCTTTGGATGGCACCGGCCCTGGCCTTGCTTTGGTCGGCGTGTCGCTTTCCAGTTGCAGCCTCTCTTTGGGGTTTGGTGGCTGTGCTGCTCAGCCATCGCTGGTTGTTGGCGTTGCATCCACTCACTTGGGTTGGCGTGCCTGCACCGCTGAGTTTTCCTATCGCTGCATCAATTTGGTTGTTTTGCGGTGCAGCCGCAGCATTGCTTGTGGGGCTTTGGGCTTGCCTGGCAATCTGGATTGCTCATTTGACAACGCGAGAAGCAGGCATCCGCGCTCAGGTGTTTCATGCCCTGCTGATGGCATCGATCTGGGGGCTTATGGAAGTGCTGTTGGCCCGTTCACCCTTGTTCTGGATTGGCGTTGGCGGCAGCCTTTTGCCCGGTGATCGAGCCTTGGCTGGTTTGGCCCGCTGGCTTGGGGCTGGAGGTTTAGCCACGCTTCAGCTGCTGATCGGTTGGTGGTTATGGCGTACGGCGCTGGCCTGGCGTCGTGGAGTTGGTTGGCGTCGTTCTTTGCTGGTGGGGCTTCTGTGTTTGCTCTTGGCCCATGGTTGTGGCTGGAGTTTGTTGCGTTCAACAGATGCATCCGCACCCATTTCGGTTGCGGCTTGGCAGCCCGCTATCCCTACGCGCAGCAAGTTTTCTGAGGAGCAGCAACGTCGCCTTCCCGAGGCTCTTCAACAAGCTCTCGATCGAGCTGAGGAGCTTGATGCTGCCTGGTTGGTGGCTCCAGAAGGCCTTCTCCCCCCTGATGAGGTGTTGCTCAGGCCGGCTCCGCTCCCCCTGCTCAGCGGTGGTTTTCGCTGGCTGCGCGGTCAGCAACGCAGTGCTTTGTTGGTGGTAGATCGCGGCGCAAGGCTGGCTTCTGCATTCATTGACAAACACCGTTTGGTGCCGCTGGGGGAATGGCTACCGGCTTTGCCTGGTGGTGTTTTTCGTGGCTTATCAGCTGTTGGTGGTCTTCAACCTGGTGCTGCTTCGCGCTTGTTGCAGTGGCCAGGTCCTACCGCTGCCGTGGCCATCTGTTATGAGCTCAGTGATGGTTCTGCTTTAGCCCAGGCTGTCGCTGATGGAGCGCAATGGTTGCTGGCGGTAGCCAATCTTGATCCCTATCCCTTTTCCTTGCAGCGGCAGTTCATTGCTTTGGCACAGCTGCGCAGCATCGAAACGGCCCGTGATCTACTCAGCGTTGCGAACACAGGCCCCTCTGCTTTGGTTTTGGCGAAAGGCAAGCAGCAGCAACTGCTGGCTCCTTTTACAGAGGGGGTTGGCCTGGCGGATTTGCATCTTCATCAAGGCATCAGCGGTTACACCCGCTGGCGTGAGGCACCTTTAATTGGCTTGATGCTCTTTGCAGTGGTTGGGCTGGGCTGGTCGCGTGTTCGCTCCTAGCTGATCAGCTTGATGCTGCGTTGATTTGCTGGATCAGGCCACCGCCGAGGACTGCGTCAGCGGCATAAAATACTGCAGCCTGACCAGGTGTGATTGAGAATTGTTCTTCGTTAAAGGTCAGTCTGCAGCGGTGAGGACGGTCGGCGGCAATGTCCTCTGCTGTGGCTTCGATAGGGGTGAGCTGGGCGGCAACGGGTCCGCTTCTGTAACGCACTTGCACCTCCACATTGATGGCGCTGCTTGGCGGTGCCATCGAAATCCAGTTCACTGCACCCACAACGCAGCTGTCGCGCCCCGCCTCTGCTCGAGGGGCAACGATGACGCGATTTGCTGCCGCGTCTAGTTGCACCACGTGCAGAGGCTCTCGCCAGGCCACGCCAAGGCCTTTGCGTTGGCCAATGGTGAAATGTTCGATTCCATCGTGTTCACCCACGACTTTGCCGTCTTGCAGCACAATCTCGCCTTGTCTGGCAGGTAGGTAATTGTCAAGGAAGGCTTTCATTGAACCGTAGTGATCAGCAAGGCAAAGATCCTGACTTTCTGCTTTCTTGGCTGTGCGTAGGCCGTAACGCTCTGCTTCTTGTCTGGTCTCTGCTTTGGTGAGCTCCCCTAGGGGAAAGATCACCTTTGCCAACACATCTTGAGAAAGGTCATAGAGGAAGTAACTCTGATCTTTGTTCTGATCGAGACCACGTAAAAGCTGGTGCCGTCCAATGGAATCCCCAGGTAAGGCTTGTTGAGGTTCTGGATCCTCGCGATGGCGAATACGGGCATAGTGACCTGTGGCAACGCGATGTAACTGGCGTTCTTTTTCAGCCCAGCTGAGCATTGCCGCAAATTTCACCGAGCGATTGCAGCGTGAGCAAGGTAACGGTGTCACCCCTTGTTGATAGCCCTGTACGAGTTGGTCGACGATTTCTGCTTGGAATGTGGCGCGTGAATCCACCACATGATGAGGGATTTTGAGTTGCTCACAGATGCCGGCGGCATCGATAAGTCCATCGCTGCAGCATGCGCCCTTGCCACTCATCAGCCAGAGAGTGAGACCTTCCACCTGCCAGCCCGCTTGCACGAGTAGGGCCGCGCTGAGGGAACTATCAACACCGCCGGAGAGCCCTACCGCGACACGCTGCTCACCTGGCCAACACTGCAAACGTGTCAGAGCTTTTGCAACTGCTGGTGTGGCTGGTGTTCGAGACACATGCTTAAGGGGGGCTGGGATTGGCGGCTGCATAGGCGTTACCGCAATGATGTCTTCATAGTGAGGTCCCATGCGCTCCAGTTTTGTCCTGGCCACCATCGAACGCTGATCATCTTTTGGTTACTGCTGCGCAGATGGCAGCTCTCGAGGAGGAGATGTTTGCCAACGGCTTGCCGGTGGCTGCTTTGATGGAAAAAGTAGGCCAGGCGATGGCGGCTTGGTTTCGCCAACACCCTGAGTTGTTGGCAGATGGTGTGGTGGTGTTGGTGGGCCCTGGCCATAACGGTGGTGATGGATTGGTGGTGGCCAGGGAGTTGCATCTTGCAGGGGTGAAGGTCCAGCTCTGGGCACCTTTGCCGATCCGTCAACCATTAACGGCCCAGCATTGGACTTACGTTAAATGGCTTGGCATTCAGCAACTAGATCATGCTCCTGATGTTGCTGGTGAGCCTGTTTGGATCGAGGCTCTGTTTGGGCTGGGACAATCCCGCCCACTTCCTGAAGCGGTGGCAACGTTGTTGCAGGCGCGTCAGCGCTGCCAGCCAGGCAAGTTGGTGAGTTTGGATGTGCCTGCAGGGCTGTGTTCAGATTCCGGCATCCCTTTCCCAGGCGGCGCTGCCGTGGCGATGACGACGCTCACTGTGGGGTTGCTCAAACAAGGCCTTATTCAGGATGCGGCGATCGATCATGTTGGCCTCCTGGTGCGGGTTGATATGGGCGTGCCGGAGATCTTGTTGAAGCAGTTGCCACAGTCGCAACCTCGGCGGCTCTGTTCTGCGGATGTGGCCACCCTTCCCTGGCAGCATCCAGCAGCAGGCGCGATGAAATATGAACGAGGGCGGGTGTTGGTGATTGCTGGTAGTGATGATTACCCTGGGGCGGCTTTCCTGGCCATTCAGGGTGCTATTGCTAGCGGTGCAGGCAGCATTCAAGCCGCTGTGCCTGTTGCAGTAGCCGATCAGCTTTGGCAAGTGGCGCCTGAAGTTGTTTTGGCGGCCGCGCTTGAGAGTTCTGCGGCAGGTGGCATGGCCGTTGCTCCTTGGTTGGCGAGTCATGATCTCAGCCGTTTCGATGCCGTGTTGATTGGGCCAGGCTTAGGTCGAGGTGGAGAACCTTGGTCAGTGTTGGCAGAACCGTTGCAGCGCTTTGCAGGCTTGTTGGTTTTGGATGCTGATGGTCTGAATCGATTGGCGCTGGCTACTGATGGATGGCAATGGTTACAGCAGCGCCAAGGGCATACCTGGCTTACTCCCCATGCCGGTGAGTTCAGGAGATTGTTTCCGCAGCTCAAAGCTCGGCAACCTCTCAATGCGGTTCTGGAAGCATCTCGACTTAGTGGAGCAGCTGTGCTGCTCAAGGGAGCACACAGTGTGGTGGCGGATCCGTCTGGTGCCGCCTGGCAGCTAGCAGAGACAGCAAGTTGGGCTGCTCGTACTGGGCTCGGGGATCTGTTGGCTGGTTATGCAGCTGGCTTGGGATCTATGGATGCTGCTAAGGCTCAGGCTTGCCATTGCCAGGGTGAGTCTTTGGCCGTAGTGGCGTTGCTTCATGCCGCTGCTGCACGTCGATGCCGTCAAGGCAGCTCAGCAAGGTCTATCGCTCAATCCCTTGCAGAACTCACGATTAGCTTGCAATCAAATGAATGTGATCAAGGGCACGTCAAAGGGTATGAATGCAAACGATAAATACCTAATTATTTCGATTCCACTGCATGAATCCGAAAGCTTTTTTAAAGCTGCAGGGTTTTGCTGAAATTTGTAGGAAGATTTTGCTCCAAATAAATCAGGAGCCGTTGAAATGGTTTCAGCAGCGCCTAAATCAGCAGAAACACAGAGGCGTAGAAGTTCTGATCCTGTCAGCTGGTATCTCACAACGATTGGGCGTATACCTCTTCTTACCCCTGCTGAGGAGATTGAACTTGGCAATCAAGTTCAGACGATGATGAGTCTCACTCAAGACGGCTCACTTGCGCCTGATGATAAGGAGTTTACGACACATCAGCGTCGGATGATTCGCATTGGTCGTCGTGCCAAAGAACGCATGATGAAGGCGAATCTTCGTCTTGTTGTGAGTGTTGCCAAGAAATATCAAGGCAAAGGACTGGAACTCCTCGATCTCATTCAGGAGGGTTCACTTGGTTTAGAGCGTGCTGTTGAAAAGTTTGATCCAACCCGTGGCTATAAGTTTTCGACCTATGCGTTTTGGTGGATTCGTCAGAGCATGACACGTGCGATTGCGTGCCAGTCGCGCACGATTCGCCTTCCTGTACATCTCAGTGAAAGGCTGACCACAATTCGAAAGGTTTCTCTGGATTTGGCTCACAAGCTTGGAGCAATGCCCAGTCGATCCGAGATCGCTGAAGCAATGGATATCCCTGTTGATGAACTCGATTCTTTACTGCGTCAGGCGCTAACAACCAGCAGTTTGGATGCGCCAGTGAATGGCGAAGAAGGACGAAGTTTTCTTGGTGATCTGATCGCTGATTCCTCTCTTGGGGAACCTCTCGACAAGGTGGAGCAGCGTATTCATCATGAGCAGCTCGGGCGTTGGCTCAGCCATCTCAGTGAGCAGGAGCAGCATGTCCTTAAGCTCCGTTTTGGTCTTGAAACCCATGATCGCCACACCTTGGCTGAGATTGGTCGCTTGATGGAAGTCTCGCGTGAGCGTGTTCGTCAAGTGGAATTAAAGGCCTTGCGCAAGCTGCGTAACCTCACGCGTAGGGTGCCCAACGGGATCTGAAACTGCCTTCCTTAACTTGTTGGCTTTGCTTGCTTCCAGTACTTAGTGCTCAAGAGGGCTATCAATCTTCAGCCCAGATGTAGCGAGTGAGTTCGTTGGGATTTGGTTCGGCTGCGGCAAGGGCAAACTCCACGCAGTCATTTACTTCTGCATCGATCTCTTTTTCAATAGTGCGTAGCTCTTCAGCACTCACCAAAGATTCAGAGGTGAGATCCTTCTCAAGAGCCTTTAGGGGATCTCGTTTTGCCCAGAATTGCTTTTCCTCTTCGGCGCGTAGTTCATCTGGATCAGCAAGAGAATGGCCACGGAATCGATAGGTGAGGCACTCCAGCAGGGTGGGACCTTCGCCAGCCCTGGCTCTTTTTATTGCTCTCTGAGTGGCAGCTCTTACAGAGAGAACATCCATGCCGTCAACCTCTTCGCCAGCCATCCCGAAGGCAGCAGCTTTTTGCCAGATTTCCGGTTCACTGGTGGCTCGCTCATGGGCCATGCCAATGGCCCATTTGTTGTTCTCGACAACGAACAGGATTGGCAGCTGCCAAAGCTGCGCCATGTTGAGGCATTCAAAGAACTGGCCGTTGTTGCAGGTACCGTCACCAAAAAAAGCTGCTGTTACAGCATTGCTGCTGGCATCACCCAGGGCATCCCGCTTATAGCGACTGGTGAAGGCTGCCCCCAGGGCGATGGGAATCCCTTCGCCGATGAAGGCAAATCCTCCTAGGAGGTGATGCTCTTGAGAAAAGAGGTGCATGGAGCCCCCACGACCTTTGCTACAGCCGGTTTCCTTGCCGAAGAGCTCACTCATTACTTCGCGGGCGGGTACACCGGCGCTAAGGGCATGAACGTGATCGCGATAGGTACTGCAAAACCAGTCGTGCTGGCGTTTCATTGCACCGATTACACCTGTGCTAACGGCTTCTTGGCCGTTGTAGAGGTGAACGAAGCCAAACATTTTCCCCCGGTAGTACATCTCGGCACATTTGTCCTCGAAGCGTCGCCCAAGGGTCATGTCTCGGAAGAGTTCTAGGCCGATCTGACGATCAACCTTGGCGCGTTTGGAGCTGATTAGCGTGGAGATTCTCTCGCCATGGCGGCCGGCTGCCAGGGGTTTTGCCGTGGTTTGGCCTGAGCTCACGGAGGTTTTCTGGCTCATGACAGACGACCGTTATTCGAGTCACGACTGTAATGGTCCGTTGATTAGGAATGGGCAAAATCCCTTCCAATGTCTAGAGTTTTAGGCCAATCGCTGCGCAGCTGGTGGACCTGCCAATTGATCATTTCCGCTTGCTGGGTGTCAGTCCTTCGGCAGACAGTGAGGCGATTTTGCGGGCCTTGGAGTTGAGGTTGGATCGCTGCCCTGACCAAGGTTTCACCCATGAGGTCTTAATTCAGCGGGCAGAATTGTTGCGGCTTTCAGCAGATTTGCTGACTGATCCGCCACGGCGTCAGGCCTATGAGACTGCCTTGTTGGAGCTCAGTCGTGATCATCCAGGCGAGACCGCTGGTCTTGATGTGTCACCTAGTAGAGAGGTGGCAGGGCTGATCTTGCTGTTTGAAGCGAATTCTTCTCATGAGGTTTTTTATCTCGCCTCTCAGGGATTGCAACCGCCCCAGTCCCCGACGCTAGGTAGCGAACGAGAAGCTGACCTCGCTTTGTTGTTGGCACTGGCCTGTCGGGCTGCAGCCGCTGAGGAACAGGAACAACGGCGTTATGAAGCAGCAGCGTCTCTTCTGCATGACGGGATTCAGTTGCTGCAGCGGATGGGCAAGCTCTCCGAAGAGTGCCACAAGCTTGAGAACGATTTAGATGCCCTTCTGCCCTATCGCATTCTCGACTTATTGAGTCGGGATCTTGGTGATCAGGTTTCTCACCAGGAAGGACTGCGCCTACTTGACAACTTTGTGAGCCAGAGAGGAGGCCTTGAGGGAACGGCCCCATCGCCTGCACCTGGTGGTCTTGATCAGTCCGAATTTGACAACTTCTTCAAGCAGATCAGAAAGTTTTTAACTGTTCAGGAACAGGTTGATCTTTTCCTGCGCTGGCAGCAAGCCGGATCAGCAGATGCGGGTTTCCTTGGAGGGTTGGCTCTTGCTGCTGTTGGATTTTCGCGTCGGAAGCCTGAACGGGTGCAGGAAGCTCGGCAGCACTTAGAGAGTCTTGAACTGGATGGATGCGACCCGTTGCCGATGCTGGGTTGCTTGGACCTCTTGCTTGGAGATGTGGGCCGCGCTCAGGAGCGCTTTCTGCGCAGTACAGATCCTCGAGTGAAGGACTGTCTTAACAGCCACCCTGGCGATGAATTGGCTGCTTTTTGTGAGTACTGCCGCTCTTGGCTGCGAGGGGACGTGCTTCCCGGTTATAGGGATGTGGATGCTGAGGCTGTTGATCTAGAGGCTTGGTTTGCTGATCGGGATGTTCAGGCCTATGTGGAGCGCCTGGAACGCAGCGAAAATCGTGCTTCGTCTTTAGGTAAGGCCTTCTCAGGATCGTCTGTGAAGCAACCCTTCCCTTGGGCGCCTCTTGATCCCGATGGGATTTTGCCCCTCTCTATTGGTGGGCCTGATGTTGGTCAACCTGCAGCTGACCAGAGCTCTGATGAGTTTGCCAGCGATGGCATTGCATGGATTGATCGTTTAGCAGATCTGCCACGTCCGACGCGGCCGGCGCTGATCGGCTCTGTTGTCTTTGCGGCCCTGATTGCAGCCTTTGCAGGCTTCAGTTTGTTTGGCCAACGTCCTCGTCCGTCAGTTAGTACGGCTACTGATCAGCCTCAAGTCACAGCACCTCCTACAGCCACACTGCAAGAGGAGGTCCTCATGCCTCAAGTCCCTGTCAGCGCTGTGGTTGAGCCGCTTACTTTGGAGCAGCCGAATCAGGCACAGCTCAAAGGCCTGCTTCAGGCCTGGCTGAGCAACAAGGCAGTCGTGCTTGCCGGTGGCAAGAGTGATGCACTGCCTGAGGTCGCAAGAGATCCATTGGTGCAGCGCGTGGCGCAAGAGCGTTCCAGGGATGTTGCTTTAGCTCAGACCCAGAAGGTTGTGGCCAGCATCAGCTCTGTAGAGGTGGTGAGTCGAACGCCGCAGCGTATTGAGCTGAATGCCGTTGTGACCTATCGCGATCAACGCGTTGATGCTGCCGGCAAGGTTGTTGACCAAACGCCCCAAAAAGATCTCTCGGTGACTTACATCCTTGGTCGTGATCCCGATCGTTGGCGCTTGCATGAATACATCAGCGGCAAATAATCACTGTTCTGCCTAAGGGCTAGCCATTGCTTTTTACGATGAGCTCAAAGCCCTTGGCACGTAGGCACCATGTTTGAAGAACTTTCAGCCCGCTTTGAAGATGCAGTTAAGGGGCTGAGAGGCCAGGCAAAGATCAGCGATACCAATGTTGAGGATGCTCTTAAGCAGGTGCGACGTGCCCTTTTAGGGGCTGATGTGAGTCTTGAGGTCGTGCGCGAGTTTGTCGACGAAGTGCGGCAGAAGGCAGTTGGTGCGGAAGTGGTGCGAGGTGTGACTCCTGATCAGAAGTTTGTTCAGGTGGTGCATCAGCAGCTGGTGGAGGTGATGGGTGGTGATAACGCTCCCATGGCTGAGGCTGAAGATTCACCAACAGTGGTGCTGATGGCTGGATTGCAGGGGGCTGGCAAAACCACTGCAACAGCGAAGCTTGGACTTCACCTCAAAGATCAGGGTCAGCGGCCACTGATGGTGGCTGCTGATGTCTATCGGCCGGCTGCCATTGATCAGCTCCGCACCCTTGGTGAGCAGATCGGAGTGGATGTGTTCAGCCTCGGAGACGATGTCAAACCTGAGGAGATCGCGGCAGCAGGACTTGCCAAGGCTCGTGAGGAAGGTTTTGACACCTTGCTAGTGGATACGGCAGGTCGGCTGCAGATCGATACAGAGATGATGGAGGAAATGGTGCGAATTCGTTCTGCCGTAGAGCCCGATGAAGTGCTCTTGGTGGTGGATTCGATGATTGGTCAGGAGGCGGCTGAACTCACTCGGGCCTTCCACGACAAGGTTGGTATCACTGGATCTGTTCTCACCAAGCTGGATGGTGATTCCCGCGGTGGGGCTGCGCTTTCGATTCGCAAGGTGAGTGGTCAGCCGATCAAGTTCATCGGTACTGGAGAAAAAGTTGAGGCTTTGCAGCCTTTTCATCCGGAACGCATGGCCAGCCGCATTCTCGGTATGGGCGATGTGCTCACCCTGGTGGAGAAAGCTCAGAAGGAGGTGGAGCTCGCTGATGTTGAGAAGATGCAGAAGAAGCTGCAGGAAGCTTCGTTTGATTTCTCCGATTTCCTGCAACAGATGCGACTGATCAAACGGATGGGTTCTCTCGGTGGTTTGATTAAGATGATGCCGGGCATGAACAAGCTGGATGACGGCATGCTCAAACAGGGTGAGCAGCAGCTCAAGCGCATCGAGGCCATGATTGGCTCGATGACTGCTGATGAGCGCAATCAGCCTGAATTGCTTGCTTCACAGCCTTCTCGTCGTCGTCGTATCGCTGGTGGGAGTGGCCACAGCCCCGCTGACGTGGACAAAGTTTTGGCTGATTTTCAGAAAATGCGTGGCTTTATGCAGCAGATGAGTAAGGGCGGTGGCATGCCTGGAATGCCTGGAATGCCTGGAATGCCTGGAATGGGTGGTGGGTTGCCCGGTATGGGGGGGGCTGGTGGTGGCATGCCTGGCATGGGAGGCGCAGGCATGCCAGAGCCAGCTTCAGGTGGTCGCGGTGGTGGTTCCCCCAGGCGTCAGCGACCGGTGAAAAAGAAGAAGGGATTTGGAGAGTTGTAATTGGCCGCAGGTTATGGTTGTTGTTTGGCGTGTGTGTAAAACACCGCTGAACCATCCACCTTTTCGAACTTAGGGCCACGATGATCAAGCTCCGCCTGAAGCGGTTTGGCAAGAAGCGGGAAGCGAGTTTCCGCCTTGTGGCCTGTAACAGCACCTCTCGTCGTGACGGTCGCCCTTTGCAGGAGCTTGGCTTTTACAACCCTCGCACGAAGGAAACGCGGCTCGATACTGAGGCACTGCGTTTGCGTCTTAGTCAGGGAGCTCAGCCCACTGATGCAGTTCGATCTTTGTTGGAGAAAGGCGGGCTGATCGAAAAGACTGTTCGTCCTGCTGAGGTTGTTGGTAAGGCTAAGCAGGCTGAAGCTCGTAAGGCTGGTGCAAAGAATGTGGCCAAACAAGCTGCAGAAGCAAAGGCTGAGGAAACTCCTGCTGACAACACAGAAGCCTGAGTTGTTGCATGGCCGGAGTTACCTCAGAGGGTCACTTCGTTCTGGATCTTCCCGATACTGACGCTGCGCTAGCTCTTGCAGGCAACGGTGAACAGACCTTGCATCACCTTCAGGCCTTGACCGGGGCTTCTTTGGTGATTAGGGGTCTTCAGCTTGTGATCGGTGGCCGCCCCACTCAATTGGAACGTGCCGCAGCAGTTGTTGAGTTGATCAGACCTCTGTGGCAAGAAGGCCAGGCTGTTTCAGCTGTTGATTTACAAGCGGCGCTCACGGCTCTTGATACCGGCCGTAGGGATGCTCATGCGGAATTGGCTGATCAGGTGTTGGCCCGCAGTCAGCGAGGCAACCTGCTGCGGCCGAGGACATTGCGTCAGAAGGCTTATGTCGAGGCGATGGAGCGCCACGATCTCACCTTCGCTCTTGGGCCTGCAGGAACTGGTAAAACTTTTTTGGCTACAGTGTTGGCAGTGCGCATGCTCAGTGAGCGAAAGGTTGAGCGCCTGGTGCTAACTCGGCCAGCGGTTGAGGCTGGTGAAAGATTGGGCTTTCTGCCCGGTGACCTACAGCAGAAAGTGGATCCTTATCTGCGTCCGCTTTATGACGCTCTTCACGCCCTACTAGGAGCTGAGAAAACCACCACATTGCTGGAGAAGGGGGTGATAGAAGTGGCCCCCCTCGCTTATATGCGAGGACGCACCTTGGAAGAGGCTTTTGTGATCCTCGATGAGGCTCAGAACACAACGCCGGCTCAGATGCGCATGGTGCTTACTCGACTTGGGGAGCGTTCGCGCATGGTTGTCACGGGTGACACCACCCAGGTGGATCTGCCACCGGGCCAGCTCAGCGGCCTTGTGGATGCTGCTGAGGTGCTCGCTGATATCAACGGTGTCGCTGTCTGTCGCCTCACCTCTGCAGATGTGGTGCGTCATCCGCTTGTGCAACGGGTTGTGGATGCTTATGCGCGCCGAGATCAACGATAGGGAGACCCGCACTCAACAAACTCAGCAAACTTTTTTTTTGATGGCAAAGTAAAGGGGTTACGTGATCTGGTGAGCCATGCCGGCAAGCAGCAATTTCCAGGAGGCCATTCGCGAGGCGCAATCCAGCGCCTTGGTTGGCCCCAATGTCGTTAACAAGGCCCTCCCCTATGTGGGTGGTGGCATGGTTCTCACCGCCGGTGGCGTGTTGGGAGGGATCGCCACTGTTCAATCCATGGGTTGGCAAGCGTTCCAGCCCTTGTCGCTGATTGCGATCATCCCTTGGTTCATCCTTTTCTTTGTTGCTCAGAATGCAGCAAAAAAAGGCAATAACGCCACCGCTCTTCCCCTGCTAGCCACCTTCAGCCTGTTGACGGGTTTCACCCTCACTGGTTTGGTTCTTCAGGCTGTTGCCGTTGCTGGTGCGGCCTCTATCGGTATTGCCGCTTTGGCGACTGGTCTCACCTTTGCGATTGCCTCGGTTGTTGGTAGGCGCATGAGCGACAGCGTCGGTCAGGCCCTCTCAGGTGTGGTTGGTCTTGGTCTGATCGGCCTGATCATCGCCATGGTTGTGCAACTGATTGGCAGCATTTTTGCTCCGCAGGTTTTCGCGATCGGCACCTTTGAATTGATGATCGCCGGCTTTGGTACGGTGCTCTTTGTAGGCATGGCGTTCGTAGACTTCTACACGATGCCTCGCACCTACACGGATGATCAGTACCTTTCAGGTGCTTTAGGGATGTATCTCACCTACATCAATCTGTTCATCTTCATTTTACGTCTAATCATTGCCATTCAAGGTGGCGGTCGACGTAACTGAACTCAGAAAGAAAACTGCTTCAGCCCCGCCTATGCGGGGCTTTTTTTGTTTCTTGATTCAGTTGAGATCTGTTGCGCTACTGGTTGAAGGGTCTTAAATCAGGGTTGCATTGCAGTTAGCAAATAAGCAGCTTTTGGACTCCTCTAATCAGCTTTCTGATCAGAGAAATAAGAGACGACGTTTACGTTTCATTCTTCAGATCGCAATTTCAGCAGCCTTAGGCGGGTTTCTCTTTGGCTACGACACGGCAGTGATCAATGGAGCTGTCGGTGCGATCGGTACCGCCTTCACCGTCTCCAAAGAAACCCTCGGCTTTGCTGTGGCCTCAGCTTTGCTGGGTTCCGCATTGGGAGCGTTCACCGCTGGTTGGCTGTCTGATCGAATCGGTCGTCGCAACAGCATGCTGGTTGCTGCACTGATGTTTCTTGTTGGTTCCCTCGGCTCTGCTCTTGCCCCAACGATCACCATCCTGATCCTCTGGCGGGTCGTTGGAGGTCTGGCTGTCGGTTTCGCCAGTGTGTTGGCGCCCGCTTATATCGCCGAGATCTCTCCTGCATCGATGCGCGGACAGCTTGGCTCACTACAGCAGCTGGCGATTGTTATCGGTATTTTCCTGGCGTTGCTGTTCGATTACGTCATCGTTCTTTTTACTTCTGATCAGAATCCCGTTTCAGTGATCGGTCCTTTAGCGGCCTGGCGCTGGATGTTCATGTCTGAAATCATCCCTGCAGCTCTTTACGCAGTATTGGTGATCGGCATTCCTGAGAGTCCTCGCTATCTCGTACAGAAAGGTTTGACGCAGCGTGCCAAGGCGGTGATTGAAAAAACGCTGCATGAACCTGCAGATCAGGTGATCGCCAGGATCCAGAGCAGCCTGGTTAACACCCATCAAGGAAAGTTAAGTGAACTGTTTGATCGCCACACCATCCTGCTGCCGATTATCTGGACCGGTGTGATGCTGGCGATCTTCCAGCAGTTTGTAGGCATCAATGTGATCTTCTATTACTCCAGCGTCCTTTGGCAGGCCGTTGGTTTCAGCGCCAAGGACAGTCTGATCGTCACGGTGATTACCTCGATCACAAATGTCGTCACCACTTTCATTGCGATTGCATTTATTGATCGTCTCGGCCGCAAACCCTTGCTTTTGGCTGGTTCGGTTGTGATGGCGGTCAACCTCGGTGTGATGAGCTGGGCCTTTGCCGGTGCCCCTCTCGTCAACGGATCGCCCCACCTTGCCGGGGCAGGAGCCATTGTGGCTTTGATTGCTGCCAATCTGTTCGTGTTCGCCTTCGGTTTCTCCTGGGGACCGGTGATGTGGGTGATGCTCGGAGAAATGTTCAACAACCGCATCCGTGCGGTGGCAATCGGGCTGTGCGCCATGGTCAATTGGATTGCCAATTTCTTAATTTCCGACACCTTCCCTGGCTTGCTGGAACGCTCGGGACCTGCACTCGCCTACGGCCTGTACGCCACGGCTGCTGCGATCTCTTTCTTCCTCGTGCTGTTTTTCGTCAGGGAGACCAAAGGCAAGGAGCTCGAGGAGATGGCCTGATGCTCTGATCAGCAAGGCTCTTTCTAAGGGTGTATTCGCCTCAAGCCTCTTTCTCCCTGTTCGTGATGCGTTCTTTTTGCGTTGGACTCCTAAGGGCTATGGCCTGCCTGAGCCTGGTGGCATCGTCATTGAATGCTGTTCATGCTGAAGCGCGCGAAGACCGCAGCGAGCTATCCCCTGATGTCGAACGGCTCGAAGTGATTGCGCAGCCCTGGTTGCATGACTGGCTCTGGCTTCCAGAGTGGATTCGCCTGTCGTTCAACTACACCAACGAGATTGACGCTAACCCGAGTGGAGGCAATCAGCAGACAGGAACCTATACCCACAACGTTGCCATTAATTCGGCCTTCTCAAGCGGCTTCGGCAAAGAGGCGAGCGAATGGCAGGAGATCGATCACTGGACGTTGAATATCACGGCGTCCCAGCGATCAGGCACCAGCCTTTCGCAGAAGATTCCCAACGAGCTCGCCGTTCAGCAGATCTACGGCTATGGGCAGACGTTCCGGTTGGCGGGACTCTGGCTGGAGCGCAATCAAGCTGAGGATGGCCTGCTGAAGATGAAGTTCGGCAAATTCGCCACCTTCGATGACTTCGCCTCATCGCCACTTTATTGCTTTTACACCAACAACGGTTTTTGCGGGCAGAACTGGGGGATTCCCAATTCCCTGCCGGTGATGGCCTATCCGGCCAACCAATATGGGTTCGTGTTTTATCTCGGTGAGGTGGACGGATCTCATCTCCGTTCAGGGACCTACCAGATCAACCCCGATGGGGCGGAACCGGCCTTTCATGGCGCTGATTTTCAGATACGCGATAGCGATGGTCTGGCCCAGTTCGTGCAGTTAAATGTGCCATTCGGTTCCGGGAAGCCTCAGGCGGCCAGACGTCTCGAGGATGGCTCCGTGGTGCTCGTTCCAGAGGATGAGCTGGAGGTTGACTACGTGTCAGGTCTTCCCCAACCGGGGTTGCAGCTGGGTGGATGGATTGGCAACTGGCAGTTCCCACTGGTGAATGGCAGTGGCAAGACCTCTGAGAGCAACGAAGGTGTCTATGGCCTCGTCTCAGTGCCCTGGGACTTCGGGGGGCTGGTGCTCGATGGCCGGTTGTGGGCCAATGCAACTTATGGTTTGACTCAGAGCGTCCAGGATGTTCCCAACACTTATGCCGGGGGCTGGGTCGGCAAAGGTCTGTTCCGCAATCGCCCTCACGATACCGTTGTGATCGGACTGGCGAATGCCAACTGGAGCCGAGACATCCCTGACGGACCGATTTGGGAATCAGCCCTGGAATTGGGTTATCAGTTCATGCTCGGCAGCAATGTCTCGATTCAGCCGGGGCTTCAATACATCTTCAATCCGATGGGCAAGGGCGATGTGGATGATCCATTGGTGCTCGGTCTGCAGATGAGCTTCTCCTTCTGATTGGTGAATTGGCTCTCGGCGATGGCGGCTTCAACACGTCAGCATCGCCTTGATTTGCGCCAGATCAAACGGGATGACTATTTCTATACCGATCAATTTTCGATCACGACGGCTACGGCGACTGCCCTGATCATGATCGGAGCAGTTGCCTTGGTGTTGCTCATTAAAGCCGCTCAGACCGGCTGAATTTGTTCGTTCTTATGGCTTCTCTTTTGTCCCTTTAAGACACAACTGTATTGATGAACGTACTGATTCCTGGAGCACTATTCCTGATCATGTTCGCGCTAGGGCTCAACCTGCGCGACAACCACTTTGATTTGATCCGAAACCGCTCAGCCTTGTTGCTGCGCGTTTTGCTGGGCACCTGCGTGCTGGTGCCGTTGGTGGCGATGATCATTCTCTGGCTTCCGCTCAGCTTTGAGTTATCTCAGCCTGCGAGATTGTCGATTGCTCTGATGGCGGTTTGCCCAAGTGCTCCGCTCACACTGCGCAAAGCGGGAAAAGCAGGCGGCAATGCTCAGATGGCTGTCTACTTGCAGATGGCTGCGGCGATTGCGGCGATTATTTCCATTCCTCTGATGGCTGAGTTGTTCACGACTGTCTTTAAAGGGCAAGGTTGGGAGATCAGACCTATGCAGGTGGCGATGAATGTGGGCCAGGTTCAGATCCTGCCGTTGTTGTTAGGTCTGTTTCTACGCCGCTGGTTACCAGCTTGGGCCGAACGTGCTGAGCCGTTCTTCAACAAGCTTGCCAATTTGCTGCTGCTGCTGCTCCTGGTGGTGATTGTTGTTAAGGCCTTTCCCTTACTCATTCCTTTTGCCAGCAAGAACCTGCTGGCGCTGGCATTGATGGCCGTCATGGTGATCGCATCGTTGCTGATCGGTTATCTGCTAGCGGGGCCGGACCCCAAAGAGCGAACCACTGTTTCACTGGTGATCTCCATGCGAAATCCAGGCTTGGCACTCTTGTTTGCCCAGATCAATGCTCCGCAGATGCTTGAACTCAAACTATCGATCCTGACCTATTTAGTACTCACAATTATTTTTTCGATTCCTTTCTTGAATTGGCGCAAGCGGTTGGCGATGGGAACTTGAGCTGTTTCTTTGATTTCCACTTTTAACTTCCACTGTTTTATTTTCACTGTTTGCTATCAAGCTGAACTCAACCTGAGTACTAGATCAATAGACAAATCAACAGGCCAGTCATTAGCCATTGCTTAAGCCATTCATGTTTCTGCGATGGCCTCGATTGAGGCTGTAATGGCTTGCTTTTGCTCGTCGTCATAACCCCAGCGATTGAGGAAAGCGACATCTTCCCCACGGGTGTGCTCAACAGCCTCAAGCAGTTGTTCCAGTCTTGTTTTGACGGACATAGGTTCGAGCAGACGCAGCAGTTCAGTGCAGCGAGATGTCACTTTCTTCGATCCAGCCTGCTGTGCCATATCGCCTGCGCGTTGATGGTGCATGGCCATCGCTGTGCTCATCGCTAGGTTGCGGACGGTCAGGTCAACGACACCTTCTCCAGCAGCCCTTAATTGCATCACCAGGGCTTCGGGGAGGCGATCCATCAGTGGGGAATCCCCTGCCAGGCTCACTACAAAGAATCCACGGGCGCCATCACGACTGGCCACCAATTCCGCGACCCGGTCGGCGAGTACTTCATCGCTGAGTTCGCCCTCTTCCCATAGCCTCAGCCACTGAGCGGTGATTTCAATCGCTTGTTCGAAGCTTGGCGCTGGGGTGCTCATGGATGTTATGCATGCTTTCAGTCAGGCTATGGGGCCACATTGAGCCAGGTCATGTCACCTGACGCCATGGAGTCTCTCCCTGAGGGATATCGTTCCGGTTTTGTTGCATTAATTGGCAGGCCCAATGTGGGCAAATCCACCTTGGTGAATCAGTTGGTGGGAGAGAAGGTGGCGATTACTTCTCCTGTGGCGCAGACCACGCGCAATCGGCTGCGGGCCATCGTCACCACCCCCGAGGCTCAGATGGTGCTAGTGGACACCCCTGGAATTCACAAACCTCACCATTTGCTTGGTGAACGGCTGGTGCAAAGCGCCCGTGCAGCCATTGGTGAGGTTGACCTGGTGTTGCTTCTGCTTGAGGGCTGTGAACCTCCCGGTCGTGGCGATGCTTTTATCGTGGAGCTGCTACGCCAGCAGGATCTGCCGGTGTTAGTTGCTCTTAATAAGTGGGATCGTGTAGCCGAGCAGCAACAAGACCCGGCGGAGGAGGCTTATCGGCAGCTGTTGGCAGACTCTGCTTGGCCGCTCATACGTTGCAGTGCGATTAGTGGTGAGGGATGCAATGGTCTTGTAGAAGCTTTTGTGGGGCACCTGCCACTAGGCCCCCAGCTCTATCCAGCGGAGATGGTGTGTGATCAGCCGGAGCGGGTGCTGCTGGCTGAACTGATTCGCGAGCAGGTGCTGATGCATACCCGTGAGGAGGTGCCCCATAGCGTGGCGGTGAGCATTGATCGGGTTGAAGAGATGCCTGTTGCCAATGGACGGCCTGGTCGACAGGGGAGGACGGCTGTGTTGGCTACCGTGCTGGTGGAACGCAAGAGCCAGAAGGGGATCCTGATCGGCAAGGGAGGCTCGATGTTGAAGACCATTGGTCAGGGAGCGCGCTTGCAGATGCAGACCTTGATCGATGGCCCTGTCTACCTAGAACTGTTTGTGAAGGTGGTGCCTGATTGGCGCTCTAAGCCAGCGCGATTGGCGGAGCTTGGTTATGAGGGCAAGTGATTATTGCCCGTTTCAAATGGGCTACTGAGAGGATTGATGAATGCTTGATCATCCAAACCCCTTTTTTAAGTCTTTTGGGCTGAAGTTATTTCTTCAGGGATGCTCTGATCAGCGGATGAGCTTGCACAGCGTCTGTACGCAGATCCTTTGGTTCTCCCATTTAGCGGCCTGAAGGTGATGGCTCCTTTTCGCCTCGATGTAGTGACTTTGGTGCCACAGGCGTTTACGCCTCTTGGTGAACTCGGGGTAATTGGTCGTGCTTTTGCCTCTGGCATCGCTGTCTTGCACACCCATAATCCTCGCGATTACACCACGGATCGCTACCACAAGGTTGATGATCAGCCCTATGGCGGTGGTGCTGGCATGGTGCTTAAGCCAGAACCGGTCTTTGCTGCTGTTGAGGCGATTCCTGTTCAGGCACGACGGCGGGTGCTGCTTCTGACTCCTCAGGGAAAACCTCTATGCCAGAAGGATTTGCATCGTTGGGTAGAGGACCACGATCAGCTTGTGCTGATCTGCGGTCATTACGAAGGTTTTGATGAGCGGATTAGAGGTTTGGCAGATGAGGAGGTGTCTGTAGGGGATTTTGTGCTCACCGGTGGTGAGCTGCCAGCCATGACGGTGATCAATGGGGTGGTGAGGTTGTTACCGGGAACTGTTGGAACGGCAGAGTCGTTGCAGGATGAGAGTCATAGCGATGTTCTCCTCGAGCATCCTCACTACACAAGGCCAGCGAATTTTCGCGGCATGGTTGTTCCAGATGTGTTGCGCAGTGGTGATCATGGTGCGATTGCTCTGTGGCGACAGCAACAGCGGCAGCTGCGTACGCAGATGCGTCGTCCGGATCTCTATGTTTGCTGGTCTGATCAGCAACAATCGTCAACACTGACAATGGAGTCCCATGGTTCTGCCTCCATGCAGTTTCGTATCGGCAACGGGTATGACATTCATCGCTTAGTGCCCGGCCGCCCCTTGATTCTTGGTGGCGTGACACTTGATCATCCCGATGGGTTGGGGCTCGATGGTCACAGCGATGCTGATGTTCTTGTTCATGCGCTGATGGATGCCTTGCTTGGGGCTCTTGCTTTAGGCGATATCGGTAAATATTTCCCGCCGGATGATCCCCGCTGGAAAGGGGCCGATAGCTTGATGCTGCTTGAGCAGGTTGTGGCTCTGGTACGAGATCGCGGCTGGCAGATTTTGAATGTGGATGCTGTGGTGGTGGCTGAGCGTCCCAAGCTCAAGCCTCACATCAATTCGATGCGCAGCAACCTGGCACAACGGTTGGGGGTGGAATTGGATGCCGTGGGTGTGAAGGCCACCACCAATGAAGGGCTTGGACCGGAAGGTCGAGAGGAGGGGATGAGTAGTCAGGCAGTCGCACTGTTGCAGCAGATAGGCCTGACATGAATTGCAGAAGCTTGTCTAGGTTGATTTCCTTTGTTCTTAGCTTTCTGGTGATGTTGTCCGGTCATCCTGATGTCGCGATTGCCGCTCGTCATGATCCTGATGGCGGCGATGACGTTGCTGTCGTCGAGCATCTGCGCATCAAGGTGCCGGCCCATGCACGGGAGGCTTGGCTCAAAGCTGAGCAGGGCAGTTGGGAACCCTGGCTCGCGAAGCAGAGTGGCTATCTGGGGCGGGATATTTTTTGGGACGCTGAACAGGAGGAGGGCATCTTGCTGATTCGTTGGGCCAGTAGAGAACAGTGGAAATCGATTCCACAGGCTGAGGTGGATGTGGTGCAGGCACGCTTTGAACAGCTGGCCCGTGAGGCCACAGGTCAGGCCAGTAGTCATCCTTTCTTGATGCAATTTGAAGGCGAATTGGTGCCTCAGTGACTGAGCCGCAGGTACGGCTGGATCTACAGCGGCGGCAGCGGCTTGGCATGGTGGAGGCGATCTTTGGTGAACACAAGACCAGTGAACAGATCGCAGCATGCCTGAGTCGTCTTGAGGCTGCGGGTGAACTGGCCTTGGTTACGAGGGTTGATCAAGCCAAGGCGGCGGCCGTGGCAGATCTGCTTAGCAATGTGCAGTTTCATGCTCAGGCTCGTTGCCTCACACTCGGAGATCCGGCGATCTTGCTTCCTGCACTTGGTGAGGTCGTGGTGCTTAGTGGTGGTACCAGTGATTTGCCTATAGCGGCGGAAGCCGCTTTGGCGTTGCGTTGGCATGGCATCCAGAGTGAACTCTTGCTGGATGTGGGTGTTGCTGGTTTGCAAAGGCTTCTCGATCAGTTGGTACGGCTGCAACGAGCCAAGGTATTGATTGCCTGCGCAGGCATGGAGGGTTCACTGCCGACTGTGTTGACAGGGCTTGTGCCACAGCCAGTGATTGGTGTTCCCGTGTCAGTGGGTTATGGGGTCAGTGCAGGAGGCCGTACAGCCCTTGAGGGAATGCTCGCCAGTTGTGCACCTGGTCTGGTGGTGGTGAATATTGATAATGGCTATGGAGCTGCTATGGCGGCACTGCGAATCCTTAAAGCAGCCATCACAGGCGAAGTAGCTGTCAATCAATAATCAGGATCGTGAGACAGCAACTGGTGAGAATCCTGGGGGCTGAGTTCAAGTAGCTGTTCAACCCAGAGCTTCATTGATCGTGGCAAGCGATTCTGTTCGTAGCGCATTAGGGCTTCCGCCAAAACGGTTGTATTCACCCAATGCAACGAACGTGAACCCATGCATTTTTCTTGATTGAGCGAACGATGGGGTACCTAATTGAATCGCGCAAGGGGAGTGCCGGGATTCACTCTGTTTCTTCGTATTTGGCACCAAGTCGCCATAGTTCATTGCGGTGACTTGGCAATTCAACATCACGCAAACGGCGAACTAGTTCAAATAGATCACCACGAGCCAATTCACCATTGGTTTGCCATTCCATTGCACGGGGGTCAGGTCGGGACGCGGCAGACAAGGTGGGTGCGGGAATGTGTTCGAATCAAGGTATCAATACTTAGGCCTTGTGTTTGGTTCATGACGATCATTCTTTGTGGAAGATTTTGTGAAGACCTGTCTTTGGGCCTTCTTGATCGGGGTATGCAATCAGAGGTGCTGCAGGTTGGGGTAGGACGTCACAACCTCTTCTGCGCTCAGAACATCACCTCGACCTTCGGGTTGCCAGATCACCTCCAGGGCCATCAAATCAGTTGAAGAGGTGGATCCAAGGATGCGAAGGCTTTCTCGTAGCTGCTCGCTGCTGATTGATTCGCTCAGCTTGATGCGGCTGCTGGATGCAACCAAAATCGTGACGACGATGTATTCATTTGCTGCATCGGCCTCGCCGGCGCTCTTTTCTGAAAGCTCATCAGTTCGTCGTTCACCGGCAACGTTGGATGTCACCTCCGCTCGCAATTTGCTGCGTTCGGTCATCGAAAGACGGTTAAATGTGGATTCTGCGGAAGCAAACGGCACGCTGCCGGTTTCTACATTGGCGTAAACCCAGAGCTCTGGCTGACGCAGAAGGGCAAGGGTGGTTTCCTGCAGAACCCGTTGCAGCCCGCTTGAGCTGCCTGTTTGCGCTGAGGCCGCAAGCTCGCGCAGGTCTTCCTGCAGAGCCTTGGCGCTGGCCAGAAGCCCTACTTGCAATTGCAGCATGGTGACGGGGCCAGCCGCAGTGGGCCGTTGAGCGAGTTCGCTTGAATCATTAAGGGCGGCATTTCCCCTGCCACCACCCCGTACGGCATTGACCAGAACGCCCACAATCGACATCAGAATTAGGAAGCCAAAAAGGCCGCCGCCACCGAAACCAAATATGGGAATGAGGAAGGGAAAACCGATGCCACCTCCGCGGTAGCCCCCGCCGTATCCTCCATAACCTCCTCCATAGCCGCCGCGCATACCACCGCTGCTGCGTGGCATTGAGGGTGCACGGAAGCTTCCCCCTCCGATGCGTCCACCACGAGCGGCATGGCTTGGCTCGGGTTGAACCAGAATCAAGCCTGCTACCAGGAGCGGCAGCAATAGAGCCGTCAGCCAGCGGCTGAGCGTGCGTCTGGAGGGAAGGTTTGGCAAGCTGGCCAAAACGTTGCGGCGGTTGGTCTGAACTCTAGGAACCTCCGCCGACGATAGTGACGATTTCAAGTTGGTCCATCTCCTGCACCAGCTGCTCCTGCCAGTGATTTGGTGTCAGGATCGTGCCGTTGAACTCCACAACGACAAGGCGAGGGTGGTAGCCCAGCTGTTCGATCACGGCCGCCAGCGAGGTTGGCATCGGTTCTGGTTCGATGTCCCTGATTTCACCATTCACCATCAGTTTCATCTCAGAGCCTCCAGTAGTTGAAGGCTGGTAGCGGCAGGATCTTTGGAATTCATGATCGCTCCGATCACAGCGATTCGCTTTGCTCCGGCTTCACGTACTGCTTCTAGGTTTGAGATGTTGATGCCACCAATGGCAAACCAAGGTAGCTGGGTGGCTTTAGATGCCTCCTTCACATAGGCAAGCCCAATTGGTTGTCGTTCCGGTTTTGTGGCTGTGCTGTTGACAGGCCCCACTCCTAGATAGTCGCAACCTTCTGCTTCAGCTTTTTGAAGCTGGGCAAGGAATTGGGTGCTTCGACCCAGTAGTCGTTCGCTGCCGATCAGTCCCCTTGCTACGTCTGTGGGGAGGTCGTCCTGGCCGAGATGAACGCCATCGGCGTCCACCGCAAGGGCTAAGTCGATTCGGTCATTAACGATGAATAGCGCCCCATGCTTTCTGCATAGGCTGGCCAGTTCTTTTGCCTGAGTCAGTCGTTGCAAATCGCTAGCTTCTTTATTGCGGTATTGCACCATGTCGATGCCAGTGACTAATGCTGCGCTCACTGTCCTGAGCAGATCGTTGCTATTTAGATCGGATTGTGATGTCGTAATCAGGCAAAGATGGCAGTCCTGTAGTTGTTGGCGTCTCTTTTTGCCTGCGTTGGCCTGCAGCACGGTCACCTCTAGGTCGTAGAGGCCATAGCGGATTGCAGCAGCGCTGTCAGCCAGCTGAGGATCTGGCTGACGGGCGAACTCTTCAAGCACGCGTAGAGCTTCTTGAACGCGTGCGCAGTTGGCTGCCACAACATGCCATGGCTCGTGTCGCTCTTGTTGAGCAGGATGACTGAGGCCGATCCCTTGATCTGTAGCAGTGGAGCGTGCCTGTTTGTAGTTGTCGTGATGATGGCGACCCAGTCGCTGACGCCAGTCTTTGAGAGTCACCACAAGGTCTTCACGATCTAGGCCGAAGCGGCACCAGTCTTCGACGACTCGCAATCCTTCCCGAGCTCGATCGAGGTTGGCATCGATCAGCTGAGCCACACGTAGATCTGCGATCGGGGCGAAAGGCATCGATTTCATGGCAGTCTTGGCACAATTGCATCCCCATTCCGATCATGGACAACAGTGGTTCAGATAGCACCATGAACGTTCTGATCTGGGGGGTTGTTCTTTTAGGTGGGATCGGGGTGTTCATTGTTTGGGGTTTGACGAATGCTTATCCCACCCCTGCTTGATCTTGCCTTTTAACGCTGGCTGCTTATCGGGCCTTCAATTTGCTGCGTGCTAGGTCTGCATCGCGGCCAATCTGGGTGCTGAGTTCTTCAAGGTTTGCGAAGCGTTGCTGGCCTCGAAGTCTCTGGATCGGTTCAACCAAGATCTCGCATCCTTCCAGGTCCATTTGCTGATCCAGCAAATGGACCTCTACGGCGGAGGGTGATGTTGGATCCACTGTGGGTTGGGGGCCCAAATTCATCACGGCAGCAAGGGGTTCGCTTTCATCTTTGACTGATGCCCAGGCGGCATAGACCCCAAGGCCTGGCAGGCATTTGCGTCCATCAACTTGCAAGTTGGCTGTAGGCCAGCCCAGTTTTCGCCCAAGGCCGCGGCCGCTGACGACACGGCCGCGGAAGCGATAGGGCCGGCCCATCAGGGTCGTTGCTGCCTGTAGATCGCCTTCGCTGAGAGCGGAGCGAATGCGGCTGCTGCTCATTCGCCCCTCTGTGTCTTCCAGGATTGGCAACACCATCACTTCCACTCCGGCGGCTGCGGCGAGTTGTTTCAAGGTGGTTGTGTCGCCCTCACGATTATGTCCAAAGCGGAAGTTGGCCCCAACGGCAATGCGCTGCGCTTTGAGGGTGTGGATCAGCATTTGCTTTACAAAGGTTTCGGCACTGAGGGATGCCAGAGCACGATCGAAGGGCACCAGCACAAGTTGTTCGACACCAAGCGGAGCGAGGAGGCAGGCTTTTTCGCTAGGCAGGTCCAGTCGTAATCGTGGTTCGCCATAGAGCACTTCGCGGGGATGGGGCCAGAAACTCACCACCGTTGGCACGCCAGGCGCATTGTTTACAACAGCCTCAATAACGCGGCGATGGCCAGCATGAAGGCCATCGAAACTACCGAGGGCAAGCGCTGTCGGGGTTCTTGCCTGCTGAGGGGGGCAGAGAGGAATCAAGGTGGCCGTGCACATGGCGCGCGTAGATGGCAAGTTTGAACGACCGCCGCAAAAACTCGGATGGCTGACCCTCTCGATCTTCAAATGGTTTCGCTCGGGTTGCGCCGCATGGGATGGATTCGTTTTTGGATACAGACAATCCTTGGGGTTGTTGTTGTTGGCGTGCTGTTGTTCAACAACATCGGCAGCAGCTTGGCCCGCAACTCTGAGCGAGCACTAGGGCTTGGTCCTGGCTTGTCACTGACAAGCTTGGCGTTCTTGTTTTTGCTCTACAGCCTTTGGCAGGGTTGGCTGATCGTTCGCCTCGGTAGGGCTCTCAACAGTGCTGTTCGCCCCAGTCGTGGTGAGACCAGCCGTCTGCTTAAACGGGGCGTGATTGTTGATCTGCTCGGGTTGGTGTTCTCCTCCATTGGCTATCAATCGTTGGCTGGAAGTTTGTTTGTACAGGCGTCGATGCAAGCGCCGGGAATCTCGATTGGTGCAGGGCGTTCTGCATTAGATAATTACCCGATCACCTCCTTGGAGATGCTTTCGGTTCTGAGCAACACCCAGGTGTTATTTGCGCATTTGGTTGGTCTGATCTTTTCGCTTTGGTTGTTGCAGAGGATTTATCGCACTGGTTGATTGGCTACGCATGCTGCTGGTAGAGCAGAAAGATCACCACGCCAAAACAGATCGGGTTGGATGGGTGTCAAGGAGGGGGCATTTGTTTCGATTTGGGCCACGTCGCTGGGCCAGTCGCGTGGACCATCGCCGGCGGTCTCAAGATCTTTCACCACTTCTCCTGCTAACCAGAAGTAGGTGCGGCTGTGCGGATCGATACGTCGACTGAACTGTTCCTCGTAGTGGCGTATTGAAAGGCGAGTCCAGCGCAGTGATCCCATCTGCTCTGGATGGCAGGGGGGAATGTTGAGATTAAGCAGCAGGTTGTTGGGCCAGTTGTCTGCCAATGCATTCTCTGCAACATCCATCGCTAACTGGGCAGCAGCCTGGAAATCCCTCCATTGGAAGCAGGCGACGCTGACCGCAAGCGCCGGCAATCCCTCAAGGGTGCCTTCCATGGCTGCGGCCACCGTGCCTGAACAGAACACATCAGTTCCTAAGTTGGGGCCATGGTTGACCCCAGAGAGCACTAGATCGGGCTTCTCTGCCAAGAGTTCCGAGAGGGCCAGTTTGACGCAATCTGCCGGCGTGCCACTGCAGGACCAAGCCGTCACACCTGGCCCATAGAGCTCATCGACGCGTTCGGCTCGGATGGGGGTATGGATGGTGAGGCCATGGCCGGTAGCAGAGCGCTCATGGTCGGGACAGACCACTGTGACCCTATGGCCGCGGCTGGCGGCGGCAGCGGCTAGGCAGCGGACGCCTTCAGCTAAAACTCCGTCATCATTGCTAATCAGAATTCGCAACGGAGTCATCTCCTCGTATCCACTGCGGGGAACTTAATCATGATGACTGCCTAAAGTCAGTGGCTGCGATCTTTTTTCAGTGAGCGCCACTATCTCCTTACAGCAGCTCACCGACCAGCTTGATGCCCTCGAGGCTGAGGCGGTGTCTGCTATCGCTGCTGCCGCAGATGCGGATGCCTTGGAGCAATTGCGGGTGAGCCTGTTGGGCAAGAAAGGTCGCTTGTCTGGTGTTCTCGGGGCGATGGGCAAGCTCCCTAGTGAAGAGCGACCGCTTGTTGGTCAGCGCGCCAATGTGCTTAAAACACAGGTGCAAAACCTGCTTGGGGAACGGTTGCAGGTGGTGAAAGCGGCAGCTTTGGCTGATCGGCTGCTGCGGGAAACGATTGATGTCACTGCGCCTGCCAGTGGCATTCCTGCGGGCCATCGCCACCCCTTGATTACAACAACTGAGCAGATTGTGGATCTGTTTTGTGGTTTGGGCTATCGGGTGGCTGAAGGCCCGGAGGTGGAGACCGATCACTACAACTTTTCTGCCTTGAATATTCCCGAGGACCATCCTGCTCGAGACATGCAGGACACGTTCTATCTGGGCGGCAATCTGCTCCTGCGTACCCACACCTCGCCCGTGCAGATTCGTTATCTAGAAGAGAATCCTCCGCCGGTAAGGATTGTGGCGCCAGGCCGGGTCTATCGGCGTGATGCAGTGGATGCGACCCATTCGCCTGTCTTTCATCAGGTTGAGGTGTTGGCCATTGATGAAGGCCTTGATTTCAGCCATCTGCGCGGCACGGTGATGGCCTTCCTGAAGGCATTCTTTGGCGATATGCCGGTGAGATTTCGGGCTAGTTATTTCCCCTTTACCGAACCATCAGCTGAGGTGGATGTGCAGTGGCGTGGGCGTTGGCTGGAGGTGATGGGTTGCGGAATGGTTGATCCAGCAGTGTTAGAGGGCCTCGGGCTTGATCCAGAGCGCTGGAGTGGGTTTGCGGCAGGCCTTGGCGTGGAACGCTTCTGCATGGTGCGTCATGGCATCGACGACATTCGCAGGCTTTATACGAGTGATCTGCGCTTCCTTGAGCAGTTTTGAGTTGATAGCCGATTGTGCACTGGATGAAGCATCGCCGCGTTGCTGCATCCAAAAACAGTTGAATCCCCATAAAGTGAGGTCGTTGTTTGCTTCATTCGATCGGTGCCCTGTGTCGGACTGATCGTTAATGACGGCAAAGAGTTGGCGGTAGAGACCGCATTGACCCTTCAGTCGCGGCTTGAACAGGCTGGTATCGAAGTTGTTAGAGCAAGTAGTTCTGGCGGAATGGTTGGCTTTGCCAATCCAGATCAGCATTTGCGCCTGCTTGGTTACAACGCGTGCGTACCTGAGGGATTCGATGCCTCGATGGCACTGGCGATTGTCCTGGGGGGCGATGGCACCGTGCTTTCGGCGGCACGGCAGACAGCTCCTGTGCAGGTGCCAATCCTCACCATCAACACCGGACACCTTGGCTTCCTAGCTGAGGCCTATTTGGCTGATCTCGATCGCGTGCTTGAGCAGGTGCTTAACAAGCAGTGGACGATTGAGGAGCGTTGCACCTTGGTGGTGAGCGTGTTGCGCGGTGATCAGTGCCGCTGGGAGGCACTCTCTTTGAATGAAATGGCCTTGCATCGTGAACCACTCACCAGCATGTGTCACTTCGAGGTCGCGATCGGTCGCCATGCGCCGGTGGATATCTCTGCTGATGGAGTGATCCTTTCAACTCCTACGGGATCAACGGCTTATGCACTCAGTGCAGGAGGCCCGGTGATTACACCTGAGTGCCCGGTGCTTCAGCTTGCACCGATTGCTCCTCATTCGCTGGCGTCAAGAGCGCTGGTTTTCAGCGACCAGGAGCCAGTGACTGTGTTTCCAGCGACGGCGGACCGATTGATGATGGTTGTTGATGGCAGTGCGGGTTGTTATGTGTGGCCGGAAGACCGAGTACTGATTCGTCGTAGTGATCATCCTGTGAGATTTGTGCGTTTAGCAGATCACGAGTTCTTCCAGGTGTTGCGCAACAAGTTGGGCTGGGGTTTGCCGCATGTTGCCAAACCTGATCGACCATGACCTGTAGGGCCCTCTGCTTGCATTGGGGGAAGAGATTGCGGTTCCCTTTGCTCTGGGGAGGGCTGGCGGTAGGTCTCAACGTTCTTTCATCTATTGGGCTGCGGGCAGAACCCCCGCCTCAGTATTTGCCTCTCGAGGCTCAATGGTGTCTGAAAAGCGGTACTTGTTTGTTGTTGGAGGTAGCGGATAAGGCAGAGGAACAGCGCTTGGGATTGATGCAGCGCCATGCCTTGCCATCAGGCCAGGGCATGTGGTTTCCGTTTCAGCCTGCGAGGCGATTGCGTTTTTGGATGCACAACACCTTGGCTGCGCTTGACATGGTGTTTGTTGATCAGGGTCGGGTGATTGCGATTGAGGCGGCTGTACCTGTTTGCCCGCATTTACCTTGCCCGAGTTATGGCCCAAAGAGGCCGGCGGATGGAGTGGTGGAGTTGGCGGCAGGGGAGGCAGCACGGCTATCAATCAAGGTTGGTGATGTTGTGCAGATTCAACCTTTGCCGAAGCCTGTTGATTGGCAGCCTTAAGGCATCGTGCCTTTGAGGATCATCACCGGGTTCATCGGCGCCATGCGTGTGCCGTCTGCAAGCGGCAGGCCCCTCCAGGCTTGATGTTGACTTACTTTCACTGTGAAACCTAAGGCTTCAAGTAGAGGCCTGAGTTCTGCGATGGCCTCAACGGTTGCCAGTGGAATCACGACGACTCCATGCGGTTGAAGTTTTTGCAATACGGCCTTGAGGAGAGCAGCTCGCTGGCGCCCGCCACCGCCTAGCAGTACCCGATCGGGGTTGCTGAGTTTTGCTGGTAGATCAGTTCCATTCAGCAGACTGAGGGCCTCGGCTTCAAGTACTGCAGCAGGCTGAACAGCAAGCCGGGCAGCATTGGCCTTAATCAGCGCTGCGCCGCCGCTACGCTTTTCAACAGAAAGCAATTGCAGTTGTGGGCGCAGGCGTAGGGCCTCTAAGCCAACGCTGCCAACTCCAGCGCCTAAATCCCAGAGCACGCCGTGTTCTGGCAGCTCTAACTCTGCGAGGAGCTGAACACGGAGCTCCCGTTTGCTCATCAGGCCAGGGCGATCGTCGTGTTGCAGGAACAAGCCATCGTCAAGACCGAACAATGGAAGCTTGGCTGGATCTCCTGGTGGAGCAGCTTGTTCGGCAAGCAGCACCAGCATGTGTAGGGGATGAAGATCCGATGGCAAGGCATCCTGTGGCGTTAGCCGTTGCACCCGTTCATTGGCGTGTCCGAGCTGTTCGCAAAGCCACATTGCATAGGCAGCTTCTAGGCCAGAAGCGCGCAAAATCGTACGCACCTCTTCGGCTCCACCGCGGCTGGGATCGGTGAGTACAGCTAGAGCTGAGGGGCGTTGTTGCAGCTTTTGAGCTAAGGGGGCCGGGTCACGGCCATGCAGGCTGATCCAGGCGGCATCCTGCCAAGGCCGCCCAAGCCGGGCAAAGGCAAGTTGCAGCGAAGAAGGTGCTGGATGAAAGTGCAGCTGATCAGCAGAACATGCTTCGAGTAGTCGCCTGCCGATGCCGAACCAGAGCGGATCGCCGCTAGCGAGCACGACAGCTGTGCCCTGCCGCTGGCGCAACCAGGCGATTAGAGCCTCTGGTTGATCGCTGGCCATCAGTTCTGGCAAAGGTTGATCCGTTTGCTGCTGCTGCCACCAGCTCGGTAGTTGCGGCAATAGGCGACGGGGTGCAGCCAACCCTTGGGTTGAGAGCACCAGCTTTTGCAATGGAGTAGCAAGGTGATCTAGGCCTGCGGCATCGGTGCCGATGACGTGGATCGCTGCGGAGCTGATTGAGGCGGGCATGTTGTCATTCTCGGCTGAGAGGTTGTATGGCTGACTTGTCGTTGCCTTGAATGGTGAAGAGCGCGTTGGTGGGCAAGATGGCGGACGAGATAGCGGGCAAGCTGCGAAAAACTGAACAGGAACAGGATGCTTTTGTGCTTGATCGCCGTCGGCGTTTGCATGAGTTGGTTGTTGCCTTGATTCAGCAGCAGGGCGAGCTGGAATTGCTTGATGGCGAAGCCCCACGCCTTGATGTTGCGGCAAGTTCAGCTCAGTCGCATGATCCAGCGCGCTGGTTGGATCGCAATCGCCGTGTTCTGCAGCGCTACCAGGCCTTGGTTCGATCTGCCGTCACCATCGATGCTTTGTTGGATGCCGAGTAGGACGTCAGAGTGCGGCAGCTTGTTTGGACTAGGGGCGCATTTATAAATTGATGAGTTGATTAGCTACAGGTCGATCATTGCTATTAAGCGGGGGATGTGAAGTTTCTTTTTAGAATTGTTAGGTGTTTTCGCCGAGAAAAAAACCTAGGCCTATATAAGGTGGAGCGAGGCGATTACTGCCAGTACAGATCAGATAAAGCAACAGATCTACTGAGTAAAGGCAGAAAAACAATTAAAGCTGCAGAAGCTTGCTCCCATTGGATTGGATAACTAAAAAATCAAATTGTGACATTAGGGAAAGCACGCTCATGCCTAGGATCTTAAATATATCTGCACATTGAAATTGACTCAAGCTTGCTGGATTTTGCCTGCGAAATCGAAATGAGAATATAGCGTGATTGCTTGCCTGTTGAATCCTTTTCTGAAAAATGGTGGCGATTTTTGTCTGCGGCGAGGCATTTTGCCCCCCTCAATGCAGGCACAATATTGAACCCTAGTTCAATCGCAGGATTGTAATTTTCAAATATTGCCTGTACATTGGTTCTTATATATAAACAATTTTTATTAAACGAGAGCACGACCTCTCTCGGGTGTACTGGGAAAGGCAACTCAATTATTGCGTGATAAGTTCTATTGTCTTGAATCTCTGTAGATTGTTGGGACACTTCTCTTGGCATGAATTCAGTCCCTGATTCCCATCCGGGAATGTTGCCAATCAGAATTCTACATAAAGTTGTTATCTCAGTTCGGTAATAATTTGCTTTGAAGTGCTTGCTTCTCGCAATTGCCCCTTCTAGCCTTGCTTTTAGCAAGGATTGGATGTAAATTCCTATAATGTTTGGCGGAGTATGCAAATGGTGAAAATCTCTAAAGAGGGAAGTATTCTCTAGTAAGGTGCTTTGATCTACTGCAAGATCAAATAGCGTTAGAAATGGCACAGATCTAGCCATGCACTCTGATGCGAGTTTGTCGTTGATGTAAGCACATGCATTATTCCTTTCTGTGATGCTCGCTGTTATTGAATATTCAATAAATGCATCACCCCCTCCGCAATGGGGCCCGCTTATTATTACATCGAAACCCCTGCCCCTAATTTGATCAATAAAATTGAGATACAATTTCAGGACGCCGTTACACACTTCTTGCATGGATTTGTTTTGATTCTTGATTATTCTATTAATATGCATTCGAAGGTCTATCTCTCCAAAGTCAAAGACCACTATTGTTTCTGATGGATCTCGATTCCTTAGTGTTGAGTTAATCTTGCCGTTGTGTCCTGTTCTTGAATTTGGATTATCGATACTAAACATTGTTCCTGCTCCTACTAAGACAACAGTTAATCCGGGTATTCCATCAAAAATTCTCGCGTGACTTACACCAAATACAAGGATTTCTTTGCAGTGCCTATCGAGGCTAAGAATACCACTTGCATTTTCTTCTCGAGACTCAGCTATTTTTATTTTGTGGCTTTTTGGTTTCATTGCTTTCCTATGCACTTGTTTTTGCCGTAAGAAGGAAAGCACTCTAAGGACTTCGCTTGGCAGACTATTTTGCCTTATGCTTTTCTGTATTTCATTAATTATGGTGTCTTCCTCTGCCTTGATTGGCTTGTCGATATCTTCTAGATTGAGGTCTATAGCAGTCCATAGAGACTTGCTTAATGCATGGTATCTGCCATGATATTTATTCCAAATACTATTTAATAGAAGTTCTTTTTCTCTAACTTTTCCTGAAGATGTCCACCAATTGAGTATTGCGTTAATTGCTGGTTCGTATTGCTGCGTGTTGTAAAGAGCTAATCCAAGGCCTTGGTAGGCATCCCATTCTTCATGAAGAGTAAGTGATTTATTGAATGCCTCTATGGCTAGTTGGTATTGCTGCGTGTTGTAAAGCGCCCACCCAAGACCTTTGTAGATATCCCAATCCTCATCAAGAGTAAGTGATTTATTGAATGCCTCTATGGCTAGTTGGTATTGCTGCGTGTTGTAAAGCGCCCATCCAAGACCTTTGTAGATATCCCAATCCTCATCAAGAGCAAGTGATTTATTGAATGTCTCTATGGCTAGTTGGTATTGCTGCGTCTTGTAAAGCGCCCATCCAAGACCTTTGAAGGACTGCCAGTCTTCATGAAGAGTAAGTGATTTATTGAATGCCTCTATGGCTGGTTGGTATTGGTACGTTTCGTAAAGCGCCCATCCAAGGCCTTGGTAGGACTGCCAGTCTTCATGAAGAGTAAGTGATTTATTGAATGCCTCTATTGCTGGTTGGTATTGCCGCTTGAGATGCAGCGACCATCCAAGGCCTTGGTAGGACTGCCAGTCTTCATGAAGAGTGAGTGATCTCTTGAATGCCTCTATTGCTGGTTGGTATTGTTGAGTATTGCCCAGCGCTAATCCAAGACCTTTGAAGGACTGCCAGCTTTCATGAAGAGCAAGTGATTTCTTGAATGCCTCTATTGCTGTTTGGTATTGGTTCGTATTGCACAGAGCCCATCCAAGACCTTTGAAGGACTGCCAGTTTTCATGAAGAGCAAGTGATTTATTGAATGCTTCTATTGCTTCTTGATAGGCTCCAATATTGTGCTTAGCTTTCGCTAGCGCGTACAAATCTGAAGCCGTGTTTAGTTTAGGGAAAAAGGGCATGCTCAGATGCCATCAGCCTTATTTAAGGCAGTCTGTCTCATAGCTAGGACTCCAAAAGTCTGGCATGAAAAGGGCCCCGGCGTTGGATGCCCACAAGTCCAGGTCAATTTTTCAGGGTTTCTACTTCCTCGAACTCCTGATCTAGGTCTAAGCAGTCAGTAACAAGGCGTCAGTAGGAAGAATTGCTGCTTTCTATCAAGCATCTCTCAATGCTCCAGCAGCACCTCTTCGAACCAATCAGTGACTGAGAGGCATCAGTCTTTTTGTCGCTACTAAGAAGATAAAAAAGAACTCCCCGAATCTGAATAGGGAATTGAGGTAGACATTATCTTTAAAGGCGATCCCAATGTCCGACTATATCCCTTGAAACCCTTACGGGCACTGCTCACTGCTAGCTAACTCTTTGGCTGGCTCAGCTTCTGGAAGTGCCGCTTGGAGTTCGTCGCTTTGCTTATTGAGGCGCTCAATTACCTGCGAGGGCTGATCTTTGCGAACTTCTAGTCTGGCAACTTGGCGCTCATTTTCTTGTTCACGCAGCTTGTTGTACTCCGAGTCAGGGATCACATAGACGTGATCACCAAAGTCGATGGTGATTTGAACGGTCAATATGATGGCCTCAATGAAGGCGATTCAGTGGGGAGATTTAAAAGCGAGAACGGAGACACTCTTGATCTGTTTGTGACCTAGCAAGGTGGATATCGAGCTCTACACGAAATCATTCTTTGGTGTTCTTCCTGAGAGCTTGAGTGAACAAAGAATTATTGGTTCTGATGCTGATGACTCCTTCACTGGAACGTCTGCAAATGAAGTGATCTTTGGTGGACGTGGTGAAGATGTTCTGCTTGGTGCTCAAGGAGATGGTCACTTCACCGGAGACAATCGTGATGATTGGCTTGCTGGTGGCTTAGGAGATGAGATCCTCAAAGGAGATCGAGGAGCTGATGATGACTTCCTCTGTAGCGGTGAGGATATTTATGAGTCCTTCTCCATCGACGAAAATGATCAGCTTGTCGTTGGAGAAGGTGTTGACTTGTCTTTTAAACACACGTTTCATGATCTATTGATCAAACCTGATGGCATGCACACCACATTTCTTGATGTTGATAAGGATGAGTTCCTGGCTGCTGATTGTATTGACTACATCTGAGCCTTTGAGGAGCCTCTTTTGCTCCTCAAAGGTTCAAACGATGCCTTGATGGCTCTAGCTGAGCGCTTGATCTGCTGACAAGCTGGGCGCATCATCTCTTGCCTCATGGCCCTTTTTGGCTTGTCAGCTTTCAGATCCTTATTGAAGCGTGGATCGAGCTTGAAGCCTTGGAGTGTGCCTGCCGCTAGCTGGAGCCGTGCTTTCGGATTGCCTTGGCAACAGCCTTACACGGTGCGTTATGCCAGCAATCTCGACGATGGGCCTTGGCATGGCATGCCCCTGGGAGGCTTCGGGGCCGGTTGTATCGGGCGTAGCCCGCGCGGTGATTTCAATCTCTGGAATCTTGATGGTGGTGAGCACTGGCAGGGCAGCATTCCTGATTGCCAGTTCGCTTTGTTTGAGCGGCAGGGGGATCAGGTGCGTGCTCATGCGCTGGCTACAGCGCCACAAACCGATAACTCTCAGCCTGAGCTAGACAAGCCTCTCTCCTCTTGGAGCTGGTATCCAGCTAGTACAGAGCAACGCACGACTGGTAGCTATTCAGCTCGCTATCCGCTCAGTTGGACCCATTACAACGGAGTCTTCGCGGCTGAGCTGGTTTGTGAGGCGTTCAGTCCAATCCTTCCTGGTGATTACCGACGCACCAGCTACCCCCTGGCCGTGTTTCGTTGGCAGCTTCAGAACCCAACATCGCAATCTCTGGAATTGTCGCTGCTGCTGAGTTGGCGCAACACCTGTGGCTGGTTTACGAACACTGATCCCTCCGCCAGCGTTCATTTCCGCGATGACGGCAGCCCTGAACACAGTTATGTACCTGCCATCGGCCGTGGCGAGGGGCAGTGCAATCGTTGGATTGATCAGCCAGGCCTGATTGGTGTCTTGATGGAGGGTGAGCGAGCTGACCCCTTGGCTGAGGGGCAAGGGCAGTGGTGTTTGGCTGTCCCGGATCATCTGCCTGGAGTGGAGGTGATGCGTTGTAGCCGTTGGGATCCCAGCGGAGATGGCAGCGAACTGTGGAGTTCCTTCGCTAGTGAAGGAACCATTCCAAACAGCAATAATGCGCACAAGAGCTTGGCGGGCGAGCAGACCAGTGCTGCTTTAGCGGTGAAGGTCACCCTGGCGCCTGGCGAAAGTCTTGAGATCCCTGTGGTGATCAGTTGGGATCTACCGGTGACGGCTTTCGCTACAGGCGTTCGCGATTTGCGCCGTTACACCGACTTTCACGGCAGTGATGGGCAGGGGGCTGCTGCACTTGCTGCCGAGGCCTTGCGTGATTGGCCTGATTGGCGTGAGCAGATTGATGCCTGGCAGGCGCCGGTGCTGGCTCGTGAGGATCTGCCGGAGCGCTTGCGAATGGCTTTGTTCAATGAGCTCTACGACTTGGCTAGCGGTGGCAGCCTTTGGACGGCAGCCCGTCCAGGAGATCCGGTGGGTCGCTTTGGGGTTCTTGAGTGCTTCGACTACGCATGGTACGAAAGTCTTGATGTGCGCCTCTATGGCTCCTTGGCTCTGCTGCAGTTGTGGCCTGAGCTCGATAAGGCTGTTTTGCGTAGTTTTGCTCGAGCCATTCCAGCGGCAGATGCCACGCCACGACCAATTGGCTGGTACTTCACCCAGGGGCGTGGCCGGGTCGAGGCACCCCGCAAGAGGGCGGCTGCTACCCCCCATGATCTGGGAGCTCCGAATGAGTCGCCGTTTGATGCAACCAACTACACCGCTTATCAGGATTGCAATCTCTGGAAAGATCTGGCCAGTGATTATGTGTTGCAGGTATGGCGAACGTTTCTTCTCACACCGAATGGTGAAGATCTGAGCTTCTTGGCTGAATGCTGGCCGGCGGTAGTGCAAGCCCTCAGTTATCTCAAGCGGTTTGATGTCAATCACGATGGTCTGCCTGATAACGGTGGTGCTCCGGATCAGACCTTTGACGATTGGCCTTTACAAGGCGTGAGTGCCTATTGCGGTGCTCTTTGGATTGCAGCTCTTGAGGCTGCTCTAGCCATGGCACAGCGCTTGCAATTGGACTTAGGACTGAATACGGCAGAGGAGCAACATCAGTTCAGCGGTTGGCTTGAGCAATCACGGGCCAACTTCGATCGGCTGCTTTGGAATGGGGAGTACTACAAGATCGATGCTGAGAGTGGTACGCCTGTGGTGATGGCTGATCAACTCTGTGGTGATTTCTATGCTCGCTTGCTTGGGCTGCCCTCTGTTGTTGCTGATGAACGCAGTCGCAGCAGTCTGAATGCAGTCAAAGAGGCCTGCTTTGAAGGCTTTGAAGGCGGCCGTTTGGGAGTTGCCAATGGTTTGTGCCGTGATGGCATGCCACTTGATCCCAAGGGAACCCATCCTTTGGAGGTATGGACTGGCATCAACTTCGGTTTGGCGGCCTACTACCGGCTGATGGGCGATGCAACGACGGCTACAGCCATCTGTTCAGCGGTGGTCAATCAGGTGTATGGCGGTGGTTTGCAGTTCCGCACCCCAGAAGCGATTACTGCAGTGAAGACCTACAGGGCTTGCCACTATTTGCGTGCAATGGCGATCTGGGCCCTTTGGGCAACGCATACCGATTGGCAGTTGATTCCAGGTGCCGAACGGGCAGGGTCTCAGGGGTGAATGAGTGGCGCCAATCTGTGAGGGATGTCCTATCGGCATCGATGGTTTTTTGCATACGCTGTTATGACCTTCTTTGAGGTCATGTCCAGCGCAGGGAATTCTGCATCGCATCGATGGCCTGGCCTTTTCATGCTGAAGAGGGCTTTGGCTTGCTTCTTTGTGGCCGTTGTGCTGTTGCTGCTCAGCCCATCTCTTGCCCAGGCGCAGGTGTTGACCAATGAAAGTGATGAAAGTTCTTTATTTGTACGCAGCTTTGAGACCCTGCGTGATCTTGAGTATCACAGTTGGCAGGTGGTGGCTTACCGCCAGGGCCCGCCAGGTGAGCCAGTGGTGTTGAGGATTGTTGGTTATCCCGGCAAGGTTCGTCTCAATCATCCAACCGCACTGCTCGTGCATGCCGGTCGCCGCGACTGGGCCTTGGATGACATCACAATGGCCAGTCCGCAATTGGCGAAGGATGGCCGTGAAGCAGCAGCAGAATTCGATCTCAACCCTTTGCTAGATGATTTAACCAACAATCGCCCGCTGCGCTTGCAGCTCGCCGGTGTGTTTACTGAACTGCCTGTGCCTCCTTATGTCGTCGGCGAGTGGCGTTCATTGCCGCAGGCTTCTCAATAGTTGATGAGCGTCAACCCGTCTGCGAGTGCTGTTTGGCTGCCATGGATGCGGCGGGCGTTGCAGTTAGCTGCGCTCGCAGATGGTCGCACCAGTCCCAACCCTCTTGTTGGGGCTGTTGTTCTAGACAAGGCTGGCAAGCTTGTCGGAGAGGGGTTCCATGCATGTGCTGGTGAGCCCCATGCTGAGGTAGGCGCTCTCACACAAGCTGGTGAACAGGCCAGCGGTGGAACCCTGGTGGTCACTTTGGAACCCTGTTGCCATCAAGGCCGCACGCCTCCCTGCACGCAGGCCGTCATCGCTGCCGGACTTCGCCGAGTTGTGGTGGCAATGCAGGACCCAGACCCTCGCGTTGCTGGAGCCGGCATCACTCGTTTGCGTGATGCCGGGCTGGAGGTGATCACTGCTGTGTTGGAGCCGGAAGCAGCACATCAGAACCGGGCTTTTGTGCATCGTGTTTGTACTGGGCGCCCCTGGGGGATTCTCAAATGGGCGATGAGCCTCGATGGACGCACGGCTCTGCCCAATGGTGCCAGTCAGTGGATCAGTGGTGGTGAAGCGCGTCGCTGGGTGCATCGCTTACGTGGCCAATGTGATGCTGTGATCGTTGGCGGCGGCACGGTGCGTGCGGACGATCCGTTGTTGACCAGTCGTGGGCACTCTGACCCCGAACCAAAGCGGGTGGTGCTGAGTCGCAGTCTTGATTTGCCTCAACAAGCTCAGCTTTGGAACACTGCAGTGGCTCACACCCTCGTTGCACATGGCCTAGAGCCTGGCCATGAACAGTTGGCTCATTTGCCTGAGGGGCCTGAGCTACTTGCTTTGCCTGCCTCTGAACCGCTTGAGTTGCTGCAGGCCTTAGCTCAACAAGACTGCAATCGTGTGCTGTGGGAATGCGGGCCAGGTTTAGCAGCCGCAGCATTGCAGCAAGGCTGTGTTCAAGAATTGGCGGTGGTGGTAGCTCCCAAGCTGTTGGGTGGCCTGCCGGCCAGAACACCACTTGATGATCTTGGCTTCACAAGCATGAAAGAGGTTGTTGGGCTCGCGTCTGGCTCATTGCAGTCGTTGGGGACTGACTGGCTCTTGCAATATGAGCTTTCTAAGCATTGCTGAGATATACATAATATTTATCGCTTGAATATTGCTGGGGCAAGTTGTATCTATGAATTATATTGGCAGCTATTTTTATAGGCTGACTACAGAAAGTTATCACGACAATGTTGGAAGCATCAATCGATGGTTGCTGTGGTGTATTTAGCAATTGACAAGACTGCGAAGACCTTATAGGTCGTGTTGATTTTAATCGCAATGTTTGTCAAGCCATCTGTCAATCGAGCTGAAATCACCACAAGGCTGATGAACAGGAGAGAGGTGTGAGATTTATGCTTGTGCAAGCTATTTGATGATTGTTTTGATGCAAGATATATTCCATTAATAATTTAAGACCCTCGAAGAAATTGGTTGGTGTAGGCAATCTTCCAAGGCTTAAAACTTAAAGGAGAGGCGCTGACATATTAAGGCGATTTGTAGCATGGTGAGATGATCACTGGCGCGAGGCAGAGTGCCTAATCAAAGAGATGGCTTGCAATTGCTCACGCGATTCCAGTCGTTATTCTCAATCACTAGCGCTTGCTTCGATAGGCTGGCACTGAATCCAGCAATGTTTATCTTCAACTAGAAATCGAGATGAAGCAGGGCTGGTCATAAGTGTAACGACTAAATCATTAAGCTATTGCGATAGACTGCCTGTTCAAAAGTCTATGCCTGTTTAAATAATACTTGATAACAGCGTTAGCAGTGTAGTCATTGTCGGACTAGTCTGCCTTGTGTTTCTAGCATCTTAGGATTTTAAATAGATATTATCTTGCTCTATGCTTGCCCATGGGATTGAGAAGGCTTGGGATTGATATAGCCATTAATTGATCTCATTCGTCTTCGTCTTAGGAATTCCATGCTCGCCTCTATAGCATAAAGCTTATTCTTTGATCTTGATGTTAATAAGGCAGAGGCAAGATTCATCGATCTTTTTGATCAGTAGTGACCTCCTGCTGTGAAGACTGAGTGTCTTTTGGGTTCGATTCTTTGTTAAGCCACCTGCTGTTGGTATTGCCGGAGAATCTGCTGATCAGAGCACCCATCATCAGCGTGAGATAAAGAGGGCCAACAATGCTGGTGGCCACGCTCACCATCCTTGCTGCGGGCAGAATCGGCTTGATCCCCCCGAAGCCAACGGTGGTTAGGCACACGAAGGCAAAGTAGTTGAGCTCGGCAAATCGATGAGGCGTATTCATCACACTGTGATTGGTGCTGGTGACGGCCTGGTTGGGTAAACCCAGGAGCGCAAAGCTGTTGGGTTCAACCGTATACAAGGCATTCATCACCAGGCCGGCGCTGATTCCTAAGAGTAAGTATCCAGCGGCTGCTCCCATCAAAACCATTTCGCTGACTTGGCGCTCACTACTCAGCTGTTTTACTAGTCGAATTAAGCTCCAGCCCACGAACAAAATCCAGCTCCATATCAGGGGAATACCGCTGTAGGTCCAGTGACTTGGCGTGAGCAGCCAGAACCATAGGCTCAGAAATGCTGCCCATCCCAGCCATTGATAGAGCCGTTCTCTCCAGGCATGGTGTTTGACTTTTCTCGCCAGCAACCTGGTGATAAGAATTGCGATTACTGAATAGCAAATTGGAGCAGGCCAATAAACTTGCGGTATCGCAAAGCTTGCCAATAGCAACAGTGTAAAAGCGAGCAAGAGGCGATAAAGCCTTTCTCGATATTGATGTTTTCGTTGCCGTGGTGTAGTAGTCACCCGAAACAATCAGCTCATAAAATGCTTAGTGTAGCGATGCGTTTGTCAAGCACCTGCTTGCTGAGAAGAAACGGTTTCGATGATTATTCGGTTTGAGTCATGATCTTTTTCACAATAGCCATGAGAGACTCCGTATCAGCTCACAATGTACAAGGCTTGGGTGCTAACTTGGATGTATTATTTAGGTTCTTAGAGGCTTTATATCGTTTTGGTTTCGGTAGAGCTTTTGCTTAGAGCATGTATAGATCTTCTTTGAAGGCATCGGTAACTCTTTGTTTGCGAAGATTTCCGCCTCGTAAATGACTTAATTCTCTTCTCTTTTAGTCAGTCAAGTTGTATTAGTGAATGGTCATTCCTTGAGAGACCTGATTTGTGTTGAGAGAGATCAGCACAGCCCTGGATCAGAAAAGCTGTAATTGATTTGGATTGGTCCTTGAAGCCATGTTGGGGGCTCGGCTCACACACCAATCATGTGGATCCCAAGGGTTAAGCAAGCTTTCAAGTGCATGCAAGTGGGTGGCATCCCCGTCTTCCATCCAGGCCTCTTCTAAGCCATTTGGCACGATGACAGGCATCCGCTTGTGCAGTGGACGCACTAAGGCATTAGCTCGCGTGGTGATGACGCAACAGGTTTCTACTTCGCTGCCATCGGGCCCGATCCAGTGATCCCACAGCCCCGCTAGCCAGAACGGTTCACTATTGCACCGATGAATCCGTTGCCCTTTTTCATAAAAACCATCGCTAGGTAATAGGCAGCGGTGATGACGCCAAGCTGCGCGAAAAGATGGCTTCTCCGCAATGGTTTCGGCACGAGCGTTGATTGGCCTTGGGCCTCGCCAGGGATCTTTCACCCAGCTGGCCAAAAAGCCCCAAAGAAAATGGGTTGCATCCGTATGTCTTTGATGCTCTCTTAGCGCTAGCACAGGCTCGCCTGGGTGGATTTCAGCGCGAGGGGCGTAGTGGCTTAGCCATGTTGACGAAGAGCTGTTGGCCAGCCAAGGCGCCAGGACCTTTCGCAGAGTATCCCTTGGGGTGGTGAGGCTATAGCAGCCACACATCGTTCCTCTCTCGCTCCCAGGGCTTGATTGTCTCTGATAAGACCTTTCTGTTGATCTGCTTTGTGTGTTTGCGTTGAAGGATGGTCGAGATATGTAATTTGCTTACTCGTCAGCCTCTCTTAGCTGCTCAACACAGCTGGTGAGACATTCCCTGTCATCAAGTGAGCAGGTTGAAATACATTCAAAGTAAGTCTCAACAGCATCCCAAGTCTGCTCTGATTCTAATGAAAACTCATGATTTGACTTCGTGTTTTCAGTGATACCTGAAGGATTGGCAGAGTCGTTCTCCATTAAGACGTTTGTTGCCGTATCCATCAGCAGGGCAAGTGGTGGATATGGCCATAGCTCATCTGGCTGAAGAGGAGAAGATGGAGGCAGCAGCATTGCAGGAAGTCCTTTAGACCTCTCTAAATAGTCAAGATGTGATTTTGCTGAGTGCAGCCCTTCGCAATAAAGGCATTGAGATCTTGAGCAAACTCGAAACAGGCGTCCTCTGTCGCCCTCGAAACACTGAATTGTCCCGCCTTTTGCGCTTACGTAGAATGGATTGTACTTCATGGCGGTGAGTTTTTTCGTTGCTTAGATCAATAGACTTCAGGGTCGACCTGTTGATGCTTCAACGCCTAAAGTCTTTATCGGTACTGGCTTTTTTTGAGAAGTCAAGATGACTTTTGCTTTAGATATTTCTGCATAGAGACATCAGCATTTATTTGCTATTTACACGCACTTGAGAAACTCCCTTGTGGGGGTTGCCTTGCTGTTGCAGGATATGAATTTGTGAATGCCTGCAGGAGAATGCAGCCGATTGGTTGCGGTAACAGCCAGGCGCGGCTTAGGTTTTTATGGTGAAGCGAATGCCTCCCTTTTGTTTAATTAATCCTAGCCCACTTTCTCAGGGGTTGAATGTTTGATTAATAATAATAAAGCACCTAAGTTACATCGCTTAGGCGCAATTGCTTGAGAGTAAATACCTTCATGGCATTGGTTTGCTCTCATGGCTCAAGAAAAAATGTCTTGCTTCTACAGAAACTAAATTGATTGTTCAGGCAGCGCTTTTCAGAAGAGGGCTGACATCAAGACTTGTGGTGCCAATGCACGACAAGATTCTCTTTTTGCCCTAGGGCTGTCGTTGGTTGCCTTAAAACTGTCTTTGCAGCATCGGTTTCACTAGTAATCAGATGGCAGTTAATGGCTTGGTTTGGGGAAAAAACTAAGTGTCTTTGCTTGGCAGTGAACTCCTTAAAACCCTTAACGAAAAGGCTTTGTCTTAGCGGCCACTGACAACGATGCATTGACGTCTCCAAGGCAGCCAGCAGCGCTTCGTTTGGGGTGACGTTCGGTTCTCACACCAGTAAAGGCAAGCGCTTACGGATTGATCGTCTTAGCGTGAAAGCCCGGAAATCAATTTTTTTCGATGGCGATCCGTGAGGATGACAACAAACCGAATCGACGCTTTGGCATCGTCAATTTGGTGTTGATCGGTTTCGGTGTTTTGTTGCTTTTCAGCAGCTTCTTACCCAATCCTGCTGCACAGGTGCCGAGGGTTCCCTACTCACTATTTATTGATCAGGTTGACGATGGCGCCGTGAAGAGGGCATTTATCACTCAGGATCAGATCCGATACGAACTGGCCAATCCTGAGGAGGGAGCACCTTCGTTGCTGGCCACGACGCCGATCTTCGATATGGATCTGCCCCAACGCTTGGAAAGCAAAGGAGTTGAATTTGCAGCAGCGCCGCCGAAGAAGCCCAATGTTTTCTCCACCATCCTCAGCTGGGTTGTGCCTCCGCTGATCTTCATCCTTGTACTGCAGTTTTTTGCCAGGCGTTCTATGGGTGGCGGTGGTGCCCAGGGCGCTCTTAGTTTCACGAAGAGCAAGGCGAAGGTTTATGTGCCTGATGAAGAGTCACGAGTCACCTTTGCCGATGTGGCAGGGGTCGATGAGGCAAAAGATGAGCTAACTGAGATCGTTGATTTTCTCAAAACACCTGAGCGATATACAGACATAGGTGCGCGCATTCCTAAGGGTGTCCTGCTTGTGGGCCCGCCTGGTACCGGTAAGACCTTGCTCTCCAAGGCTGTTGCTGGGGAGGCAGAGGTTCCCTTTTTCATTATTTCTGGTTCGGAGTTTGTCGAGCTGTTTGTCGGCGCTGGTGCGGCCCGCGTCAGGGACCTGTTTGAGCAGGCTAAGAAGAAGGCTCCTTGCATCATCTTCATCGATGAACTTGATGCCATCGGTAAAAGTCGTTCTGGCTCAATGGGTGTCGTAGGAGGCAACGATGAGCGTGAGCAGACCCTTAACCAGCTGCTCACGGAAATGGATGGCTTCTCGTCCACCGATAAGCCCGTCATCGTGTTGGCCGCGACCAACCAGCCCGAGGTTCTTGATGCAGCCCTGCTACGGCCAGGTCGTTTTGACCGACAGGTCCTTGTGGATCGCCCAGACCTCTCTGGCCGCAAGACGATTCTCGAGATTTATGTCAAGAAAGTGAAATTGGCGGAAGGGGTTGATTTAGACCGCATCGCTCAGGCGACCAGCGGTTTTGCTGGAGCTGATCTAGCCAATGTGGTGAACGAAGCGGCCTTGTTGGCAGCTCGTGGCAAACGAAAAGAGGTAGAGCTGCAGGATCTCAACGAAGCCATCGAGCGTGTTGTGGCAGGCCTTGAGAAGAAGAGCCGAGTGCTCCAGGATGACGAGAAGAAGGTTGTGGCCTATCACGAGGTGGGGCACGCCATCGTTGGACACCTGATGCCTGGAGGCAGCAAGGTCGCCAAGATTTCAATCGTGCCAAGGGGGATGAGTGCTCTTGGTTACACCTTGCAGTTACCTACTGAGGAGCGTTTCCTCAATTCCAAGCAAGACCTTGAAGGTCAGATTGCCACTTTGTTAGGAGGGCGTTCAGCAGAAGAAATCGTGTTTGGCAAGATCACCACTGGTGCGGCTAATGATCTACAGCGCGCAACTGACCTTGCTGAGCAGATGGTGGGGACTTATGGGATGAGCGATATTTTGGGCCCTCTGGCTTATGACAAGCAAGGTGGGGGGCGTTTCCTTGGTGGTAACAACAATCCACGCCGAGTTGTGAGTGATGCCACTGCTCAGGCCATCGATAAGGAGGTGAGGAGTTTGGTTGATCAAGGTCATGAGAGTGCCCTTGCGATTCTTCGGCATAACCTCACCTTGCTGGAGACCATCGCCCAGAAGATCCTCGAAAAGGAAGTGATCGAAGGCGATGAGCTGATCGAGATGCTCGCTTCCAGCACTCTCCCTAGAGGTGTTGTTATTGCCTGAAGGCTTGACGGCAGGGGGGCTGGTCTCCGATAAAGACTCTTTGAAGCTCCCCTAATGGCTGACAATCCCCAAGGTGTTGCAGCCGTCCTTGCTGACCTCAAGGGGCGAGACTTTCTCTCCTGCGCTGATTTCACTGCGGAGCAGACGGTTGCCTTGCTTGAGCTTTCCCGTCAGCTCAAGAGCGGGGATCGCCGCATTGATTTGGGAAATCGAGTTCTCGGATTGATTTTTACCAAGGCATCGACGCGCACTCGAGTGAGCTTTCAGGTCGCGATGGCACGCCTTGGCGGGCAAACGGTGGATCTCAATCCTCAGGTGACCCAATTGGGACGAGGCGAACCCCTTCAAGACACGGCGAGAGTGTTGAGTCGTTTCTGTGATGTGATGGCGGTGCGGACCTTTGCTCAGCAGGAACTGCTGGATTACGCCCATTGGGCTTCGATTCCGGTGCTCAATGCCTTGACTGATTTGGAGCATCCCTGTCAGGCAATGGCTGATTTCCTAACGATGCAAGAGGCTTTCGGCTCATTAACCGGCCAGACCTTGGCCTATGTGGGCGATGGTAATAACGTCTCTCATTCTTTGATGCTCTGCGGCGCTCTCTTGGGGGTCAACGTTCGGATTGGCTGCCCGCAGGGGTTTGAACCTCTGCCTGAAGTCATTGATCAGGCCCGCAACTTGGCAGTTGCTGATGCTCATATTGAAGTGATGGCAGATCCAGCTGATGCAGTGCGAGGTGCGCAAGCGTTGTACACCGATGTTTGGGCCTCGATGGGACAGGAACAGGAACAGTCGCAGCGGGAAGAGGCCTTTCGTGGTTTTTGTCTCAATGAGGATTTGCTTGCTCAGGCAGATCCCAACGCGATCGTGTTGCACTGCCTACCGGCTCATCGAGGGGAGGAGATCAGTTCAGGCGTGATGGAAGGTGAGGCCAGTCGAATCTTCGATCAGGCTGAAAATCGTTTGCATGTTCAGCAAGCTTTGCTTGCGGCCGTGCTTGGTGGTCTCTAGTTCCAGGCTGGACTGCTGCTTTCGGTTTTGAGCATTCTGGTCAACTCAGGATGTTCTTGCGGCTGCACTTTTTGGTGTTTAAACCCTTGCCAGATTCAGTGCCTATAGGTACACATGTATTGACGAATCAATGCATTGCCCTTGGCTGCCTCTTCTCCTGAGTTGCTTACTTCTGCCCAGCAAGAGCTTTATGACTGGTTGGCCGATTACATCGGCAGCCATCACCACAGCCCTTCGATTCGACAGATGATGCAGGCCATGGGTCTGCGCTCACCAGCGCCGGTGCAGAGTCGGCTTCGACATTTGCAGCAGAAGGGATGGATTACTTGGCAGGAAGGGCAGGCGCGTACCTTGCAGCTGCTTGGTGGGTTGGTGTCCGGTATTCCGGTGTTGGGGGCAGTTGCCGCTGGTGGTTTGGTGGAGACGTTTGATGATGTTCAGGAGCGGTTAGATCTTGCACCAGTTTTGGAGACCCGTGGCCTGTTTGCGCTCACCGTGAATGGTGATTCGATGGTGGATGCCTACATTGCAGATGGCGATGTGGTTCTGATGGAGCCAGTGCCTGAGCCTTCGCGGCTGCGAGATGGAACGGTGGTGAGTGCACTTGTGCCCGGAAGTGGCACCACGCTGAAGCACTTTCACCGCAACGGCGCTTCGGTGCGGCTGGAGGCTGCCAATACTGCCTACGAGCCGATTGAGCTACCAGCCGATCAGGTCCAGGTTCAGGGCAAGCTCGTGGCTGTTTGGCGTCAGGTTTGAGGCCTTGCCGTTGTAAGCTCTGTTTTGACGGCGGTACGAGCCCACTGTTACCGGCGTTTATGGGGCCATAGCTCAGCTGGTAGAGCACCTGCATGGCATGCAGGGGGTCAGGAGTTCGAGTCTCCTTGGCTCCATTTAGATTTCATCTAGATGGTGTGCCCAGATAGTGCAAAAGAGATACAACATTTTTGTTTAGGACTAACTTCTCATCCTTTTTGTGCATCATTAAGGATGCATTCTTGTTGTTGATTAAGGGGCAAGATGTGTATCTCTCTTTCTGCGGTCAGACGAAAGACAATCGCAGAATTATTAAAACGACAAAGTCTCTTGGCTTCGAGATTGACCTGCTATTAGCCAGCAGAGTGGATGGAGCGAAACAGCAGAATTCATTTAATAATTGAGTGATGCAACTTGCTCTTGGTGTGTGTAATAGGATTGATTGAAGCGAATTAAGCAAAAACTAGAATAACATTTCTTTTTTTGCTTGATTGTCATCCCCAAAAGCCCCCGCCAAGATCTAGCAAATGTGCATTATAAACAATTCCTAAATAATCAAAGCTTGAGTTAAAGACAGTGTCGTTGTCTACATGCTGAGATTGTGCTGAAATGCCTTGATCGATTTTAATTATATCTTGACCAGCTTCGAAATCAAGGATTTCTGTATATTCTGAGACTTCTTCAAGAATAAATGTGTCGCCTCCGTCGCCTCCGGAAATAGTATTCACCTTCTTCCAATCAAACTACCATCACCTTTTAATCCTTCCACGGAATTTTCCTCGTTGATTTCTTTACCACCTGCCTGCAGTGGAATAAGCAGTAAAGCAGCAAGTAGCCACCAAGCGCCAGCTGAAATATTTCTCAAATCATCGATGTTCATCTCTTTGTCAAATTGCTCGTTGATCATTGGTTTGAATGGTTGTGAGGGACCTATCCCTCTGATGTACACATCCTCTACCAATTCCTCTCCTACTCTATTGATCCCAATCATTGCTAGTTGTGAGGTTGGTCACAGCTTTCAAGGCCAACAGAAGTCAAAATAAAAAGTATTCATCTACTGAAGATTAATTAGCGTCTATTCTTTAAAAAGGTTTCGGGTATCGGATGGCTAATCACCTTCACTCTCTGCACAAGCCAGCCCATGCAAGCAGCTGCCGAGGCTCATGCATTTCTCTGGGGGAGCAGCACGATGGGTGAAGTACATGTCTCACTAATGTTCCGTTGCGCTGCTTTTGGTCTGCTGACATTGCTGCTTTGCTCAGGTTCTACAGGTGCCCAGGTCCGCTTCGATGACTGTGAGCCTTCCGCCGCTGGAGGCGTTACCTGCAACACCGTTCCTGAAGGAAACACCCGGATGCAGATGATTGATGGTGAAAGCGGTTTGCTCGATGATGCCAGCCCGGGCTGGTCGGAATATGACCCTTATGAGGGATATGAAGACATGCTGGATGACAATCAGACCTGATGCGAATGGAGCAACTCGGCAAGAACACTGCCGGCAATCCATTGCCGCGTTTTGCCAAGCTTTAAGAGCGACCCTGATGGCGGATAGCCAACTTCTCGAAGCAATGGAGCGAGATGTCTCTAGAGAGGTTGAGAGACCAACACCGCCTTCCTTGGGATTCGGGTTCAATCAAATTTCATATGACTGGTTGTCTATAGTGGCAAGCTTTAATAAAAACAATCGAATCAAGCATGGCGATAATCAGTTTATTTTCTTAGATTTAGTTAAAAAGATAGAGCCCAGGATAGGTTTAATAATTGATACGTAGTTTATTGTTTTGAATCATCACTGCCAGGCTTATCTCACCCAAATAGTAAATCTAATTGAGAATTGAATAGACAAGCAGAGGCCAGTTAACAGATCGCTCATCCTTCAGTATCAGGCGGTCTGATCTAGGTTGAATGTGATGAGATTAGATGCTAGTGCGATAGCTTATGTCCGCAGAAAAGCCCTCTAATAATAAATTTTACTTATTATTAGAGGGCTGCATAATGTGATTAATTCAGGGCCGTCTAAGAGGCTTCCCTGAGCAGTGGCTTGACGAGATAAGTATTTAACCAGTGGCTTGATTGGATGTTTTGGGCAACACTAGCCTGTTCACATGATGGGTGATTTCGCCTAGGCAAATTATCATTAAGCTAGGCAACTCATCCATGTTAACAAGTAATGCTAATAAGATATAATTCTTTTAAAATCATTGTTATCATCGCATTTTCTTTCTATGCCTGACATGTCAGAGCAGCCCATCATCGACATTTCTGCTGAAACCACGGAAGCCCACCCTCTGCTCAATGACGAGGATATTCATGAAAAAGTGGCTGAGCGACTCAAGCACTCAAAAGAATTTGGGGCTTTGGTTTGGGAGGCCACTAAGGAATACTTGCAAAAAATGAACCTTACTCCACAAGAAAAGTCAAATGTAAGTGACTGGCTGGCCAGTAAAAAAGATAAATTACAACAATCAGTTGTTGCGAAATTGAATGATCTTCACCAAGGCGATCGAAAGTAGTGGTTGGCATGTGCTGTAAAATCTCGTTCCAATCTCGATGCAATGTTTTGTTTTGATAAATAAGTCAGCCCATGATCTCGGGTGTTAGATAGTCACTCAGGCTGATAGTCATCATGCCCAGACCTGCAGCGGTGCCTTTTGCTTGTTTGCCTACCTTTCCTGTTTAAGTCTTGATGTTGATCTCTTTGGCAATTATTTTTGCTGCTTGAACGGCAACAGTCATGCCGACAACAACTGAGGAAACGAAACCAAAGGAAAGTCGGCATCGCATTGGTTAGGAACGACGTCAGCAGAAGGTGCCTTGTTCTTACTGCGGTGCATTCTGTAGTTGGCCTTTAGGCATGTGCTGACAGGTCTCTAGGCATTAAAAGAAACAACATGCGATGGGGCGGTGTTTGGAAGCTTTTGTCGGGAGATGGATCGCGATAACTAGGCCCCCTGCTTTCCCCTTGCGAGTTTTGTATTGCTTTCAGTTAATGGGCTTGATGCTTCCCGACTAAGAGGCAACGGCACACTTAATTCACGCGGCCATCAAGTAACAGCTGAGGATCAAGGCCTTTCCATATTGATTCGTCTGCATTGATCTAGTATTAGCTTATATAATCAGTTTTAGGCTATCAACGTGATCGGAAAGTCCTTTCTCGATCAATAAGTCGTTGTCATGAACCTGTCTATGTTTAGTGGAATTCTATATCCTGGCATCTAGAGCAGTTGCTAATAAGTAAAACCATCAGTGCTGGTTTTACTCAGTGTCCTTCAGATTTTCTAATTCAATGGAGAAGTGATATAGGGCGATGCCAAGAAATGCACCAAAGACAACTTGGCCGTCGGTATTAGGTGCGATTTCTGTCGCAACGATCAGGATAAAACTAGTTAATGTCAAGGCGCGTAGAGTGCGCCGCTTTATTGCTCTATTCCTCAGCCTTTTGTGGAGGAGGGAGTTGGTCTCACTCATCCATTGTTCAAGCTGTTCTCTGGATTTAGTCACTCCTAAGTCGTCAGCAGCTGTTGATTTCTCATCTTACTGTGCTTTGTCTAAGCTTTTAAGCGTGTGCACTAACAGTCCGATCAATAATCCAGATAAGGTTCCCACAAGAATTTGTCCATCGTTGGGAGCAACTTCTAGCATCATGATAAATACAAGAACTGTCCATATTAATAGCCTCATGTTGACCATTGTCACTGTTTAACTCTTGGCTAATGATGGTGCGTTGTCTCTTTAAGAATAAGATTTAATCTTTCAATCTGATCTGCTCTGTTGTGATGCTTTTTGCTCTGCCCTGGCAAGCTTCGCAATGATGCCAGCAGCTTCTAACTCCCCTGTGAAGCCAAATGAGGCAGAGTCAACCAGACGATCGGGAAACAAAACCCCATCTAAGTGGTCACATTCATGTTGGATAACTCTTGCTGGGAAGCCCTCAAGGCAATGCTCAATCTCAAAACCATTTTCATTGAGCGCCCTGTAGTGAATCCGACTCCAGCGCGACACCTTACCGCGAAGGCCTGGCACACTCAAGCACCCCTCCCAACCATCCTCTAGATCAGACCCGATTGGTGTTAAGACAGGATTGATCAGAATTGTTTGTGGAATCGATGGGGCCTCGGGATAGCGGGGATTAGGGCCTCCTCCACCAAACAACACCACTCTTAAAGGCACACCAATCTGGGGTGCGGCGAGTCCTGCTCCTTGATGGGTCTTCACCGTGTCTTGTAAATCCTTGATGAGTGAAATGATCAGCTCATCAGAGGCATCATCGACGACATTGGACACTTGCCTCAGTTGAGGATTGCCCATACGCAGGATTTCCTTCACAGCCATGATCATTAACCTCCTTTTCTCTTTTCTGTAGTTTTCGCCAACACAACAAAACCAGCCATAAGGATGAGCAAGATTCTGTCAATGGATAAGTGAGTTATCAGGTTCATTGTTTTGGCTTTTGTTGATGTTCAGCTGCTTACCAGTCTCTTGCAAAAATTACTTGAGTGAGTCACTGCTGCGGTCCAGTTGTCGGCTTCAGTGAGTCCAGAGTTTCGGGTGGGTTTGAAGCTGTGATCTCCGGCAGGCATCCATTGCAATGAGACCATTGGCGACAAATCGTAGCTTTCAACTTCGCCTTGTCGACCCATCCCATCGTGTTCGCCCTGCAAAATTAAGGTCGGAGTTTTTTGCACGGCAAGATGTTCAGTTCTTAACTGCTGAGGCTTCCCTAATGGATGAAAGGGGTAACCCAGGCAGATGCAGCCAAGTACGTTCATATTGGCTGAGAGTTCATCTGCCAGAAGACTGGCGACCCTACCCCCCATTGACTTACCGCCAATGATTACAGGTCGAAGCGCAGCTTCGCTTTCGACCTGCTCGAGGAAGACTTGCTTCAATTTCGGCATTCGATCAGGGGGAGAGCGTTTGCCACTAATGCGTTGTTTAGCCATGTATGCGAATTCAAAGCGCACCACCCGCCAACCGACTTCAGCTAAGCCACTGGCTATCGCTGTCATGAAAGGGCTATCCATTGCTGCACCAGCCCCATGGGCTAAGAGCAGGGTGGCAGGTGCAGCGCTAGAACCATTCACCAAGCGTGGAGTGGGATCCATCGATGAGTTATTCATCTAGGCATTCTCCTGATTTTTGGCAGCTAAGTAGACATGCTTGGTGAGTCATCGTTTTTGTCAGGAAGGAACGGAATGGCTCAATAAACAATCGTAGGTAGCTATTCAATGGGGTTGTGACCTAGGGCTGATCTAATCCCCGATAAAGCGTCGTTACTTAGTAAGTGCAGTTTTTCTAATTGCCTTCCAACCAGAATTCGCAAGCTTGATCGCTTATGCGACAGCGGCAGCAAGCAAGTGATAAGACTGTTAGGAGAGTTCAGCTCTTGACTAAGGGAATCAATCAGAATTCAACGCTCTCGGATCAAGGATGTTTGGCAGCTCAACCTTTTCTCAAACGGATGACGCCATTGAAGGCAACGTTATGCACTCAATGGCTGCTCTTCTTGTTGATCAATAGCAACCACTTGGAAGTCAAGCTTGGCGGCCTCTCGATCACTTAAGCGTCGGGTCCAGGCACCTTGAATTGGATCATTCCAACGAAAGCCAGCATCTTTGGCCAGGTGTCTTTGTGCATAAGACACCTGGGCACGCATCAAACGCCTTGGCTCTAGCCCATGAAGCAGGAGCGTTTCGAGATCCTTGCAACGGGCGAACACCTCGGCGAGATAAATGCAGTCGGTGAGAGCACGATGAGCGGCCCATACCGGCACGCCATAAGCGAGAGCCAAATCTCTTACAGAAGGCCTTGAACGAAGCTGACGATCAACTGGCCAAGCGATGTCTTCCATCGTGCACAGCCAGGGCTTGGAGACAGCTGGAAGCTGATCCTTTCCGAACCACTGACGATCGAAGCCAGCATTGTGAGCAACTAACAGATCAGCGGCATCCAGTAAGGCTTGGAAATAGTCCAGCCCTTGTCGCCAAGGTTGATCTAAGCGAGTGACCTCAGCGGGGATGCGATTGATTGATTCAGCCGCATTGGTTTCCACAGGTAGCAAAAAGGAATGCTGGGCAAGCACAGCACGCTGCGGTGAATGGAAAAGGATGGCTCCAACCTCTAGGCATTGACCTCGCTTTGGATCCAATCCAGTGGTTTCCGTATCGATGATCAGCAGCATCTCTGGCAGTGAGCTCAAAGCTTCTCGATGCAAAGAAGGCAGTGCTACTGGTGCATGAGGTTGCGGTAAAGAGACAGCCTCTGAAGTAGAGACAGCCTTTGAAGTAGAGGCAGCCTTTGAAGGAGTGACAACTGACTCTTCTGCATTGAGATCTGGGAGAAGATCCAACTGACCCGCTCCAAAGAGATGCTGCTTTGCTTCCCCCACGCCGAGTTAATCGATCGATTGCTTGTATTCTCCCGCACCCATCAAGGGGCTCTCTAGGGTGCTTCATAGATGCAAGCTTCTGGATGGCCCTTCAAGTTGGTGATAAGGCTCCTGCCATTGATCTGGTTGATCAAAATGGCAACAAGCGGCGGAGTAATGATCTCAAAGGCAAAGTACTCGTGTTGTTTTTCTATCCCAAGGACGACACTCCTGGATGTACAGCCGAAGCTTGTAGCTTTCGAGACAATTACTCAGTTTTTGAGAAACTCGGTTCTGAAGTCTGGGGGGTGAGTGGAGACGATGACATCAGTCATCGGCAATTTGCAGAACGACATGGCCTGCCCTATGCATTACTGAGCGACAAGGACAACACACTGCGGCGAGCCTTTGAAGTTCCTCGCACCCTTGGGATACTGCCAAGCCGAGTTACTTACGTGATTGATGGCCAAGGAACAATCCGCCATATTTTTAATAATCTCCTCGATGGTCCTGCTCATATGCGTGAGGCATGTCGCGTCGTGGAGGAAATCAAAAAGAAACGATGACCAGATGGAGACGCCTCGGCAACGTCTGGGGACTATGGCCAGCTCAGCCAATCGCACTGGTCGAGATGGTGGGGGGCAGTTATTTGGCGGCGAGCCCCCAGCTCAGCTACCGACGATTGCTTGAAGGTTTAGCTGACCACAATCTGGCGGTTCATGCTTGGGGCTATGTGCCAGGCTTCGACCATCAGGCTCAGGCCAATGAAGCTTGGAAACATTTGCGTCGTTGTCGACAACAACTTGAGGCCAGAGTCGGAGCGCTCCCCACACCCCTTCGCTTGGGCCATAGCCTTGGCTGTAAGTTGCATCTTCTAGCCCCAGATGGAGGTCGTAACAGCAGGGCTTTGGTGGCATTGAGCTTCAACAATTTCACGGCTGATCGTTCGATTCCCATGCTTCGCGAACTTGCACCAAAGCTTGGCTTTTACACGGAATTCAGCCCAAGCCCCAATGAAACATTGCGATTGATCCGCGAGAGTTACCACCAACCTCAGAACTTATTGGTGAGTTTTGGGAATGACAGCCTCGATCAGAGCCCAAGCCTTTTGCATAGTCTCCAGCAGCGATTGGAAGATGCAACACAAAGCTTGCATCTTCCAGGTGATCACCTCACCCCAGCCAGTGCAGGGTTACGGCAGAACCTTCTCGGCGACTGGGCGGATGACTCCGCCCGGGCCGAGACTCTCAATCAATTGGTGGAAACGATCTCTTCTTGGGCAAGCCCATGAACGATGTCGTGATCAGGCTCTAAGCCGATCCAGCACGGAGCGATCTTCCAGGGTGCTGGTATCACCCTTGACCTCCTCTCCAGCGGCCAAAGCCCGCAAGATACGCCGCATAATTTTGCCGCTGCGGGTCTTGGGTAAGGCATCACTGCAACGGATCTCATCAGGTCGAGCAATGGGGCCGATCTCCTTGCCCACATGAACACGAAGCTCCTGAATCAAAGCATCACTCACTTCCCTGCTTCCCTCCAAGGTGACGAAGGCCACGATCGCTTCACCTTTAAGGTCATCAGGTCTTCCAACCACTGCCGCTTCAGACACTGCCGGGTGACTCACCAATGCCGATTCGATTTCCATCGTGCCAAGACGATGGCCTGAAACGTTAATCACATCATCCACCCTGCCCATCACCCAGAAATAACCATCACCATCTCGACGAGCTCCATCGCCTGCGAAATAGATGAAACTGCCATCCTTAGGGCGTAAGTATTCCCAATAGCTCTCTCTAAAGCGTTGAGGATTTCCGTGCACGGTGCGCATCATTCCTGGCCAAGGACGTCGCACGATCAGATATCCACCTTCGTCAACGGCTACTGGCTCGCCTTGTGCATCAACCACCTCAGCCTCAATGCCTGGTAGGGGAAGGGTCGCAGATCCTGGTTTTGTTGGCGTCGCACCAGGCAATGGGCTGATCATCACCCCACCTGTCTCCGTTTGCCACCAAGTGTCGACAATTGGGCAACGATCACCACCGATGACCTCGCGATACCACATCCAGGCCTCAGGATTGATGGGTTCTCCGACGGTACCTAGCAAGCGCAGACTGCTCATGTCGTATTGATCGGGTACAGCCCGACCACTTTTCATGAATGCCCGAATTGCCGTAGGTGCGGTGTAAAAAATCGTGATCCCGTGCTTCTGAATTAGCTCCCAAAAGGCTCCAGGCTTGGATGGGCGTGGTGCCCCCTCATACATCACAGTTGTCGCCCCATTAGAAAGAGGCCCATAAACAATGTAGCTATGGCCTGTGATCCAGCCCACATCGGCTGTGCACCAGTAGACGTCTTCGTCGCGAATGTCGAAGATCCACTTGAAAGTGAGGTGAGCCCAGAGGTTATAGCCTGCCGTGCTGTGCACAACGCCCTTTGGCTTTCCAGTGGAGCCAGAGGTGTAGAGCACAAACAGGCGATCTTCACTCGCCATGGGTTCCGCCGCGCACTCTTGAGATTGAGCTGACACAAGCTCGTGCCACCACTGATCTCGACCAGCTTCCATCACCACGCTTTCTTTCGTGCGTTGCACCACCAGCACCGACGTCACGCTGGGGCAGGCACCCTCGGCTAATGCAGCATCCACTGCCGGCTTCAAGGCAACGGCCTTGTCCTTACGAAAACCACCATCAGCAGTGATCACTGCTTTGGCTTCACCATCCACCAAACGATCTCTAAGGGCTTCAGCGGAAAAGCCACCAAAGACAACAGAATGTGGGGCTCCGATACGGGCGCAAGCCAACATGGCAATGGCCGCTTCTGGGACCATTGGCATATAAAGGGCAACTAGGTCACCTTTGCCAATGCCAAGAGCTTTCAGCGCATTGGCAGTCCTGCACACTTCAGCATGAAGTTCTCGATAGGTGAAGCGCCGTACATCACCTGGCTCTCCCTCCCAGATCAGGGCTGTTTTGTTTGCCTTCGGTCCATTGAGATGGCGATCAAGACAGTTGAAGGAAAGATTTGTCGTGCCTCCTTCAAACCAACGCGCAAAGGGAGGATTCGACCAATCGAGAACGCTATCAAAGGGTTCAAACCATTCCAGCTCAGTGCGAGCGGCTTCACCCCAGAAACTGTCAGGATCAGTTTTGGCTTGCTCTGCCATCCGACGATAGGCTTCCAGGCTTCCAACCATCGACTGTGAGGCCAACTCTGCGGAGGGATGAAAGACGCGCTGCTCCTGCAGGACTGACTTAATGGTGCCGGATGGATCAGGGGACATAAGGCAATCAATGACCAGTGATTTCCCGCATTCAAGCGATTAAGAGCAGGGACTACAGCGCTGTGACACGCTTGTTTAAACGAACCCCCGAAGCGACAGTCTCTGAAGGGCATCCAAATGAGTACAAATTGAAAGAGTAAAAATCTGAAATCAGATAAAAATACAAAGCAAAATAATCAATTTTAAAGTCTTTTCCTATCTGCTTGCAGTCCGCCAAATATAGTCAGAAAATACATTCCTGCTAATGGTGAAAAGAATGCTGGTAGCAGCACAACGATGGACTAACTCTGCCGGCAATCTATTAACTCGGAATCACTTCACTATGACACTTGTGACTGGGTCGTAAAGTCGATTGTAAAAGTGATGCTGAGTTGATTTGTGCGATTGATAAACTTGAAAAATGTATTCATCCTCTGAGCTGGATGCTGATAAAATATACAGGTGTCGAATTTTTTGTCAGGTCGGCTGTCTTGTGCTTCCAAAATCTCTTGAAGCATCTCAGCAGCATGATTCCTTGGTGGCCATATTCACTATTTCAGTTTAGTGGAAGCTTAGAGATTTGTTTAATGACTTGAATGGCAACTTTCTTTGAATAAGGGGATTGTCTTGCTTAAGTCATTACATCATGCTTGGCCAGTCTGACAAGTGTTAGTTTTTGCTTCATGGCAGAGTTGTCTTTGGATTGACGATAAGATCATCTGATGGACCAATAAGCCGCAAGTCAAGTAGATCCTACATCTCAATGCAAAATCGCAGCTTTCAGATGAAAATGCGATAGCGGCTTCTTTTCATGACTGATGAGCAGTCTCTCTTGCTAGTTGAGCCACTTTTACAGGAAAGGTGTTAAAAGGATGAGTTGAGCCACACAACCTCCTGTTAAACCATTGACAACTTGCATCCAATCGAAAATAACTGAGCTGGATATTGAGTTTTAATCAAGTCAACCGAGAGGCTGCGCATTGGTTCATGTCCTTCCCTGCGGCCTGCTTGTTTGATCTCGATGGAGTGTTGTTGGATACTGAACCTCTACATGCTCAGGCCTGGTCTCAAACAGCTGCTGTCTTTGCTACCAGTCTCAGTACAAGTCAGTTGTTGATGTTAAAAGGTCGGCGTCGGCTTGATTGTGCTCAGCTGGTCAACAACTGGTTGAACAGCCCGGTAGGGATCGAACAGCTCTTAGCCGTGCGCCAGCCGATCGCAAAGCATCTGCTCAGTCAGGCCAAAGCCATGCCTGGAGCGGAGGAATTGGTTCGCTGGTGCTACGACCACAGGCTGCCAATGGCCATGGTCTCCAGTAGTACGGCAGATGCCGTGGCATTTAAAAGTATCCATCACAGCTGGCTTGCACAGATTCAGACTCGAGTTCTTGGCGATGATCTATCTCTTACAGCAGGCAAACCCGCTCCAGATCCTTATCTGCTTGCCGCGCGGCGGCTGGCGGTCAAGCCGACTGCCTGTTGGGCATTGGAAGACTCTCAGGCCGGCACAAAGGCGGCTCTAGCCGCAGGGTGTCATGTCTGGGTGCTGAGCGAAAACGAAGTCCACATCAATTGCGATGGCAAGTTTAAAGATGAGAATCCTCGTCAAATCGCCCAGTTAAAAACCGTTCTTGACCATCTCCAGCAGGCTTGGGATGCACTCTGAAAAGCTCAGTAGAGACGGCTTAAAACAAAATCAGGTAGTTCCATTAATGCACGCTGGCAAGGTGAATCTGGTAGCCAAGCGATGGCTTCACGAGATTCCCTGGCAAAATCTTCAGCCAACTGACGGCTGCGTGAAATGGCCTGCGAATTGCGCACCAGCTCAAGGGCTTGATCAAGATCGTCCTCTTCGCTGAACTCTCGCTCAATCAGACGAGCTAGAGCTAAATGCTCTTCTAGCGCATAGAGAGCCGGTGCCGTTAGATAGCCACTGGCCAAATCACTCGCGGCAGGTTTGCCTAATTGCTGTTCACTGCCTGTGAAATCGAGGATGTCATCGACAACCTGAAATGCGAGTCCAAGCTGGCGACCGAAGTGATGCAGTAATTTCTGATGCTCAACACTCTCACCACTGAGCACGCCGGCAGCCTGCACACTGTTGGCCATTAGAGAAGCCGTCTTGCAATAGCTCTTCTCCAGATATGTCGCAAATGATTGGCCTGTGTCATAGCGATAGAGGCCCTGCTTCACCTCCCCATCGGCGAGGTCCATGATGACCCGACTGAGAAGCTTGACCACAGCTAAGTTATCCAGATTAGCCAGATGCCAACTGGCCTGTGCGAATAGAAAATCACCTGCCAAAACCGCAACGCGATGATTGAAACGGCTATGAACAGTGGCCACGCCTCGGCGAGTAGCTGCCTCATCGACGACGTCGTCGTGAACAAGAGAAGCCGTGTGGATCATCTCGGTAATCTCCGCCAGCCGACGATGACGGGCCGAGAGATCACCATCGGCAGATAAAGCTCTTGAGATCAACAGCACAATGCCCGGGCGAAGGCGTTTGCCCCCGGCACTGAATAAGTGCTCTGCCGCTGCTTGAAGAATGGGATGACCGGCACCAATCAAGCTGCGCAGATCAGTGAGCAGGGTCTCAAGATCCAGCTCGACCGGCTGCAGCAGCTCAGTAACGGTGGCCATGGATTCCCTCGGTGGAGTGATCTTACGAGGCGCAGGCAGGACATTGCAGTGAAACCAACTCAACTTGAGGACGCTCGCCCAACCATGGAGTAGCACGTGTGGCAAAGCCCTCGGGATTGGCAGTCACGCAGAACCGTGTAGAGGTCAGCGACAGTGATGTTCCCAATGGGATCGTTGGGCTACCCAACAGAACATCCAGCTCGCGCGCCACACCGATAGCAGGATCAATCAAGCGCACATCTTGCGGCAAAATCTGACGCAAGATCGGTTCAAGAAGAGGATAGTGAGTGCATCCGAGAATCACTGCTTCCACCTGTGCAGCCAAGAGTGGATTCAGATACTCACGCGCCGCCTGATAAAGCTCCTCGCTGCTGAGTTGACCAGTCTCAATCAATGGCACAAAGGCCGGACATCCCTGCTCAATAACCATCGTGCCTGGTCGAGAGATCTCAATTTGTTTGCCATATGCGCCTGATGCAGCAGCAGCAGGAGTGGCCAGTACTCCCACACGCTCTTCCGAAAGCATGTTGGCTGCTGCCTCGATCAACCTCACGACAGGGATCCCTCCCGCAACCGCTTCAGCCACATCAGAAGCCAACGCATTCGTGGTGTTGCAAGCCATCACAACCGCATTCACTTGCTGGTCTCGTAACCACTGAACAACCTCCTTGGCGATCACTCGGATTTCATGCGGCATGCGGTTTCCGTAAGGGACTCGGGCGGTATCACCGAGATAGAGGCAAGGCACCTGCCCATGGCGCTCCAGCACTCGCCTGAGCACAGTCAACCCACCCACGCCGCTATCAAATAATCCCAAGCGAGGCTTCAACGGACCCCCTGCAAATAGTTGAGGATGCCAGTAGCAATAGCCAGAGCCAACTTGCGGCGATGGGCTGCTGAAGCCAGCCGAGGAGCATCTAGCCGTCCTGTTAAAAAACCTGTCTCAACTAGGGCGGAGGGCATTGTGGTTCGCCGGATGACAAAGAAACGGCCCCGTCTGACCCCTCTGTTGGGGCTCCCAGGGGAGACGTTCAGCACCTGTTGCTGGATATGAGACGCCAACCTGGCTGAACGGGAATCAGAGAAATAGAAAGTTTCGATTCCATTGACCTGTGGTCTGGACATGCTGATGGCATTGGCATGAATGCTTACAAATGCAGTAGCACCTACTCGATTGGCGATCGCCACTCTTGGCGGTAGATCCACATCCACATCAGCCGTGCGGGTCATGATGACCTGCACCCCTCGAGCTTCTAATAGCTGGGCCACCTGAAGGGAAACATCGAGAACAACATCCGTCTCACGTAGACCGCGAATCCCTATAGCACCAGGGTCTGGACCACCATGACCAGGGTCAATGACAACTCTAAAGCGCCCGCGGGGGACATTCGGCAAACCAGAGGCATTGATAGGCGTCCGTGTGGGTGTAATCCTGATTCCAGGAGCCCATCGGCTCAAAGTTGATGCTTTCAGGTCTCCTTCACCGATAGGGCGAAGCCCGCGGGTCGGTAAGCCTTCGAAGTTGAGCTTCCAGCGGTCCGGAGAGGTTCCTATCAGCTTGAGCTGATTTGGATTCAGAGAGATTGATGGTTTGAACTCAATCACCAGTCGAGTTGAGCCAGGCGTTGGTTTCCCCAAACGAATCGCACGCACCGGCCCGCTACCCCGCAGGCTGCGGGAGCGGCTCAATTCTCCAGGAAAATCAATCCAGACCTTTGCTCCTTGGGCCCCATCCGCTGGTTGAAAGAATGCTTCTAGACGAGCCCCTCTTGATGTACGCAACTGCAACACCCCGTCGCTTCCAAGTGCCCAGGCCGCTAAAGCACTTGCCGCTCTGGCCGGCAACGCTGCCAAAACCAAAGGGATCTGCAAGGCACCAACCACCAGCAGGATGAGAGGGCGGGATGGAGCCGAGGCCATTGGCTCAGAACAGTGCTGACTGCCGGTGTTGGAGGCTTGGCATTTGCGCGCGAATGCGACCAATGTGCGAGTTATCCACAGGAGCAATAGCTGCACCCTGACTCACCCCTGCATCAGCCAAGACGGTTCCCCAGGGATCAATCACCATGGCATGTCCATGGCTCTGTCGACGGTTGTAATGACGACCTGTCTGGGCAGGTGCAAGCACATAGGAGGTGTTTTCGATGGCCCTGGCTTGAAGTAAGACCTGCCAGTGATCTTTTCCGGTGAAAGCCGTGAATGCTGCTGGAATCATCAATAACTCGGCGCCAGTACCGACGAGATGGCGATAGAGCTCAGGGAAGCGCACGTCGTAGCAGATGGATAGTCCCACTCGACATAGTCCTGGCACATCCACGACCGGTGGTAGTTCACGACCAGACGTAGTCGTGGCCGACTCCTGATAGGTGTTGCCTTCAGGTAGATCCACATCGAAGAGATGAATCTTGTCGTATCTCGCTAGCAGCTGACCATCACGACCAACCAACTCGGCTCTGTTGACCGTGTGATTGCTATCTCCTGCAGGTACAGGGAAGCCCCCGCCCAGAAGCACTACCTGGTAGCGCCTTGCCATGGTGACCAGAAAGCGGCTGCATTGCTCAGCTAAGTCTTGTGCCAGCTCCAGCCGTCGCTCGTCATCACCCATAAAGGCAAAATTTTCAGGTAATCCCACCAATTCCGCCCCACGGCGGGCAGCCAGTTCGATCTGCTCCTCGGCAGCAGCAAAATTGAGCTCTGGCTCCGAGGTGCTCGTCAGCTGCAAAGCGGCTGCCAGAAAGTCGGTCACAGGGTTGAAACAGAGAGCGAAACTTTAGATCGCAGTGTGGTTTCAAGAGGCACAAAGGACTCCGGGTTTGACCTGAACAGGAACCACAGAAAGCCGATCCAATTCAGCACAACATCTGAAATCTGCATCGTGATCGCCAAGCCCAATTAAGCGTTGCCCATGGCTGGCTTGACGAAGACAGGCTTCTGGATCGTGCTTCCACTGCTGCCAAAGGGCTAGTGCAGCAGTGAGTTCGTCGTTCACGACACAAGCCTCATCAGCGGCAGCATCCAATAGCAAATCGGCCAATGCTCCGGCCGCCAAAGAATCCTCCAGGGAGTAGGCCCCTTCCCAACCACTACCAACAATCCAAAGTTGCTCAGGTGGATCCATCAACAAGTGGTCTGCAACAGCTTTGCGGTTTGGTAGTGCCAAAGTGAATAAACGCTGAACCCCTCGTACTCGCTGCAACGAGCGCGTGCCGTTAGTCGTGCTCATAAATAGTCTTTTGCCAGCCACTTGCTCGGGCACCACAGCGACAGGGGAATTCCCCAGATCAAATCCCTCAATGCGCTGTCCGCCTCGCTCACCAAGCATCAAACGGGAAGACTCCGGCCATTGAGCCGCGCTCTGCCTCAGTTGGTCCAAGTCAGCAAAGGCTTCAACAGCTTCGGCACCGTTGTTTAAAGCCCAGGCGATGGTGGTGGTAGCTCTGAGAACGTCGATGACGACAGCAGCATCAGGCTCAGCCCCCTGAGGCACATCCGCGGCCACATGGAAATAAGCGAGCTGCATGGCCTCGATAGGGAACGACGTGCGCCACAGTAACTAGATCATTTTGCTGACTGTCTTACCAACCATGCCCCTGCTTCGTCCCGGACCTGCGTCCCAAGACATGCGGGACTTCCTAGCCCTACTTGAGCAACGTGGCCAACTAAGGCGGATCAGTGCTCCCGTAGATCCAGATTTAGAACTCGCCGCTATTACTGATCGGGTGCTGGGCTTGGGTGGGCCGGCCCTGTTGTTCGAAAACGTGATTGGTTCATCGATGCCAGTGGCAGTGAATCTGATGGGCACCTTGGAGCGAGTGGTGTGGAGCATGGGTCTGGACAACGCTCAGCAACTTGAGGATCTGGGAACTCGTTTGGCTCTGCTGCAGCAACCAAGGCCGCCAAAGGGTCTGCAAGAAACCAGACAGTTTGCAAGTGTGTTTTGGGATCTGATCAAAGCGCGACCAGACCTGGATCTCACACCTCCCTGCCATCAGCAGGTGCTGCGTGGAGATGCGTTGAATCTCGACAACCTGCCTTTGATCCGTCCCTGGCCAGGCGATGCCAGTGGTGTGATCACCCTGGGTCTTGTGATTACCAAAGACCCGGAGACGGGAGTGCCGAATGTGGGGGTCTATCGCCTACAACGCCAATCGCCAAAGACCATGACGGTGCATTGGCTGAGCGTTCGCGGCGGAGCCAGGCACCTACGCAAAGCTGCTGCCATGGGCCAGAAGCTTGAGGTGGCCATTGCTATTGGTGTACACCCTCTGCTGATCATGGCCGCAGCAACTCCGATTCCTGTGCAACTCAGTGAATGGCTTTTTGCTGGTCTTTATGCAGGAGAGGGTGTACGTCTCACAGGTTGCAAAACACTTGACTTGCAAGTCCCTAGCCATAGCGAAGTGGTGTTGGAAGGAACGATCACACCTGGCGAGGAATTAGAGGATGGTCCATTTGGTGACCATATGGGCTTCTACGGAGGTGTGGAGTCCTCGCCATTGGTGCGCTTCCACTGCGTGACTCAACGCCGCGATCCGATTTTCCTCACCACGTTTAGCGGCCGCCCTCCCAAAGAAGAAGCGATGCTCGCCATCGCCTTGAACCGAATCTACACGCCCATCTTGCGTCAACAGGTGTCGGAGATTGTTGACTTCTTTCTACCGATGGAGGCCCTCAGTTACAAGCTGGCGGTGATTGCAATCGACAAGTCTTATCCAGGCCAAGCCAAGCGTGCCGCGATGGCTTTCTGGAGCGCATTGCCCCAATTCACCTATACAAAATTCGTTGTCGTGGTAGATGCCAACATCAACGTGAGAGATCCACGTCAAGTGGTATGGGCTATCGCTGCACAGGTGGATCCGCAAAGGGATCTCTTTGTACTTGAGAACACCCCTTTCGATAGCCTTGATTTTGCTAGCGAACATCTGGGGCTCGGAGGCAGGATGGCCATCGACGCCACCACTAAGATTGGGCCTGAGAAGCGCCATGTATGGGGGGAGCCACTCAGCCGGGATGCAGTTCTAGAAAGCAGGGTGGATGCTCGATGGCAGGAGCTTGGGCTTGGGGATCTGGGCAGCGAAGAACCTGATCCAACTTTGTTCGGCTATGTTTTGGATGAACTCCTGAAACCTAGAAGCGTTATTAGATGATTAGACTCCATTTTTTTTAACTGATCTAGGAAAAGAAACATCAACTCGAAACACGAAGTAAGGTTATAATGATTAGTTTTGATTCAAGACATGAGAAATTTTTGCGCATGCCTATTCCACAAAACTCTAATGTAAGATCTTAGGCTAAATGCAATTGATTATCGATGTAATAAAGTTGTCTTGGATGGTGTCATCATGACAATTCACTTTTGGCTTGTGCACATCTGCTTAAATTGATAATCCGTGGGAAGCAATAATGGCGCTACATTGTTAAACACACTTATTAACTAAATCCGTAATCTTAAAGAGCTTCTCTGAAATACATTACAATTGGCTTGAGTCGAGAAGTTTATGGAATTTAACTTTTTCTTGATTGCGGAAGAGAAATTGATTGAGTGGGTTGCAAGCAATTCCACTGTTGTTTCTGCCAAGCAATCCCTAACACTGATTCGCGAAGGTGATTATTGTAAGGAGTTTTATATTTTGCGTCATGGTCATTTATTTGTAACTACTTCCAGGCGCAGTGAAGATGGTGTTTTGCTTGCCAAGCTTTCTGAAGGCGCACTGGTTGGTGAGATGTCATTTCTTGAGTCACGTCCGCCTGTTGCAACTGTAGTGGCCGAAGCAGGCAGTGAGATCCTTGCTGTCAACAAGGACACCCTAAGCTCTGCGATCAAGAATGATTCTTCCCTTGGCCGTGCTCTTTATCACTTGTTGGCGCAAAAGCTCTCGCAACAGATTCAGCAGCAGAATGCAATGGTTCATAAGTTCTCGGGAAATGTTGTTGAACCTTTACGCAAGGTATTAACGCTATTTAGTGATCTTTCGGAATCTGATGTTATCTGGATTTCAAATAAAGGGCAATTGTATCGCCTTAAGCCGGAACAGGCATTAATCCGACAGGGAGAAACTCTCCCAGAAATTTTTCTGATTCTTGCTGGTGATGCAAGTGTAAGTGTTCAGCTTGATGATAAGGAGAAAATTGTTGGCAGTTCAACTCGAGGTGAATTACTTGGAGAGATGTCGATGGTCAATAGTCAATATAATCTCACCACGGCTACGGTACGTGCGGCCTCTGGTATGGAAACCATTGGTATAGATAAAGCTGCTCTTAAAGATAAGATTCAATCAAATGCTGGATTTGGTATGCGCTTTTATAGAGGGATGTCGCGTATGCTTTCTCAACGTGGTCGAGATCAGCTGGCTAGTATGGGATTAGCTTATCGTAGCCAAGAAAAGGAAACAGATGGGAAGGTCACAAGTTCTGATGATTCCATTGACTTTGACATCCTTTCTGGTATCACAACAGCTGGATCCCGCTTTGATTGGCTTTGTAAGCAATTTCAGAACAAAACTGCTACTAACCTTCAATAGTTGATTGCGAATGTCACCTTCTTCTTTGAATGTTGGCCAATACATTTCGTGGCCAATAAAGGCCTATTGCCTTCGCCAAGGTGAGTTGGCTGTGGTTGCTGAGTCAATAGGAAAGGAAGGGATCTTGTTGCAGAGACGTGGTCTACTAAGTTTCAAAGCAGGAGACACAATCCCAGTTCTTTCCTTGAATCAAACTAGTCTTAAGTTGCAACTCAAGGCTGTTACAACATGCAACTTTGAGGAGATTGATCCAATCAGTCTAGAGGCTAATATAGATAAAATTTGGCATGTAATAATATATCGCCTGATTCAGGAAAATTTAGACATTAAGACTCAGCAGATAACTGCAAAATCGCAGACTTTAGATAAGCCATCAGAGGAAGATTTTTTGTGGTTTGTAAATAATTTGATGTTGGCACATTTGGACCAGAATAAGGAGAAGATACAGCAATCTAATATCATTGATGATCGCTCAGAGCGGCGACTTTTTCTATCCTTTGAAGATGGGAGCTCAAGTGAAACTAACTCTGAAGGTCAGCTAGATAGTATTAGTATTATTCATCATCAAAATGATCAACTTCTTTCTGGCCTTGAACTTATCGCTAAGCGCTTAAACCGTAGTCTTAAGTATTCAAGTTATGAGCCAAAGGATTCACGCCAAAGATTGATTAGTATTTTGGATCGAAGTGGTTTTATACATCGAGAAATCCTTTTGAATGAGATGTCACTAGACAAGGATTGTGGCCATTTGATTGGATTTCAGGATGACAATGATCAATCTCCGGTTGTGCTTCTTTCTGAGAGTTCTGGTTATCAAGTTTGGCAACCGGCAGTAATGCAGAAACCGCTTCCTATAAAGGAATGTAATCATATACTGAACCAGTTAAATCCTCGTATGATTAATGTCTTTCCAGGATTTTCACAAGAGGATCTTACGACAGTCGGCTTGTTGAAGTTTGCCTATGGAAAGCCTCAACAAACTGAGAAATTCATTATCGGTGGATTATTGACTGGCCTTTCTATTGGCTTTTTATTGTCAATTGGAAAGGATGTTGGGGCGGCAAGGTGGATCTTTGGCATGGGAGCAACTGGATTGCTTATGGGTGGAACACTAGGTGTCCTAAGTGGCGGATTTCGTACAGCTACTGCAGTTGTTTTAGCTTCTACTTTATTAGGCTTGCTAACACCAACTTTTAACACAATTCTTGTTAATCAGGCACTCCCAGATAAAGATTTAGGCCTACTTTTACAGATATCAGGTATTTTAATTGTCGCTGGTTTGACTAGGGTAACCTTTGAATGGACGAAATCTCGTTCATTACAGATTGCGCAGCAACGTGGCGCGGTGCGATCACAATTTGCAGCCATGAATCGGATGTTGTCATTATCAACTGATTTCTTTCGCAAATATACTTTTGGCGATATCCAACTACGGTTTTCTGCGCTCGAGCAACTGCGGAATGAAATTCAGACCCTACTTGAGGGGGGGCTACTTAGAACCTCTCTTACCAGTATATACATCCTCTTTATGTTGAGGATTAGTGTCAAATTGACAGTTTTGGCAATTATTGTAGCCCTAATGTTGATGATACCAACAGCAATTGTAGGGTTACAGTCTAGAGAACTTGCTCGCAAGCAACAAATAGTTGCAGGTGCTGCACAAACTCGCAATTTGGAACTGATTAGTTCTGTCTCAAAACTAAGGATGGCTGGAGCTGAATCGGCTGCAGCTCATTGGTGGGGTGAAAGTTTTAGGCGTATTACCACACTTGAGCAGCTAAGAGATGCTAAAGACTCAATCTCAACTTTGCTACAGACGATCATACCTAACCTTGGCAACTTATTGTTATATATAGTAATTACTAAGTTAGCTTCAGAGGCTCTGCAGAATCCCAACATTAGTAGTCCAGATATTGGTCAGTTACTTGGTTTTTTCTCAGCCTTTGGAACTTTTATTGGTTCAATGGCCAGCCTGGCTGGTTTGTTTGTTGGTGCTTTTGATATGCCTATTATTTATGAACGTGCCCGTCCAATCCTAGAAGCAAAGCCAGAAGCACTTGATGATCTTGTCGATCCTGGTTTATTGAACGGAGCTGTTTCACTTGACCGTGTTAGTTATCGTTATGAAAGTAATCAGCCTCTTATTCTTGATCAAGTAAGCATCACAGCCAATCCTGGAGAATTTATTGCCCTAGTTGGTCCTTCAGGTTCTGGGAAGAGTACGATTGTAAGAATGCTGCTTGGATTTGGTGATCCTGAGGAAGGAACGGTACGTTTTGATGGTCAACCTTTAAGAGGTCTACGTAAGGATCGGATTAGGGAGCAGATTGGAACCGTAATGCAGAATTCCAGCATCATGGCTGGCAGCTTGTTCGAGTGCATTGCTGGTGGAAGTTTGATTTCACAAGAGCAAGCCTGGAAAGCTGCAGAGCAGGTCGCTATGGCAGATGACATTCGTGAGATGCCCATGGGTATGCAAACTGTTTTACCTGAAGGTGGAGGAACACTGTCAGGAGGGCAAAGACAACGATTATGTATTGCTAGGGCTTTAGTGAGAAATCCCAAGATTCTTATTTTCGATGAAGCGACAAGCGCATTAGACAATCGTACTCAGATGATGGTTACTGAAAGCTTGCAAGCAATGTCAATTACTAGAGTTGCAGTGGCACATCGGCTGAGTACAATACGTAATGCTGATCGAATTTTTGTTTTGCAGGATGGTCAAATCCAGCAGATAGGTAGTTTTGATCAACTTATTTCTAAAGAAGGTCTTTTTGCTGAGCTAATGAAAAGACAAGTGACATAGCATCTAGTTCAATTAATCCAATCTGTTCCTTGCAAAAGTGTAATGTCAATCTTCCGAAAAAAGGCACTTGATGCCCTCAGTACTCCTGAACAACTTGACCAGCCTATGCAGCTCTTGAGACCTGGCCAATGGGCATTATTATTCGGTCTGATGAGTTTCGGTGGATATATTCTGATATGGTCTATATTTGGTCGTCTTCCTATACGTATCCAAGGTAATGGAGTGTTAACAACTCCAAATACCATTCATTTAATTCAAGCAGAAATATCAGGTAGAATAAAAAGCATGCCTTTTGATATAGGGACTTGCATAAAGAAAGGAGAGACTTTGGCTTTGATCGATCCTGTTGAATTGAAATTAGAACAGAAAAAAGCTGAGGATCAGCTTGCTCAACTCATTAATGATGATCGTGGTGAGGAGATTTATGCCCAAAAACGTTTTAAACTTCTAGAGAGAGAGTTGAAACGTGTCACTCAGTATGCCCGTAGTGGCGCTATAAGTGCTGATGATTTTGCTAGACGTGAGCAGAAGACTAGAGATTTAGAAGCTCAGATTTTTGCTGAAGATAATCGACGCAACCAAGGGATCAAGCAACAACAGCTGACTTTATTTAAGATTAAAGAAAAAATTAGTCAAATGGCTGCGGTAAAAGCTCTTCATAATGGCTGTATTGTTGGCCGCCAAGTTCAAACTGGTCAATATATTCAGCCGGCCACAATACTATTTGAATTGAATGTTTTGGAAGGTAATGATGATCTGATTAGTTTAGGATTCTTTGCTGCTAAAGATGGCAAAAGGCTAAAGTTGGGCCAGCCTGTAAGAGTGACACCGACAACGACTAAACAGCAACGTCATGGAGGTATACAGGGCATGATTACAGAAATCAGCCCTTTGCCTATAAGCCAAGCTGCCTTGAAACTTAGACTGGGTAATGAAGCTACAGTGAATAGTATCAACCCAAATCAACAGCCACTAATAGAGGTTACTACTTCACTTAATCGTAGCAAGAATACTCTTAGTGGCTATGATTGGGGTGGTGGATCTGGACCAGATCTTTTGCTTACTCCAGGTACAAATACTAATATTAGTGTTGTTGTAGAACAACGCCCTCCAATAAGTTATGTTATTCCGTTGCTCAGAGACCTGAGCGGCATCTATTGATCCTTAAGAAGAAAAAGTTATGACGCTATTCAGTGAAATAAAACGGATCTGGCTAACACAAGTTGCAAAGTACGACGGCAGCTGGGTACGCACGCCAACAGTTCTTCAAATGGAGAATACAGAATGCGGAGCTGCCTCATTGAGCATCATTCTACAGCATTTTGGAAAGTATGTTCCCTTGACTCAATTACGTGAATTGTGTGGCGTGTCTAGAGATGGAAGTGACGCAGCAAATCTTCTTTTGGCAGGTGAATCTCTTTCACTGAAAGGTAAAGGATTTAAGAAGGGATTGGTTCAACTCCAGAAAGTTAAGCTGCCTGTAATTCTCTTTTGGGAATTTAATCATTTTCTGATACTTGAAGGATTTGTAGGCGACAAAGTTATGCTTAACGACCCTGCTGTTGGCCCACGCACAGTAACGATGGATGAATTCGAAACAAGTTATACTGGAATTACATTAACTTTCGACCCTACACCAGAATTCAAGAAAGGGGGTAAGGCCCCTTCGGTTTGGCCAATTGTTTTCCGTAGGATGTCAACAGAAAGATTTGCCTTGTTATTTACTTTATTAAGCGGTCTTGTATTGGTTCTTCCGCAGCTAGTAATACCGATTTACGCGCAAATATATATGGACGAAGTAATTGGCAACCAACTGCAACAATGGCTTAAGCCAATGCTTTGGGCATTTGCTTTTACGATCATATTTCAAGCCATTGTTCAACAGCTCCAGTTGATGAGCACCATTGCTCTCGAAAAGCGATTGACTCGACGTTTTGCAGCACAGTTTGAACGGCATGTTTTATCCCTTCCGGAACGTTTCTTCTCACAGCGCTACTCTGGAGACATTGCACTTAGGATGCAATATAATAACGAAATCTCTGATTTTATTGCTAGCAGGTTAATTCCATTGACAACTGGTTCGACACTGTTAGTTTTCTATTTGATACTTACTTTTCTCTATAGCCCAATTCTTGGTTCAATTGTAATCGCCACGACTACTATTAATGCGATAGTTGTCAGCCTCAACTTGCGATACCTTGAAGATGCTAGCTTGCAAATTAGCAAGGATACCGCTAAGACAGGTTCTGTTGTTGTAGGTGCAGTAAGAGAAATAGAATCGATTAAGTCAGCCGCACTTGAAAATGATATTTTCAAAAGATATAGCGGCTATCAAACACGTTTGCTAAATTTTTCTCAGGAAGTAAGCATGCGCAATGCACGCATGGCATTAGTCCCAAGCATGTTGACAACAACTAATGAGGTTTTAATTCTATCTGTTGGTTTCTTACTGGTTATAAAAGGAGAGTTGACAATTGGAATGTTGCTTGCAGCGCAGACAATAGCCATGAGCCTCAAGCGTGAGATCGAAAGTGTTATTAATTTTGTCCGCGAACTGCCTGATTTCACTGCAAGTGTACTTCGCCTTGAAGATGTCTTAGAACAGCCTATAGACCCAATACTTAATTCTAATCAAACCCTTTCTTCTTTTCCCGATGAGCGTAGTCGTCTTTCTGGTGAAATAGAGATTCGTTCACTGAGTTTTGGATATGTTCCAGTTAAAGATCCACTTATCAATAGTCTAAATGTGTCTATCAAGCCGGGTCAAAGGATTGCTTTTGTGGGTGGCAGTGGTTCTGGTAAGAGTACAGTCGCCCGATTGATTGCTGGCCTATATCAGCCTACAAGTGGCGAGATTCTATATGATGGAATTCCTTTAACTCAAATACCGAGAAAAATAGCAGTGGCTTCACTGGGAATGGTGCAGCAGGATATCGCAATTTATGGCTGCAGTGTTAGGGATAACCTCACTCTTTGGAACCAACTGATTCCAGATGCGACACTACAAAAGGCCTGTATGGACGCACAGATTTTGCAGACAATTTTGCAGTTATCAGATGGATTTCAAACAAAACTAACCGAAGGTGGGCGCAATCTTTCAGGTGGTCAGAGACAACGTCTTGAGATAGCCCGGGTATTAGTTCAAGATCCAGCAATCCTAATTCTTGATGAGGCGACTTCAGCATTAGATGCGGAAACTGAACGTTTAGTTGATGAGGCATTTCGGCGTAGGGGTTGCACCCAAATCATCGTTGCACATCGATTGAGTACAATCAGAGATGCAGATGAGATTATAGTTTTAGATAAAGGAGAAGTCGTTCAACGGGGTACTCATAGTCAGATGGCTGCTATACAGGGAAGCCCTTATTCCTCCCTGCTTAATGAAGTTGCTGAGAGCACTTGATCAGACTGATTTCATCATAGGTAAAAAATTTTATCCTGACTTGAGATCTATTAAAGCAATCATTTGCTTTAACTCCTTCAGGTGTTTTAATTAATCATCTCACTAGATCAAAAATTATTTTTAACCATAGTTCATGAGATGTCTTCCTCTTCGTTCTAAGTCTAATTATTATTCCAAAAATTAACTACTTTTATTTCTCCTGGGTCTCTCTTATCTCTAGTTTTATTATGAGGATAATCCTACTGATATCATAAGCAAACGAATATCAGCCTTTTCCCTCAATGAAGTCTGTAATATGCACAAGCTCACCATCGTCCTTTACTGCAATTGATTCAACCCAACCCTTTTTTAAACTGTTGAGCATAGTCTATGCACTATGCGGTGTCTTAGCAGTGCAATACGCTCATTTGGGATTGACCTTGATCTGATTAATTCTTCTAGTTTATAAGCCCGTTGTAGGGCATATGTGTAGACATTTGGCACATCTTTCGGATTCAACTCTCTTGAATATGTATGAACACTGCCATTTATCTCTGTTGTTGAATCGATATTCAGTCCGAGTTCCATTCTAGAATTATCTGTTGAGAATATTTTTAGTGATTTCAGCATTCCTAGGGTATCAGCAATTAATTCATCATAAAGGTTGAGCCGCATTTCACCTGTTAGTCATTTGGTGGCTAACAGTGTAATTTCATGTTCATGTCGCCAATGTTGAGATAATTCAATCACTTTCTCATTAGTTGGATTTCTTGCTGATAATGAGCTATAAGGAGACCGATGTAAAATGATGAGCTTTGCTCTTAGTAGATTGTTTACTTTGAGGATCAAGCCCCAGTGAATTAAGCCACTGATTGCCTCAGCATGTACAGACGGTTGAATTGTATTTAGTCCGCAGCGATAAGCTTGGCGCTCGACACTCAAAAAGTCCTCACGGTCTTGGATTTCTATTACGGGTAATATTGGTAATGTTATGCATGGGTGCTTCGCTATTCGAACTGAAAATCCACCTGCATCTCTGAGCTCAAGAATCGAATCTTGCTAGGATTGATTTTAACACTCTTCTCCTTTAAGTGCTAAACACTTGGAGGTTTCAGATTTACTGGCTTCTTTTTGTGGTTTAATCCATAGTCTTGGAAGATAATTACTTATACCCGCAAAATGCTTGTTTGGTAGATCTTCTTTTCTCCATTCGCTCCACCAGCTTAGATCTGTCTGTTCTTCAAGAGGTAACTCAGGCCATTTGTAGTCAGCTCCAATAAACCCCTTACAATATTCCTTTAGTGCAATATTTCTTGTCAGTCATAAGTCATTGTTAGGGCTCATTTTCATTGTCTCCTGAGCAATACTGCTGTAATCTGATAGGCTAATGTTGTAGATGTTTAAATTTTTGACTGTACGCTATCTTTTCACTTCTGTTAACTTAACGTTGGATTTAGGCCTGGCTAATTGAGCTTTTGCTAGAGCTAGTAGATAATTACCTATTAATTTGTCGACATGAAGCTTCATTCAGAGTAATCTGTCGATATTTGCATGGTTTTTTTATCCTTTAGATTTGGAGAACTATTTCGCAAGCATGTTGCCAATATTTCGAAACTTTATTTGAAAATCATAGATCTAATTCTGGCTTTTCTCTCGTTGAACTGTATCAGATATTTAGCTTTTTGCCGGCAATCTTGTTTGTACAATGGTTTGGCGAATATATGATTCATTTATTTTTATATTGGTTATCATTTGTAGAGGCAATATTGCCAGTAGGCGGTAAATGGGTGCTGATTGGTATGTGGGTTCTGTTTTGTCTGTGCAAGTCTGTCTGAACAGATTGCTGGGTTAATTCCTTTGCTTTCTGTTGCGCTTTGTGAATGTTTTTATTGTTCTATTTGGCCATTACTGCGACTTTTATTGTCGCCATTTCTAAATATCAATTGTTATTTTAAAATAATTTGACAAGCGTTGCTTGTCTGCCTTCTGGGTAATTATTGATGCCTAAGTAATGCTTCTTTTTTTTGGATCGGCTATGCTTGTCTTCAAGCAGTAAGCATTCTAGGGTTATTTCGGAGGATTGGCTCATCATTAAACATCCTATTAGGGCTGTTTAATGATGAGCTAAGCGTTGATTCATGGCCGATACTAGTGATTATTTTCTTCACAGTCTTGGCTTGGTGTTTGATTCAAACTGATGATTTCTTCGATTATCCACTTGTCTGTATGATTTTAATACTTAGGTCTCGATATTTTTTAAATCGAGACCTGGAGTGTTAACTCGCTTTCGCTATGGGGGGGGTGGTGTAGCGCCACCGGCGCCTGGAGGTGGCGTGCCTTGATCACCGCCCATTGGCGGAGCACCTTCAGGTGGCACGCCTGGATCGCTGCCCATTGGTGGCCCCCCTGGCCCCCCTCCCCCTGGAGGTGGCGTGCCTTGATCACCGCCTGGAGGCGGCGGCATCCAACCTTCACCGCCTGGAGGCGGCGGCATCCAACCTTCACCGCCTGGAGGCGGCGGCATCCAACCTTCACCGCCTGGAGGCGGCGGCATCCAACCTTCACCGCCTGGAGGCGGCGGCATCCAACCTTCACCGCCTGGAGGCGGCGGCATCCAACCTTCACCGCCTGGAGGCGGCATGCTTGGATCATGTGGATGTGGCATTTCACTATCCCCGCCCGCTCCGCCGCCATAATCAAAGCCAACCATGCCTTGACCTGGCATTGGTGGCAGGGGTTGCTCGCCTGGGGGGAATTGGCCAGGAGGCATCCCTGCTCTTGGCCCACCACCTGGAGGTTGCATGCCTGGATCACCACAGCCGCCAGCGACTCCTTTCAATTCTTCTTTGGATAGCTCATCAGAGTTTTCCGTCGAAGCCTTTTTTTTAGACATGTGTTTAGTCAAAGGGCTTAATTTTTATTTGTAGGTCGTTTTTCAGATTTCGTCAGCCGGTTTGAGCATATTCACTTAGTTGCTGGCCGTTTAATTATTCATCTCAGCGTTGCTTTTTGGTTGTTCACTTGAAAAAAAAAACTCCAGGCTTTGCTCGATGCTTAAAAAAAAACTCCAGGCTTTGCTCGATGCTTAAAAAAAAACTCCAGGCTTTGCTCGATGCTTAAAAAAAACTCAATGTCCCCATATAAAATCCTACTGATTCGGGCCACACCCATTGAGCGTTACAAGCACTGTCTCATCGACACGTGAGCTTCGAGCAGGTGGCGGGCTTTCTGGAACGGTACGAGTCCCTGGAGACAAATCGATTTCCCATCGAGCGCTGTTATTTGGAGCTATCGCAGAAGGGTTTACCACCATCGAGGGCCTTTTACCTGCTGAAGATCCCATTAGTACCGCCGCCTGCCTTCGAGCGATGGGCGCCACGATCAGCCCGATCCATGCAGGGCAAACAGTTCGCGTTGAAGGCGTCGGTCTCGATGGACTTCAAGAACCGCAAGATGTACTTGACTGCGGTAACTCCGGCACAACAATTCGGCTGATGCTAGGGCTGTTGGCGGCACGCAAGGGCCGCCATTTCGTGCTTAGCGGTGATGCCTCTTTGCGCCGTAGACCGATGAATCGGGTTGGCCAGCCATTAACAATGATGGGAGCCAAAATTAAAGGACGATCCAACGGCGACTTCGCACCACTTGCCGTGAGCGGTCAGAAACTTCGTGGTGGTGTCATCGGTACACCTGTAGCAAGTGCCCAGGTGAAGTCAGCCCTGCTGCTGGCAGCCCTTACAGCCGATGGGGCAACGACTGTGATCGAACCAGCCCATTCGAGAGACCACAGCGAACGCATGTTGCGGGCATTCGGCGCTGATCTCGAAGTGGGAGGAGAGATGGGTCGCCATATCAGAGTGAGCCCAGGACAAAAGCTTTATGGGCAAAATATTGTCGTGCCAGGTGACATCAGTTCCGCTGCTTTTTGGCTTGTCGCAGGAGTGCTTGTGCCTGGAGCTGAGCTCGTGGTGGAAAACGTTGGTTTAAACCCCACCCGTACCGGCATCCTGGAAGTGTTGCAGCAAATGGAAGCTCGCATTGAGGTGCTCAACCGCCATGAAGTCGCCGGTGAACCAGTTGGAGACCTACGGGTGAGGCAAGGACGGTTAAAGCCCTTCAGCATCAATGGGGACATCATTCCTCGCCTGGTCGATGAGGTGCCGATCCTGGCGGTGGCTGCTTGTTTCTGTGATGGTGAAAGTAAAATTACTGACGCCAGTGAACTGCGCGTCAAGGAAACCGATCGGCTCGCTGTGATGACCAGGCAGCTCACGGCTATGGGAGCAGATATCGACGAACATGCCGATGGGCTCACCATCCGAGGGGGACGAACACTGCGAGGCACAGACCTCGATAGTGAAACGGATCATCGAGTCGCCATGAGTCTGGCGGTGGCTGCGTTGCTGGCGGAGGGCAATTCTCGCTTGACTGGTAGCGAAGCTGCGGCTGTGTCCTACCCCAACTTCTGGGATGACCTTGAGCGGCTGCATCGCTAATGCCGGCCACTCTCGCCCTTTGGGGGCACTGACTGTTTTCCCAACGGCGGATGGTAGCTTCAGCCTGCATAGTGAGTACTTCGACGAAGCGTTCCACAACTCCGCCGGAGCGCTGAATGAAGCATGCGCGAAATTCGCACAACCGGCAGAGTTGACGCGCTTTAGTGGCGGACAAACTCTTCGGATCCTCGACGTATGCATGGGTCTTGGCTACAACACTGCGGCTGTGCTGGATGCCATGCCAACTCCAGCACCGAATGTGCTGTGGTGGGGTCTAGAGATTGACAGGCGACCACTGGAACTCGCTTTGGCGCAGACGGGGTTCTGTAGTGCCTGGTCAGCATCGGTCCACCAGAAACTTATTTTAATCCGAGATTGTGATGGTTGGGATCAGCCAGAGAGCAGGGGAACAATGTTGTGGGGTGATGCACGCCAAATGCTTCATCAGCTACCCCAAGATCAGCAGTTTGATTTGATTCTTCACGACGCCTTCTCCCCAGGTCGCTGCCCACAGCTATGGAGTGAAGAGTTTCTGCATGGCCTGGTCATACGATTAGCTCCAGGCGGGAGGCTCCTGACCTACAGCCGTGCAGCGGCCATACGTGCCAGTTTGCAGCGAGCAGGGCTGAAATTATTCTCGCTACTGCAAGTGCCCGGGGAGCGCGGAGGTTGGAGCAGTGGCACCATGGGGATGAAGCAGTTCAAGATCAGCTTTGGAGAGAAAGGTCCTGGTTGGCGGGCGCTTACTGCAATGGAACATGAACATCTACATACACGCGCAGCCGTTCCGTACCGCGATCCAACTGGAGAAGATCAGGCAGAAGTGATCCGGAGGCGGCGCAGCACTGAACAACAGCTCTGCGGATTAGAGGCGACCAATACCTGGCACCACCGTTGGACAGCCAAGCAAAGGCATGGTTGATTCTTGTCAGGAAGAAACGAGTGGAAAATTAGAATAGATAAGACTTGAAAGAGATTGTTTAAAGTCATTCTTGAATCCTTCCAACTCAACGCAAGTTCATTCTTTACAGCTGATTAATCCCAAAGGAGATGTTGTTGCAGCGTTTGATTTAATGGATCTTCTTTTACTGGGTGATTCATACCAATGATTGGCAGCTTGCTTTCACCTGAGATTGTTGATCATGATCTATAGGATTGCTTGAACAATGACTCATCAATAAGGAGGCTTTTTATGTGGGGTCATCGTGTGCTTCATTGCCAGCAAAGTGCCAGTGCTAGTGAAAGTAGAAACTTCTCTGGCGCTCTTCTGGCTGAATCATCACCGCTAGAAGCTGAGCTGATCTTGCTTAAAGGCTGTTAACTGCAGTGAAGTTGTCGGAATTCAATTAGATTCCGGCCGATTCGCCATTCGCTCCATGCTTGCCGTCGCCATCTTGGCTGCTGGGAAGGGCACCCGCATGAAGAGCTGCCTGCCGAAAGTCTTGCAACCGCTCGCAGGTTCCACATTGGTTGAGCGGGTGTTGACCAGTTGCTCGGGCCTTCAACCTCAACGGCGCTTGTTGATTGTTGGCCACCAGGCGCAAGAGGTGCAACAGCAGCTCACTGATTGGCAAGGCTTGGAGTTTGTTGTTCAACAACCTCAGAACGGCACAGGTCATGCGGTGCAGCAAGTACTGCCCGTATTGGAGGGCTTTGATGGCGAGCTTTTGGTTCTCAATGGCGATGTCCCATTACTTCGACCAAGCACGATCGAACACTTGGTGAACGAACATCGCTCAAGTGGTGCCGACGTCACGCTGCTAACAGCCCGACTCGCAGATCCCACGGGCTATGGCAGGGTGTTTTCAGATCAACAAGGCCGCGTAAGCAGCATCGTTGAACATCGCGATTGTAGTGACGAACAGCGCCACAACAATCTCACTAACGCAGGCATCTACTGCTTCAATTGGAAGAAATTGGCCGCAGTACTACCCCAACTTTGTAGTGATAATGATCAAGGTGAGCTCTACCTCACCGACACTGTGGCCTTACTACCTATTGCGATGCATGTAGAGGTGGCTGATCCCGATGAGGTGAATGGCATCAACGATCGTTGCCAACTTGCCAACTGTGAGGCGCTGCTTCAAGAACGGCTACGTAACCATTGGATGAAGGAAGGGGTCACTTTTACTGACCCTGCTAGCTGCACGCTTAGTGAAGATTGTCAGTTCGGTAGAGATGTGGTAATTGAACCCCAAACCCATTTGCGGGGCTGCTGCAACATTGGCGATGGCTGCCAGCTTGGCCCAGGAAGCTTGATTGAGAATGCCGAACTTGGCCATGGAGTCAGCGTTCTTCATTCCGTTGTATGTGATGCCAAAGTGGGAAATGAGGTGGCTATTGGCCCTTTCTCACACCTACGCCCTGGTGCAGGCATCGCTGATCAATGCCGTATCGGCAACTTTGTGGAGATTAAAAAAAGCCAAATTGGCGAGGGTTCAAAGGTGAATCACCTCAGTTATATCGGTGACGCACAACTTGGTCGCCATGTCAATGTCGGGGCCGGTACGATCACTGCAAATTACGACGGTGTGAGAAAACATCTCACCGTGGTTGGTGATAACAGCAAAACAGGGGCTAATTCCGTTTTGGTGGCGCCGATTGTTTTAGGGTCGGACGTGACAGTAGGAGCTGGCTCCACTCTCACTAAAGATGTTCCCAATGGTGCTCTCGCCCTTGGCCGCTCCAAACAACTGATTAAAAATGGTTGGCAGTGAAACGAGAGGATTAAGGCTTAGCCCTCTTAGAGCAATGGGATCAATTTCTCTAGAGCGACACCACGACTAGCCTTAAGCAGAACCACATCGCCGGCCTCTAGCCAAGCCTGCAATGGCTGAGCAGCCTGCTCTGGGTTGGCAACGACGGCCAAATGCGGCAAGGACCCTGCTGCTGTTGCCATGGCCTCAGCCTCAGCGCCTGCAGCAACGACGACGAGTCCATCTAAACCAACTTGTACCGCCCGTTCAGCAACTTGGCGATGCAAAGCCACGCTCTGGTCTCCTAGCTCCAGCATGGTTCCGAGGACTGCAAAGTGACGTCCCGGTTGAATTGCTAATAGTTCCAATGCTGCTTGCACGGCTTCCGGCGAAGCGTTGTAGGTCTCGTCTAGAACAGTGAAGTTGCCAACTTTTAGCCGTCGACTACGGCCACCAGGAACGTCTACTTTTAGATTGGATAGCGATTCCTTGCAGACATCTAATTCACGGGCAACTGCGAGTGCCAGTATCAAATTGCAAGCGTTATGCATCCCTTCTAAAGGCAGGGTGTAGGCATTTCCTTCTAGCAATAGTTCACCCTTTGCCAGGTCAACGCAGCCAACGAGATCAGCCTTGGGTAGAGGTCTTCGATGCAGATTTGCAATCTCTGGTGGCTCTAATTGTTGATTGTCTTGAACTGCCACGCGGATCACCCGCCCCCGCCAGATCCGTTCAAGAGCATCTTCCAGGAGCGAATCCCCTGCTGGGATGACGATCACTCCTCTGGGTTTCAGGCAAGTGGTGATCTCACACTTGGCGGAAGCAATCGCCGCACGACTACCTAAACGACCGACGTGTGCATTGCCGATATTGGTGATCACAGCGACGTCTGGTTGGGTGCAACAGGAGAGACGCTCTATTTCCCCAATTCCACGCATCCCCATCTCCACCACAACTGCGCCATGATCTGAATGCGCCTGCAACAAGGTGAGCGGAACACCCACGTCGTTGTTGTTGTTGCCTGCACTTGCCAAGACCTCACCAAGGGGTGTGAGTGCAGAGCGGATCAACTCCCGAGTCGTGGTTTTTCCTGCTGAACCTGTGACGGCAACCACCGGTACATTCAACTGACGGCGATGCAGCAACCCCAGTTGCTGATAAGCCTCGAGAGTGTCTTCCACAATCCAATGGGGGAGACCCTCGGGCACTGGATGATGATCTTTGCGAGCCACCACAGCCGCCTGGGCCTCAAGCTTCAGAGCTTGAGCAAGAAAGGCATGGCCATTGAAATGCTCCCCCACCAACGGCACAAAGAAGCTGCCTTCGCTCAACTGACGACTGTCTGTGCAGATCGGACCAACAGCTTGGTCAAGATCTAGGTCAGACGCGTGAACATGCATCGGAGCACCCCAAAGCTCGACCAGCTGCCCCAGACGCAGTCTCATCAAGCCAAATCCTGATCGAAAATGATCATGCCCACACCCACTCTTGCTGTCCTGGCAAGCAGTTGATCATCCTCGCTTTGAAGTTGAAGTTCGTCATAACTGAGCTGTTCAGCAAGAGCCTGCCAACGATCGGCAAGTTCACGCTGTCGAGATGAATTGAGGTTGTTCCAAGCTGGACTAAGTCTCAACACAAGATCATTGTCCAGGGGTCTTGGTTCGGCTGCAAGAAGCAAGCCACTGGGGAGATCATTGTCTGCCAGCATCGTTAAGAGAGGCTCAAGCTGAAGAGGTACAGCTAAAGGCGTTGAAAGTTGTGTGGATTCCAGTTCAGAAGGCTCCGACAACGTTGCAACAGGTTCTGACTCCGCAGTGGAGGGGCTAGACATCACAGCCAATGCAGCTGAATTGCTGGGATACGTCTCTGCAGGATCTAGTTGTGCCACAGCTGCAGGTTGGTCAATCAGCAGACTGCTGAGGAACACTCCCAAGACCAGTACTGTTGCAAGTGTCAATGGCCAGAACATTGGTGCCATTGCAGAAGGCCAGAACCTTGGTGTGGAGAATTCGCCTTGCCGGTTGAGACGCCAGAGTTGCCTGAGTCGCAGACCAAGGTCTGCGAAGACATCACGAAATCCCTCTCTCAGGGATACCCAGGGATTGGTATAGGGGACTGGGAGTTGTCCCGTTTGCTTCTCTGGCCGGGGGGGCGACTTTCCCATGCTGATCAGGAGCCCTGACGACCAAGCGGCAGATTGAAAAGATTGGGGCGCAGCAATGGAGTCGTCTGCAAAAGAGCCGCTAAATCTGCAAAACCAACAACCAAGTTTAAACCTCTTTTTTTAATCATTCCCCTTCTTCTTGCGTCTGGTTCTTTTTTTCGCATTGCTGTCCTGGTTCTGACGGGAAGGATCTGAACCCTGGCCGAGAGAAAATTGCTCCACAACCGCCGCATCAGGAGACGGCTCCTTAAAGCCACAGACATCCCGATACATCTGCTCATAGTCGAGAGCGGAGCGATCCCAGCTGTAGCTTTGAGTCATTCCACGTTGCTGCAACTCACGCCAGCAATCACGATGACGGAATGCCTCCCAAGACCTCACTAATGCTGTATAGAAGTCAACAGGCTCAAATCGATCGAAGCAGAATCCAGTACCGGTTTGATGAATAGGGTCGTAGGAAGGCACCGTGTCGACAAGACCACCCACTTTGCGCACCACCGGCACGCTGCCGTAGCGCATGGCCAACAGCTGACTAATGCCACAGGGTTCGAAGCGACTCGGCATCAGAAATGCGTCACTGCCGCCGTAGATCAAACGTGCTAGGTCATCGTCGTAAGTGAGGAAAACCGAGAAGCGGCCAGGGTTCTGAATTGCCAATTGCCACAGGCCGGATTCCAAACCACGCTCACCAGTGCCCAGCACGACGATCTGGGAATCTGTGTAAGCAAGCAATCGCTCTGTCACCTGCAGCAGAAGATCAACCCCTTTCTGATCCACCAACCGACTCACCATCCCAAGTAGATAGGTGTCTGGATTGACCTCAAGCCCCATGCGCTGTTGAAGGGTCTGCTTGTTCACAGCACGACCTGAAAGGTCATCGGCATTGAAAGTGGCTGGCAAAGACTTGTCATTGGCAGGGTCCCAATCCTGCAGGTCAATGCCATTGAGGATCCCACGCAGTTTTCCAGAGATGTAGTTCAACAAGCCATCAAGGCTCTCCCCGTATTCAGATGTACAAATCTCTCTTGCATAGGTGGGGGAGACGGCATTCACCCGATCGGCATAAAGCAAGGCTGCCGCCATGGTGTGATCCCCTTGCATGTACCAGGGGCACCAAGTCATCCGATCAAGTTTCCAGCGCCAGGGGCCCTGATATTTGAGGTTGTGAATGGTAAAGACCGTGCTGATTTCAGGGTCCTGATGCATCCACACAGGAATCATCCCGGTATGCCAGTCGTGGCAATGCAGCACTTGCGGTTTCCAAACGTTCCAGGCAAATTCCGTTGTCGCGCTTGCGAAAAACGTAAAACGCCAATCTTCGTCTTCTCCGCCGTAGATCCTTTCAGGATCAAACACTGGATGCCCCACCAGATAAAGGGGCAAACCATTGCTGGGATGACTTGTCTCATAGATGGCGAACTCGTTGCCCATGGTCTGACCCCGCCAAATCGGATCAGTAGGGATATCCAGCAAGCTCCAGAGCTTGCCGTAACCAGGCATGATCAGACGCACATCATGATCAAGCTTGGCCAGAGCTGGGGGCAATGAGCCCACCACATCACCCATTCCACCGACCTTGACCATCGGCGCGCATTCCGCAGCAGCAAATAGCACGCGCATTTTCAAGTCAGTCGAGAGCCGCGAGACTCTAAATGTGCATCAGCTCAATCAGATCACGATCATGGGAGAACCTTGAGCGGTGTGCCGATTTTGACCAGCCGATAGAGGGATTGGATGTCCTCTTCAAACAGCCGAACACAACCATGGGAAACGGCTCGGCCAACAGTCCAGCGGTGGGGCGTTCCATGGAAGCCAGACGTGACGCAGCCATCAATGGTTAGCCAACGATCACCATCGTGAGCGTCTCTACCGTTGCAATCTCGATAGAAGCCGATCCAGCGACTACCAAGGGGATTATTCGGCCCAGATCTGATTCGCTTTCCGCTCTGGGGATGCTCCCAAATGGGATGGGGAGTCTTGCTTAAAACTTGAAACTCACCTGTCGGAGTCTCCCAGCCAGGCATGCCAACCGCCACTGAGAAGCTTTTAATTAAGGAGCCATCTTCCAAAACAAGCAGCCGACGGCTACGCCGATCCAAGACCAGATGCCGCCCCTCACGTTCAATCACAGCGACGGGGAAGCTGGCGACGATTTGGGGAAGAGAGTCCTGAACAGCTGCATGAATCAGGGAGGGCAGCAGCGGCAGTGGAAGCGGTAGCAAGAACTCCTTCCCCAAAGCAAACGATGCGTCAATCATGACGCTGCCTAGAGCGGCTGGTTAGGGAAGCCAGCCTGAGCCTGAAAAATCTGGACGTCGTTTTTGTAGAAAAGCATTTCGCCCTTCCTGGGCTTCATCCGTTCGATAGAACAGATGGGTGGCCTGGCCGGCTAGCTCCTGAAGTCCTGCCAAGCCATCGGTTTCAGCATTGAATGCGGCCTTCAGGCAGCGGATGGCTGTGGGGCTGTGTTGCAACACCTCTCTTGCCCAACGCACTCCCTCTGCTTCAAGACCATCAAGAGGAACAATCTCGTTGATCAACCCCATTTTCAGTGCTTCTTCAGCTCCGTATTGACGACAGAGAAACCAGATTTCACGAGCCTTGCGTTGCCCCACGACTCTGGCTAGGTAACCAGCACCAAAGCCACCATCAAAGCTGCCCACCTTGGGACCGGTTTGCCCAAACACGGCATTCTCTGCCGCCAGACTGAGATCACATAACAAGTGCAGCACTTGGCCGCCGCCGATCGCATAGCCAGCGACAAGTGCAATCACAACCTTTGGCAAGCTGCGAATGATGCGCTGTAGGTCGAGAACATTGAGGCGCGGCAAACCTTCCTCATCGAGGTAGCCACCGTCGCCGCGCACACTTTGGTCACCACCTGCACAAAAGGCATAGCCGCCATCGTCAGCAGGTCCAACACCGGTGAACAAAACCACGCCTAAACGTTGGTCGTCTCGAATTCTGGTAAACGCATCACAGAGTTCCATCACCGTGCGTGGTCGGAAAGCATTGCGCTTGGCCGGACGATCAATCGCAACCCTGGCAATTCCTTCTGAACTGCGATCGAGCAGGACGTCTTGATATTCACCCCAGGGTTCCCATTCGATCGTGGGCTTGCCAGGCAAAACCTGTCTTGGCCTCCTATCAAACCGATTGGAATCCATAGCCATCGGGATCAAAGATCAATGTGGCCATTTTGGGAAATCGACTGCAGATGCATCTTCAATCCCTCGCGAAGCTGTTGCCTCATCGATGAATCTTGACGCCGATGCGTGCACACACGTATCAAAACAGGTCCAGCCTGGAAGAGCCCCCACTCCAAGGCTGCTGGTAGGTCTTCGAGACAGGCCACCTGCCGGTGAGGAATGTTATGAGCCCCTGCAAGAGCAAGAGGGTCAACCGCCTGAGGCATGGCAAACAGCTGCTCAAATGCTTCGCTAGGAGCTGTCTTCACCAGAAGTTGCTCGAAGATGCCTCCGCCACCATTGTCGATCAACACCACCACCAAAGGCGGGCGCTGGGGATGAGCAAGCAACCAGCCATTGCTGTCATGGAGGAGAGCCAGGTCGCCGCTTACAAGCAAAGTGGGCCCAAGAGCCATCGCTAAACCCATGCTTAAAGAAAGGGTGCCGTCGATACCAGACGCGCCTCGAAAACTGAAGCATCGTCTCGAAAATAAGCTCTTGTCCGCATAAGCCAGCCAGTCCCTCACAGGACTACTCGCTGCCAACATGATTGGTAGCTCAGTTGGCAGAAGACGGGATAACCAGCGAGCCAGGGCTGGTTCTGTGATGGCACCCTGGAGGGGTAACTGCTGATCCAGCCACTCCTGAGCAAAACGATCGCTGATCTGCCATTTCCTCAGCAGAGCCTTGGTTGCCTTTTGAGAGGCGGCATCAGCATCGATCCAGCGATGGTGATGGTGTTGCCACCAGCTCGTCAATCCATGACTCCATTGCACTGACAAACCAAGGGGATCGAGACAACGGGAGTCTCCCTCTGTAATCAGGAGCTGACCGTCACCAAAGCTTTTCAACCATGCCTCAAGGCTCCGACTGGCTGACATTGGTCCTAGACGCAGCACTTGAAGCTGCTCATGAGAGCCTAAAAGCCCAGCAGCCAAAAGCAGCTCCCAGGAGCGGATTAGACCAGGTTGGTCTGAAGGCAGAGCCGATAGTGGATCGGCCAGCACGGGCCAGCCACTCAAGGCCTGCCACTCCCGCAAGGATTGCTGAAAAGCAAAGAGGTCTTTGCTTAGGCCTCGCCAAGGACCAGCTATCACAACGCCGGGTCGTAAAGGATCCAATGCAAAGGGAGCCTGATCGGTAACCCCATTAGTCCCCTCAGCTGCCATTGCCAGATTGATTGGCTTGATCGGAGATGAACGTGGAATCTTGGGAGACCACCGCTTCCAGATCATCCTCTGCTCTTCTTCACTGAGATGTAGAGGCTCCTCAAAAGGCAGATTGAGATGAACGGCCCCTGCGGGGTGATGAGCTCGTTGCCAGGCCTTCTCTGCGAATGATTCCAGCGTTTCTTTACTGAAAAGATGCAACCCCTCTCTTGGGCCCTGCCCAATCCATCGACAGGCAGGACTCAAGAAAGTCTCCTGATTCACCGTTTGATTGGCACCGCAGTCTTTGAGTCGATAGGGACGGTCAGCAGTGAGCAGCAACAGGGGCTGACAGGATCGATCAGCCTCCACCGCTGCAGGCAAAAGGTTGGCTACAGCGGTGCCCGAAGTGGTCACTACAGCTGCTGCAGTGCCTGTAGCAGTGCTAAAACCCAAAGCCAAGAAAGCAGCAGAGCGCTCATCAATGGCAGTGCTAAGCCGCAAGCGATTGGTACGTGCCATTCCTCCTGCAGCCAGTGCAAGGGGCCCCGAGCGGCTGCCGGGACAAAGCACGAGATGGCGCAGCCCCAAGGCATGAAATGCCTCGAGCAAGCTCAGGCAAACCAACAGATTGTTGTGAGCAAGAGACAGAGCTTGAGCCTTAGCCAATGCGATTCTCGGTCAATACCGACCGGCGAGGGCCGACTTAATCAGTTTCGATGACCCCGACACCTTCTCCTCCTCGAAAAGAAGCAAGCGGTAGCTGGCGCAGCCTGCTGCTCTGGGTGGTTCTGGCCTTGTTGATGCGCTGGCAGGTGGTGGAGCCTCGCTGGATTCCCTCCGGTTCAATGCTGCCAACCCTTCAGTTGAAGGATCGCATTCTTGTTGAGAAGGTTCGCCCTCGACTTGCACGTCAACAAGAACAGCCTTTGCCGCTGGGCAGCGTGGTGGTGTTTCACCCGCCATCCGCACTACTGGATGCTGGCTACGACCCCAAAGCGGCCTTGATTAAACGCGTGGTGGGGCGTCCGGGCGATCAACTGGAAGTTCATCATGGTCAGCTCTTGCGCAACGAGATCGCCATCAAGGATGACTGCCGTGATGCCCCAATGAACTACGAGATGGCGAAGGTGACCGTTCCTGAGCATGAACTTTGGGTGATGGGGGACAACCGCAATTCCAGTCTTGACTCTCATCTCTGGGGGCCATTACCAGAAGAAGCTGTGATCGGAACAGCTATTTGGAGGTACTGGCCACTCAATCGGTTCGGTCCAATACGGTTCCCCTCCCAAGGCAAGAGTGGATCAAACGACCTAGCTGCGATAGGGTCAACATCGTGACGAAAAGCACACCGGATGTTCAACCCGGAGTTCCTGACCACCGATAACAACGATTGCCAGGACGGTAATGGGCTAATTCAGTACCTTCAGGATCAATCCCCTGATGTATTGCAGCGAGTCGCCAAGTCCGCCAGCAATGATATTCAGGACATTATTCGCCACAATGTTCAGGGCCTGCTGGGCATGCTCCCAGGTGAGCAATTTGAAGTGAAGGTCACAGCCAGTCGCGATAATCTCGCCAGTTTGCTCGCATCAGCAATGATGACTGGATATTTCTTGCGCCAGATGGAGCAACGCAAGGAATTGGAAGAGTCGTTGTTTTCAGATGAAGCGATGGCAGTCGACACAGATGATCTCAATCTTTGAAGGCTGCCTGAGGATCTTTCGGCACCACACCAAGGCTGAGCAGGCGTTTATCAACGCTGCCTAGAAAGCTCCAGCTGGCTTGATTGATAGCCCATGGGCGTCTGGAAATAGATTCACTTAAATCTCGAACGTGATGAGGCTTGAAGGCCACGATGTCGCTGAAGTGAGCAGACACAAGCCAGCGCATCCCTTTTAGGCGCCGCATCTCATCCAACCATTCCAATAAGACGTCCTTCGCTCTTGGAAATACCAGCCGTTCCAACACTGGCGCAACTTGTAGGAGCGGGCCGTTCTTCCCGAGACGCTCCTGAGCCGCAGCTTCCCATCCGGGCTGCCAAGCAAATGGAAACAGGCCGAAATGGGCTTTAGGGCTAAGTGTTCCGGGCCTGAAGGCATTGCGCAGCACTTCCAACAGGGGAGGAATCACAAGCGGCCCTGGCTTCAGATAGGTCGCGAACAACACCACACGGGCCCATCCTCGGCGGCGCGCTTGTGGCGAATCCTCAAGGGGTTGATCACCCCGATCACGGGCGTGGAATAACAAGGGTGTGGGGTCTAGATCAAACAGAGCTGGAGGCTCTGCCTCGATGCCCACTAGAGCATCTGTTACCAATACAGCACCGGAAGCTCGGTGAAAACAAGCCACCTCTTCAAAACGGCCAAGCCCCAAATCCAGGGGGCCTAAAGGCAGCCAAGTACAACTGTCCGGATGGGGAAAGCCGTCCTCCTGCAACACCTTGGTGCGGCGCGCTGGAATGCCCAGCCAAGATGAAGGCAAGGAAATTGGGAAACTCCACTGACCAGGACAAACCCATACCTCTGCCTGTGGGAAGGCTCGTGCCATTGCCGGTAGAGACAGTTTGTGCTCTAGGCCAGACGCGGTGGGGAGCACAATCGTGACCACATTGCCATGGGTGGCCTCCAGATCAGCTAGAGCTCGGCGCAACTCGGGAGTAGGCGGAAGGGGATTGAACAACATCAACCCACCTGGCACCTTCACCACGGTGAGCCTTACAGGCACAGCGACGTAATAGAGGCCTTGGAGTTGTTCAAAACTCCAGATCTGATTGGGTATTAGTTCCCGGACCAGGGTGCGGCGCTGACCATAGGGATAGAGAGGTAACAGCGGCCACCAAGGCCACTCTTGATCAAGCCAAGAGACGCTCTTAGTTGCACTCACTTGACCAGAAATAGCTTGATTCTCGGGACTCATAGTCTCAATCTGTGCAAGTGGTCAACATCTTGTGCAACTGGTTTTAGGGACAAGCTAGAGATAGAACAGGCGAGCAAGCGAGTCTGTCCCTGGATGACGCCCAACTACGGGATGCGTCGCAACAGCGCGAGGAGGCCGAGGCAACTTGCCAATTATCTCAGAGGAGTTCACTCTGAGTGGCATGGCTTGTCTCTGCGCAGCAAGACCAAGCCGAATGGCCAGGGGTTGATATAGCTGCTCTTCAATATCGCTACTGAGGGGAAGGCTCTTAACTCCGGCAAAGAGAACGTTTACCAAAAGCCCTCAGCAGGTCAAGGAAAGCCTGTTAAACCAGAAAAGACCAGCGTGTGATTATGGGCGTATGGGTTAGAGCAGAAGCTGAAACCTCGAAGCTTGCACATGCCGTCGCCTAATCTTCGCGGCGAGAAGTACAAAATAAAAGCTAATGCTTCTACCATTATCCATACATAGGCCTACGCAAAAAAAAAACCTCAAAATCATTAAAATAGTTTGAACAGAAAGAAGGGACCGGTTGAGATACTGGAATGATTTAAATGTCAAGGATGAGAATAGTAACTGTTAAATTATTTACTACTCTCATTCTAACCCGTAGGCGTTAGCAACAAGAAGGTGCCGGTATTTGCTATTAAGCTAATTGTTAACTCTGTTACTCCTGAGGCTACTTTTTAGAGTCTTTTTATTGATCTAAGCATTGATTGATATGCGAAAATTGCAAAAGAAAGTGGCCTAAAATGCATGGTTAGCATCGTTGATACTAAGGAAGAATTCGTTCATGAATGTCTGCCTCAAGTCTGTTAATTCTAATCAAAGATAGAGACATAATGAATTCAGCCTAAATAGTTTTGAGCTTTTTGGGGCTGGCAGAGATTGCTCAGTATTTGAGATTCAAGAAGACACCAACTAAAATCAAGAGGACTGTAAGCAAGGCTGCCCATATGATAATCGGGCTAATTGAGGGATTGTTTCTTTTGCTGAGGGCATCAAAAACCTGCTCCTGAATCTCCTGGTCAGAGAGCTCGACTACAGCTTCTGTCGTGGACTCGTTTGAGTCAATAAAGAGTGAAGCGACTTTTGCTATTGAAACTATATCTGCACCTTCAGCGGTTAATTGACTTTGCAGCAAGGGCTCTGATTTGAGCTTGGCAAGAAAAACTTTGAGCTGTGCTGCTTGCATTGCAATCTTGCTATTGTTAATTACTCTATCAAGATCATGTGCAATATCAACCTTTCGTAACCAACTATAATTATAAAAAATTCTGCCAATGAAGGATGATGATGAAAAGACTGTAAGGTTTTGACGAATGAACTAAATCCCTTTGATTGTTTTTTATACATTGAAATTTGACTGACCTTTCTCCTAAGTCAATTGAATCTTTTCGATTGCCATGGCTTTCCCTCATGTTGATTGATAAACGCATATGCTTGCGTCTGCTATAATGGATTTTAAATGCGTTCACCAATCAATAACATTTCATCAGTCCGAGCAGGCGTTGCTCCTACGGTGATGATTGTAGGAGCTTCAATTGCAGCGATTGTTGGTGTTTCAGCAATATTCGTCGTGCCTGCTGGTGAAGTAGGAGTCGTAACGACTCTTGGAAAGGTTAGTGAAAATCCACGACTACCTGGCTTGAATCTAAAGATACCCTTCGCTCAATCAGTTCATTTCTTCAACATAAGAACACAAGTACGTCCAGAAAACTTCTCCAGTTTAACTAAAGACCTGCAAGTTATAGAAGCGACTGCAACTATTAAGTATGCTGTGAAGCAGTCTGAAGCGCCAAGGATTTATAGTACCATCGCAACAGGTAATGCTGAGATTTACGAACGGATCATTCAGCCATCATTACTCAAGGCTCTTAAGTCTGTGTTTTCAAAATATGAACTTGTAACCATCGCAACTGATTGGAATAATATCTCTCAGATTGTAGAAACTAATGCATCGGCTGAATTGGCAAAGTTTGACTATGTTGAGGTCAAAGGTCTCGATCTGACTGGGTTAAAAATCGCAGAAGAATATCGTTCCGCAATTGAACAGAAGCAAATAGCCGAACAGCAATTATTAAAGGCACAAACTGAAGTGAAGATCGCAGGACAAGAAGCAATCAAGTTTGAAACTCTTAATAGAGGTCTTAATGACAGGGTTCTTTATAAGCTATTTCTTGACAAATGGGATGGCAAAACTCAGGTTGTGCCAGGCTTGAATGGTCGGATGCCTCCAGTCATCGTCGGCCAGTGATAATCTGTGTATATTTATTTGTTGATGATGGCCTGAAGTTGTAGGTGCAAATAAAGGCCTAAGTGGACTATTCGTATTAAGAACAGTTAGCCTTCTTTGCCTTTTCACTCTTGTCTGTGCTTGATTTCCCTATGGCTAATTTTTAGAAGCTGGCTGATTGTGAATGAAGGCAATTTGAATCGGTCCTATTGTTTCCGACCAGGCGACAAATTTAAGAGTTGTACCTAGCCAAATTTCACTGCTCAAGCAATATTTGCTTGGCTCTTTTTCTTGATGTTGAGGTTGGCTAGAAACCTTGTATATTACGATTCATGATTCAACTCTCTTCTCGCCTTTGACTTACGCTGAAAACCTAAAACACTTCGCGAGGTTGCCCTGATTATTTGCTTGGTGCCAATTGTAGTACTTGTTATGGCCTAGTTACAGCAGAGCTTCGTCACTATCAAGTTGGAAACTCCATTGGCTATTTAGATCCAATTAGATCAATTGCGTTGTTCGTTTCTCCTTCCATTATCGCTCACTGAATCCTCGATTAAAGAAGAACTGAGTAGCTCTGAACTCTGATCCAAAGTTCGAATTCAGTTGCTGTTGCAAAGATCGAACAACGCCACTTCGGCACAAAGGCCGGGACCAAAGGCGAGTGCCAGGCAAGGTCCGCTGCAAGCCTTATGACGCATGCGTTCAAGAATGAAAAGAACGGTGGCCGAAGACATGTTGCCGTGAGCTTGAAGGACGGACCGGGATTCAGCCAGGTGCTCATGCTTGAGGGCTAAGGCGTCGGCGCAGGCCTGCAGGATCCTCGGCCCCCCAGGGTGGAGGGCCCAGCTGCGGATTTCAGTCAGATCGGATCCATGGCCCCTCAACCAACTGCTCAGCCAAGGTTGCAATGCATCAGCTATCGCCTCTGGCACCTGTGGTGATAAACCCATAGCGAAACCATGATCTCCGACCTGCCAATGCATCAGACTGCTGGTGTTTGGAATCACGGTGGAGCCAGAAGCCTTCAGGGTCAGAGATTGTTTCGATTGCGCCAAAGCTTGAGAAGCAACCAAAGCTGCGGCTCCATCCGCGAACAGGGCATTGGCTACCACCTTCTCGGGGTCCCAGCCGTAATGAAGATGGAGACTGCACAGTTCGACAGAACACAGCAGCACTACAGCGTTGGCATCAGCTTCAGCGAACGCCCGCGCCACACGTAGACCGTTCAAGGCACCGTGACAGCCCATGAATCCCACATGAGTCCTCTGAACACCGGGGTCAAGTTCAAGTTGGTCGATCAGAGCAAGGTCAACACCCGGAGCCTTGAATCCGGTACAGCAAACGGTCACAAGATGAGTGATCACATCAGCGGCTAGCTCGGCCTCCTCGAGGGCAAGACGGCATGCATTGATTGCTAGCGCTGAAGCATGGTGATCAAACTCGTTCATCCTTGCTGCAGTCGTGGGGCTTTTGGCCCCGTAGAAGGGCAAACGCTTGCTGATCGGCTCACTCGCGTCGTCTCCCAGCAGAACGCTGCCCCTGTTCTGAACCTGAGTTCGTCGCTGAATCCGGCGGACCAGTGCCGCTCGTTCGGGACTGTCGGCACTGACCAACTCGGCAAGCGCCATGGAATCGCTCTGATTGACTTGTTGTTCCGGCACTGCAGTTCCCATGCCGCGAATGGTCAGAGGCATTGCTGACTTCCGGCGGAGGGGAGCGTCACATGGTTCAGGCTGGCAACAATCCGTTCAGACAGTGCCGGCCAGCGGCTGCTCAGTTCAAACAATGCCCTCGTCGGCTTTGGCTGCCTCAGCACCATGGCAAGAGTGCGACAGATCCGCTGGCGACGACCGATCCGCAGCTTCAGCTCTCTCGTCCAGCGTTTCTCCAGATCATGGCTCCAGCGCAGGAGGCCTTCTTCAACGAATGGTGCCGCTGCGGCACCTGCAGTGAGGGCCCAGGCAATTCCTTCTCCTGTAAATGGCTCCACATAACCCGCTGCGTCACCCATTACCAGAAAGCGCTCTCCGGCAACAACTTCAGCGCCGCGACTAAGAGCTGGTGTCAGCTGCCATCGCCCCTGTCTCAGAGCAGCAGGTGGTGGGAAACCAGCCTGCATAAGCACATCCTGGGTCGCTCCGGCCGCTCCTTGCCCATGGGCTAGCGCCTGCCGATCGAAAGCGGCTGCCAGATTGAGTAAACCGTCCTCTCGGCGCACCAGACCCACATAACCACGTTCGCCGATTGCCATGTGAATGGCGCCTGCGGTGTAGTGCTTCTCATCATCAACAAGAACACAACCCGCCCCAACCCTGGAACGACTACGGATCCTGGTGATGCCAGCATCCTGCTCGGGCAAGCAACGCTGGGCAAGCCCAGCTGCAACAAGCACGACACGCGCCCTGACGTGGTTCTGCTGACCGCTGCGCTGATCCTTCAGCCGCACAATCCGCCAGCCTGGCTGGACTTCTTCGACCCCGGCGCTCATTTGACAGCGAACGGAAGCTCCAGCTTCAACGACCGCGTCCATCAGTGCCTGATCGAACCGTTCCCTGGAGAGAGCAAAACCATCGGGAATGGCTAGAGATGTTTGACGACCATTCAGGCCGAGGCGAAGGGTTTGCAGTCGTACGCCGCCGCGATCAATGATGAGATCGTTCTGCCCTAGAGAGGCGAGAGTCGCCTGAGCCTGTTTGTTAAAGCAGCAACCACACACTTTCCAGCGGGGGAAAGCGCGTTTTTCCACAAGTAACACCGTTAATCCTCGCCTTGCGCAATCCAGGGCGGCTAGTCCCCCTGCAGGACCGGCCCCAACCACCAGTACATCCCACGACTCCTGCATCTCAATGTCGCTCCCAGCTGAGCAGGTAACGTTCAGGCCAGCAGCGATTCAGTTGAACACCCTCCAAACCTGCGCGCCGGGCTAAAGCCATGATTTCCGCAGGACGGAAAGCGGCACGAACCGAAAGGGGGCCATCGGTATGGACCACCCAGGAGCGACTCAGGAGACGTGTTCCAGCCCAGGCCATCACGTAGCCCAGACGACTGCGGATCAGATCATTAACCAGCACAAGCCTGCGGGCCCTTGTTGCCATTCTGGCGAAAAGCCGTTCTACGTCGCTGTCGTCTAAGTGATGGGTGAAAAGGGTGCAGAACACCACATCGAACGATTCATCATCAACGTTTTCAGAGAGTGCGTCGGCAGAGAAGAATGTCAATTTGGCATTCCGTTTCCATGCATTGGCACGGGCAATACGCACGGCTTCTGGGTTGAAATCACAGGCTTGAATCTCGAGCTTCAGGCCCTGGCGCTGTGCCATCAGAGCAAGATCGATCGCTGTGTCTCCACCTCCGCAGGCCAGCTCGAGCACCCGTAGGGGAGTCTCGGGGTGACGGATGGCTAGAGCCTGAATGGATTGGAATAGACCTGCAGAACAGCGGCTGATGGCATTGATGCGACGCAAGCCGTTTAAGGCCCTGGCATGTTCAGTGGGATCAAGCCCTGGCTGATCCATGACTTCCGGTTGACGATCACGCCGGTTGAGAGCCTCACCCCAGGGCATCGGGCACGAACGTGGTGTTCCCTCAACTTAGGCAGAAGGCTGGTGCGGAAATTGTCAGATCATCTTTAATCTCGATCGAACCGTAGATGCAGGCAATGCGCCCTACCACCGAACCGGTCAAGGCCTCAAAAATTCTCTCAACAACAAGCTGCTGAACATTGCCAGAGAGCACAGGAGAGGACTCATTGCTCAGGCAGACGACGTGCAATTGCAGGAAACATGACTCTTTGCACAAATCCCTAGGGACATCCAAGGGATAAGGCCTGCAAACAAATTGCAACCACAGCCGCAAAGCGGCAGCAGCGGCAATCAAAGCCACGCTTAATCAAGTCAAGTGATTGTTTGAACTGGAGTCTCAGGCGCTTTCAGTGGATTTTCTATTGAAAGTGCACATCATGAACAGAACGTGGCTGCTCAATTTAAATCTGAACTGAGATTAGCTATTGAGCAATTGGTGTTCCTCAAACCACATTGAGCAGAGCCGAATTGAAGAGGCCCATAAAAATCAAGTCCTCTCTAGTCAGACTTGCGCTGTTCGGCCACGCCTATGGAGCAAGTGAACGCTGAACTTTCAAAATGCCGTATCGAGGGGAGAATAAGAAAGTCAGCAGGAAAAGAACGGTCTGCACCAGCACAATGCAGCCTGCAGTGGAACTATCGGTCCAATAGCTGATGTAGACACCTAGAACACTTGAAAGGGCACTACTTAGGATTGCGAGCAAAGTCATCCGATCAAAGCGGTCTGTGAGTAGATAGGCCGTAGCGCCAGGAGTGATTAACATCGCAACCACAAGGATGATGCCTACGGTCTGTAGACCAGCAACGGCAGCAAGTGATAACACTGATAACAGCAAATAATGCAGTAGTCCTGTATTGATGCCGATCGATCGTGCATGGGTTGGATCAAAGCAGAACAACATAAAATCCCTGCGAAGAACCAACAGAATTGCCACCACAATTCCAGAAATCAAAAGTGTTTGCTGGATATCAGCCATTGAGATTCCCAGCACATTGCCAAAAAGAATATGGGTGAGGTCGATGTTGCTTCTGGTTTTGGATACCAGTACCAATCCGAGCGCAAAAAATCCTGTAAAGACAAGGCCAATCACAGTGTCTTCCTTGACCCGTGACTTTTGTTTTACAAAGCCAATCAAAGCCACAGACCCCACGCCAAAGACAAAGGCCCCCATCGAGAACGGCAACCCCAGGGCATAGGCCACAACCACTCCGGGCATCACGGCATGGGAGACCGCATCGCCCATTAACGCCCAGCCCTTGAGGGTCATGTAGCAGGAGAGCAGTCCACATACCCCTCCAACAAGAGCACTCACCACCAAGGCACGCACCATGAACTCATGACTAAGGGGTTCCAATAACCAAGACAGCGTTGTCGTTGTTGCCAGAAGCTCTGTCATTGCTTGAAGTCCTCCGTGGAGGTCGGACCACCGCTCAGGACGTTCGGAACCATGCCGCCGAATGTCATGGCGAGGTTCTCTGGAGTAAAGACCTCTGCCGTTTGGCCATAGGCCAGCACCGTCTTGTTGATGAGTACCACCAGATCGCAGAACTCGCGCACATGACTGAGGTCATGGGTGGAGATCAAGATGGTGTGACCCTCATGACGAAACTGAAGGAACAGCTCCGCCATGAGCTTTTCGGTTCGTACATCAACACCGTTAAATGGCTCATCGAGTAGGAGTACAGAGGCGCGCTGGGCAATTGCGCGGGCCAGGAATGCCCGCTTGCGCTGGCCGCCGGAGAGGGCCCCAATGGGGCGATGTCTCAAGTCGAGAAGCTCCACCCGTTCGAGGGCATGCCAAACCGCCAATCGATCTGATTCCCTAGGGATGCGTAAGAGATTCATCGAGCCATAGCGACCCATCATCACCACTTCCCAGACGCTTATTGGGAACGAGCAGTCGATTTCCTCGCTCTGAGGGACGTAGGCAACAGCCTGATCGCGCTGGGCACGGGGAACGGATAGCCCATTGATTTGGATCGTTCCTCGTGATGGTCTTACAAAACCCATCAGGGCCTTGAAAAGGGTTGACTTGCCAGAACCATTCATTCCAACTAGCCCGCAGATGCAGCCAGCCCGCAAATGCAGGCTGGCGTCATAAAGCGCCACGACGCCGTTGTAATCCACGCAAATTTGATCGGCCTCAATGCGCAGGCGATCGCCGAAAGGAATTGAACGACACTGATCCATTATTTTTCGCGATTGACTGGTACCAATTCATCCAGAATCAGATCGACGTTATGTCGTTGAAGATCGAGCAAGGTCGAGGCCGGCCCATCGGCTTGCGAAAGAGAATCAACAAAGAATGTACCGCCAAAGCGAGCGCCGCTAGCCCGTGCGACCTCACGCTGAGCCTTGGCGCTGACAGTGCTTTCGCAGAAGATCGCTGGCACTTCACGCAGCTTGACGGTCTCGATGAGTTTGGCCATACGTTGAGGGGTGACCTCACTCTCGGCATTGACAGGCCAAAGGTAAGCCTCCTCCATGCCGTAATCCTTTGCCAAATAGGTGAAGGCTCCCTCACAGGTGACCAGTAAACGACGTTTGGCTGGAATCGTTGCCAGAGATGTCCTTAGTTCATCATCAAGTTTTTGGAGCTGGTCTTTGTAGCGACGACCATTAATGGCAAAGGTCTTGGCACCTTCTGGATCAAGCTTGCTAAAGGCTTTCACCAGTTGATCGACGTATTGCATCGCCCGTTGCGGAGACATCCAGGCATGAGGATTGGGCTTGCCTGCGTAGGCATCCCCCTCAATTAACAGTGGCTCCATCCCCTCACTAAGAGTCAGCGTTGAGACCTTGCCAGCAGCGGCAGTGAACTTGCGCGCCCAGAGTTCCAACCCAAAGCCATTTTCGACAATCAAATCCGCACCAACAGCTTGGGCCAGGTCACTTGGCGTGGGCTGATAACCATGAATTTCAGCGCCCTGCTTGACAATCGAGCGCACCTGTAAACGGTCGCCGGCAACATTGCGTGCCATGTCTGCCAGCACCGTGAAGGTGGTGAGCACAAGAGGTTTGCCTGAGTCTTGGGCCTGGGACTGGCTCGCCATCCTGGTTGGTGGTGTGCAGGCACCTAGAAGTGCAAGGCAGCAGAAGGCAAGCGCAAAACGGACGGCTTGACGCCCAGAGATCAATTGAGACACGTGATAGGTCCGATTGCCAAAGGACTCTCAGGGGTTATTTCATGTTCCCTGAAGCTCCTAAGTATGGAATCTTGCTGAGCCCAAAAAGAGGCTTTTCAAAGAAGTTGCGACTTAGCAACAAACAACCCCCTCTTGAGAGGGGGTTGTGAGGTTCAGCTGCTGCCAAACCTTGTATTGAGGATGATCAGATCAGCCAATCGCAGGAGCAATCAGAGCCACAGGTGTGGACTCAGCAGCTGCCAGGTCGAGAGGGAAGTTATGAGCATTGCGCTCGTGCATCACTTCCATACCGAGGTTGCTGCGGTTGAGCACATCAGCCCAGGTTGGTACAACTCTGCCTTGGGCATCGAGAACCGACTGGTTGAAGTTAAAGCCGTTCAAGTTGAAGGCCATGGTGCTAATACCCAGTGAGGTGATCCAGATGCAGATCACCGGCCAGGCAGCCAGGAAGAAGTGCAGACTGCGGCTGTTATTGAAGCTGGCATACTGGAAGATCAGACGACCGAAATAACCGTGGGCAGCCACGATGTTGTAGGTCTCTTCCTCTTGGCCGAACTTATAGCCGTAGTTCTGAGACTCGGTTTCGGTGGTTTCACGAATCAACGATGAGGTCACCAGTGAACCGTGCATGGCGGAGAACAAACTGCCGCCAAACATGCCCGCCACACCAATCATGTGGAAGGGATGCATGAGGATGTTGTGCTCTGCCTGGAACACCAACATGAAGTTGAAGGTTCCAGAGATGCCTAAAGGCATGCCATCCGAGAAGGAACCCTGACCAACGGGATAGATCAGGAAAACAGCAAAGGCTGCCGACAGCGGTGCGCTGTAGGCCACACAGATCCAAGGGCGCATGCCCAAGCGGTAGGAGAGTTCCCATTGGCGACCCAACCAGCAACAAATGCCGATCAGGAAGTGGAACACAACAAGCTGGTAAGGACCGCCGTTGTAAAGCCACTCATCAACAGAAGCAGCTTCCCAAATGGGATAAAAGTGCAGGCCGATGGCGTTGCTGGAAGGAACAACAGCACCAGAAATGATGTTATTGCCGTAGAGGAAAGAGCCAGCAACAGGCTCACGGATACCGTCGATATCAACCGGCGGTGCCGCAATAAAGGCAATGGTGAAGCAGATGGCAGCTGCCAACAGCGTGGGAACCATCAGGACACCGAACCAACCCACATAAATGCGGTTATTGGTGGAGGTGACCCAATTGCAGAAGGATTCCCAGCCACTGAGGCGACCACTGCGAATGGTGGTGGTCATTGAGTATGAAGAGGACGTTAACGAGCCTCAACCCATGGTTAGGGAAGACTCGCCAATAGCATATAAAAATTGGGCAGCAAAGCTCACTTGCTGCAAGTGCTTTCCTCACATTGCGACGCAGTGCGCAAGCAAACTTCATGAAGTTTGCTTGCGCAGCCTACGCAGGGTTTGGCGAGGCGCCTGGTTGGCGAGCCAGCTCCTTGATCCAGCTGATTCCCTGTTGTGAAAAGCTGGACCAATCGAGACGTTCCTGCTCTGCAGCCTTAGCAACCAGCAGCGGTGCCTGAATCTTTAAGGCTTCCAAATCCGGCTCAGCAACGCCACTGTTCAATGCCAGCCAATCGGCCATTGAGCGTCCAACAACACGGGTTAGGTAAGCAGCGCTGAGCGCCTGAACAGTACCCGCTGCAATCCAGCTGCTGCTGTCAAGTTTGGCTACGCCCAATAGAGCTTGGCCACTCCACTCCACCACTCCCTGGGCTAGAGCCGCCCCAGCTAACTGGCGAGCTGCCAACTGCAGAACCTCTGGCTTCAAGGAACACTTCCAAATCCCCGCCATTTCTTTAATCATCAAGCCGTTGACCACAGCCACGGCTAGAAGATCCGTTGTGGGTAAAGGAGAGGCAAAAACAGCTCCTGCAACCAACCATTGAGTGCGCTGTTGGAGTCCAAGGAACCTCTGCCTGCGAAGTTGCTCTAACTCGGCTTGCCAATTGCGGTGAAGACTGCCCAACAAGCGCTTACGCGTGATCTCAAGATTTCGCTGAGGGTGCTCTAACAGACGTCTCACCGGTGCAAGGGCTTCTGAAAGATCGTCTTGATTGCCTGTCCAACGAAGCACCTGTCCGCTCAAGCGTTGTGGCAACTGAGCTTGAAGTGCCTGCAGCTGATCGACCCAAGTCGATGAATCTTGCCAAGAGACGATCAGCCAGATGGGTTGATTGGCTGGCACCCTCTCTAACCAAAGAAGGTCTGCTGCCATCAACGGCAAAGGTAAGACATAGAGCAAGACATCCTGCTCTTGAAGAGCTGCGGGCCAGACCCAAGACTCGCCTGTCTGAGAGAGAGGCCGCGCCCAGCTGATGCTCAGTGGAGTGGATCCTGCAATGGCTGTCTGAACATCGGGATGATCCTCAAGAGAACCCTCTCCGGAATTCACAAAAGAAACTTTTTGAGGTTCGGAACGCTGTAGAACGGCATCAAGGGCCTCGCTGCGCTGTTGGCGAAGCGCAACCACATCTTCCTGACCCTCTTCTAGGTCCTCAAACTGATCAAGGACCTCTTTGCAGCGACGGATCCAGCCCTGCACAGAATCTGGTGCATCAAAACGGGCCGGTATTGAGGGCCTTGACAACCACCAGACGCCCGCACCAGCAACCATCAAGCCAAGACCACCGCCAGGCAGATGAATCACATCAGTGAAGACCCACTGACCGAGGACGAGGGACCCTGTGATGAGTGCTACCCGGCCAATTAAGGCAGGGGAGCGAGGCACAAGATTGATCAGTAGGGCTGGAAGCTTCACGGGGCACCACCTGTCGTGCAAGCCTTACCAGCCTACGTGACCTTCTTCGTTCAATTAATGGCTGAGAGAAGACTTTGCGTTCCTTTGGCTCCTCAAATGGGGTCACAAACGAAGCGTTTCTCTGATGAAGATCAAAAAAAATTTAATCCCGTCATGAACCCCAGGCATGTCGCGAAAGACGACGATGCGTCACACTTGCGCCTGATTGAAGGCCGTAGGCCATGACTGATTCTTACAGCGATCCGCAACGACAAGAAAGGCATGGTGATGGTGCCCGGGAGAGCGGAAGGGCTGGATTCCGAGGTGGGCGCGGTCCTGGGAACCGTGAAGCCGGCGGATTTCGTATCCGTTTGAGCGACAACGAAATGCGCTCTGCCAGAGCCCTGCAGGAAGCCTTTCAACTGCGCTCCACAGTGGCGGTACTGGGATTTGCCTTGCGCACCCTTGGCCAGATGTTGGAGGACGGCCAATTGGACGAACTGGTGGCCAGTGAGCGTTCCAAGGCCCCAAGTGGTGGCAGACGAAGAGAAGAAGGAGCTCAGCGAACGCGTAGTGATCGCTCTCATAGAGACAGACAGCCAATGCATCGAGGGGCTCGACCTGATCCTTTCGCACGGCCAGCCAAGCCTCAACCATCGGTTCAAGAGCCCGAGAAGGCTCTTGAAAGTGAACAAAACCGAGCTGAAGAACAAACTCAAGAACAGGCCCAGACTGCTGAAAGCGAACAATTGCACTCAGCAGAGCAAGAGCAGGACCAGGCTGCTGAAACTCAACAAGTGCAGGCAATAGAGCATGAACCTGACAATGCACCTAGTGAGGGCTGATTAATGCAGCGCCCGCGGGTCCTTTCCGGCGTCCAGCCGACTGGTGCCCTCCATCTGGGTAACTGGTTGGGGGCCATCCGCAACTGGGTAGATCTTCAGAGCAGCCATGACACCTATGTCTGTGTCGTGGATTTACATGCCATTACCGTTCCGCACGATCCAGAACGTTTGGCCGAGGAGTCCCTCTCCACAGCCGCTCTCTACCTGGCCTGTGGGATGGATCCAGATCTCTGCAGCATCTTTGTGCAGAGCCAGGTTTCCGCCCACAGTGAGCTCTGTTGGTTGCTGAACTGTGTTACGCCTCTGAACTGGCTAGAGCGAATGATCCAGTTCAAAGAAAAGTCAGTCAAACAGGGGGACAACGTTTCTGTGGGACTGCTGGACTATCCGGTGTTGATGGCAGCAGACATTCTTCTTTATGACGCTGATTTGGTGCCTGTGGGCGAAGACCAGAAACAACATTTAGAACTCGCCCGTGACATCGCTCAGCAGCGCATCAATGCTCGCTTCGGTAGTGAAGAGAAACCTGTCCTTAAAGTTCCAGATCCCCTGATCATTAAAGAGGGGGCAAGAGTGATGAGCCTTAGCGATGGCCGCAGCAAGATGAGTAAAAGTGACCCCAATGAAGGAAGTCGTATCACACTGCTTGATCCGCCTGAACTGATCACAAAAAAAATCAAGCGGGCCAAGACAGACCCCCAAATGGGCTTGCAATTTGGCAACCCAGACCGCCCAGAGGCTGACAATCTGCTTGGGATTTACGCCATTCTTAGTGGCCGCGGAAGAGAAGCAGCTGCCCAAGAATGCGCAGAAATGGGATGGGGAACCTTCAAGCCTCTGCTGGCCGACGCCACGGTGTCAGCCCTTGAGCCGATACAGCATCGCTATCAACAACTCATGGGCGACCGCATTGAACTCATCAGAGTTCTTGACCAAGGCAGGACAAGAGCGGAAGAGACCGCCCAAGCAACCCTTCAACGAGTCCGCCAGGCCCTTGGCTTCCTGATAGCCAGCTAATCAATACAGGCCGAAAGAAAAGTTTGGCTAATCATTGGGGATTAGTGATGGTCGAGGCCTCCTTGTGGCACTGAAGGTAGCGAGTTCTAGCCATCAGAAAGGGTCTCGTGAGACGCAGGATCTGTTGTCAATGTCAACTTCAGGCTTATGCACACTCTGGTGCGTGAGTCAAGGGTATTAGTCACCATCTCGCCAGACGGGGGAGGTATTGATCAATGTGACAAACCGTTTAGTTGGTTTACGTGCTTCGCTCGTTCCCATTGAAGTTTGGCTTTTCAGGTCAATCGAATCATTCGAATTGGTTCACGGCAACTTCCGCCATGATCAGCCTGAGTGTTCTCATGGGTACTGGCGAGACCTTGCAAGCTGAACGCATTCAGTTACCTAAAGAACATGCTTTTAGGGTGAACGTTGCTGATCAAAGCAATGGAAGCCAAAAACTGCACTATTTAATAACGCCCGAACGTCGAGCCCTTCTGAACACCATCCGTTATGCAGAAGGCACTTGGAAAGAAGGAAAAGACCTCGGATATCGCACAATGTTTGGAGGGGGTATCTTTGAGGACCTCTCTCAACACCCCAATCGAGTTGTGGTGAAGTTCTACAGCAGTGCAGCAGCAGGTGCCTATCAATTCATGCCATCAACTTGGATGGCAGTAGCGAAGGAGCTGAACTTACCCAATTTTCAACCACAACATCAAGATCAAGCAGCGTTGCACTTGGTTAGCAAGCGCGGTGCTCTCAAGGAAATAGATTCTATTGGTTTAACGCACTCCGCGATGGCTCGTCTTGCACCGGAATGGGCTTCGTTTCCTAATTGGGCTGGCAACAGCAGTTATGGACAGCCAGTCAAGAGCCATGCAGAGTTGGCAAAATTTTATTCAGCCAATTTGCGTCAATTGCAGCAGCAGGCCTTAGCAAGCTAAAAGCATCTAACTTCAGAACTAGAAGAAGTTGTGTGCTTCTACTCGAAAGACATCCCTTGATTGCAACCAAATCCTAGCGTTCCCTTTGCGGATCACTCTCTAAAAGAGACATCCAAAAAGGATGACGATCACAACAGAAGCAGACAATCTCGGCAGCTTTCTTGCGACGAGCAAAGCCCATAGTCGATGCCCTCAACCATGACCCTGAGCATTGCGATCAGGGCCGTAAGCGATTTGCTCACTTGTTTTGCTGACGGGCCTGCTGGTAGCTGGATTATCAGCAAAGCTCGAATTCCATGACAGACCATTCCCTAAGCAGAAAATGTTAGGCATCAAGCGTCTCTCGGATTGATTACGATCAAAGCCATGTGTGCTGGGGGTAGGCAGGTAATGCCAACATCTTTTGCTCACGACAGCCAAGAACGCCTACAAAAACGCCTAGGCGGTTAGATCGGCTGTATAAAAAACCATTTTGAGATCGTAGCAAATAGCTCTGACGAATCTAAGCAAGACCCCATTGAAGTCTATGCTGGTATTTTGCTTGTTGGACTTGCCAGGAAGTTTTATCCTATGTCCCTTTTTTGCAGTGTTCCTCTACGTTTTTGCTAATGTGCAAAATATTTTAGTTCAGCATTCAGAGGTGCAAGGATTGCTAATGATATAGCTGATAAAATAGAACACTATTGTAACTCATCAAAGAAAACTCCTTGCTATGCCTATTATTACACTTCCAGACGGAAATAAAAAGAAGTTTGATCAACCCGTAACCATTATGGAGGTGGCCGAAAGCCTTGGGCCTGGATTAGCAAAGGCGGCTATCGCAGGCCGAGTCAATGGCGTATTGCTTGATACCTGTATCCCTATCGAGAAAGACTCTGAAGTCAATATCATCACGGCGAAAGACCAAGATGGAATTGAGACTATTCGCCACTCATTCGCTCACTTGATTGGTCATGCCGTAAAGCAATTATATCCCGAAGCAAAAATGGCCATTGGTCCAGTTATTGAAGATGGATTTTATTATGATATTGCTTATGATCAGCCTTTTACTCCTAAAGACTTGGAAGCGATTGAGGCTCGTATGAAAGAGCTGGTTAAGCTTGACTACGACGTTAATGTTGAAATAGTTTCAAGGGAAGAGGCTCATAAGGAATTCGAAAAGCGATGCGAGCCCTACAAGATCGAAATCGTAGATGAAATTCCTGAGAATGAAATTATTAAGCTATATCGACATCAAGAATATACTGATATGTGTAGAGGTCCACATGTGCCTAACACAAGGCATTTGCGCACTTTCAAATTAATGAAAGTATCAGGTGCTTATTGGCGAGGTGATTCAAATAAAACAATGTTGCAGCGCATCTATGGCACGGCCTGGGGAAGTTCCAAAGAGCTAAAAGCTTATCTCAAGCGCCTTGAAGAAGCTGAAAAGCGCGATCATCGCAGGATCGCCAAGCAAATGTCTTTATTTCATACTCAAGAAGAAGCTCCTGGGATGATTTTCTGGCATGCCAAGGGTTGGGCTATTTATCAGGTTTTAGAGCAATATATTCGCGAGACCCTGAGCCTGCATGACTACCAAGAAATCCGAACACCTCAGGTTGTAGACCGCTCCTTATGGGAGAAATCAGGCCATTGGGAGAAGTTCAAAGATGACATGTTTACAACGACATCTGAAAATCGTGAATATGCCATAAAGCCTATGAATTGTCCCTGCCATGTACAGATCTTCAACCAAGGCCTAAAAAGTTACCGCGACCTGCCAATTAGATTGGCAGAGTTTGGTTCATGTTTAAGGAATGAACCCTCGGGTTCACTTCATGGTCTCATGCGCGTGCGCAATTTTGTTCAAGACGATGCTCACATCTTTTGTACTGAGCTTCAGGTTCAGGAAGAGGTTTCTAAGTTTATTGATCTAGTCTTTGAGGTTTACAGATCATTTGGGTTTGACTCGGTGCTTATAAAGTTATCAACCAGGCCCGAAAAGCGTGTTGGTAGTGATGAGATCTGGGACAAATCAGAGAAGGCCTTGTCCGATGCATTGGACGCTAAAGGTCTTGCATGGGACTTATTGCCAGGGGAAGGTGCATTCTACGGACCTAAAATTGAGTTTTCTTTAAAAGACTGTCTTGGTAGAGTTTGGCAATGTGGAACGATCCAGGTTGACTTCTCGATGCCGGAACGTTTGGGAGCATCTTATGTATCAGAAGACAGCCAGCGCAGAACACCAGTAATGTTGCATCGAGCAATTCTGGGTTCTTTTGAACGTTTTATCGGAATTCTGATCGAGCACTATGCTGGACGACTCCCTATTTGGCTAGCACCTGTGCAGGTGGTAGTGATGGGGATTACAGACCGTAATGCTCAGGCTTGTCAGGATGTTTGCAAGAAGTTATTGGCTCTAGAATATCGAACTGAAGTTGACTTAAGAAATGAAAAAATTGGTTTTAAAGTTCGCGAACATACTCTTCAGCGCGTACCATTTTTAATCATTATTGGTGATAAAGAACAGCAGAGTGGAGAGGTGGCTGTGCGCACTCGAGAGGGCAAGGACTTTGGTAGCATGCCTTTGAAAGGCTTCACATCACTTCTGGATGAAGCAATTGCTCTTAAGGGTAGATCAGGTAACTATTGACAAAAGTTGTCAATAGTTAGGTGATGATAATAATTGAGGAATACCTCGCTTTGGAGTGAATCTCTCTTCCGTCTGGATGAGAAGCTGAATGGCAAATTGGGCCTGGCGATAGGAGAAGCTGATTGCTTCTCGTTGGTCGTTCTGGCTCTCTCGTTGGAGCAGGCTCTTTCTGTTCTGCGCAGAATCAGAACTTCTTTATGGTCTCCGATGCAAGCACTACTCAACCATCAAAAGAAATGACTGGTCTTGCGAAACGTCAATCAAACCAGTGGGGAATCTCAATCCGTGATGAGCAGGGCCAAGTCAGGTGGGGGCTAATTAGAGCTTGCTAATGAGTTCTTGCCAACCGATCTAGGCATGGGAATCACTATCCCTTGAGCTAATCAGCAATCTATCCAACGTAAAAGTTGCAGATCTCTCGCTGTCAATGCAGCCTGAGGGAAGCTCTTTGCCTCATTCGTCATCACCATGCCGTCCCCGAGAACCTTTCTGGCAGGTGATTTGGGGGGCACCAAAACCTTGCTTGCGCTCTATAGCTGGGACGAAAAGCAACTCAAGCAACAGCACCGGCGGAGGTATTTATCCAATCAGTGGACTTCGCTTGAACCCATGCTGAGCCACTTCATCGCCCATTTGCCAGGGGAGATGGAGCAACCCAATAACGGCTGCATCGCTGTTGCAGGACCGGTTCGCCATGGTGAGGCACGTATCACCAATCTGCCCTGGAGCCTGAAGGAGAAGGACCTTTGCTCAGCCACGGGACTGAAGCATTTGGAACTGATTAATGACTTTGGCGTATTGATCTACGGCCTACCCTTTCTCAACGACGCGCAGCAGGTGGAGCTTCAGCTTCCACAGCAGCATTTGTCTGCACAAGGACCAATAGCAGTTCTGGGGGCAGGTACTGGACTTGGAATGGCCCGTGGCCTGCCCACAAAAGATGGGATGGTGGCGCTGCCCAGTGAAGGCGGACACCGTGAATTTGCTCCTCGCAGTGAATGCGAGTGGCAACTTTGTGAGTGGCTCAAGGCCGATTTGCAACTCGAACGCCTTTCATTGGAACGTGTTGTCAGTGGCACCGGCCTGGGACACGTGGCGCGTTGGCGCCTACAGCACAGTGACGCAGATGGTCATCCTCTGCGAGATCTGGCCGATGCTTGGCGCCATGGTGCTGATGATCATCCCGACCATTTGGATCTGCCTGCTCTTGCTAGTCAAGCCGCAAGCCAAGGCGATTCAATTCTTCAAGAAGCCTTACAGCTCTGGCTAGCTGCTTACGGTTCTGCTGCGGGAGATTTAGCTCTGCAGGAACTCTGTGTCGGAGGCCTCTGGGTGGGTGGTGGTACCGCTGCGAAGCAGCTTCAAGGTCTTCGCTCAAGCACCTTTCTTGAAGCCTTCCGCAACAAGGGTCGCTTCCGTCCGTTTCTAGAGCAATTGCCAGTGATGGCAGTGATCGATCCCGAGGTGGGCCTGTTCAGTGCAGCCTGCAGAGCAAACATGCTTGCTGAGCAAGGTGGGACACTGACCTAAGTAGACAAGTAGGGATGGCGCAGCCGAGTATCGGCCAAAGAATTGTGGTTGACGTACCGTCCACCACAGCCAACATTGGTCCTGGCTTCGACTGCCTTGGTGCTGCCCTTGACCTCAACAACCGTTTTGCCATGCGGCGGATCGAAGGGGATAGCGGACCCTTTGAACTCATTATTGAAGGCAATGAGGGAAGCCACCTGCGCGGTGGGCCCAACAACCTGATTTATCGCGCTGCCCAGAGGGTGTGGAAAGCCGCAGGGCTCGAACCGGTGGGACTAGAAGCCAAAGTGAGGCTTGCGGTACCCCCCGCAAGAGGCCTAGGAAGCAGTGCCAGTGCGATCGTGGCAGGGTTGGTCGGAGCCAATGCCTTGGTGGGAGAACCGCTCAGCAAAGAAAAACTGTTGGAACTGGCCATTGACATTGAGGGCCATCCCGACAATGTGGTTCCTTCTCTTCTAGGAGGTCTTTGCTTGACTGCCAAGGCAGCCTCGCAACGCTGGCGGGTGGTTCGTTGTGTCTGGATCAATTCCGTGAAAGTCGTTGTAGCAATCCCCTCCATTCGCCTAAGTACGAGCGAGGCAAGGCGCGCCATGCCTAAAGACATTCCGATCAGCGATGCCGTAGAAAACCTTGGTGCCCTTACGCTCCTGCTGCAGGGACTGCGCACAGGAAACGGAGACCTGATCACAGATGGGATGCACGATCGATTACATGAGCCCTATCGCTGGCCATTAATCAAAGGAGGTTTGGAGGTTCGCGATGCGGCTCTGAATGCCGGTGCCTGGGGTTGTGCCATCAGCGGAGCTGGCCCCAGCGTGCTGGCTCTGTGCCCTGAGGATAAAGGGCAAGCAGTCAGTCAGGCAATGGTAAAAGCTTGGGAGGCTGAGGGTGTAGCAAGTAGGGCACCACTGCTTAGCATTCAGACAGGAGGAAGCCACTGGCAACCTCAAATTGAGGATGAGTAGATATACTCAAGCGCCCGCTCGGGGCTGATCAGTTCCTTCGCATTCTCTTGCCTGCCATGGACGCCAATTTGCCGCTGACGGCTGCGTCCCAGGCCTCATTTCCCTGGCTTTCCCTGATCGTGTTGCTGCCGGCGATGGGTGCCCTGCTGATGCCTCTGTTGCCAGGGAATGAAACAAGTAACTCCCAGGCACCACGCAATTTTGCACTGGCCTTTCTGCTGGTGGATTTCGTGCTCATGCTGGTTGTATTTAGCCGCATGTTTGATGGCCAGGATGGAGGGCTTCAGCTGGTTGAACGGGTTAGCTGGATTCCCTTCATCGGCCTGGAGTGGTCGCTCGGAGCAGACGGCCTTTCGGCTCCTCTGGTTGTGCTTAGTGGGCTGATCACTCTTCTTGCCGTGGCAGCTAGCTGGAAGGTGCAAAGCAAGACAAGGCTTTATTTCGCCCTGTTGTTGGTTCAGGCTTCTGCTCAGGGGCTGGTTTTCCTCTCTCAAGATTTCCTGCTGTTCTTTCTTGCTTGGGAACTAGAGCTGGTTCCGGTCTACCTGTTAATTGCCATCTGGGGCGGAAGCAGACGTCTATATGCCGCCACCAAATTCATTCTCTACACCGCTCTAGCGTCTTTACTGATTCTGATTAGCGGACTCGCTCTGGCACTGTCGGGTGGTGAGTTCACTCTCAACCTCACTGAGCTGGCAAATCGATCTCCAGAAGGCAGTCTTGGACTCCTCTGTTATCTGGGCTTTCTGGTGGGCTTTGGCGTAAAGCTACCGATGTTTCCTCTCCACACTTGGCTGCCAGATGCCCATGGAGAAGCCAACGCACCAGTGTCGATGCTGCTGGCAGGGGTACTCCTAAAGATGGGTGGCTATGCCCTTTTGCGCTTCAACGTGCAAATGCTGCCTGATGCTCATCTTCAGCTAGCGCCGGCCCTGATCGTGATTGGGATCGTCAACATCATCTACGGAGCACTCAACGCCTTTGCTCAAGACAACGTGAAACGACGAATTGCCTGCAGTTCTGTGAGCCACATGGGCTTTGTTCTTTTGGGTATCGGCGCGATCGATGCTCTCGGGATCAGTGGGGCCATGCTGCAGATGATTAGCCATGGCCTGATTGCAGCAGCCATGTTTTTCGTCACAGGAACGTTCTACGAACGCACGCAGACCCTCTCCATCCCCAATATGGGTGGCCTGGCCAAGGTCTTACCAATTACCTTCGCTTTTTTCTTGGCCAGCTCCCTGGCTTCCCTCGCCCTGCCAGGAATGAGCGGCTTTGTCAGTGAAATCACCGTCTTCCTCGGCATCATTAGTCAGGAAGGATTCACTTCAATATTCAGGGTTATCACGATCGTGCTGGCGGCGATTGGACTGGTCCTTACCCCCGTCTATTTGCTGTCGATGTGTCGACGGGTCTTTTTTGGCCCCAGGATTCCCGCCCTTGCAATGATCGAAGACATCAACCCCAGAGAGCTGACCATTGGGCTCAGTTTGATTGTGCCCACGTTGGTGATCGGATTTTGGCCTCGAGTCGCCATCGATCTCTATGAGGCTTCAACCAATGCTCTCGCTGATCGACTGATTAGCCATAGCTTGGTAGCTCAAGGTTCCCTGCTACCCCTTGGCTGAATAATGCCTGTTGCTGTGAACGAAATAAAGACACCAGCCCTACTCCAGGGTGAAGGAATCCCAAACTTCAATGCCATTACTGCTCAACAAGTTCAGGATCACATTCCTGAACTTCTCTGTGCTCTTACCAAACAATTCAGCCAGCTGGAACAAGACCTAGACAAAGTTTTGGTATCTGGCAAGAGCATTAATTGGGAACAAGTCATGGTTCCTCTGCATCAGCTGCAAGAGCAATTGCGTTGGAGCAGGGGAGTTGTATCCCATCTCAACAGCGTCTGCAATACCTCCGAATTACGGCAAGCTCACGCTGCACAGGAACCAGAGGTGGTGCGCTTTGGAAACCTTATGGGCCAAAGCCAAATACTTCATCGTGCCTTGCGCCGGCTTAAAGACCAGACCTCAAGGCCATTGCTGGATTCGACTCAACAGCGGATTTTGAACGCGGAATTACTCTCCATGGATCTACGAGGCGTGGGTCTCGATGACCATGCACAGCAGGCTTTTAATACCACCAGTGAGCAACTGGCCGAGCTGTCGACCCGCTTCAGCAATCACGTCCTGGATGCAACCCAGGGATGGAGCCTGCTCCTCAATCGATCAGCACAAGTTGAAGGACTGCCGCAGAGGGCCTTGGAGGTTTTGTCCTCAGCAGCCAAGCAAGCCGGAGATCACCGAGAAGACGGTGGAGAACCTACAGCGGAGCAGGGTCCCTGGCGATTAGGTCTAGATATGCCCCGCTACATCCCCTTCATTACCCATGCAAAAGATCGAGGGCTACGTGAAACGCTCTACAAGGCTCATGTGAGTAGAGCGAGTGCGGGTGAGTTAAACAATCAACCATTGATTGAAGAGCTGCTAAGCCTTCGGCTTCAGCAAGCTCAAAGGCTTGGCTACAGGAACTGGGCTGAACTCAGCCTGGCCAGCAAAATGGCCGAGGGCGTTGAGGCCGTCGAGCAGTTGCTTGATGAGTTGCGTGCTGCCGCTTTACCCGCAGCCCAAAAGGAGTTAATTGAGCTCGAGGCCTGTGCCAAAAAACATGGAGCTCCAGAGGCCAGCCAGCTCAAACCATGGGATGTGAACTTCTGGGCTGAACGGCTGAGGCAAGAGCGCTTTGACCTTGATCAAGAAGCGCTGCGCCCTTGGTTTCCCCTGCCACAGGTTTTGGAAGGTTTGTTCGGACTTTGTGAACGTCTTTTTGGCATTCGCATTCAAAGTGCCGACGGCGAGGCTCCGATCTGGCATCAAGACGTGCGTTTTTTCCGGGTGTTGGATGCCAATGGTTCAGACCTGGCAGCGTTCTACCTCGATCCCTATAGCCGACCAGCCAGCAAGCGAGGGGGGGCATGGATGGACGAATGCCTGACACGCAGCAAAAGCCTCGAGGGCCAATCGATTCTTCCTGTGGCCTATTTGATTTGTAACCAGACTCCACCGCAAGCAGAGACACCAAGTCTGATGAGCTTCGATGAGGTGGAGACTTTGTTCCATGAGTTTGGCCATGGCCTTCAGCACATGCTCACGACCGTTGAGTATCCACAGGCTGCAGGAATAAACAACGTGGAATGGGACGCAGTGGAACTGCCTAGCCAGTTCATGGAGAACTGGTGTCTCGATCGCACCACGTTGATGGGGATGGCACGTCACTGGCGTACTGGCGAACCGCTTCCGGAGGAGGAGTTCGCAAAATTGCGCTCCAGCCGTACCTTTAATGCCGGTTTGGCAACTCTGCGCCAGGTGCATTTCGCTCTCACTGATCTGCGTTTGCATAGTTGCTGGACACCAGATCTCGGCGTGACCCCAGATCAGCTTCGCCGTCAGATTGCTGAGACCACCACGGTGATGCTTCCGATCGCCGAAGATCAATTCCTTTGTAGCTTTGGCCACATCTTCGCCGGTGGTTATTCCGCCGGGTACTACTCCTACAAGTGGGCAGAAGTTCTTAGTGCTGATGCCTTTGCTGCCTTTGAGGAAGCTGGTCTGGAACTTGAAGATCAAGTTCGACTCACTGGCGCTCGCTTTCGCGACACAGTTCTCAGTTTGGGAGGTAGCCATTCCCCAGCAGACGTCTATGAGCAATTCCGTGGACGACCAGCTACCACTGAGGCATTGATTCACCATTCCGGCTTAGCCGCAAGCGCTGCGGATCAGTGAGGAGATGGCTGAAGAGATACCGCACTCTCTGAACCCCCTAGCGTTATCACAAAGCTGGGGCCAAGACGAGCATGACGATATCCACACGGCACCACTGATTGCACTTGAGGAGGTGCTTGAAACAAGCAGCTTGCGTCGCGGCATAAGCCGAGAACAATTGCTAAGTGAGTTGTTACGTGATCTCGATCATCGCCGTGTAATCCCACTGATAGGAATGCTGCCGAGAGGCTGGAGGATGGCCCCGGCCGTTCTTCCTGAACGTCTACGAGGGATTGCAACCCTATTAGAAGATGGTTTGCTAAGCCCTCTGCTGTTGGCAGCGTTGGCTGATGACCTACAGCATCTGCTGCCGATTCGGGAGAACGAACCGCCCAGTGCCCTGGAACTCTGGCGCCAACCCTCAGTTGCCTTAAAGCCAGGACATGGTGTGGGGGTGCCGTGCAATTTAAAGAACTGTCGATTACTGGCCAACCAGCCAATCACTAGTGATGCACTTTCTGACCCTAAACAGCTTGCTCCAACCGCTTTAGGGAAAGGCCTCACGGCACTCGGTAGTGGCCTGGTCTGGCACAACGAGGGCTTGGTCATGCTTCAGAACGAGTCTTCTCAACGCATGAATGAGCTCATGGCTCAGGTGCTCAATTGCCTCGCTGCCAATCGTCTACCAGAGGCATTGCATCCCTCGGAACCTTTCTTATTCGAGGGGCTATCCTCAGGACGTCAACTGATTGAGTTGCTGAACCGACAGGGTTGGCACTGTTGCGGACGAATTAGAGCCAGTGTGGCCAGCTTCGGCCTGGGAGCTAGCCAAGCCAATGAAAGCGGGAGATGGTTTCAGGTCCCTTTGGCGATTCCATATCGCACGGGTCTAGAGGATGATCGCAACCAGGAGATTCTCAGCTTGTTGCCGCATTGCAGCTTCGAGCTTGAGCTGCAACCACAGGGCAATGATTCCATTTTACTGCAGTATTGCCAGGGTATAGAAGGCGTGAATGGCTGGGCTGCGATGAACGACCTGCATCGGCCCTGGCAGAACGATCGCCACAATGGAACAGTCGCGTACCCCAGTCAGCCATTGACACAGCAACGCCTCGCCGATGCAATAGAGATCACCGAATTAATCGCAGCGGTGCACAATATGGAGGCAAGCTCGCAAAAGCTACGTCTAGGGGGGTATGGAGCCCTGGGCTATTGCATTGATTCAACAGCACTACTGGAGCAATGCCTTAACGGCTCTACCCATTTATTTCCACTGACACTGGGAGGAATATGGCGAGAACGACTACGCCGTAGCCTCGACATCCTTCTTGATCAGGGTTTTTGTATCAACACTAGTGTGGTAGATCGCTACCGATGGGGCCTTGACACGTTGCCCCAGGATCTGAGCCTGCAAGGCTCTGCACGATTAGAGGCAATGAAGAGGCTTTTAAGCTGTCAACCCAGCCACAGTCCATTTGCGCTTGTGAGGGACCTCAACGGCGAAGTGGATCTCTAAAGCGATGCCAACGCACGTTTTCAGTTATAGATAGATCAACCGGAAGCCGAGCGAGCCAATGCCAAGCAGATGATCTACTGCCACATCAGTGAAGTTAACAAGCCTATCGAAAGAACGACTTTGCTCTGGGGGGATTTCATCAAGCTGCTTAGTCACGAGAAATCAAAGTAGATGCTTTTGATCATGATGCATAGAATTGGTTAATCATCAAGTTCATTTAAGCCTTTAATACCTAAAAGAAGCTAAAGGCAATTCAATCAAGGGAATCGTGCTTGCGAAAAGTACACGTGCTAACTAAGCAGACATGAAGCTTGAAAAAGCATAAATCGTCCACTCGAACTGCCTCCTACTTAACAAGCAAGGCTCTTTTGAAAAGACATTGTCTTGCAACATCAGGAAGTAGCAAGACATGATTGAACTGGTCTTACCAAACTGCCATGCATTCAGATCTCAAGCAGAAGCACTGGAGGCCGCAATGGTTTGTCCGTGGAGATGTCGACGGATTCCTAGGACTTGGCCTCGATAACTTGATTCAAGTCCTCTTGATAATTGCCTTATGCCGCAACGTGCTCGGCTATCCGAATGAATTAGTTTTCGGCACAATCCTTCCTGCCACAGGAATAAGCCTGCTGATAGGCAACCTTGCCTACGCGCATCAGGCTCATCAACTTGCCAGCATCGAAAAACGTAGTGATCGGACAGCTCTGCCCTACGGAATCAACACCGTGAGCCTGTTTGCGTATGTGTTTTTGGTAATGCTCCCTGTGAAACTCACCGCATTGGGCCAGGGAATGGATGAGGCAAGCGCTGTTCGCCTTTCCTGGCAAGCAGGGATGGTGGCTTGCCTGGGCTCAGGGCTGATCGAAACAGTAGGGGCTTTTACAGCAGGGGTACTGCGTCGCTGGCTGCCTAGGGCTGCATTACTTGCCACTCTCGCCGGCATTGCTCTTGGCTACATCGCCCTTGGCTTTCTGCTGCGTACCTATGCCCAACCTGTAGTGGGGCTGACAGTACTAGCAATTGTTCTGGTCACCTATTACGGACGCTTGCGATTGCCCATTCCTGGTGGCTTGCTTGCTGTTGTTATTGGCGTGGGGCTTGCTTGGAGTACTGGATTAATCGATAGCGACGCTAGCCGTTGGAGTCAGGAAGCAAGTCAGATTGGCTTGCGCCTTCCTCACCTAGAAATCGCCAATCTTTGGAATGCTCGTGGCCAGCTGCTGCCCTGGCTAGGGGTGATTGTGCCAATGGGCCTATTCAACGTGCTGGGATCTCTTCAAAACATCGAAAGCGCAGAGGCGGCAGGTGATCGTTATTGCGTTCGAAGCTCTTTATTGATTGATGGCATCGGCACAATGGCTGCCGCAGGTTTGGGGTCTTGTTTTCCTACAACTATTTATATCGGCCATCCAGCCTGGAAGGAAATGGGGGCTCGCATTGGCTATTCCTGGCTAAATGGCTTGGTAATGGGTAGCGCTTGTCTTCTAGGTGTTTTTGGTTTGGTCGCTGAGTTGGTACCTATTGAGGCAGGCATGGCGATCGTGCTCTATATCGGCATCGTGATTGCTGCTCAAGCCTTTCAAGCCACGCCCAGCACCCATGCACCGGCAGTAGCTCTCGGCCTGCTTCCTGGACTAGCAGGATGGGGTGCATCACTGATCAAGGCTGGTTTGCGCGCAGGAGGAGCCGGAAGCAATTCAGAACCTTTTAATTCAGCTTTATTGGGAAGGCTTCAAGAAGCTGATGTATGGGCAAGTGGTGCTTTTGCCCTTGAGCAAGGACAAATTATTACCGCCATGCTGCTAGCGGCAATGTTGGTTTATGTGATCGAACAACGCTTTTTAGCAGCAAGCATTACTTCTTTCCTCGCATCTGCAGCCTCATGGATTGGGATCATCCACGCTTGGCGATTCACCCAGACTGATACTGTTCTGGAGCTTGGCTGGGGAGTTGGTAGCTCCTGGGCAACGGGCTATCTACTAATGGCAGTTGTGTTCATGCTCGCCGGTTTGCATCAGCGCAGATTGATTTCTGGTTGACAAAACTGTTTTTAAAATGCATAAGTTAAAGAAATGAGCGTAGATAACACTACTGGATCAATTCTGCCAGGCTGCTGCATGTCACGCCTCTTCGTTTGTAGAATGGATGCCAAAAAAATATTTACAACGATGACTGATGCCTAAGAGAATGACTCGATCCCAGTGAAAGGGAGGCAGATCTTCTCTGATAATAACCTTGAGAATGTTATTGGTGGATTTATGAGAGAAAGAGTTTTGAACGAAGATGCTGATATTAGGCTTGAGGGATTGTAAGTATTGGTTTAGAGCTAAGAAGTTGATGACTGAATTTATAGTGCTAAGTAATTACTTTTAAGTTTGAGATAGTCTCAGCACACCGTTTGGGATGAGTGTTCAAATACCAAGACCAAAGTAAACCTAGCCACCCTATGATTGTAAATTATTTATTTGTCTCTATGAAATACAACATCATTGATCCCCTAGATCTTATCCTGAAAAATGGTAGTCACTATTTAGTGCGATAGTGGAATTCTGGAAACATGGATTCGTTTTACCAACAGAGATGACACATTGAGCAGTTAATCTGCCCCAGCCACCGAAAGAGTTTGACCAGCTACACCTTCTAGCGCTTTATTGGAAAGGTTTTGGCGGCCTTTATTGTCTGCAGCTAAGTCTTCAGGGGCTTTTTGGGAGTCGCAAGAGATATCTTTATGATGGGATAGAAAGCCGAGAGGTTGTAGCTTAGTTGGCTAACATGTTAGATAGTTCCTTCACTAAAAATTTCAATCTTCAATCATTGTGTGCAAGTCTGGTCGTACTAACAACTTGTATTAATGCGAAAAAAACATGTAAAGACTGACTTTATAGGCGCTTATCTGGTCATACATAGTTCACAACAAATTGCATCAACTACTTTAGAGCTGAAATCATCACTGAATGGTCCTGAGTGACCACAATGATTCATGCCGGAAATTTCATAGCGAGTCAGCTTCCTTTTGCGTTGCCATCGATTCCAGTTTGACAATGGCAACAGTGGAGAACGCCCTGGGTAAGCCACTTGACCAAGAGCCGCAACAGGGTCTTTCCCGCCAACGACCATAGCCACACGATTGATCTCTTCTAAAGCACCATTCCCACTGAACACTCCACAGACAGTGATCACTTGTACTGGAACACGACAGAGTTGTTGCAAGATCTCCGCTGTCCCAATAGCCATCTCTCCTCCTCCGCTGTAACCCACTAATACCAGGCGCACAGCCTTACTGGGATGGAAGCCAAGCGATTCAAGACGATGGGCGATTTTCAAGGCAAGCTCATAATTCATCACCGGGCCATAACGGCGGTCAGAGGAAATTCCCACTTTGATGACATTATTGGCTTGTACACAAAAGGCGCTTAGAAAACGAACTAATGAATTGGGATGATGCTCTTGTAGAGAAAATAACCTTCGCCAGAACCACTGACTGTATGAATCTGAACGCAGTGCAACAGGCATGATTGTGTAAGCCTCAATGCCTTTGACTAAAATAGACTCATGATCAATTCCTTCTTCTAGTTGCGAGAGGAATCGACTAACCCGTGGAGGATGGTCTTCTTCACTTTGATGAATGCCATCCAGGTAAATGATGTAATTCCGATGTCCAGAAATATCCGGGGATCGTTCAGCAAATAGATGACTTGGGTTAGGAAGACCATCAAGCCACCCTTCCCAAAAGACAAAGTCAAGCATCACTGAATAAATACCTGACAGAGGGACCAAGATGATCACCAGAAGTGCCGCAAGCTTAAGGAGCTCATCAATCGATTCGCTGGTTACTAATGCAATAGCATCGCGACGAATCACAGCTACGCACAGGAACAAAAGGATGGCTGAGGCCAGCATCAAAACAACAACTGTCCTGCGGCTTGTAAGCAGCAGCTCACGATGATGGCGAAGCGAAGATCTAGTCTTAGTCATGATCTCAGATCAGATCCAACTCAATGATTAAGAGCCACTTCTCGTGCTAGTTGGGCGTAACTTGATTTCCACCTCTGAGCGAACAAGAGCGCAATTAAAACAAGTGCCAAGGCAAAACCAGGAAGGGCCATGACCAAGCCTTGCTGGAGAGGTATACCATAAATAGCTTTTAATAAAACAACTACATTGAGGTGAATCCATGCGAAAAGTGTTACAGCAATTAGATCACTAATATAAGGAGCTCCGGCAAGAATATAAAATAATCCTGGCCAAATTGCTGGTAGTATATGGTTTGCAAAAGTAATCGGATGTAAAGGTACATCCTTTAGAGAAGTAAGGATCAAGCTGTCACAGAGAATCCCCAATAGAAAAGCTAGGCTTAGGCCTAGCGCATCAAATAATAAATGCACGGCAATTTGAACAGGACCTAAACGATTAGCAAGGAGAGAAAAGAAATGTGCTGCTGACATTGAAAGGCCAACTGCCAGCAACAATTCAACTCCAGCCTCCATTTTAAGCAGTACTTCGGCCATGGAATCAAGGCCTTGGCTGAGTCCGCTTAAGCCCTGCAGAAGAGCAAGAGCATCAGGCACGACGCATCTCCGGACGATTTACGATCCAGAGAACAAAAATTGAAAGAATAGCACTGTAGAAGCACCATACTGAATTGAAAGCCATGCTATATGTAAACAGTGTCAGAATGATAGATAATACAATTAATGCTCCGAAGAGTTTGACGGCTTTGTCTTTAAGAATCAGCAAAGGAATGACAATCCAGCACCAATAAATTAGTTCTCCAATAGGTTCTGTATTGATGAAATTATGGAAGATGGTGTTGACGTTGTAGACGATCCTTCCGCCTGTCACTAGTCCTGGCTGGATCAACGGTGGATGTATTAATAAAGGCAGCCAGAATGAGATTCCAAGGATGGAACCAATAATCCAAACCCAGCGTAAAGCTCTCTTGACTCCTTCACTTTCGGAATGACGCCCAATCGAGTATGCGCTCCATGGAATCCATATCATCCAGAAGCAATAGGCAAAAAATAGAAAGCCAACAGAAGTAATTGACGTGAGAGGTTCGACCGGTGAGGCTACTGTTTCTCCATGACCTAATCCCACCCATACAAAACCCTCAATAAATTGCTGTAGCCCGAAGAAGAACGGTACTAGGGCTAGAGGTTTGTATCCGGGACGTTTCGCTTCAGACGCAAGATGGTGGGTATAAAGCCCTAAGGGCATGAGGACCGCTGCAGCCGTAAAGCTGGCTGACGCCGAGAAACACATCTGTATGCTTGTTTATGAGTATTTGCTCATTTTGGTCAGGTAACTCGACTTCGCCAAGTTAATTACTGAGAAGCTTTGAAATCAGCAACTTCAATGCCAGCGGATGAGACATCAATTGTTGATGCGTGAATACTGGAACGGCCTGTTGCTCACCCACCGGTAATACGGCTTGCCAGCCTGGAACAACCATGACATCCCATCGACAGAAATAGCTGCTGCATTCAATGTCTTCTAAGGCTGAAAAGTCTCCGTTGAGCTGGCGCAGTAAGGGGCTGCCGCGCTTCATATCCGCTAAACCAGCAAACAAACAGGCGGGAATCCACTGGGCTGTGAGGGTGCCTCGCTGTGGACTTCCTACACTCAGAAAACGATGCGTTCGTCGTGATCCACCTAGTTGTTGCAGCCAAATTCGACTGATCACCCCTCCCATCGAAAATCCAAGTACATCGATAACCGTCTCGGCCCCCCACTTCTCAACGATGAGCTGATCCAACGTCTCCGCCAGCTTGGAAAGCGGAACAGCTCCCAGGCGATGAGGCAGATGGGGGATCTGTAGAGGTAGCTGATGCTGTTCGAGTGCCTTCACCAACCGCCTAAAAAGATGCGGGGTATCCCAAAGACCATGTACAAGCACCAATGGTCGACGGGGTTTATCCACTGATGCGACATGCGTAAACATCGCGAAAAGCCTTGACAAAGATCAGGGTGTTGGCCAATTGCGACACCTTTCAACAGCCACACTGCCACTAAACCCAGGCACCGGCGCAGCACATTTACGCACAAGCACTCGCATTGGCACAGGACCGTAGAGATCTTCCAAGAGCACTAGCAATCGCTCGCTGAAGTGTTCGATGGTGAAACACTTCAGTTCAAAGGAGAGTCGTTGCATTGCACCAATAGCCAAGCTGTAGTCCGCAGTGGCATTGAGGTCATCATCCAGGGCAGCCTTGTCAAGGTCTAACCAAAGGCTGAAATCCAAGCTGAACCACTGCCCTTCACGTCTTTCATGGTCAAGCACACCCACGTGAGCCCACAAGCGCACATCGTTAACATGAATGGCTCCTAAAGGGAGACGATTGATCACAGCGGTAGGTCCCGGTGAGTGAACATGCATTCACCATTGGCATAGTCCGCCACAATGTGGCCTTGTCCACGCAACCGATAGCGATAGGTCACCAGCCCTTCCAAGCCAACCGGCCCCCTTGGAGGCAGTGTTTGAGTACTGATTCCAACCTCGGCGCCAAAGCCATAACGGAATCCATCGGCAAAACGCGTGGAGCAATTGTGAAAAACACCGGCACTATCGACAGCTTGGAGAAAACGCTCAGCCGTCTCCTGATCATTGCTGACAATTGCCTCCGTGTGACGGGAGCTATAGCGACGGATGTGATCCAGGGCTCCCTCTAGATCAGGCACCACTTTCACTGACAGAATCAGATCGAGATATTCCGTAGCCCAATCCTCTTCACTTGCTGACTCTTCTACTCCTAAAGCCCGGCTCGCTGAATCCCCAAGCAGACGAACCCCGGCGTGACGAAAGGCAGGAATTGCAAGCTCTAAAAACGACGGTGCAATGGACTGATGAATGAGCAGAGTTTCAATAGCGTTGCATGCTGCGGGGTACTGGGTCTTGCTATCGATTGCAATCTGTAGGGCCTGCTTCAGATCCGCCGCGGCGTCGAGATAGAGATGACAGATTCCGTCCGCATGACCAAGAACCGGAATTCGTGTGTTGTCTTGAATGAAACGCACCAGTTCGTTGCTGCCGCGAGGGATGATCAAATCCACTAGGCCATCAAGGCGAAGTAGGGCAAGGCTTTCCTGACGGGTCTTGAGTAAGGCAATTGCCTCGGGATCGATCTCTGTTTCAGCCAGACCATTCTTCAACGCCTCAATGATGGCCTGATTGGTGTGGCTTGCTTCGCTGCCGCCCTTGAGAAGTGCGCCATTGCCAGAGCGAATTGCCAGTGAAGCGATCTGAATTACGGCATCTGGGCGCGCCTCAAAGATTACCCCCAGGACTCCAAGAGGAACGGTGATGCGCTCCAGCACAAGGTCTTGATCCAGTTCACGATGCAACTGACGCAAACCAAGGGGATCAGATAATTGAGCCAACTGCCTGAGCCCCTCGATAGCCGAGTTGAGTTTGCTTTCATCAAGCTTGAGCCGCGCCATCAGGGCAGAAGCAAGTCCCTCAGTTCGAGCCTTCTCTAAATCGAGTCGATTAGCCCTCACGATCTGCTCAGAGCTTGACAGCAAAGCATTGGCCATTGCCATCAGGGCCTTACTCCGCTGGTTGTCATCACTTTGCCCAAGAGCCATGGCTGCTTGCCGCACCTCTGCTGCAAGTCGCAGCAACTGGGCGGAAGGCTCAGGAACTCCAGGATAAGTTGTCATCACAGCGCGGCACAGCTGTGCTCATCATTACGCCTCAAGGGGCATTGCCGACACTTAAGAGACGTTGAAGGGCAAGTCGAGCTGCCCCCAGGCGACCAGCTCCATTCCCAAGGGCACAGGAGCGAATCTGCAAACCCTCTCTGCTCACAGCTTGCACCCGCTTCTCTACTTCCTGACGGACTGTTGGTAGGAAATGAACTGCTCCACCTGCAAGACCTCCTCCGACCAGCACCAGCTGAGGGGTGAAAACATAGACGAGAGAACTGATTCCTACCCCAAGTTTGCGGCCATAGGTTTCCCAGATCTCGAGAGCCTCGCGATCGCCAGAAGCAGCTCGGTCGCTTAATTCTTCTGGGTCCCCAGCCCATAGACGTTGAAGGGCGCCAATGCTGGCGTACTGCTCTAGGGAGCCTTGGTTTCCACTGTTGCAGCTGGGACCTTCAGAATCCACCCCAATCAGACCAGGCTCGGCTGCAGCCCCGTTATGACCGACAAACAATTGACCCCCAAGCATGACGCCCCCACCTACTCCAGTGCCAAGAGTGAGCAGAACGACGTTTTCAAAATCTTGGGCCGCGCCCTGCCATGCTTCACCAACGAGAGCACAGTTGCCATCATTCGCCAGGGTGACGTGCCGATTCAGTCGTGGTTCCAACCAGTCGGCTAAAGGAACCTCCAGCCATCCAGGCAGGTTGATACAGACCCTGGCGACCCGCCCTTCAGCATCCATTGGTCCTGGTAAGCCCACTCCCACGAATGCAGCATGATGGTTTGGATCAACAGTCTCGATAGCTTCGCAAAGAGCAACTGTGACAGCACCTGGCACCGAGGGTTGAGGGGTTGGCAACTCGGTTTCTGCCAACAGATGGCCCTGCTGATCAAATCGACCTAACTTGATCGCGGTACCTCCCAAATCGACACCGATGAACTGAGCTGAGTCGGTTGCCAACTGGTCAAAAGCGGAAAAATAATTGCAATTGGCTCTGCCAAATTCCCTGGCTGTCTACAGAACCTGAGAGATTCATGCTGGGACTGATTTGATAAGTAAGGGTACCTTGCGGAGGAATATCGTTGCGGTCTGGTGTCGCCAAAATAGAAACGTTAAGTCGCTTAGTGATATCAATACCAATGTCTGTGACTAACTCGAGCGTGGGTGGGACTTGCCCAGAAACGCGCTCTTGTTGACTCGTCACAACTGGCGAGACGTATGCAGGATAAAGGGCAATTTGCATTCGTTGACTGAAAGCATCAGAGATTGTTCCAAGAACAGGGGTGAGAAGAGATTGACCGATCACAGTCGCTAGTGCCGCACCACCACCTTCTCCCGACAACCCTGCCAGTGAATTTCCTCCAATTAACCCCAGCAATTGAGCACGAGGCAGTGACGGCGAGCTGCGTAATTCAATGTTTTGGAAAAGACGATTTGCAGGTCCCTCGGCCTTCACCATCACTTTGATCAAGCGGAACTGTCCTCCGGCTCCAAGAGCACCTGTTCCATTGGTATCAAATACATTCGCTGATGCGGCATTACTGTCGGTGCCGATGCTGATGCTGTCGGATACCTGGCTGTTCATGGCGACATCAACGTAAGGGATTAGGCCCAGAGAAGGAGTAAAAACAGCGACATTCGCAGCTCGCTGATCAAGACTGAAGAACGTCGTAAACAGATTCAGCCGTCCATTCAGTAGCCGAATTACACCACGAGCCTGAAGCTTTGGATCTAGGGGGCCATTCAAACTGAGCAACCCTTCTGTACTGAAATTGGCCAGCGCATTAGCAGTGATGCGCAAATTTGGCCCCAGCTTTAAACGCAGGTTGTCGAAGCTGACAGAGGGGATGTTGGGAATAACGGAGCTCAACATCCTGCTCCGACTGACCTCTACATCTGGTCCAAGCAAGACCAAGGGTTTCTTGAAATCCCACTGCTCCTCAAGCAGGGTGTTGGCATTAACAAATTTGGGGCTGCTTGAAGTTGCTATCGCCTCTCCGGCTCCAGGCCTTTTGGTGGATTGAATGGCAGAGTTGATCGGTCGCAGAAGCCCTGAGCCGGCGGGTGAGATCGTTCCTTCTTTGATCGTGAGCTCACCGCCAATCAAGGGTTTCAGCAAGGCACCCGTGAACTTGATCTTGGCTGCCACCCCTACATCAGCCTTTGGCAACTTAAAACGGGACTGACTGATCTCGATCGTCAGGGGCTGGTCTTCAGGTGCAGGGCGAAGCAAGGCAATGGATCCCGCACCTTGCAAGATGCCCTTCGAACCAATCTTTGCTTTGAGACGCTGCACCTCAAGGCGATTGAAGTCAAAAACCATGGCAGCCTCCAACCCTTTGACAACTTGTTCCATGACGACGAATTCGCCGTTTTGCACCACCAAAAATCCATTCGCCTGAGGAGCGCTAAGGCTGCCGCTAAACAACAACTTGAGGTCGGAATTACCGCCCTTCCAGGTGACCGTACCTTCAGCAAAATCAGCCAGAAAATGTAGGCCGTCGCCGTGGCTCTCAACCCTGACGTCTATTGGAGAGGAGGGATCCAGAGGCACTTGACCGGTAATGGTTACAGCCTCTTTGGAAGAAGAGCTTCGCAGCGCCAAGTCGAGGTTCAGGAGGGCATCATTCAAGAGAATCTGTCCTTTGTCCAAGCTCAATTTGCTTTCAGCCAACCTGGCGCTTTCCATCACTAGATCAGCTGTGATCTCAGGGGTTCCCCGTCTCAGGTTGTATCGACCCGAAAGTCCCAGAGCGCCCCGCAGTGCTTGAGGTAGAGGTGCAACCAACGAAAGCAGAGAAAAGGGAACGTGAAGCAGTGAAAAAGACCCTTCCCCACCATGCAGTGGTCCTTGAATCGAGGCGAAAATGGGTTTGACTTGTAGGGCGTGATCCTGATCCTCACCTTCTGTCCAGAGATGACCGCTGGCCTTTAGCCCCAGATTGAGCTTGGACAGATTGGGACCCTTCAGATCGATCACCGCATCAATCTGCCCACGTAGATCTTCTTGATGGATGATCTTGCTACGACGATTTTGCTGGTCGAAACGATTTACGGAAGCCTGCGCCGCTGCCAAGACTTTGAGCTGATCATCTAGAGACCTTCCCAAGGTTTGCATCAACAGACTGCCCAGATCTTGGGCTCGCCCAATCGAAGCTGGAAGAACATCATTAAAATTAGAAAGTTGCTCTGCACTAGAGATCAACCAACGCGCGCTTAGACCGCGTGCATTTGCCTTACCAGAGAGTTCGCCACCAAGGCGACCTCCCGCTGCAAGATTGATCTGGCCTGTATCCGCTGGTAGCAGCTCACCAGTCAGCTTGTAACGCTGGTTGGCAACCCTCCCCTGAAGCCAAGCCTGTTGAAATTGCAGACCCATCAGCCCTGGATTGCTGATGGTGACTTGGCCTTCCATGGCCAGGGGCTGAAGGCCCAGGCGGCCTGATCCGCTGAGTTGACCATAAACGCCTTCAAATCGCTGCTTTGAAGACAGGGCCGCCTCAATTCCATCCACTTTGAAGTTGTTCAACTCCCAGCGATAGCGAGCTGGGATGCCGTTTAGCGAGAGACGGCCATCTCCACGGTTAATCGCCAACTCCTGTGGCAACCAGTCGCGTCCCAATCGAGATGAGAGCTGCCCAGGGATCACCGACCGCACTGATTCCATCAGCAGAGTGCTACCCCCAGCAGGGAGTCCGGCCAAGTTCCCTTGCCAATCTTCCAACAACCGCAACCCTCCAGCCTCTGGATTCACCACCCGGAGGGAAAGATTTGGACGAAGGGCCGACAATGGCCCTCTCACCTGACCCGAGGCAGCAAGGGTTCCAGCCAAAGAGGTGCCGAGAAGCGGACCAACACGAGCTAAAGGGAAAGGACTCAAATTCAGATTGGCCTGCAGTTCTCCACTGCGTAGGCGTCCTTGATCAACTGAGAGAGGCAAGTCCGCCACAACTTTGAGCAGGGGACTGTTGAACTGCCTTAAGCGGAGCAAACCGGAATCTGCTGACCACCCCGCTCGCAGAGACCAGGTTTCCAGCAAAGGATTACGTTGCTGAGCAAGGCTTAGCTGAAGTTGGGGGCTCGATGAAGGGCCCTCAAGCTGAAGCTTGCCTTTGATTAAGGATTGGCTGCCGAGAAGATCAGCAAGCACAGGGATGCGCTGCCATGCAGGTCCTGCAAACTCCAGGCGCTGGGTGTTCAGCCCTAACTCGGGATAGAGGGGGCCCCTTGCTCGGACCTGAAGACCTGGACCACGAACATCAAAAGTGTCAATAACGGCCCTGAAGGCCTTGGGATTGCGCCAGTTGGTGCGCATCTGCAAGTTCAGTTGCAGCGGACCATCAACGGGGATCTTTGGGGCAACTATCCAGCGGCCACTGGCGTGCAGATTGGGCTCATGCCAAGGTCCATTGATCCGGGCTTGGAAGGTATGCCCTTGTTGCCGCTGGTTGACCTTGAGGTCGAGGTTGTAGGAGTGATTGAGACGAGCACCTCCCTTGAGAGAAGCGGTCCAAGGGCCGTAACGCCACTGGCTGAGAGGTAACTGAAGACGATCTTGACGACAGTTGATCTTGGCTTCACGAGATGAGAGTGACTTTTTGAGGGGACCACCCGCTAATTGGAATCGAACCAATGACAGGGCTCCCTTGCAGCCCATACGTCCCTGATTAAGACTCACTTGGAGATCACCGCCAAGCTGACCTTGCATTTGCATCGACAGTGTTCCCGGCCAAAGCCCCTGCAATGGTTCAAGGCTGATTTGGTCCAAACGAGCATGGGCCTGAAGCTCTAAACGATCCCAGCGCCCACGGCCCTTTAGGAAGAATCTTCCACGATCTGGCAATGCAAATTGGACAGATCCATTGGCCCATCCCTCCGCCAACTGAAGGTCTGCCCGTGTGGTGGCGGTGAACTCCAAGTTTGCCGGTTCGATGCGGACCCTGGCGGGCTGAGTCAACCGCAGCTGAAGATCAACCTTTGGGGGAGGCTCGCCTTTGGATGGACCAGGGACCCAGTAGAAACCCTTGTGATTACGACGCAGCGTTAACCGAGATCCTTCAAGGGTAAGTACGGCAACGGGTCGCAAACGCAACAGGCTGGCCATTGGAGCAAGGCTGATGGTTAGACCAGAGAGCGATGCTGTGGAATCGTCATGACTTCCAGACAGCACTTCAGTGCGACCAATGGCCATACCCCAGGGCCGCAGGCCCTGATAGGCACCAATTTTTAAAGGATGGCCTAGAGGTTTTGAAAGCTGTTGCTCCAGTTGCGGACGCAGACGTTCAAGAAGGGCAGCAACAACTCGATCGGCGCCAACCCAAACAACCAAGCTGCTGGTTAGCAGTAGAACAGCAGGGCGTTTCCATCGCCCTTTAGCCAAAGATTGACTCTTTTCTCCCATCGATTTGAGTCAACCTTCCTGGGAGCGTGCGAAATATAAGTAGTTCTCTTGAGCTTCACCAGTCCATGTCCATTCCAGAGCTGATTGAAACCGCAACCGGATGGCTTGCCTGGTCAGGCCTAGCCCTAAGCCTAATGACCCTGATTGCTTTCTTGGTTCGTTGGGGACAACGCTTCCGGCTGGTGGGAGTGACCAGCTTCAACCTTCTTCTTCTGGCAAGCTGTTGGGCTTTTGGCGTGAGCTATACCCCCCCCCTCAAGGTGGAAGGAGCTCTGGTGGTACCCGTGGTGTTTGACAACAGCACGGACCTTGTTGTCGCCCAGGTCCCCGATGACTTTCCTGATGAAGCGGTTGAAGCCACATTGCAGCAACTAGCGGGCAACATCCATCGCGGTGGATATAACGGCAGTGAAGTGCATGTTCGGCTGCGCAGGCTGGAATCGGTTGGAGAGGGTGTCAGTCAACCCGTCATCCTCGGCGAAGTCATACGCGACTTGCGTCAGAACATCACGCTGCCATTAGCCGAAAAAAGTGATGCAGGTTGATCAACCTTTGGGAGATTTACCTCAAAGCTTTCGTGACGAACAAGCCCTGCTCGTGGCCGCAGGGATCACAACATGGAGCGCATTGAAACGCCTCGAGGACCAGCAACTCAACCGACTTGCTAAGGGAGGGCTTGCGACGACCCGCAACCTGAAACGATTGCGAGGCATGGCCGCACTTATTTGTGATCTAGATCTAGAACTGGCGGATGCTGCCTTGCTGATCCACTCCGGGCTAGCCACTGCAGCCGCTTTGGCCGCTGCGACTCCACAGGATGTCGTGCATCAGACGGGACGGTTACAACGCCAACTCAATAACCATCGACAATCGAGCGTGGACCTTGCTATGGCGAATCGCTGGATCCAGCTTGCTCGTACTAGGCAACTGCAGAACTGACCTAGCGAAGCCCCACAATCCCGGCAAGAGTGCCTCAAATGATCACAGCGTGAATCTTTGGGACCAATGCGCTATTTGCCAGCGCTGATCGTCGTAGCCCTTGCCAGTGCTTCGGATGTCAAGGCGCAGTCCAGCCTTCTTGAAAGCGTCAAAAACAACCCAGACGAAGCGCGCGAATTGTGCAGTCAATTTAAGGCTCTCAATACCAAAGGGGTTTCGGCTTATTCATCTCAAGCGATCTCAGAAGTCGCCCGCCAACGCAATCTCAGCTCAAATAACGCTGAGATTCTGGCCACCTATGTGATTGGAATGAACTGTCCGGATGTGCGTTGAAGGTCGAACGAGCTCTGGATCCGTGAACTGGCACGATGCCTGGCTAACACTCTCTGACGGGGTCAAGCTCGTTGCCAGGTTATGGGTCCCGAAAGGTGAGGGACCCTGGCCTGCTCTAGTGATGCGTCAGCCCTACGGACGTGCGCTCGCCTCAACTGTGACTTACATCCATCCTGGTTGGTGGGCAAGTCACGGCTATCTGGTCGTGGTCCAGGACGTACGTGGTCAAGGGGATTCTGAAGGCCACTTCAATGGCTTCCTGCAAGAAGCTTCTGATACCAGTCAGACGCATGCATGGGTTCGGGAGTTACCAGAATGCAATGGCCGCCTTGGAACCTATGGGTTTTCCTATCAGGGCCTAACACAGCTGCTTGCCGAACCCGGGACGCCACCACCGGACTGTCTGGCACCAGCGATGGCAGGAGTTGATGAGCGCAACCATTGGAGTTGTGAGGGAGGTGCTCACTGGTGGCATCTTGGCTTGGCCTGGGGGCTGCAACTTGCAGCACTACAGGCTCGTCGCTGTGGCAACTGGGAAGCATGGAGAGAGCTTCGCCGCAGTTTGGAAGACGACAGCTACCTGTATGAGGGGCCGGCACTTCTGAAACGCCACGATCCCGATGGAATGAGCTTGAGATGGCTACATCAAGCGAGCCAAAACGATCAAGACTGGGTTGTACACAAGCCCTTGGATTCCTGGCTTCGTCAACCGATGCTGCTTCTGGGTGGCTGGTGGGACCCCCATTTGAATGGCCTGCTTGATCTCTATCAACGATCAAGCCAAGTAGGTGGTAGTCCAGAACTTCACATCGGTCCAGCGACTCACCTGCAGTGGTGGCCTGATGCACAGCAACTTCAGCTGGAGTTCTTTGATCGCCATCTGCAATCTTCGAAAGCCTTAACGAATTCAAGACCCCATGGGCGGATCTGGAATATCACGTCTTGTTCTTGGCAGACATTTGCAAGCCCCACCCAGACCACAACATCAGCCTATGCCGGCTGGAGTCTTGTCAGTGGAGGGATGGCCTGCTTGGACCCCACAGAAGGCACCCTGCATCAGAACAAGAAAGGTGGCGGCGTGGTTTATGTGGTCCATGACCCTTGGCGACCGGTTCAAGCAGTGGGAGGACATCTCAGCCCAAAACCAGGAGTTGCTGAGCGCAGCGCCGTGGACCAGCGCGCCGATGTGGCTTCCTTCACAAGTCCTGCTTTGCAGGAACCTCTCCAACTCAATGGGATCCCATTACTGCAGCTGACCGTGCAGTCAGATCAACCGGGATTTGACCTTTGCGTTGCCCTCTCCATTGTTAATCGCAGCCACAGCGAGGTGAAGCAGCTCTCAACAGGTTTTCTTCGTGTGCAAGGAGAGCAGGCCCTTCGCATGCTGCCGCGCAAGGTGAAACTTCAACCAATACTTGCAGACCTGCAGCGAGGAGAACATCTGCGCCTATCTCTCGCAGGTGCAGCCTGGCCGGCCATTGGTGTCAACCCAGGCCACGATCGTCATCCCTGTGGCCCTCCAGGACCCCATTGCCAAGTGGTGACCATGACACTGCAGCTCAATGGATCCAAGTTGAGGCTTTTGCCATGGAACTCCGGCAAAATAGATTTCGATTTGCCCCAAGAGTTTTGAAGCTGTCTGTTTGCCTGCTGAGCCTATCCCTTGGATTGCCCATGGGCCTGAGTTCACTAACCCTTCCGACTGTGGCAGCGCAGGAGACCATTCAAAAGACCACCTTGAGCCCTGCTGAGGCGACAAAAACAGCGCAAATCCTGCTCAAGGCATTAGTGGTGCAAGACGCCAAAACCATCTATGGCCAACTTTCAGAACCCCTGCGCAGCAGCACCACCACTGAACGGATCCAACAACGTTTGAAAAGGCGCCCTCAAGTCAAGTCAAGTCGTATTGTCGACGTCTCACCAGGCATAGACGACACCACTGTCGACGCCATGGTTGAGACCATCGATGGCGACGTCCCGTTGATCATGGTTCTCGATCAGAAAGGGAAATTGATCGCATGGAAATGGAGTGGTGAAGCATTGCCGATCGAGCAATCAGCCATTGATTTCGTTAACGATTTGGTCTCTGCTCGCTGGATCGCTGCGCGTTCCTTTCTTGAGCTGAGCTTTCAACAGGAGTTGAAACCACAAGACTTGCAACGCAAGTGGACAAAACTCAATCGCGTCACCGGAGGTTTCCAAAAGGTGAAAGATGCGATTGTTGCCAGCCAAGGCGGGGAACAGCAGCTGGTTCTAGTGACCATTGAGTTTGGCGATTTAACAGACAACCTTTTTGTCATTTTCAACAGTCAAGGGGAGATCATCAACGTGGATTTCTCAGCGGATCTGGTCTGATTGATCAGCGTTCGCTGATTCAACTGCTCACTCTGGTTCTCACTCTGCCCTTGCGGTCCATGAATCGACCTAAGCTCCCGGCCATTGATGTCCTTGCCCCATGACCACCAGTGTTGCCCTCGACTGGGTGGTTCAAGACGGCCAAAGACTTGCTGAATGTCGCCACGATCATCCTTTCTCGCTGCTGGGTCCTCAATCCCATGAGGGGCAATGGATCGTGCGCATCTGGATGCCGGAGGCAAGCCAAGTAGAGCTGCTTTGTGATGGCAGAACGACTGCCATGACAACGCCCAATCACTCCTGGATCTTCGAAGCAGCTCTCAACCAAGATCCCGGCCGCACATACCAGGTGCGGGTTAAACGCGCAGGAATCGTGCATGAGCAGCACGACCCCTGGGCCTTCCACGATGAATGGATGGGGGAGATGGACCGTCACCTCTTTGCGGAGGGCAACCATCACCACATTTGGCAACGCATGGGCGCCCATCTGATGGAGCGTGAGGGTGTTGAGGGAGTGATGTTCTGTCTCTGGGCACCCCATGCATGCAGTGTGGCTGTTCTCGGAGAATTAAACGGATGGGATGGCCGTCATCATCCGATGCAGCGTCGCCAGGGAGGCCTTTGGGAGCTCTTTATTCCTGGGTTTAAAGAAGGGACCCTTTATAAATACGAAATCCGAACCCAGGACGGCCATTGCTATCAGAAAGCTGATCCCTATGGTTTCCAGCACGAGGTGCGCCCAGCGACAAGCTCCGTAGTCGCGAGGCTTGATCGCTATCAATGGCAGGACGAGCAATGGGTGCGGCAACGGGATAGTCGTAATGCTCTCGATCAGCCAATTTCTGTCTATGAAATGCATTTAGGCAGCTGGATTCATGCAGCAACAGATGAACCGTATATCGAGTTGGATGGCACGCACCGGGCGCCGGTACTCGCTGCTGACATGAAGCCTGGAGCTCGTCTTCTGACCTATCCCGAACTAGCCGACCAGTTAATCCCCTACGTGAAAGATCGGGGATTCACCCACATCGAACTGATGCCAATCTCAGAGCATCCATTTGATGGCTCATGGGGATACCAGGTCACAGGGTGGTATGCACCCACCAGCCGATTTGGAAGTCCGGATGAATTCCGTGCATTTGTTGATCGCTGCCACGCCGAAGGTTTAGGTGTGATCATCGATTGGGTGCCAGGCCATTTCCCTAAGGATGGTCATGGCCTGGCCTTCTTTGATGGAACCCATCTCTACGAACATTCTGATCCACGCATTGGTGAACACAAGGAATGGGGCACGCTGATCTTCAACTACAGCCGCAACGAGGTTCGCAACTTCCTCGTTGCCAATCTTGTGTATTGGTTTGAGCAATTCCATATTGATGGTATTCGTGTTGATGCGGTGGCTTCGATGCTTTATCGCGACTATCTTCGACCTGATGGAGAATGGATTGCCAATGAAGATGGAGGGCGAGAAAATACAGAAGCAGTTCGATTCCTCCAACAGGCCAATCACGTTCTTTTCCAGCACTTCCCTGGAGCGCTTTCAATTGCGGAGGAGTCAACAACTTGGCCCATGGTTACTCAGCCCACTGATATGGGCGGCCTGGGATTCAATCTTAAATGGAATATGGGTTGGATGCATGACATGCTCGATTATTTCGAGTTAGATCCTTGGTTTAGGCAGTTTCACCAGAACAACATCACTTTTTCGATTTGGTATGCCTACACCGAAAACTTCATGCTGGCACTTAGTCATGATGAGGTTGTGCATGGTAAAAGCAATCTTCTCCATAAGATGCCCGGAGATGACTGGCAGAAATGTGCAAGTGTTCGTGCATTGCTTGCCTATATGTGGACCCATCCTGGCAAGAAAACTATCTTCATGGGAATGGAATTTGGTCAACGATCGGAATGGAATGTATGGGGAGATCTGCAATGGGAGCTGTTGAAACATGATCCTCATAAGGGTCTGCAGAGATTGGTTGATGACCTCAACACTTTCTATAAAGCCGAGCCTGCTCTATGGAAAGATGACTTTGATCAATATGGATTCCAATGGATTGATTGCAATGATAATCGTCATTCTGTAATCAGCTTTATGCGTCGTGAAAGTAGTGGCGGAACTTGGCTTGTCGTCGTCGCCAACTTCACACCACAAAGTCATTCAAATTACAGAGTTGGCGTGCCTATTAGTGGCTATTATCAGGAAGTTCTCAATACAGACAGCTCTTGTTACGGCGGTAGAAACCTGGGCAATATGGGCGGTAAAAACACTGATGAATTCAATATCCATGGATATGAGCAGTCTCTTGAACTCTGCCTACCAGCGCTGAGCGTGCTTGTCTTCCGTCATGACCCGAAGCGAAGTCTTTGAGTGCAGCCAAAGCCAATGAACATGTGACGAAGCTGCCTTCTCAACATCACTGATGGCCTGAACAACAACGGCCTTCAGGTAGGTTTTCTGACTGATCCTGACCCTTGTAATGAGCGACTCCCAGCCCTTATTGCTCCGCGCTGCGCGTGGTGAGTCGGTCGAGCGGACCCCTGTGTGGATGATGCGCCAGGCGGGACGCTACATGAAGGTTTACCGGGATCTCCGGGACCGTTACCCCAGTTTTCGAGAGCGTTCTGAAAATCCTGATCTCTCTTACCAGATCTCGATGCAGCCCTTTGAAGCATTCCAGCCTGATGGGGTGATTTTGTTCTCAGACATCCTCACTCCCTTGCCCGGCATGGGCATCGATTTCGACATCGTTGAAAGCAAGGGCCCCCTTATCCAAAAGCCGATTCGCAGCCTCAGCCAAATTGAGGCTCTTCAGCCATTGGAGCCAAACGCAACCATGCCTTTTGTTGGCGAGGTGCTCGGACGCCTGCGCGAGAGCGTTGGTAATAAAGCTGCTGTGTTGGGTTTTGTGGGTGCTCCCTGGACCCTTGCGGCCTATGTTGTTGAGGGCAAAAGCAGCAAGAATTACGCCGTGATCAAGGCGATGGCTTTCCAGCAGCCAGATATTCTGCATCGTTTGCTCAACCATTTCGCTGAATCGATTGCCACTTATTTGCGTTATCAAATCGATTCCGGCGCCCAGGTCGTGCAGATGTTTGATTCCTGGGCCGGTCAGCTAAGCCCGGCCGACTACGACACCTTTGCAGCGCCTTATCAAAAAAGAGTCGTAGACCTGGTGAAATCCACTCATCCCGACACTCCAATGATTCTCTACATCTCCGGCAGCGCTGGAGTGTTGGAACGAATGGGGCGCACAGGTGTCGACATCATTTCTCTTGACTGGACTGTTGATATGGCCGATGGCTGCGCTCGACTTCCCGATCACTTAGGTGTGCAAGGCAATGTTGACCCTGGCCTGTTGTTTGGAACACCAGAAGCGATTCGAGAGCGAATTGTCGATGCGGTTCGCAAGGCTCGAGGTCGCCGGCACATCCTCAACCTCGGCCATGGCATTCTGCCTGGAACACCTGAGGACAATGCCAAGGTGTTTTTTGAAGCTGGCAAGACTGTTGACAATCTGATCGGATCTGCCGCTTGACTCCTGCCCGGATCCTGATCACAGGAGCCAGCGGCTGTGTTGGGCAGTACACAGCCGCCTGGCTACTTGAAAACTCCGATGCCGAGTTACTGCTCTGGCTCAGAGACCCGGCCAAACTCACGGCCATCTCAGCGCAACACCCACGTGTTCAACTGCTGGTTGGAGATCTACGTGCCCCCCATTGTTTTGCTAATCAGCTAGCCACGGTCAGCCGTGTGATTCATACGGCAACGGCCTGGGGGGATCCAGAGCGAGCCCATCAAGTGAATGTTGTGGCTGTTAAAACTCTGCTCGGGCTTCTCAATCCAGAGGTTCTTGAGCAGATCACTTATTTCTCCACGGCAAGCATCCTCAATCGGGATCTTCAGCCATTGCCAGAAGCTCTTTCGTATGGCACTGAATACATTCAAACCAAGGCTCAGTGCCTCCAGGACCTTGAGCACCATCCGTTGTCTGATCGGATCGTGGCTGTTTTTCCTACGCTCGTTTTCGGGGGAAGGGTCGATGGCACGAGCCCATTTCCTACCAGCTATCTCACTGAAGGGTTAGAAGAAGCAAGCCGCTGGCTTTGGCTGGCACGCTGGCTACGGGCTGATGCCAGCTTTCATTTCATTCACGCAGCTGATATTGCTTGCATATGTGGCCACTTGGCAACGACCTCCAAACTCCCTAATCGAGAGGCTGGGCAGGGAGCTATTCGGCGTTTGGTTATGGGTCAACCCGCAATCTCTGTTAATCAAGCTATAGCGACGCTTTGTCGCTGGCGTGGGCTCAGGCAGACGCCTGGTTTACCCCTGTGGGGTTGGCTGATTGAGGCTCTGATCAAGGTGCTACCGATCGAAATCAATGCCTGGGATCGCTTCAGTATCAAACAACGGCACTTTGTGCATGATCCAATTACGACACCAGAACGTGTCGGAGGTCACAGCCATGGAGCCACACTTGAAGCCGTGTTAGCAGATTCAGGGCTGCCGCAGCGAGGAAAAGTTCACAATAAGGGTTAAAGTGTTCATAGAAATGATGCAAGCCCTCATGGCCTCAATGCTTCGCTCTATCGCAGCAGCTGCCTGCGCCCTGCTCTTGGTGATTGGGCTTGGAGTTTCTTCCGTTCAGGCCGCCACTACTGAAGTGAAGCTAGGCACCGATTCAGGCATGCTTGCTTTCGAGCCCAGCTCTTTAACGATTCAGGCTGGAGATACGATCAAGTTCGTCAACAACAATCTGGCCCCACATAACGCTGTATTTGAAGGCCACGATGAGTTAAGCCATCCAGATTTAGCCTTTGCACCTGGTGAATCTTGGGAACAAACCTTCTCAACTGCTGGTACTTATGATTTCTACTGTGAGCCCCATCGTGGCGCTGGCATGGTTGGAACGGTTACTGTTAACTGAGTTAAACTGACTGACCAATAAGTAGATTTTAAATACCCTAAAAATATCAAGCCTGAGGTAACTATTCTTTTTTGTTTCTACATTTTTATTATTAGATGATATAGGTTTTATCACTCAAGCAAGTCTGCATAGGTTTCTCACTGGTTTGCAGGCGTCAAAGCTTGGATATATTATTAAACTAAGAATGTATATGATGCAATGACACGTGAGGGCCTGTCTGATCTTCTCCATGCCGCTGAGCACAGTTTAACGCTACGAGGCCAGTTGAAGAATTGCTCTAATGATCAGGAGTTAATAGATCTAGCTAAAGATTATGGTTTTCCTGTCAAGCTTTGCGATCTTCAAAATGAGGCTGAGTCCCAGCAGATAGAGGATTGGTTTAGAAAAAGTAGAATCTCTCCAATTCGCAAATGATTGGCTTGAATGCAAGTGGCTGCAAATCTTCAAATATTTGCTGTTGAAATGGTTGAAGGTCACGACGCTTATGTTGAATTAAGGTATAAGCATGATTGGTGTCAGTAGCAATACATTTTGCTTAGAGTAAAAGATAATCTAAATTTTGGGTAGGCTGTTGTATTTGGATCAAGAGAATACTAAAAGTTTAAGCCATGAAGAGATGATCTAATCGTGCATAGATGGTTGATCTATAGGCTTCTTTAAACCAATAATTAAATACCTTAATGCATAGATGACAGTTGTTGATGACGAATTCAGCAATGAGGTTTGATTTGTCTCTTGGTGGTGCTTACCACACTCTGCCGAAAGAGCCGTACCAATCAGAACGGTTTACCGCTTGGCGCTAATGGTTAGTCGACATACGGTTGAATCAACGTAAAAGACCACATGCAACCTACGGCGGATCAATTTACCGAAAAAGGCTGGGCAGCAATCGTTTTGGCCCAACAACTTGCCCAACAACGCAAGCACCAGCAACTGGAAACAGAGCATTTGTTGTTGTCACTGCTCCAGCAAAACGCTTTGGCAGGAAGAATCCTAGAAAAAGCAGGTGTGTCGATCGGCAACTTGCAAACAGCCGTGGAGGCACACCTGCAAGAACAGCCCACTCTGCAGGCTGCGCCAGACTCTGTCTATCTGGGCAAGGGAGTCAATGATCTTCTCGATCAAGCTGAGAAACATAAGCAAGCTTTTGGCGATAGTTTCATCTCGATTGAACATCTGTTACTTGCATTGGCCGGGGACAATCGTTGCGGCCGCAAGTTGCTCAATCAAGCGGGCGTGGATGCCGGCAAACTAAAGGTTGCAATTGACGCGGTACGCGGAAACCAGAAGGTGACCGATCAGAACCCAGAAGGAACTTACGAATCTCTCGAAAAATATGGCAGAGACCTGACTGCTGCTGCTCGCGAAGGCAAACTCGACCCTGTCATCGGAAGGGACGATGAGATTCGACGCACGATTCAGATTCTTAGTAGGCGCACCAAAAACAACCCTGTCCTCATTGGGGAGCCAGGGGTGGGAAAAACCGCAATTGTTGAAGGCCTCGCACAGCGGATTGTTAATGGCGATGTACCTGCAGCCCTTCAGAACAGACAGTTAATCGCCCTTGATATGGGTGCTTTGATTGCAGGGGCGAAATATCGAGGTGAATTCGAAGAGCGACTCAAGGCGGTGCTCAAAGAAGTTACCGCCTCTGAAGGACAAATCGTACTTTTTATTGATGAAATCCATACTGTTGTAGGAGCTGGAGCGACCGGTGGGGCAATGGATGCCAGCAATCTGCTTAAGCCAATGCTGGCTCGAGGGGAACTGCGCTGCATTGGTGCAACGACCCTCGATGAGCACCGACAGCACATCGAAAAAGACCCCGCTTTAGAAAGAAGATTCCAACAAGTGCTTGTGGATCAACCCACAGTGCAAGACACGATCTCCATCCTGCGTGGTCTCAAAGAACGCTACGAAGTGCATCATGGTGTGCGCATTGCTGATAACGCCCTAGTTGCTGCAGCTGTGCTCAGTAGCCGATATATTGCCGATCGTTTTTTGCCAGATAAAGCCATCGATTTGATGGATGAATCTGCTGCACGGCTGAAAATGGAAATCACTTCCAAGCCTGAGGAAATTGATGAAATTGATCGCAAGATTGTGCAGCTCGAGATGGAGAAGCTTTCCCTAGGACGTGAGTCCGACTCCGTTAGCAAGGAAAGGTTGGAAAAACTAGAACGCGAACTTGCTGAATTATCAGAGCAACAAAGTGCCCTCAATGCACAGTGGCAACAAGAAAAAGGTGCGATTGACGACCTTTCTTCGCTCAAAGAAGAAATCGAACGGGTGCAATTGCAAGTTGAGCAAGCCAAGCGCAGCTACGACCTCAACAAGGCAGCTGAACTGGAGTATGGAACTCTGGCGGGATTGCAGAAACAACTCAGCGAGAAAGAAATTGCACTGGCCCAAGATGGAGATGCAGGCGATAAATCACTGCTGCGAGAGGAGGTTACGGAAGACGATATTGCTGATGTCATCGCTAAATGGACCGGGATTCCCGTCGCCAAGCTTGTGCAGTCGGAAATGGAAAAGCTGCTTGGACTTGAAGCAGAACTCCACCAACGTGTGATTGGCCAAGAACAGGCTGTGCAAGCTGTTGCAGATGCGATTCAGCGTTCTAGGGCAGGTTTAAGTGATCCCAACCGCCCGATCGCAAGTTTTTTATTTCTAGGCCCCACTGGTGTCGGTAAAACGGAGCTATCCAAGGCATTGGCCTCTCAACTGTTTGACAGCGAGGCGGCTTTGGTGCGAATCGATATGTCTGAGTATATGGAGAAGCACAGTGTCAGCAGACTGATTGGGGCACCTCCGGGTTATGTCGGCTATGAGGCCGGTGGACAGCTCACCGAAGCCGTACGCAGACGCCCTTATGCGGTAATCCTGTTCGATGAAGTGGAGAAGGCACACCAAGATGTGTTCAATGTGATGTTACAGATCCTTGATGATGGACGTGTCACCGATGGTCAGGGTCGCACAGTTGATTTTACAAATACGGTGCTAATTCTTACCAGTAATATTGGCAGCCAGTCGATTCTCGACTTGGGAGGCGATTATAGTCAATACGGGGAAATGGAGCGGCGAGTTCATGATGCTTTGCACGCTCATTTTAGGCCTGAGTTTCTCAATCGCCTGGATGAAACAATCATCTTTCATAGCCTCAGGCGCGAGGAACTGCGTCAGATCGTTGCCCTTCAGGTCAATCGGCTGCGTGAGCGTCTTTGCGATCGCAAGCTTGGCCTAGAGATCAGTGATACAGCAGCTGATTGGCTCGCCAATGCTGGCTATGACCCTGTTTATGGGGCTCGACCCCTCAAGCGAGCGATACAACGCGAGCTTGAAACTCCAATAGCCAAAAGTATCCTGGCGGGCCTTTATGGAGATAGTCAGATTGTGCATGTGGATGTGGATCAGGAGCGTCTGAGTTTTCGCTAATGCTTATCCCCTTCGCGCTCCCATTAGGGGAGTCGATCGAGCAAATTGATCAGAGCAGAGTCTTCGTCTCAAACCACGTAGGTGTTGCTTCATAGCAAGCTGCATTGGCTTCATTCTCACGCGCTTCTACCCGCCAGCAACAGCTGCGCCCACCATCTCGATCAAGCAGAAGGGCATTGGCCCATTGCCAAACCAGCTCTGCGCTGGACTCCATGCCTACGTTGTCCATCACCCTTAGATCAATAGCGCCTTGATCATTCAGGCTCTGCCATTGAGGCAGGAGCGGATCATCAGCATTGGCGAGGAAGGTGTGATCGAATTGCTTGTTGAGTTGTTGTTCCAGATCCCGAAGACTGGAAAAGTCGACGACAAATCCGTAGGGGTCAAGCTCTTGAGCTGCAAACCAAAAGGTAAAACTGCGGCTATAGCCATGCACAAATCGACAGTGTCCTGGATGACGCCATTGACGATGACAGCAAGGATATCCAGAGAAATTCTTGCTACAAGTGTAAGCATTCTTCAGTGTCTTAGTCACGGTCGTTCATCCAGAGAGTTACTGCAGTTGGCGTGTGTTTTGAGATTATGTGTAGAGAGTGACTTTGATGTCGTGATTCGATCTATGTGACTATACGGATCAGCTTAAGCGACGAACAAAATCATGTTCAAATAGAAGCCAATCTTCAAGGCAATGCATTGTAAATGCTTTCCATTGAAGGGAGTTGCCTAGGGGAATGTACTCTAGAAGCAAGATCTAAAGACTCATCTAAATTCTATGATTTAGATTAATAGCTCTTTAGTTTGATCATTAACTCATTTGCGAAAGTATATCTAATTGAATAAAAATTCTTCAGGCAACATTTCGGCATGACTGCGGTTATCCATTGATTTCTGATCAAGGCTTTCAGTTTGGTGCCTCCAATCCGATTGCAAGAAGAAACATGATATTTGATGTTTTCCGCAATTGGCAAGTTCTTTTCAGCGGAAACCCAGATCAGGCTCCTTTTGACAAGATTAGATCTGTGATTGGTGGCAATATCTTGGATGGCGTTGCCTGGTGATAAAGGAGACATGAGAACTGGCAGGTACTAAATCTGGAGAATTGAATTGCTCAGATCTAAGAAGAGAGCAAGAATTGATTGAATTTATTTGCTTGGATCTGCTGCTAGTTAAAGATCGATGTGGCTTGTTTCCATACACCAGTAGAGATAAAATCGGAAAGGTGTCTGTTCAGAGCTTTATCGATGATATAGCCATTGAAATTCAACTTATCAGTATTTGGAAGCTTCCCCTTCTAGCTGAGCCTGAGACAAGCCATCTGCTGGATAATGAGACTGAATGCTTTGAGTAGCTCTTATCAGTCCGTAAGCCCACCCATCACCCCTTGATGTCTCTGGTGTCTGTTGATCCTGACCCCTAGCCATGGCTAGGGGTGAAATTTCTATCAGCACCCATAGCATTCGAGATGCTGATGCACTGCTCCATCCGCTTCCAGGTTAAAAGGCCTTAGGAGGGGCGGATCATGCGAGAGCGAAGCAGTTGATGACTAGTTTGGTGCTGAGGGATGATTGCACGGCCGCTCCTGCGCTCCTTGAGGACGAATGCAACCCCTCAGCCCCGCCTTTATCGACCAACTATGTTTTGACGATATTGGTTTGATTCCAGCGATCTCCCAAGACTGGCTTGATGGAGCCGTTCTGATGATGGCCTGGATGAATCGCACTGCCTTGGAGCAGACATTAAAGAGTGGCCAAGTTCATTACTGGAGCCGCTCGCGTCAGGAGCTTTGGCATAAAGGTGCCACGAGCGGTCATACGCAGATCCTTAAGGGAATTCGTTATGACTGCGATGCTGATGTGCTTTTACTCAGTATCGAACAAACCGGTTTGGTCAGTTGTCATACCGGAGCCCGAAGCTGTTTCTTCGCAGAGGTAAACCAGCATTCGCAGGGAGACTCACTCACTCTTCCACCTCCGATGGATGCATGCAGTGAACTTTTTCGGGTGATTGATCAACGCCACACCACACCTGAAGCCAACAGTTATACAAACAAGCTTTTAGAAGGTGGAGACAATCGCATCCTCAAAAAAATTGGTGAGGAGAGTGCGGAATTTGTGATGGCTTGCAAAGACGACGATGCGAAGGCAATTGCTAATGAAGCGGCTGATCTTCTCTTTCATCTGCAAGTCGCTCTTGCCCACCATGGTGTGAACTGGAGAGATGTGCTTGAGGTGCTCGCTAATAGACGTGGAGCACCGCGTCGAAACTGAATGCTGAACTGTGGCTGACTGAGTGATTCTTTTTAGTGAAATTCCTATCAACGTGGTTGCCCAAAGTTGGTGGATTGTGAACGGATCCACTCAAGTGTGAGCCGATCTCTTTTGGAAACAGTCAAGACAGGCAATGCCCCCTGGGATACGGCCATGACATCGCCAGCATGATCACTGTGCCCCCATAGGCCAAAAGCATGACCTAGCTCATGCAAGGCTGTCGCTTGAAGGACAGGCGCTCTTAGTTCTGGTGAAACCATGACCTTCACTTTTGGCTCAAGTTGGGTTGCTTTTTTGCGTCGAGCCTCAATGATCGTCAGCAGACTGCGGCCATTGCTGGCACGCCAACCCGAGGGGAGCTGTCGCAGCGGAGGGCGTTTTCTAAACACCATCACATGAGCACGTTCAATCTCAGCGACCCTCGTTAGTGGAATCACTTCAGACCAGCTATTGAATGCAGCATCCACAGCATTGGCCCATCGCTTTAACCAGCGATGGCCCGCAACAGAGCCTTTGGGGTTTGGTTCAATCCATACACACCAATGAGGCAAGCTTGGATAACCAAAACTGGTGGTAGCTAATTTGTCGACATACCCGAGCCCATTTCTGGACTCGGGTAATTGGAGACCACCATTTAAAACACGCACGTCTTGCGCTGGTGGACAGGGATCTGGAACCATTTGGATTATTGAGAAGGAAGGCCGACGCCGCGGGCCATCAGGGTTGCCAAAAGGGGAATGAATGCAAATCCAACGATTTCGATGTTGATGAACCAACCGAGGCGAGTCACTAAGGAGGAACTCACTTCAGGCAGTTCTCCCTTACGCAGTGGAATAGCCCAGAGGATATAGGTGACAGTTGGATAAAGAGAAAGAGTCCCCGCAACAATAAAGACTCCTACCTTCCACCAGAACAAAGGGTTTTGAGTATAAAAGTCACTTCCTTGGCCGAAATACAACACCCGCAGAATGCCGCTGATCAAAAGCGCCAAGCCTGCTACGCCATAAACGATGTCCGTGATGACCATCGCCGTGGCTTCTCCACGGTTTGGGGAAGCCTTCAACAGCTTTCGCTCAAGCACCAAGGCAGCAAAGCAAACCATGAAGCTCAGGTAGTGGACGTAGGCAATTCCAGCATTGTTGACAATCTCAGGCATGAGGAGGACTCCCAAGTGGATGGGATGAATGAAATTCGTTTTGACGCTAGCGACATCAAGCTCAATGAACGGCTATCTCAATAGAAGAAGAGGGTGAGGGGGGTCTGCATCAATCAAAGCAACACGACATCCTGAAGAAACTGTTTAATAACGCATAAAAAGTTAATTCCGTACTCTTCCTTACGCAGTCAGGATGGAAACACTTTGGCTCTAGGTTCAATTAAGAGTTGAGTTCCAGATGGTGAGTTCTTTAAGTGCCTATCTTGGGGAGATCGGGCGACATCAACTTCTGACACCTGAACAGGAACTGACAATGGGTCGGAAGGTTCAGGCCATGGTTGCGCTTACTGACCGCTGCCATCTTGCTGGTGGAGCAGGGCCCGAATGCGAATACTCAGATGATCAGCGCCTCACCATTCGTCGTGGTGAAAAAGCCAAGAATCAGATGATCACTGCCAATTTAAGACTTGTAGTGAATCTTGCCAAGCGCTACCAGGGCAAGGGGCTCGATCTTCTCGATCTGATTCAAGAAGGCACGCTTGGACTTACCAGAGCAGTGGAGAAATATGACCCAACCCGTGGCCATAGATTTTCGACTTATGCCTATTGGTGGATTCGCCAGGGGCTTAACCGGGCACTATCGACTCAGAGCAGGACGATACGAATTCCCGTCAATGTGAATGAGAAGCTAACCAAATTAAGGGCAGCAAAGTCAAGACTGATGCAGAACAACGGCTTGCCTCCCACTGCTGAGCAATTGGCAAAAACCATGCGACTGCCGATGGCTGAAGTGGAAGATCTGCTCGCTTGTGAATTACGCAGTGTGACAGTGAGCCTTCAAGGAGTTGTGAAGTCAAAATCCGATCCTTCAGAACTTGCGGATGTCCTTCCCAGCGAAGAGATCCCTCCTATGGAGCGTGCCGAAATGTCGGAAAGAACTGCATCGGTATGGACTTTGCTCAATCGTGCGAACCTCACTCCTAAAGAACGGATGGTGGTCACACTTCGTTTTGGCCTCGACGGATCTCATGAATGGCGCACTCTCGCGGAAGTTGCACGACATATGAGTTGCAGTCGCGAATACTGCAGGCAGGTAGTACAAAGGGCACTGCGAAAACTGCGCAAAGCAGGAATTCAGAGTGGTTTGGTAGAAAGCACCCTCTAAGCGATAAACCTCACTAAAAAGTGGGAAATCCGCCCCAAGAAGGGGCGGAGCTCATCTTATGAATCCCCATAAATCAGGTAAAAATGGAATGACATCGGCGCCGACAAACCATGGTTGATGAGGCCACCGCAACTCACACCACCGTCGATGCAACGGTGCTGGAAAGTTCCGTTATTGATCAGAGTCTGTTTCAAAAGGTGTTGCGTCAGGCTGGGCGAAGCCTTGCAAGGCCAGCTTTAGAAGCTTTGGAAATGCTCCTGGATGCATCAACACCTGCACAGGCCAGACTCACCATGCTCGCTGCACTGACCTATCTCATCATGCCCATTGATTTGGTGCCAGATTTGATCCCTGTAGCAGGATTTAGTGATGACCTTGTTGCACTTACCGCAGTCGTAGGCCTCTGGAGCAATCACATGACCCCCCAGATTCGTGATCGTGCCCGACGCAAACTAGATCGGTGGTTTCCAGTTGGCGGCTGATGTCAGGGTGGTCTGGTCAAGTTGAAGATGAGCTGACCCTCCTGTTGAAGGATTGGTTGAAGCAGCAGGGACGTACCCAGGCAGACCTGCGTCGAAGCCTTCAGGCTGTATCGACTCGCATGCCTGCCTTGCTTGAGGTCTTGGAACGTGAACATCGCCTGGGAGGAATACCACGGGTGGCGGCACGTCTATGTGAAATTGAAGCGGAATGGGTTGGAACGAATGCATTATCTCAATCTGACAACCAAAAAGATGCCGATCCTTTCAGCCAACTAGACCTACTTCTGCAAGAAATCCGCGATGACTGCGGCAGCTGAACCAGATGACAGGCAAAGTGGATCTGAATGATTGTTTCATCATGCGTTTGCCCTTACTTGTGACTTGCCTAGGAATGACTGCCAGTCTGCAATTAGCTGCTCCTTTAAGCCTGCAGGCACAGTCGGAGGGTTGGCTACTTGGACCGAACAGCCGTACAGGTGAAAACAGCAAAGTCGTGCCCAGCAACTGCATTGAAGAGGCCGATGGATCCATTACCTGCGATACCAAACTTGAGAATCCCAGCGGCGATACCCCGGCTCGGCCTTCCTACAATCCGTTCAATAACTGAGATCCGCCTTGCGCCCTCTCAAGCGGGCAATGCCTTCATTCCTCAATCTAGTGGATTGGGGAGAAAGAGTAATTGTCAAGGTTCTCACAATGATCACCGTTGTTGTGATCATTGCGGCATTGATACAGCTCATCGTGAATGTTGGCAATGAATTGTTCGTTGATTCACAGCAGAGCTGGCTTGGGGATGACTTAATCAAGGTTCTTGGTGATCTGTTAACTGTGCTGATTGCTCTTGAAGTGCTTCAGAACGTCACCAGTTATCTCCGCCGCCACGTGGTACAGATTGAGCTGGTGCTTGTTACAGCGCTGACTGCCGTGGCGCGCAAAGTGATCGTGTTGCCACCAGGATCTGATGATAAACCTCAGTTACTGGCTGGACTGGGGATTGCCTCGATTGCTTTGGCCGGGGCTTATTGGCTGGTTAAGAGAGCGACAATTGATCCGGCCCTTTCTGCTCGTTCCAGAACAAAGCTAACCAAATTGTCCCAGGGTGAGGATCAGTTCGTTCCACACGATGCAGGCGGTGAGGGGCCAAATGCAGCTGATCTCCCACGCTGAGATCAACCCACACATCGGGATCTTTCAGTTGCATACGTGCACTTCCCTTCATTAGCACAATCCATTCGTGATCAGCCTGGTCATACCAGAACCCCTCTGGACTAGATGCAGCACAAGAGAGAATTAGCTCTAGGCGCCAATTTGAACCAGCGTGGAGAAGATGCTGTTGTTCCTGTCCTTGTGGAGGTAATGGCCGCGTTAGTAGATTGGCATCGGAAGAAAGCTGCTCGACAGGCTCAAGTTCACCCCAACGGCGTCCAATCTCAAAGCCCCAAGATCGAGCTAACTTCACCACTTGATTGTGATCTCCACAAGCGGCTAGCAGCTCTCGTCGGCCAGGGACAGTTTCTAGCGACTGAATCATTTTTTGAAGCTGTTGCACCTTGTCGAGGAATCGGTAGAGATCCTGTTCTGCCATCCACTTCTCCAGAATTCATTTCCAACTAATGATGCTGATAACAAATTGTTCAAGGCATCAGCGAAATTTTTTTGGTTGCCTCATCCGCTTTGATCATCACAACACGCATAGAAATACTCAAGCATGAAAACCTTTGACCAGGATTCACAACCTATTTCCATGCCTTACATCAGCGAGCCTATGAGAGCAGTGAACAGCAGTTGATTCGGCTCAGGATCTGCTCGAGGCCTTTGTGATAGCCCAGTCCTCTCTTTCACGGGGGTGCCAAGCCCATGCGCAACTGTTAAAGCGGTATCAGCAGATCACAACAGATCACTACGGCAGACTTAGGCGTTACTGCTGATGATTGCATGAACCTACAGATTCGTCTGAGGCGACTTGTACTTGAACTTGGGGGCCAAACTGCAGGATTATTAATCCTGATCTCTACACTCTTGATCCATCCTATTGGCACCATTGCATTGGATACCGATGCTGGAGGATCGTTATTCAAGCAACACTGTTCAGGGTGTCATGTAAATGGTGGCAATATCATCCGACGTAACAAAACCCTTAGGCTCAAAGCACTAGAGCGCAATGGTCTAGATAATCCTCAAGCAATCGCCAGAGTGGCTCGAGAAGGAATCGGGCAAATGTCTGGCTACGAGGATGTTCTCGGCGATAGTGGAGATCAGCTCGTGGCGGCCTGGATATGGGCTCAAGCTCAGAATGCTTGGACCCAAGGGTAAACCTCAAGAGAGGTCCATATTCCTTCCTTCCAGTAAACGTCTTGCTCTAGAAGCTTCCTAACAACATCAAGACTTGCGGCTTCGAAAATCCCAAAAACATGAGTGCTCCCTTCTGTTGGACCAAGAGTGATCAGAATGCCCTGTTTCTTAAGAGTGGTAAGCCTATTGAGGTGTTCTTCACGAAAAGGGCTTCGCTTTTCAAGTGCGTTCTCGCAGTAAGTACCCCAAAGAACAAATCGTGCCATGTCTGCTGCGTAAAACTCATCGCCAAAATTTGTCTCTTAAAGGATGGCACAAATGGGTAACTAAACGCTATGTTGTTGAAGTAGATTTCCGTTTTACAAATCATGCTCACCGGCAGCGACCTCCTCACGAAAGTCAAAGACCTGGGTGATGTCAGCAAATCCGATCTTGTTCGCGCCTGTGGCTATGTCTCCACGAAGAAGGATGGTGGAGAACGCCTTAATTTCACTGCTTTCTACGAAGCTCTACTAGAAGCTAAAGGTGTAAGCCTTGGGATAACTGGTGTTGCAGGTATCGGTAAGGGTGGACGCAAGCTTAGTTATGTAGCTACTGTTCAGGGCAATGGCAATCTATTGATTGGCAAGGCCTATACAGCCTTACTTGATCTCAAGCCTGGCGATGAGTTTGAAATCAAGCTTGGACGCAAGCAGATTCGCCTAGTTCCCGCTGGAGGAAGCGACGAAGACGACGATTGATTTATATTTTGAGCTAAGGGAGATTCGGAGAAGATCGTTCCAACCTCATTTGAATCAAGCAAGCCCTGGAAATCTTCCAGGGCTTTTTTTGTTGTGTCTTAAGGCAGGATGATAGATATGAGCAAGTTAAAACTCATCCAGCAGCGTTGCGCAGCTCCTTGCAGAAAAGACCCGCTTCTTGAGCAACTAATCCAGGGGCCGCAGCAGCCATTCGTTTCACTAGAGCACTGCCAACAATGGCTCCATCAGCACCCCAACTTCGCACCTGCCGTACTTGCTGAGGCCCAGAAATTCCAAATCCGACTGCTACAGGATTGGAGCCGGACAACTTGAGTTGCTGCACCAAGGATTGAACACGATCCTCCATTACAGAACGTTCGCCAGTAACTCCCGTCACGCTTACTAAATAGGTAAAACCCCTGCTGCTTTCTGCAATCCTTGCCATACGCTCCGCAGGTGTAGTAGGAGCCACCAGAAGAACCAGATCAAGTCCACGAGCAGAAGCCAAGGGAGAAAGGCGCTCAGCTTCCTCGAGTGGAAGATCTGGGACCACAAGACCGGCAACTCCAGCCTCAGCAGCTTCATCACAGAAACGCTCCATACCCCGGTTGAACAATGGATTGGTGTAGGTGAACAGGATCACAGGAATGGAAAGTTTGCCCCGCAAGTCAATCAACATCTGCAAGACCCGAGCTGGTGTCGTACCAGAAGCCAGTGCTCGAGAAGCAGCTGCCTGAATTACCGGACCATCGGCGAGAGGATCGCTATAGGGAATGCCCAGCTCGATCATGTCCGCGCCTGATTGCTCCAGGCTGAGCAATACCTCAGCAGTGGTTTCCAGATCAGGATCACCAGCCATGAGGAATGGCATGAGTGCAAGGCGTCCCTCAGCTTGTACTCGTTGGAAGCGACTGCTGATTGTGGCGTGTGTATTGGATTTAGGTGCCAAGAAATCTGCCATAGCAATCAATTAGAAGAAGGCGTGAGGGGGGCAAACGCCCTAGAACCTATGGGTCAGAGGGGGCTTGTTGCTTAGGATTCTCATCCTCAATATCCTTCAGTAAGGAAACTTTCTCAGCATCAGGTAATGCATCGAAGCGAGCCTGAAGTTCAGCAGCTGATAGATTTTCATAGGCCTGTTGATAACGTCGCCGTTGTTGCATGAAGGTCATATTCCCTGAAACCACTCGAAGTAGATATGATCCCGTCCAGGCGACAACAACAACAACAAGAAGTGATTGAGCAGCGATACCGGCAGAAATACTATCCAGGCCCGTAAATCTCAATACACTGTAAGCGATACCCCCGAGTATCAAAACAAGAAAGCCCAGCTGAATGACCTTGGCACGCGTCATATGTTTAAACCTCTCCTTGCCCATTAAGGCGAAGATTCAAAAAAGGCGCGAATAGAATTAAACCGGGAAAGAACAGGAACACCAATCCGTAGGCGCTTAGACGCTCGAATTTGCCCATACAGTGCCACCGTCTGTTCATCCAGGAATAGAGGAGCAAAGGGACAACAATCAAATAGAGGCCGCCTAACAAGGCATAGGCAGCGAGCACCAGCAGCGAGTTGATCGAGATTGGACTGGTGACGGCCTGTAGAAACACTGTCAGCAAACTGCTTGGTATAAATCTAGGATGCCATTGCGGGCCTTGGCCCAGCCATTGCCGGGGGCATGGCGGAATTGGTAGACGCAAGCGACTTAAAATCGCTTGTCCTGAAAAGGACGTGGGGGTTCAAGTCCCCCTGCCCCCACTGGTGATCATCGCAACGAGCCAAATATTTCCCTATTTGCGTAGAGATTCAAGTTGCTAGCCAGACCCCAATCGGATCCTTGATTGCCAGCTCGAGCAATGTTGCAATTAATGCGCTCCGATGCGTGCTTTATCAATCAACCGAAACAGACCAGCCCAACAGTTCGCCAGCATGAAATGGAACTAAGTGTTCAGAAGAATCTGCGTTCGTTTGTCCGCTAAAAGTAGCTGGTACAACATGAGCTCTTCGTATCAGTTTGATTGAGGTGTTATTGAGGGGCAAGCCATAGAAAGCTGGACCGTATTCACTGGAGAAGGCCTCAAGACGATCAAGTGCTCCTTCCTGCTCAAAGACTTCGGCATAACTTTCCATCGCATAATGAGCATTGAAAATGCCACCACAACTACAAGCACTCTCCTTTGCAGAGCGAGGGTGTGGTGCCGAATCAGTGCCAAGGAAAAAGCATGGTTTGCCACTTGTCGCTGCTCGACGCAGGGCGAGTCGATGGCGTTCACGCTTGGCTACTGGTAAGCAGTAGAAATCACTACGAAAACCACCGAGAAACATTGCATTACGGTTGATATGTAAATGATGAGGAGTGATAGTGGCTGCCAGATTCGGACCACCTGTTTCCACGAACTGAACTGCCTCTTGCGTCGTGATGTGCTCCATCACGACACGAAGATTTGGATAACGCCCTATTAGTGGTGCCAGGTGGTGCTCAATAAAAAAGGCTTCTCTATCAAAAATGTCGATATCGACATCGCTCACCTCACCATGAACGAGCAATGGCATCCCAATTTTCTCCATCGTCTCTAGAAGTGAGTTAATCGCTCTTAGATCACTGACCCCCTGCTCGGAATTAGTTGTGGCATGGGCTGGATAAAGCTTGGCGGCGATGAAAACATGCTGTTGATGCCCTTGTTCTAAAACATCTGCAGCCAAACTCTCGTTGAGGTAGGCCGTCATCAATGGCGTAAACGGAACACCATCAGGAAGGGCTGCCAAAATCTGGTCGCGATAGGTTATTGCTGCTTCTACACTCGTGATTGGTGGCCTGAGATTGGGCATCACGATTGCTCGTCGAAACACCCGAGCTGTGCTGCCTAGCACCGCATGCAGCATGGCACCATCCCTTAGATGGACATGCCAGTCATCCGGTTGACGTAAAATGAGTTGGTCGGGCAAAGAATCCAAAGTCATCAACCCAGAATGAGGTGTAGAGATTTCAGCACCGAAGCAAGACCCAAAAATAAATTTGCTGTGATACACCCTTTCTGGAAGTGCTCCCAAAGATGATGTTTTCGACGCTATGGCTCAGTCATTCCTGAGAACAGACAATGACATTGTGTTCTCAGGAGAGAGCCTTGGCCAGCGCAGAAGAGCAAGAAGCGAAAATCAAGATCATTGATAGAAGCATTTTTGCAGCGATACGCTTTCTAAGTAGAGCGACATCTGAGAATCAGCGTTGGTCCGATTGAGCAACAGCGAATCTTGCAACTATGAAGACCAAAACCTTAAGATCGTCTTGCGCAAGCAACCATGATTTTTGAGAGAGAGGGTCATGGTTTGCGTTCAGATGCAGAATCCCTTTAGTCCGTTCGGATCACATGCCGCAATTCCTTGAACCGGCTTTACAAGTGCTGGCAGGAATCGGCCTGTTGTTTGGGGGGGGAGAACTGTTTGTGCAGGGTTCCGTCGCCCTTGCACTGATCTTAGGTATACCCGAGCTTGTGATCGGTCTCACTGTGGTGGCCTTGGGCACATGTGCCCCCGAGCTGTTTGTCAGTGTGAGTTCAGTGCTGAAGGGCTCCGATGCCCTGGCCGTGAGCAATGTGGTTGGTAGCAATATTTTTAATGTGATGGTGGTGCTTGGCAGCAGTGCCCTTGTGCTGCCACTCAGGGTGGAGAGTCGTTTAGTGCGACGTGATGTTCCTCTGCTACTAGCGGTGTCTGCAGCTGTTTGGGGAATGGCTTCAGCAGGTCGTGTGACATGGCAGGCCGGAGTAGCCCTCTTGATAGCTCTCGTGATCAATTCTGTATGGGAAATCCGTACGGCCCGGGAGGAACCGGATGGAATGGTGGAGGCTGAGCCGGAGATCAATAGCGAAACTGCCAATGGCGGTTGGATCAAAGCTTGTATCCGCCTTTTTCTTGGCATCCTGTTGTTGACCGTCGGGTCGAATCAGCTGGTTAAAGGGGCAAGCGATGCTGCTTCACTCTTAGGAGTGAGTGAGACCGTCATCGGGCTCACGATCGTCTCTGCTGGCACCTCAATGCCGGAATTGTTTACATCTTTGGTGGCTGCTCTACGAGGCCGCACAGATCTTGCGATCGGCAATGTGGTGGGCAGCAGCTTGCTCAATCAACTTCTGGTCCTAAGCAGTTGTGCCTTGGTCTCTGGTGGGGCTGGGCTGCAAGTCGATCGCTTGATCATTGAGCGAGATCTACCTGTGATGGTGCTTACCACGCTTGCCTGCATGCCAATTTTTTGGACCAGGGGACGTATTAACCGGCTTGAAGGAGGGATCCTCGTAGGGCTCTACGTTTTTTATGTGATCGATCAAGTTCTCCCCCGCACCCTACCCACTTGGCAGGATGGATTTCGATTGACAATGCTCTGCATTGTTCTGCCGATTATTCTCGTTATGATCGTGCTTCAAGCCTTGTTGTATTGGCGTCAACTTCGCAAAGAACGAATAACTCAAAGTGTTGATTGATCTATCAAGCATCCTGCTGAAGATGGAGATTAATCGAGTCAACTGATTCGAAGATACCGATATCATTTGACACGAACATTAGAGCATATACATCGCAAAGATCATTGTTTGCCGAGCCGTAACAGATCCCCTAAGGCCTTGCCTGGATGACTCAAATGGCGCAAGTGATCGACTAAAAGGATGGATGGAATTTGTCTTCAGCAATACTCCCTAAGTCATGGTGACAAACTCCTCAGAAACGGTGGGATGTAATGCCATGGTGCGATCAAAGTCTGCCTTTGTAGCCCCCATTCCAAGTGCAATCGCTGCCATCTGAATAATTTCGGCAGCATGTTCCCCCACCATGTGACAACCAAGGATTCGATCAGTGTTGCGTTCCACAATTAACTTGAGAAGACAACGGGGCCCTCGCTTCGGCAAGGCCTGAGCCATGGATCGGAAGCGGGCGCGGTAGACCTTGACTTGATCTTTGCCATAGCGATCAATCGACTGCTCTTCAGTGAGCCCAACTGTGGCTAGCTCTGGTTGGCTGAAGACAGCACTGGCAACGAGGTCATGATTGACCTGGCGGGGTTTCTGTCCAAAAACACTGTCGGCGAATGCCCTGCCCTCATCGATTGCCACAGGGGTGAGGTTGATGCGGTCTGTTACATCACCAACAGCAAAGATGTGAGGGATATTTGTGGATTGGTTGGCATCCACTGAAATACGTCGACCTTCTAAAACAACCCCAGCAGCGTCAAGGTTGAGTCCTTGCAAAAAGGGTCGTCGTCCTGTAGCAAGAAGAACGCCCCCACAAGAGAAGCGTTCCCCACTCTGGGTTGACAAGACGAGATCGCCAGGTTGGCCTTTTAGAGCGGCTGGGTTTTCCCCAAAACGCAGATCAATGCCTTTCTCCTGCATTCCATCCTGTACTGCAGTGGAGAGTTCCCGATCAAAGCCACGCAGCAAGTGATCCCCTCGCACCAGTTGGATGACCTCGACGCCAAGGCCATGGAGGATGCAGGCAAATTCACAGGCAATAAATCCAGCCCCCACCACCACCACTCGGTCGGGGAAGCTGCTTTGCATGAACATGTCATCGCTAACCCAGCCCAACTCCGCACCTGGGATATCAGGACGATGGGGACGCCCACCGACCGCGATCAGAATGTGATCGCCGTAAAGTTCCTGTGAAGCATCGATGGCTCCGTTCCTTGAGACAGCCACGCTGTTTGGGCTCGTAAAACTCCCCCATCCCGTCACAAGCTCAACACCGTTTTTGGCTAGCAGGTCAATGTGAAGAGTATTGAGACGATCCACTTCCTGACGCACATTGGCTAGCAACACCCCCGCATTGATCTGTGCATCACTCAACTCAACTCCAAAACTGGGGGCAACTTCAAGCTGTTCCCGATAAAGAGATCCGTACACCAACAGCTTCTTAGGTACACAGCCGCGAATGACGCAGGTCCCTCCAACACGGTCACCTTCAACGATGGCGACCTTGGCACCATGGCTTGCGGCTCGCTTAGCAGCGGCTAGTCCACCAGAGCCAGCACCAAGCACGATCAGATCAAAAGGATGCTCCAAGAGACGAGGATCACTGCATCCATTGTCAACTCCTTAAGAAAGCAACGCCAGGATTACTCAGGGATCGTGACGACAATGATCAGTAAACCTGTCATGACTCATTCAGAACAAGGAGTTGTGGATTCTCTGCAATCGAGCATTGGCCGAAACTCGTGGCTTATCCAACATCAATGGTTGATCATTTGATTTGAATTGAGAACCTCTTGTCCAAGCACCTAAAGGCACTCGAAACAGGCATGATGATGCGGCTTCAAACCAAGGATTTATGCCTGCTGCAGCGTCGACAAAAGCTCTTGAATGGCAGGCCTTAGCAGAGCTAACAGTCCCGGAGGCTGATCGAATCAATGGCCCCACCAATGCCCAAGCCACCTTGCGCCTGTTTGGGCAATCTGAAAAAGCTTTAAGGGTGACTCTTTATCGGGACCATCACGCCTGGTGCCCCTACTGCCAGAAGGTGTGGCTTTGGCTCGAATGGAAGCAGATCCCCTACAGGATTCGCAAAGTCACCATGCGCTGCTATGGGCAAAAGGAAGCCTGGTTCAAGAAAAAAGTGCCTTCAGGAATGCTTCCTGCCCTTGAGCTTGATGGTCGCTTGATTACGGAAAGTGATCAGATCTTGTTAGCTCTAGAGCATGCCTTTGGTCCTCTAGGTCATCGGTTGGAGGATCCGCGCACCCTTAAGTTGCGGAATCTGGAACGGCAACTGTTTGGAGCCTGGTGTCGGTGGCTTTGCACAGCTCGATTGAATCAGAGGCAGGAACAGGCTGGCCGAGAACAATTTCAGATCAAAGCCCGGATGATGGAACACCAGCTGTCAGCAGAACAAGGACCTTGGCTGGATCCAGCTAGCAATACACCAACCAGCCCATGCCCAGGAAGCGCTGATGTGGTGTTTATCCCCTATGTAGAAAGGATGAATGCCTCATTGGCTTATTACAAAGGTTTCAGCCTGCGGGAAGAACATCCCGCCATCCATAAGTGGTTTAAGGCTCTCGAAGAATTGGAGGTGTATCGAGGTACGCAGGGTGACTTCCATACCCATGCCCACGACTTGCCACCTCAGATGGGTGGATGCTGGGTTGCACCTAATCCAAAACAACAAGAACTGGCAGAAGCTATTGATTGTGGTGCAGGCCTTGCGGAATTGGAAACCTGTTGGGCTGATCCCGATAACTCAAAGACCCGGCCCGAGGGTCTTGCTCTGTCAAGGGTGTTGAAGCATCGTAAACGACTTTTGGAGCTCAACCCTCTTGGAGCTATTCGCTTTGATCAACCCTTAAGGGCCACGCTCACACGAATGGCTTTAGGGGCCTCTTGCTCACCAGATCCAGGAAGTGCTAGAGGATTGCGCTACCTCAGGGATCGCATCTCAGTCCCGCGAGACATGCCACTGATATCAGCTCGAAGGCTGCGTCAAGCCCTTGAACAAACAGCCCAGCTCGATAGCCCTGAGATGGGTGCTCCAATTCCGATTCACGATCGCTTTGATCAGAATCCCACGCCTTTCCTGACGAGCTGATGCAACTGATCCCTTCAGCATTGGCTGCGGCGTTTTTGCTGTTCCCAATCCATTCGCCAGCGCTTGAGATTAATGGTCAGACATCTTTTATGGCAGTGCCGACTAAGGCAAAACTAATTAACTACAGCAGCTATGCATTTGAAGGTGGAGCAAAGTTCTATTTCGTGATCGAGTTACCACAAGGAGCAGACGCTGGTCTCGGCGGAATCAGCTTAAAACAGATCCGCGGTGTCCAGCCTGCTTTCTATTATGGTCCTATTCAACCAAAGGCATTTTTAGGAATGCCACGTCAGCGTGAATCCTCCGTGCCGGTATCTGCCAATTTCGAGGATGGCAATCGATCGATAGCTATCAACTTTCAGGAAGCTGTTCCGCCCGGATCCAAGGTCACTGTGGCTTTCAATGTGATGACTAATCCACCCGCAGGCCTGTACGTTTATTCAGTTTCTGCTATCCCTTGGGGCCCTAATCCCATCCCCCAGGATGTAGGAGTTGTACAGATGAGTGTTTTCTCACAAAGGCAATTCTGAAACTCCACAGGATATTTAGACAGCACGTAGATCTTCTTAATAGAGGCATTCCAGAAATAGAAACCTATTATTTCAAAAAAAAATTCCTTTAATTTCTAGTGACAAGTTGATTTTTTATGTCGCAAAATAAGCTTTATTGATCATCAGCAAAGAGATAAGACCCTATTAGATGCAATTTAAGCTCTTAACCTCATCCTCACTACACTCGGCAAGGCTCAGCACACCTACAGCAGTAAAAGCTAAGGCTCCCAATAAGGTTGCTCGGATCGCAACCTGAGGATCAAGTACAGCGGGTATGGATAAATCTACAGGGATAGCAGCGATGGCTGCTTGCATAAACCACAGACATCCGAGTGCATTCACAACAGCCACCCACCAACCAAGATGGTGCGGCTGTATGACGAAGAGACGGCCATGACCCACCTCAAGAAGCCCGAAGATCGCCGAAATAACAAACAGCACGGACCCGAGAATGTTGGGAGCAACCTCCAGCATTAGCCATGGTGCTCCATTCAGCGTAGGCAACCCCCAGGTTGAAAATGTCTCAATGTTGAAAAGAACGGTGCCAATGCTTTGCGTTAGCGCACACCAAATTCCACACCAGCCCCAGCGCTGCTTCCGATTGAGCAAACCACGGGTCACCAACAATGCCTGTTCCAACTGAAACCAACCTCCTGCCGTAAAAAAAACGGAGCCAATTGCCAAGAGCGCTGCACCCGAGCCAAGTTTGCTCATCAGCAAAACACTGCCAATAACGAACAACAGCGGACCAATGATGAACGCCACGGCCGTTCGAACTTCAAGACGATGGACGTCTTTCCCACGCAGTAATGCTTGAACCATATGCTTCGGAGCCAAGGTTCGATACTTTCCTTGCTCCAGCGGTCCATGGCCTTTTCGCAGACGACGACTTGTCCACAGCCCCCAAGGTGAATGAGCTTCTAAATCATGCGGTCTGTCTCTAACAGGAACATCTTCCCGCCAAGCTGTCGTGCCCCATGGACTTGAATAATGCGACTGAAGGTTTGGAGGATGCTCCCGCTTTAAATTCAAAGCCCCCAATAGTGGGGCATCATCCATGCGCATCACGGCATTCAACCATTGAACGGCCGAGATGATTAGTAGACGCTGCTTCATTAGCGTTAAGACTGATCTTGACAGGATGACTCTCGAAATGAGTTATGGCGTTGCGGATGTCGGTAAGTAGGAGATCAGCCATTTCACGTGAGAAATCGCGTTTTACCAAGATCCGCTGAAAGGCTTGATGAGCAAGCTCACCTGTGAATGGATAAGCTGGCACTTGCCAACCACGTAATCTCAGTCGATCAGAGAGGTCGTAAAGGTTAAAACCAAGCTCTTGGTCGGCTCGCAATGTCCATACCACCGTGGGGATGCCACCTGCTGGGTTGCCATCGTTTATCAACTCAAATGGGCCTAGCCTTTTGAGTTCTTGAGCAACATATTGAGCATTGGCATAGCTCGCTCCATGGATGGCTTGATAACCATCGCGACCTAGACGGACAAAGTCGTAGTACTGGGAGATCACCTGCCCCGCTGGCCGCGAGAAGTTGATCTGAAACGTTGGCATATCGCCTCCTAGGTAACTCACATGGAAAACCAATCCTTCCGGTAGATCACGGGACTCACGCCAAAGAACCCAACCCACACCCAGAGGAGCTAAACCGAACTTATGGCCAGAGGAGTTGATTGACTTCACGCGCGGCAAGCGGAAATCCCAGGGAGCTAGATCAGGGGCACAGAAAGGAGCAAGAAAGCCACCGCTGGCTGCATCCACATGGATAGGAATGTCGAGTCCTTTTCGCTGTTGCAGCTCATCGAGGGCCTGACTGATGGCTTGTACGTCTTCATATAGGCCGTGATAAGTGACGCCCAGGGTAGGTACCACAACGATGGTGTTCTCATCCACTTGCTCCAGCATTCGTTCTGGAGACATGCAGAGCTCGCCGGAGGTCATCTCCACCTCCCGCAACTCAACGTCCCAGTAGCGGGCAAATTTCGTCCAGCAGATTTGTACACTGCCGCAAACCATGTTGGGGCGATCGATCGACTGACCTGCCGCTTTGCGATGTTCACGCCAACGCCATTTCGCAGCCAAGCCACCCAGCATGGCGGCCTCACTGCTACCGATGGTGGAGCAGCCCACAGCTTCACCGGGGGCATGCCATAAATCAGCCATCATCGAAACACAACGGCGTTCAATCTCTGCGGTTTGGGGATATTCGTCCTTGTCGATCAGGTTCTTGTCAACCGCGAGGGCCATTAGCTCAGCTACCTGCTGGGTTTCATAGGTCTGACAGAAGGTGGCCAGATTTTGTTTGCTGTTGCCATCAAGCAATAATTCCTCCTTGAGCAAATTAAATGTTGTTAATGCAGGACGGCACTCTTGCGGGAAAGTCGTGCGTGGTAATGGTGAGACCAATGCATCAATGGTTTCCCCAATGGCATGTTCTTCCAGATCGTTGGAGCGGGGATTGGAACGATGCAGGGCCATGCTTTTTTCTTGTTTCTATGTATGACCTTAACGACGTTGTTTGAGCAAGGAAGCCTTGCAAGATGGGAGGTGCAATAACAAACAACTGAGTTGGTTGATGATCCATGAACTCAACACCCCTTCGGAGTTGAACGAGGCCTATGGCCTGATCCGCCACCTTCATCCGAAACTCGGCAAGGCTGATTTCATCAGCCGTCTTGGGCTGCAACGCAATGACCATGGCTATGTGCTTTTGGGTCTCTTTCAAGACCTCAATCCAACTGATCAGAAGCAACTCTCTTCATTGGCAGTCCTGGCGGGATATCGCTTGGCTTCTTCCCTATCGCTTGGCAAATACTTCTATCTGGGAGATCTTGTGACGAACCCCACCTATCAGGGCCAGGGTCTGGCAGTTCAGATGTTGCGCTACTTGGAGGCGATCGCAAGGGATGCGGGTTGCAGACAGATCCATCTAGATGCAGGCGTGGAGCGATTTGGAGCCCATCGTTTTTATGCAAAACAAGGGTTCAACATTGTGTTTCACCATTTCGCCAAGGAGCTTGGCTGAAAAGAGTTCCATCAAACCGATTGCTATCAGATCAATCAAGCCATAGACGGTTGCAGTCTTGGTAAACGATCTTGAAATGCAAAGTTTGCTTCTTTGGGCTTATATCCCTCTAAAAGATTCTCACAACATGCTTTTTAAATGTCCTGAGGGAAATAATTTATCCGATGAATCACTTGGTCCGTTTGATCTTTGGCCAAATCGTTCTTTGGACCGCATTGATTTCTTTGCTATGCGGGGCCCTGCAGGTTCGCCGTAGTTGGAATGTCAGTCGCTGGTCGGAAGCAACCCTGCTCTGGATCGCTTTTTGGGTCATGGGTCTAGGGGGGACTGTATGGATTCGCAATGCATATAGCGTTTGGCCAGTTCATCGCTGAGCAGATCGGCTGGCCTAATCGCCCATTCCAGAATGAAGTGGCATTCGCCATCTCACCATTGGCAACCTTGGGTTGAGTAGCTTCTGGCAGCGAAGTCGTGACTATTTGGTTGCCTCGATCGTTGCCTATGCCAGCTGGTTCTTCGTCGATGGGCTCGGGCATGTTTATTTGCGCGTTGTCCAGTCCAATGATGCTCCCTCCAATGTTGGAACAATCTTGTTTACAGACCTTTTAATGCCAATCCTGGTGGTGATCTTGTTGTGGCTAAGTCGCGAAGAACGAACCCGACTAAAACCTAAGCCCAAAAAAACTTTCGATTCGTTGTTGCAAACTGCGCTCCCTTCAAGAACACTGCTGATATCCCGTTGCTAATCCTAGGAAAATGAGGATGTGGCAGAGCTTTCATAAGCTCTCAGTCTGCTGACGATGCAGCTTAAAATCATAACGAAAAAAAACCTTCTAAAACTCTTTTTACAGAAAATCATCTAAAAAGAGGTAGAGGCAAAAACCTAATAACAACCTCAGTTCAGTAGTAATGTCATCGACACCTGAAAGCCAGCCTGTTCAAAGCCAGAGCGTAATTCTCAAACCAAACATCCGCTTACCTGTATTGGTGTACGTTATTGGCCTAGCAATGCTACCGCTCCCTCTCCATCCTTGGGCGACGATTGTGGTGTGTGGATTCGCAGTATTTTTGCTTGTGCAAGCTTATCTGCTGCGTTTAGAATTAACCGACAAAGATCTCGTGATATGGCGAGTAGACGAGGAGATACGCCGCTTCCCATTTGCCAATTGGCTGGCCTGGCGAATGTTCTTGCCGGAAATACCAGGCATCTTGTTCTTCCGCGAAGTCAAGAGCCCTCATCTGCTGCCGATCCTTTTTGACCCTGTCATGCTTTTAGAACAGTTGAGGCTTCGAGTGGGAACTCTCGAAGTGCCTAAAGAATCGGACTAAAATAATCCAGGAGATTGATAAGATTCTGGGCAATGACCTTTCACCTCCTCAATCACGAACTTAAGATGAATGCATGAGACTGCAAACACCATTGCTTGAAAGCTACTCATCAATTCCGTTACTTATCTATGATGGCGGCTGTCCTTTTTGTCTCCACTTTGCAGAATTGAGCGAGTTACGTAGTGGTGTTCAGGGCTTGGAAATATGTGATGGACGAGCAGAAAAGCCTTTACGAGATAATTTAAAATCTCGAGGCTTAGATCTCAGAGATGGAGCGATATTAATCGTAGGCGATGAGGCCTTTCATGGAGCTGAGGCCATTCAGTGGCTATGTAAAAAAATGGAACCATCCGCTCCGCTATTATCTGTTCTTAAGACTTTGATGTCTTCACCATTTCGCTCGAGGCTAATATATCCTTTTCTAAGGCTGGCCCGGCGAACAGCACTGGCTTACAAGCAAATACCATTAGATCCTGATTAATTGAATACAGGTGTTTGACTTGATAAAATATAGACGCTCACTTAATATAATCATGCCAAGATATTAGCTGCTTTTACTTTCAGGCAGTAAACTTTATTGTCATTGTTTACAAGAAGCTATAGCCTGGGAATTCATTGGATATCTATGATTTTTTACCTACATCTATTCCTTTTGAAATGGTCACTAATATTTCCCTGATTGAGTTGCAAGGATTGAACCTTTAGGGAGTTTGATCTGAATATTTTTAGTACTTCACGATTATCCTATCTCCATCGGGTGATTGATACACTTTTTCAGTTACCTCTCCTTTGTCGATAATGATTGTGACCACTCTAGAGCCCTCTGGGATTTGAATAGTCTTTTCAGCTTCTACTTTTTCATCTGCCTCAGGCTCAATGACTGGATTGTCTGAAGGATTCTCAATTGGCTCTTCAGGCATGGGCGGAATTCACTGCCTTTAGATCATAGCTGTGAGAGTCAAAAGTGACAGATTAAACCAAGGAAAGCGTTAAAATACTTGTTAATGGCAAGTTCAAATCTCTAAAAGTTTTTCACTGATGCTCCAAAGCCTTTGACGGTCTTCCTCCCTAAGTGCCAATGGGGCAATGCGGCAAAGCTTCGGGTAACCCCTAAAGTTAAATCTAGGTCCGTATTGTTCGCCGCCTTGAGCAGTTGGCGCGGTTGCAGCATGTAATTGTGGTAGGGCCCCCATTGCAGCGCTCTGAAACATGGGATCCATTAACCGATAAGCAAGGCCTTCCTGCCAGGATTTGTTCGCAGCAACAGATTTAGGCTGCAAATTAGTGCGTGCCAGACCTGGATGTGCCAACAATGATGTGATCCCACTTGCTGTCTGGCGCATTCGCTTGTCGAGCTCTAAGGCGAACATCACATTCGCAAGTTTGCTTTGTGAGTAGGCAGCCCAGCGGTCATAGTGCTTGATTCCTTGAAGATCGTCCCATGCGATTCGACCCATGTACTGTGCGCCAGAAGTGACGGTAACAACCCTTGCTCCATGTTGCTTCGCGAGTAAGGGTAGGAGCTTTAGTGTTAATGCCATGTGGCCAAGATGATTAACGGCGAACTGAAGCTCCAGACCCTGTTTGCTGAGGGTCTTTGGAGTAGCCATCACTCCAGCATTGTTAATTAGAAGGTCCACTCGGCTGTATTGGCTTTCTACCTGCTCAGCTGCACGCCTAACGCTCGCTAAATCAGCGAGATCCAACTCAATCAGATCAAGCTTTGTGGAATCATTGCTCTCGAGAATAACTTGGCGTACATCTTTACCTTTGGGTAGTGAGCGACAAGCCATAATGACTCTGGCACCCTTGTTAAGCAATGCCTTGGATGTCTCAAGACCAAGGCCACTATTGGCACCTGTTACTAATGCAACCCTTCCTTTTTGATCAGGGATATCTGCAACTTTCCAACTCATCAGGTGGCTCCTTTATCAGTGGTGATCCATAAAGTAGAACATTGAAGCCTAAGCTGCTGCATAGCATCTTGATCAGGGCCTGTAATTTCTAAATGGTTACACTGCCCTTCTCAATTCGTTAATCGATCCCATAAGGATGGCAAGCAATGTCGTAAAGTCGATTGTAAATGCTTCTTTGCCAATGATGGAGAATTCCTTTTGCTTGATTTAGTCATAAGTTAAATATTCATGGAAGAGGGTAAGATAATATATTGCTGTAGTATATAATACCTCAATCTCTATATTGCCGGAAGCTTTGTCAGTTAACCACACAACTCATGCCTAGCTGCAAGGATATTAAAGACCAGAACATACAAGACCAGTGATTCTATTTCTCTTCTTGCAAATATCGATATTTTCGATGTAGACCATCTATCAATCTCACCTAAACTTGCACTCAGTTTTGGGTTGAAATGGTCTCAACTAACTTGCTAACGAAAAATGCTCTTTGTCGGATTGAAAAATTGTGAGTTATAATTAACCTTGCTGTGATCTCGGGTCGATTTCGTTCAAGCGCTTGGGCATATGAGTCATCCTAACTTTAGTTACTATTGGCAGTGAAATTTATATCAAAATCATTGCCAGGCTAGTTATCCAGTTCAATCAGCTCATATGTGTTGTCTTAGGCACTCATTTTTTTACTGATCTAGATGAAAACAAAGCTTCTTTCTAGCAACGCCATGGGATGGTCTTAGCTAATCAATGCCTTTGTTTTGATCAAGATTAGAATTTAGCCACGAGCTTTATCTTTTTGATTTAAAATTGTGCAGCAAAATGGAAAGAGCCAATGGATTTATGGAACAACTTCTTATTGGCAGATGCAGGGCTGATGCTTGTAGGGATACCCCTTCTATTCATTTGGAGAGCCAGAAAAAATAAAGTAAGCAATCAGGATCATACAAAATGATGTACCGTTTGTTGAATGAAACCAGAGTAGCTAACCGGCTGGTGAATTATGGCTCAGAATTTTCATCCTCCTGTATTTCGACTTCGTTAAACTTAGAAAGGATATGTGTTTCGATATCCAACACAAAAGACTGAAGTCTACGGTATGAATTACTAATAAATCTTTTGTGAAAATTATTGCCAGGATATGAGATTCGTTTGTAGGCAACTTTTCTAAATTGCCATGATTTATTATCGGAGTAGCGATGCAACCAGAATTGCTTTGATGGTTCTGTGGAGTCCCTAATAGCCTTAAGTATATTACGCTCCAGAATGTCTTTATTAAAAAGATTCTCAGTGCGAATTAGGGCGCATCCAGTAGATCTATCAATAGCGGCCATCCTGACATCATATAAATTTGGTGAGTCCTGAGCAGCAAGTACTAGAATTAAATCTTCAGTTGTTAGAAAAGTAGAGATAATAGCCTCATCTAGGATTATCTCAAGCAATTCACTCTTTGTATCCAAATCATCAAGCTTTGCACAATAGATGTCCTCCGTTTCAGGAGAGGTCATGAAAATAACTGACTTTGGGTCAAGCCAGAAATCAAGATCAGCCTTTTCAATATTTGGTTCGCCTTTATTCTGATTGGATATACAAGCAAGACATTGTTGGACTGTATTACTTAGTTCATTTAGGATGGGCTCAGGCATGTGATTGCAAATGTAATTGTTGACTGTTCTCGCTATCAGGAATAAGTATTTATACCGTAGGATGGCTTTGTCTGAAAAGTTGCGTTTCCGGTGTTTTTATTCGTAGGGATACAGTATCTTCAACAGTTTATTGCATAATTGCCGCCTGGGTTTAAGGTAAATTGTCTTATCGGCGCATGTGCCAATAACAAAGCTATCCTGATTCTACATATTAAACTAGCTTGCGACTATGGCTGAGTATCTAGCAGCAAGAGAAATTCTTTAAGCAGGATCATAGATAGTACCATGTCATTAGTACGGCTTTAGCGTTAACTTGAAAGAAGTATTTATGGGCTTTGCCCAGCTTCTTTTTTGTGATTCCACAGTTGGCAGAAGCGGGTACCTTAAAAACATTGTACCTTCACCCATTCTGCAGCATCTGCATCCCCTAGCGAGGCGGCCTCCCTCCAATCAGAACAAGCACCCTCTAGATTTCCCTCCAATTCTTTAGCAATACCACGATTTCTATAGGCAGCAACATTCTTAGGGTTAATGACTAGTACCCTCTCATAGGCTCCAATTGCACCTTGATAATCACTTAATGCAGACTTTGCAAGACCGCATCCAATGTAGGCATCTTCATATATCGAGTTAATTTCTATTGCCTTGCTGTAATCCTCAAGTGCGGCTTGATAGTCACAGAGGTTGTATTTAGCAAGGCCCCTGTAGTTGTATGCCTCGGCATAGTATGGATTGACTTCTATCGCCTTGGTATAATAGTCGATCGCTGATTGATTTTTGCTTCGCGTTTGTTCAGCATTGCCTTGGCTGTAATAATAAAATGCATCTTGATGATTTCTGTCTTCTTCATTGCTCAAATCATTTACAACCTTATTCTCAACTACGTTTTTATTTTCAGCACGCTCGTTCATCGCAGTGATAAGTTGTGGCTTTATTTCTAGCGCCTTCTCATGGTCAGTAACCGCTGCTTGCCTTCGGCCCAGCCTCTCCATTAAATTGCCGCGATTGTAATAGGCAGAGGCAAAAAGAGGCATTGCCTCAATTGCCTTTGTGTAGTCTGAAACTGCACCTTTTATATCATTAATATTGTTTTTGCTAATCGCTCTGTTGTAGTATGATTTTGCATGTTTTGGATTTAGGGCAAGAGCCTTAGTGTAATCATTGATAGCACCTTTGTTGTCGGATTGATTGAATTTAGCAACCCCCCTATTGTAATAGGCAGTTGCATGTTGTTGATCTAGTTCAATAGCTTTCGTGTAGTCATCGATTGCCCCTTTGATGTTATTCGAGTGCCTCTTGACAACACCTCTATTGATGTAAAAGCTGGCATCGAGTCCGTTGATTTTAATTGCTTTATTGTAATCATTCAGTGCGCTTTGATAATCGCCTAGTTCATCTTTTGCATTCCCTCGATTATTGTATGCAATGGCATTATTTGGATTGATCTCAATTGCTATGCTGTAACTATCAATTGCCCCTTGATAATCATTTAAACGATATTTTTTTTCACCATCTTTGTAGTAGTTATTTGCAGTTTGACCAGATACGGAATGATTGGACGACTCATTTGCCATAGCTTCAGTAGTCTCTTATGCCACTTCATTGGGATTCTACAAGCCAAAACCATACTTCTGGCAGTATTTTAACAGATGACTCTAGGGACTGCCTTGGCAATAGCAAACTCTGTGCTTGCACTAAAACCTACCTGACCTATTAAGAATTTCCCAAGCATTGCACTGAAGATGTCGAAGCATTTATGTCATTTACTCTGAACTTTAGACAGCATACTTTTCTATCGTCCAGCCAGAGCAGAGAGCAATTTCGATGTTACAGCAATGCTTTTTGTAGTTTTTTGTATCCATCCAACATAGGTCTAGTTTGGTTTCCTTTATTGGACTTCCCAGATTTGACTTTGTAACCACTGCAAATCATGCATGATTAAACTTTTGATGAGTTGTTTTCGAATATGCCTATGATAAACTATTTTAGTTCATTGGCTGCCTTCCTATCCATAGAGACTTTATCTCTGCAATAGGAGGATCATCGCATTGCTTGTGGTTAGGAAAAAGTTGGTGTAATCCGCGTTCAATGGTTTGAACAGTGTTCAGTGATAGTGCCCGCTCCTGGCCAGCTCAACGTATGTTTGCCAACCCTACGCTCTGTAGAGGGATCTTCTTGTTCTTGAATAGCTTTTCACCTTATCTTACCGCATAGTTATCTATTCTACCTGTCTTTATATCGGCTATCGTACTTCCTCGTCAGAACAGCCCCTCTAGTGCTGTATCACGAGATAGCGCGAAGTTTTGAAGGCGATGATGTTTAATCCAGCTAAATAGAGAATCCACAATTGATCATCTAAACCACTTATTATCGATCTCGAGGCAAAGAAGCTCACAACACTCGAGATTTTTGTGCTCACCTCTATCCCTATTTGGCGATCTTGGCAACAGGCCTAGCAACCTTCTCAACTATCTACTTCGCAATTCAGATTGAACCGATTGCCCAGCAGTCACGATTCTTTCATCGTTGTGCGCAAGCACTAAAGGCAGACACTGATGGTCAACTCGAGTCCAATTTGAAGCTAGTCCAGATCTGCAACGGCGGCAAATAAGTATCCCGCTGCATCATGGGAATAGGCCAAGACGAAAGTACGTTGTATAGGGGTCCTTCCACCGGACCTTTCAATCATGCGTTGATGAACCTGTGATAAGCATCAACCATTCTTCTCCAGGTTACGTTTGCTGAGCCGCTATAGCCATCCACGATCTTTTGAAAGGTCTGCCCCATCTGTAGGTAGGCCTAAAAGTTGTCTAATAAAAGACCCGCGCTAGGCGGGTTAAAAGCTTTGTTTTTAAATGTTTGACTTTAGAGTCCAATCGAAATGACACCACCAATTCCGGGCCTAGGACGCAAGTGTTAAGGGCGATAGACGGGCCTATAGACGTTTCGATAGGCAGGTCTATAGATCGAACTACGTTAAATGGGGGAATAATGGCGTGATATAGGAACCTAAACAGGTCTCCGCTGGTGATTCACGACACATCCGCCGTAACTGTTGGAATAGCGTCAACCGCGACCACAACCAACAGTTGCTTGTGCTGGAGTGCTGATGGCCCGTGCTGATGTTGTGCTAATCACTGCTAGTCCGGTAGCAGCAAGGGCGGATTTGAAGTTCATTAGATGGTGTGGGTTCAGGAGGCTGAGTCTCCCCGATTAACACACCATCTACGCGATCAATGATTAAGGTGATGAACTCACTTACTCATTGCTGTGGGCTTGCACACTGAGGGCTTTGAGTGAAAAGCAAACCTATTGCTATGACCTGATTTGGCTGCATAGAATCGATGCTTTTCAGTCTGGCAAAAAGGGTTGCTATTGCTTTAGAGAGCCCCTGCATGAACCAGTTCTGCAAGCTGCATCTCCTAAATGCAGCTCATAGTCTGAACAAGTGTTTTTACTCATTCCGCCATGTTCCCCTCCTGGCTAATCATCAAATACGAGTCCAAGGACGCAGATACCCTGGAAATGAGTCCTGGACTTGAGGGCATCCGACGCGGGTGCCCTTTTTAATCCAATGGATTTGACGAACCTGAATAGAGAATGAATGCTCTCTAGAAGATTTTGAGCAAGCTCTGCGCTAGTTTGGAGGCACGTTAAGGGGCGACTTTTTTGGCGTTGCTACCCCACTGAGAGATCGACGAACTGCCCCGTAAAGTATCAATGTGTCATTATTCGCGGACAATTTTTGAATCTCCGGCTAATAATTGATTAGTTGGCGAAGTGCTGAGTGGGATTTCCACATTGCCCTTTATGTGTTGGAATAGCATTTCTATCCCTTCTTCTGGTTGTGACGCGTGGTCTGATGGTTTGGCAACTTAGGGACACTATTTTGGTAGCTGTCTAGCTAAAAAGTTGTCCGCGAATTCAAATCCTGGGTATTTAAGTAGGCATGGATGTAGATTCAATTGGAGGGGAAAGAGGTTGGTAAGCTTACTCCAAAGAACTGTAAAGCAAGGCGTAAGTTATTAAGACCCATTGGCGAATCTTTGCCAGATATCTTCAGAGAGCTTCTGTCTCTTCAAACTTCATAAGTAAATCTTTTGGGCAGATTGCAGCGATCGGAACCCTACTGATAGATCATGATTGCTGCCCCTCCAGTTAAAAAAGCTCCACTGCTTGTAGGAGAAGATGACTTAGACTTGCACAGTAATCAAAAGAAAGCAGAGCCTTTCATTGAGGTCATTCAATATTTTCATTAGTTCCAATGAATTGAAGCCAATCGTCTTATTGCTAAGAAGATATGCATTCACTAAGGCTAGTGATAAACATAAGGGTTTTTAAGTCGTTCGTTGGCTAGGTGGAGGTCTCAATCTTCAGCTAGTGCTAAACACTCCATATAGCTTCAAGACTTCGAGGTAGAGTATGGCACTAAGTGAGGTCATTACAACGATTACCGAGCCGCCAACTTTGACGAGTTTTTTGTCTGTGTTGACTTGACAAGCCTTGATCGAAGCTTCGGTTGCTCCGAACGGTAAAATGATAACACCCAGGATTACAATTGCGATGATTCCAATCACGATTTGACTGCTAACTGTGCTGTTGCTAAAAGTATTGACTGGGACATCTAATAACTCTCTGACTGATTCCATCAGCTTTTTAAAGTATCCTTCTTGGCTAAGCTCGAATAGAGTTTTGAATTCAGCCAACATTTTAGATTTCCGATACTACACTCAGTTTAATCTGGCATAAGCATGATGGTTTTAAAGGTTAATCAGCGGTTAGATAAAGCAATGATTAATAGGTCTTTCTACCCATGATCTATTGCCGATGCGAGCAAATGTGTTGATCAATGTATCTCTAGCAGCTGCATCAACGCTTCTAATCCAAATGACTGGCACTAGCTGGCTTTGGTTGAGCCTATATCTTTCAGTTGTGATTGAAGAAGTAAAAAAAGAAAGGCAGCAAGAATAGATTTGCCAGGGTTAAATTGCTTTATTGCCTAGCGGCAACATGATCGACTGTCGTAATTTAGCTAATTCGCCGTTCAATTTTTTAGATCAACATCGATGCTATTTTCTCTGATGACATAGGCAACACTCTTGGAGTCTATGCACGCTCTCGCTGTTGGAGTAGCTCAGGAATTAAAGTCGCTACTTTTGCAGGTGTTCTGAACAAATAAACTACAAATGAGAACAGGTTAATCAGGTTTTGATAGGACCACCATTTTTATCTGCGCAAGCTGATGCTTAAATAGTGGAATGAGCAGCAATACCTAAGTTTGTTGCAATCGCATTCAAAGTGAAAGAAAAGATTTGCTTAGCCCTCTGCATTAAATGAATAATCGCTTCATCTTCTCCTGTCAGGCGGTTGTTTGGCCCACAGTTCGGTATCTTTTAGTTAGTAAAGTTTTAAAGAGGTCATGAACCAGATTCGTAATTTGTCTAGTTATTTCTTGTCCATCTTTGTTGCTGCAATACTTCTGCTCGCTTCTTTTCTCAGTTCCACTCCAGCCTTCGCAGACGACTTTGAGCTGTCCCCTGCGGTATCGGAGGTGGGCCAAACTTTCTCCGATAAGTACTGTGTTGCGATCGTAGACGGAAGCCCTCCAGATCAAGCTGCCTTAGTTGCTGGGCGTCAAATGATAAGTAGCTTAATGCGCTCAGGGGCTTTAAAAGAAGTCATGGCAGTTCCTAAAGAAGATATTGCTTCATTCATCGCCTCGAATATTTTCGAGACATGCGGAGATAATATTGGAATTTCTGAGTTAGAGCTTAATGCTTCTATCCTTGACCTGGCAAATCAAGGCCCTAGACAATCTCAAGCCAAGCCTTTTAACCCTTCTTCATTAATCAATAAAAACTTAAATACATAGTCCCTATAGAAGGTACTCATTCAACCCAATTCCAGAGATCTTCCATCATCTACGGCTATTAGGCTGTATTCATACAGATGAAGCAATAGGCAGATTTGATTAAAATAAGGGAAAGTATCTATAGAATACAGGCTCACAATCTTTACTTTATAACTTTTAGACTTATAAGAGCTGAACAAAGCAATTGTATTTACTTGTCGTAAGGCAAATCTTTGCCAGAAGTCTAAAATTCATCTTAGTCTGACAAATAGGCTGCTATTATAAAATTAGCAAACCATCTATCATCTATTGGCCCCATGATGTGTATGTTTGATTATAGAATCGCTGAAGGAGCCTAAAATGTCTAACGATAAAGAGTTCGTATTTAGCAAGGACAGTCTGCGTGCTTCATGGGGAAATGTTCCTATTTCTGCAAAAATTTATCAGCAGATACAAGCCTATCTCCTCCAACGTCAATCGATGGGCTTATCAACTGATGTCGATGAATTGCTTAGTACTGCTACAGATGAATTTCGTGATTTTCAGCAGCGTCCAGAGGTCAAGGTTGCTCTCGAATTGGTCTTTGCGGATCTTGAATCCGATCTAGCTTTTTTAGGATTAAGTAATGACGAAAGGAGGCAAGCAATCTTGATTAACTTTGCCATCGCAAACTACCTCAATAATTTCACTGGTAAATGATATCTTTCTCTCTATGTGATAGGTAGATAGCCTTATAGGAGATTCTCATGCCTTCATAAACTACTTTTCAGGTGCTTGTCAATAATTTTAAGCCACACTCTCGCTCCAAGCCATCAGCCCTATCTTGGTTCTTGCCACTTAGCTGTAATTAGTTGCCAATGATTAATTTTCTGCATCCTGTGCAGTTTCTAATTCAATGCCTATCATAAGTTCCAGTAACCATTTGGAATCTTTAACGCAGCATGTTCGGCTAGCCTCTTTCTGCTATTGATTAACTTCCCTCAATAGAGTTCAGCCTTCCCATTGAAAACTTTGATTATCGTCAAGCGTCTTTAATGCATGACTGGCATTTATCATGATTAAAATATTAGTTTCTTTCGCCGTAAACTAAACACAGTATCTTGAAAGTAAATTGCCAAATCTTTTTCGCTGCCAGTGTTACCCAAATAAAAAAAATTCTGCTTAAACCTGTTCTTTTCTGCTTGACTCTCAGTAACAGCTAATCGACCCACAACTTGATCCATTCTTTGATTGCAAGCACGGCCCATAGGCTTAACCGCGAACTTCTGATGTGCTTCTCTTAGCATCGCTATCAACACTTCTAGCTTTTGCGACGGCACAATCGAGATCAGCTTGCCATTGCATAAGGTGGATATGTGAAAACTTCTACCCTTTTGCTGCAAGCGCTTTGCGTACTCTAATGCCGGTGGATTGCAGGTGGGTGTTGATCTTGCTGCGCCCTCTTAAACGATGGGAACAGAGTCGATGCTGTCTTTTTGGAATGGAAAGAGCTGATTTGCTTCAGAACTCCGAAGCGCACTGGTGATTTTGCATGGATCGGCTTTGAATTCGTCAAGGTAGACACATGGATGCTTTACCCAGCCACCATCAACGCTCTAGGCAGTGGACTTTCAGTCGTTCACTTCTATGTGATCCACTACGATCTCGGCTGCGTCAGTGGCAGCAGGTACGAACTTGGGCGCGTTTGATCCGTGAGGCTGAGGCCCTTTGGCATGTGGATGTGAGGGAACTCAGGCGTTTGGGTGCCTTGGAGTTGTCCCAGTTGCTTGAGGAGGTTCCACCTAGCCAGCGGGGACGGGTTAATCGTTGGTTGCATTGCTATTCAGTTGCAACCAGGTTCCAATCAACTTGCTTGGAGCCCAATTGCTCTGAACGGTCATGAATCGTTAATGTCTCGCTAGGAACAATCTTTCTAGCAAAGCTTTTTATTTTTTATTGTGTAATACTAGTTGATAAATCGTTCAAAGATTGATATCATCTTAGACCTTAGGTTAGACGCTCCCATTAAATCAATGGATAGTAATACTTTTTAGGTCTTTAGATATACGTGCTTTCAGAAATATATTGTTGTTTTTACTTAGCACTTAGTTGATTTGCAATCATGCCTTTGAGTAGCTTTTTGCTAGGAGATCAATTGTTTAAGCTTAGATCAATCCTTTTAATTTGTTGATGACAGCACTCGTCAACGGTCGAATCATGGGTTGTTTGGCTCGCCATTGCGGTTCGCTATTGCAGATTGAGTAACTAATAGGCGAGTAACGGTCTTGATAGCAGAAGTAGCATCGCTTGCAATGTTTTTTATTGTGCGCCCACTCTATGGTTATTTTGCTTGGATTCTTCATTGACTCTTGAATAATTCCATTGACAAAATCTATATAGATGTTGATGAATCAAAAAAGCCACCTCTCTCATGAGAAGTGGCCTGAAGACTGAGATCTCAGTCATGCACGGAATCGGAGCGGCGGGATTTGAACCCACGACCCCTACTACCCCAAAGTAGTGCGCTACCAAGCTGCGCCACGCCCCGGCTTAGTCAAGCTATCACAGGGTATTGCGTTGCCTACTGGCCGATCTGATCCGTTTTGAAGGCAATTTTCTGCTCAATCGCCTTAAGAGTCGCCTTGACAGCTGATCACGGCTTTCGCTCGCGTAGCCCCATAGCTTGAGCTGATGCGCCAGCTGTCTCAATTCAGAAAGGTTCATTGCTGCCAATTGCAGCTCAGGCAACGTTCTCCATGCGCGCGCCCTCATCGGAAGCTGAGCTTCGCTGGTGCTGTTTTCGATGTTTAAGCTGACTTCAGCAAGCCACTCGGGAATGACCACCATCAGAACTGCGATTAGCCCATAGAGCTCAACCAAGCCCTTAGGGAGCGGAAGAAACCTGCGTGGCTGCTGTGGGTCTGATGGTGAGGGCAAGATCAGCAACCTGATGCTGAATCCTGACCACTTTGCCACTTCTACAAGGGCTCAGATGGGCAGGGGTGGTTAGATCTGTAAGGATCCTGAGGTTGGCTCTGGGGCCTCCCGCCACTGTAGAGCTGGTTCTTTCCCCTGTTGACCGGCAGGCCTCAAGGAGAAGATCAGGCAGAAGACAATCATTAGAGTGGCCGCTAAGGCAAGCATTACCAATCGATCTGGTAAGGGTGGCTTCATTGCTCCATGTTGGTGATCTGCTTGCTTGAGTTGTAGGTTATATCAAATTTGAATGGGAAAAGTTATTTGAAAGCGTCTACTTCTCTTTATGAGTATTTCTAGTCACACTTTTCAAAAAAAACGATTAATGATCAATGAGAAGATTTTTTTGCTTAGAGCAACTTTGGCTCTGCCTTGCCTGTTAACTTCATTGTTTTTCCAGGCGAAGGTCATGGGATTGCAGTCCTGAGAAAGTCACTAGCCCTTTATGCAGTTATTGAGAAGTTTCTTGCTAAACAACTTGGTGGAAGGGTTGAACCAATTGGCGAGGAAATTCAAGATTCATCTATGCAATAGCGAAGCAAGTCCGGTGCTGGAGGTATGATCAATAAGTAAATAGAGTTACTGCCGAAATTCTTAGAATGCCATGGATGCAGAAATGCTAGGAAGTCGCTTATGACCTGTCAATTGCTATGATCTAAGCATTTGAGTGTGCTTTGACTAACTTTTCCGCTATTTGACTGACTTCGACATTTATCTAGCCATAAGACTTTATTGCTCGGAGAAAAGTTGACAATGATTGCATTATCTATGGGGTTGATGATTCTTTAATTGCAAGAAAAGTTTGCCCAACTCGACGCCTCCTTTCGTGTATGGTTGAAGCTTTGGTTGCATGTCTTGAGTTAACTTGGTTTGAGATTCTACCTTTTAAGTGTGCTATTTCTAGAGCTTTATTTTTTCATTTCCAGATCTTAGAACGCAATGACTAATTGACCAATCATATTCTTGCCAGACACTTACTGGTAATTTAAAGTTTGCACCTGGGAAATCATTTAGAGCAACCTGAGTAGGCATTGCAGAGCAGTATGGTCTGCTTCCGGGTTTTGCTAGGTATTGCTGGTGATAGGACTCGGCATAATGGAATTGTTGATCGGCTTTGATTTCAGTTGTAATTGCTCCAAAACCACCCTTGCTTAAGAGTTGCTGAAAGCTGTCTCGACTGGTCTGCGCAAGCTCCATCTGCTGAATCGTTGTGGTGTAAATCGCCGATCGATATTGACTCCCTCGATCATTACCCTGGCGATTTCCTTGCGTGGGGTCATGGCATTCCCAGAACAATTTGAGGAGGTCGCTGAAGTCAATGACGGATTTATTCCACACTACCCGTACGATTTCAGTGTGTCCACTACGTCCTGAGCAGACCGCTTGATAGGTCGGTTGCTCTTGATGACCACCGGCGTAACCCACTGCCGTGGTGATGATCCCAGGCAATTTCCAGAAACCCTTTTCGGCTCCCCAAAAGCAGCCACAAGCAAACAGAGCTTCTTCCTGATCTGTGGTTAGCGGGTCATGCAGCCCTGTACCTAGAACGGCGTGCTGTTCAGTTTCTGAGGGTATTGCAGCCTCTTTTGAAGCCTTTGGGGTTAACCAGGATGGGAACATCAAATTCAGGCAAGATTACTAACCATAGGCAACTCCTTTTGGTTTTAGATGCAGGGGGTTATGGAGCCCTGTCACGAAGCACAAAAAGAGGGGGGTAAGCCTAAAATAAGGATCATCTTCAACAGTTTAGAGCCAATCTTGTTTTGATCAGATGGATTCAGAATACCCATCGCTATCTCAATTATGGGAACATACAATATCTTGTTTGATAATTTCTTGCCCTTAGACTCAGTTCAGATTGACTTTCATGATTAGCTAAAGTTTAAGGATTTTTACATCTGGTCAATAAACTCTGCTAACAGTTGTTTGGCTGCCATTCGGTTCGGGCTATCTTTTTGTTGGCTAGCGACAAACCCTCTAATTTGAGCTGAGATACCTATGCAATGCATTTCATTGTTGCTTCAATGCGTGAAATAGATATTTAAGTTTCCACCTTCAGAGCAATCTGTATGCACATTATTGCAATCAAGTGTTAAGTGGCTAGCGGCTTCATTTCTTTGATTTTCTGATTTAATTTGATTTAAATCAAATCATTGTTCCCTCTGCTTCCAGGTTGATTTATATAACAGGTTGGCTTGTTTGATTGATCTTTTTGATTTCCTATTCCAGTCTTATCTGAACAGAGTCTCTGGATCGCTTCATCTCTGTCAATTGGCTTGGCTATAGTTTTATGATTCTTTGTGATTAGAGATTGCGAGACTGACGAATTCGCGTTTTTTTTGAAGCTGGTAATAAAATTAAAAGGAGTCTTGCTAGTGATGATTTGAAACATTGATTTGAAATAGTTAAGGCAGAAGTTTTTCTGTCATCGGCTTTCCAATGTTGTTCGTCCAAATGGCCCCTGATTTGATAGCAGAGGTGGTTCACTTTTGATGACGCCAGTAGTGGATTTACTTTATACTATACGAGCAATCTTGGTTTTTTTAGTGAGATCCAAGCAGAGCCCTTGATAGTTGCATTGATGTGGGCTCAAGGCATAATACTTAGATATATTTTCGTCTTCGGATCTTAATTAATAGGCTTACCTTTATAAACCTCTAGGTTGATCAGTTGGAAACACACATTCCCCAATTATCGTTAACTTTGGGATGCTTCTTTGGGCTCCAGAGAGATGTGGTTGAGCAGGGTTGTCACGAAGGCGAATAGGAGGAAGGGCAGGCTTAATACCAAGATCAAGCCAACGCCAACTAGAGCGAACAGAGGCCTGCTCGAGCCCATAAGACCCAGGCCTGCCGCAAGGCTTACGAAGATCACGGCCATCCAGGCCAAGACTTGACCATAGATGTCTCCGAAGGTGAGAGTACAACGCAAGGAGTATGGGGTGTTGGTTGTCATGTCATTGCCTTGATCCTCTTCCTTATAGCTAAGCCCCTTAGCCAGCACTTGTCTTGCGATTGACACATATCATATTGAGAGGCAAGAACCTTTTGATAGCAATGGCTCTAGACAATCAGGATGTGGGTTAAAGACACCATCTTTGTTCCCACTATTTAATAGATTTAGAGATAGATCTGCTTTTAAGTTATTGCACAATGCTTATTATCGTTATTTAACGACCCAGAACGCTTCTGTTATAAGTTCCAAATTTACGATGTCCATAGAATCTATGGATGCCTGATTAAGCTAATAGGAAAATCTCAGAAATGAAACCAAGCCTTTCTGCTTCATGTAATTAGAAGTATGTTCCTAGAATGCACAAGAAGTAGTACGCTGATTGAGGCGCAAACTAATCTCACAATCCTAACGACGTGTGCAAAGTAAAAGCACCCCTTCCATTGCTTCAAAGACTGAGTCAGGTGCCAGGCATGGAAAAAGGGAAATATCGACTTATTATTTTGCTTCCCCAGTTAGGTGACTTTGACAGCCTCGAATATGCTCAAGCTCTAGTAGCTGATATGCCAAGGCTAAGGGAAGCTGAGATCTCCATTTTGGCCATAGGCATAGGCAATGCTGAGAGCGCTGAACGATTCTGCAACTTTACTGGCTTTCCTAAACAAAGTATTTTGGTAGATGAGGAACCGACACTCCACAGAGCGCTGGGTCTCTATGGCGGACTAAAAACACCTGGTGGTCCTTGGCTTGCATTGTTTTTAATGTGCGCAGGCATTGGTTCTCCAGGCACCCTGTCTGAAGTACTACGTGGCTACATAGGAGATCGTAGTGCACCCCAGCGAATCGCCAACAACGAAACCATCAACATCTCCCCATTCCCATCCGTAACAGGATCCTTTTTCTCGCGAGCTGGTGGTGAGGGTTTTCAAAGGCCATTTGAGCTCGCGACTATTCGACTGCGAAACATGATAGAAGTGCTAAGTAACTTGCGTACTTACTTACCCCGTGACAAATTCATTACACAAAGAGGCGGTACTTATTTATTAGATAGTGACGACACACTTTTATATAGCCACAAAGACAAGGGGATCCTCGGTTTCTCGGAAACAATGGCCAAACCCCTTTCTTTCCTTGGCAAATATCTAGATAAGAATTAATATAAATTAAACATCAAATTCAACACTCTCGTTATTCACACTTGCTTTCTGGCTTTTGATTTCGGCACTAACATAGAGAAAATAACAATAATAATATACATGATTCCTTCAGCTAGTGCTGCAACATTTCTAGTAAGTATTTAGGGCAAGTCAGACCAATAGATGCTATTGGCAGCCATATATTAATCAATGCCTTATTACCAAATTGCAATCAACTATATGTATGATCCCCATTAAGTCCAAGCATCTATAGGTTAATCACGCCCCTTCCCATCTTATAAAAAGGCAATATCAGAATATTTATCAAATAACTTAATTCTTCATGCTCTGCAAAAATTCCAATCATTACAAACCATGATTGAAAGTTAGCTGAAATCTTTATAATCTTATATGAACGACAGTATGTATATTATACATTAACTACACAAGTGTCCTGCATCCCAGCACTTCTCTATTAGCATGAATATGCACTCTCCTTTAAACAAGTACATTTCACCAATGATGGCCTTAAACGTTAAACCTGAGCATGAATGATCTAACCAAGGCGATCAACCTTCATTTGGCCTGTGAGTTTCAGGCAAGTCATACCTACCTAGCGATGTCAATTTGGCTTCGCGAGAAGGATTTAGCCGGATTTTCCTCATACATGCAAATTAAGAGCCAAGAGGAACGTGGTCATGCAGATCGACTTATTGCCTACCTTGTTGATTGCGATGAGCAGGTCGAGCTTCCCGCTGTTGAAGCTCCACAACGCAATTGGGGGTCCACCCAGGATCTCTTTGATCAGGTTTACGAGCTAGAAAAAGATGTAACAGCATCAATTAACCGTATTTATTCCATAGCTGAACAAGCTGGTGAGCGTAGTGCGACCGCCATGCTCGATTGGTTCATCGCAGAACAGTTACAAGAGGAAGCGGAAGCTCGTTTCGTGCGTAAGCGCCTTCGCCTGGCTGGTGATAACACTGCTGCACTACTTCTTTTGGATCAACAGTTTCTTGATGGAACTGCCTTGACAACTGTCAAGGGTGGCCTTACTGGGTTAAAACAATCTCAGAATTAATTCCAAGTTTTTATGATCACCATTTAATAATACTAGACAATATTTTCAGCCAATCTTTGTTGTAGTTTCATTCGCAATCAATTTCATTGCAATTATCTTGTATTAATAAAAGTTGTGCAAGGCCTTCTTCTGAAATGGAATGTTATTGCATTGCTTCAAGTAATATCTTCTAGTCATAAAATGTTTGCAAAGATAATCATCCTGTTAGATAAGCTCTTAAAAGTCAAGTCCCGACAATGATTTCTTTGGCAAACCTTGCTTCACATTAGAAAGATTTTCAAATCTCAACCATGCTTTAAGTTAAATCAATGAGTGACAAGTCCTCTACTTTTACTTGCAATTAAAACCAATACTAAAAAAGGCAGAGTGAGAACTCTGCCCTTCCTTACAAACGATGCCAACTCAGAGTTCACGTCATGTTGGTTCCTTGTCCATCATTATCGGCTTTACCTCCGATGATAAAAATAGCAATGCAGGCCGAGCCAATGATTCCACACACCACTGCTGAGAGGGTTCCAAAATCCATTGATGAATCCAGATAAAGTCCATATATCACTAGCCCAAGTAATCCCAATCACAGGATGCCATTGTGCAATTCGAAATGACACTTAATCCTAGGTGGGCCAATCCATCGTGCCAATACATACATACAACAAAGCGCCAGCGATGGCTTGCTTCGGTTCTATGGGGATTCCTCAGAAGCCTGTGATATCAAGAAGAATTCGCCTTTCAGGATCATTACTGCGCATCACTATTTGATTGGCTGTATGAAATATTACCTGATGTTGTGTCGTCAAAATCTCGCTTATGTGATCAACCCCTTATCCCTGCAGTATCATCTGACAGGTCTTTGATGTATCCAATGATCGTTCTTAATCATACATATACTACGGCACATTATCATGTCTAAATCACACTCTATCCCTTCAAGTATGTAGAGTTCTGTGTACACCTAATGTCGAACTATCGCTATACAAATAGATTTTATTTGCCCTAAACAAGTTCATTCTCGTGCAAACCTACGGGAAAACAGACGTTACCTACGCCTGGTACGCGGGTAACAGTGGTGTGACCAACCGATCAGGCCGATTCATTGCCTCGCATATTGGACACACAGGATTAATTTGCTTCGGCGCTGGTGCCAACACCCTATTTGAGCTAGCTCGTTACGATTCCGCATTGCCAATAGGTGACCAAGGATTTGTAGTTCTTCCTCACCTAGCAGGTCTTGGTATTGGTGGCATAGAAAACGGTGTGATTACAGATTCCTATGGGATGCTTGTAGTCGCAGTCTTCCATCTAATCTTCTCGGCCGTTTATGCCGGTGGAGCGATGCTTCACTCCTTTCGATACAAGGAGGACTTGGGAGAATACCCGCAAGGATCCAGACCCAACAAATTTGATTTTAAATGGGATGATCCAGACAGGCTCACCTTCATACTTGGACATCACCTGCTATTCCTAGGTCTTGGCTGCGTTCAATTTGTTGAATGGGCTAAATACCATGGAATTTATGACCCAGCAATGGGTGTTGTACGTAAGGTCGAATACAACCTTGACTTGTCAATGGTTTGGAATCACCAGATTGATTTCCTTACGATTAGCAGTTTGGAAGACGTGATGGGCGGTCATGCATTCTTGGCCTTCTTCTTGAGTGCTGGTGCTGTTTGGCATATTTTCAGCAAGCCATTTGGGGAATACACTGAATTCAAAGGAAAAGGACTGTTGTCTGCTGAATTTGTGCTTTCTACCTCATTAGCAGGTGCAGCCTTTATTGCTTTTGTGGCAGCCTTCTGGGCTTCTATGAACACCACAATTTATCCAACTGATCTCTATGGTGGTCCACTCAATATCGAATTGAACTTCGCTCCATATTTTTCAGATACGGATCCATTGTTTGGTGGAGACGTACACTCAGCCCGTTCATGGCTTTCAAACTTCCATTTCTACCTTGGATTCTTCTATCTTCAGGGTCATTTCTGGCATGGATTGAGAGCGATGGGCTTTGACTTCAAACGTGTTGAAAAATTGTTCGATCAGCTAGAAAGCAACGAAATTAGCCTTAACCCAGGTAAAAGTACGACCGTGCCATCAACATCGAGCGATAACGCCACATAAACTAGCTTCAAATTAACACTGCGATTTATCTCAAAATAGGAGCCCTGCCTAAGCAGGGCTTTTTTATTGAGCCTATGGTTGTCAATTTGAACATATATTGCTCAGCAAACTTCAACTTCTGATTGTTCTAATTTTCGACTTGCCTCCCATTATTTATACTGCTTCAAATACGTAAACCCTAATCTTCAATTTTGCGATTTTGGCCAGCCAACGCAAATGGAATTTGTCAAAGCATAGGGTGTCTTTGATTCAATAATGATCTAAAACAAACATCTATAACAAGCCATTGATATGGTCTAATCGCTATCGAAACTAAGCTTTTCTTGTTTTGGATCTAGGTTGAGTGCTGCTATTCCTTTTCACGAACTCTGCTTAAACGACTGTTTCACTGACTTAATGTGATCGATTTACAATAGACCCTTGGCCATAAGGGTTTAGCACCGATTGTCTCTGCCACTTATTGATCTCTAGCTTCTTGATTTGGAGCCATTTTACGTAGGCGGCTTTGTTGTTGCTGTCTTATTAATAAATGAATATCGGCGGCCAATACCAAAACACCAAGCAAGACAATTCCGCCAATGGTTATTGGTGTCAGCTCTACTGCCGCTGCAAAGGGAGCTGTATACATCGTTGATTTAAAATGCTGTCTAATTCTAGCTAGAATAACTCGTTTGAGGCACTGCAAACTTAAACATCAAACCAAGCCAAATATCTAGATAGGCCCTCTTGCATGTGTGGTTTTACAGTCGCTATGTTTTCGCTTCTCTGTCTCCTAATCACTCCATTGATAGAGCTTCCCTTGTCTCCAAAAAAAACGATATCAATTTGCTTTTGCTACATTCTATTCATTAACTGTAATCAAGCAGGCTTGCGATCTCAGTGTCAATCATATTTGAAATCACTCTGCCAGATCATCGCCATAAACAGGCAAAGTTTATGGCATGCACGCCTGGAATGATAAGCAGCTTGATAACTGACGCACGATTTAAGTCATTGCATACACCAGTCACATCAATGCCTTCACGAGATTCTATTTATATTTCCTTTTGATATGTTCTTCTTCCATCCAAGCTACGCCCAGGATTGGCAACTCTTTCAATGGCCAGGATTTACATCCTCTATACATTTGCAGTGCATGCCGTTATTGCGTCTTGGCGACTGATTCCTTCTGCTTCTGCCACAAATTCCAACATGTGCAAGTGAGCAAGTGATAACTTGACGGCGCCAGTGGGCTAAGGAGCACCCCGGATGGTGTCGAAATTTACACAACTATCAATCAGCAATACAGATTCCTCGCAACAGCACTATTGCTATTGAGAATCGCTTGCAAAAGGCACCGTTAAGCGTATAGGTTGCGAAGAGTTCTCAAAAAGCACTTGAGAGGCTTCATATGAGCTTCCGATTCCTGCCAGATGATCCAGTCCCAGCAGTGCGGATGCCAACAGGGCAATCCATCCTGATCGATCCCGCCGCTCGTTCAGGCGGCGCTTGTATCGAAGTCGTTGAGGGTATCGCCCGCGTTTACTGCCCATGCGAAGAAACTGAAGGAATGACTCTCGCTTTTCTTCAGGAAGGCGACCAACTACGTACCGACCGCTTGTGCAGTGAAGGTGTCTGTGTTGAAGCACTTACACCATTATGTTTTCGCAGCGATGCTGAAATCCGTGATGGGCATGACTTTGATGCGGTGAACGAATGGACCCTGCAGCTGCTTCGCATTCGACATTTAGGTAATGCAGAACAGCGTCTCCAGGCATTGCTCGCCCTGCTTGTTAACCGCTTAGGGCGACGCTGTGGCGACTGGTGTGATCTCCCCTTCCGACTCACCCATGAGCGAATTGGTGAACTCATCGGATCTACGCGTGTGACCTCCACGCGACTGATCTCCAGGCTAAGGACCGCTGATCTTTTAAACGTTCCCAGCGGAGAACCCATCTTGCGCTTGGCCCCAGCCTTAATTGAATCAGCACCTCTTGCCGCCTCATAGCTCTGAGTGAATGAAAGACCTAGTTACGACATCAGACAGCGTTATCGCCAGTCTCTGTAGAGAGGTTGATGGGATCCGTCATCGCTGTAGCTCATTGCTAGAGGCTATGGCTAAATGTAATGATGACAACCTATTTTGCCGCCTGAAAAAAGAATTTCAGCAGCTCAGCAATCGACGCAGTCGATTACTCGAAACAGCCAAATCAATGCAATTTAAAGGTGTCGACGATAAACTCTCTATTGCATTTCTAATTGAGATCAGTAGCAGACCACTTGACATGAGAACTTGTTGGCCTCAAGAAAAAAAGTCTGATTTTATTAGCCATAACTCATAGGGACCGTTTGTCATTATTTTAAAAACACAGTTATCTATTGATATTGATTATTGATTATTGATTGTGATCACTAGGCCAGCTTTGCAGGCGAGTGCTTTCCATCGCTCAATTCGCCGTCAATAATTAACATTGCAGAGGGCTGATTCTGGGCAAAACGTACCCGACCCAAGAGGTGAGCAAGCTCATTTTCAGAGTCGACTTGATTATCGACTAGTGGATCAAGGAACACTGTCGTGCGCATATCAGAAGCTCGCTCAGCCATTGCATAAAGCTGATGCAGTGAGGTTGTTACGTCTGCCTCCATCTGGAATGAGGCAGCCATGATTTCATCTGTAGAGATCCATTCCTGACGGGGAGAAGGTACATCCTGCAGAACAACAGCTTGTCCACGAGCAATCAGGTAATCTGCAAAATGGGCGGCATGTTCCTGTTCTTGAATAGCTTCTTGCTTGAAGTAATGGGAAAAGCCGCGCAATTCGCGCTCAGCAAACCAAATCGCAATAGCAAAGTAAGCAGCGCTAGCATTTCTCTCCATGGTTAGATGCTGATGGAGAGCCTCAACCAGAGAAGCTTCCATTGACTGAGCGATTGCACGTCCTGCAGGACCAGTGGTAAGGGCTACAGCTTTAGTACTGATAGGCAATGCCATGGTTTGTCTTGTCGAGATTGCACAGAGTGGCGAGGATGGATTAGCAACCAGGCAAATGTGCATAGTTTATGTGACGAATGCTACAACCCCTTTTACATCTTGAAAAGGTCTCTTCAGGTGCGATTTGGACCCCATATCATGAGAATCAGTCGCAGTTGCGGAGTTACCGCAGGTCTTTATGGCCAAGGCTTTGGGGAATGACATGGCGGACAGTCGTCTGCGACGTCTTGAGCCCGTTCAAAACAAGAAAAAAAACTGCAAAAAGCGGAAGTGCTCGAAGTGGAAAGGTGGCAAATGTGTATGCAGCCGTGGCTGAATTACCCATACCTTTGCGAAAAGGGGTTATTGAGGGCTAATACAACTTGATCAGGATAAATTTGTAGCCTTAATAGTTGTTAAGTGATTGAGAGCACCACTGGTTAGGCCTTGGTGGTCAAGCATTGCCCTCAACAAAGTGGGCATGGAATCGCTCCGGGGAAAAGAAGGCCTTTTTGTCCCGCGCGGAAGGCGACGAAGCAGCGCTCGCCTGTCTTGACAGGACGTTCAAGTGGTTGACGTACACGCAACGTGTGATTTCCAAGCTCCACACGCAACAACCAGTGACTACCAAGAAACTCGCGACCTTGAATCAGAGCCTCGCCTCTTGGATCCTGCTGAATCTGAAGAGCCTGATCATCGACCATTAACTCAGTTGCCTTAGCAGCGTCCGGTTCCGTGGGTTTTGAGAGAGGACCAATCGGCGTCAGCCAATGTTCGCCACCCATGTTGAGAGGAAGCAGGTTCCCTTGGAGCACAAAACGACCAACAAAAGGTGTGGCTGGTTTTTGCACCAGATCAGAGGGTGATGCGCACTGATGAAGCTCACCATTGCGCAGGACCGCAACCCGATCGCAGATTGCCAGGGCTTCTTGAGGATCATGTGTCACAAGCAGACCACTGGCACCACATGTTTGAAGAACACCTGCAAGCTCGCTGCGCAAACGCAGACGTACCTCAACATCAAGGTTGGAAAAGGGTTCATCAAGAAGTACGAGTGATGGCCCTGGGGCCAATGCCCTTGCCAGTGCCAAGCGTTGGCGTTGGCCTCCAGAAAGCTGATGCGGATAACGGTTGCGAAGATCTGCTAGGCCAAGCATCTCAAGCAGCCATTCTGCTCGGCTGGTGTCTTGGCCGCGGCGTAAACCAAAACAGGTATTGCGCCAGGCATCGAGATGGGGGAAAAGAGCATAATCCTGAAACACCATGCCTATGCTGCGGCGCTCGGGTGGCAGCATTCCCCGTGAGCTTGCGACCTCGTGATCATCGATGCAGATCGTCCCTCGCACAGGCTGTTCAAATCCAGCAATCAATCGCAGCAAGGTTGTTTTGCCACAACCGGAAGGTCCCAACAAACCAACGAGCTCACCTCTCTGGAGGTTCATATTGATGGATTGCAGTGTCCAACCTTCTGCTGATCCATCACCGTAGTGATACCAGAGGCCCTTGATTTGCAAGTGGTTAGTCATCAAAATCGTATATCCATAGCTGGGGTGGATTCGATAAGTCGTGCCGAGAGCAGAAAAGTACCGCCAGGTTCAATCAGCTGAAGATCATTCTTGTTCCGAAACAAGGTGATCTGACGAGTAACAGTGGAGCGCGTGGCCCCAATCAGTTCGGCCATGCGTGCATGGCCAAGGGGAAAGGGCAATTCATAACCTTCACTTCTACGGATGCCAAAGCGACCAATCAGAAGCTTTAAAAGAGCAACTAACCTTGCTTCGGCTCCTACTGGATGCCTGACAAGATGAAAATCAAATAGCCAATCCCATAGGAGATCTTGATCTTTCGGGCAGTTGTCTGCGTAATGAAGGCCAATTGAACTATTCGTGAGTGCCTCAAGTAAAAAGTTACTGCCGTCGGGTAATCGAAGCCAACTAGATTCAGAATCACCACAAAAGGCCAAAGTGATATCAGGAAAATGATCTCCGAAAGAGCCTGAGATCCTGGCAATGCCCTGCTGAAAAAACAGCCGCACGTAGCGAGATTGATCCGTCTGAGAGGACAGCAGAATGTTCTGCCCTACTGTGAGTTGAAGTGATTCCAGCGATTCCAGTTGACTACTGACTGTTATCGGACAAGACGCATTGTGTAATGGTTTACGGAGGGAAGGGAACTCTTCCTCGCCATAACGACTGGTGGCAGAACCAAGGGTGATGTTTGTGGCAGTTTTCCAAGATCCATTGCTGTCAGATAGATCCCAGCATCTACTAGAGATTTTTGAGTCAACAGCGACCCCAATAGATGACAATTGTCACAAGCAGATGAATCATTCTCACCCATCAAGCACAGATCAATGCTTGCTTGGGATGTGACATTTATTACATCTAGAGGTAGCTATTGATTCGGGCGCTTGATTGGGGGGGAGTAGCAAAAAAGCAGAAAAATGAGCGTGTTGGTTTTTTGGTCAAGAGTCAGGCTTTGGATCAAACCAAAGGCCAGCCATGCTGTTCATGGGGCTGCTTGGATTCAAGTTAAGCCGTATGGTTTCAAATGTTATTCATGAAAAATAATTTACAGCGAGTAGAATTCATGACCTGCACAAGGATTTTGTCTTCATAGAAGCAATTAAAGATGGCTAGAATGGCAGGCGTCTATATCAATGAATTATCTGTATATAATGATCGACTTGGCTAAGCCTATTGTAAAGCTAGCTAGATAACTGTCGGTGCCAGAAGAAGTCAATAACTGCTATGAATATGCTATTCGCAGTCAGATTCCTGGAGGATGAATTGCCTGTTGTTAGCACTTTAAATATGGATTGAAGTATGCATTCATGCAGGCAGAGCATCGTGTCTTCTAGGTTTATGATGATGAATACAATGAATAACAGTATTCGCTTTCATATCTATCAAGTATACAGCGTTGGCTTGATAGAGTTGTGTTAAATAGATCTGCAAATTTAGTTTCTAAAAAATGATGAAATACTTGTTCCTGTAGGTATAATCAGCCCTAGGGGAATGCGTTAATGTAAGAGTTTTGCTATTCTAAATGTAATCATCGTTGACAATTGATGTAATGATTGTTGATGAGAAAATAGAAGATTTAGGCATCCCGTTTAACGACCCATTCTTTTTCTTATTTCTTAGTTGGCGTTAATCTTGAAGTTGAAATGTCTCGCTCGGTTTACTGTAGTCCAACAATTAGTGAATGCCGTAGCTGATTGAGCAGCTAAGCATCGAGATAAATGGCATAGTTTCCTAAAGACTTCTTAAAAGGCAATTGCGTCCATGCCCTTGATCAACATCCAAGCATCAGTTCCAGCTGTAGCTGATGCCAACTCATTGCTGCAAGAGCTCTCTAGCAAGCTTGCCGAGCTACTTGGGAAACCAGAGAAATATGTGATGACATCTCTTCAATGCGGTGTGCCAATGACATTTTCGGGAAATACTGAACCGACTTGCTATGTGGAGGTGAAAAGCATTGGAGCTCTCGATGGTAGCCGTACGCAAGAAGTGAGTGAACTCGTGTGTAGCCACATCGAGCAAAATCTTGGTATTCCAGCTGATCGAACCTATATCGGCTTTGAGGATGTCCCTGCTCGACTCTGGGGGTGGAATGGAAGTACCTTTGGTTGAAGTGATCGTGATATGCCGCCAAAGGATTGGCCAAATAACCTTAGGCTAAATGAAGTAATTGTTGGCGTCCATGTAACTTATAAAGTAGACTTAATATTGTGATTCATAGGCAGATAAGCAAAAGTAGATGTTCAAAAAGAAATTTTTTGACCAATGAATGATAAAAATGAAACAAACACCGCAATTCGCAATTCAATGAAAGACACTTGAGAAAACATCAACGAGCAGAAACGATCATGCGACGACTAAACGAGCACTATCCTGATCCTGCCATTCCGCTCAACCATCACGACGATTTCACCCTATTGATTGCAGTTGTTTTAAGTGCGCAGTGCACTGACAAGAAAGTCAATGAGGTGACTGTATCTCTGTTTGAACATGCACAGACCCCAGAGGAGATGTATCAGTTAGGTGAAGTGAGAATACTAAATATGATCAGACAGCTAGGGCTGTCAAAGCAAAAAGCCAAAAACATACATAGACTTTCGGAAATCATTGTTCAACGCTTCCATTCTTCCGTACCACAGAATTTCAATGATCTAGAATCACTCCCTGGAGTGGGGCATAAAACAGCAAGTGTTGTCATGGCTCAAGCATTTGGGGTGCCTACATTTCCAGTTGATACGCATATCCACCGTTTAGCTCAAAGATGGGGACTATCTAATGGCAGCAGTGTAGTTCAGACAGAAAAAGATCTCAAAAAGCTGTTCCCGAAATCAGCATGGAATAAGCTTCATCTCCAGATCATCTACTATGGTCGTGAAAACTGTACCGCAAGGGGATGTGATGGAACAACCTGTGATTTATGTAGAGAGCTATATCCAAAACGACGCAATCCAGTAAAGTGGATCAAAGCCTAGCCTGGTAAATAATAAGATATTGTCTGATAACTATGCATTCGCAAATGACGTCATGAGTTAAATGAACGTATATATACCTATAAAAATATTTTGTTATTAATCCTTAGCCTTATTCAATCGCTTTGGCTCCCGTGAAAGAGCAAGTGCAGCAAAAATCCCTCCAAGAAATCCACTAGCATGACCGATCCAGCTCACCCCAGCCGGAGACACGCCTGGGATCAAAGCCGGAAGTGCATTTCCAAAAAGAACCAAACCCACGACTGACAATAAAATGGTCATGAAACGGCGTTCAAGAAACCCAATTAACAAAAGGTAGCCGAGTAGTCCATACAAAACACCTGACATGCCATGGCTTCCTCTAGGCCAAAATAACCAAACCGGTATTTCCATCACAACAACAGCAACTAAAACACCAATGTAATCACGAATGCCCTTGCTAAGTACTAACCAGCTTAGCGGTAAAAACATAATCGTGTTAGAGCTCAGATGACCAAAGCCTGCATGGCTAAATGGAGCGGTAAGTAGACCCCACCAAGGCAGGCCAGGCCCTATAGGCAGATTCCAATTACCTGAAAAAAATATCTGATCAATACTCTCCTGCAGCCAAGCAATCCCGACAAAGAACACAGGGAGTAATAACCGAAAGCTCAGCATCTGCTTACGTTTGGATTGGTTCACTCAAGATGCTTTGAAATGAAAATCGCATGATTCACCATTCTATTGTGCGGCAACTCCCCTACAACTCCATTAAGACATCGCAGTAATCAGCAGCGGTGCAGATCAATAACCTGCGATCAAAGCTGATCTTCTTTGACATTTCGAACCTAAGGAAGGTTCTCCAGCAGGCTTGAAAGACGGCGCTCGCAGTGATGAATCGACATTGCCAAGGCGAAAACCCAAGCGTTTTGAAGCTTGAGCATTGATCAAACAACAGCGTTCTATATATATTTTCGCTAGACCTTGTGCAATCTTCAGCAAAACGACATGGGCATCAAGCTGGCCATCAGTGGAGCCTCTGGCAAAACCGGCTATCGAGTTGCCGAGGAAGCCCTAAAGGAAGGGAATCAGGTGCGCCTGTTGCTTCGTCCAAACTCCCTGTTGCCCGACAATTTGAGCCAATGTGATCTACGGCGCTTGTCATTGTCAGATGAAAAAGCCCTCGATGAAGCCCTTGAAGGCTGTGACGCGCTTGTTCTCGCAACAGGTGCCAGACCCTCTGCAGATCTAACCGGCCCTGCGCGGGTGGATGCCTTAGGGGTAAGACAGCAAATCGCCAGTTGCAAAAGGGTTGGCGTCAAAAGGGTTGTTCTGGTTAGTTCGCTTTGTGCCGGACGATGGTTGCATCCACTCAATCTTTTTGGCCTGATCTTGGTTTGGAAACGCCTAGGAGAACAGGCTCTAGAGCAAAGCGGTCTCGATTGGACTGTGATCAGACCGGGTGGCCTGAATGATCGAGAAGAGAACCTAGAGAAAGAAGGGATCCTTTTTACAGGGGCCGATTGTCAGGAAGACGCTAGAATCCCGCGTCGATTAGTAGCGCGATGCTGCATTGAAGCCCTCAAGACTCCATCGTCAATTGGCCGCATCATCGAGGTCACGAGCGACCCTGACCTGAAGAGAATCACAATGCAACAAGCACTCAAAACCATCAATGCTCTGGCGTCATAGTGTCGTCAGATGAGTAGTATCTGGTCATGAACACCAATGCCAGAATTGATGCCTTACAGCTGATGCTTACCGACCTGCGTACTCGTAATGAACCCATTCGTCACAAGGCTGCATTTAGAGGCTGTCAACCTGAGTTTCAAGCACTCGTTACTAAGCTGATTGAACAGCTCGAAAGCGAACTTTTTGAGGAGAAACAACATCAGCGAAACCATAGCAACCATTCGTCTGGTTATTGATACTTGCCAGGGTTAAGCTCAGTTGAAGAGCAATTGATCACAACGTTTTGCTTCCTAAAATACAATCTATATAGGGTACACAAGAGGGAGACATTTAAAGGAAGTTATTAGCTTCACTTTTAATGATTCTAATAAGTCGACTTAAACGGGTCTCGTGATTTGATCACTTGCCGACCAAGCCAACGGCACTACGAGCTTTGTCGAGAATTTTGCCTTGAAGGGGAACGAAGCCCAACCCATCAGCTTGCGCCTGAGCCTCATCACTCAACATGTAGTCAAAGGTTGTTTTGAGTGCGTCAAGGTTGCTGCCATTACCAGTTTTGTATGCCAACAACCAGGTGAGGGTGGCAATCGGATAAGCACCTTTGGCTGTGGGATTTGGATTGGTACCGGCAAGATTGGCGTCTAACTGGATGCCATTGAGGGCAGCAGCTCCTGTATTCACACTTGGCTTGAGGAACTCGCCAGAGAGATTTTCAAGTGCAGCAGCTTTGACATTTCCTTTGATGAATGACTGATTCACATAGCCGATCGCGCCAGGTGTATTTGTAATCACACCAGCAACACCTGAATTCCCTTTAGCGCCCACCCCTGTTGGCCATTCCACTGATTTCCCGGTTCCCAGGGTCCATTGTTTAGAAAAGGCCTGCATGGAATTTGTAAATGCCTTGGTGGTGCCAGAGCCATCAGAGCGATGCACCCAAGTGATCTTGCCTGCAGGGCAATTGAGTTGATTCCAATCATTGATGCTGCCAAGAGCAACTTGAACCGCTTGCTGTTGGGTCAACTTCAGATCGCAGTCTCGGTTGTAGCCAAAGGCGATTGTGCCTCCCACCATGGGGATTTGCACCAAGCCACGCTGAACCTTGTCAATATCTTCTTGCCTCATCGGATCATCCGATGCCGCGAAGCTCACAGTCTGATCAATGAAGGCTTTACGACCAGATCCAGAGCCAACAGCTTGATAGTTGACCTGTGGCCCCCCAGCCTTGGCGAGATCACTAAACCAACGGGTATAGATCTTTGCAGGGAAAGTGGCACCAGCTCCGCTGAGACGGCCGGATGACCCTGAGGTGCTGCAAGCCGTGATGCCAACACCGAGAACAACCACAGAAAGGAGCAAAAGGGCCTTCTTTGAGAACGACATGGGGCCCCTGAAGGATTTCATCAACCCATAACTAGATAAGAAATGCCCTTTGATGGGAAAAAGTCAGCAATTGACTAGGAGATCTTGATGAATCGGTTAGTGTTTAAGGGAGATAAGAACATTCTACCGAGTAGAACCCTTTTCTTTTCTCAAGGCAAAAACCCAGCAACTGAACTATCAAAGGGAGATTCCTGCCCCATTGCTTAGCCAAGCAAGGCTTCGCCTTGATCTACAAAGATCAACAAGGAGTTGGTCTTTCGGTGAATATTTGAATTAATAACAGCTTCTATCCAAAAGAGCTCAATGCCCATTTGATCACCAACAATGGTTGGCGTTGATACCTGCTTCTGATGCGTAGGCTACTTTCAGCTCTCCTTGCTATCACCGTATGCTTTGCAGCTCCTTCTTGGGTGATGGCTGCTGACTCGGCCCATGGCGGACAAGTCTTCTCGTCTACTTGTGCCGCATGCCACGCCGGCGGCGGCAACATCGTTGATCCTGCAAAGACCCTTCAAAAAGCGGCCCTAGAAGCAACCTTAAGCAACTACGGCTCAGGGCATGAAGAAGCAATTGTTGCCCAGGTCACCAACGGTAAAGGCGGCATGCCTTCTTTTGCAGACGTCCTCAGTGCAGCAGATATAGCTGATGTAGCAGCCTATGTTGAAGCCCAAGCCAGCAGTGGTTGGTAGTTAAAAGTCAATCAATCGTTTCAAATCCTTCAGTCAAGTCTGGTTTATTAAACAGCTTGATTGAAGGATTTTTTTAACCCAACTCCAAGCAGGCCAAACCATAAACCTCGTCTAAAGGAATAGATGGTTGTTCTCCGCGATACATGCGCAAAGTTTGAGAAACAGCACTGAAGCCAAGGCTTTTCAGCAGGGGCTCTGCCGAAGAGTTTCCTCCAGGTGCGTCCAAGATCACCACACCTGGATGGCGTTGGATCAAACGCTTCAACAACAGCTCCGCGAGTTGCGGATTATCAGCCAATAGCGGCCCAATCCGCCAGCCTTCGCCATCACGTAATAAACAAGGCCGGATCCTGCCAAATCCATGGCAACAATCGTTGCCATCTACCAGGGCCAGCACATTACCGGCAGGATGCTGAAGCCAATCGGAAAGGAAGTGAGGGCGGGGGCTGGGTTCACGTATGGCGTCATAAGACTGCACAGCCATCGCGGGAATCGAATCACCCTCAAGCAGTTGCAACCCTTCGCCATTGGAATAGTCATCGTCGTCAATCAGGTTGCCATCACAAATCCTCTGCCAGCGAGTTGTCGGCGATGAAATTGCAAAACCCCATCCGGCATAGTCGTCAATTCGATCGTACGCAGCCTCTAAACCAACGCAAGGAAGATCAACGAGATGCTCGAGAGCATGTTCCCATAGCTCAACTCCATACCCATGACCTCGATGCTCCGGAATGACAAGGAACAATCCGATGAAGCCATAGGCGGCGTTGTAGCGAACTCCAGCAATGCAACCGACAGGCTGATTGCCAAGCCAACCCACCCATAATCCCTGACGGTCGGTATGACGATAAATACTTACATCACCAACACCAGGAGCAAAACCCTCTGCCCTGGCCCATTGCGTAACCATGGCGATGTCATTGCGTTGCAGCGGCCGGATCTTTAGCAGCGAGGCCATAACGGAGCAATTAACGAGATGTTTTTCAGGACCAAGTTGGTTTGGAGATTGATCCAATGATGGGGCGTGATATTTAAAGATTGAGATCCATCAGGATGAGATTTAATCCTGTTCCGAAAGTTGCTGCTGAATCTGCTGGCGATAGATCGCTGGGGCTAGCACGAGAAACAAGCCCCACCATCCGATCACGCCTATGGCGATCAGAACAGTAAACCAAAGCAGACTGGGCCACCACCAGCTGACAGCGACACAAGCAACACCTGTGAGCAGAATGCTCCAGGGTTGACACCACCAGGGTTTTTCATCCCAAAAGCTTGCTGTAGTTGCTTTGCCTTGATCACTACTCATCGCAGTGTCTCTAGTTGGCCAGAAGCATGCATTTTCGATAGTTCATCGTAACCGCCAATCAACTCACCATCGATGAATACCTGAGGGAAAGTATTGAGCTCACTACGCTGATTGAACGCCTTGAAAGAGGCATCATTGTCGATGCTCTTAACGGTGTGCGGAATGGAAAGAGAACCAAGCATCCGCAGAGCTCTGGTCGACCAAGGGCAACCAGGCAGAACAGCAATTTCCACCCTTGGTGTCTGAGAAGGATCAGAAGTCTCTTGTGGGAGAGACTGATCCAATAAACCCACCAACAGATCAGCACCCTTGAGCACAAGGGTTCCTGCTTCAAGATGGCCACCCCATACCTGACAGGCACTATCAGAGAGGCTTAGATGCAGATGCACACTATTGGGAGAAACTGTGCCATTCAGAGTGATGATCTCCAGGTTTCCCTCGAGGACAGTAGGCCCTGACTGACCAGGACACTGAAATGCTGCACGCGAAAGATTGCCAACCACACCAAGAACAAAACCTGAGCTGTTCTGTTCCTTAGCTATTTTCTGAAGGCTTATCAGCAGGTCGCTGCCTGGAGCAAGCTTCAATGGCAGCGATCGCATGGAGTTCTCCTTCGAGAAAGCAGAGATTAAGAAGTCAACAGTAAATACCGGTCCTCAGAGCTGATCGATAGACGACTCGAAGATTGCCATAGAGAGCTTGTGGGCATGAATGGCAAGTTATTGCTGAACTATTGATGCCAAGCTAAGACGTCAAAGTGTCGTTACTGCAGAACCAAATGGCCGAGCTGCAAGAGCGCCAACGATTCTCTCAAGAGGCTCCAAGTGCAGCAATGGTGGCCGATTCTGCTCAATCGGAACGCCTCAATGTGACCCTGCCGGTGGGTTTGATGAATCGGCTCAAGCAGCATGCCCTTGCAGAAAGCCGCAGCTGTAGCAGCCTTGCCTCGTTCTTGATTGAAGATGGACTGCGTCGTCATCGTCAGTTAGACGGGTGACGATCAGTTCTACTAAATAGCGAGGATCTTCACTGTTTAGATGCTGACGTAAGTGCAGTATTAGAAGGCTGACTAAATAGTGTTATTGGTTCGTCTTTGCTGAATTGATAGTTGGAGGGGTGGTTTACTGGATGTTTATAGTCTCAATCTCTATGAAAATAATATTGAGACAAAAGTATCTTTGTAGCTTCTGTGGTAATGATTTGTTTCGAATCTTTTAAGTCGATCGTTGATCGTCTTAGTTGTCCAGTGTAGAATAGTTCTAATTAAATACAGTATCTATGGAGAGTCAATGTAGGCAGCGCTTATTAATTTTATAAGTTGATCTGAATACACCTGCTCTTAAACTCTGTCAACCTGGTGATCTGCCAAGTTGTTATTTTGTCCTCCGTAATGCATCTGACAAGTCAGAAAGGATGTCGTCTAGCCATCGGTGCTTATCCAGCCTTTAGCTATGACGCTAGAGGTGGAGGTGGAGACGGCCTTCTCGGGCCTATGAATCAAGATGGGCTGAGAAGTCTTCGCTTTGATCCAAAAAAACTGATCATTCCTGCTCTCAGCTGGCGCACAACACAGATACTTGGCTTGCCAATGCCTCCTGGTTTGAACATCAGCATTACAACCCAAAAGCTTGAAGGGTCTTTCGCACCCGATAGTGGTGAACTATCACTTCAGTTTGAAGCGCAATTCTGTTTCACAGTTGGCAGTTGGCTCACTGCTCCTGATCTGACTGTGAATACATGCCTCAGCAGTGGAAAGGTTGAGAGTCAGCGCCATGATGTACAAGGACAGGCACTTGATGCGGATGGCAATGCCGTACTTGTGGGCGTCGCCATCGTGCCACTCAGTGGAGCCGCATGGCTTGATCAATTTTTGGGACTACCCGATGAAGCGCTAGCAGTGCTGAGGTGTCAGCTGCAAAACTAAATGTTTGTGAGTATTAGATCAGAGGAATTATTTCAAAAGCCTGTCGCTTATCGCTTTAACTTGATGACTGCGTTCAAGACGAAGGAGTTCAATATTAATCAAACGTTCCAATGGACTATCACTAGGCACGACAAATCCATAGGTCTGAAGGGAAAGTCTAAAAGGTGCTAATGTTAGAGATTTGTCTGGATTATTTTTCATATAATAACTCAAGATAGGTGTGTCTGAGATCACTCCTGAGACTTTATTTCTCTTGATTAGATGAATGGCTTCCTTAAGGGTTGGTACTGGAAACGGCCGTGCACCATATGATCTGGCTAAAGATACACCTGTGGTGCCAGTAACTACACCAATTAATTCACCATCCAAATCCGATGGTTTCATGACCCCAGACAATTGCGTCTGAGATAGCGAGACGGTAAATGCCGAAGCCAATCCTGCAGTAATTGTCGACACTGATACTAGCGAAATTACCATCCAGACCCCTGCTATAGACCTTCCTGCTTTCGTTAAAGGTGCACGGTCTCCGTAACCTACGGTTGTGAGTGTAACCAAGGCAAACCAAATCCCATTCCCTAGACCCTTTATATATTGAGGCGGAAAATGTTCAGGGTTGCGTTTTCGCTCTGCAAGCCAAATCAGATTGCCTACACAGAAAAGTGTAAAGAGCAAGAAAGTGATAGAAGATAAAGCAGCGACACCAAAGAGAGGCTTGATCCTTACCCACAGTCCGGGTGGCTGTGATGGTACTAAAACACCCTCCTCTGCATAGAAATAAGGTTGCGTGAATTCAATCCCATTTCTTGCTACTCGATCTGGCGTAATGCTGATAGGTCCGATGGCTAAATCAATCTTTCCATCAGCCACCGCCTTGATGTTCGAATCTATGTTGGGATATGGAATGAGAAAGTATTCAAGCTTCTCTGCATGAGCAATTTGACGCCAAACTTCAACACTAATTCCCTCGTATACACCAGCTTTCTTGTCCACAAATGGTGGCGAACCACTTACTCCCACCCTCAAAGCCATTGCCTGAAGGGGAGACGGAGTCGCCATGACAATCAAGGCAGCAACGGAGAGCCGTCTCTTTAAATTCATGCCGCCCATCAATCGCCTATACACGAACTGAAAAGCCCATCTCACCTAAGGCTGCCATAGGACTGCGTACGATTCTTATCCACACCACCACGACAAGAAAGGTTGTAAGACCAGTCTGAGCAAGAACTTCAGAGGAGAGACAAGCAACAGCTTATTTCTGTTCAAGGCGACGAACGATCAAAATCATTGCCAGAACGGATCCAACCAGGGCACTAATCAGAAAAAGAGTCATCTAGAAGCTACGAATGCAAAGGTCATCTTAGATTGCGATCAACTGCCCTGAAGAGCATTTTGCTATTTCCTTTTGTAAGCCTTAAGTGCTTGCAAGTTTTGCAGATGGTTTCCTCACGCAAGCACAACCTTTGAATAAGACAGCATCAGATGGCGTAACTAGGTCAAACAGATTGATCGCGTTTCGATGGCATGACAAAGCCAGCCAAGCCAAATTCTTCCCTAAGCAATACTGATGTGGCTAGGAATAGAAAACGGATGCAGCATAAATACGGCTAACAAGCATTGACTATGAAAAGGCTTGAAAGGGATCAAAATTCAGTACAGAAAGCCCTTTTGGAATCATGAGAAGGTAATAAATTCTGGTTGAGAAGGTTTGAAGCTCGAACGTTTTTGCCTATTTCATTTTTGAGTAAGAAGCCATTCACTAACGACTTCTTTCATCTAGGGAGTTGACGGGAAGCCATTGATGCAGTGAGCTTTAGCTGAATTTGCTGATGGTGAAGGTAGCCATTTTTTTACTTGCCCCGAACGAAAACAGCTACAACCAAAGCAAAGGCAGCCCCACTTAGACGTGCTGGTCGCACAGCCTCCCCGCCAAGGCGGCGACGGCGGCCTCAGCGTAGGAGATCTCAGCTATCCAAACGCTTACTTTTGATTGGGTTGCCGCTCACTGTTTTTGCTGGTCTTGTGGCTCTGGCTCCGAAAGCACCCGAACGCTTCAACCCAAGTCAAGTCGTCGCAGAGAGCATTAAGAGACAAGTGAAAGCTCCCTTTCGCTATCGACCAAACGATGATGTGTACGCACTCGATTTTGATCCACGTAAAGTGAAGTTCGGCCTTCTTGAAGGCTGGGATAGAGAACAGGACGCTTTCCAGGACTCCTCTTCACTGGCATTTGTCTCTGGTCCGATGTATGAGCGGCATGTCGACATTGGTGGCCAAGAGATCACAGTTCCCCTTGGAGATCTCAAGTTGGGTCAACGCGTCTGGAGAAGTCGTAATCGCGCTGCCTCCATCCAACGCGCCTACATAGGCATTCGCTACAACGGCAGAGTTGACTTCGGTTACGGAGAACTAACAGCCAATCGTGCCTCCACCTACGACACCTTTATCGGTGGACTACACAGCATTTACAACGATTTGGAAGTGCCTCCTCCTAGCTACAAGGGCGCATACAGCATCAGCATGGGCCAGCGGATCCGCTACTACCTTCCTCGCATCAGGATGATCATGGGCCTGCGACAAGACGGGCGTATAGAGGTATTAATGAGCAGAGATGGGTTAACCCTTGAACAGAGCAAGGATTTAGCCCGCAGCCGTGGCCTTGTGGCGGCTTACATGCCAGACCATGCCTCCAAGAGTCGTTTGATCATTCCAGGCGTCAAGGGCTTCACGGAGGATGACGCCAATTGGATCAGCGGTGGTGTCACAAGCTTTGTGCATGTTCCCTATCTCCTGAGGCTCAGTGAACGGCGCTTCCAACTTCAGGGCACCTTGGCAGCCTCTCTCAGCCCCAGGATTGATGGGGCGCAAGACTGCAATGGAGTTAATTGCCAACAATGGCCGGGCGGAAGACTGTTCGACCGGGCCCTAGCTGGACTGAATCGATTGATCGAGCAAGGTGTGGAGCCCATCGCCAGGATGATCTGGGCGCCCAAGCCCGGCACTACCATTCCCAGCGATAGCCAAAGCACTTTTCTGGCTCGTAATAGTGATCGAGCTCCTTTACGGGAACCGCCGATTACGGCAGATCCACTGGTATTGCTCGAAACGCCCGAAAAGTTCGATTCACCCTCGAATCTTCAAGATAACGATCCCTTGAGAACGGATCTGGAATGGGGCAACCCCCTGCTTCCACCGGATCTGCCACCACCTTTGTTGCTTCGGGAAGGCGAGGCCCTGCCTCCAGCCCAGGAGATCCATCAACGAAGAGACCCGATCCATGACAATCCAGCCGAAATCGAGACACCCCCACTGATCGGAGTTCCACCACTACCGCTATTACCTCCACCACCGCTGTCTGCATCAGAGGTAGGACTGATCAATTAACAGTTCAATCAATCGTTTTCATAGCAGGCTCCTAACGATAAGGACTTGCCAATTTGAATCGTGTTCAATTCCCTATGCCTCAAGATTGGCTATTACATATTCGCGAACTTCGATAGGCACTAGTCACCCTGCATTGATAAAGCTCGAACAACATCACCCCGGGTAATCACCCCAACAAGTTTGCGCTGATCGTTGATGACAAATAAGCGCTGCGTACTGCGGTCATGAAGCATGGCGGCGGCCCTTGGTAATGGCAGTGCTTCATTGCAGGTATGGGTGTCGCTGCGCATCAAGTCGTTGACGCTAGTACCAAGCACTTGGTGAACTTGCTTATCCCAGTTAAGGGGGTTGCGCAAGTAGATAACACTGTCGAGCAGTAACACATACGGACCAGCATCAACGCCGCTCTCGCGCACCATCAGATCTTGCTCAGTGAGTTCCCCCACAAGCGTGCCATCGTCGTTGACAACTGGCAGGCCACTGATGTGGTGATCACTCAGTAGTTGAACAGCCTCCTGCAGAGATGTGGCTGGCACGACACTGAGAACCGGCGTTGACATGACATCCTTCACCGTCTGCTGGAGCACCATGAATCACATGCAAGTTCATTCATTCTGAGCCTGTGAGTGCACCATCCCGCCTCGGTTCACCATCAACACTGAGAAGGTCGGCAAATGCTCTAACCGTGGGGAGGTCTGTCGCAGGTCTCCCCCTGGTGTTGTTGCTTCAATTGGGTCAGCCTGCTCTGGCATGGGTGTTGTTGTTGCTGGCAGGGCTTAGCGACGCCGCCGATGGCTGGCTGGCCCGCAGAGCTGGTGGTGGTAGCAGCTGGGGCGCTCGCCTGGACCCGCTTGCTGACAAGCTTCTTCTAGCAGCACCAATGATTTGGCTGGCCAGCAACGAAGCCTTGCCTGTTTGGTCGATCTGGTTACTGCTGGCCAGGGAACTACTGATTTCCGGTTGGCGTGCTCAAGCCTCATCTGGTGCTCCTGCTTCTTGGGGAGGTAAAGCAAAGACGATCCTTCAATTCCTAAGCATGCTGCTGTTGTTGTGGCCGCCTAGTTGGGGAAGCCACAACTTTTGCCTAAATATGCAGCACCTGGGCTGGTGGTTGTTCTGGCCATCTCTGATCCTGGCGTTTAGCTCTGCGGTGGCATACATCAAACCCCGATCAAGGATTGATCGGCACTGAAATCTGGTTCAGCCGTTGGCTTCAAGGAGTAGTCGTTGCAGTAGCTATCTTCGAGGCCAGTCTCAAGGTCAAAGCGTGGCTGCCAGGCCAATTCCCGCTCCACCCTGGTGATATCGGTAAGGAAATGACTCAGCCTCAGCGGGAAGGCCTTACGAGCTTTGGGATTCAGGCCTGAAGGATCAAAAGAACGAAGCTCAACGGCATTTGGATCTTTGCCACAAGCCCTTGCTGCCGCTGCAATCAAGCCCCTGAAGGTGATACCACGCTTGCTGGAACAGTTGTAAATGCGATTCGTTGCTGTCTCCACCTCAAGGGAACGAACCATGGCATTAGCCAGATCAACAACATGCCCCAATTGGGTGATGGTGGTGCCATCTCGTGGCAAAGGAACCGGTCGATTATGGACGATACGATCGAAAAACCAACGTTCAATTGGGTTGTAATTACCAGGACCATAGATATAAGTAGGTCGGAAACTGGTAAAGGGAATTCCTTGCTGAAGCAGCCATGATTCGGTCTGAGCCTTGCCGGCATGACGACTGTTCGGGTCGGTTGCACTCTCCTCATTCAGTGGCCACTCTTCGGAATCTGCATAGACGCCAGCGGAACTGACATAGAGGAAACGATGCTTTGGCTCTCCTGTACAGGCCACCACCCTTTGACTGTCTTCAAGCTTGCGCCCTGAGCTGTCGACGATGACATCGAAGCTTCGGCCTTGAAGACGACTCAGCCCCTCAGGAGTGGTTCGATCACCACTGAGATGTTCCACACCATCTGGTAAAGAATGGCGGCCTCGTGTGAACAACGTGAGCGCATGGCCTTGGGCCTGAAGTCGAGTAACCAGAGGCTTGCCGACAAATCGGGTTCCCCCCATGATCAGAATCTTCAAAACAGCTGAATCATCAAACGCGCATATTGAAGCGCGTTCGATCAGCAACTGAAGGCCCTTCGCCCTGCAGGATGGAGGTCTAAGGCAACGTTCTTTGCCAATCATGGAGATCATCCCAGCCATCGACCTACTGGACAGCGTGTGCGTGCGACTTCACCAGGGGGACTACGAGAAGGTGACTCGCTTCAGCGAGGACCCCGTTGATCAAGCCCTTAGCTGGCAGAAGCAGGGGGCAACTCGCCTACACCTGGTGGATCTCGATGGCGCCAAATCTGGTGAGCCGGTCAACGATTCCTGTGTGCGAGCTATTACCTCTGCCCTCAATATTCCTGTCCAGCTCGGGGGTGGTGTGCGCACTCTCGAACGAGCCGAAGAACTCCTCGCCTACGGCCTTGAACAAGTCATCCTTGGCACCGTGGCAATAGAGCAACCCCAGCTAGTGAAACAGCTTGCCCAAAGGAATCCCGGTCGGATTATCGTCGGCATCGATGCCAAAAACGGCAAGGTGGCAACGCGAGGATGGATTAGCCAAAGCGAAGTGAATGCAACAGACTTAGCCGCCGATTTCAATGCTGCCGGTATCGCCGCAATCATCAGCACAGACATTGCAACTGATGGAACCCTTGAAGGGCCGAACCTAGAGTCACTACGTGCAATGGCAAAAGCCAGCAGCGTTCCAGTAATCGCCTCCGGAGGCGTGGGTTGCATGGCCGATCTACTTAGTCTGCTGGCTCTTGAACCCTATGGAGTGAGTGGGGTGATTGTGGGAAGAGCTCTCTACGACGGCAAGGTGGATCTAAAAGAAGCAATCCGAGCCATTGGCGATGGCCGACTGCAGGACCCACCAACTAGCAAACCACTGATGGCATGAGGACCTTGGACTATGAATTGACCTTGCTGGAGCCGTAAATTGAATTCATTATCACTTCAGTTGTGATGCACACCGCTCCCAAGATCAGCGGCTCAAGTGCTGAGCGGGATGAAGATGGAGTGCAGGGAGCCTTCGAACGCTGCCGGCGGCTTGGGATGCGACTAAGCCGTCAGCGGCGCATGGTGCTGGATCTCCTCTGGAGCGAAGCCACTCATCTCAGTGCTCGCGATATCTTTCAAAAGCTCAACACCTGTGGACGGTCCATTGGTCACACATCCGTCTATCAGAACCTGGAGGCACTTCAATCAGCAGGACTGATCGAATGTCTCGATCGAGCCAATGGTCGCCTATACAGCTACCGAAGCGATCCTCATAGCCACCTCACTTGCATAGAGACCGGCAACATCACAGACCTTGATATAGAACTCCCTGAGGATTTGCTCGATCAAATCGAGGCCAAAACTGGTTACTGCATTCACTCCTACACCCTTCAACTCAGCGGTCGGCCAGCATGTAATAACAACGACTAAAAACATCAAGATCTCAACGGACTGGAGGATTTGCCTAACGCTCGTTACCTTGATGGCATAAGCCTTGTGCCGTGGTGAATTTGGCGGACAGCACATCCACTCAGATCCTGTTGCTGGCTCCCGATCTGCTCGGTGAATCCTTAGCGTTGCAGCTCAGCAGTGCAAACCCAAGCCTGGATGTCATTCTGCGGACGGACCAGCTGAGCCGTCATCCAGTCCTAGTGATCTTGTCGGTTGAGAGTCTCGAAACTCTCAGCACATTGCAACTGGAACTCAAAAGACTTCAGGAGCATTGGCAACCTGCGCCAGTAATGCTGATCCTTCCGGCCCAGCTTCGTTTCAATGCAAACGAGTTGTTGAGCCTCGATTGTCCAGGCCTACTTCAAGACCCCGATCTGGCCACATTGCAGGCTGCCATCACCACTCTTTGTGGCGGTGGCAGAGTTGTGAGACTCAATGCTGCCCCCGTCTCCCAAGACAGCATTCCCCAAGCAACGATGGGGCTTGGTCAGTGGCTGTTGGTGAGTGGTCTCCAGCAGATCGACAACGATCTGAGGTTGATCGAAGCATTCCTCAACCCACCGCCCAAAAATGAACTGTTTCGTCTTTTGATGGAAGGGCGCCAGCGGGAACTCCGTAGTGCAAGAGATTTTTTGTTATGGATTTGGGGCCCGCTGCAAGTGGGTCTACGCAACCCTTTCCCCCCAAATCGGCCATCCCAAAAGGCACGCATCAATTTCGATTTCGATGCTTCAAGACAGATCTCAGCAGAAGCTGCCGGAACGGTTATCTGCCTCAGTGAACGGAACGCAGTGGCGGTATGGGGAGCGATCCGTCAGCGGCTTAGCGATTCCGTAGAAAAAGGACTCAGAAATTCAACAGGCAGCCTGCTAGCGATTGAAAGCCTCAATCCTGAGCGACGTCGTGACCTACTCCTTGCCCTTTTGAACCAATTGGATCATGTGCTGAAAAAGCTGCGTCAACCCAACAGTACCGAGACCCCACTCAATGACTCCTGGCTGACGCTCGAATCTGAACTACGTGAACAAGCCCTGCGATCTATGGCAGGTAATTACGTCAGACTTCCTCGAGCTGGCGAACTCAAACCAGTGGCAGATCAATTGCTTGCCACTGCCGATCTCAAGGGAATTGATCAAGAACTTCCAGACCCCCAGAGAATGCTGGCTCCATTGCTGCTCGACAGACCCGTGCTTGTTGAGGGGCAGCTGCTGCCGGCAGATTCCCCTCGTGCCTTACTGCAACTCGAAATGTTGGTGGGTAACTGGCTCGTACGAACCGCTGAAATAATCAGTGCCGAAGTTCTCGGAACCTGTGGTGAGTGGCCCGAACTACGCCGCTTCCTACTGAACCAGCACTTGATCTCCACACGAGAACTCGAGCGATTGCGTAATCAACTCAATAGTCAGGCCCGTTGGCAAAACTGGATTCAAAGACCAATTCAGCTCTACGAAAGTAAACGACTCCTCTACAGGTTGCGAGACGGCATTGTCGAGCCATTACTGCTCACCGAACCTCGTGATGAAGAACTCAGCCAGCTTGGTTGGTGGCAGCAGCAAGTTGCTCTATTGCTCGAAGCCCGCGATGCTCTGGCACCCTCAATGCAATCCCTGATCAAACGCATCGGTGATCTCATGGTGGTCGTGCTTACGCAGGTATTAGGCCGTGCTATTGGTCTGGTTGGACGAGGAATCGCGCAGGGAATGGGACGCAGCCTGAGAGGTGGCTAATTCCCACACTTTCGAGGCAATCAAGCGCCAAAATGAGCATTAAACATCTCCGTGTACTGCCCATGACCCATCTGCTCAAAGCACTCCTGAGCTTGGGTCTGGCCATTCTTCTGATGGTGCCCCCAGTCCAAGCCATCCGAGATGACGATGCCTACGACGGCAACATCTTTCCGATCTATGCGGGTGATGGTTCATTGGGTTACGGGCAAGGAACAAATCTTCCCGAAGCCCTTAGAGAGAAGCGCACAAGTGTGATCGTGTTTTATCTCGATGACAGCGCCGTCAGCAAGGCTTTCTCTCCTGTGGTTTCAACAATTAACTTGATATGGAGAGATTCCATTGATCTGATCCCGTTGACCACAGACGAGTTTCAAGGACGAACAAGTAACGATCCCCAAGAAGAGTCTTATTACTGGCATGGACGCATCCCTCAAGTGGTGGTGATCGATGGTCAAGGTGAGGTGCTACTCGATCAAGAAGGCCAAGTTTCACTCGATGAAATCAATGATGCAATCAGTACTGCTACAGGTCTAAGTAAACCAATTGATTCACTTAAAATCGACAGCTTCAATGAGTACAACAGCTTCATGGTGAAAGAATAAGGCGCTAAAGTACTGCTATCAGCATCAACCACCCTTTACGCTGCGCGCCAGGTCCCCCGGTCTAGTAAGCCGCCTGCTCCAATGACTTGCCTGCTTGAGCTGCTCCTACTGCTGGGTCTTGGTGTGTTTTGGCTCGAACTGAGGCATCGTCTGAGGCCCGCCTCCCCTCTGAGCCTCAAGGCGCTCGACTTCAACGTCAAGCAAAGCAACTCTGATCTTGATGTAGAAATCTGGCTGGAGATCAGCAACCCCCATCCGCGCATGGAAGTGATGGTGCCTGAGTTGCAAATTAACCCTGTTCTGCTTGGCAAAGCCGATCTAAGTGAAGTCAAGTTGAGCACAAAGATCACCCCACATCATCCAGATGAAAAGGCTCGCGATGATGGTTACTGGGCTGCCTACATTGTCAAAGGCCACAAAAGCACGAGGGTGCAGGTGAACCTGCGCCTGCAGAACAGCAAAAGCAGTGATTTGAAAACCAGTGCTGACAGCATTTGGGTAGATGTCAACTGGGTGAACTACGGCCCCTTTGGTCGGCTGAAGCGTCGTCAAGGTGTCCTGGTGCCACTCCATCAGCCAGAACCTCTCCAACCCTCTGAAGTCAGCTTCCAAGCTGGCGATTGCTGTGAGGTCTTGCCTCTGAAAACCCATTTGCTTGGCACCCTCGATAACACTGTTGAGATCTTGCGTGACTACGCCAAGCCACATCTACGCCCCGGAGATGTCCTCACGATCGGGGAAACCCCGGTGGCGATTATGCAAGGGCGCTATCACCACCCCAGCACAGTCAACCCTGGATGGCTCGCCCGGTTCCTTTGCCGAGCCTTTCATCCCACAAGCAGTCTTGCTACTGCTTGTGGACTACAGAGCTTAATTAATCTGGTAGGGCCAACCAGAGTGCTAATGGCATGGATCGTTGGCCTAATTCTGAAAACGCTAGGTATCAAAGGATGCTTCTATCGACTTGCTGGCGAACAGGCACGTCTAATTGATGACATCACAGGAACCACTCCTCCATACGATCAAACGATCGTGCTTGGGCCCCTCGCGCCAACAAAGCTTTGCAGACAAGCAGCCGCTGAGTTGGGAGTTGGCGTTGCCATCGTTGATGTCAATGATCTCGGCCGGGTCAAGGTTCTGGCCTCTAGTGATGGTTGCGATGAAACCCTTCTCAAGAAAGCTCTGCGTCCGAACCCAGCCGGTAATGCCAATGAACGCACGCCTCTGGTCTTGGTCCGACCCAATTGACCACAATGGAAGACATGGTCAAGCTGGATAAGATTCAAATGAAGGCATTGGTCGAGGCGTGATCGAGGCATCCAGCAGCCCCCTTCAGGTGATGTTCCTCAGAGCGAGCCACTTCCCCATGCTGAATGCCAGCGAACACGCTGGTCGGATGCACTGGCTAGAGACCATGCTTTGGCGCGGTTGGCTGGCAAGAGCTGAACAACAACTTCCAAGCTTGTTGCCAACTAGGCAGCCAAGTTGCCTAGTTGCTCTTGAGCAGAAAAATCTGGTCGGCTTTGTTGTGATTAGGCCCTACAACCGACGTGGTACGTGCTGGTCAGTGACCTCACCGGAGCTAATAACGTCGCCGCGGCACTGCAGCAACCAAAGCGTGAGCCGTGACCTTTTAAAAAATGCCATCCAGCAAGGCAGTAAGCGGGCACAGAGCTGGATCTTGCGCTGCCCCGCCAATGACACCGATCAGCTGGCACTAGCCAGAGTGCTCGGCTTTCAACCTCTCAAGCTCTTCCAGTGTTGGACACCACCCTCACTGATGGCCCAGTCGATACCAACTTGGCCTGCTGAGCTCAACTGGCAACAGCTGAGCCGTCGAACAGCCTCCTTGCTTTGGCCACTGGAAAAATCCGGAGGATCTGGCCATCTCCGCCAGATCGTTGATCGACAATGGATCGACCTGCTTGACCAAAACCAAACGGGCAGTGGCGTGCTGCTTACCCAGGGCGGCGCAACTATTACGGCCATTGCAGGTCTGGTCAGCCATCCTGGAACAAACTCAGAGACAGTGCTTGAACTGATGCGCGATGTCGGCTGGGACCCTCGACTGTCACAAGCTCTGCCAAAAGTTTTAGCTGAGCTTACGAGCATGTCCAAAACATTCCGACTGATCACCACCAGCGAAGACGAGCCGCTCAATACTCTTCTCGAACAACTGAGATGGAAGCGAGCGGGAGAAGAGTTGCTGCTTGGTCGCAGTCTTTGGCGTCGCCAGGTAAGTAACAAGTTGCTTCTTGGAGCTCGACCACTGCAATCGATGCTGGGGCGACTGCAACCCCAGCAACCACCCCTCCCTATTCCAATCCTGGGCCGACGTTAATGACGGCAACAAAACCCAGACCCAAATCCATTCTTAGTCTGGATTTGGGGAAAAGACGCATCGGTTTAGCAGGCTGCGATCCACTAGGCATCACGGTGAGTCCTCTACCTCCTCTGCAGAGAAAAAGCTTCGAACGAGACCTAAAAGCATTGCAGTGGCACTGCAATAGTCGCAAAGTGGAAGGTTTGGTCGTGGGTTTGCCGCTCGATGCCAAAGGTCTGCCCACAGATCAAGCACGACACTATGAGCGTTATGGACAACGCTTGGCGAGAGCTCTCAAGTTGCCTCTCGCTTTGGTAAATGAACACAGCAGTAGTTGGGCTGCTGCTGAACGCTACAACTTGCAAGGCGATCGAAGTGGCCAGCTTGATAGCGCTGCGGCAGCACTTTTGCTCGAGCAGTGGTTGCGAGAAGGTCCCGAACTGAAACCGGTCCACGTGGCGGTCCATCCAGTGAGTCAGGTGAACAGCGATAGTGGATCCTGAGCAAATCAACCTCAGCTCCAATGACTGCCCCGGGTCCAAATATCAATGGCGAGGTGCCAACGGTCTTAGTAAGAGATGATGAAGGGCGGGATCTGCTCTGTTTTCTCGAGCAACTCATTCCTCTTGATGACAAGGATTACGCCCTACTCACACCGGTCGACACCCCCGTCTCCCTCTTCCGCCTCATCGAAGGCAACGATCCTGAACTGATCGAAACGATTGCCAGCAGTGAACCAATCCTTTCAGTGGCCGATGTCGTGCTGCAAGAACACGACCTCACTCTTGTTCGCTCAGCCGTAACACTCACTGTGAACGGTGAACTAGATGAACCCGATCCAGAGGAATTGGAAGATGAGGAAACCGATGACGACTCCGAGACATATGAATTGCTCGTTAGTTTTATGGTTCAAGAGCAGGAGTATGGCCTTTATATCCCTCTGGATCCCTTCTTCGTTGTGGCTCGCATGACCGACGGTCAAGCAAAGCTTGTAGAAGGAGAGGAATTCGATCAAGTCCAGCCACGTATTGAAGTCGAGCTCGAAGATAGGGAGCTGTAGATCTGATGAGCCAACACTGGCTTCAGCCAAACTGGGAACCCGGCCTGACCCTCCCCCATCTGCCGATCCAGCACCTTCTGGATCAGGGCCTGCAGGCCCTGATCCTTGATGTTGATCGCACCTTGCTGCCCGGGCGTGAGATTGAGTTACCGCTATCCGTTACAAGCTGGGTTAAGGAAGCCCAACGCCATCTATTACTTCACCTCTTCAGCAATAATCCCTCTCGAAAACGTATCGGTTCGGTAGCTGAGCAATTAAATCTCACCTTCACCTGCAGTGCAGCGAAACCTCGCAGAGCCCGACTGCGAAAGGTACTCAATCAGATCCAGTGCAAACCTACAGAGATTGCCATTGTGGGAGATCGAATCTTCACTGACGTGCTAGCCGGAAACCGTCTTGATCTCTATACCGTTCTAGTTCGACCACTACGCGCCGATGGCTATCCCTGCAAAAACAACAGAGTTCAGCGTTTTGAACAAAAACTTGCCGCATGGCTAGGGGCCCCACAGACATGAGTCTGTGGGTGGTGAAGGTGGGAACCAGCTTGCTGAGAGGCAATGAGAAGCAATCCACCGCCGAAGTGATTGAGAGCTACAGCGCCTGCCTTTCAGCAAGCCTCAAGCGGGGGGATCATGTTGTTCTCGTAACAAGTGGCGCCGTAGGTCTGGGTTGCAATCGTCTAGGGCTAAGCCAACGGCCGGTCGATGTGGTGGCTCTCCAAGCGACGGCGGCTATCGGTCAAGGACAACTCATGGCTCTCTATGAGGCTGCCATGAGCCGAAGGGGTCACACCGTGGCTCAGGTATTGCTCACCCGCTCAGATCTTGGCTCGAGGCAGCGATACCGCAATGCTTCAAGCACCTTGAAGCAATTGCTCGACTGGGGCGTTCTGCCGGTGGTGAATGAGAACGACGCCCTCTCTCCGGAAGAATTGCGATACGGCGACAACGACACCCTTTCGGCTCTCGTTGCAACCGCAGTGGAGGCTGATCAGCTCATCATGCTCACTGACGTGGATCGCCTTTATTCCTCAGACCCCCGCATTAATGCCTCTGCCGAACCGATCTCAGATGTTTACCATCCCCATGAACTGACTGCCCTGGAAGTCGCGGCAGGGGAGGGAGGTCCCTGGGGCACTGGGGGCATGACTACAAAACTTGCGGCAGCTCGCATCGCTACCGCAAGTGGCATCACCGTTCTTCTTGCTGATGGCCGCGATCCTCAAGTGCTTGATGGGTTGCTTCAAGGAAGACGGAGTGGCACGTTGTTTCATCCTCACCCTCAACCTCTCGGCAATCGCAAGAGCTGGCTGGCTCATGCCCTGAAGCCCTTAGGGACCCTTCAGCTGGATGAAGGCGCCTGCGATGCCCTTCAACATCGTGGCGCCTCCCTACTCATGGTGGGGGTTAAAGAGGTGGAAGGAAACTTTGAAGCCAACCAGCCGGTAAGACTAATTAATCCCGAAGGTAACGAGCTCGCTCGAGGCTTGTGTTCCTTGAGTAGCAAAGAACTGCGAGAGGCCATTGAGACCCAAATGAGCACGAATCGTTCACCGGTCGTGGTGCATAGGGACGTGTTGGTTCTCCGCAACGCGTGACTTGAGTGAACATCACCAACACATCACGCCTACGATCCGCCGAAAAGTGATTTGACATGCGCTTCAGCCAGTTGATCGCCTCCCTCCAACAAGGAAGCGCTGGGCTGCAGGACCACCAGCTAGCTGAAGATCCTGAACTGCTTAGCGGCGCATCTCTCGATCAAGCAAAGGCCAATCAGCTCAGTTTTCTGGAACAGGGCAATGCACTAACCACTCAGCTAAGCCACAGCAAGGTTGGGGCCGTATTGATTCCACCTCAGGATGATCTACGTGTCATTGCTGAACAAAGAGGGCTGGCTTTTGCGGTGTTGCGAGACCCTCGCCTGGCATTCGCTGAAGCCTTGGAACAATTGCATCCACGCTCGCGGCCCAAGGCAGGTGTTCACCCCACAGCCGTGATCGGAGATCAAGTGCATCTTGGCCAAGGGATCTCAATCGGTGCGCACGTCGTCATCGGTGATGGCAGCCGTATCGGTGCCTATAGCGTGGTCCATCCAGGCGTAGTGATTTACGAAGATGTGGTGGTGGGGGAAGCTAATGAACTTCATGCCAATGCTGTTCTTCAGCCTGGTTCCAGGCTAGGTCTGAACTGCGTTGTGCACTCCAATGCCGTTGTGGGATCAGAGGGTTTCGGCTTCGTACCTACCGCCAATGGATGGAAAAAGATGCCTCAGACCGGTTTGGTGGTTCTTGAAGACGGTGTAGAAGTGGGCTGCGGGTCGACCATCGACCGTCCATCGGTGGGTGAGACTCGCATCGGCGCTGGTACCAAAATTGACAACCTCGTGCAAATCGGCCACGGGGTGGTTACAGGCCAAGGATGTGCCCTTGCCTCACAGGTGGGGATTGCCGGCGGTGCTCGGCTGGGTGACGGTGTAATCCTCGCCGGTCAGGTTGGAGTTGCTAATCGCGCTGTAATCGGCGATCGTGCCATCGCTAGCTCGAAGAGCGGTATTCATGGCGAAGTTGAAGCGGGGGAAGTTGTCAGCGGCTATCCCGCGATTTCAAATCGCCTCTGGTTGCGCTGTTCCGCCACCTTCAGCAAATTACCGGAGATGGCCAAAATGTTGAGGAAGCTGACAAGAGATACACCTCAGTAACCTCACAGGAGGCACAAGCCATTTTGGAGTTCTCCACATGCGCCAGCACCGCATCGTTCTGCTGCCTGGTGATGGAATCGGTCCTGAAATCACTGCTGTGGCAAAGCTGTTACTTGATGCAGTAGGCCAACAACACGGTTTCAAGCTGAATTTCGAGCAACACCCCATCGGTGGGGTTGCCATAGACGCAAGCGGATCGCCCTTGCCCGCCAGCACCCTTGAGGCATGTCAAGCCAGTGATGCGGTGCTGCTTGCAGCAATTGGTAGCCCTCGCTTTGATTCCCTGCCCAGGGAGCAACGGCCGGAAACAGGCCTGCTATCCCTTCGGGCAGGACTGAAACTATTTGCGAACCTCAGGCCGGTGACGATCCTGCCGGCCCTGATCGATGCCAGCAGCCTGAAAGCAAAGGTGATCAAAGGCGTTGATCTAATGGTGGTGCGGGAGCTCACAGGCGGGATTTATTTCGGCCAACCGAAAGGGCGGATTGAAGCCGATGGGGATGAGCGCGCTTTCAACACAATGACCTACTCCAGAACTGAGGTGGACCGAATCGCCAAGGTCGCTTTCGAGCTCGCCCGCGATCGCAGCGGAAAGCTTTGTTCAGTAGATAAGGCAAACGTGCTTGATGTCAGTCAACTGTGGCGTGATCGTGTCGATGCTTTGGCTGCCAACTATGGAGATGTAGAGCTCAGCCACATGTATGTGGACAATGCCGCGATGCAATTGGTGCGCAATCCCAGGCAATTTGACGTGCTGCTTACCGGCAACCTATTCGGAGACATCCTTAGTGACGAAGCAGCCATGCTTACCGGCTCGATTGGCATGCTGCCCTCAGCTTCGCTCGGCAGCGAAGGACCAGGACTGTTCGAACCGGTGCATGGCTCCGCACCCGATATAACAGGACAAGACCTGGCCAATCCAATGGCAATGGTGCTTTGCGCAGCAATGATGCTGAGAATTGGCTTAAAGGAAAACGATGCCGCCACGGCTCTTGAAGGATCAGTAGAGCGTGTTCTCGCGGCAGGTTTCCGTACAGGTGACCTCATGAGTGAGGGTTGTACCCAACTGGGCTGCGCAGAGATGGGTGAGCAATTGCTGCAAGCGCTTTAAAGGATCGAGAACTCTGATAAGCAAATGCTGATGTTGCCAAATTGAGCTGTTTGCTCCATGACCTGCCAAAATCTCTGGGCCTGTCCTGCCTGCGTCGATGTCGAAGCGTCACCCGGTTGTCGCCGTTACAGGGTCCTCTGGAGCCGGAACCAGCACCGTAAAGCGGGCCTTCGAGCACATTTTTTCCCGAGAGAAAATCACACCCGCCGTTGTGGAGGGCGATAGCTACCACCGCTTCGAGCGGATGGCCATGAAGGAAGCCATGGCTGATGCCTTGGCCAAGGGTGAAAACTTCTCCCACTTCGGCCCAGAAGCGAACTTATTCGACAAGCTCGAAGAGCTCTTCCGCACCTACGGTCAAACAGGGGGTGGCAAGAAGCGTTACTACTTGCATAGCACTGAAGAGGCAGCAGAACATAACAGCCGCCTAGGCACGAAACTTGACCCAGGTCAGTTCACCCCTTGGGAGGAAATTCCAACCAACACTGATGTTCTCTTCTATGAAGGACTGCATGGTGGTGTCGTTGGTGATGGCTACGACGTAGCAGCCTGCGCCGACCTACTGGTTGGGGTGGTACCAATCACCAACCTTGAGTGGATACAAAAAATCCACCGCGACAATGCCGAGCGAGGCTATTCCGCAGAAGCAATTGTGGATACGATTCTGCGCCGCATGCCTGATTACATCAACCACATCTGTCCACAATTCAGCCGCACAGACATCAATTTCCAGAGAGTGCCCACTGTGGACACCTCCAACCCATTCATTTGTAGGAACATCCCTACGCCGGATGAAAGCTTTGTGATCATTCACTTCCGCAAAGGTGCTCGCGAAAAATGGGGCATCGACTTTGGAGATCTGCTCAACATGATTAATGACTCGTTTATGTCGAGTCCGACAAGCATCGTGGTGAATGGAGGCAAGATGGGTTTTGCAATGGAATTAATTTTGACCCCGATCATTCATCGCCTGATTGAAGACAAACACAAACTCTCCTAAACAAAATAATTTAGTTACCTCAAGAAACAACTATGATGGGATTATCTGAGTAATCAGTTAATCCTATTTCTATTTCCAACCTCTCATTTGTAATTGCAACAGCCGCTTCCCTATCAACCGAGGCAGCACGCTGCGATCGGATCAATAGCGGCCAACTGATTGAGAAAGCACGACAAATTTATTTCAACTATCTCTCCAACACCATCACTGGCATGGAACCCATTGGTGTTTTTCTGAATGAAAACAATGGGAAAGGACGCGTTGTCTTTGATCTTCCGGTTCTGCTTCCAAAAGAAAAGTATCTCAAGCTAGAGCTCCTGCGCACCATCCCGATGCGCTCCCGTCAAACCCGTGAAAGAAACATCGCCATCTCTAGGCGCAGCTAATGCTCTGGATCTATCTAGCGATCATCGGAGCTTGTATGGGCAGCTTCATCAATGTAATGGCCTGGCGACTTCCCCGAAAGGAATCATTGATTTGGCCTGGTAGTCATTGCCCACGTTGCGGATGTGGTGTGCGTTGGCACGACAACATCCCAGTACTCGCATGGATTCAACTGGGCGGTCGCTGTCGTGATTGCAGAACCCCCATTCCAGTGCGTTATCCAGCGGTGGAGAGTCTCAGCGCCGGGCTTTGGGTATCGGCTGCCTTGGCAGCTCCAACCAGCATGGGCGAGTTGTCTTCCTTGTTCAATCTCTTTGCTGGAGTAGTGCTTGTCAGTGTGCTGTTGCCACTGATCCTCATCGACCTCGATCACATGTGGTTGCCAGAACCACTCTGTCGGGCTGGCCTTTTGTTAGGCCTAGCGTTCACCGCGACAGCTGCAGTTTCACTCGGCTGGGGTAAGGGATCAGCCCTGCTGCTCGACCATTTACTAGCAGCAGCAGCAGCCTTAATTGCGATGGAAGGGCTTAGCTTCCTTGCCAAAAAGCTGATTGGTCAGCCAGCCCTTGGGCTTGGTGATGCCAAATTGGCGGCCATGGCTGGAGCATGGTTAGGACTGAATGGGGTGGCTATTACCATGACCCTGGCCATCATCAGCGGCGCAGCGGTTGGTCTCATCGGTCGGCTTGCTGGTCAGCTACAACCTCGCCAGCCTTTTCCCTTCGGGCCTTTCATTGCCTTTGGGGTCTGGGGTGTATGGCTTTGTGGATCAGATTGGTGGTGGCAACATTGGATCAACCTAATGGGTCTTTAATAGACCAAAGGCTGCTGGAAAAAATGCCAACTGTCAGTGAGTGAAGCTCGCTTTAGATTTGGATGATTCACCACTTCTTAATTTGCGGTATTGGACATGAGCATGGACACTTGATCCATCCTTATGTCTGTCCGAGAAGCCTTGTGCCAGTTGAGAAGTTACCCGTACTCACACTGATTTAAAAGGATGAGTTTATTCGACTGGTTTGCTGATCGTCGCAAGGGTCAGTTCGTTGGCAAGGTGAGCCAGGAAACTGAAGAAAGCGATGGTCTTTGGGTCAAATGCCCCGAATGCGGTCAGGTTGTTTATCGCAAGGATCTTCATGCCAATGCAAGTGTTTGTTCCAACTGCGGCTATCACCACCGCATCGATAGCGACGAAAGGATCGTCCTGATCGCTGATCCAGGAAGTTTTAAATCACTGGATCGCAACCTCAGCCCTACAGATCCACTCGGATTTAAAGATCGCCGTGCCTATGCCGATCGCTTGAGAGAAAGCCAGGCCTCAACAGGCATGAAGGACGGGGTCGTCACAGGTCTTTGCCAAGTCGAAGGAATGCCGATGGCCATGGCAGTGATGGATTTCCGCTTCATGGGCGGTTCTATGGGATCAGTTGTTGGTGAAAAGATCACCCGACTGGTGGAGCGGGCCACAGCCCAAGGTCTACCCCTCTTGATTGTCTGCGCTTCAGGCGGAGCTCGAATGCAAGAAGGCATGCTCAGCCTGATGCAAATGGCCAAGATTTCCGGTGCTCTTGAGCGACATCGAGAGGCTGAACTGCTCTACATGCCACTGCTCACTCATCCAACTACCGGTGGTGTGACTGCCAGTTTTGCCATGCTCGGTGATCTAATTCTGGCGGAACCGAAGGCTCTGATTGGCTTTGCTGGACGCCGGGTCATTGAGCAGACCTTGCGGGAAAAACTACCCGACAATTTTCAGACTGCCGAATATCTGCAAGAGCACGGCTTCGTAGACACGATCGTGCCTCGCACGCAACTTCGTAAAACGCTGGCCTCACTCTTGCTGCTTCATGGCTGCAAAGCGAAAAAGGCTGCGGGTAAATGAGCAAATCTCTATTCCGATTCTGCCTCTGGTTAGGTCAGGGTCTCATGCTCCTGCTGCTAACCCTTTTTATTCCTTACGCCTTTCTCGAAGTAGAAATCGCAAGCGCTGGCCCAGTGGAATGGAAGGAAGTCCCCGCCACTGAAGCTGGACAGCAATGGTGGGATATTGGCAGCCTTCACTACGATAAGGATGGCAATCTCAGCGTGCTTAGTCGCTTTACTCCAGCGCTCAGAGAAGGCGAGAAGCAGCAAAATGGCAGCCTTTATTTGATGCATGTGGATTGCGATCAAAAGCTCTTCAGGGATACCTCGGTGAATGGTTTCCATCGTTTCCGCGCAGAATGGAAACCCTCTGATGGCGATGAGCTTATCGATGCAGTCATCGATGAGGTTTGCACTGCAGAGGTGACGTAAATATCAATCATGAACCCAATCCGCCCTCCAATTGGTGTTGCTATTGCCGGCCTTGGCTTCGGTGAAAGCGTTCATCTTCCGGCACTAAAAGCCAATCCAGACCTACAGCCTGTTGCCCTATGGCATCCACGCAGAGAGCGACTAGAAAAAGCTGCGAACCAGCATGAACTTATCGGCTATAGCGATTGGTCAGCCCTATTGACTGATCCAAAGATCGAGGCCGTGATTCTGGCAACACCACCAGGTCCGCGTTTTGAATTGGCGCTCGAAGCATTGAAAGCTGGAAAACATTTGCTTCTGGAGAAACCCGTGGCGTTGCATGCCGATCAAGTCGCTGAACTGCAACGACTGGCCATCAAGCAAAGATTGAGCGTGGCCGTGGACTTTGAATACCGTGCTGTGCCGTTGTTTATGCAAGCCAAGCGTTTGCTTGATCAAGGGATAGTGGGAACGCCATGGCTGGTGAAACTTGACTGGTTAATGAGTAGTCGCGCCAATGCTTCAAGACCATGGAACTGGTATTCCCAATCCGAGGCAGGTGGCGGCGTGATTGGGGCGCTAGGCACTCATGCCATGGACATGCTGCATTGGTTGTGTGGGCCAACTCGCCAGGTGAGTGCTCTGCTATCCACCTCGATTCAAACAAGGCCTGATCCAATTAGTGGCGAACTTCGTGATGTGAGCAGTGAAGACGTCACCCTGGCTCAGTTAAAGCTGGGTGGAAATGAGAGGCCTGAAATACCTGCACAGGTGAGCCTCACGGCAATTGCCCTCCAGGGAAGAGGGTGCTGGCTGGAGATCTACGGCAGCAACGGCAGCCTCTTGCTTGGCAGTGACAACCAGAAAGACTATGTGCATGGCTTTGGCCTCTGGGCAGCAGCTGCCGGTGAGCCACTTCGCAGCATTAGCGCTGATTTGGATCTAGCGTTCCCCACCACATGGACTGATGGTCGCATCGCCCCTGTAGCGAGGCTTCAAGGCTGGTGGGCCGAGAGCATGCGCAGTGGCCAGCCAATGCTGCCAGGCCTTGCGGAAGGATGGGCCAGCCAACAGGTATGCGACAAAATAAGGGATTCAGCTAGATCAGGACAGCGACTTGAAATCCAATCGACACTCTGAAAATAAATAAGCCTGATAGGGATAGGTGACAGTTCTGACCATCGTCTTATAAAGTCCGGGGCCGCAGGTCCAGGACTCTTTGCTTGAGAACTGGCCCCTACTGACACTACGGAGATCTCTATGGCCCTCGTTCCGCTAAGGCTTCTGCTTGACCATGCCGCAGAAAACGGCTATGGCATACCTGCTTTCAACGTGAACAACCTCGAGCAGGTGCAGTCCATCATGGAAGCGGCTTACGAGACTGATAGCCCCGTGATCCTGCAGGCCTCCCGCGGTGCTCGAAGCTACGCAGGTGAAATCTTTTTAAGACATCTGATCATCGCCGCCGTTGAGACTTATCCAGACATCCCGGTTGTGATGCATCAAGACCACGGGAATAGCCCCTCAACATGCTTTGGTGCTGCAGCCAACGGGTTCACCTCTGTGATGATGGATGGTTCTCTTGAGGCAGACGCCAAGACACCTGCCAGCTACGAGTACAACGTTGCTGTCACAAAAGAAGTCGTAGGCGTGGCCCATGCCATTGGCGTAAGCGTGGAGGGTGAACTGGGCTGCCTGGGCTCCTTGGAAACAGGTATGGGTGAAGCCGAAGACGGCCACGGATTTGAAGGCAAGCTCGACCACAGCCAACTGCTCACCGACCCAGCTGAGGCCTCCGACTTCGTAGCTAAAACCAAAGTTGACGCTTTAGCAATCGCGATTGGAACCAGCCACGGCGCCTACAAATTCACGCGCAAACCCACTGGTGAAGTATTAGCGATCAGTCGAATTGCAGAAATCCATAAGGCCATCCCTAACACTCATTTAGTGATGCACGGTTCCTCTTCCGTTCCCCAGGAATGGCTGCAAATGATCAATAAATACGGAGGTGCAATCCCTGAGACCTATGGCGTTCCTGTCGAAGAGATCCAAGAAGGGATTCGCAATGGCGTGCGTAAGGTCAATATCGACACCGACAATCGCCTGGCTTTCACCGCTGCTGTGCGTGAAGCCTCTGTCGCTGATCCTGCCAACTTCGATCCACGCCACTTCAACAAACCTGCGCGTAAATATATGAAGCAGGTCTGTCTTGATCGCTATCAGCAGTTTTGGTGTGCCGGCAATGCCAGTAAAATTAAGCAACGTGATATCAACTATTACTCAGCCCTTTATGAGAAAGGGCAGCTTGATCCAAAAACCGCTGTTGCTGCATGATTAAGGCCAAATGAATCGCTGAGGGGGGCTGTGAGGCCTCCCTTTTTAATGAATATGGCTTAGGACAACAACATTAGGGATCCATTGCGTCCGTCGAGGCGCGCTATTGCTCCAAGAGGCAAGGCAAGATTCGGTTGGCCATGACCAACAGGAAGATCACTGACAATTGGCACGCCAAGAGAAGAAAGACGCTCCTCAAGGATGCCGACCATTGAGAAGTCTCCCGGGACAATCTCCCCTTTCCAGCTGAAACGGCCTGTAGCTACGGCCGCAACATCTCGTAGCAGCCCTGCGCTGCGCCATTGTGTGAGCATGCGATCAACCCTATAGGGTGCTTCACCTACATCCTCGAGCACTAATACGGCACCACGCAAATCAGGGAACCAGGGTGTTCCGATTAGATGTGTGGCCACGGTGAGATTGGTTACCACTAAAGGGCCTACAGCAATGCCTGGAATGACCCCAATGCCTGATATCGGGGCTACAGATTGACAAGACAACAGACCAACCGTTCGTTGCCATTGTTCGTCAGACCCAGTCATCGACCCATGGATGGCGCCGCGAGATCCCACACCCCACTGGGCCAATAACAGAGAACTGGAGTCTGAGAAGCCGAGGCTCCAAAGGGAGCGTCGTGGGAAATGGAACCCGTCCTCCAAAACCCTTGCGCTACCCCAACCAGAGCCGATGTAGACAATTCCATCAACATGAGGATCCCTCCACGCGGCCTCTAGTTCAGCGCGGCGCTGGGCATCTGTGCCAGAAAACCAATGCCATTGGCGATGCAACGATGGAGGCAATTCAAGGAGCCACCCCTGCGCCTTGCAACGCTCAACTAAAAAAGAAAAGTCTGTTTGAGGATCGATCCACGTACCAGTATTGACCGCCCGAATTCGTGAACCATCACGAAGTGGTGTTGGCGCCGCCAAAGGTGTCGATGCATGAAAGGCTGGGGTCAATGTTCGCCCCAGCTTTGGCCAAGCCAAGGTTGCTGCTATGGCAGCCGGAAGCCCCATCAGCAGCGAGCGCCGTCGCATGGTGAATCAGCCAAGCAGTGATTGCAATAATCCTCTGCCATCCACACCACCAATCACAGGATCACAAGCCCTTTCAGGATGGGGCATTAAGCCAAGCACATTGCCAGTCTTGTTTGTAATTCCAGCGATATCAGCCACTGAACCATTGGGATTATTGACATAGCGCAAGGCGATAGCGTCATCGTCTTGTAGCTGGCAAAGGGTTTCGTCACTGCACTGATATCGACCCTCACCATGGGCAATGGGCAGGGTGAGAGAATCTTTTCGTTTATGACCCATTAGCCAAGGCGTGCGGTTGCTTTCCACAGTGAGCAAAGCATCCTCACAGATGAAATGAAGGCTTCGATTGCGGGTTAGAGCTCCAGGGAGCAGACCTAGTTCAGTCAGAACCTGAAAGCCATTGCAGATGCCGAGCACCCTGCCGCCACGTGCAACAAATTCCACCAGCGACTCAAGCACCGGCGCAAAACGGGCAATTGCACCACAACGGAGGTAGTCGCCATAACTAAACCCGCCTGGAAGCACAACAGCATCAAGACCATTTAAATCACGGGTCTCATGCCAGAGAAAGCGCGTTGGGATGTTCAAGCATCCTTGCGCTGCCCAGCGCACATCGCGATCACAATTTGAGCCAGGGAAGACAACAACACCAATACTCATGGCTGCATTAAGCGGTGGTTGTAGGAACCGGCTGAAGCTCAAGACTCCAATCTTCAATCACGGGATTGGCAAACAGGCGATCACTGAGCAGTTCCAGCTGCTTGCGTGCTTCCGCTTCATTATCAGCCTCGAGCTCAAGATCAACAACCTTTCCGATCCGCAGTTTGCTGATGCCTTCCACCCCAAGGCGATTGGCAGCAGATCGAGCAGCCTCCCCAGCCGGGTCAAGCACTGAAGGACGCAGACTGACAAGAACGCGGGCATGAAATCGCGGCACGGTCTGTAGGAAGTGGATTGTTAAATCTTCGCAGCTCAAGGCACCCTCTTTAAAGGATGAAAGCGCGTTTAAAACCTAGGCCACTAGGCCCGCACTGCTTGCGTGGTGAATGGTGATGATTGATTCAACGATCAAAACAATGCTGGTGTAGCAGAAATACAACGCAAAAATTATAGTTATCTGAGTATGACTATGCAGCCAAAGTCAAGATGAGCTGAATGGACTGTACTGACCCTGGTTGTTAGTTGCCTGGCTGATGGCAAGTAAGACTCTCTGATGAAATCTTAACTTACAAGAGGATATAGATTATGTTTCTAAGTATGAGAGAACTCCTTGACAAAATAATGTTGTAGAAATACTCTCTGGGGCTCTATTGCGTTAATAATATAGATAAGAATTGGCTGTCGGGAGTTTGGCTAGTGGATGGCTTGTTGAATTTGTTCATTCATCAACTCTCTGCCTCGATTAATTAAGTCATCTCGAGTGAAATCACCAGAATCCAGCCTCTGCAATATGATCTTCTGTGCTGCATAGTCTTCGTTGTGCAGCCCAGCACGGCTTTGCATCATCCGCCATGATTTACGGCGCTCTATATGGAAGAGAACCATCTGACGACTGACCGCATAATACTTAAACTTGCCATTGATTTCAGCCTTGAAATACACACCCCAATCAGGCACATAAGCATGATGATTCTCATTGAATACATTTCTATAAATAACATCTTGCTGCCTAATTAGAGTAAGCATATTGTCGATATGTATAAACTCGTCGACTTGTGCTTCAGGAATCTCTTTGAGGTGTCTGCGAAAACGTGCTTCGGTAAGAGCCCAGTGAGCAACAGTGAGATTATATGGCTTTCCATCTGATTGATATTTAGCTGCCCTCCAGTCTCGATTGATTGAAGGGTTACCCTTGAGCTCAAAAGTTTCCTGGATGGTCTCGCCAGCGCGAGGATTATAGATAAACTCAGGCATTCCACGACTATCTCGAATCATACGAGCTTGATAGGCACTCATGTCGTCACCAATACCATGCTCTGGCTGACAAGATGTATAGCATTGGAAAAAGGCTGTACCACGATATTCAAGTCCATCAAGCATGGCCTTATACATTTTTCCTGAATTTGCCATAGAAACCTGGGCAATAAATGGCGAACCATGGCCAGTTGTAAATGCTTCTGCAACACTTTTCTTCTCTACGAGCTTACCTTGCGAAGCAACACCAAATTGGTTCATGTCATATCCACCCAACATGTTAGAGCTGTCGGAGTTTTGACCACCGGTGTTGGAATAGACCTGCGTATCAAGCATCAGTAATTTCACATTGGGTCGGTTTTGCAAGACGACCTTTGAAACGTTTTGGAAGCCTATATCGCCCATAGCTCCATCTCCACCAATCGCCCAAACTTTAGGTAACTCACGTATTTCCTGATCAGTCATGAGTGAGTCATCAAGATGAGTTAGCTCGAAGTATTCACGCTCACTACAAACATTGATGTCACGATCAAGAAGTGCTGTAGCAAGTCGTTCCGGAGTTACAGATCGACGTGCATGATTGAGAACAGCAGATTCTCCTATCAGCCAACTAATGGTTGCGCCATCCTGAAATAAGGAATTCATCCAGGGGTATGGATGAGGATTGGAGGGAGGAGTAGAGCCGTAAACCGTATTGCAGCCAGTGTGAGCACCCATATACATCGTGCACATTCCATTTGCCATACGTCCATCAACTGCCTGTAGATCACAGTGATTAAAGGCATCCTGATTGAGGACTGTTACCAGTGCTGTGATGACTTCTTGGTCAGTGATCTCACCAAATCTATTGAGTCGAAGAGTTGTATCATGTTCGTTTTCACCACCAAGACCCATCACTGCATGGGCTACAGAACGCTTAAACCAACTATATTCATCATCATCTTGAGTCTTTAGAGTTGCCAACCTTGTGACACCACATTTTTCTAATAGTTTTGCTTTTTTGCGTAAACGCTCTGCTTTTTGGTGATAAATGGGTCGCATGTATGCCTCTGTGATAGAAGCAGCAGCCCTCAGCACACTTTTTTCACCACAACCTGCACAAGCACCGTCTCCAGAGACAAGAGACTCGTAATTACTCCGTACCATCAAGTGCTTCCGCAGGGCTGATTCAAGTGAAGACTCTGGTGATTCAGACTGATATTGACCAAGAAACTTTTGACTGGTATCTGGTAATAAGCGGCTAAAAACTTGGGCAGTTGTAAGATCGGCATTAAGTTCAGGCGTATCCTGTTTCATTCGCAAGGCATCATGTTCTCCACAAACCTGAACACACTCCCCACATCCTTTGCAGAGGTCGCTAACAAAAATAGAAAAGATACCCCCACTACCAGGATTCTTCTTCTCAAGACTTTTGTAAATACTAGGTGTGTTGTTATATGCAAGTGGTAACTTGTCAACAATAGCAATTAGCTGCCTACGTGAGGCTTCATCGATTGATGTAAGCTCATCTAACTCATTACTTAGAATAGTTTTAAAAGGCTGTTTGGTTTTGGATGCAACATTGTCATTCATTTTTTCGTGGCAACGTTGATCTAATCCAGGCACCTCCTTCAAAAGTTGCTTCGATGCATTCTCGTCAGTGACATAATTGCGTATGGCAGTGACAAGAATTGTACTTACATCCTGTGCTGTATTAGGTAAGGCAGTATCAGGACAGGCAGCGATACATTCCATGCATTGAGTACAATTCTCTGCGATGTAAATTGGGGTTTCGCGCCTGGCTACATATTTACTTTGTGTCGCGCCACTGGCAGGTCCCATAACAGATAAGCTTGCGAAAGCACCTGATGGTTGGTGATAGCCCAAGTCGTTTCGGAATTCTGAATCAAATTTCTGCAGTGTTTGGAATGGTGACCTATTGGCTTGTCCATCAGGCATCGAACAAGACGAACAACCACTAGCAGCACAACCTGCAGTTGCTGGAATCTCAATGAGAGCAGCATCCTTTGGTGCAAGCATGGGGTTGCGCATGCTTGAAGTGTCTACATCCTTATTTTTTCCATAAGCAATTTCCTCAACCCGTTCAAAGCCACCAGCCATAACCTTCATGTTTGAATCAACTACCGCGTCACCAAAGCGCCCGAACTTCTTTTGATATTGGTTGCGAACAACCTCTTTATACGCGGCCTCACTAATCTCGTGATCCTGCAAAAAGGTTGAAACTTTGAAGAATGCACCAAGGAAGGAGTTTCCTTGCATCCTTAATTGCAGATCAGTTCGAGTTGTTGCTTCTCGAGCGATATCGAATCCAGGCAGAATAAATACACGAATACCGTTATCCTTGATGAATTTGCGATACTTTGAGGGAATTCGCTCCCAGGCTTCAGCCGCGGGCTCACTTGATTCCCAAACAAGGCAACCGCCTTTATTTAAACCCGCAAGCGGATTAGTATGTGTGAATGCTTTGGGGTCACAGCAGAGCACAACATCAACATGATTGAGCTCACAATTCACTTGTATCTTTTCAGCCGCAACTGTTAGGAAATAATTAGTAGGGGCTCCTTTCTTTTCGGAGCCATACTTGGGGTTGGCCATAATGAAGAGCTTCTCTTCTAATTGGCCATGTTGATCATAGGTTGGATCACGTTCGGAAATCATTTGCCCAAACTTACCGATAATTTCACCAAGGTTTTTACCCGTGGTGATCATTCCCCAGCCTCCAATCGAATGGAATCGAACAGCAATCGCTCCATTCGGTAATAGTGATGGTGTGTCTTTAGAAACCACGCTATAGGGGTGATCAATACCTAGTGTGAAATAAGCTTCGCCATCAGCTGCACTTTTGCCGTCTTTCCGGGCAATCCCCCCAGTGGCATATTCAAAAGCTCCGATGATATGTTCTGGTCGAAAGTCTCTAGAGCCAAGCCCATAACTTCCGCGAAAAATTCTTGGTGTTTGCTCAAGTGTTATTGCAGGCATCATGCCTCCATACTGTGCAGACTCCTGTCCTTTACTTAGAGCAGTGCGGATGTCTCGACCTAATGGATTATCACCAGCCAAGCCTTCATCTGTTCGTTCTAAAATGATGACATTCTTTTTGCCACGCAAAGCATTAATTACTGCCGCTTCAGGGAAGGGACGTAAAACATTTATATGAATAGAACCAACCTTGGCATTGCGGTGCTCACTTAGGTAATCGCATGCCGCTTCAATATTTTCAGCTGCACAACCAAGAGAAATAAAGACTGTATTCGCTCCCTCGGTTTTATATTCTTGAATAAGCCCGTAGTTGCGGCCTGTTAACTGAGCAAACTCTAGATAGCATTGCTCAAGGAATTTAAGAATTGGTTCATTGAAATTATTACGACGTGCTATGACACCATTCATATGGTGCTCTTGATTTTGAACAGGACCTAAAAGCACCGGATTCTTTAAATCCAACATTTCGGGGACTCGGCGACGCCGAACTCCGAACAGTTCTCTTTGGGCTTGTGAAGGGCAATCTATCTGGTCATCTGGTGCACCCAGATATTCACGTAGTAGATCCGCTTCTGGGGCTCGATAAGTACGCTCAGAATGGGTGGTCAACATCCCATCTTGAATATTCATTCCTGGATTTAAGGCTAATTCATTGCATTTACGAAGAATAATTGCCTGATCTGCAGCTTGCTGGGCATCTCTAGCAATTAACATCGTCCATCCAGTATCTAGAGCTGCATTGAAATCATCATGGCCACAGTGAACATTAAGTGCATGCTTGGTCAGGGCTCGAGCTCCAACCTCCAAAACCATCGTCGAGAGCTTTCCTGGTGCGTGGTAATATTGCTCCATTGCATATACAATTCCCTGTCCAGATGTGAAGTTAACTGTGCGCTTGCCAGTCATCGCTACCGCAGTAGCACCGCCTTGCGCTGCATGTTCACCTTCTGCCTCAACAGATAACTTTTGGTTTCCCCATACATCAAGAGCCCCTTCTGCAAAAGACTGTTGATATATTTCACCCCCCTCTGTTGAGGGTGTAATTGGGTAATAGACACCTCCTTCTGTAATGCGCGTTTCTACCCACTTGGTGACAAGATGATTGCCATTACACGTCACCGGAATTCCTGGATACTTGGGGTTATCACCCCCCAGTACTGCTGGAATCATCTCCTGTTCTACGGTTTGATCTGCCATACGTAGAAATCAACGAAGGAACATCTGCTGTGTGCGTAAAATCTACTGAAATCTGTGAACAGATTGCAGCACTTGATCAAAGAGAGGGAAAGAACACCGAAGCCCAGGCCCCAACGAGTCGATTCTAAAAAAGCTTAAGCCTCGCCCGTTTTGCCAATGTCAGTCTTGAGGCTTGCCTTGATTTTTTCAAGAGCTGGGGTCTCTGCTATCAACCCCTAAAGATAGTGAACTGTTCTTCCTGGCTGCATAACCTGGGAAAACAGGGGATGTTGCCTCATTCTGTTTTTAGAGGCTCTCAGGTACTGACTCTGTTGTTTTCAAGTACACCACACCATGAGACCACCTGGTATGACTAGGGAATAGTCCTATATTGCATGTAAAAGCATAAAGTCCTGTGCTTGCTTGCAGCTCAACAAAACCGATAGCTATCAACATTTCTGTCGTTCCTTGCCTTCGCAATAGCGCCCTCATCAAGGCCTATTGAATGATTGGTTGAAACAGACCACCTCTTTTGAAGGTCAGTAGCAAAGCATCGAGGCAAATCGCTCAAGGGGCCTGAATCGGTTTCACAGAAATTCCATCAACAAGATCTGAACATGGATGGTGGATTTCGAGATCTACACCCGAATTATGGGCAGCATCAAGGGGACTCAAACTCACCACTAGCCGTGCTCCACAGCGACCTTGACCTGGCAGTGATCAGTTTAGTGATCTTCGCCTATTGCCTGCTTTCAAGACGATTGTCCAGGACAGCAGTCTCTGGACCACTGGTCTTTGTTGCGCTGGGCTTAGTTCTTGGCCCTGCCAACCTGGGCTGGCTCAACATCTCATTGGATTCAGCACTGCTAAGGCGTCTGGCAGAGATCACATTGGGTCTCGTGTTGTTTACCGATGCAGCAGCATTGGACTGGACAGTGTTACGCAACAGTGCCCGCCTGCCAATGCGTCTGCTGCTGCTCGGACTGCCACTCAGCATTCTGATGGGTTTCGTGGTGGCCCGATTGATATTGCCTGAACTAAGCCTGATTGAAGCAGCCCTACTTGCTGTGGTGCTCGCTCCAACAGATGCGGCACTTGGCGAAGCGGTGACCACCAACCTCGAAGTACCAGAAGCTATCCGCGAAGACCTCAATGTTGAAAGTGGCCTCAATGACGGAATTTGTGTTCCTATGTTGTTGTGCTTTCTTGGTATATCAACTGGTCATCTTGACCAGATCAATGGACCGAAGGATGCATTGCAGAGCTTTGCCCAGCTGCTTGTCAGTGAAATAGGTCTCGGCCTCGTGATAGGAGCCTTTGTTGGATTATTGGGTAGTTGGTTAAGGGATCAGGCAGAACAACGCAAATGGATTGCTGAGGATTGGAGGCCTTTGATCACAGTGGCCCTGGCCCTGAGTGCCTACACCCTCGCCCAAACCCTTCATGGGAGCGGATTCATTTCCTGTTTCATCGCTGGTCTTTTTTATGGGATCTGCAGTCGCAAAGAACTCAAGGACGGTGAGATGGTGGCTTCCCTGGCAATGGGGGACATGTTGGCCCTACTGACCTGGGTTTTATTTGGCAGTGCCATGGTGCCGGATGCCTGGAGCCACATCACAGTCGCAAGTGTGGTCTATGGGGCTTTAAGCCTGACACTAGTGCGCATTCTTCCCGTTGCCTTAGTAACCAGCGGCCTTGGACTTGATCACTGGACGAAACTCTTCGTTGGTTGGTTTGGGCCAAGAGGTTTAGCCAGCATTGTGTTTGTTGTGATGGTGGTAGACGCGGCGCTTCCAAGCGCACAAGCGATTCTTACCACCACAACGGTCACCATTGTTTTGAGTGTGATTGCCCATGGCATTACAGCTAACCGGTTTTCGATGTTCTACGGCCGTTGGGAAAGAAGCCATGCAGGCTGAAGTAAAGAAGATTGAGTTTATAAAGACTAAACAAAAAAGACGAAAGCCCAAAAGGACAAGCTAGTCAAATGAACGATATATTGAAATGAAAGTATCTACAGTAATGATGCTCAGGATTAGGGCTGGAGATGGTTGAATGACATGCCTGTCAATATCATTAGTGCTTGGAATTGTCAAAGATAATGAATGATAGAAATATGAGCCTATTGAGTGTTCTGCTGGAAGATGAATGAATTTAATTCTAGTAATAATTAATAGTTGATGCGACTTGCCTAACTAATGGCTAGCTAACACTTCTTAAGCCAAGGAACGGCCTTTCCAGGTCCAATCGCGTCCAGTCAGTGTTCTCCAAACTGAAGTTGGTCCAAGCAAGCCAATAAGGATGCCACCTGCACTCATCAACCACCAATTCGTTAATGGCACCTCGAATTTTTGACGTGTCCAAAGACGTAGAATGAACTGAAGTAATACACCAATTACTGAAAAAGTAAAGGCAATTAATAGTGCCCCATAAAAAGGGATCCAGAGCAGGCAAACTATGATCAGCAACAAGACTAGCCAGGGGCCTGTGAACATCCAGAACACTAGTGCTGATGCTCCGATTGCTTTGACGACACTGCTATCTAGGCCAAGAAACCAATTCTTGCTCCAGCCTTCCCAAAGCGCAGGAAAATTGTCGTACATCCGCAATTGCAATGCATCTAACCCAAGCAGATAACGCAGTCGAAAGCCCCCGCTTTTCACTCTACGAGCTAGAGCCAGATCCTCTATCACCACCTCAGCCAGTGCACGATGACCACCAATCTCCTCATATGTTGATCGGCGAAATAACATAAATGGTCCAGCGGCAAATGCTGTTGATTCAGCTGGATCATTGGCGGCTTTAATCGGAAAACCTACAGCCAAAAGACAGGCCATGATCGGTTGCACCATCCATTCAGCAGAGCAGCTGCAGTTAATACGTGGTACCAGGCTCAGCAGATCTGCTTCTTCCTCAATTGCCTGATTCAGTGCACGCTTGAGGGTTTCTGGGTGAAGCTCCACATCTGCATCTACAAACAGCACCCAGGTGCTACTTACAAGCTCCATTGCACGTGAGCAGGCCCAGTTCTTGCCTACCCAACGCTGCGCCAAGGGTCTTGGTCCGGCGTTCAAAATTGTAAAGCGACCTTCCTCGAGCTTTAAGACTGAGGCAACAGCGCTTGCAACTTGAACGGTTTCATCAGTACTCCCGTCATCAACCAACAACACTCTCCAGTTATTGCAGGGTGGATCACTGGCCAAAATTCTGCTCAGGCACACCTTGATGTTGGTGGCCTCGTTATAAGCAGGAACAACCACTGTGAGCTCCGTTCTCTTGAGGGTTTCCCCCTTGCTAGTAGGTGGCTGCCCAGGCTGAAACTGCTTGGAATTTAAGGTTGGAGCATTTTGGAACACACGTACAAGACTGAACAGCAGCAGTAATAAGCCGAGTGCTGCTCCTGCAGCAAAGACAATCAAGATCCAAGTAAGGATCAACAAAATTGTTTCCCTAGAAAGTCCTTCTATCAAATCATCTCAAGGAGTAATCGCGGAAATCAGTTCCATAGGCATTTGCGGTGAAAGCTGGAATGACCAGTTAACCCTGTAATCAAAATCACAGGTCGCCATGAGCACAGTCACAAACTAACTGATAAAAGTCATAGATAATCATTGTATCAATGTAGTAATGACAATCATTTGGTCAAACCCATGACAACAAATAAATTCAAATTAGAGATCGAAAAGATCATCACACTCAGCATTGCGATTGGCTTTGTAACAACTTTTGTTACATCAGCTTTTACAGAAGTCAATGCGCAGTTGAATACCAACTCAAATACTGCAGGTCTTCCCTTTGAAAGCCTGCATAACGAAGTTAAGGCGAAGAACTGAGATTGCCTTAATAAGACTTACTAATCCATGTTTGCTGATTGCTTTTATTTGCAAAAGCAAAATATAACTTTCTAATATTAGGTGTATTTGCTCGTAAATTCTTTGTTGGTAATAATCAAAGCCGATTTTTTACGAGTTTGCCTATATGCCGATGTTTCTATGCATGCAAGTACAAGTAGGTGCCACAATGGCTGAGGTTCCTTTGCGCAGGGTGTCCCGCATTGTCAGTCGAGAAGCCCATTGAACCAAGCACTGTGATGCAGTTTCAGAACGAGAAATTGCGTAGAACAATCCAGGAGTGTCAGGATCTTGACACCCTACGTGGCATCGCAATGCAATTGTTGCAACTTCACGAGAAAAAAAGCGCAATTGCAGAGTGGGCAACAAAAAAGGGAGTTGATGCTGAATGTCGAGCACTTGTGGCCGAGATGGGTAACAACAACAAGCTGGCCAACACTTTTCAAATAATACGAAGTGACGGCCAATCAGATGAGATCGCTGGTAGGTATTTTTCCAGCTATGACGAGGCACATACTGTCTTGGAAAGATATTATGCTGATCTCAGCTGTTGCGATGAGGATGAAAGAGAATACTATGACATTGTTGAGTTAAATAGCTAAGGCATGATGCCTAAGCCACCCCTTATCATTATTTCAAATGGAAGTATTTGCCTAAAACAAGAAAGGAAATTCAGCATCGAATCTTCCTTGTTGATCTTATCAAAACTGAGAAGTAACTAAGGGGAAATGCTTGATGAAAAGCGGAAACAGCACTTTGGTTTAAGCGACAAACTAATTACTTCATTCTTGTTTATTCAGTCGATGTGAATGAAAAAAGATTCTGGAAATTAATTCACTATGCAGAAAGTTGCCACGCAAATCTAAATGCATACAGCTCAGTACTATCTTGTTGAATCAACAGATCTGAAAAGCCTTGGTAGGCATATCTATGGTCTTTCACCAGGGCAAATCCCAGCCCATTCGACCAAATAGCCAAATTCCTAAGGTGACCTTGGCTCCAGTTGTTAAAAGCCACCAGCCCAAGAGCTGCTTTTTAGTAAAGCCAAACAGCATTTTGACAAGACCTTAGTCATTACCATTCATAGCCCACCAAGCGGTCTGTTAGCTACCAGCTGTAGTGGTTAGTCAAAAAAGAGCCCCCAGCTGTCGGTCTGGAGGCATGCATACCTTGCTCAATTCAAATCAAAACGCGCTCAATAGCCTTGCGCTCTCGTAAGTAATACTCATTGCTGTATCTCGAATCAGCTGGTTTGCAGGAGGAGATACCAACCTCACTTACTGGGATATGTGAGGGCGGCCAGCTCTGGGCATGGTCCCACTGATAATTGGGGAGGCCTGCCAACATACAAGATAAAAAAGAAGCTCAATCAATCGGCATCTGGTTCCGCTTTGATTCTGTAATAGCGATCAACGCCGAGCCATTTCCAAGTTGCTCTAGCTGACTTTGGCCCCATAAAGGCAGCCAAAAGAAGGATTGGTAAAGACACCCAGACAACTCCTGTTTGAAACGTTAGCCAAATAAGCCATCCAACAAATACAAGTTGAAGCAGACCAAGGATGGTAAAAACTGTTCCTCTGGGGTAGCGGAAGCCTTTGTAGAGAAGAACTGTGCACATGCCAAGGGTGAATGCTGGGGGCATCGCCAAAGCGATGTTCTTCACCCAGAACTCAAGCAGAGACGTATCTCCATAGATGGGGATACCGCTCAATGAGGGGTTAGTGGCCAGTAGTGCTAGCAGGAATATGACGGTTAGACCTGCGGCGAGTTGACGACTCATGGCTTCGTTGGAACACCCCCTGGAGATAGCAGGTTCTGATGACACTCGCAGTGACTTGGTGGAAAACCAAGTCAAGCAATCCTGGCATCCACAAGTCCCGTACTGAGAAGTAGAAACAAGATGACTTGATGATCGCGAAAAAGCTTTGCAATAAAGCTGCAAACAGTTGAGAGGCGCTAGACAAGCTCAGACCACAAAAAAACCCCGACTAGCGGGGCGAGGTCAAAGGGTTTTTCAGAAGTGATTGCCAAATGAATTACTTCTGGTACTCCTGTCCGCGATAGGTGAGCACAGGATGGGTCTGGGCTGCTTTCAGCTTGTTGTTTGCGTAGACAGTGCGGCGGTATGTCAGTTCTACGAGTTGCTTAGGTGCAACTTCTTTGTGCTGGGCATACTGCTGGCCGCGATAAAGAAGCGTGGTCATGATTCAGAGTCCGAAATGACGTCCAAGTCCCCGTTCCATGGCTTGGCTCGAACTGCGCCCTGCAATGATCAGGGTGAACGTTTTGGTAGCTATCGCTACAAATCAATTATGCACTCTGCGCGGCAGGGTTGGTTGTTCATGCGGATACAAAATCCTGCATAGATGGCGCCTCTTCGCTTTGGATTACTACTGTGAAGCTGTTCTGGAAATCTAGATTCGGTCTGAATTCTCTCTAAAGCTGTCGTTACCGAAGGGACCATTCATGACTTTTATCGGGCTGTGGTCTCAACAAATCTTTACGGGCATGGATGAATGGGGGTAAGTGTCCTTGCAGAACTTACAGCAAGTTTCGCTATTGATTTCTTGATCGAATGAGTGTTGGTCCTTAAAAGGGAGCTAATCAGAGTGAATGAGAACTGGGCATATTTCAACCAAAGAATCAGGGACAAGATTCAACAGTAGAAATACTTGAAATCGTCAGTAAGGCAGCAGGTTCTGCTGGCCTCCCTTAGCGGGCCGGCATTCAGCTCAGTCCTAATGAGCACCTCTCCCTAAATGAGACGAGAAAAACTGAGAATCACAATAAAAAATCCCCTTGGTTTCCGGACCCAGGGGATTGGACGCCGTCCATGGCTAACTTCGCATCTGCTTGGGGAACAAGCTGTAATCAAGGCACCAAGCGAACGTGCCGAATGTATCGATCATCCTGATCAGTATTCACTATTCCCCTGAGTTACGTATTTATTTTCAAGTTTTGGGATTGCCAAAAGTCTAAATATCAAGATTCATAAGCATAGTAACGTATAAATAAATTGAACAAACCAATAAAAAATGATTACTGAACTGTGCACACATAAAATGGAATGAAAGATCTAACGGTCGCTTTTCATGCATCAAATTTCAAAAGAAAGAATAGGGGCGTTGGAGTGGATGGGATTACAGAAAGAAAAATATCAACAAGCGAATCAGATTATTGAGACTATCCACATTCTCGTGCAAGTCTAACAAGGTTAATTTAACAGAAAATTGACTAGCCATTGGCACGAAAATCACTAGGATTCCTCAATAGAGTCATCCAGTCATGACCTCACCGCAAAGTCGAAGCTTGCTAAGCAAGTGTACTGATAATACTTGGCAGCTGCTGCGACGCACTCCACCACTGGTGTTTGCAACGGCTGTTTTCGTGTGCGGCATGGTCGCGGCATCTTCAATCTTAGTGAAGGGAATTCGCAGTAGTAATGACACAATTACTGTCACCGGAGCCAGTACGGAGCGGATTACGAGCGACTATGTCGATTGGTCTGTAAATGTTAAACAAACTGGTTACAACCAGCAGACTTCCTATCAGCTGCTAAAACCATCGTTAGAAAAAATGATTGTCTTTCTAAAAGCTAATGGGGGCAAGCCTGATGAGATAGAATTAGGAACTGTTAGGTCTAATAAAGATCAAGTTCGCAATCCAAAAACGGGAGAACTCCTATCAACAACTTGGACGACAACTCAAGCTGTACTGATCGGAAGTTGGGATGTTAAAAAATCCACATGATTTCAGGAAAGATCAGTGCCCTAATTTGTGAAGGGGTACCTCTTTCAATTAATCGACCCTCCTACACTTTTACAAAGCTTGCAGCCAAGCGAGTTGACATGCTCGCAAAAGCTACTCGTGATGCAAGGAGACGTGCAAAGGCTATTGCCCTGGAAGCAGGCTCGAGTATTGGCGCAATTACCAACGCCGATACCGGCACATTCCATATCACAGTGCCTAACTCTACACAAATGAGTAGTTATGGATCATACGACACCAGCACAATCAAAAAAGACATCACCGCGGTTATGGGGGTAACATTTCGGGTTGAATGAAGACTGAATAAGTCTATAGAGTTGAGGCTTTATCTTATTAATATACGATTGATGATTATACTATAATGAGTAATAGCATGGACTATGCTAATACATTGCTAGTGATTTGTTATTCTTTTTCATTGATAGCCTGATCCGAAATGAAGAGTCTTGTTAAAGTTCTATAATGCCTGAGCCGAAACAGTACATTGCATGATCAGGATAGGGTTTGTCAAGAATTTGATTGCATGCTTGCCAAATGATCCAGTACTAGCTAGTAAATATGAGCATCATTCGCAATGTTTCTTTCTAATGATCTAGAATTAAAAAGAGAATCTATTCAATGCAGGGCAACCATTGCCAGCCAATCGCCAATAGTCTTGAACGATCGTCCTCAGCCTTCACCCCAGCCAGTTTCAGGGAATTTTATTGAATTCAATGATAAAGATAATGCAATTACACAACAATATTGAGCAGGGTGAATCAATCCCAATGATGATTGAGTGCATCATCAGTTACCTACACTGATGATGAGCATAACTACCTTATTGCTACGGCCATGACCCGCGAACGAGATCCCTTCCGCATCCCACGAGCAGGACTAGAGATCGCGGCGATTGCAGGCCTTACATCGATTGATATCAACCTCAATGGAGGAGCCATCAATGGTGGCGAAATCGTGGCCGAGTCAACGCTCGGCGGGATGGCCGTCTATGCCATCTACCAAACTCTTCTGAGCGGATTAAGAACCGAAGCATTGCGCAAGCGGGGTGCGATCAGCCGCACCGTACAAATCCAAATGATAAGCACAACTGTCTGGGAATCCGTTAAACAGGGTGCTGCAGTCAGTGTCTTGTTGGGTGTATTGCTACTGGTGTTCCCTTGGTTGAGCCTGCCACTCTCAATCATGGGGATGGTCGGCATGGGTGTTGCCTCTATTGAATTGTTCAACGCGTTCTGGGATGGTCTTGATGCAATGCAGCGAGCTGAGCTTCATGCTGCATCAATGGAAGCCGGAGTGAATCTTCGTCGCTTTCTGAATGGTGATCAGTCTGATGTTCAATTTTTTTAAATCAAAACGAGCACTTCTACGCAAGCTTTCATTGGTCTGGGCTTCTGCAAAAGCCTCACCCTCATGAACCTCCTGTCTAGACATCTCCAATGAAGGAAAGTTTGTTAGTCGCATTGATCTTTCGCTCACCGCCATTTCTAGACCGCGACAGCCTGAACTTATTCAGTATGAGTGATTTTTAAATAGAAGCAGACTAGTATCAATAATAAAAAGTCAAACTGAGTAAAGATTGTCTTGTTTGCCCACTTTGTTATCTTTAATTGTTGCCAATTAGTGAGAGTATATTCCTGTTCTTATCCTTATGTCTACGATTCTTATCGCAAAGAACCCATATTATTTAAGAGGTTTGGAAAGTTTTGCTCGTCATTTCTTTGCCAATAACAAAGTCTCATCAACTCTACTAAGGGTTTAGATCTCACGTGTGCAGTTCATGCTCAGTTCAAACGGTACACAACTGTTAGGTAGCTGTAGCAAATTTGAGCTCAAAGAGGCGATGTCATCAGGCTGAGTCATCGCCTCTTTGGGCAAAGACTTAACCCTGGCAGCCATATCGGTATTGACCCAACCTGGACAAATCGCTGTCACGCGGATGCCTTGCTCCCATCCTTCGTTACGCATGGTCTGACAAAGGCCCATCAGAGCAAACTTACTAACGGTGTAGCCAGCCAAGCGGCCCTTGGAGCGCTTGCCACTCATTGACACCAACACAATGATGCGCGCCTCAGCATGACATTCAAGCTGAGGCCAAGCAGCGCGGCTGAGCATCCATGGGCCCATGACATTCACCTGCCAGAGCTGATCAATCTCATGCTGCTGGTTATCATTAAACCGTATGGGCGTGCGATGAAATATGCCTGCACAGTGAATCAAACTATCGAAGCCATTGAAATGAGCCAAGCTTGCTGATACCCAGCTTTCGGCAGCATTAACGTCCTGGGCTTCATAGGGATGTAGGAACACTTGTTCAGAACCAGCGATTGCCGGGTCAAGTGCGCTACCAATTAGGGATTTAGGGTCCCGTAGGCCAAGGCTAAGACGATGGCCATCAGCCAACATTCGTTCGGCAATTGCTCGGCCGATACCTCGACTGGCACCACTGATCAAGATGGTGCGCATCATTCCTGAATGGTCGTAAATCCAAAAACATTATTGCTGGGAGTTCTCGTGATGCTCATAACTCTGCAGAATCTGAAAACCTTTTGATGAAATCCCGCTCCACCCAGGCAATCAAAGCCCATGCAACGGAGCAAGCGGTCGCGGGGAACCATTGTTGTTTAATCAGGTCGATAAGCGCAAGCGTGCTTGCGGTGATGGCTAATGCCCGAAGTCCAAAACGTGAGAATCGCAGAAGTTGGTTGTTCATTAGTTTCTCTTCTCCTTTAATAATACTGAGTAAAAAGCCAACTCAACTAGGGAGTGATCAGCTGATCTGATTTTGAAAGGTTTTGACGCTGCCGGGAGTCGGCTAGATCAATCAATTCTAATGACTAAGAGTTTTAACTTTGAACCCAGAGTTAAGGGTTGAGTCAAAAGCTTCACTTTCCTCTAATGACGAGATGGCGAAATTCAACTTAAGAAGATCCTTACATGTAGTAACTCAATGCAGAATCAGAAATGATAAAAGTGCTACGTATGTTTATCGGCTAAAGAATAAAGAGTATCATATCGTAATCACACTAGTTCATTTTACCGATGTTGAAAGTAGTGACAGTTTCACCTTAGCAACCACCAGTAACTGCAGAGAGGGGCAAAAAACAGACAGTGCAGATCAACATCAAAACCGACGGATAGAAAGCCATCGTGAAACCAAGCGCTCGTCCTACCGCACCACGCCGATAGCCTGCAAAGAAGAGAACTCTCCCCATTGCAAAAGACAATGCTGCTAGCGGTACGACAGACAACCATGCTGAGGGCATAACGAATGTCCAAGTGCCATAAACGAATGCCGCTAGGACCGACTGCTCAAGGGTATTTTGAAGAAGAGACTGGAGGAGGATGGCTCGATCAGAATCTGTTCTAAGACCTCTTCCATCAAGCTCCTCTGGGCTAAAGAAGCGATGCTTTGCAAGACGGCCAATCGAAAAAGTAAGGCAGAGAGCAAGAATGATCAGTGATTTAAACAGAACAGAACTTTTTTCTAAGAGTGTAAGATTGCAATGGAAATTAAACGGATTTAGCAAAATTCCGAAAATAATGATCCCTATCGAAACCGCTGTGCCAGTGAGCATTCCATGAAGGACACCACTCTGTTTAATTGAAAGTACCATTGTTGGCTTCTAGTTCGTATTCATATTGGTATCAACTCAATATATCTAGGATTCATGGCCCTGACCTGAAGAAATCATATAAAGCTAATTCTTCAGGAGTAATTTAGAATCATCAGAATACGCACTCAATCTTGGCCCGAAGGTCCAAGTTGGATAGGGTCTGAAACGATGAATGAGGAAGAGGAAAGGTGCTTAATTTTGCAATAAGAAGGTGCTAACTTTTGGAATAAGATTTAATCAATTTTAGAATACTCATGTCCTAGATGTTTTACCACAGAGCAGCAGGATGCTGGCTCGATTAAGGTCCAGGTCAGGTTTTTGCGACAGCCCTGGTCTTGATCTTTTAAAAGTTTTAACCTTTTAAGTGTTTGAAGTCTGGAGTTTCGTTCCTTGCTAGAGCTGAAGCTGTCTTTGGAGACTTTCTTCTCTTAGTTAAGGCTTATATTTCTCTATTCGCCCTTGCGTAGAGGAGATTCCATACTTGACGGCTGGTGATAATTAACTTCTGATAATCATTACCGTGTGTTCTCTTCTCTTGATTTCTAGGTTTAAGAAGAAGGGTTTTCTTTCTGGCTGAAAAGAATTTGATGTGAATTCATTTTCATCAGGATAGTTAGCCCGATTGATCTCGTGTTGAGATGCATCTTCTGTCTTTAACTCTGATGGATGAATGCCAAGCACCATTGATTGTGAATTATCTGTCTGCTTGGCTGTCGAATCAACGCTTTGACCATTACTGCTATCGACTGTGAATGAAAATCCAAGCAGCCATTCGGACAGGGCTATAACCAGAGCCATCGAATACACCAGTAGTAGGTGCAGAATCAAGAGCAGAGGTTGTAAGCCTAACCAAGCTGGACGAAGGATGATTAGCAAGGGCTTGATAACCCTCGAGAAGCGTTGTATGGGCACTATCAGACCATTGACAAGCACAATGGCCAACTCGATAGGGTGTGGAGAGGATGGCATTACTCGTCGTCCCATTCAGGAAAATCTAGTTCTTCCAATGCATCGCTAGACCTAGAGAAGGATCCATAGACGATCAACAACCATTTAACATCACTCTCCGAGCTCGACAATCGAGATTGGTACTCAAAAAGAGGTTGCTACTTAAAAAGATCTGCTTGCTTCATCGCCTGGAACGCTTCGACCTTTCCCATAATGATCTGATCCGACTGGAAAATTGAATCCACATATTTTTAACTATCTGGACAATTTAAAGGGATACTTCTGACGAATTAGTGATGGAATTAATGCCACATGTGGAGGATTAATTGGCCTGTCGATTAATCACCAAGATGGATTCTTGATATGATTCACTATAAAATAAAGGAAGAATTGGTGTTAAGTCCTAAGTTAGTGCTTTGTAAAACGCATTAGGCCCCAGCAAAGTCTTCCCTGACTCCCACCTTCAATCCAATGACCAAGGCCTGCATCCATGCGACTCAAATAATCCGTACTAATTACACTCGCAAGCTCTTGATGACGTCGACGTAGTTCCTCTCGAACCCGCGTGTAATGCCTCACAAGCATTTCTGTGCGTTCTTGCCATACATCTCTAGTCATCCCTGAAGCCTCTGCCCAGATTCGGTAACGATCAGGAGATGCCAAATCTGATAGGTGGATACGATCAAGAATCGGTTGAAGGGCGTTGGCTTCGATGCCGTCGCATGCCATTGGATCTGTTAAGACAAATACACCCCCCGGCTTAAGAAGCCTTGACACTTCATTCATTACCTGGAGGCGATTGCCGGCATGAAGTATGGCGTCTTGACTCCAAACCACATCTGCTATGCCATCGGGCAATGGCACTTCTTCGAATGATGCATCATGTACTTTGATGAGCTTGGCCAATCCAGCAGCATTGTTGAGATCTCGATGGCGCATATTCTCAACGGCAGAGATATTGACAGCATGCACATTGACCTGCCATTGCTTGGCGATACGTCGTGCCGCTCCGCCATAACCAGAGCCAAGGTCAACGACGCAAGCTTTGGCTGGAGGTTGAGTTGCAAGCTCCATAAGTGCTTGCACGGTTCTCTCGCTCGCGGAAGCGATGGCTTGATCGGCAGTCTCGTATAGGCCGATATGGATGTCTTCACCTCCCCAAATCTCGGCATAAAATCGATCTGCATCGCTGCTGTCGTAATAAGTGGCAGCAACAGTTGATGATGATGAATTCATGATTGATTAGGATTGTATTTTGCTGAAGTATTTAATATCACGTATCAGTTTTGTTTAATGTCTGCTATGTATTCCTTCTCAGCGACATGTACATAAAAGTCTGGGTCTTGATGGCCAGGTAAATAATCTCCAAAAGATGTAATCTTCTGGAATCCAACTTCGGTCATAAGTCGGTTTACGTAGCTTTGCCTTAGGGGGAACATATTCAAGTGATAAGTGCTGCCATCACTGAAGGCATATTGAAAACGCGCTAACCCTTCATCAACATGCTCAGGCCTGACATTGACATCCTTCCCGCAATAAACATTTCCCTTCCCAGAACGTATCGCTACACCTTGATCGAGAAGTCGGTCATAGTTTCGGTGGTCAAGAATAAGGATTCCATTATGCTTAAGTACTGCGTAATATTCAGCTAGAGCCTTGCGTCGATCATGCTCTCGAAATAGGTGTGTAAAGGAATTGCCCAGACAGATCACAGCATCAAATTCGCCATGAATATCTCTATTTAGAAAGCGCCAATCAGCCTGAGCAGTGCGTAATAACTGACCATGATCACGAGCATTCTGAAAGGCCTTCGCCAACATATTAGGGCTTCCGTCTGCACTGATGACGTCAAACCCTTCCTTCAACAAACTAACCGAATGAAATCCCGTTCCGGTAGCCACGTCGAGCACGGAACGTGCGCCATGTTCACGAAGGATTCGAATATAAAAATCGCCTTCAGCTTCGGACCTCGCCTTCCAATCAATCAGTCGATCCCATCTGTCTGTGAAATCCTCAACATATTCCTGCTGATAATGGTCTGTATCACGTACTTGTTCGGGTTTTTCACCAAAGTTTTGCAGATCGTCTTGGCAGGGTTTTTGCGAATGTTGAGTCAAAGTCATGCAGATTCAAGCTTCCCGAAGATTTTTTTGATGCGCCATATCTTTGAGGTCGGGAAAGGCCCGAATCAGCTAGAAAGGCATTGGTCTGAGCAAGGCTGCGTTACAGCTTATGCAATTCCCATTCAAAATCATAGCGAATGATTCTATGGATGTCTGTTAATCAAAATCTAATGACATCACATCAGTTCCCTTAACGCCTAAAAATTCATCAAATCCCTTTGGCAATAAGTGCTTTCAGCCGATGATTCAAGATAGACAATTCATTTGACTTCATAGGTGCCTTGGTACGGCCTGTAAGCAGTCATAGTCTATAAATACAGTCGATGTAAGACATGACGCCCCGGATCAGCATCGACCGAGTCTGGAAGGTGTTTGGTGAGCATCCTGAACGTGCGCTTGACGATCACTGTCAAAGTATGGATGCGGAGCAACTCCATAATCAAACCGGTCTTAAGCCTGCCGTACGCGATGTAACGCTGTCTATCTCTAGTGGCGAGATTTTTGTGGTGATGGGCCTTTCGGGTTCAGGAAAGTCCACGCTGCTACGCATGATCAATGGCCTAATCCTCCCAACTGGCGGTGAGGTTTCCGTTGACGGCAAGCCGATCACTCAGTTGGCAGCTGCTGAACTGCAAAAGCTTCGCAGCAACAAAATGGCCATGGTTTTCCAATCTTTTGCGCTCTTCCCCCAGCGAACCGCACTTGAGAATGCGGCCTTCGGCCTTGAGGTTGCGGGAGTTCCGCGACAAAAAAGGCTTGAAAAGGCCAGGGAATCACTTGAGCGTGTTGGTCTTGGTAAGGATCTCGACAGGCTGCCTCAACAGCTCTCTGGAGGCATGCAACAGAGAGTTGGCCTAGCCAGAGCCCTGGCACTTGATCCTCCAATCCTGCTCATGGATGAGGCCTTCTCTGCTCTTGATCCTCTGATTCGGCGCGAGATGCAAGAACAACTGCTGGAACTTCAGGCAGAGAGACCTCGCACGATCGTCTTTATCTCCCATGATCTAGACGAAGCTGTAAGGCTTGGTGATCGCATCGCTCTAATGAAAGAAGGCAAAGTTCTGCAATGTGGAACGCCACGTGAGCTGCTCTGCCAACCCGCCAGTGAGCAAGTTCGTCATTTCTTCCAAGATGTTGATGCTGCCTCTGTGATCACCGTTGATACCGTTGCCGAATTACCCGCTCGCCTAATCAATCAATCAGATTTGCGGCAGCTGCAGATAGAAGGAGATGCAGCAATAGAAGCACCGACGTGCATCGTGGACGATCGAAATATCTTCAAAGGTGTGCTTCAAAAGAACGGCAAAATCATTCCAGCTGAAACTGGTCCAGCTCTCATCGCAGAGACCACCATTCGCGATGCCATGAAATCTGTTGCTAACGCCCCGTATCCAGTTCCAGTGATTGGATCAGATCAGCGCCTCATTGGCGTGATTAGTCCACGTCGACTTTTGCGCTCGATGACCCTGAGATGATGGATGTGATTGACCAAGTTTTTGCAACCGTCAGTACCGGCCCTGTCGGCGAGGGCATGAGCAGATTCGTGGAATGGTTGCTCAATCATGCGCAACCAATTTTCCTAGTGATTGATTCTGCAATTAATGGTCTAGCCGGAGCAATCGAACAGATACTCTCCGTACCAGCGCCCTGGCTGCTAGCTCCTCTGATCGCCATACTCGCAGCTTGGCGAGTGAGTTTGAGCTTCGCCATTCTCAGCCTTCTTGGTCTGAACCTGGTTTTGTTCATGGGGCTTTGGCCGCCAATGATCTCAACCCTGGCCCTAGTTATTGCAGCCTCATTACTGGCACTAATCATTGGCATCCCGATCGGCATTTTTTCTGCCCGTCGCCAACACATCTGGGCGATTACCCGCCCAGTATTGGATCTGATGCAAACCATGCCGGCATTCGTTTATCTCATTCCGGCAGTGATGTTTTTTGGCACAGGGCTTGTCCCATCCACTATCGCAACGCTGATCTTCTCGATGCCACCCGTAGTACGCCTGACGTACCTGGGCATACGACAAGTCCCTGTTGATCTAATCGAAGCCGGGCGCGCCTTCGGTTGCTCAGAACGACAATTGCTCTGGAAAGTGCAACTTCCAAACGCCTTACCAACCTTGATGGCTGGTGTTAATCAAACCATCATGCTCGCTCTATCGATGGTTGTGATCGCATCAATGATTGGTGGTGGCGGCTTAGGTGATGTGGTGCTCAGAGGCATCCAACAACTTGACGTAGGCCTTGGCTTCGAGGGGGGGCTCGCCGTGGTAATTCTGGCTGTAATCCTGGATCGACTCACACAAAGCCTGGCCGCCTCAAACTTTTCGAGAAAGTCATTGCCGCAGCGCTTTAAAGCCTTTACTAACTTCTGGACTTCCTCATGAAAATGTCTAACAAATTGCGAAATCTAAGCCTTGTTATCGCTGGAGTGCTGATGACTGGGGTGTCGGGATGTTCGAACGCCAAACCAGATCAATTGCGCATCGGCTGGACTGCCTGGGCTGATGCTGACGTAGTAAGCCTGATGGCTGAAAAACTAATCGAAAGCCACTATGAGCAGCCTGTCGAACGAGTTATGGCAGATATCGGTATTCAGTACGACTCTGTTGCTCGCGGGAACCTCGATCTGATGTTAATGGCATGGCTGCCAAAAACACACGAAAAATACTGGCAAAAAGTAAGCGATCGAGTTGTAGATCTTGGCACGATGTACTCAGGTCGCATTGGCTGGGTAGTCCCTGACTATGTGCCAAAACAACGTATTGGCTCCATTAGCGATCTGAGCGACCCGAAAATTGCTAACGACTTCAACAACACAGTTCAAGGGATAGACCCGGGATCAGGGCTGATGCAGGCATCTGAGAAAGCGCTAACTGCCTATGACCTATCGGACCTGAAACTGATTTCAGCCAGTGGTGCCGCAATGACAGCCGTTCTCGATCGGGCTATCAATGACGATCGATGGGTCGTGGTAACTGGTTGGACCCCTCACTGGATGTTTGCCCGCTATAAACTCCGCTTTTTGAAGGATCCCAAGAGTGTCTTTGGTGGCCAAGAAGGTATCCATGCCATTGCACGCCTAGGGCTGGACAAAGACCATCCCAAAGTGGTTTCTTTTTTCACTCGCTTCAAGCTGTCCGATGGTCAGTTGGATGCCATGCTATTGGATGCTCAGAACACCTCAACAGAGGAAGCCGTTAATAATTACATAGCCAACAACCGGAATCAAATCGACTACTGGATGAACGGCACGATGCAAGAGCCGAAAGATAGAGAAGCCAAACCATAACCACCCGCTTACCTCTTGAGCTGCTTAATCAGTTGACTTCCGTTAGACAATATCTGACATCAAAGAGCTTTCAAGACCAAAGCGAATTGCTTCAGCTGCTTGCTCTTCAAAACTAAGCACCACCAGATCAACGCCCGCCCCCTCAGGATGCCAGGCGTTCTCTGGAGCAGCCTCAAACCAACTGCTAAGCCTTGGGCCAACCATCTGCAGCTGAAGGGGTAAAGCTTTGCCCGGCAGCCATAAGCGACCTTTTAGGCGTACAACCTGATGAAGTGTGGCCAACTCAGGCAGAAGTGCTTCAATCGTAGCCCGATCAACAGAACCTTCAAAGCGCACCGTACCACTCAACATCTCCACATGGTTGTGGTCATGATGATGATCATCTTCACGATGATCGACATCAATGGAAGTATCGTCGATTAGGTCGTCGCCAAATTGTTTAGGCAAGCTCTTTTGTTGGTCGCTACTCTCTGTCGTACTCAGGCCTAGCACCACAGCTGGATCAACTTGGCCATGACTGATCGGCATCATTGACGTGCCAAGGCGTACCTTTTCAGCAAGTTCGCTTCTGAGCTTGCGGAGGTCGACATTGGAGACAACATCCGCTCGACTGATCAACACCAAATCAGCAGCTTCCAACTGATCAGTGAACAAGTCTTCAACAGCACTGAGATGATCAAGGCTTGGATCCTCCTGTCGCTGCCGTTCCAACCCGGCAGGATCACCAACGGGGCTACCCGCTGCGAGGGCTTCACCATCCACCATTGTGACCACTCCATTCACATAAACTCGAGTGCGTACGGCAGGCCAGTCGAGCGCTTTCAAGAGGGGGCGAGGAAGAGCAAGGCCACTGGTTTCAACGATAATTCCATCCAACTTATCCGCCTGTTTCAGCAAGGTCTCCATGGTGGGTAAAAAGTCTTCCTGCACTGTGCAGCAGAGACAACCGTTATTGAGTTCAACGACTCGACCATCCAATTCCTCCTCCGGACAAAAGCCACAGCTACGGATTAAATCGCCATCAAGACCAATCGTGCCAAATTCATTGACCATGACCGCTAAACGCTGCCCCCCATGAGTGAGCAGATGACGTAGCAAAGTGGTCTTTCCAGCTCCAAGGAAACCAGTCAAAACAGTGACTGGTAGACGCTTTGAAATCAAGGCAGGTTTATGCAGGTTGGTAATTAAGAACGACAGCCAAGGCTGTCAAGAGTTTGAGAGCCGCTAGCGGCATTGGTGCCGTCTGCTCTGGCGCAAAGCTCATTCTGCTGGCGACGATCAAGCACAGCATTGCTGAAATCAGCTCCTTCAATCAGGGCATCTTTAAATTGACTCTGCATCAGCATGGCGTTGGTGAAGTTGGCTCCCCTGAGATCGGCTCCATCGAAACGACTAGCAAAAGCCACCACATTTTCCAAATCAGCTCCTTGCAGATCAGCTTCTTGCAGCTGGCTGCTGTTAAACACCGCACCACGCAGATCGGCCTCACTGAGATCAACGCCGCGCAGGTCAGCCTTGAGAAAGTTTTGCTCCTTGAGGTCACGTCCGTGCATGTCTTTGGAGATCTCTTCAATGGCCTGGCCTCCTCTGAATTCAGGAGGGATGATTGCCATTACAGGTGACTCTGTTAAACCCAACACAAGAATCACAAGGCCACTAAGCAACACTGCTCGACAACGGTTCCACCAACAGGGAGAGAGATTCATGAAACTAGAAAATTGCAATGAGCCAGTAGTTTGAGCAGTCACGTTATGGCAATTGCCGGCCAATTCACGCGTCATGCCAATGACCCTAAGGGTAGTGGTCCCCCCCCATCCACTGATCGCCCACTGGCTCACATTGCTGCGCAACACCACAACACCGCCAGTCCTCTATGCCACAGGCTTGGAGGAACTTGGTCGCTGGCTTACCTATGAAGCCCTGCGGGATTGGTTGCCCCACCGCCGTGAAATGGTAACCACATCCCAAGCAGAAACAGAAGGCACGGTGGTCGAGTCCAATGTGCCATTGCTGAGCATTCCCTTGTTGCCCGGGGGCCTTGATCTTTGGCAAGGAGCACGACGAGTATTGCCCAGTTCACAGCTATGTCTTGGCGGGGTGCCCGATAACATTGAAACCAATGCTGGGGTGATTGTTTTTGTGGATCAGATTGCTAGTGGTGAGCGTTTACTAGGCATCCTGAAGCTTCTGCAGACACAAGAAATCGAGGCTCGCCGGCTAAGGGTGATTACTGTTCTGGCATCAAGTCCAGGCCTCAAACAACTTGGCGAAATGATGCCCAATCTCACGATTCACACCGCTTGCATTGACCCCGACCTCACAGAAGATGGTGAGATCAGTCCAGGCATTGGTAATCCGGTTTTGCGACTAAACACCAGAACTGCAGGTACGACCTAGACTTTCAAATCTGATCCAGCATCTATGGGCCTGCATCGTGAGCCGGCAACCGGCAGCCTCACCTCCTTGATCAGCGGAGCCGTACTCGGCGCTGCAGGACTTGCTTGGTGGCTTTTTTCTGAGGCAGAGCGTCGGCAACGCAGTCGCCACCAACGCGCCATGCTTCACGCTCCTCGCATGCAGGACGGATCAGAGGCCCTGGAGGCCATCTCGCATCCCCAGAACAACAGTCAACAGCTGGAACATCGAGTCGAACAACTCAATGCCGCTATTGCAGATGTGCGCAGACAGCTTGAAGATCTAGGGGCGCGGACCTAAGAGCTCGGTAAGTTGGCGACTGAGTGCCCCAGTCGCCACCATGCTCAGATCCGCCGCCATCACAAAGGGAACTCAACGCTCTCCCAACCGAGCCATGCTTCGCGCAGTGGGCTTTGGCGACGAAGACTTCAATAAACCAATCATCGGTATAGCCAACGGCTACAGCACGATCACTCCTTGCAACATCGGTCTTAATGACCTGGCGCGACGTTCAGAAGAAGCAGCCCGCCAGGCCGGTGCAATGCCCCAGATGTTCGGCACCATCACCGTCAGTGATGGCATCTCTATGGGCACCGAAGGGATGAAATATTCCCTGGTAAGTCGCGAGGTGATTGCTGATTCGATCGAGACAGCCTGCAACGCCCAAAGCATGGACGGCGTACTAGCAATCGGTGGCTGTGATAAAAACATGCCTGGAGCGATGATCGCCCTGGCCCGAATGAACATCCCAGGTGTCTTTGTCTATGGCGGAACGATCAAACCAGGAAAATTGGCTGACCGCGACCTCACTGTAGTCAGCGCCTTTGAAGCTGTTGGTCAGCATGCCAGTGGCAAGATAAATGAGGAGCAACTCACCGCTATCGAGAAGAACGCTTGCCCAGGAGCAGGAAGTTGCGGTGGCATGTTTACAGCCAACACGATGTCAGCCGCGATTGAAACATTGGGATTGAGTTTGCCTTACAGCTCAACGATGGCTGCAGAGGATGAGGAAAAAGCAAATAGCGCAGCCCGTAGTGCTGAAGTGCTTGTGGATGCCATTAAGGCAAATATCTGTCCCCGCGATCTACTCACCAAGAACGCATTTGAAAACGCGATTAGCGTTGTCATGGCAGTGGGCGGCTCCACCAATGCAGTTCTGCATCTGCTTGCGATTGCCCGTAGCGCAGGCGTAGACCTTTGCATCGATGACTTCGAGCGCATCCGCCAGCGTGTACCGGTGATTTGTGATCTAAAACCTAGCGGCCGTTACGTGACTGTTGATTTGCATAACGCTGGCGGCATTCCCCAAGTGATGAAACAGTTGCTTGATGCAGGCTTACTTCATGGAGACTGCCGCAATGTGGAAGGTAAAACCTTGAGAGAACTGCTCAAGGATGTGCCATCCGAGCCTTCAGCAGAGCAAGACGTCATTCATCCCCTCTCGAAACCGGTCTATGCCAAGGGGCACCTGGCGATCCTTAAAGGCAATCTGGCCAGCGAAGGATGCGTGGCCAAGATAAGCGGGATTAAAACCCCTGTACTTACTGGACCTGCAAGGGTTTTTGAAAGCGAGGAGGCCTGCCTTGCTGCCATTCTCAACAACAAAGTGAAGGCGGGAGATGTCGTCGTCATACGTAACGAAGGCCCGGTTGGCGGGCCTGGAATGCGAGAGATGCTTGCTCCTACATCTGCCATCGTCGGTGAAGACCTTGGCGACAAGGTGGCCCTGATCACAGATGGACGCTTCAGCGGAGGTACCTATGGTTTGGTGGTGGGCCATGTGGCACCGGAAGCAGCCGTAGGCGGCATGATTGGCCTTGTGCAGGAAGGCGACAGCATCACCATCGATGCCAATCAACTGCTGATCCAACTCAATGTCGAGAAGGATGAATTGGAGCGTCGCTCCAGCGCATGGAAAAGACCACAGCCGCGTTATCAAACAGGAGTTCTCGGTAAATACGCCCGAATGGTGAGTAGCGCCAGCAATGGTGCTGTCACCGACCAGCCCTGAACTCTGATCAACTAGCTCTGCTCAGGCAAAACCAGCAGTGCTCTCAACCTACGAGCGAAAGCTTCTAATGGTGCTCCATCCTCAGGCGGCTGACAGCGTTGGCCACTGTTGCCATCCATCCACACGGGATGCTGCCCTTGCCAAAGCATTGGACGGTCAGGCAGTTCACACCAAGTCAACATCAGATTTAGATCGTTGCCGCTGCGATAGATCTCAAGTGCAAGGTCATGCTCTGGAAGGCGGTCACCTTCTCGGTTTCGGCATTCAATACGAACAATGAGATCAACAGATTGAGCCGATATTAGATCGGGCGTAGATCCAGGCTTCTGATCATCGACATCAGCAACATCTGTGAGCACAACAGCATGAAGCCAGGGCTTTAAACAGACATCAGCCGCTGAGGCCACGAGGACCGACCAATTTTGCGCAGTCTGTTGGATTTCATTGCCTGCCAAGGCTCTCAGCTGAATCTAGGAGGTAAAAATCTTAGGCTATTTCTAAGCAAGATTTGACTATTGAAAGGAAGTCAATAACTATGCTGAATTGATGATCTATCCCGAATGGATTCAATAATAAATTTGATTAGGGCCTGAATTTGATTAGTATAAAAATACCAAGCCCTCTGAATGTATATGGCCATTTTGAATACTAAAAAATTTGTAATGAATCAGTGAATTGCTTTGATCGAGCGCAGTAAAACTCGAATTGGGCCAGGGCGGAATTCTGGGTTTAGTTCTCCTGGTTGACCAAACTTAGAATGCAATAATTGCACTTGGTTGATACTTGATGCATCAAAGCGAATCAAGCGCAGAGGCATAGCCAAAGGCTGCGCAAGCACCGTAGGTTTCAGTGTGCTAAATGGGATTTCAATGGATGTATTACCAGAAGCCTTAGTCGGCAACTGAGCGACCCATCGCAAACCACCATAAAAACGCTCAGTGAGGCCAAAAAGCCCATTGCGAGAGCCGAGTGCAAGCTTTAGGGTTCGACCGTCTCCATTCACCTCCACCTGTAAGGCTCGATAGCTGGAAAGATCAAGAGGAGGGTTCAAAAGGGGTGAACGGCAACTGACAAAGCCACCATCCTGTTCAACAAGTTCTCCTTCTAGGATCAGGCCCTCGGAGGTCACTCGACAGGCAGCTTGGCTGGATCCGCCCATAATTGTGTCGTTCAAGCTAGACCAGGAGTTGAAGTCGTTCAGTTGAACCTGAACAGAGGCTTCGGGCATTAGATCCATGATTTGCCAACAATCTATTTACCTTATAGTTTCTCTCTTGGCTCATCATTCATTTCTTTAAGTTTAGACATTGATTCTTGAGAGAATTGTATTATTGAGATATCGATGAAATGCCTGAGCATTAAATACTTCTTAAAAAAAAACTGCTCTAAGGTGGGCTTTGGCTGATTAACGGAGATTTCTTAATAGCAAGGACCTTATAATGTACAGCCAGGCTGTGTATCGAATTCGTGATTACCCTCTCCGGTTTCATTGTCTGGGCCGAGAGGGCAATCTGGGCCTGAGAACATCCCATCAGAACACTGGCGATCGTGCTTACGCACAGCACGGCGTTCTTTATGGGCTTCACGCCGTGCTGTGCGGTCTGCCTTTGCGCCTCCAGAAATTTGGGAAAACTGATCAAGAGTTCGTAATTTGTTGGTTATTGGTTTCAAGTTTTAGCGAGGGTGTTGATCCCTTCAAGAAACACACTATCTCTAAAATGTTGGTCCATATGATGTCCAAATTCATTGTCTCTTCTGAGGTTAATCACAATGTCTAAGATAACTCTAAAGAATGAAATTAATACTTTAAGTGGTTGTTTTAGTTGAATGTTCAGTTGAACTCCTTGCGCAACGCCCTAGAATGGACTGACTGTGTAGATGAGGCATTTCACCTGCTCACGCATCAATTGCGCCAGTCAAAGGCTGGCTAACGTAGCTACAACTGTAAGAAATAATTCTTGCAACCAAGCCATAATAAAGCTTTAAGAATGCTGGCTTTGATGTCTTTAATATTCTTAGATGCAAGTAAAGTAATTGATCTGCAATTTATGCTGAATTTACATTTGTAGATATTGGAAGATAATACAAGCAATAATGAACAAAAATACTTCTCAAGAGTGCATCATTAGCCCAGTAAGGCGGCCTCATCTGCCAAGACCAAAATCGGTGAACGAGGTTGAACCAAGCGGGCAGGCGTGCGTTCAGCTGATTCAGCAGAATCTAATAAGCGCTTCAGGGCAACCTGCTTCCCTACACCGCTCACAAGAAAGATCACTTCGCGTGCAGAGCTGAGCACAGGTGCGGTGAGAGTGATTCTCTCTAGACCCTTCCCTTTACCGACAGTAGCCCAGCGATCAACAACGGCGGGGGCATCTGTTCCTGGAAAAAGAGAGGCTGTATGGCCATCTTCACCAAGTCCTAAAACCATTAGATCAAACATCGGCGGATCACCTGCACAGGTTTCCTGCACGAGCTTCGCGTAGGCCTTGGCACTGGCCTCAGGGTTTGGCAGCTCCACCGTTGGCACGGGATGAAACGCAGCCTGCGATCCTGGGCCTTCAGCAAGAAGTGTCGTACGAAGCATGCGGGCGTTACTGGCGTCATCCCTGGCATCAACCCAGCGCTCATCCCCCAGAAAAACATCAACACGATCCCAGGGCAGTCGCTCCTGACCAAGCAACCTATAAGCAATAGCGGGTGTGCTCCCTCCCGAGAGAGCGATCTGAACGCGATCACGCTGATCAAGTACCAGATCAATATGAGATGCGAGCCTCTGGGCGGCGCGACGTGCCAGATCCTCAGGGTCTCTCGCTCGCTCAACTTTGTAGGTCGTCATCACGATCTCCTTAGTCCAGCCACTCAGTATGGAAGCTTCCTTCTTTGTCAACCCGCTGGTAGGTATGTGAACCGAAGCAATCGCGCATGGCCTGCACCAAATTCTGTGGTAATCGTGCCGTGCGATAGCTATTGATGTAATCGAGCGTGCTGCTGAAGCAAGGCACTGGGATACCGGTTTCAGCTGCGCCGGCTACCACCTTTGCTAGGCCCGGCAGGCGACGGTTCACTTGCTCAGCGAACCAAGGATCGATCAACAAGTTGGAAAGCTGAGGGTCAGCATTAAAGGCATCCTGGATGCGCTTCAGCAGACGGGACCTGATGATGCAGCCACCCTTCCAAATCTGCGCGATGGAGGGCAAATGCAAGTTGTAGTTGTATTCAGCAGAAGCTATACGCAGTAGCTCCATGCCTTGCGCGTAACTAGCCATGCAAGACAACACGACGGCGTCCATGAGCGGTGCCATGCCATCTGCGGAACTACCAAGATCAAATGGTTTGATCGCTGACCCATGCAAAATCTGCTCAGCGGCAATTCTTTGAGGCTTCATTGAGCTCATCACACGGCCATTCAGAGAGGCGTAAATGGTTGGCACTGAAGCTCCTAACTCCAAGGCACTTACAACGGTCCATAGACCAGTTCCCTTCTGGCCTGCCTGATCCATAATTTTCTCAACAAGGTCACTTCCATCGTCAGGATCCTTGGTGCGCAAACACACTTCGGTGATCTCAACCAGATAAGAAGAGAGCTCTTCTGTGGCATTCCATTGCGCCAAGACATCAGCCATCTGGGTACCGGTCATGCCACCAACACGCTTCATCAGGTCATAGGCCTCGGCAAGAATCTGCTCAATGCCGTACTCGATCCCGTTGTGGACTGTTTTAACGAAATGCCCAGAACCTCCAGGACCGATGTAGGTCACACAGGGACCATCCTCCACTTGGGCAGCCATCTTGCAAACAAGGCTCTCAATCGCCTCATAGGAGGTTTTTGTTCCGCCTGGCATCATGCTCGGCCCTTCCAGTGCACCCTTAGCCCCACCGGAGACACCCATCCCGATATATCCAAAGCTTTTGCTCTCTAACTCGGCGACACGTCGCTCGGTATCACGAAATTCGGAATTCCCACCATCGATGAGTAGATCACCTTCCTGCAGATAAGGGGAGATCTGCTCAATAACGGCATCAATAGCAGAACCTGCCTTGATCATCATCAGAATTCGACGGGGTCGTTCGAGCTTGTCGACGAAATCTTGAAGGTCCTTGGCACCCTGAATGGCTTTGTCTGCTCCACGCCCTTTAAGGAACTCCTCTGTTTTGGCGTAGGTGCGGTTGTAAACGACACTAGAAAAACCATTGCGCTCTGCATTGAGCACAAGGTTTTCGCCCATCACGCCAAGACCGATCAAACCGAAATGTGCCTTGGACATCGCCAGTGAAACGATCAACTGGCGTCAGTGTGACCACAGCAACTCCAATCTGCTGTGATCTGTACGGCTATGTCAGGGTTGAACCATCCTCGCTGTAGATAAGAAACCGTAGAGATCAACACCAAAATTTCCAAAAAAAACTACTTGGATCTTGTGTTGATTCAGCCTCGGGCAGCATCAAATCACGGTGCCATCAGAAATGGTGGCATTCTTGACCACTACCACGATCCCATTGCGGATGTAGAAGCCCTCATCAGCACGATCGGCTTCCTCAACGTGATCCTTGTTGACGATCGTGACGTTGTTGCCGATGCGTGTGTTCTTGTCGAGGATCGCACCCTTCACGGTGGTGCCTTGGCCAACGCCGAGCGGGATGCCTCCTCCTTGCCTTAGAAGAGTGCGTTCCTCGGATGATTCATAGAAATCAGAGCCCATCACCAGGGAATCTTGCAGGACCACATCGCTCTCAACTCGGCTTCGCACACCAAGGACGCAATGATGAATACTGCAGGATTTGAGGATGGATCCCTCTCCAATAATTGATTCCGTGATTTGCGCATCGACCAGTTTGGTTGGCGGTAGATAACGGGGTCTTGTATAGATCGGGAATTTCTCGTCATAGAAACTGAAAGGTGGATTGGGCTGCTGGGTGAGAGCCAAATTTGCTTCATAAAAAGCTCCTATCGTGCCGATGTCTTCCCAGTACTCATCGAACACATAGCTTTGCAGCCGGTCACCTCGAGCTAGGGCCTCAGGAATCACCTCTTTGCCGAAATCCTTGTGAGAAGGGTTCTTATGCAGCAAATCGAAGAGAGTGGCGCGACTGAACACATAGATCCCCATTGAGGCGAGATAGGGCTTGTTCCTTGCTGACTCAGCTGACAAGCCAAATCGAGAGGTATCGACGGCCATGGCCTTGAGGGATTCACCCTTGGGCTTTTCACGGAACTCTTGGATGTTGCCATCGCTATCCGTTCGCATGAGACCAAATCCCTCAGCCTGTTCTGCATCAACGGGAAGAGCCGCCACTGTGAGATCAGCACCTGAGCGACGATGGTGCTCCACAAAAAGGCTGTAATCCATACGGTAGAGCTGATCACCAGAGAGGATCAGATATTCATCAACATCCCATTCCTGAAACAACCACTGATATTTACGAACTGCATCCGCAGTCCCCTCAAACCATGAAGGACTTTCTGGGGTCTGCTGTGCGGCAAGAACTTCTACAAAACCTTGACCAAAGGCAGCACTGAGGTTGTAGCTCTGTCCAAGGTGCCGATTCAGAGAAGCGCTGTTGAACTGCGTCAACACATACATCTTGTTGATGCTGGAGTTAATGCAGTTGCTGATTGGGATGTCAATCAGACGATATTTGCCTGCAAGAGGTACGGCCGGCTTGGCCCGCATCTTGGTGAGGGGGTAGAGGCGCGTTCCAGCTCCTCCCCCGAGAATGATGGCCAAAACACGCTTCATGCCGCCCCCTCAAATCGGCGTTGCGCAGCAAACTTACCGGACGGTTGGCCATCTAAAGCTGTCTGCTGCGAAGATCCAACAAGACTTCTGCAAATCAAGACGCAACCAGAATTTGGCATAGCCAGAATTTGGCATAGAACTACCCATCCTCTAGTGGTGGATCTAACTCAAACAAACTCGCCACCACACGCAGAGCCTGTTGCCGCTCTTGACGAGCCTGAGGAGCCCGTAGCTGAGTGACTGGGGTATGGAGAATTTTGTTAATGATTCCTTTGCTTAAAGCCTCAACGACTTTGCGCTCTCGAGCAGAGAAATCAGGCCCCATACGACTGAGCGCTTTTTGTAATTCCTCTGCACGAATAGCCTCAAGGGTCGCCCTCAAGCGATTAATGGTTGGCACAGCTTCAAGACTGTCCCACCACTCTAAAAACAGACGCGTCTCTTCTTGGAGCACAACCTCTGCTTCTTTGGCCATCTGTTGGCGGGCCTCCTGATTACGAGACACCACCTCATGCAAATCATCCACATCATGGGACTCAACACCGGGTACATCGACCACATCTGAGGCGATGTTGCGCGGCACGCCGATGTCAATCAGACGAAGAAAACTGCGGCGCTTGAGCTGCTTGAGCAGAGATGCATCAACAATCGGATCGTCAGCAGCCGTACTGGTAAATACCAATGAACAGGTACTTAGACAATGGTTCAAATCATCAAGGGGGCGACACTCAACGGGGAGCTCAGGGAAATCAGCCGATAGATCCTCAGCTCGTTTCTGCGTGCGGTTCAGCAACATCACCCCAGAACAACCTTTCGCCTGAAGATGTTGAAGTAGTAGTCGGCTCATCCGGCCCGCACCCACCACTGCGACCAACTCAGATTCCAGAGTCATCAACTGATCTTCCCCTTGCGCCTGGCCAAGTTTCAGTTGGGCTAACTCCACAGCCGCAGAACTAATTGAGACAGCCCCCGTACCCAGATTGGTTTCACTGCGAACTCGTTTGCCAGTACTCACTGCCTGAGTGAGCAGACGGTTAAGAATTGGGCCCATGGATTTGTGCTCCTGCCCCAATCGCACCATCTTCTTCACCTGGGAAAGGATCTGCCCTTCTCCTAAAACCAGACTGTCCAGACCCGCAGCCACCCTCATCAAGTGGGCTACTGCTTCATCGTGATGAAAGTTGAACAGATGGGGGGAAAGATCTTCCGTTGCCAAACCAGAATGTTGGCCTAGAAAATCACTGATGGCGGAGATACCTCGTTCAGGGTGACGAACCAAGGTGTAAATCTCAAGCCGATTGCAGGTGCTAAGGATCGAAACCTCAAGGACTTGATCGTTGCCGCGAAGGGTTTGCAGGGAGGTCTCCATGGTTTGCTCAGGGATGCTGAGCTTTTCACGGATTTCTACCGGCGCCGTGCGATGACTTAAGCCGACGACGGCAATGTGCATGGAGACGTCCCTTAGATCTTGTCTTGGATGGTTAGCTCAGAGCGATGCTCTGAGCTCCATCCTTGATATGCACGGTATTGGTAAACCGAGCTGTGTTGTCAAGAGTGCTGATCACCAAGCTGCTAGTGCGTGTGCAGTCAGGCTCGAACTTAACTCCATGGAACAACAGTCCATCAGTGATCCCACTACCCGCAAAAACAACATTTTTGCCGGAAGCCAGTTCTTCGGCTTCATAGATCTTGTCAACATCAGTAATGCCCATCTCATTGAGGCGGGCAATGTTGCCTTCCTTGGTGTAATCGGCCCACTCACTGGTTTGAGCAATGGCGGGGTCATACACCAGCTGGCCCTGAAAGTGACCACCGAGAGCACGCATTGCGGCAGCTGAAATCACACCCTCAGGAGCAGCACCGATGCCCATTAGACAGTGGGTGCCGGTGCCGGCAAACCCACAGGCAATGGCAGCTTGAACATCTCCATCTGAGATGGGTTGAACACGTGCACCAGTGGCACGTATCTCAGAAATCAGGCCTTTGTGACGAGCTCGATCCATCACGACAATGGTGAGTTCACTCACGGCAAGCCCAAGACACTGGCTCAGGATGTTGATGTTCTCGGTGGCAGATTTGCGAATGTCCACCTTGCCTTTCGCTGACGGGGGGGCCGCTAACTTTTTCATGTAAAAGTCAGGAGCATTGAAAAGGCCACCGCGATCAGAGGCGGCCAGTACAGCCATCGAACCTCGCTGGTTGTTGGCGCAAAGATTGGTGCCTTCGCAGGGATCGACGGCAAAGTCAACGCCTGGGCCGCTGCCGCTGCCAACCTCTTCGCCGATATAAAGCATCGGGGCTTCGTCGCGCTCCCCCTCACCGATGACGATGCGACCCTGCATTTGGATTTGTCCCATCCGCTTGCGCATGGCTTCCACAGCTGCTGCATCGGCTTCGTCTTTCTTGCCGAGACCAGTCAGATGTGCCGACGCAATGGCAGCTTGCTCAACGACCTCGAGAATTTCCTGAATAAGAGTGCGATCCACTGGTATGCGGCGGTGGGGATGGGTGTGATGACCAAAGAAACGAGCAGGGCTGGACTGAATTCACGGGTCAGCGTTATACGCTGATCATGTGAAAGGACCCGATGCCGCAGGGGTTCTCGGCTCTAAAGCGCTGCTCACTGTATCAGTGCCGGCAACAACGAGAATGCCCATACAGCCGATTCCTAGAATCGCCCACTCCCCAACCCCGATCGATGAGCACGAAGCCCCTGGTAATTGCCCCTTCGATCCTCTCTGCAGATTTCTCCCGCCTAGGAGAAGACGTGCAGGCTGTAGATCAAGCCGGCGCAGACTGGATTCATGTGGATGTCATGGACGGCCGATTCGTGCCAAATATCACGATTGGTCCTCTGATCGTTGAAGCACTAAGGCCTGTGACCAGTAAGCCCCTAGATGTCCACTTGATGATCGTGGAACCAGAAAGGTATGTAGGAGATTTCGCAAAAGCAGGTGCAGATCACATCTATGTGCAGGTTGAAGCCTGTCCACACCTTCACCGCAACCTTGCGCAAATCAAGGATCTCGGTAAGAAAGCAGGAGCAGTACTCAACCCAAGCACACCTCTGGACACCCTTGAGTACTGCCTGGAGCTATGTGATCTAGTACTGATCATGAGCGTCAACCCAGGCTTCGGTGGGCAAAGCTTCATCGACAATCAAGTGCAAAAGATCCGCGAGCTGCGTCGTATTTGCGACGAACAGGGTCTCGATCCCTGGATCGAAGTCGATGGAGGGATCAAGGCCGACAATGCCTGGAAAGTGATCGAAGCTGGCGCCAATGCGATTGTGAGTGGGTCTGGCGTGTTCAATCAGCCCGACTACGCCGAAGCTATCCGAGGCATCCGTAATAGCAAACGTCCTGAAGGTGTTGTGGACTGAAGCAATAGATGCAGCAATAACTGCATCTATTGGCTATTAGTCTTGTGGGGATTGTTGCTAATAAGAACAGATCAATATCACAAGATTAGGCTTCAAAGAACCAGCCGTAGCTGTGCAAACCAATCCCTAACAGATTCACACCGATATAACAAACAACGATCACAACAATGCCTGCCACGGCAACTAAAGCTGGACGTCGCCCGCTCCAGCCACGACTGAAACGTGTATGCAGATAGGCCGCATAAACCATCCAACAAATTAGAGCCCAGGTTTCCTTTGGATCCCAACTCCACCAGCTCCCCCAGGCTTCATTGGCCCAAACGGCACCACTGATCAAGCCAAGCGTGAGCAACAAAAAGCCAACCGTAATCGTGCGATAACTAAGGCTGTCCAACTGTTCAGTGCGGCTCAAGTTGATTGAACTCAGGCGCAGGCCATCATTCTGATCCATAGCAGATGTGGCTAGCTTGGCCTGACGAAAGCCACCTGTTCCAATTGAACTGCTGCGTAGCTCCAAAATTTGCTGGCGATCAGTAAATAGAACCGCCATTGATAAGAAAGAACCAACAAGCAGGGCAGCGTAACTGCACATAATCACGCTCACGTGCATCACAAGCCAACTTGAGCGAAGAGCAGGTACTAGAGGAGATGCCTCCTGAAGAGTTTCTGGTAATGCAAAGCTGGCAAAAGCCACACAAAGCAAAGCCATTGGTGTAGCAGCAGCTGAAACAATCGGGGAAGACAAGGAACGCTCTACCAATAGCTGCGCAAGTGTGCAAGCCCAGGCCAGAAAACAGAGGGATTCATAAAGGTTGCTGATCGGGAAGTGACCCGACTGCCACCACCGCAAAACCAATTGAGCGGTAAGAACCAAATTGGCAAGAGCCACCAGAAGTGTCACAACAGCAGAATTGCTACTTCCTGAAACCATCCAAAAAGAGATTGGTATGGCCAATAGAAGTAGGGCAAATGCAGCCAAACCAAGAGCCAAAACAGGATCTCCTAGCGAGGCGGAAAGCTCAGCCAAAGTCACTCCAAACACCAGGTCCCTGCGACAACTCTCTTATTCTGCCGCTGCAGTTCAACGACTGGCCTGACGCAGCAACAGTCCGCCACCTGCTAAAGAGATAAAAACAGGGATCCACGCGGCCAACATGGGTGTCAAAGTGCCCGTAACGCCTAGAGAACTGAAGCTGAAGCTAAGAGTGTAATAAGCAAGAATTAATAAGAGGCTGATGCCAAATCCCTGGGTCCGGCTGGTCCGAGAATTAGGTTTTGCACCAAGGCTGCTGCCAATCAGGCCAAACACCAGGCAGGACATCGGGAAAGTGAATTTTTCTTGGATACGCACCTTCAAACGCCTTGCCTCTTTACGGTTGCCAGCATCGGTATAAATACTTGCAGCCTCCACTGCCTGTGCAACAGTCATGTTGTTGGCATCTTTAGGGAGTTTGGCCACACGAATTGGACCTGATGTTAGGGGGTAGAGATAGCGATCAAATTCAACTGAAGTGGTACTGCTACTTGGTGTGAGAGTAAGGATATTGCCGTTAAAAAATTCCCACATCGCCTCTTGCTCATTCCAAATAGCTCGCTCGGCCTTCAACATCTGAGTAAAACCAAGACGAGACAAATCAAGCACTGTGACATCCTCCATTTCTCCTTTAAGGAATTCCCTTGCATAAAACAACTGAGAAAGCCCTTGATTCCTTTCTTCAGCTTCTGCACCAGTAATCGTTCCGAATCGGGAATAAACAACATGTTTACCTTTCTCTGTAGCAATTGCTTTACCAAGAGCACGCTTTATTGTCACCTCAGCACTACTATTTGTTCTTGGAACAATTACATCATTGAAGATAAAAGTTAGCCCTGTCATCAACAATGCCAATGCCAATGCTGGAGCAACGATTCGTTTGGTGCTTACACCGAGGCTGCGCAAAGCCGTGAATTCGCTGTTAGAAGAAAGACGGCTATAAGCCAACAATGTGGCCAACAATGTGGCCATCGGAAAAGAAATCACCAGAAAGAAAGGTAACTTCAAGCTAAAAACCTGCAATGCAAAATGCAGAGGCAATCCAAACTCAACAATCTTGCGCACCAAATCAAACATCACCCCCACTGAGACGGAAACCACCGTGAAGGCCGCTATGGCAAACAGCAATACGGGTATCAACTCACCTAAAAGCCATCGATCCAGCAGCGGGATCAGCCTCCACTTGGACGAAGCCCAGCGCCACCACTTCCAAGGCCAAGAATCAACGTCTTTCAACTTTCCAAGGCGCCATTTGCTCAAAGCTGAAAACCCTCCCCGAGATAGTGACGCCGCACCAAGGGGTTGTTTGCCACTTCTTCAGAACGGCCTGAAGCAAGAATGCTGCCTTCCGTAAGAATGTAAGAGCGGTCAGTGATGGCAAGGGTTTCACGGACATTGTGATCAGTGATCAGGATGCCCATGCCACGCTCACGGAGGGTATGAATCAAAACCTGGAGGTCCGCCACTGCCATGGGGTCAACACCTGCGAAGGGTTCATCAAGCAAGAGGTAGGTGGGACCTTCTAGGCCTACCGCCAAGGCACGTGCTACCTCGCAGCGACGTCGTTCGCCACCGGAAAGCTGATAGCCACGACGGTCCAAGAACAAGTTGAGATGAAAGTCTTTAACCAACTGCTCGAGACGCTCCCGACGCTGATGAGTTGTTAAATGACTTTGAGAGAGCGCAAGCTCAAGATTTTGTCGCACGCTGAGCTGTCGGAACACACTTGGTTCCTGAGGGAGATAACCGATACCTAGACGAACTCGATTGGGCATCGGTAAATCCGCCACTGGCTGCCCATCAAGTTGCACCTGCCCGTAATCAGGACGCAACAAACCGATTACAAGATTGAACGTTGTTGTCTTGCCGGCACCATTGGGACCGAGTAAGCCAACAACCTCGCCTGGATCAAGGCGCAAGGAGACATCTTTTACCAGGTGACGCCCTGCCACGGTGAGCGCCACCTGCTCTAAACAAAGACTCATTGGGCCAAAGGTGCCTCTGCCTGATTGTTGGAATTAAGTTGCACAGAAGTGAACACTTGAGCACCAGTACTTGGGTCTGCTACCGCTTGCTCCTCTTCGAGTAGATAAACAACTCGCTCAGCCTGCATGGAATTTTCCCCGTCCCGAATCACATCAACATCTCCGATAAGGACCACACGATCTTCTTTGCTGAAGTACTGAGCCTGTCTAGAAGTAGCAACGATGCCTCGGGCTGGATAAACGATGCGAACGTTGCCGATGGCGGTGAAAACCCCTGTGACGCTGTCTGCGTTTTGGATATCTGATTCGATCGTGATCAAACCGCCATCTTCTACCGGAGTAGAAGGGCTGCCCTCCTGGCTTAAAACCGCAGGGGTAGATATTCCAACCAACGCTGTCGCTATGGCGAGATGAACTTGCCAACTCCTTGTCATTACTTGAGCAAGAGCAGCCAAAGCGGAACAATCCAAATCTTGATGGTTAATTTACTCAGGAACTGAGCTGTCATAGATCAGGCCTGGGACAGTGCACTCGTCGGGATCCTGTCCCTGCTGAAGCCGTTGCAAGCGATTCTCTACACAGATGCAGAGTTGATCAAGGTCAAGACCCAGGTTTGGAGTTCCTAGAGCTTTTAGACGCCTGAGGCTTTCACCATAAAGAAGGGTTGCCCCGCGACGATTTCCGCGCTGCAAGTGAAGTTGGGCAACAGCAACCTGAAGTACCCCTTGGATGGTCTGGCGTGCTTGACCGGATGTCTCATGCCAAAGCTCCTCAAAGGCGTCATGAGCGGGGTACCAATCGGCCTGATTAAAAAGCTCCACGGCTAGTTCAAAACGTGGATCATTGATCAGATCAATAGGCTGGAATCTCTCCATCAAGAGCTTTAGCGTTTGGCCATCTTCTTGGCAGGCAACTTGCGCAAACGAATGGACTCAGGGGTGACCTCAAGCATCTCGTCTGGACCGATGTACTCAAGAGCACGTTCAAGGGTCATCTGAACAGGTGTCTGCAAGGTGTCGAGTTCTTCTGCACCAGCAGAGCGCATATTTGTGAGTTGTTTGGCCTTGCAAACGTTTAACTCCAGATCCTGAGGTCGATTGTTTTCGCCAACGATCATCCCCTTATAAACCTTGACACCTGGAGAGATGAAGAACTGACCTCGACCCTCAGCATTCTTGAGTGCGTAGAAGGTCGCAGTGCCCTGCTCAAAAGCAATCAGAACACCATTCCGACGAGCATCAAACTCACCCAACATTGGGCGATATTCAAAAAAAGAGTGGCTCATAATTCCTTCCCCCCTGGTAGCACGTACAAACTCACCACGAAAACCGATCAACCCTCGAGAAGGAACAACAAATTCAAGCTGGGTGCGACCGTCGTTACCGGTTTCCATGTTCTGCATTTCACCCCGACGCACACCCAACTTCTCAATGCAGGAGCCAACTGCTGCCTCTGGTACATCCATGACCAAGGTCTCAACGGGCTCACAAGGAGTGCCGTCAATCGTTCGGAAGATCACCTGAGGCTGGGTTACCTGAAACTCAAAACCCTCGCGGCGCATGGTCTCAATCAGGATGCCCAGGTGTAGCTCACCACGTCCGCTAACCGCAAAACGATCAGGGGAATCAGTGTCCTCAACCCGTAGGGCAACATTGGTGAGTAATTCCTTGCGTAAACGATCTCGCAGCTGCCGGCTAGTGACGAATTTGCCTTCTTTGCCAGCAAAGGGTGAATCATTGACTACAAATGTCATCTGCAAAGTGGGTTCATCCACCTTGATTAGAGGTAAAGCCTTTGGTTCATCTGGACAGGCAATGGTCTCGCCAATATTGACTTGATCGAAACCGGCTAAAGCAACGAGATCTCCCGCTCCGGCTTCTTGTATCTCAATCCGTTGCAATCCTTCGAAACCGAGTAGTTTGCTAATTCGGCCACGTTTAATGCTGCCATCATCCTTAATCAACGAAGCACTCTGACCATTACGGATAACCCCGTTATGGACCCGACCAATCACAATCCTGCCCAGGAAGTCTGAATAATCGAGAGTAGTGATCTGTAGCTGAAGAGGCTTGTTCTCATCTCCAACAGGTGGTGGAACATGACGCAGGATGGCATCAAATAGTGGCTTCATTGTTTGACTTTCAGTTGCCATATCCGGCTTGGCAAAACCACCCATTCCACTGCCGAACAAGTACGGGAAATCACATTGGTCATCATCTGCACCGAGTTCAACAAACAGATCGAGCACCTTGTTGACAGCGGTTTCAGGATCCACCCGCGCACGATCAATCTTGTTAACGAACACAATCGGCCGCAATCCCTGCTCAAGCGCCTTCTTGAGCACGAAACGCGTCTGTGGCATAGGCCCCTCGTTGGCGTCAACGATCAGCAAACAGCCATCAACCATGCCAAGCACCCGCTCAACTTCACCGCCAAAATCGGCATGCCCAGGGGTATCAACAATGTTGATCCGCGTATCGTCGTAGGTAACGGCCGTGTTCTTTGAAAGGATCGTAATGCCCCGTTCCCTTTCCAAATCATTGGAGTCCATGACACATGTGGGTACAGCCTCGTTGTCTCGGAAGATCCCGGACTGAGAGAGCAGGGCATCCACCAAGGTTGTTTTGCCGTGATCCACGTGAGCGATAATTGCAATGTTGCGGATCGCCTTGGCCTGGGCACTCATGGGTCAGAGACTTTCAAACGGAAAAGGAAACGCACACAGGCGTAGTGGCGGAAGGATATCTCAATTTGAGATTCGACTTAACTTCTAGGCCCCTTCCGCTAGCTAATCAAAACTTCTAAGACCGAAAAAAACTTCTTCAGTTCATTCATTCCAGTTGATGAGCCGATTCAAAGAGTCTCAGAGCAGAAGCTGAACCCTCAAATCGCCAATGCCAAGGCTCATACGTCACCCCCTGTGGGTTATCAAGGGGAAAGGAAAGGACAAAGTGATAACTAGCAGCATGATCCTGTAGCCAGCGGAACGCCCTCGTGGCTTCGAAGCTTTCAGACAGATTCGCTTCAGGAATTGTCCCGTCACCAAGATCAATGGCATAGCCAGTGCTGTGTTCGGAATACCCTGGAGGTGCAGAGACCTTGGCCCGTTCGGCTGCTGTCTGGTTCCGGTCTGATTTGATATCAAAAAAGATCCGCTCTTGTAGGTCGTGAGAGCGGTAGCCACTCAACAGCCTCAAATCAACACCATCTGCTGAAGCCGCAGCACGCATGGAACTCAATGCATCAGCGGCTTCCTGATGAAGCTCAATCCCAGGCTGCATGAGAATTCGATCCTGTACTGAGGCTTCTGGATAAGGGAAATGTCCGAGCAGACGTCCGTCAGCAGTAGGACGATCCTGAATGCCCTCAACAGGAGCTGGACGCATAAGTCCAGCAAATAGCCACGGGCCGAACAACACAGCTGTGATGGAACCTCCAACCACCATCAAACAAGCCACCAATAATCCCAATGAACCATCCCTTGCCCGTCTCTGAGGACGCGACCGACGAGCAACGGGAATGTCATCTCGGCTGATGCGTCGAGCGTTGATTGCTCGAGCCACGAAGTTGATCCAGAGTTATATAGATCGTAAGGGGGGGCGCCAGGGGGCCCCAAAATCTCTTTCAGGGAAGTAAGTTTTACTTAAGTGATTCCGCGGAGCGGATCTGAACATGCTGCGTGTTGCCGTTGTCGGTGGTGGTCCAAGTGGATCCTGCGCCGCAGAAGTTCTTGCCAAAGCAGGTATACAGACCTGGCTATTCGAACGCAAACTCGATAACGCCAAGCCTTGTGGTGGAGCGATTCCTCTTTGCATGGTGGATGAATTCGACCTGCCCGAGTCGATCATCGACCGCAAGGTTCGCAACATGAGAATGATCTCTCCATCAAACCGTGAGGTGGATATCACTCTGGACAAGGTTTACAGCCCAGACGACAAGAGTGAATACATCGGTATGTGCCGCAGAGAGGTCATGGATGCCTTTATGCGAGATCGCGCCGCCAGCCTCGGAACTAACTTGATTAATGGACTCGTTACCAAAATCGACACTGGCTCTAATCGTCAAGGTCCATACACAATCACCTATTCCGACTATTCAACTGGTAAATCCACTGGTGAAGCCAAAAGCCTCGAGGTTGACCTCATTATTGGCGCTGATGGAGCCAACAGCCGTGTAGCAACAGCCATGGATGCCGGTGACTACAACGTCGCCATTGCATTCCAAGAGCGCATCAAGCTGCCAAATGAAGAAATGGCTTACTACGAAGATCTTGCTGAAATGTATGTAGGCACTGATGTGTCACCAGATTTCTACGGCTGGGTGTTCCCCAAGTACGACCACGTTGCCGTTGGCACAGGCACCATGCAGAAAAATCAGACCTTAATAAAAAGCTTACAAAAAGGAGTACGCGAACGGGCTAAGAAACGACTTGTTCATGGAGAAGTGATCAAAGTTGAAGCCCACCCGATTCCTGAGCATCCTCGTCCACGCAGGGTTGTTGGCCGCATGGCCCTTGTTGGAGATGCAGCGGGCTACGTCACCAAAAGCTCTGGCGAAGGCATCTACTTTGCTGCCAAAAGTGGCCGCATGTGTGCTGAACAGATCGTGGAATCGAGTCGGTCTGGTGAATTAATCCCCTCCGAAGCTGATCTCAAGAAATATCTGAAAAAGTGGGATCGTAAATACGGTGCTACTTACATCGTTCTGTCAATACTCCAAGCCATCTTCTACTCGAATGACACTGCGAGAGAAGCCTTTGTTGCCATGTGCGATGACATGGATGTGCAACGCCTCACCTTCGATAGTTACCTCTACAAAAAAGTTGTTGCGATGAATCCATGGCAACAGATCAAACTCACACTGCTAACTGTGGATGCACTCGCACGGGGAATTTTCCGTAATCAAACAAGCTATAAACCTGTTCCCAGTGCTGTGCGTAGCGACGAAGAAGTGAATGCCATGCTGGAGATCAAAACCATCACCGGCGGTATCAAGGTAGACAACAACAAAGATGCCTCCACGCAAAATTTGACATCAGAACAAGGAGAACGTGACCCTGCTGTTTCAAACAAATCCTAAGCCAGAAATAACCACTTTTAGCCGCTGATTTGGCTGAAATCGGCCAGCACACCAGCTTGGTTGCGCAAAAGGCTAAGCATATTGAGACGGTTTGCGCGTACAGCGAGATCTTCACTCATGACCATCACACTCTGATCACCATCAAAAAAAGCTGCGAGAGCTTCCGAGCCAGCAATCAGGCCATCTGCTAAATGGCGGTAGCGTTCACTTGAGGAATCCTTGGTGATTGGTTCAAGAGCCTCGAGCACCTTCAACATCTCCAACTCACTAGGCTTTTCAAACAAACCAGGATCAACGACCTCAGCCGCACTCAGCACGGTTGCTGATAGGTCCCCTTTCTCTGCTAAGCGTGCCGCTCTGGTAACAACAGCCTGAACCGCCAGCAACTTACCCGTGCGGCGCATCCTCACGAGCAGATCCACTCGCAGTCGCGCATCTGCAGGGTCAGAAAGAAGACGATCGATCAAAACTGTTTCACCAGCAACCGCCTGAGCTAGATCAGTATCGGTTCCTGCCTCCTCCAGCAGGCTGAGCATCCGCTGGCGAAGAAACTCACCCAGCTCAGCCGCCAAGGTGGATGGTGTGACCTTGAGATGCGGTAGGAGCTTGCTCCAATGGTTCGTCGCTCGTTGCAATAAGGCGAGCAGATTCAGCCGCCAACCCTTCGACCAAAGGATTTGCAAAAGACCGTTGCCGGCCCTGCGCAAGGCATAGGGGTCCGAGGAGCCACTAGGACGGTCACCCTTGGCATAGATGCTGAGCAGCAATTCCAGGCGTTCGGCGAGGGCAAGCACTGCTCCCGCTCCTGACTCGGGCAAAGCATCCCCTGCGCCACGTGGCAGGTAATGCTCCAAAACGGCAAGGGCTACTTCTCGAGGCTCTCCTTCCGCTAACAAATATTTCGCTCCCATTACGCCTTGTAGCTCGGGGAATTCGCCCACCATCTGACTAACCAGATCGTGTTTACAGAGATGGACGGCTCGACGCACTTGTACAGAAATTTCAGCAGAAAGATCCAGCAACTCAACAAGCACATCAGTGAGCCATTCCATGCGCTCAACTCGATCGAGCAGAGAACCAAGGCCCTCGGCAAAGGTCACATGCGCTAGCTTTTTGCGCCGCTCGATGCTGGCCAAAGAGCGATCGGCCTCGACAAAGAATTCTGCATCAGCCAGCCTGGCTTTGAGCACCCGCTCATTGCCGCGTCTTACAGGATCGCTTGCCTTCGCGAGCCCATTGCTGATGCAAAGGAATCTGGGCAGAAGACTGCTCTTGGCATCGAGAGCAAGAGGGTCATTGACAGCATCAAGACGGTAAAGGGGCACATAGCGCTGATGCACTCTCATTACTGTGCTGAGCACTTCAGCGGGTAGATCTAGATATGACTTGGCGAAGGCTCCCTCTAAAAGCAGAGGTGCTTCCACTAGGTCGGTGAGCTCTTCGAAAAGATCATCAGGACAATCAGGGCATGCTTCAAGATCAGCAGCAGCCGTATCAATTGCATGACGGATCAAGGTGCCACGTTTTTGCCGATCGACCTCTACACCAACCTTGGCGAGGGTTTGTACGTAACTGTCTGCAGAAGGAATGATGACAGCTTGATCGTGAAGTCGATGGCCCCGACTCAGGTTCGCTGCACAAATCTCTGGGTCGCTGCCGTCAAGGCAAACAGGGATGATCTGCTCATCGAGCAGGGCCACAAGCCAACGAATCGGACGAGAAAAACGCCTTTCACCTTCGCCCCAGCGCATGAAACGTCGACCTTGAAGGCTACCTATCCACTCAGGGATCTGGTCTGTTAGTAGTTCCATTGCAGAACGCCCATGCTCAAGCACGGTTGCAAACACAAAAGGTCCCTTCGGGGTCTCCCGAATCTCGAGATCCTCTGGTTTCAGCCCACAGCGTTTGGCAAAGCCAGCGGCTGCCTGGGTTGGCACACCATTTTTGAAGGCTTGGCCAGCCGGTGGACCCTTGCGTACTTCCTCTAGATCAGCAGTAGCGCTGGCCAAGTTTTCAACCAGCACGACAAGTCGCCTTGGCGTACTCGTGCATTGGAGCATGCCGTAGCTAAGACGTAGACCTTGCAAATCACGACTTACCATCTGCTCCAGTTGGGGTAAGGCAAGCCGGGCAAAATCAGCTGGCAGCTCCTCAGTCCCAATCTCCACTAGAAGGGTCGACACGGAGGCGAGCAATCAAGACCGCCCAACTGTATTGAAGGGAGCAGCTCAACAGGTCGTGTGCATTTCGCTACGGTGTATTAGGAAAATTTTGACGCCGTGACCGAAGGGCAGACAACATCTGGCCAAGCGGCAGATCTCAAGTTCGCAGCTTGTCTCGCCAGTGGAGCAGAGCTGAGCAAATTTGAACAATTCAAGGCTGACAGCTGCTACTTACTAGACCCCCTGGCTGCTGAACTTGAGAACAGCAGTGATCACTTCAGCAACGACGCCGTTCAGCTGCTCAAATTCCACGGAAGCTATCAACAGGACAACCGAGATAACCGCCAGAAAGGTGCGGGTAAGGATTGGCAAATGATGCTGCGTCTGCGCAGCCCTGGCGGACGTATTCCACCAGCACTGTTTTTAGCCTTAGATGATCTGTCCAATCGCCTTGGCAATGGGAGCCTGCGGGCCACTACCCGCCAGGCGTTCCAGATTCATGGGGTCCGCAAGGAGGACCTGCGGGAAGTTATCAGCACAATCATCCGATCAATGGGATCAACCCTGGCGGCTTGTGGTGATATCACTCGCAACGTTATGGCACCAGCAGCTCCCTATGAGAAAGGTGGTTATCCAGCTGCCCGACAACTTGCCAATGAAATCGCCGATGTTCTCAGCCCAACGGCAGCGGAGGGGTCCTATCTGGACCTATGGGTGAATGGAAGTGCGACCTACCGCATCCGCCCCTCCAGGCAAGTGAAAAAAGTTCGTACCCGCCAGCATCAGGGCAACGTCTTCAGTGGAGATGCCAAGGAACCTCTCTATGGCACGACCTACTTGCCGCGCAAATTTAAGTGCGCCGTCACCGTGCCAGGCGATAACTCAGTTGATTTACTTACCAATGACATCGGTCTAGTTGTCTTTACTGCTGCAAACGGTGAAATCAAGGGTTGCAATGTCTATGTGGGTGGCGGCATGGGTCGAACCCACAACAATGAACAGACATTCGCCCGCACAGCTGATCCTCTTGGCTATGTGGCTGCAGAGCATGTATTGGATTTGGTGCAGTCGATTTTGGCCTTGCAACGCGACTACGGAGACCGAAAGACAAGGCGTCATGCCCGCATGAAATATCTTCTCAATGATCAGGGGATCAGCTGGTTTAAACAGGAACTCAAGAGCAAATACTTCCTTCATCCAATCAAAGCGTTAAGGCCTGAACCAAAGAGCAAACTTGAGGACTATCTGGGCTGGCATCAGCAAAGCGTTGGCCAATGGTTTGTTGGTTTGCCACTGCTCTCTGGTCGCTTGGAAGGAGATCTAAAGAAAGGACTCCGCCAACTGGTAGAGACCTTTCAACTTGAAATTCGCCTAACACCGAATCAGGATCTATTGCTCTGCAATATCGGGACGTCACAACGATCTAGTGTGCGCAAAGGTCTAGCCGCTCTAGGCATCCGCGCCCCAGAGGCTCCTGCGATGCTGGCACGGCATGCAATGGCTTGCCCTGCGTTGCCCTTATGTGGTCTGGCGGTAACCGAAGCAGAGAGAACGCTGCCTGCCTTGCTTGAGCGAATTGATGCTCAGCTGCGACGTCTTGAAATTACTAAATCAATCCTGATCCGCATGACAGGTTGTCCTAATGGATGCGCTCGGCCCTATATGGCTGAGCTTGCTCTAGTGGGAAGTGGTGTCGATCAATATCAACTCTGGCTGGGAGGCACCCCAAATCTGCAACGTCTTGCCAAACCCTATCTACAGCGTATGCCCCTCGATCAACTCGAGAGCACGCTTGAGCCCCTATTGCTGAGCTGGAAGCAAGCTGGTGGTCGACGCAGCCTCGGAGATCATGTCAACAAACTTGGCGATCAAGCCGTCCTTGGTTTGCTGTCTGGTAATGGACAGGCTCCATAGATTGCTTCAGCGACACCCGTTCTCCACGCCCAGAGTTGATCTCCATAGCTGAAATGCCACCATTCATTCGGGTGCTGAGAAAACCCAGCTTTACCCATGGCCTCTGCTAAAGATTGGCGCCTGTGGTGCCAGAGGTAAGCCTCTGATTGAGGTTGATCGAGCGCAGCTTCGCGGTAGTGATCCGGTTCTGAAATGCTGCCAATAGCATCGATCTCACCACCCATATTTAGAGCTGTTCCGTGGCAATCAGCAAGGGTGAGATCCACGGCAGCTCCAGTGCTATGAGGAGGTGGAGTACAAGGATCGAGGCTGGGCGGAGCCCAAAACCTGCCAACATCATCAATGACCCTTTGCAGCTCCTCGGCCTGACTAAGGTCGTCGCGCTTCAGTTTGCGTTTGCGGCACTCCTTAGCGATGGCATGCTCGACCATAAAAGCTTGAACAGGAATCGGTCGCCAGGCATCAAAAATGGCAAGGCAAAGTTCTGGATGCTCTTGCTGCAGCTCATCTTGAGCCCTCAGCAGCCGATCAATCACACCCTGACGCAGCCGAAAGGGATCAGCATCTACACCATAGGGGGCACCTAAGGATGCATAGGGATGTGGCTCCAATCGGGGCAACGAAAGAGGTATTTGATTGAGGCACTCCCCGCAATCACGAATGGGCATATCACTCCAAGGGCGCAGCCGGAAAAAAGTTCGCGCCGACAACATTTCCACAGCGACAACCTAGTTTTCCACAAAGCAAATCTCGTTGATGCTGCGAGATTTGAAATTGGTACAGCGAACCAACATCAAGCAAGTAAAACCTTGACAAACAGTTGAAAATCAAACAATCAAAAAATTACTGCCAGCTATTCAGTGAGATCGCTTGCCGCACAGTGCCTTTGCGGCACTAGCCCCAAAAATTAGGCACTAACGACAATGACTGCACCGGAAGCGACTTCGGCAACTGACGTAGCAGAAGGCACATCGGCTCGTAATTTCTGAGTATTAAGACTCAAACGAGTCTCAAGTGTGTGGAAAAACAATGGACTCAATTCAGATGGGCTGTTCCGCTCAGGTGCTTCCACTGTGCGTCCAGCAACTCCTTGAGCTGAGAGTGGTCAGTCAGGTTCGGATCTTCGCTGAGCAGTCTTTGAGCCTCATTACGAGCCTCTTCAAGCACGGACCCATCATCTGAAAGACTGGCCAGGGCCAAATCAGGCAATCCAGACTGTTTGGTGCCAAGCACCTGCCCTGGCCCTCGCAAGCGTAAGTCAATCTCAGCAATCTCAAAGCCATCACTGGAGCGCACAAGGACTTCAAGTCGCTGCCTTGCTAAAGGGTTTGTGCTGTCATTGATCAGTACGCAATGGGATGCTGCTGCGCCACGTCCCACACGACCTCGCAGTTGATGCAATTGGGCTAGACCAAAGCGATCCGCGTGGTCGATCACCATCACACTTGCTTGAGGTACATCCACGCCTACCTCCACCACAGTGGTAGAGACCAGCACCTGGCAATCACCCGCTGCGAAGGATTGAATCACGCCCTGCTTCTCTGAGCTACTCAAACGTCCATGCAGTAATCCAACCGTGAACTCCGCAAATACTTGCTCTGATAAATGGGTGTGAACCTTAACGGCTGAACGCAGATCAAGTTTCTCGGAGTCCTCGATCAGAGGTAACACCACATAAGCGCGCTGGCCACGAGACACTTGATCTCGGATGAGTTGATAGGCCTGATCGCGGTCGCAGCCCCTAATCATCTGAGTTTGAATGGGGGTACGACCGGGAGGTAATTCATCGATCTGACTCACATCCAAATCCCCATGCAACGAAAGTGCCAGTGTGCGAGGAATGGGTGTTGCTGTCATCGTCAAAAGATGAGGCTGAAGCCCCTTGTTCAACAATCTGTTGCGTTGCTTCACTCCAAAGCGATGCTGTTCGTCAACCACCACCAGCCCCAGTCTTGAAAAGGCAACAGGATCTTCGATTAAGGCATGTGTGCCTACAAGTATTTTCAAGGATCCATTGACGAGATCATCAAGGATCTGACGGCGACGTATACGAGTGGTTGCCCCCGTAAGCAACTCGACGCTGACATGCAACTGAGGCAACCAACAACACAATGTGCGGTAGTGCTGCTCGGCAAGGACCTCAGTGGGTGCCATGAAAGCGCCTTGCCAGCCGGCCTCTACTGCTGTGAGCAGGGCTGCTATGGCGACAACCGTCTTGCCACTACCAACATCTCCCTGAATGAGGCGCGCCATTGGTTCCGAGAGCACCAGGTCAGCTTCGATCTCCGCAAACACACGCTGTTGAGCTGCTGTGAGAGGGAATGGCAAAAGCTCCAGGAAGCGAGCCACAAGGCCATCTCTCCGCCCTGCCGTCTGCAATACAGGAGCAGAACAACTGCGCAGCTCTGCTCGCCGTTTCAACAACCCCAACTGCAATAGAAGAAATTCGTCAAAGACCAATCGACGTCGAGCAGACTGCAATGTCTGCTGATCGTCTGGATGATGAATTGCGACCAAGGCATCGCTTCTTCTGGGTAAACGCAATGCCTGAATACGTTGTTCAGGCAGGGATTCAGGCCAACTTGCTGCCAAAGGTAATATCTGCCGTACAAGATCACGAAAACGGTCAGCCGTAAGGCCTTCAGTGAGGGCATACACAGGCAATAATCGGCCAATGCTTTGCGATCGCAACGGCGAATGCGGACTCTCCATGACCTCAATCAAAGGATCTTGAAAACTCATGCCGTAAGGCCCCTCTTTGACCAATCCACTTACGGCCACTGTGACTCCAGGCGGGTAAAGGCGTGACTGGCTTTTGAGGTAAGCAGGGCTGCTGAAACGCCGACCAGCGAAAAATCTCCTCACTTTGAGCCGACCAGTTGGGTCTTGAAGCTGCAGCTCAAGAATGGACAAATTTGGGTTGCGTGGACTGGTGAAGCCATGACAACGCCTCACTGTGGCCACAATCGTGGCCGCCTCCCCTGCCTCTAGGGCTTGGATACGCCGCAGGGAGGAATAATCCACATAATCCCTGGGGTAGTACTGCAGCAAATCTTTGACGAGCAGTAATCCAAGCCCGGCCAAGCGTTCAGCAAGTTTTGGGCCGATTCCTTTCACCTCTGATAGTGGACTTTCCAATGTCAGAGAGCGGTTCCCACTAGGTAAAGGCATCTGCCGCTGCCTTTCAGCTCCCCCCTGATTGAGTCTGGGAGGGCCTATTGGCGCTGGTGGTTCTAATCCCTGGCGAATGCCATGTAGAAGCTGTCTTGAGTCCGTCACCAATCGACGTCGCGCTGATTCAGAGCTGTCTGGATAACTCGCAAAGGCTTCAGCTAGTTGGCTGAGACGAGCCCGACTTTTAGTAGGCAACAATCCAGAGGGTGGTTCTGCTAACTGACGCACCAAGAATGCATGAAAATTCTCCTGACGCCCCTCAAGATTCTTAAAACCGTTCTCAGCCTCCAGGGTTAACGCTTGCTGCAGAATGCGCATCCAGCTGAGTAGATGCTGCAACTTATCCGTACTCAGACCTTGGGTGGACTGGTTGGAGGATTGGCGGAAGGGCTCTGCCACCACTGTTGCTTTACCTCCTGAGCCATGGCGCGACGTTGCCAGTGCCGCTGTTGTCGAACCATTTTGAGCAAGGTACGGCGATGTCGCTTGAGTTGAGCCCGACAACGTCGCAAACGCGGGTCGTCAAACTCCAATTCGGATGGGCGCAGAAGAACGCAAATGATCTCCATGCCCTCTAAGACCATTGGATTGGTTGATACCGGTACGCGTAATCTCAGCAAATTGGATGCCACAGGTTCAGATTCCAACTGACCATTCAACACAGCATCAAGCAAGCTGATTGGTAAGAGGCTGTTGACAATTCCGGCTCTCAACATTTCCACGTTGAGAGCATGGGAAAGATTGCGCAATCTTCGAGCGAGGGCACGATCAAGAGATTCCAGCCAACGTGCTAGTTCAAGGGGGCTAACGGGCAAAAAAACCTGCTCCTCATTAAGACCACTTTGAAGCAGGGTGCTGTCACCAGGCTGCAAATCGCTGAATTCACTGGTCAAGACATTCTCTGTAGCCATGGTCTCTCCAGCCATGACAAAGAGAGAGCGAAGCACATCAAGATCACCCTTCTGCCCGCCAATCGGTTCTGAGTCCTCTGAGGCCAACTCCAACTCCTGAGAGTCAAGTTGAGCCTGATCATCTTTGCCTAAATCAGGCTCATCGACATCCTCATTACCAGCCAACCCTGCGCTTAAGCCTGCGTTTTGGGGATCATGATCAAAAGTCAACATGCTGCCGAGACGATCAGGATGCTCGAGTGGAGGATCAAGGCTTAGGTGAATGGACCCCTCAGCTTCTTGTATGGAGTCCTGTTCAGAACGAAAAGCCAACAACAGCTCACGCCTGTTTTGATCGCTCTTTCTCTGGCGTTCAAGTTCCATCTGGCGAACCAGATCCATCAACTGCTCGACTGTCAATAAGGAACAGCAATGACAGACCAATTGCTCAACCTGATCTTGAAAAGCTGCCCTTGTTTTGTCCGAAAGCCCACTCAGACGATTCTGATCCCGATCAGTTATCAACAGGAACAGAGCTTGACGGACAACATTGAGCAGTTCCCTGCGTAATAATTGCAGATAGAGAGCTAAATCGTGGTACAGAGTCAGCGACAAGCGCTGACTCTGCTTTTTTAGTGAGGCAATCTGCTGATCGGGCTCGAAGCGTTGCAATCTCTACTTCTCCGCAGCCAAAATTAAGCAGTCTTCATGGACGCTACTTCCGTAGCGAAATCAGTCTGGTCCACTTCAATCCCCTCCCCAAGGGTGTAGCGGGTGAAGCGGCGAACCTTGACATTCTCTCCAATTTTGCCAGCAACTTGCTTGACGAGTTCCGCAACCGTCATGGAGCTGTCACGGATAAAGGGTTGCTCAAGCAAGACCAGTTCCTTAAGGCGCTTGCCAATTCGTCCTTCAACGATCTTTGCCTTCATCTGTTCAGGTTTGCCAGAAAGATCATCGCGACCCATCTCAATAGATTTTTCCTTTTCAATGACATCAACAGGAATCTCTTCTGTGCTCACGTATTCGACATTCGGGCAGGCCGCCACTTGCATAGCGACATCCTTTAAAAGCCCTTGGAACAAATCACCACGAGCAACAAAATCAGTTTCGCAGTTCAACTCCAGAAGTACCCCGACTCTGGCTCCGGTGTGGATGTAAGTACCAATGGCACCTTCAGCAGCAATGCGAGAAGATTTCTTCTCTGCACTGGCAATACCCTTCTGACGCAGCCATTCGCTCGCCTTGACCATATCTCCGTCACTCTCTGCAAGGGCTTTCTTGCAGTCCATCATTCCCGCGCCGGTCTTGTCGCGCAGGTCCTTGACAAGTTTGGCTGATACGTCCGCCATGGGTAATCGGGGTGAGGAGTATTAGGGATGCAGCCGACCAGATGAGGAGAACGGCGGCGAGAACTTAGCGCTGTAAATGGACTTAATCGTCGCTGTCGTCAGCACCTCTTTGGTCATTAGTGCCATGACGCCCTTCGTTGATGGCATCAGCCAGTCTGCCCAGCACAAGCTGCACAGAACGAACGGCATCGTCATTACAAGGGATCGGGACCTCGCAAAGGTCAGGATCGCAATTGGTGTCAAGCATGGACACTAAGGGAATGTCCAACTTGCGGGCTTCAAGCACAGCGTTGGTTTCACGGCGTTGATCAACTAGCACCACGACATCAGGCAAACGTCTCATCCCTTTGAGACCACCTAGGTACTTCTGCAGTCGCTCAAGTTCGCGACGCAAAACGGAAGCTTCTTTCTTCGGTCGCATGGCAATAGCACCACTGGATTCCATCCGCTCCAGATCCTTCAATCGATCAATTCGAGCCTTCATCGTGGTCCAGTTGGTGAGCATGCCACCAAGCCAACGTTGATTCACATAGGAAGCTCCGCAGCGAGTGGCTTCCAACGCCACCACTTCAGAGGCCTGCTTTTTGGTACCAACAAAAAGAAATCGCTTTCCACTTCGGGCGGAAGAACGAGTCCATTTGTAGGCATTGTTCATGCAGATCGCGGTCTGCACTAGGTCAATGATATGGACTCCATTACGCGCACAATAGATGTAGCGCGACATCTTGGGATTCCAGCGACGGGTTTGATGCCCAAAGTGGGCGCCCGCCTCCATCATTTCTGAAAGCGTGACAACAGCCATAGGTTTTAGGTTTCGGGTTCGCCTCCACCTGCCAGGTATGTGAGAAGATTCAGCCAAAAGGCATGGGTCGACTCATTCATCACCCGAAACGGACAGGTGTGCGGAATGAAAGAACCATTGAAATTTATCAAAGCGACAGCTCAGCGCAGCCCTGTTAGTGCTGCTTCTTTGAAGAGAGCGCGTACCCCGATTCGGTTCAGGGGTAAACGCAAGAGCTCCATTGCCATACCTTGATGACCGTTGCGAATCAACCAGCCAAGTAAAGGCCTGAGGCTGCGCTCATTAAGTAATCCACCGAGCGTAAGCAACTCCCATAACAACCGATGAAGCCAGGTGAATTGGATGATGAAACGCACCCGTCGAGTCGGGTGCTTGCGATAAAAGATCAGGCCCATTTTGGCCCGCTCCCGCTCAACTCTGATCAGGTCAGGAACTTGCTCAAGACGCAGGGCCGGATGCCAGTGATAACCAACTGCTCCGGGACATTTCACCAACTCAACACCCATCTGTCGAAGTCGTTCCCCCAGCTCTAGATCCTCCCAGCCATACAGACGGAAATTGGTATCGAATAGTCCAGAACGTTCAAGTACCTCTCGATCAATGGCCACATTGCCTGTCGCGAAGTAAGCCCATGAGTTGTCCTGGAATTTGTGAGGTTCTGTAGTGGGCTGCTCGAAATTTGCCGTGTTGATCACCGCGCCATAGGTGAAAGAAAGTCGATCACCGCGTTGCTGCCAACTTTTTTGCAAAGCTCTCGCATGACAGGCGAGAAACGACTCGGTGACAACGAGATCACTATCGATAAAAACAATTAGATCACCTCGGGAATTATCTACCCCGCGATTACGCCCCTCTGCCGGGCCCCCATGCTCTTGCTCCACCACGCGCACATGTGGAAAGCGAGACGCCTCATCCCTCAGCCAGCTCGGTGTGCCATCCGTGGAGCCGTCATCCACAACGACCACCTCATAACCATCTAGCTCAGAGAAAAGGATCTGTTGCTCGAGAGCCAACAGACACTTCTCAAGGATCGATCGACGGTTGTAGGTGGGTATCACGACGCTTGCGAACATTCGCAACCACATCTGCTGCTGACAAGCAACAGCCTAGAGACATGAAAAAAGGGGGCCCATCAATGCCCCCATCTCTTGATTTAAAAAGTCTGTCGATGGGATTAGTCGGCAGCACCCCCGTTGTTGGCAGTTCCGGTTACACCATTACCAGCTCCCTCACCTCGGCCGTCATTGCGTAGCTTGCGCTTCTTGAATTTGCGGGCATAGGAGCGATTCCGCTCTTGCTTTTCTTTCTTGAGGTTTCTGCGCTTGGCCATGCTGTTAAAACTTCCAAACTAGAGATCTGTAACCAACCTAACCAAGAGAGGAGATCAGGCGACCATCTTCCATCTGCACCAATCGATCCGCGATATCAACAATGCGGGGATCATGGGTCACCATTAACACCGCACAAGACTGTTCTCGGGCCAATCGTTGAAGCAGCTCTACCACTTCCCTTCCTGTGACGCTATCGAGGGCTGCTGTGGGTTCATCGGCTAGCAATAGCTGAGGTTGAGCCGCCAGCGCACGTGCAATTGCGACTCGTTGTTTTTGGCCGCCAGAAAGATCATGGGGCAGTTTGCTGAGGTGATCGTCTAGCCCCACAGCCCGCAACCAATAGCGAGCCTGATCACGGCGAGCCCGATAAGACAGACCTGGCAACAAATCAGCTCCCATCTGCACGTTCTGTTCAGCTGTGAGACACCGCAAAAGATTGTGGCCCTGAATAATCATGCCGATATGACAGCGAAGCTGTTGGCGAAGGCGACGATCTGATCCACGTAACTGATGGCCGAACACGCATACATCTCCTTCTTGAACTGTGCGGAGCGCTCCGATCAAAGTGAGCAGGGTGGTTTTGCCACAGCCTGAAGGCCCGCTGAGCAACACCACCTCGCCAGGGGCTATTTGCAGAGAAATGGACTGCAACACCTGACGTCGCATTGCACCAATGCCAAACCAGTGGCTGAGACCCTGAACTTCAACCATGAGCTTTTCATTCATGGTGATGTCTTCTGATCGAATGATTGAAAGAGAACAGACCCATCAGAAAATCTCTGCAGGGTCGGCATCGACCAATCGGCGCATCGCCAGCACCGCTGAGCCCATGCACATCGCCAGGATCAGGCTGAAAACAAGCAAGGCACGCGGAAGATCCATTGCCACAGGCAGTTTTGTCGAACTGCGTACCAAGGCGTATAGGGCCTGGCCGGCGGCATAGGCCGGCACATATCCCATCACTGCCAGGAAGATCCCTTCGCGAGCCACCACGCCTAGAAGAGTCTTCAAGCGATAACCCATCGCCATCAGAGTGGCGTACTCCGGCAGATGATCGCTGACATCGGTGTAGAGGATTTGATAGACAATCACGCACCCCACAACAAAACCCATTGCTGCACCGAGGCTGAAAATGAAGCCAATGGAAGTACTGCTTCGCCAGTAATTCTTCTCAAACTCAATGAAAGCCTGCTTGGTAAAGACCTTCACATCGTTGGGCAAGCTCGCCGTGAGAGATCGAACCACAGCGTCTGGATCTGCCCCTGGTCGCAGCCTTAGCAAACCGATTTCAATGCTTCCAGGCGGATTGCTGGGTAACAGCTCAAGGAATGTTTCCCTGCTGGTGAGCAGATTGCCGTCAGCTCCAAACGATGGCCCCAGGCTGACTAATCCCGCTACCCGAACCCTTTTTCCGGCGAGCTCAGTCTCAACAGTTCGGCCCTCATCAAACCACTTGGCAATAGGTCCGAATTCATTTCGAGAACGCTGATCAAATAAAACTCGACCACGACTTGTGAGCGCTTTTGCCTTGGCCGCAAGCTCAGGATCTGTGAACAGCGAATCCCCCGGTTCAAAACCTAAGGCAAGAATCTGTCGGGTCGTGAGGGTTTGCGGATTTCTCCAAAGCAAAAAATTCCAGTTCACAGGCGTGATGCCCTGGACATCTGGATGTGCCATGGACTGCACCAAGCGACGCCTTGGGAATCCACTCATGCTGATCGAGCTCATCGAGCGAGGGCTCATCAACACCAGGTCAGCATCAAAGAGACGATGCACGGTGACACTGGCATCGAACAAACCATCTCGGAAACCCAATTGCATGAACATCAGGATTCCGGCGAAGCAGATTCCTGCCAGAGCAACCAAAAGCCGTAAAGGTTGACGACTCAGTAGCAACCAAGCCAGAGGGATCCTCCGCTGTTGCCAAAAGCCAGACATCACGAGGGCTGAAAGCGAGCGATCACCTTCATCCCCGCGAGACTTCTCACCCGAGTAGCTGAGTTCTGGTCAAGACTGACCCGAACTTCAACTACGCGGGCATCTGCATCACCAGTTGGATCAGTTGAGAGCACATTGCGCTGACGAACCTGGGGGCTAATGCGTTCCACACGACCCATCAAAGTTCCATCGAATCCACCGTTTTCACTGGTTAAGCGAACAACTTGTCCAACATTCACTCGATTCACATCCGACTCATAAACTTCGATCAAGGCTTCCATGGTCTGATTGGCGCCAACTTCCATCACGCCATCACTACCTGGACGCTCCCCGACGCGAGTGTGCACCCTTAAAACCACACCATCGAGGGGAGACTTCAATTGACTATCAGCGAGATCAGCCTCAAGTCCGCTGATTTCAGCCAAAGCCTCCCGACGTTGGCCATCGATTTTGACGAGTTCTTCCTGTTTTTCCTCCAAATCCACCAGAGATGAAGCTCCAACCAGGGCAGCTTTTTGATAACGAGTGACCTCCCGGCGCTGCATTCGCAACTGAACCTCGAGGGTCTCCAGTCGAGCTTGGACAGCTGCCAGATCAGCAAAAGTTTTAGGTCGGTTGTCGAACTCTGCTAGAACCTGGCCACGCTTAACCGCATCACCTTCACGAACACTGAGCTTGGCAACCCGTGGAGTGCCACCAAACCCGCTAGCAGGGGCGGCCAAGCGACGGACATCACCAGCGGGCTCAAGTTGCCCCAAGGCTGCAACAGCTTCAATTGGTCTGGCAGCTGGAACCAGCACAGCACTTTCTTGAGGTGTCTCAGGCCGACGCGTAAGGCTCCAGATACCAATAGCTACAACAAGGCAGATTCCTCCGGATATCAACCATCTCCAGGTTTTGTTGCTTAAAGGGGAGGTGGATCCTCGAACAAGATCTCCTCGATGTATCGATCCGCCCATTGAGGATTGAAGGCTTTCTCCAGCACTCCACGTGTCTTGTCGTTGCGTTTCTGTTGGATGCAATAGGAGAGTTGGCTCTTATGCCTTTGGATCGTAGATGCCGCATCAGAAGCATCGGGAGTCGCGTCAATGACGCTAGAGATAAGAGCTTTGAGATAGCCATCTGCCAAATCCACGAACCAGCTTTCCTCTTGGCTACTAGCTGGACGGATGAACTGGACAAACGGCGAGAAAATGGATCCCCATTCAGGCAATTCCCTCACCTGTTGAAACGCAGGAATGGGCAGTGACTCAAGGCCATGGAGTAGGGCCACTGGCATTGTTAGGCCTACAGGCGAAAGATCCACGATGGCCGCCGAAATACCGGCAGGACCAGCAACAATATCGGCTCCAAAAATTGGTAGATCAAAGCGAGGATCGGGAAAGAAGACGCAATGGAGTACTTGCAGTCCCCCTCCCAGCCTTGCTATCTCCAAATGCAACTTGCGCATCCCCCGACAACGATGCAATTCATTGCTAATCAGCAGCTCCTCTCCATCAAGCTGGCCGCTGATTGACTCCATCACTGAATCCAGTGCAAATGGACTGAGCTCCGGTAACTGCGCCCTGCGCTGCCTGATTCGTGCTGCCAACGACTCGATTAACGGATGAATTGCCGGGCCGCTTGTGGAGGGAAAAGGCAGCACGATGGCAAGAAGGATCAGAATGGGACTTTGACATGCACCTCTGACACGCTCCACCCCTAAACCCAGTCTTCAACACTGGGCTCTAAAGAACAAGACCCGCTGCGTGTTGGCATCCATGCCAGATGCACCACTGACTTGTTTAGACCTCTGGTGCAAAGCAGGTAGTTCAAGCGAACAAAAAGGAGAGGAAGGACTAGCCCACTTTCTTGAACACATGGTGTTCAAGGGAAGCTCACAGATGGAGGCGGGAGAATTCGATCGCAAAATCGAAGCGCTTGGAGGCAGCAGCAATGCCGCCACAGGTTTCGATGACGTCCACTTTCACGTTCTTGTACCACCAACGGCAGCTAGGGCAGCACTTGATCTACTGCTCAACCTCGTTCTGACTCCAGCTCTGCGTTCAGAGGCCTATGCCATGGAGCGAGACGTCGTATTGGAGGAAATTGCCCAATATCGAGATCAACCGGATGATCAAGTCCTCCAACAGCTTCTCGAAGCATGCTGCGAAGATCATCCCTACGGCCGAGCCATCCTTGGCTGTGAAGCAAGCCTAAAAACAAGTACTCCCGAGCAAATGAGGGAGTTCCACAGCCGCCGCTATCGAGGCCCGAACTGTTGCCTAGCAATTGCGGGTGCCATTCCGATAGGCCTGGAAGAAATCTTGAACAACAGCCGTCTGGCTGAGTTGAATCACCAAACGATGGAGGACATTGATCCTGCCATTTCTCCAACGCTCAGCTTTCAAAAAGGGCGACGAGAAATTCAAGTCCCCAGGCTGGAATCCACCCGGCTATTGATGACCTGGCCGATGCCCCCTGCCTCAAACCAAGAGATGGTGATGGGAGCTGACCTGGCGACCACCCTGCTTGCGGAAGGACGTCGCAGTCGACTGGTGCATCACCTCAGAGAGGAATTGCAAATCGTGGAATCGATCGATATGGATGTAACCGTGTTGGAACAAGGCAGCCTTGTATTGCTAGAAGCATGCTGCAACGAGACGCAGCTGGACAGGGTGGAAAAGGAAATCCACCATTTACTGCAGACGAGCCTCGAATCAACACCCAAGAATCAGGAGATCGAACGAGCTAGCCAACTGGTTTCAAATGGACTGTGTTTCAGCCTTGAAGCTCCCAGTCAAGTAGCCGGCCTGGCAGGGAATCAAGCTCTTTGGAATCGTCCTCAATCCTTGTTGGCACCACTTGATCACCTGTCTGCATGGACGCCGACTCGACTTCTCGAGCAAATGCTTCCATTACTGCAACCAGAGCGGAGCTTCACCCTTGTTGCCAGACCGATGGAAGCAGAAGAATGAATCCTCTCGATGTGGTTTTAGATCCAATCGCCGCACCGGGAGTTCTCGCCGCCAAGCTCTGGGTTAGAGGCGGCAGTGGTGCTGACCCAAAAGGGCAACGGGGAGTTCATCAACTGCTCGGAGCCCTCTTGACCAGGGGCTGTGGACCCTATGACCACCTTGCTCTGGCCGATCTCGTTGAAGGCTGTGGGGCAGGTTTGCGCTGCGATACCCACGAAGACGGATTGCTAATTAGCCTCAAATGTGCAGATCGTGATGCCGAACGACTCCTTGATTTACTTGGCTGGATGCTGATCGATCCGCATCTGGATTCAAGTCAAGTAACGCTGGAAAGGGATCTCAGTCTTCAGGCCTTGCAAAGACAAAGAGAAGACCCATTTCACGTGGCTTTTGACGGCTGGCGGCAGATGGCTTACGGCAGTGGCCCCTACGGCCACGATCCCCTTGGCCTTAGCGAGGACCTCAACCAACTTGGTCGTCAGCAATTAATTTCGCTAATCGACGGGCTAACAGCACAATCACCTGTGCTTGCCCTCTCTGGGACCCTTCCAGAGGATCTTGAACAGCGGCTGGAGGCAATGGAATCTTTTCAGCGCTGGCCCAATCAGCCACCTCAGCAAGCGAGAACGCCTGAATCGAGCAAGATCTCAACAGAGAACATTCAGCTCGAATCCAACATTTGTCTTCAGCCTGAACCTACAAGTCAGGTGGTCATGATGCTTGGACAGCCAACCCTTGCGCATGGCCATGAAGACGATCTAGCACTGCGTCTACTGAACTGCCACCTGGGATTAGGCATGTCGAGCTTGCTGTTCAGGCGTCTACGAGAGCAACACGGGGTGGCCTATGACGTAGGCACTCATCACCCGGTACGTAAGTGTGCCGCTCCATTTGTATTCCATGCCTCAACAAGCGAAGACAAGGCAAAACTCACCCTTCAATTGCTTCTAGATAGCTGGTGGGAACTCAGCCAGCAAGAGATATCAGAAGAAGACATTGAACTGGCACGCGCAAAATTCCATGGTCAACTCGCCCATGGAGCTCAAACCACTGGACAACGGGCAGAACGCCGAGCCCAATTGCGGGGACTAGGGCTGCCAGCCAACTATGACCAGCACAGCTTGGAGGCAATCAAAAATCTTGATGGAAGCGCTCTGCAAAAGGCAGCTCAACGACATCTAAGAATGCCCTTGCTAAGTCTCTGTGGCCCAGAAAACAGCCTTCAAATCCTTGCCAAGGATTGGCAACAGCAAGTGGTTCAAAGCTCTTAATCCCCCTTTGCGCCATCAACATCTGAAAGGTCAAAGATCAGGCGATCCAGTGGGATCAGAAAGCTGCCATGACGAAATCGCACAACAGCCATGTCCTTGGCTCGCAGGCCAACGATCTCGCCAAGCTCTTCTGGGGAGACCAAATCCGGTGGCCGTAGCATAGGCATGGGATCCGCGGTCTTTAGATAAGGCAAAGGCACCTTTAAACGGACCTGTTGACCAATAACCGGTTCCATCAGAAATGAGCAATGCCACTCTCCTACTGCAGGATGGAGCTAGCTGAAAACCCTTTTTGCGAGCCCTGGCCACCTGGAGCGGCGCCCTCGCCGGCCTGATGATGATCCTTGTAGGAGGGTTGATCCCTGCTGCGCTGCTCTTGCCTGGCCTTGACTTACAACCGCACGTGTTAACGCTTCCAAGTACTTGGCAGGTGCCAGCTCTATTGCTGTGTGCACTCGTATGCGGTCCGCGTGCTGGAGTCATCGCTGCAGTTGCCTATCTCACCATTGGCCTAGTTGACCTACCCGTATTTCATGGTGGTGGAGGCCTCAATTATGTGCTGACACCAGGTTTTGGCTACCTGGCTGGATTCGTTCCAGCTGCTTGGCTCAGTGGTCGTCTGGCCCAGCAACCAGGCATGAATGATGTACTGAGCCTGACGATTGCAGCAATCGCGGGGCTGATCATGCTGCAACTTTGCGGCGTACTCAATCTGCTTATCGGATCTGCCCTATACCATTGGCCTGATCGCATTCCAGAACTGCTATTTAGCTATACCTTTGGGCCCCTACCCGCTCAACTAGTCCTCTGTGCAGGCGTTGGCGTACTTGCCTTGCCATTGCGAAATCTGCTGTTTGTTGAATGAATCAACCTCAAATACTGAAGCAACGTCAACTATCACGCAGGGCAATGCTGCTAATCAGCATCCTGCTGATGCTGATTGATCAGATCAGCAAAAGCTGGGCCCGTCAACAACTCAGTTCAGGCTTGGTACTCCCTTTTGTTCCTGGGCTATTGCAGTTGCGTCTGATCAGCAATACAGGCGCAGCTTTTAATCTTTTCAATGGAGCAACATTCCTCTTAGGGCTGCTCAGCCTGGCTGTGACCATTGGTTTGATGGTCTGGATTTGGAGAGCAGGACAGATGCCGATATGGCAAGGCCTTGCAATGTCCTTTCTGCTCGGCGGAACTATCGGCAATGGCTTGGACCGATGGCGTCTAGGGCACGTCACCGACTTTCTGCAACTTGTACCGGTGGACTTTCCGATTTTCAATGGAGCCGATGTGGCGATCAATTTGGCCGTGATCTGCTTCGGAATCGACGCCCTGACAAGACGCCATGGACAACAACACACCTAAGCGTTGTGCCATGGCTGGAGTGATCATCAATTAGATCAGTCAACCCGATCGAAACGTTGTTCTTTAAAGCGATAGCTGCCGCTTTAGTGGAAACGTAAGGATGGAGCTTGCCCTTACTTGATCATCAAGACAAACATTTGGTCTCTAGATGATCTCAAACCCACCAATGCACGTTGGTGGGGGAGGAGAGGCCGAGAGCTGGAATGATGCGACGCCGATCAAATCAAGATTTCACGATCCTCAAAGATCGAATGACCTATCCACCTCATTCCTGCATACGGCCAGCGAAAGCATCAAACATGCTGGTCTGGGAAGATTCAGAGCATGCCTTAAATGGTGGTGATGAACTGGACAAGTGCAATAGGTGTCTTTGCGATATGGAAGATGGCAAGTCCGGCACAACCATTAATGCCAGAGATCTGCTATTGATCGGCCATGAGCCTTGCGGATACAAATTCTTTGTCTCTGGCTCAGCAATGATGCCAACAGTTCCAGATCCCAGACGCTGTCTCTCTGGTCAAAGATCATTCAATCTGGAGGCCAGCGGAATCATGACAAACAAATGACCTCCCGTCAGCGGCTGCTCCTATGGATCGCCTGCGCGCTGGTGGTCTTGCTTGTCATCGGAGCTCTAGTGCAAGTGGTGAGGAACCTGCTCTGGGATTTGAGTTACCTACTACCTCCCTGGTTGCTAGGCCCGGTGTTGTTACTAACAGCAGGCCTCATCATCTTGATGATCTATCAAGTTGGATGGCCCTGGTGGAAGGCTTTTAAGCGTCAGAACTTAGAAACTGCTCAAAACAATCAACGGCCCCTTTCTCCTCCAAGTAGCCGTCATCAAGCAGCCAAGCAAAGTCTTGAAAGCATTGATCGCCTGCTCGAACGCCTTCAAGACGATGTCACTCGAGAAGGGCTTAAGCAAGAGAGAGAAAGGGTGGCTGATGAGCTGGCCCGTGGTGATCTGATGGTGGTGGTGTTCGGTACTGGTTCCAGCGGCAAGACATCTCTGATCCGAGCACTCCTGAACGAAATGGTGGGTGAGGTTGGTGCACCCATGGGATCCACAACCAGTAGCCAGATTTATCGACTGCGTTTAAAGGGACTTGATCGTGGCCTTCAACTGGCTGACACCCCAGGAATTCTTGAAGCTGGCAGAGCCGGTTTAAGCCGAGAGAAGGAAGCAAGGCAACGAGCTAGTAGAGCTGACCTGATGGTGGTGGTTCTGGACTGTGATTTACGCGCTTCAGAGCTGGAGGTCATCAGTAGCCTCGCCAATCTGGGCAAACGATTGCTCCTGGTTCTGAATAAATGCGATCTACGCGGTGAAGAAGAGGAGCGACGGCTGTTGGCGCAGTTGCGAGGGCGATGCAAGGGCTTGCTTGAAGCTGAAGATGTGATCTCCTGTAGCGCTGCACCCCAGTCATTGCCGCGTCCTGGCAAACGACCTTTGCAGCCTCCGGCTGAGGTCGACAACCTGTTGCGGCGCCTTGCGTCAGTGCTACACGCCGATGGTGAAGAACTACTTGCAGACAACATTCTGCTGCAATGTCGCCATCTGGGAGATGCCGGTCGGCAGCTGTTGGATCGACAACGACACCATGAAGCGCGTCAGTGTGTTGATCGTTACAGCTGGATTAGTGGTGGTGTCGTCGCTGCAACCCCCCTCCCAGGAGTGGATCTATTGGGGACGGCAGCGGTGAATGCCCAAATGGTGATGGAGGTCGCCCGGGTCTATGGAGTTCAACTCACTCGCAACCGAGCACAAGAACTGGCGGTCTCAGTAGGTCGCACTTTGGCAGGACTTGGCATTGTTAAAGGTGGAGTGGCGATCATCGGCACAGCTCTTAGTGTCAACTTGCCCACCCTGTTGCTGGGCCGAGCGGTACAAGGGGTCGCTGCTGCTTGGCTCACACGCGTTGCGGGAGCCAGCTTCATTACCTACTTCCAGCAGGATCAAGACTGGGGGGATGGCGGTATGCAGGAAGTGGTGCAACGTCACTACGATCTCAACCGACGAGAATCTTCGCTGGAACGTTTTCTCACGACAGCCCTGCGGCGGGTGGTTGAGCCTCTTCAGCGGGAGAAACGGCGACAGCTCCCGCCACGCCCAGGGCCTCGGGGGGTGGCGGACGCATCGGACCTCGGGCATCCAGAACTGTGATCAAAGCCAGGTAGAACAATCCAATCGCTACTGATAAAACAGTCGTGATAATTGCCACCCAGCGACCTCGTGGGGGTGATGAAGCCATTAGCGCTAACCCAGCAAAGATTGATTCATCAGAGTTGCCAACCGATTGAGATGAATCGATTGCGTATGGGGGTTGCCCAAGACCACCTTGAGGAAATGACGACCATGATGCAAGGGTCTTGACACCATCAACTGCTGTTCCAGCAAGCTTTGCCGTGTTGCTAATGACCAGACTGAGGCTTGATCTGCATCGGCGTTCTTAGGTGTACAGGCAATCAGATGCAATGGTCCGCTGAGAAGAATCAACCTGGATGCATCGAGTTGACGCGCGAGCGACTGACGACGCTGAATTGCCCCCTCCAGCAAGCTCTGAATTCCCTGCTCCCCGAGTTGACGCAGACCCAACCAAAGCTTGAGCACCTCTGCTGGCCGAGTTCCTTGAAGGCCAATTTCACTTCCATGACCGTCTCCCCAGGCTGGTTCCATATAGGGCAAGCCAGTCGAGAAGGCTGAAGCAAGATGGGATTGGTTCGCGACTAGCAATAGGGATGATGTCTTAGTGATCCCAAGCAACTTTTGAGGGTTCACTGTGATCGAATCGGCTAGAGAGATTCCTTCAACCACAGAAGCAGTGGCTTCTTTTAGAGCAAAGACCCCTCCAATGGCTCCATCGATATGCAACCAGACCCGCTCGCGTCTGCATAGCTCTGCTACCGCTACCAAGGGATCTACAGCTCCCTGGACAGTCGTGCCTGCTGTCGCCACAACGGCTAAGCATGGTCTCCCTTCTGCGCGGAGAGCCTTCAGTTGATCCTCTAGGGCATCGAGATTCATGCAGCCCTCTTGATCGACAGGCACCGACTGCAAGGCATCGCTAGCCAACCCCATAACCCGAATGGCCTTAGCGAGTGACACATGGGCGTCGACACTTGCAAGCACAACTGCCCTGGGATCATCTTGAAGATCTCCCTGTTGGCGAGCTATCACCATCGCCATGAGATTGCTGAGGCTGCCACCACTGGCTGCCACACCACCAGCCGTCAACGGCAGCCCCAAGCGCTCAGCAAACCAGCGGCACATCTCTCGCTCTAAACGCGAAAGACTGGGTGACAACTCCTCGGCCAAAAGATTGTTGTTTAGTCCTGCGCAGATCAAATCGGCAGCGATGGATGCCGTTAGAGGAGGCGGATCGAGATGAGCCAAAGCACCTGGATGGGAAGGCTGATAAGCCCCTTCCATCACCAACTGCAAATCGTCCAGCAAGGCATCAACTGAAAGACCTTGAGGCGGCGGCGCCACATCAGGCAAAGCACTAAGTGCTGGTAAGGGGCCTCGATTGCTTGCTGTTGCGAACCACTGACAAAGTCGAGCACTGGCCTGCTCCAGAAAAGTCTGCAGTTCTGGATCGAAACGGTCAGGCTTGGCAAAGGGCGCCAAGGTCGCAGTCGGCCTTATCTGGGGAGTGCCAGCCAATAACGCTCGTCATACAAGTTCCATTCTCCCTCCTGATGGCATTGTTTGATCAGGAGCTGCCACTTAGCGGTGCCTTTAGCGAAACCTCTTGAACTAACCAACAGGCAATGCCGCTGTTGGATGTTGCGGCTACTGACTCGAGCAAAACAACTTGGCGGTCTTGGAGAAGTTCCTGTGAGTGCAATAGTGCTGGATGCCGATGGCCGCTGTATCGGCCATGGCAGCAACCAAAGGCATCGAGGACGTGATCCATTAGGCCATGCAGAACTGATTGCACTCCGACAGGCTGCCTGGCTCAGAAGTGATTGGCGATTTAATGACTGCACCCTGATTGTCACTCTGGAACCCTGTCCGATGTGCGCGGGAGCACTAATACAAGCGCGCATGGGCCAGGTGATCTTTGCTGCATACGACCCCAAGCGAGGCGGGCTTGGTAGCACAATCAATCTGGGGGAACACCCCAGTGCACATCATAAAATGCGTGTTCTTGGCGGTGTGATGGAAGTTGAAGCCAGGCAGCAGCTAGAAGCCTGGTTCAAGCAGCAACGGCAACGTTTTCACGAAAACGAGGTAACTCTGACTCGAACAGATTGAGCAACAGTTCAACGTTTTTAGGGGTGGAGTTGTATCCCATCAAGCCAATCCTCCAGATCTTGCCAGCCAGGCTTCCTAAGCCGCCGCCGATTTCAATGCCGTGCTCATTCAGCAAATGCAGACGGAAGGCATTGCCATCAACTCCATTAGGAATGCAAACAGTTGTGAGTGTGGGCAAACGCAAGGCTTCAGGTACATGCAACTCCAAACCAAGACTCTCGAGCCCTGCCCAGAGCACTTCGGCATTGCAGCGATGACGATCCCAAGCGTTTTCAAGGCCCTCATCCGCAAGTAATCGCAGCGCTTCACGCATCCCAAAGTTCATATTCACCGGCGCAGTGTGGTGATAAACCCTGTCGCTTCCCCAATACTGATTCAGCAGCGACACGTCTAGATACCAATTGGGCACCTTGCTACTACGGGCCGCAAGCTTCTCTTCGGCGCGGGGCCCCATGGTGAAAGGACCAAGACCAGGAGGGCAGCTGAGCCCCTTTTGGCTGCAGCTGTAAGACAGATCAACCTTCCATTGATCCAGAAAAACCGGCACAGCGCCTAAGGAGGTGACCGTATCAAGCAGTAAGAGGCAATCGTGCTTATGGCAAAGATCGCCGACACCATCCATTGGCTGACAAACGCCAGTGGATGTTTCTGCATGCACTAGAGCCAGAATTGCTGGGCGATGCTCGATCAAAGCTGCTTCTAGCTCTGCAAGGGAAAAGGCTTCTCCCCAGGGTTTTTCAATTAACTGAACATTGGCTCGATAGCGAGCAGCCATATCGGCAAGGCGATTGCCGAAATAACCGTTTACCGCAACTAATACCGTGTCACCAGATTCAACGGTATTGGCCAAGGTCGCCTCCATGGCAGCACTACCAGTACCGCTCATCGGCAGTGTGAAACGGTTGTCGGTCTGCCAGGTGTAGCGGAGCAACTCCTGCACCTCACCCATCAATTTCAGATAAAGGGGGTCAAGGTGGCCAATCGGAGAGCGCGCAAGTGCCTGAAGCACCTTGGGATCGGCATTTGAGGGTCCAGGCCCAAATAGCAAGCGGGTAGGCGTGGCAATCGGTTCGAGAACCGTCTTATGAGATTGGTCAACCTGGGGAAGGGTTTGCGTCGTCGCCAAGGCCCTTGGTTAGTTCAATTATCTAGAGCCTAAGCAGTCACCCTTCATCCCCGGGACTTTTTTGAGGGATTGCAACGGCAACCAAGCAGGTCAATCAATAGCGAGGGCAATAAAAAATACTGATTTTTTTTTGCGTCTCTTGGCAGCAGAAGGGAAGAAAGTAAAAAAACGCTAGCTCGTCTGGCAAAGTCCCTTTGAAGCCTGATTCCCATTGACTGAAAGCAGGCTTCAAAACCGTTCATGCAGATCGAGCGAAGGCTGAAAGAAAATGGTTGTAGCAACCAATCAACCCTTTGATGAGATCAGCCATTGAGGACGAATGGACGACTTGGACGAGTTGAGGGATATAGAAGCTAAACAATCAAAATCAGTGATCAAGCCATAAAGTTCTCCCAGACTTAGATCAGCCCAAGCTGACAGAAACGGTTACGGAATCCACCCAGAAAGGAAACAAGGCTTCATTAGAAGGTACCTGTTGCTACAAAAAGGAGGCCATGCGGCTGATTACGGTCGCTCACTTATCGCCGGCTCGGCCTCATCTTCGCCATGGGCAAATCACCCCAAGACGTCCTCCGCCAGATCAAGGACGAGGGCATTGAACTGATTGACCTCAAGTTCACTGATCTGCACGGCAAGTGGCAGCACCTCACCGTTTGTTCAGACTTGATTGACGAGGAAGCCTTCACTAATGGATTGGCTTTCGATGGATCTTCCATCCGTGGATGGAAGGCCATCAACGAATCAGATATGGATATGGTGCCCGACGCCAGTACGGCCTGGATCGACCCCTTTTATCGCCACAAGACTCTTAGCTTGATCTGTTCCATTCGGGAACCTCGTAGCGGCGAGCCCTATGCCAGATGCCCCAGGGCACTTGCCCAAAAAGCCCTCGGTTACTTAGCCGGCACCGGCCTAGCTGATACAGCCTTTTTCGGCCCTGAGCCAGAGTTTTTCATCTTTGACGACGTCCGCTATAACTCTGGCGAAGGTGGCTGCTTCTACAGCGTTGACACGATTGAGGCCCCTTGGAATAGCGGTCGCATTGAAGAAGGCGGCAACCTTGCCTACAAGATCCAACTGAAAGAAGGCTACTTTCCGGTTCCACCCAACGACACCGCCCAGGACATCCGTTCCGAAATGCTGCTGCTGATGGGGCAATTAGGAATCCCGATGGAGAAGCACCACCATGAAGTTGCTGGTGCTGGCCAACATGAATTGGGGATGAAGTTCGCTGAGCTGATTGAAGCTGCGGACAACGTGATGATTTACAAGTACATCGTCAGGAATGTTGCACGTAAATACGGCAAAACGGCAACGTTTATGCCCAAGCCGGTGTTCAACGACAACGGCACCGGGATGCATGTTCACCAGAGCCTCTTTAAAGGAGGCCAGCCCCTGTTCTTTGGAGAAGGCACCTACGCCAACTTGTCACAGACGGCTCGCTGGTATATCGGCGGCATCCTTAAGCATGCTCCCTCCTTCCTGGCTTTCACAAACCCCACAACCAATAGCTACAAGCGTTTGGTGCCAGGTTTTGAAGCTCCTGTAAACCTTGTTTATTCCCAGGGCAATAGGTCTGCAGCTGTTCGCATTCCGCTCACTGGCCCAAACCCGAAAGCCAAGCGTCTTGAATTCCGCCCAGGCGATGCCTTGGCCAATCCTTATCTAGCTTTCAGCGCAATGATGATGGCGGGCGTTGACGGCATTAAAAACCAAATTGACCCTGGCGATGGTTTCGATGAGGATCTATTTGAATTACCAGAAGAACGCCTTGCCAGCATTCCCACAGTGCCAGCTTCACTTAATGGTGCGCTCGAAGCGTTAAATGCAGACAAGAACTACCTCATGGAAGGGGGAGTCTTCACTGAAGACTTCATTAACAACTGGATTGACATCAAATACGAAGAGGTGCAGCAATTGCGTCAACGTCCTCATCCCCATGAGTTCACCATGTATTACGACGCATGAGACTGGGTGAAAAGATCACCATCTGTTTGAAAAAATAGGGAAAGTTATTCATTTAAACTAATTTTCAAGTCCCCGCAGCTAAGCGGGGACATTTTTCATGCCCTAGCATTCAGGAAAATATGGCTCTTTTTATAGAAAATGTCCTCCGAGGCACTTTGACTATGGAAAGAAATTAGAATTTAATGGCTGAGAATGTTTATGAGAGGGACATGTATTAACAACATATTGTGACGCTTAATTGCTAGCATTGGTGTGTAAATAGTAAGCCATCTACAATTAATATCAACTGCATCTTCAAGCAGAAGATTTGATGGAGTACTCATTCCTTTGGTTCAAGCTAAACAACTAAGCAGAATCCCATGGGCTCTTGTGATTTGCAGCCATTAAGTAATGGCCAAGCTTGAGAAGAAACGTCTTCGTGGTCAATGGCAGAAACTGCTAATAAATCATCCAATACTGCGTATACGGTTGTTTATATGAACAACTTTACGGGTTCAAGTAGATTTTGGCTTTGCTGACCTTTTAATTACTACATTCAAGCTTCAAATTTATCAAGCTGCCTAGTCTAGAAAGGTAGTTGTATATCTATTCTGTGTCTGCTTATGCCTATTTCCTTGATGCTATCCAACAAAAAGACTTTCTCAATTCAAGAGAGAAACGGTCCGTTATTATTGGTGAAGCTGACCCCGATGATAGGAGTAATTGGGTAATTGATGGTTTAGTGATTGGAATGTCCTGTGCCCTTAAACAGGGGGAAAAGGCCGAAGATTATGGATTTAACCTATGGCCAGCAATTGGTCCTGTTTTTGCAGGAGTAACATCAATAACCAAAAACGTAAATTTGCCAAAGATATTTTAAAAGCAGCACTAACTCTGCCCGGCGAAATGCCTGAATTATCTGAGGTAAATGAAACAAGTGAGGGAGGTTATGTTTTTTGGGCACAAGACATTGAATATGATCCAACCTGGGTAGAACAGACTGGAGGAAATGCTAATGAAGTCTATGCTGGGATCACAGCACTTCTATGGGCCGGAAGACAAGTTTTAGGAGATGATTTCATTATAGCTCCAGTACCTAGTAGTAGTATACTTAAGAATCCAGGAGACTTTGATACAGATGTTATCATTATGGAAATGAAGAGTCTGATTATCTGAGAATTCTACAACTTGATAATCTACCAAGTAGACAATCGTCTGGGAAAGAGTGGAGCTATTTATCAGTTTTATTTCAAAACAATATCATTGATGGTTTTCTTGGACAGCAGTATGCAATTGACAATATAGAAGCATTGTCGGGAACTGTCTCTGCTGATACGAGAAAATTCTCTCCCGATGAAGAATTAAACTATGCAATTCTTTCAGCGTGGAGTAATCCATCTCAACTAGAAGAAACCACTACGGATGGTCCTCCATGGAATTGTTACTACAATGGAGCTCTACACTTCAATGTAGCTGCCTATTTTGGCGGGGATGATGGAGAAAATATACCAACAAATGTAGATCCAAAAAAATATCTTATCCAACCAAGGTAAGCTTGCCAAGCTTGCAAATAGCACATGAGCAGGAAGGCTGTCCTATTCTTGATTTAATTGGCTTGGGTAGTTCTAAAATAGATGCAGTTATAAGCATTAAAAAAATACTTCTCAAGACATCTTATTGTGTTACTACTCAATTAATGATTATCAAGGGAGTGTTTTGGATTCGCTTGCTGGAGAGATTTTATGGATATCGCTCCGTGGCTTTGAATCAACTTAATCAGGCTTCAGGCCTAGCAAGACTAACTGGAAAGAATAGTGCATTCACATTTCATTCTCTAGAATGCATAAAAGAAGACTCTCTAATAGCACCATTCATACAATTAACTGAGAGCCTCATGGCCAAAACACTTTTCTCATTTGAAGATGCCAATCAAGGTGGATTCTCACACTTTAAGCCTATTGGAGTTAATAGCTATGGCGTAGATGTATCCTTTAAAAGTCAGTCTGCTGATTATGACGATCTAATTATTAGGATTACTTTCCCTGGTCTTTGATCTAAGTCTAGGTAATGGTTTATGTAACTTATGATTCAATTGAGCTAGGAATCTTTTTTTTATTTCGAAACCAATTTAAGCAAGGCGCTTTGAATCCTCTTCCTCAAGAGAAATCCGTTGTTGTTATTCACCTTCCTGACTCAGGGATGTGCAAGTGGTTAACTCTAAATGCAACACCAAATACATCTACAAATCCAAAAAGCCTATGGACATAAAATCGTCCAGCATGAAGTTGCAGCCGTGATTGACTTGTTGCCAATCATCAATAAATGACAGTCTCATGTCAAGCGAATATTGTTGGATGATTACGCCCAAAGATCCATGATCTGTTTAACAACCACCTGCTCCATTCCTACCTGCAAAACCACCACAAGTGGCAGAGCCAACAACACCCCTGGTAGACCCAATAAGGCGCCCAAGCTCAGTTGAGCCATTAGCGCCACGGTGGGAAGTAGGTTGACCGTACGCCGCAATAACAGCGGGGTGAGCAAAAACGCCTCAAGATTCTGCAAAATCAGCCGCAATACCAGAACTTGCAGCATCAGTAGGGGTGAAACAAGCAGGGCCATGGCCAATGGCAGCAGGGAGGCGGCTGTTGGCCCAATGGTGGGGACGAAGGTCAGCAAGCCACAGACCAATGCACTCAATAGGGCCAGAGGAACCTTGAGCAGTGCAAGCCCTGCCCAAGTGAGCACAAACACGCTGCTGGCTGAGATCGTCATTCCAGCTAGCCAGCCACCAAGAGCCAAACGGCATTGATCAAGCAATTCAGCCATCTCCTGTCGGGCAGGCCGAGGCGTTGCAGCAATCACCATTTGGCGATGGGATACAGGGTCTAGCGCTAGCAAGACAGCCAGCAGGCTCATCAACAACAATTGAATCAGGCTGTTGGCGGCCCCGCCTGCAACGCCAAGCAATTGTGAGCCCAAGGGTTGGATCCGATCCCAGCTGAACTGTTCGGCAAAAGACTCTTCCAGATTCATCAGTCGCGGGTTGCTGACCAGCATCGATTTCAGCTTGGTCACCAGGGTGGGTACGAGGTTGCCCAACTCTTGAACCTGGGTGATCAACTCAGGCACCAGCAGCTGGAAAACCAAGGCACCGCCAAGCAGCAGCACCACCAGCACCACTGCTAGCGAAAGGGGACGAGGCCAGGAGAGGCGGTCCTGAAGTTTCTCAATTAGTACATCAAGTGCTACTGCTAATACCACTGCTCCAAACAGCACTAACAACACCCAACGCAGCTGCCAGGTGAGCAAAGCCAGCACCACCAGAGTGAGTGCGACAAGAAGGGTGCGGGCATTCATGGCGCCAATCGCTTTTTCTTCCAGGGATCAAGCAAATCGTGGATGACCACCTCGCGAATCAACACTTGCAGCACGACAGCGAGTGGCAGCGCCAACAGCAGGCCAAGAGGACCAAACACCACTGTGAATACAAACTGGGCTGTGAGAGTCAGCCCAGGCAACAATTTCACCTGGTGATGCATCACTGATGGAGTGATCACATAACTTTCCAGGTTCTGAATCACCACATAGAGCCCAAGCACAGCGACTGCTTTCCATGGTGCATCAAGTAGCGCTACCGACATCGGAAAGATCGTGCTCAAGGTAGGCCCCACATTTGGGATCACGTTGAGCATCCCAGCAAGCAAGGCATTCGCCATCACCAGCTTGATCCCAAGTAGTGAAAGGCCGATTGCGGCAAGCAGGGCCACACAAAAGGAACTGATCAGTACACCCACCATCCAGCTGCTCAGCGCATCTCCGCATTGGCTCAGGATCGAGCGGGCTCGTCGCCTATAAAACGAAGGCAATAACGAGATGGCTACATCTCTGTATGCCGTCGGTTGCACCGCCACCATCAAGCTCATTGCCAACACAAACAGGAGTTGGACCAAGCCGCTGCCGAGGTTGCCTGCAAGGCCCAGAAGGCCTTGCAGGCCTTCCCTCACTCCTGAGGCCAAGCTTGCACCATCTGGTAAAGCGTTTAACCCATTTGCAAACAGCTGTTCTTCCCAGCCACCCTTGTTGTTGTCAACTCCGTAGACCATTGCTGAGGTTTGGTTGATGGCGCCGATGGCCAACTTCCAGAGTTCCTTCGCTGCTGAAGGAAGTTGTAAAAGCAATTGGTGGAATTGCTCTGTAAAGGGGGGCACCACAATGGCGGTCGCCATACTCACAACAAGCACAAGACCGACCAAGCAGATCAGGAGGGCCATGCTGCGAGGCATGGGTTTCCTTGAGCGCAGCTCACCCACCAGAGTGCAGAGAGCCATGGCAAGAACAACGCCTGCAAAGAGGTGGATCAGTACATCTCTAAGGCTCCAAAACAGCACACCCGCGGCCATCAGTGCAGCCAGAGCAAGCCATTGGGAAAATTTCACCCGTGTTCAGGCGGCAGCCTTTGCATTCTCGCCTTAGTTTTGGGTGTAACCAAGACCGTTGCAAGCTGCATAGCGTTTGGCAAAACGCATGAAGCGTTCAAAATCCTCTTCTGATTTCCAGACGTAGGTGACTTCAAGTGCGCTTGGTTTGCCATTCACAAAACGTGCATTCACCTCACGCGTCACCAGTTCGCCTTCTTCGTCGAGCATGAACATGCCGGTGATACCTGCCCACGTTTCCGGGGCCATGATCTCTGGCTGATCAAAGACAAAAAGAGCTCTGCCGGTACGGCCGTCACTACTGCGTGTGAGTTTGATGTCGGGAACGACAGGTTCATCAACACCACGTGTGAACTGAATTGCCGCAGTTTTGTTCGATTTAGCCATTGATCTCTACGACAAGATATGGATCTTACGTTGAGTTCATAACCATCTGTGGCTTAGGGCTTGATCTGACAAGCTCTCGTTCAATCAACATCTCAGCGGCTTTGGTTGTGTTCAGTCCGCAAAGATCCACGCTTTGTCTTTGAGGGGTCCTGCTTAGTTCGTAGTCATAGCAACGGTCGTAGTAATCCAACATGGCGCGACAGGCTTGGTCCCAGTTCTCAAGAGCGATTGCATCCAAGGCCTGTCGTGTGCGCTGTGGGCCCAAACGACGGCTGATGCGTTGGGTCGCTTCTTGCAAAGACTCACGGCCATGCTGGCCATACACATCAACCAGTTGAGCAACCCGTTCATCAAGTGAACGGTTGATCTCCAACACTGGTGCCATTTGCATCTGATGGAAAAGTGATCGGGGGATTCTGCAGCGACCCACCTGTGAACTTTCCGCTTCCAGCCAGATTTCATCAGCAGAACTGTTTTGACAGCGCTGTAAACCTTCGGCAAGGAGATTTTCGTAATGTTCAGTGCTTGGTTGTGGGGGTAAGCCCAACCCACCAAAGCTGCTGCCCCGATGGTTCGCCAAACCTTCAAGGTTGACTACAGCGACCCCCCGTTGTGCCATGGCAATGAGCAGATCAGTCTTGCCCGTGCCTGTTCGTCCACCGAGTAATCGCAAAGGCCAGGTTTGCTCAAATTGTTGCAGCACCCATCGCCGATAGCTCTTGTATCCACCCTCCAGAAGCACAGGCTTGAGATCCACAAGCCCCGCTAGCCAAGCAACACTCGTAGAGCGCATGCCTCCTCGCCAGCAGTAAATGCGTAGATCAGATGCAGAGGCGTCTTCTGATTCAGTGGCTGGATCTCTGCTGAGTTTCGCCAGGGCTTCAGCAAGACCTGACAGCTTTGGACCTGTGAACTCAAGACCCAGGTTGATCGCTTGCTGACGGCCTTTTTTTTTGTAAGTGATGCCGACCGCCGCCCGTTGCTCATCGCTGAAGAGAGCAAGGTTGATCGCACCTGGCCAATGTCCCTTACTGAATTCAGCTGGGCTGCGAACGTCCACAACAGGACCATTGGTATTACGGAATTTTCCGATCGGCACTGATGTTGCCATTATTTAAGGTTTAGACATTAGTAAATGTTGTTCTGAAATCAAAGCAACCAACGATTGAATTCCCAAAACAATGCCTTGCGCCATGATGGTCCTTTTGATGTGGAAGGATTGAGATTTCTTAGTCGTGAATTGCATCAATTCATGCCAGCTTATACTCGCACCTAAACACCTACCAGATACTGAACAGGCGTTTTAGACGTTAAACCTCACTACAACTTTCGGTTGTCTCTCCCTATTGCTTAGTGGTGTTGGTGTTTTTGACTTGACGAGCTCACCATTTTGCCACTCATTCGAGTTGCCATAGAGAACCCGATTGAAGTTTAAAAGATCAAAAGTTGTTTTAAGCACTTATGGATCTAATCAAGCAATCATTTGCTGCAATAGAGACTTTTCACAAGCTTACACTTCATCATATGTGAAGACAGCTCTAATGTTGAACTCAAAGCCAAACATCGCTCGAAAGGAAGAAAAGTAAATAAAATGCCTAGTGGAGTTTGTGGTTTTGTAAAGCACACTCACAAACGGGTTATAACGAATAAAAGCGTTGAAATATTAGAACGAAATTAAGGTTGTAAAGTTTGCTCTATTTTCCAGGCACTTGATTTACTTAGCTTATGCGGCCTTCTGAAGATAAATATTTTGAATTGCTAGTTAACTACGTAAAGCTGTATTGAAGTTAATAATTTGGAGGTTTTAACGTTATAGTTGATTTTTGTGTTCCAGTGAAGATATTGCAGTACAAATGAAAGCATCTCATTAATCTAGGAAGATAAACCAAGATTGAAAACATATCAATAAGTGGTCAAATATAGATAGAGGGAATAATACAGTATCTACTGCGGTGAAAAGAAGTTAGTGAACATTTCTGATCAGATGGTTGAATATAATTTTATAGAGGATTAGTTAAAGGATCAAGGGAATAAGAAGAAAAAGGTGGAATTTTTTATTAGTTTTTATAAATTTGAGAAAAAAAGAATTAATTTTGAATTTAAAAGCGATAACTATAGCGAGGATCTACATAATAGTTAGTCTAAAGAAACTAAGTAGACATGACTGGCTGTAAATCCATGTAAAATGGTTTTGAACCTATACATATGCTGCGCCATTGCGGCATGGGTTGTCTCTCTGGAAGATGTGCTTATTCGATTGCTGTGGCTGGGTAATCAAAAGATGCGAGGAAACAAGGTGGACAAATTATGGATAATTGGCCAGGATGAGGCATTCCTATGGCATGTTAAGTTTTAAGGTCAGAGCACTCTTCTATGGAATAAAAAAGACAGGCTCATCGACTAAAATTTTCTGATTAACAATACCAAGTATCGACCAAGGCTCACTAATTATAAAACTATTAGGACCCCATTAAAAATGTTCTGGATAATAAACATGACAGACTATTGATGACTGTATGTGATGTTTTCAAAAACCTCTGAGAATTTAATTCCGAAATCATGATATAGTAAATTTTCTATAATTATGGTTAACATAACAGCAAGCTCATAATCGAGGCAAAGAAATACTTCACATTCGCCAATACTACAATAATATCGGGAAACAATCTGTGTATAAGAGATATTTAGTAAAAGTAGCAAACTTCATTTAGATTAGTATAGATCAAAATATTATTGATTTATTCTCGAAATCGGGTCTGATGTGGCCAGAATCCGTGGAATTATTATATTCTGGTGATCCGGAGTGATGATGTGACTTACAGCTCTGAATTTTAGGCCTTGTAGTAAATTAATAGATATCTGTTTGGCAGAAGTGGACTACCTGGAGGAAGGAAAGGGATTTTTGTCTAGCGGACAAAATGATAGAGCAATAGATGCCTTTAACAAGGTCTTGTTAACAAGAGAATCATGGGAAGGTCTTAAAGGTTTAGGCTCTGCCTTATTTAATACTGGCAAATACGAAGACGCCATTAGAGCCTTAAGTAAATCATTACAACTAAATCAAGAATCAGAGACATTAAAGAGATATGCATGGTCACTATATAAAGCCAGGAGATTTGAACTAGCAATAGATGTTTTTGAAAAATATCTTTCTCATCAAAAAGATTACCTGTCACTATTTGCATTGGGGAATTCATTCGCATATATTAAGCAATACGAAAAGGCAATTGATGCTTTCAAAGAGTCAATTGCAATTCATCCAAACTGTGAATCCCTTAAAGCACTTGGGTCACTTCTATGTCTTACACGACAATATAACGAAGCAATTTATACATTTAAAAAATCATTGTCTATACATGAAGACTGGGAAACATATAAAGGTTTAGGCTGGGCACTTGCACGTACACATAAATACTCTGAAGCAATTGAGGCTTTCAAAAAATCTATTTCTATTTATGAGGACTGGGAATCTCTGAAAGCACTAGGATCGCTACTTTCACTTACACATCAATACGATGAAACAATTTATATATTGAGAAAATCACTGGGTATACATGAAGAATGGGAGTCATACAAATTCCTTGGATCCGCACTTTGCTTTAGGCATCAATACGATGAAGCAATCATTGCTTTCAAAAAATCCTTGGCTATGCATGAAGATTGGGAATCATACAAAGGACTAGGGTTAGTGCTCCATAATTTGCATGAATACGAAAAGGCAAGGAAAATCTTCAAACGAGCCATCTTCATTGAAGATTATAGCTTTTGGGCTCAGGGATCAAACTACTCCCCTTTATATGCTCTATACAAAGACCAGGGTGATAATGAAAAAGCTGTCCGCTGTATGAAAATATCGTACACTTATCATAGACCATCGAAACTTATAAATAAAATAGATACATTTTGTGGACAGAAAAATAGCTACTTTCATATTGGCCGTCCTAAATTGAACCAACTATATAGACTATGCAGTGTTCATGATTATATTTTTTCACCATCTTTTTTTACCGACAATGATGATGTTAATCTAGCTTCATGGAAAAACCTAATGTATCTTCATATCCCTAAGTGTGGAGGCACTTCAATTGAGACTCCCCTGAGCAGTATTGTGAAACGATTATCTCAGTTTATATTTGACAATCCAAATATAAAACCGAAAGCAACTTATTTAAATTCTGGCAATATAAGTACACGAAACTGTCTAAGGGCATTCGAACATGTCTTAGATCAAGAAGTTTCGACTGAAAGCAGACTCGATGGAATCTTTTATGCTCCTCATGATGTAACGTGGAATAAATTAAAGGAAAATATTGACAAAGTAAGCCAGTCTAATGCACGCATTTTTACAACAATCAGAAACCCTAAGGCAAGACTTATGTCTATGTTGCGCATGAGTGGACATGCCACAAGTAGACATGAGATATTCGAGGAAATAAACAAACATCCATACCAATACAAAAACTGCATGGATAAGTATATATATGATTACGGCCTTGAAGGCTCTATAACCCAACAACCATATTGCCAGCCAACAGACTATGGGCGAATTGATCATATAGAATTTGTTGACATGTTAGATTTATCTACGATTTCAAAGATAAAGTCATCTTATCTAAGTGCAACTTATCTGCCAAATATAGTTCAGTATTCACGATTAAATAGTGCCGTTAAGAGATTGGAAAGAGGTGACCCTCAAATGAAAGAATCTGAGATTGAAATTGTCTATAAGCATTGTTTAGAGAAAGGTTATCTTGATAGGGATATGCAGATTGATTTCGATTTTCTCATCAAGAATAGTAAGGATCGTTTACGCTTCCCAGATTCAATTGAGCACTCCAGTTCAATTCATCCCATTACCTTTATTTACGATAAACATGGAACATCTAGACTGATAACTACCGATAAGTTCTTACATGACCCCTTTGAATTCATCTCTGTGTAGTATGTTTAAATGCCTAGCTTTATTAATACTAATTCTATGAAATAAATCATAACAAAACAACACCTAGGGTTTCTCTGCAAAAAGCCAATTCGAGAATGAAGAGTTACCTAGGGCTAGCAAATACAATCGAAATTTAATAAATCTTACAGTAGCATTACTTTGCTATTTGGACGCTAAAGATTATAGAGTGAGAAATATCACAATTCTCTCTGTTAATAGGGATATAATAAGTAGTAGATCAAAGTGGATAGTTGGAATATTTCATTGTCCGTTAATACTTGTGAGCATTCAGCAAGCTGACTATTGGATTTATTTGGTTTACAAGTATTTATTATTATTTTAAAAAAATATCTAAATAGACAATATTTTAGTCATTCTATTCAGTTATATCCCAGGAAACAACCTAGGAATGCAAACTCTTCAAAATAATGAGGTACTACCTATGGATTAATATGAGGTTATTTTAACTGATTCTTTAGAATTTAAGTTTATTCAATATTGTATCTGGTTTTAACTCCAGAGCATTACTAGATATTGAAGAATATATTTATCCGGAAATATATTCAGATTTTTTTAATATTCGTCGGATTAAAAGTGCAAACACTAGTGAATCTTGTCCATTGAATTTCATAGTTGCTGTTTTCTAAATCAAGTCCATATGCTCGGAATGCTCTTGTCGGAGATGCAAGTCTATATTTACATATCAATAATCTCTATACTAATAACTAAACTGAATCTGTTATTACTATTATCTAAATATACCAAATCTCATTATTGAGTTTTACCCATAATGACGATTCTAATGAAGTTTGATTTCAATGATACAGCAAAGTTTTGCACGCTTCTTCTAAATACTTTTTCCTGGAATTTAAATCATCTTAAGTCGATTAATTAAATAATTATTGCTAGCAATAATTATCAATACCGCCAATAATTTCATTCGGCACAACTAGAATTTGATTCTGATTACTAATTAAAAGATTGCCAAAATAGTAATTTTTTCCAGCGGAAATTTATTCTTTGAGCTGCAATCTTTAGTTCCTTCTTAGAACTCGAATAATTAGCCTGCTCGGCTCTACAACTTATACTATTGATCAATAAAACCTTATGGCTTATCCAATACATAATCCAGCATTGGGCGAAAAATAATCCATAAAATAAACAAAGACTACTGCAATAAAATAGGCTTTTTCCTCTAATCATAAATAACATGTATAAATACTATCTTAGGCTTGACTATCTTCCTATATAAAGTTGGTCTGCTTGACAGATAACTTAGTTGACTTCATGCTTTTCGTGACTATTCAGTACTATTTTTGAGATATTTACTTCATGATTAGAAAGTTATTAGAGTACAACTCTTCAATGTTTTTGAAACATAATTCAAGACAGCAATAAGTTTATCAATAGTTTTGTGTTTCTAACTGCATTATGATTTGAAGCGATTAGGTGACCATATTACCTTGCAACCTGGATTATAGTGGCTAGAAGCGTGACTTATTTGAACAGAGTTTGTCCGATCTATTGCTATGGCTCCCTTCTCCTCTGCTTCCTTGAGTAAACTCCCTAGATTTAGATTGAAATTCCGATAATGATTCTCTAGTTTGCACCTCTCCATATATACTTCAAATGATATTGGATTTAGCATTGACTTGTAAAGATTTAGATCATCAAGTTGCCAGCAAATAGGCTCCAAATGCATGACCTCAATCAAGTTTCGAATGGAAGCAAGCTCTGTAATAAAATCTTTCCGTAATAAGGGAATCTGCTCCACACTATAATTTGTAAATACTATTCCGTACCCTTCCCTTGGGATTATCTCAGCCACATCAGTTTGATAATAATCAAAGGGCATACTTATCAACCTCATCTCATTAGTTAGTGACGCTAGGAGTTTACAACCAATGCGTCCACTTTCCGTAAATTCAGCTGATATGTAAGTTGCTCTAATTGGACCATTATTAAGCCAAATCTTACAGAGATTCTGGCCGCAACCTCCTCCCAACTCTAATATCCAATCAGCGTTAGGATGCTTAGCGCAGAAGGTATACAGACTATTCTCTTTATAGGCATTTGTAGCCAGTGACATCGAATAAGACGATAGCTTTCCAACTAGTGCATCGCGTCCAAGGTAATGGATAGAATCAAATTCTGAAGATGATTGATCTTCAGAAATATCTCTCCAATATCTTATAACTCTTGATAAATTGGTCTCGCCAGTATTTATTAATTTCTGTATCTCAGCAGTTCTTGTGGACCATCCTTTCTCGTATATACTTCGTCTATATTCTTTATTGAGGTTGTCAAAACCATTGCGAAAATATAAGCCATCATCTACTTTTGATAGATGCTCCTGACTCTTTTCGTATGCATCTAACGAATTCTTGACTTCATTTTTATTGTAATAAGCATATCCTAGTAATCTATATGAAGCGTAACTCGCCTTTATCTTAAGTGAGGTCTTGATAGCTTTCACTGCCTCATCTATACATTCAGTGCTCAACAAACACAGTCCCAATCTCCTGTAGTCTTCTGAGTCTTCGGTATACCTTAATCTTTGTTTTAGTAATTTAAGGGCTTTTTCTGTCTCCCCCTTACCAATAAGATCTTCTATTGAACCAGCTCGAAATTCCAACAGATGACTCCTATCAAATCCCGCTCTCATGTTAACAAAAACACTTGATCCTTAGTCTATGACAATTGAATATTTATATCTGCCTTGAGATTAAGCTTAGATTTAATTTAATAGTTTGATATTTAAACGCCTCTGTGCATTTCGGTTAGTTATGGCTGTTTAATAGCCATTGCATTCCTCTGTGACACCTTTTCATCAGCACTAGACCTGTAGGTTTAATCAGCCTAACTCCACTGAGTTCCTGTTTAAATATTGTTAAAGTAAGACTTATTGTCACGACTATATTTTTACTGTAGAATACTTGAATTCTAAAGTAGCTCTCTTCATGAGACCATTACATATCACCATGGTTAAGTATTCTTTCAACGGTTAATATTTTCACGCTTGATCAAGCGATCTCAGTTTTCAAAAGGTGCGTTTGGTTCACTATGTTTGTCACTAAATTTCACCTGAGACCCATGCTAGGCGATACCTTAGATCTGTAGACCATTTGTTTGAGTCAAATTTATCCCAACAGTTTCTATATTCAATACAATCATCATTCATCCAATTAGAGTCCTCACCATCTTCATCCGAAGGAGTCCAAAGCTTTATACATTTACTTCCATAAAGAGGAATTAATCTGGAAAAGTTAGAAGCTGAGGCAATCACATGAGTGGCATTATACAGTAGTCTTAGGTCAAGCAAGGGGTTAGTGCTTGACTGAAGCTTGTATTCTACCCCTTTCTTTTTACACCAATTTATGATTCTATCAGGCACAGGATTAAGGCAACTATGTTTATTTAAGTTGTCAGGCTCGCAAACAATTGTAACAGCATTTATGCCGCTCTCCTCTAAGCATCTTTTATAATAACTCAAAGGCGGCAGTCTCATCGTTCCCTCAATCAACGCGTCTCCACCTCTCACATGCAAAACCAGTGTGTTTGTCGAACTTGTGATCGACTCTCTTTCACTTGTAATGATGTTCCCAAGCAATGCTCTTGGTGCAGACTGAAGTATACTTCGATCAAATTTTATTGTTGAGAATTCAGAATATATGTAATCTCTTATCGAAGAGTAGTCAATAGAAGGTAATACACCTTCGTGAAATTCCTTTTTCGCGACAATGACAGAGCCACCTTCTATGATCCTTGACCGAACAAACAAGATCAAATTCCGCTTCTGTTGAACATGCAGTAATCTAGTCAACTGATCCAAGGAGTCGCCAATACGACCATTTAATAAATTAGCGTAAACAACAAAGTCTGTTTTTGGAAAACCATAAGAAAAATAAACCTCACTGGAGGGAAACGTAATTCCCTTTGCCGCAAGTATCCGAAATAGAAGGAAGTCTAAATTTCGCTTATTTTTAGATGCCAATTCTAATGATACTTTTAGAGTTTTTAGTTGTTCTGGGATTTGATTTGTATTTACACGAGATATAAACTGCAGTAACTTATCAAGAGCTTTTTCTGGCCCCATCTCCTCCAAGATTCTAAGAATAAAGTCTCTAAGCTCGAATTCTGAAGGTGACTGCTCCAATTTTCATGTCCAAATCTTCTTTATCAACATAACCGAGTTTTGACAGTGTTTTCAATATGATTAATTTTTAAGTTTTTGTTTTATTTCTTCTTTTTCCATGTCTGTTTATTCTCTTTATTTTTTAATATACTTCCTGGCTCGAGATTGTCTTCGCTGCTGCTTACTTAATTAACCTCATCCACATTGTCATTATCTTTTCTATTTTTCTAGGCCCTGCCTCTTCTCGACGATTAGTCGATTGAAGAGCCGATTTTTGCTGGTTTTAGTTATTTTTGCTTTCCTTATGGTCTTTACTCCCTGTTCAGTTTTCCATCCAAGCACCCTCTAAGGCTCCTCAGGGAGAAAAAGCCGAAAGTACACCGAAAGAACTCAATATCAGCGATTACAAGACAGAAGATTATGCCTACTTCCGCAGGAAGAACTAATTATTCAAACGCTTGCCAATCTCAATTGTGCCTTTCTTATTGAGAAGTGGCTATCTCTGCCCGTTCGCGCACTCTTGTCACGGTCCCCCTCCCTGACATAGTGGGCCAGCGGCGAGCCAGAAGAGCCGGTTTCGATCCATGATCTCCGGTCCCCCCCCCTCCAACAACCAGAGCGTTGAAGAACTACTGGAACAATTCACCAGTGGTTCAAAGCGTCAACGGCTCAGCTTGGTTAAAACGATTGAAGAACGGGCAGAAGAGCTGGCTGCATTAGCTCAAGCAGCTCTTGCCTCTTTTGACCCAGACGGAGACGACTGGGCTGCAGGATGGATTCTGCAGGTTTTTCAGCGTCATCAGCCGCAGGTTTTGCCCAGCCTGTTGAGCAGCGAGTCGAGTGGCTGGTTCTCGACCCCATCAGCTGTGGGGATCGACTATGAGCCTTTGCAACGCGAGCTGCTAGCCGAAAACTTTGAGGAGGCTGATCGCTTCACCAGTGCAACGCTGCGCAAACTTGCAGGACCTGGAGCCGAGCAGCGTGGTTACGTGTACTTCAGTGAGGTGCATGCGATCAATGGCCTCGACCTGGTCACAATCGATCGTCTCTGGACTGCATATTCACAAGGAAGGTTTGGGTTTACGACCCAAGCGCGCTTGCTGAACGCTCTCGATGGCAGATATCACAGTCTCTGGGCTCGTATTGGTTGGAAACAGGAGGGAACATGGACACGTTATCCAGGCTCCTTTACGTGGTCTCTCTCTGCCCCTGAGGGGCATATGCCTTTAATTAATCAGCTACGGGGTGTGCGCTTAATGGATGCGGTGTTGCATCATCCATCACTTGCAGCCCGCCGTTAGAGCAGATTTCAGTTTGAGTCTCCGGCCTAGAGCACGCGAACGGTTATGGTCAAAACAGGTCTGAATGGTCCTGATGCCTTCCTGGTCACGGGCAGCTTCTAGGCTTCTATTCAGCGTTAGCCCTCAGGGGGTGGCCCCTCTGTTTCGTTGGGCTGATTTCATTCTTCCTTCAACCCTGCAGCTCACTCCTTTGCTGGAGATCCTGCTTGAACCTGTTGCCTGTCAGGACACCAGCTATCGCCTACAGCTGGGATTGCAGGAGGCCTTGGTGAATGCAGTGCAGCATGGCAATTGCGGAGATCCAGGCAAATCTCTGCGAGTTCGTCGAATCTTTACGCCTAACTGGATGATTTGGCAGATCCAGGATGAAGGGATCGGTGTACCGCTCAATGCTCGAGTTGGTTGCCTTCCAGCTCAACTCGAAGCAAATAGTGGACGTGGAATGTTTCTGATTCATCAGTGTTTTGATGATGTGCGCTGGAGCCAGCGTGGCAATCGTTTACAACTAGCCTGTCGACGTCCTAAAGCACTTAACACTGCTGACAGCGTACAAACTTGAATGCTATCAATCATATGAACTAATAATTAGAAGCGAAGCTGATATGTATTCACCATCTAATTAATAATCAAGCAAGAACGTGGATCCATTCATTGTTTTAGTTGACAGCCTAAGTAGTGTCGACATAATTCTCACTTTTTAATTAGTATTTTAGCGCTTGTACAGCTTCATTCATCGATAGACCACTTCTACTTGAAGCAGGCCTTGCCTCTAGCTAAACGCTATTTGCTACGAGGCTATGGCCGACTGAAAGCTTTTCTTCATTGAGACCAAGTATGGACTTGGTGGGCTTCTTAAAATTAAGCTTGACGTTGACAAGTGATCTGTCAATATTTTCAAACAGAGAACTATTTTCTCTATCCAAGCCTTGCTTTTGTTACTCCTCATCGGCAAAAGTAAAGCAATTATCTTTTCCATGATCATTTCCGTAGAGTTGTATGAATTCCAAAGAGCCTAAGAAAAGTTTCGGTCATTCAGCATGAAATAGCACCTTCATGATTTAATCCGCCAAGGTTTTTTAAAAATGATCCCTTCTATATCATGAGCAAATTGATCCAACGTTGTTTCATCTTATTTTCTGCTCTTTATAAGCGATAAAGTCATAACGCCTGCTGTTTTGTCAAGGTGCTCACTTCTCACTAACGCATGCGTTTTGTTGATGTTGAGAGCTAACTGATCGGACCACCTTTGTGACTTGATCAGCATTGACGGTTTTGATTACACCAGTATCAATGCAAGCGACCTGAAATAGGGACGGGTCAGGGCCTCTAGCTCCAGAGACAATATGAATCACTTCTCCCATCCACCAACTCTCAGGCGCATGCCGTTGATTGTCTTGAACAATCACCACATCTCCACAAGTAACAGCAAGGAAGATTGATTCCTCTGGCAAAAAGCCTGGACCTACTTCTGTGGCCCTCGCTAGCGACGCCAACCTGCACTATGCTAGTACGCCTGTCCTAGCATAGTTGTAGCGCTTTGCCTGGTTGAGTGATTGTGGGTTGCTTCGATCGCTGCAGGCCCAGCCAGCGGCATGAATGGGAAGTTCTGATGCAGGTTTGCGTGAGCATTAGGGCGATTGCTGCAAAGGCCATTCCTGTTGCAACAACCGTCTTAATCCCTGCCGCAACCAGGAGCTTTCAGTTCGCGCCTTAGCCAGCGCAGGCTTTGATCGGTAAGGGCCTCAACATCAGAGCGTTCTCCACCTTGAAGCAGCTGGACTAAGGCTCCAGCAAGAAGCTCTGCAGCTCTGCGGTCGGCATCTCCTTTTTGTTGATGCCAGTTGTGATCATTGAGGCTTAACCGAGCATGAAGCTCCATGGCCTGGCGTTGGACCTCAATTGGCCACTCAGCTTGTTTGATTCCCATCTTTATCAACGGATCACTTGGTCTATTTTGCTTGTGATAGCAAAAGCCATCTGAATGGTGATACGGCCACGTCAGGTTCGACTCCGTTGGCTGCATGGGCTGTCAAGGCTGATGCTTTTGGGGCAGCGCCAGGACAGACTGAAAAGATCCCCCAAGATGCTGGCAGCAAGACGGAGCAAACAGAGGAGGCAGCTCGCGCTTCAGATACTGGAAATACCTTCAGCGCAATGGTTGCGGCCTAAGTCGTCTGGCGAGTGGATTTGGCGGGCCCTGCGTTGGGGTGGACCTGGAGTTGCCCTTGGCTGGTGGCTCAGCCAGAGCGGGTAATTGCGTTTGAATTCAGATCAAACGGCTGTTAGTAGATCCTGCTCGACTATTACAAGTGACTTAGAGATATCTGGAATGGCATGCTCCAGAGGAGGCAGTGGCATCTCGCTAGGGTTTGACGTCTGTTGACCGCGCATCCAAGCATTACGAAGAGATTGCCGTCGTTGATCTTCTGCAAGGACCAGTCGGTCTGCAGCGGCTGATGGGCTTTCACCGTGAAGTAATGCCGTTCGCAGGCAAATTCCAAACCCTTGAGCCTCGACTTGCACTTTGCCTTCCATTAAGACAATTTGGAAGGTCCAGCCCTGTAACCACCGCAGTTGAAAGGGATTACTCATGTTGTCCCTTCAGGAAAAAATACACCGGATTTTGCATCTAACAAGAGCACCCTATTTGTGAGACTCGATTGAACTACCGAGTGTCAGGAAACCCGCTTAAGCGTTGTTTTGGAGCGGTTTGAAAGCAGTCCAAACTCGTGTCATGAAGTGAGACTCGGCAGCAATGCCCTCAAAACCGCTTGCTTGGAAACGTGCCTCAATGTTGTCGGAGATGTAATCGCGGTAGTACGGCTCATGAAATATCCGCCGGAAGTTCTCCATGGCAGGGATGAACTTGGGCGAGTCTTCCATTTGTACAGAATCTGCTAGGACCAAAACTCCGCCTGGTTCGAGCACGCGCCAGCATTCGTCAAGAACATTTTGCCGGGCCGAGCTCGGTAATTCGTGAAACAGGAAAACGCACGTGATGCCTTGCACACTTTGATCAGCAAACGGCAGCTGTTCAGCATTACCGCGCACCAGTTGCGCGAGTTCTCCATTGCGGCTATTGAGCGAGCGGCTGGCCTCACGTAAATAAGCTGCTGATAGATCCAACCCCAGCAGTTCAACTTTGGGTAGGGCGCTGCGAATCTGTTGCAGGGTTCGACCGGTTCCAGTTGCGACATCCAACACCCGAAGACTGGCGGAGCTGCGGCTTTGGAAGCGTTTCAGCCCGCGCTTGAGAGGCGCTAAAACCCTGCGCCGCATGGAGTCTGCAGTGCCGTTAAAGAGAATCTCTACCTGCAGGTCATAAAGTTCTGCAGAGTGGTCGCTTAGATAGCCATCGGTTTGATGATGAAAGTTTTGCAGGTAGTAATCGGGATAGATCTCTGAATCGACATCGTTTGGCAGATCATGAATATTGCGTGCCTTGCGCCGCTGCCATGTCGAGGGAAGATCTAACCAGACCAAGGGGTAACGGCTCGCCCATTCCAACCACGGAGCTTCAAAGAGCTGCGTTTTTGGATAAATGCCTTGTTCAGCTTCATGCCAGTCAAGTTGCTCGAGAGCTGACATTGAGCTGCGCAGCTCCATCAGCAATTCTCGCGGAATCGGTTCAATGCTTGGCATCGCATCAGGTGCCAGCAATTCCATCAGCTTTGTGCTCAATTCCTTATGGGCCAGGCCCGCAAGAGTCTTGCTCTGCTGCAGGGTTTGATAAGCGAACTTGGTGAGGCTTGGCTGCGCCATGAACCTGATTTGGGTGTGCTCTATGTCAGCGGATCAGCCTTGCAATTGCTGAGATCTCAGATTATAAGCCTTGCCTATTCAATTAAGGATCTATGACAATGCATATGAAATGCTTCGCGAAGCTTTCGCTTGTGATTGCTTTGAGCCTAATTTCTTGTTGATTAATCCAACAGATCAGGATCCAGTTACGAAGAATGACCAATGGCTAAAGGCCTAATCATAAGGATATTTCGTATTAATCATTGGAAGCATCTATTGATTTGTTGCTAATCAATTGGCCTTTGTGATTGATGCTATTAGAAAGAAGATTGGCGATCTAAATGCATCTTAAAGGCACAGGCCTTGATATTAAAGAATAATGCAAGTTAAAGTCTATATCAATAATGTCTGTGATGCGTTGCAGTGAATAGCTTTGTAAGCTTATATAGAGCATTCGGTTGATATTAGAAGGAATGAATACATGAGCCAAATCACGAAAGGTTCTTTGGCTAGATCAGTTTAAATTGCTACTCGTCCACAATTTTATAGCCAGGGACGCTCGTCTGCGGTTTGATTATTAAGCACTCCATCAGCCTGCTGAAGGTCTTTACTTTCTAAAGCCTGAGCTTGTTTTTTGAGGTTGTCCACTGTGATAGAGAATCCAGCTTCTTTGGCAAGCACCACAAACCAATGAGTGTCAACACGTTGTGCTTCAAGCTTCTGCTGAAGCACCGGATCTGATGCAACTTTGGAAAGCAACGCTTTAAGATCCTCCTCTGGCATGCTGATCAAAGAATGAAGAAGACAATGATTTTACTATAAATGGGAAATACTCTCGAAGAGAATCATATAAGTTGTTCATGTTTACAGAGAATTTTGCTATTGATATCTTGCTTGGCTGGCCGATGTGCTTAGAAATAGTGCAAACCTGCTTTGCTTAGCTTCCTGCGAAGCTCTGTCATTGAGCTTCTGTGGAGTTCATCCCTTTTTCAATGTTGAAGGCTGTCCTGAAATAGGTCTCCTTGAATGAAAGAACACCATTGGGGCTGATTTCCTATTCTTGTGGTTGTATGAGAAACGTTTGCGGTTAGGCGCTTGTGGATCTTGTGGCTAACCATTCTCGCGCATTGAGAAATTGGCTGAGGTGATGCATCCGACCAATCTTCAGCTTTGAAGGTGGCATATGGAGACGAAACAGGCGCCATGAATTGAAAGCGGTACACATGTACTAGCGCGCCAGTATCGCCTTGTCAACTCCATTCATCACTTTTCTTTCAGGCCAGATCTGAATGGCTACACAAGCCCATCAGTGCAGAAGCCGCCCTTGCTGATTTCATGAGAGAGGCCATCTCTTGCAGAGGGGCATCCCACGGGCCCCATGGATCAAGCTGGCAAGTCAGATCGGCAGTTGACTGGCTAACACCTTTGGGGATCAAAACCTATTTGAGCTGCTAAGCCGAAATAGAAATCATCGAAGGGAACCTTTTAGCTGCCTTGCACAACGATGAATACAGCGGCATAGGCTGAAACTGCCATTGCTATCTATGCCTTCTTCCTGCTCAACTTAATGATCTCAACCCGAACTAATCACCGCGATTTCAGATAACATTAGTTTCTCTTCATTGAGGATCGGTAAAGTGCACTCTGCAGCGATAACGAGTGTTGCCAAGCCAGGCTTCGATTGTGGTGCACTTCTCCCCACTGACCGTTGCATCTGCATGTATTTGCAGCCAGGCTCGCTCGATGGCGTTGTTCTGACTCCAATTGATTCAGCGGTAATACTGCCGGCCCAACTCAATGGGACAACGAGCATAATGATTGGAAAACAGTTGCCAACAGTGGAGCCTTCATAGTGAGATGAAAGGTCGCAAAATCAGTCTTTTGATTGAGGACATTATTCCTTTTCTTAACTCGCTAACACGAATTCTAAGTAGTATCAATAACCTTGCGAATAGATCATCCAAGCCTTAATCTTTGCATCATTCAATTGGCCCTTTAATGTTGCCGCCGGCATCTGAACGCCGCCGCGAGACCCCATATCGGCGCCAAAGCGAAGGACTGCAAAACAGCACAATCACAGCAAGGCAGTGATGGCGAACAGCAAAAATCAACTGTGTAAAGGTGAAATGCTCCCAGAGCAAGAGAAACTCTGTTCGTAAATCCCAGAGAGACAGACCCAAAAGAAGAACGGGCAACCAACGATCGCCAGATAGGCCACGGGAACGGGCCCTTTCAGCCATTTGAAATCGTATCTCCTCCCTCAATCGGAGGCTGGGAGGAAGACAACGGCGGTTGTGGAGCAGCAGCAGGGGCTGGTAAAGGCCCTGCCGGAGGACCACTGCCTTGCCAGAGGCTCAACAATGAAGGGGCTAGAGCAATACTCGACCAGCTACCAACCACCACTCCAAGAGCAAGTGCAACCGCAAACCAGTAGAGCGTTGCACCGCCAAAGAGGATCAGAGCGAGCAGAGGCAGCAGGGTCGTACCGCTGGTGTAGAGGGTCCTTGTGAGGGTCGCGGATACGGCACGATCAACCTGTTCCGTCAGTGGCAGTGAGTTGTCTTCACGACTGCGCTCACGAATCCGGTCAAAGACCACCACAGTGTCATTGACCGAGTAGCCGGCAATGGTGAGCAGCGCTACCGCGAAGAGGCTATCCACCTCAAGCGTTATCAACAGGCCCAGCCAAGCGAATATCCCACAAACAATGATCACGTCATGGGCAAGGGCCACAAGGGCCAGAAGGGCATATCGACGGTCGTAACGGAGGCTGATGTAGATAGCGATTCCCGTGAACGCCACCAAAAGAGAAATCAAGCTGCTGCGCAGCAATTGGCCTCCCAGACTTGGGCCAATGGTGTCGACCGATTGACCACCACTCTGAAACGGACCCGCTACAGGATCCATTGCCTTGATGACAGCTTGCCCCTGAGCAGCAGAGAGGAAGGGCAACCTCAAGACCAGAGACTGACCCCCATCAAGAAGCTGAACCCTGGCTCGTGAGAGGTTTGGAGCAACCTTGTCTTTGTCAGCGGGTAACTCAAGAGCCCCCAAAACCTCTTCAACACTTGTGGTTTTCAGCGACTGACAGCTCTTGCTACAGCTGCGCTCCAGCTGGATTTGAGTTCCACCAGTGAAGTCAAGTCCTGGACGAAGGGGAGCACCAATCGAAGGGTTCAGCCAACAGAGGATCAATCCCACCAAACTCAAAACCACAAACAGGCCTGAGATTCCCCAAACTCGTCGTCGTTGACGACAAAGTTCAAATCTCAGTGGGCGTTGACGAGTTCCTGAAGATGATGAAACAGCCATGGATCAGGCGAGAGAAGAAGGCAACTGTTTGGCAGGCAAAAAGTTGGTAGGTCGCCTCAAAGCCTGATAGCCCATCAAAAAACGCAGCAGAGTGCGAGTGCAGCTCAATGCCGTAAACAAACTGAGCACAACACCGATGCCGAGGGTGGCGGCAAAACCTTTAACCAAACCCGTACCCAGAAAAAAGAGCGCTGCGCAACTAATCAGAGTGGTGAGATGGCCGTCAACGATCGACGACAAAGCCTGGGAAAATCCAGTCTCGATCGAGCGAATCAAGGTGTTTCCACGCCGCAATTCATCTTTGACACGCTCAAAGATCAGCACATTGGCATCCACTGCCATGCCAATACTGAGGATGAAACCCGCAATCCCAGGCAGGGTAAGGATGACAGGAATCAGAGCATACATAGCGAGATTGAACAGGGCATAAAGACTCAATGCCAACACCGCCACCAAGCCCGCAAGGCGATAAGCAACCACCATGAAAACAGCCACCAAGGCGAGACCAGAGAGCGCTGCGATCAAGCTGCGGCGAATGTTTTCAGCACCAAGGGTGGGACCAATGGTTCGAACCTCGAGAATTTCTACTGGTAATGGCAACGAACCACCTCGTAACTGAACTTCCAGGTCGCGGGCATCTTCAGCATTGAAATTACCGCTGATCGTGGCCGCACCACCAGTAATGCCAGCGGCTCTGAACTGTTCCCCGACGCTGGCTTCACTGATCGACCTTCCATCAAGAACGATGCCAAGTAGACGACCTGTGCCAGCAATTGATTGTGTTAGCTCGGCGAATTGATCTCCGCCTTCTCGGTTGAAGCTAAGTGTCACCTCCCAGCTGTCAGGAACGTTCTGCTGTTGCTGACGCCCAGCTGTGACCAGATCCTTCCCGGTTAAGGACGTGGGCTCGAAGAGTTCAGCGATCTTGATGCTGACTTTCTCATTCAACTGTTCCAGCTGCTCGACCTCACTGCCAACACTGCCTTGCAAACCAAAGGCCTGCTGCGCTTCAACAAGTTGCTGTTTGTCGAGTTCATCATCAGAGGGAGACTCTCCGGATATCGCACGCTCCTGCTTGGACTTGAGAATGCTCTCTACCTGTCGTTTTAGGCGCTGAAGGCCGCGAACCTCCTGTTCTGTGCCAGGTTTTTGAGCTCGAAACTCAAGTAAGGCCGTCTCGCCAAGCACCTTGGCAGCCCTGGTGGGATCCTGTTCTCCTGGAAGCTGCAACACCAGTTGATCGTCACCAATGGTCTGCAGGGTGGATTCGGCAACACCCAAGCCATTGACGCGACGATCCAAAACAGCTTTGACCGCCTCTAGCTGATCCGATTTCACGCGAGTGATCTCACCAGCGGGCTGCACTTCAAGAGTGAGCTGACTGCCACCACGAAGATCAAGGCCCAACTCAAGCGGAAAGCTTGCAGTGACAGAACCTGCCGCAATGGCAAGAGCAAGAATGAGCGCAAACCAGCCTTGTTGACGTGCCATCAATCAAAGCCCCTTAAGAACAATCTGCTGAGCCGCTTCAACAATCTGATGAGGCTGAATGATCGTGAAATTCTCCAATTTGCCGTTATAGGGAGTGGGAATGTCCTGACTGGAGAGGCGAATTGGGCGAGCATCGAGTTCGTCAAAACACTGCTCAGTAATCAGCGCAATCAACTCAGCACCAATCCCACCAGTTTTCATACACTCTTCAACCACAATCACCCGATGGGTTTTACGGATGGAGCGAACAATGGTCTCCATATCGAAGGGCTTGAGACTAATCAAATCGATCAATTCCACATCGATGCCGTCTGCCTCCAACTGTTCAACAGCCTTGAGACAGTGATGACGCATACGGGAATAGGTGAGGATCGTGACGTCTTTACCCTCACGAACCAGATCTGCTTGATCTAGGGCACAGACATAATCACCGTCTGGGAGCTCCTCAATCAGGTTGTAGAGCAGCACATGCTCGAAAAAGAGAACTGGATTGTTGTCTCGGATCGCGGCTTTCATCAAGCCCTTGGCATTGGTTGGCGTGCTGCAAGCAACGATCTTGATCCCAGGCACAGCGTGAAAATAGGCCTCAAGTCGCTGACTATGTTCAGCACCGAGTTGGCGTCCCACACCACCAGGCCCACGCACCACGGTGGGAATTGTGAAATTTCCGCCACTGGTGTAACGAAGCATTCCCATGTTGTTGGAGATCTGGTTGAAAGCAAGCAGCAGAAAACCCATGTTCATGCCCTCCACAATCGGGCGTAGGCCAGTCATGGCGGCGCCAACGGCCATACCCGTAAAACTGTTCTCGGCAATCGGTGTATCCAACACCCGCAACTCGCCATATTTCTCGTAGAGATCCTTGGTGACCTTGTAGGAGCCGCCGTATTGGCCGACATCCTCTCCCATCACACAAACATGCGAATCTCTGGCCATCTCTTCATCGATGGCATCTCGAAGAGCATTAAAGAGAAGCGTCCCTGACACGTTTTCGTTGCAATCCCGGCCATGCCGGTGGAAGAGGCCAAGCTATCTCAGCCTGAGCAGCATTAGCCTCCTGCGGCAAATGCTGAAAGCAGCAAAACGGACAGCAACAGACCAGGAGAGAGCAACAGCACCAACTGACCAAGATCGTGAGGCGTCATCTGTAGAAGTCCTGAATCGGCAATCAGGCTGTCAACCCACAAAAGCTAGGCAGCATCTGGCTCCTTGCCAGCAAACAAACTGCGAATAAACACAAGGGTTAGTCCAAAACCAATGAAGGCAAAGCTGAATGTGGCTAGAAAACACATGCCGATGATCAGGGTTTTAAACCCCGAAGCAATGCTTTGGGCAATCGCAGAGCTGTAATTAGGCGAATGAAGAGCGAAATAAGTCACTGTCTTCTGGCTCAAAATCAGGCAAAGCCAGGCAAAAAGTCCACTGGTGATCGCCCCAGAAAGAAAACTGAGCGGGCCCTTGCGTGGTGTCACAGGCGTCTCTGCCAATGTGTTGGATGACTCTGCATCTGCCTTCTCGAAAGAGCTGTTTTTGGAATCGCTCATGCTTCCAGTTTGATGCCTTCACAGCGGAACGCGCAGCACCAACTGCTTAAACCAGCTGCGGCGAAGGCAGGCTGTTGGAGCTGAAGTGCAGCCTGAGCTGAAGCAACGTCAGCAAAAAGGGCAAAACAGCTTGGACCAGATCCACTCATCGATACTGCAAGAGAACCAGGCAAATCAGTGAGCAACTTCAATGTGGTTTGCACAGCCGAAACTTCGGGTGCAACAACCTCCTGAAGGTCATTGCGCAGAGGTGGCGGATCATCAGCCCGCAAAGGATTCAGCCAAGAAGATTCTCTGAGCTGCTGACGACGTTGCTCAAAATCAGATTCCTTTGAAAGATAACGACTACTGAAAAGTTCCTTACAGCGTCCATAAGCCCAGGGGGTTGAAACGCTCACTGATGGATCCTTCACCAACACCACGGCCATTGATGCTTTCATCGCTTGTAGCGATTCCAACCTTTCCCCACGGCCGAAACACAATTGGCTTCCACCTGCCAGGCAAAAGGGCATGTCGGAGCCAAGCTCAGCCGCAAAACCTTCAAGTTGACCCTGAGAAAAATTGAGATTCCAGAGACCGTTTAACCCCACCAGTGTTGCTGCACCATCACTTGAGCCGCCCGCAAGACCAGCTCCAATTGGGATGCGTTTTTGCAATTCAATCGCGGCACCAAGGTCAGAGAACCCTGAGCGCTCGCGTAATAAATGCGCAGCTCGCACGATCAAATTGTCGCCAGCAGTGCTGAGGCTGGAATCATCGCAGCGAAGGCTGATGCTGCCATCAGCCGTATTGCGGAAATGAAGTTGATCAGCGAGTTCGATGCTCTGCATCACCATCGCTAGCTCATGAAAACCATCAGACCTCAGGCCAAGCACCTCAAGATGGAGATTGATCTTGGCTGGCGCCGAGACGCTAACCAGATCCCCTGAAGCAGCTGAAGGGTTAGATATGCTCATGGCTCAGGGTCTACTAGATCCGCCCGATTCAAACCCCTCGCCAATTCCACCCAAGTGGCAGGGGACAGTTCTTGGGGGCGTTGCTGAAGGCTGATGCCAAGATCATCAGCCAGAGCATTCAGTTCAGCAGCAGGAAGAACCTTGGCAAGAGTGTTGCGCAGCATCTTGCGCCTGGCCAAAAAAGCCTGACGCAGCAAAGACTCAACACGTTTGGCGAGCAGTGGCTCAAGGCGCTGTTCAGGAGCAAGAGGTTCAATCAAGATGACCTCAGAATGAACTTTCGGCGGCGGTTTAAAAGAGCGCGGCGGCACTGGGCAAACAGTTGTGCAACGAGCGAGCAACTGCAGGCGCACGCTTAGAGCACTAAAACAGCTCTGCCCGGGCAAGGCACGAATCCGTTGAGCGACTTCCTTTTGCAAAAGAAGCACAAGGCGTTGATAGGGATGATCAACAGGTCGATCCAAGCGACCGAGAAGACGCTCAAGCAGAGGACCGGTGATGTTATAGGGAATATTGGCCACCACTTTGGTCGCAGCACGGCCATCAGCAAGAGTCAATGGAACAGACAACACATCACCTTCTTGCAAGCTGAAGCGGGCTTGATCTGCAAAACGCTGCCTCAACCCAGAGACCAGATCGCGATCAAGTTCAACAGCATGAACAGCAGAGGCAGAAGAGGCCAGCAACCTTTCAGTGAGTGCTCCACGACCAGGACCTACCTCCAGCAGACGATCATCTGGTTGAACATCAGCTGCATCGAGAATCTGAGTCAACACAGCGGCATCGATTAGCCAGTGTTGAGCAAAGCGCTTGCGAGCGTGATGTCCGGAAAAGGCCATCCCTCAACTTTGCACCAATCGGTATAGAGGGCGGCGCAATTGATTGAAGATCAAAAAAAGCTGCAGACAAAACTCGGAGTCAAACTCGCTGTTCCAATGAAAAAGCGGCGATAGATCCCTGATTGTTCCAAGTCTGCGCACTGCATGGATTCTTGATTGGCATCAAAACAACTCAGCTCAAACAATTGGCTTCATCTATAGACCGACAACACCCTTTCCTGCTCATCCCACCAAGACGATCAAAATGGAGTGCTTTTGGAATCCGGGCTCGATTACACCACTAACAACATTGGCTCCACATGATTCAAGGTCTATGCACGTGGTGGCGTTGAAATTTGGGATTCATCCAACCGAAACATCGATTGGAGAGCTTCTGCTGGTTTTACCGTCCAATTCTGATTCAAGCTAAAAAAATCAAAACAACCCTGTTGATCCATTGAGTTGCTTTAATTAGCATCATCAATGTTAGGGCGTCAATTCGAATCCAATCGAGTGTGTTTCGATATTGACGGTCACATCTAATAACGACTTCAAAAAAATCTGTATTTTTATTGGTTTTTTTGCAATCTATGCAGGCACAATGAAAAAGAGAGATTATTAAAGTTCTATCATCGTCAACCCGATACACAGAGTGTAAAAATCATGAAACTTTGCTTGTCCCTTTTGATTCGACCTCAGCCGAACATAATCATATGTATTCACTGATATAAAATCAAACAATTCCATAAGCCAGCATTGCATCAGCAACTTTCGTAAATCCTGCAATATTGGCTCCTGTAATGTAATCAGTGTAGTCTTCGTATTTATGACTATGCTGAACACATTTGGAGTGAATTTCCAACATAATTGACTTTAAGCGTTGATCGACCTCTTCACGACTCCAAGATAGACGCAATGCATTCTGACTCTGCTCAAGGCCAGAGACTGCGACACCCCCAGCATTTGCAGCCTTGGCAGGAGCAAGTATTACTTTTGCATGACGAAATTCATGAATGCCGTCAAGATTGGTTGGCATGTTCGCACCTTCAACAACTGCTTTAACACCATTGTTGATCAGTTCCTGTGAATCTGAACGGTTAATCTCATTTTGAGTAGCACAAGGGAAGGCAATATCACAGGGAACATTCCATGGACGCTTTCCTGCGTAAAAATCAACGCCTTTGTAGTGGTTAGCAAATTCATGGATTCGCCCACGGCGAACAGTCTTTAGCTCCTTGACAAACGCAAGCATATCGAGATTAATGCCGTTTGGAACGTGTACAAAACCATCTGAGTCAGAAAGAGTAACAACTTTGGCTCCTAGTTCAATGGCCTTTTCAACTGCGTAGAGGGCTACGTTTCCAGAACCGGAGATGGAACATATTTTGTCAACGAGAGAGTCCTCTATATGATTGAGCATATTTTCACAGAAATAAGCACATCCGTAACCCGTCGCTTCAGTACGAACAAGACTTCCACCGAATGACAGCCCCTTGCCAGTCAAGATTCCACTAAACCGATTTTCAAGGCGCTTGTACTGACCGAACATATAACTAATTTCACGAGAACCGACTCCGATATCACCAGCAGGTACATCTGTGTCTTCACCAATATGTCTATGAAGTTCAATCATCAGAGATTGACAAAATCGCATTATCTCCCGGTCACTTTTGCCTTTAGGATTAAAGTTAGATCCACCCTTCCCTCCACCCATCGGCAGACCAGTAAGACTGTTTTTAAAGGTCTGTTCAAAACCTAAAAATTTCAGTACACTCAAGGTGACATTGGGATGGAAACGTATTCCACCTTTATAAGGGCCAATGGAATTATTAAACTGTACACGCCATGCTCGATTTGTGCGGATATTGCCTGAATCATCTTCCCAGCAGACTCTGAAGATAACGACGCGGTCAGGTTCCGTCATCCGCTCCAGAATCTGTGCGTCTTTGTAAACACGGTTGGAAAGAATAAAAGGAATTAGAGTTTCAACAACTTCATGGACGGCTTGATGAAACTCAGGCTCTCCAGGATTTCTCTTCATCAGACCTTTCATGAAATGATCTATTTCATGGCTAGTAGCATCAGACATCAGCTGTCCTTTCTCAAGAAGTCACTTAGTATGATTTCATGGCAAGCGCCTAAAGTGACTTTAATACAGAATATTATCCAGATCAGCTTAAAAGTATGACCAAGGCATTCTCAGGAATCATGAAAAACTTGGCAATAAGCAGATAACAGCCTGATCCAGTTTTATGATGCATTTTATCCGCATAGCAAACAGTTGAGGAAGTTAAGGAACTGTCAGCAATCTGTCTTCAAGAGATGATGAATTGAGTTGCTTTAATCAGCAGCATCAATGTCAAGGTCGTCAATTCGAATCCAATCGAGTGTGTTTTGACTCGGCGGTAATGGTACCAAAGCCAACACCAATTCCAAGCTGTGTTCAGCGAAGTAAGGATGAGTTGCCAGCCAACATCCAATCGCACGCATCAATCGCAGTTGCTTTCCTTTGTTAAAGGCACACAATCCCCAATGATCTAATCCACGAGAACGACGAGACTTCACTTCCACAACCAGCAGCCGTTGCTGCTTCTCAAGCACAAGATCTAACTCGCCATAGCGACATGACCAACGTTGGCTCACCAACTGCCATCCGCGTCTTTGTAGGAGGCGTAACACCCGCTCTTCGCCCCAACACCCCTTCCGGGTTGAATCCATCATTTGCTGCTGCATTCACATGAGAATTCCACCCATGCATCGATGCTGTACCAATACACAAAGCAGCACGTATGAATTCAACGCGAAAAGTTCAAGAGAATGATGTCCCAATTATTGCTTATTAAAGTGATAGGTAGATTCATTACTTTAAAGCTAAACCCAATAGGATAGACAAGACCAGTAGTTTTTTTATTGCTGACAAGGTTTAGATTGTGCTGCATTTAAAATCTATTCAATACACTTTATGATTCGCCGGGCGATTGCCTTGTTTGATAGAATTGCATCTTTGAGACTATTTAAAAAAATATTTATCAGTGAATTGATTGAACGGTATGTTTTTGAAGAGTTATCTCCAATTGGGGATTCCTAAATTGAAGCGATTGAGGAATTTTGCTGGTAACAGTGCAGAGTAAAGTCCTAATGCAAAGCAGCATGAATGAACCTCAATGCTAAATTTGTAAATAAGATGAGTTGAATAACGGTATTCTTATGCTTGTTGTTATTACAAGCTTTGGCTAATAAGGAAATGGTTTGCAGATGACCCTATTGATCATGCTCAAGTGATTGAGCTAAGAAGCCTTAAGCAGATGAACTGGGATGCTTCTTATGGCCGTAGAATGATAAAATATATAGAAAGAAATTCGATGGGACAGACAAATCAAATCCAGGGATCTCGATTTCGATATGTACTTCTCATCTTAATTGCTCTAATCTGGGGATCTCAGTTCTTACTTAATGATCTTGCTCTAGAAGTCTTTACTCCTCAAGCAGTTTCATGGCTTAGAGCGACGATTGGCTTCTTAACACTGAGTGGATTCTTGTTGATCTTGCCTGAAGCTCATGATAATCCGGTTTCAAAGATAAGTTATTGGCGTCAAATCATTATAATTGGCTTCTTTGAAGCAACTCTTCCTTTCTTCCTTGTTGCCTGGGGTCAGCAACATGTCAACAGTGCTATTGCCGCGATCCTGATGTCTCTCGTGGCAATCTTTACTCTTATTTTAGTTGTTGTTTTTGTTCGCAGTGAACCAGTTACGAGAGGAAAGTTTATTGGTATTGCCCTTGGTTTTGCAGGTGTTGTTGTGTTGTTATGGCCTCAGGTTAGCCAGTCTCAACAAGGCAACAGCCTACTTGGAAGTGCCGCAATTTTAACCGCTGCACTGAGCTTTTCCATTAGTCTTGTATTGATTAGAACCCTGCCAGAGATGGGTACTCCGATAAAAATAGCAAGAGATATACTTCTTTGTGGTGCCATCGAGTTAGGAGCATTACTGCTTTTGCTTGGCCAACCTTTAACACATCACCATATCGAGAGTAATGCGGTACTAGCAATGGTTGCTCAGGGTGCTTTTGCTGGAGGTTTGGTTTATGTGTTGTATGTTCGTCTTGTTGGTCTTGCTGGAGCTACATTTGCCGGCTTCGTTAACTATCTAGTTCCTTTAGTAGGAGTTTTTCTAGGGGTTGTTTTCCTGCAGAATAAGCTTTCGGCAAGTGCCTATGCTTCTCTGTTGATTCTAGCGCTTGCAGTCTTTGCGAGTGAGTGGAAGCCAACCCGTAAATTAGTAGGTAGGCAATAATCTCAATAGTAAATCTTTAAACAGTCTTTTGTTTTCTTGTATTGGTTATAGGATTTATTTTATTCGATTAACCTGACAAATTATCTACTTGGATGATTCATGGGTAAATGTTGATAGCACTCGTAGAAGCTTTTATGGGGATGCGGATGCGTAGCTCAGCAAACTTCTTTCTCAAGAGCCATCATTCCTCTACCTATGGACCTATGGTTTAACTATTTAACCCCTAACCCAATGTTCGCCCGACTACTTGGCTTTTCTGCTGCTGCCCTTCTACTTCTATTGCCATTGCAACCCAGTTGGGCAATCATGAATCATTCCCAACAGGTGTTGGTCAATGCAGATTTCTCGAACCAAGATCTGCGAGGTGACACATTTAATCTTGCCAACCTGCGAGAGGCCAATCTATCTGGGAGTGATCTAGAAGGATCCACCCTTTTTGGAGCCAAGCTTCACGATGCCAACCTCAGCAACACCAACTTGCGAGACTCCACCCTTGATTCCGCCATATTTGATGGAACTGATCTCACCAATGCAGTGCTTGAGGACGCCTTCGCCTTCAACACCCGCTTCAAAAACGTGACCATTACAGGTGCCGACTTCACCAATGTGCCCCTGCGAGGCGATGCTCTCACAACGCTTTGTGAGGTGGCGGAGGGAACCAACCCGATCACAGGTCGCAATACGGCAGACAGCCTGGGCTGCAGCTAAATACTCCACGCCAACCACTCCGATGAGTTTTGATCCCCGCAGTCTTGAACGTCTACGTGAACTGGGTCGCCAGTTACCCCGGCCCTTGCCAACACCAGTTGCTTCAAGTACAGCAGAGCCTCGAGCAAGCAAACGTCGTCATCGCATCGAAACCGAAGACGATCCCCAGGCCCTCTTCCAGGAATTGATGCAGGTGAGCCCTGATGGCAAAGTTCCTCCTCACTTGATGGCCCGCCTTAAGGCCGCCGAAGCCAAACGACAGACTCAGGAGTCGGCTGAAGGAGTCCGCCAACAACAAGGCGAAATGAACCCCCTCGACAGATCCTCCTCCGCCAGAAAAGGTAAAACGACCGTTGCCAAGACACCCCCGCTGACGCCTGGCAGCACAGAGGAGAGTCTTTATGTTGCTTTCGGGCAGCTGCTTCTCGAAGACGAAGACGAAGACGAGATTTGATCGTCTTAGAACTGAATCCGGCTTGATCAAGTCCCGTGAAGAAAGTGCTTAGCCTGCATATCTTTTCTTAAGACAATGATCGATGCAAAGGGCATCTTCAAAGAGGGCTTAGGTAAAAGTCTCATTAACGAGAGAAGGCAACATTCAACGATAGAACCCTTCATCTGAAGGGTTGATCTAGAGCAGAAAAGGGTTTAGATCTAAATTGTTAACTCCAGAACCTTTGCTTTGAGATTTTCTTTTACCTCTTTTCATTTGAACCCTAACCGATGAAGTCAAAGACTGGTTTGATTGTTTTCGTTTCTACTGGATTGTTTCGTGTCGTTCTTGCTGCAGTTTTAGCGGTAACAGCAATTCCATCAATGCGGATGTCCCTAGCAACCCCCGTAAAGAAACAATTTGAACTCACTACAGGCCAAAGGGAGTTTTTCGGCAGTTTGATTAAGAATTGGAATCAAGACTCATTCTAGTTTCTTTAAGTCTTTCAGCTGCTTCCATCGTCAAAGCAATAACACTTGCCTGTGGAGATGCCAATCTGAAAGGCGGTCACCTTTTGCCGTTGCTGTTAATGCTAGGCAAGCAGACAATGCAATAGATCGATTTGAAAGCTCATTCACTAATAATAATGTCGCTGCATGGTGTTGATGACTAAGTTCCTAAAACTATGATCTTAGCCTATAAAGATTATAGAGGGCAGGAAGATTTTCTTTGAATCACTAATGACAAATTGTTTGTGTGATAAATCAATAATTTCTTGTGCAGACATGCCAAGAATGATTCAGCCTATCGTTTTCTAAGGCTCTTCATTTAGATATAATCCTTTCAGTCTCTTCTGCCTAAGTCTTTATGAATAGGTCGGATCCTTTTTATATCCCCAATCTTGTTCAATCAACCGCTTCACCCGCAAATTAGACTTCTCTTTGAGCTCAAAAATTGTTTTTCCATCCTGATTGTCAATTTGAGATGGTCTTCACCTGCCAACATTTGCAATTGATGACTGCCCATCTTTCTAGATGAGCTATTATAATTTTTTGTCTTTTTGCATGGCTATTCCTAGCATAGATAGTGATCAGACCGGTTTTTAACTTTTCAACATCTGTACAGATCGAGTAAGCTGATAATTCTTTAGTTAATTCCTAGGTTCGAATAAATGTCAGCGTAGTTCTATATCAATCTGGAGCTTTGCATGTGTTTTGAACCCTTGCTTAATAGCGGGGCACGCTTGAGTCGACATTGATGCTCCACGCGTCGATTCCGCCTTCTAGATTCCAGACCTGATAACTAATCTCCTGCTCTAAAAGCCAGGTCCCGAAGTTCCAACTGCGTATGCCAGCATGGCAAATCACGACGACAGGACGGTCGTTTGGTAATAGTTGAGGCAGAGTTTCCATCCAATCAGAAGATCGACTCAGCGGTAAATGCAGTACATCGGCTGGGAATGGGGCTAACTCAAGCTCCTGGTCTTCTCTCACATCCACACAGATTGGTAGAGAGGAGGAGTCGCTCAACCAGCGATGCAGATCCTTTGCAGAAATAGGGGTTGGAGTGGGCTGATTCATTGTTAAATGATTGGCTTCGATGTGAGTTTCGTTCATCTCGTTCCACTTTGATCGCCATTGGTACGGATGATCCTGTATTGCAGTTTGATGTAATGCAATCACTATTAATCTGCCTTACCAAGGTTTACCACTGAGACCATGGCCAACCCTTAAAGGGAATCACATCAGTGTCTCACAGTCAAGTCTAAGAAGATCATATTCATGACATTACTGTGCCTCTTAGCAGCCTGTAGGTTGTTCATCTTTTGCTGAAGAGTACTCCTTCCACTGCTCTTGCTGCTATCAGACCATTGTAATTGCAGAGATTGGATCTAGTGTGTGCTTCATCCAAGCCTTTAGCTGTCTCTGATGACCACACGCGTTGAGTGATCAAATCAGTAGACGCGTCTAGTCTTGAACTCGCTCATGTTCATTGCAGATAGCTCTCAATCCATCAGGATTACTTTCATGAATGCCTTTTTGTAAGGAATCCACACCAATTAGGCCAGTACAACATCATTCGTAGATAATTAGCAAAGAACCAATCAGACCAATGCCTCAACCACATGTATGGAAGTTAGTTGATTTCATCGGCAGGCTTTGTTTATCCGCTGTTTTTGTTGTCGCAGTTCCGTCAAAGATTACCAAGTTCTCATCAGTAGTTGAAGTAATCTCAGGGCAAGGGATCCCTGAATCATTAGCACCCTTCTTGTTGTTGGCAGCAATTGCCTGCCTTATTGTTGGCTCAGTACTTCTTCTATTTGGCAAGAGCCAAAAACTTGGAGCATCACTATTACTTATTTTTCTTGTGCCTACGACAGTCATCTTCCATGCATTCCCCTTTCAGCCTAAAGCACTATTTATGAATCTTGGTTTAATTGGTGGCCTTACTCTAGCCTTGACCAGACCAAAATTCATCGAAAGATAATTTTGCTTATAAACATTAAAGTATGGCTTTTTTGTTGTTCATCTATTATTCATATTAATAACTCTTTTTTATCTGGTCAGGTTAAATAAAAGCTTATATAGCTTTGCTGAATAGCAACTATCCAATAGCTTTAACGACAACATCAGTCTGCCTTATTAGCAGCTCTATCCTTAAAAGTCTTAAGCATTTAATTTTTAATTTAAAGGTGTCTTATTCTGCCTGATGATCAACTCTGTCACAGCAAGTTTTGGTACTATAAACATGAATCTCTTAATATTAATCTTATTCTTATTCCCGTCTAATTTAGCAAGCGAGATCTGTTTTGTTTATTCACAAGGCTTGTTTTAATGGTAAGACTACATATTGAAACCATATGCCAATCCTTTCTTTGTTGACCCATTCTTTATTTTGGCATGATGATCTTCACTTTTAACCACTCTTTTAGGCTTTCAGTAATGCTTCGTGGTTTTGATCCCTGCTTTTTTATTGACTTGATATCATGATAAATACTAATGCTTTTGATTTAGTTTGCCAGATCAGTCGAATCAACCTAGTACAGGACCTGAATTAGAATCCAGGTAGTCTGCCTGACCACTATCTAAATAAGGCTTGACGGTGTTATTAAAATGATCTCCGCTACAAGTAAGCATGATCAATCCGTTGCTTATTTCCCAGTCCCAGTCTTGTTCTTTTTCTTGCTTGGCAAATTCTAAATTTCTTATTGTTAAAGGTAATGAGGATGTGATTAGTCTGATGCCCTCATTCTCTTGTTCTTCAATCACGTCATTACACTCTTCTTTTAGAAAAGCATCCCATTGCTTTGCAATCGCTTCTAATTCCTTATTATTAGAGTTATCAGAAAGCCACTGCCTATTGAAATCAATCGCGCCAATATCTCCTCTACTATCCTCAAGAATAGATCTCAAGAGGTAGTCTTTATTTCGGTCAAAAAGTTCTATTTTCTGGCCATTCGACAACAGCAGTAGTTGTGCTGGAGGGGGAGATTTATAGGCTCTGCCAATAGAAGGAAGGTCAAGTCCACCGATCCTTCCCAGTACATCATCCCAACAATAATTTAACCAACGATCCACCCAGAAAATCTTATAAGAGATTAATTGTTGTTGACTAAGTCTGAAGTGGTCAAACAGGAAGTCTTCTTGCTTCATGATGCTTGCTGTCATAGGTGCCTTTTGGCTTGACAATAGATTACAGCTTCTACCACTGAAGTTGAGAAAATGTTTGAGAACTATGTGAATGGCCTTGTTTGTAAATACTTCTATTACCATTAGTTTTATTATCTTTATGTAGGCAATTAATTTGCTCGATGCTGATTCTAACCAGTTCATCGCCTATCGATATCAATATTACTCTTATCAAGCGAAAATAAGAATAATTACTTTAGAGACAGCTGAACCACTAATGTTAATCTTTATCCAATGGTCTGTTGAGCTTTATTGATATCAGGGGTTTATGCCCAAATGTCTGTTTTTTAAAACTGTATTGGTGCATCAATTCTTCATGAATCTATTCCATAAGTGTTGCTAAGGATTGGCTCCTTTTATTTTTAAATCTAATTGGATTTATTCGCTACTTGCTTTGAACTCTACTCCCTGTAATTTTTATTTGCTTAAGATGAATCCTTTGTAATCATCTCAATAACCAATCGCTAATTCATATTAATTGCCGTCCACTCTTCATATCGCTTATGTACTTTGCCTTGAATATTGTACCGAGGATGCTTCCATGTGCTAGGCAGCTTATGCCACGAAGGCCTTCCCATATTGCATCTGTCTACAGTTAGATCCATATTTAAGCCAATATAATTATTAAGAATAATGCCTGCAGAGATGGCTTTCAGTTGATCAAGGCTTAGTTCTTGATCGTGGCGTTCCATGGACATTGTTTTACTCTGGTTGAGATGGTTGTTTGCCTTCGATGCATTTAGCTTCTCGCTGATCACTCGCTCTGGAGGTGATCTCGTTCAAATGAAAGTGTGACCTAGCTCATCGATCTCTAACTCCAGGGAATACTCCGCTTGCGAATGGAGAGCGCTTGATGTGGCTGTCTACTTCCTTTCCTTCTTTGCCAGTTGTTTCTTTCGCCATTTCCTCCAGGGAGGGACTGTGTGATCACAAGCGACCCACCAGATTAAAAAACCAGGCAAAAACCAGCCACTGCTGCCTCCGGCGAGCATCACCCAGATCCCATGTGCAAATAAAGGCCAAGCCAACCATTGTGACCACTCCTTCGCATACAGCTCCTGCCACTGCACCCAGAGCTTTCTCACCCTTCTCCCCGTAGACGATATCGACCTTTTAGCAAACCATTAGATGCTGTTCTGACTGGTCCTAATCGATCGCGCCATTGACGGCCTTCTATGCGCTGCTTCGCTCTGCGGGATTGCGCCTGAAGCACTTCAAGTAACATTCTCTTCTGGGGATCTGTTGAACAGCGCTTATAACCGAGCATCATGGAGAGTGATGTTGCTGCAACGGTTCTTGAGAAACTGTGCGTTTAGAATCATCGCCGTTGGCAAGGTACGCAAAGGCTGGATCCAAGACGGCCTAGCGATGTATCAAAAACGCCTACCAGGCTTGATTATCACAGAGGTTCGTGATGCATCTATGCCGCGAGAAGCGGAAGCGATCAGGGCCGCACTCAATAGCAACGAAGTGCTGGTTCCTCTTAGCGAAGAAGGGGAAGCGCTGACTTCAGTGTCCTTTGCTAAACGCCTTGAACAATATGGCTCTCAACGTCTTGCCTTTGTGATTGGTGGCGCTGATGGCCTATCAGCAGAGCTGAAAAACTCAACCCAATGGCAGCTCAGTTTGTCTGCGATGACGCTTCCTCATGAACTTGCTCGCTTGTTGCTTGTGGAGCAGCTCTACCGAGCTAAGACCATCCTGCAAGGAGGTAAATACCACAGGAGCTAACGATTCTGCAGATCTGAATTGCGATCACTGATAAAACAGCTGCTTTCGATTAATGCGATAACTCTTGAGCACACTGAAAAGGAAATCATTTTAAGACAATGATGATTCGCAAATGTCAGATTGCTTCAGCAATATATGCCACAACACTCTCTCCAGAATGAAATTCAACCATCCTCCCATTCTTTATCAGTTGCCAGCCTGGGCGTCTGTTAATTCTTAGTTAACGAACTAATATTAGAACCTCAAAATAGGATGCTGTTCAAGTTCATGTCACTAATATTTACTTTGAGCTGACCAAGCTTGCAGTTGACTTTAAGCTGGTTATTGTCCACCTAATGATCAATAGAGGTCTTTTGATATGCCTGATGACGAAATTTTGCGCAAAAAAGCATTATCACAACTCAGGAAGAAAAGGGCACTGAAGAGACAGGTTCAAACCTATTTCACTGTGAACCTTGCTCTGATTGTGATTTGGTTGGTAACTGGCATGGGCTACTTCTGGCCCATTTGGCCTATTTTTGGATGGGGCATTTCTCTTGCTGTTCAGTCTTGGAAGCTTGCTCATCCAGAGAGAGACTTCAGCACAGAAGAGATCGAGGCAGAGATGCGCCGCAGTTGATTTAAATCAATACTATTATATACACCTATCTTTTTCAATTGGCTTCAGTTAAGTGAATGCCCAGAATGATAAGTGAGTTATGATCTGAGGAATATTAAGGCCTAAATGCTTCTGCGATCGAATCTTTCTCTGACCAGCTAATGACTATCAAACGTGTTTCATTGATGCAGCCTATGACGCTAAGTCCCTAATCTTCTTGCGTCTACACCTTTTTAATTGATCATGCAAAGACTATTGCTTGCGCCACTGTCAATTATTGTGGTTTCGACCATTTCATCAACATCCTTAAATGCACATGATAATGCTAAATATAGCAAGGATCTTGGTATTAAGATTGAAACACTTGTGCAAAGCACTAAGCAATGGGATGGAAACTTTCTTCCCGATTATCCAACCAGCAACGCTGAAATCACAGTTCTGCGTATCACGATTCCAGCCGGAGTCACCCTGCCATTGCATACCCACCCAGTCATCAGTGCAGGAGTAATCCTTCAAGGCACGCTTCAGCTAACTCTTCAAGATGGAACGACACGCCTTTTCAATCAGGGAGCTGCGCTGATTGAGACAGTGAATACAGTTCATACCGGGAAAAGTCTTGGTCCAAAAGACACTGTTGTTCTCGTTTTTTATGCAGGCAGTAAGCATCTTCCGAGGACTGTTCAGGTGAAAACGAAAGCCCTTTGAGAAAGGTTCCTTAGACAGCGCTTAAAACTTAAAAGCTGGCAGGTGCTACAGAGCAGCTCGATCAAGCACGAGCGATCCTGTAAAGAGGTTGCTACCGCTTGGGGACACACCCCTATCAAGCCAAATCAGAAAATCACCCCACTGGAACGGGTGTACTATCAGGTTGATGTTCGATGTCGCGATGGAGTTCAGCGAGCCTCTTCTTCATTTGCGCTCCGAGCGGAAGCCGCAGATCCTGCCATTAGCGAGTGAGCACGTGGCGGCAGGCTTCCCCTCCCCTGCTGAGGACTATATCGAGATCGGTATCGACCTCAACGAACAGTTGATTCGTCATCCGGCTAGCACCTTCTTCCTGCGTGTTAGCGGCCACTCAATGACAGGTGTTGGCATCCACAATGGCGACCTCTTGGTTGTCGACCGCAGCCTAGATGCACGCCCCGGTCACATCGTGGTGGCGATTCTTGATGGTGCCTTCACACTCAAACAACTTGTCCGCCACCGTGGTGTACTGCGTCTAGAAGCCGCCCATTCCAATTACCCACCGCTGGATCTGGCCCGCTTCGGTGACGTGCAAATCTGGGGTGTGGCAGTGCATTCCATTCATAGCCTCAACCCTGCGCAGCAAATATCCCACTCAACACAACGCCTACATGAATAGGCTCAAAATAGGCAAGACGATGAATAAGGCTGCCCGGCATAGCAATAGTGTTGTTGCTCACCTTTAAAGATATTGCCTTTAAATCGTATATAGAGATAGGCAAGTTTGGTGGATCAAATGGCTGACTTTTGTTCACCCAGATCGCGTAAGGCAAGGATGCGATCAGACCAATAAAAATGAGAGGAGCCTTTGAAATCCCATAACGTGTCGGTCAACTGACCAAGCCATTGACGCCTTTCTTGTTGTTCATTTGCCTCTTGATCGGAAACCCAATCAGAAACAGAGGTGTGGGAGTAATTCAGGGATTTCTCCTCCGGCCCCCTTGCCCAGCCAAGATCTTCCAGATACTCGTGAACACATTCATCTACAAATGCAAACCAATCATGTAAGTGTTTAATACCATTGGCTTTAATCGCTTTTTGCTGAAGCTCTGAGGCTCCTTCTTGAGACTCAACATGGCCATGCACAGCTAAGATTTCTTCTCTGATATTGAGCCATTCGCAATCACCCTGTGATTGAAGCTCATAGTAACGTTCGCGGAACTGATCATCTTCCTTGCAAAGCCATTCGATCCAGACCTCTTCCATCAACTCTCTGATCTCTTGCCTATCTCCTCTTGATAGCCATTCAGAGAAGGTTTCCTTATTGACTCTCTGCATAATATCTTTCTGATGCTTGCTTAGAGTTGGTGCCATTGCAAATCCTTTGGTCTTGTTGGTTTTACAAAAGACCCGACCGATGCGGTTGCTCATAACATGGAATCAACCTATGTGGCCAGGTTCAGCTAAGACGTCATAGACGACTTTTTGTAGACATTGTTAGGGATTCAGCTACGCCTCGCCGGCCATTGAGCCAGTATCCTCTATTGCAAAAGGTTTCTAGGTCACAACGACAGGCTTGAGGTTGGAAACCTTGATGCAGCCAAGCAAGACCAATGCAGCCAAACAACCAATCAAAGTAATGATTGGCCGCCAGTCTGCATTGACATTCTCCTCGCCACATTGACGACAACCATTGCGACTGGCTGTCACAGCAAAGCACGTTCTCGCCATCAAACAGGCGCTAGTATCTCTGTACTAGGATAGGGCATAGTTTCGCTCGCTTCCCTTCAGCGCCATGTCTCGGGTCACGGCTCTGATCGACGGCAACAATTTCTATGCCTCCTGTGAGCAAAGCCTTGACGCCTCGCTGATCGGTCGTCCTCTGGTCGTGCTCTCCAACAACGATGGCTGCATTGTTGCTCGCAGCTCCGAAGCGCGTGCTCTCGGAATCAGCATGGGCACGCCCTATTTCAAGGTCCGTCACAAATTGGACCGACTTGGCGTTGTCGTGCGCAGCTCCAACTACGCCCTCTACGGCGATATGAGCCAACGACTGATGAGCTTGCTGGAAGCACATTGTGAGGAGCTGGAGATTTACTCGATTGATGAAGCCTTTGCTTACATCAATGGTCCCTCTGATGACAACCTAAAGCCCTGGGCCCGTCAACTACGGGCCCAGGTGCATCGCAACCTGGGCCTACCGATAGCAATCGGACTTGGCGCCAGTAAAGGTCAGGCCAAACTTGCCAACCACCTGGCCAAGGCCATACCGGCTCACGCTGGAGTGTTCAACCTACTCACCGCTAGTGATCCAGATACATGGCTCGAGAGCGTCGCTATCGAAAATGTATGGGGGATCGGTCGCAAGTTGGCCCATTGGTGCCGACTTAGAGGCGTAACCAATGCCCGGCAATTGCGCGATATGCCACGTAGCCAACTTCATGCCCGCTGCGGCGTTGTAGGCATACGCCTACAACGAGAATTACAAGGTTATGCCTGCCTTCCTCTAGCCCTAGCCCCAACATCAAAACAGGAAACCTGCGTTAGCCGCAGTTTTAGCCGACCAATCGCCAACCTAGAGGAATTACGCCAGGCAATCGCAAGCTACGTGGTGCGCGCCAGTGAAAAACTGCGACGACAACAGCAACGGGCCGGGATCCTCACCGTATTCACACGTACCAGCCCATTTGCGCCATCGTTTTACAGCCAAGCCGCTACCATCCAACTGGATTTGCCAAGCAACGACACTGCAATCTTGCTAGCAGCAGCCTTGCCACTAGTAGAGCGAATCTACCGGCCCCATCGCCGCTTAAACAAAGCCGGGGTGCTGATGCAAAACCTACAGAGCGCAGACCATCTGCAACAACACCTGTTGGTAGCAGTTCATGCCGATGAGCAGCATCGTCGCGATCGACTAATGAACACCGTCGACCGACTCAATCACCGTTACGGCAGCGGAACCGTGAGTTGGGCTGTTTGTGGCATGCAGCCAGGATGGAGCATGCGTCGTCATCAACTCAGCCGCGCGGCCACAACTCGCCTCAATGACGTGCCGTTGGTGCTGGCCTGAAATTTAGAATTGAATGTCAACAGATCTCATTAGTTAGTGGATTGGGCTGGATTTGATTTGCTCGGTTCCATCCACATCTCCAATCCATAAAGAATGCGCCATGCAGAGAAGAAAGAAGTGAGGATAAATAGAAAAGTTACTATGAAAAAAGTCTTGGTTATTAGACGAACAAATGAGAGCCTGGCTGATGGCCTAGAAGGCGACAAGTGTGTGGTTTCATGAGCCAGGCAAGTAGAGCAAATTATTGAAGACCCTCCCGTTCGCTGAATACTCTTGGCAAATGCTTCAGTAATCTCAACAGATTTACCGCAAAGTCTGCAAAGGTGACTGAACGCCATTAAAATAATCTCAAGGCAGAGTAACTGATCTACAGATATACAATGAAGAAGAGAGGTTTTGTTATTTGATCATTAGGGGGTGCATGCATTTTAAAATTGCTGCAGAAGCTGCACCTCCTCTTCGCGACGATTCAACAGCAATACCATGCGCTCACCATGGCAAGCGAGGCCGGTCTGATGACGCAGCAGTTCAGTACTAGCCAAGGCGACCCCACAAGTTTCAACCAAAAGCACCGGCAAAGTTGCAGCATGACCTTGCATGCCCTGCAAATCAAGCGCCTGACGCACTGCGCGTTTTGATTTATCCATTCCCAGCCGTTCAACAAGCTGAGGCCAGAGATGATTCACCGGCGTGCAACCAGCAAAGGCAATAGGGACGTCACTCATCAGAGGCTAATCGCAGCAACCTTTGGATTAAAACAGCGATCATGAGGAAAGTTGTTGTACAGCTCCTGCAATCATCGCCGGGGTTACCGGAATCGTCTCGATTGCATCGGCATTATCAAGATAAGCGTCGAAGGAAGAGTAGTGATCCACATGAGGATTCGCCCCGTCCTTCGCACAGGCTTCTGTCCAGTCGCCATCTTCAGGTTTTACCACGATATAAGCCTGGAGAGACTCCTCTAAATCACCTCCATCACCAATGCCCTCACCGTGCCAAATCGCTTCGTAGAAGCTCATGCCATCAAATTTAAGAAGAGATCATCACTTTAAAGAGCCATGGTGCAGTTAAAGGGCCTCAGTACACCTCCGTAGAGACAACCATCTGCTTAGAATGACAAGTGAGTTTCATCTTTAAGCTCCACAACTTGACGCCTTATCTGACAGCCCTACAAAGGATTCGCTGACCTGCGCAGCTGTTGCTAATGGACTGAAACGTAGATGGTAAAGCCTCGCTGAGCGGTGCATTCAAAAGCTAGAAAAGATCAGCGAGAAGATGCAAGCAGGAATCGTGATGGTCAATCAAGACAACAAGTTCTTTGATATCGCCGATTGGCTTGTGAAGCGCATCCACAGACTGATGACCTAAGCCGGAATGACATCCTGGCCTGAGAACCCACCACACCGCTGCTGATCTAAGTGACCAATATGCTTGCGCTCGCTGTAATAAAGCTCCTGGAAACGCAACGCATCGCTGTTGAGCTCCTCAAACATTGCTTCGATACGCTTTTCCATATCGACTGATTCAGTAGGTTGCTGTCGCTCTTCTTGAATCAAAGCAGCAATACAACGCTCAAGAGTTTCAAGACGCTGACCACCCCAGGCCTCAAGAAGATGACGACAACGCTTGAGGGATTTCTGGCGTTCTAGAGCCGCTGCTGTGCCCCGGAGCTGAAGCAGTGGCTTAGCCATAGCCGCCAAATGAACCTCGCCAAGCTCTAATAACGGGGTAAGACGAGCGACTAGAGCACTGTTCTCCAGGAGCAACTGATCGGTAAGTAGCCGTGGTAACTCAATATCCTCCAAATCATGACCAGAGTCAGTTCCTCGACTGATCGCCTCTAAACGTCCTGCACCAAGATTGGTTTCCTCCAAATCAGTGATCGCCGCCCAAAGCAAACGGTGATGTTGTAAGGCAAAATCCTCCAGCTCTCGCTGTCGTAACTCCCTGCGAATAGCAGCCCGATGATTTGAGCAATGGAGATATAACCTCAGGATTTCCGCCTCGCTGCGCTCCCGTTGACTGGCCTCGCCAGGTTGCTCATGGCGACTTGAGCGGCCATGCCAGCGCTGCCCTTTCACTTGTTGGCGCAGGTCTTCCTCCAACTGCAAGGCCAACCGGCCCTGCCCACCGCTCAAGCGTTCGGCAACCTGTTGCAGGTAGTGGGTCCGTACGGCCGACTGGGGCAACTTGCCGAGCAATGCAACCAGGCCACTCACTGCTTGCTGAAACTGATCCGCTTGACTTAAATCACGGCCCTCCAACACCTGTTGAATCTGCCAATCAAGCCAAAGAGGTGACTGATCTAATAGAGCCCTGTAATCGCCAGCACCATGATCTTTGAGAAATTCATCGGGGTCTTTGCCAGAAGGCAAATGAAGCACTCGTAATTCCAACTGGCCTTGCAAAGCCAGTTGTTCAACTTCGCCAATGGCTCGGTTCGCAGCTCGAACACCGGCTCCATCAGCATCAAAATTAAGCACGATCCGCTTCCCTTCGCTGCAACGGCAGATCTGGGTGATCTGCTGACTACTCAAAGCAGTGCCTAAGGAGGCCACTGAATTGGTGACACCTGCAGCATGCAATGCAATGACATCGAAATATCCTTCGACTACCACAGCCCGGTCATCCTTACGGATGGCATTCGCCGCTCGATCCAGTCCAAACAAATGCTTGCCTTTCTCGAACACGTCTGTCTCAGGTGAGTTGAGGTACTTCGGCTCTGAGCCATCAAGACTGCGTCCACCGAAACCAATCACCCTTCCCTGGCGGTCGTGGATCGGCACCATCACACGATGACGAAAGCGATCATAAAAACCTCCTCCCCCCTTGCGCGCCACAACAAGCCCGGCGGCTTCCAGTAATTCAGCAGATAAACCTTCCACCTGCTGGAGGTGCTTGAGTAAACCATCCCATTGCTCAGGGGCATAGCCAAGCCCGAAGGATTCCAAGGTGACTTCACTAAGGCCCCGCTTCTCAGTGAGGTAATTCAGCGCACTTGCACCAACTGGCGTACGCAGCTGGCCACGAAACCAACCGGCCGCCAATGCAAGCGCACGATGAAGCTTGTCTCGACGAGAGAGCTGCTGACGTAGTCGTTCCTGCTGGGGCCCCTCGACCGTCTCAACAGGTAGTTGATACTTGCGAGCAAGCTCCAGCACCACATCACCAAAACTCTGGCGCTGAAACTCCATCAGGAACTTGATCGAGTTTCCACCAGCTCCACAAGAGAAGCAGTAATAAAACTGCTTCGCTGGCGAGACCGTCATCGATGGTTTGCTGTCGTCATGGAACGGACAGATCCCTACGAATTCACGGCCCTTTTTCTTTAGAACCACATGTTCGCCAACGACATCAACAATGTCGGCACGCTCCTTGACGGCCTCGATGGTGCGCGGGTGAAGACGGGGGACGGGCATGACCTTATTTTGCTGGTTGCGCTGCGAGAGGTCGAGAAGAGAACATGATCAGCAAAATCAATCCATTCGACAAGCAAGGCCGAGATCAATAACAACTTAAAACCTCTTCAACATCGTCCTCTATGTATTGGCAGCGCAAACGGCGTAATCAGCCCTGTCGAAAAATGACAAAACTTTGGTCGACATCAATCGAGTTGCAGCACATCACGTGTATTAGAGCGTCGAATTGCTTCTTGCTGCTGATAAGACGCCAAACAACCATCACGAATCACCAATAGGCAATTCACATAATCAGCACCATCAATGAGAGCTGCGCGAATGGCTTTTGATGCGGGAGTGCGATTACTTTCGCTGGATGATTCTTCATAACTAAAAGTGCCTGCAGCCGCAAGGCCATAGGCCCCTGCCCCGCTTGCACCGGATGCACCTCCTACAAGCCCAGCCAAGGGAGCCAAAGATCCGCCGGAGCCTTTCTGCTTAGCTGTGCTGGTCGCACGTCCCTCTACTGTTCGCGCACCAACAACCTCTCCAGTGGAGGAATCCACTACCCGGAGGTCGATGGAAACATAAGCCTTTGATTCCGAAACAGTCTTCGAGCCTCCAAAACCCATAAAGCGCATCCCACTTCCAGATTGCTTTGTTTCAACTCCATCCTCGTAGCCACTCACACGCCCCATAATCAAATAGCGGGCGCCACGCATTTGACGGCTACGTGCGGCGTCTCCGTCGTTTCGCACAATCCCCAACTCGGCAAGCTCTTGCTCAGAGAGGACGGCCTTGAGATTCTGCCGTTCCACCACTGTTAGTCCACCAGCAAGGGCTAGTTCATTGGAAAGAGCATCCGCGAGCTGACGGCTCACACGCGGGCTCCACCAAGACAACCTTCCTACCTGGTTTTTAAAGTCAGGTACAGAAACCGTTGGGCCAGCCCAGGCGGCTACTGGAACAAACACAAAGGACGCCACCATAGCAGTAACTCCAAAGGAGGAGAGTTTCATGGCTTTTGAATCCATTAGAGATTTCTACAGTCGTGCAATTTAAAAAGAATTAGGAGAGTGGGTTGCTTCTCTTAAAGCAACGCGACTTGTTATCACCAATTTGGAACGTCATGGCGATCTCAATCCTATTGCTGGTCTTTCCCTTTTGGCAAAGGCTTTCAGGGATGGCCTCTTTTCTTGTGTTGTTGACTATGCCATTGCCTCAGTTCTGTGGATGAGATGAATGATGTCAATGCAGGGCAACAACCAACTGCAGACAAACAGCCAAAGGCGCGGGTTCAAATCACTCCTGCTCGCCGCTCTGGCCTTCAGCTTGATGACCGTTTGCGTCAAACACCTTGGAGGTCGTTTACCTGTCGCAGAAATTTTGTTCGCAAGATCTCTGATCAGCCTGGCAATTACTTGGTTCATGCTTAGTCGGGTTGGGGTTTCCCCCTGGGGACACCGTAAAAGGTTGCTGTTATTGCGCGGGCTGCTGGGCACAGCGGCATTGTTCTGTGTATTTGACGCCCTGGTGTCCTTACCCCTTGCTACCGCAACTGTTCTGCAATACACCTATCCAACATTTATTGCGTTAGCGGCATGGATGTTTTTAAGAGAAAGAATCCATCAACGTATTGGCATAGCAGTACTTCTCGGTTGGTTCGGGATCACCCTGGTTTTAAAACCCGAATGGCTTGGCACAAGCTTCACCGGTTACTCCCCTTTATCTGTCTCTATTGCGCTTTCAGGTGCTCTATTTACAGCTCTGGCCTACGTCTGCGTACGTGAGCTTTCCAAGCAGGAACATCAACTCGTGATCGTTTTCTACTTTCCATTGACATCAATACCAATAGCCCTGCTCTTCCTTGGGAATCAGGGAGTCTTGCCAGTTGGAATCGATTGGCTCTGGATACTGGGTATTGGCCTATTTACCCAACTTGGGCAAATCTGGATTACCGAGGGATTAACTCTTTTGCCAGCAGCCACAGCAGGTTCAATTGGCTATTTCCAAGTTTTGTTCGCAACTCTCTGGGGTGTCCTGCTGTTTGCTGAACCCGTTGATGGCTGGTTCGTGATTGGATCTCTGATGGTACTAGGAGCAACACTCATCAGCTTCAGAAGCAGACAAGAAAATATCCAAAAGCAACCAACATGAAAAAAAGATTGCGAACTCAATCTTGTTGATCGAGTTGTAAGCTATCGGATGGCAATTTCTGTAAAAAATCCTTAAAAGCTCACCCCTAGGAGCGCCTGACGAGATCTAGATCTCGTCACCTTTAGGACGTAGAAACAAGTCGAAACGAGTCCAAGTTGGTAGGGAGACCGGTTTCAAAATGAACCTCATCGTTTGATTATCTTCAGAACCCAACCAATGAATTCTTCTCTAGGGAAGAAAAATGGAGTTATTTATTTTGCTCTGTAAGAAGGCGCCATGTTTTTTAATCAACTACAACAATCGTAGTCAGGTGGAACAGGAATGTCCATGATGAGGTTGTCTAACCTCGTCATGCCTATAGGCAACACGGTATCCATGTTCTAGTTCTTCTTTGGGTCGATTGTTAGGGTTCCTCTTTTGAAGATGGTCATCAATAGACAGTTAAACGCTAACCCACCTTTTTTTGATAAGACTAGAGCAACTATTAAAACGCAATGTCTACAGGCTTTGAATCAACAGGTAGCTGCTAATCAAAGTGAACTATTACCTTCAAGACCCAATGCTCATGTAGTTGACTGTTATCTCGCTTTTCAACATGCACTCGGCCCATCTCTGCTGAATTCCCCGTCTCAAGATCTAGGAGACTGGTAATTGCCGTTTGCAATTACTCAGTCTGTAGTAACAGGGCTTCAGGCTGACATCTACTGGCAACGGCACTGATAACTCTTGCAGGAAATGAGTTTTAGACCGGTTACGCAAAACAAAACAAGCTCCAGAAGCTCTGAGCAGGACCTCGAACGATCAAGCAGAGGCTGGACAGATCAGGCAGCATGGATGACATCAAGAGCAACCTCATGATTGGCTGGCTGCAAGGGCAAAAGGTAGAAGCCTGGCAGCAAGGGACTCGGCAAGGAGTCGTTCTGGCATGTGCTGGTGTTGGTTACGAGGTTCAGATTGCACCGCGCCATCTCAGCGAAATGGAGCACGGGCAAAACACATTCATCCTCTGGATCCATCAGGTGCAGCGTGATGATGGACCCAGCTTGTTTGGCTTCCCGGAACGACGAGAACGGGACATGTTTCGTACCTTGATTGGTGTCAGCGGCGTGGGGCCCCAGATGGCCCTCGCTCTTCTAGAGGAATGTCAGACCGGAGAACTTGTAGAGGCGATTGTGCAGGGAGACCTACGCAAGCTTTGTCAGGCTCAAGGTGTAGGCAAGCGCACAGCCGAACGTCTTGCGGTGGAATTGCGCACAAAGTTGGCTGAATTTAGTTGTCGTGATCCTGGAATGTCCCTGGTGGACAATGGTGTGATCGATTCGCATCAGCTCAAGGATTCAAGTCTGCATGAGCTACAGATCACCCTTGGGGGCCTTGGTTACGAAGATCTTGAAATACGCCGTGCCATAAGGGCTGTGGCCAGCGGTGCTGCAATAGGAGCCAGTGACATGCCTGAGTCTGTCCCCTCTATCGACGACACTGACGCCTGGCTGAGAGCAAGCCTGCGCTGGCTTAGTCAGGAAGCTGCCTAAACAATGGTCCTCAAAGAGTTAGATTGTTTTTTTGGTCTCTTAGGGCAAAACGACAAGCATGTCGCTCGATACAACAGAAAAGCAACAGCTGATCAACGCCAACCAAACCCATGGAACCGATACAGGGTCTGTGGAGGTGCAAGTGGCAATGCTTAGCGAGCGGATTACAAAGCTCAGCTCGCACCTGCAGGAGAACAAGCACGACTTCTCATCCCGTCAGGGACTGCTCAAGATGATTGGTCGTCGCAAGCGCCTGCTCAGTTATGTACGCGGAAAAAGTGAACAGCGCTATAACGGCCTGATCACCAAACTAGGCATCCGCGGTTAAATCCCTTTTGGCGATTTCCCTCTAATTCTTAAGCAGATGGCTGAACGAAGCAAAGCTATGCCTTTCGGCCCAGAAAAGAGCGGAACGGCTAACAAAATCCTGCCCCAAAAGAGATCCAAATTGCCAAAGATCAAGAAAGCAAAAGCGACTTCCAGCAGTCAGCAGGCCATTCCAAAGCCGGTGGCAAATCGCATGCTGCGGCGCGTGATCTTTGCCTCGGGTCTGCCTACTGCTGCAGGGATGGGTGTTTTTGTAGTTAGTTATCTGATTGTGAGCCGTGGCATTGCTGATATCTCACCATTCATAACGCTGATCACTTCAGGAGCCTGCTTCCTCGTTGGCTTGATAGGACTGAGTTATGGGGTTCTATCTGCCAGCTGGGAAGATGCCCCAGGCAGCCTGCTTGGATTGGAACACATTGGTCGCAACATAGGAAGAATGCGCGATTCAAGCAAAGCTAATCAACCTGGCTCAAAATCAGAGACCAAGCCAAAGGAATCCGGACAAACATCAGACAAATAGTCGGTCGCTGCATCGAGCTTTGAATGCCTGCTGTTGAAGGGAACTGAGTGCAGCAGAAGCGTCTCGAACGCAGAATTGATGACCTAGGCATACGTAACGCACCTGGGGACCCTGGCGAACCGCTGCCACCACGGGTACCCGCACGCCAAATTCATCCTTGGCTGGGCGATGCTGATGGAGACATTCACGAAGCTTGTGCTGCACAGTGATGTCACAGGCTTCATCAGGCATCAACTCCACCAACAGCAGTCGTAGGTCATCGATGGCGCGGCAATCATCAATGATCAATTGGATACGGTCGTCGCGACGATCAACAGAGGCCCAGATGAGCAGTCGCGCTTCCAACATGAGGTGATCTGATAGGCGGGCATAGCTCTTGGGGAACACCACAGCTTCGCAACCACCGGTGAGATCCTCAATCTTGAGAACTGCCATGCGATCGCCCTTGCGGGTTGTGACTTGGCGCATCTCCGTCAGCATCGTGATCACACTGACCTTCGCCTTGTCAGGCTGATCCTCAAGGCTGGCAAGACCTATGGGCGCCAGCAATTGAGCTGGAGCAGTGAGCTGCTTGAGAGGGTGATCAGAAAGGTAGAAACCAACCAACTCTTTTTCAAGTCTCAGCTTTTCAGTCGGTGGGTAGTCGGGAACCGGTGCTGCCTTGGGTGCAGTGCTCAGCTCATCAGACGTTTGCTCGTCTGCTGCTCCAGCTACAAGATCAAATAGGTTGCCCTGACCACTTAGTCGATCACGGGCACGAGAAGCAGCCCAGTGGATCAGAAGCTCCAAGTCGGCAATTAACTGGGCCCGGTTCGATTCAGGGTCTATAGCATCTAGGGCTCCGCAATGAATAAGAGATTCCAGCCCGCGACGATTCAGAACATTGGAGGGCAGACGATCACAGAGATCGGCAAGGGAGACAAAGGGGCCATCACCATCGCGATTGGCAATTAGCTGTCTGATTGCACCATCGCCAAGATTTCTCACAGCAGAAAGACCAAACAAGATGCGATCACCAGCAGGGGTGAAATCAATCCCTGAAGCATTCACATCTGGCGGCATCACTTCAATCCCCATCGCATTGCAATTTGAGATATAGCGCTGCACCTTGTCACTAGCGCCAGCATTGACTGTCAGTAATGACGCCATATAGGCAACTGGATAATGTGCCTTTAAATAGGCAGTTTGATAAGTAACAGCTCCATAAGCAGTTGAGTGACTCTTGTTGAAGCAATATTCGGCGAACAAAACCATTTGGTCGAAAAGCTCATCGGCGATCTTCTGATCAACACCACTTCGACTTGCACCTTCAACAAAAATACTGCGATGTTTCTGCATCTCTGAAACCTTTTTCTTGCCCATTGCACGCCGTAGCAAGTCAGCTTCGCCCAGAGAATAGCCAGCTAGATCCTGGGCAATCTTCATGATCTGCTCCTGATAAACCATGATCCCGTAAGTCTCCTTAAGGATTGGTTCAAGGGCAGCATGAGCAAAATCAATTGCCTCTCGACCATGTTTCCGATTGATGAATTTTGGAATCAATCCGGCATCCAAAGGACCTGGTCTGTACAAAGCTAAAATTGAGGAGATATCTTCAAGAGATGAGGGGCGAAGGTCACGCACAATCTGTCTCATCCCACTCGATTCAAGTTGAAAGATGCCCTCAAGATCTCCTCTCGCAAGTAAGGCAAAAGTTTCAGGATCCTCTGGTGGCAATTGATCAGGATCAATTCTCTCTCCATTGCTGACTTCAACAAGCTCAAGTGTTTTGTCAATCATGGTGAGATTCTTGAGCCCAAGAAAATCCATCTTCAACAACCCCATCGACTCCACATCCTCCATGAAGTATTGAGTAATTATCTGTCCATCGTTATTACGCTGAAGCGGTACAAGATCATCTAGGGGCTCAGCAGCAATGACGACTCCAGCGGCATGAACGCCAAAGGTTTTATTTGTACCTTCAATGCGCATCGCCATATCGACCCATTTTGTAACGACAGGATCGTTCTGATACTTCTCACGGAATTCAGCATTCGGCGAATCGCTGCCGATCATCGCAGCTAGTTTTGCAGGCTTTCCCCTTACTACGGGAATAAGCTTGGCAAGTCGATCGGCATCTCCATAGGGAATATCAAGCACCCGGGCTACATCCTTCAAGACGGCCTTGGAGGTCATTCGGTTAAAAGTGATAATTTGAGCAACCTTGTCTTCGCCGTAACGACGTGTGACATAGTCGATCACCTCACCACGACGTTCAATACAGAAATCAGTGTCAATATCAGGCATCGACTTACGCTCAGGATTTAGGAATCGCTCAAATAACAATCCGTTTTGAACAGGGTCAATGTTGGTAATACCAAGGGCATATGCCACGAGTGAGCCAGCTGCTGACCCCCTCCCTGGTCCTACTGGAATGCCCTGTTCACGTGCAAAGCGGATGTAATCCCATACCACAAGGAAATAGGTGGGGAAGCCCATCTGTTCCATCACACCCAGCTCATAGGTGAGCCTTTCGCCGTAATGGTCATCAATTGGATCTGCCGTTGCCAGTTTCAACCTTTGCCGTAGCCCCTGCTCAGAGACCTCGTGTAGATAACTCACGGCGGTATGTCCTTCAGGAATCGGGAAACGAGGCATCTGATAACTACCGAGGATTGAGTATTCCTCAACCTTTTCGGCAACGGCTGCTGTGTTGGCAATAGCCTCTTGCAGCACATCAGGTTCGAGATGATCGGCGAATAGCCGTCCCATCTCCTGTTCAGACTTGATGTATTCAGTGCCTGTGTAGCGCAGACGCTTCTCATCACTGATCAACTTGCCTGTCAGCACACAAAGCAGGGCATCATGGGCCTCCACATCGTTCTTGCTGAGGTAATGGGCGTCATTGGTAGCAATCAGCTCAATCCCTAGCTCTTTGGCGATGCTCACAATCTCCACATTGACGATTCGGTCTTCCGGGGAGCCGTGATCCTGAACTTCGAGATAGAAGTCTTTGCCAAAGACCTCCTGGTACCAACGGGCCACATCCCTTGCTACATCAATGCGACCGCGCAAGATGGCTTGAGGAATCTCCCCACCAAGACAAGCGGTGGCAACAATTAACCCCTCGCTATAGGCCTTCAGCAGTTCTTTATCAATGCATGGCCTTGCAAAGATGCCTCGGCCGCGCATGCCGCGCAGATGGCTAATGCTGGTGAGTTTCACAAGATTGCGATAGCCAACAGCGTTCTTAGCAAGCACCACCAGGTGATAACGACGCTCCTTCTTCGGTTGCGGATCCTCAATAGACCCGTTGATCACATACATCTCATTGCCGATGATCGGCTTGATCTCAGCGTTCTTGCAAAGCTTCAGCAGTTCAATGGCGCCATACATCACACCGTGGTCGGTGAGTGCCAGAGCGGGCATGCCTAGCTCCTTGGCTCGCTTCACCATCTGGGGGAGCTGTGTAGCTCCGTCCAGAAGGCTGTAGTCGCTGTGGTTGTGAAGAGGAACGAATGCCATGCCCCCAGCCTAGGAGGAGGCGCAAGATGCAGGGTTGTTCAAGTAGCCAAACGCTGCATCTAGTGCAATAGATCGTTTAGGGAATGAAGTTTCCCTGCGGCTGATTTGCCATCACGTTTGCTGCTTGCTCATAGTGAAAAGCCACTTGTAGGAGGCGTGACTCCTCCAGCACATTTGCAATCAACTGCACCCCTATCGGAAGGCCATCGTCATCGAATCCACAGGGAAGACTGATGGCAGGTAAGCCAGCCAGGTTGGCTGGGATCGTCAGCAGGTCAGCCAGGTACATGGCAAGTGGATCATCAGCGTGGGCACCGACTTGGAATGCAGTGGTAGGTGATGTGGGTGTCAGCAGCACATCGACCGTTTGGAAGGCCGCATCAAAATCTTGACGGATCAATGTGCGGACCTGCTGGGCTTTCTTGTAGTAAGCATCCATGTAACCAGCCGACAGGGCATAGGTGCCGATCAGGATGCGTCGCTGCACCTCGCTACCAAAACCCTCTGCGCGACTTCGGGCTGTCATCGCGGCTAGAGCATCAGCTCCTTCAGCTCGGTAGCCGTACTTCACCCCGTCGTAACGCGCCAAGTTGGCCGAAGCCTCCGATGGGGCAATCACGTAATAGGTGGCGATGCCATCGCTAAAGCGTGGGCAACTCACCTCAACCAGTTCCGCTCCCAAGGATTGCAGCTTCTCTGCAGCTGTCAAAACTGTTCTCTTCACTTGCGCATCCAAGCCGTTTTGGTCAAAGCACTCACGAATCAAGCCGATGCGTACCCCAGACATTGGTTGCGAAAGGGCAGAGCAATAATCGGGAACAGCAACATTGAGACAAGTGGAGTCACGAGGATCAGATCCTGCGATCACTTGTAAAAGCTCAGCAGCATCGGCCACGTTGGTCGTGAATGGTCCAACCTGGTCAAGAGAACTGGCAAAAGCCACCAAACCCCAACGACTGACACGGCCATAGGTGGGTTTAAGGCCTACGACTCCACAAAATGAAGCGGGCTGACGGATTGAGCCCCCAGTATCCGAACCCAAGGCAGCCATGCATTCACCTGCCGCAACAGCTGCTGCACTGCCACCAGAACTACCACCCGGCACACGGCTGATATCCCAGGGATTGGATGTAGCCCCAAACGCAGATGTCTCGGTCGAGCTACCCATGGCGAACTCATCGAGATTTGTTTTCCCGAGAAGCACAGCACCGGCCTGCCAGAGGCGCTCAGTGACGGTGGATTCATAGGGCGGCACAAAGGTTTCCAGCATTCGACTGGAACAGGTGGTGCGTATTCCTTTCGTGCAGAGGTTGTCCTTAATTGCCAAAGGCACACCAGCCAGAGGTGGCAGAGACTCACCCGCAGCCAAGGCCTCATCGATGCGATCGGCATCGGCACGAGCTCGAGCTGCTGTGATATCCAGAAAAGCGTGCAGAGTGGGATCCACCACTGCGATACGAGCAAGTTGGTGATCTGTGAGTTCCCTGGCGGAAACCTCGCCGAGCTTTAGTTGCTGACGCCATTCAGCGATCGCCATCGGCTTGCGGTGCTGTGCTGTGCAGCAGCGACGCTATCAGTCGTCTGACCAGCCTTCGACTGCGATCGTCAGCGGCTCAACGCGACGACAACGCACGAGGGTGTGATTCACAGACGCAGGTCCCTCAAAAGAGAGATCCGCAACGAAGGTCGATATCTTGACCTCAAGACTCTTTCGGGTCAAAAAAGGGCCGAACCAATAGGTGACATTTGGTTCACGGGTTTCAACCCTGGCCCACCAAGCCAAACCAAAGCCATTGACGAGGCTACGCAGGGGCCTAATCAATGAGCCCATGATTGAGGTTTGCGGATGAGCATTATTTTGCCTCGTCATGTTCCAATTGGTGTTCCGCTGTCGGCTGCGAAGGAATTTTTGGATCAACGCTGAACACTCTCTTCATCAGGTGATTGATCCTCACGAACGTCAAAATTGCAATCCTGACTGGTCAGCAAATCCTCATCCTCAATCGAAGTTCTTTCTGCCTGCAAATCCCCTATTTTGCGATCCATCGGTGGTTCATCATCTTTGGAACAAAGTTGCTGGTTAGCCAGGCTGGACGGCAAAGCCTCCCCAAACCGCTCAATCTCATCTGGCTGATGGATTGGCGAATGATTGGTCTTGGCAATGGGTTCTGACTCCACGGAAATGGAGTCGCAAGAGATGACCGGCAAAGGGCATTGAGGCCGCACGATCCTGGGGGATGGAGTTTGGCCATGAACCCCCTTCATCCAGCCACGACGGGCAACCTCGTATAAACACATCGCAGTAGCAACAGAGGCATTCAGACTGGGAGTAACCCCCCGCAATGGAACGCGTACAAGCTGATCGCAATGGCGACGAGTTAGGAGAGAGATCCCCTGCTTCTCTGATCCCGTTACGATCACTAAAGGTCCGTCTAGATCGACATCTGGAAGGGTGATGTCCCCTTCCTCCGCCAGGCCAATAACTCGATATCCCGCCTGCTTCAGTGCTTCTAAAGAGCGATTGAGATTCACGACACGCGCTACTGGTAGATGCTCCAAAGCGCCTGCTGCAACCTTGGCCACCGAACCAGTGAGACCAGCACTTCGTCGTTGTGGGAGAACAACTCCATGGGCGCCAAGAGCCTCTGCAGATCGAATAATGGCGCCAAGATTGTGGGGATCCGTTAGGCCATCGAGGGCAAGTAAAAGGGGCGATTCCCCAAGACCCGCACATCCCTCGATCAGACTTTGCAAATCAAGGGTCTCCGCGGCAGCAGTCTGTAGAACAATTCCTTGATGCACAGCACCACCTGTGAGTTGACCGAGACGAGCCCAGGTAACTTCTTCCACCAGTACTCCTGAAGACTTGGCCTCACGAAGCAATTGCAAAAACCTTGGTGCGCTTCGTAAATCTGATGTGCACCAGATGCGATGAATCGGGCGCCCAGCTTCCAGAGCAGCTTGGCTGGCATGACGTCCCCAAAGCAAATCATCGGCAGCAGCAGGTCCAAATGTTTCTGCCTCTGGAACGCGATCCGAAGTAGATGGATCGAATCTTTTTGAAGGCAACTGCCTGTTTGCAGGACGTGAACGTTCTCCCAAGGAGGGACGTCGCCCTAGCCGTTCATCGCTGCGACGTCGTGATGGTCTCTCATCACGAAATCGACGAGCCTCTTTTCTGTCAGTTTCACTTGCACGCCCTTGTTCAGAGCGAGGCCGATCCCGGCTAAAACGCCCCTGCTCAGAGCGAGAACGATCACGGTTAAAACGGCCCTGCCCAGAGTCTTCACCATTGAAGACTTTTGAAGGGCTATCACCAGCTTCTCCATCAGGCCTGGAGCGATACACCCCTCGCGATCCAGAGGAACGACCACCCGATGGGCGGCTGCCGGAAGAGCGGCTTCCGTAAGCAGATCGACCAGAAACCCCATCGCCATCCCGTCGGATCCCACCAGGACGACCTCCTCTAGGACGACCACCACGAGGGGGGTTGCCTGAACGGCGATCAAAGCGGGAGCTCATAAGAAGAGAAGAAGCTATAGCAAGTCGTGTTCGGTCTCCTCCAGTTGATCCAAGAGCTGCGCAAGCCGCGCCGGATTCTGCAAAAAGAGCCAGCCAACCATTGTCTCAAACCCTGTGGCCTTGCCGTAGGTCGCTGCATCTCCACGGCGTGGTCCTCGTCCGGATTTGTTACGACCTCGCCGTACCAAATCCTTCTCATGATCTGAAAGATGCGGATCTAAGCGAAGCAGAGCTTCTGCCTGAGCAGCGGCCTTAACCTCGTCAACAACAGCTCGGTGTAGATCTTCAGATCTGCCAGGTTGGTAACAATGACGCAGACGCTGATGCAATTCCCAAACAGCATCACCAAGCCAAGCCAACTGCAACGGTCCCAGTTCATTAGCACCGCCAATCGCTGACTGACTACGAATCCAATTGTTCAAGCCTTCAACTGATTTAAAGCCGTACGCAGATCAACTGCCAGGTGGAGAAAATCCTCAAGCCGCACAAGTTTTACAGTTTGGACGACCCTTGCATTGCCCACAAGGGCAAATGACCGTTTGGCATCGGTGCACTTCTTTGCAGTTTGAACCAAAGCCCCTAAGCCAGAAGAGTCAAGAAAGTCAATCTTGTTCAGGTCAATAACCAAAGGAGCAGCATTGGCCAAGAGCACATCCTCTACGTAGGTGATGAACTGCTTCTCGGAATAAGCGTCTAGCTGGCCAGTGAACTGGAACACCAGACAACCCTGCCGACGTTCAAAACCCCCTCTTAGAGAAACGGTCAGTCGCTGCAATTCTGTGATGGGACCAGTCCCCCGGGACGCAATGGCACGAAGTGTAGTGATACTGAGTGATCCGCACCACGCTTCAGCGACGATCTGCCATCAGCTCAACAAAGTGAGCGAAGTGGTGGTCTGCATCATGAGGACCAGGACTCGCCTCCGGGTGGTATTGCACACCAAAAACAGGTCGATCCCGATGCGCTATCGCGGCAACAGTGCGGTCATTGAGATTGAGATGGGTCACAACCACGTTGACCTGTGACAGAGACGAGGCGTCAAGTGCGAATCCATGGTTTTGACTGGTGATCTCCACCTGCCCCGTTGTGCCGCAGGGATGGTTGAGCCCGCGATGGCCATAGGCCAATTTGAAAGTACGGCCACCCATGGCAAGCCCAATAATCTGATGACCCAGGCAAATGCCAAACAGGGGGATATCAACCTTATTGAGAAGATCTTTAACCAGGGCAATACCACCAGTCACGGCAGCAGGGTCACCAGGTCCATTAGATAGAAAAACGCCCTCGGGTTGTGAACTCAACACGGTGGCTAAATCTGAACTGGCCGGCAGGACGGTGACCTCACAACCGTGAGCGACCAAACGGTCGAGTATGGCCCGCTTGATACCGAAATCAATCGCGACAACGCGATAGGGCGAATCAATTTGTTGCTTCAACCTTTGATCAAAGCCCACAGCACAAGTTGATCTCCAGCGGTATGGATCTTTCGTTGAGACCTGATCTGCAAGGTTTAATCCCTCCATCGATGGAGCCTGCTGCAACAGTTCCATCAGCTGCTTAGGGGTGGAACCATTGCTGCTTATGACCCCATTCATCGCTCCGACCTCGCGCAGATGTCTCACAAGCGCCCTGGTATCAACACCTGAGATACCAACAACTCTTTTCTCCTCCAGCCAAGTCTGCAGCGACTGTTGGCAACGCCAACTGCTCGGCGTTGGGGAGAGTTGACGGGCGATGACACCCTTTGCATGAGGCCGGGATGATTCTTGATCATCAAGATTTACGCCTGTGTTGCCCAACTCTGGATAGGTGAATGTGACCAACTGACCGGAGTAACTGGGATCCGTAAGGACTTCCTGGTAGCCCGTCATGCCGGTGTTGAAAACCACCTCGCCCATCGCGTCACCGCGATGACCAAAGGCCTCCCCCTCAAGCACCGTGCCATCAGCAAGCATCAAGAGCGCCGAATTTCGCGATGAAGCAATCATCAGCAGAAGGATCCCGAAGTCATCGCAGTCTCATTCTCCAATTTGATGATCAAGTGCCATGCGGAGCCCTTCTAACCTTTGCCAGGGGAGGCCTTCCTGCAGGCAAGTCTTTGCAGTAGAAACACCTGCTCGTAAATCATCTTGTAGGCCAGCAGCCCAGAGCACTAGTGCTGTGTTCAATGCCACTACATCCCGTTGAGGGGCGGTGCCACCTCCCTGAAGTACAGCGGAAAGAATCGCTTGATTTGTTGCCAAATCACCACCCTGGAGAGCCTGCAAAGGAGCTCTAGTAAGCCCGAGTTCTGCCGAATCGATCGATGCTTGTCGCAAGTGACCATTCTCAAGCAAACGCATTGCATTGGCTCCCTCCAACGACGCTTCATCAAGGCCTCCAGCGCCATGGACAACAACGGCCCGCTGCAAGCCAAGCCGTTGCAATGCTTCCGCCATTGGATTGAGCAGCTCAGCCTTAGCTACCCCGAGAACCTGGGCATTTGGTTGCAAAGGATTCACCAGTGGACCCAGAAGATTGAAGACGGTGCGCACTCCAAGGCTGCGCCGCAACGGGGCCAAGTTGACCAAAGCGGGGTGCCAGGCTGGGGCAAATAAAAATGTGACGCCTACCTCAACCAGGGCCTCCACCACGGAGACAAGAGGGGCCTTGAGCTGTAGACCCAGGCCCTCAAGAACATCTGCTGAACCGACTTTGCCACTTGCACTGCGATTGCCATGCTTAGCCACATTCGCCCCGCAGGCGGCAGCAGTAAACGCCACTGCGGTTGAGATGTTGAAGGTGTCTGCACCGTCGCCACCTGTTCCACAAGTGTCGACCATAGGGATGTCTGGCAATGGGCACGGCAAGGGACAAGCACCTCGCAACACCTGGGCCATGCCTGATAACTCATTTCCTGTTACCCCCTTGGCTCGCAAAGCCGCTAGAAACGCACCGGTCTGCACAGGGGTTAGTTGTTCCGCCAACCAAGCCTCCATCAAGGCAGTTGCTTCCACCTCCGGAAGGTTTTGTCCCTCGAGCAACATCTCGAGGATTTGCGACCAAGAGGAAGAGGCAGTAGCTGAAGTAGGCATCGGAGCAGAAAAAAACCCGGGTGCAAAGCACTCCGGGCTGGGTGATGGGGACAACACCACTATCCCCTAAAACTTTGCTACTGGCGAGAATTTCTACAAGAGAACAGCAAGAAAGACCTCTGATCCATTCAAACGGCGCTATTGAAGCTGGATAGGAACGACTTTCTGATTGCTGCAACTAGCGCCAAGGCCAAAGGTCTCAGGCATTTAGCGTTGCGTCATTCAATCCCAAAAACTTAAGGATCTTGAGACCCTCACACTAAAAATCTTGCACCCCTGAAGGACGATGAATCGAATCAACAATCAGGGCATAGAGACCAGATTGACATCCGGAGCTCGTTCGTTAGTGAGCAGCAACGTTACTTAATCGCCAGCATTCACCTGGATTGGATGGTTCTAATACTGATTAGCTAAGGATCTGTGATCGCAATGTTTCAAGAATCCCTCTAGGCTCGCTCATCAAACTGGCTGCATAGGTTGAACCATGTAGCGATACCTGCATGGCAGCATTTCGCCTCGATCTCATTGGTCGTTATCTAAAGCCCCATCGCCGCACTGTGCTGATGGGTGCAATGGCCCTCGTGGTGGTGAACATTGTCAGCGTCATCATCCCCCTAGAGGTGAGGCGCATCATTGATGATCTCCAAGAAGGCTTTGCCATCACTGACGTGATGCGTCAGGCCAGCTGGATTGTGATTCTCGCCAGCATCATGGGCATCGTGCGTTTGGTGTCTAGGCAACTGGTTTTCGGTGTCGGTCGCCAAGTGGAGGTGGACCTGCGCCAGCGCATCTTTGACCACATGCTTAGGCAGGAACCAGGCTGGGTGCAGGAGACCGGTAGTGGTGAAGTCATCAGCCGCGCAACCAGCGATGTTGAAAACATTCGTCGTCTACTTGGCTTCGCGATTCTTAGCCTTACCAACACTGTGTTGGCTTACTGCTTCACTCTTCCCGCGATGCTGGCCATCGACCCAGGCTTAACCCTGGCCGCGATCTCTCTCTATCCAGTAATGCTTGGCACTGTGCGCCTGTTTGGGGGGCGAATGATGCGGCAACAAAAACGCCAGCAGGAAGCTCTATCAAGTCTCAGCGAACTGATCCAGGAGGATCTCTCAGGCATAAGTGCCATCAAGATCTATGGCCAGGAGCAACCTGAACAGGATGCCTTTGCTGAGCGAAACAACACCTATAAAGATAGTGCTATTCGCCTGGCACGAACTCGCAGCACCCTCTTCCCCTTGCTGGGTGGAATCTCCTCGGTTTCACTGCTCCTACTTTTGGCACTTGGCAGCGGTCAACTGGAAGAAGGCACCCTCAGCATCGGCGGATTGGTGGCCTTGATCCTTTTTGTAGAGCGCTTAGTTTTTCCTACTGCACTACTTGGTTTCACCCTCAACACGTTCCAGACCGGACAGGTGAGCTTGGAGCGTGTGGAAGAGCTTCTGCAGCGTATCCCGATGATTCGCAACTCAACCACACCATTAAGCCTGGAGACCCCGCTCAAAGGTCGAATCGAAGCACGTGAACTGCGGATTCGTTACGACAAAAGTAAGACCGACTCGCTTTCGGGACTGAGCTTTGTGATCAATCCAGGTGAACTCGTCGCCGTGGTGGGGCCAGTGGGATGTGGGAAAACGACCCTGGCAAGAGCTCTAGGAAGGATGGTGGAAGTTCCAAGGGGGCAACTTTTCATTGACAACCATGATGTCAATGATTTGCTGCTCGAGGATCTGCGCAGCAATGTGGCACTTGTTCCGCAAGAGGGCTATCTCTTCACCAGCAGCCTCGCCGACAACCTTCGTTACGGCGATCCTCAGGCCTCTATGGAGCGAGTTGAAACATCTGCGAGGCAGGCCCGACTGATGGATGACATCAGGGGCTTCCCGGATGGATTGGAAACGCTTGTAGGCGAAAGAGGCATCACTCTCAGTGGCGGGCAGCGTCAACGAACTGCTCTTGGCAGAGCACTTCTAGTGGAGGCTCCTGTTGTGGTTCTTGATGACGCTCTAGCCAGTGTGGACAACAAAACAGCTGCGTCAATCCTGAGTTCGATTCGTGCCCAACAGAATCAGACAATCCTGATGATTAGCCATCAGCTTTCTGCGGCCGCTGCCTGCGATCGAATTCTTGTGATCGAACAAGGACGGCTGGTCCAACAAGGCCATCACACTGACTTACTTGCTGTCCAGGGACCATACCGCAGCCTTTGGGAACGGGAGCAAGCTAGTGATCAAATGGAAGCCGTTGCCTAAGCAAATAAAAGTTATTGTCAATGAAATGAGTGAATTACAATTAAACCACTATCATTTTTTGTAAGAACATGCTAGAATTTAAGCAATAATAGTCTACCTTGTATTGCATTTAAATTTCTTTTGTTAGTATTGATATTGATGGCTAACTTTCTTTGATTTGCCTCTCCCCTCCTTTTTTTACTATTGCTACCAGGCCTGTTTAATCCTGGCCAGGTAATATATAGTTCAATTTCTGCTTACATAGTTTTACCTTGTTGCTAACTGTTTAGTTTAATTTGGCTCAATACATACGCCAGTGACAAATATTTTTGTAAACAATTTATACAATAGAGTCTTCTTTTGTGTCAAAGATAATTTATAAATCTGTTTCAAGCTCGACTTGTTTTTACGGGTTCTTATTGGCCGTGAATGGTTGATCAAGCTTCTGTTTTGTCAGATAGTTTAGTAGAGCCATTCGCTCATCTGGTATTATTCCAGCTTCTAATAATTGCTCTAATTCATGTGCACGTTTCAGTACATACTGACAAGCTAATTTACTAGCATTCTCATTCAATCCTTTTAGATATGTATGAACTCGTCCAGTTGTGGTTGTTGAAGCATCATTATTTAGCCCTAGCCCTTGTCTAAACAAGTCGGCAGAAAACACATTTAGCGCCCTAAGCATGCCTAGGGCATCTGCTACTAGTTCATCAAATAGGTTTAATCTCATTTCGCCAGCTAATTGTTGGGTGGCGAGATGGGTTAGCTCATGTTCAAGTCGCCAATGTTGAGAGATTTCAAGCCATGCTTTTGTTGTCGGTTTCCCTGGGATAACACTTATAGGCAGTGAGCTATATGGAGAGCGATGTAAGATAATCAACTGACATCGTTCCTTAATATTTATATTTTGGATTAACCCCCAGTGAATTAAACCAGCAACAGCTTGGGCATGAACAGAAGATTGGATATGTGTTTGTTCACAGCGGTATGCTAAGCAACGTACCACATTCAAAAAATCATCCTGATCATTTATCTCTATTACAGGGTATGTTCCGCAGGGGTGGTCGACTAATCGAACTGAAAAACCTTGTAGATCCTTAAGCTTCAGAATGTTATCATTTTCATCATTATTCATTGCTTTACCTCGTAGTACTAATTGTTTGTATCTCTCGGATTTACTCGCTCCATTATGAGGATTAATCCATAGCTGTGGTAGATAGTAACGCAAACTCTCGAAATATCCTTCGCAAGCTGTATCTTTTAGCCATTTTTGCCACCATTCTATTCCTGGTTGATTTGCTAGTGGAAGGCTTGGCCATTGTTTAGCAGATGCAATGAAGGGCCTACAGTACTCTTCAAGTGATATGTTTGAGTGCACACTCATTTCTTATTAGGGAATTAGCATTTTCGTATTATTATCATAAAACAAAGATTTAAATTAGTCTATAGAACAAATCTACAGATAATTTACCCGCCCCCCCAAAGAAATTAAGCAAGTTTTTAGCCTAAAATTCTTACTATTACTATAGTTTGCTTTAGTCGAGCATTAGAGTTTTAATTGGCCTCGTAAATATTTCCTTGTGACCAATTGCATTGGTATTCAAATGAGCTATTTGTACGCATAGCTTGTATTCATGAATTAGATTGAGTAATAGAATTTATTTATTCTAAAAAATTATGATCACCATATCAATGAACTAGCAACACTTGACTTTCACTCATTAGGTTTTAATCTATCGCTAAAAAATACTCCTTTTCAGCTTTCGGTTTAGAATATATATGACATGCTAATATATTAGGTACATTGACATGATCACACTACCTCCATGGGAACAATCACTGTTTTTAAGTTCAGCTCAGAGGATTGTGGCACCTGTCACCGCATGAGTCATTACGATGAAGCCGTCAGTAAGGAACTTGGCTATGGCTTTGTCAATGTTATGCTTCAGGATACAGATACTTATCGTCGTTACCGGCGGTTGTTGCTTGCCCAATACCCAAATAAAGTTGGCATGGGTTGGCCTACTTATTTGCTAGTTAGTGATCCAGAGGGTGAATTCACTATTCATGGTGAACTTAAAGGAGGCATGCCAAAGGGAGATTTTCGTAAACGATTGGACTCAATAGAAATCCACTAATGCTTTTTATACCTAGATAGTTTTTGTACCTTTTATCTTTATATACAAATTATCACTTTCGATATATTTGTCCTTTGTTTTATTTAAACGGATCACTTATCCAAAAATACTTGAGCTTACAACTCTCAGTTCCACAGGTATGTCAACCTAATTGATTGCATCTAATCCTACACTTCAGCGTGTCTGTTATTAACTAAATTGCATTAATCCGACCGTCTGCACTCTTAATTGGTATCTAGATATTTATCACTATAATGAATTGCATTGTTTGCTTATTATCAATCACCAAATGAATCCAGGGTGATCATTTGATATGACATGCATTATTAATATGCAATAACTCACCAGTTGCTTTTTACTTAGAATATCAAGATTAGTCTATTCTTTAAAGTTTCTCTTTGGCCAAAAATATTCAGGTTATCGTCAGAGTCTCTACCTATTGTATATTCTATCTATAATTTTATTTATCCAAATGAGTCTACGTTTCTTTTTATTCATTAAAATATTCTTGTCAAACGTATTTGTGGATTTTGGCGCTTTTGTTAATACTTCTTTTTAGGCAACGTTCATTTGTATGTTGTAGCGATGACTTTTGCGTATCTCGCTATACTAAAATTATAATTTCCTTCCTATTGTTAAGTCCCTCTCAACTTTAGATATGTTCTTGTTCTCACTCCACAGACTTCATGAGCTCTAAATCCTGTAGTTCTTGTGGTGGCTTTATGTTTAGGGCCGACCGTTCGCTTGCCGGTCGTTTGGTTTGTATGACCTGTGGAACTCCATTGGGGTCAAAGACTAGAAGCAGACAAATTCATCTATCAAGAAGCACACCATTAAGTTCAGCATTTCGATTACGCTGGCAGACAATCCTAATAATCTTTATCCTAAGTTTATTGATTATATTAATCATGGCTTGATTTTTTTAAATACTATACTGATTAGTCAGAAGAGACCTTATTGGTTATTTAAAATCTAACGATACTGCTTTCCTATTGTGCTAACAATAGCTTAATGCTATGAATACACTTTTCTGACTATACATATTGTTTGTAACTACCCTGGAATGACTTGATAATATCCATTAGCAAAGATAATTTCAAGTGGTGTTTCATAGAGTTTTCCTAGTGGTTCTGATTGTAGTAGATCGTTAGTTGCTCCATCGCGAATGATTGCTCCTTTCTTTAGGAATATGATTCGTTCGATTTCTTTTACTATATCTTCTACACGATTTGTTATTAGAATGATCGTGGTTTTGCCTTTACATAACATACGAATGTATTTTAGTAACTGGTGTCGTGCTTTTAGATCCAGTCCATTTGTGGGTTCATCTAATATTAAAATTTCTGGTTCATTTATCATTGCCCTTGCGATTAATAGTCGCCTCCTTTCTCCATCTGATAATTCACCGAATGATCTTGCATCAATGTCTCCAAGTCCAAGCTCTGAAATAAGGTTCTGTACTTTTTTGATCTCTTTTTTGTTCGGGCTATGGTTACGGTTAATTCCTATTGAGCCATAAAGTCCAGATAACACAACATCCTTCGCACTAATATAATTTGGTGTTCGTACCTCCAGGTCAGTGGAAACAACCCCTATACGTGAACGAAGCTGATTTAATTTAATTGTTTGATTACTGAAGATTTTTAGCGTAGAGCCCTTCTTTACGATGGGATATATATTTCGAGTAATTAATTTTACCAGTGCTGTTTTACCAGATCCATTTGGCCCTAGGATTGCCGTGTTTTCTCCTTGCTTCAATTTTAAGGAGAGGTTTTTAAAAACTTGGGTAGTGCCAAGCCAGGCCTCTACTTCCTTAATGTCAAGCCATGGGTTTTCGTCTTTCATTAGCTTAAGAGCAAAATTTCTATAATTCTCTTGCCCCTTCATTTTCTTCTTTTTTTCTTTTCAGTCAAGCAACTGTGGTCTTAGTTGGTTCTATGCAATAATAATCTTTGACTTCCACCTCTAGCTATCACCACATAGTTATATAAGCCATTCTCTTAATAGTCTTAAGATTTATATGGTAAGCCTTTTTATTTGCCTTTTACTCTCTCTTACGCATCATTTTTCATATTATAAACTTTTCACTTCATTCCAGAAGGTATGAAGCTCTTATCCGAAAGCCATATGTCTTCTATCCATGAAGCTTTACCTGCTTATCCATGCGATAATATCCTAAGGATACCTTTCTATTTAATTTAATTTGTATTTGAATAAGCTATTCTTTCCACATAGAATGTTCGAAAATAAAGTCAACTAATGAAACAAACTGTTTTCTATCGCCTCATTACTCTGATCACATTCTTCCTTTCTTGTTATTCATGGTGGCTTCTTTATAATCAACAGTCTTTATGGTGGATCTTGCTAGGGTTAATGTTGCTTATTACAATACTTACTTTTGTTTATGGTTTAAAGTCTGTTCGTAGGATTCTAGCCGTTCCTGGCCTTAGTCTCCCAATATCAGATTTCCTACTCACGGCTTCTGCCATTGGATATTTTGCTTCAGCTTTGGTTGGATTTATGATTGTAATTTTCCAACTCCCATTTCAGGATAAAAGCTTTATGATCTTCCCCCTAATTATCGCTATTTTAATATTTGGAGGTGCAACCCTTGGCCTTTACCACGATCAAATTTGATTGCCTTTGATCTTTTTATTCCTATTTCTAAGTTTACTTATACTCTGCTGTCCTCATCTGTTTAAATATTCTATCCAGTTTGCTATTGTGATCTTATCTCAAGCATCACTCCCTCTGCGACTTAAGTTTACTCCATGCAAACTGTTGATCCCAATCAACCTGTTTTAATCCTAGGCGGTTTCTTGATCACAGATGAGGCCTATGCCTCTTTGGCTAGCTGGATTCAGAATAATCAAGGTTCGATTGTAAAGGTCGTACCTTCTTCTAAATATGATTGGCTGCTCACTTCATGGGCCATTGGTTGGCGCAGACTGCTTGATCGAGTGGATGCAATCGTTCAAGACCTTCAGTCTCGATCCCATACAGGAAAGGTGACACTTATAGGTCATAGTTCCGGTGGTGTAATGCTTCGCCTTTATCTCGGAGAACATCCCTTTTCTGGTCGTGTTTATAGTGGATATAAATCTTGCAATCGACTCATAACACTAGGTAGTCCGCATCAAGCTGTTCGTGCCAGCCCTCTGCGGTCCCAGGTTAATACTCTCTATCCAGCTTGTTTTTATGCTGATCATGTAGATTATTTTTCTACTGCTGCTCGATTATCACTCGATAGTCCAAACGCCAGCCAGTTTGCCAGGTATACCGCAGCTAACTCCTATCGCAGCATCTCAGATGATCCTCTATTAGAGGGAGACGGCTTAGTCCCTGTCAGCTCCGCACTTCTTCCTCAATCTCGAAATCTTGTTCTCAATGACACAGCCCACGGAGGCCTCTTTGGCGCTACTTGGTATGGCTCAATAGAGCGAATAGAACAATGGTGGCCTTCCGCTATGGGATATGCCTAAGGCATAAAGGTATTAGTTTCCGTACTATTTTGCTGACTACTTGAACAGCTAAACTTATTGTCTCCTTTTATTTCGCAGTATTGGCTAATTTTTTCCATACTATCTTAAAAAGAACAAGAATTATTTCTGAATGTCCCTCTTGTTGTGTTGATCCTCAGCTTCACCGTGAACAATTAATGTTCACTAGATTCCTGTGTTTCTTTCATGCTTAGCATGCGTTGAATAGGAATAAAAGCCTTTTGACGTATCCCCTCTTCGATTTCTATTGATGGCTTCATTGTGCTTAAGCAGCTCCATAGTTTTTCTAATGTATTCAATCGCATATATGGGCATTCATTGCAACTGCATCCGTCAATACCTGGAACATCCATAAATTCTTTCTTTGGGTTCCTCAATTTCATCTGGTGTAGGATTCCTGGCTCTGTTAGTACGATAAACTTTGTGCATGAGCTTATCTCGGTAAATTCAAGTAATTTGCTCGTTGAGCCAATATAATCCGCCAACTCTAGTAAATTTTCTAGGCACTCCGGATGGGCTATTACCTTTGCTTCGGGGTGCATGATTTTTAATTTTAGTAGAGCTTCTTCGCTGAATGTTTCATGCACCATGCAGCGTCCAGGCCAGATCGTCAGTTTTCTTCCGCTCTGCTTTTGAACCCATCTGCCCAAGTTTTGATCTGGAGCAAAAAGGATTGGTTGATCCTTCGGTAATTGATTTACAAGTGCTACAGCGTTGCTACTTGTACATATCAGATCGCTTTGGGCCTTAACAGCAGCTGTGCAGTTGATATAGCTCACCACAATGTGATCTGGGTGCTTGTTTCTGAATGCAGCAAACTCATCGGCTGGGCAGTCATCAGCAAGGGAGCACCCCGCTTCGAGATCTGGTAGCAATACAATCTTTTCCGGGCTGAGAATCTTTGCTGTTTCAGCCATGAAGTGCACCCCGCAGAACACGATTACATCAGCATTTGTGCTAGCAGCTCTACGTGATAGTTCCAGGGAGTCCCCAATGAAATCGGCGATGTCTTGGATCTCTGGATCCTGGTAGTAGTGAGCCAGGATCACGGCATTGAGTTTTTTACGTAGCTCAGCAATGGCACCCTTTAATTCTTTCCTAGTTGATGGCACTGGAGAGACCGTCTTGGCGGTGCAAACAGCGGTCATTCGGACCATCTAGGGCAGTATGGCCATAGCCTAGACATTTGCCACGTCACACCAGAGCCTCGCCATCGTTGGAGACCTCCATGGTGTTTGGACACCTGATGATCAGTACTTACTGACTGAACTTCAGCCAGATGCTGTGTTGTTTGTAGGTGATCTCAGCGATGGTGATCTCAAGTTGGTCAAATCAATACAACAGCTTGCTCTGCCGACAGCTGTCATTCTTGGTAATCATGACCACGGACGTGATCACAGCGGCGCAGTCCTCAGACGTCAATTGACCTTATTGGGCGACCGTCATTGCGGTTGGAGTTTGCGCCAATGGCAGTTTCCACCGATTGCTGTCGTTGGGGCCCGCCCTTGTAGTGCTGGTGGTGGCTTTCACCTTGCCAAAGCCGTTCAGGCGGTTTTTGGCCCGATGTCGGTGAGTGAATCTGCTGACCGGATTGAGGCCGCTGCAAAGCAGGCACCATCCCAATGGCCCTTAGTGATATTGGCTCATTCCGGTCCGACGGGCCTCGGCTCCGATGCTCAGAGCCCTTGTGGTCGCGATTGGAAAGTTCCCGCTCTCGATTGGGGCGATCAGGATCTTGCGATGGCCCTTGATCGGATCCGTAAGGATCGTTTGCCAGATCTGGTTGTCTTTGGCCACATGCATCATGAACTCAAACGCGGAACAGGTTTGCGGCAATCATGTGTTCAGGATCGCTTTGGCACTGTCTTTCTCAATGCTGCTTGTGTACCGCGGCGTGGAAGTGATTCCTCTGGTCGTCAGTTGTGTCACTTGTCCTGGGTCGAGTTCCTTGATCGACAGCTAAGCCAGGTGAGCCACCGTTGGTTTCTTCCAGATTCATCCTTGGCCTATGAACAGATTCTTTTTGAAAGAGCAACACCATTGGTGACACAGTGCTGATTTACCTCTGCGTGAGCAGCCATGGCTATGGCCATGCAGCACGCCAGGCAGCTGTTCTTATAGAACTGCATCGTCTTCAGCCGCAATGGCGATTCGTAGTGAGTACGGATGTGGACTTCCAATTCCTCAACCTTGCGCTGCAAGGTGTCCCATTCGAACACCGCAAACTGCGCTGGGATGTGGGCATGGTTCAGGCGAATGCCTTAGCCATTGACCAAATGGCCACTCTCAAGGCTTTGCAGGAACTTGAACAACACATTCCTGCCCAAATTGCGGCTGAGGTCTCTTGGATCCAGTCTCAAGAGATGTCGGTGCTTGTACTTGCTGACATTCCACCTGCTGCTGCTGAGTTAGCTGATCAGCTTGGTGTTCCTTTGGTATGGATGGGCAACTTTGGTTGGGATGAGATCTACGCCCCTCTAGGAGATTCTTTTCTTACCCATGCTGAAGCTGCGTCAGCTGAATACTCACGTGGGAAGAAGTTGTTACGTTGCCCATTCTCACTTGCAATGGACTGGGGGCTACCTGAACAGAGCCTGGGCATAACTGCGTCTTCACCTCTTTCACTACCGCTAGCACTCCAGCAGAAACTTGAATCTTTTCAAGGTCCAATCGTGATGGTGGGGTTTGGCGGGCTGGGCTTGGCACTCGACTCAGAGTTGTTCCAACGCTGGCCTGATCACCTCTTTTTAATGCCCAAACCACGATCTGTTCACACTTGTCTGAGCATGCAATCACCTGACAATGTTTTGTATCTACCCAGGTCAATTCGAGTTGTCGATGCTCTTCCTTACTGCTCTAGGCACCTTGGGAAGCCTGGTTACAGCAGTTTCTGTGAAGCCATCAGCTTGGGTGTCGGTCTTCATGTGGTTCTTCGAGAAGGCTTTGCAGAGTCGGTGGCACTGATCAACGGCTTGCAAAGCCATGCAGCCCATCGGCTGCTTGAGCGCGACTCCCTCGAGCTTGGAGAATGGGAGTTAGATCAACCCTTGATACCAGCTTCTCAGCAACCGCTGGCTGTCGATGGATCCGTGGCGGCAGCAAGTGCTGTAGTTGAACTGGTCGCTTAATCAGAATTACTAATAAAAAAGCTTAGATCGTTGAATATGCACAACGCTGATTCTTCAACTTGGATTTCAGTGATCTTTGGGCCCAACTGAACCATTGCCGCATGTGGACGGTCTCAGTACCGGCATACGAGGGCTGTTTCTTTGGGCTTGCTTCGTCAAAGTCAACGCGATTGTTAAATTATTTGGTTTAATAATCACCCTTGGATGATCAGCACCTCCCATTCGCTTCTGGGATTTGCTCGAACCTTTTCTCTCCACTCCATGGGTTCTTGTTCTCTGAATGCAACGAATGATCGCTCCCGCATCGACTGTCTATCGTCTTCTCTCAGCAGTCGCAGCTGGTTTTCTCCCTTTCTCCATAGCAGCTGGAGCAGCGCAAGCAACTGCAACTGGAGCAGCGCAAACAATCAATATCCCTCTCCCTCCCCCTATTTCAATTCCCTCTCTTGAGCTAACAGCACGTTCCCAGTCGCTAAGTAATCCAGAACAGGTTCCCTCAGCGGCATTGCCTTATGTGATCACCCCGGAGCGTCGGGCCCTTCTCAACACCATTCGCTTTGCCGAAGGTACTTGGAAGAATGGGCATGACCTTGGTTATCGAGTGATGTTTGGTGGAGGTCTCATGGCCTCATTAGATCGTCATCCCAATCGAGTCATTTACTCCTCTCGATATGCAAGTGCTGCTGCAGGGGCTTATCAATTCATGCCTTTTACCTGGGACATGGTGACCCGCAGTCTTGGTTTGCGTGGTTTTGGTCCAGAAGTTCAGGATCAGGGAGCGCTCTTTCTTGTTCAACGTCGCAAGGCTTTAGGTCTTACCGATTCAGGGTTTATGACCCCTCTATTAGCAGCAAAACTTGCGCCTGAATGGGCTTCATTCCCCACTCTGAGCGGGAGGAGTTACTACGGCCAGCCTGTGAAACGCTTTTCCAGCTTGCTTGGTTTCTACAAGTTCAACTTGGCGCAGCTCAGGTCGATCAGGGATCAGCGCCGTCAAGATCTTGCTGCACCTGGTAATGACGCAGCTAGGAGACCTGTCTGCAAACCCCCCACAATTCTTTGCAGCATTCAAAGTCGCTGATATCAATTGAAGCTAAGGCTCTGACTCTCGATTTTGCCTACCCCCCAATGTTGCTTGAGCAATAACGTATGCCGCTACAGCTCCTCCCAAAAAGCCCAGCCCGTTGCGAAGGAGTGGCAGAAGATCGCTAGTTCGCGATACGACAGGGGCAATCCCGAAGATTCCAAACAACATGATCCATAGCGGGGAAGCGAGCAATAACCAAGGCCAAGCGATCAGTTCACCTTCTTTCCTGGGGTAGGAAGCAAAGCCAGCAACCAAACCACCAAGTAGCGATGTGGTGAATGTCAACAACCATTGCTCCAATGGCAGCCCAGGTACAAATTGACAACCACCTCGATCCAAACAGGTTTCTACGGCATTGAGTGAATCGAGGATTGCGATGTCCTCGCCATGATCCTTCACGTAAAACTGGTTTCCATAGCGGGTTTGCAGCTCTACCCAGTAGGTACGAGGCATCAGTGCATATAACGCATCACCAACGTTGAAGTTGAGCAGATTTCCACCGCGTGGGTCGGCGACAATCAGCAAACTACGTTCATCAAGCCCCCAGTACTCTCGAACTGCAAGCCCAGGAGTTCGTTCGTACTGGGTCAGTACACGTAATTTCCAGCCTGTTCTCGTTTCATAGTCGTCTAGTGATTTTTCCAGGTTGGTGAGTTGCTTTTCGCTGAAGACCTTCGCCAGATCAACCACTGGTGTTTGCTGCTGGGGAAGGAGTTCAGGATTGTCGTAGGCGTAAACCGATCCTGCGCAACAAAGCAAGCAAAATAACCATGCCAACAGGCTTTTCAAGATTTTTCGCCTCTGATGTGCTCCCATGGGCCTGTCTCAGTGACAGGCATTCTCTCGAATGGATCTCTGCTCTGTGCCTTGCCCAGCTTGGTTGGTCAACCGAATAGTTCAGGCTGGAGGGAGCATCAGCTTCCATCAATACATGGACTGGGCCTTGCATGACCAAGTCTATGGGGCCTATGCCTCCGGTCAGCTGCGTATTGGTCGTCAGGGTGATTTCGCGACTTCTCCTTCCTTAGGAGCTGACTTTGCCCAACTTTTGGCCATACAACTGGTTGATTGGTTCCAGCAACTTCAGCAGCGCGTTGATAAGGGAAGGTCTTTATCGTTGATAGAGGTGGGTCCTGGTGAAGGCGATTTAAGTGCTGATCTGATCTCAGCCCTGGAGGATCTGTGCCCAGCGCTGATACCAAGGCTGGAGCTGGTTTTGGTGGAGAGCAATAAGGCCATGGCCTTACGACAACGAGAGCGACTTAAATCTGTCACCAGTGTGCCGATTCACTGGCGAAGTCTTAATGAGTTGGCTCAAGCTCCCGCTATCGGCGTGATGCTTGCTCATGAAATGTTGGATGCTCTGCCGGTGGAGCGGTTGGTGTGGCGCGATCAACGTCTATGGCGGCAGGGTGTTTGTCTTGAGAACGTCGATTCGGTTGCTCATCTTCGCTTCACTGAGCTTTCTCTTACAGACGCTTTGAATTCAGCTTTAACTGAGGCCCGAATGTGTTTGGGCATTCAGATCCCTCCTCCTGATGCTGCTGATGGTTGGTGCAGTGAATGGCATGGTGAACTGAAATCGTGGTTGAGTCAGGCAGCCTCTGCTCTGCTTTGCGGCCCCTTACTTGTCATCGACTATGCCCTCGAGGCCCGTCGTTATTACAGCGTGATGAGACCCTGCGGAACTCTGATGGCTTATCGCCAGCAGAGAGCTAGTGGTGCATTGCTTCAAGATCCCGGTCGGTGGGATCTCACTGCACATCTTTGTCTCGAAACTCTTCAACACCAGGCCGAACAGCAGGGTTGGACCTTTCTCGGTGAGTCTCGACAGGGGCAAGCACTCTTGGCACTTGGCTTGGCAGAGAGGCTTCATGCTCTCCAAAGTCTTCCTACCAGTCAGCTCTCTGCTGCCCTCAATAGAAGGGAAGCACTGTTGCGTCTTGTTGATCCAGTCGGCTTGGGAGAGTTTCGTTGGTTGGCTTTTGAGTTGAGGCCCAAAGCATCTCTTGATGCTGAGGTCGGTGAACTTCGCTGCCGGTTCCTAGAGGACCCAGTTAGCTGAGCTCTGATAGGCATTTTCGGATTTCTTCTCTGCTTACGTCATTTTTGATTTCGACGTTGCCAATGCCGGTGGGAATCACAAAGCGAAGCTTTCCATCTTTGACCTTCTTATCCCCTTGCAGGGTATACAGCACCTCCTCTGGATCTAGCTTGGGCCAAGCAATCGGCAGCCCTGCCTTTGCGATAAGCGACTTTTGCCTGTTGGCATCATCCCTGCTCCAGCTCTGTCGCAACACCGCCAGCTCCCCAACCGCCACCATGCCGATGGCGACAGCTTCACCATGCAGCCAGGTTCCATAGCCACAGAGGGTTTCCACTACATGCCCGAAGGTGTGCCCGTAGTTAAGGATGGCGCGCAGCCCACCCTCTCGTTCATCTGAGCTCACCACTCTCGACTTCGCGAGTGCTGAACGTTCGAGAATTTTCTCCAGAAGGTCTTGATGGAGTTGTGATGGTGTGTCTAGTTCTTGAATACCTTCTAGGAGTTGAAAAAGTGCTGAATCACCGATCACCCCGTATTTGATCACTTCGGCCATCCCTGCACGGAATTCACGTTCTGGCAATGTTTTCAGAGTTGAGGGATCGATTAATACAAGCCTTGGTTGGTGAAATGCTCCGATCAGATTTTTCCCGCCAGGGTGATTGACGCCTGTCTTGCCACCAATCGCGGCATCCACCATTGCCAGAAGGGTTGTAGGAAGTTGCACCACCGAGATACCTCTTAGCCAAGTAGCTGCTGCAAATCCAGTCATGTCGCCCACGACCCCTCCGCCAAGAGCAACCATCAAGGATCCTCTTTCTAGCTTTGCTTCATAGGCTGCATCGTGAATTAACGCCACGCTCACTGGCGTCTTTTGATCCTCTCCGGCCTCGATCACCAGCAGAGTGGGCCTGAAACCGCTCTCCTTAAGGCTTTGGAGGCAAAGATCACCATATAGCTCAGCAACATCAGCATTGCTTACAACCAATACCTTGATTCCCTCTTTCAGCCCAGCACGGCGAAGCTCCTTACCAACACCCCGCAAGCCTTCACCCCCAATGACCACCTCGTAGGGCTGGTGGCTCAGTGCTACTGGGATGCGTTGGGCGTCGATATTCACGAAAGCGGACATGAAAGAGCAAGTCTGCTGATCTCAGTTTGCCGGGTGGCATCAAACGCTTCCACGTAATCTCCTGTCAGTACAGGCATTGTGGTGATGGCTGGCCCTCTGTTTCGGGGATTAAGACAGTCTTGGAGGACCACTCTCGTGGCATGGGGATTCCTCTTGCCTGCGCTCGTCCTGCTCAGCTTGTCGGTGCTGATACCAGCGCTGATGGCTCTTGTGATGAGCTTCACCAAAACAGGTCTCGACGTTACAGAACCCCTTGTCTTTGTGGGTTTGGCCAACCTGCGACGTCTTGCTGGTGATCCGATGTTTTTTAAGGTGCTGATCAATACTTTGATCTACCTGGTTGGGGTGGTTCCACCGATTGTTTTGGGTTCTCTTGCATTGGCGGTGTTGTTGAACCGTTCCTTACCAGGTATTCATTTTTTACGCGGTGTGTTCTACACACCCGTGCTCGTGTCGATTGTGGTTGCGGCCATCGCATTCCGTTGGCTTTATGCAGAGAACGGTCTTATCAATGGCTGGCTTTCCGCCTTTGTTGGCACAGATTTCGTGCCGATTGGCTTTCTCACGAATCCATTCTTGGCACTCCCGGCAGTGATGCTTGTAACCCTGTGGAAGGGGCTTGGCTATTACATGGTGATATTTCTTGCTGGCCTCCAAGGAATTCCTAAAGAGCTTTATGAGGCAGCCGAACTTGATGGCAGTGATGGCTTGCGCAAACACATCGACATCACACTGCCGTTGTTGCGTCCTTACGTAACCTTGGTTGCGGTGGTCTCATCGATTGCGGCCACAAAAGTGTTCGAAGAAGTGTTCTTGATGACTCAGGGGGGACCCGCCGACACCACTCGAACCCTTGTCTACTACGTTTACGACCAGGCTTTTGCTGAGCTTGAGATCAGTTATGCCTGCACGGTGGGCTTGGCGCTTTTCCTTTTGGTCCTGTTGCTCACTGCTGTGCGTTTGGCCTTTGCTGGTGATCAGGGCTTGCTCTGAAATCTCAATTTTGTTGGGATGCAATGCTTGCAGGATTGCGTGGTTGATTTTCTCTGCATGAGCAGCGTTAAAAGCCCAATGATTGGGGTCGTCGGTGGTGGTCAGTTGGCTCAGATGTTGGCGCAAGCAGCAAAAAGCCGCGCTGTGGATGTTGTCGTGCAGTCTGGATCGGCAATCGATCCCGCTGCTCTTGAAGCAACTCGACTTGTCTTGGCCGACCCAGTGGATGTAGAAGCTACTAGCAAGCTCGTGCAGGGCTGTTGTGGCGTCACTTTTGAGAACGAATGGGTCGATATTGAAGCTCTGATTCCCCTTGAACAACAAGGGGTGTGTTTTTCTCCGTCTCTTACTGCGCTTGCTCCATTGGTCGACAAAATCTCGCAGCGTCAGTTGCTTGGTGAGCTAGATCTTCCTAGCCCTGATTGGACTTTGCTGAGTTCGATTTCTTTTGCTCAGCCAGAGCTTCCTAGGGAGTGGAACTTTCCGGTGATGGCCAAGTCAAGCCGGTGGGGATATGACGGAAAAGGAACCAAGGTTCTCAAGAGTGTCGAGGATTTATCGCAACTTCTGCGCTCAGTGGATCCAACTCAATGGCTGCTTGAGAGCTGGGTACCGTTCGAAAAGGAATTAGCCATTGTTGTTAGTCGAGATGCTCAGGGCCGTGTTCGTAGCCTGCCTCTTGCTGAGACTCATCAGTTCCAACAGGTGTGTGATTGGGTGATTGCACCTGCGAGTGTTGATCATGCTGTGGAAATGATGGCCTACAACATGGCAGCGTCTCTTCTAACAGAGCTCAATTACGTGGGCGTGCTTGCTGTTGAATTTTTCTACGGACCAGAGGGACTACAGGTCAATGAAGTTGCACCTCGCACTCATAATTCCGCACATTTTTCGATCGAAGCCTGCAGCAGTAGCCAGTTTGATCAACAACTTTGTATCGCGGCGGGCTTGCCAGTGCCTGCAACCCATCTCAATGCACCTGGCGCCTTAATGGTGAATCTTCTAGGTTTGCAAAAATGGGCTGCGTCCTCTCTAGATGAGCGTCTAGCGAAGCTGCGCAGTTGTGATCGCTTCCATTTGCACTGGTATGGAAAAGATTGTGAAACTCCAGGACGCAAGCTCGGTCATGTGACCGTGCTGCTTAATGGTGTTGATGCGCCCAGCCGTCAGCTCGAAGCGGAATCTGCCTTAAAGCATATTCGCTCAATTTGGCCGACGCAGGACACCGTTTGCGCTTAAATTCTGCTTGAACTGCTGTGTTGGTGACGGCCTTTTTCTAGTGCTCTGATCTGACTCTCTTTCGATTTGGGGAGGCTGTCGTGAAGGTGACGTAGACCGGACTTGCTTCCGGAAACGAAGCCCCACTTTGCTTCCCCTTCTGGTTCTTCCAGGTCGAACACTGGGGCTCGCACGGCATGGCGGTTCACCTCTTCTGAACGCCTGGACGACTGTTATTAAGTCGTTTTAATAATGAAGCTTCGTCCAATTTTGTGACAACAAAAACCTCCTGAGCTGAGCTGCCAAGTCTGGCAACCAGTTTGAAACCACCCTTGATCGGCGTTGTAATTCTCAGGCGAAGTTCTGGACAATGACCTTTGACGCGTCGGATGACGGCTGGTGTAATCGTTTGAATGTTCTTCTCCTCTGCAAGGACCTTCAACCATGGAATTAGACCCTCTACGTAGGTGCTGTGCGTGATTACAACTCGGCCCATCGCAACTTTTTCGCTGTAATTGATCGAAACTAGCCAAAGTCTCAAGGTGAAAGCAGCTCTGTCTAAGAGGCGATATTTAAATCCTTTATTTTTGCTTGCGGCGGTTTCGACCCCAAGCAGTCTACTTTTGCTCCCAGGTCAAGGCCTCCCTGCAAGGTTCATGACGAAGAGATTCACGCGTTGTCTATCCACCCTTTCGAGGTTGTGTTCAATGTGCCTGAGAGGGGTCTAACCCTTTTAATCGAGCCTATAGGTAAATTTTATTTTTCTCAATCTTGCTAGGATCTTCATTCATAATTTCAGATATGTTCTTGGTGCATTGTTAACCCAAAAGACAAGGATTGTTCTTCTTTGAGCAATCCCTCAATAACTATATTGCGAATTAGTTTGTAGGCTAGATTCAACTTTTGCTTGCCAAAGTAAGTATATTGAGATCAGATAGTATTGTTTGTTTGACTATTTTTGATAACTATCGAGCATGAGTCGTGTGGCCATTAGAGCGTTGTAATATTGAGATTTTTACAAATGAGTCTTTGCTGATTTTCTTTGTATTTGTTGATGGAAGTTGAACTATCTATGTTCATTAGGTTGTCGATCCTTTTCATTTTATGGCAGGATCTGTTCCTTTTAAGTTGATTAATCGTGATTCTTTTTATATTAACGCTTCAACGATTTTGTTCAATGCACATTCACCTAGGCATTGAGCGCTGAATGTTTTTGCCGTTGCTGCTCGAAAAGCCTTTTGTCAGTCTTGCAAAAAGCAACAAGTTCATTGTGCTGTATTGAAGGTTGATCAGCTTTGCCTTGTTTCAGCACCGTTCAAGTGGTGCCATTGTTAGCCCCTCCCCAGACAGTTGCTGGTGGTAGAGCTCAGCCTGCTCAAGTGGACCACACCAGACCTCTGCTGAACCTTGACCGTCGATTTGATGCGCAAGATTCCAGGCTCTCTCCTCGCTCATGCCTGGAATGATCCTTCGCAGACAATCAACGACGTGCTGAAAGGTATTTACATCATCGTTGAGCACGATCACTCGAGCTTGTGGATACCTCTGAGTTTGCTTGGCACGTTCAAGAAGTGGCGTAGTACCAGGAGTCGCGAACGTCATGACTGATGAAGGCTTTGACGTGTAAAATGGTTGAAGCCTTACCAGGCTAAGTCAATCTGATTTGCGTCTTCTATGTTGTTCACTCTCGCCTGGGCCTCACTGGCGGCTGTGTTCAGTTTCTCTATCGCCATGGTCGTGTGGGGACGTAATGGCGACGGTACGCTGAACTTCTGAGGTGCCTGAGGCTTTCCAAAGCCTAGGGAGCAATCAGCTTCTCGCCGGAGCAGCTGTCATCCTTTTGGCCTTTGTGACCATTTCGGTTATTTATCTTTCAGTCGTTGATCGGCTAGATCGTCGTCGTCGCAAAAAGACAAATGAGAAAGTTTGATCCCCAGCTGCCATAGGTAAAGGGCGATTGGATGTCTCAGCATTCCCTAGGCCTCTTAAGGCTGAAGAAGATTGTCTACATCCCTTGTCGCTTTCCTGTCAGTTCGGCTGGAATTTGCTCGCTGCTTTTAATCCCAACGATCGTTCTCCTGCTTTTAAAGGGGCATTTGTCATCTAGCCGCACAGAACGGTTAGGGACACTTGCTCGCTTGATGACAGAGATGACCTTGATCCAGAGTTTTCGAGGAGATCCGCAAGGCCAAGCCCCGCGTCTATGGCAGGACCGTCTTGGCATGAACCTGGCCAAGGACCTTTGGCGACGTCAGGGTCGGGGTCTCTGGTGGCAGGCGTGGGCAAATGATGGCGAGGCTTATTTGCTTTTGCCAGAGATCCTTTGGCCAATGAGTGTTAATTCAAGCATTGCTTTTAAGCGTCTTGATGATGTGGTTGTCATCGCTTCAGATGGCTTGCATCGTCAACAGCTACTTCAAAGCCTTGGTGAAGAGTTTGTTCATTCTTCTGCAGCTCAATCGTCTTTACAGCGTTTTTGCAATTCTGTTCTACAACATGGGCCAGCGGTGAGCTGGAGTCCCGATGGCTTGGCTTCAGTGAGTGGAGCAATGGCACCTCTTTTGCAGATTTCACGCTATGGATGTTTGTCCCTGCGATTGGATCTTAATCAACTCAAATGGCAAGGAGTTGTTGGTTATCACCCTTTTGGTTTGGCTCCAGTTGGCATTGATGCGAGCCCTTTTCAGTATCGCCCTATGGCGATCAAATCGCCAGGTAGACCTGATACAGATCAGGCTCTCCTGAATATGCAAGTGAAGAGTATGGACATCCTTTTTGGCAGTTTACTTTCTAAGCAGATTATTCAGGATTCCCTTGATAAGAACTATGGCATTAATCAGCAATTAGGGTTGAGACTCGCATCATTACCACTTGATCTTAGCTTAGCCAAGCAGCGTAAAGGGCCTTTTCAAGCCAGCATTCAAATGCAACTTGATCTACCAGAGGGCTCCTCACGATTGCAACCAGTTATCGATACTGTTAGTCAACGTCTGGAAGAACGAAACTTCATTAAAGAAGATAACTCTGTTGTCAAAAATGATCAAAATACTGACGCTGACTTCTCTGGACTTACGCTCTGGAGACAACCTTACTCAGATGGTAAGAGAGTTGTTGGTGGATGGGTTTGGCAAAAACAAAATGGAAAACCTATTCGTTTTGGTATTGCTATTGGCGACTCACCAATGCTCACTGAGATCTATAATAATACTATCAACCTAGTCCATCCTGATGTTATGAAAATGTCCGCTGATACAGCTGGATTGTATCGTTTAGGTTTACTTAATGGATCCTGGCCAGCCCCAGTTAAACAGGCTAAGTTGTTAACGATGAACCTAAGTTATTTACGGGGTTCCAAACTCAAAAAAACAGACTGGTGGTGGTTGTCAGGTCAGCTGATATTGGAACAAGCTTCAACCCCCTGAGACATTTGCTCTGATGATCCAGTGTTGAGTTTTGCAGATTCATTTTGTTCCCGTTTGCGACGTTCAGATTCTAGAATTTGTTCAGTTAGTTCTACAGCCTGGGCCATCTTCTCGAGGTTGGACTTGTAGAGGTTCAGATCTTTTTCAACTCTGGCTTTGGATAATCCAACTGATTCACTTAGTTCATGGGCGATTTGGCTTAGTTTTTCGGGATCAGAGGATTCATCACCTTGGGCAGATGCGAGAAGGCTGAGCAACCCCACCGCCATTAGGCGTGAGTAATGAAAAGTGGTGCTGCCAGTATTACGCAATGCCTTGGCGAGAGGTTCAGGAGCCCCTTTGCCTTGTTGTTGGATCCAGCCTTGGACCTCCTCAAGATCGTGACCCCGGACCGACTCAAGAGTTTGTTGGGCCTGCTTGCGCAAAGCATTTGGGTCGAAGCCGCAGCTTCGACATAGTGCATCGAACAAGGTCTTGATGTGAGCTTCTGGTCGGTAACCACGCGTGAAGACATCAAAAACTTGGCTAAGGCCAATAGCAAAGAGTGCGTCTGGGTGGAAATGCTTCTGGTGGCTCAGGAGATGCAGCTCGACAAGAAGTTCATCGGTTGTACGTCTGTACAGCGAGGGGATGACATGAGGGAAATCATGATTAAACGCACGTTTGCTGTCAGCAATGGTCTTTCGGTCACTCAAGTTCTTGGCCCGACCTTTTCGCACCTGACCATAGCGCTGCTACGGCGCCGTTAAGATCGTGAAAACCGAGCAGAGCAGCATGATCCCGATTGTGATTGAAGAGTCGGGCCGCGGGGAAAGGGCCTTCGATATTTATTCGCGCCTTTTGCGTGAACGGATCATCTTTCTTGGCGAGCCTGTGACAAGTGATTCGGCAAATCGAATTGTCGCTCAGATGTTGTTCTTGGAGGCGGAAGATCCTGAAAAAGATATCTATTTATATATCAATTCACCAGGAGGTTCAGTATATGATGGCCTCGGAATATTTGACACAATGCAGCATGTCAAGCCAGATGTTCAAACCGTATGTGTAGGGCTTGCAGCAAGTATGGGAGCGTTCCTCCTCTGCGCTGGGGCAATGGGTAAACGCAGCAGTTTGCAACATTCCAGAATTATGATTCATCAGCCGCTTGGTGGTGCCAGAGGGCAAGCGAGTGATATTCGTATTCAGGCTGATGAGATTCTCTTCCTAAAGGATCGATTGAACCGAGTATTAGCAGATCGTACAGGTCAACCTCTAGAGAGAATTCAAGAAGATACCGATCGAGATTTTTTCATGTCTCCCGCAGAAGCTGTTGGTTATGGACTTGTCGATAGTGTGATCGATAAGCGTCCGGTTCATTCAGTCAATTGACAAGGCTGCCTTGTGATAGGTAAGCATTGCAAGGCAAAAGAGTTTCTAATAGATATTTGTCAATCCATTAATCCTGAAGGAACTGATTGACTTGTTTGTAATTACGAAAACATTTATCCAGCTTCATCTTGGTGTTAAAATTGTTTTTATTCTAAAATTAAAGATTACATCTTAAAGCGAATGGGGATGCATTGTCAAGATTCATTCGCTGATGGTTGATTCCCTGGATGATTATTATTTAACTGCTAGTTCTATTAGCTCTGGAGGATAGGTATGCTTCTTTGCTTCTCTGGAACAGATGTAAACTCTGCTACTACTGAAACGAATTCTTCTCCGTCTATGGTTTCCTTTTCGATGAGGATTTCAACGAGTCTATCCATAGCTTCCCGATGTTGCTTGACGATTTTTACAGTTTCGCTATAGCAATGCTTCACCATTTCCCGAACTGCCTCATCTATTTGGCGGGATATTGCATCTGAAATCTCGCTTCGAGTCATCAGGTCTCGTCCAATAAATACTTCTTGATTTCCGCTCTCCAGAGAGACTGGTCCTAAATCGCTCATGCCAAAACGTGTCACCATTTGGCGTGCCATGGATGCTACTTGCTGGATGTCTCCACCTGCACCTGTTGTGATCTCTGCATCGCCAAAAACAACATCTTCTGCTGCTCTGCCTCCTAGTGCTCCCATGATTCGAGCCTTGAGTTGGGCTCGAGTCACCAGCATTTGCTCTTCATCTGGAGCAAACCATGTAAGCCCCTGAGCCTGACCTCGTGGTATCAGAGTCACTTTTTGGACAGGGTCATGATCTTTAACTAATGTTCCTATTAGCGCATGTCCAACTTCGTGGTAAGCGATCAATCTCTTGCTACGTCCATCAGTGAGTGGGCGCCCTTCCATGCCTGCGATGATTCTGTCAACGGCATCGTCAATTTCATCAAGGCTGATAGCCTTTTTACGACGTCTAGCTGTGAGGATTGCCGCCTCATTAAGTAGGTTGGCAAGGTCTGCCCCGGTAAATCCAGGTGTCCTTCGGGCTACATTCTTTAAGGAAAGATCTTCTTCAAGTTTCTTGTCACGTGCGTGCACTTCAAGAATTGCAAGTCGTCCTTTGATGTCTGGTGCATCCACACTGACTTGCCTGTCAAAACGCCCTGGTCGCATCAGCGCAGAATCCAGTACATCAGGACGGTTTGTTGCTGCAATAATGATGATTCCGCTATTACCTTCAAATCCGTCCATTTCTGTTAACAGTTGGTTTAGAGTTTGTTCTCGCTCATCATTCCCGCCACCTATTCCGGCACCACGTTGTCGGCCTACGGCATCAATTTCATCAATAAAGATTAGGCAGGGTGTGTTCTCTTTTGCCCGTTTGAATAAATCTCGGACTCGACTCGCGCCGACACCAACGAACATCTCTACAAATTCCGAACCAGAAAGTGAGAAGAAGGGAACACCTGCTTCTCCTGCAATTGCTTTGGCAAGCAGTGTTTTGCCAGTGCCTGGAGGCCCTACCAGCAGAACACCTCTTGGAATTTGAGCACCTACCGAGGTGAAGCGTTCTGGTTTCTTCAGGAATGTCACCACTTCCTCAAGATCCTGTTTTGCTTCAGTTACACCTGCAACATCATCGAATTTGACTCCAGTTTCAGCTTCCATTGCGAAGCGGGCTTTTGTCTTGCCGAACTGCATTGCCTGCCCTGGGCCTCCAGGCATTGAGCTGGATCGACGGGCCAGCAGAATTAGGCCGCCAATGAGGAGTAGCGGGAAGAGGAGATTGCCTAATAAGCCAAGCGCCGGCGGAGTGGTACGAGCAGGATGAATATCGAAACTGATCCCCTCGCTCTTGAGTGTGTTGATTAACTCCGGAGCAAGACCGGGGAGATCAACTCTTAGCCGTTGTACGCGATTGTCGAGTTCGGGATCTACGGCTTCCACTACTGCATTCCGTCCACCGTCGTAAATATCCACGGCGGTGACTCTTCCTGCTTCCACATAGTCGAGGAAGCGGCCGTAGCTCATCCGAGTTACCGCAGCATTACGCGAAGCCAGAGTTGTGCTAGTTGGCTGCTCTCCTGTGAGCTTGCCATTTCCTAAAATTTGCCAGGCGAGTAGCAAGGCAACACCGATGGGCAGCAGCCAGAGAGCAATGAGACGCCAGCGTTGATTCATCTGCTAGAGGATGGTTCACTGACTGTAACGGTGTCGATGGTTAGATCGTTGGCTGCTAGATCCTCTTCTGGCACCATCTTTCTGAGCTTTTGATCTCAGATTCCCACTTGCGCTTTTAGATGCTGCTTTGAGCAATCAGCATCTTTGAGCCAAAAACCGTTTTGTTTTTTACAGAAAGAACGCGTTGGCTGATTGAGTCATGAATCCCAAGCAATCCGCTTTGCTTGCGTTGGGAGCTTGACCTCATTGTTTTCGCTGCTGGGGAGTTGTGATTGCTACCCCTTTTTTGATTTGCCTATTCTCTGAAAATCAAAAAGGATTTACAGGCGCCGGAGGGCAACGATTGGGTCAAGTCTTGCTGCACGTCTGGCAGGCAAAACACCAAAGATCAAACCAATTGATCCAGAGAGACTAACGGTGATTAGAACGACGCTTATTCCGATTGCTGCCGGGAGAGGGGTCAAAACTCCGATTGTTGTGACGGCGCCAACACCTACAGCTGTGCCAATGACGCCACCAAAGCTTGCAAGAACGAGTGACTCGATTAGGAATTGGCTCAATACATCGCTATTGCGAGCTCCTAGGGCCTTTCTTAGTCCGATTTCCTCAGTGCGTTCACTGACCGCTACCAGCATGATATTCATGATTCCGATTCCTCCTACTAGCAGCGATATCCCTCCGATTGCTGCCAACATGAGGGTTAGTCCTCCGGTGATTGTGTTGACGATGCTGAGGGCATCTTTCTGTGATCGAACTGCAAAGTCGTCATCTCTCAGGATTCGATGTCGTTGACGGAGCAGGTTGGTGATCTGGAATTTTGCTGCCCCCGTGCTTTCTTCATTCTTGGCTTCCACACTGATAAAACTAAGGCTGACGCCATAGGTTGGATCTCTGCCTGTGAGCCGGCTAACCATTGTTGTGAGTGGAATGTACGCGTTTTCATCTTGATTGTTTCCAAACACCGCTCCTTTAGGAGCCATTACACCGATTACTTCAAATGATTGATCCTTAATTCGTAGAGTCTTACCGACTGCAGCACTCGTTGGAAAGAGTTTGTTGACAAGGTCGGGACCAATCACAACCACATTGCGTGCGCTACGAAGATCTAGATCACTAATAAATCTTCCACGGGCTACTTCGAAGTTGCGCACTGGAAGAAACGATGGGGTCACCCCAGAGATTGAACTCGTAGCACTTTGGGCACCCGCTTGAATCACCTCGCTTGAGCTAATCTGTGGTGCAACTTCTTTCACGCTTGGAACTTGCTCAGCGATTGCATCTGAATCTTCGATGACGAGATTTCGCGGGAAGGCCACACCGCGACGACGAGTGTCGTTGTTGCCAGGCACAACAAACAACACATTGGCGCCTAGGTTGCTTAGTTGAGCCTCAGCCAGATTCTGAGCCCCCCTGCCAACCCCTACCAGGGTGATGACAGAAGCATTGCCGATCACAATGCCGAGCATTGTCAGGAGACTACGTAGGCGATTGGCTTTAAGGGTTGAGAACGCCATGCTCACCGTTTCGATGAGCGGAAGTGAGCTATTCATGAGCCCTCAGTCCATTGAGTCGAGCTTCATTGGCAGCTTGGCTCCTGTGCCGCGATGAACTTTGCCATTACTGAGCTGCATTGTTACCACCTCTCCTTCAAGCAGGTTTCTCGTGGCATGTGCTATCCCAATGATGAACGGAATCCCTAGGCGTTTTGAGATCATTTCTGCGTGGTATTCCTCTCCTTCTTGTTCTGTAATCACTCCTGCAGACTTTCTGATTGCATCGAGATAGTCATCGCTTGTTTCATGAATGACCAGAATCTCACCTGGTTCAATTTTTGTTGAGTCGTTTGGGGAGAAAGCAAATCTGACCTTGCCGCTAACGGTTCCATTGCCAATACCGATCCCTTGGCCAAGTACTGCACTGACAATTCCTACTTTGACAAGATCTGTGGACCCGCTCACGCCAGCAAGGGTTCCTGCAGTTTGAATTGTTAGATCTCCTTCTTTGAGAAGACCCAATTCCTGGGCAACAGCAATTGCAGCACTGAAGGTTGCAGTGGTACTTTTTTGGGTTGGGACAAGCAGTGGGGTAACACCCCATGCCAATTGAAGTTTTCTTGCTACAGCCAATTCGTTGGTTACGGCCAAAATTGGTGCTGCTGGGCGGAATTTACTGACGTTGTGTGCAGTTGCACCACTTTCAGTTAGTGGCACGATTGCTGCCGCGTTGAGATGACTGGCGATGCTGCTTACGGCTGAACTAATCGCGTTGGAAATGGTGCTGGCCAGATAAGTTTCGATTGGACGCTGTGGATAGTCCCGTTCAATCCGTCTGGCAATGGTGGCCATCGTTTGAACCGCCTCCACTGGATAGTCTCCTACAGCGGTTTCGTTCGAGAGCATCACTGCATCAGTACCATCAAGGATCGCATTTGCTACATCACTGACTTCTGCTCTGGTGGGCCTCGGGCTTGAGGCCATCGAGTCGAGCATCTGGGTGGCTGTGATGATTGGAATTCCAAGGCTGTTGGCCTTGCGAATCAAATCCTTTTGCAGTAGAGGCACTTCTTCGGCTGGCATCTCAACGCCTAAGTCCCCCCTTGCAACCATGACTCCATCACAGAGAGGAAGGATTGAATCGATTTGATCAATCGCCTCAAATTTCTCGATCTTCGCGATCACTGGGGTGCTGTGCCCATGATCGCGGATGAGTTTGCGGATCTCTTTCATGTCCGAAGGGTTTCGCACAAAGCTCAGTGCGACCCAGTCCACCCCTTGCTGGAGGCCAAAGGCGAGATCTTCGCGATCTTTCTCTGTGAGGGCGCGAACCGAAAGCTGTACATCAGGGAAATTCACTCCCTTGTTATTTGAGAGCACCCCTCCCACCGTGACGATGCAGTGCAAGGTTTGTTCGCTTTGATCGATTTTTAAGACTTTCATCTCCACTCGACCGTCATCAAGCAAGATTCGACTGCCGGTCGTGACTTCGTCTGCAAGCTTGTCGTAAGTGACGGTTGCCACTGACTGATTGCATTGAACTTGTTTGGAGGTCAGTGCGAAGGAGTCGCCATTGACCAGAGTGATAGGCCCCTTATCAAAACGACCCAGGCGAATTTTGGGGCCTTGCAAGTCTTGAAGAATGCCGATGTGCATTCCCAATTCATCAGAAACCTGACGGATGGTGGAGATGCGCTTGGCGTGCTCGTCATGGTCGCCGTGTGAGAAATTCAGCCGGAAGGTGGTAGCACCTACCTGAACGAGTTCTCGGATTCGTTCGGCGCTCTCGGTTGCCGGACCTATGGTGGCAACAATTTTGGTCCGTCGTGTCAGATCAATCTGGGCCATCAACGGGACCTGAAACATCGCGGAAACTACCATCCAGGCCTCAAAACGTAGTTATTGACAGCGTTGCCAATGATTTTCTATGGACATTAATCATTACCAGCATGAAGCTCGAGCTACGGCCCGCTATCCGAATGTGGGTCAGAACCCGATTTATCCAACCCTTGGGCTCACAGGTGAGGCAGGTGAAGTCGCGGACAAGGTCAAGAAGGTCCTTCGCGATCAACAAGGTGTTTTTGACCTGGATACGCGCCAAGCAATCAAGCTTGAGTTGGGAGATGTGCTTTGGTATGTAGCCCAGTTGGCTAGTGAGCTGGGCTTTGATTTAGAAGATGTGGCTCAAGCCAATCTCGATAAGCTTGCTAGCAGGGCATCACGTGGCCAGATCTCAGGAAGTGGTGATCAACGATGAAGGAGAATTTTTTGCAAGGCTCCATCTTGAAGGTAGTGCTCACTGCAGTTTTACTGGTTTTTAATCTGGTTTTCAGTGATCAAGCCTTAGCGGCAACCCTCAGTGTGGATCAGTTGAGTATCGATGCTTGTGATCAAAAGGATCCAGGTGCGCAGCCCAGTCTGACTAGGCCTATCGGCGCCAGTTGCTATGTGCTTTCAGGTGAGGTGACCAATCCAGGCAACTCTGCCGTGATTGATAGCGATGTTTTTGCTCAGATCTTGGATCCAAGTGGTGAACCTGTTTTGCCAAACCGCGCTCGGGTTGGTTCTATTGGCGACGTGCAACCCGGGTCAAGTATTTTTGCAGTGCGGTTGGCGATTCCGGCAGGAACTCCAGAGCCTTTACAAGTGAAGGGGGCAAAGGTAAAGGGATTCAAGGCTCCTGTTCGTACTCGTGCTGGAGACGATGATGAGCTGCTTCCGCTTGAACAGGCTGTAGACCCAGGTCTTTTATGGGGAACCAAGGCAGTGATCCCTTCGGAACACCCGCTAGATCAGCTGTAATAACTCATACCAGCATTAAAAGCGAGTTGAGAAGTGTTTGTAAGCAATCCCTGCATGATTTGCAGGGCAAATATTGCCAGGATCGCAGAGAGATCTATGCCACCTATGGGAGGAATCAAACCTCGAAAGATATTGAGGTATGGGTCAGTGATTGAGCTGATGCTGCTCAGTATTGGATTTGACCAGTCGACATTGGGAAACCAGGTCAGCAGTATGCGCACGATCAGTACGAACGAATAAATCCCAATTGCCTGGACGAGCACTTGTATAACCTCGGACAGGATTTCCAGCGCGTTCATGGAGTCACTCAAGCTTCTATAGACTCTATGCAACCTGCGAAGGTTCGGCTGTACCTAAATCAGGAAGTACTGAGAAGGTCCGATGGAACTTTTCAGAGAGCGTGAGCCAATAAGACCTGCCCTCGCTCTGTCGCTTGCGTTCGATGAAGTTCTGAGCAACGAGTTCTTTGATGTGGTCGTAGGCGCCGGATCCGCGTAGATCCACCAGCTCTGATTGGAGAATCCTTTTTTTCAAGGCAATGGTGGCAAGGGTTCTGAGTGTTGCTATGGAAAGATCAACTGGTAATAGGTTGTGGACCAGCTCGCCAAGGCCTGGACACAATTGAAGGCTATATCGACCATTGTTCTCTTGGATCTCTAAGGCTGTATCTCGCTGTGCATAGCCTGCCATCAGCGCAAGTAGAGCTTGCTCAATCAGATCTTCAGTCTCATTGGCTAGCTCTGCCATCTCTTTGAGCGTTACAGGGCGACCCTTCAAGTAAAGAATGGCCTCTAAACGTGCTGGTAAGGAGAAGCTGGAGACCTCATCCCTCTTTTGAGCTGGGGAATCGGTGGCGATGGCAGGCCCTGCTATGGAATATGCCAAGTTACCGCGATCAAACGGTCTGTGCACCCAGAAATAAGCAGTAGGCGGGGTTGTTTGTTTCTTCCCAGTTTGGGTAGCCCAGATCTTCAAGAAAGCGCTGCCAATCACCCATTTCGTTGTCTTGAACCAACACACCTACAACGATCCTGCCGACATCTGCTCCGTGATTGCGGTAGTGGAAGATGCTGATACTCCATTCAGGGTGAAGGGCACTAACAAAGGTCATAAGAGCTCCTGGGCGCTCAGGGAACTCAAAGCGATAGAGCAGTTCGCGACATCCATCTCGGCAAAGGGTTTTGGCTGAGGCAGGAAGCCGACCACCCACCATGTGACGAAGGTGCCCTTTGGTGAGCTCGTCGTTGCTGAGATCAAGGCATGGGAACCCTGACGACTGCAGTCGCGTTAAAAGCTTGGTTCGATCATTGAGGTCTAAAACCTGTACCCCGATGAATATTTGAGCTCTATCCCCTTCTGCCATTCGGTAACTGAATTCGGTGAGATTTTTCCCTGCTAGGACATTGCAGAGCTTTCGCAGGCTGCCTGCCTGCTCTGGGATTTCCACAGCGAGTATTGCTTCCCTTTCTTCCCCTAGCTCTGCTCTTTCGGCGACAAAACGAAGCCGTTCAAAGTTCATGTTTGCGCCACAGGCCACGGCCACAAGAGTGCGGTCTTGAAGATCACGTTTGGCGATATCTGCCTTCATGCCAGCAATTGCCAGTGCGCCAGCTGGTTCAAGAATTGAGCGGGTATCTTCAAAAACATCTTTGATCGCTGCACAGATTTCATCAGTGCTTACCGTCACCATCGCGTCTACGTGCATCTGGGCTAATGAGAAGGTGAGTTTGCCTACTTGACGTACAGCGACTCCGTCGGCAAATAGGCCAACATTGGGCAGCTGAATACGTTCACCAGCCTCAAGAGAGAGCTTCATTGCTGCAGCGTCGTAGGGCTCGACACCGATAATTTCGACTTGCGGCCACAAGCTTTTGACATAGGTGGCAATCCCTCCGATCAGTCCGCCACCGCCAACTGCGACATAGATTGCATCTGGTGGATCTTGGATCTGGCGCAGGATTTCTAGAGCAATCGTCCCTTGCCCAGCAATCACCTCTGGATCATCAAACGGGTGGATAAACGTGAGTCCATCTTTTTCACTGCGACGCATGGCCTCTTGATAGGCCTCGTCGTAGGTCTCTCCATGAAGTGCGACTTCAGCGCCAAGACCACGGACTGCCCGTACCTTCATTTCGGGTGTGGTAATAGGCATCACAATCACAGCTCTGCAATTGAGATAAGAGGCGCTCAGTGCCACTCCCTGAGCGTGGTTTCCAGCACTTGAAGCAATCACGCCACGCTGCAACTCTTCTTTGCTGAGAAGGGACATGCGGTTATACGCACCACGCAGCTTGAATGAGAAGACTGGCTGTAGGTCCTCACGTTTCAACCAGATCTTGTTCTGAAAACGGCGACTGAGGTTTTTGGCCAGTTCCAGGGGGGTTTCATGGGCTACGTCATAGACACGTGCCCTCAGAATCCTCTGTAGATAATCGTCCATCACGACAGTCTTGCAATATTCAGATCCGTCAACTGTTTGCACTTGCCAGGGTTGCTTTCGTCGTTCTATAGCTGAGAAGACCTAGATTGAATGGGTTGGAGTGGGACAGGAACGCGAATGCGTCTGAGCGAGTTAACCCATCCGAATCAGCTTCATGGCTTGAGCATTGCCGAGCTTGAGGATGTAGCACGTCAGATACGGGAACGCCATCTTGAGGTGGTGTCCACTAGTGGAGGTCATTTGGGGCCTGGGCTCGGTGTTGTTGAACTCACCCTTGCTCTTTATCAAACTCTTGATCTAGATCATGATCGAGTTGTATGGGACGTTGGCCATCAGGCTTATCCACACAAGCTGATTACTGGTCGATATGGCGACTTCAATACCTTGCGTCAGCAGGGTGGTGTAGCTGGCTATCTGAAGCGTTGTGAAAGTTCTTTCGATCATTTTGGTGCCGGCCATGCCAGCACCTCGATATCAGCGGCACTCGGCATGGCCGTTGCTCGTGAGCGTCGTGGTGAATCGTTCAAATGTGTAGCTGTAATTGGTGATGGGGCTCTTACTGGCGGCATAGCACTAGAAGCGATTAATCATGCCGGCCATATGCCCAATACACCTTTTCTGGTTGTTCTCAACGACAACGACATGTCGATTTCTCCGCCAGTCGGAGCGTTGTCGACCCATCTAAACCGCATGCGCCACAGCGCGCCTGTGCAGTTCATCTCGGATAGCGTCGAGGAGAGGGTCAAGAGTCTGCCTTTCATGGGAGGGGAACTGCCTGCCGAACTCGACCTGCTCAAGGGCAGTATGCGCCGATTATCCGTGCCGAAGGTAGGGGCTGTTTTTGAGGAGCTTGGCTTCACCTACATGGGCCCTATTGATGGCCATGACATTGAACGCATGGTTCGAACCTTTGAGACGGCTCACAAGGTTGGTGGCCCTGTACTCGTTCATGTTGTTACGACCAAAGGCAAGGGCTATCCCTATGCCGAAGCAGATCAAGTTGGCTATCACGCTCAATCTGCGTTTGATCTAAGTACTGGGAAAGCTCTTCCCTCAAAAGGAAAGAAACCACCGAGTTACAGCAAGGTGTTTGGTGAGACGCTCATCAAGCTTTGTCAGCAGGACAGCACTGTCGTTGGGATCACAGCCGCGATGGCCACAGGTACTGGCCTTGACCTCCTGCAAAAGGCTGTTCCTGAGCAATACATCGATGTAGGTATCGCTGAACAGCATGCTGTAACTCTTGCTGCTGGGATGGCTTGTGAGGGGCTCAAGCCTGTGCTGGCGATTTACAGCACATTCCTGCAGCGCGCCTTCGACCAATTGATCCACGACGTGGGGATTCAGAACCTGCCAGTGACCTTTGTGATGGATCGCGCAGGCATTGTTGGCGCTGATGGACCGACCCATCAGGGTCAGTACGACATCAGTTATTTCCGGGCCATTCCTAATTTCACAGTGATGGCGCCCAAGGATGAGGCTGAACTTCAACGCATGTTGGTGACATGTCTTCAACATCAAGGCCCTGCAGCTCTCCGTATTCCAAGAGGATCAGGCGAGGGAGTACCTCTGCTTGATGAAGGCTGGGAGCCTTTGGCAATTGGTCGAGGCGAAGTGCTTTGTGAAGGTGATGATCTTTTAATCGTTGCTTATGGAGTGATGGTGCCTGCTGCGATGATCACAGCTCAGTTGTTGCAGGAAGCAGGTATCAAGGCCACTGTGATCAATGCTCGCTTCCTAAGACCACTTGATCAAGCCTTGATTCATCCGTTAGCCCGTCGTATCGGTCGTGTCGTCACGATGGAGGAGGGTGCTCTTGCTGGTGGTTTTGGTGCCGCTGTAGTTGAGTCCCTTAGTGATCAAGATGTCTTGGTTCCAACGTTCCGAATTGGAATCCCTGATCAATTGGTAGACCATGCCAGTCCCCAACAGAGCCGGGAAGCGCTGGGGCTCACACCAACACAGATGTCTGAACGAATTCAAGAACACTTTTGCTTGAATTCGAAGCCTTCTCTTGTAGGGCAGGAAGCACCGCAGGCCCTGTCAACCTGATCAATTGACTGTTTTGGTGGCAGGTGCAGGGCCAGCAGGAGCTCGGCTTGCACAAGGACTTGCTAGCCAGGGGATTGCGGTAACTCTTGTTGAACGCTTAAGAGAAGCCAATCAGAATGCTTTTTCTAGTGCTGCCATCCCTATCCAGGCGGTGTCTGATCTCTGCATTCCTGGTGAAGCAATTGCAAGCCATTGGAAAGGGTGGCAATTGGTGGATCCAGATGGAATTCAACATCAATGGTGGTCTCAAGATGACCTTGGTGTGGTTCTCAACTTCGGCTCGCTACGTCACCAGCTCTGGCAGCAAGCGATAGAAGCAGGTGTTGAATTTTTATTGGGTTGGCGTGTTCACTCCGTTTTTACGGACAATGACGGCGCAAACGTTGAATTGATTGGTCCAAATGGCTTGTGTCAGACAAGGAGAGTGAGCTGGGTGGTAGATGCCACAGGTCATCGCCGCCTTTTATTGGGTTCAACTGCAGGATCCAAGCCTTCTGATACCGATTGCATGCTTGAAGGGGCTGGCGTTGAGTGGATCCTGCAGGGTGATCAAAAAACAACAGCTCACTGGCGTGACCGGGTTTGTTTTTTTTTGGGATGCCAGTGGATTCAACATGGTTATGGCTGGATTTTTCCCATGGCTGGTAATCAGTTGAAGGTAGGAGTTTGCCGTCTGCCTCCTCCACTGAAGGAGTGCCTCGAACCGATGAGCAGCATCTTGAACCGCCTGCTTATCAAGAACCAGCTTGATCAGCTACCAGTTATCGATAGACATGGCGGAATCTTGCGGAGCAGCTTAAGGCGCAGTGAAGCTCACGTTGTTGGCAGGATTGTTGGAGTTGGCGACGCTATTAGTACTGCCAATTTGCTTGGCGGAGAAGGCATCCGTCATGCTCTCGTTAGTGCAGAGGTGCTTACTCCTTTGCTTGTTGAAGCCTGCTGTCATCCATCCAGCTCAAATCAAGACAAAGACAACAAGGTCTTGATGCAATTTGAACGGCTCCTGCGTCTTCGTTTGGGTTGGCGCTGGAATCTTTCAGGTCGCTTGGCAAAGCGAACATGGTGGGGTTTGTGCGATCAAAAAGGCGATCGACGCTTGGCACGATTGATTAATGGGCTGTCAATGCGAGCCAGCGCTGAAGATCTGAGCCGATTGTTGTTCGAATACCGCTTTGAGCGCTACGGACTCCGTCTTCTTCCTTATTTAATGGGCTGGCGATGAATTCGCCAGCCCTAGTGCTGTTCAGAGAACGCCGCGTGAAGCTAATCCGAGGATTGTGCCCATGCCAAGGATGTGGCCTAAGCATTGGGATCCGACAACGGAGGCGTGGCTCATGCCTCCATAGAATTTGTTATTAGGCATGTCGAAACCTTCATTTTGGTGTTCGATGTTGGCCTTAGCAATGACAAATGCGAGCACGTTGCAAGCGATCATCACCATGCCCACCGCAGGCGACCAGGTGAATGTGGAAGGAGCAGCTGCAGCCAGGAGGTGCGTGAACATTTAGACCGTGGAAGCGACGCCTTATTGTCCGACATTGATCGCAGTTCTTGGCATAGAAGCCATACCTCTTAAGAGTTTTTCACCACCTGTTGCTGGCCAGCACGGATAAATCCCAAAACCACGAGGGCATCGCTTACCACCAGAAAGGCTTCTGCTGCCCCGTGATAAGCATCAACTTCTACCAGTTCAAGTCCATAAATTTGATCAGCCAGGATCGCAAAAATGATTGTCATAAACACAAAAAGAAGAGTGAGCCGGAATCCCCAGATGGATAGTCTTGGCAAGCTCTTGCTCTGTTGAGCCCACCACAGGAAACCGAGATAGGGAATTAAAGAAAGGCCATATAGAGGACCTGGGTCCATCTCAATGAGGGAGTTCAAAATCTCAGTAGAACTGGCAAAAATCATGATTGCTGTCGTTCTGAACGCACCAAATTCCAGGTGGCAGCGGCCAAACAGCAGTTGCCAATCAGCGTCAGCCAAGCTTGGAGCACAACAATTCCGCTAAGGGCTTTGCTGTTGTCAAAAATATGCCAGGTGATGGCTGTCATGGCACTCACCAAGTTGGGGAGCATTGCTAGAGCCAACCATGACATTGCCCTGCTTTGGTTCTTTTTCCCCCATTGCACCACCAGCACAATCGCAAGCATCCATTCGAACAAGGATGCGAGGTGGATCCACCAGGTGCCTAGAGATAGGGCGTGCACGTGATTCGCTCGATGGCAGCAGCCTAGGGAGGCTTGGTCGCCGTTAATGTTTGATGCAGCTATTGCTTGGCTATGGCAGTTCAGGCAAAGCAATGCAAGGCAGTGCTGTTATGCGGCTACTACGGCGAGCACAACCTTGGCGATGATGCTCTTTTGCAGGTTTTACTTCAGGAGCTTCCCTCACATTTGCAGCCTTGGGTCACGGCAAATGATTCAAATGTGATTAAGGGCTTAGCTCCGAAGGCTCAACTCATTAACCGACGCTCATTGCTGGAGACCATTAGGGCACTTTTTCAAGTTCAGGGTTTGATTCTTGGTGGCGGCAGCTTGCTGCAGGACAGCACGAGTTTTAAGAGCCTGATCTACTACCTGATCTTGATTGTGATCGCCCAACAACGTGGTCTTCCTGTTGTGCTTTGGGGCCAGGGCCTGGGGCCATTCCGTCATCGCTTGAGTCGATGGATGGTTAGGAGAGTCCTACGTAGGGTGCAGGCGATCAGCTGGAGAGATCCAGAGTCTTTTGAGCTTGCTCAGCAATGGTGCCTACCCTCTCCGATGCTGATGGCACCAGATCCAGTTTGGCAGCTTCCCTCTAGGAGCTGGGAGGGTGGCCAAGCAGTTGTGCTCTGTTGGCGTTCCACCTCAATGCTTGATCGCTTTGGCTGGCAGCATTTGCTCCAAGCCCTTGAGATGATCCTTAGAGATATTGATGCTCCAGTTCATTGGCTTGCTATTCATCAACGTCAGGATGAAGAGCTATTCCGAACACTAGATAGACAAGGATTGATTAGTTCCAGCTTGAGATCAAGAAGTCATTCCTTTGCATTTGATTCACTAACAGAGGTTATGAATCAGTTCACGATGGCCAGATTGGTTCTCCCCATGCGACTGCATGCACTCATCCTGGCCCAATTGGCTGGTAGTCCCACAGTGGCACTCAGCTACGACCCGAAGGTGTCATCTGCAGCTGTGATGGCAAATGTGCCCTTTACTGATTTGCAATCGTTGCCTGACATTCGCTTGCTTGCTGGACTATGGAGGCAGGCCTTAGATGTTTCTCCTGACCTTGGAAAGATCGAAGCAATCCGCAAACAAGCTTCTCAACACAGTAAGATAATAGACAAGGTCTTTGATTAACGTTTACGTTTCCTTCTTTGATTATTGTTAGCCATAGCAATAACATATGAACTTTATTGATCAACACAATTCGCGATATTCTTTGCTAATTAGATCTTGTAAACTATTGTCAGCATCTTTCTCCTGAGCTGGAATCGAATTGATGTTCTTTTTCTGGGGACCAATTGAGCTTTATGGTCTCAGGAATTGCGATCTCGCTAGTGCAAAGCATCCTTAGTGGACCTCTGTTGCTCTCAAGAATGAGCAACTGGGATGTTCCCAGCCACTCCCTGTAGATAAGACGGCAAGCAATACCTTCTGAACTTAGTTGAAGATGTTCTGGTCGAATTGCTTTGATAATGCCTGATTCTGCTGGTAGAAGGTTGATCTGGGGGCGTCCTATAAAGCTGGCCACAAAGAGTGATAATGGATTATGGTAGAGCTCTTGGGGAGTACCGATTTGCTCTATCTTTCCATCTCGCATTACGGCAATTCGATGAGCCATGGCCATGGCTTCATGTTGATCGTGTGTGACGTAGATAACGGGCTGACTGCCTTGAAGAATCAAATTGCGTAGCTGAGGTCGCAGATCTTCGCGCAGTTGAGCATCCAAATTGCTCATTGGCTCATCAAGTAGATACACCAGAGGATCTCTGAGCAGAGCTCTGGCGAGGGCCACTCTTTGACGCTGACCACCTGAGAGTTCTGCCGGATGTCGCTCTGCAAGATCCTCTAATTGCATTAATGCCAGAACAGATGCCACTCGTTGTTTGCGATCACTGGCGGCTATCCCACGAACCTGAAGACCAAGTGCAAGATTGGCAAAAACTGTGAGATGGGGAAATAATGCATAGCTCTGAAACACCATGCCGATGCGTCGGTCAACAGGGGACACCTTCGTGACATCCTCGCCAGCGATAGTGATCGAACCTTCGTTGGGCTGGTCGAGTCCAGCTATCAGCCTGAGAGTGGTGCTCTTGCCACATCCACTTGGTCCAAGTAGGGCAAGGCATTCACCCTCGCCCACTTCAAGGTCTAGATGATGAACAATCCAGTTTCTACCGAAACGGCGACCGATGTTTTGTAGAACAAGATTCATCATTTAATTGCTCCCTGTGTCAAACCGGAAACGATCTGTCGCTGAAAGATGAGCACGAGTAACAAGAGTGGCAGAGCACCTAGAACGGTGGCAGCTGCATAAGCGCCATAGGGAATTGAGTAGACCGATGAACCTGCAATTCGTGCTATGGCAACTGGAAGTGTGAGGAGATCAGCTCGACTAATCCATGTCAATGCGATTGGATATTCATTCCAGGAGAAGAGAAAGACCAAGATGGCAGTGCTTGCGGTTGCAGGGCCTATTAGGGGAATTAATACCCAGCGCAATCTCTGCCATAAGTCAAAACCTTCAAGCCTCGCGGCTTCTTCTAGTTCAGAAGGTAGATCGCGGAAGGCTGATAAAAGCAGCAACACAGCCAAGGGCATCGACAAGCCAGCATAGGGAAAACTGAGCGCAAGCAAATTGTTTCCGAGGTTGAAACTCCTTGCAAGTTCTAATAACGCCAAAAAAAGCAGAACATATGGAAATAGAGCTGCACCAAGCAGTATAAGTTTGGCAACTCTGGCAACATTTTGCGAGACTCTTGAAAGACAATAGGCGGCTGGAATCGCTATAAGTAAGGTTAATCCTGTTGAGCTAATACCAACGATGACACTGTTCAATAGATAACGCCAGAACGGAGGGTTGGCTGTCAATACCTGGCGATAGTTGTCAAGTGTCCACCGCTGATTATGCTCAGCCAATGGATGTAGAAGAGCTTCATGGGTGCAAAAAGATGTATAGAGCTGCCAAAGCAGTGGCGCTAAAGACCAAAGCAGGAGAATAGTGATCCAAAGATTTCGCTGACGAATCATTTCATTGCCTCTCGCCAATGGCAGGCCCGGTTGATGATCAGCCAAACAAGCAGACAGGCAATAACAAGTAGAAGAAACCCGCTGAGCATTACGGTGGCGCTATAGCCAAAATCGAGGAATCGCATTGCGTTTAAATAAGCATATAAAGCAAGGCTTTCCGTGCTTCCTGCAGGCCCCCCACCAGTCATCACCTGAATCAAGTCGAAAACGCCGAAGGCCTGCGCAAGGCGAAATAAAAGACTAAGGAGTAAATAAGGTTGCAAGAGCGGCAAGGTGATCTGAAATAGTGCGGCTCGTGGATGGCCACCTTCGAGATAGAAAGCTTCGTAGAGATCATTGGGAATAGTTTGCAAGCCAGCCAAAAGAATCAGAGCAGCAAATGGCGTGGTCTTCCATACATCACCAACAACCGTGGCAAGCCAGGTGATATTTGGATTCGAAAGGATGTTCAGAGGTTGTAGTCCAATCAGTTCTGTGAACTGCTCAATAGGTCCGTAAGGTGTATTAAAGATCCAACGCCAGCCAAGAGCCATCACAGTAGTTGGCAGAGCCCATGGGAGCAAACTGATGGCCCTTACAACACCCCGACCACGCCAACGCTGATCGAGTAAGAGGGCTATCGCTATAGCAAGTAATAGTTCTAGGCTGACAGAAACGGTTGCGAAGCGGGCTGTCTGATAGGTGTCTTGCCAGAAGCGTTGGTCATGCAGTAGGCGAAGCCAATTCGCACCATGATTGGGAATAGCAACTAAGCCTGTGAGGACTGAATCAGCATGGAAGCTCAACCAGGAATAACGAAGTAGAGGTATAACAAAGACCAAGGCAATTAATAGAGCTGCCGGCAATAGAAGCAATTGGATCATTTAGTTTCTCTTGCCGCCATAAGAATCTTCTCGGTGTTTGCTTGGGCGTTGGCCATTGCATCGCTAACACTGGATTGGCCTGTTAAAATCGAACTAAGATTTCGTTGTAATACATCACTAATCTGTGCATAAAGAGGAGTTGCTGGACGTTGATCAGTGCTTTCTAGGGCTTTAGCAAGCTCCGGAAGAATTTGTGACTTTGAGAGCAGCTCTGGGTCTTTGAATAGTTCAGCTTTGGTTGGCGTATAACTTTCGTTCAAGAATAGTGTTTTTTGTGCAGATGTTGAAGTGAGGAAGGCAATTGCCTCTGCTGCTGCTTGAGGGTTCGATGAGCCCTTGAGGATCGAGAAGCCCCAGCTGCCTAGGGTTGATGTGGATCGATTGCCAGCGGAAGCAACCATCGTGGTTACGCCAACATTGCCTCTAACATCGCTGTTAGGCTTCTGAAGTTCTCCCCAGGCATAAGGCCAGTTACGCATTAGCGCAACATCTCCAGCCTTAAAGGCTTGAAGAGCTTCATTTTCTGCATAGTTGATCACTGCTTCGGGGCTCACTCCACTGCCAATCAGTTCACGCAACCAACTTGCAGCCTTAAGACTTGCGGAGCTGTCGAGGCCAACATTATCGGATTCGGGTTCAAGCCATTGCCCTCCAAATCCGTCAAGAACTTCTAGAAATACACAACTTAGGCCTTCATATTGACGGCCTTGCCAGACATAGCCATTAGCAACACGGCCTTCTTTTTGGAGTTTAAGACTAACTTTAATGAGTTCCTCAGGGGTACGCGGTGGTTCACTCATCAAATCAGTCCGCCAATAAAGCAATCCCATGTCAGCCACAAGTGGCCATCGATACAGTTTCCCGTCGAAATGATTTCCAAGCATTGCCCCCGGAGCAATGGAATCAATCTGTTGTTGGTCGATCCATGGATCCAAGGGAATAAGCCATCCTGCTGCGGCGTATTTGGGCAACCAAGTTACATCAATTAAAAGTGCATCGAATGGACTTTTACCTAAAAGCAGACTGCTGATGGCTAAATCCGATACTGCTTCTGTTTCAAGTGGACCTCGAGTCACCTGAAGTTGGATCCTGCCGTGATGATCTTTGTTGAATTGTTGGACCAGATCAGTTGTTGACTCAGCAAATGGAGCTGGCATCAAGATGTTGATCTGAACAGGGCGAGTGTTCAGGGCCCAGCTTGCAAATAGTGCAACACTGGTCAAAGAGAACAGAAGAGATATTTTCCAAAATGTCCTGTTCTTCATGGTTGCGTAGCTTCTATTTTATCAACCAAGCTTTTCATTTGCTCTTCTGCCCAATCCTTGACTGTGTATGAGTCGACAGTAGCAATCGTTATCAGATGGTTATTTTCTGCCCTTCTATGCATGCTTAGCAATTTCAGACAAGTTAATGACATGCCCTAGCATCTTGCTGGTAACTAGTTTGCTGAATTATTTAGTGATTAGATCTTGTTCAGGTCAATCCCTAACGATTTGGCATAGACACCGAGACCCTTTTTTTGGATGGTTTTGAGTGCACGGGTGCTTACACGTAGTTTCAACCAACGGTTCCCTTCAGCCCACCAGAGGCGCCGCTGCTGCAGGTTGGCCTGTTGCAGCTTCTTTGTGCGGATGTGGGAATGGCTCACAGCCATGCCGTTGTTGGCGCGAGTTCCAGTGAGCTGACACACCCGGGACATGTCTTGATCCTCTACAGAGCTAGGGCGCTGAACCCAAAAATATATTTTATCAAATCCACCTTTCCTTTAAAAAGCTCGATCCATCAGCTGTCCCATTAACACAGCACTACGGCTTTGGAATCCAGCAAGTTCATTGGGCTCCAAACCTCCTACACCGAGGCGAGCCATGTCGTATAGGTGACGGGCTAAGCCTTGTGCCAAGGTTTCGGTTGGAGACACGCCTGAAGTGCTGACCAGCACGGATCCAGATTTGAGTTTCAAAAGTCCTTCGACAAGTGGATGACGACGATTGACAAGAAGGACATGATGCTCGGGAAGACCTGGCAGCCTTTGATCCATGAGAGCTCCAAGGTCGTTCATACGTCGCATCTGTTCTGGCAGCAAAATCATTGCTGGAGGTGCGTTGTCTCCCTTAAGTGCTTGTACTTGTATGGTCACCTTGTCGTTATTTAGGGCTTGCTTCATTAGAGTTCTCAGGCTTTCAGACTTGGTCTCTCCTTCCTGATCAGTTAGTTCAGGTTTGTCGTCTTTAAGAGTGTCATCCAGTTCGGCATCAACGCGCTGGAATCGGAGGTCGTTATGACGAGCTTCAAGCCATGGGAGGAATTGGCTGTCTATAAACGTCTCGGTTTTAAGAATTTCAGCACCCTGTGAAGTCCATAAGCTGAGGGCACTCGCTTGGGCCACTTCATCCGTGCAATAAAGAATGCGATTGTTTGCTTCTGTACTCAGACGACTTTGGTATCCACTCAGCGTAGTAAAGGCTTTTTCCCCACAAGGAATTGGATCTGGAGTGGCCCCATCTGTTTCTGTTGAAGCCAGAGCAGTCGTACCAAACATGATTAGATCGGCAACTTGATCAGCAAACTTCTCATCTTCCATTGATCCTATTTTGACGAAGGGTGCTAATGCATCCCATGCTTCAGCATAAAAAAGAGGTTGTTCCGCCTTTAATCCTCGCAGGCGATCGGCAACTTTCTTTGCAACAAAATTGCCAATAGATCTAACACGTCTGTCTGTTTGTAATGCGCTACGACTGACATTAAGTGGAATGTCAGGTGAGTCGATCACACCTCTTAAGGGAAGCAGGTAGTGTGGTACTACTTCTTTAATTGAATCACTGACAAATACTTGATTGCAGTAGAGTTTTATCTCACCTTTCTCCCAATCTGCGCGACCACCAATTCGAGGGAAATAGAGAATACCTTGAAGGTTATAGGGGTAATCAGTATTTAGGTGTACCCATAGAAGAGGATCACCTTGGAATGGATATAGATAATTATAGAGTTCGATATACTCTTGATCAGTGATTTCTCTTGGGTTGCGCCTCCAAAGTGGATTTCGCTTATTAATTGACTCGCCTTCGAGTTTTACCTCAATAGGCATAAAGTCACAGTATTTTGTGATCAGAGTACGGATTCGACTTGGCTCGATGTATTCCAACTCTTCATCCATTAGATGAAGGATGACATCGGTTCCTGCTTCTTTGCGTTCGGCCTCTTGGATGTTAAATCTTGGCGAGCCATCACAACTCCAACGAATAGCTTTACTCTCGGAACAAGCAGATTTAGTGACTAGCTCTACATGTTTCGACACCATGAAAGAAGAATAAAAACCTAGCCCAAAGTGACCAATAATTCCGTCACTTTCCTGCTTGTATTTTTCAAGGAAGTCTTCTGCACTTGAGAAGGCAACCTGGTTAATGTACTTCTTAACTTCATCGGTTGTCATGCCGATTCCGTTGTCAGAAATAGTGAGTGTCTTTGCTTCTCGGTCAATCTTGATATCAATCACTCCTTCTTCACCTTCACTGCAGTCACCTGCTATGGCTGCCATACGTCTTTTGCTTATTGCATCGACGCCATTGCTGACTAGCTCCCTCAAGAAAACCTCGTGGCCGGAATAAACGGCTTTCTTGATGATCGGGAAAATATTCTCGGTGTGAATCTGGATCTGACCTTCTTCCAGCACAGTCATTGGTTTCACTGTTTAGGATTTGACCTTAGGGAGTCTTTGCCTCAGGTCTCAAGCTGGTTTTAGGTGGGGTGACCGTACCTAGTGATTAACTCAGCTGCTTCGCTGTAGGTCACGTCGCTCCTCGGGAAGGACAGCTCCTTCTACGGGGCAGACCTGGAGGCAGATACCGCAATCAATGCAGATGTCGAAATTAATCAAATAGAAATTTCTTCCTTTGTCGTTTTTGCCTTGACCAGGCTGAATGCAGCCGACAGGGCATGCCTGCGCACAGTCAGCAACCCCTTCACAAATTTCTGTCACGATGCTGTGTGGCATGGCCTTGCAGATCGGACGACGAGACTCTCGAGATCCTAATGATCTAACCAGTCCAGTGTGCTACAGCCCCGATCTGATAGACGGCTGAAGGCATCTTCACGATCGCGACAGGCTTCAAGTTCAACAACGGCACGCTGGCCCTGCTTGTGCCAGTGATGCTGACGCTTGAGTGCATGTTCCAGCGTTGCTTGCTCGCCGTAGGCAACAAGGGTTGATTCCACAGCGTCAGACGCTTTGATCTCTTTTGTCAGCAGTTCACGAATATCGTCTATGGCGAAACTAAAGCCCACCCCTGCTGCTTGAAGCCCTTTGGCACCGCAACGAGCTACAAGGTTGTCGTAACGCCCCCCACGAGCAATCACGACAGGTGCAGCATCGCTTTGACATACCAACTGAAATACCAGCCCGGTGTAGAGCTCAAAATGGGGCTGAAAGGTTGGATCCAGTTGCAGGTCAATCCCCTGATCAGCGGCCAGTGGACCCATCTGCTCAAATAGCCTTTGCAGGTTATTGAGTGCTTGCTGAGTTCCAAATAGGCCTGACAAGCGTTCGAGCACGTCTAGGGGTTCACCACGACACTCCAAGTGATGGAGGAGGCGCTCGAATTGATCATTCGGCAGTTGCAGGTTTTCAAGAGCAAGGCGGTCGTAGTGGATCAATGCTGTTCTTATTTTTTCGCGGAGATCGTTTTGAAATGGCAGCATGATGAGATCCATTAATGCTGTGTGGCCAACGAGTAAACGTGGCTGGTGTCGTTTACTCAGTTTGAGAGTCTCCACTGCTGAAAAGAGCAGGGAAAGAAGTTCCATTTCCGCATTGATGGGTTCGACCCCGAAGAGCTCTACACCGCTTTGAAGGTTTTCTTCGATGCAAAGGCTTCCTTCATCAGCAGTACGGCTTTCAAAAATTGTTCCTGCAGCCCATAGCCTCAAGGGACGAGGTCTTTGTTTAAGCCTTGTACAAGCGGCGCGAGCGATTGATGCTGTCATCTCTGGTCGTAGACCAAGGGGTTCATCGGCCACCAATCGCACGATGTCCTGACTGGCAATAGCACCACCAGCTTTCAAGGTTTCGAGTCGCTCGACCCTTGGAGGAGAGACTTCGTCGTACCCCCATAGTCGATAAACCTCGGCAAGTCGCTGGCTAAGTTTTTGGTTTAGCTCGACCTGCTGGGGGTTTAGATCGCGAGCACCCGCTGCCGGTTGCAGGGCCATCCCTGATTTTCTCGGAGTGACTTCAGGATCCCATGCCCCTGAGTTCGGGAGCACCAAATGAATCTGCTTCAAGGGGTTTTACTTTGCTGAGTTGCTCAAGAAGAAGTTTCTGCATTCCAGGCGGACAGGCCAGCACCCTGCCACTGTTCAGATCAAATGTGTCACCGCGGTAATCAGTCACCGTCCCTCCAGCTAGCTCCACCAGGGCTACTCCAGCAGCAAGATCCCATGGAGCAAGACCGCGTTCCCAATAACCATCGAGTCGCCCAGCAGCCACAAAAGCCATGTCCACTGCTGCTGCACCACCACGTCGTACGCCACGTGTTCGGTGTGTCATCCAGCAGAATTCGGCGTAGTTGTTGTCTAAGCGGTTTTGCCTGTCATAGGCAAAACCGGTCACAAGCAAGGAATCAACCAGGCTTTTGCATGATGAAACCTTGATCGGTTTTTGATTGCAAAATGCACCCAGGCTTGGGGCTGCCCAGTAGATCTCATTAAGGAAAGGCACCGCTATGGCGCCAAGGATTGGTGTTTGCCGCCAAGTGAGGCCGATCGAGGTAGCGAAGAACGGATAGCCATGCGCGAAATTGGTTGTTCCATCTAGTGGGTCAACACACCAACAAAGCGAGCCTTGGCCAGAAAATGATCCGCTTTCTTCTGCGAGAAGGGCAATGTTAGGAGTTTCCTGCTGGAGAAATTCGAGCACACACTTCTCAGCAGCTAGATCTGCATTGGTAACAAGATCGCCAGTTCGCCCCTTGCTTTCGATGCTTTCAAGATGTCCATAGTGGTCCATCAAAATGGCACCACCACATTCAGAGGCCTTACGCGCTACCGCTGCAAGGCGAGCCAGATCTTCATTGTTCAAGCCAGCTTGCTCAGCAGCAAGGGAACAGTTCAGAGGTTTCAAGCTTCACTACCCATCAATTTGGTATCCCATCAGGAATTTGTAGATTGAATGATCGTTTGAACCTCAGTCCACAGTCCTTATATTGATCCTGTGTTTCCGTTTCCAGTGGAGTGATTGCTTTGTGCTCACAAAGTTAGGCCATCTCCTTTGTCGCTAGTGGACTGGGACTCTGTGTTTTGGTGTCATGTATGGGTCAACTGGAGAGCCCTGCTACATTCACGAGGGCCTGAAAGCCGCTGGAGAGGTGGCCGAGTGGTCGAAGGCGCAGCACTGGAAATGCTGTATAGGGGCAACTCTATCGAGGGTTCGAATCCCTCCCTCTCCGTTTCAAAGGAAGTCTGATACCGTCTGATTCGGTATGGGCTTCCTTTGGGAACGCTTTTATAGAAGTCGTTTTCGGGCATTTTCGGGCTGTCATCCGTCTGATGCAATTTCGTTGTGTATGACTGTTTTTTTGGTTTTTATGCGAAGCGTGTCGGTACGAAGACCAAGGCGTTTATGCACGGGCCGCCAAAATTAGGCAATCGATGTTGTGCACCTTTGGTATTAATGCCTTGTATTAAAGGATGCTTTGATATTATTTAGTTCTAGAGATTAACTTATAGCTATTACTCGCCACTACAAATCTAGCTATAAACGTTGCGTCTTTAATAAATACTATCATCCCTTCAACCAAAGCGGCCGGAAATATAATTCTGAGTGGCCTCCTGAGCAGGTGAATGGAAGATTTTCTCTGTTTCATTGAACTCAACAAGATAACCAACTTTTCCTGATCCACCTTCTTGCACCTCAGCATTGAAGAAAGCTGTGAAATCACTAACTCGAACAGCCTGTTGCATATTATGAGTGACAATTACAATCGTAAATCTATTTTTTAACTCATGCATTGTCTCTTCAATTTTAAGTGTAGAAATAGGATCAAGGGCTGAGCAGGGTTCATCCATTAAAATCACTTCTGGTTCAATAGCGATTGTCCTTGCTATGCATAGCCTTTGTTGCTGGCCACCCGATAGAGAACATCCACTTTCTTTAAGCTTATCCTTGCATTCATCCCATACAGCTGCTTGACGAAGCGAGCGTTCAACAAGCTCATTCATATCACCTTTGTATCCATTAATTCTTGCTCCAAATGCAATATTTTCATAGATACTTTTAGGGAATGGATTGGGTTGCTGAAATACCATCCCGATGCGTCGGCGAACCTCAACTGGATCGATATTTGGGGAATATAAGTCGTCTCCATCAAACATCACTCGACCTGTAAGAGAACATCCTTCTATTAAATCGTTCATGCGATTTAGAGATCGCAGAATTGTTGATTTACCACATCCAGATGGTCCGATTAAAGCTGTAATTTTGCCTCGGGGTATCTCGCAGTAAACATGTCGTACCGCTTCAAATTCATTGTAACTTATAGTGACGTTCTGAAGTGATATGCAGGGGTCAGTTGAAATCTGCTTTGGCCGAGGAGAGGAACTGGCTGTCATGGATCAGCACGCGATTAATAATGAAGGTAATTCACTCGTCAAGATAGAAATAGTCTTGTGTAAGTGACTCATTTTGAGGTTAAGTGGCCAATCCAGCGTGAAAGGATATTCATCGCTAGAATAAATACTATAAGAATAAATGATGCTGCCCAAGCCAATTCATTCTGAACTTGATAGGGTTGAGTTGAAAAATTATAAATCAAAACCGAAAGTGTCGCGATTGGATTGAAAAAAGCATCTGAACTACTAGGCCAAAAATATGAAAAGAGTGCTGTAAAAATCAATGGTGCTGTTTCACCAGCTGCTCGCGCAACTGAAAGAACGACTCCTGTAGCGATTGGAGTAAATGCCATTGGCAATGTGATGTGGGCAATGGTTACAAATTTAGAGGCGCCTACTCCAAGTGCACCTTTGCGAAGGTTGTCTGGTACCAGTTTTAGGCCTTCATCAGTGGTTTTTATCACTGTTGGCAACATCAGGATTGAGAGTGCTACTCCGCCAGCTATCGCACTGTATGAACTGTCAAGAATGAGCCGTGTAGAGACAATTATATCGTAGACAAAGACGCCAGTAATAATTGAAGGAACACCTGAAAGAACATTGGTGCCAAAACGTATAAATCTAGAGAATGGTCCTTCACGTGCATATTCGGCAAGGTAGATGCCTCCACCAACACCAACAGGTATAGCGATCATTCCGGCTATGCAGGTGACAATAATAGTTCCCAAGATGGCGTTGCCAACACCTCCGCCATCGAGTCCTGGGGGAGGCGGAAGCATGGTAAAAAGAGAGATACTTAATCTGGTTGCTCCTTTGAAAATTACATAGGTTAAAACTAGAATTAGTGGCAGAATGGCTACGAATGAAAATAATCCCGATAATATTGTACAGATTCTATTAATTCTATTACGCCTCAAGCCTGGCTTATAGTAAAGATTGGAGGATAGATCCCCACTTGTTGAAGTCGCTTCGCTAGTCATTGATTTCATGTTAGTATTTAAGACTTAGTCGTTTGACCATCCATTGTGAAACGATATTTACCGCAAGTGTTATCACCATAAGAATAAATGCTGCATAATAAAGTGATGAGACCTGAGTTCCATCTGCTTCTCCAAACTGATTGGCTAACATCGAAGCGATTGTGTTGCCTGGGCCAAGCAATGACCAGCTAAAATTATTGGAATTTCCTATAATCATTGTTACTGCCATTGTTTCACCCATGGCTCTTCCCAGAGCGAGTAGTACGCCTCCAGCAATGCCCGAAATTGCCGCTGGTAGAATGACATTAATGATCGTGCTCCAACGTGTAGCTCCAACCCCATAAGCTGCTTGACGCAAGCTAATTGGTACTTGATTTAGTGAGTCTCTTGAAATAGCTGTAATGATAGGAAGTATCATCACAACAAGTATCAAGATCGCTGGGGTCATTCCAGGCCCCATTGGCTGAGTACTAAAAAATGGAATCCAGCCAAAATATATATACAGGAAAGAGAGCAAGGGTCTTAGGAATGGCTCCATTACAAAGATTGCCCATAGGCCAAGTACCACAGATGGAATGGCCGCTAGTAGTTCAATCATTACTCCTATGATGTTTTTAGCTCTTGTAGGTATAAAGCTTTCGGTTATAAAAATTGCTGTTCCAATACCTAGAGGAATCGCAATTAATAGTGAAAGCAATGAGGTTACCGCTGTTCCATAGATGGCGGCTAACACACCGTACTCATCATCAACAGGGTTCCAATTTGATGTTACTAGAAATTTCCACCCGTAGCGCCCCATCGATTCAAGTGACCCCCAAAAGACAACGATCAGGATCGCTACAAGTATCAGTGCAACCATGGATGCCATTGATATGGCGATAGTTCTAAAGCTGCTGTCGACGAATTTTTCATAAGCTGGACGTCTTCTGAGCACGTACAGCTCTTTCTGCACACCAGTTGGCATACCACTGCAATACAGACATAAGAAACCTAATCCTGAGAGGGGTGCTTTTGCATTAACAGGCCATTAACAGTCCGCCATCCACATTGCTAAAAAGGCTTGGTTTAGGGTGCTTTTCGCCGTTACCTTGGAGCTTCAGTAAACGCGGCCATGGGGCGGATTGTTGGCATAGACCTAGGGACAACAAACTCCGTCGTGGCGGTGCTTGAGGCTGGTCGCCCTCAAGTGATCGCTAATGCGGAGGGCAGTCGCACCACACCCTCAGTGGTGGGTTACAGCAAAGAAGCAGAGCTACTTGTCGGTCAGTTGGCACGTCGCCAGTTGGTGCTCAATCCAAGAAATACCTTTGCCAATCTCAAGCGCTTCGTGGGACGAGGCTGGGATGAAATGGATGACAGCAGTCTCTCTGTTCCATACACCGTAAGGGCCAATGAACAGGGAAACGTGCGTGTCTCCTGTCAAGTGACGGAGCGTGAATATGCACCCGAAGAACTTGTGGCCAGCATCATTCGGAAGCTTGTGGATGATGCGGCGACATATCTAGGAGAGCCTGTTGAGGCTGCTGTAGTGACAGTACCTGCCTATTTCAATGATGCCCAACGTCAGGCGACTCGTGATGCCGGCAGGCTCGCTGGAATCACAGTGGAACGGATCCTCAACGAACCCACTGCTGCTGCATTGGCCTATGGCTTTGATCGCAGTGCCGCACGCCGTGTTCTTGTCTTCGATCTGGGGGGCGGGACGTTTGATGTCTCACTGATGCGTGTCGCTAATGGTGTTTTTGATGTCAAGGCCACTTGTGGTGATACACAACTAGGGGGCAATGATTTCGATCAACGCATTGTTGATTGGCTCGCTGAAGCTTTTAAGACTAAGCATGGCCTCGATTTACGCCGTGATCGCCAGGCCCTGCAACGCTTGATTGAAGCAGCAGAAAAAGCGAAGCAGGAACTCTCTGGTGTGCTTAGTACTCCGATTTCTTTGCCTTTCATCGCAACGGGGCCTGATGGCCCTCTTCATATCGAGACCAGCCTTGATCGCCCCACTTTTGAAGGCCTTTGCCCCGACCTTCTCGACCGTCTTCTGAATCCTGTGCAGACGGCTCTACGTGATTCTGGCTGGTCTGCTGATGATGTTGATGATGTTGTGCTTGTTGGGGGTGGCACCAGAATGCCGATGGTTCAGCAATTGCTGCGAACCTTCGTTGCCAGTGAACCTTGCCAATCAGTCAACCCTGACGAAGTCGTTGCTGTTGGCGGAGCTGTTCAGGCCGGAATCCTCACCGGTGAGCTTCGAGATCTAATGCTCAACGATGTCACTCCCCTTTCACTGGGGCTTGAAACCGTTGGTGGGTTGATGAAAGTGCTGATCCCACGAAATACACCAATACCAGTGCGCCAATCCGACGTGTTCAGCACCTCAGAGGCCAACCAATCGTCTGTTGAAATTCATGTCTGGCAGGGTGAACGTCAGTTGGCAGCAGATAACAAGTCTTTGGGTCGCTTTCGCCTGTCTGGCATTCCACCTGCACCAAGAGGTGTTCCCCAGGTGCAGGTGGCCTTTGATATCGATGCCAATGGTCTCTTGCAAGTGAGTGCAACTGATCGCACCACAGGTCGCAAGCAATCTGTGAATATTCAGGGAGGTTCCACCCTTAACGAAGAGGAATTGCAAGCCTTGCTCGCCGAAGCTGAAGCCAAGGCAGGAGAAGATCGTCGTCGTCGTGCATCAATTGATAGTCGTAATGGTGCACTCACACTTGTTGGTCAAGCTGAACGAAGACTTCGCGATGCAGCTTTGGAGCTGGGCCCCTATGGGGCTGAGCGGCAGCAGCGGGCTGTAGAGACAGCGATGCGCGATGTGCAAGACCTGCTTGAGCAGAACGATCTACAGGATCTTGAGCTTGCTGTTGCTTCACTTCAGGAAGCCCTTTTTGGCTTGAATCGACGCATTTCATCAGAACGGCGTACTGACGCCAATCCACTCCAGGGCCTACGTAACACTCTTGGCTCGTTGAAAGATGAGCTCTTCTCAGATGATGACTGGGATGAAGATCCTTGGAACAGCCCTGCCCGGTCGTCCGACGGCCGACGCAGCTACAGGGGACGTGAGCTAAATCCCTGGGACGATGACTTCTACCGCTAAACCGGATTACTGGTCTTTGCTAGGAGTCTCTCCAGACAGTGACGCCTCCCAGCTCAAAAGGGCATTTCGTCGCGAAGCTCGGCGATGGCATCCAGATCTCAATGGCAATGATAGCCACGCCGAGGAACGGTTCAAATTGGTTAATGAGGCCTATGCAGTTCTCAGTGATCCAAGACGTCGGGCTGCTTGGCAGGGATCGATGTCGACAGAGCAAGCCATTGCTGATCCTTTCGCAGTTGGTTTTCCAACTTTCGATGAGTATCTGGAAGTGGTGCTCGGTTTGGAGCGCACAGACGAACAGCCTGTTGACGTTGCTGATCCTTTCCCCTCAGAACAAGTCGACTGGCCTGCGACGTCTCCACCACCACCTCCTCCTCCCGTACAGGCCAGTGATGATCTCGAGACGTTGGTCGAGTTGACCCCTGAGCAAGCCCTGTATGGAACTTCAGTGGATCTTGAGCTCGACGACGGCACTCTTTTAGAGGTTGACACACCGCCTTTGGCTGGCGATGGCTGGCGGTTACGCCTTGTGGGCGTAGCCCCTGGTGGACGGGACCACTTCCTTCAGTTACGCGTTCAAACAGAAGACAGATTAAGGATTGACGGACTTCGTGTGCTTTATCGCCTTGAGTTGTTTCCACCTGATGCAGCTCTTGGCTGTGCTGTGGATGTCCCAACTCTGTCTGGTCCTGTCACACTCCAAGTGCCTCCAGCATCATCAAGTGGTCGTTTATTGCGCCTTCGCGGACGGGGACTTGAGCTTGATGGACGCAGAGGTGATCAATTGGTTGAAATTGTGGTGGTTATTCCTGCTGAACTTGCTGAAGCCGAACGTGCCCTCTACCGACGACTTCAAGAATTGGCTCTTGATCCGGATAATCTATAAAGCCGAATTAGATAATCGAGTGAGAGATCCCATCGGTCTGGCCTGATCCACATGCGCGTGTTCGTCCTTCTCTATGACGCCGGTAAAGACAACGAGGGTATTCATTCCCTCGAACTTGCTGGCAAGACAGCTGTGCTGATGTTCGAAAACGCTGATGATGCCGAGCGTTATGCCGGTCTTCTTGAGGCTCAAGACTTTCCTTTACCGACGGTTGAAGAAATTGGCCGTGATGAGATTGAAGATTTCTGCCGCCAGGCCGGATATGAAGCTCGTTTTGTGGAGGTTGGTTTTATGCCAAAAACTGATGAGGAGCGTCTTTTATTTGCTCCACCGGAATCAAATCGAGATGTGAGTCACTGGCAGGATGAGGATCGTTCCGTTGCAGACAGCAATGGATTGGATAAGGAAGTTGAATCAACAGATCTTGAAGAGATTCGTAAGCAGCTTGAGGGGTTGATTTAACCATGGCCAATGTATTTGCAGACCTCAATTTGCATCCTTCAGATAATCGAGGGCATCTGTTGACTGAACAGGTCAATCCCAAAAGTGAATGTTTGGATCAACTAACCACAGAGTCCTTAGTGACACTTTTCTGCGAAGAAGACCGAGAGCCACAGCGCGCCGTCGCAGCGGCTATACCCGAACTTATTGAGGCAGTTGAAGCGATTACGGACCGGCTTCAAAGCGGAGGCCGCCTTTTTTATTTGGGTGCTGGCACCTCCGGACGACTAGGTGTTCTTGACGCCGCAGAGTGCCCACCAACCTTTTGCAGCGATCCTGATCTTGTTCAGGGTGTTCTTGCTGGTGGGAGCGCAGCTTTGCTGAAAAGTTCCGAGGGACTTGAAGACATTGAACAGGCAGGGCAAAAGGATCTTGAGGAGCGTGACTTTAGCCCTGCTGATTGTCTTGTCGGTATTGCGGCCGGGGGAACGACTCCTTATGTCAAAGGAGGACTTGCCTACGCAAAGGAAATCAATGCTTTGGCGATTGCAATTTCATGTGTGCCTATAGAACAAGCTGAGTTGCCATGCAGTATCGATATTCGTCTTTTGACTGGCCCTGAATTACTCACAGGTTCCACGCGCTTGAAGGCCGGTACCGCAACAAAGATGGCTCTAAATATTCTTTCAACCTGTGCGATGGTTCGGCTTGGCAAAGTTTTTGGTAATCGAATGGTTGATGTTGCTGCTACCAATATCAAGCTGATGGATCGTGCCTTGCGAATCCTTCATGATTTAGCTGATGTTGATCGAGATCGTGGAACTGAGTTGCTTCAAGCAAGCGATGGCTCTGTAAAAGTGGCTTTGCTGATGCATACTTGTGGTTTAGATGCTGAGGCTGCCCAGACACTACTGATAGAGCAAAATAATCAATTACGAACAGCTTTGGCGAATTGTAAAAATTGCATTGCTTGACTTTAATTGTGTCTTTGCTAAAAGCAAGATAATAAGATCGTTCTACTCTGTAGGTTCACGATAGCAATCACAGATTCTAAACGATTTGAATGTCTTCAAATGGCATACACAGCTTTGCCATGAATCCTTCCATGCCTTGTTAAATGCTGTTTACATTATAATTGATTTTATTGCTTTGATTTAATTAATATTTCTAGAGATGTCGCGAAAGTTGGCTTCATTGACTAGAGTATTTTTTTGAGCATCCAACTGTGACCAAGGCCCTGATGGACACTGATGCTGGTTTGATTGAGTTGGACCTCTTTGATGATGATGCTCCCAACACGGTTGCCAATTTCACAAAGCTGGTTAAGGAGGGTTTTTATGACGGCCTGTCTTTCCATCGTGTGATCGATGGTTTCATGGCTCAGGGTGGCTGCCCAAATACTCGTGAGGGGGCAAAGGGAATGCCTGGAACCGGTGGACCTGGCTATACGATTAATTGTGAAATAAATAGCAAAAAGCATCTCGCCGGTTCTCTTTCTATGGCTCATGCAGGAAAAAACACTGGTGGAAGTCAATTCTTTCTTGTCCATGATGCTCAGCCTCATCTCGATGGTGTGCATACCGTTTTCGGTCAGGCTGCCAACATGGATGTGGTCTTAGCCTTAAAGAACGGCTCTAGGATCAATAAAGTAACCATTCAATAGGATTGAAAATATACATCTGGTCTCTTTCACGACCAAACGATCAGATTGGGAAAGCTCGAGCCATCCCAATCTCTTAGTGGGGAAAAATCATTATTAAATAGTGTTCCCAACGACCGCTCTTCTCTCTTTAGATCCTGAGGAGGATGCATTGCTTGTTCAGCACGGTCAGTACGCAGAAGACCAATCCGACGGGTCCCTGACCATTGAATCAACTCTTGAAGCAGTAACTCCAGCGATGCTTTTTTAAGTGGATCTGATAAAACCTCAGAAGAGGTTTTGACTCGTGGACATACACGCCATACAAAGAGGGGGCGATCCCATAGGGCAAGTAGACGGGGTGAGCTTTCTGCTATGAGCTCAAGTTCATTGCTTGTGGCCCAATCATGTGCACGGGTCCTCAGCTTAGCCAGCGTCTCTCCGTTCACCTCACCGTCCCAGGCAACCACAACAAAAGGCCCAACTTCTGGAGCTTGATTCTCTGATTTGCCAGCATCAATCAAGTGTCCAAGTTTTTCCCGCTTAACAGCTAAATAAGCGGCGTTGTGATCTCCAGGACAGATCACTAGGGGGACACGACTTTCGACTTGTAAGCCATATCCACCCAGTCCAGCAATTTTGCGTGGGTTGTTTGTAAGTAGACGTAAACGGTGGATGCCAAGGTCAGTGAGAATTTGAGCACCAACCCCGTAGTTTCGCAGATCTGCAGGGAAACCCAAACTTTCATTGGCTTCCACAGTGTCTAGACCGCCATCCTGAAGGCTATAGGCCTTTAATTTGTTAATTAGTCCAATGCCGCGACCTTCCTGGCGGAGATAAACAACCACGCCTTCACCTTCCTGTTCGATGCGAGCTAACGCTGCCTCAAGTTGGGGGCGACAATCGCAGCGCAGTGATCCAAAAGCATCTCCCGTAAGACATTCGGAGTGCATGCGCACTAAAACTGGTTCTTTCAGTTCTCGTGGATCGCCCTTGACAAGAGCAATGTGTTCCGATCCATCCAAACCATTTAAATAGCCGATTGCCTGAAAACTGCCAAAGAGACTTGGTAAATCGGCAGTGGCTTGACGGTATACAAAGCGTTCGTTCTCAAGACGGTAACGAATGAGATCGGCGATGTTGATGAGCTTGAGTCCCCAACGCCGCGCATAGTTTTGCAATTGCGGCAGTCTTGCCATTGATCCGTCTGAGTTTTGGATCTCGCAGATCACGCCAGCTGGAGCAAGCCCTGCCAGCTGTGACAAATCCACGGCGGATTCTGTATGTCCAGCCCTTTTGAGAACTCCTCCTTGACTCGCTCTAAGGGGGAAAATATGTCCTGGGCGGCGTAGATCTCTTGGACGAGTCTCCGGATGTAGGGCCACTTGAATCGTGCGCGCTCGATCCTCTGCTGAAATACCGGTAGAAACCCCTTTTTCAGGGCCTGCATCGATGCTTACGGTAAAAGCCGTTTGGTTGGCATCTGTGTTGCGATCAACCATCAGCGGCAGGTCAAGTTGATCTAGGCGACTGCCTTGCATCGCAAGGCAGATGAGACCACGAGCCTCTGTGGCCATGAAATTGATTTGCTCAGGCGTAGCGAACTGAGCAGCACAAATCAGGTCTCCCTCGTTTTCTCTGCGCTCATCATCAACAACCACAACGCATTCACCGTTTCGGATCGCGGCAAGTGCATCAGAAATGTCGTCGAAGCGGATCTCGACCGATTCAGCGGGTATAGGAGAAGTCCTCAGGGCCTTAGGGATGAACGTACTGGGTTCATTATCGACACCAGTACGATCAGCCGGCGTCCGATGAAGGCAATGGAAAGTCCCCCTCGCTCTCCAGCCTCTGACATTTCTCAGGTTCGAGGTAGCCGAGTAGCGGTTATCGGCGCTACGGGCTACGGCGGTCTTCAAACCATCAGATTGCTTGAGGATCATCCCCAGCTCCATGTCACCTACCTGGGCGGCGAACGAAGTGCCGGCAGGCGATGGAGTGAGCTTTGCCCTTTTTTACCCATCCTTGATGACCCTGAAGTTCAATCTCCCGATCCTGACAAGATCGCTGAATTCGCCGATTACGCAGTCCTCAGCCTTCCCAATGGACTTGCCTGCCAATTAGCACCGCAACTGCTGAAACGCAATGTTCGGGTTGTAGACCTCTCTGCTGACTTTCGCTATCGCTCACTGGAACAATGGAAACAAGTTTATGTCCATGAAGCTCAAAACCTCAATCGAGATGATGTTCAGCTTTGTAGAGAGGCTGTTTATGGGCTACCTGAATGGAAGGGACCTGAAATTGCAGTTGCAAATCTTGTAGCTGCACCAGGATGCTTCCCAACCGCAAGTCTGTTGCCCTTGTTGCCTTTCCTAAAACAGGGATTGATCGAAAACGATGGCTTGATTATCGATGCAAAGACTGGCACCTCTGGTGGAGGGAGGGTGGCCAAAGAACAATTTCTTTTGGCAGAGGCCTCGGAGTCGATCATGCCTTATGGCGTGGTAGGACATCGACATACATCAGAAATCGAACAACTTGCTAGTGAGGTTGCCGGACAACCGATTGAGCTTCAGTTCACACCCCATCTCGTACCGATGGTGCGTGGACTACTAGCGACGGTTTATGGACGCTTGAGAGATCCTGGATTGACCGCTGAGGATTGCACAACTGTGCTTAAAGCGGTCTATCGACATCATCCCTGCATCGATGTTCTTCCTGTGGGAACGTATCCAGCGACTAAGTGGGTGAAGTACTCCAATAAAGCTGTTCTTTCTGTTCAGGTCGACAATCGCAACAGCCGGCTTGTCTTGATGAGCGCTGTCGACAACCTGATTAAAGGCCAAGCTGGTCAAGGGGTTCAATGTCTAAACCTGATGGCTGGATTGCCGCCAACCAAAGGGATGTCTTTACTAACCTTCTACCCTTAATTTTGAGCTGCGTTTCTCCAATTCTGGCCTGCAAGAGCAACAGATAGTGGAAGCAGTTGATGCTCCATGCGCTGGATCCTTTTGCTGAGGCTCTGATGGTCGTCTGAGCTCAAAACTGGCACTGCAGCTTGCGCAAGCACCGGACCGTCATCTACTTGAGGTGTAACCAGGTGAACGGAACAACCACTGATAGGAACTCTCGCTTTAAGTGCTTGCCCAACCGCATCTAAACCGCGAAAGCTTGGAAGCAGAGATGGGTGAATATTAATAAGGCGATTCGGGAAAGCAGAAATCAGGATTGGGGTCACGATTCGCATCCAGCCGGCCATCACAACGCCTTCTACAGCATGGTTGGTGAATGTCATTACCAACGCCTTATCCAGTTCTTCTCGACTACTGAATTCGCGATGATCGTGGATGACACAAGGCACACCTAGCCGTTTGGCCCGGAGACTTGCTTCACAATTAGGGTTGTTAACCACCAATATGGAAATATAAGCATCAAGTTGAGAATTTTGAATGGCTTTAACAAGGGCTTCAAAATTGCTGCCATTCCCTGATGCCATCACGCCAAGATTTAAGCGGGGGTTGAATTTTGGGCTGGCCTGGAGGGGTGGCCAGATCAGCGATCGCTTCGCATCCTTTTCATAGCAACTGTTCTGACGAGGATTCGAAGCAGCACTGGTCAGACAAATCTCATTTTTATCTAAGTTGTTCATCTTGTTGACGATCGAGAAGACCAGCTACATGCTCTAAGCAAATCCAATTCACAACTTAATTCCTATGTGCAGCATCCAATTGGAACCCCAGCTGTGATACATGATCTTATTAGACAAAGTCAAGCCTTCAGATAGCTCAAAGCCATGATCAAGAACATCTTCCATCAAGATACCCTTTACCGGGGCCATTACAGTTGTTGCATAACGTCTGAGCTTGTTTTTGAGGTTGAGTGAGGTGGTCGAGGTTGTTGACGTCCATCTTGATCTGTGTGACAAGGCAAGTCAGACCTTTAAGGTCAGTTTGAAATGGAAGCCAAGAACACATCGTCAGAGCTGGTCTCTGCCGATATGGACCCCAGGCTCATACACCATTAGAGACCATGTTCAGTATCTCCACAGTCTGAGCCTTTCTCAAGCCTCAAATGATTGTCAAGTTCAACGGATCGGCCCAAGTGGTTGGAAGGCTGATCTCGACACTCTTGATCTTGTCACACTTGGCTATGTCATTGAGGCTCGACAGCTCACAGTGCGCACCTGCTACTTAGATCCGGAGTTTGCATCCCTTTGTCTTGCAGCAGCTGTGATGGAAATCGATGGTCAGCGTTGGACTCCTCATTGCCTCACCCTGGCCCTACCAGCGGGTTGGAATGTCTACGTTCCTCTTGCTGGAGAGGAAACACTCTGGGCTAAGGATTTTGATCATCTTGTTGATGCTCCTATTCATGCTGGCTGTTTCGTTTCTCAGCCCTTTGTTGTCAAAGAAAATTCTCATCAACTTCTCTGCATAGGCGATCCTCCTATGGGATGGCCAGCAAACCTTGTGAATGATGTCAGCGCTATTTGTAGAGCTACTTGTTCTCTAATGGATGAACCTCCACCAGCAGGAGATCTCTACCAATTAGTGATTCATATGTTAGAAACGGGTTATGGCGGTCTTGAACATGATTATGGAGCAGTTTTGCATTATTCCTGGCGGGCATTAACTGAACCTGATGGCTATCGGAAGCTCCTACAATTGATAGGGCATGAGTATTTGCATCAATGGAATGTGAGACGTCTTCGACCCAGGGAATATCGACCTTACGATTATTCTCAAGCTGTGATAAGTGATGGACTCTGGTTTGCCGAAGGAATCACTAGCTACCTTGACCTCACCCTGCCATTCCTTGCTGGGCTGAGCGATCGCTCAGCATTACTAAATGATTTATCTCTAGAGTTTTCACCTCTATTAATCAACCCAGGTCGTCAAGTACAGAGCCTGGCAGACAGTTCACGTGAAGCTTGGGTAAAATTATATAAAGCAACACCGGCAAGTGCCGATTCACAGGTCAGTTACTACAGGCTTGGTGCTGCGATGGCCTTTTGCCTGGATGTTCGACTACGTAAACAAAACTCGTCATTAACGCAAGTACTACGTGACCTTTGGCGGAAGTTTGGTGGTAGTCATCGAGGTTATTCCAGGTTAGACATCAAAGCTGCCATCGCCAAGTTCGATCCCAATACTGCGAATGAGGTTGATGCATGGCTTGATCATCCTGACTCTCTCCCGTTGACTTCGACAGTTAAAGATCTTGGACTGAGGCTTGAAGAGAGATATTCAAACAAAAGAGAAACAGGGCTTACTTTAGTTGAACGAGAGGGGCTTATTTACGTGTCAAGAGTTGCTCTATCTAGTCCAGCCCATCATGCAGGTGTTGTAGTTGGAGATGAATTGCTTGCCGTCGGCGGATTTCGATTGCGAAAGGTCGATGATTTATACAAACTTATCTCCAATGAAGAGCCTGTATCGATCACTTTTTCAAGGCGAGGACGAATTAGTGAAACAGCACTTTCGAGTGTTTTACCCCAAGTCGATCACTGGGAGATTGTTATTGATTCTGAGTCACCATCTGAGTTAAGTAATCTACGGAATCGATGGTTTAAGATTATTTAAATACTCTGACTATGTCTATTATGAGCAAAACTAAACGATTCCTAATTATAGGCATGTTTGCATTTAGTGGTTTGATAATATTCATCTGGTATACAAAGAAGAGCATTCCTGATGATCAGTCAAAATTAAATCAAAGTCTCCAAAGTCATATAGAACGACTTGGGCAACTCTCTGAAGAAGACAATCAAATGTCAAATGGCCTGCCATCAACAAGTCAACAAAAACCACCGCGAGCAATATCATGGTCATCTCCACTTTCAAAACAATGCTCTGATATCGATCAAGGACTTAAGAAACGTCTTAACCACCGTCAAGAGCAACTGGCAACTGAACGCAATTATGTAGTCATTGATTCATCGAATTATGGCAAAAGATATCGCTGGGATCTTTATGGCCGTCGAATTAATCCGACTCCTAGTGTCGTAATTCTACATGAGACTACCGATTCGTATCAATCTGCACTTTATACATTTAAAGATTATCATCGTAAGGATGAAGATCAAGTTAGCTACCACACATTGATTACATTGGATGGGCGAATCATTGATGTTGTAGACCCAATTAATAGAGCATATGGAGCAGGAAATTCTGCTTTTCTTGGTGAGTGGGTTGTGACAAATCCACGCTTTAAGGGATCCGTCAATAACTTCGCTTTGCATGTGAGCCTAGAGACACCATGGGATGGTCGCAATGGCTATCTAAATCATAGTGGTTATAGCGACAAACAATATGATTCTCTTGCTCTAGTCTTGGCAGATTGGATGGATCGCTTCAACATTCCCCCAGAAAATATCACTACTCATCAGCATGTAGATTTAGCAGGTGAGCGATCAGACCCCCGTAGTTTTGATTGGTCAAATCTACAGCGAAGACTAGCGGCGATTGGTTATCTTTGTGTAAGTAGCAGTCCCTCAGATTAAGGGCAGCTGGGCTGAAGAACGTTGGGAATAAATCAGACTATGTAGTTCAGTGTCTTGCATATAATGAAGAATTCTTGCGGGATAGTCAAGCTTGCCATTATGAAGATAAGCCAGTGTGGCGATCGCCTTGGCATGTTTATAAGAGCGACTAGCTTGGATTAAGGCATTAGAAGGTAAGCCTAAGTCATCCTTTAGACGTGCAATCTTTCCTGCAAGTAACTCAATATTAGATTCTGGATTGAGAAGCAAATTACGTGCAATTGAAATTTGTTCTGCCGTTGGATGCTGAGGCAAACGTTTTTGATGGATGAGTTCAGAGATGCCTAGTTGGGCTGGCCCATGGGTCTTCAATAGACCGGAATGAGCCACAAAAGGGATGTTTTCGCCTGGTTTTGAATGCTGAATTTCATCAAAAAGGATCGCTGTGACCAGCATTGGGTTGACGCGGTATCGCTTGGACTCGCGCACAATCACAGGTTTTAATTCATTCAGTCGATTGACTGTCTGAGCTCGCAGTGGCCGGAGGTGATCAATTCCTCGTGTGAACAATTGAGCTAAAGGCGTCTGAGGGCCATGTACCCCGAAACGTTTTTGAAGATATCTGAGCTCTTCTGCTGTGAAATCGGTTGGATCAAGGTGATTAACGGTTGCAATATTCAGCGGTGATGATTGACGTGTCTGGCTTGCCTGTCGGCCATGATTCTCTGTCATGAGAACCAAGAAAAGCGAAGCCAGGACTACAAAGTTGGTTAGTCGAAGACCCCTTTTGAGCGTTTGTAGGAGTCTGAAAAGAGTCTTGATCATCGCGCGAGGTTAGCCTGAGTGTCTGAGAAAATGGGCAAGCATTTTGATCGTGGATTGTTTCGAGCTGTGAGCGACGTGCATCAGCTGATTAGTTTCCCGGATTTCAGCGCCAGCGATCCCCAGGTTCAGTGGCAGCGCTTTAACAATTTGCTTTGGTATCACAACGATCTTGGAATTTGGCTGGACATCAGCCGAATGCATATCAATGCAGAAGATTTTGAACGGCTAGGGCCACGCTTTGATCAGGCTTTCAAGGCCATGCAGGCTTTGGAACAGGGAGCTATCGCTAATGCTGATGAACAACGGATGGTTGGTCACTACTGGCTGCGTCAGCCGCAACTGGCGCCTGATCAAGATGTCTGTGATCACATTGCCAAGGAAATTGACCTGATTGAGACCTTTGGCAGCAATGTGGTCAATGGCCTCATCAAAGCCCCCAATGGCAAAAAGTTCACCGATGTGCTTTGGATCGGGATTGGAGGCAGTGGCCTAGGTCCTTTATTAATGATTCGTGCTCTTCAGAATGCAGAGCAGGGATTGCGATTCCATTTTTTCGACAATGTGGATCCTGATGGCATGAGTCGCGTTCTTGGCAATCTTGGAGATGCCCTGAGCACGACTTTGGTGGTCACGGTCAGCAAATCTGGTGCGACTCCTGAACCACACCTCGGAATGGAGCAGGCTCGTCAACGCCTCGAAGCAATGGGAGGTCGTTGGGAGGGTCAGGCCGTTGCCGTGACGATGCTCAATAGCCAGTTAGATCAGCTTGCACAGAAGGAATCCTGGCTTAAGCGTTTTGACATGTTCGATTGGGTTGGCGGTAGAACAAGCATCACGAGTGCTGTTGGCCTTTTGCCGGCAGCTTTGATTGGTTGTGATACCCGCGATTTTCTTGCTGGTGCAGCCCAAATGGATGAGGCCACACGTGTGTCTGATCTGCACAGCAACCCAGCAGCTTTGATGGCCGCTGCTTGGTTTGTTGCAGGAGATGGGCTTGGGCGTCGTGACATGGTTGTTCTTCCATATAGAGATCGCCTTGAGGTCTTTAGTCGTTATCTGCAACAGCTGGTAATGGAGTCGCTAGGCAAGCGTCTAGATCGGGATGGCAATGTTGTTCATCAAGGCCTTGCTGTATATGGCAACAAGGGTTCAACTGATCAGCATGCTTATGTGCAGCAATTACGCGATGGTGTTGACAATTTCTTCGCCACATTTATTGAGGTGCTTGAGGATGTTGAGAACATACCGGCGATCAACAATGAGCATCCAGGTGATTTTCTCGATGGCTTCCTGCAAGGCACTCGCGCAGCGCTCAGCCAGGGAGGTCGTCAGAGCCTCAGTATTTCGATGCGTCGATTTGATCCTCGTCGACTCGGCGCATTAGTTGCTTTGTTTGAGAGGGCAGTTGGTTTATATGGTGAACTTGTCAATATTAATGCGTATCACCAGCCTGGAGTTGAATCAGGTAAGAAAGCAGCCGCTGCCATCCTTAACTTGCAGTCTCGAGTTGAAGACTTGCTTGCGGATGGTGTCGAACGTTCAGCTGGAGAGATCCATCAAGAGATTGGAGATGGGTCAGAAGAAGCCATCTTTTGGATCATGAGGCATCTAACTGCGAATAAGCGTGGTTATGTTGCTGATGGTGATTGGGGAATTCCGACTTCACTACGTTTCAGCAAAGGCTGATCATTTCTATGGCACTAGGTTCACCAATTTGCCTGGCACAATGATGATCCGTCTAGGCGATTGACCTTCTAACCATTTGACGGCGATGTCACTGTTTAAGGCCAATTCTTCTAATGTCTTTTTGTCTGCGTTAGCAGGAACCTGGATTTTTCCACGTACCTTCCCTTTGACTTGAATGACGAGCTCAATTGTTTCGAGTACAAGTGCGCTTGGGTCGATTACAGGCCAGGATTGTTGATGGATGCTTCCTTGCCCATGAAGCTTCAGCCAGAATTCTTCTGCAAGATGAGGAGCAAAGGGTGCCATCAATCGAACTAAAACTGAAACAGCCTCTGCACCCACTTCATTACGGACCTTGTCTAGTTTTCCACTCAAGGAGTTGGATAGCTTCATGAGTTCGGAGATGGCTGTATTCAATTGAATGTCACCACTTAAATCCTCAGTTATTGCTTCTATCGCCATGTGAGTAGCTCTTCTCATGTTGATCTCTTCTTCACTCAGATCAGCTGAATCTATGATCAAGTTTGCCGAAGAAATGGAGGCATTGTTACCATCAGTCTTAGGCCATATAAAACTATCAATCAGGCGAATAAGTCGTTGCAGAAAACGAAATTGGCCTTCAACATCTGCATCATCCCATTCCAGGTCTTTCTCTGGTGGCGCTTTAAAAAGTATGAACATTCTAGCGGTGTCAGCACCGTATCGATCAATTACAACGGCAGGATCAACGCCATTATATTTTGATTTAGACATCTTTTCAAACAGGACCTCTAGTCTGTCTCCAGACTCTGGGTCCCTGGGATCACTGTCATCACTAACAAGTTCAGGAGAAATATAACTGCCATTTTTAGTATTGCGGTAGGTAAGCCCTTGAACCATCCCTTGAGTAAGTAATCGATTAAATGGTTCTCTAAAACCAATCAGGTTTCTATCGTGGAGTACTTTGGTAAAAAAGCGTGCATATAGGAGATGGAGGATTGCATGTTCAATACCACCTACATATTGATCAACAGGCAACCATTCATCAACAATATCTTTATCAAATGGACGTTGACTATTGAGTGGATCAGCAAAACGTAGGTAATACCATGAAGAACACATAAAGGTGTCCATCGTATCTGTTTCCCTGTGAGCCTTTTCACCACAAATAGGACATTTAACCTCAATCCAATCCTGTTCTTGCGCTAAGGGGGATCCTCCTTTTCCTGAAAGATCTATGTCCCTAGGAAGGGTTACAGGTAGGTCCTCTTGCGGAACAGGAACTATTCCACAGCTTGCACAGTGAATGATTGGGATCGGGCAACCCCAGTAGCGCTGACGAGAAATGAGCCAATCGCGCAAACGGTATTGCACTTTGCTTTGAGCCCAACCCTCAGAAGCTCCATGGGTTGTAATCGCAACCTTCGCTTCCTCTGTGGAGAGACCATCAAAGGCTCCAGAATTTACAAGTACTCCGGCCCCGGTCCAGGCTTGTCCATCATTGTGATGCTCGTCTGTATCTGGCATCTGCACCACAATGCGTATCGGTAGTTCGTGGTTGCGAGCAAAGATGAAATCCCGCTCATCATGAGCGGGTACTCCCATGACGGCTCCTGAGCCATAGTCAGCCAATACGTAATCGGCAATCCAAACGGGTAGTGATTCACCATTCACTGGATTGATCACCTGTGCACCGATCGGGACCCCATGTTTTGGTTGGTCCTCAGCGGTGCGATCTTGGACGCTGAGTTGGCTTATAAGGTCACAGAAAGCAGTAACGGCAATACGTTGTTCCGGACTTGTTAGGGATTCCACCAAGGGGTGCTCAGGTGCCAAAACCACATAACTTGCACCGTGAAGTGTGTCTGGCCGTGTTGTGAAGACCGTGATGATTGAGTTGGCTACACCAGCGACTCTGAACTTGATCTCAGCACCATGAGAGCGACCAATCCAATTGGCTTGCATCGTGCGGACACGCTCGGGCCAACCAGTCAATTCATCAAGGTCATCAATTAACGCATCGGCATAGTCGGTGATTCGCAGGAACCATTGGTTGAGTTGTCGCTGTTCCACAAGAGCGCCTGATCGCCATGAACGACCCTCGCCATCTACTTGTTCATTAGCCAGAACAGTTTTATCGACGGGATCCCAGTTGACTGTCGCTTCTTTCTGATAAGCCAATCCACCAGCAAAAAGTTCAAGGAACAACCACTGGGTCCAGCGGTAATAGTCCTCATGGCAAGTCGCCTGTTGTCGGTCCCAGTCAATCGACAGACCCAGTCGATCTAGCTGGGCCCTCATTTGGGCAATATTTTGGTCTGTCCAATCACCTGGATCCACGTTTCTGGCGATGGCTGCATTCTCAGCTGGTAAGCCAAAGGCATCCCATCCCATTGGGTGAAGTACCGCATCACCTCGCATGCGCTGAACCCTGGCAATCACATCGGTAATCACGTAATTGCGTACGTGGCCCATGTGCAGTTTCCCTGATGGATAAGGGAACATCGACAGGGCGTAAAAGCGTTTCTGGTTAGGTTCAGCGACTGGCGTTCGGTCTAATCCTTGTCGTAACCACTCCTTTTGCCAACGCGTTTCAAGCTCAATAGGGTCATATCGAGCTGAGGATTGGCTGGAGGCAGACGTTGAGGGGAAAGACTCCGTCACGTACAAGTTTCACCAACTTTCGATCGTGCCATAACAAGATGACGCTAGGGAGTTGAGTTAGCCCAGTGGACGAATTATCAGTACAGCCCGACGGTTAATCAGTACAGGTTGACTCGATCCAGGCCGTTCCAGGGCAAGGAACTCCGGGTCCTGCCAAAGCAAGCGGCCTTCGAATCGGAGCCCATCAGCTAATTCAAGACTGAGAGGGATCTCGTCCCGAACCCAACTCTGAATCAGACGAATCCCTGGAAGGCTTGGATTGAGAGGGGGGGTCTCCATAGGATTAGGATCGTTAGATGTTGGTTATGTTGCAGTTCAGCAAATATCAGGGACTCGGCAATGACTTCCTCCTGATTGATGGGCGTGAGGATCAGCTGACTCAACAAGTAATCAATCCTGATCCAGCCTGGGTACGAAAAATCTGTGATCGACACTTCGGGATTGGAGCTGATGGGCTGATTCTTGCTTTACCACCTAGGGCTGATGGTGATCTGAGAATGCAAATATTCAATGCTGATGGCAGCCTGGCCGAGATGTGTGGCAATGGCATCCGTTGCTTAACACGTTTCTTGGCTGATATCGAAGGAGATTTGTGTGTTCAGCGGTGGAACATAGAAACCCTAGCAGGAATAATTTGTCCAATTTTGCAGGAAGATGGACAAATTTGCGTCGATATGGGATCTCCATTCTTAGATCCAGAATCGATACCTACCATTCTGACAATCGGTTCTGCTGGATTGCCCCAGGGCGAGTGCCACTTGGGTGGTACATCATTGAATGTTGCAGCTGTAGGAATGGGTAATCCCCACGTGATCGTGCCTGTTGAAGATCTTGAAAGTATTCCGTTTGAAAATTGGGGTCAAAGACTTGAAAAACATCATGCCTTCCCAGCCAAAACAAATGTTCATTTCTTGAAAATACATAGCCCAAATCAACTTGAAATTCGCGTTTGGGAGCGTGGGTCGGGACCAACCCTGGCTTGTGGTACAGGAGCCTGTGCCTCTCTTGTAGCAGCTTGTTTGCTAGGTCTTTCTGATGACCATGCGGAGGTTCTTTTACCAGGAGGTGTGTTACAGATCAGTTGGCCAGGGCGTAGGGGTTCTGTTTTTATGACGGGGCCCGCTGAACCTGTCTTTGACGGGGTTTTAACACCTCTTCTCACACCAAGTCATGCTGAGGTCTTACCTCAAGAGGATTAGTTTATTTGAAGACATCGAATAGTCTACAAACATTTATAGCTCTTGAATTTATAGAGACTCCTATCTTGGATAAGATAAAAACCCTGAGGTTTATTTCCTTAAAACGGTGAATGGTTGTTTAACTAGTATCTTGTTAGAGAGCATGATCACTCCTGCTTTTGATGCATTTGGGCATCACACTCGAATCGGTCTAGGAAAGGATGGACAGTTCTAGTTCGTGCCCATCTGAAATTTATCTGGATGCTTGTGCAACGACTCCGCCTCGACCAGAGGTGATTCAACGCATCTTGGAAGTTCAGGAGAGTGTCTGGGGTAACCCCTCGAGTCTTCATGGCCCAGGCCTGATCGCTGCTGAATTACTTGAACGCAGTCGTCAGAAGATTGCCTCATGCCTAATGGCTAGCTCAACCGAGCTGGTCTTGACCTCGGGAGCTACAGAATCTATTCATTTAGGCCTTTTGGGCATGGCTCGTTCCATGCAGTCGGGCCGTCTAGTGATTTCAGCGGTAGAACATCCTGCCGTTCTTGCTGCAGCTCAGGTCCTCAAGCGTGAGGGCTGGGAGGTGTGTTACTGGCCTGTTGATCCATTAGGTCGCGTCAAACTTGAGGATCTAGATCTGATGCTTGCTCCGCCAACACGATTGGTCTCAATCATCTGGGGGCAAAGTGAGGTCGGTACCATTCAACCAATTAAGACGATTGGCTTAGCTTGTAGGGAAAGGGGCATTGTTTTTCACACTGATGCCACTCAAGTTCTTAGTCAGGGACTACTGCATTGGGCTGATCTGCCAATAGACTTACTTAGCGCATCAGCACACAAGTTTCAGGGTCCTAAGGGAATTGGTTTGCTTCTATTAAGACCTGAGTTGATAGATGTTTTACAACCTTTGCAGGGTGGTGGTGGCCAAGAACAGGGGCTTCGGGCTGGTACTGAATCTGTCGCCTTAGCAGCAGGCATGGCGATGGCCCTCGAACAGTTGAAACTATCCAGGTCAGGGTGCGCTGATGTTGAGCTGGCCGATCAGGTGAAAGTTCAAAGAATGCGTGACGCGTTAAGAATCAACCTGCAGACCTTGCCTGGACTTCACTTCACCGGCGATCCAATCAATCGTTTGCCTCACCATATATCCATGCTTGTGGGATCAGGAGATGACCAGCCGATCTCTGGTAGAGCTGTTGTGCGAGAACTTTCACGACTTGGCGTGGCAACAAGTAGCGGTAGTGCCTGTATGGCAGGGAAACCAAAAAACAGTGCTGTCCTGCAGGCCATGCAGATCAAACCTGAGTGGCTTCAGTCAGGATTACGTTTCTCTCTGGGTTCATGGTTAGACGAAACACAGTTGGATCAGATCCCTGCTCTTCTGCAGCAGGCCATGATTGCAGCAGCCTCGCCTGAATGAACCTTACTTCTAATCCTTAAATCATCCACCCCAGCCTGTGATAAAAACTCTTCCCGCTGACCTTCTCGCTGCCGAGAAAATGGTTTTGGAGGCTCTACAAACCTCTTTAAAGGATCAACCCCTGGGGCGATGGGAGGTGAACTTGAAGTTTGAGGGCTTGAAATTGATGCCCGTGGCTCTACGCCTGATGCAGAATCTGCAAGAAGATGGGTTTGAGATTGTTCTTGTTTGGCCTGATATGGGTGGTGCAGCCCTGGCTAAACACAATGCTCCTGAACTTGCTAATCAGATCTCTTCAATCAATGATTTGCTCGGTGACCAGAATAGAAAAGATGATGATCGTATCTTTTTGGTTGTTGCACCACAACCCAGCGATTACGAGCAGTTTGAACTCCTCTGCAACAAACATTCAGGTGCTGTTGTCATGCTGAACGGCCGTTTGGAAGATAGTGCTGTAGGAATTGGAGGCGTTGCTAGACAACGTAGACGAGGATTTTTATCTTTATGGCGTAAGGCCTATTGGCTTGAACCACTGGAGTCTGGTGCGTTGATGCGTTCGCACCCAGGCGATTGGATCTTGTTTCGTGCTGATATTGATGGGTATCGAGAGACGACGACCTTCGACCAGCGTCCAGATGCTGAAGCCATCGACGCTGCTCTTGTTGGCACTTAGTACATCAAGCGGACATGAGGCAAACAATATTAATCAGTTCATTGTTTGCATCGCTTGAGAGACCAATGGTTGACTTGATCAATCGGATCGGTCTCCGTATGGTGCAGCTCTGAAGAGTTTTTATGAGTCGCCAAACCCTTTTGAAACAATTCACCCCTATTGATGGGATTGCCGCAATAGTGGCACTCATCGCTCTGGGGGGTGTGTTGTGGAGTCCGAAGTTAAGTCATTCATTGGCCAGGGCGACTGGCGTCATGAGGCCTGTGAAGGTTTCTGTCGATGTTCGCAACGTGCCTACAGCTGAGCCAAATGCACTGATCGAAGCTGCATTGGCCCAGGGCAGCACCAGTATCGTTATTCGCAATCAGCCTGCAGGTTCACTGAAACTTAAGGGCATCGAAGACCTCAGAAGCAAGCTCGTGGCGGTCCAGCCAGACGGCTCTGTCGTCATCGCAACAGATCCCAATTTGGCTGCCAACAGTATTCTTGATGCTCGCTTCATACTTGAAGGTGACGGCACAGTCTCCAAGACGGGAGTTGTGTTGGCTGGAACAAAACTTAAAATTGGCACACCAGTTGAGCTAGAGGGATCCACCTATCGAATCAACGGAACCGTGAGTGGTGTCAGTGTTAAATGAGGATTTTCGCTGCATTTTCCCAGATCGCCAAGAGAACCCATTCTCAATTGTTGATCCGAATTCTTGGAGCTGGGGGAATCCTGATCGGTTCAAATGCGTGTGCAGCGCCAACTGTTCTTTCACCACCCCCTCCAGTTGCCGTCCAAGGCTGGCCCTCTCTTCAATCTGAACGACTCTGCCCTTCCTTGCAAAGGAGTTTCAAATCCTTACTCGGCCAAGGCTCATCGGCATGGAGCGTGAGCGTCGTAGATCGTCATGGTCAGCTCCTTGCAGATATCAACGGAACTGTTGCCAAAGTTCCAGCCTCCAATCAGAAGTTGATTACAACTGCCTTTGCGCTCGATAAGCTCGGCCCTGATTTCAAGTTGCGCACCCAACTTTTACGACGCCCTGATGGGGTACTTGAAATCAGTGGTGAAGGAGATCCTGATCTAGGTATCACAGAGATACAACGCTTTGCGATGGCAGCTCTTGGTCAGGGTGGTTCGCGCACTTTTCGTTCCCATGACGATCTCCAATTACTGATCCGTGAGGAGCCTCAACAACGCTGGTGGCCTAGTGATTGGCACCCAGCTGACCGCATTTATGCCTATGGAGCACCGATCACCCGTCTTGCACTAACAAGCAATGCCCTTGATGTGGCTGTCACCAATCCAATTGGTCGTTTACAACGCTTGCTGGAGCGCGAAATACATCGGCAGGGGGGCAGCGCTTACTTAAGTTTTGTCAACCACGACCAGGTGAAGACAAGTTCTGCCCAGTCCGTTCTTCTTCATCAGGAAGATTCCGCACCGATGCATGCCTTGGTGAGTCTTGCTAATGCGGAGAGCCATAACTTCACAGCAGAGGTGCTGCTTCGACACGCCGCAGAAAGCTGGGATGTGAGGCTTGCCTCCAGGGAGGCTATGCGGTGGATGCAACGACAAAATCTTCCTCTGACAGGACTACGCATAGCCGACGGCAGCGGGCTCTCAAGGAACAACCGAATGAGCAGCCAAACTCTGGCGACTTTGTTGATGCGTATGGGACATCACCCTCTTGCTCCCTACTATCAAGCCTCAATGGCCATTGCCGGACAGCGTGGAACGTTGCGCAAACTGTTTAGAGGTACTTCACTAGAAGGGAAGTTCTGGGGAAAAACAGGCACTCTGAATGGAGTGCGTTCTATCTCAGGAATTCTTGAGACAGTAGATGGACCACGCTACGTGAGTGCAATAGCTAATGGCGCCAGCACACCAAATAGAACAATCGGCTTGTTGTTGAAGGCTACCCAACGCTTCAGCCCGTGTTCTTCATCGCTCTCAACTTCGAAGTAGCTCTACGCCCCCGGTTGATCGGCACGGCCTTGTCTGTGTGTTGGTCAGTTGAACCGCGACTGTCATGACTGCTGATAGTTTGAATTTTCACCAGCTCTTGGCGACCAGCAATGATGACTTGAGCGATTTCTTTGAGGCGCTGCTCAAGTTCTCCAAGGGTCTGTTCGGCATAACGGTTTGCACCGTCCTGGACACCAGCAGCTTCTTGACGACTGCGCTGAATAAGTGACTCACATTGCTGGTGAGTTTGCTGCCTGAACTGAAGAGCATCGTTATGTAGCCGTTCAGCTTCGTTCTGAGCTTCCTTCTGGAGTCGTGATCCCTCTGATCTGATCTGATCTAGTTCTTGAATTGCTTGTTGACGGTTTCGTTCGTGCTGTTCGGTCAGCTGCCTCTTGATATCTATGGCTTCACGATCCAGTTGTTGTCGACGCTCCAGGGCCTCCTGCTCAAGTTGCTGTCGACGGCTAGCGAACTGCTGCTCAAGCTGAACAAGTTTCGACTGCATCTCATGTTCCAGCTGAACAGATTGCTGCCTGGTTGCTTGTAGTAGCTGTTCGCATTGTTGGCGACTCTGATCACGAAGCTCGGCAACCTGTTTTTCTGCTTCTTGACGAATGGAAGCTGCATTGACCAATTGCTCGCGCTGTTGATTGGCCTGGTGAACAATCTCTTCGGCTTGTTTTCGCGCAGTTGTGATGAAATCATCACGTTTTTGGAGCAACTGATCGGCCTGGTTCACTTGCCCAGGGAGGGTCTCTCGAACTGCATCAAGCACTTCGATCGCTTCCTGTTCATTCACTAGGCGAGCGCCACTAAAGGGGATACGGCTGCCTTCCAGAACTATCTCTTCGAGTTGGTCGAGCTGTTCGAGAACGGTGAACCTAGGCTCGCTCATCACAGTTTTAGTTTTAAAGCTCAATTAAATAACCTGTGGAGGTCTTGTGCCACCACCTCAGGCACCATGTGATCAATATTGCCACCAAAACGGGCGACTTCCTTCACCATAGAACTACTGAGAAAGCTGTGATGAGCTGCAGTCGCAAGGAAGATTGTCTCAAAATCAGGAGCCAGGGAGCGGTTTGTATGAGCAATTTGGAGCTCATACTCAAAATCACTCATCGCCCGAAGACCACGCAGGATCAGATCAACCTGATTGTGACGAGCACAGCTCACTGTGAGGCCTTCAAAGCTGATCACGCTTACACCCTTGCAATGTGCTGTAGCCACATGAATCTGGTTAAACCTCTGTTGCAAGGTGAATGTTGAGGTTTTGGCAGGGTTGCTTAAAACCGCTACCACAACCTCGCCGAAGAGTGCGCAGCCACGCTCAATCAAATCCAGATGACCAAGTGTTAAAGGGTCAAAGCTGCCTGGGTAAAGGGCCCTCATGATCCAATCAAACCACTTCTGGATCCTATGCAGAGAGGTGCTGCTTAGAGTTGGTAGATCTGATGAGATGTTCAATGACACTGGATCTAGAAGCGAAAAAGGTTTTGCTTCGCAAAATCCCTCATGGTCTTTTTATTTGTGGAGTCCGCGAAGGTGATGAAATCAACGGCTTTACAGCAAGTTGGGTGACCCAAGGGTCGTTCGAACCTCCCCTTGTTGTTATGGCAGTTCGATCAGAGGGAAGTAGTCATGGAATCATTGAGCGAACGAAGCATTTCTCGCTCAATGTGCTTCGGGCTGATCAGAAAGAACTTGCGGCAGTTTTCTTCAAGCCCCAGTCGGCGATGGGAGGGCGCTTTGAGTCAGCCCCCTTTCGTTATGGCGAATTGGGTCTACCCCTACTAGAGGATGCTATTGGAGGGGTTGAGTGTGAACTTGTGGGCCAGGTCGTCCATGGTGATCACACTGTGTTCGTCGGAGAAGTGAGATCAGCCCAACTAAATCAGGATGGGGATGCGCTTAACCTCGCTTCAACGGGTTGGTCATACGGCGGTTGAAAATAATTTGACCAACGCTTCTCAGCGCACCATCCTTCTAAAGGATGAAAATAGACTTGAGCAAAGGCTTAAGGAGATTCCAGCTGAACCTGGTTGTTATCTCATGCGTGATGGAGAAGACAGGTTGTTATATGTGGGCAAATCAAAATGTTTGCGAAATCGAGTAAGAAGTTATTTCCGAAGTAGCAGTGATCATGGGCCTCGTATTCGGTTGATGGTGCGACAAATTGTTGAGATTGAATTTATCGTTACTGATAGCGAGGCTGAATCCTTAGTCCTGGAATCTAACCTGATCAAAAATCAACAACCACATTTCAATGTGTTGTTAAAAGATGACAAAAAATATCCATACCTTTGCATAACATGGAGTGAGGAATATCCACGTATCTTTATCACAAGAAGGCGACGTTTCCGAAATAAGAATGATCGATTCTATGGTCCATATGTAGATGTAGGGCTATTACGTAGAACCTTATTTCTAGTCAAACGTTGGTTCCCGCTGAGACAACGGCCACGGCCACTGCACCAGGATCGCACCTGCCTTAACTATTCAATTGGACGTTGCCCTGGCGTATGCCAGCAGAAGATCACACCAAAGGATTACCATCAAGTTCTTCGCAAAGTTGCGATGGTCTTTCAGGGCAGAAATCAAGAGCTTAAGGTTTTGCTTGAGAAGCAAATGGAACGCTATTCAGATCGAATGGACTATGAGTCAGCCGCTAATATAAGGGATCAGATTAAAGGGTTAGAACAACTTACAGAAGGACAGAAGATGAGCTTGCCAGATTCAAGCGTAAGCCGAGATGTACTAGCTATTGCAAGCGATCATAGGGTTGCGGCAGTTCAGCTTTTTCAGATGCGTGCAGGTAAACTTGTTAATCGTCTTGGCTTTACTGCTGATGCAGTTGATCAAACTCTTGGAAGTGTACTCCAGCGAGTTATCGAAGAACATTACAGTCAAGTAGATGCTGTAGAGGTGCCGCCAGAAGTTCTTGTTCAATACTCATTACCTCAGCAAGAATTGCTAGTTGATTGGCTCAGTGAGCACCGAGGTCGGCGTGTTCAAATCAGTTGTCCTCAACGCCAAGCGAAAGCAGAGTTGATAGAACTTGTTGAACGCAATGCAGTATTTGAACTATCTCGTGCGAAGAGTGCGCAGCAGCAACAGGAATTGGGAACAGAGGACCTTGCCCAGTTGCTTGAACTCACGACACAACCAAGAAGAATAGAAGGATATGATATTAGTCATATCCAAGGAAGTGATGCTGTTGCATCACAGGTTGTATTTATCGATGGGCTACCCGCTAAACAGCATTACCGAAAGTATAAAATTAAAAGTAGTAGTATCAAATCTGGCCATAGTGATGACTTCATGGCGATGGCTGAGATTATGCGCCGTCGCTTTCGTCGTTGGGCAAGGGTGAAGAAAGAAGGATCAAATTTTGAAAACCTGCAGCGCTGCAGTGGCAGCACCTTGCAGACAGATGGTCTCAATGATTGGCCTGATGTGGTGATGATTGATGGCGGTAAGGGTCAGCTTTCATCAGTCATGGAAGCATTACGAGAGCTTGACCTTCATGAGGATCTCGTCGTTTGTTCATTGGCTAAGAAGCATGAACAGATCTTTGTACCTGGACAAAGCAAACCATTGGATTCTGATCCTGATCAGTTGGGTGTTGTGCTTTTAAGGCGGCTTCGGGATGAAGCACATCGCTTTGCCGTGAGTTATCACCGCCATCAAAGAGGGGTAAGAATGAACCGATCGCGGCTTACAGACATCCCTGGACTTGGGCCTAGGCGTGTCCGTGACCTTCTTGCCCACTTTCAATCCATTGATGCTATTCAGTTGGCTAGCGTCCAGCAAATTAGTCAGGCACCAGGGCTTGGACCAGCACTTGCCTTACAGGTTTGGACCTATTTCCACCCTGAAGCCGATATGGCGTTTGAGGAGGTTGCCTGATCAAGACGGATCACTTTTTTTAACTCTCACTACTTGTTCATCTCAGCAGATTGCTAATTGTTATCCATGACTTTTCCGCCCGAGGCATACCTGTGGTTTAAAACCCTCCACATTGTTGGGGTTGTGGTTTGGTTCGCCGGCCTTTTTTATCTTGTGCGCTTATTTATCTATCACGTGGAAGCCGCTGACTTGGAACCAACTGTCAAAAAAGCATTTGAAGAGCAATACACGCTGATGGAGCGTCGATTGGCAAATATAATCACCACTCCAGGGATGATTCTTGCCGTTTCCATGGCTGTTGGATTGCTAATCACCCAACCGAGTTGGCTTAATCAAGCTTGGATGCAAGCAAAGCTTGCTTTGGTGGCTGGGCTAATCGCTTACCACATTTTCTGTTATCGGCTGATGGGTCAGTTGAATCGCGGGGAATGCAGCTGGAGCGGCCGTCAGCTTCGTGCCCTAAATGAACTTCCAACTTTATTCTTAGTGTTAGTAGTGATGCTGGTTGTCTTCAAAAACCAGTTTCCAACAGGTGCAGCTACTTGGTTGATCGTTGGCCTTGTACTATTTATGGCCGCTTCAATTCAGTTTTATGCACGATGGAGACGATTAAGACTTAGTCGACAATTGGAAAGCCCGCTAAATAATGGCTAATGTTTCTCATCCTCTAAGTGAAATCCTCTTGGGTGTTAGTTCTGAGAGTTGTCCAAATATTATGAATTTTCACTGTCATACTATTTGCAGTGATGGCAGCCTTGAGCCTGAGCTTTTAATTGCCCAAGCAAGCCAAAGAGGTTTGCAACATATAGCAATCACAGATCACCACAGCACTCAGGCCTATCATCCCATGACGGAATGGCTTGCTAGGCGAAGTAATCAAGGATTACCAGTTCCAAGACTTTGGAGTGGTTTAGAAATCAGTTGCTTGTTGAAAGGTTGTCTTGTCCATGTCCTGGCTCTTGGCTTTGAGGTTGGGCATCGTGCTCTTCATACCTATTGCCAAAACAACTCTGCAACCGGGGGATCATTACAGGCTAAAGCTGTAAAAGAGGCGATTCATGAGGCTGGAGGATTGGTAGTGCTAGCCCATCCAGCTCGATACCGCGTGAGGCATGAACTTCTTATAGATGCAGCCGCTGAACTTGGCTTCGATGCTGGTGAGGCATGGTATGACTATGACTTTAAGACTAATTGGCATCCAACACCATTCATATGTGAAGCAATCGATGATCAGTTGCAGGGTCTTGGGTTAATGCGTACATGTGGCACTGATACTCATGGATTTGACCTCAGCGGACGCTAAATCCCATCTAGCTCATTAACATGACTATAGCTTTCAGATTATGCTTGGAAATATTGATCGATCAATGGTCTTTTTGCATGCTTAGGATAAGAACACTTATTAAATAGAATCGCTGAAACATGATTACAAATAAGGCAACAAGTAGGTTTTACTTGATGGCATCAGTATGGCATTAATAACCCCAGACAACATCAAAAATAATTCAGGGCCTTTATTAATAATAAATCTCAATAGTTAGTCGATGGAATCAAAAGATAGGCTTTCATTTTCCAATGGGTACCAGGCCTTGCTTTGTAAATCTTTTTGTTACATGATGAGTTTCTTAAACCTTTTCGGCTGGATGCATTGCTTATCCAGAGCTTGAAATGATTACAGCCTTAGCAGTGAGCCGTCTAGCTAGGAAACAATAAGCTGCAAGGTATTTACACTTCTATTTATCCCTTGACAAATTGTTCTCACTGCTATCAATATTGACCCTTAAAGTTAAAAAAGTCAAGCGGTATTCGCATCGAATACAATGGCTAGAGAAAAAATCAGTATGATTATTATTATTCAGGGGATTATTTGACCGGCAAAAAGTCGTCTGGCTTTGATTCAATCTGAGCCTCACTGGTATAAACAAGTTGTTTGAGTATTGCTATCTTGTCGAGCGATGCTGACTCCCACATGCCACGATTTGCAGCTTCCAATAAGCGTTCGGCCATATCTCTAAGAACCCATGGATTATTGTCATGGAGGAAACGTTGAATATCTTTTTCTTCTAACCATTGCTCACATAGAGCGCTATAACACCAATCTGGAATACGATCAGTCGTTGCATCATAAGCGAAAAGATAATCCAAACTTGCGCCCATTTCAAAAGCTCCCTTGTATCCATGTTGTTTCATACCATCGATCCAACGTGGATTCAACAATCGGCTACGTACAACTTTGTCGATTTCCCGTTCAAGTCGACTTAGCCTTGGACGCTCCCGTCGAGAATGATCTCCGAACCAAAGTTCAGGACGTTGACCTGAGATCACTTCCACAGCAGTTGCTAATCCACCGTGAAATTGGTAGTAATCATCTGAATCGAGGAGATCATGCTCGCGATTGTCTTGGTTGTGAAGCACGACCTGGACATCCTGCAAGCTGCGCTCAAGACCCTCTCGATCAAGGCTTGGATTAGATGCACCGTCATATCGCCATTGGCTCCAGCTCAAATAGGCCTCGCCAAGATCGGAACGATCCTCCCAAGAGCCAGAGTCAATTAATGCTTGAAGCCCCGCGCCATATGCCCCTGGAGCAGAGCCATAGATTCTGCCTTGGGGTCCGTGCTTGCGCGTGGTTGCGGCCAAGGGATTAAATTTTTCATCTTCTTCTAGATTTGAGATGAGTTTTTGAGCCTGATGCACCCAACTCACAAGTTGGGGAAAAGCGTCACGAAAGAGACCTGAGATCCTTAGGACCACATCAACCCTTGGACGTCCAAGAAGGCTTAAGGGGATCACCTCTAGATCAATCATTCGCCTACTGGGACCATCCCAAACAGGTCGAACACCGATCAATGCCAGCAGTTGCGCAATGTCCTCGCCGCCATTTCGCATGGTTGCTGTTCCCCATACAGAAAGAGCTAGATGAGTTAGTGGCTCACCATGCTCAAGTAGATGTAAGTCCAACAACTGTTCAGCACTTCGCTGCCCTAGGTCCCAAGCTGCTTCTGTAGGTAGTCCACGCAGATCCACTGAATAAAAATTTCGGCCAGTAGGAAGAACTTCCGGGCGGCCACGAGTTGGTGCTCCAGAAGGGCCACTTTCTATACGACGTCCAGAAACAGCTTTGAGGAGTGCTTCATATTCTTTCCTCGGACTAGTGATAAGGCGAGGCCAGAGATCATCTTCGATTCGTGAAATTAGGGGGTCACTTTTAGCAGACTTAAGCCAATCTCGTAGTGGCTTTACAAGTAAGTCTTCATCATTGCCCTTCCTATTTTCAATCTTCTTTTTGTCTAGAAGAACATTTAAAAACATTAAAGCTTGTTCTTCTATCCAGGCCACTGCATCGCCTTTTCTTCGAGCCTTATCAAGGCCAAGGCTGATTAAAACTTTACTGTCATGGTTAGAAAGTAACTCACCTTCTTCATCACACCAGGGATCACAGTTCAATTCGAGACGCCTTGCGATGGCTTGTGTTAGTCCTGGCTGATCCGAAGAAGGTGACCGTGCTATTGCTAGAAGAAGTTCAATAGCACTCTTATCAGATGGTGCTTGACCAAAGCGATGCAAACCTGTGCGAATTTGAGACTCCTTAAGTTCACAAAGATAGGCCTCAGCTTGTTCAAAACTTGTGATAAGTAAATCACGGCAACTTTTTGATTTATCGAAGACTTCGGGAAGCCCAGGAAAATTATTTAAGCGCAAAAGATTCAATAGTTCTTCCTCTAGTTTGTGCACTCGTTTCGCACCCAGCTGTGTAGCCTCGACATATTCATCCAACAAAGACTCAAGCCTAAGTAAGTCTCCATGAAGACCGGCTCGACCAAGGGGTGGGGTGAGGTGATCAATGATCACAGCAGCTCCACGACGCTTGGCTTGAGATCCCTCTCCAGGGTCATTAACAATGAAGGGATAAGCATGTGGTACTGCTCCAAGAGCAAGGTTTGGATAGCAGGATTGACTAAGACCGACACCTTTACCTGGCAACCATTCGGCACTTCCATGTTTGCCAACGTGAATCAACAGATTGGTTGCATGTACCTCTCGCATCCAAAGATATTGAGCGAGATATCGATGAGGTGGTGGTAGATCAGGTGAATGAAGGTCAGCAATTTCATTGCTGTCGTAGCCACGACTCGGCTGAATCAATACCACGACCTGTCCAAAAAGCATGCCATGAATAGCAAAACCATCGGCTTCGAGATCCTCAGCTTGTTCAGGTAACCCCCAACGTTTAACAATCGGCTCACATGCTTCTACTGGTAAGGTTTTCCACCACTTCAAATACTGTGAAAGTGAGAGATATGAGAGTGGTTGTCGGTTTTGACTCTCTGGATCATTGGTACGCGATCTGAGTAGATATTTCATCAACTCCTTGCCATCGGCAGGAATCGGATTGCAACCGAGGTCATGTCCGCTCTCTTGTAACCACCCCAAAATGGACGCTGTGCTTGCAGGAGTATCCAGCCCCACTCCATTAGCCAGTCGCCCATCACGGACGGGGTAATTGGCCAGAACAAGGCTGATGCGTCGTTGGTTTGGCTGAGATTGTTGAAGCTTGATCCACGCCTTTACATGACTGACCGCCCATGCCAGTCCGTCATCATCAGGCTCCATGACCTGTACAGCTGTTGCGAGTGAGGCATTCGCCTGCACAGTTGAACGAAAAGCACCAGTCCGAGAAGTGATCCGCCCATCTAGTTCTGGCAGAACGACTTGCAATGAAAGATCTAGAGGGTCTAACCCTCTACTGCTGTTGATCCATTCATTGCGGGTGCGACCGCTGCTGAGTACTTGCACAACCGGTACATCCAAGGCCTCCCATAGATCTGAACCAAGCCCAGCTTCTTGAAACTGCACTGATGCAAACGAGGTGGTCGTCATCACTGCAGCGACGTTCTGTTGCTTAAGCAGGTGTTTTACGCCTTGCTGAACGGCAGGATCTCTAAGGCTGCTGACCCAGAGAGCACGCGGGACTAACCCTTGTGCACGAAGTTGCGTATTAAGGGCTTTTGGAAAAGCAAGATCTCCAGCCTGAGAAAGGGCGCGATACAGCACAACTCCCACCTTGGGCCCATCTTCATGTCGCCAATCCCAAGGTGAAGGGTCAACCATGGCCTTCAACACGATCTGATCAAGATCGATGGGAGTGCCTACGAGAAGTTGCTCAATGACTCGAAGAAACATCACCATGTTGTCCACACCACCTTCACGCATCAGCTCTGCGAGCCGATCAGCCAATGGGATGGGGTGGCTGCCGAGGGAATGAAGCTCAACATCCAAATCAGTAGTGCCAGAAAGAATCAGCAATTGACGAGGCGAGGCTCGTTGTTGCCAAATCCCAAGTTGTTCAAGCCCATAGCTCCAGTGACCCCGACCACCAAGAAGGCGAACAACGATGAGCTGGGCTTTAGATGCCGTCGTAGCGAGATAGTGATCAACCTGAGCTGGATGGGAAAGAGCGGCTAGAGGCAGCGCGCGAATACGACCCTTCCATGCCTGCTGTGATGGAAATTCAAGAACAGAGGCAAGAGTAGAAATATCTGTTCTCGCACTTGTCAGTAGAAGGATTTGTGCCTGTGGTTGTTCAACGAGGAGTACCTCCTCGGCTGGTCCTTCACCTGGCAGGCTTGCTAAACGATGCATTGGCTCATTCTTTGATGGAAAATGCCACGTATGAGACGAGGTAATGAGAAGATTTGGCCATTAGGGCCCTATCCAAGTAATGCATCAGTTCCTGCCTTATGCCTGGTTCCAGGGAGCTTGTGTTCCATTCGAAGAGGCCAAGATTTCTGTTGCCACACATGCTTTGCACTACGGCACAGGCGCTTTCGGAGGCATGCGTGCCATACCTGATCCCCAAAACAGCAACACCATGTTGCTCTTTAGGGCAGACCGTCATGCCAAAAGACTCAGTCAAAGTGCTCGATTGTTGCTGACGGAACTCAGCGAGACAAGAATTCTCTCAGCGCTTGAAGCAATGTTGCAGGCGAATCGACCAACCACTCCCATTTATCTACGACCTTTCGTCTACACGAGTGATCTAGGCATTGCGCCTCGACTCCACAATATTGAAACTGACTTCCTTATCTATGGTCTAGAACTTGGCGACTACCTATCTCCAGAAGGCGTGAGCTGCCGGATCAGTAGCTTTACGCGCCAAGAGGATCGCTCACTGCCGCTACGAGGCAAGATCAGTGGTGCTTACATCACAAGCTCTCTCGCGAAAACGGAAGCGGTCTTAAGTGGATTCGATGAAGCATTGTTGCTCAATAGCAGAGGCAAGATCAGTGAAGCAAGTGGCATGAACCTATTCCTGGTCAGGGATGGTCAGTTGATTACCCCCGGTGTTGATCAAGACATTTTGGAAGGGATCACGCGAGCCAGTGTCCTTGAACTGGCACGGGTGATGGGCCTATCTGTGCTTGAACGCCCTGTGGACAAAACGGAACTATTTATTGCTGATGAGGTGTTCCTTACCGGAACAGCTGCAAAAATCACGCCAATACGTCAGATTGAATCAACCATATTGGCTACAGAACGACCGATTATGAATGCTCTTCGAGACCGTCTAATCGAAATAACTCAAGGACGTGATAAGGATTATGAGCACTGGATAACACGTATTTGTATGACTAATGACTGATTCTTGAGAAGAGCAACCGATCTATCAGTAAGGGGCTATCTAGGATCGCATCAAAGCATGAGAGACAGGATGACAGCAGGACCATTGGATATCACCAGACCAGAATCAGCTTTTTTGGCACGCCTCCACTCGTCAGAACGTCCTGTTCTTGTATTTGATGGTGCCACGGGTACATCCCTGCAAAAACAGAATCTCAGTGCTGATGATTTTGGTGGTCCATTACTAGAAGGATGTAATGAGAATCTTGTCGTTACTCGACCAGACGCAGTGAAGGAGGTGCATCGCCAATTCCTTGAATCAGGTTGCGATGTCATTGAGACAAATTCCTTTGGTGCTGCTTCCATTGTTCTTGCGGAATATGGATTAGAAGACCAGGCATTTGAACTGAATAGACAAGCTGCACAGTTAGCAAAATCAATGGCAGTTCAATACAGCACAAAAGATCAACCTCGTTTTGTCGCAGGATCCATCGGACCAACAACAAAGTTGCCAACACTTGGACACATCGCATTTGACGCGATGCGTGACTCCTTCCAAGAACAAGCAGAGGGACTATTAGCAGGAGACGTTGACCTTTTTATTGTTGAGACTTGCCAAGACGTCCTACAAATCAAGGCCGCATTGCAAGGAATAGAATGTGCATTCTTAAAAGCTAATGAACGTCGCCCTATCATGGTTTCAGTGACAATGGAAACCACAGGAACGATGCTTTTGGGGTCAGACATCGCTTCTGTTGTGACAATTCTAGAACCATTCCCTATAGATATTCTTGGTCTTAATTGTGCTACTGGTCCTGAACAAATGAAGGAACATATACGCTATCTGTCAGAACACTCACCTTTTACAATTAGTTGCATCCCCAATGCAGGTCTACCAGAAAATATTGGCGGGGTTGCTCATTACAGATTAAAGCCACTGGAACTAAAAATGCAACTCATGCATTTTGTTGAGGATCTTGGTGTTCAAGTCATAGGGGGATGCTGCGGTACAACTCCAGAACACACTTCTGCATTAGCAGAACTTGCAAAAGAGATGCGTGCTGCTCAAAGGCCATGTCGACAAGGTGAAAACGAACAGCAACGCCAACTCTTCGGGTATGAACCATCAGCTGCTTCAATTTATGGAATTACTCCCTATCACCAAGACAATTCATTTTTGATCATTGGTGAACGTCTAAATGCAAGTGGTTCAAAGAAAGTTAGAGAGCTATTGAATAGTGAAGACTGGGATGGTCTTGTTGGTCTTGCACGAGGGCAGCTTAAAGAGAATGCTCATGTTCTTGATGTTAATGTCGACTACGTTGGGCGTGATGGTGAGAAAGATATGAATCAACTTGTTAGCCGACTCGTAACTAACATTAATCTTCCATTGATGCTCGATTCAACAGAATGGCAGAAAATGGAGGCAGGGCTAAAGGTTGCAGGTGGTAAATGTATACTTAATTCCACAAACTACGAGGATGGAGAGGAACGTTTCTTCAAGGTTTTAGATCTAGCGAAAAAATATGGTGCTGGATTAGTCATTGGCACAATCGATGAGAATGGTATGGCAAGAACAGCGATGCAAAAGGTCGCGATTGCAAAACGAGCTTATCGTGATGCAACTGAATATGGCATACCTGCTCATGAAATATTCTATGATCCACTTGCTCTGCCAATTTCAACTGGTATCGAAGAGGATAGGCGAAATGGCCTTGAGACAATAGAAGCAATACGAGTCATTCGAGAAGAGCTAGAGGCAGTACATGTTGTTCTAGGTGTCTCTAATGTAAGCTTCGGATTATCTCCAGCTGCCAGAATTACTCTAAACTCGGTATTTCTTCATGACTGTACTGATGCTGGAATGGATGCAGCTATAGTTTCACCTGCAAAAATTCTACCTCTCAATAAAGTAAGTGATGAACAACAAAAGATATGTCGTGACTTAATAAATGACCATAGACGTTTTGAAAATGAGATCTGTACCTACGATCCTTTAACAGAGCTAACGAGTCTATTTGAGGGGGTTAGCACTAAGGAAGCGCGTGCTTCAGGGCCTTCATTGGCTGATTTACCTGTTGAAGATCGACTCAAGCAACACATTATTGATGGAGAGAGAATTGGCCTGAATGAAGCCCTCGATGAAGGTTTGGAATCGTACAAGCCTCTACAACTTGTCAATACATTTCTTCTGGATGGAATGAAGGTTGTTGGAGAGCTTTTCGGTTCAGGAAAAATGCAACTCCCTTTTGTTCTTCAATCAGCTCAAACGATGAAGGCAGCCGTTGCTTACCTTGAACCGTATATGGAAAAATCAGCAGGAGATAAATCATCTAAAGCAAAATTCCTAATTGCTACAGTAAAAGGCGATGTACATGATATTGGCAAGAATCTAGTTGATATTATTTTAACAAATAATGGCTATGATGTGATTAACTTAGGGATTAAACAGGACGCGGCTTCAATTATAAATGCTCAAATGACACACCAGGCAGATTGTATTGCCATGAGTGGACTACTGGTAAAATCAACAGCATTCATGAAGAGCAATCTTCAGGAATTTAATGATTCTGGTATTACCGTTCCAGTGATATTAGGTGGTGCAGCTCTGACCCCTAGATTTGTAAACCACGATTGCAGCGAAGTCTATAAAGGGAAGCTTATTTATGGCAAGGATGCATTTACAGATCTAAGGTTTATGGACGCCTATGTCAAGGCACTTTCTAATGATCGTTGGGATGATTGTAGAGGGTTTCTTGACGGCACTCCTGATGGGTTGACACTAGGAGGGCAATCTACTGAATCTGATACACCTCACTCAAGCAATGACGAAGATCCTCAAGAGGAAAACCAAAAGAACATCCAAGATATTAATTTAGCAGTTAATACTAATCGTTCTGAAAAAGTCAGCCAAGAAGATGCAGTCACTCCTCCATTCCTTGGTTCAAAACATCTGAAACTAGACAAAATTCCTCTTGACGAGATCATTCAATATCTAGACCGAAACGCTTTATTTTCAGGGCAATGGCAAATACGCAAGAGAAAGGATCAATCTCGTGAGCAATATGATCAGTATATTAATGATGAAATAGAACCAATATTGCAACATTGGCTCCATAGAATTCGTAACGAGTCACTTTTACATCCTGGAGTCGCATATGGGTATTTCCCTTGTGGTCGGAAAGATAATGATCTTTTAGTTTTCAATAGTGAAGGCCAAAGTTTGCTTGGCAAGTTTAATCTTCCACGCCAAAAAGGTGGTAATAGATATTGTATTGCTGATTTCTATAGAGACCTTGAAGGCGGCTTGCCTAAGGATATTTTACCTATGCAAGCTGTAACAATGGGCGAGAATGCGAGTATTTTTGCGCAGAAGTTATTTGAATCAGATGCATATACTGACTATCTCTTTTTTCATGGACTTGCAGTTCAACTGGCTGAGGCTCTCGCCGAATGGACGCATTCTCGAATACGTTGTGAGTGTGGATTTAAATCAGACGAGCCTAAAACCTTGCAAGATGTACTTGCACAGCGCTACAGAGGCAGTCGCTTTTCATTCGGCTACCCTGCCTGCCCAAACGTTGGCGATTCTCGCCAACAATTGAATTGGTTAAAAGCCGACTTAATCGGTTTGACAATGGATCCAAATGATCAGCTACACCCTGAGCAGAGCACAACGGCTCTGGTTACTCTTCACAGCAAGGCTAGATATTTCAGTGCCTAAACTGCAAAGCCTTTATTCAGCAATTTGAAAAAAGAATCCTGCTTTTCAATTTCAGGACAATCATATATCCCATGAGAAGTGAGCTTTTTGCCTGGTCTAATCCTGGCAAAGCGCCTCCATTGTATCGATCACTTCCTGTTGAAAATCGTCTAGAGAACCTGAGTCGCTGAGGTCAAGTCCTTCGCCTGCAGCGTTTTGGGTCAGTTCATGGAAGTGAAAAGCACCTTCCCCATTAGCGAGGAACTCGATAGCCGACGATTCACCACTTTCGCGAAAGGCATCGCAAAGAGCAAGGAAGGCGGCGTCTTCTGTGAACTCCCAATCCATTGAGGAGGCATATCTGATTGACCTTTAACGCCTGCCCCCCGTCATCCGTCAACCATCTCGAAGAAAAATGTGCCACTACTTCGGCAGACTCCTATGCTCAAACAGAGGAGCTGTAGCTCGATAAAGTCAGTGATAGCAATTGATCTGCAAGGCGATGCGATCTTTCTGACACTGTTTGCCAAGGAATCTTTGGTGAAGCTTGGTCACATCGGATCAAGACGCATTCTTGGCTTTTGTTGCTTTAGCTGCGCTTGCGACCTCCCTGCAACACCTCATAGCCATTAAGCAAGATTGGCCCTGGGAGCCTCTAGGGAGGCTATTCAAGGGGTGGGTGCGGCAAATTCCCCATAGAGGCCTACTGACACGCTTGTGAAGGCCTTGGCGGCGCATCGATGACCATTGGCCTCATCGTTGATCACCATGGTTCTGGCCATTTGCTGAATGATTGGTTTAAGCACGTCTCACTAACCCCAAAAATATCTGTAAATAATCGATTTCGATCTGGCTTTTGGATGCAGCATTGTCTTTCGATCAATTTAAGTGCTGTACTAAAGACTTCAAAAGGCTTTCAGAAATAAAAAGATTTACTAGGCAAGCACTGCATAAGCAAAGTTTTTCTTTGCAGAGATATTCAATAAAGTCACTAACAATAGCGCAGCTTATGAATTACTCTAAACATAATCTGATATCCACTACGCATAGGCTTGCCATCATGATAAGTACTAAAAAAATATCTTTATTTATAAATTAAAGATATATGCAGTAATCCATAATCAAAAGAGGTTGTATTAGTGCTATAGTTTATTTGGTTCTAAGGAATATCAGACTAGACGCTCTTTAATGATTTCAAGCATCAGGTCTATGATAATTATTGAGTGGATCTAACAAAGCATTGATTTTGTCAGATGATATTTCAAAAATATATTCTTATCATAGTTTGAAACCATCTCTAAAATAGTTTTTTGCAATCAGTCAAAAACGCAAAGAATTGATTTGCAGTTAATCTACAATATAACTGCAATAGTGGCACAATTCTCAAATTCTAAGGCTTATGGAATTTATAATGTAATATTCAGGTTGTGTTCAATGCTTGACTTGTAATTCTTGTAATCAAACTCTGAAAAAGATTGACAGTTACGATTTTAACTGCAAAAATAATCGTATTCATTGACTTCAAATGCACCAATCAGCGCAAATCACTAAGATTTTAAATTTTCTGTGAAATTTCATCGTCATAATTTTTTGTACTTTTCACAAGCCATACTAGCTTGTGGGCTGATTGTGGCTATCGCTAATATCCTTCTAATTTCAATTAATAGTTTCCATCAAAGAACAGCAAGAAATCAACTTATGCAGCTCTTTCTGGAGGATAGACATGCCATAAAAGAAGGCAAAACACTTTCAAAGAATGCGAAGGACGTTTCTTCGCAACCGACACCACATTCTGCACTTCTCTCTTCTCGGGATGTCGATTCCTTGTCTTTAGAGTTAAAAGTTGGTCTGATTAGCCATAGTCAACCAATAGAAATAAAGATAAAGGATTCAGGGTTTTGTAAACTTCACTCTGGGAGGCTTATTAATGAGCATACTCTCAATCATATATTGAAGATAAGGTATAATCAGATTGCTGACATCAAATGTTTTACCACAGCCAGTAGCGGGATCCTAGTCAACAATCAGCCTTATAGATCTAAAGTTTATTTAGTTAACCGGGGCAATGGCTGGATTGCAGTTAACCAACTCTCGCTTGAGGATTATGTTGCTTCTGTTGTTGGTGCTGAAATGCCAAGTCTTTGGAATATGGAGGCTCTTAAAGCTCAGGCGGTTGCTGCACGGTCTTATGCCCTTGCCCATATCGCAAGACCTGCGAACAAGGATTTCCATCTGGGTGACACCACTCGTTGGCAGGTATATCAAGGGATATCAAGCCAAACATCACGCTCTACGCAAGCAACTCAAGCCACCAAGGGAATTGTTCTTCGCTACAAGGGAGGAATTGTTGAAAGCCTTTATGCGTCAACGGCAGACATCAGTTTGCAAGCTCATGGCCACCTAGGAGCGAGCATGAGCCAGCATGGGGCCCAGAAATTGGCACGGAGTGGTTTGAAGTTCAATGAAATTCTTGCTAGGTATTACACAGGTGCTTCCTTAGCCAAACTACAAAGCCGTGGCAATTGAGCATTACTGGGATCTGGCGCTTGAACGCAGCACTGCAGCACAACTAAATGGTGCACTGGTACCTCTCAGCACCGAGCTCACCAGAATTCCAGCACGACAAGGAGAACCCTTTGAACTGCGCAAACTAAAAGGCCCCCCTCCATCTCATCTCCTAGCCAGGGGGCCAAAACCTAACCCGTTCTTGCCTTGGGACCCAAGCTTGGAGGTTAGTCAAATTGGCATGAGACATGTGCTAATTCTCAACAAATATCCTGTTCAAAAGGGACACATGTTGTTGATCACACGTGAATGGGCCCCTCAGCATGGTTGGCTTAGTTGTGATGACTGGGAGGCACTGCTAAGTGTTGATCAGGACACCAAGGGGCTTTGGTTTTTTAATAGTTCTCCAACGGCTGGAGCTAGTCAACCTCACAGACACTTGCAATTGCTAAGACGATGCGACGACGATCGCAGTTGTCCTCGACAGGAATGGTTTCAATCATTAGTAAAGACCTCACCCAGGGAAAGCTGTCAACTTACTCAATGCTGTGCTGCAACAGCTAGAGCACAGCATCATGAAGCTCAATTTCATTATCAAGCTTATCTAACGCTTTGCGAAAAGATTGGACTTGGTAATCCGGCAGAGAATCAACATCCAAGACAACCATACAATTTGCTGCTCACGAAGGAATGGATGGCACTGATACTTCGAAGTCGAGAGGGAATTGCAGGCTTCAGCATTAATGCACTAGGATTTGCCGGTTACCTTCTAGCCACAGAAATATCTGATCTGGACTGGCTTAATCATCATGGGCCTGAGGCCTTGCTAGAAGGCGTGGTCAAGACGATTCAGTGATTTTACGGTTGTGCTGCAGGGCAATTACATGGATCTCTAGAGGGACAGGCGATCGCTAAACGACCGCTTTTTACTTCCGGTTCAAATGATGAATGACAAACTCAAACGTCGAAATAAGCAGATCGAAGAACATCTGCAACTCGTTAGGCCAATAGCACTCCACTACGCTTTTCGTTCTGGACAGGACAAAGAGGACCTCACTCAGGTCGGAATGTTAGGCCTTATCCGAGCAGCACAATTGTTTCAAACCAGTAAATTAGTGCCATTTTCTGCCTTTGCAAAACCGCATATACGTGGTGCCATCCTTCACTACCTCAGGGATAGTTTAGGACCAGTTAAATTACCTAGACGAGTTGAGGAGCGAGCTCAGGCACTTCTCAGAGATTCAACCTTGATGGACAGAGCCAATTTTTTTGAAAAGCTAAGTGCTGTCGATAGAACAGCCATAGAGAGCTACAAGCAGAAAGGACGCTGGTACCCTCTCGATCATCAATTCCTAACAGCTGATAAAGATCAGTGGAGTGAACTGGTCAACAGGGAACGCAAACGAATGCTTATGAATGCTCTAGAGAAGCTCGATTGCCAAGAGTCTGCGGTAGTTGATCACGTAGCACTAAGAGGAGAAAGCCTTCGCAGTACAGCTAGTTACCTGGGGATCAGCTGCATGACAGTACAAAGACGTGTGAAGCGAGCGCTTCGGCGCCTGGCTGTTGATTGCTCTGAATTGTCTCCTGAGGCTGATTCCCCTCTCAGGAAGCAGGATTTTGGTCCCTCTGGATCTGTTGCTCCAAGGTCTCTATAGCTGCTTTCACTGCAGACAGGCGACGCTCTAGACCATCACGCAGGAAAAGAAGCATTTCAAGCTTCCTGTTCTGATAGTGACGGCGACGGTCTGCCGAGTCAACATTTGAGCTGAGGCAAAAGGGAGAGAACATGCCGTTCCTACAGTTGGGTGAATCTTCGCGAAATTCTGCCAAGAGTGCGAAATTTCTTTCTTTGCGATGTTGGCTGGTGTGACTAGGTTTGAATTGACGAGTTGCTCTAGGCACTCTCTGATCAACTTAACAAATCCATCCAGCTTAAAGGTGTCACAGAAGATCTCATTACTAGTCTCATTAAGTCTCTCGACTCTTGCCTGTGAGATTGGTTTCGCAAAACCATCATGGTCATACGTGCCCTTAATGGCTGGACAGTCAGCACGTCCTCTCAATGGAAGCTTTAATAAAGTTCCCGTTCTCCACTCCAACCAGCCGGAGACAGTTGTTGGTTCAGGAATACTTGTTAATACAGCTCCGGGCTCAGCAGTAGTCGTCCGTACAGGGCAACAATTAAGAAATGCAGAATTTACCTTTGACGGCAAGTTCGGGATTCATATTCATCATAAGTATTATCCTCGCGACAGACGTAAACTTGGCAACATCCGACAACGTGGATTGCTTACTGTTGCAGCAATAGCAAACAATCCAACAGATTCATCAATTGAACTTAAATTTGATAGAGGTTCAGTTAAAAATAGTTTTGAGGCTCCTTATCATTCGAATAAACTTATGGGTGTGAAGCCCCTGGGACCTCGTCCCTGGAATACAGGTCCGGGGGATGCAACAGCTGTACAGATGCTGCGAGGTAAATTGGACAGAAGATTAGCAGATAATATTATCATTCCACCTCACACTAAAAAAATTGTATTCACAACACAAATACCTGCAAGAGGGATTGCCAACGGACTGCTTAGTGGAACTAGCAACGGGCCTTTTCAATTAGCTGTCGTTGCAGCAGAAGGGGCCACATCAGAAAAGAATCTGATCGCTATTCTTAATTCAAGGCGATTGGCGCCCGGTCGTACTTATCTCAATAGAATCAGTGAAATTGAAACGGGCAAGGTTTTTTCGCGTGTAGCAGGTGTAGCAATTGGTGATCACTATACAGCTAAACTAAATCATGACCTTAACCATGGTGCTCTTCACGTACCTCTTACCAGTACTCGAAGACATCATTTTGGCACAAGAGAGATCCAGGTCAACCCACTGGAAACTCGCATGATTGATTCTGCCGTAAATAATGTAGGCACTTACGGGGTACGATTTGATATCACCCTTAATCTAAAAGGCTCAGGCACTTATCAATTAGTTTTAAGCCACCCTGCAGCAACAGAAAAAAAGAAACCATTCACGGCATTTCGTGGTTCAATCGGAATCAAGACTGAGAATAAATACAAAGAAATTCATGTAGGGCTACGCTCAGGACAAAGTCTTCCTATATCTGACCTAGAGTTGACAGCAAAAAAGGATAATCCTGTTACTATTAGTTTAGTCTATCCTGCAGACAATACACCAGGGCATCTGCTAAGTGTTGTTCCAGTTGAACAGTATACTCAGGCCATGCAAAAAGAAGGAAAGGCAAAGAAAGTAAAGCTGCCTGTGACAGCAAGTAATAATTATCATGCCAACCCATTAACACCAAAGCGTATAGCGAAAACAAAGGTAGTTGAGATGAACAGGAATTCGATGAAACAAAGACATCAAGACAATTACAAATTGAGCACAAACAAAAAGCAACTATTAACGAATGAATCCATTGGTCACAATTCTCCGGTCAACATGCCACCAATACTCATTTCCAGTCCTAGTACAAACAATACTATGCCATCAGCAATTATCAATCCGCAAAGAGTCAATTCGAGCCTTAGAAAACACTACAACGGAGCCATAAAGGCACAACAGCAATGGTTGCATCAACTGCAAAACTAATAGGCTACCAACAGTTGATCGGGTTCAAGTGAAAGCGTCCGAAGACAATTCGAGGCGACGGATTACCGTTGAACTACCAAATCATCTAATCGCAAGACTTGATGAACTTAAAAGGGAATGGGGGTTAAGAGCTAGAGGGGATCTATTAGTACGTTTACTTGAAGAACTTTTTACCCCTCAAGAGAATGATCAAGATGATCAACAGTGTGGAGAACTATATCAAATAAATGAGCAAGCTCCGCTCGAAAATGTTGATAGTGGGTCATTGTCTAGATCTTTACCTACCGAATACGATGAGACAAAAGCACTGGTTTTAATAGGGCGGGGGGCGAATGATAGAGGTAGACCTGGCGTAAAGCCAGAGGGAAACAAAGTAGAAAGTAGTTATGAAGTTAAGACAACACATTCAGTTGGGATTGATTTACCAGGCTTTGTGCGTAAACAAACGGATAATCTTAGAGAAAGTCTTGGCAAAAACAAATCAGGTGAGAATTCGAGGGACTTGCCCTTAGTTACAACAGTTGCTGAGACTGATGTGATTGAAAGTCTTAATGCCGCAAATCGACACTGGATATCACTTTATGGAAATCCCCCAGGGGAGACAGTTGTTGAAGCTGCAATGATCTGGTTAGCAAGGGACATATGGCTTCATGTCGATGGCACTGATGGAAGGCCGTTCACATGGAGTGCAGCAAATCGTCTGATGACGGAACTCTGTTCAAGTTGGCAGGTTAAACCGGCGACCTTTGAGCTTGTGATGGTGGTTGCTGGGATTTTGGAGGATCCGTTTGCCTGCAAAAGCCTTTCAGAGAGAATGCCGACACTAATCCGCAGATTTGTCAATCGCTTTAAACGAAGTCGTCAGGTCACCTCGTTCCAAACACTTGAATCAACAATGACACTTCATGGAGCACTCAAACTACTCAAGCTGCCATCGCATGCTGGTGCACCAATGACACTTTCTACCATTCGAGAGGCCTACAAATTTCAGGCGATAACCATCCATCCGGACGCTGGAGGTTCAACAGAGGCAATGAGAAGGCTAAATGAAGCATATCAATTGCTTAAAGAGCTCTACCGCGAGAAACCCAACTAGTCTCAAAAGTCTGCTCTATGACTCAGTATTAGTCTAATAGCGAGACTATGTATATATATAGTAGATAGACGTGGAGAATCTTTTGTGGTTAAGCCAACATCAAACAACGAAAACAAAAATTGGGCTGAATTATCTCTATAGGGAAAAGTTCCATCTGCCAATGAGCTGCGGCAAAGCCATAAGCAAGCAACTCTCATATGTTTATTTAAAGACTAACAGCGAGACTACCAATAAGACTCATGCAAGATGAAGTAGAGAAGGGATGGGTTATTGCTGTTGTTATCAGTGAAAAAAATAATATTCTCAGATTCAATATTCGCTAATAACTCGAAGGGTGCGACGAGTTTATTGAAAAAACCCGGTTTACTTGTGCTCAAGGCGACCTTGTTCATCGGTCCACGCAGCGTCCAAAGACAGTACTACTCTTCATAAAAGCTTGCTATCAAAGACTTTGTAAGCCTGCGTAACTGCATTTTACACAGGTACGCAGGATTTCCTGTATTGCACTCCCGCCCATGGGGGAATGTGTGGTGGGGCGGAGGGGGGAAGGAAGCTAACCATGCAACGTTCGCGCAATAGCGGGGGCGGGTGGCACGAAACTACGCCTCTTTCTGATCACATATAGGTCTTGAAATGAGACTAGGAAAGAGTCGCATAATATACACGTAAGACATTGCGATGGGTCGCCTTTCCTTTTATAGACTTATTATAAGACTATAATCGAGTCTTATCTAAGACTTTAGAGTCGATGATCATAGTATAAATTCTCAGATCGATGCAGCACGTCATCAGGCTTGCTTGCCCTATTGAGTGGGATGCCAGGCCCGATCCACAATGTTTTCCCCAATTATCCAGCAAGTGGCGATATGCTCAAAAAGCAAAGTCTCAACTGAAATCGTGAACAATGCTTATCAAATCCATTATTTCAATGCCATAGTCCTGGCTAAACAAAACTCTTCGTTGTGAAGTGTCAGTTTTTTGCAATTAATTATCAAAAATAAGACTTGAGGGTCTTCTCCTGAATATTCCACCCTCGTTTCGGTTGAATTTATTAATTGGTGTTCAGACTTATAATCATTGAGCTCACTCTAAGCAATCTATAATGAATTTACATCCGAGCACTTGAAAGGCTCCTGGATCTGTCTAAGATTATATTTAACAAACCCAGTACCACAAATTTGGATACTTATGATTTATTTATAGCCAGCATTGACTTTATTGTTATGCCTAATAAATAGGAAGACTTGCTATGACTAGCTCTACAGACTCAAATTTGACATTAATACCTTCCCCAGGTGATAAGGTTGAGATCACATGCTTAGATTTAGATCGTCATGGTAATGGTCTGGCTCGATGGAACAATTGGGTTGTGATAGTCAATGACCTTCTACCTGGTGAACGTGCACAAATAGAGTTTGTAAGGCGCCATCGAAACCAGTTTTTAGCCCGCAAGGTTCAAACAATTGAGACAGTTGCAAGTCGCAGACCGCCCCCATGCAAAATCGCTAAGGAATGTGGAGGTTGCTCCATACAACATCTTAGTGATCATGGACAAACTTTATTAAAGCAAGGTCATCTGCGGGAAATACTTCTACGTTTAGGTCAAATAGATCATAAGATAGAACCAATCATGACTGATTATAATAGAGCTCTCGGGTATCGAAATAGAGCATTAATTCCTCTATATCGCAATAGTGAAGGACAGTTACATATGGGTTATTACCGACGAGGCAGTCACCAAATTATTGATCTCAATCGATGTCCGGTTTTGGATCGAGGAATCGATCAATATCTGGCCTCGATCAAGGATGATCTTCAACAGCAGAATTGGCCTGCAGATTCTGACCTATCTTCTGGCGAAGGACTCCGGCATCTAGGCATTCGTATTGGCCAAAAAACAAATCAAGTGCTGATCACACTGGTAAGTAGTACCACTCAACTCTCTGGCCTCCATCAACAAGCCAAAGAATGGTATAGTCGGTGGCCGGAAGTAAGAGGAATAACTTTAAACATCCAACGACAGAGGAACAATCTTGTTCTTGGTCAAGAAACTATATTGCTTGCTGGTGATCTTGAAATTGAGGAGTATTTTTACAATCTCTCCTTATTGCTGTCCACCACAACATTTTTTCAAGTAAACACTCTTCAGGCAGAACGGATTGTCTCAAAATTAATTGAATGGCTATCCACTGCTTCGCTCGACATCAATATAATTGACGCATATTGTGGAATTGGCACAATTTCTCTCCCCATTGCAGCAACTGGCTATCGTGTAATAGGTCTTGAAATTCATGCAGAAGCTATTACTCAAGCAAATAAAAATGCCTTACGGAATAGTCTTGATAATGTTTCGTTTTTATGTGGTGATGTTTCCTTATTATTGGCCAAGAAACTTCAACATAATGATGTGTTAGTGCTAGATCCACCGCGTAAAGGTTTAGATCAAATGGTGATTAAAACAATCCTTTCAATTCAACCTGAAAGAGTGGCATATCTTAGTTGTGATCCTGCCACATTAGCTCGTGACCTCAAGCAATTGATCGTACCAAATGGACCCTATCAAATTTATGAACTACAACCCATTGATTTCTTTCCACAAACAATGCATATCGAATGTCTGGCACTGTTAATTCGTATTAGCTCCTAAGCTCTGCAGAAAACTGCTTGACAAGTGCTTGACGTACCTTCTCGTGAATCGGGTTGACCTTGTCTTCACTAAGAGTCCTGTCTTTACTCCGATAGCGCAACCTAAACGCTTGACTGCAAGAGTAAGGATCAAGCTGTCCACCCTCAAAACGATCAATCAGCTCTACATGCTCTAGAAGCGGTTTACCAGCTTTTCTGATGGCCTGGATCAAATCTGAACAACTACATTCCTTTGAAACGATCACAGCTAAATCAAGTTCCATTGCTGGAACTGTCGGGAATGGTCGGAAGGTAGGGTTCCATCGATTAGATCGTGTCGCAGCTTGGATGATGCACTGCAAGTCCAAAGCGAATAGATAGGTTGCTTCAGGTAGATCAAGACGTTCCGATAGTGCTGGATGAAGCTGCCCAAAATCCCCGAGCAGTTTACCTTCGACAAATAACTCTGCAGACCGCCCAGGATGAAGTGAAGGATTGTCCTTGAGTGGACGGTCGTTAATGTCCAACTTCAACCCATGAAAGACTTGGGAAAGCTGACCGCGTGCCTGGTGATATGTCATTGACTTGATCTTGCCGCTTGTACTCCATAGTTCAAACCTTCGCTCTGCACAGATCACGCCACCAAGAACAGCGCGTTGGTTGATGAGCTCGTCAGTGACTGTATAGACATTGCCTATTTCATATAACCAACAACCAGGCTGCGATGACTGGAGGTTGCGTTGGCAAATACGTAGATGCTCCTCCCAAAGATTGGTACGCAGGTGGCTGGTCTCAGCCAATAAAGGGTTGCTAATTGCAATTCGTTGTGGTTCATCACTATCAGCACCAACTAACGACAAGGTCGTGACTTCCTGCAACCCTGCTCCGCACAACATCTGCCTCAATAGGCGTTCAGCTGTTTGAGCAGTCGTTAGCCCACCAGGTTCAAGCGGATCTGGCAGGTTGGCCTTAAAACGATCAAAGCCAACAAGGCGAGATACCTCTTCGATCAAATCAACCTCTCGCGAGAGATCTCTACGTCGTGATGGTGGAACTATGACCAACCATCCTTCGTTATAAGGAGACAACTCGCATCCGAGAGCGATCAGCGAAGTCTCGATAATGTCGTCTTCTAGGTACCTGTTGGCATTCTCATCAGCTATTGGTCCGAGTAAGCGATGGATAGCTTCGCGGCGAAGTTTTACAGGCTCAGCTGATTTTGGGGACTCACCATATACCCAACATCCATTTGATTTAACACCTAAATGTTCCTCCATTAGTGTCACAGCTCGACGGGCTGATGCCAAAGTCATTTCAACAGGCAACCCTTTCTCAAAGCGACTGCTTGCATCGGTCCTTAAGCCAACAGCTCGGCACGTAGTTCTCACGGCCGTTGGGGTAAACATTGCGGATTCCAGCCATACTCGCCTTGTCTTGGCAGACACACCGCTTTCAGCACTACCCATAACACCCGCAAGCGCTATTGGAATGTCATGGCAGGTGACGATCTGGCAATTTTCGTTAAGTTCAAGTTGATGTCCATCTAGGCCATTAAAAAGTTCATTATTTCTTGCTTGTCGAAGGCCAAAAGATTCTGCGGAAACTGTTTGACCTGTGATCATTTCAAGAGCATCAATATCAAAAGCATGCAATGGCTGACCTTGCTCCAACATCACCAGATTTGTAATATCAACGACACCATTCACTGATTTGCATCCTGAACGCTCCAAGCGTTGCTTTAACCAGGCTGGCGAAGTTAATTCACCATCCACATTCTCTAAGGCGGTTAAGCCATAAAGACCACCCTTCAGCATGGACGCAGAGCTGGTGGAATCAGGCTCAAAAGACTTATGGATTGGTGCCATATCAAGTTGCGGAAGCTGCAGGCTTGCGCCTGTTAAAGCAGCAACTTCCCTTGCGATACCAACCATCGACATTCCATCGGGGCGATTGGCTGTGATTGCCAACTCAAGCACTGTGTCATCGAGTCCGACCAGAGGGCCTACAGGCTGGCCGAGGTCTGGAACGTTTACAGCGATCTCTTCAAGGATGGCTATTCCATCACCACTTGATTCCAGCCCTAATTCCGCTAGTGAGCAGATCATTCCTTGACTTGGAACCCCCCGAAGCTCACTGGCCTTGATCTTGATTCCGACAGCAGGCAGGGTTGCTCCAACCATGGCAACAGGTACGTGTATACCAATCCGCACATTTGGAGCCCCACAGACGATCTGAAGACCTTCGCCCGACCCGACATCCACCTGACAGACACTGAGTTTATCGGCATTGGGGTGGGGTTGATGGTCTTTCACCAACCCAACGACCACGCCTTGTGCACGACTAGCTAAATCATCAATAGCCTCAACCTCAAATCCAGCCATCGATAGGCCTTCGGCGAGGATCTCGACGCTCTCATTCAGCTGTACTAGATCCTGCAGCCAGGAGAGAGGAACCCGCATGGATCAGCTAGATGCAGCCAAAGATCTTACGAAGCAAGTGAACGACGGCGTCAAGTCATGTGAGGCTGCCCTGTAGGATCTTAGTTCTTCACTACGCTTCGCATCTGCGGCGCAACGTCCTTTATGGCCAAAAACAAGGGCGTCCGGATCGTGATCACTCTTGAGTGCAACGAATGCCGGTCCAATCCCGCCATCGACAAGCGGTCTCACGGGGTGTCCCGATACACCACTGAAAAGAACCGTCGAAACACCACCGAACGGCTGGAAATCAAGAAATTCTGCCGTTACTGCAACAAGTCAACAACTCACAAGGAGATCAAATGACTTTGCAGTTTCGAAAAGCATCCCAGCGTTCTTAAATCATGTCCAGTTCCTTTTTTAAAAAGCGTCTTTCGCCAATTAAGCCAGGCGATCCCATCGACTACAAGGATGTTGATCTTCTCAAGAAGTTCATTACTGACCGTGGCAAGATCCTGCCTAGACGCCTTACAGGTCTAACGTCTAAGCAACAACGTGACCTCACTAATGCTGTAAAACGTGCACGTATTATTGCACTTTTGCCATTTGTTAATCCAGAAGGCTGATTGCAACAGCTTTGACACCTTCTCTAAAGCAAGGTGATTTAGTTGGCTTTATTTTAAAAGGTCAACCACAAATTGGACTGCTAACTTCACTGAAGGGCAGCCGAGCAATCCTAAGAGTTGCAGGAACACGGCGAGAACAACAGCTAGCCAGTCGAGAGCTGTGCGTTCTCAAGCAAAATCACAACATGGTAGAGGTGGAGACATCTCTACCCACCATCAGTGAAGTTCGCAAACTTAGTCTTAATTCACGCGATTTAATTGCTGGTTGGCGATTGCTCGAAGGCGAAAGGCGTAAAAGTAAGACTTCACCAACAGCACTCAAAATTACAGAACTAGCTGATTTACTACTTACTAATGATGATCCTATCCATCTCGCAGCATTTTGGTTTTGGCTTAATAGCGACCAACCTTTATTTCGAGTTCGACGTGACCACATGGTTGAAGCACGTCAACTTATTGACCTACGCCGCATCCGCCAGCTGCGCCGTAAGCAACAATCTCGAGCGCAGCAACGCCTAGAGTCTCTTGCATTACTAATAGCAGATTCACCTCTGAGCAAAGATCAGTGGCAGGATTTACCCTCGGATCTTCAGTTAACTATCAACCGTTTAATCGAACTGGCTGACGGTCCAGAGGATGCTTTTTTGGCAGATGAACAAGCTCTTGAGCTGATTAAAGATTTAAAATTGGGTAGATCGCTGAGCGACCTCCGTTATTGGTTGATCAAGAAAGGCTGGCGCGATCCACACGATCTAACAACTCTCAAAGGCAGTATCTGGACAAAATCTTTTGATGGGAGTGTACAAGCTCAAGCGGACCAATTACTCAACAAGTTTGAGCAACTATCCTTCGCAAGCGATGATAATCGTATTGATTTGAGTGATTTAAGGACCTACACCCTCGACGATCATCAAACTCAGGAAATTGATGATGCAATCTCTTTGCAGTGTGTTGATCAAGAAAACTGGATTTGGATCCATATCGCCGATCCGGCAAGACTTATTCCTGTGGACAGTCCCTTAGATCTTGAGGCTCGTGCAAGAGCAACCAGCCTCTACTTGGCTGATGGCCTAAGACCAATGCTGCAATTGAGTGTTGCAGCAGACGTTCTCAGTCTTAGAGCTGGCCGTCGCTGTGCAGCGTTGAGTGTTGCTGTGGTTCTAGACGAATCAGGGTGTATTGCCGGCACTCGTGTTTGTCGTACTTGGATTCGCCCCTGCTATCGGCTCACTTATGAAGATGGGGATGAATTGATAGAGCTTGCGCCTCCTGGTGATGAAGATCTTTCAACACTCGCAAGCCTGCTCACAAAACGCCAATTATGGCGTGAGCGACAAGGTGCACTGCTGCTTGAACAATCTGAAGGGCGATTCAAAGTCAAGGATGATCAGCCTGAACTTCATGTTGTTGAGTCAAGTCCAGCCAGACGGCTAGTCAGCGAAGCCATGATTCTGATGGGTACTGTTATTGCTGAATTTGGAAAGCGTCAAAACATTGCTCTGCCCTATCGCAGCCAACCTCCGACTCAACTACCCAGTGCAACTGACTTATCACAGTTGATTGAAGGACCTGTAAGACATGCTGCGATCAAGCGTTGCCTTAGCCGAGGTGTCCTTGGTACTCGTCCGATGGCCCATTTCAGTCTTGGCCTCTCTGCCTACGTACAAGCCAGTTCGCCGATCCGTCGCTATGCAGATTTACTTGCCCATCGACAGGTGGTGGCTCACTTGGGAGGCTCAGTTCCATTAAGCGAGCACGCTCTCATGGAGCAGTTGGATGTACTTGAAGACCCTCTTCGCCAAGCACAGCAAATTCAACGCGAAGACCAGCGACACTGGCAAAAGGTGTGGTTTTTAAAACATCGCCATGAACAATGGCCTGCCCTATTTCTGCGCTGGTTGAGGCCTCAAGACCAGATTGCACTTGTGCATGTGGAATGCCTGGCTATGGATCTTGCCTGCAAGATCCATGGTTTGATCGACCCTAGTCCAGGTCTTGCATTGATCATGAGAGTTCATGTTATTGATCCATTGACTGATCAGATTGAGCTGGTCGCCACGTAGCTTCTCAAATCATAGAAACAAACAAACTACCAAAAGCTGTTATTAATCTAAAACGCGAATCAACCTCAGCCATGGTCCCCATGGATTAGCAACTGCTAGAAGATGTACATTCTGATGGTCTTCACATGATTCTAGCCACCGCTTTAATGCCGGCTCCAGTGTTATTAATCGCCAGGATTTAAACTTGGTATCTAGAGAGAATGTCTGATCAGAATGAACACGAAGGGAACCTGAAAACTTTTTCACATGTTTATTGAGTGGTGTTTGATCTGGCAGTGGCATTTCTCCTACATTTGCTTTAAGATTAAAGCCTTCTATCACGCTATGGTTGCTGAGGCAATCTGGTTGCGCCAAAACAAATTTCTGAGCATTACGCCAGTGAGGATGCCATGCAGGCCAATCCCAAATCGGAACAATAGCGGCTGGGGCATAAATATCATGCAATAGTTCATGCTGTAGTTCTGAAATATCAACTTCTGCTGGTTGAAGCCTCTTTTTCAACGCTATAGCTGCTGCCATTCCAGCAGCCTGGCCAAGATTGAAAATCATTGGCTGTAATCGAGTTGCACCATTGGCTATATGACTCACACTAAAGGCCTTATCAGCTATCAGAATATTCTCCACTTCGCTACTAAGTAGAGCCCCGTAAGGAATGCAGAATGGAGTACCTGTCCATCTCCCACCCCATCTACAACTTTTTGAGGCTAACGGCCAATCTTTATCAGGATAATGATGATCATTAGCGTAAGTCCCTACAGCAATACTGGTGCAACGTCCCTGTTTATCTAAGGGGATTGGTCCTCGGGCTGTACCAGAGGCTAATGGCAGAAGATCTCTTTCCACTAATGTGTATTGACCTTTAAGGCGTCGACCTTCACGCCAGTAGGGCATCAATGCCAGGCTTTGATTGATCCCTGGAAACACCTTGCCAGGATTAAGCCAACCCTCACTAACTGTTTGAAGAGCCTGTAGGAATGACAAGCTATACAGCTGCATTTCAACAGCAAGCTGGTTTTTAATTTTGACGTCTGAGCTGCGAATACGCTCCAAGCCTTTATGCCAGTCGTTTCCATGAAGGGGCCAGTTGAGCATTACTAAACCGCCTGGAAGGCGGCCATAGGTAACGGTGCGCTCAAAACCAAACGCCTGAGTTGCAGCTTCGAATGGTCGAGGCAAGCACCCTGGTGATGAAGGTGATTGTGCATGTTGATCGAGTTGACCCATCACAACCCAAGTAGGGGATTGAACAGGCTGGCTGGCAAAGAATGGATCGCAATTCAATTGTTTTGCCGAAGGGGCGCTTGGCTCATTCCAGAGTTCTTGGGATTCCCAACCCCAGCGATGAGAAATGTCTGCGAGTGAAAAGCTGTCGCCTAAATCACTTCCATCAATGAATAAGTCAAAGCGCAGTTGATGCTGTCGCCCTTCAAGCTCCAGCTCAAGCAAAACAAGGCGATCTCCCTCACGTAACAGTGATTTGAGCTGAACGTCAGACCACCATTCGAGATTGGGGAGATCTACAATCCAGCTCCGCAAAACCTCTTCTGCGCGAGAGGGATTAAAACCAAAGCAACTCACCCAGTTCTGATCCAGTCCATCCTGTTCAACTTTGGCGATGTCTTGAAGGAAGGCCCCCCACAAGCCTGTCTGCCAGCAACTGAGTTCATGGCCGTCTGGAGCCGAAACGCCTGCTGCACTGACCATTCCACCAAGCCACGCGCCTGGTGTTAACAGCAGAGTTCTAATTCCTTGTCGAGCAGCTTGTACGGCTGAGGCGACGCCTCCTGTACCTCCACCCCAGACCACCAAGGGCACCTGCGTAGTGGAAAAAATTTTGTTCGCAGACACTGTCATCCCAAAACATAATCATCTTTGCCAAAAAGCAATTGAGCTTCATAACAAAGGTTGCTTAAACAACGCTGGCGAGGCGCAACAAATTGTTGATAGAGGCGATTTGACTTGATCATCGTCGAAATAAGAAAAATCTCCAGCCCAGCATTGTGCTGTCACTCTCAAAAGAACATTGCCCCACTCTCATGTGCACGATGAATTTGGCGATATAAGGGGGTCATCAGGATCAAATTATCAAGCCAGTGCCAGATGGAAGCTAAAGGTCGAAGGTCTTGATCACTTTCACCAGGCCAAGACTGAGAACATCTGAATATCAAGCGCTGCTGCCAAAACCTTAACCATAGTCAGTTCTTCTGTTCTGATATGGCCATATCTACCATTGGCTCCCACAATCGTTGTACGCAGAATCTCTGCGGAATGAATCGGTGCTGCCGCAAAGTGCTTGAGGAGTTTTTTGTATCGTGTGCTGCTTGAGAATCCCAGGCAAGGGGTGCCTCCGGCTGCATCTCAGCTAGGTTTTCAGCAAGTCGTTGAGGCTTGAGGAGGGCAAAATTTCCGTCGGCTTGCTCTAGCTGCTGATAAACACAACGCTAGGGAGGCGTGGCTTGGTCTCAGAGATGACGGCAGCCGATCAATAAGCTGAAATGAGTTGTTCTGGTTAGGATCCGGCCGCTCTGCGCAGCAGCAGAAACTCCCCACAATGATGACCTATACCATTACGACCCCTCTTTACTACGTCAATGACAAGCCCCATCTAGGCAGCCTGTACACGACCATGGCCAGTGATGCACTGGCTCGTTTCCAGAGACTAGAAGGTAAGCAGGTGATGTTTGTTACAGGTGTCGATGAACACGGCCAGAAAATTCAACGCACAGCAGAAGTCAATAACATCAGCCCCCAACAACATTGTGATCAGATCACAAGCAGTTATCAAAATCTATGGTCTCGCTGGGATATTTCAAATGATCGCTTTATTCGTACAACCAGCCACCGCCATCAGTTACTGGTCGAGGCCTTTTTTCAACGTGTCGAGACCTCCGGCGATGTGTATCTTGGTCGGCAGCAGGGTTGGTATTGCGTCGATTGTGAAGAATACAAGGACGAACCTCCGCAAGCCCAGTCACCCTCCTGCCCTATTCATCAGAAGCCTCTTGAATGGAGGGATGAGGAGAACCTTTTTTTCAGACTTTCTCGTTACCAATCCCAAATCGAAGATCTCATTTCACAGCCAGATTTCATCTGGCCAGTCAGTCGCCGGAATGAAATACAGAATTTTGTAGCTCAGGGTCTTAGAGATTTTTCAATTTCAAGAGTTGATGTTGATTGGGGCTTACCAGTACCTGGTTATCCAAAACACACCTTTTATGTCTGGTTTGATGCGCTTGTAGGCTATTTGAGTGCTCTTTTAGATGATGGTGGCCAGGTTCGAATAGAACGTCTTGAAGAGTGTGGGTGGCCTGCATCAGTACATTTAATTGGCAAGGATATCCTCCGTTTTCATGCAGTCTACTGGCCCGCAATGCTGATATCAGCTGGCTTACCCTTGCCAAAACAAGTTTTTGGCCACGGCTTTCTCACTCGTGAAGGTCAAAAGATGGGTAAATCACTAGGGAATGTACTTGATCCAGAGAAACTGCTTGAAGAGTGTGGTGAAGATGCTGTTCGATGGTATTTATTGCGTGACATCCAGTTCGGTCATGATGGTGATTTTCAGCAGAAAAGATTTATGGATTTAGTCAATAACGACTTAGCAAATACAATCGGAAATCTGCTGAACCGAACTTCGACTATGGCAAGAAAATGGTTTGAAGGATCTGTACCTTCACATTGCAATGAAATAGATTATGCTCATCCCTTAATGACCACTGCTGAAACAACTATTACCATCGTACGTCAATCAATGCCATCCATGGCTTTTCATGATGCAGCTGAGGCGATCCTTAAATTGGCTATTGCGGCCAACGTCTACCTCAATGAAACTGCTCCTTGGAGTCGAATGAAGACGCCTGGTAATGAAGCCGAAGTTGCTGATGATCTTTACTCAGTTTTGGAGGCATGCCGACTTGTAGGACTATTAATTAATCCTCTTCTACCTTCTCTAAGCGAACGCTTGCTCAACCAATTGGGACTAAGTATTGATGGCAACGATTGGTCTAAAGGTTTAGCTTGGGGACAATTGCAAAGTGGAGCTTTATTGCCACCATCTCAACCCGTAATGCAAAGACTAGAACTCTCTTCTTCCCTCTAATGCGATTCAACCTTCTACCATTACGTCATCTTGGCAGTCTGCTGCTGATCTTAACGATGGTGGGATGTCAGGAGTCCCCATCACCACAGAAGAAATCATCAGTTCCTTTCGTATTTAAATCTCTAGAGCTTCGCCACAAGCAAGCTGATGGATCACGAGACTGGGACCTAAACAGCCCCTTAGCTCGCTATGAATTAGGTAGCAGAGTTGTAAGGGCTCGCAACCCAGAGGGTGTTCTTTACAAAGAAAACAAACCATCATTTGAAGTTAGTGCTCAGGCCGCCACAGTTTTAAAAGATGGTGAGACAGTGCTGCTTGAAGGAAATGTAAAGGTTCAGCAGCTTAAAGGAGAAAAAGTGTTGATCACTGGTGATCGTTTGCGTTGGACACCTAATGAATCGAAGATGGTGATTGAGCAACGACCCCAAGCTCTTGATAATCTTTCAAGAATTAGTGCCAAGACAGTATTGTTTCAACAGCTAACCCAAGAAATAGAATTTAAAGGGCCAACAAAATTTGAACGTTGGAAAAAACAACGCAATGACAATCATGAACCCTCCATTGTGATCCGCGGACGCAATGGCCGTTGGAATTTAGACAGCGGCAAGCTTAATGCTATGGGGCCAATCCTTGGCCACCGAATTGTAAATAAAAGTGATATTCCACAGCAACTTACAGCCACAAGCTTGCAAGGAAACACGAAAAAAGGTTACCTCGATCTAATCACACCTGTTACGCTTACGATTCCAGAACAAAAAGCAAGTTTACTTGCACAGACAACGCGATGGAAATTCAATAGCGAAAAGATTGAAAGCAATCAACCATTCACCGCAACTCAGGAAAGATCAACCTATCGCGGAAACAGTTTCAAAGTTGATCTTGCCCGTACAGAAGTAGAAATCCCTCAGAAGTGTGAACTTAGTCAACCTGGCGAACAACTCAAGGCTGAAAAATGTATTTGGAATTGGAGCACGGAGGAGGTTCAGGCAATTGGAGATGTAATCTTAAAGCGAGAAGCAAATAATCATATTACTCGAAGTGATAAACTAGAAGGACGAATTGGAGAAGAGGGAACAGTGTCTTTCTCGTCATCTGATTCTAAAGTGAGATCTCAACTAACAATTGAAGGAGGCAAAGGAAAATCGATCCTTTCCTCTAAGTCCTCTCCTCCAATTCAGTTCTAAGACGTTGCGACCATCCAATCAACCAGAGTTCATCTGAACGACTAAAACATCGCTCGGAACATCCCCCCAGAACAACCCAACCATTAGATGCTAATGGATAGACCATAACAGCAGGCAAGTTCTCAACAATTGGATTAAATTCGATTCTCCCAGGAAACAATGATGTGTTAACTAATGAAATCAATTCGCCTCGATCTCTAGCCTGTCTACAGATTTCACCTGGAACGAATTTACCATTACCACTTATTCCTCGACGTAAAAGAACCTGATTATTCCAATACACTAGGATCACTGCCGCTGGGGTTGCTGTAAGTAATAAATGACTTCCCCAGGCAAGTTCTTTTTGTAATCCATCGTTCAATCCATCTACTAATTCGAATCTCTGATTTCCCTCAAGGATCTGCTTACTGGGAGCCATCGGGCTCGCTTGTGTCCACAACACTGCCATAAGCATCAACCCCACGGCGGCAACGCCAGCCAGGACCTCAGCACGCTGAAAGCTCGGCGTAACAAGGTCCACTGTCAAAGCATTAAATACTGCCAAAGACAGGGTCAACAGCCCAGCAATCAGGGAAATAAGCGCAACTGGTCGCATCGAACGAAACAAAAGCGATGTCAGATGCACGCACTCTTGCTCAAATGGGTTGTGTTGTTCCAGCTTTCATGACCGACGCTGAAGCCTTTGCAGCAGTGGCCCTCGCTGCCGTTTCTTGTGACGGGGTTCTCGGTCGCGACGAAGCCCATGCCCTTCGTCGCCTACTCGAATTCAGATACCCCTATCGGGAGAGCTCGGAAGCCGCTATGGGCGAGCTTTTTAATCAACTCCTAAGCCTGTTGCGCCAGGAGGGTGTAGATGGACTGATTAGCAAAGCCTTACCTGCCCTGTCTTTGCTTCAACAGGAAAGTGCCTTGGCAGTTGCCGCCCAACTAGTCCATTCTGATCGCGTGGTCTCAAAGGAGGAAGCTGCTTTCCTGGAGGATCTAGCTTGCAAACTTGACTTACCTTCTGATCGAGCAAGGATTGTGATTCAAGCAATTTCTGCTCTGAATCGAGACAGCTTGCTCAGCTGACGTCAGACTGCAATATGAGCTGTTGTTGAACCGATGCCTGTGCTGAGATCAAGCCGCTTTCTCGGTGTTCTGATCAGCATCCTCCTGGGTCTGATTCTCCTTGTACCAGGAGCCTTTGCCATAACAACAGAAGATTTTCCTGTTGCAAGGCCTGAAGGCCATGTTGTGGATTCTGCTGATGTCCTCAGCAGAGTGTCTCGTTCTCAGATTGAAGGACGTCTTGTTGAGCTCGGAAACGAAAGACTTGATGCTCGCTTGATTACACTTCGTAAACTTGATTATGGTGTTTCCCTTTCCAACTTCGGTAGTTCGCTGATCGATCGATGGTCCACAAACGCTGGTGAAAAAGAGCTGCCCCTGCTAGTGATGTTGATAGATGCACAAACCAAGCAAACTGTTGTCTTGGCAGATACAAGTTTAAGAAGCATATTACCGGACGCCCTTTTGCAGAGCACTGGCCGTACGACAATGAATAAGCCAGTGGTGGGAGGCGAGCGCTACCAGCAAGCATCCTTTGATGCAATTGCTCGCTTACAAGTTGTATTGGATGGAGGGGAGGACCCAGGACCTCCTATCGAAACGTTTAGTGCAATTAAGGAAACCAATATCCCATCACAAGAACAAACACAAAGCAGTAATGCAACACTAGTTGTCGTTGTCTTGATGGTTGTAGGCACCATCGTTCCGATGGCCACTTGGTGGGTGTTCTCTCGCTGACTCAATCACCATGACGCTTAGGGACTGGATGAGAACATTTGGGGAAGCTCGATCGATAGACATCAATAATGACCTTGAACGTGGTTACGAAGCAGCACTTCTGATCCAGACACTTGAGCTTGAATACTACGGCGATCGGCCTATAAGACCCAACCTGCAACTTTCTGTTCCTCGATCATTACAGTCAACCATATTGCGCAAATTTCATACTGCCGTAAATATCTGTCGTTTAACGTTTGAGGCTATTAAACCTAATGTCAGCCAACTTGACAGTCAGGAATATCGAAAATTTCAGTTAATTGAGACGATTGTTAATCGCTATGCCCCGAAGCGTTCTTCAAGATCAACATCTATAAGCAGGGCACCCGACCCTCTTCCCAGATCACTTCTTGGTTTAGTTGATAAGGTGCGACGACAGCTTGATCCAACATCCGAAGCGACATTGGTTGCAGGTTTTCGCCGCCGTCGCGATTCCACTCTGATCTCACTAAAGATCATCTTGCTGCTAATTCTGGTGCCGTTACTGGTGCAACAGATCAGCCGAACTTATCTCATCACCCCGGCGATTGACTACTTAGCCCCAGAGCTGCCATTTCTGAGTTATCCCAAACCCCAACTTGAAGAACAAGCTGTTGAAAAACTTAGAGTATTTAAGGCAGAGATAGAGTTTGATGCCCTACTCAAAGGTGATTCAATCCCAAGTCAAGACGAACTACATAAGGCTCTGGCAATAAAAGCAATTCAACTTAAGGATGAAGCTGATAAAGAAAGCACACATGCAATAAAAAATGTGCTAGCAGATCTCGCAGCACTTTTTGCTTTTGCTTTTGTTTGTATAATTAATCGGGAAGAGTTGAGAGTTCTCCGAGGGTTTCTAGACGAAGCAATTTACGGCTTAAGTGACTCTGCAAAGGCATTCGCAATCATTCTTTTTACAGATATGTTTGTGGGCTTCCACAGTCCCGAAGGATGGCAGGTATTATTGCAGGGGATTGCAAATCATTTTGGATTTCCAGCTCGAGAAAATTTCATACTTTTATTCATTGCAACCTTCCCTGTGATACTTGCAACCATCTTTAAGTACTGGATTTTCCGTTATCTCAATCGCGTCTCTCCCTCTTCTGTTGCAACCCTACGCGGAATGAATGGTAGTAGCTAACACTATTCCTATACTTAATGGCCTTACCCTAGTTTCAGGCCCAAGCAGAGGTGGAAAGAGTCGATGGGCTGAACACTTGGTCGAACAGTTCAAGTCTGTAACTTATATCGCCACCTCACCGAGAAGAGCTAGCGACCAGAATTGGGAGCAAAGGCTTGAAAAACATCGTAATCGTCGACCAAAGCACTGGTCAGTAATTGAATCTGGACCAGACCTTAAAAAGGCAATCATTCAAATTCCAAGATCAGATGTTGTTTTAATAGAAGCGTTGGGTGGTTTTGTCACATGGCACCTCGACCAACCTTCGAGCAATTGGAAAGCCCTGAAAAACGATCTTCTGCAAACGATTAAACAACATGATGCATCCATCGTGATTGTCATTGAGGAAACTGGTTGGGGTGTTGTACCCAGTACATCCAATGGAGCTCTTTTTAGAGATCGTCTTGGGAAGCTATCTCAGGAACTGGAACCGTTGGCATCAAACAGCTGGCTTGTCATACAGGGTCGAGCATTGAATCTCAAACAGCTTGGTATTGCGGTGCCATGAACGATCCAAATGAACGCTCATCATTACGCGTAGCTCTATACGAGCCACGTATTCCACCAAATACAGGAAATATCGCCAGGACCTGTGCAGCCTTCCGCATTCCACTAGCTCTGATTGAACCTCTTGGGTTCAGCCTTGATGATCGCTATCTACGTAGAGCAGGACTTGATTACTGGCCTCACGTCGATTTATCAGTTCATTCTGACCTGGATACATTTCGCAAGTGCCTGCCATTAAATCATCGACTGATCGGTTGCAGCAGATTTGGAGGAATCCCCCTCCGTTCGATGCGATTCCAAACCGGAGATGTTTTGCTTTTCGGCCGCGAGGACACAGGTCTTCCTAGCAAAGTCCGTCAGCAGTGTGATCAGATCACGACAATTCCCATGCCTGGAGCAGCAAGTGAACAGGGGCAGGGCGGAGTAAGGAGCCTAAACCTGTCTGTGGCTTGCGCCATCGTGAGCTTTGAGGCTGGCCGGCAACTGGGGCTGTGGTGAGTAAACCGAACCAAATTTGCTTCTGCCCCCCTTGCCTAATCGAGGGGAGATCAGCTAACTTCTCCCGGACTCCGGCCAAATTCGGCTTGATAGGGGTTTTGAACATCGACTTTATTGAATGAAGCCCCTGTTGTTGCTTATCTCTTCCTTTGCAGCACCAGTGCTTGCTTTAGGAAACCTTGGGTCCTTACCTGGCTATGCAGATAGTGCTGTACAGGAGAAGGTCAAGATCTCAAGCACAACCTCACAGCAACTGATATGGATAAAAGTTGCCCTGCCAATAACCATAGGGGAACTTGCAGGCAAGCTCGGACTGAAAGCGACTGAACTGTCAAAACTCAATAAAAATTCATCAGATACAGAACTGAACAAAGACAGTTGGGTTGTTTTGCCAAGATCTGTTCATGGCCGCTTGGGTCGAATCAGTTACCTGAATTCAGATGAGACACTGCTGCCTCCCCCACCTCCATTTGATGAAACCAAGAAAAAAAATACGTTCTACTCGTTCAATGATCTAAATAAGAATAAAAATCAAGTACAGATCCAAACAAAAATAAGTAGCAACAACATCCTTAAAAAGGAGTGTTCCCTTGAGTCTCCATGCAATTGCCCCACCTGCTTAGATGTTGAATCACCAGTGAACCCAGCAGATCTATTCACCAGAAGTAATCACATGCTCCAGCTAGGAAGCATTGCTTCTGATTCCTACATATGGCCTACTAAAGGTGTATTCACATCTGGTTTCGGATGGAGGTGGGGGAGAATGCATCAAGGCATTGATATCGCTAATAAAGTGGGCACTCCCGTTTTTGCAGCAAAAGACGGAATCGTCACCTATGCCGGATGGAGGGGGGCCTACGGCTACCTCGTAGAAATTGCACATGGTGGTGGCTCCACAACCCGCTATGCCCATAACAATCAAGTTTTGGTGCGGAGTGGTCAGTTCATACCGCAAGGAGCAACGATCTCGAAGATGGGCAGCACTGGTCGCAGCACTGGTCCACATCTCCATTTTGAGATCAGAAAGAAGGGTGGCTTAGCAATGAATCCAGTTACGTTGCTTCCATCGAATAAGGTCTGACCAAAGAAGGTCCATCGTTTATTGTTGTTTACGACAAGGCTCGGTAGCTCAGCTGGTTAGAGCGTGGGATTCATAACCCCAAGGTCGGGAGTTCAAGTCTCCCCCGAGCCATTTTATCTTCTCAAATAGTCAACCTTGTTCTAATTGATTTATTGTGTTATTGAATCTAAAAACTAAGTATAGCATTAGACGAAATCTCAAACGCAATAATTTCATCTAACACAAATCTAAACGGCTGACGAATAGGACATAATCCTTTTTCATAGAAACCAATGTTCCTTCACCAAAACAAATAAAACAGACCAAAAAAATTGACGGAATTTTATTCCACAAAGTCTATACGCAAATCAAGGGTAAGTAGAAAGTGAATCCAGATGAATATCAGCAAAATTGTCGAAATATCGTGATCGAACTGACATCGAGTGAAAAAAGATATCAAACGCCGGAAAGAAGTGATTGCCAAGGTTTGAGGCTCTTGGCCATTATGTCAGCCTCAACAAGAGATTCAGAAGCGCACTCACCTTAACCAAAACATCAAGGGCTTTATGCTGACAATGGAAAGCAGGCCAAAGCAACGACGACTGCCTGTGGGTAAAAACACCTACAAAGCTTTGATTCGCTCCAGGGGTTAATCGCATTTCGCTCAGTTTCACCCTTGCGGAAAATAACCAGCTTTCCTATGAGATCAAATCATGAATAGCTAATCAAGCACCCCTTGCGAATCACTAATTCAGACGTTAATTTTCGCGCGAACTCCTCAAGGCTGAAAGTCCAAGGAGTACATCACGTTGATTAGCCTCCATGAACTCTCTGCCGTTGCTGATCTCAACCATCGCCGCGCCAGTACTTGCACTCGGGACACTCAACCACCTGCCTGGTGAAGCCAGTAAATATCATCACCCCTCCTCCTATCCATTACCACCTCCTGTTCTCCCTCAGCCTGATGGACAGATATGGGTCAAAATCAACAAACCAGCAACGATTAAATTCATTGCTCATCAGCTTGGCATCTCTTGGCCTGAGATTTCAGCGCTCAATGATCAGCCATCAGCAAACAGGCTGATTGCCGGCAGTTGGATTGTCTTGCCTGTGTCAGCTATGGCTCGCTTGCAGCAGTCCAAGTCTTTAGACATAACGACAGTCAGCCATAACCAGCCGCCAGTGACAGCACCGGCTCCACCCGCAAGCCTGGTCAAAATACAAAGCGGAGACTCGATTGCATCAATTGCCAAGCAGCATGGACAATCACATGAGAGGATTCGTCAGCTAAATCCTGGTCTTGAATTCAATCAACTCACAGTGGGTAGGAATATTCGAGTTGCCAAGGCAACGCTTCCTCAGAAGACGACTCTAACTACAAGTCTTGGCAGTAAAAACCTTCAAAGCCTTTCTTTACTCAGTAATGGAGGTGGATGGATAGATTTAGATGACACGAACTCTTATATTTGGCCAACAAAGGGTGTAATCACTTCAGGGTATGGCTGGCGTTGGGGAAGAATGCATCAAGGTATTGATATTGCGAATAAGGTCAATACTCCTATCCTTTCGGCAAAAGGCGGCATTGTTTCCTATGCGGACTGGAAAGGAGCTTACGGATATCTTGTAGAAATAGCACATGTAAACGGGGAGTCAACTCGTTATGCTCACAACAATCGACTACTTGTTAAGAAGGGGCAGATCATACCCCAAGGAGTCACAATCGCAACAATGGGCAGCACAGGACGCAGCACTGGGCCACACCTACACTTTGAGATAAGGAAGAAGAGTGGTACGGCAATCAATCCAGCAACACTCCTACCCTCAAAAATAGTAACAACAACACCAAATTTTCACTATTGTTATCATCACAAATCCTTCCATGAACATCATGTATGATTAGATATAAAATGCTTTAATCAGCCCATATAGCCTATTTTTACCAGAAAGACATGTGGATATTAACAATTATAATCTCCTTGTCTCAAGTATGCATTCAAGCAACAGATAGGTTCACATCATTCGAATCAAAAAGTGATAACAGTCGTTTCACATGATTAGATTACTCGGCATTAATGAGTTGTTTTCTCACATTCTTTAATCAATCTTAAGAGCCATTGCAAATGCTAGCTCAAGCCATATTTTAAATGCTCAGAAAGGCATTTGAGTCTTCTCTGACGTGATCATGAATCAATCAATTTATATTGGTATTTATTACAGTGAATTCAAATAGTTCATAATCTAAACTCTAACGCATTTCAATTGCATTAAGCCTTTGTCGAAATGAACTCTGGTTCTCTTTCGCTTCTGCAACCTGTGTTTTATCGCTTTGTGATACCTCAGACGTGTAGGGGCGTCTATTGCCTCGGTTGCTTCCAGATCGAATCGGCATCGCCTGCAGGGTTAGCTTTCTAGTGTTGGGATCGCGAATTAGTGGTTGGACCTTAAGTTCAGTCCTAAGCTGATTGAGAAGTCGAAAATGGCCTGTACTACTGAACTTACGTAGCAAGGCTTGGTCCCAGGCTGTTGTTTGTTTGAGCATGTAAGTAGTTTAGATGATTCCCGTTTCAGCCATAATGATTACGATTAGCCCTAGCGATCAAAACAGACATGGCATGATAAATTTGAGTGGCCAACTAGAAGTCATGCCGACTTCACTTTAGCTCTGATTAAGCACATCTCTTGCAGAGCCATCAACTCTTAACTCTCCATCATGACGACCAACGAATGCCTACGGGTGGGTCAGCAGGCCCCAGACTTCAGCGCTACAGCTGTTGTTGATCAAGAGTTTAAGGAAATAAGCCTTTCCCAGTACAGGGGTAAGTATGTGGTTTTATTCTTTTATCCTCTAGATTTCACGTTTGTATGCCCAACAGAAATTACAGCATTTAGTGATCGGTACACTGATTTCTCAAGCCGAAACACAGAGGTATTAGGTGTTTCAGTTGACAGTCAATTCAGCCATCTTGCATGGATCCAGACATCACGTAAGGAGGGAGGGCTTGGTGACATCAACTATCCACTAATAGCTGATCTCAAGAAAGAGATATCTACAGCCTATAACGTTTTAGATGATGATGCTGGAGTAGCCCTACGTGGTTTGTTTATCATTGACCCAGATGGAGTAATAATGCATTCAACAATTAACAACCTACCGGTAGGAAGGAACGTGGATGAGACATTACGTGTACTGCAGGCCTTTCAGTATGTACAGTCACATCCAGATGAGGTATGCCCAGCTAATTGGACACCAGGAGAGAAAACAATGAAACCAGACCCAGTCGGAAGTAAGGAGTTCTTCGCCTCAATAAATTAATCATTAATCTATCAATACATCATTAATTTGATTGATCTGCTGCCTTAATCGGTGGCAGATCATTTCTATTTAAATACACTGCTTTTTTGCTTGATCCGTCAACCAAGGCCCTTAGGCCTTCGCCGAGATCCTCAGCCATGGCAATCCTTTTGCCATCACTAACAACTACCCTGGTAAGGGTTGGTAAACCACCTTGACGTGCCCTTAGGTAAACAGGTTCTACATATAGAAGGGCCTTCCCTAGGGGTACAACAAGAAGGTTCCCCTGCACAACCTCAGATCCAGCACGATCCCAAAGACCAAACTGTTGGCTGATCTGCGGGTCCTGATTGATAAGGGCCTGAATCTGTTCAGGACCGAAGATTGGTGTTTGACTTGGGAAACGTAGCAACACTAATTTTCCATAATGATCACCATCACTTCGGGCAGCCAGCCACGCAGAAAGATTGGGACGAGCAAGTGGTGTTAGTGGTTGTAATAATAGAAATTCTGAACTTTCTTGAGTACCTAATTGTGCAGTGATGTGATAGGGATCAACAGGAACCTGCCGCCTACCATAGAGTTCCTTTGGAACCTGCCAAACATCATCGCCGCTATAAAATATACGAGGATCAGTAACGTGGTATCTAAGTAATTGCTGCACCTGTACATTAAACAAATCAGTAGGCACCTTAAGATGCTCTCGTAAGCTTGAAGGCATCTCCTCAAGAGGTTTAAAAAGATCTGGAAACAATCGCTGCCAACCCAATATTATCGGATCCTGCGGTTCGCTCACATACAAGTGAATACGACCACTGTATGCATCAACAATAGCTTTGACTGAGTTACGTAAATATCGCAACGGGCGACCATCTGGTAGGTTTGCAGCGTAGGGATATGTTCGTGAGCTTGTATAAGCCTCAACAATCCAATATTGGTTTTGCTTAGCTTCATAATCAAGATCTCTAGAATCAACAGATGTAGAGACCAAATATGGATCACCAATGACTTCAAGGAATGGCGCTATTGCACTCACTCTTTGTCTCACTTCTCGCCTAATAAGAAGTTTGGAATTAATCGTAAGCGACCCTGTATTAAGAAGACGGGGTTCAAAAAGGTACATAGCTGCTGCTAATTGTTGCCAGGGATGACCAACCGGCACACCTCCTGTTCCTAAATAGTGATTGTAGATATTCTTATCACCTACTGGATAATCTAGCTCTTTTAGTTTGCTCGGAGCAAGAGCATAAGGAGAGGGAAGCATTCCAAAATAGAGAGCTGCTCGCCCAATAGGGACAGCCTCTTTGACATCTTCACGAGTAATGCCTAGCTCAGAACTGCCTTCAAGACGTGTTGAGGTTCCTAGATCACTGATAAAATAGTCAGGGAGACCATCGGGTGCTCTTGTATTGACTGGACTGAGAGTAAAGCCATATCCATGCGTGAAAACAAAATGACGATTCAACCAAGTACGTGAACGTTTTGGAAGTGCGGCCTGATCAAGTTCGCGTGCTGTGATCATCACCTGTTGCCGGTTCGCCTTGTCAGGCACAAAGCGATAACGATCTACAGCCGCATTTGAAAAGCGGTAGTAAACCCTCAATTGCTGTAATTGACGATTGGTTGCCAAGAGAGGCTGGCTGTCCCATAAACGAATATTCCTTAGGGTGCTTGCACCTTGTTCAAGATCAAGTTGAGTTAACTGAGGTTGAGGATTAATAAGTGTAGTCGTAATCGAGTCAAGCTGAAATGCTTTCCTTGTGGCATTAATTGCTCGATTGATGTAAGGGGTTTCTAGTTTCAGTTCTCTAGGTTTTACGACCATCCACTGGACAAAAGGAGCCAAAAGCACTTCAAGAATAATTGCGCCTACTCCAATAATTGAAGCGATTAATCTCCATAGACGCCTTTGTTGTATCCATGGAAATGGAATCACCAGAAATGCGAGAACCAAAATGGCCAAGCTCGCCAAACTTCGTAGAGGAAGTATCAGGTGAGCATCCAACCAACCAGCTCCGGCTACAGTACCGTTCTGCGTCCACAGAAGTTCATGACGTGACAACCATAAAAGTGCTGAAAGTGTTAAAAGTATGATGCCAATTAATGGCCTCATAACATCACACTGTCTAGGCGATAAACCTTTGAAAACCCAATCCGAAAGAGATTCCGGCTTGGCTAACTTCATCCATATAGTCGTACATGTTGTTAAGACTAGTTGGGCCAATAGAACAACCAAGGCAAAGGCAAGTGCTGGATATTGGCCGAGCCCAAAACTCACATCAGCACCCAGTAGTGGTTCTTTAATACCTGTAGGAGGGATAGCAAGGGCCAGTGACCATAGTCCCCAGCCTCTAGCGATGGAGATACTGAAGCAAAAACAACCCATTAAATGAGCAATCCTTCCCCCTCGGGCATTGCCAAGCATCACGCAAATTGAGATGAATACACAGGACAGCGGAATCACCAGCGCCCAAATGTCTTCAAAAGGTTCACTCCACCAATGCCCAAGCACAAATGGCTTAAAACAAGCTAACCACGCCAATCGACTCAGTAAAACAAGATCACCGACCACCACCACGAAGCAGCCAAGTAGCCCCAAGCCATAACGCCATCCATGCAGGGGAAGGAATGGCTCTGCCAAGTTGCTTGCACCTTCGAGTTTGATCCAGTTGCGCTGCCAAAGCTGACAAGTCGCGACAAGCAGAAGAGCGAGGAGAAGTCCTCCCAGTTGCCAGAGCCAACGGCGGAGAAGCATCCCTTGCCAATCAAATTGACCGAACCACAACCATTCGACTTGGACCCGCATCAATAACCAGAAAGCTGCGATAGAGAGCAAGAGCCAAAGCCATTGGCTCTTGAACCATTGCAAGGGTCGGGCGAAACCAGCCAAGCCCATCGACTCAATCAACACAGGCTAAGTCGTTCTAGTTACATGCCCACTTGCTGTGACTGATCAACAGTCAATCCAGCCAATTGCATAAAACGATCAGTATGGAGAGTTTCCTCTTGAATCAGTGCATCAACCAACAGATCCATCACTTCCCTTCTTGGCGAAAGCAAGTTAATTGCCTGCTCTAGGGCTTCAACCGCTAAAGCTCGTATCTGCTCGTCTATGACTTTGCCAGTCGATTCCGCGTAGCTCGGGCGTGTATGGATCAAATCACGTCCTAGGAAAACCTCTGAACCCTCTGTCTCCAAAGCGATAGGCCCAAGGCTCGAAAAGCCGAACCGCGTCACCATCTCTCGAGCCAGATGCGCAACGCTCTGCAAGTCACCACTTGCACCCTGGGTTATTTCATCGAGTCCAAAAACCACCAACTCTGCTGCCCGGCCGCCAAGGGCAACCACAAGCCTTGCGAAGAGATAACCCTTTGTGACCAAGCCTGAATCAAGGATTTCCTCATCTGGCCAGAAACGAGTAAATCCGCCAACACCTCCGCTACGAGGCAAAAGTGTGACCTTATCAATACGGTCGGCATGAGGGGTTAAAGCTGCAACCAGGGCATGTCCAATCTCGTGATAGGCAATCAACCTCTTTTTTGCACTGTCTTGTAGAGGTGCTGCAGAGAGTCCCATCGTGATCCTTTCAAGCGCCGCTTCAAGCTGTTCAGTGCCAATGCATGCTTTCTCCTGCCTTGCTGTGAGGATGGCAGCTTCGTTCAATAAGTTGGCAAGATCAGCCCCTGAGAAACCAGGCGTTCGACGTGCCCAATCCTGCAAACATACCTCCTCAGCAAGGGGTCGAGTTCGAGCATGAACAGCCAGGATTTCCTTACGGCCCCGACGATCAGGAAGGGAAACTTCAATACGACGATCAAAGCGTCCAGGCCGCATCAGTGCCGCATCAAGCACATCTGGCCGATTGGTAGCTGCAAGAAGAATGACGCCAGAATTATCTGCAAACCCATCCATTTCTGTCAGAAGCTGATTCAGAGTCTGTTCTCGTTCATCGTTTCCACCACCGATGCCAGCCCCTCGCTGTCGCCCCACAGCATCAATTTCATCTATAAACACGATGCATGGGGCTTTCTCTTTAGCTTTGCGGAATAGGTCCCTTACTCGACTAGCACCCACGCCAACAAATAATTCCACAAATTCAGAGGCGGCCATAGAGAAAAAAGGCACGTCTGCCTCACCAGCAATTGCCTTGGCCAAGAGGGTTTTCCCTGTTCCAGGAGCACCCACTAGAAGAACACCCCTTGGGATCAGGGCGCCAAGCTTGATGAAACTCTCAGGTTGCCGCAAGAAAGTAACCACCTCTTGCAGCTCCTCTTTCGCTTCTTTAATCCCCGCTACATCATCAAAGCGAATAGGTAAATCCTCTTGCGGTTTCAACCGAGGTTGACTACGTCCAAATCCCATTGCTCTGTTTGCCACTTGAGCAGAACGACGAAAAAGAAACGTCAAGCCAACAACAACCATCAAGATCAATACAAGATTGCCAGCCATTCCTGCAAATGCCTGTTCCTGACGAATGTCCTTCACCGTCAGAGAGGTATCAGCAGCCTCGGCGACTCGTAGGATTTGTTGGTAATTATCGAAGATCGCCACCTTCTCCTGGCGTCCATCCTTGAAAACCACCACGACTTCTCGCCGAGCTGGTATCAACTCCAACGACTTAACCTTTTTCTCTTTGATCTGATTGAGCAGCTGGCTATAGCTGATTGTGGGTTTCTGCTTGAAGGGCGCAAAGGATACAGCTTCAGATGAATGATGAGACTGATCTGCTTCCAGAGATGAACGCTTCAGAGATGGCGACCCCTGGAGTGCCGATGGACCTGAACTCACAGCAACGTTGCGGTGTTCAGAGCCTAGCTATTTGACGCAAGGCCTTACTAAAGGGGAGGATTATCGTTTGGCTGTTCCTGCCTGAGATGGCTGTACCGAAGAAAAAAACCTCCAAAGGCAAACGTAATCAGCGTCATGCCATCTGGAAAGCTAAAGCCGCCACAGCGGCTCAACGCGCTCTATCAATCGGTAAATCGGTTCTAAGTGGTCGAGCACAAGGATTTGTTTATCCAATGCAAGAGTCTGATGATGATGAGTCTTGATATCCCCTCTGACCGACCCACATCAACTGGCGTGCAGGCGTAAGGGTAGCGACAACATCAGCCTCTATCCCATCGAGACAAGTTAAGGGAATAGAGGCAAGGATCATGCGCACAAAACCCTCAAACGATTCTTGATCAAGGCAAACACCACGATTTAGTTGCATCAAGCTCTCCTGGTTAGCTTTCCAAATTCGTGTAGAGCTTGGGTCGATTGCTTTCAGGTGCCAGAGAGTATCTAAACGGTCCCATATCGGCACATAGCCGTTCAACGCCTCTTGGACAACAAGGCGATAATCATGCTCAAGCTTGTTCAGCGGTGGTACGAGCTGACCCGAAAATTGGCCTGCTTCTGCAAATTTGCAAGGCAAGCAACCAAGGATCCATCCTTCTATGACAAGTACCTTTGGATCAGAAAGGTGCCAGCCATCTCGATCACCTCGACCATGGCGGAGCGCTTTGTCGAACATCGGTGCTTTTAAGTGACCAGTTGACTGCCATGTGTCCAGCACACTGGCCAACAAATCGAGATCATGGCTGCCTGGAAGCGCTCTAGGCACTCTCCAGGGATTACCGCTCATGCTTCGATCAAGCTCAGGGAATGGCCAATAAAAATCATCCAATGAAATCACCTTGATCGGCCAACCAAGTTCTCCAGCAGCAGCTTCGAGCCAACAACCAAGGCTCGTCTTTCCGCAACCTGGGAGGCCTGTTATACCAATCAATGATCGATCGCTTTTGCCAAGACACCCTTCCACAAGTGTGAGTAACGGCAAACCAAGCCCCCAAATCCAATCGGTGCGGGTAGATGGATGCCAGAAAGGCCTTTTTAGCGAGATGCCGCCTCGCTTTTGCCAATGGATAAGCCAAGCTTGTGGATCAGGCCAACCCAATTGAACGAGTAACTGTTCAAGAGGTTGAATTGGAAAAAGAATCTGGGGGTCGGCAGGGTCAGACCAAGGCGTTAAAAATTTATTTTGATGAAGATCAAGAACCAAGCTTGAAGGCCTCGAGGACAACTGCATAAACCGCGCCAATCCTCAGGTTGTCCAAAGCCAACCAGTGCAACGGCCAAGGCTCAATCTCAACACGGCTGCGCAAGAAGACCAATAGCTCAATGATCAAAACCATCACAATGACAACAAGCGGTCTCATATCAATCTTCTGCAGGTAATAGACAGTGAGGTTGCTACCGAGATAAAAACCAAGCAACAAAGCGATCAGAGCAATGCTGCGCCGCCGCCATGATCCAAGCCAAGCTTGAGCAAAATGCCCCCACAGCTGACGCTGGAATCGTGCAAAGCGTGTGTTTTGTAGGCTCATGACGGAGCCATATCGATGAGTCTTTGTAAGTACTCCAGCTTGACCTGCTCTTGAAGACAAGGGGGGCCTACGAGCACTTTGCAGGGCAACCCTTTGTCACCAAGATGGTCGAACACCGCATTGGCTTGGTGGAACTGTGATTTCAGCTCCTGATCCCATGGGGATGGAGTGAGCAGGCATGGCAGATTTGCAGCTCTAGCGGCAGCAAGTCCAGCTGCAGAATCTTCGATCACTATCACCTCATTCTTGTTGAAACCACTGGTGCAAAGTGCATGCAGATAGCCCTCTGGATGTGGCTTGCCAAGGCAAACATCCTCAGCGGTGATGCATCCCTGGAATGGTGAATCACCATGAGGGAAATTCACCTCAAGCAAGGCGTTTACAGAGTCGCGACCGCTTGTGGTTACCACCCATTGCTCCACTCCATTCAGTTGGAGTTCCGTGAGAAGACGCCGCACACCCGGTCTCCAAGGGACGTATCCAGAACGTATTCTTTCGATGTAGTGGTGTTGTTTACGTCTACGCAACTGAGCCAAAAACTCTTCATTGAACTCTTCTCCCAGGCGCCCAGCATAGGTCTCAATACGTTGCCTACCACCTGGTATTCGTAGAAGTTCAGCGTATAGGTGGCGATCCCAAAACCAAGCAAGTTCCGCCTCGGCAAACGCTGCATTAAAGGCCACGCGATGACCTTCCATTTCTGTGTCAGCAAGGGTGCCATCAACGTCCCAGAACACTGAACAAAGCTTGTTCATGTCTAGCGGCGATACAACTCCCTGACAGCTTGAAGCAACGCTAAAAATGCAAAAGATTGCCTAGGACCATTGTCATCATCCGAACATCCCACCTGGAGCTGGCAGCTGCCGAGGCCCATCCCCTCTGATCCTCTGCCAGAAGTTCCTCTTCCTTTACCTCTAAGGGCCGTGCTGGTTCGCAGAGGCGTGCTGGATTCCTCTACAGCTACAACGATCCTGGAACCACCCAAACCACCAGATCCTTGCGATCATTTTCCTGATCTAGCGAAGGCCATTGTGCGTCTGCAGGGAGCCTGTCAAATAGCAGAATCAGTCGCCATCTGTGGCGACTACGACGCCGATGGGATGACCAGCACAGCCTTGCTAATGGTGACGTTGAAGTGTCTTGGCGCTCAACCAATAGCTGCCATCCCGAACCGAAAAAGTGAAGGCTACGGTCTCAATCGCGACATGGTGACAAGGCTTCATGAACAGGGAATTCGACTGATTGTCACCGTCGACAACGGTGTAACAGCCCAAGAGGCACTGCAACAGGCAGCAAACCTCTCTATGGAGGTGATCCTCACCGACCACCACACGCTCCCAGACTCACCTCTTAATGTGCTCTGCCTGCTACATCCATCAGTAACACCTCAAGTCTCACCCTACCGATGCCTGGCAGGCGTAGGTCTGGCATACCTGCTTGCTTCATCTCTTGCTGAAGCGATGGATTGCAAAGAAGCTATAGGGCCTGCAAGAGATTTATTCTGTATTGGAACAGTAGCGGATATGGCACCACTCACTGGTGCAAATCGAGCCTTCTTGAGAGAAGGTCTGAACAATCTGCATCGAACCCAATGTAAAGGCCTTAGAGCTCTCCAACGGCTGGCTGGTATAGAAGAACGTCCCCTTAAAGCCGAAGACATCGGCTTCCAGTTAGCCCCAAGGATCAATGCGGTAGGGCGTCTAGGTGATCCGCAGCTCGTGGTGAAACTTTTAACTGTCGATAACGAAGACGAGGCCATGACTCTTGCTCGTCAATGTGACCAGCTCAACCGGCAGCGCAAGGATCTCTGTAATGCCATTGAGGCAGAAGCTATTGCCCTGGTTGAGGCCGAGGGTGCAACACCTCCACCATTTTTGATGCTTGCTCAGAATCATTGGCACCATGGCGTGATCGGAATCGTGGCAGCTCGTCTAATGGAAAGATATTTTCGCCCAACTGCATTACTTGCTGGTGAGGGAGACGGACGTCTACGTGCCTCTGTACGTGCACCATCTGGGTTCGCTGTGAATGATTCTCTCAAGGCTTGTGCTGTTCATCTTGATCGCTTTGGTGGCCATTCAGCAGCAGGTGGTTTTACGATTCGAGCTGAAAAAGTAGGAGCACTGCATGAAGCATTAAATAAGCTGGCTAGCAATTGGCATGCAACTGTTGGTGGTGGGGTCTCTATTTCACCAGAAACACTTTTAAAGCTTCACGAGATCAACTTGGATCTATGGAATAGCCTTCAGAAACTAGAGCCCTTTGGCATTGGTCACCCAGCTCCACTGTTCTGGTCACGGAATTGTCTTGTTGTTGACCAGCACAGAATGCGTGGTGGTCACCTGCAACTAATTTTGGCCCAAGGTGACTGCCAGAGAAGGGCAATTGCGTGGCGATGGATAAGCGAAGCCCAAGTTCCTGAACGGATTGACTTAGCATTTAGAATCAACATGAACCACTGGCAAGGGGAGGATCGCCTGCAGATGGAGGTTGTCGCCCTACGGGCATATTGCCCTGAAATCAACCTTCATCGCAAAGATAAAACCTATCGCTGCCTTATCGACGAAGAAGGTGAAATGGTACTAGCTAATCCTAAAGGTGAGGTCCTAAGAGCCATCTTTTCAAGCAATGGAAAGCTTAAATGTACTGATAGTCGAGCTAGGCATCCTTACATTCATAATCTGATCGAAGAGGGATTAATAGGTCTGGGACTTCGCCCATGAGTTTTGATCTACGACGGCTCGAACAATTAATCCCAGGAGTGATTGAAAGAAAACAATCTGAGATTATTCGTCTCTTTCAACATCTTCTATGTCTTTTGATTATTGGCCTTCTAATCGGCCTTGCATGCTTGCCACTCAACCTGATTGATGGAATTCAAAAGTCTCTATTTCAGCAGTTACCAGCAACAACAGGAAGTGCCTGGCGGCCAATTGGTCTGATATTGGCACTTTTGCCGATAGGAGTGATGCCAATCCTCTTGTTACTGCAGCGTGGGCCATGGCGAGATGCAGCTGGCTCTGGAATACCCCAGACGATGAATGCTCTTGAAGATGACTCACAGCTAGCCCCTGCTCTCGCTACACCTAGAACAATTCAACGTGGCCTTCTCTGGACTATTGCAACGGTTGCTCTTTTCCCTCTTGGACGGGAAGGGCCAGTGGTGCATGTAGGAGCAGCTGTTGCACGTGCTATTCACAAACGTTTTAAGCGTTGGCTCCCTTCTCTGAATGAGCGTCAGATTGTCGCTATTGGTGGCGGTGCCGGACTTGCAGGAGGCTTCAATACGCCTCTACTAGCACCAATATTCATGATTGAGGAACTCACAACTGAATATTCCCTCACTTTGATTTGGCCTGCTCTTGTGATTGGAATCTCCGCGGCTTGGTTTAGCAGCGTTGGCGGAGAACAAATCTTCGGTCTTGGCATGATCAATGTGATGGCTCCAGAATCCGAGCAGCTCTTAATTGCTATTCCAATTGGGATTTTGGCTGGGCTTGTGGGGGGATTCTTTAATCGAGGCCTTGTCTGGTGCTCTTCATTTCTTGAACCATGGGTGCGTCAACGACCAATCCGCACTGGGCTTTTTCTTGGAATATGCCTAAGCGCCCTGGCTCTAACCAGCTGGGGGACAAGCACAGGTGATGGAGAGGGGATTCTGCAATTGCTGATTCAAAAAGGTATGCCGAACCATTTACCTGATGGTGGCTCTATTTCACAAGGACTAACGTCTATTTGGATTATCTTGGTTCGCGTCTTGGCTCCGATGATTGCACTTTCACCTGGTGTGCCTGGAGGCCTTATTGACCCTTCACTTGCGTTTGGAGGCCTCCTCGGTTACACATTCTGTGGATTGGTTGGTTCAAGCACTCATCTCGGCCTAGCGCTTGGTATGGCTGCTGGTTTAGCTGGTGCCACACAGCTTCCCCTTGTCTCGATTGTGTTCGCCTGGAGACTAGTTGGCGATCAGCAACTTTTTGCAGGTGTGATTCTTTGTTCAGTGCTGGCCGCCTACATAGGACGTTTGGTGGCACGTAAGCCCGTCTATCACGCTCTTGCCGAACTTCAAAGACCTAATCGGTTTTGATAAAAGCATAGAAATATAATTGCTGGACCGGCTAGGGCGACTGCGCCAAGTGGCCCAAAGATCTCGAGAATGCGGATGGCAGTGTCCATAGCGACTTAGAGATGATCCCTTTTGACTGGTAGAGAATACGAGATTGCGCTCACATAAAGTGTGACTGATTACCGACTCTGTGATGCCTTGTCACAGCATGAAGGATGAGCGATGCCTGGACGAAGTGGCAATGCATACAAAATTGCGGAGCCTGCTGCCGTCTAGATCCCACTGATCGAGGAGAAGCGATCGCAGTACTGAATGAAAGGCAGCAAGAGATTTATTTCGGGATGGTCAACCCCGACGGCTGGTGCAAGCATTACGACACTGGTGGACGTCGTTGTCGCATCTATAACTCCCGCCCTGATTTCTGCAGGGTTGGTTTACTGGCATCACTTTTCAATCTGCCGCAGGACAAATCAGAATCATTTGCAATCCACTGCTGCCGCCAGCAGATTCGATCTGTCTATGGCGGTAGAAGCCGAGAGCTACGAACCTTTGAACGTAGCCTGCGCCTGCCATTTCAAAAAGATGGTTAAGGCACCAACTTCTAAGGACACAATTCCAAAACCCGCTCCTGAGAACGGAGCAATGGGTTTCACAACGGTGTTGTTAACAACATTCACCACAGTCTTTTTGGCTGAACTTGGCGATAAAACCCAGCTAGCAACCCTATTGCTATCAGCTCAGTCAGGCCAACCATGGGTTGTGTTTCTAGGTGCTGCCCTAGCTCTCATCTCCTCCAGTTTGGTGGGCGTCTTGGTGGGTCGCTGGCTGGCTGGAATCCTGCCACCAGAACGCCTACAAAAAATGGCCGGGGTGCTGATGGTGGGCTTGGGGTTATGGCTTGGACTACAAGCAACACAGTCTCTGCTAATCGCAAGCCGATAATTAAGTCTATGGATTTCACCCTGCTGTTATCGACATTCATCACAGTGTTCCTTGCCGAACTCGGTGACAAGACACAGCTGGCAACCGTAGCCATCAGTGGAACAACAAACAGACCTTTTGCTGTTTTTCTTGGTTCTGCAAGTGCTTTGGTCTTTGCAAGCCTGTTGGGAGCCTTGGCCGGAGGATCGATGGCTGCTTTAATCCCTGAAAACCTTTTGCAATTGCTGGCTTCGTTAGGCTTTCTGATCATTGGCCTACGCCTTATGTTCTCAAACCTGAGTCTTTCTTCTGCAGAGGAGGAAGCCCCTGAGAAATAAATGCGATTAAATGTCTAGAATTAACTCACAGCCAATGTTGACTCTGCGCTGTCTTCGGATTCCTCTTTGGTGATGGCACCGCCGGTCATGAAGACTGGTCTTCTACCTTCCTATCTCAATGAAGTTCACGGTCGCTGACCTGCTTGACCAGTTACCCCCCACTGGTGGACTGGAGATCAAAAAACTCGAAAAAATTCTCAAGCTCACCACAAAGGCCGATCGCGACGGTCTTGAAACAGCCCTTCAGGCTCTCTTGAAGCTCGGCATTGTCAACAACGAAGAAGCCGGTGCAATAAAGCGTAGTGATGACGAGTCACTGATTGAAGCTCGTTTGCGCTGCAGCAGTAAAGGATTTTGCTTTGCCCTAAGAGATGATGGGGGAGACGATATCTATATTCGCGATCATCAGCTCAACCATGCCTGGAACGGAGATCGGGTACTAGTCCGCATCACAAGAGATGGAGGACGTCGAAGATCGCCAGAAGGTGGGGTGCAATGCATCCTCGAAAGGACCACCACCAGCTTGCTTGGTCATGTTGAACGCAAAGATCAAAATATCCTTGCAATACCTCTTGATGAGCGCATCCTTGCAACGATCCAACTGCCAGATGGTGATCAAGCCCATCTGAATGATGGGGAGCAGACAAGCGTGGTGGAGGTGAAGCTTGATCGCTATCCCATTGCCCAGTTCCCCGCTGAAGGGCATGTAGCACGGTCACTTCCCTTGAATGGAGGCCCCTCAAGTGATCGTGATCTTCTTCTTACCAAAGCCAACCTTCAAGATCGACCTGCTCCACCACGCAGCAGCCTAAAGACCCCAACGGCTAAACATCGGCAAGATCTGAGCTCGCAATCAGCTTTGCTACTGCGCAGCTGGCAGGTATCTGATGCGCCACCCCTACCAGCAGTCTATGTGGAGCCCCATGCAGGTGGCACACGTCTGTGGATTCATGCGCCTGCTGTAGCAGAACGTCTGAGTATTGGGAACAACCTGGATCTCTGGCTAAGAGATAGAGCGGAAGCTCTCTGCCTTGGAGAAGTTTGGCATCCCCTACTCGGCCAAATTCTTTCAAAAGCCTGTTCATTTAAAGTTGGGGAAATTAACGATGCAGTAAGCGTTGCTCTCGACATCTCGGCAGATGGTGAGGTAACTAATTGGCATTTCAGCCTTAGTTCAATCAAGCCAGTAGCCGAAATCGGACCTAAGACCCTCACAGCTCTTAGCAACAGGAAACCAAAGGCAAGAACAGTCCCTGCTGCTCTGAAGTCCGTTAAGGATCACTTAGCCCAACTCGAGACATTGATCTTTTGTGCTCGTACATTGCAAATGGGAGAACAGGCCAGTGGCTCTATAGAGCTGGATCTGGCTGTTCCAGAACTTCAATGTCTTGGCGACCTCCGCTGGGCAGACCCTGATTCATATCATCATCAATGGGCTCTTCCTCTTGATCAAACTGACCCCCAATCAGTTTTGAGCCCAATGATTAGAGCTGCTCATCGTGCCTGGGCGCAACATGCCCAGAACTTGCAACTCCCTGGCCTGGTGATTGAGGCTTCAGAAGCAGACAACAACACCTTGAACGACGTTGCTAAATCAGCATTAGCTCTTGATATTGCCTTGGAACTTGATGAAGAAGGTAGTCCTGCTGCCACAGAGCTTGCAAAAGCATTTTCGACAACAGCCTGTCGAAGAGTGCTGGATCAGCAACTACGCCATGCACTGCCAGAAACGGTTTTAAGACTGGGAATTAATGATAGTCAGAAAGAGAATGGAAACATTGAATCCGACCATGAAGACACAGAGACAAAGGATTCGAACCTACAATCACCTTGGTGCTGTCCAACTATCCATTACACCGATCTTGTTAATCAAGAGGTTATAGTGTCACTTTTAAGTAACGGTAAAGATCGTCCAAATGTCCGACAAAAGGAAAAAGTGGTTCTGGGGTCCCGTGAATGCTGGCAACAAATCAAATGGCCACTATTCAGCACAAGCCAAGCAAAGAACCTAGAAGAAATCTGCAGTAAAAGCCTCGTGCATCGCCTCAACACACTGCGCCGTCAAGCTGAAGAGCTTCGACAAGACCTGATCGCTATGGTTCAGGCACGTATCGTGGAACCCCTTGTTGGGGAAGAGCATCAGGGGGTGATAAGCGGAGTGCAGAGTTATGGGTTCTTTGTGGAAATTCCACCTTCTATGGCAGAGGGCCTTGTCCACGTCAGCTCTTTAAATGACGATTGGTACGAATATCGCTCACGTCAAAACCGATTGGTGGGTCGGAAGAATCGCAAGATCTATCAACTTGGTGATCAAGTAAACGTGAAGGTTGTCAAAGTTGACGCCTTAAGGAACCAAATTGACCTCGAAGTTAATGGATCAGCAATAACTGTTGAAGCCAATATGAATGTTAATTCTGATCTAACAAATCAAGAAACAACAACAAAAAGTGAGGTCAAGGGCAAAATCACCAAGAATAATGAACAACTAGTCAGCTCAAGTGAGGCATAATTTGTGGATCCCTATGTCCTTGCCGTTTCTGGAGCTTCAGCTCAACCTCTAGCTGAAAGATCGCTGCAGCTCTTGCTTGAAAACAACCGTGACGTCCATTTGATTTTCAGCCACGGGGCTCTACAGGTGTGGAAAGCCGAAAGAGGAATTGAAGTTCCAGTGGATCCTTCTGATCAGGAGAAATTCTGGCGCGATCATCTACAAGTAAAAAATGGCAATCTGACATGCCATCGCTGGAATGATCAATCTGCCAGCATCGCAAGCGGTAGTTTCCGCACCCGCGGGATGGCAATTGTGCCCTGCAGTATGGGCACAATTGGTCGAATTAATGCTGGTGTATCAATCGATCTAATCGAGCGTTGTGCAGACGTTCACCTCAAAGAGGGGCGGCCTCTGGTGATTGCGCCAAGGGACATGCCCTGGAGCATCATTCACCTTCGCAACCTCACATCACTTGCAGAAGCAGGAGCCAAAATTGCGCCACCAATTCCTGCCTGGTATACAAAACCAAACACAATTGATGAGATGGTTGATTTTCTTGTTGTGAGATTGTTCGACCTCTTTGATGAAAGGCTCGCCCCCATTAACCGCTGGAATGGTCCTTCACAATGACAAGACTGCAAAAGTACTTACTTTTGCCTTGCCTTAGTCCTCTGCTGGCTGTGGTTGTAGTAGCAGGTTTCAATCTCAACCAACCTGTCAACCTACGGATATTGAATTGGCGATCTCCAACCTGGACACTAGGTGGGTGGATGGTCCTTGGCAGCAGCGCAGGGGCAATTTTCGCCCTAACCACAAGTCTCTCCTTACCACTAAGCAGAGACCCCTTACATGATCATTTCCATCAAGGGGTAAGAGAGGCTTCGCCCAATACCAGCACCACGTGGCAACGAAATTGGCAGGTAGCCAACGATGAACCATCCCAATCAAGACCAAAGCATGATGAGAACCCAGAACGGGATTTAAGAGATCCATCTCCCACGGTGGCTGTGCCATTCCGAGTCGTACGAAGATCATCAGTAAGGCGGCAAACGCATGCTGAGAAATCGCCCCAGCGTCCACCTGTCGAAAGCAACGTTCCACATAGATATTCATCAACAGAAAATGATTCTTGGGGAGATTCACTCAGTGAGGACTGGTAAACCAATAGCGCATCGAACTCAACGGATCGTTGAGTTCGTCGCCAAGCTGTTTAAAGTTCATTCGTCTGTACTGATCCAGTGAACGACAACGACAACCGCGTAAATCCTAATGCTGATGGTCAAAAGCCAGCTGAACAAAAACCAACTCTAGAGAATCCAGTGAAAACCAACCCCACTGAAGATCAACAGGAGGGAGCAAAGCCCCAAACCGCCAAACCTCCAGCTGCAAAGGTAGAAGACAAACCTTTTGAGACCTTTATTCGTGATGACTTTCTTCCAAACATAAAACAAGCACTTACTGAAAGAGGTATGCCACCATCAACTCTTGAGCTGATTCAGGGAGATCGACCAGTTGTCGGTGATCCTTGCTGGATGGTCTGTGGTGAGATCCCCCTCGGTCGTCGCTTTTGGCTTTGCTTTGCAAGTGATTCAATCGCTTCTAAAAAGACTATTTCTCTAGCTGAGACTGGAACAGAACCAAGTCTCATAGAGCCATTCCTAATTGATGAAAAAAAGATGACATTGACTTTATTGCGCTCACGTCTGTTGCAGCGGCTCAATGGTCAGAAATGGTTGACTGCAAACTGAGAGACTTATTAGCCTGTTCAGGCTTTTAAACGTATTTTCGCCGTTTCCGAAGCCACGATGCAGAGAACGAAATAAGCATTTTTTTTGCGGTTCGCCTGGATCGGCGCTGTCCATCTACATATCTACGCAAATTCTCTCCATAATCAACGCAAGCTGCAGGAGAAATGGTTGGTCTCGACCTACACCCCAGATCAAAGCCTGGTGCATAAGGCAGAAGCCTTGAATAGGCACTGGCAACCACAACTGGAATTACTACTAGCGCGTGGTCGAACTGCCGGTGCTGATCTGGTGGAGGTCTACCTGGAGCAAATTGATCATCTCAGCGTCCTTGCTGAACAAGACACCATTACCAGTGTCACTCCATCCTTCGGCAGGGGTGCTGGGATCAGGGTGTTCCTGGGCAAACAAGATGGCTTTGTCAGTACCAATGATCTTTCAGATGCAGGCCTAAAGCATGCATTAGAGCAAGCTCTCAGCATGCTTGGGCTTGAGTTTAATGAGGCTGGTCGCTCATCATTTAATGGTCTGCCGAACCTTCGTGATTTCGCCATCGATAAGGCCGACTGGCTCAACCAATGCCCAGAGCTGTATGAAGCAAGTGATCGCCTTCTAAATGGAACTCAATTGCTTGATCAATATGGAACCCATCTGCAGGTGCGGCGAGGCAGTTATGCCCGCGACTGGCAGGAGGTTCTCGTGGCTGCAAGTGATGGCACCTTTGGACGCGACATCCGTTTGCATCAGTCCATAGGACTTAATGTCCTTGCTACAGATGGCGAGCACCGCTCAAGCATTGGTCGCCGTTATGGCACATCGGGACGTCCAGACGACCTTCGCAAGTGGGATGCCGAAACGAGCGCCAAGGAAGTTTGCGAAAGCGCAGGCACGATGCTTTATGCCGATTACGTGGACGCCGGTCAAATGCCAGCAGTACTCGCCAACCGCTTTGGTGGTGTGATTTTTCACGAAGCATGTGGGCATTTGCTCGAGACCACTCAGATCGAGCGCGGTACAACACCTTTCAGCGACAAGTTGAACCAATCGATCGCCCATGAAGCTGTAACGGCAATCGATGAGGGGATTACTGATGGGGCCTTCGGTTCCATGAGCATGGATGACGAAGGCATGGAAAGTCAGCGAACGGTATTAATTGAAAACGGTGTGCTCAAGCAATTCATCAGCGATAGAGCCGGTGAGCTCCGTACCGGTCACCAGCGCACAGGCAGCGGCCGACGTCAGTCCCACACATTCGCTGCAGCTAGCCGCATGCGCAACACTTATATCGCCGCCGGCCAGCACTCACCGGAACAACTCATCGCCTCGATCGACCGAGGCCTTTACTGCAAATCAATGGGTGGAGGCAGCGTTGGACCCACAGGTCAATTTAATTTTGCTGTAGAAGAGGGCTATCTGATCGAGAAAGGCAAGCTCGGCAAACCTGTTAAAGGAGCCACTCTGATTGGCGAAGCAAAAGATGTGATGCCAAGGATTTCGATGTGTGCCAAGGATCTTGAGCTGGCAGCCGGTTTCTGCGGGTCAATAAGCGGTAACATTTTTGTCACCGTAGGGCAGCCTCATATCAAAGTCGATTCAATCACCGTGGGAGGGCGTTGATGATGTCCGAAATACAAGCAGCAAATGCAATCGAACTCGACACTCATTCTCTACGGGATAAACTCAGTCAACTTGCTAGCCGCGAGAGTATCCACCAATGGGATTTAGGAGCAGCATGCAGCACAGATAGTTCTGTTCAAATTGATCGTGGCGAAGCCAAGCAAATGAAGGGTGCGCAACGCAGCTCAATCACAGTACGTGTATGGAACAACAAAGGGCTTGTAGGAATCACAAGCACGTCAGATCTTTCAGAAAAAGGAATAGAGAAAGCGCTTATTGGTGCTCGTCAGGCAAGTGACTTTGGCAACGCCGATGACGTTCCTGCCTTCTCAACACTCGCTAAATCTCCGTTACCAAAGCTAGAGCGACCTCTAAGACCAGCACAGGGAATTCAACGAATGCTTGAGGTTCTTAAAGAGGCCGAAGCTGATCTTCTTAGTCGACATCCTGCTATACAGAGCATTCCTTACAACGGTCTAGGAGAAGCAACCTACGAACGAGTTTATCTCAATAGCGATGGTGCGCTTCGTCAAATGAAGCGTAGTCAAGCCAGCCTTTACCTTTTTGCCCGCGCAGAAGAAAGTGGACGTAAACCACGCAGTGGTGGTGCAATTCGCCTTGCTCTAGGTAGTCACGATCTGGATATTGATGGATGTATTGATGAAGCAGCAGAACGAACAATCAGTCATCTTGACTATCAGCCGATCGACACTGGGTGTTATCTCGTCTGCTTTACACCAGAGGCTTTCCTAGACTTGATCGGTGCCTTCAGCAGCATGTTCAATGCCAGAGCAGTGCTCGATGGCGTCAGCCTCAGCCAACGAGAAACAATCGGCAAAAATATCGCCGTTCCATTCTTCTCCCTTCATGATAATGGCCTACATCCTGCACATGTAGGGGCCTCTAGTTTCGATGGTGAAGGCACACCTACTCAAAAACTTTGCTTAATCAACGGTGGAAGACTTGAGAGTTTCCTGCACTCGGAAGCTACCGCAAGGGCATTTGGTGTACCACCAACTGGCCATGCCGGACTGGGAGCAAAGGTATCAGTGGGACCCGATTGGTTTGAAGTGAGCAACACTGAAGGTCAAAACAGTGCAAATACTCATCTGCAACACAGCAGGAGCAAAGAAACCTTCGTGTTAATCGAAGGGTTAAATGCTCTACATGCTGGGGTTAAAGCAAGTCAGGGTTCATTCTCTCTGCCATTTAATGGTTGGTTGGTCATCAAAGGGGAAAGGGTGTCGATCGAAGCAGCGACAGTTGCTGGAGACATCCGTACGCTGTTGAATAGCATTGTGAATATGGAAGCTGAACAGGTGATCACACCTGGTGGGGTATCTCCTCATGTGTGGGTCGAAGGCTTATCAATTACTGGTGAAGCATGAGGGTGCTGTTCTGGGGTACCCCCAGCTATGCAGTGCCAACTCTGGATGCCTTAAATGACTCAGGCTATGAAATTGTTGGCGTGGTGAGCCAGCCTGATCGTCGTCGGGGGCGTGGTAATCAGCAAATGGCGTCACCCGTCAAACAACGAGCAATGGATCAGGGGTTGCGTGTATTCACCCCTGAACGGATTAGGGATGAGGGCAACATTCAAGCAGAATTAAAATCACTAAAGGCTGATATTTCTGTTGTAGTCGCCTTTGGGCAGCTTCTTCCTTCAACAGTTCTCAATCAACCTCCTCTCGGTTGCTGGAACGGTCACGCTTCACTGCTACCCCGCTGGCGAGGAGCAGGACCGATTCAATGGAGTTTGCTAAGTGGTGACAGCGTAACAGGCGTTGGAATCATGGCAATGGAAGAGGGGCTTGATACAGGCCCTGTTTTAGTCCAAGAAAGGGTTGCTATCGGCTTACTCGAAAATGCGAATCAGCTGTCTAATCGTTTGAGCTCTATAACAGCAAAATTGTTTTTAGAATCAATGCCAAGGATTGCAGCAGCAGGCCCTGGAGTCGAATCGGAACGTTGGAAACAATTGGAAGTCATCAAGCAGGAAGAGATTGAAGGTGACCCGACATATGCCCGAATGCTCTCGAAAAAAGACCACATTCTTGATTGGAATCAATCTGCAATGGATTTGCATCGCAGGGTTATGGGCCTTTATCCAAACGCATTCAGCAGCTGGAATAACAAAAGGCTGAAAGTACAAGCCACTGAGCCACTTGATGAGGAATTGAAATCCAAGCTTTCTGAAGAAGTAAGGCCACTGGTCGGACGCTGGCAAGATGGAGAACATGAACCAGGAAAGATCCTGGCCTGCGAATCCGATCTGGGCCTAGTCGTAAGTACAAAAACGTGCCCTTTACTCATTCGACAAGGCCAATTGGAAGGCAAAAGCAAGGCGCTTGGAGAGGTATTAATACAACAATTGCAAGCGACTGTTGGCCAGGATCTTGGAGTGGGGTTCAACATCTAACTCAAGGGTTATCATTGCCAGATATCCTCCTTTAGCGTGTTTCAAAAATTGTCATAGGTTCAAACCAGACTTGACCAATCCTGACAGGAGCATGCTTAGAAGACCAATGTCAAAAGGCGAAAGGAATAGAGAAATCACAAACAACGCAGTTATGAGTTGGCGTGGTCAATAATGCCAAGAAAGACTCGCTTTAGCCGTTGGTGATGCAGATCCAGGTAAAGTTGTGCCACACAGACCCAAATCGTTGCATTGTGCACGTTTCGGGTTGGGAAGGTGGTGAGCCTCTAGGAAGTGCCTTAGGAGAGGGACCGACAGCTGAGTCTGCAGAAGACCGAGCAATAGAAAGACTGATCCAACGACTAGCCAACAAGACAAGCCATCTCAATGATAGTGATTTAGTTGAGACTCAAGAAACTGATTCAGATTCAAGCACTAATAAAAGATTAATCAGCGTGCCATTCAAAAAAGATGAGCAGAATCATCAACCAAATAATATAGAACAATTATCAACATCAGAGCAACAAGTAGAGGCTCTAACAGATCCCGAAGACTGGAGTGATGAATTGGCAGCAATAGATCATGAGCTACAAAGAGTCGGATGGGATAGAGAACAAGAGACGCTTTACCTGCAGAAGTGCTTTGGTCACTCAAGTCGTCATCGCATCACTCGTTACAGTGAGTTAAATTCCTATCTTAATCTACTAAAAGGATTAAAGCCTGGAGAAGATCCTAATGAGGCTAGCCAACCATTACGCCGAACAGATCTTCTGAGCCAATGTGATCAATTGCTCGAGAAACTTAGATGGACACCAGAGCAAGGCAGAAGATACCTACAAGAGCAACTAAAAGCGAGAAGTCGACAACAATTAAATGATCAACAATTGCTGAGTTTCAACATGCTTCTAGAAGCAGAGCTGATATCAAATAGGCAATAATCGACATAAAAATATTGTCTGCATGATTCGTATATGTTGACTATTTGATAAAGAAAAAATTTAAAGTTAGCAATCATCGATACAGTCGATGATAAATATATCGTAAAGGCTGTATAAAAGCTATAGAGTGGCATCAATGTAGACCAATTAAGAATGGCTTTTAAGTTTGTTCGGAATTAATATACACAAACGCTAAAGGTTCATAAGATAAATTCAAGAGGTATCAATACGCTAGGTCAACATGAGCTTGATAGATAATCTGAATTGGAAGCCTGAAAGGAGGATTGGATGCCTATAAATAATGCTGTTGAGCATGCGGCAACAATTAGACCGAACTATCATGTTGCATCGGAAAGAATCAATGGCACAGAATCAGCCTCAGGGAATAGCATCTTGCACGATATTATGAATCTAAAACTCTTAAGCTGTCAAAAGATCCACAATAAGTTGTTGTCATCAGTGGCAGCTTAATTAGGAGGACGACATAAGAGTTAAACTGCCAATTGAAATCCAGGAAGAGATACTGCTAGTCTGTTCGCTGATTAGTTTGCGTTGGTATATTGCATAAATTGTTAGCGTTAAATAATTTTAGCCTGAATAATCAACTGAGTCGTCAAAATACGAAGATGCCGCAACCCGTGCCGTCAAGGCAGGAAAGATCTACCAGAAAGCGGTGAGCTAAGTGCTACGAAGGTCCTGTCAGGGGGGGGTGAGGCCCAGGGGTCACCGGTGTGATCGCCTGCAGCGCATGCGTTTATCAGTCTTAACGTCGCATCCAAGAGGCCAATGAGAAGCTCACCAGAATATCAATATTATTACGCCATAACTGCAGAATTTACAAACCAGTTGCCTGCACGATAAAATCGAATTAATAAAAAAAGACCAAGTTGACAGTTGAGTCTCCAATCGAGAAAGCCATACGTCCTTCAGTAGGCCTACTGGGTTGGTATTCCGTCTGTGCCAGTAAGTTATTAAAAGAAAATGAATTATATCATCTGTCCATGTTTAATGAGCCATTAGTGATATACAGAGACAAGAATAACAAGCCGAGGTGTATCAAAGATTCATGCCCGCATCGATCGGCATCTTTTCGTGGAGGAGAAAATCAAAACGGTGAAATTGTCTGTCCATATCATGGAGCTCGCTATACGACATCCTGCAATCAGGATGGATCAGATAGAATAACATGCAACCATATTATTGACTCTCATTATGATAACTTCGCGAAACATTTACACCTCAGGCAATATCCCTGTGTAGAACAAGGTGACTATATATATATTTATTATACAGGAGAAGCACAGCCTAGCCCAAAAGATTTTCAGATAAAATCTCACCTAGAGAATAGTCTTCCAGAGGCATATGGCTTTGACTTGAAAGATTACGAATATGAAGAAGTATTTATAGACTTTAAATGCGATTGGTCTCGCATCATAGAAAATCATTTGGACATCTTACATATCTTTTGGCTACATGGCAATACATTGCCAGGAAATGATGTTAACAGAAAAACAATTAAAAGCTTCAATCAGTTAATTAATAAAGACCAATATCATCTTCGAAGCGTCTATCATGAGAAAGAAAATAACAAGGAAGAATTTATTTCTCAAATCTTTATCCCTCCTGGCCGTGTGATTATTTTCAAGGGAGCAACTGAGAAGGCAAGATATGTACAAGTTTTAGATCATATCCCCTTGTCACATAATAGAGCACGAATCATTGTTCGTCATTATAGAAAGTTTCTCAGGAATAAGCTTCTGTGCAAATTACTTCTCTTTAAACAAAGGCAGCAAAAAGTTTTTTATAAAATTTTCTCTGAAGACTATCTCGTCTTACAAACTCAAACGTTTAATGAGCAAATGGGCTACTTGAACCAAGGTCAAGCCAAACTTTTAGCAGAAGATAAGATGATTAATCTTTTTTGGGATTGGCATCAACACTCACTTGAGAAAGAACACCCATGGGATATACACCCCACAACCGCACATACAAATACAATTCATCAAGATATGTTGATGCTATACCCTCCCGCAAACCCACAGCTATCTCATGATATTAAACGTATAATCGATCGTAAAGTAGCTGTTCGACTATTCTCTATAGTTCTGATCATATTCGCGTTCATTTTTGCGCCAGACTTAGTTCAACAAATAAAGTCTGGCAATGTTTCAATGCCCATGGTTGGAACTCAAGAATAAAGATCTAATTTCCTAGAGATTTTGATTTTTATTGATATGAGTTCTGTTCAAGAATTAGGCCTTGCCTAACAATTGAACAAAACACTTCACTTGGGCCTCACAAGCTATATTTATAACGTGTCAATTTTGATGATTATTTAGCAACCATGCCTCTGAGCTCATTAGTTCGTCAGCTTCAGAAGTCTACTCTCACTGGTGAGTTGGTGGATAGAAGTAATCGGAACGAGCGCTTACTGATGCGGGGAGCCGGGCGAGTCGGTCGCGCATTAATTGCAAGTGCAATAGCTCGTAAGCAGAGCCGTCCACTGGTTGTGATCGTACCGACACTAGAAGAGGCCAATCGCTGGTCTTCGCTGCTTGCAATGATGGGTTGGTCGCATAATCATCTCTACCCAACAAGTGAAGGATCACCATATGAGCCGTTTGACCCCACAACAGAAATCGTATGGGGGCAATTGCAGGTTCTAAGTGAACTTCTTGGAGAATCAACCCGAAGTTGCGATCGAGCCATTGTGGCCACAGAAAGAGCTTTGCAGCCACATCTACCTCCTGTTGATGCACTCGCATCACAGTGTGAAATACTCTGTCGTGGAGAGCATATAGACCTGGAAAGCTTAGCCAATACTCTTACCAAGCTTGGATATGATCGAGTTACAGCCGTTGATCAGGAAGCTACCTGGAGTCGTCGTGGTGACATCGTTGATATATTTCCAGTAAGCAGTGAATTACCAGTTCGCCTCGAGTTATTCGGCGATGAACTTGACAAATTAAGAGAATTCGACCCAGTCAGTCAACGTTCCCTGGATGAAGTTAATGAGCTTTGCCTAACCCCTTCAGGGTTTAGTCCTTTAATTGCTCATCAACTACGAGAGTCCATGCCCGATGGGCTTGACCGTCTTGTTAGTGAGGAGACTTTAGATCAACTCTTCGAAGGTTCTACTCCAGATGGTATAAGAAGGTTAATGGGTATTGCATGGAACAAACCTGCCTCGCTACTTGACTACATTCCTACCAACTCCTTTATCGCAATAGATGAGAAGCGTCATGGCTCTGCACATGGAAAACTATGGCTTGAACATGCAGAAGAGCATCACATTGATGTGGGTCAATCAATGGGCTTGTCAACTGATGAACAAAAAAAGTATTGGCCTCCATTGCTTCATCGCAGCATCGAAGAAAGCTATGCAACCACAGATGGCTTTGCTGGCATTGATCTTGCCGAACTCCATGAAGACGATGGTTATGCAAATAGTTTTGATCTTGCCAGTCGGCCAATTCCAGCCAACCCAAACCAGTTCGGGAGGTTAGGAGAGCAAATCAAAAATTATCAAAAAGAACATCATCCCGTTTGGCTTTTATCTGCACAACCAAGCCGTGCTGTGGCTCTTCTTGAGGAGCATGACTGCATCACACGCTTCGTCCCAAACGCTAAAGATCACCCAGCCATTGAACGTTTGCTCGAGCAAAACACCCCAGTAGCATTAAAGACTACCGGTGCTGTGGATTTAGAGGGGCTGATCTTACCAGCCTGGCGTGTTGTTTTGATGACTGACCGTGAATTTTTTGGTCAAAAAACCCTTGGCTCTACCGGTTATGTTCGACGACGACGACGGGCAGCGAGTCGTAGGGTTGACCCCAATAAAATGTGCACTGGTGACTTCGTCGTGCATCGCAATCACGGCATCGGTCGTTTTCTGAAATTAGAAAAACTGACCATAAGTGGTGAGGTCCGTGACTATTTGGTTATCGAGTATTTGGATGGAACACTCAGCGTGGCCGCCGATCAGCTCGGCAGCCTTGGTCGGTATCGATCAACAAGTGAATCGCCACCAAAACTTAATCGCATGGGAGGAACAGCGTGGCAAAAAGTTAAAGAGCGAACCCGAAAGTTAGTTCGCAAAGTTGCGATGGATCTGGTCAAGCTCTATGCAGAGCGACTCCAGGCCCCTGGATATGCCTTCCCACCAGATGGACCATGGCAGATTGAACTAGAAGAATCTTTTCCCTATGAACCAACACCTGATCAAGTCAAGGCAGTCGTTGATGTAAAACGCGATATGGAAGCAGCACAACCTATGGATCGGCTTGTGTGCGGAGATGTTGGTTTCGGAAAAACGGAAGTAGCAATACGAGCGATCTTCAAAGCAATTACGTCTGGACGCCAGATAGCCATGCTTGCCCCCACAACAGTGCTAGCCCAACAACACTGGAGAACACTTTCAGACCGCTTCGCTCCCTACCCAATCAAGGTCGCCTTACTGAACCGATTCAGAACAAGCTCAGAACGAAAATCAATACTTGATGGCCTCAAAGAAGGGACAATCGATGCAGTTGTTGGTACCCACCAGCTGCTCAGTAAAAATACAACATTCCAAAAACTAGGGTTGTTGGTTGTTGATGAGGAACAACGTTTTGGAGTCAATCAAAAGGAAAAGATCAAAGCTCTTCGTAAGGATGTAGATGTTTTGACCCTTTCAGCCACACCAATTCCGCGAACCTTATACATGAGCCTTTCAGGGGTAAGGGAAATGAGTCTGATCACAACCCCTCCTCCATTACGCCGGCCTATCAAAACCCACCTAGCCGCTTTTGATGAAGAAGCAGTTCGTAGTTCTATTCGCCAGGAACTTGATCGAGGCGGACAGGTGTTCTATGTCGTTCCTCGTGTTGAGGGTATTGAAGATGTAGCTCGTCAACTTCAACAGATGCTGCCCGATTTGAAGTTGTTGGTAGCCCATGGTCAGATGGCAGAAGGCGAACTTGAGAGCTCGATGGTCGCCTTTAATGCAGGGGAGGCCGACTTGATGCTATGCACCACGATCGTTGAAAGTGGCCTAGATATCCCACGTGTGAACACTATTCTCATTGAGGATGCTCATAAATTTGGACTAGCACAGCTCTACCAACTACGTGGACGTGTGGGTAGAAGCGGTGTTCAGGCTCATGCATGGTTGTTCTATCCGGGTGAAGCATCCCTCAGTGATGCCGCTAGACAACGCCTAAGAGCAATCCAGGAATTTGCACAGCTAGGAAGTGGCTATCAACTAGCGATGCGAGACATGGAAATCCGTGGTGTGGGCAACCTTCTCGGGGTTGAACAAAGCGGCCAAATGGAAACCATTGGTTTCGATCTTTACATGGAAATGTTGCAGGAATCACTTGCTGAAATCCAAGGACAGGGCATTCCATCTGTAGATGACACTCAAATCGATCTGCCGGTAACAGCATTCGTGCCAGCGGAATGGATTGTTGATGGTGACGAAAAGATCGCTGCCTACCGAGCTGCCGCAAATTGTGCTTCTCATGAATCACTGATTGAGTTGGCAGCTAGCTGGACAGACCGATACGGAGCCATTCCTGGTCCTGTGCAATCACTTCTTCAACTCATGGAGCTCAAACTCTTAGCTCGTCGCTGCGGGATCTCGAGAATTAAGCCAGAAAAGCCAAATATTGCGATGGAAACGCCGATGGAGGAGCCCGCCTTCCGGCTACTTAGGCAAGGTTTACCGCAACACCTGCACGGCCGACTGATTTACCAGACTGGAAGTGGAAATAAAGCCAAGGTGCTGGCACGAGGTCTAAGCGTCTTGCCTATGGAAAAACAGCTTGAACAACTGATGGAGTGGTTGCGTCTCATGGCCACACAGATTCCTTGCGAGGATGGATTAACTGCAATTCAGCAAAAGCAGCAAGCCATAGAGCGAGACGAGGCCGTCATTACCCCCTAAGCCCTTCCAGCGCAACTATATTAAGAAGTCTTTACAAAAGCGCAATTCTTCGTTACATTTGCGCAAATAGCGAAAAGTGCCTTGGGGGAATTCACTGAGATCGGGAGCAATCAGGGAATGATGGGATTGATGAGCGGATTGTTGAGTCTCGCCGCCATTGCCATTTTTGCTGTTCTTCAAAGCGAAGCAGAAAACGATGACGACGACTCGAATTCAGGTGGAGATGGTGGCTTAATGCAACCTGTTACTTAGAGATCAAACGGGTCGTAATTATTATGCGCTCGTACAAATCCTGCAAGGTCATACATTAATCATTATTTAACAGAAAGCCTAACTGTTTAGATATTATAGCGTTGATGGAATTGCTTGAGGAAGTTTAACTCCTACAGGCTTATACATTGGTCCATCAAGTATTTTGTTTAGGGCTTTAATTAGTGTTGTTTCGGCCACCTTGTATTGACTATCCTTCCCAGAGCCAAGATCCTCAAGCTTAAGATTATTGATTTCTTTTTCAGACATCACGGCCTTAATATCTGGCTTGATGCCATTTTTATGAATGTCCGATCCGCTTGGAGTGAGATACTTAGCGATCGTGACAGTAAGACCAGAGCCATCAGAAAGGCCTCGAACTGATTGAACCAAGCCCTTGCCAAAGGTCTTCTGTCCAACAAGTACACCACGATGATTGTCTTGTAGTGCTCCAGAGAGGATCTCACTTGCGCTTGCTGAGCCTTCATTCACCAAAACCACAACAGGGCGTTGGGTTAAGGCACTTCCATTCGCTCGGCGTACATCTTGAATGCCATCACGAGTTTTTGTTCGAACAATTGTACCTTCATCAAGCCATTGGCGTGCGATATCTACACTGGCTTCAAGCAAACCTCCAGGATTACTACGCAAGTCGAGTACATAGCCTTGCGCACCCTCTATTTCTAAATTCTTGATAGCACTTCGCATTCCTTTAGCTGCATGGGCATTAAACTGTTTCAGGCGGATATAACCAATCTTTGTACCATTTACTGTCGTATTTAACTGGATATCAACTGCCTGTATCTCAATGCGTGCACGTATCAACGGGACCTGGATAACTTCACCCCTGCGACGCAGACCAAGGGTGACCTCACTACCTTCTTTACCACGAATCAACTTAACAGCATCCGCTGTAGACATGCCCTTAGTGGATTGTCCATTAATGAAAACGATCACATCCTTAGGTTGGACACCAGCCTTAGATGCAGGAGTTCCTTCGATTGGTGAAACCACAACTAATTCTTTTGTATCCTTGTCTAGAGAAAGCTGGATGCCAACACCTGTTAATTCTCCTGAGGTGTCGATCTGCATTTCCTTAAATTCCTTTGGATCTAAGAATCGTGTATAGGGATCATCCAAGCTTGCTAACATGCCACGGATCGCTTCATAGGATTCTGAAGTGGCTGAATAGCTCTTGGCTAATAAGTCCTTGCGTAGTCCCTTCCAGACTTCAGGGTTATATTTACCTGTGGAATCCAGATAGTCACGATATACAATCTGCCAGACCTGATCAATCACCTCTTTGGGGCTATCACTAATAGCAGAAGAAGAACTGCTTGGCAAACCCAAACTTGGAGAGGCAAGTGCAATTGCAGTAGCTGCTCCTCCCGCGCCCAGAAGGACCAGCCATGAACTGCGCTGGCGGCCTAATGAGCGAAGACTTCTAGAGATAGGCATAGCGTCCAAATTGGACTGATCTCACACAATAACGACTTCATGGCGGATCCACCCATCGACCGTCATCCTTAATCAACTGGATCAACGCCTCTACACCCTCAGACTCAGAAACCTTACGAATCTCATCTCTGCCCCGATAGAGGGATATGACTCCTGGGCCTTTACCAACATAACCATAGTCAGCATCTGCCATCTCACCTGGGCCATTCACAATGCAACCCATTACCGCAATATCCAAACCAACAAGATGGGATGTGGAATCGCGCACTTTCTGAACAACCTCTTCAAGGTTGAACAATGTTCGGCCACAACTTGGGCAGCTGATGTACTCGACCATCGTTTTGCGCAGCCCGATGGATTGAAGAATCGAGTAACAAACTGGAATTTCTTTCTCAGGCGCCTCTGTCAATGAAACTCGGATGGTATCGCCTAGACCTTCTGCTAAAAGCGTTGCGATGCCCGCTGTACTTTTAATCCTTCCATAATCCCCATCACCAGCCTCGGTTACGCCCAAATGAAGGGGATAATTGAAACCCTCTTGATCCATTGTGTCAGCCATCAATCGATAAGCCGCCAACATCACAGGCGCTCTAGAGGCCTTCATCGAAATCACGATGTTATGAAAATCGAGCGAATCGCAAATTCGCACGAATTCCATTGCTGACTCAACCATGCCAAGAGGAGTATCTCCATAGGCAAAGAGCATTCGTTCAGCAAGCGAACCATGATTCACGCCAATACGAAGGGCTTTGTCTTGCTGCTTGAGACGAGTGACAAGCGGTTCAAAATTCTCGGCAATGCGTTCTCTGATAGAAGCAATCTCTTCGCCGCTGAACTCGGTTCGATCTGGATCAGCTTTATCAAACACAAAAAGGCCAGGATTGATCCTCACCTTGTCGACATGGTTTGCCACCTCAAGGGCAATTTTCATGCCGTTGTGATGGACATCAGCCACAAGGGGTACCGGTTGATAGGTCTCCCTAAGCCGTTGACAAATCTCGCCGACGGCCTTGGCATGGCCAAGAGATGGAACAGTTAGACGAACAATTTCACAACCAGCTTCATGCAAGCGTCGTATGCCTGCTGTTGAACCCTCCACGTCAAGGGTGTCCTCGTTGATCATCGACTGCACCCTGACAGGATGATCACTACCGATCAAGACACCTCCTACGTTGACAGTGCGCGTTACACGTCGGTGGATCTGGGTGTCGTATCTCCTGGATGTGCTGGATTGATACTCAGCCATGGTTGCACTCATGGCAGACGGCGCCTAGATGAATCCAACATTGGCACAACAGCGCACCTATTGACTTGTATGAGCCTTTGGCGGACCTCGAGCAGATCGCCTCTGGTGAGGGCAACAGGAGCACCATCTACTGGAGATGGATTGCGAAGGAGGTAGGCAGGATGCAAAAGCGGCATCAGTAAACGGCCTTGCCAATGCTGCCATTGACCACGAAGACGGGTAATTCCTCCCTTGATACCAAGGATGGCTTCGACTGCTGTCGAGCCAGCCAAGGCAATCACACAGGGATCAACCAACTCAATCTGTTGTTGCAACCAGGGACGGCAAGAAGCAATCTCAACAAGTGTCGGTCGCCGATTCTTAGGGGGCCGGCATTTCACAACATTGCAGATGTAGGCATCAGTTTGAGGGTCAAGGCCAACACTCTCCATCAAACGATCTATAAGTTGCCCAGAACGTCCTACAAAGGGCTTCCCTAGCTCATCCTCGCGAGCGCCTGGCGCTTCTCCGATCAGCATCAAAGAGGCATGTGGGTTTCCACGACTCACAACAACCTGAGGCTGGTTAACAGGCAAGTCACAGGAACCACAGCCATTAGTGCGCTCCATATGAGCCCCATAGACATGGGTCAATCCTTGTGAGTTTTATTTTAATTAATTGCGAACAGCTGCAACGTCTCTCTGATGGAAAGCATCGACTTGCGTTGAGGAGATCTAGGCGAATTCTGACTAAAAAACCGCGAAGAGTCTCCAAAAACAAGCTCTTGGCAAGATCGATTGACCTTCAAAGGACAGTGGTTGTGCGACCCAAGTCAACCATGAGCATTAAAAAGCCAATTAAAAGATGTTGGTTGTCCATGTCAGAGCATCAGGCAAGATGTGGTCCTTACGGGCATCCCGCAAGGGGATGCGGCACCAATGCCACTCCCGCCTCATCTTTCCGACCGAGTCGTTGCCCTTCAGCCCTCACTCACACTGGCAATCAGTGCTCGAGCAAAGGCCCTTCAGCAAGAAGGCCGCGACATCTGCAGCCTGAGTGCTGGTGAGCCAGATTTCAATACCCCTGAATTCATCATTGATGCCACGGTGAAGGCACTCCGTGATGGCATCACCCGTTATGGCCCTGCCGCCGGAGACCCCGAACTCCGTGAGGCAATAGCAACCAAGCTCAGCAAAGAAAACACTGTGCCAACCAATGCAGAGCAAGTGTTGGTGACAAATGGAGGCAAGCAAGCAATCTTTAACTTGTTTCAGGTGATCCTCAATCCGGGCGATGAGGTTTTAATCCCTGCTCCTTATTGGCTGAGTTATCCAGAAATGGCCCGCTTAGCTGGTGCAAAGGTGACAACACTTCCCTCCACTCCAGAAAACGGTTTCTGCCTAGATCTCAACAACCTAGAAGCCTCCATCGGCCCTAAAACCCGTCTTTTATTACTTAATTCCCCTGGCAATCCAACCGGCCGTGTGATGGCACGCAAGGAGCTGGAAACATTGGCTGATCTGCTGAGAGATCATCCCCAGATCCTGGTCATGAGTGATGAGATCTACGAGTTCATTCTTGAAGAAGGGCAACAGCATCACAGCTTCTCGGCCATAGCACCAGATCTTTCAAACAGAACCTTCATCGTTAACGGCTTTGCCAAGGGCTGGGCAATGACCGGTTGGCGTTTGGGTTATCTAGCCGGCCCCGCTGATGCTGTAAAAGCTGCTGCTGCCCTCCAAAGCCAGAGCACTAGCAATGTCTGCAGTTTCGCTCAGCGTGGAGCCTTGGCCGCGCTGCAAGGCTCAAGGGAGTGTGTGAAAAAGATGGTCAAGAGCTACAACACCCGCCGCGAACTCCTCAGCTCTGGCTTGCTTAGCCTTGAGGGAATGAGCCTGGTTCCTCCAAAAGGTGCCTTTTACGCCTTCCCAAAACTGCCACCTGAAAGCCTCGACTCAGTAAGTTTCTGTGAGCAAGCTCTTGAAAACCATGGGCTTGCGATGGTTCCAGGTGCAGCATTTGGAGACGACAGTTGCGTACGCCTCACCTGTGCGGTTTCACCAGAAACGATTTGCGATGGACTAGAACGTCTGCGCAAAGCTCTCAAAAAGAGCTGAACAACAAAGACAACATGCCTTCAAGACAGGGCGGGGCGTTGGTCCGCACTTCATTGATCTGCTTGATTGGGTTGCTGAGCTGCACTAATCAAACTGAGAAGACACTTCGTATTGGGGCAATTCCCGATCAGAATCCTGAGCGTTTGAACCGTTTATACGGCCTACTCTCGTCTGAACTGAGCAAAGAATTAAATGTGCCCGTTCGCTACAAAGCAGTCACGAACTATCCAGCCGCAGTCAGTGCATTCCGCACCGACAGCCTTGATCTTGTTTGGTTTGGAGGCCTAACAGGTGTACAAGCTAGGTTGCAAAAGCCAGGAGCAGAAGTTATCGCGCAAAGAGATATTGATGCCAAATTCACAAGTGTATTCATAGCCAATACAAAGAGCGGAATTAAGCCATTAAAAAGCCAATCTGGGCTTCAGCAACTTAATGGGAAGCGGTTCACTTTTGGCTCCGAAAGTTCAACCTCTGGAAGATTAATGCCTCAGCACTTCCTTCAGCAAGCAGGTGTGCAAATGAATGATTTTTCTGGAAGCAAACCAGGTTTCAGTGGCAGTCATGATGCAACAATTGCTTTGGTGCAAAGTGGTTCTTTTGATGCTGGCGCCCTGAACGAAAGTGTATGGGTGTCGGCTCAAAAAAATGGCCGCATCGATCCAGCCAAAGTGAAAGTGATTTGGAGAACGCCCCCATATGCAGACTATCACTGGCTAGCACAACCCAATCTCGACAAAAAGTTTGGCGATGGTTTCACTGATAAACTAAAGTCTACTCTAACTGGGTTAAAGAAAAGTTCAAAATCACAAGAAAAAATACTTGAACTTTTTGGGGCAAGTAGTTTTGTAGATGCAGACCAAAATCAATACATAACAATCGAGAAAATAGGCAGACAACTAGGAAAGATTCAGTGAGAAGATTGCTCGAAATAAAGGGCGTATTTGTTCACAGTAGTAGAGGGAATCGGCTTAATGATATCAACCTTAGCATTTCTTCTGGAGAGCGTGTTGCACTTGTAGGCAGCAATGGATCAGGAAAAAGTAGCTTATTAGCGGTTGCCAACGGAACTCTTATTCCTGATTCGGGGAAGGTGATTTGGCAAAATTATTCAACCTCAAACTTAGGGAAACGTCAACGAAAAAAAATAGGAACCCTATGGCAAGATCTTCGCCTTGTAGAAGAGCTCAACGTTGCACAAAACATCAACTGTGGTGCGTTAGCTAACAGAAATTTACTATGGGCTCTGGCTAATTTACTCAAGCCAATCGAATTAAATGCCTGCAGTGAATGTCTTAAAAAAGTAGGTCTTTCATCGAGCATCCTTTCTGCAATGGTAAGCGAACTCTCGGGGGGACAGCGACAGCGAGTGGCAATAGCACGCCTCTTACGTCAAAAACCAGAACTCATTCTCGCTGATGAACCTTTATTCAGTCTCGATCCAATCCTTGCAGAGGAAATCCTCCATCTTTTCTTGGACAACACGATGACTAGTGATATGGGCGAAGAAAGAACCCTTTTGATGAGCCTGCATCAACCATCCTTTTTTCGGCACTTTGACAGGGTAATCGCACTTAAGTCTGGGAGAGTTGTCTTTGATCAACCTGCTGAATGTCTTGATGAAGAAGCCTTAGCCTTGATCTACGGATCTGCATGAGTCGCCTCAGTCCAACTCCTCCAATCCTGAGCCTTTTGCCAGCACTGGCTTTATTGCCTGTACTTATTTCTATACTCATAAGTTTCCACAATGGTGGAGTCACTCTCCTATGGGAGTTTATTTGCGCTGCCGTTCATCCATCTATTCAAGCAGAGGTCGTTCAAAGTGCATTTAGAGGAATACAGATCACTTTGGCCACAGCTCTTCTTAGCTGGTCAATAAGTTCAATAGTTGGAATTTGTCTTGGCATAGCCAGCGCCAGGGTGGTATGGGAGACCTTTTTAGGGACAAACTGGCCAGCGATTGTGATTCGCAGACTTTTGGCAATCCCGCGCGCAATTCATGAACTCCTCTGGGGTTTGTTGTTACTTCAAATGGTTGGACTGAGCCCTTGGGTAGCAATTGTTGCAATCGTCATTCCTTACTCCTCACTTGTTGCTCGAGTCGTAAGTGATCAACTTGACACCCAGGATCGTCGAGCCCTAAGGGGCTTAAAACAGGCTGGGGCGGGCTCCTCTTCCGCCTTAATTACAGCTCTTGGCCCTGCGATGGGGCCTGTCTTATTGAGTTATGTCGGATATCGACTTGAATGTGCATTAAGAGGTGCAACCGTGTTGGGGGTTTTTGGATTGGGTGGTATTGGCACTGACCTTCAACTGGCACTTCAATCTCTTCAATTCCATGACGTATGGACAGCTTTATGGTTACTAGCAGCAGTAATATTTAGTCTTGAGCAGATATTAAGTTTGATACGTAGATATTTCAAATTATCGAAGAATGGGATTTGGCAAGTTGCCAGTATATTGATTGTCTTATTGATTCTATGCGCACTAAGTATTCCCTGGCTAAATGCAGTTGATATTGATCTAGGAGAACCTCTTCACTGGAGCCCCCTTCCATTACCAACCGTTGATGAGCTAATAATTGCTATTCACACTCTCCCATGGATCCAATTAATCAGCAGCACGATGTTGCTAACAGTGTTAGCAGCAGGAATCGCTATCGGAACACCGCCACTAGCAATGATGCTTTGGCCAAGCCGACTGGGAATAGCAATACAAAGAATCATCTGGGGCCTGCTAAGACTGATGCCAACCCCTCTTACTGCTCTATTTTTGCTGCTCTTCAGCAAACCGAGTGTGGCTGTTGCTGCTCTTGCACTTGGAGCCCACAACATTGGAGTGATGGGTCGCCTCTTAAAAGAAGGGCTTGACCAACAAAGCGACAACAACTTGAAAGCCTTAAGCGCGACTGGCGCTGGAGCACGATCGGCTTGGCTCTATGGATGCTTTAGCGGCCAAAGCCGTAGCTATTTAGCCTATGCCGCTTACAGAACGGACGTGATTTTGCGAGAAACCGTGGTAGTTGGCATGGTTGGAGGCACTGGACTGGGTTGGCAGTTAATCGAATCTCTTGGTTCGTTCAACTGGGCACAGGTCAGTGTCCTAATCGCGGTGTTCACAGCTCTGACCTTGATCGGAGAATCGATCACTGATCGCTTGCGATATCACTGGACTGGTTCAACTAAAAAGCTACCTATGGTTGTAGACCTACAAAGCTGATCAGGTTCCACTTCTCGATGTGATGGCCAATACATACAAGAGACTCGTTGTCATAGGTGACAGTGGTGTTTATGGATGGGGAGATCGAGAGGGTGGCGGATGGTGTGAACGTCTGCGATGCCAATGGATGAGCCTCCCTGATGCCCCAGTGGTCTACCAGCTTGGAATTCGTGGTGATGGACTGGAAAGTGTTGCCAAACGCTGGCAAAAGGAATGGCAAAGTCGAGGCGAACTCCGTCGTCAGGTTCCTGATGCAGTTCTTGTGGCGGTGGGCCTCAATGACACAGCACGTATTGGACGCCCCGATGGCCGGCCCCAACTCACGGCAGAGGCCTTTCGCTTTGGCCTGCAGCAAATGCTGACAGAGATGAAACACCTCACCAAGGTGATGGTGATGGGCCTCACTCCTGTCGATGAAGCTGTAATGCCATTTGCGCAATGCCTCTGGTATTCAAACCAATCGGGGTCGGTTTATGAAGCCCAGCTTGAGGAAGCATGTCTTGAGGTTGATGTGCCATTTCTGCCGTTGCACAACGCCATGCTCAATGAACCTGCCTGGCTCAGCTGGATCGAACCCGATGGTATCCATCTCAACTCAGAGGGACATGACTGGATCCACCAACGGGTGATGGCATGGACATCGATGCTGGAGTGGGCACAGCTCGAACCACTAACAAACTTCACTCCTACGGTTGGCTGAAATCACCCCTAAGGAATCCGATGTTCATCCTTTAGTTGGTTTACCAGTGCTGCAAAAAAGCAGAAAGTTAAGGATGTTAATAGAAAGTCAAGTCATGGCGCAAACTTCTTGCAAAACCTTGAGAAGAAAGAGAGCAGAGTGCTATGGGAATCAGCGTTCATTTTCATTGCCCAAATCGATACACAAACGCAATCAGGCTGTAGTTGAACACCTTGGATTGGCGCACCTTGCAGCAACTCGCCAAGCCACCCGTGGCGGAGAAGAACTGGATGATCTCATTCAAGAAGCAAGGCTGGGATTAATCATGGCGATGGAGAAATTCGATGCCAATCTTGGATTTAAAGTAAGTAGCTATGCAATGGCCCATGCCAACGGCCAGATCCTCCATTTCCGCAGAGACAGAAGCCAGATTGTGAGAGTGCCCTGGCGACTGAGAGACCTATATACCCGCGGCATGAGACTCCAGCAGAAGCAGCAGAATGATGGCTTAAAACCTTTCACCGAAGAGCAACTGGCTGCACAATTAAATGTAAGTTCAGACCGCTGGCATCAAGCTGCGGAAGCCATATGGCAGACACACCTTGTATCTCTGGATGCCAAAGTGACTTCAACAGGTGGCAATCATGTTGAGAAGAGAGTCCCATTATTGGAACGGCTCAAGTCACCAAAGCAGCAAGAACCGGATCTGCAATACCAATGGCTAAAAAAGGCTATTCAGCGTCTAACATCCCACCAGCAACACTTGCTTTACGCCCATTACATCGATGACATCAGCTTGAGACAGTTAGCAAAGCGCGAAAAGATTAAGGAGAACAAGCTGCGAAGAGTTTTGCGAGGTTTAATTAAACAACTTCAACTTTGGTCCACAAACAAATCTGATTAGCTGATTAAGCAGCCAAACCAAGCCAAGCGGCGATTGCGATGGCAAAAACAGCAGCAAAGCTTGTCTGTAAACCATTAACAAGTTCATTACTCAGCCAACTAATTTTGTTCTGAGCAATTGCGCCTAAAAGGCTCTCCATAAGAGTGGCCAATAAGCCAATCAAAGCAACCAAGATCGCCTGGAAACCAAAAGGCAACAGAGAGAGGGAGACCATCACGAAGGTCATCAAAAGACTGCCAAGGGCACTTGCGAGAGTGCCCTCGAGACTGATGGCTCCATCCGTACCAGCAGGTACAGAACGCAGCGTGGTGATGAGCACAGTGGTTCGGCCCCAACGTTTGCCTATCTCACTGCCGAAGGTGTCAGCAAGTTTCGCAGCAAAACTTGCTGCGAAACCGATCATCAGCAAAGACTGGGAACCAAGGCCCAGTTTGATCAGGATTGCCACTACAGCACCAGTGGCTGCAGATCCCCAGACATTTTCAGGCCCACGCCTGCCACCACGTCCCTCAGCAAGGCCAGCGAGTTTCTTCTGGGCCATGCCAAGACGGGTGACCATCGATCCCAGTACGAGATAAATCACTACCGCAAGCCACCCACGCCAGCCCAGACACCCCCAGAGAATGGTGCCTAGTGCCCCGGCATGAATCCATCCGGAGGAAGTGAGTAATGGCAGCCTCTGGGCCAGCGCAATCAATAGAGCATTGAGAGCAAAAGCCCAGAGCCATTGAACCAGAGTCGGATTAGAAAAAAGCATCAACTTTGATAGCACTGCCTTTGGCCAGATTGGACAAGAGACAGCAAGCGTGGGCTATTGCTTGACGCTGTCTGGCAGACCAGAGCATGAAGCAGAAAAAACAGCCTACGGTTTTGATCTTCTCAATCTCAGCATTGAGAAAATTATCACCTCAAAAGACTGTGCAGAAAATCACTGAAGAAGTCCAAGCCCTCGAGCCAAAGGAAGCCGCTATGAAATGAAGGTTTGCTTGAAAAAGACGCCGATAAGCGCTGACATTCGTGAGTAAAAATGCAGCCGCGGAGATCAAAAACAAGCCTGCAGGAATTCAATCAGATCTTGACTGATCTCTTGACAAGCTGATCCGTCGACTTGAAACCATTGTTTGAGCTGCTGCCACAGCAGCTGTGCAAGTGCGCAGGATTGAATCTCCCAACGCCACAGGCACCCAACCGGCGGCCTCAGCGGCACACTCTTCAAGTGGGCTCCAACCACCCTCAGGACCAATCGCAACTGTGACTTGGTTGATTTCTGGGGTCAATCCTTCCATCAAAAGTTGTAGATCAATCAGTCCCTGCCGACGAGTGGTGGCCAAAGCAAAAACTGCATGATCTGGTGGACTTTTCCACAAGGCTGAAGCTTCTGCTATGGGCAAAAGTTCTGGCTGCCAAAGCTGCTCAGATTGCTCAACTGCTTCCCTAAGGATCACCCTCCATCGCAATGGTCGCTCCTCCGCCTGAGGAGTACACCTATCAGAACGTAGAGGCTGAATCAGGTTGACGCCTAGTTCACAACTCATCCTCAAAACCTCCTCAAAGCCACGCTTTGGGAGAACAACAGCCAAACCGAGTTGTTGACGATGGCGAGGTTGTTGTAGAGAAGGAGACGAAGGTGACGTGTGTAGTTTTAAAAAATCACCTGCTTGTAGATGGGCCTCCCAGAAATGGCCAACACCATCAACAACCGCAACCGCTTGCCCATTGCGAAGGCGAAGCACTCTGCGCAGGTAATGGACTTCGTCTTGCTTGAGAGATAACAAATGGTCAGAAGCAGTGATTTCATCAAACCGCTGCGATTCAACCAAAAGGCGCCTGAGCTCAGCCAAGAGACTGCTTAGGCCTCCACAGGGAAGATGCTGTCGGGATGGGGCTCAACAGGCCAGTCATCATTGACACCACCAATTAACACTTCATCCAACTGCACCACATCGGAGTCAATTTGTTGGAGAGCATTGATCAAGACATCAAGTGCAACAGCATCACTTGTACCAAGATCAACCCAACAACGTGCCCAGCAGCCTTGATATTCCAACTGGCCCATGTTGTGCATCAGCGCAGGGATCACGGATCTGGCGTCTTCATTGTCGTAAGTGATCCAGCTGAGATCAGCACCTTCCTCATGGACTTGTAGGTTCTCAGCATTAAATCCACCCAAACGGCCAATCACGTACCAACTATCAAAGATGCCATCGACGTAATTTTGCTCACCCTGGCTTGGTACATCGGCAAAGTGAAGCCATAGCCAACAGTTGAATGGATCAACCTCGCGGAAACGAACGTCCATGAAAGCTCGACGATGGCTGCATCATCGCGGCATTCGACAAATCCGTCTGCATAAGCAAGCATTCATCAATCAAATTGGAGGATCATTAGCTGCTGTGAGCAGAGAAGTGAGGTGCTCATGCTGGAGCTGAAAGACATTCAATACCGTCCCTCAACATCTGAAGAACCTGTGCTGCAGGGAGTTGATCTCCTTGCTCATGCGAGCCAACCCGTTGTAATAGCTGGCGCTAGTGGAAGTGGCAAAACCAGTCTGCTAGAGGTGATCAGTGGACTTGCAAGTGCTCAACAAGGCGCCATTTACTGGGAACACAAACCCTTAAATCAGCGTCAACGACGCTGGATGTGTGGGGTCGTCTTTCAATTCCCAGAGCGGCACTTTCTTGGATTAACTGTTGCCCAGGAGCTGCGCTTAGGGCATCGGCGACTCACCAGTGTGGAACAAACACAAGCACTACAAAAGGTGGGACTGGCTCAAATCGACATGAAGCAAGCACCGGAACGTCTCAGTGGAGGTCAACAAAGACGGCTTGCCCTTGCTGTTCAGTTGCTGCGCAAGCCAACCATTTTGCTGCTTGATGAACCCACCGCCGGGCTTGATTGGTCAGTACGTGATGAGGTATTGGAACTGCTTTCCAAGCTTGCACGAGAACAGTTGTTAATCGTGGCCACTCATGAGCCAGAACTCTTTGTGGGCTTGTCAAGTGCAGCGTATCGGCTCGATTCAGGTCGGCTTCATAAGCTGCCTCAATAACTCTCAATCAACTTAGATAACTAGCTGCCTTCGCAATCGAAAGTCACAGAAAAGCAATTCACAATGGCCAACCATTGATAAGTAACGCTTCAAAAGCGAATTGGGTCAGCGATCTATAAATATGTCTTGATCTTTAAATCAATAGGTAGTTGTTGAAGTTAAAAAAATTACTTCCAAGACGGCTTGAGGGCCGACAAGTATTGCAGCACTAAGTCTTTTTGCTGAAGAACTCAAAAGCATTCTGCAGGAAGCTCGCAATATTGAATTAAACAACAATTCAAAAGGAATATTTAATTGCTAGCTAAAAGTAAAACAAGAGCTTTTTATCAGTTAATTATATAGTGAAAGCAAGCCATTGTTCACATGGGTCTTATCTAATCAAGCCAAAAGGAGTGCACCAGCCCAAAGCAATAACACTGTTGGCACCGCTTCAAGCTGGTCTCCTGTAATCGGCAGGGTAACGCTTGGTATAGCTGTCATGGCTTGCAGGAGGAGTCCCCCAAGAATCAAGCCGCTAGCAAGCAAGAGAACACTCCAGCCCAATGATGCAAGTGGGCGACGACCTCGTCTGATCTGACTGAGAAACAGAGCAATTGTTGATACAGCAAGGATAAGCTCCGTACTTCCAACAGGAGCAACAATCACAAGCAATAAGGCAAGTCCTCCCAAGACCAATCGAACCGTGAGGCCCTGTCCTTCAGGTAGAGAGAGATTCGGCCAGAATTCTCCTGATTTGTTGTTAGCAGCTGATGAATTGATATTGCGTAGGCGTGTAAGCAGAGCATTGCTTCCACCACTACGAGCAGCTGTCTCGACCTGCAGCTCCTCTCGCTGAGAGGCATTAACTGCAGCATTGCTCACTTTGCCAAGCTGACGTTCCTTGAGACTGGACATGAGAACAGCGTCATAAGACGCTTCAACCCTTGCCCTGGCTTGAAGGTCATCGCCTACCTCTAAAAGCCGCTTTTCCTTTGCTTGTTGCACAGATTCGAAGCTGGCTCCTGGTTCAAGACCAAGGATGGAGTAGGGATCCTGCGACCCTGGATTCGAACTGGAGCCGCTGCCCGAGGCCATGGATCTACGTGAACTACTCTGAGCGTATCGAGACCAGCTCAAAAGAGGGGTGAACCATAGCGATAGCCATGGCTGTTCTGGAGCTGTTTGCAACAAACCAAAGCCTCTTGCTGTCCCATCCACTGCCTACTCTTGAGCAACGGCATCTGTGGTGGAAGGTGGAAGCCAACAAGCATTTCAACCCTTTCAGGTTGATCATTGCAGCTTGCAGCACGAAAGCAAACGTACTCAGTGCCACCATCAACACAGGGGCGTATCAGCCATTGGTTGTCCACTACCACTGAAAACATTCTTTAACGATTCTGGCTAACTAGAGCAGTGAATCGCGAGTTATTTTCGTCAGGAAAGCAGATTTAAGGCCAACGCTCAAAGGCTGATCGGCTCTACACCACTAACCACAGGCGCAACAGCACTAAGTTCCAACGCAGGGTGATCATCAAGAAGCTGGTTAAGATTCCACTCGTTCTTGAACAAGAGAACAGGACGCTGCCAGGCATCCTGAACGGTCTTGCAATTAAAGATCCGTCCCATCTCATCTAGAGCAGGCCAACCATCACTGACCCACCGTGCCACCTGGAACCCCATAGGTTCAAGACGGGTCTGAACGCCATATTCGTTTTCTAAACGATGCTGAACAACATCAAGCTGCAACTGACCTACTGCAGCAAGAATCGGATCCCGCTTGCTCTGATCAGTATCGTAGAGAATTTGTACAGCACCTTCCTCTCTTAACTCATTAACTCCTTTGCGAAAATTTTTAAATGCTGAAGGATTCGGGTTACGTAACCAGCTAAATATCTCAGGACTAAAGCATGGTATACCCTCGTATTCAACTCTAGATCCTGTATACAGAGTATCACCAATCGCAAACATACCAGGATTATTTAGACCAATAACATCACCTGGATAGGCATCATCAACGACCGAACGTTCTTGGCCAAATAACTTCTGTGGGCGAGATAGACGTATGGATTTACCGGTTCGTGCTAGGCGCACTGTCATATCCTTTTCAAAACGTCCGCTGCAGACCCTTACAAAGGCGACACGATCACGATGGCGAGGATCCATATTGGCCTGTAATTTGAAAACAAAGCCACTAAAGGATGGTCGCAGAGGATCAACAGGGCCCTCACTTGTAGAACGAGCTACCGGACGCTGCGCCATCTCAAGAAAGGCATCAAGGAAAGGCCTTACACCAAAATTGGTCATTGCTGAACCAAAAAACACAGGTGTCAACTCGCCTGCATGGACTAATTCCAGATCAAGCTCTGCACCTGCTGCTTCCAAGAGCTCTAACTCTTCCAAAGCTTGGTCCAAAAGCTCCTGCTCGACAAGGCTTGGCAATTCCGGATCGTCAAGATGAAGGTGGCGTTCACTGGCTTGCCGGCCCCTTTCTGCTCTTGTAAAAAGAACAACATTTCTAGTTCGACGATCAATAACACCACGAAACAACTCCCCACTACCAATAGGCCAATTCACGGCCCAAGGTATTAGCTCCAACTCTGCTTCAATCTCATCCAACAGCAACAGAGGATCCCGCCCTGCACGATCCATCTTGTTTATGAAAGTAAAGATTGGAATGTTTCTCATGCGACATACCTCAAACAATTTTCTGGTCTGAGGTTCTAAACCCTTAGCTGCATCCTCCAACATCACTGCATTATCTGCAGCCGCCAGGGTGCGATAAGTGTCTTCGGAAAAATCCTGGTGTCCGGGGGTATCAAGAAGGTTAATTGTGTTATCTGCATAATCAAACTGCAGCACGGTGGAGGTGATCGATATACCCCGCTGCTTCTCCAACTCCATCCAATCGGAGGTCACCTTGCGCTGCTCACCACGGGCTTTAACAGCCCCTGCTTGCTGGATCGCACCTCCGTAAAGCAACAATTTTTCTGTAAGGGTGGTCTTCCCCGCATCTGGATGGGAAATGATCGCGAAATTGCGGCGACGGCTAATGGCCTCAGCCAACGAGGCCTCAAGGACTTGATCTATATCGATTGAAGAGGCCGAATCAATCGGCGGGCTCGTGGAATCGGGAAGAGAGGTCAAGCTGTGACGAAGATCTGGCGGGTGCAAGTGCATATTAAAGGTGCGATAAATGATCAAGCCTTTGACTGGGTCTAAGATTCATAAGACAAGGAATTCACTTCGCGGCAGGTGTAAAGGTGATATTTCAGCCTCTGTCAATGATTGATTGTGATCAGTTTTTCAATCTCAACTCATCTCAGTGAGAAATACTGCTTTGGCAAAGTGCTTAAGCGTACTCAATCATTCTGATCCATAGACGCAACCAAGATCATCGATTTCTAGTACTGAGCCCTACCTGAGGGCCATGGCAGCAACACCAACGTTGATCTCAATACTTTCTTCAGCGACAACTCAATTGTTGGGAAAAGACTTGCGCTCTCACTTGTGAAAACAGGCGAAAAGGCCTCATAAATGAAACTGACCCTATGCAGTTAGATCGTGCCGAATACGTCGAGATACCTGTCCTCAACTTCGATCACATGCAAATGATCTAGACCTGCATGAACAAGCTGTGACTGCACCTCTTCCAAGGTGAAGGCTGCGTGCAGAGACGCCAAATAATCACGAATCAAAATAGAAGGTGCTTCCTGCATGTGTTTTTGTTGAAGCGCAATAGCATGTTTCGTCGATAAGGGTCGACGCAAATCGCGATGAAAAACAAACGCACCTGGGGCTGCTAAATACTTAGTGACCTGCCATAAAAGATTGGGGTCATGAAGGTGGTGAAGCAAGCTATTACTAACAACGAGAGCAGCCGAACATTTCAAATCGACGCATTGGTTCACGAGTGATGAAAGATTGGAACAGCGATAGGTCAGTCGCTTAAGTTCAGCGGCCATCGTTTTTTGCCGTTGCAAAGCGTGATCAAGCATCGCTTGCGCACCATCGATGCCAAGCACCATCACTTCAGGCCAGAGCCGCTGGAGACGCTCGCAAATATTTCCAGGTCCACAACCAAGATCAACGATCATGCTGCCTGGAGAAGGAATCTTGCACAAGCTGATCAGATACTCCTGCAAGCGTTGGATTAATGCCTCATCACCACAAGAGAAATCTGCTTCGGCATAGGCCCTGGCCTGAAGCGGATCATCCATTAACTCCGGCTCAGGCAAACGCTTCACAAGATCTCAATCAGATTTCTCACTAGTCTCAACCAGGCACTGTCGATGGTGTTACTAAAGCTTGCAGACACCATGAGTGGCGGTAGCGTTCCCGTACTTATCGGCATAAGCCAACCTATGACCCTGACTTCGAGCAGACCTGAGATAGCAATGACAGCCTTAGAAGCCAGCGGACAGCGTGGTGATTTCCCTGCCACGGCTCCAGCGGCTAACCCGGTTTTTTATCGCACTTACAGCCGCCGCACCTCGTCGGGACGAGAAAGCTGGAACGAAGTCAGCACACGCAACCTCCAAGGACTGCAGCAACTCGGCAAACTCAGAGCTGAGGAAGTAGCGCTGATGTCGCGCATGCAAGCCGAGAAAAAGGCTCTCCCCTCTGGTCGTTGGCTATGGATCGGTGGAACTGATTGGATCGAAAGAGCAGAGAATTTCTCAGGTGCCTACAACTGCACATCCACCAACCTGGTGGACTGGGAAGCCTTTGGTCTAATGATGGACCTTGCGATGATGGGCTGCGGAACTGGTGCTGTCATTGAACCTCACTTGATTGATCAGCTTCCGGTGGTTCGCAACCCCATCAAAATCGTTGGCGTCACAGATATTGGCCTAACAGCAGCACATCAAAGACAAGAGCAGACAACGCACAGCATTGAAAACGACAACGTCTTGATCAAGGTTGGAGACACACGTCGTGGCTGGGTTGACAGCTATCAGTTATTACTCGAACTATGCAGCGATGAGCGCTTCGCTGGACGAACCATCAATGTGAGTATTGACCTTTCAGACGTAAGGCCAGTAGGCGAGACCCTCAAGGGCTTTGGTGGCATGGCCAATCCAGTGAAGCTGAAGGATCTTTATACCCGTGTCGCTCGACTGCTTGGTAAAGCAGTCGGCCGTCGCCTCACTTCAGTGGAGTGTTGCCTCTTAATCGACGAAGCAGCAGTAACGATCGTGGCAGGCAACATACGCCGCAGTGCTGGCATGCGTCAGTTCTCGGCGGAAGATCTTGCAGCTGCAGAGGCCAAAGAAAATCTCTGGCAACAAGATGCCGAAGGTAATTGGCGCATCGATCCCGAAAAAGATGCGCTACGCATGGCCAATCACACCAGGGTTTACCACAACAGACCGAGCCGATCGATTGTGGTTGAAGCCGTAAGAAAACAATTCCATTCTGGAGAGGGTGCCATTCAATTCGCACCAGAGGCCATTGCTCGCTCCAATGCAGACCTGCTCACCACACAAGAATTACGCCAGGAATTCATTGGGATCTACTGCGATCAGGGAAAAGACGAAGCAGGTCGCTGGTTGCAGACCAACCACGGTCCGATCGATGCCAGCGAACTAGAGCATCGACTAGGCCGCTATGGCCTAAACCCATGCGGGGAAATTCTTGGAGCCGACTTTCACTGCAATTTGGCCGAGATCCATCTCAACCAAATCGACCCTTGCGATGAAGACGGTCAAGCCGATGCTTTCAAAGCTGCTGCTCTATCTGTTGCCTGCCTACTAAACCATCGCTTTGAAGTTCCCAGATATCGCCAAAGCCGTGCCTGGGATCCAATTGTGGGCGTGAGTTTTACTGGTTTATTTGACTTCTTCGTCCATGCCTTCGGTACTGCCTGGCTCAGATGGTGGGAAAACGGTCGACCAGACACAGATGAAGGTCGCCAATTCAAGCAAAAGGAAGCATCTTTTTTGATCCGTTGGAAAAAAATAGTCAACGAAACTGTCTGGGACTATTGCGATCGCCACGAGTTGCGTCGCCCTAGCCGTTGCACCACAGTTCAACCAGCCGGAACGAAAAGTCTGCTTACAGGAGCAGCGCCGGGATGGCATCCTCCTAAGGCCCAGCGTTTCATTCGTCGGATTACCTTCCGCAAGAATGATCCAGTGGCGATGGCATGTATGGACTACGGATACACCGTTGTGCCGTCTCAGTCTGATAAAGATGAGCAGGGGCGCTTGCTGGATGATCCATTTGATCCACGCTGCAGCGAATGGTTGGTTGAAATCCCCACGGAAGTCAGCTGGGCCAACCTGCCTGGAGCCGATGCTGTCAATATCAATAACTTCTCAGCACTAGCTCAATTTGATTTCTACATGCAAGTGCAAAGCCATTACACGGCCCACAACACTTCAGCGACGATCGAACTGCGTGAGGATGAGATAGAGAGTCTGGGCGAAGCATTGCATCAGGCCATTGACAACAGTGAGGGCTACATCTCTGCTGCGCTGCTTGCTCGCTTCGATGCCCACAATGCAACCTTCCCACGCTTGCCGTTTGAACCGATCGATGCAAACACATTCGAGCGCCTGCAAGCAGAGGTGGTTAATCGGAGGGTGAGGAGCAACTTCTTCGAAGCTCTTCACTCCTATGACCAAGGTGAACTGATGGAGGCGGGGCCGGCAGGCTGTGACTCAGACAAATGCCTACTTCCACTTGCCAAACCTGGGAGCTGACAAAAACGCTGATGGGATCCGTGCTGGATGGTTCACCAGAACGGATCTCTAGGCAAGAGGCATAAAATTCTGACGAAACCAAATCAATTGGTTGGTAAAGACCATTGCAACCAAAAGCGATAGGTGGCTATTTATGGGGTGAGGCAAGTTCGATCTACACCTCCTTAAGCCAATGAGCACTGCCAAGATCAAGGTCAATGCGATGAGTAAAAGCACACGCGAAGCAATAGTCGACAAACTCAGGGCTTGTCAAACAGATGAGCAGTTACTTGCATACGATGCTCAATTCAATATTGAATCCAATACAGGCCCCTTATATCTGGTGATTTGTGAATTTCTACATAATCGCACCATCTCTCGTGCGATCGCCGCCAAGTGGCTAAGGACACTACTGGAAGACCGCGAAAATAAACTTCGAATGGTGAGTGTAAAAACCTAAAATATTGCCTTAGATACACGTAAACACGATGCTCATGAACCTGAAGAATGATAGATAGACCAACACATCAATAGTTAACAACTTTTCAACAGGCATGTGACAAGAAGTATGAAGCAGAGACTCCAAGAAGCGTGGAATTCATTCTGCATATTCATCACTGATATCTACGTAAGAAAACCTATCAATCACATGCCTCGAACAAACCAAAAAAACACGTTTAAAAAACTGATATTGCCTTAATCGACGGATAAATACATTAACCATCCTCCTATCTAATTAATTGATTAGTGTTTGGGATGGCTAGAGATAGGCAAGTGGCTTTAGGGTATTACTATTAACGTGAAGCCATACAAGCATGAAGCCCAAAATTGTTGATGGACCGAATCAATCGAAACGAGGAGAAGAGTTTTCCGCTTTAGCAAAGATTTTTGCTATTGGGATTGCTCCGCGTGGAATCATTACAATCGGCATCGTGCCGATGGGCCTTGTAAGTATTGGAGTGGTATCCATGGGTGTAGTGAGCATTGGCTGCTTAGGCATGGGAGCCGTTAGCGCTTGCCTGGTAGGCATGGGGATATGGGCTACGGGAATGAATTTTATGGCTGCTTGGTAAGCAATACTAATCAAAGTACATGGAATATTGGTTAATAGGCATCCTATTCAGATCTATTACAAGCCAAGCAGCCACCATTGATTCGATAAGGAGAAAGGTGACCATTGAGACAATAGGTGCCTCTGAAAAATTTCTTTACTCCGATTTCCCTGGCATGAGCATCAGTTAAGGGAAGTTTTAGCCATTGATCTGGAACCTTGCCTACAAGATACTTTCGATTAAATAGCGCCTGCTTTCTTCTTAAATTCTCCTCACGATCATTCTTATCACAAACAGCCTCAGTTGTGAGTTCACGAGAACATTCAATGCATTCGGTAATATTCTTTTTCTTTCTCAACCGATGAGATAAAGAGTCACTCGGAACTTCACGTTCATTGCCGCAGCTACAACGGCACCACCAATAGCAATTGCCTGCTGCGGTTCTGCGATCGGACGCACGAACAACAGTTAGGCGACCATAAACTTCTCCGAGCCGATCTCGAGGCTTACTAGGCATCAATAACTTCTCAAGTCATTCATTAGCAAACATAATTGGTCAAAGGATCTGAAAGCAATTCAATAGGCTGACATATCGACGGAGTATAGTCAATACACCCCTACAATATAAATGAGATATTGCTTTTACCAAGAAAGGAGAGGGTAAGAGATTAACCCAATCAAAGAACTAGGCACAAAAAGCTTGGGGGGGTGCATTCTCAAGCAAAGGTAAATGTCATGGTTTAAAATATCAAAGCTGACTTGATCGAGTCAGTGGAGGGAGAGGTGGTCGAGTGGTTGATGGCTCTGGTCTTGAAAACCAGCATGTCCGCAAGGGCATCGTGGGTTCGAATCCCACCCTCTCCGTTTTAGTTACCGTAATATCAGATAATTAGATTTCAAAACAGTTTCTATATTGATTGTGGTGAAAGCAAATAGAATATCTACAATTAAAATGGTCTAGTCAAACAGATTGTAGATTTGCTTCTGCAAGGGTGACTAACTTATTGGAGTCTGAGTCCCAAAGAATATAAGCAAAGCAATCTGGTATGTCTAAAATTCGTAATTTCTTTGCTCCATGCAGAAGTGCTTTATTATGTGTATGGCATGCCTTCAATCTATAATTAGGTATCCGCTCGCAAAGATGATGAATGCTGTGGAAAGAAATATCTGCAAAAAACCAATTAAGCCATAGTGGAATATCTAAATTGCTACTCCCTTCAATTGCTGCAGTAAAGTAGCTCCAGTCGTCATTGCCATGAGCATAGGAACCTTCGAAATTATGTTGAACAAAAAAGATGCAAATAAAGATTGCTGCCGAAGCTGTCATCACCAACGAGTAACAAGTCCAAAACAGACCGACTCCAAGCCATCGACTCATTAATAACCAACTTACTAGTACTAAGAGATTATTAGCCAGAAGATCAGCTAATTCTCCAGAGGTATACCAATAACTTGACTGATGCTTCAGTAATTGAGAACGAAAACTATTAATACTGTTCCAGCCATCATCTCGAAGACCTAAAACAAATTGACGGCACTTAGACCAAAAATATTCTATTAATCCCAGGATTAAGGCCAATCGAGGCTTGATTATGAGGTAAAAGAAACCACCAGGAAATAACATCAATGGATGCCGACTTATAAAATATATAAACTTGTTGATTTTAGATAGAGATTGATACTGAGCAAGAGTTAGTAAAGCTGAAGGGCCTCGATAAAGCTGCCAATTTCCATTGTGTTTATGATGATAAGCATGGCCTCGTGACCAAGGGTGCTGAGGTATCGCATTCAGCACTCCAAGAAAAAAACCGGCTGAACGGTTGAGCCATCGGGAGTGAAAAAGAGAACCGTGTCCGCAATCGTGCATTAAAGCAAAGCAACGAGACGACAGCAAAACCAACAGGACAAGAACAATGAAAAATTGAACGGCCTTCAGGCCAACTGGAGAGGATGCATGCCCAATCAATGCCACCATGAGCCATAATCCAGCGATCGGAACAAGAGTGGAGAACAACTGCCAACAAGCCCAAGGGTCACTGCGTTGCAAGTAGGGCTCAATGACGAAATCAGTCCTGTTTAGAGGCCTGTTCTCTGGTGGGATTGGTGGATCGTAGGATTGTGTTGGGATCTGGCTAACGTTTGAAGTGTCCCTCTAATATGCCACTTTTATCAGCAAACTGTGCCTTAGCATAGAGGTGGATGAAATCGCTAAGCGGGTTAAACACATATGGGGCAACTGCTCTGGTGATGTTGGCAAGGCAAGCAGCGCTTAAAAGGTATTGAGAACTTCATTGAGTAACAATACAGGAGAAGCAGAGATCCAAGCCAAATCCTCTTCAAATAAATATAATGACGACAAAGCATCATATTTAAAACTATAATAGATCAGGCAATAAATCGATTTTGATTCATATGCGAATCCGAATTAGAGTGTCAGCGAAAAATTCCAAGAAATTCATGCTGAGATAGGAAAATAATGCCATAAAGACATAATCATCAAGGCAAAGGCAAATCCTTACTGGCCTGCAATAGGCAAAATGCACATTGAAAATAATAGAATGGGGCGTGAAAAGACGATGAAAGAGAATCTTAGTATTTTTGCGGAGTTTTCTTTGTTTTAAAAGAATTCCAGACAGTCGTGAATAGTGTTGTTAAAGTAGAAAATGGAATCAAGCTAACACTTGCGAGAAAACAATGATTGCCGCAAAACATAGTCTATCTAAATTCTAACAAGAATGCAATCGATATATATATAGAACCTAGAGACTGGCTTGTTAAGTTTAAATTGATCAATTAAACTTTAAATAGTTAAAATTCTGCAGCAATAGATTGCAGAATATCTGATGATCTAAAAATGTGATGGCCAAAGCTCGCAAAATAAATCTGAAAGTAGCTTTAGCCGCCTAGGTCTACTGCTACTACTATACAATTTCTGCTGATCACGCAAAATATCTGCTGCGTTATCGCCAAGGGCTGCACAGATGAAATCATTGTCTTCAGCAATCCAACGAAAAACATCTTTATCCTCGACTTCTAGATGAAACTGGAGGCCATAAGCCAATGAGCCAATTCTGAACAATTGCTCACGGCAGCGAACACTACTGGCAAGAACGTTGGCAGTTTTAGGCAGAATTATCCTGTCGCCATGCCAATGCAAGACATCCAGTGGCTGGATTAAAGACCTGATGACTGACTGATTTCCTGCCTTGAGCGTTGATGTAATTGGTGCCCACCCGACTTCCGCAAGTGGTCGCGGTGGATCGCCGCCCAACAGCGGTTCAACGCCACCACCACAAGCATGTGCAAGTAACTGTGCACCAAGACACACACCAACAAAAGGGATCTGATGCTCCAAGGCTTGTTGAATTAAAAGAACCTCATCCTCTAACCATGGGCAGGCGGGGTTATGCAGATCGCCTACGCCCATCGGCCCTCCTAGGACCAGCAAACCATCTCCTTTAACCAAAGAAGGCAAAGGTTCCCCTAGGTCCACACGGATGACATGGACTGCCATGCCGTGTTGTTGTGCAAGGTCTTCAAACAAGCCAGGAGTTTCACGGTCTAAATGTTGAACAACAAAGAGGCGTGTCATTTGAATAGAAAATGAATTTGTCACACTAATATTGTTGAGGTTAACTGCTACAGCAGTAGCAACAGCCTGATTGATAAGGGTTGGCTGCTGAAACGAGCTCAATAAACAAATAAATGCAACTAAAGCAAGAAAAAAACAGTGGCTATAAAATAATACCTTTTGGTTATCAATGACATTTACAAAAGGCAGATTTGATTTATTATAGAATCACGAAAAGCAATAAGGTCATTGGACGAAAGCATTGCGCAAGCATTTCAACCATAAAAAGATATAAGCTGCTGATTACATAATAATTCAGCGTCTGTCTGGAGGATTTAATCAGCATCATGATGAGCATGACTGATCTTAGACCTGCAAAGTGAGAGAATCAAGCAGCCAATTGCAAATGAGCGAGTGCTTCGAGTGAAATTCACAGGGAAAATAAGGTATAGAGTCAGTAGGAGTTTTTTCTTCAATCTCGAGGCTCTGAAAGTAACATCTATTGGAAGATCATGAAGGCCAAATGATCTAAGTAAGCAATATCGAATAGAAAGATTATAGTTAATCAATCGATAAGATTCACAGCAGAAATCATTTTTTATCTTGCATCTATGATCGACAAGTTGCACTCGAATAAAAGCTTCTATAGAGATGCTGGTTTATATATAAAAATCGACCTCACCAAGTAGGTGAAAATCAATGTATAGTCAATGAACAATAGAGTTGATAGTGATAAAGTCTAAAACCGTAATCATAAATAATCGCAGAATATAATTGCTTAGCCGACCCATTACCAAGCCTTGAAGCTAACTGGCTGATATTTAGCAAACTCTAGGGTCCAGCCTCTGTCGGCTATTTTTTTTAAATCCAGAAGGAAGCTCGAGAAGTCTCCGTTTTGGATCCAGGCTGCCTTGATTGCGGGTAGATCCTCCGGTAAACGCTCCATTGGCAGTTCTACAAGTAGGAAGCTGTTTGTTCCAACAGCTCGGTTCAAGGGGCCGTCATCTGTACGTTGCCATATGCGCAGCAATAATTCCAACGCAAGGGCCTTGCCATCATCTGATGGCATGTCATGACGCGCCTGTTGACCACCAACGTCCGCATTGCTCGGTGGGAGAGACTGTGATTTACCTGAAAGTGGTAGTGCACGCTTACCATTTTGCTCAAGCAAGGCCAAGGCGATTAGATAGGGAGCATCTGCCATAAGGCATCATCGGATCCTCCATCATGACGGGTTAACAGGCCTGCAATGGCAAGAAAAGCAAAAAGGCTGTATTGAAATCACTCTAAGGAGACATTGCCAAATCCAGAGAGTGCATCAATTCCTTCATCCAGATTGAATAATGAGGGAATGCTGCCATGATTTGAATTAATCATGAGTACGAGGATGGACAACCCAGAACGCCCTGTATGGATGAACTGGGCATTCCTAGGTATATTTCTTTGGACCAGCTGGCAGTTAGCCGGATTTTGGATGGAACGCCTCAACGGATAAGCCATCAGCTGAGTTAAAGCACAAAGGTATAAAGATTGCTGCCTATAGAGCAAAGCTCAAAAGAATCCTTTAACAATAATCCCCACAACCAATGACAATCCTGATTTCGTTAACCATGAGACATGAATCGAATAATGTCAATACTAGCTTTATTGAAGCTAAATCATTAGAAATTAAATAAACCAAGCGATAGTGAATAAACGCTGTCAGCAGAGGTTGATAATATAAACAAGATGATTATTAATTTAAGAATAAATAGAAAGTCTTACTAACACATTCTGCCGAAGAAGTAAAATCATGGTGAAGGCATATAGAATATTGTTTTGAAGGAACATAAATCACTCATTTGATTCAAATCCTGCAGCTCTTTAAAGGCTAATCTAGCAAGAGCCTCATTCAATTAACAAGCCTCACTAATGATTCAGTTTGTTAAAGAGACAAGATTGAACAAATCATTGCCTGGTCTAACCCTAAATTTCATAAAAACCACATTTCCTTCATTGATAAAATGCCTGCAACAGAGCTTGCTTGCAAAGGAAAATCTTAGAGACGTCTAGAACAATCAATAATTTGTATAAATAAGCACGGCATTGAGTTAATAATGGACGACATTAATAAGCCTTGCTGCATTAAGACTGGTTTGCTTTTATTGAATCCATGGCTGTCGGCATCTACTTTGCAACAACAACAGGTAAAACTGAGGATATTGCTGATCGGCTTCATCCTCTCCTCAATGGCACTAATACACCTCAGGATTTAGCTGATCTACAGGACTTAAGCCCGCTAAACGATTTAGATGCGATTATCTGCGGTATTCCAACATGGAACACAGGTGCAGATAGTGAACGATCTGGTACAGCGTGGGATTCAATGCTCGAAGGCATCTCCAAGCTAAGCCTTAGTGGTAAACAAGTCGCAATCTATGGGCTCGGAGACTCATCGACTTATACCGAAAACTTCTGTGATGCTATTGAAGAGCTGCATCAATGCTTCAAAAATGCAGGAGCGACAATGGTGGGATATGTCTCAAAAGATGGTTATACATTCGAAGATTCAAAGAGTTTAATAGGGGACAAGTTCTGTGGTCTACCCCTCGATGAAGACAGCGAATCGGACATGACGGATGATCGACTGATGTCATGGGCAATTCAGCTCAAGCAAGAGATACCTGCGTTAAATTAATGATACTTACAAGATATCTCTATTAAACAAGAGATCACAATTGCAAACAACTCATCCACTCTTTTTTTTTACATCTCATCGATCGATTAATAGCCTGGTAATAATCGATGAAGAAATAACATATTTCATCACCACAGTAAAGATAAAATTATCAAATATATCTGATTCATGCTTTGCTCTGAGATTATTAGATTGTTCGCGAGCTTAATCAGGCCTGCTAGTTCCTTAAAGCGATAAGCAGGATAATCTATTAAACATTAAATTCGCTAGGTTCTATTACCGTGAAATGTGTAATGCCTATATGGATTAAACAAATAGTTGATCAAGTAAAAATTGCAAACGCCTTTTGCAATCTTCAATTACATATGATAGAGTGTAAAAAAGCTCTGGATTATCTTCAAACACAACTTTGAAATTTCAAGCTGTTGATGCAAGTCAAAGCTTGCTATCTAGAAGCTGAATGTCGTTCTCAATACACCACCAAACTGGTTGAGTGTTTCATCAGTATCCATAAGCCCTGAGGCAGGGCGGCTCAGATAGAGGGGGCCTGGGGTAACAACAATGTTGTCAGTCGCCTGGAACTTATACCAAAGCTCTGAAACATAGTTTCCATCATGAGGTGTGCCACCACCTTTAAGCCTTGTTGCGAATGGTGCCTGGCCGATCGCGAAACCACCAGCGTTACCTTCAACAAACAGATCATTCCATTCGAGACCAACCATCCAGGACTGCGACTGAGAAACTTCTCCCTTGTAAACATCATGGTCATCCTCAAAGCTGGTTGAATTGATGCCCCAGCCAAGGCTAACTGAAGGGATCCAACCATTCTCTTGAGGCATCCAGTATGCAGACAATGCGAAGGCATTTGTATAGCTATCGGTTTCAGAAGTGAATCCGTAGCTATCAGCTACATCCATACTAGAGTAAAGGACAAGATCATTATTTTGAAGATAGCTCTAGGTCGCAGCGACACCCCACTGCTCATCGATATATCCGATTTGAGCAGTTCCTGTTCCAGCTGAACAATTATTAGCTATGCCACCACAAAGATCATCATTGGAATTGGGATCACCGTTACGTCCATTGGCAGCAACATAATTGACACTGATTGCCCAACCATTGTTCTCCCACCAAATACCAGCGCCCTGACCCAGGTTTTTGTTGAAAGCACCAGCTGATGCACCAGGTAATGTGACGACATCCAAAACCGTTGAAGATCCATCACTTGCATAGGCCGTTGGCCAAATTGCAAGCATGTCTTCCTGGCCAACGATTGCGCCAAGAGTTGCGGTGAAGTTCTCACCAATCGGGAATTGGTAAAAAATCTTGTCGATATAAACGAGATCGGCACCAGTTTCTGACTCAGACGCAACTTCCAAGGTCGAGAGGTTTGTGGGTCCATCTCCTCCGAATACAGTCTTTCCGAAGTTACCTGCACGCAAAGTAGTAGACAGTGAGTCCTTACCTGTAAAGCTCGTGTTCAACACAAGCTCAAGGTCATAGTTGAAGCTGGTTGCACCCCACTCTTTGTTATAGATATCTCTTACGTCGGCAAGTGAGCCAGCAAAGCTATTTGCACCGATAACAAAGGAAGCCTGACCAACAAGCTTGGTGGTGGTGGAGAACTGAGTGGCTTCGAGTTCACCAACGCGGGCTTCTAGGCCATCAACACGGCCCTTGAGGATGGCGAGCTCCTGCTCGAATTCCTGCATCAAGCGACGTAGTTCGTCGGTGACTTCAGTGATGCGATCGAGGCAGGCATTCAATAGAGCAGCCGCTTCAAAGCGGGTCATTGCTCTGTTGCCCAGGTAGCTACCGCTTGGATAGCCAGCTACACAGCCGTAGCGCTCAATCAGGTTGCTTAGAGCCTGATAAGCCCAGTCGGTTGGGTAAACATCTTGGAATTGGGAGATGCTGGTGACCTGCTCGCTGGAGGCCGAATAATCGGACACACCTTTGATGTCTAGGTCTGCGGCATTAGCAGCCATAGGGGCCATCAGGCCCAAGGCAGCAGGTGCCACCAGCAATTGCTGGAAGAGTTTCATTTGGTTCCTCACACAGATAGGGGAGAAAGGCGGATGATAATGATCTGTTATTAGCATTAGCCTTTGAAAGACTATTAGTGCCTATACCGACAGAAATTGCGATAGTATCAAGATCAAGCATCGAATTCTGCATATAAAACTTGACATGCAATTGAAGGCGCTCTAATCAATGAATCTCTACGAAAGACCTGGCTTAATTATTGGTTAGACTTGAAAGCTAGCCTTGTAAAAATAAAACTGTCGACACATAGGCAACACCATTAAATTCGGCAAGATAGTATTGAGACTGAGGAGTACTGACTACTATGATAGAAACATTATTAATGGGAGGAGTCCAATAAGATCAATCATAAGGATAGGCATTGGGTACAAAAAACTGCTCATTAATTGGTGGGCGCTCATATTCACCCTGTTCAGGCCTAGCTGGAAGTTTGATGGCCGGCGGTGTCATGTCTTCCCAGGGGACCTTGCTGAGCAAATGCCGAATGCAATTTAGACGAGCTCTACGTTTATCATCAGCCTCTACGGTGAACCATGGAGCTTCAGGAATATTGGTGTGAGTAAACATCACATCCTTTGCTTTGGAAAATTCAACCCAACGATTACGAGCCTCAAGATCCATCTCGCTAAGCTTCCAACGACGCGTAAAATCGTTAATCCTTGACTGGAATCTGGCCTCCTGTTGTACGTCACTAACTGAAAACCAATACTTGAGTAAAAGAATGCCACTTTGTACGAGCATCCTTTCAAATTGAGGACAAGCTTGATAGAAGCGGTCTAGCTCATCTTGTGTACAAAAACCCATGACCCGTTCCACTCCAGCGCGGTTATACCAACTGCGATCAAACACGACAATTTCTCCAGCGCTAGGGAAATGATCAACGTATCGCTGGAAATACCACTGGGTCTTTTGTTGATCTGATGGAGTTCCCAAGGCCACAACACGGCAACCTCGGGGATTCAAAGGTTCTGTCAATCTTTTGATCGTGCCCCCTTTCCCAGCTGCATCACGGCCTTCAAACAGCACAATCATGCGAAAACCAGTGGCTTTTATCCAGTACTGCATCCTCACCAAATCAGACTGAAACTTCTTCAATTCAGACTCATATAGCTTCTTGTTGAGACGTTGAACACTTGAATGAAGACCATCTAAAAGTGCTGATGGATGTTGGATATCTTGATCAGTAGCATCCAGACTTTCCATATCCAGTTCACTGATTCTCTCTGATGACACAGAAGCCTTCTTCTGTTTCTTGTTCTTGTCTTTGCCCATTTCATCTTTCTAGCAAAGCAAACTTGTATTGCCTGCTAAAGTGACAAAAATAAAACATCAATCAAGTTTTCTCAATCCTTGAGCAATCTGACATAAACAATTGAAAATATCAACGGCGTTTTACGCCAATGACTAGTCAGGAGGATTAAAAGGCAATTGAAGCCTTACGGCAAATCGACCAGGTTGATCTTCAGTGGTTCCATCAGAAGCAACAAAACTAAGTTGGCCTGCATGTCGACTAACAACATGAGCAACGATCGCCAACCCGAGGCCGCTATGCCCCTGTTCCCGACGTGATTCATCCAAGCGTTGAAAAGGTTGTAAGGCTCGCTCCCACTGATCCATTGGCATGCCTTTCCCCTGGTCCCAAACTTCGATGTGATAGCTGTGTTCAAAGCCACGCAGCGACACAGTCACGGGGGCTAAACCGTAGGTAAATGCATTGTCGATGAGATTGACAACTGCTCGTCCCAAGGCAACAGGCCTCACCTTGGCCATAAGAGGTTGAAGATCAAGCCTCAGAAAGTCGGCAGAATGAGCAGCGCAGACCTCTGCCATCCACGCCTCTAGAGGCAACTCCACCAAGGCTTCGCTATCACCACCACCGGCAAAAAGAAGAAACTGGCCGGTAATTCGCTCAAGAGACTCTAAATCCCTTGAACATTGCTCACGATCCTTAGCACTGAGGGATGGCAAAGACAGCCGAAAACTGAGTCGAGTTATGGGGGCTCTGAGATCATGGGCGATGCCTGCAAGCATCGTTGCCCTTTCACGGCGGTTGGCCGATAAGCGTAAAAGCATTGCATTGAAACGTTGTGTGAGGCGTTGAACTTCAGGAGCTCCAACTGCTGCTACAGCCTCAGGATCAATACCATCGCCAACACGAGCGAGAGCCCTTTCCAGCCCCCTCAACGGTCGATCAACCTGAAAGAGAAGAAAAAGACCACCACAAATCACCACGGCACCAACCAAAGCCAGCCCAAACATGATTGGCTCCGGTGGCCAACCAAACGCGGAACGCAGTCCAACTCGGAGCCAAACGGGCTCTAAAGGGGAGATAAGTTCAATCCAAGCTCCACGTTGCGCAGCTTCAGCCGAGAAAGGAACCAAAATTGGACAATGGGAGAGTCGTTGGCATAGCTGCCTCTGAAGCGCATCTGTTTGCCGCTGAAGAGAATGATCAAATCGGGGCGGCTCTGGTGGTCGATCGATCACTGCTAGATCCAGCCCTGTTAGCTCAGAAACCAAAGCAGGGGGATACCGCTCAAGAGCTAACTCAGTAAGACGAACGTTGAGTGATAGATCACGACCAAGTTGAACGGTCTGAAGCATCTCTAACTGTCGGCCAAAGAGCACCTGCAAAACCAATAAACAAAGCGCCCAACTGCCAAGAACAACGCCACTCCAGCCCAAAGAAGTGAACACGATCGCCGACCTGCGTTGTGTCCGCGTCATCAGCGAGACCTGGGCTCACCATCAGGGACAAAAACATATCCATAGCCCCATACCGTCTGGATATAGCGAGGTCGACTGGAATCGGGTTCGACCAACCTTCTCACCCTCGAAACCTGAACATCCATGCTTCGACTATCTGTATCACAAGCTGGCCCACGTGCGAGTTCAATCAATCTTTCCCTAGAAAGAGGGCGATGAGGATGTTGTACAAAGGCGGACAACAAGCTGAATTCTCCACTCGTAATCACAACTGGAGAACCATTTTGGGTCAGGGTACGAGCAGAAAGATTCAACACATTCCCACCAAAAACCACATCGCCACCCTCGGCTAAAGGGGTGCCAGCGGGAAGCGCACAGCGCCGTCTCAAAACGGCTTCAATACGAGCAGAAAGCTCTCGTGGAAGGAATGGCTTGCCAAGGTAATCGTCTGCACCTTGCTCGAGACCGATGATCCGATCAACGGCCTCCCCCCTCGCGGTAAGCATCACAACAGGCAAATCATCCCCTGCATCACGCAAACGACGCAGAGCGGAAAGGCCATCATCACCCGGCAGCATCAAGTCAAGGACAACAAGATCAGGTCGTTGAAATTCCAACCGTGCTTCCAGTTGCTTGACATCGCTGAGACAGCGAACGTCATAACCCTGGTCAATCAGATAGGTACCCACCATCTGACGCAGTTCTGGGTCATCGTCCACAACCCAGATCATCGAGGAGCGTTCCATCACTATTGCGTGCTCTAGAAGCCACTGTTCCTCGATGGTATAGACAATCTCTATCGCTTTTTTTAAAGGGGTTGGAGCATGTCACAGCTCAAAGAGCTTTGGTAATAGTTCAGTCATCGACATTGCTGGACACGATCCATAGGCTGATTGCATGACAAATCAGCCAAGGCCCCCTCTTTGCTGGCCGAAATCATTGCAGTCAAAGGTTTTCAGGTTCATCACTGCAGGACTGATCAGCGCTGGAGCTCTGCTGAACCAAACCGCTGCCGAAGCACTACCAGATGGCATTGAGTATTACGGCCAGCGCATGGAAGCCATGTTCTTACGATTGGACCTCAACGGCGATGGTCGGCTGGATGCAAGCGAGGTTGGAGAAAAGACTTACCTGATAAGAAGGCTGAATAGAAACAATTCACGAGGTTATTTAGTTTTAGAGGACTTGCGACCTCCCGGCACTCATCCAAACGGTAAACGTCTCCAACGACGTTTCAAGCAAGCCGATATCGACGGCAATGGGAAACTCAATCGCGATGAAGCTCAGTCAATCCGCTGGCTGGCCAACAACTTCAACAAACTCGATTTAAACAACGATAGAGATATAACGATGGAGGAACTTTGGATGCTGCAAAGATCCCTGGCGCCGCATCCTTATCCTCGCAAGCACTAACGACGGTTATGGCGACGGATTGGCCTTCTGGAAACCTTCTTCGGCCTACTCCATAGTTGTGTAAAAAACCTCAACATCCGCCAGCTGCCACCAAGGAGAAGGGTTAGTCCAAGCATCACGAGTCCAGCCAACAAAATCACCGAACCAAGACCCAAAAGGGCCTCAATCAGATGAGTGATACCGCGAATCAGATCAGCGATTGCTTCGCTGACAATCACCACCCCATCGAGTCTTTGAGGAATCCAGTTCAAAAAAGCTAATAAACCGATGCCGCCAACCAACATCAGCATCGATTCAACACATTGACGCCAAAGAGGAAGCACCTTTCTTGGTCGAGATCTGCGGAAAACCTGACGTTGACGATCTGAGTTATTGAATTTTCGAAGAGGACTGCTCATGGGATAAGTCAGTAGGGGGTCCGCTTCAACAGGACACGATTAATTCGATCTTCAAGCCTGCATACCTGCAAATGGGAGGTATAAAAGTGTTTTCAATAGACCGTAATTCTGGCCTGCAAGATCTGTTCGTCAACGATCAGAACGTGATTGCAACTCTGGCGCATTAGAAGTGGCAGGGGACAGCGTTCCATCTGGATTGCGTGGAACAGGCAGCAACAGACCAAGACCTGCAATCAAAACCAATGCTGCGCCACCAATCAATGGAGCTCCTAAGCGTTGGCCAAGAGGGACTCGCTCGGCCAATTCCTGACGAGGCAATGGGTAATCAATTGGCAACTCCCAGTGAACCTGCACTCGTGAGTCAAGACGAAGTTCATCCAGACAACGCACGAGATCAGCAAGCTCTGCATCATCAAGGTTAAGAGTGAGAGGAGGGACATTCGGCTGACTACTACGCAAAAGCAGTTGATGTCTGTCCCCAACAGGAGAGATAACAACCACACTGGTTTCGTCACCAAAAGCTCGACTGACACCAGAAATGCGGTGGCGTGAATAGGGGAGCACAGCAGCCATCAAGGCCTGCAAATGTTCACGCTTGCCTTCTAGCTCTGGTGAACCAACCAACTGCAGCCGCCATCCCGACAGGATGCCTAGAACACCATCCCCGTGACCTGCGGAGGAATCTGGCAGGCCCTCCACCTGAAGGCGGACTGCCGTTTGGTCATAACGGAAAGAGAGGTTCAGCATCAGGGGGTCGGATCAAGCAGGCTGGCGCGCAGGCGATCGACTCCTCCATTACCAGCAGCAAGAGCAAGCGTAAGCACCAGCTCACGCTGAATAGGCTGAGATTGCTCTGGCCTCAACAGACGCTGAACAGCTCCTCGCCGAGGATTCATCCTCTCCTCGATCAGATCGCGCAGTCGCTGATCAAGCAAAGTCCAGCGCTGCAAATTGAGTTCTTCTGGTTCACGTGAAGAAAGCAGCTGATGAAGAAGGGGATAAAGACGGCTTGCCATAAAACAAAGCAGGCGAAGCAAAGCCTCAGTATCAATAGAACTGAGGTCACCTCGACGGGTAGCGCGTCTCAGTGGATTGTGACAACGTCGCTTCCAAAGCTCAACCCGGTTGGGGAACTGTTTCTGCAAACCCAACTGATTGGTTGCCCAGAGCATCGCCTCACCACCATTGAGATCAAGTGATTCGACCACAAGCAAGAGAAGGTCTAGACGCTCAAGTCCTCTCCTGCCAAGAACGGTGTTGTTCTGCAAGCCGCTCTGCTTTTGCTCAAAGGGTTTCTGTGGCTGAACAGTTGATGAAGGATCTGAAGTGGTTGTTGCATTGATCATGGCTGCGATGATGCCAGGCCTAAGGCCCCTGCGTCACCACTCTTTGGATCTTCGCCACCTCATTCAAGACGTACCAGACTTTCCAAAACCTGGAATTCTCTTTCGGGACATCAGTCCCCTGCTGCGTGATCCCGATGGCTGGGATGAAGTGATGCGACAACTAGGAGATCTCTGCACAGAACTCAAACCCGATTTAATTGTCGGAATCGAATCACGTGGATTCATTGTGGGAACAGCTTTAGCAACGAATCGGAAAATCGGCTTTGTTCCGGTTAGGAAGCCTGGCAAATTGCCTGGTGATGTTCTTGGCATCGACTATTCCCTGGAGTACGGCAGCGATCGGCTCGAGATCCATGCGGATGCTCTGCAAGGTCATCCCCGTGTCTTATTGGTGGACGACCTTCTGGCGACTGGAGGAACTGCAAGAGCCACAGTCGAGTTAATCGAGAAAGCTGGTGGCGATCTGGTGGGATGTGGTTTTGTGATCGAATTAGCCGCTCTGGGCGGGCGGCAGCAACTTCCAGTTGAGATACCAGTGAAGTCACTGATTATCTACTCCTGATCATTTTCCCAATCGAGAACCTGCTGATACTGAGCCAAGCTGAGTAAACCGAAACTCCAAAGCACGACCGGCAGAGGTGCTTGCTCAAGTTCTGCCTGACGCAAGCCCAAGTTCAGAGCGTTCTCGCTAAGGCCGAGTTTCTGTTGCAAAAACTGCAGTAACTGGGGTGAGAATGAGGGCTGCGGATGGCTACTGATCACCATTTAACCAACTGCAGTAGACGATCATTCTGGCAACAATCTGATGACTGTGATGGGTCCATCTGTCATGGCCTTCAAAAGCAACTGACGCAACAACGAGAGGCGAGCCAGAAGAAACATCAGCGGCAGTCGAACCATCAGCAACAGGATGTTTCGACTGGAGAAAAAGCGCACGATCAGATCAGTAAATAAACCAACCAACACGAGATCAAAAATGCGCTTGCGGGCATAGACCTGAGGCAACTTCTCAACAGGCAACTTGCCCTCATCTACATTCTTCACAAGCTTCATCAACGTGCTTACGTCACGCCAACAAAGATTCAACCCTTGTCCTCCGACAGGGTGACAGCGATGCCCCGATTCACCCACAAGGACGCCACGACCTCGCTGCAAACGAAAGGCAAAGGCGAGTTGGAGAGGGAATGCCGCAGGACGATCCAAGAGCACATCTGGCTGAAGGCCATCAGGTAACACCGCAGCAAGATGATCAAGAAAGCACGAAGGAGACAGACCAGCACGTTCTTGGCATCGTCTCAAAGGACCACTCCAAACCATCTGGAAGACCTCACCTCCCATTGGCAAGACAGCTAGAGGACCTTCAGCACGAAAAAGCTCATATGCCATCAAAGGATCAGCACCCCGAAGCAGCACCTTGGCGGTTAAACACCCATTTTGATAAGGATGGTTCCAAGTGTTGATACCCCATGCCTGCCGGGTAAGAGATCTCGGACCATCAGCCGCAACAACCAAATCGTGCCCATCGAGATGATGATCATCAAACCTCCCCAAATTCAAAAGCACCTTTGGAGATGTCTGAAGACGATCAATCAGCAATTCCATTAATGGTCGATGGTCAAGAATCCAGCCGACGGCACCGTGAAGCTGATTTTGGCTTGAAAGATCATCAACCTCAAAATAGGTATGACGATTCAGCTCCTGATCATCTAGCCGCAATCTTGTAAATGGAGCGAGATGAGGAATCAGTGAGGCCCATAGATCAAGTGATTGAAGCAATCGCCTTGATGAATGCGTAAGGGCATAGGCTCTACTTCGTGCTGGCAACTCTTCAACTGTTAAGGGGTCACAGAGGGTGACGCTGTTACCTAGCCGAGCAAGAGCAAGCGCCAAAAGGGTCCCAGTGGGACCAGCGCCAAGGATCTTCACTCGTATGTCAACTGGCAAAGACCCTTTTGCTGCAGAGTGGAACCGGTTCAAGTGGTCAACCAGAAAATGAGAAACAGATCACTAGTGATTTTGCTGCAAGATCGCCAATAGCTGTGAATTGATCAATCATGTTCTAAAGATCCTCAAAGCAGTTTCCCAACCATCTCTGCAAAAAGTGAAGGGCAATGCAATATCCCTGAGCATGGCGAAGCATCCACAGAGATTTTAACTGGCTGGCACCCCCCGGTATTTCAGTAGCAAATCCTAAAAGTGTTCAATCTTAAAAGTATTGATTGATCAACCATCCTCTTGTTGAGAACCTCACAGAGGAATCTACTAATTGTATAAGTCAAACGAACAATGCCATTTGCACTCATAAGACTCTTCAATCTAGTGGCAAGAAAAATCTCTTAGCGCGATTCAGCTGGTCTGGCGAGCAAAACGCAACTGGCACAGCTCCTCAAATGCAGGCCTTAGCAAAAAGGGATACTCCCCGACCCACAACCGCTGCCCTGGCAACCATGCATCAGTCAGTGCAGCGATACGGCTGAAATCCTTGCGATCGCTCAGCACAAGGCAACGAATGAGAGATCCAGCTCGGATGAACTGATGCTTCTTGGACATCGGAAAGCTCAATTGACCCAAATATCCATCTTCATCCTCTAACTCAAGAACAATCCAAGTACGTCTGTTCTCAACAAGCTCCAATTCTCCAAGCTTGTTCGCTTGCTCATGACGTTCCAGCACTCGTTCACGTGTGAACACATTGGCCACCTCACCTTCGAAGATGGCCGCCGCCGGATAACGACGAAGTACTGCATTTCGCTGACCCGCTTCAACGATTGGGCCCCAAAGCACATAGAGCAGAAGAGCCACTCCAACAACAAGCCAGACAGCACCCCATCGGCTCGCCAGCTGGCTCTGACTAATCAATAGTGTGATCACACCTCCAATGGCGGCGATCATGACCCTCTGCAGAATCTTGCGAGGGTTGCCAAGGGCCGCTGCGAATTGATTACTGGTGGCCACTGCAGGGATAAGCCTCTGAAGCTCTCCTTGACGCAAAGGGACCAACATCGACACGCAAATGAATTTCAGATGAGGCGTTCAAGGCCATAAACCAGACCTTGTAGCTGTCGCACCTTACGAACGGTTAGCAACACACCTGGCATGTAGGCCGAACGGTCAATGGTGTCGTGCCGGAGTGTATAGCTCTCTCCAGGAGCTCCGAACATCACTTCCTGATGGGCAACCAATCCAGGCAGACGAAGCGAATGGAGTCTTAAGCCACTAGCTCGTAAGCCACCACGGGAACCAGTCAGCGATTCATGCTCATCAACTTCAGGCGAATTAAAACTTTTACCGAGCTCCTCCATCATCTCTGCAGTTTTTATACATGTGCCACTCGGGGCATCAGCCTTACGGTTGTGATGCAACTCAGTCAGTTCTGCATTGTCATAAAAGCTTGCAGCCGCTGCTGCTGCCTGTTGCAGTAAGACCATGCCAACAGAGAAATTTGGGATCACAGCGCCTCCCATCGATGCTTTGGCTGCAAATTCACTGAGATCAACCAACTGCTGATGTGAGAGTCCTGTGGTGCCTATGACCGGATAAACCCCATAGGCAAACGCCGCCCTGGTGTGCTCATAAACCACTGAAGGATGTGTGAAATCAACAAGCACAGCGCCTTGTCCAGGGCCAGTCCGATGAAAAGACTGGCTGACAGAACAAAGACAAGCCTCAATGTCGGACGTCAAAGCAACATCAAGAACACCAATTCCAAGCTCCTCGCCTATCTCCACACCTTCCTTGCCTGGCGTTGTGTCCACTGCACCAACCAACTCACAATCAGAAGCGAGATGAACAGCTTTGATGACCTCAGCCCCCATGCGGCCTAGTGCGCCAGCAACCACAACAGGAATCAACTCTGGAGGGACTGAGGTCATGGGAGGGCGATCACTGAATAAAGCCTATGGGTCGACTCATTAACACACAGGCAGCGAACTTCACTCTGAGCCCCAGACAACCTAGGCTTCATCGAATTACTTTGCAGTACTCCAATGTTCACGCAGGTTCGCTCAGCCGATCGCCGAGTTGCTCCTGCTGAGGACCACAGCCATCAAGCTGTCATGAAAGCGGTGTATTTGGTACTCGAACCTCAGTACCAAAGTGCGCTTTCCCAGGCCGCAAACAGCCTCAATGCACAAAATGGAGCCATTGGCGTTGAACTGAGTGGTTACCTCATCGAAGAACTGCGCGATCCAAGCAACTTTGCAGACTTCCAAGCCGATGTAGCCGAAGCCGATGTTTTTATCGCCTCGCTGATTTTCATTGAAGACCTAGCTCAGAAAGTGGTGGACGCTGTCACCCCCCATCGCGAGCGGCTCAAAGCCATTGTTGTCTTTCCTTCCATGCCGGAGGTGATGCGGCTCAACAAGCTTGGCACCTTCACCATGGCCCAGCTGGGACAGAGCGATAGTGTTATCGCCAACTTCATGAAAAAGCGAAAGGAATCAAACGGTGCTGGATTCCAAGACGCAATGCTCAAACTATTAAATACACTCCCCAACGTTCTTAAATATCTGCCGGTTGATAAAGCACAAGATGCAAGAAGCTTCGTGCTCAGCTTTCAATACTGGCTAGGAGGTACGCCAGACAACCTGCGCAACTTCCTATTAATGCTGGCGGATAAGTATGTCTTTCCAGCGACAGAAGGGGAAGATCGTCCAAAACTAGACATCGTGGAGCCAGAGATCTTCCCGGACCTAGGTATCTGGCATCCGATGGCCCCGTCGATGTTTGAAGACCTCAAGGAGTACCTCAACTGGACGACCAGCCGCACGGATCTCTCAGAGAAAGCCCACAAAGGCCCAATGATCGGTCTTGTCCTGCAGCGAAGCCACATCGTCACTGGTGATGATGCCCACTATGTCGCTGTCATTCAAGAGCTTGAGTTCCGTGGTGCACGTGTCCTCCCCATTTTCTGCGGTGGGCTTGATTTCTCTAAGCCTGTCAATGCCTTCTTTTTCGACCCAATCAACCCTGACCAACCCCTAGTCGATGGGGTAGTTTCCCTCACTGGATTTGCCCTTGTGGGTGGCCCTGCCAGACAGGATCACCCCAAGGCTATCGAATCTCTCAAGCGCCTTAGCCGCCCTTATATGGTTGCGCTCCCGCTTGTCTTCCAAACAACTCAGGAATGGGAAGTTAGTGACTTAGGCCTGCATCCAGTTCAGGTTGCACTACAAATCGCCATCCCTGAATTAGACGGAGCCATCGAGCCAATCGTGCTCTCTGGTAGGGATGATGCCACCGGCAAAGCCCACACACTTCAAGACCGGGTTGATGCGATTGCTGAACGAGCAATCCGTTGGTCATCTCTAAGAATCAAGTCAAGAGCTGAGAAAAAATTAGCAATTACTATTTTTAGTTTCCCTCCAGATAAAGGAAATGTTGGCAGTGCTGCCTACCTCGATGTTTTTGGTTCCATCCATCGTGTTTTGGAGGAAATGAAGGCTCAGGGCTACGACATCCAAAACCTCCCCAAAGACTCCAAAGCACTGATGGAGGCGGTAATCAATGATCCTGAAGCACTAGAAGGAGCACCAGAACTGGCCATTGCACACCGTATGAGTGTGGCTGAGTACGAGCACCTGACACCTTATTCAGAGCGCCTTGAAGAAAACTGGGGCAAGCCGCCAGGAGAACTCAATAGTGATGGTCAAAACCTACTGATCTATGGACGTCACTTCGGCAACATCTTTGTAGGCGTTCAACCCACCTTCGGCTACGAAGGAGACCCAATGCGCTTGCTCTACTCAAGAAGCGCCAGTCCTCATCACGGCTTTGCTGCTTACTACACCTATCTCGAAAAGATCTGGAAAGCTGATGCTGTGCTCCATTTTGGCACCCACGGATCTCTCGAATTCATGCCAGGCAAGCAGATGGGCATGAGTGAAACCTGCTATCCAGATTCATTGATCGGAGGGCTGCCAAATCTTTATTACTACGCAGCAAACAATCCCTCCGAAGCAACGATTGCAAAAAGGCGTGGTTATGCCTCCACAATCAGCTACCTCACTCCTCCAGCAGAAAATGCAGGCCTATATAAAGGCCTCAAGGAACTGGGCGAACTGGTGGGGTCCTACCAACAACTGCGTGAAGGCGGTCGTGGTGTGCAAATCGTCAATACCATCATTGAAACCGCACGCCAATGCAATCTTGATCGCGACGTAGACCTGCCAGAACAAGACGCGGCAGAGCTAGATCTCGACCAACGGGATGCCGTTGTAGGCGCGGTGTATAGCCAATTGATGGAAATCGAGAGTCGCCTTCTGCCATGTGGACTTCACACGATCGGCAAACCACCCACGGCAGAAGAAGCGATAGCGACTCTAGTAAGCATCGCCGCCCTTGAACGTGAAGACGACGGTCTTCGCTCGCTTCCTGGGCTGTTAGCAGAAGCAATAGATCGCAAAATAGAAGATATTTACAAAGGAAATGATGACGGCATTCTTGCTGATGTAGAGCTCAATCGCACTATCACTGAGGCATCTCGTGTTGCCGTTAGGGCGATGGTGCAATCTCTCACTGGACGAGACGGACGCGTGAATATGAAAGATAATTCCAACTGGTATTTGGATTGGTTTTTTAATCTACTTCAGCGTTTTGGTGTAACACGCCCCAATGCATGGTTGCAAGCCTGTAGAAAAGCTGGATTCGGCAACATTGATTCCATTGAGCTTGACAAACTGTTTGCTTATTTGCGCGGTTGCCTTGAAAAGATATGCGCAGACATGGAAATGCAGAGCCTTCTGCGTGCCCTCGATGGAGAATATGTGCTTCCTGGTCCAGGTGGAGACCCAATTAGAAATCCAGGGGTTCTGCCAAGTGGCAAAAACATTCATGCTCTCGATCCACAGGCCATTCCAACCAGAGCTGCCGTTGCTGCAGCAAAAGGAGTCGTCGATAAATTAATTGAACGTCAACGCCAAGAACAGGGCGATTGGCCAGAAACAATTGCCTGTGTTCTTTGGGGTACAGATAACATCAAAACCTACGGCGAATCACTTGCGCAAATTCTCTGGTTTATTGGTGTAAATCCAGTACCAGACTCTGTAGGCCGTGTTAACAAGCTAAAACTCATTCCCCTTGAAGAGCTTGGTCGGCCAAGGATTGATGTGGTTGTGAACTGTTCAGGAGTATTTCGAGATCTGTTTATCAACCAAATGGCATTAATCGATCAAGGCGTCAAGATGGCAGCTGAGGCCGATGAACCACTTGATCAAAACTTCGTACGCAAACACTCCCTTGAACAAGCAAAGGAACAAGGCACAAGCCTTAGGGATGCCGCTTGCCGTGTATTTTCTAATTCAAGTGGAAGTTATAGCTCAAACGTAAATCTTGCAGTAGAGAACTCAACATGGGAAGAAGAGAATGAACTTCAAGAGATGTATCTTTCACGCAAGACATTTGCCTTTAATGCTGACAACCCAGGAGAGATGAACCAAAACAGAGAAGTATTTGAATCTGTTATGAAAACAGCAGATGTCACTTTCCAAAACCTTGATTCTGCTGAAATTTCTCTTACTGATGTCAGCCACTACTTCGACTCAGACCCCACAAATTTAATCAAGGGTCTTAGAGATGATGGCAAAGCTCCCGCGAGTTACATCGCAGATACAACAACAGCAAATGCGCAGGTCCGCTCACTGAGCGAAACGATTCGATTGGATTCCCGTACAAAGCTACTTAATCCAAAATGGTATGAAGGCATGGTCAACTCAGGCTATGAAGGCGTTCGCGAAGTCGCCAAGCGCCTGAACTTTACCCTCGGCTGGAGCGCAACTAGCGGACAGGTAGATAACTTTGTCTACGAAGAGTCAAACGAAACCTTCATCAATGATCCAGAGATGCGTAAGCGTCTCATGGAACTTAATCCACATAGTTTCCGTCGTATTGTTGGCACCTTATTAGAAGTTAATGGCAGAGGTTACTGGGAAACATCTGATGAGAATATTCAGCAATTGCAAGAGCTTTACCAGGAAATTGAAGATCGAATTGAAGGAGTAACAACGCCAGACAACCAATCGTCTGGCGAATGATTAAAAAGCAACTCAAACCCTAATTACCAGAGTCTGCTAGCCATTTGAAGGGTCTGATGGATTGGGCCCACATCATGCACTCTTACCATTGCCGCCTTCGCCTGCACACAACGGCAGGCCACGGCGGCAGTACCCCATAGACGAGCCTCTGGGTCCGGTTGGTGCAAAACATCTCCGATGAAGCGTTTCCTTGAGGGCCCAACCAAAACAGGGAAGCCTTCAGAGCAAATCCTCTCTAGATGCTTCAACAACATCAGATTTTGTTCAGTGGTTTTAGCAAAACCCAAGCCTGGGTCCCAAATCAACTGATCAGATCGAATACCAGCAGCCAAAGCTTGATCCGTTCGACGAAGTAGTCCAAGACGAACCTCTTCAATCACATCGCTATAAGTGGCGAGTTGATCCATGGATTGACTGTTGCCACGGCTATGCATCAACACATAGGGACATCCTGCTTCGGAAACAACCCTCAGCAACTCAGGGTCACGCCTGCCGCCGCTGACATCATTAATCCAATCTGCACCTGCTTGCAGAGCCGCCTCCGCCACCTCCACAAGGAATGTATCCACAGAGATCAACGCCTGCGGGTGAGCTGCACGTATTGCATGAAGAGCAGGCATCATTCTGTTCAACTCCTCGTGCCAGCCAACCTCCTCGGCCTTAGGCCTCGTGCTCTGAGCACCAAGATCTAGTACATCAGCCCCTTGCTGTATAAGAAGAGTTGCCTGTGCAAGGGCACTAGCAGGCTCTAGATAATTGCCACCATCGCTAAAAGAATCGGGCGTGATATTAATCACCCCCATCACCTTCGTTCGCTGTCCCCATTCCTGAGGCCAAGGAGATTTAACTGGTTTGATAATTGGCAATGCGAGCAAAACTCTCTGGGTCAAGGGAGGCACCACCCACCAACACTCCGTCGATATCACTCATTGACATCAACTCATCAATATTTCCTGGTTTGACCGAACCGCCGTACTGAATGATTAGTTCTGAAGCACCGACCCAACGACGAATGAGGCCACAGATACGATTCGCCTCCGATGCTTCGCACGTCTTGCCCGTGCCAATGGCCCAGATGGGCTCATAAGCAACCACAAGCTTGTCTGGATCGGTGTCTTCCAGTCCCTGTTCCACCTGTCGTCGAATCACACGCTCAGCCTCTCCTCGTTCACGCTGCTCATCACTTTCACCCACGCAGACAATCGGGATCAGACCATGCGCTTGGGCTGAACGAGCACGACGGTTGATCTGTTCATCACTCTCACTGAAGTATTTGCGTGGTTCACTATGCCCAACAATCGCGTATCGCACTTGATGCTCCAGAAGCATCGTTGGCGAAACCTCTGCGGTATAAGCACCATCATCCTCCCAATGCACATTCTGGCTTGACAATTCCAGACGAGTGCCGCCAACGGACTCTGCCAATGAGGAGATAGCGGTGAATGGTGGGGCAATCACTACATGACGGTCATTGGGAGTGGCTTCGATTAATGGCAGGAACATGGCCGTGTACTCCCTTGCCTGAGCACAGGTCATGTGCATCTTCCAGTTGCCAGCGATCACGGGTTTACGCACGCTCGGGTCCTCTGAAGTTCCGCAGGGGCTAACTTACGGCCCTGTCGAAGCATTGCCGACAAAGACCGCCTCATCTGTGCCCAATCGAACCCGGTTGCCTGAACTCAAATTGCGGCCACGCCTTGTTTCAACAGAGCCATTGACAAACACCTGCCCTGACTGGATCAGCTGTTTCGCCTCGCCTCCAGTGGCCACCCAGCCCTGCCATTTAAGAAATTGATCCAACTTCATTGAATAAGCAGAGCGTTCACGCAACTAGTGTGACTCGATGTTTTCCTCCTCCGAAGCCGGCTTCCGCAGACTGCTTCCCCTCTTACGCCCTCACCTGCGCAGGCTGATCTGGGGAGGTGTGTGCATACTGATTTACGTAGGATGCTGGCCGCTACTGGCATGGCTTGCTGGGCAGCTGATTCCAGCGATCGGGGCAGGCAAGCTGGCCCAGGTCGTCCAAGTGATTGCCATAGCACTCACTGTTTTTCTGGTTCAAAAACTGGCTCAATTCGGACAGGACACCATGCTTGCCGGGCCAGCATTGCGAGTGAGCCAAGACCTGCGTCGTGATTTGTTTGCACAGCTGCAACAAGTCGAACTAGGGGCCCTCGAGAAACTGTCTTCAGGAGATCTGACCTATCGGCTCACTGAGGATGCCGATCGGGTGGGAGAAGTGATTTACAAGACCATTCAAGACACCACACCAAGTGCTCTGCAATTGGTAGCGGTATTTGGCTATATGGTTTTTCTTGACTGGCAACTATCACTAGCCACCCTGCTGCTAGCGCCAATTGTGGCGATCTTGGTAAGCCAGTTTGGTGCCAGAGTCATGAGAGCTGCCGAACGCAGCCAGCGTCAGGTGAGCGATCTTGCAGGGCTACTTGGTGAAGCAATCCAAGGGTTGCCTTTGGTGAGAGCCTTTGCTGCAGAACCCTGGCTTCAGAAGCGCTTTGATGCCGAAGTTGATCTTCATCGTCAAGCGCGATACCAAACCCTGCGTCTGCTCGCTCTACAGCATCCTGTCGTGGGCTTTATCGAAGCCGCTGGCATCCTCACAATCTTGGCGATTGGTGCGGCTCGGATTCAAACCGGCGGAATGGATGGCCAAAGTTTCAGCAGCTATGTGGCTGCCTTGCTGATGCTGATCGATCCCATTAGCCACCTCACCACGAATTTCAATGAATTCCAGCAAGGCCAGGCCTCACTGCGACGCCTGCGAGAAATTGAACGCGAACCACAGGAACCTCCTGACATTGACCAAGCTGAACCACTGGGTCACTTAAAAGGTGATCTAGTGCTTCGTCACGTCAGTTTTGCCTATGTCAATGAGCAACAAGTGCTACACGATCTGTCTCTAGAAGTGAAGGCTGGCCAGATCGTTGCACTCGTGGGTCCATCTGGTGCTGGAAAGAGCACTCTGTTTTCATTACTTTTACGCTTCAACACTGCCCAGCAAGGAAAGATTCTTCTAGATGGTCATGAGCTCAGCCAGGTCAAAGCCCAGGAGCTAAGACATCAGGTGGCCTTGGTGCCGCAACGAACAACAGTCTTCTCTGGCAGCGTCGAAGAAGCCATTCTTTTCGGTCGAAGTGTGAGCCAAGAGAAGGTCAAAGAAGCAGCAATCCTTGCCAACGCTCACGATTTCATCATGTCCTTACCGGAAGGATATTCCACTCAATTGGAAGAACGCGGCACAAACCTTTCTGGTGGCCAACTGCAACGCATCGCCATTGCTAGAGCCGTGCTCGGCAATCCAGCCGTGCTGCTATTAGATGAAGCCACTAGTGCACTAGACGCAGAAGCGGAAGCAGCGATACAACTTGGACTACGTCGTGCCATGCAAGGACGAACCGTTCTAGTGATTGCCCATCGTCTAGCAACTGTTCAGGAAGCCGATCAGATTGTTGTCTTAGAACAAGGACGTATCAGTGATCGTGGCAGCCATGACGAACTAATGTCCCGTACGGGTCGCTATAGAGAGCTCTGCGAACGACAGTTCATTCGTGATTTGCAGAGTGTCTCAAAGAAAGACAAAGGAATTGAACGCATCCCATAGGATTAAGATCCAATCTTTGGTTCAATGCTAAAGGTAAAGCTCTGTTTCCCCTAACAATGGCTCCCAAATGGCCCTTAGGTAGGTCCAAAAGTACAAATGACACTCAAGAACAGAACTCAAACACAATGACTGACTCTGCAGCCAATAAATCTGACCCAGTGCTCACCTTCGAAGGCAAGCGCTACGACCTGAATTCACTACCAGATGAACTGAAGGAACTGATCCGTGGCATGCAAGTTGCTGATGCCCAACTACGCATGCACGAAGACACACTAAAAGTGCTGGCAGTAGGACGTCAGACTCTGGCAATGCAATTGAATGAAAAACTCAAAGACGTCAGTCCTATTCCAGACGAGTCTTGAAGTGACGTTTTGAGCCTCACGTCTACACCCATTCAAATCGGTAGGTTTTTCTTTATGCCAAAGAATATTCGCTATCGCACTCACTAGTAAGCCAGTCAGGCTTAGAACAACAATGAGCCCATAAGGGTATGAGCAACAGCCCAGACAAACCCTCGATCAGCAACCAGGACCCTCGATCAGCAACAGGTAGCCAACAGAGACTGACAGCAACAGGGATATGCAACAGGGATTGCACCAGAGAAACCTGAAATATATTGCCAGTGTCATGGCCCATGGCCATGATGGCCCAATGTGATCTCAGCAAAGTCAGCGAGCTATTGATCTAGCCTCATAAAAGCTAAAGCCGAATGACCTGCATGATGAACAGCAATAGCATTGGCGTATCAAGGACATAAAGCCTACCCCTAATATCATCAAGCTGGCTGTGAGCAAGATAAGGTTGACAATTGGTCAACCACAGATGAAATTTTCGTTCGAGTGAAATATTTTAATTACTTCTAAAAACAGATAGACTTAAAAGAATTGATTGGCTTTTCCAGCAGAATCAATGCTTTCAGCACTGACAATCAAGCAAAGGCTGCCTATATTAATCCCGAGTAAATTGACAACCATTATCACTTATTTTAAAGCTGCTCAAGCTCTACGAACTTAAACAACTGCCGTTCAGCAGCCATTCCAGCAAAAGCATCTTTTTCCACTAACCTTTCACTCAATACCCATAAGCCATCATCAGCCAAGGGCACAAAAGTATCAGTGAACTGACTTACTCCACTGGTAGGCTCATTTGTTTTTGGGTCGTGGTATTGACTGCTGTAAGTATGACTTAGGTAGCCACAACCTGTATCCGTCGTACTTTTTGTAAAAATGGTCACCACTGTTCCGTGAATATGGCGATGAACCATCGTCACCACATCATTTTTGATGCGATAACGATCACCAAGATTTTTACCTCCAACGATCACTTCTAAGCCAACTTCATCGTTGTCACCTGCGGTAAAAGTGTTTTCACCATGGGTCTTTTCAAAACTGCGTCGTACTCGATGTATGGCAACTTCCCATAGCTGGGAAGAGACAGCCTTAGCGATCAATTCATCTTCAATACCATCAATATGGGCCTTAAGATCCGCTCCCAACTCAAACTTCCCTTCCACGACAAGATCATCCTTGACCCAGAGACACCGACCCCGATAACCAGAAAAGACCGGATCCCAGGTGTAGCGATTCTCATAAGCCGCCTGAAATAGTTCTCGACAATCACTACCAGGAGCCAAAACAATAGGGGAAGCGTTAGCGATCACGGCAAGAATTTCAGTTGAGCAAGCCTAATGGGAGATCAAACATGGATGTCTTGAAGGGCCGCTACGGATAATGACTGTTGCTGGAGTGCCGTGATTCCCTCGACAGCGGCTCGTGCTCCAGCAATCGTCGTAAGGATAGGCACGGAGTAATCAAGAGCTGCTCGTCGCAAATATTTGTCGTCATGAGCGGCCTGACGGCCAATAGGTGTGTTGATCACCAACTGAATCTGACCAGAGCGAATCAAATCTTCGATATTGGGACGTCCCTCATGAACCTTGAGTACTGGCTGAACGTTCAATCCAGCCTGATTAAGGGCTTGAGCAGTTCCGGAGGTGGCCGTGAGATCAAAACCAAGTTCAATCAGCCTTTCAGCGACAAGTAGTAGCGCTGGCTTATCCCGGTCATGAGTAGAGAGAAAGACAGTTCCACGAATTGGGAGGGGATCACCAGCTGCAAGTTCAGACTTGGCAAACGCCATGCCAAAACTGGAGGCTGAACCCATCACTTCTCCAGTGGACCGCATCTCCGGGCCAAGCACCGAATCGGCTCCAGGGAAACGACGGAATGGCAAGACGGCTTCCTTGACAGACTGAAGAGGCGGTTGAGGCTCATGCGTAAGTCCAACAGCCGCCAAGGTCTCTCCTGCCATGAGCCTAGTTGCGATCCTGGCCAGGGGTACTCCTGTGGCTTTAGCCACAAAAGGAACGGTACGAGAAGCACGAGGATTGGCCTCGATGATGAACACTTGTTCCTCACCCGCTTCATCCCGCTGGACAGCGAACTGCAGATTGATCAACCCCTGAACTTTGAGCGCAAGGGCCAACGCTTCACTCCAGAGACGAATCGTGCGAAGGGCTTGCTCACCAAGAGAGATGGAGGGAAGGCAGCAAGCGGAATCACCAGAGTGAATTCCAGCAGGCTCAATGTGTTCCATCAAACCACCAATCACGACAACTCCATCAGAGTCACAGAGAGCATCAACATCAACTTCCACAGCATTTTCCAGATACTGATCGATGAGCACTGGATGATCAGGTTCGACCTGAACCGCTTCAGCCATATAGCGATTCAACTCTTGTTCATCAAACACCACCTCCATGGCTCGGCCTCCAAGCACATAAGAGGGACGAACAACAACGGGATAACCAATGCGAAGTGCTACGGCTCGGGCATCTTCTTCACTGCGAGCCAAGCCATTACGAGGCTGGCGAATTTGAAGCTGCCGCAGGATCGCCTCGAACTGTTCACGATCTTCAGCCCTATCAATTGATTCTGGTGATGTACCCCATATACGTGTGCCTGTTGACTTTCCGATCGAACTCTCTAGCCAACGAAGCAAGGGAATGGCCAACTTGAGTGGGGTCTGACCACCAAACTGAACGATGACACCATTAGGCCGTTCAGCCTCGATCACATTTAGTACATCCTCAAGAGTAAGAGGTTCGAAATAAAGTCTGTCACTAGTGTCATAGTCAGTAGAGACAGTTTCGGGATTACTGTTAACCATCACAGTGACAAATCGCTTGTCCTGCGCAGCAAATGAAGCATGGCAACAGCAATAGTCAAACTCAATTCCTTGGCCGATGCGATTAGGACCCCCGCCAAGAATCATCACTTTTGCGCGACTGTCTGTAACGACCTCACTTTCCGGCTCAAGTTTATACAATTGGTCATCAGAATCAAGACGGTACAGGGGTCGCTCATAAGTTGAATAATGATATGGAGTAGTAGATGAAAATTCGGCAGCGCAAGTATCGACTGTCTTAAAAATAGGTTTGATATTTAACAGTTCACGACGTGCACGTACAGCGAGCTCTTCAGAACCTGTCGCCCAAGCAATCTGACGATCGGAATAGCCAAGCTGCTTCAAGCAGAGTAGAGACTCCTGATCCAATTCATCTAATGTGCGGCCATGCAGATGCGTTGTCTCAATATTGATCAGGTGGCGTAATTTAGCTAAAAACCAAATATCAATTTTGCTCAAAGAGTAAATATCATTGTCACTGCGTCCGGCCAACATCGCTGTTCTCACTGCCATGATCCGCTCAGGAGAAGGCGTACGCAACAAACGCTCAATTTCTGTAGGCGTAAATTCTGGCTCTTGCCGATCACAACCCCAACCAGCCCGCCCAATTTCCAGAGAACGCATCGCTTTCTGAAAAGACTCTTCGAAACAGCGACCGATCGCCATTGCCTCTCCAACAGACTTCATTGCCGTAGAGAGAACAGCAGGGCTGCCCTTAAACTTCTCAAATGCAAATCGTGGGATCTTCGTGACGACATAATCAATTGTGGGTTCAAAACATGCTGGTGTCTTACCCGTGATGTCGTTGATAATTTCGTCAAGGGTATAACCAACAGCAAGACGAGCAGCAATCTTGGCAATTGGAAACCCCGTGGCCTTACTTGCCAGCGCTGATGATCGACTAACGCGCGGATTCATTTCAATAACAACCACCTGGCCATCATCTGGATTGATCGCGAACTGAATATTGCTACCCCCCGTAGCAACACCTATCTCACGAATAATGGCAATGGATTGATCTCTAAGCCTCTGATACTCACGATCGGTGAGAGTTTGCGCAGGAGCAACAGTGATTGAATCTCCTGTATGAACACCCATTGCATCGAGATTTTCAATGCTACAGACGATCACAACGTTATCCGCCAAATCACGCATCACCTCTAACTCGAATTCCTTCCAACCCAACAACGACTTTTCGATCAAGATCTGAGAAACCGGGCTGGCATCAAGACCGCTTTTGCAGATCGCTGCAAATTCTTCAGGGTTGTAAGCAATGCCACCACCACTGCCGCCAAGAGTGAAGGCCGGTCGGACGATACGCGGAAAACTATTAATCACTTCACCAACCTCTTCTGCCTCCTTGAGGCTGGAAGCAATCCCTGAAGGACAAACGTTGACTCCTATACGCTCCATCGCCTGCTTAAACAGCTGGCGATCTTCGGCCTTTCGAATTGCAGCTAGATCTGCACCTATCAACTCAACGCCAAAACGTTCGAGTGTGTGATTTTCAGCCAATGCCACCGCCAAATTAAGAGCCGTCTGGCCGCCCATGGTTGGCAGCAACGCATCAGGGCGCTCTAACTCAATGACGCGAGTCACCACCTCGGGTGTGAGCGGCTCGATATAGGTGCGATCAGCCATCTCCGGATCCGTCATGATTGAGGCCGGATTGGAATTCACCAACACCACCTCAAAACCTTCATCCCGCAAGGCCTTGCATGCTTGAGTGCCGGAATAATCAAATTCACAGGCCTGGCCAATCACGATCGGACCTGACCCCAGCAGCAGGATGCGACGCAGATCAGACCTACGGGGCATGGAATTTCGGGTGTTGGCCAAACGCGACTAGCTTCCCACGCAACGTCAGAGATAGCTCAGGGAAAACACCCAGGCGCCATGTAGTCGCTAGCTTGATGAGTACGGAGAGAGATCAAGACCATGAGCGAACTCCAGCGCCTTAAGGGGCAGCTGCCGCCAGAGATGCAGAGCTGGGTGTTCGTGGAGGCGGCAGCAGCGGTAGATCCACCGCTCATAACCCTCGAGGAAATCGGACGAGATGAGGTCGAGATCCAAATCGATCTCGAGCAATGGGACAATCTCGCAATCGACCATCGCAACTTGCTCTTTTGGCATGAAGTCGGTCGAGTCCAGAACGACACCATTCCACGCGATGGCTGGGAAATGGCTGCTCTAGCCATCGGCCTCGGCGGTGCAATTGGTGAACTCTGGGTTCAAGACGGATTGTTGCTATTAATGGCACTAGGTCTTTCGGGCTTCGCTGGATATCGGCTCTATTTAAAAAACAACTCTGAAAAGCGGCTTCAGGATGCAATCGCTGCCGATGAACGGGCCATCGATCTGGCCTGTCGTTTCAATTACAGCGTGCCGAATGCCTACAAGAGCCTCGGAGGTGCTCTAAAGGAGCTTGTGGAACAAACCCGCAAAAAGAAGAAGCGAAGCTTCTATGAAGATCGATTGGAAGCCCTTAGAAAAAGTGCTGAAAAAGCTCGAGCAGAGATGGCTGAACAGGAAGGATCTCGCCAATCCGTAAGCAGTGAGAACGTCTATGGATAGTGAACAGCTAGCAGAAATGGCCGCTGAAGCCTGCGACGATCGCAAAGCTACAGAAATTCAACTGATCCGAATCGATGAGGTCTCCAGCCTGGCGGACTGGATGGTGATTGCCGGAGGACTGTCTGAAGTCCAAGTACGAGCAATTGCCAAATCTGTGCAAGATCGCCTTGAGGTAGAAGCCGATCGATTGCCATTGCGAAGCGAAGGTCTTAATGAAGGTAAATGGGCTCTGCTCGATTACGGCGAATTAATCGTGCATGTTCTACAGCCAAGCGAACGAGGCTTTTACGATCTGGAAGCCTTCTGGAGTCATGGAAAGCATCACAGCTTCATAAGCTCGAATCTCTCTAAAGCATCCTGAGACTTAAAAACAACACTTTGAATTAGTAGCAATTAACACCAACTCGAAGTGCCATTGCTTGGTTATTTGGCACGAACCATGGACTTCATCAAAAGCTTCATCATCAAAGGGGGCGAGTCTCTGCCAGGCTCTATGAAGCCCAAAATTCTGCTTGAGCATGAATCTTCCAACCTGGTTCGGAAGCTCCCAGCGTTCGAGCACAACACCTCTTGAAGTAAGCCTTAAGCGTGGCTCCAGCGTGGAGTCGATCCATCGCGTGCATGCTGTGGTTTGCGATGGGCGAGGGCGCGTCTTGATGCGAGCGGGCTATGAAGACTTTGAAACTTTCATCCGTTCAGCCCTAAAGCCCTTTCAAGCACTGCCTTTTTTGAGTAGTGGTGCAGCAGAGCAAATGAACTGTGGGGAAAAAGGATTAGCAATCTGCTGTGGATCCCATTCAGGGACAGCCGCCCATGCCCGCGAAGCCTTCAGGTTGCTTTGGAATGCCGAGCTAGACCCAAGCCTGCTGCAATGCCCGATTCCAACAGGAGGCACGAGCCCGTTAGAGCACAACTGCTCCGGGAAACATGCTGGCTTTCTTGCGACGAGCAAGAAAATGGGTTGGCCCCTTGATTCATACCTGCAAGGCAACCATCCTCTGCAAGTCGAAGTGAATCGACGCATAGCCGAATTGCTTGGGCTACCTGCCGACGAGCTCGTAGCTGCCAGGGATGACTGTGGAGCACCAACCCTTCGCCTACGGCTAGACCAAATAGCTTTGCTCTATGCCCATCTCGGGGAATCACGTCAGGCAGAAATGGAACAAGTGATTAGGGCAATGTTGGCCCATCCTGAACTCGTAGCAGGTGAAGGTCGATTTGACACTGAGCTCATGCAACGAGCTCACGGACAAATCGTGAGCAAGGGTGGAGCAGAAGGTGTCCAATGTCTAAGCCGCGTTGGTGAAGGGATGGGTGTGGCGATCAAGGTAGAAGACGGATCAAAACGAGCAAAACACGCTGTAGCGCTCCACCTACTTCGCCAACTTGATTGGCTCACCCCAACCGGACTGCAAGAATTAGAGGAACAGGTGTTGCTAATTGCTCCAGGTGTGCAGCTGGAAGTGGCCGGCGCTCTTCGATACCAGGAAACCTAAACAAAGACCAGGTTGCACAAGCCTCAAAAGGTATGCTTTGAGGGTCAACGCGGGGTAGAGCAGTCTGGTAGCTCGTCGGGCTCATAACCCGAAGGTCGGGAGTTCAAATCTCCCCCCCGCCACTCTTTTCCAGCCCTGTCCACCAGGGCTTTTTTAGTGTCTGCGACTGGGTTTTCGAGAATCTAAAGGGAATAATTTCGCCCTTTACAAAGAGTCATAATTGCCCTTAAAGACCCCAGTTAGCACAGTTTGGAGTGACAGTGGTGTCACTGTAAAAAAGGCATTTTTGTGGCATGCTGAGCGCACAGAGGAGCACTGATAGGAGATCCTGATGGCTAAAGGAGGCGTCAAATCCGAGTCCGTTTGGGACAGATGTTCAACTGCGCATGGAAGAGGGCTCGAACTAACAGAAGGATTCCTCAGATCGTTAAGAACAGCAAGAGTATTTGCCTAGAAAAAGTATTTTATAAGCCAAAAATATTTAACTCTACTTAGACAAGAAACCTCAAAGACTTTCGTTTACCTCATCGTCGAGCGGTTTCTAAGAGCTTCTACCCAAAAGACAAAAGCCACTGCACAATCTCAAAAAAAGACTGAGTAGAATTGCCCAGAGCCCTTGCCAGCAAAAGCTTTCTAGATCTCAAGAGATTGGATCAAACAACAACCTGAAGGTAAAATAAACTTATAGGCCTTATCTACGGCTGATCCAAGCCCAAACTCCTTCCCCTGGCTGAGGAGGTCTTCATGGTCACCTCCAATCCCAATCAAAACGACCTAAACCTAGACGGTCAAAAAGCTGCTGACGGTGTCACAAAAGCTTGGACCCAGCTATTAGGTACAACTTCCGTTAACGGTGGTGACTGGCCCTATGCGCTAACAACAGGCAGCGACGGCTCGATCTATATCGCTGGTTATACATGGGGCGACCTTGATGGAGAGACGAATAGTGGTTCAAGGGATGCCTATTTAACTAAATATGACCCTGATGGCACGAAGGACTGGACCCAGCTATTAGGTACAACTTCATATGACGAAGCCAATGCACTAACAACAGGAAGCGACGGCTCGATCTATATCGCTGGTTTTACACAAGGCGACCTTGATGGAGAGACGAATAGTGGTAGCTCTGATGCCTTTTTAACTAAATATGATTCTGATGGCACGAAGGATTGGACCAAGCTATTAGGTACTACCTCAGGTGCCGAAGCCAATGCACTAACAACAGGCAGCGACGGATCGATCTATATCGCTGGTAAAACATCAGGCGACCTTGATGGAGAGACAAATAGTGGTAGCTCTGATGCCTTTCTAACCAAATATAATGTGGATGGCACCAAGGATTGGACCCAGCTATTAGGTACAAATGGAGTTGACGGTGCCCATGCACTAACAACAGGCAGCGATGGCTCGATCTATATCGCTGGTTTAACAACTGGTGATCTTGATGGAGAGACGAATAATGGAGGGAATGATGCCTTTTTAACTAAATATGATCCTGACGGCACCAAGGATTGGACCCGGCTATTAGGTTCAACTAAAATAAATGACAAAGTCAATGCGCTAACAACAGGCAGCGACGGCTCGATCTATATCGCTGGTCGTACACCTGGCGACCTTGATGGGAAGCCGAATAGTGGTGACGATGATGCCTTTTTAACTAAATACAAGACGGATGGCACGAAGGGTTGGACCCAGTTACTAGGTACACCATCACACGATGCTGCCTATGCACTAATAACAGGCAGCGACGGCTCGATCTATATCGCTGGTGTTACAGCGGGCGATCTTGATGGAGAGACGAATAAAGGAGGCAGTGATGCCTTTTTAACTAAATATGACCCTGATGGCACGAAGGATTGGACCCAGCTATTAGGTACAACTTCAACTGAAATTGCCAGAGCGCTAACAACAGGCAGCGACGGCTCGATCTATATCGCTGGTTTAACAAGAGGCGACCTTGATGGTGAGGCGAATAAAGGAGGCGGTGATGCCTTCCTAACTAAGTTTGTAGACCAAAGCATTTCTATAACACCCATTCCCAACTTTTCAGTCACCACATCAACTAACTCCCTCAACGAAGGAGAAACTTTAACAACAAATATTGAAACGACAGATCTAAGTCAAGGCTCGGAGGTATTCTGGGCACTGGAAGGGGAAAACATCACTCAAAAAGACCTGCGCAATGGACAAATCAAAGGATCTTATGAATTTACTGTAGAAGAAAAATCAATAATTGCGTCTACGGATATATCTTTTGCCGCCCTAAAGGGCGATGGTTCAGTCGTTACTTGGGGATATGCAGATATCCTGTCGGACCAATTGGACGAAGGGGTTGTCAACATCTACTCAAACTCAACAGCATTTGCTGCTTTAAAAGAGAACGGCTCAGTCGTCACATGGGGAGGGAGTAACTATCACCCAATTAGCGGTGAATATATAGGCATGAATTCGGCGAATGGCAGATATGGAGCTGTCGCACAGCACTACAACACCTCCACCGACGTAGGCGCTCAACTTCAAAGTGGTGTAAAAGAAATATTCTCTACTGACATATCATTTGCAGCCTTAAAAGACGATGGTTCAGTCGTTACTTGGGGATATGCAGATATCCTGTCGGACCAATTGGACGAAGGGGTTGTCAACATCTACTCAAACTCAACAGCATTTGCTGCTTTAAAAGAGAACGGCTCAGTCGTCACATGGGGAGGGAGTAACTATCACCCAATTAGCGGTGAATATATAGGCATGAATTCGGCGAATGGCAGATATGGAGCTGTCGCACAGCACTACAACACCTCCACCGACGTAGGCGCTCAACTTCAAAGTGGTGTAAAAGAAATATTCTCTACTGACATATCATTTGCAGCCTTAAAAGACGATGGTTCAGTCGTTACTTGGGGATATGCAGATATCCTGTCGGACCAATTGGACGAAGGGGTTGTCAACATCTACTCAAACTCAACAGCATTTGCTGCTTTAAAAGAGAACGGCTCAGTCGTCACATGGGGAGGGAGTAACGATCACCCAATTAGCGGTGAATATATAGGCATGAATTCGGCGAATGGCAGATATGGAGCTGTCGCACAGCACTACAACACCTCCACCGACGTAGGCGCTCAACTTCAAAGTGGTGTGAAAGAAATATTCTCTACTGACATATCATTTGCAGCCTTAAAAGACGATGGTTCAGTCGTTACTTGGGGATATGCAGATATCCTGTCGGACCAATTGGACGAAGGGGTTGTCAACATCTACTCAAACTCAACAGCATTTGCTGCTTTAAAAGAGAACGGCTCAGTCGTCACATGGGGAGGGAGTAACTATCACCCAATTAGCGGTGAATATATAGGCATGAATTCGGCGAATGGCAGATATGGAGCTGTCGCACAGCACTACAACACCTCCACCGACGTAGGCGCTCAACTTCAAAGTGGTGTGAAAGAAATATTCTCTACTGACATATCATTTGCAGCCTTAAAAGACGATGGATCAGTCGTTACTTGGGGATATGCAGATATCCTGTCGGACCAATTGGACGAAGGGGTTGTCAACATCTACTCAAACTCAACAGCATTTGCTGCTTTAAAAGAGAACGGCTCAGTCGTCACATGGGGAGGGAGTAACTATCACCCAATTAGCGGTGAATATATAGGCATGAATTCGGCAAATGGCAGATATGGAGCTGTCGCACAGCACTACAACACCTCCACCGACGTAGGCGCTCAACTTCAAAGTGGTTTCGCGATTGGGCAAACAGAAGACAATTTTTCCTTATCCCACTCATTTGCTCAAGATCTCACCACAGAAGGCCTTGAGAGCCTGATCGTCAAACTCTTCTCTGATCAAGCACGCCAGCAACTCGTTGCTCAATCAGCCGCCGTTGATATCAACGACACCTCAACCTTTCCACAGGGGGGTGACAAATTAGAAATCAGCTATGAACTGAGGAAAGCAAAGCGAAAAGATGGGAGCAGCTCAACTGAAACTGACGGCATAGCGCTTGAGACAGATGTAGATACAACAATTAGAGAAGATCCTTTAAAAAGCACTGCTATTAAGGGTATTGGAGCTACAGATAATGATGCCTATATTTTAGACATCCTAGCTAAGAATGTAGCGCAAGGATATACACTTGAATCCACTGATATCACTTTAAAATTCAACACAGATCTTTTCGGCTCAATTGATAAAGATCAAATCCAATTATCCTCTCTATTTCCTGTCGCCAATGCGATTCATATTGATAACACTAAAGGCGAAATACGTATCGCCGGTGCTGGTTTAAATCATATTAGTGGTGCAGGCGCCGGCATAGCATCAGGTGAAAACAAGGTATTCGCTTCAATTGCTCTAAATTTTGACGAGACTGCTTTAGCCAAATACACAACAGGAAGTGCTACTGCTGGCAAATTGCTCACCTATGACGGGACTGCATCCGGTGTGGATGCATTTGATGGAACATTAGAATTTGATCTTTCTGTTAATCGAGATTCCACTGTATTTTCCAAGAGCATTACAGAGACCAGCGGCCTTGAAAATGCAGAAATCAGTACCTTGCGAGATTTAGACGGTAGCGTCAAAGCAATCAAGGACTCTATAGCCCTCTATGAAGGCCAAGTTGACTTGAGTCAAACTGGTGACTTGACTTTCGCCTCCAATCGAACCATTGGCGTTGCATCAGGAGGAATTAAGACCAACTTGATACGAGCTGGTTCAACTGTTTACAGCGATGTCACTTGGAAAAATACTGGCAATGTAGCAGCTACAGATATCACAATCAAAAATCTTGCCACTGATCCTACTGCTGTTGGCAAGGTGATTTCGTCGAAATCTGGATTCTTAAAAACAGCTACCACCACATCAACAGACTACAGTAAAAATGGAATCCTTGATCAAACAGCACTCGATCAGATTGATGCCACTAATAATAAACTTAAAGGTGGCAGCTTTGTTACTACATCGGCAGAAGAAGTTAATGGGCTGAAAATAGGAGACTACGATCCAAATAAACAAGAAGAAAAGACAGTCAGGATTGCTGTAGAAATTGGAGACGATCAAGCAGGCAAAGTGTTTAATGCCGGTAAAAATCTATACAGAATGGAAGTCATTAGGAAAGACCAACATGGTAAGGATCAAACGGATGAATACGATGTTGGTACTAACGTTGGATCAAAAAACCTGATTACATTCCAGGGTGATCTCAACTTTGACGGCACTGTAGGAATGAAAGACCTTGCATTCCTCAATGCAGGAGCAGCGCGTCAGACCCTTAAAGATGTAACCTCTGGGATGAAAGATAATTTGGGCAATGATATAGGCACTCAGACCAAGCAAGCAGAAGCTAACACTTATGCCAGTGACGTTGATGCTGATTTCAATGGAGTCATCGATATCGCTGATCTCAAGATATTAGATAAAGATTGGGGCAAAACCCTTCATACAGGCGAGGAGGCTTTTCATGGAATTTCGAATGGAACAACTGTAGGGGACAATCAAATATCCTGGGCTGATCTAAATGGTCAAACTGGTATTAATGAGTCCTGGGATAATACATCCTTTGAGAAGCAGAATACCCTTGAAGCCAAAGCCTCATCTGGTGGATATGATGCTCCTCTAGAACATGTGCAAAATGCCAATACTTCCAATACAAATATAGATTCTGATAATGCAACCCGTTCCGATGTGGTTACAGGAGGAACAAATAACCCTGCCCCGTCAGTATCCGGCGGGGGTGGAAATTACACAGAGGACATTACAGGCATCGGCCTGAATGATGACATCATGGGGGGTTCTAGTACCTAAACACGCATAAAAACTGGACAAAGATATCATTAAATATATATAATCGACAATCTGAAAGGGAGCAACTCTAAAATTACCCAATGCCTACCTGAATTACAGCAATAAGAGTTCATATTAATGTACTATTTGTACGATTCTGATAAGCGTTGGTGGAATCGATCCTGGAGTGAAAAGGATGGAAGTGACGAGATTGTGGCAGTGGTCTCGTACATAGGAAAGACATGAACAAATACTTAGGTTCAAAAAGCAAGAGCAACCAAATAGCTAAGGCGGGGAGAGATGACCCCCGTGGATGATGGGGAGGGGGCTTTTCTACATCCCCAGTCAGGATCCCCACCTACATTTTTGAGGCCTTTGATACCAAGGGATTTGCCCTTATCCCTTCGGGCTCATAACCCGAAGGTCGGGAGTTCAAATCTCCCCCCCGCCAACACTTAAAAGCCCCTCTCTGTGAGGGGGTTTGTTGACAAGAATGCATCAGAACTTGGCCCTGAAAAATAGTTCTCACCATTGGGCTGAGGTGACCCTCCAACCTTCGCCTTGAAGTCTTTTCCATAACTCTCTTGCATCATCAACGTGGTGATAAATCGTCCTGGTTTTTAAGAGAGCTGGTACACCTTTGATCGGTCGACCTTTGATCACTTCAATGTGGCGTTCCAGGAAACTACGACCAAGGACATCTTTGAACTTTAGATACCAATAACCCTCAGGATCAGATAGCCAGTGCGTCTGGCCGTGTCGCGCAGCCCCAAGCATCGAACGTCATCGATCAGTACCTATGTTCTACAGTAATAGCTTCGGAATGGCCAAGGCAAGAGAGCTGATCCCCGGGCCAGAGTGGGGAGCGATAGTGACTATCTCCGTAAATAGCTTGAAAACCTGCCAAAGAGGCAACCAGACGAGAAACGGGGGGGGGATTAAATGTCGAAAGGAAGCAATTACTTCAGTATCATTTACCAGAGAATTTGTTTGATTCTGTTTAGCTGAAGGTCAATTAAATCAGAGATTGCCGTATCTCTATATAAATGAACAATATCAATGCATTAACGCGGTAAGGCTGTATGTTGTCCACAAAATGCAAATTCTGAAATGATTTTGCTTGCCCGGGCAGCCATTGAGATATCTAGAGGTAGTACGCCAAGCAATAAATCTACATAGAGATAATCCTTTGTATATAATAGGTTTAATACCAAAGCCGATTGGTTCTGATCCCAGCTCCATTACGCACTTCAGTCATTAAGCGAGGAATTTAGATGGCAAGCAATAGCAACGGGCTCACCAATGACTGGACCCAACTATTAGGTACAACCGCCAGTGAATTTGTCACTGCACTAACCACAGGCAGCGACGGCTCGATCTATATCGCTGGTTATACAAGTGGCAACCTTGATGGACAGACAAATAGTGGTAGCAATGATGCCTTTTTAACGAAATATAATGCGGATGGCGCCAAGGATTGGACCCAGCTATTAGGTACAAATTTATATGACAGTGCCTATGCTCTAACCACAGGCAGCGACGGCTCGATCTATATCGCTGGTAAAACAAATGGAGATCTTGAAAACCTTGATGGAAACCTAAATAGCGGTGGAGCTGATGCCTATTTAACGAAATACAATACGGATGGCACAAGGGACTGGACCAAGCTGATAGGTTCAGGACCACATCAAGTGGCCTTCGCTCTAACCACAGGCAGCGACGGCTCTATCTATATAGCTGGAAACACAAGTGGCGGGCTAGACGGGAAACAGAATATTGGCAGTTATGATGGCTTTTTATCTAAATATAAGACGGATGGCTCCAAGGATTGGACCCAGCTATTAGGTACAACTGGTACTGACACTGGCAATGCGCTAACCACAGGCAGCGATGGATCAATCTATATCGCTGGCACTACATTAGGCGACCTTGATGGGAATATAAATAGTGGTAGCTCTGATGGTTATTTAGCTAAATATGATGCGGATGGCACGAAGAATTGGACCCAGCTAATAGGTACAAGTGAATGGGATGGTGCCTTGGCGCTAACACCAGGTAACGATGGCTCAATCTATATCACTGGCTACACAGATGGTGACCTTGATGGGAAGCAGAATAATGGTAATAAAGATGTCTATTTAAGTAAATATAATTCTGATGGTACGAAAAGTTCGACCCAGCTCTTCGGTTCAGCCTCTAGTGACTATGCCACAGCTATCACGACAGCTAACGATGGATCGATCTATATCGCTGGTTATACATATGGAAACCTTGATGGACAGACAAATAGTGGCAACACTGATGCCTTTATAACTAGATATAACGCTAATGGCACGAGGGATTCCACACAGTTATTAGGTTCAGGTCCAACTGGATATGAAGAAGCTCATGCGATAACAGTAGGCAAAGACGGGTCGATCTATATCGCTGGTTGGACAACTGGCAATCTTGATGGAAAAACGAATAGTGGCGGAAGAGATATATTCCTATCTAGATTTATGAACAAAAAATTAGAACTGAGCTACGAACTGAGGAAAGCAAAGCGAAAAGATGGGAGCAACTCAACGGAAACTGACGGCATAGCGCTTGAGACAGATGTAGATACAACAATTAGAGAAGATCCTTTAAAAAGTACGGCCATCAAGGGTATTGGCGCTACAGACAATGATGCCTATATTTTAGACATTTTAGCGAAAAATGTAGCCCAAGGTTATACACTTGAGTCTACTGATATCACTTTAAAATTCAACACAGATCTTTTCGGCTCAATTGATAAAGATCAAATCCAATTATCCTCTCTATTTCCTGTCGCCAATGCGATTCATATTGATAATGATAAAGGCGAAATACGCATCGTTGGAGCTGGTTTAAATCATCTCACCGGTGCAGGCGCTGGCATAGCATCAGGTGAAAACAAGGTTTTCGCTTCAATTGCTCTAAATTTTGACGAGACTGCGTTAGCCAAATACACAACAGGAAGTGCCACTGCTGGCAAATTGCTCACCTATGACGGGGCTGAATCCGGTGTGGATGCATTTGATGGAACATTAGAATTTGATCTTTCTGTTAATCGAGATTCCACTGTCTTCTCAAAAGCGGTTACAGAAACTAGGTCTGATGGTACGACATGGGAAAAGAATGCAGAAATCAAAACCCTACGAGACTTAGGCGGTAGCGTCAAAGCAATCAAGGACTCGATAGCCCTCTATGAAGGCCAAGTTGACTTGAGTCAAACTGGTGACTTGACTTTCGCCTCCAATCGAACCATTGGCGTTGCATCAGGAGGAATTAAGACCAACTTGATACGAGCTGGTTCAACTGTTTACAGCGATGTCACTTGGAAAAATACTGGCAATGTAGCAGCTACAGATATCACAATCAAAAATCTTGCCACTGATCCTACTGCTGTTGGCAAGGTGATTTCGTCGAAATCTGGATTCTTAAAAACAGCTACCACCACATCAACAGACTACAGTAAAAATGGAATCCTTGATCAAACAGCACTCGATCAGATTGATGCCACTAATAATAAACTTAAAGGTGGCAGCTTTGTTACTACATCGGCAGAAGAAGTTAATGGGCTGAAAATAGGAGACTACGATCCAAATAAACAAGAAGAAAAGACAGTCAGGATTGCTGTAGAAATTGGAGACGATCAAGCAGGCAAAGTGTTTAATGCCGGTAAAAATCTATACAGAATGGAAGTCATTAGGAAAGACCAACATGGTAAGGATCAAACGGATGAATACGATGTTGGTACTAACGTTGGATCAAAAAACCTGATTACATTCCAGGGTGATCTCAACTTTGACGGCACTGTAGGAATGAAAGACCTTGCATTCCTCAATGCAGGAGCAGCGCGTCAGACCCTTAAAGATGTAACCTCTGGGATGAAAGATAATTTGGGCAATGATATAGGCACTCAGACCAAGCAAGCAGAAGCTAACACTTATGCCAGTGACGTTGATGCTGATTTCAATGGAGTCATCGATATCGCTGATCTCAAGATATTAGATAAAGATTGGGGCAAAACCCTTCATACAGGCGAGGAGGCTTTTCATGGAATTTCGAATGGAACAACTGTAGGGGACAATCAAATATCCTGGGCTGATCTAAATGGTCAAACTGGTATTAATGAGTCCTGGGATAATACATCCTTTGAGAAGCAGAATACCCTTGAAGCCAAAGCCTCATCTGGTGGATATGATGCTCCTCTAGAACATGTGCAAAATGCCAATACTTCCAATTCAAATATAGATTCTGATAATGCACCTCGGAACGAAGTGGTAACAGGAGGGACAGGTAACCCTAATCCTTCAGTATCACCCCCCGCTGTTGGTAGCTACACAGAGGACATTACAGGCATCGGCCTGAATGATGACATCATGGGTGGGTCTAGTACCTAAACACGCATAAAGACTGGATAAAGATATCATTAAATATATATAATCGACAATCTGAAAGGGAGCACCTCTAAAATTACCCAATGCTAACCTGAATTACAGCAATACGAGTTCATATTAATGTACAATTTGTACGATTCTGATAAGCGTTGGTGGAATCGATCCTGGAGTGAAAAGGATAGAAGTGACGAGATTGTGGCAGTGGTCTCGTACATAGGAAAGACATGGATCAGTACTTAGGTTCAAAAGCAAGAGCCACGAAATAGCTAAGGCGAGGAGAGCTGACCGCCGGGCCAGATTGGGGAGGGGGCTTTTCTACGTACCCACTCAGAGTACCCACCCAAAAATTTGCGTCAGTGACCCACTGGGATCTGCCCCTATCTATTCGGGCTCATAACCCGAAGGTCGGGAGTTCAAATCTCCCCCCCGCCACCAAATAAGACCCCTGTTCAGCAGGGGTTTTTTAATGTCTGCGACGGGGATCTGGGGAATCTAAAGAGAATAATTTCGTGACTTACAAACAGCCACAACTGCCCTTAAAAACCCTAGTAAGCACAATCTACGTACCCGGTACCGGGTACGTAAAAAAGGCATTTTATGGAATCCTGAGCACAGCTAAGAGCACTGACAGGAGATCCTGATGCCAAACGGGAACGTCAAGAGAGAGTCCGTTTGGGACAGATGCTCAATTGCGCATGGAAGAGGGCTCGAACTAATGGAAGGATTCCTCAGATCGTTAAGAACTGCAAGAGTATTTACCTAGAAAAAGTAATTTATAAGCCAAAAATATTTAACTCTACTTAGACAAGAAACCTCAAAGACTTTCGTTTACCTCATCGTCGAGCTGTTTTTTTAAGAGCTTCTACCCAAAAGACAAAAGCCACTGAACAATCTCAAAACAAGACTGAGTAGAATTGCCCAGAGCCCTTGCCAGCAAGTGCTTTCTAGATCTCAAGAGATTGGATCAAACAACAACCTGAAGGTAAAATAAACTTATAGGCCTTAGATACGGCTTAACCAAGCCCAAACTCCTTCCCCTAGCTGAGGAGGTCATCATGGTCGCCTCCAATCCAAATCAAAACGACCTGAACCTAGACGGGCAAAAAGCTGTTGACGGTGTCACTAAAGCTTGGACCCAGTTACTGGGTACACCTTCATCTGACTATCCCAAAGCACTAACAACAGGCAGCGACGGCTCGATCTATATCGCTGGTTCTACACATGGGAACCTTGATGGAGAGATCAATAGTGGAGGAGGGGATGCCTTCTTAACTAAATATGATTCTGATGGCACGAAGGATTGGACCCAGCTTTTGGGTACAACTTTAGGTGACTATGGCTATGCGTTGACAACAGGCAGCGACGGCTCGATCTATATCGCTGGTTCTACAACAGGCGACCTTGATGGAGAGACGAATAATGGAAGCATTGATGCATTTTTAACTAAATATGATTCTGATGGCACGAAGGACTGGACCCAGCTATTTGGTACAACTTCATATGACTATGCCACTGCGCTAACAACAGGCAGCGACGGCTCCATCTATATCTCTGGTTATACACATGGGAACCTTGATGGAGAGATCAATAGTGGAGGAGGCGATGCCTTCTTAACCAAATATGATCCTGATGGCACGAAGGATTGGACCCAGCTATTAGGTACAACTTCATATGACGATGCAAGAGCGCTAACAACAGGCAGCGACGGTTCCATCTATATCGCTGGCATCACAGGAGGTGATCTTGAGGGAGAGGTGAATATTGGAACAACAGGCACGCGAGATGGTGGCCTTGATGCCTTTTTAACGAAATATAATCCTGATGGCACGAAGGATTGGACGCAGCTATTAGGTTCATTACATCATGGTGATTGGCCAACTTCAGGTGACTATGCCTATGCGTTGACAACAGGCAGCGACGGCTCGATCTATATCGCTGGTGATACAAGTGGCGACCTTGATGAAGAGACGAATAATGGAAGCGTTGATGCCTTTTTAACTAAATATGATTCTGATGGCACGAAGGACTGGACCAATCTATTAGGAACAAGTTCAAGTGATTGGGCCACTGCGCTAACAACAGGCAGAGACGGCTCGATCTATATCGCTGGTTCTACAAGAGGCGATCTTGATGGAGAGGCGAATAGTGGTAGCTCTGATGCCTTTTTAACTAAATATGATCCTGATGGCACGAAGGATTGGACCCAGCTATTCGGCACAACTTCAGGTGACAATGCCTATGCGTTGACAACAGGCAGCGACGGCTCGATCTATATCGCTGGTAATACCAATGGCGACCTTGATGGAGAGACAAATAGTGGCAACGCTGATGCCTTCCTAACTAAGTTTGTTAACCAAAGCAAATTAGAAGTTAGCTATGAACTGAGGAAAGCAAAGCGAAAAGATGGGAGCAGCTCAACAGAAACTGACGGCATAGCGCTTGAGACAGATGTCGATACAACAATTAGAGAAGATCCTTTAAAAAGTACGGCCATCAAGGGTATTGGCGCTACAGATAATGATGCCTATATTTTAGACATCCTAGCTAAGAATGTAGCCCAAGGTTATACACTTGAGTCTACTGATATCACTTTAAAATTCAACACAGATCTTTTCGGCTCAATTGATAAAGATCAAATTCAATTATCCTCTCTATTCCCTGTCGCTAATGCGATACATATTGATAATGACAAAGGCGAAATACGCATCGTTGGAGCTGGTTTAAATCATATTAGTGGTGCAGGCGCTGGCATAGCATCAGGTGAAAACAAGGTATTCGCTTCAATTGCTCTAAATTTTGACGAGACTGCTTTAGCCAAATACACAACAGGAAGTGCCACTGCTGGCAAATTGCTCACCTATGACGGGACTGCATCCGGTGTGGATGCATTTGATGGAACATTAGAATTTGATCTTTCTGTTAATCGAGATTCCACTGTATTTTCCAAGAGCATTACAGAGACCAGCGGCCTTGAAAATGCAGAAATCAGTACCTTGCGAGACTTAAACGGTAGCGTCAAAGCAATCAAGGACTCGATAGCCCTCTATGAAGGCCAAGTTGACTTGAGTCAAACTGGTGACTTGACTTTCGCCTCCAATCGAACCATTGGCGTTGCATCAGGAGGAATTAAGACCAACTTGATACGAGCTGGTTCAACTATTTACAGCGATGTCACTTGGAAAAATACTGGCAATGTAGCAGCTACAGATATCACAATCAAAAATCTTGCTACTGATGCTACTGCTGTTGGCAAGGTGATTACATCGAAATCTGGATTCTTAAAAATAGATGCAACCACAGATGCAAACTACAGTAAAAATGGAATTCTTGATCAAACAGCACTCGATCAGATTGATGCCACTAATAATAAACTTAAAGGTGGCAGCTTTGTTACTACACAGGCAGAAGAAGTTAATGGGCTGAAAATAGGAGACTACGATCCAAATAAACAAGAAGAAAAGACAGTCAGGATTGCTGTAGAAATTGGAGACGATCAAGCAGGCAAAGTGTTTAATGCCGGTAAAAATCTATACAGGATGGAAGTCACTAGAAAAGACCAACATGGTAAGAATCAAACGGATGAATACGATGTTGGTACTAACGTTGGATCAAAAAACCTGATTACATTCCAGGGTGATCTCAACTTTGACGGCACTGTAGGAATGAAAGACCTTGCATTCCTCAATGCAGGAGCAGCGCGTCAGACCCTTAAAGATGTAACCTCTGGGATGAAAGATAATTTGGGCAATGATATAGGCACTCAGACCAAGCAAGCAGAAGCTAACACTTATGTCAGTGATGTCGATGCTGATTTCAATGGAGTCATCGATATCGCTGATCTCAAGATATTAGATAAAGATTGGGGCAGAACCCTTCATACAGGAGATAATGCTTTTCATGGAATCGCGACTACAGGGTCAACCGTGGGGGACAATGTAATGTCATGGACCGTGGGGGACAATCAAATGTCATGGACTGAGCTGAATGCACAAAATGGTATTAATGAGTCCTGGGATAATACATCCTTTGAGAAGCAGAATACCCTCGAAGCCAAAGCCTCATCTGGTGGATATGATGCTCCTCTAGAACATGTGCAAAATACGAATACTTCCAATTCAAATATAGATTCTGATAATGCAGCTCGGGACGAAGTCGTTACAGGAGGAACAAATAACCCTAATCCGTCAGTATCCGGCGGCGGCGGAAATTACACAGAGGACATTACAGGCACCGGCCTGAATGATGACATCATGGGTGGGTCAAGTACCTAAACACGCATAAAAACTGAATAAAGATATCATTGAATATATATAATCGACAATCTCAAAGGGAGCACCTCTAAAATTACCCAATGCTAACCTGAATTACAGCAATGCGAGTTTACATTAATGTACAATTTGTACGTTTCTGATAATCAATACTAGAGTCGACTGTGGAGTGAAAAGGATGGAAGTGACGAGATTGTGGCAGTGGTCTCTTACATAGGAAAGACATGGATCAGTACTTAGGTTCAAAACCAAGAGCCAAGAAATAGCTAAGGCGAGGAGAGCTGACCCCCGGGGCAGATTGGCGAGGGGCCTTTCTACTGAGCCGGTTAAAAGAGCCGGTCATTTTTTTGCGTCAGTGACCCACTGGGTTTTGCCCCTGTCTATTCGGGCTCATAACCCGAAGGTCGGGAGTTCAAATCTCCCCCCCGCCACCAAATAAGACCCCTGTCCAGCAGGGGTTTTTTAATGTCTACGACTGGGATCTGGGGAATCTAAAGAGAATAGTTTCGCGCTTTATAAGGAGTCATAGTTGCCCTTAAAAACCCTAGTAAGCACAATTAGGTGAGCCACCGGTGGCTCAGTAAAAAAGGCATTTTCGTGGCATGCTGAGCGCACAGAAGAACACGCATAGGAGATTTTGATGCCCAGCGGGAACGTCAAGAGAGAGTCCGTTTGAGACAGATGCTCAACTGCGCATGGAAAGCCGGACGATCTAAGGGAAGGATTCCTCAGATCGTTAAGTACAGCAAGAGTATTTGCCTAGAACAGAAGAACATTCTAAACCCACATTATTTACCTCAAATTACAAAAGAAAAGCTCAATGATTTGCTTTTAGCTCATCAACGAGCAGTGCTTTAGGGGTTTATTCCTAAAAGGCAAAAGCCACTCATGAATCTCAAAACAAGACTGAGTGGATTTGCTCAGAGCCCTTGCCAGCAAAAGCTTTCAAGATCACAAGAGATTGGTTAAAGCAGAAGCCTTAAGCTAAAATGAAAGCATAGATCTCTCCTGCGGCTGATCTAAGCCCATACTCCTTCCACTGGTTGAGGAGGTCTTGATGGTCACCTCCAATCCCAATCAAAACGACCTGAACCTAGACGGTCAAAAAACTGCTGGCGATCCCACTAAAGCTTGGACAGAGCTATTAAGTACAAATACAGATGAGGGTGCCGATGCACTAACAACAGGCAGCGACGGCTCGATCTATATCGCTGGTACTACATTAGGCAACCTTGATGGACAGGCGAATAGTGGTGGCAGTGATGCCTTTCTAACCAAATATAATGTGGATGGCACCAAGGATTGGACCCAGCTATTAGGTACAAATGCAGGTGACGGTGCCAGTGCAGTAACAACAGGAAGCGACGGCTCGATCTATATCGCTGGTATTACGCAAGGCGACCTTGATGGTGAAACGAATAATGGACTGAGTGATGCCTTTTTAACTAAATATGATCCTGATGGCACGAAGGATTGGACCCAGCTATTAGGTACAACTTCATGGGACGCTGCCCATGCGCTAACAACAGGCAGCGACGGCTCGATCTATATCGCTGGTATTACGCAAGGCGACCTTGATGGTGAAACGAATAATGGACGGGATGATGCCTTTCTAACCAAATATAATGCGGATGGCACCAAGGATTGGACCCAGATATTGGGTTCAACTTCAACTGACTATGGCAATGCTCTAACAACAGGCAGCGACGGCTCGATCTATATCGCTGGTTTTACAACAGGCAACCTTGATGGAGAGACGAATAGTGGTTCAAGGGATGCCTATTTAACTAAATATGACCCTGATGGCACCAAGGACTGGACCCAGCTATTAGGTACAACTTCAGTTGACGGTGCCGGTGCCAATGCACTAACAACAGGAAGCGACGGCTCGATCTATATGGCCGGTTATACCCGAGGAGAGCTTGATGGCAAAACGAATAGTGGTAGCGATGATGCCTTTTTAACGAAATATAATGCTGATGGCACCAAGAATTGGACCCAGCTATTAGGTTCAACTTCAGGTGACTATGGCAATGCTCTAACAACAGGCAGCGACGGCTCGATCTATATCGCTGGTCGTACAGCAGGCGACCTTGATGGAGAGACAAATAGTGGTATAGCTGATGCCTTTTTAACTAAATATGACCCTGATGGCACGAAGGAATGGACCCAGCTATTAGGTTCGACTTCAGGTGACTCGGCCAATGCCTTAACACCAGGCAGCGACGGTTCGATCTATATCGCTGGAACCGCATATGATGACCTTGATGGACAGTGGAATAGTGGTGGCCAGGATGCATTCCTGACAAAGTTTATTGACCACAGCATCAGCATTAACAATGAATCAAACGAGCCCAATATCATCAAGCTAGGTGATGGCGATGTATACCTTAGAGGCGATAGTCTATATACAATTGTCAATGGTGAGCAGTGGGAAGATGCAGAAGTCAATTCAGTAAAATTAGGAGGAAACCTAGTAACAATTAATGATGAAAGTGAAAATCAATGGTTGCACAAAGCCTTTGAAATAGAACCTAAAGTTGATAGCCAGGCCAATCCACTGACCGAACCAACATGGCTTTATACTGGATTTAATGATGTTGCTGTAGAAGGTGATTGGAAATGGTCAAGTGGTGAATCTGTTACATACACAAATTGGTGGGGGTCTGACTGGAATGCACCAGTAGAGGGCTGGCTATCAAATCCTGAGGAAAACTATATGCACCTGGGATTTATTTCACCTGACAAATGGAACGACACTTCTAATAACGGGACTGTTCAAAATAGAGGTGGAATTGCCGAAATCCCAGTCATCCGGAATGGAGATTCTGCTTATGTAGTTGTTGAAGGCCCTACCTGGGAAGAGGCAGAAGCTAATGCTCAAAAATTAGGAGGGAATTTAGTAACTATAAATAACTCTCAAGAGCAACAGTGGCTAAATGACAATTTTGCCGCAGTTAATCCTGGTCAGACTGGTGGTGCATACCATAGGCGTTACTACATAGGCTTGACGGATAGAAAGACAGAAGGTACTTATGAATGGACAAGCGGTGAGCCATTAACCTATACAAATTGGTTCAGTCCTGGAGAGCCAAATGGAGACACATATAACACTGAAGATGACTATACAGAATTTATGCCTGTTGATTGGGAAGGGTCACAACACGGAGCCTGGAATGATTTATCCAACAATATGCTGGAAACTGTTGGAAATTGGAATGCCAAAACCGGCATTGCAGAAATTAAAATACCGCAAGATAAAATTGAAATCAGCTATGAACTTAGGAAAGCAAAGCGAAAAGATGGGAGCAGCTCAACGGAAACTGACGGCATAGCGCTTGAGACAGATGTAGATACAACAATTAGAGAAGATCCTTTAAAAAGTACGGCCATCAAGGGTATTGGCGCTACAGATAATGATGCCTATATATTAGACATTTTAGCGAAAAATGTAGCCCAAGGTTATACACTTGAATCCACTGATATCACTTTAAAATTCAACACAGATCTTTTCGGCTCAATTGATAAAGATCAAATCCAATTATCCTCTCTATTTCCTGTCGCCAATGCGATACATATTGATAACACTAAAGGCGAAATACGTATCGCTGGTGCTGGTTTAAATCATCTCACCGATGCAGGCGCTGGCATAGCATCAGGTGAAAACAAGGTATTCGCTTCAATTGCTCTAAATTTTGACGAGACAGCTTTAGCCAAATACACAACAGGAAGTGCCACTGCTGGCAAATTGCTCACCTATGACGGGACTGCATCCGATGTGGATGCATTTGATGGAACATTAGAATTTGATCTTTCTGTTAATCGAGATTCCACTGTATTTTCCAAGAGCATTACAGAGACCAGCGGCCTTGAAAATGCAGAAATCAGTACCTTGCGAGACTTAAACGGTAGCGTCAAAGCAATCAAGGACTCGATAGCCCTCTATGAAGGCCAAGTTGACTTGAGTCAAACTGGTGACTTGACTTTCGCCTCCAATCGAACCATTGGCGTTGCATCAGGAGGAATTAAGACCAACTTGATACGAGCTGGTTCAACTGTTTACAGCGATGTCACTTGGAAAAATACTGGCAATGTAGCAGCTACAGATATCACAATCAAAAATCTTGCCACTGAGGATAGTGCTGTTGGCAAGGTGATTTCGTCGAAATCTGGATTCTTAAAAACAGCTACCACCACATCAACAGACTACAGTAAAAATGGAATCCTTGATCAAACAGCACTCGATCAGATTGATGCCACTAATAATAAACTTAAAGGTGGCAGCTTTGTTACTACATCGGCAGAAGAAGTTAATGGGCTGAAAATAGGAGACTACGATCCAAATAAACAAGAAGAAAAGACAGTCAGGATTGCTGTAGAAATTGGCGACGATCAAGCAGGGAAAGTGTTTAATGCCGGTAAAAATTTATACAGAATGGAAGTCATTAGGAAAGACCAACATGGTAAGGATCAAACGGATGAATACGATGTTGGTACTAACGTTGGATCAAAAAACCTGATTACATTCCAGGGTGATCTCAACTTTGACGGCACTGTAGGAATGAAAGACCTTGCATTCCTCAATGCAGGAGCAGCGCGTCAGACCCTTAAAGATGTAACCTCTGGGATGAAAGATAATTTGGGCAATGATATAGGCACTCAGACCAAGCAAGCAGAAGCTAACACTTATGCCAGTGATGTCGATGCTGATTTCAATGGAGTCATCGATATCGCTGATCTCAAGATATTAGATAAAGATTGGGGCAAAACCCTTCATACAGGCGAGGAGGCTTTTCATGGAATTTCGAATGGAACAACTGTAGGGGACAATCAAATATCCTGGGCTGATCTAAATGGTCAAACTGGTATTAATGAGTCCTGGGATAATACATCCTTTGAGAAGCAGAATACCCTCGAAGCCAAAGCCTCATCTGGTGGATATGATGCTCCTCTAGAACATGTGCAAAATACGAATACTTCCAATTCAAATATAGATTCTGATAATGCAGCTCGGGACGAAGTGGTTACAGGAGGAACAAATAACCCTAATCCGTCAGTATCCGGCGGGGGAGGAAATTACACAGAGGACATTACAGGCACCGGCCTGAATGATGACATCATGGGTGGGTCAAGTACCTAAACACGCATAAAAACTGGATAAAGATATCATTGAATATATATAATCGACAATCTCAAAGGGAGCACCTCTAAAATTACCCAATGCTAACCTGAATTACAGCAATGCGAGTTTACATTAATGTACAATTTGTACGATTCTGATAAGCGTTGGTGGAATCGATCCTGGAGTGAAAAGGATGAAAGTGACCAGATTGTGGCAGTGGTCTCTTACATAGGAAAGACATGGATCGGTAATTAGATTCAAAAACAAGAGCAACCAAATAGCTAACGAGAGGAGAGCTGACCGCCGTGGATGATGGGGAGGGGGGCTTTCTGCTGAGTCAGTTAGAAAAGTCAGTGAAAAATTTGCGTCAGTGACAAACTGGGTTCTGAGGGAATCTATTCGCCCTCATAACCCGAAGGTCGGGAGTTTAAATCCATCCCCAGAGATCAATCCACTGAGAAGAAATACTTCGCAGGGGGTGTGCATTTCAATCAGCATGGCTAGCGTTTTTCATCTAGCCAGGAGAATTAGAACTGATGCTAACTAGAACTAACATCATCAATGAATGCGTAAGGAAGCACAGCGCGTGACCTTGTAACTCTCGACTAAAAAGATCTGCAAAGATTAGACCGAGAAAAAGAAGGGTTCATTTGTATTTAGAACGACTCTAAGAGCCATTTGTTATAGCTTTTATGATGATGGCCATAGGAACTCGCTCAGATGAAATGGCTAATTAACCATCAAAACTCTATTGATTTGATAAAGTAGCATATGTGTATTCGAAGGATCCTTACCACTCAATAGCTGCCTAATTATGTAAATAGTCCACAATAGTAAAGGCCCTAAAGTACTGGTAGGATGAAGACAATAGAAGGGCAGCACCTTTTGCATACGTGCATCTGCTTTGTGCTTCCACGCTGATTGATCCCAATGGAAGACATCGATCTCAACTCATCAAGCTCTAGCGTCGTCACCAAAGCCTGGACCAAGCTTTGGGGAGGAAGTGCATATGATTTCGCCAATGCGCTAACAACAGGCAGCGACGGCTCGATCTACATCGCTGGACATACAAATGACCACATTCCTGGAGAGACAGCGGGCGGTGATGCCTTCTTAGCTAAATATGATCCTGATGGCACAAAGGATTGGACCCAGCTATTGGGATCTATGGGATGGGACGAGGCCCGTGCACTGACAACAGGTACCGATGGCTCGATCTATCTCGCTGGCATGACATATGGATCCATTGGTGGAGAGCCTCACAGCGGTAGCAGTGACGCCTTTTTAACTAAATACGATGCCGATGGTACGCAGGTTTGGACCCAGCTATTAGGTACAGCTTCATATGACGCTACCAATGCTCTAACAATAGGCAACGACGGCTCAATCTATATCGCTGGAAAAACAGATGACAACCTCGATGGAGAGACGAATAGTGGCGGCTCCAGTGCCTTCTTAACTAAATATAGTGCGGACGGCACAAAGGCTTGGACCCAGCTATTGGGTACAGGACCAAATCAAAAAGCCAATGCGTTAACAACAGGAAGCGAGGGCTCGATCTATATCGCTGGCTTAACAAGTAGCGGTCTTGGTGAAACGATTATTGGAGGATATGATGCCTATTTAACTAAATATGCTCCTGATGGCACTAGGGAATGGACACAGCTATTAGGTTCAACTTCACTTGACGAAGCCACTGCGCTAACAACAGGCAGCGACGGCTCGATCTATATCGCTGGCTATACACAAGGAGACTTTGATGCAAAGACAAATAGTGGTAGTAATGATGCCTTTTTAGCTAAATACAATGCCGATGGAACTAGGAATTGGACCAAGCTATTAGGAACAACTTCATCTGAGGATGCCCAAGCATTGACAACAGGCAGCGACGGCTCGATCTATATCTCTGGTTATACAGGTGGCAACCTTGATGGACAGACGAGAAGCGGTAAATATGATACCTATTTAGCTAAATATGATCCGGATGGCACGAAGGATTGGACCAAGCTATTAGGAACAACTTCAGATGACGAAACCTTTGCCAAAGCACTAACAACAGGTAGCGACGGGTCGATTTATATTGCTGGGAAAACATATGGCAACCTAGAGGGTAAGGCGAATAGTGGCTTAGGAGATGCTTTCCTAACTAAATTTTTAGCTCCAACGCAGACGGTAATCCCTCCTGAAGCTCCACAGGGGGGTGACAAATTAGAAATCAGCTATGAACTGAGGAAAGCAAAGCGAAAAGATGGGAGCAGCTCAACGGAAACTGACGGCATAGCGCTTGAGACAGATGTAGATACAACAATTAGAGAAGATCCTTTAAAAAGTACGGCCATCAAGGGTATTGGCGCTACAGATAATGATGCCTATATTTTAGATATTTTAGCGAAAAATGTAGCCCAAGGATATACACTTGAATCCACTGATATCACTTTAAAATTCAACACAGATCTTTTCGGCTCAATTGATAAAGATCAAATCCAGTTATCCTCTCTATTCCCTGTCGCTAATGCGATACATATTGATAATGACAAAGGCGAAATACGCATCGTTGGAGCTGGTTTAAATCATATTAGTGGTGCAGGCGCTGGCATAGCATCAGGTGAAAACAAGGTATTCGCATCAGTTGCTCTAAATTTTGACGAGACTGCGTTAGCCAAATACACAACAGGAAGTGCCACTGCTGGCAAATTGCTCACCTATGACGGGGCAGCTTCCGGTGTGGATGCATTTGATGGAACATTAGAATTTGATCTTTCTGTTAATCGAGATTCCACTGTATTTTCCAAGAGCATTACAGAGACCAGCGGCCTTGAAAATGCAGAAATCAGTACTTTGCGAGATTTAGACGGTAGCGTCAAAGCAATCAAGGACTCGATAGCCCTCTATGAAGGCCAAGTTGACTTGAGTCAAACTGGTGACTTGACTTTCGCCTCCAATCGAACCATTGGCGTTGCATCAGGAGGAATTAAGACAAACTTGATACGAGCTGGTTCAACTGTTTACAGCGATGTCACTTGGAAAAATACTGGCAATGTAGCAGCTACAGATATCACAATCAAAAATCTTGCTACTGATCCTACTGCTGTTGGCAAGGTGATTTCGTCGAAATCTGGATTCTTAAAAACAGATACCACCACATCCACAGACTACAGTAAAAATGGAATTCTTGATCAAACAGCACTCGATCAGATTGATGCCACTAATAATAAACTTAAAGGTGGCAGCTTTGTTACTACATCGGCAGAAGAAGTTAATGGGCTGAAAATAGGAGACTACGATCCAAATAAACAAGAAGAAAAGACAGTCAGGATTGCTGTAGAAATTGGCGACGATCAAGCAGGCAAAGTGTTTAATGCCGGTAAAAATCTATACAGGATGGAAGTCACTAGGAAAGACCAACATGGTAAGGATCAAACGGATGAATACGATGTTGGTACTAACGTTGGATCAAAAAACCTGATTACATTCCAGGGTGATCTCAACTTTGACGGCACTGTAGGAATGAAAGACCTTGCATTCCTCAATGCAGGAGCAGCACGTCAGACCCTTAAAGATGTAACTTCTGGGATGAAAGATAATTTGGGCAATGATATCGGCACTCAGACCAAGCAAGCAGAAGCTAACACTTATGCCAGTGATGTCGATGCTGATTTCAATGGAGTCATCGATATCGCTGATCTCAAGATATTAGATAAAGATTGGGGCAGAACCCTTCATCTAAGTGATAAAGATTTTCATGGAATATCGAATGGAACAACTGTAGGGGACAACCAAATGTCATGGACAGAGCTAAATGCACAAAATGGTATTAATGAGTCCTGGGATAATACATCATTTGAGAAGCAGAATACCCTCGAAGCCAAAGCCTCATCTGGTGGATATGATGCTCCTCTAGAACATGTGCAAAATACGAATACTTCCAATACAAATATAGATTCTGATAATGCAGCTCGGGACGAAGTGGTTACAGGAGGAACAAATAACCCTAATCCGTCAGTATCCGGCGGCGGCGGAAATTACACAGAGGACATTACAGGCATCGGCCTGAATGATGACATCATGGGTGGGTCTAGTACATAAACTATAAGGAGGAAGATGTTCCTAAGATAAATTGTCATATGGCTTGACTTATTGCTAGATAAGCATAATTTTCAATCAAGCTTCCATAGACCTCCCCAATTTTACCTCAACTTGATGCCAACCTTCTGGTAACTGATAGAGCTATAAATCAGAAGTAGAAACTTTAATTCTGCAAATTAGTGACATGTCATCAAACAGAAACATAGATATTAGTGCCGTAAGATATATTTAGTTTAGAAGGTTAGGCTGAGTGCTCTTGATGTACAATTCATCTTCGGCTCAATTAACCAAAACATACTAATGGCAAGTAACTAACTAACCTCTAATAAAGGCAAGCGGCTGAAAGTTCAACAACTACTAATACCTGAAATAGAAAAACTACGACAAAAGGAACTACAAGCGCAACGAAAGCTAGGTATAAATAAACCAATCAAGCAAGTACCAATGCAGAACATCAAGAAAGCTTTAAAGCTTCACCTAAGCCTAACCGCATAGAAGCTCCTTACGAGAAACCTACAGCTATGACTAAAGCTATGACTACAGCTAAGCCGACAGTTAAAGCTGAAACTAGAACACTAACCTTTGGCGACACAACTATCGAGCTACCAAGTGACCAACACAAGCTAGAAGCTATGAAGCAAGAGGCAGTAGGGTATTGGAGAAACTTACCCGAGATTAGTTAACATCTACCACCTCCGTCACTCCCCTCAGGGAAATCACCGCCAGATACTACCGTCAATGTTGCTTCATCCAGTTCAATAATAGCTTCAATACCATTCTCTGTGCTCTGAAGAAACAAGTTATAGCGCTAACCTTTCTTTTCTGTACTCAATGTCGTCTGTAACTCTTTAAAACATTCTAGAGTAACCATTGGCATAAATCTTCTGTAATTAGTATAGCAATCCTTCGAAGAAATTATCAGAAAAATAATTTCAAAACTGGTCTAGGACTTTTTCTCAAAAGCCGATATCTGGATAGATTCTAATTTTACTGGAAATTAAACTTTTTGGTGTGCACTACCTCTGCCCACCAGTCACACCTTTCAACTTATCATCAGACAGGTTTTGGCGATGAGTGTTTAGGTCTTTAGTGGTAATCGCGAACCCAGCAACTTTGGCAATAGCAACAACATCAGAACCATGTGACTTTAGCTATTCTTCGCTTATTAGTGATATTTAACAGTCTTAAGTATAGCCATGTTTTAGAGGAAGTACCAGATAAATATAAATTCAGACCGGGCTAAGCTTCAATAACACAAATGTCTGAATCGATATGACGTATGTAGACGGACCTAATTTGGCCCATAGCCCCCCTGCAACGCAGGGCTATTTCTTGGAGACGTGATCTGTTAGGGCGAACAAGGTTCGATGAGTCGTTAGCATCAGAGTAAAGCAAGAGGTGTAGCGCAGATTTTTAAGCGTTTGCCAGCTTCTGTGCGATTGACTCCTGGAGAGGTTGCTAGGCAGTTGTAAAAGTAAGGCTCGTTTGCTTATCGGGCGATTAATGAGTGAATCCAAAGCAACAGTCAATCTGAAAAGATGTTGAAAGATATAACGAAATCAATAAAATCAGCAAGTTGATTACTTGCCTAAGTATTAGGCGTACCTTGGAGATTGGAAAGAGTGGTCGTCAACTAGAATAGAATAGTTAGGTTATGTTTAGAGCACAAATAATCAATCGTAGAGCTGTCTGGATTGGAATCAGTGAGATTTCGCTGTCTACTTTAGAATTTTATTACACGAGATTCAAAGCATGGCTGTGGATCATAATAGCTTTTTATTCCGCTTCGTAAGCCTGACAGTAAAAGATCCCAACTTTCTAGTGCTTTTAGATTCTCGTCATAGCCTCCACATTTACTCCATAAAGAACGACGAATAATTGCACATGGATCGATTCTAATCGCTTTTACTAATTCCTCCTCATTCAATGGACCTGGTCTAAAGTATTGATTACTGGCTCCAAAATCGATTCTGTCTCCAAAATACAGGTCAATCTCAAGATGTTTACACATATAACCTAGCCCTTGATTTAGGTATGGTGCTAATAAACGATTGTTATCATTTAATGGGATGAAAAGTTCGGCGTTGCTAGCTTCGATGCCAGTGTTTAGCGACGCAGCTAAACCAGAGTTGTGGCTCCTAATCACCTTATATCCAATCATATCTAGTTTCTCTAGAATCTCAAGTGAGCTGGACTTAGTTGAAGCATTATCGATAATGGTGATCTCGATATCTCTATTAGGGTCCCTATAGCGCTCTACACTGGCTATGGCTTCTATAAGGTGATGGGAAGGGTTTGAGGTGGGAATAACTATGCATAAGACGTAATTTTTGACTTCGTTCATATTTAATAAAGGAATATAGTTGTCATTTTTAGAAGCATCAGTATTCAATAAATCTGCCTTATTTTGAAGTTGTAGCCAAAGCCTTGTTAAATCTGGATAAACTAAGCTATAAAGCGTTTCTATTGGATCAGGCAGCCTTATACTTAGTAACCGATTTTTTCTGATAGGTACTTTAGAATAATTCTCGCGAAACTGTTCATGAATTCGCCAGTCCCAACGGTTTTGGAGGATAGATAGCAGCTTTTCACTATGATTAGCAAGAGACTCAGCATGTAAAAGTACACTTCTAACTGGCTCAGCCTCTAAATACTCTAGAAGCCGTTGATTGTAGATTTTCCAGAGTGAATGGGTAATTTCAGGATGATCACGGAACTGTTGACCATGCGGCCGGCGAACACGTTGCAATGCATCGCTAATATCCCAAGGAGCTCTATAGATACCAATAAGATTCAATTCTGGCCTGAGATGTCGCCAAAATGGCAATAGCAAAGTGGTTCGTGGATCTTTCCATCCCCATTGATCATCGCCAGCGGAATTTTCCCGTATCTTTAATAATTCTTCTGCTTGCCCCTTCCACCTTGCTTTTCCAAGGCTGCTGATTGATTGATTTTGATTCCAGCCACCATCTAACCAACCATCCTCGTCATCTTCTAAAGATGACGCAAACCAATTCCTGTGTAGCTTTAAAAAAGCAATATCCTCTTGGTAACCCTCAGGATTGTCATAGTCCTGAGAAAGCAAATTTTTTCCAAATGAAACACCAAGACTAGTCAACATCCTTGCTAGTAAAGATGTGCCACTACGATGCATACCTGCTACAACGACAGGAGGGTTAGATCTCTTTGTTAAAGTAATTATCTCAGAATCAAGTGAATGGATTAATGCATAGTCTGAATCAAGTTGTCGTCGCTTTAAGGCTTCTCTAGCTGCCTTAAGAGCTTCCTGATGGGTTGCTTCCCTTTGTCTTTGGGACTCGCTATTTGAATGTAAACGATAATTATATAGTGGCTCTGGTAAATGCTTAGGCTCTCCAAGTTCAGCAAGCTTTAGGCATAGATCATAATCACCTGCAAAGTGAAACTCTTTGTCATATCCTCCAACTTCTAAATATGCTGTTCGCCTAATTAGTCGCATATGAAATGTTATAAATTGAACAAGGTCTGCGTCTTTATGCCAGGGAATAAGGGATCGTTGGTCAAGAGAAAGACGAGTTCCATTATTAGCGATCAGATTGCATTGCGTATAAACAAAAGGGCTGGCTTGATGCTTACTAATAACTTGGAATGCCTTGCCAAGTCCGTCGGGCTGGATTGTGTCATCTGCATCAAGTTGAACTAGGTAGTTTGCCTTTGCTTGATTAAATATAACCCGATAACTGCCAAAAGTACCTAAACGTTTCTCCCCCGCTAAGATATTTATTTGAGGATGCTGAGTAGCTAGACTCTTTAACCATATCTCTCCATCTCTCACTATAGCCTTTGGACCATCTAGGCGGATTAGAAGTTGCCAATTTCTATAGTCTTGAGCTTCAACAGATTCTACTGCTTCCTTAATCCATTCCAGAGGTTGCTGGTAGATAGACATCCCTATGCATATCTCAGCATGGAAAGGTCGGGATTCTGAGTTTTTTCTTGTGCTCATCTAATGAAAGAGGATGACATTTCTAGAGAGTTCAGTTTTTAATTATAACAAGTTTAATCTATAATGTCCTTATTGAAAAAAATGTCTTAGAGAAGCTAGCAGCTGATTCTCAGCATGTTTATGGGTATGCCTCTGAATATGGTTGATTAGCTGGGCAACTGACTGGGCATGCACCTTATCAAGAAAATAGTCTTTAGGGCCTATTAATTTCTCCCTCCTAACTTCAGGGAAAGACTACCTTGCCCGTTTCGCCCATCCATATCGATCAAATTCTATAGATACGTACTAATCAAGATCATGAAGGTAGTTGAATTTTTTCAATAACTCCTCTGTTAGCTAGTACTCAATGTGATTCTGAATTTCAATCGATCCCAATCTCTATCCAATGAAATCGCTTTTGAAAGGAAGGCAGAGGGTCAATCATGCAATGCATCTATTTGTTTCATTTTTGCTAGCACTTCATGCTTTAGAAAAGAAATATGATATGGAGCTTATACAAGGTCTTATGTCGAAGCACTCATGGCAAATGGATTTGGTTATGGAACTCCTACAACAACCTCTACCTCCCCGAGCACGTCATCTGGAAGTGGTTATGGAACTCCTACAACAACCTCTACCTCCCCAAGCACGTCATCTGGAGGTGGTTATGGAACTCCTACAACAACCTCTACCTCCCCGAGCACGTCATCTGGAAGTGGTTATGGAACTCCTACAACAACCTCTACCTCCCCGAGCACGTCATCTGGAAGTGGTTATGGAACTCCTACAACAACCTCTACCTCCCCGAGCACGTCATCTGGAAGTGGTTATGGAACTCCTACAACAACCTCTACCTCCCCAAGCACGTCATCTGGAGGTGGTTATGGAACTCCTACAACAACCTCTGGAAGTGGTTATGGAACTCCTACAACAACCTCTGGAAGTGGTTATGGAACTCCTACAACAACCTCTGGAAGTGGTTATGGAACTCCTACAACAACCTCTGGAAGTGGTTATGGAACTCCTACAACAACCTCTGGAGGAGATAGTAATTCTTCCAAGGACAAATTAGAAGTCAGCTATGAACTGAGGAAAGCAAAGCGAAAAGATGGGAGCAGCTCAACGGAAACTGACGGCATAGCGCTTGAGACAGATGTAGATACAACAATTAGAGAAGATCCTTTAAAAAGTACGGCCATCAAGGGTATTGGCGCTACAGATAATGATGCCTATATATTAGACATTTTAGCGAAAAATGTAGCCCAAGGTTATACACTTGAATCCACTGATATCACTTTAAAATTCAACACAGATCTTTTCGGCTCAATTGATAAAGATCAAATCCAATTATCCTCTCTATTTCCTGTCGCCAATGCGATACATATTGATAACACTAAAGGCGAAATACGTATCGCTGGTGCTGGTTTAAATCATCTCACCGATGCAGGCGCTGGCATAGCATCAGGTGAAAACAAGGTATTCGCTTCAATTGCTCTAAATTTTGACGAGACTGCGTTAGCCAAATACACAACAGGAAGTGCCACTGCTGGCAAATTGCTCACCTATGACGGGCTTGAATCCGGTGTGGATGCATTTGATGGAACATTAGAATTTGATCTTTCTGTTAATCGAGATTCCACTGTATTTTCCAAGAGCATTACAGAGACCAGCGGCCTTGAAAATGCAGAAATCAGTACCTTGCGAGACTTAAACGGTAGCGTCAAAGCAATCAAGGACTCGATAGCCCTCTATGAAGGCCAAGTTGACTTGAGTCAAACTGGTGACTTGACTTTCGCCTCCAATCGAACCATTGGCGTTGCATCAGGAGGAATTAAGACCAACTTGATACGAGCTGGTTCAACTGTTTACAGCGATGTCACTTGGAAAAATACTGGCAATGTAGCAGCTACAGATATCACAATCAAAAATCTTGCCACTGATGCTACTGCTGTTGGCAAGGTGATTTCGTCGAAATCTGGATTCTTAAAAACAGCTACCACCACATCAACAGACTACAGTAAAAATGGAATCCTTGATCAAACAGCACTCGATCAGATTGATGCCACTAATAATAAACTTAAAGGTGGCAGTTTTGTTACTACATCGGCAGAAGAAGTTAATGGGCTGAAAATAGGAGACTACGATCCAAATAAACAAGAAGAAAAGACAGTCAGGATTGCTGTAGAAATTGGAGACGATCAAGCAGGGAAAGTGTTTAATGCCGGTAAAAATCTATACAGGATGGAAGTCATTAGGAAAGACCAACATGGTCAGGATCAAACGGATGAATACGATGTTGGTACTAACGTTGGATCAAAAAACCTGATTACATTCCAGGGTGATCTCAACTTTGACGGCACTGTAGGAATGAAAGACCTTGCATTCCTCAATGCAGGAGCAGCACGTCAGACCCTTAAAGATGTAACTTCTGGGATGAAAGATAATTTGGGCAATGATATAGGTACTCAGACCAAGCAAGCAGAAGCTAACACTTATGCCAGTGACGTTGATGCTGATTTCAATGGAGTCATCGATATCGCTGATCTCAAGATATTAGATAAAGATTGGGGCAAAACCCTTCATACAGGCGAGGAGGCTTTTCATGGAATTTCGAATGGAACAACTGTAGGGGACAATCAAATATCCTGGGCTGATCTAAATGGTCAAACTGGTATTAATGAATCCTGGGATAATACATCCTTTGAGAAGCAGAATACCCTTGAAGCCAAAGCCTCATCTGGTGGATATGATGCTCCTCTAGAACATGTGCAAAATGCCAATACTTCCAATTCAAATATAGATTCTGATAATGCATCTCGGAACGAAGTGGTTACAGGAGGGACAGGTAACCCTAATCCTTCAGTATCACCCCCCGGTGTTGGTAGCTACACAGAGGACATTACAGGCATCGGCCTGAATGATGACATCATGGGTGGGTCTAGTACCTAAACACACATAAAAACTGGATAAAGGTATCATTAAATATATATAATCGACAATCTGAAAGGGAGCACTTCTAAAATTACCCAATGCCAACCTGAATTACAGCAATACGAGTTCATATTAATGTACTATTTGTACGATTCTGATAAGCGTTGGTGGAATCGATCCTGAAGTGAAAAGGATGAAAGTGACCAGATTGTGGCAGTGGTCTCTTACATAGGAAAGACATGGATCAGTACTTAGGTTCAAAAGCAAGAGCCAAGAAATAGCTAAGGCGGGGAGAGCTGACCGCCGGGCCAGATTGGCGAGGGGCTTTTCTACAGTGTAAGTATGGAATGTAAGTCAAAAATTTGCGTCAGTGACTCACTGGGATCTGCCCCTGTCTATTCGGGCTCATAACCCGAAGGTCGGGAGTTCAAATCTCCCCCCCGCCACTCTTTTCCAGCCCTGTCCACCAGGGCTTTTTTAATGTCTGCGACTGGGAAGTTCTAAAACTGTCAGGATTAAGGAATCTGTCGCTAATCGCACAGGATGCCCCCTAGTGATCTTGGTAGGTCTGGTGGTTGCAAACTCAAGACCAATCAATCCCGGTACAGTTAAGTGAGGACAGACAGCCATAAAAAGGTTTGCTTACGAAAACCTTTATGAGGGACTCCAGACATTTGCCACGAGCAACATCATTTCGTGATCGTTGTCACAACATAGGCCAAAAAAGTTTGGCTGAATAGGGTCATCCAAAGGAGAGTTATGAGCGTTGAGATGGGATCGGCGAACTGCCTGCATCTGATCGAATCCAAGAGACACATCGAAGCGGCAATGGTTAGTGTTGCTCACCTAGAAGACGCTGAGTCTCTAAGGCATCAATTGCGTTGCATCCATCGCCAGCTGGAAGGCATGCACGAGATGGAAAGAATCCACTCTGCGACTAGATAGCCCGTGGCTGAGGTACTGAAGCCCAGACCCATCCGCTGACACCACGCAGCCTCCAGCATCGAGATCCGCGATTCAGCAACTATCTTCTAAAGCAAAAAACCAGACTCAGATGTCTTCCCTGGTGAATCACCATCTTGTTTTTTTGTCCAGCGATACCAAGTAGGCTTTTGATTGATTTTTTCTTTGATTCTTTTTCTTATTAGTTCAATGTCTTTTGCATTAGGCTCCCAGTCATTATAAAAGTCACTTGGCCACTGTTCTTTTTTGAATTGACGTTCTGGATCTGGACGCATGCCTCTGCTCTTCATTTCATTTATGAGATCTAAATATCTTTTATGCAAATACTTCCCTTTGTTATAGAAGAACTTAACGTGTCCAATATTTAAAGTAAATTCTTTGGGTAGTTGTTCTTTCGTTCTCTCCCAGTTTTTCGACTTTAGTGAGCGTTGGAGTGCGGAGCCAACCATAAAAATTTCTCTATATTCCGCAACTAGATGTTGATCAGATAATTCACTTGGCTTGACCAAGTTGATTCTTGTCATACAAAATTCTATTCTGATATGGGGTTTCAGTTATTCAAAGTTCTCTGTTGGTTGGCCCTTAGCAGGATCGATGCTTTTCTTGCTGGTGGTGACTGGGGACTCAGACGTCTTCTCTGTTGAATCACCGTTATGATTGTGAGAGTGATCTCCAGAACATCCCATCGCGTGAACGGGAGTGCACAGCAATAGAGAGGCAAATACGGTAACTAGAGGATGGACCATTCTTTTGATTGTCAGTACCCCTTTTCTACTAGATCAATGACCGAACTGACTAAGAGCGCACCAAGGGACTGTTGCTTTCCATCGATCGACCATTGATGACTTCAATATGGCGATCCACTTAACTGCGACGTAAAACGTCATTGAACAGAGGAGCCAAAAATCTTCAGGGTCAGATAGCTAGTGCGCCTGGCCAAGTAGTTCAGCTTCCTCATGCACCAAAACAATAGCCATGATTACTGAAATACGTTGAACAGTGAATGACGGTCCAACGCTGCACCTCCTTCTCAGCATCACTGCTGGTGATCACCGCACTGATGCCCTGACCGGCTGCTGCGCAGATCGCCAATACACCGCGCCCAGATACCAGCGGTGATTTCGTTAGCGCCCATTTGCAGGGCACCCGTCAGAAATATCACCAGTTGCTGTAGCTTGTAGGCGCCCATGATCCTGACTGTCTCAACTGCCGATTAGCAGCCGATAACGAAGATGCTCCTGTGAGCCACGAATACGGAAACATTCTCGAGTCTTTTGTCACGAATCCAGCCGGTGATGCAATCGTGATTCACAGCGGAAAGCACTGGTTGAATACAACAGTGACGGACAGTCACATGGGTCGTCGCCAGATGGCATCACCGATCACGGTGCACGACAGACGGCCACCTTCACAGCGCAACAAGCCTCTCACCTGCGTTGTGAGGGCTAATGCGGCATTAATCGCGCCGAGCAACATGAGTTCCTTCCGCGAGCAGCAAGAGCGAGGTGTTTACTTCATCGCTGTGCCGCGATAAGACCATTCCACCAACTTTTGCTGCAAAAAAAAACTTTCAGCCAATGAACGACAACAACACCCAACTACTATCAGATCGAAGCAGATGTACAGAACCAGTCAGGTGAGCGAGTTAAAACTTAAGGCAGTAACTTCCTTGGATCTGGGCCAATACCTTCGAGCTCATATCCCAAAGGAAGGAAGTTCAAATCTCCATCCCGCTACGACTACTTAAAATCCAGGGGAAGAGGTTGATGTTGACCTACAAATGAGATCGGCAATTAACAGGAGAGGACAAACTTGCCGTCTTTATCATATTTACACCAACTTTTAGCAATAGTAACAACAATGACTGTTTTTGCGTTAAAGCCTAACAAGGTGCTCAAGTGTTCCACGGGGTTGGAGTTCATCGGCCACCTCCTTGAAGTAGATGCCGCAGGCGAAAGTGAAAGAAGCAATCAACGACAGGTTTGATCACTTCGGCTCAAAAGAATGTCCCCCGAAGTGCCAGAACTTCCTGATGACATTCAGGCAAACAGAAAAACTGAGCAACTAGGGAAGCTGATGGTCTAGTAGACCACTCCCGTCTTCTGCATGATTTTCGTCTAATGAAAGGTGAACTCAACCAATCCAGCCAGCCAGGTGGGTGGCAGCGTTGGAACGCACCAAACTGCGAGCAGCCGGCAATGCCGGTTCAAGGCAATGACTTGAAAAAGGCGGTAACGCACGACTGCGCAGCCAGGTTCCCCAGCGGAATTCGTGATAAGGGATCAATGGTTCAGGGCCTATCAGCCCTTCACTTTTGAGCTTCCAAGCCAGGCTTCGGTAGGGGTCGTCCTCAAGCTTTAACAAGCTCTTGGGTAAACCCTGCGGCAAAAGGGGGCCAAGGCCACGTCCGTTGTAGAGATACAACCAACCACGTTCGGCCAAAAGGTGAAGGCTGTCTAAATCATCCTCAGAAGGACAATTCTCGATCACATATCCGTAGGTGGTGGCGTCTTGGTCAAGATCCAATAGTGCTCGTAGACGGTGATGACGATCAATCATCCACATTGAGCCTGAACGATTACGTACAAGAGGGACGGGTTTGCCCTTCAAATACTGCTTGTTTTCCTTAGGGCTTTGTCCACGGAAATCGAGTTGACGACTCTTCACTTCCGCTAAGCCCACGCACCACTGGGTGGGCTGGAGTTGAGCCACGGAAACCTCAAAAAGTTCAAAGCCTTTATCAGCACTGGGTATCCGCTTATAGCTGGGCCGATGAGAGGACAAAAACCTAAGGCAGGTGCCTTCATCCTGACAAAGCCACAAAAATACGCCTCTGGACTTACTCAGCTAGGCAGGCCAGAAGCTCACAGACTGAGTTAAAGAGATGAAAGTGACATAAGCATTATGTCAGCACAAATGATTAAAACCGGTTGGTGGAATGATGCTTGGGATGGATTCATTGCCAATCCACTTCTACCTGATAATGCTTGTGTTCTCCTCACATAGTAGGAGTCTTATTGATTTTTAGCGGTGGAATTGAGCGTGTACAATAGAGATACAGAATATTAAAAATGATTAAAAAGTTCTTTCAGTTGAAAAAGCTACTATCCAAAGATAAGCCAAACTGTCAGTTTTTAGGATCTAGTCTAGAGCTCGAATGATTGCTCAGGAAGTCAAGCCTGGTTGACAAATTCAGCAATCTGGACTGTAGCAACTGCTGATCTATGCCCATTACTCACTGCACGGTAATGATCGTCAAGGGCCCAAGCAGTGGGATTAAGATCAAGCTGGAAGCGTGGGATTAGATGCAAATGCAAATGATGAGCGCCTTCTCCAAAGGCAATGGCATAAACCCTGTCGCACTTGGTAAGCCGTTGTACAAGCCCACTACCAATTTGCATTGCCTTCCACCAAGATGCTGCTTGATCGGGTTGGAAATCAATAGTGCCTGCCAAGTGAAGACGTAAATCGAGCAGTAGCCAACCAAGCAAAGGAGCTGGTGCTGGATGATGGAAAAACCTAATAAGTTGTGCGAACAATTTCATAGTCAAATTGATCACTAGCGCTGCGATGTTGGACACAGACTCCACAATTTTGAATAAGTTGAAAAAATACTATTTTTTAAATAAAACAGTTTTAATCGAGGCCTGATGAGATCAAACTACACTTGAATATATTTGTTTATTCACTAAGAATAATTCACAACAGAGAAAGGCATCCTGATAGTTTCTAAGCAATAGATGAGCACCATTGTGGATCAAATCCAAAACATAACCGTTATGAACTGAACCATCGGCGTGATCACATCAGATGAGTTTAGTGATGAAGGTGGGGAGGTATGACAACCAATAAAAGTCTGAGGTTATATGACTCTTGACTACAGCTCTGAGATCCACGCAAACAAACAAGTCAGTAGAAAGCACCTGTGAATCGATTAGGCCTGTGACTGATCTCTAGATCAATGGGGTGAGAGCATACTCAGCCAGTCGACAGGAGATTTCTAAGACAGTGATTTGGGATTGGCTATGTCGGAGGAGGGTCTCGTCACGGGCCAAACCTCGATAAAAAAAGTTGTAGAGTTGATCTGAGCTGAACAAAGTTGTGCGGGGGGTTGTGAAGTTAGAGCCCTGGATGAGCCGCTATTGCCCAAACCAAAGGAGCAGCTCCGGCAAGGATTGCGCTCAGAAGTTGGGCAAGGATCAGAACGACCTGCTTAGAACTCATGAAAGGGGCCTGGGGGTTCTGGGCAAATCCGGTTCACTGGGATCCGGGCACTCGCAGGTCTCGACTTCACCGCATCCAGAGCAATAAATCTCTGCGAAGATCTCCTCGTTGTTGCTCGTTTCGATTTCGCCAATATTGGTTTTGTCAATAGGTGGCGCAAAATCGAGGCCAGTAAGCAACTCCCGAACAATCAGACGAAGTTCTTCAGGGTCATCAGTAATGTCAACCCGAGCATGCGCTCCTTCTACTGCTAGAAGCCTCGTTGCAGAAAGTTGCTCAGATCGGTCTGAAATTGGGAGCCCCATTGCCTGAGGTAGAACTGGTAATCATTACTATTGATAGAGCCCTGAACAAGAACTTGTGTGGACTGTGAGCATCTGAACACTAGACACAGCCTTTTATAGACTTAATTAAGATAGATCGCGGAGATGGGTCGCTATCAGGAAAAATTGAGTGAGCTGCAATAAGAAGATAGTTAGATCATGCGTAGGAGAACTAAAAAAAGCAAATTTGAGTCGATTATATTAGATATAGGCACAGAAATAGGCATAAAAAATTGAATCCCATAGTTTAGTTTCGCTTTAGCCCAAACACCTCAACGATGACTGAGGGTCAATAAAAAGTTACTAATTGAACAGCTAGTCAGGCACTAATGAATAAACTTTGTTGCGCCGAGGGAAAAGCAATTAACTTGCGAAAAGTTTTTGCTGGCTTGGATACTAAAAAACAATAACTCGATGCGCTATGGACGAGGATTTGACAATGCAGGCTATAATGGTGTTATACTGTAACAATTGCCCTCTCTATGAGGGTGGTTGCATTTATCCATGTACTGAGTCATGACTGTAACCAAGTCCAGTCCAGCCAATAAAAACAGCATACGCAAAGTCCAGCTGATACCCAGAAGCTCGCATTCAGAACAGGTCAGACTTGTGAATACAAGCCTTCCGGGCATAAAAGTAATCGCAAGGAAGGATCTATGGAACGACTTTAGGAATCGATTGAAAATAAACAATTATGAAATTGGATTATTAGCAAACGACCTAAACAAACTTGCTCAAAGAATTCAACCAGTGATTATCAATGTAATTGATACAGTAGAAGGCATCATTACAAGTTTCAGAAAAGCACTTCATATGGATTCAAAATAGCACAAAGTTTTCTTGTTGCTGTGAACACAATAGATCTAAAAAATTAATTATGCATAAATAAATTCAGTCGGCAAGATCACTACAAACAACAGAAAATTGATACTTGATCACTTAAACTGAAATCAATTAGACTGAGTAGGTGAATACAATAAATAGATAGAAGCTAATCATTGCCCCTCAAGCATAAAGGGAATAACACCATTAATACAGGAAAGTTGACATCTTCATTCCATTTACAAGGCAACATAAATTAAATCGTCAAGACGTCAAATTGATTTGTTAAGGGATTAAATCAGCATACGAAAGCCACTGGAACAAGAGACATCGAGAGATATCGAAGGTGTACCCATGGAACTCAAGCACTAGTAGCCAATAGATGCAACTTATACCCTCGAAAGATCATCTGGGGAAAGATCTCAAATTTCCAACGCAAATATGATCGGCTTAATAACGTAAACTTTTTAAATATCTAGAATTTCGAAGTTTTGCAGGCTAATACATTATTGAAAACTCATATAAAACAAATGCTAGAAGGATAACCATAGTAAAAAATTCGCTATAAAGAGAACGGATTGGCCTAATGAAGAGGAGGAGAGGAATGATTGATGTGCACGAGATCTACAAGCAAAGGGATTTGGCTAGTCAAGACTTCTCGGAGAAAGAAAAACAACAGAATATTACTAATTACACAACTAATGAAGCATTGGGATAAAAACAACCAAGCAAATTAAGCCGTAGATAAGACCAGCCAACTTCACTGTTTAGCAGTTCTAATCAGATATAAAGTCAAGGCAACAAGCATTCGCCGACTAATACGTTATAATAATGAAAATTTGTTTTAATGATGGGTAAGACCAAGCAACATAAAAAGCTCGTAAGGTTGGCTGAAAAAGCCGAGCTATGCGCGACACGAGAAGAGGCTCAAAAGCTCATACGCAAAGCTGAAAAGGCGCACGCAAAGCTGAAATCTTAAAGCTGTTTGCTCTTGATTTCTAGCAGAGTTGCAAGTATTAAGGCAAATATCTCTAATCAAAAACCTGAAGTTAAATGGATTGCCTGAGACTGAATAACGAAGCAATTGAATGTCGCAGACAAAGAGTTCTCGACTAGGAAATAAATTTGAATAGAACAGATGCAAACCATTGCTTTGCAGAGACCATAAAATCAAGTTCCTTCAGGAAACCGGTCGGTGAATGTGTAAGTTAATCCTGGCATCGGTCTCAAGAATGACTCTGTAGAAATGTCGTTTCAAGGTACATTTTCAAAACTATCGCGTCTTGGGGGATAAGTGCTATCACTAGCCTTGAATGTTGCTAGATATAGCAAAGAAACTATCAATGAAATTGCTGCTGATGTTGCAATGAAATAAGCGAGCATCTGCATCAGATCAACGAATCTAGGTAGTGGGACGCTACATCCAAGCAGCCGCAAAAATCTTCATTCCGTTGTCTTTCTCATTGATATTAGGCATTTGATCATCGAAAAGTAGCTTTCAAACCACAATGATTATCAACGAGAGTCCAGGCGTGCAGCGAAAACCAGCAAAGGCCAGCACGAAACAATATATACACAGTAAAACATTAGAACTTGAGCTCGCCTATTCGAAATCAATCATGGTAATGAAAGTCGAGTAACCAGAATGAGATGTAAAAGCAGAAAATACGGAACGTTATCTACAAATCAACAAGATGGGTGAGTTTAGCTCATTGTAAAGAGCTTATAGAACAGGAAAATATCTTACCTACAAGCTCAGAAGTATCATAGACCTAATGATCAGTTCTGAAGGAATAGTAACACTTTAATGAACAGCTCAGTTCTTATAGAAAACAGATACTATCTTAGGAGTGACATATAATTGCTTGTATTTCAATCACAATAAGAGTATATACCATACAACTGAGAGAAATTGAATTAACAACAATAATGGAAAGTCATTCCACAATAGAAACCCAAAAGCACACACAACTGTAAGAAAGATAAAACCATTTGAATATTTTTTAATGAAAAGAGTCAAGGCAGATATTTCTTGTAAAGCAAAGCATAACTTATGGATAAATTTGATTGCTTATAAGGGATTTGGTAGTAAATTATCTGCGATAAATTAGAATACCATGCAATTGAGCTAACAGGGATACTATTCTGCACATCTCGAGATTTTCAAAAAGTTAATATCATTTGTTGGGGCCATTTATATGTACTAAAAGATTATTTCAGCAATATCCAGGCAAATCTAAAGAGCAACAACAATATCGTCTACACTAGTGTCAGAGGCTAACCCCATCGGCTTAAAACAATCCAAGCTTAACAAGCATACAACCAAGCACCCAAAATTTCTAGCACAATCCAATGACAGCTATTCACATTATCGACAATTTAGAGCCTTTTCTAAACTCTGTTGGGCGTATCTACGAGGTAGGCGGGGGGATTATTACTGTTTTAGCGATCCTTTGGATTATAAACTTCGTTGCAGGACTAATCCGTAACACCTATGCCGCTGGCTACTCATTGGGTAAATTTTACAGATCATATATCCATCGCTATTTAAAGACTATTGTTGTCGCACTTCTATCTCTAATAAAGAAGAAAGTATCAAATGCATCTGATTCTAAAAAAGAAAGTATCAAGGCGTAGGTATGAGTTAAGAAGTACGATAGGAAGCAAAGTAATTTTGCAATAGGTTTGAGTAATAGAAAAAATGGGGCAAACTAATTCAAAGGCCATTAGTGATAAAACTTTAGTCAGTTAATACAAAAATATTATTCTACACAACCACCAAGAAATGGAAAATGCTAGTAAATAAAGCCTTTGTGGTAGTCTATTTGTGGACTAAAATAAATAAAACTAATGCAAAAAATAGTGACTTGAACAAGGCAAGAAGAATTCGCTTGAGGGTGTTTCATCTAAATGCCATGGCTATCGCCACGAATAATCTATTAATTAAGAAACCTTTGATTCGAACAACTGGAAGCCAATTGTAATCAAAGAGTATCCAGATCTGGAAGAATAAACAAAACGAAAAAGTAATATTGGATCAAAATTGGACATTTGCTTTAATCCCTGCAAGAATGATTGGTATTCAAGCCATTTTTGTTGGTTAGACACGCGGCCATCAATGTTGTTTTCAGTCCTGGTCATACTCCACATCCTTGCAGCTACGGTTTGGACTGGAGGACAGTTGCTTTTAAATCTAAGGGTCCTGCCAGATGCTCTCAAAGAAAAGAGTGTGGCTCAAGTGCGCTCATTTGAAAAGATGTTCGAGCCCTTAAGGGTGACATCACTAGCAATTCAAGTCATTAGTGGTCTCTGGTTAACATGGATCTATCTACCAGGAGGCCGAGGACTTTTTACATTTCAGACACCGATTACATCCCTACTAACAACAAAGTTGATCTTGTTGGCTATCGCTTTTGCATTAGCTCTCCATGCACAAATAAGACTCATTCCTAATCTCAATGACGAAAATCTTATTGAATTATCTTGGCATATTCGTAGCATTACAACAGTATCAATTGCCTTTGTGATTGTCGGTGCAGGTATCAGATTAGGAGGATTCTGAGTTAACGAGATCCATAAATGGTTTCGTATATCAATTCTATTGGTTGGATATCTAATCAGACATTAAGACTAGTTAGTTAGCTGGCCGAGTGAAGGGCTAGAGTGAAGGGCTATGAGATTAGATATCCTACCTTCTGTTACAAGATCCTGGCTAGCTCTGAAAAAGCATTTGTTGATAGATTTGAAATAACCATTGGTCATGAACGAAAGGTACTGAAAAAGTACCTTTCCTTTACAACCCCAAAAGTGACGTCGCCCATGAATCTATTGACATTCTTGAAAATCAATTACTAACCCAACAACTACAAAGTTAAAGCCCATTACCTTATCCCTCCAGATGACTCAACAATTGCTTGATATGGAGCGTGCTGAGCTTTTCCCGTGGACAAGTCAAACCCGCTGGGTAGAAGGTCCTTCATGTATGTGTGAAGAGTGCATGCGGGCTCGCAGTCAAGTACGTCATAGTGAGGTTGGATGGGGTCTTCAAAACCAACTATTCGACCTGTAAGCAAGGATTAGACTAAGAGCATGAATCAATGTTAATACTTATTAATATGATGTATTTAGGCCCGCAAGTGATTCTTTGATTACACAACTTAAAAGATTGACTTCGCACCCATTGATATTTTTTCAAAACTTAGTCATGGCTATATTCTACAATAGATTTTCTGTGCTTATGTCTAATGAAGAGAAAGAAGTAAATTGAGGATTCCAACCAGTCAGAATTGGCTTGGAATAATGTCAAAGAGTTAATTATTAAAGGATTTAATTATTGATTACTATCATTCATTCTAATAATAAGGGTCGAACCGAAGGCTAAGTATGTATGGGATTTAAGCCTCGGCCAAGGCAAAGCAAACAAGTGTGGTATGTCACAGGTGAAGACTTCAAATAACCAACACCACCACAACGTAAGCAAACAGATGAACTCTTAGTATGAGAGGGTTTGAGCAAGCAAGGATCTGTCTTGTGGGAGGGCTTGAGTGTTGTCATAATTGTTCTTTGTATGAAACAGGTGTCCAAGGACCTTGACATTGACTTGCTCACCATCACAGGCCAAAGCCCTCTACACAACCCCCAATCGGGGGAATCTTCACCAATAGACTTGTATTAATCCTCAGCAGACAAGAGTCATTATTGCCTTAGGTATTTGGCAAAATCCTTTTTTTGCGGTGCAAATAGTGATAACATCGGCTAATGCCAATATATTGGTGCTATGCATATAAAGCAAAAAACAGTAAATGCCATTAAGATTATGCCACAGATCCCTTCACTATTGCCAAAAATAAACGACATGAAACTCCCAGCAAAAACTGCCCTAACAGCTGGACTTGCAACAGCTGTCATCATGATTCTGCCTTACATACTAAATCTGATATTTACAGTGCTTCCTGGGTTCCTAGGAGCACTTACCAGCGTTGTAACGCCTATTTTCACAGCAGCGGGGCTGGCCTGGTTGATCACCTACATCTGGACAAAGCAGTAAAAGAATATATCTCTAGGCAAGAATGCTTTCAAAAAATAATAAAATTGCAATAATGGTTAATTGCTTCATTGAATAGTTGCTCTGTATATATATTGAGCTTGCTTGCAAAAGCAAAGCAGGCTCACTTGATAAAGCACTGGTTTTGACAATACTCACACAATTAGACCTACAGATTCAGGCTTGAATAGTGATGTCGAAGCATCTCCACGACCCCAATCGATCAAATGAAATAAGTAAATGCAGATAATCGCTAGCTAATATACAAAGTAGAAAGGTAAGTAGTATTAAAACCAAGACTCGCAAATAGATTCAGTATTCTAAGCCGTAATATCCATAAGGTTATTAGCTGCAAATGCATTCGATAAAAGTATCGAGATTGCTACGTCTACTTCTCTCTAGGCACGATCTAAAAGACATGATCATCTTTCTTACGGATAACCTTAATCAATATCAATAATCACTCCCTGCAAACTAAATATCATGACTCAAACAAATAAATTGGCCAAAACCGTTCCAGGAAAGGCCCTAGCTCCAGCAGCCAAAATTGGTTCAAGCCTGGCAAAGACAAAAACACCTGCAGCAACTAAGGTTGTTGCATGAATGAGAGCCGAGGCAGGAACGGGTGTTTTCAATACATCAGGCCGCCAGATATACAATGGAAACTCTATTAATTTTGCAATTGGTCCCATAATCATAAGGAAGCAAAGGAGAAGAGTAGTTGGATTTGAAAGCTTACCGCTGATAATCGCTTCTTCGAGAAGGGGGCCACTTTCATCAAATCCAAAACTTCTGGTCACCCAGAACAAACCAAGACTACCAAGTAGAAATCCAACGTCACCAACAAGGTCTACCAGGAAAATCTTTTGGGTTGTTTTGGAAGAGCCATTGGTGTCGTACCAAAAACCAACTAGAAGGTAAGAAGATATACCAACCAGCAGCCAAAAGACAAACATCTCTAATAGGTTTGGACTTAGGGCTAGACCTAACAAGGCACTAGTTAAAAAGCCTAGATAAGTAAAAAAACTTACATAGTTTTTTTTGCCTGCCATATAAATATGTGCGGACAACATCAACAACATTCCTGCAGTACTAATCAGCGCAAGCATCTCGGCACCAATGCCATCTACAATAAAACCGATCTGTAAATTGAGATCAGTTAAACCTGGCAAGTCGAAGATCACCTTACTGGCAGCAGTTCCAGCCCTTTGTTCCGCCAGAAGGGCGTAACTGAGTACAACTGCTGCACCAACACAGCTAACTAAAAGGAATGAAACCGGCTTACTCAACCGGTTCATGGTGAGCTTGAAACTGATCAACAAAAATCCTACAAAGCATGCACCTGCCAAAGGCAGCACTGGAATTAACCAAGCGAGTTCTGAAGGTAAAGGCATTAGCCGAATTTAGTGATGTTAGAAGTTGCAAGTTTTTTTGTCAGTTCGTCAAGTCCAACCAAGCAAATTAAGCCGAAGACACCAAACATGGAAATTGGAAGAATTTCATCCATCACTAATAGGACGAGTTTCCCTGTTGGAGCAAAGCCTGAGCAAGTCGCCAAATAGATCCTTAGCGTTTGGACATGAGGGCAAGAATATGAAAAGGCACGTCGACTGCATAAGGATTCAGTCAAGCCTGAAGGGAATCATCCGAATTTCCAACAAGATTCTGAATCACAGTGAGTTAATCCAATCCAAAATACCCATCAAAAGCTGGTGAAACGAGGGTACCGTGCGATCCAGTATCAAGATCAGTACCACTAAAGCATTCAAAGCAAATACTGAGACAGAAACGGCTATGCCAAGCTTTTTCTCGCGTGGAGAGATCCGATCGTTGGCTTCTGAATTGTCCTTTGGCGTTGCATCCACCGCAATACTCAGATGATCTTTCAATGTCGATGCTAAAGCAGAGAACAGAAGCCGGCGGATAAATGTAGAGGCTTTTCATCCTTTCTGTATGTCTTGAAATGGAACTCCTATTAGCCGAAAATCAAGCCATATCAGCAAGCTGCCATAACAAGGAACAATTCAGAGCCCCTTAGGCAGGCGTTATCGGTGCAAAGAAAGCGGCATGAGATGGCAGGATGAGGACATGCGTAACTTTGCCGGCAATGATGATCAACAGAATGCGCGAAGCCATCGTGGATCAACTTCGTTCTTGCAGTACACCTGAGCAGCTTCTAGCGCTTGATGAGCAAATAAGAGTCGAGACCGATGCAGGCCCCCTTTATCGCTTGATCTGCAACTTCCTGCGAGATCGCACGGTTGCTCCCGTCGAAGCAGCGAGATGGCTTGACACCTTGATGGACCATCGAGAGAAGCAACTGGACGACTGTCTCAACCTCCACTGTCAGCTTTAAGAACAGGAACACTCTGCAGCAGTTCTTTAGGGGATAAAGCCAATAGCAGAGCACAGTGCTGGTGCCACCCCCCCCTGCAAAACGTTTACCATGCAAAGGATTTAACGCATAGAGGCTCTCGAATGACGATTGCCGAGGCAATCAACGACTTCACTCTCCTAAAACCCGGTTAAATCGACGACGAATCGCTCAACAAAAGAGACGACTGAAGCAACCCAGCGTCGAACAGCCAGCAAGCTGGGTATATTTACTCAGCGGTCAAAGCAGATAGGCCAAAAGCGCTGAGCCAGCTTCAGGCAAATCATTCCTAGTCAAGATTAGGGCTTGAGTCGCAATAATCGCTATGGATAGGCCAATTTGATCTGATTTTTGGTGCGCTTACTATCCTATCGCTAGCGCACACAAAAGCCCTTATCCCTTACGCCATTAAAAGCGTTGAATCCCCATGTGATCAACAACCCTATCCAAAGAAAACAACAAGAAGCTGTTCAGACTTCACGTCCAGACCATTGACTGCCACTGGCAGAAGGCTTGAGGAGAGATAGCCTTATCGCAGACAAGACTACGATGTTAATATTTGCTTAAGATGCATTTGCGCAAATAAGTATAGGCTTAGAAGCCACAGTTTCCCAAAAATTCTTTCTATGCGCCAATCTTTTGCTGGTACGACTGGTGCAGTACAGCCTTCGGCCACACCACGTATCCAATCAATCCGTGAAAAGATCAGCATACAGGAACTGGAGCTACGACTTACAAGGCTTGGTTTAGCAACAACGACCCAGGCTCCAAATCCTAGCTAGCAACAAAGTTATCTTGGAAATTTAGAAAAGACAGACAAAAGATTAAAAATTTATCACCCTAAAATGGATCTGCAGAGAACTATAATCTGTACAAATCTAACCAAAAAATTCTAAATTGCCAGCCACTCCACAGCCCTGGCAATAGTCTTTATCGTTCACTAAACAGTTATTAAGAAAACTCGATTAACAAGAAAGCCTCAAAAAACAGACTCCAACAGAACGACAAATAACGAATCAAGTGACTATGCAAATGCGAGCAATACATTCGTATGATTGGAGCAGGAGTGGAAATTAGGAACCGACAAGAGCTTCGATAACAACAAATTCACCTCTAAGTAGAGCAAAGAAATCGATGGAAGTATTATATAGATCGATAGAGAAATCGCTTGCACCACTACACTAACTGGCCGATCGTGCTCGACAGCGGGGCAATTTGGAGCAAAAGGGCTAACTAGAGAGAGAAGCGAAGGTTGAACGGCAAATACAAGTTGGAGCTATCAAGCCAGAATGACCAAACAACGGCCTGATCCTCAACGCTATGTTCCTTAACCGCCGAGACTTCCTAAGCCTTAGCGGAGCAGGAATGGCCAGCTTGTTTCTTCATAGGGCCCTTGCCGCAAACCTGGTAAGTGCTCCGTCAAAGTCTCTCTTGTCTGACCTGCCAAGGGGAGATCAGCGAATCGCACTGATCAGCGACCTCAACGCAAGTTACGGATCAACCAGCTACGTGTCTCAAGTTCATCGTGGCCTAGAGCTTTTAATCAAACTACAACCCGATCTTGTCCTTTGCGCAGGCGATATGGTTGCGGGACAGAAGCTCGGGCTCACTTCAAACCAGCTCGATGCAATGTGGTCTGCCTTTGATGAACAGATACTGCAGCCCCTAAGAACTGTAGAAGAGTCTTTCGCTCCAACCATGGGCAACCATGACGCATCAAACAGCCGCACACATTCGGGATATGTGTTTGAGCTCGATCGACTGCATGCTCAAAAGTTCTGGCGTGCACGCCAAGAATCACTTGGTCTCACATTTGTTGAAGCCCATCAATTCCCTTTCCGATACAGCATTCGTCATGAAGAAATCTTCTTGCTAGTTGTTGATGCCTCTTCGGCCAACATCTCATCAGATGACTGGGCCTGGGCCGAGAGCCAGCTAGATGGATCAGAAGCTCGCCAGGCAAAGTTGCGAATGATGATGGGCCATCTGCCGCCTTATGCGATTGCAAAGGGACGCGATCGTGCAGGCGAAGTGTTACACGAACCAGAACGTCTGCAGCAACTGCTTCAGCGCAAAAATGTACATCTATACATTAGTGGCCACCATCACGCCTGGTATCCGAGCCATGTGGGTTCCGCCAATCTGCTTAGTCTCGGTTGCATGGGTAGTGGACCGCGTCAAAGACTCAACGACTCACACCCACCACAACAAACCATCGCCTTGCTCGACCTTTTCAGTCAACAGGGCGAACTTGTAGAGACCACTATTGAACTCGATGGCCTGCAAGTCTTACCAGAACAACTACTGCCCAGTTCATTACAACCAAGCGTTGGCCCAAGGCTTTACTTGCGCTCAACCAGAATCAATCTCAACAACAAATCAACTGCCAACAAAACAAAGCTTTCGGTTAAACCTTAATTAGAAAAAGGATTAAAAGCATCGTCTAACCTGAGTAGTGGCCAACTGCACCTCGCGTTGAAAGAGAAGGGACGCTGCCATTAGGCATACCATCGCCATAACGAACAAAGGCACCACAAGTAAGGCAAGATCAAGTTGAGTGACCACACTGATAAAGACAACAGCTACAACCATTGCAACCAATAAAATCGTGACGGTGAGAAGTTCAATCGCTTTCATCACCAACGCCATGCGCCTCTTCAATGCTTGTAACTCTGTTTTGCTCTCACGCTCTGATGAGACAGGTGTATCCCGGCTTTGAGTCAAAGCTTGAAGCTCACGAGAACGGTCAATAATGCGAACCAATCGGCTATTGAGAACTACCAGCAAACCTCCAATACCTGCGAGCAAGAAAACTGGCGCAACAGACATCTGGATGGCCCTCGACAGGTTTTCAGCAGGTTGATGACCCAATTGGGAAACCAGATCAACAAGCCCCAAGACATAAATCATGAGCAAACGTATCGAGCAGTCAAGACAAGCTACCAAGACCCAATCAAAAACAGACGCTTGCCTGATAAACGCCAGCTAAAAGTATGAAAGGGAACTCACTTACTGCAAAGACTGGTGAATAGCTACCTACAGATTTAAGTTAAGAGATTCGTGGACATTGCAAAAGAGACTCTATAACTGGAGAAGCTGATGCCTGTAGGAACAGGCTGAAAGGGTAGACTGGTTCAAATGCAGAGAGATAGGTGAAATTGAATATAATTGATCAGTTAAATATTAATCAATCTAGCTTCAAGACTACAGCGATAATAGGGAGCAAAGTTAATATCATTAGTCAGCAAAAAGAAAGAATAGATCAAAATAACAACCTATTAAACCGAAAAAGAACACAAGGTCTGCAATACGAAAAAGAAGAATGGGGATACATGGTCTAATAAAACTAGAAAATGGGTCAAATATTATGATAAGTTTCTGGAAGATCAAATTTGAACAGGGATAACATAGTCTTAAAAACCAAGTTCGAGTTAATTACAAAATGAGCAAAAATCCCTTGCATCGCGCCTTCGACTTGCTAACAGGGCAATGGTCTATTTTTTTAGAACAACCTGTTCCAATTGAGGTGCTTGATGAGGAACGCATTGCCAACTCTTTACCTTCGTTTGGCTTTTTTGTATTACTTATCACATCAACAATAATCGCAACCTTTGGACTGATTGCCAACAACACTGCCGTTGTAATTGGAGCCATGATCGTGGCTCCATTAATGAATCCAATCTTGAGCATGGCGTATGGGATATCCATTGCAAGCAGCCTGTTGATCAGACGATCATTAGTGACCTTGATCATAGGTACGGGCATTGTTGTTATCACAGCAGCTTTAATAGCAACGTGCATGCCGGTAAGAGTCTTAGGCTCAGAAATACTGGCTAGAACATCACCAAATCTGATCGACCTGCTAGTGGCTTTTGCGGCCGGAATAGCTGGAGCATTTTCTCTAACCCGCAAGCGTATTGCGAGTTCTATAGCTGGGGTCGCAATCGCCGTTGCGCTTGTGCCTCCACTTTGCGTTAGTGGCATTGGGTTAACGCTTGATCCGGAGATCAGTGCCAGATTTTCTAGAGGGGTAATAAGGGGGCTAAACCATGAGGTTGCTACAGGGTCGTTCATACTTTTTCTGGCCAACCTTATAGGCATCACCTTTGCCGCTTCACTGACCTTTCTAAGTCAGTCATATGGATCGATCAAGCGCTCATGGCGTGCATTGTTAGCATGGTTAGCACTTATCATTATAATTTGCGTCCCTCTAAGTTCATCCTTAAGAAAGTTCTTACTTACAAAGAAGATTGAGATGGAACTCTCTGCGATCGGGGCAAATCAACAACAGCCAGGAGCAACAAATATAAAAATGCCAGGAATTAAACAAAAGATGCAGATCCGCTATATGTATGTGAATTTAAAAGAAGATCGTGCTGTTCTAGATCTAGTACTCAATGTCCCAGAAGGTACACTAACTGAGGGGAAAGTAGCCTCTATTAATAAAATACTGTTTGATTCAATAAAAGAGTTTGGAATTAGACAACTCGATGTAGACACAAGAATCGTTCCTTCACGAGTTCATCAGTACAGAGAGACTCTTAAGCAATAGGGTTCACAGCCTATAAATTAGGATTTAGCAATTAAACACTTAAGAAAAATCAGACCATAGGATATGCAAACGATACAACTAACTAACATTGCTTCGATGTGGAATTTATATAATTTGGCTAATGTCAATCTTTATTGACGAGAAAATATCACATTTTGAATAGGAGCACCAAGTGTAATTCCCTCCCGGTCAAAAGCTTCTTTAATCTGCAATCTAAACTCACGGCCTACACTCCACTGAGCCAAGGGTTGAGTTTTTATCCAAACACGGATTAAACAACCTGATGATTGCACCTGATCAATCCCAAGGATCTCGGGAGCATCAAGAAAATAATCACTCCATTGCTTATCATCTCTCATGTTATTGGCTACAAGCCGAACCACATCGAGCACATGGCGAAGGTTCTCGCGAGCTGATACCTTGATATCAAAATTAACTCGAGACCAATCCTTAGTAAGGTTCTCTACGGTTCGTATCTGGCTATTAGGCAGAGTTGTTAGTTGACCATCAGAACCACGAAGTTGAGTGTTGAATAAATTCATATTTTCAACAAAGCCACCAAAGGTGCCGATCGTAACGACATCACCTATTGCAAAACGATCACCAGCCAAGATAAGAACTCCGTTAAGAATATCCTCAAGCACATTACGAGAAAGAAAACCCACGGCAACAGCAATTACCCCAGCACTGGTAAAAACAGAACGGTCGACTCCTATTGTTGTTAAAGTCAAAACGATACCTAGAAAAATAGTGATTACGGTTGCTCCACCTTTAAGAAACTTAGAATATGTACTTGCCCTAAGGGTATAGCGCATCGAACTAACATCCCTGCTAGAAACACGCCTTATCCAATTATTAATATTAAAATCAATGATGATAACAACCAAAAGCCGCAAAATAAAAACACCTAGCCAAATAAAAGGAATCGCAATCGATTGCTGCAGAGCAATAAATGAGTATATACGCATTGAAGGATAAATAGCAGTAGCAGAAAGCAGGACTAAGACTGAAAATGCGATTCGAATAAAGTTACTTGCTAATAGAACGAGTTCTAAGAAGTTCTGGGTCTGGTTCAATAAAGCGTGAGTATATGCAGCCGATCGAGGAAGATTATCGATGGGTTGATTAGGGTGTTGAGTTGCAGACTCATTGACATTATCGACGACAGATGAATCCTTAGATTGATCGAGTGAATCGATATCATTAACATATCCGTCATTACTGGAAAGCGGCATAAGGTTGCCCGAATAAGCAGCCATGACATCGTCTTTAAAAGATTCTGCAAGTGATTCCTGTTTATGCAATAAACGACGATTTATAGAAAGCAATGAAGCTCGTATAGTCTTGAGAAGAAACAAACCTAAAATGGCTGTTAACAATAAGCCCACAGAAAGTAAAACACGTAATCCAGGAAAGGAGGAGGAAAATTCCAGGCCCCAAAGGCGATCACTAAAATTAACTCTTATTCTCTGTTGCCACTCTTGCGCCAACTGAGAGATCTCAATGCCTGCATGCTGAGCATCTGGAGCCGTTACAGTAATTACTGTCTGTTTAAAAAGACGATACTTTGGATTGTCTGGCAAATAGATAACTGTGGCTTTATTTTGGGTGCCGATCTCCACTGCAGGCGTAAGAGGATGAATAGGTTTCTGATGTAAGAACCACCAGAATCGTGGATCATAAATTCGTTGTAGACCGTAGTTAGAAGCCTTACCAGACAACTGGGTCTCTCGCCAAAAACTAACAAGGCGATTTTTGACAGATTTAACAGTTAACTGTACAGATTGCGCTCGCTGTTCAATGTTCTGAGCTGCCTGCTGTGGACTGATATTATTTGAAGCTTGCGCAGCGAGAGTGAGACGATTGTTCTGGCTAAGAATTCGAACAGGAAAAACAACTCTGCTGCAGTAAAGGCGACCACAACGCCAAGGTCTATTAAGGTCCCAGACAGGTCGGTTCATCGGATTACTGATGGGAGCTGCTGGTGATCCGAACGAGATCTGTGAAAAAGCAGGAAAAAAAAGCAGACTGATCAGTAAGCCACAAAAAAGACATACCAACCAACGCAAGGCTAATTTTTTTTTGGAAAGTAGCTGCATTACCAATTCTTATCCATCTAAGGATTGTAGCTAGATTAAATGAGCTGCTGATCGATATCCAGCAAAAACAAGAAAAGTTTGATCCATAAGCATTATCTGTTAAACAGGCATTAGATTTTTCCTGGCATATGTATTTCGCCTACAATTCTAGTAATAAAGAAAACTTAAAAGCAATATAAGAATCGGAGTCTGGCCATACTATTAACTAAAAGATGCTTAATATAGACAAACAATGCTACGTGAAAAAGATGAGTGCGCATATGTCAAAAGAGCAGGTTATAAGCTTTGGCAAAGAGAACTGATCTACAGAAGAGATCTAAAGACAGCGAAGGCAATGAGAATAAATGTTCATCACACTATTCGACATAAACACTAAATAATAAAAAAGATTATCAATACACTAAAGACTTAATAGCAATAACAAAGCAAGCAGTAGCAAGCTAATAGGAAATTTTAAATAATCAAAGTAAGCAAGGCTTAAACTTAAATCGTCATACTTTAAAATAACGAACTGTGAATAGGCAAGAATTAACCTACTCAGGCTTATAAATCAGCCTATGCGATGGATAATCTAAGAAGGGTTAAACAATGGAAGATACTCTGATACTTTCTAAAAGTGGATCTTTTCACAAGATGAATTACTGAATTCGTATATCTTATGCAGAAATGTATTGCCCAACAAAATGGATAAGGCAAACATTAACTTAAAGCTTACTATAACTATTGCAAGGCAGGATGATTACGTCTAGAAAGTTTCGTATTGGTCTAGTTCTATCGGAATTAGTTAAAAAAACAGCAAAAGATTTATCGAGTTAGGCCCCTGACTTTTTTACTGAGGGCTCTAAGCTTGCCAAATCTGCTGTTGCTTCAGCTATATTGTTGCTGAATTTACAAGTTCCCAGATAACAACCTAGAAAACGCTCTCCCTCTCCTTGCTTGGCAGTAAATTTATGGATAGTGCCACCTTGGGCAGTGGAATGAACAAGAATAGCTTGAAGAGCCATAATAGGATGTAAACACTTGCCTATCTTCACGCAATACACCAGCATTGCCATAGGTGGATGTACTGCCTTGAGAGACAGGATTCAATGTGCCAAACAAATTAATAAATTCTAACGGGTTAAGCTTCTAAAAATAATTCTCGGAAAAAAAAGAATCTGGACACAACTTGCTGGCAGACATAAATCAATGAGCATGAGGGTGTATTGGTTTCATCCCAAAAATGCTCGCAAGATTAATCAGTACAATCAAACAGAATAGAACTTTCATCTTTAGTTAAAGGTAAAGCTATAACTCGATAGGCACACAGTTAAATAGTGTGAACTCAAGAAAGGCGTTAATAGCAAATTCTAGTGATCATTGAACTTCGGGAATGTAAAGTGACGCTAGAGATTATCATTCTGATAGGCACTCCTTTACTAAGTTACTAATAGTTTTAAATTCGACTCTATCAGCTTGATGACACCACTCAAACATCACTGATTCTGTAGTTGTTAAAGTCACACCAACAGACTCCATACGTCTTAATGCAAACTCATAGTCAATTCTCCTACGACTACCAATTGCGTCGACAGCTACAAAAACCTGATAATCATTTGAGATAAGATCTAGTGCTGTTTGAAGCACGCAAACATGAGCTTCAATTCCACAGAGAAGAATCTTACTAATACCAGACTTCCTAAATTGTTGAAGGATTTCTGCACATCTAACACAACTAAATGACATTTTTGGGTAAGGCTTATGTACAATCCTTTTCGCAATTAGTTCTATTGTATGACCAAGACGTTGAGGATATTGTTCCGTTAATGCCATCTCTATACTCAGAACATTCGCGGCATCAATCAGACGCCTGACATTCCAAACGATCTGTTTCTGATCATCCACAGCCTGTATCAATCTCTCTTGCACATCAATAATCAAAAGGGCTGTGTCTTTAGATTGCATCAACATTGGGCTATGCAAAAGAGAATCAGTAAACGAAGTCGATAAATCCGAAAATAAGTTTTCGGAATAATCTGTGTTGATAGGGATGCTCAGGTGATACACCAAAAATGGTAGCCAATCAAGCAGAAGCGGTTCAGTGCATTAAGAAACCTAAACTAGTTGTATAAGAGTTTGATGAACTCAAAGCTCACGGCTCTCCAGTGCACTTGCTAAACGTTCAACCGCGTCGGCTAATTGCTGTTGGGTATTTGGACCTGCTGCGGTTTTAGCCTCTTGTTTGCGTTTGAAGCGCTCGATAGCCCTCACCACAATAAATACCACGAAGGCAATGACCAAGAAATTGATTATTGCAACCAGCAAGGATCCGCCGGGCAAGTCACTTAGTGTCTCTACCTTAAGTTTATGAAGTACAGGGTCCATCGCAGCGATAGTGACCAACTTGACAAGTGCATCCACCACCTTGGAGAAGGCACCACCTACGACAACAGCGACCGCTAGATCAACGACATTGCCGCGATTGATAAATTCAGTGAAGTCATGAAGGACGTTGGTTATTTTGCGACGGTATGCCATATGAAGCAATGACTAAGAAGACACCATAATGACCCTCTCAGTGAGATGACGCCACAATCCTAAAAAATTTAAACGATTTACCCCTTCTAAATCTTCAGGGCTTGGTCAGAAGAAATCTTATCAAATAACTAATGAATACATTTAACTGATTAATTCGTCAAAAGAATAAAAATCCCCTGGCCTCCACTGACCAAGGGATCGTTTATGCGTTCCTTGAATAGTATTGCGTATATCCATGAACTACTGAGTAGTCGAAGGCCCACATAGGTGTGCCGGATGTACCAAGCAGAGTAGTCAATCAATCTATTGAGATGGGGTAAGTGATTTAACATCATAGAATTATATGTATTTCTATGATATTAAATAGAACAACTTGTTGGTGGGGGGGGGTGCATTTGCAGGCAAACCTTAGAAACATCAAGCAAGCGATGGATCAGTTTCAGACAATGCCAAGGGGAAAGGTAAAAATAGTATTATAAATACTGGAATCAGAAAAGATTAAAATGAGATTACCATACGATATGTTTTGAAAAGTACAGATCAAGTACGCCAATATCTGGCCAAAATATTTAAATTACTAATAGATGAGTAAGCAAATCTGTCCGTGACATGAGAGAGCATATGTGTGGTCAAAATGATATTCTTATCCGATACATTTTATGTTAATACGTTGTTTTTTTCTCTGGTGCTAGTCTTAAGGAATATCAGCCTGCCAGTCATCAACATCAAAACGTACTTAGAGAGCTGATGATTAGACCTAATCAAAATTGCCTTGCATCCTTTTTGAAGAGGTGTACAAACCTGAATTTCACGAGTTGGATTGAAACGTCCATTTTAGTGATTGGCACCTTTGGTTTCGTTGCCCTGATGCATATAGCGCCTGTAAGGGCAACTCCACTCAAGCTCATGTGCTCTTACATCTATGAAGGCAAAGCATATAAGGAAATATACATTGTCGACCCCGAGAAATTATTAGTAGAGATAAGTTATCCATTTGCACCATCTGAAGAAGATAGAAATATCATCGAGAGACTTATCGTTGAATCAACCTCACCAGTTATTGTTGTTGCTAAACTTCAAACAAGCAACAGTCATTACTTCAAATATGAGATCAACAAAGTAAACCTTGAGATCAAAACATTTTCAGTAAGCCTTGTCGCCGGAGTTCAGACGATGACAACCCGTACTTGCAAGAGAATTAAAGATTTTACTAGCCATCAGATCAAGATTTAAAACTCTAATGGTGGCTTCAATTCACTTAGTTAAGGCTAGGCCAACCTAATTCAGAAAAGCTATACCCAATGAGTAAGTTTGCAGGATTATAATCAGCTTCAGGTATCGTTACCCAAAGATCATTAACAGCTTCATCTAAACTTATGATCACAACAATTAATCTAAATAGACAGAAAAATCAATTACATTTCATCAATTAGTACTCAATAAAATTTAAATATACGCGTAGTCTTGCTACTGACCTAATTTTTTCCATAAACGGAATCCCTGGCAGACCCGATTGGACGATCGACAGCCATAGGGAATGGCGAATTGTGCGATTTGGCTGGAAGGCGATTACAACCAGCGTGAACCAACAGAGCGCTAACGGCTACCTCGACGACATGGAACTTACAACGGCAACTGGGCCGAATAGCACCATGGCTACTAATGGCAGCCTTGCCGACATCAATTGGGAAAATCTTGATGGGGTGAGCTACTACACACAGACTCTCGCAGCACATGCCACAGACGAAGCATCTCACAACCTTTTAGGCAAACAGGGATCAGCACTCTTTGATCAACTTCAAGGTGCTAGCTGTCACGTGCCCAGCCAGCGGACAGGGAACAATCAACAGGCTGTGGCAAAAGTCATCAAGGACCAAACAATCTGGCCCTACACCGACCTTTTACTTCGCGAGATGGGGCCTAGCCGCGAAGAAGCGATCATCTTGCATGCAGGCGAGGCTACAACTGCCTAGTAGCGCTATCAGGCCTAGCCACAAAGGCAGAAGGATCAACTATTGGATTGGCTCAAACAACTTTAAAGAAACAACGCCATCGACCTTCAGAGGCTGCCTTACTTGCAGGAATCTCAAACCATCAATTGCGCCAATCACTCTCATTAGCGGTTACTGTTGAGAAATGCATTGCAGAGGTGGCCTTGCCTACTTCTTCGTCCCTGGCCCGTATCCATGGACAACTTGAGGTTGGCTTGCATCAGGGTGGTCGACGTTTAACGCCTCAAAGACGCCGCGTTCTTGATCTCTTTGAAAGTATTGGTTCTGGCATTCACCTCAGTGCTGAAGAAGTCCATCGGCAACTTCTAGAAGCAAACTCGAAGGTGTCTCTAGCAACGATCTACCGCACGCTGCGCTTGCTTGTCGACATGGGCTTTCTACACGAGTTGGAAATAAGCGATGGCGGACATCGCTTTGAATTAGCAAGTCACGACCATCCTGATCATCACCATTTGGTATGCGTGCGTTGTGGTCGTACTGAGGAGTTTGAGAGCAAGCCAGTACTGGAAGCTGGACGCTCTGCTGCTGAGCGAATCGGGTTCCAACTGATTGAGTCAACCTTGAATGTAAGGGCTCTATGTCCGTCTTGTCAGAGACCCTCTACAACCAATGTCCATTGATGGCTGATGACAAACATCAGTGCTGAGAATGCTGATCACACGGCATCCAATGGGTTCCCATCTGGTGAGCGCCTTTGCATCCCAACTCAAGTGCCTTCGCTTCGGCCTCCAATTGAGTGGGGTAGGCCATCAAGCGAGGGTGCATCTGCGACGCAGACTTGCCACTCACGGGAAGGTGATGCTGATGGGAATTTTCAATCTCCGACCCACCCAAAGACACCAAGCCCATGCTTAATGGACCTGCCGTCCACACTCCCATGGTGCTTACACCAACAGAAAGCAAGCCCATCCCAACGACAGAAGCATTGATCACCCCCATGGCCACAACGCCAATGGAAACAACACCCATGGGAACAACACCAATGCAAACCACTCCCATTGGCACAATACCGATCGAAATTGTGCCTAAGGGAGCTATCCCAATAGCCAGCTTTTTCGGTTTGCTCCCGCAGTGTGCTGATGCTTTGTCATCGCCAGTTTTATCAGCAATGTTCATGGATTGTGTTGAGACTCCATTTGAATGCCGTGCTTGTCACAGACCATCCACATCTGACCCATCTGATGGGCCCCCTTACAACCAAATTGTGGGGCGGCAGCTTCGGCCTCAGCTTGAGTTCTAAACATCGCCTGCTTCGGTTCAGTAGCTGATGTTTCAGCAGCGTTGATCCCGACTTCGCCCATTAAAACTGTCAATCCAGTCGTTGCAGCAATCAATAGTAGCGATCCACTTAATGTAGTTGAGGCTGATCGGCCCATGAGCTCCATTATTTCCACCATCCATGATGCATCCAGATTGAAGGTTGCACCACAAAATCCTCTCGCTCGCTTTTGGCTAGCGAGAGCTCTATCAGGCCCATCGACTGCACCAAAACTCCACAAGCGTCGAGGCTATGGACGCACCGTTTGCTGACTGGTGGCACGAGATCGTCGTGTTCAAACCATTGGTTTTTGAAGAGGTCTTTGAAGCGGTTTTGGCTGTCCGCGAGCAACGCACCGTTTTGCTCAACATCTGTCGGATGGAGCCGGAACATGCCCGGCGCACCATTGATTTTGTGATTGGAGCTGTGACTGCGCTTGATGGACAATATGTGCGCATTGACGAGAAAGTGTTCCTATTTGCACCTTCACTTGTCGCGATCAAGACGTTGCAAGGTTCCCTTATAAGAGATTCAAGCGGCAAATCTATCGAGCGCTAATGATCAGCTTTGATCACAGGTCCTTGAATGATTAACCGATCTCTCCCTCAGATTGAAGGGCGCCGCCACAACTGGATCCATTGCCTGCAGTGCAACCAAAACAATGAGGTCCAACAGTGATTGGTTGACCAGGCCATTGAATTTCGACATCCAGCAAGTCCCTGAGGTGTTGAACAGGCCCCTTAAGGTGAAGACTCAGTTGCTGGTTAAAATCACAGTCAAAAAGCTGGCCCTGCCAATTCACACTGATCAAGCTTCGGCACATGACCGTTTTTAGATTATCGGGATTATGAGCACCTTCTAAAAGCTGCTGATAACTCTCTCGCTGGCCGGACATGGTCAACTGTGTAGCGAAACGTTGAATCGGCATGTTCGCTATCGTGAATAACCTGGTGAATTCGATGCCATAACGTTGTTTTAGCTCTTTACGATAGGCCTCTTCTAGTTGAGCTTGAGGAGGAGGCAGCTGAGGACCCTGGGGGTTAAAAATCAAGTTGAGAATTAGTTGCTCATCGTTTTGCCCATAACCAAGTTGATTCAACTGACGTAATCCAATAAGGCTGCGTTCAAACACTCCTTTGCCACGTTGTTGGTCTACATTCTCCGCCTCGTAACAAGGCAGAGAAGCCACCACAGTGACACGATGTTTGGCGAGAAAAGCCGCCAAGTTTTCCTGGCCTGGCTCAGTGAGGATGGTTAGGTTGCAACGGTCGATAACCTCCACACCCAAACAGCTGGCCTGAATGACCAAATCCTTAAATCCTGGGTGAAGCTCGGGAGCGCCACCGGTGAGGTCAAGACATTCCAGCTGGTATTGATCCAACACCTTTGGTATCAAGGCCATGGTTTGGGGATCCATCATTTCCAGACGGGTCGGCCCTGCATTCACATGGCAGTGGGCACAGCTCTGGTTGCATCGGTAACCAAGGTTGACCTGCAAAGTACGTAGGTTGTCCCGATGCAGCTCCGGGAAAACCTCAGATCGAAACGCAGTTGCTGATGTGTCGTGAGAAGGCAACACAGAAATCATTTGAGTGCAATCATCCTGACGTGGCCAATGGCAAACAAACCACTTAGTTAGTTATTACTGCTGATGTCGAAACAAACTGATGATTCGTTGCAAACAGAACCCTTAGCGAGACGACTTAATAGAAGTGCAATACTTTACTTACGTTCAACGGAAGCTCTCTATTGAAGTTCTCATCCACTAGCACAAGAGCAAAGAGATAACAATAAAACATACACAAGACATCCTATGCTTGCTACATTTGGGCTCAAGTCTGTACAACATTTACTTTCCAACTCTTGCTTTATCGATCGAGAGAGATAAATAGCAAGACGATCAATCATGCTGCAGAGATGATGCAAAATACTCGAGGAGTAGGGCAAGTCTCAATGCCGTGCTTCCCAAGGGGCACCGACAGGCAGCAATGTATATTTACACTAAAAAATGATTAACCTTAAAAAGAATCTCTTTCTAAAAAAGACATGGTTAAAAACAATCATTCAAGGTGAAGGAACTCTATTGCTGATATCTATTCTCACCCTTGAGGCCCAATAGGGACTAAGGAATGGTCTCCTCTTAAGCCTCCCAAAGATTGCTAATTACAGCATTCAACGAGCTGAACGACGTTCAGCAAGTGACCTAAACCAAGCCACGTACGTGCTGGGGCCGCTAGGAACCAGTACATCAAAATGCAAGGGATCCTCAGGATCACTGATCCCTTGTAAACGTTCATCCGCCAAGCTGGGTCGGTATACTTCACCACCACTACTATCGACAAGAACCACTCGATTGGTTCGGTTATAAGTTGCACCTAAATCCTGTAGCAAGGTAAGAAAACCGCGGTCGCTTCCGCCACGTAACCATCCAGTTCCATCTGGAGATGGATTGGATGTAACCGTATCACCCACACCCATCAACAGTGGCATCTGATCAACAGGAATATGTTTGCGGCAGAGATCCAACAATCCCTGATGAGTCTTAGGTGCTGAACGCACATCAAAGTCTTTGCCGAGAGGAGCTGTGCCTTTGTGTTGAGCGATATGCTTGTTAATCAAAACCAATAGTCCGGCTTCCTTAACAGCACCTTTGAGCATGAACTGGATATCAGTAGTGCCTACATCGCCAGGGGCAGCAGGCTTGAGCCTCTCCCGTTGTCCATCACAGCCCATGTTGGGAGCAATATGCAGAAAAAACGAATTAGGCAAACCAGCACTTATTGCACTATTAATCAATTCATTCATCAACTCCTGCAGCATAATTTGCAGGGATTGCTGAATACCAACATCGTCAGGAGACAGGCTAAACAAGCCATTCAAGAGAATTGTGGGCGATAGCTCTGTATCAAGAACTGACATCTTTGCGAGGGTTTGGATCTCATCAGAGGTGATCTGGGGAAGCAATGCAGGGAGACGCTGTTCCAGCAAGGTCTGCATTCGGCTAGGCAGTGCAGCAAGAAAGGCAATTTCTGCATCACTAATGCCGGGATGACTAATCTCGCCATAACAATTCTGCAGTTGCACTCCGCCTGCGGCTAATCCCGGTAAGTAGAGGCCCTGCTTAGCCGGCAGCTGGGGATCACCCAAAGCCCTCTCGACTACACAATTGACTCCACGATGTCCGCCATGCTCTCCATTGGTCAGTACAGAAAAAGACCCCTCAAGCCTTTTGGCTGCCCATACGTAGGCAGGATCCAAAACTCTCGTCAGAGGATCCTTGACAAGAGGGATACAAACGCCGTCAAGATCCTGAACGATCAAGAGGTCTTCAGTACTGACCATCTCAGCCAAAAGCTGATCGAGGTCGATGTGGCCCATGTTTGGTTGCTATGGCCGGGTCTACACACCTTCCCACGTTGAGCACGATGGGCCAAGCCACTGACATGGAAACACTGTGGCTAGCACCTGCTGACTAATGAGCAGCTGTATTGGCGCGAGGTGAAAGTTCAGCTGTTTGTTGAGCAGATCCTGATTGAACTAAAGGCAACAAAAGCAGACCGATCTGAACAGAAGCTGCTCGATTTATCATAGAGATTAAACGTTTTAATATGGTGATATGCAAATTCCCATTTTCCTGAGATCAGCTGCATCCGTAGGGTTAAAGAAGACAACAACAAATCTGCATAGAAGCAAGGAGAAGTGATGAACAACAGTTTTTTCACCAAGTCCCTAAATCCGGAGTTGATTCAAAGCAGAATTAAAGCACTTGAAAAAGGCAATGTCGGGTTCTACAGCGTGGGGCTTTATCCAGCCTCACTGGCATACAACTGTGCGATGCAAACCGCTGGTGTCAGCTTATTGCTTGCCCCGCGTCCAGAACGAGAATTGCTGGGAGCCTTTCCAGAGGGTTCTTTGGATGGAATGGACGAGGCCCATGTTGCATCTGTTATCAAGATGGGCACACATGTAAAAGCTGGAGTTCGTGTCACAAACACACTGGCTGATCTAATTGAACGCTGTGAGCTCGTCGTTCTCAGTGCGAACAGCAACCATGTAGAGCTAGACCTTGAGGAAGCTTGTCGACTACGTGAGGAGATGAAACGAGAACAGGTTGTTCTAGCTTGTCTGGCCGGTTCCTTCTCTCATAACCAGATCAATAATGAATCATATGTCCTATGTGAAAAGCAACCAAATCTAGCTTTCTTCTCAGGATTTCACCGCCATGGAGCATTGCGAAATCCGTTTGATAGCTTCACGGCCAACTTCTGCCATCCAAATGCACTGACAGCGATGCTTGGAGCTCGAATGCTGGATCGATTGTCACCAAATATCCAGGTATCGTCAGGCGTTCACAATATTGAAGGGCAATATATCAAAGCAGCAAAAAATATGGCATCAATATTTGCTGGATTTGGTTATACATATCACCATGATAATCCAGGCGTACTTCCAACTCTACTGACCTTACTTTTAGATCAGTGTCTTGATCAAGCTGCCACAGTATCGATGTGTAGAAATGATCGTCATGGGCTCTACAATCAACAACCATTTTCATTAACTGAGCTTGGTTACGGAGTGCAGCGCATTGAAGCCGCATTGGCTCGAGATGGGGAGATGGAAAAGGTGCGAGATCACACCTTTGCACAACTTACTGCCATGGTTGCAGATGTTAGGGGCAGCATGATGCTTCCGGTTTGTGGCAAACCAACGCGTAACTTTCAAGCTGGGCAAGTACTCGCTAAAAAGATGAAGGAAGAAGAGCGCTGCCCTCATCAAATGGAAGAACTTGAAGAATGGTGTGAATCTGATGGGCTACAAAAGGGAGGGTTAGAAGGCTTGAAGTCTCTGCGTTATTGGCCACAGATTGTTCGTAATTACTCTATTCCTCTGCATGATTCATCGATGGTGAATCTTTTATACATGTCTATCTATGGAAATCAATCCAGCAAAGGAGTTGCTTATTCTGTGATGACAGAAAGCCGTGAACTCACTAATTACTGCCAGGAATCTGTCAGACCAACCCATAGCCGCAGATATGCCGAAGCTCTTCAAAATCTTGACAACCCAGAGGCCATAGATCTAATCGTTAACGCAGTGATTGCCGACAATGGGCGTCGTGCAATCCGAGATGATTCATTCCTTAATGATTCGGAGGCAGTAGACAAGACACCAGCTTATCTCAGAGCGATGAATGTAATCGAGACAAGCCTATAAGTAGGATTCCCCAGCAGATCACCAGTAATTTCAAAACATCTGCTGAATTAAAAGCAAATATCCATTGATTTGAATCATGAGCAAACTAGCTGATCTAGTTATCAGATTATAAGTCTAAGTCAATTAAGGACTTGGCAAGTAAATAGTCTTATCAGCAATTGTTTCGTAAGGGGTTGGGTCGCAACTGAGCACAATCACCTGAAGGCCACGCTTTACCGCCTGGGTCATCATCCTGAGCACTGTCTCGATGCGATCTGGATCAGTATTGGTAAAAGCATCATCAAACAGAATTGGCAAACAGTCGCCATGTCCTCCTTTGAGGGCATCTGCGATCGAAAGACGAAGAGCCCCATTGAGCTGTTCCTTCATGCCGCCACTTAAATCTCGAAATTGTACGTTTTGACCGTCACGTCGAAGGCCTAATTCTCGAAATCCATCATGAGGGTCGAAATTAAGGTGACAACGATCATTTTGGTTGCCAAGCAGGGGCTCTAAGTAAGAACAAATTGCCTGACTAAGTGGAGTCGTATATCGATTTGATAGTTCAGCTTGAGCTTGTTGAAATGATTTTAAGAGTCTTTGCTGTGCATGAGCAAGCATCAATTGTTCACGCTCCTCCAGCTTGGCCTGATTGAAGTTTACGCGGGCTTCCTCAAGAACAGCATAAGGTTCAAGGCTTCCAAGCCCTTCACAGCGTTCACGCAGAGCTCCTCGTTGTCCGCTAAGAAGCTGTAAATGTTCCTGCAAACGTTTTTCTTGGGCATCCAGCTCTGCAAGAGCTGACTTGATGGCTTGTAGAGTTTGTTTTCCGAGCTGTTGTTCTAAATCAGAAACTTTCTGTCCCAAATGAGTCAGTGATTGATTAAGTTTCAGTAGTTTTTCCTCAATCTCTGGCTCAGGACCATGTTCAGCCAAAAGAGATTTCATATGTTGTTTTCGTTCGATTTGTTTTGCACTTAACACCTCAAGCGAAAGTGTAAGCTTCTGTAAGTTCTTGTCTTGCTCATACTCTTCCCTATGCAGCTGCTGAAGTCGCAACTTGATCACCTTAATTGACTCACTAATGGTTCTGTAGCTCTGGCGATATCGCTTAAGCTCAACGCGGATGGTATCGAGATCAAGAAGTTGATTCAAGCTTCCATCATTAGAGAATAAACTATCATCTAGCTTGGAAAGTTCTGATTCTGAGGTCATCTCTTGTTCAATTTCTTGCTGACGATTTTCAAGTTGTTTTTTCTGTAGAGATAGGCTTATATTTCCATCATGTCCATCTTGACATCCATTGAGTTGTTCGTTGATAAGATTCAATTGCTGACTCAACTGATTCCTGTGATTAATCTTTTGTTCGGCTTCCTCCAAAGATTTCACTTGCCAAGCCTTCAGGGTCTCCGTGTACTTCAGAAGATGCCTCTCATGGTCACGTTTTAGTTCTTCAATTCCCGTACCTTGGCCAGGATTAATATGAAAGCGAACTCCATCACCAACATTCACGGTGAAACTTGATATAAGGCGTTTCTTCTCACCCTCCTTCAGGGGAAAACCATCGACAAGTACAGGCTGATCTGCACGTTCTAGATTGAATTCAGATGCCATCGTTTCAATGCGAATAGCACATCCTTTGACTTGGTCATAACAATCACGAAGACGCTGCAAGTTAGCCACACCAAGATCAGGCAGTGCATCGAGTTGAATTTGCAGTGTTTGGAATTGTTTGCGCAAGCGTTGTTGCTCGTTGTGCTGTCGTTGGAGGGATTCGCGTTGAAGCTTGAGCTGTGTGAGTTCTTCTAACCGTCTCATGTGCAGACCCCTTAATTCCCAGTCCGATCGTTGTTGATCCAGATCATCGAGCTCTTGCTGTGTGGTCTCAATCTGCTTTTTGGTCTCACTAAGGCTGTGCTTAAGCAGAGTCTGCTGCTCACTGCCATCCTCAAGATTCTTCTGGCAGAGGAGAAATTCATTGTGGATTTGATGATTGGCATGAAGGACGCTTTGCAGTTGTTTCTTTCGCAGTTGAAGAGGTTCGAGCTGCTGTCGATAAAGGAGCAGAGCAGCTTCGTCCTGGCGGGTCTGCTCCTGTTGCGTTTGCAACTCGAAACGTCGCTTCTTGAGGGCAGGTTTGCGGTCTGACGTGAGCAAGTCAAGCTCATGTTCAAGTTGATCCAACTCTGCACTGGTGGATTCAAAGCTGTCCCGTTGCAGTTCAGCAGTTTTAAGCGCATCTTCCGCTCTCTCTCGTTGTTGCTGACATTGCCAAAGAAGTGAGTTACGACGAACCCCTCGACTCGTGAAAGTGGCTTCCACAAGAGCCTCCAGCTCCGTACTCACCTTTTGATCAAGAGGTGATTGCAAAGACACTTCTGCCCGTTGCTCCAATTGCTGCATCAACCCATTGAGGTCGTAATGCTGGGGTCCTTGATCTAAAAGATTCTGGCCAGCGAGTCCCTGTAACACCCAGAGATGAGCCCATCGACTCGGAAGGACTCGCGCGGCCTGACGACTGCCAACGATCTCATCAACTCCGAGAAGTTTTGCTAGGAGCTCTTCTGCCGCAGAACCGCTGAGTGGAACTTCTTGCCCGGTTCCATCAAGCCTTACGCTGCCACTCTGACCACTAAAGCGTTTGCTCAACGACCAGATCGCACCTTTTGCTTCAAAAGAAAGTTCAATGAGGGGGTGACCTGGAAAAAGATTAGAGCGCAACGCTTCTACTAGCGATCCGCTAGCTGTGGCCTTGAGAAATAAGCCTCGATGCATCGCCTCCACAAGTGAGCTTTTCCCGCTTTCATTGGCTCCAGAAATCAACGTCAATCCGGGCGAGAAGTCGATATCCAAGAGCCGATGACGGCGAATATTTTCAAGATGGCAGTGCAATAAGCGCATAGGGCGATCAGTTATTTAAGGATGACTCACTGCAAAGCCGATGGAGTTCACAAAGAGCCAACTCGATCAGCTCGGCTTCGCTCTGCTGTTCAGTTGTAAGAGTTTTGGTAAGTTCAAGGTTTTCAAGTTCTCCCTGTAGTTGTAAGGCAATAGAACTAATCAAATGATCTTCACTGCGATCAGTCATAGCCCGAAGTTCTTCCTGACCTGGACGTCGATGGCAGGTTCCTTTGATGCGTACATGCAGCAATTGCGTCCTTAGCACCTCGATTAAGGCATCAAAGCGTTGATACTCACGAAGGCTCAGTTGTCCATTAATTTCAAGCCTCAATAGATCACGGCCTACTCGACTTCCAATGCGCTGCTGGAGAGTCCGCTCCAGTCGATCAAGATCGCTAGTGGTTCTGAGCTGTACCCGAAGATTGTGCCAGTGCAACCCAGCCGTTGATACAGACTTCGGGATGGGACATGTCCCTCGATCGATATCAAACACTAAAACCTGCCCACGCTGGTCCTGGTCTCCCTGATCAAAGCGATCCGGTTCAGGGGTTCCGCAATACCAAGCACGATCTCCTACTTGTTTGAGATTGTGCCAGTCGCCAAGAGCGATGTAATCAACCTGCCCATGTTGGATCATGTCAAGATCAATGCGGTTGATCCGCTCCGACTGACCAGCACTGTCATGGTTGTAATCAGTGCTCCCGAATCCGTGCACAGCTCCATGTGCAAGAACAATTCGAGGACAATCTTCAGCTAGATCCTGCCAATCCAGCTGACTGATCCAAGCTGAGGGGTCTTCGCTATTGCGCTGACGTAGCAGAGGGCAAGGCAAAACAAGCGCATGATCAATCAAAACCGGCTCCGGTTTAAGAAGCAACTGCATCAAAGGTGCTCGTTCCTTCAACTGCCTTTGAACATCCTGGCGTTGCCAAACACCTCCAGCTCCACCATGGTCATGATTGCCCGGGATCACCAGGACTGGACGATTCATAGAACCAATCACCTCCAAGACCTCCATCACCACAGCTGATGGGACGGTGCTGGAATCGAACAGATCGCCTGCCACCAGCACGGCATCTACGTTGTGCTCTTCGGCAACAGCAGCGATCCGTGAAACAGACAAGATCCGCTGCTGTTGCAGGCGAAAGCGCTTCTGAGGATCTGTGATATTCCTAAAGGGCTTGCCGATTTGCCAGTCAGCGGTGTGGAGAAATCGGGGCAAAGCTGCAACACACTCCGGGTCCCCATGCTGCCGTGAGTCTGCTCTTTCTGAAGCCCCCTCAGGGGAGATCAACTTGGCAAAGTGGCCCTAAAAGTATGTCAAGCACTGACCTCAAAGGTGTTCTGGGCTGGAGCCAGTCAGACTTGGTCATAATTCCCCGCAGAGATAGTCAGATTTAAAACTGTTCAGCTGCGCAGCATGGTTCTGCCACCCTTAGTGTTCGAAGTGAAATCATTAACGCCTCGGGAACGCTTTGTCCTCCGTCTGGTGTGTGACGGGTTCACCAACCGCGAGATTGGTCACCAGATGTTCATTGCAGAAACAACTGCTCGAGGGCATGTCAACTCAATCCTTCGCAAATTAGATGTCCGTAATCGTGCGGCCGCAGCTGCTGAGGGTATACGACGTCAATGGGTTGCCTAATCAAATCTTGTGTTGAAGAATCTTTGTTGAAATCCTCACTGCGTTCAGCTTGATTCAAGCGGATTGATTCTAAAGCCCAGGAATGATCTACAGAGACAAGGGCGCGCTAGCAAGTCCTGTAGATCACCACAGTTCTCGGTCACATAAGTTCGCTAGAACAAAGCAAAGTGCTTCTTGTATTGTCTCCAGATGTGTAGCGAGATGCCTTGCCTTGACAGATCAGTTGAGCGAGGAATAACAACTCTTTTGAAACGTTCGTAATAGAGGTCACTCCTGATGAATGAAGCTGCCATATTAAATATTTTAGCTTGCGCGCGAGACAAGAATCATATCTATAGACAAGGATTAGAATGTTAAGTTGGAGAAACTGTTGCTGTGAAAGAGCTGCAACAATATGCAGATCAAAAAGGTGGTCTATATGGTTACTCAACCAACCTAACAAGACCCAATGATATAGGCGGTCATAGATTGTCCATGCCTTGATCGACAGGAATAATAAAGCTCGATTAACTATAGATTACTTATCAAGCGATTGCCTGAAAGCCAGACACTGTGATCAATAGCAACCCGCAAACTTAGCCTGTTAACATAATAAATTTACTACGATTAGCATCAATCTCTAGATCTTGAACAAGGCTTGCCGCTCCAACTCAAAACATAACAATCATCCCAAGCATGATGCATGATGCATGATGCACTAAGCAACCATGTCCTAACCTAAAGAATTCAATCCGTGCAGAACTAGCGTGATGCCTGGAGCAAATCATCGAGTCTTAAAGTCAAGGCGAGAGCTGCGGAGATCCACCGCCTGCTTTTCCGCACACTGTTCTCTGGCAAAAGCCTTTAAAAGACATCATCGTTGCTAATAAAGACACAAGTAAGCAGTCTTGGCAAAATCCCCACTCGTGACCATCAATACTCTAATGAGTATTGCTGGTCAGTTTTGTGCTCAAGGAAATATATCAAGTATCGATGTACTGGGATCTGGCAACGTCAATGATACTTTTTTAGTGGCCTTGAGTGGTACTGAAACTCAGAGCTTTGTGCTTCAACGTCTCAACACCCATGTGTTTGATCGACCTGATCTCGTGATGAAAAATATGCTCAACCTTGTTGAACATGTGGAAAGAAAATTAGCCTCAAATCCATCAGAGCTAACCGGCAGGAGATGGGAGATCCCAAGAGTTCTACCAGTCCGTGGCTTAGATGAACATTGGATTGAACAAGATGGACAGTTCTGGCGTTCCATCACCTACATCAACTCCGCTACAACTGTTGAGGTACTCCGCGACTATGAACACGCTAAAGAAATCGGATATGCACTTGGCATGTTTCATTACCTCATCAGTGATCTCCCCAACGATGGATTAGCAGACACGCTTGAGAATTTTCACGTTACTCCTGCTTACTTACAACAGTTCGACATCGCCCAAGCCATAAGGTGCAGTGGTAGCGTTACAACTTTGAAGCGAGACTCACGCCTTAGCTCGGCGATGCATTTCATAGAGAGCCGTCGCGCTGGTGTCGATGTACTAGAAGCCGCACTTTGTCGTGGTGAACTAAAGAAACGTCCCATTCATGGTGATCCGAAGATCAACAATGTCATGATCGACAACCTCACAAGCCAGGCGGTGGGGTTGATTGACCTCGATACCGTCAAGCCTGGCCTGGTTCACTATGACATTGGTGATTGCCTTCGTTCCTGTTGTAATCCAGCAGGAGAGGAAGCTACCGATATCAGCCAGGTTCAATTTGATCTCTCACTATGTGAAGCCATCCTTGATGGATACCTATCTGTAGCAAGAGGCTTCTTGAGTGAAAGGGATTATCACTACATCCCCGAGTGCATCAAATTGATCCCATTTGAACTTGGTTTGCGCTTCCTTACTGATCACCTCAATGGCAACATCTACTTCAAAACGAAACATCCAAACCAAAACCTTGATCGCGCGGAGGTGCAGTTCCGCCTCATGGAAAGTATTGAAGCTCAGTGGACCTCTATTGTTGGCTTGGTAGAGCGCCTGAGGAGCCAAAGCTAAAGATGGCTCGCCATGCTGTCATGACACGCCAAGTATGCACTTTGGTTCCCTATGAACCAAGGCAGAAACCAAACTTACTAGTTAGTGCTGAGTTTGTATGGCATGAAGAAGGGATTCTTGAGCTCAGTTATGGGCTTCGAAGTCGAGGAGAAGCTGGGCTCAACGATCTTCAAATGCCAGCCACTGCAGTTTCACCACAGCGATGTGATGAGCTTTGGTCGAACACGTGCTTCGAGGCATTCCTCGCTCATCCTGGGCAAGAGAAATACTGGGAACTCAATGTTGCCCCTAGTGGTAATTGGAATCTTTACTCCCTTGAGAACTACCGCAACGGACTCAAACCAGAGCTCGGCGTACTCCTCCCAACCATCAGCATCCATGGTGGACCAAAAGATTTTCGCTGTGATGTGCTTCTCAATTTACAGCCCTGGTTTCCAGGTATTTCCTGCCCAGAGTTCTCTCTCACTGCGGTCATGAAACATGCCGATGCAAGTTATAGCTATTGGGCCATTCGCCACACAGGCCAAGGTCCAGACTTTCATGACCGCCGTAGTTTCATTCAACCCTAAATCGTGCACTCCTCCTGGGGACAATGCAGCAGCTCAAAAGCAAAACTATGCCAATGCTCTAGATCAGTCAGATTTAGCATTCGCAGAACTTCATTGAAACATTGAAGTTTCATGTCTAATAGATTCCGAAAGAATCAAGCAGCCGTCGGTTTCTTGATCATCATCACTATAGCCATCATGATTACAGCACGCAACATCAGTAAAAAACAGCTTTTAATGCGAGAAGCAGCCTTAGTCCATCAATGTCTACGAATGGCTGATCTCAGCGCTTGCACATCCATCGATATGGAACGAATCCATCCCAATACGCGTGAACTGATATGGCGGATGATCAAGGAACTGCAGAAGAGCTGGTCGTGAGATAGACAGAAAAGGTTCGCTTCTCTACAAAATAAATACCAACGACTCTGATCACCATGTTTAATAACATCGTTATCATTCAACTTGCAGCCATCCTTGCCGCTTGCTGACATGACAAAGATGAGGCAATTATTAAATGGGGGTGGACTGCTGGTTGCTGTCGTAACTTTGGTTGTCGGCTTTGGTGCAGAGCTGAGCACTAGACAAAAAACAGTCGTTAGCTTCTAGGCGGAAAGAACTCCTACCCAGCCTTTTTCTTGCCTAAAAAAGGAATTGTGGTTGGTCTGAACGCAAAGGATGGTGCAACGAATTCAATTCAGCTCGTAGCAGCCTTGAAGGCCATCCCCTAGAGCAAGGCAACAAGCACCATCTTCTGCATAGGGTGCAAACCATGACCAAAGCCCCCTCGTCAACAGTCCAAAGCCGCCGAATCCTGCTCACAGGAGCAAGTTCTGGAATCGGCTATCAAGCAGCAGTTCGAATGCATCGTGCTGGACATCAGCTAATTCTGCCTTGTCGAGATCGGTCTACAGCTACGGCAACGCTTAAAAAACTCTCAGAGGAGACAGTTCAACATCAGCAAGAGAGAAGCCCAGTTTCAGCTCCAGTCATGGACTTAGCTGATTTGGAAAGCATCAAACAGTGTGCTGATGAGCTATTGAGCATCGGCCAGCCAATCGATACCTTGATCCTCAATGCTGGCCTTCAATACACTGGTGCAGCAAAAGCGCAGCTCTCATCTCAGGGCTACGAACTCACCATCGCGGTGAATCATCTTGGTCATCAGGCCTTGAGCATCCGCCTATTACCGCTGTTAGATGCAGGGATGAGCCCACGTGTAGTGGTAACAGCTTCCGAGGTGCATGACTCCAATTCTCCTGGCGGACGCTTTGGCAAGCCTGCTGGCTTAGGTGATTTGACGGGTCTCAAAACCGGAGCCGGCTTTGAGATGATTGATGGCAGTTCAAGCTTTAATGCAGACAAGGCCTACAAAGACAGCAAGCTTTGCAACGTACTGTTCGCTCGGGAATTGGCAAGACGACTGAGTTTGCGTTCCATACAGATACCAGTGCTGGCATGGGCACCAGGGCTAGTGATACCTCGCAGCTCAGGAGGCTTCTTTCGCTACAGTCGGCGCTACAACGAATGGGGTCAGCGGGTCTTTTCACTAGTGGTGCGAGATCTGTTGCGCATTAGCGAATCAGCAGAAAATGCGGGGTCTCTACTGTCGAGAATTGCGACAGATCAATCGTTAAACACATCTCCATTTAGCTATCGAAGCAATCGGCTTGACGGTCCAGGGCAGCACCGTTTTGAAGAAGCAAATGTAAGCAAGGAAGCACAGGACAACAATCTGGCCAAGTCGCTGTGGGAAGTGAGCGCCGAGCTGATAGGACTACCTACTGAGCTACCACCTGCCTCAGTATCACAATGCTAAGCTTTGTTCAAGAGGACCTAATTAAGTGTATATATAGGCCCTGAATTATCAAAAAGCAGAAGCGACAACATGCAGCATGTATCTCAAATCCACATTCAAAGATTGACAAGTCTTGATCGTAAAACTATTGCGATTTCTTCTAAGCCAACAATAACACTACTGTAATGCCAAAACTCCCCCCTGAACATAAGTTTTGGGACCTGTCAGATTATGCACGTCCAGGGGCAATATGGCTGGTAAAGCGACTGCTGCCTACATCGATAGGCGCTATCACATTAACATGGCTATTTACCGCAGTAGGCCTAGTTAGTGTACTGCTAATTTTTAATCGTTATGCACTTACACTTGCAGGCTCACTGCTGATATTAAAAAGCTTGCTTGATGCGGCAGATGGTGAAATGGCTCGCGCAAGAAATCGACCATCACATACTGGTAGATACTTGGACTCAATAAATGATTTAATCCTGAACGGGCTTGTGTTGTTTGCAATTGGCATCCCGCTGATGATACCTGTTTGGAAAATTGCGCTTACCTGGATCTCATTTCAACTGCAAGGGACAATATTTAATTATTTTTATGTGATTAAAAGGCATCAGGCATCCGGGGATAAAACAAGCCGTATATCCGAAGTGACTTCTCCGGTTCCTTACCCTCAAGAGAACCCAAGAGTGTTATTTATGCTTCATAAGCTATATCTAATTTTTTACGGTTGGCAAGACTGGATTATCGACACAATGTTCAAGGGCAATCAAATAACCAACTCAAGATCTCGCCCAATCCCAAACTGGATTATGAGCCTAATCTCAATCTTTGGATTAGGATTCCAACTACTGATTATAGCGATACTTCTCTGCACCAATAGCCTAGAGCTAACCTTTCCTATCTTCTTGATCGTCTACAACATCATCGCGGCACTGGTTGTCTTTAGTGTTTTAATATTAGGGTCAAAAAAATCACAGAAAAGGGCCGCAAGGCTATAGCTTATACTTTATAGTCAATCTTTCTTGAAGGAGAGGTATTAACTGCAATCCACTAGTTCCAGATCAGCCAAATAACATTTACTGCAAAGAGCAAGTTCCCTAAATTGATTAATCACAGAATTCAAGAAACACCTACAAAAGATATCTCATCGTCAACAAGTTGTCAAACCAAATAACTTTAGATTGCCAAAGGTTATAGCGATACTCCATGTGCGGGGATTAAAAGCTATTGAGTATTCATGGCCTAATTCATACTATGTTAGCCATTGATCATCCTCCTGACAATTATGAATTGATCAAAGTGGTTATCTTGGGCTACTTGCTGGAAACTTCCTTAAATAGGTAGACACAGGAATTGGCTTGTTTTGATTATAACCAACAGGCAGCCATAAATCCCCAGCATCAATGTCAAAATGAATTTCCCAATGATAAAGGCCAGTGAATGCGCGCGGATCTTCCTTCAATAAGGCTGTGTATTCGAGCACGGCCCTTCCGTAATGGTCGCTATTGTTATATCCCCACAACCCTTTACGGATATCTTGCAGCCCGCCGCGGCGTACTAGATAGCGCGCGGCTGCCTGAATCGCGTCATGGGGGTCACGGATGTCCCCTTCTCCAATACCATTCTCTTGCCAAGTTGTTGGCAAAAACTGCATCGGTCCTTGAGCATTAGCTACAGAGACACCATCGATGCGGCCCATTCCTGTCTCAACAAGGTTCACTGCCGCCAAAACTTCCCAATCGATACCAGTTGAACTTTCTGCTTTGCGGTAATAGCTCAATAACTTCTCTGCAGGCTCGGGCGGAATGATTCTCCAGGCCGGCATTAAGCGAGGTCTAAAGGATCTCCTGTGCATCGCAAGAAACTCACGCCTTGCGACTAAATGCCGTTCAGCCACATGACGCCAACGGCTCGGCAAGTGAGCCAGCACCTTATTAGAAGTGGGTAGATCCTTAGACAACACCCGGTAGATGAGCTGTTGTTGATGGCCAAGGCTTGGGAGATCTTCTTCAGGTGTTGATGGTTGAAGCAGCGCTTCTTCTACCTCTTGAAGAAGATCCGCAAGCTTGATCGGATCATCTGGAACGATGGGGTAATGACGTCCATCAGCCATACGTGGCCGATCGGCATCGCTTGGCAGAATCGGACTTTTTGATGCGGATTGGCGTTCCGCCACAAAAACATTCGTGGTACTTAGTGACTTCAAAGCCAAGCCACCCATGAGGCTTAAAACCCCAGCGCTGAAAAGCATTAGAGCGAGGTGGCGTTTCCTCATGACAACCAACTCAAAGGCAAAGATGACGCTACCGGAACTAACCAACAAAGGCTCAATGGCACTGATCAGCCCCCCGCCGCTTACGCTGCCGTCCATTACATGAAACCCTCGCGTGGCCAAGGAATCCACTCACCGAGCTGATGAGCTCAAAGAACTTGGCTGGTCCAGCGAGGATGTAGCCCGCTATGCGGAGCTATGGGACTACCGGCAGCGTTGGGGTGCAATGAACTTGGAGCGAGAGGACCGCCAGTTCCTAAGAAAGGCTGAAGCCGCTCTGCCAGCAATCGTTACTGGCAAGGCTGCAGCCAAAAAAGCCACTGAGGACAAGTCTTATTACCGCAGGCTCCGCTTCTATCTCCAGGCCATGAATGAAGCAGAGTTAGCTCTCGCACTTGAAGAGAACGCTCGTGGCGCATGGCCGATCCTGCTGGAAGAAGAATTGCGAGCTCTCGACTATTACGAACCTGTTCTCGGCCTACCAGACACCCTGAAGGCCAAGAAGTTCGATGCTGTACGTGAATCGATTGCTAACCGTGCATCAAAGCTGGCTGATGAGCAGGGCCTTGTGGTGAGTTTTGATTTTCAGGCCCCCCTCAACGCTCTCAAAGCTCAAGAGCCGACAAAATGGCGCCAATTAAGAGAAGAAGACACTGCAGCCGATCAGAGCTATCCCATACTCAATGCCTCTGTGGTCGAAGGATTCCGCCAGGAAGTGAGGGCCGAATTGGTGCCCTTGATTCGCGAAACACTGCCATCCTTAGCAAAGACAGATAAAGCTGCTCCACCTGACGACTGGAACCGCGCCTGAGACTAAGTTGCTAGAAAGAAGGGACCTTCCTTTTTACGTGTAGTTGACTTCACATCGCTTCGAAACCCTCCAGCTTCATGCCGGCCAGGTAGCTGATCCTGTCACGAACTCACGGGCTGTACCCATTTATCAAACCAGTTCGTATGTCTTTAATGACGCTGAACATGGTGCCAACCTGTTTGGTCTTAAAGAATTCGGCAACATTTACACCCGTCTGATGAACCCCACGACGGATGTGTTTGAAAAGCGTGTTGCGGCTCTTGAGGGAGGGATTGCTGCTGTAGCGACAGCTTCCGGACAATCCGCCCAGTTCCTGGCAATTACAAACTGCATGCAGGCTGGTGACAATCTTGTCTCAACATCCTTCTTGTATGGAGGAACCTACAATCAATTCAAGGTGCAGTTTCCCCGCCTAGGCATTGATGTGAAGTTTGCAGATGGTGATGATGTTGATAGCTTTGCCACTCAAATAGATGCCAACACAAAAGCAATTTATGTGGAGTCGATGGGAAACCCTCGCTTCAATATCCCTGACTTTAAAGGCCTTTCAGGCTTAGCAAAAGACATGGGAATCCCATTAATTGTTGACAACACCCTTGGAGCAGCTGGTGCTTTGCTTCGGCCCATAGAGCATGGCGCTGATGTGGTGGTGGAAAGTGCCACCAAATGGATTGGAGGCCATGGCACCAGCCTTGGTGGAGTGCTTGTGGATGCTGGCACCTTTAACTGGGGCAATGGCAAGTTCCCACTGATGAGTGAGCCAAGCGCGGCATATCACGGTCTGGTGCACTGGGATGCTTTCGGGTTCGGCAGCGACATCTGCTCGATGCTCGGCGTTCCAAGCAATCGCAATGTGGCCTTTGCACTGCGAGCTCGAGTTGAGGGTCTGCGTGACTGGGGAGCAGCTCTTAGTCCATTCAATTCATTCCTACTTTTGCAAGGGCTCGAAACATTGAGTTTAAGAGTGGAACGCCATGCATCCAATGCCATGGCTCTTGCTACATGGCTGCAGGATCATCCCAAGGTTGCCAGTGTCAACTATCCCGGCCTGAAAAATGACCCATACCACGCACAAGCCAAAACATACCTAACGAATCGAGGCATGGGATGCATGCTGATGTTCTCCCTTAAAGGAGGCTTTGATGATGCCGTGAGCTTCATCAATGGTCTTGAATTAGCTAGCCATCTCGCCAATGTTGGTGATGCCAAGACCTTGGTGATTCATCCTGCATCCACCACCCATCAACAACTTTCTGCTCAAGAGCAGGAATCTGCAGGAGTCACTCCCACGATGGTTAGGGTATCTGTTGGCCTTGAACACATCGAAGACATCAAGGCTGATTTTGAACAGGCCCTAGCGGCCATCAGCTGAGACTGGAGGCATCGATGGCGCTGATCCTGCCACGCAGTTATCACAAGATCGCCGCGGTGGAGAAGAACCGGATCTCCTGGATCGAGCCGGAACTTGCAGAACGCCAGGACATCCGGCCATTAAGAATCGGAATCCTCAACATCATGCCCCTGGGTAAGCAGTATGAATTCAATCTGCTGCATCCCCTTGGGCTTTCACCTCTACAGATCGAACCGATCTGGATAAGGCTACGTAGCCATAGCTATAAAACATGGGACCTTGCTCATCTCGATAATCTCTATGTGGGCTGGGAGGAAGCGATGGAACCCAATCCTCTTGATGGTTTGATCATCACTGGAGCCCCAGTTGAACATCTGCCATTTGAGGAGGTGAACTACTGGCAAGAGCTAGTAAAAATCATCGAAGAGGCACGGCAGAACTGTGCAAACACGCTTGGCTTGTGCTGGGCTGGTTTTGCCATGGCCTATCTCCAAGGTGTCGATAAAAAATCATTTGCCAAAAAGTTATTCGGGGTGTTCCCAATGCGCAGCTTGGTCCCCGGCCATGCCCTGATGGGCACTCAAGACGATCGATTTGTGTGTCCGCAGAGTCGCCATGCTGGGTTGCCTGATAGCGCAATGGAAGCTGCACAACGACAGGGACGTCTACGTTTACTGGCCCATGGTGAGAAGGTTGGCTACACAATCTTTGAGACCACCGATCAACGCCAACTGGTGCATCTTGGCCATCCGGAGTACAACGCGGGGCGCCTGTTAACAGAGATGGAACGTGATCAAGCGCGAGGTGATGTTCAGCCCCCTGAAAACTTTGATCCAGACAACCCTCTAACTCTATGGCGATCACATCGCAATCTACTGTTTCAGCACTGGCTATGGTTCTGCTATCAAAGAGTAAGTTTGCGTGACTAAAATGCTGTCATCATGACTACGTATAGCAAAAAGAATAACCCAAAAAGCCAGGGAATCTCTATCAATCAACCTCAAAAGCACTATAGATCCAGGAACTTTCCCATTCACGGCTCATTTTTTTATCACATGTAAATACAATAAAGGCACAATGAATCATTGGCATTCAAGAAGCATTAGAGGCGTCAAAGAATGCATTTCCCTATAAAGCTATGATCCGCTAAAATGTAATAAAACAAAGCGTTCTATCACGAGATCCCCAATGATCAAAAAATATTTACGACCTGCCTGATCTTTTTGTATTGATTATACCTGGAGCAGTTATGTCAGAGCCTATCAATGAGCAATACGAGCAAAAGAACCAAACTGAATCAAACAGAGAGCGTAATATTGAAAGCAGCGATTTCTACACTTCGTTAGACTTGTCTATCGGCTTAACTAGCAATATATCTCTTTAGAGTACCAACGACCAAGCCCCTTAGATATCAGACGAATCTTATCAAATCAACAATACAATAGGTCCAAATATTGCTATAGGTTATATCTTCCCGGGTGCATGGCGTCTCGAGGGTGAATATTTAGATCTTTACCCAACAGCTACGAACAAATTCAAAATACCAGGAAGGAAAGCCTGGAGCGATGGAGATCAAGTCGCGACTAATTTAGTGCAACTCAATGTAATCAAGGACATTAAAAAAATTCTAAGTTTACTCCTTATATCGGCGGAGGATTAGGAATTGCCTTCAGTCAATACAATGTGATGAATGGTGTTCACAAAGGGTCAGCTTCAGGAACAACCTTTGCTAGCCAAGGCAAGGCTGGAATTTCCTATGAGCTTTCCAAGGGTACAAGTTTTTACTTGGGTTACCGCATTGTATGGATTAATGGAGGCAATACTATCGATGTATGGAGCGACAATCCTAAAACTCAGGACCATTTACAGCAGAGTGTAGAGGTCGGCATTCGCATCCGACTCTAGCAATTACTTTAAAAGTGATCTGCCGTAGAAAATTAAATAGTTAATATTGCCATCAAGCCTAATCCATCAGCTTCACAAGCATCTCATTGAAAAATACAACCAAAATCACCATCGACTGTTGCTATGATTACCTAGAGTTAGAGCACAGGCTCATTCCCACTAAAAGGAACCTAATCAGTGTTTGCTATTGCCAATAATTTATCATTATCGCTTCTAGAAGGATTGAGACTTGATGGCGTACCAACCTCATCAAGAACGTCCGCTTGGTCTTGGAAAGTCACAATTGTATGAATGTCTCCAAGGCGGTAATCAATAAATATCGCCTTACTTGTTTAAAAGGCAGTTCATCATTCAGATCATCGTGAAACCCTTCTGAATCTATCTAAAAATGTTAAAAAGACATTCTGTCGATAGAGCCGATCAAGTCGGTAATCAGGCAAGAGTGGTGAAGTCGCTGATGTTGAACTGCCCATCACCACCGAACACAACATCGAAACCAGGGCTACGTGCAATGACCAGATCAGGAGAGACCCCACCACGAAGAAGATCGGACGCAGCACCAATCAAGCTCTGCTCGCCAGAACTATCGCTGGATAATGCCCAGAACATCATTCCGCCCAGCTCAGCTGCATCGACGTAAGCAGCTTTGCCAGCAATTGTGCTTGGGGTCTCGATCGAACTCCAGATCTGCTCCTGGTCGTTGTAGAGATAGGCAGCCTTGGCATCGTCGTCCCAGGCAAGGTCATAGGAGCCATTATTGATGCCAGTAACGAGATCCTTCTGGTCATAATTGCCAGCCTCATAAGAACCGGGAGCAGAGTTTGCAACGCCCAGCTCTCCATAACCCAACTTTTCACCACTATCGACGCCACCCCATGCCCTCGTGTAAGTCGGTACTCCCAATACCACCTTCTCGGGGGCAATTCCAGCATTTCTAAACTGCTGAATGGCAGTCACGACGTCATAACCACCAGCATCCGCGGTCATCGCAGCCTGGTGTCCTGTAACAGACTCCCAGCCGCCATGGAAGTCATAGGTCATCACATTATAAAAATCGACGTAAGCATCAATTGCCGGCAGATTGAGATTAGCCAGCTTCTCTTGACCTCCCGCCGTAGCAATTGAGATCTCATAGTCCTCGCCGGTGCGAGTCTCGAGGAGATCCATCTTCTGACGCAAAACCTTCAGCGTCGCCGCGAAGTTTGCGCCGTCTTGATCACTGAAAGCATTACCGCTAAGACCACCTCCTCCTGGATACTCCCAGTCAAAATCAACGGTATTGAAGAAGTCGTAAGTCTCGAGGGTTGAAATGACGTTGTCAGTAAACCGCTCACGGCCGGCCACATCATCAAAGGCAAGGCTGAACTCGTCAGACAAGGTCCAACCACCAAGGGCCAGGCCAAGACTGATGTCGGGATTCAGCTGCTTCAAAAGGGCAAACTGACGTAGGTTGCCTGCAAGCTCACCGTTGACGTCCCAGCCCACTGGGACACCACTCACGCTCACGCTTCCATTCCCATTGATGAGAGTCGTAAATTCAGAACCAGATGTATAGCTGGAGCGACGTGAATCGTCCAGGGCGGCCCACTCGTCGGCACTAAAGGTACGGCTAACTTGTTCCTCGGCGCTGTAACGTTTGTCGGTGGCAGCCCAAGAATCAAAAAGGTTGACATCTCCATTGGCCTTAACATCGAAAAAGGAGTAGTTGATGTGGGTCAAGTCTTCGACATTGATGTCTTGCACCAAAAAGTCGCGGGAGTAGATGCCCCACTCTTCGAAATAGCCCACGATCCGCTTAGACCCATCTGCGATGTCCGTAGAAGACACCTCCAGCAGATACGCGTCGTCGTTGGTCCCCGTCTCAGGCACAAAATCAGTGGTCGTCGCGGTGCTAGACGTCTCAGACTCCTGAGGCTGCATAGGATCCGCCTCAACACTGATGCCGCCTGATGGAATCTGTGTCTGACCGTCTGCAAAGAACAGTTCGTTGTTCAAACTGCCACTATTTGGCAGACCCACGCTCTGAGCGTTGAAACTCACCTCGATACTCTGGCCAATAGCGATGCTCTGGTTCCAGGATGCAGGTGTCAATGTGATCCGGTTGGTACCATCCGCCAACGACTCAATCTGAGCATCTCCGGCCCAGCTCTGGAAGTTTGTATGCGGAGTCACGAAAGACACCGACCAGCCATCTAGATCTGTATTGCCGGAATTTGTGAGCGTGAGCTTTCCACTCATGCCTCCCCAATACAAGGAACCACTCACCTCAAGCGACAGCGGTCCATTGCTGGCCAACACGGCATCACCAGTAGACATATCAGACCCAATGGCGCTGTGGTCCAAGGCGTTGTGATGCGTGGCGCTGTGATGTGCGCTGTGATCAACCTCGTTGATGATTAGCGTTTCAGCCGCCTGAACCAACTGGCCAGAACGCACCTGGTAGCCATCGGTTGTTGCACCTCCAATTGACTGCGGTGTCAGCAATAACTCCCGACTAACCAGGCTGACGTCATCCTCAGCAACCCCAAAGGGTTCCTCAAGGTTGTCTTCCATGACCTGGTCAAAATGGAACTCCAGGTTGCCTGCATACAAATCAGTACGTTTCACTCCCACCAACAGCAAGCTCTGTGATGAGGGATCCACTGAAATCAGTAGGCCCGCGTCGGTGTCGGTCAATGACAAACGCTCACGCGTGCCTAGATATAGAAAGTTCAGCTTCTGGGTCTGGGGATCAAAGTTCTCGACCCGCTCATGGACGCCATATTCATGGGAACGTATGTAGACCGTGTCCGCATCACGCGGACCGATACCCAACTCCCAGGACATCACACCACCAATGTCCTCCCGCAAGTGTTCATTTCCAACCGGGGCGAAATTTTCAAGCGTTAACTGGTTCCAGCTAATTCCATTGCCGTTGTGATCAAGAATCCTTTGATAATCACTATCCTGCCAAGGATTAACGAGCACCGCCGTGCCATCGACAAGCTTGCCAAGGATTAGACCATGTACGGAGATATCGCCAAAATCAAGACGATCGCGAGATGGATCGAAGCCCGTGATGTCTGCCCCTGAGGCGTTAACCACAAAGGTCTTACCACCAAGTTGAAAAGCCATTGAAGTAAATCCTCCTACGCAAGAATTCTTGTCTTGAATACAGCGCAAGAGAACCCTACAAGTGAAGGGTTTTTCAATGATTCAGATGATTCTCAGAAGCATCTAAGAGTTGATTAAGCCAAGGGAAAGCACAGTCATAGCTATTTCCAAATGTGAATACTAAGAACAAACATACATGAAATAGAATGTCGTTATTATGAACGATATGCGAAATACCTTAAATCATCATTTTTACAAAAACAGAACAACAGAGAAGATCTACAAAAAAGATAAAAAGGTTTTTCTAATCACGAAATGTAGAGCCTGAGAAGGTTACCGAATCATAATGGTCAATGAGCCAAAAGATAAGCCAAGCAAATCATATTCTAGTTATTTTTTTTCTGTCTTAAACGTAGAGCCATACAAAAGCAGCAATCTATGGCCAAAGAATCTTCACCCTTTCTCACCGCAATAGAAGCAAAGTCATACTCTATGGCAAAAGCCAAGTGTATCGGATGCGCTAGGGATTCAGCAAAACACGCAAACGTTCTAGGCCAATGCTGATAGAAGTTTTTTCTGTAAACCTAACCGTCAGATCTTGCTCATAGGTGGTTAGAGGTTCAATCCACGCTTTCTGCAGTTCACGCACGCTTAAATCTGCCTCAGAGGGGTCAGTTCCAATCCCCATCCTTGTAGCGATACGCTGCTGAGCTGTGAAATCACTACATTCACAGGCCACGATGGCAATCGGGCATCCTTGCTGACGCGCCAATGCAAACATTCGCCGTCGTTCTCGTTCGCGTAAGAAGGTGGCATCAACAATTGTGGTGTAACCACTGCTCAAGCAACTTTGAGTTAATGCCGGTAGGCATTGATCAAACAACCACTGGGTGACCTCAGGTCGATAAGGGTCTCCATGAAAAAGTGGTGCAATGCCACCACTTGTCATCGTTCCTTTCTCAAAGCCAAGCAACTTGTGCAGCGGTCGGCGACCGAAAGCACGCTGACGTTCAACATCTGAACGCAATCGTACTGCTGGCAACTGCTGATAGAGCTGCTCACTCAAAAAGGATTTACCACTACCGCTTAGTCCATGCATCAGCACAATACCGGCTGATTTTGTTTGCTGGGCCTCTCTTGCCCGCTGAATGTAGAGGTTGAGATCCTTAAGCAGCCGTTGAAGATGTTGCTGATCAACAGAGTGATGCTGACTCTGGGAGCAGAGTTGCTGCCATTGCAGGCCACTCACTTTGGCGCGCACAAGCGCTCGGTAAGCCGAATACCAAGGCCAAAGATCAAGAGCCTTGTAATCGCCGGTGTGCTCAAGCCATTCGTTGAGTATCACCATGGCATCACCCTGATGATCGTGTACCTCAAAATCCATCACTAGAAATGCAATTTCACTAATCGGATCGATCCAACGAAGACTTGGATTAAAATCAATGGCATCAAAGACTTCTAAACGTTCATCGTTGTTTAAGTGTATATTGCCGACATGAAGATCGCCATGGCATTCGCGTATGGCTCCTGCGTTGAGTCGTTGTTTAAAACGAAAAGCCAGTTCTGGCTGAATCCTCTTAATCCAAACTCGATGCTGCTCAAGCCAAAGCTCTAATGGCTCAGGAAGTTTCAACTGATCCAATACACGCAAATTGGCATGAACAGGATTAATTACCGCATCAAACCCACCAAAATCACCATCTGCAACGGCCGTTTTGACACTGAGATGAAACTCTGCAAGATCGAAAGCAAGCCTTTTTAGTGATTCAGTCTTCAAAACCCCATCACTCAGATAAACACTGAGAAGACGAGAGGCAGGGAACTGACGCATCTTCACAGCAACCTCAACCACACCCTTTGTGGATGGATCATTCGATTCAAAGTTTTCATCGAGAACTTTGGCGCCATCAACTGATTCGAGAATCCTGGTCACACCTAGATAAAGGTCTGGAGCCAAGCGACGATTTAGGCGCAGCTCCTCTTGGCAAAAATGAAGGCGTTGTTTCAGCGTGGTGGCGTCTACAAAGTCAAAATGCACAGCTTTTTTGACTTTGTAGACATAGGAACCGGTCAGAAGCACCCAGGAAATGTGGGTCTCGACAAGCTCCACAACCTTCACCGGATGTGGATAAGCCTCTGGCTTCATTAATGCCTGAATCAAAGCGGGTTGGTTTTGCTTGGTCGTGGTCACCCGCGGAGTGTTTCAGCTATGACTCAACACTGGCATCTGTGACTATTCTCCGCCATCTATAAAGCCAACATGGTTCTGTTCAATGATGTTGGCTAGGAGCTCTATGGCACAGCCATCACAAAGACACGGTTGGGCAGAAGCTCGCCCTTGGACGTGGATGGCCAATTGGTTGAACTGCGCTGATGCTCGATCCTGGCTGCATCGACTACAAGACGGTGTGGCTTGGGAGCAACCGGTTGTTCGAGTCTACGGACGTCATCACGTTGTCCCACGACTGACGGCATTCATGGCAGCTGAGGGGGTCAACTATCACTACAGCGGTGTAAGCCATCGCGGCGAAGGATTGCCTGATTGGCTCTATCCCTTGCTCAGGCGAATGAATGCGGCCTGCAAGGAAAACTTCAACGGTTGTTTACTGAATCTCTATCGCAATGGCAACGACAGCATGGGTTGGCATGCGGATGATGAAGCTGAGATTGAACCAAACACACAGATCGCTTCCTTGTCACTGGGAGCAACAAGGGATTTCTGTTTAAAGCATCGCCATCAACCGTTGCGGGAAGTGCTTCATTTGCAGGGTGGCGATCTGTTGATCATGCACCCTCAATGTCAAAAAGAATGGCTACATGCATTGCCGAGACGAAAGAGAGTGCTTCAACCAAGAATCAACCTGACCTTCCGTTGCTTTATCAAAAGCCAAGGTCTATAGCTCATCAGAATGCTTATGGGTGATTAATTCTATTTGACAACCAAATCGGATGCAGTTAAATAATATCGATTGACATGGGTTTGAGATATTCATCTCAATAAAATACCAGAAAATTGGGATTTAATTGCAGTGCGATTTACCAAAACTAATGGAATTAAAGATGGCGATCAAGAGCGAGGTCTTTGGGGGTTCACTTTGAGTAGATAGATTTATTATCAGAGATAAGAATTGAAGGTATTGTTTTTGCTGCGCCTCAACTATCTGGAGTTTACTGACCAGCTCTGAAGTGGCCAAAGCCAGACAGAAAATAATATCAATCGAGCTAAGTATCGGATGGCGTTATAAGTAAATAGTACGGCAGTTAAAGAAATAAAAAACCTGTAGAAGAAGTAATTGGCAGGACTATATTGTAGAGGAGATTCCTACTGATGAACAGCGAATAGTGTTCAGGGCTTTACCGGCACGGCCGGCGCCTGTATACCGAAAGAGCCCCCCTTCCAGGCTCCGCCTTCGTCCACAGCAGCCAACAACCCCCACTAGCCACGTCTTCCAGTTCTTCATCAGAAAGGTTTTCGCTATCTGCTTCTAAGTCTTTTGTGTTGATCGAGCAACCAGTAGCTTTGGCAATGGCAACAGGGTCAGCTCCTTCTGCTTTGAGTTGCTCTTGTAGTGGGTTATCTTCTTGAACTTTGGCGATGAATGTCTTGAGTTACTCTTCTGACATAGATTGTTGATCTCTGAACATGTCATAGCAGTGAATCATCAAAAAGCCCCGCCATGCTGCGTGGCTTTTCTTATTTACTTTCTCCCCCTAGAGCGGTGGCGACTTTTTGTTTTCATCCTTCACCGCTATCCATAGATTCACTCAACCTCTTTAAAAACGCAGTGACCTGGATCAATGCCAACAGTGAGTTTGTTCACAAGCATCAATAACAGATGCGTTTTCTCTGCAAGTAGAACAAACAACTGACATGAAGATGGGCACCCGCGTTGGATGCCCTCAAGTCCAGGACAGGTTTTTAGGGTTTCTACGTCCTCGGACTCCTGATCTAGGTCTAAGCAAGCAACAACAAGGCGTCAGTAGGCAGAATTGCTCCTTTCCGCTTTTCCCACACAGTGGCTAGCAATGTCCTACTCCAGTGGTCATCGGCATCAGTGAACTTTTTGAGGCTTTGCGGGCTTCAGTTCCTTAAGCAGCTCCCGCAGCCCGACTAGTGCAAGCACAAAACTGATCCCCATGACAACCACAGCAGGTGAGTCCATGCCCTAAAAAGCAAAGCACTTCTCTAATAGCTACCCCTTTGCATGGTCGGGATGAGAGATTTTACTCATTATTGATTCTGAGTTGTACTTTACGTGGAGTAGAACAGAACGGCGACACTCCTCACACAGTTTTTCGTTGGGCGCTCCTCGATGAGGGCGCCCTTTTCTTATGCGCCTGTGATCAATGCTTGAAACAAGGGCAAAGAAGTAGCGGGAGTCCTGCCAATTACCTGCGTCGATAAATCAGGCGAGTTGCGCTTCCTTGAATGGGTTTTGGTATCTGAAGGCTTGGCCCAGCCTGTTGCGCTATTGGTTGGCAGTGGAGAGGATTTCAACGCAAAACTGTTAAGTCCATCGCCGCCCTAGTCGTTAGTAGCGGCGTATTTGGCTCTCTCCGCTCCGCACCTATCAAAGGGCTGTTCAACAGGGATATACCTTGATCCGTGAGGACATCGATCAGGCGAATATCCAAAGAACAGATCTTGTTGCTCAAGCCATTCATCTACTGATGGAGAGCGCAAGGGTTAATTTAAAGTAGAACAACCCCGTTGCTGTTGTTAGCGCTGTAGCTCAATTTGTCAAGTTATGTGGGTTAGGAGTAAGGAAATAGTTAGGAGCTTTAGTCCTGTCCCTCTTTTAATTTATTGATCTCATTGATCCAAGGAGTTCTTCTAAACAGAATGAATTTATCTTCATGACCTGAACTAGAAGTCACGGCTAGCGTGTTGGGAAAGATAGGGATAACGCCTAAGAATTTTGACCAATCCTTTCTTAGCCTATTGATTTCAGAAATTGAGACGATGGTTGCGCCTGTTTGAATGTTGAGCGAATGTGACTCAAAAATCAATCTTGCGGTGGTGAGGTAAAGCATCCCTCCAACGGTCTCAATACCTATTTGATGGTTTGCCAGCGATTTCTTGACAAGCTTTTCTCCAACCTCAAGAACAGTCTTCACGCAAGGAGCCATTTTAATTAAAACTTACACTAGCTTCAATTAAAGAAACTTCAATCCCTCTTTAGTTAAGTCCTAAGAAGTTGTTGCCTTACCGATCCACCCAAAAGATCACCGGCGAATGTTAAATACGCTCAGATATATCCATGCCAACCGAAAAGCGGCTGGGGTAAGAAAAGACTTTTTATGGCCCCTATTCCAATTATGGCCACTCCAGCAGATTGAAGGCAGACGGCATCAGTGAATGGAGCCCTGCCTTTTTAAAGCTCTCGGCCACTCTGAATGTTTGTACCAGGCGCTATGAGCGTTTCTGTCAGCACTATCGCCATCACAGCAAAGCTGCTCCCAAATGCCATTGGGGGAGTCGCTTACTCAAACGACTGGTGAGCAGTGCCAGACCCACTGGCGATCAAAGCACTCCTCCTAGCTGAAATCTCTGAATTTCTTGGGACCGGGACTATTCCAAGACACACAAGTGGTCCGTTGCTAACCAGAAGATGCTTTGCCTCAACTCAGTGCAGCATTACCTGATTGTCTGGACTTTCCCCACTGTTGAGGGGGCCTGGGAGTCGTGTCCTGGATTTGCGGACTACATCAACGCAGGAGGACCTGGCGACAAATTCGAGGGCTTTGAGGTGAAATATCGTGTCTGCGAACCCGTGAGTGGCAGTGGGGTTGCCATCGCAGTAGCTAGCGACATCGGCAAGGTTTGGGCACACCTCGGCCCTTGGATTAAGGGCTATGGCATCCAATTCGAGGTCACTGCTGTGGTGTCAGATGCAGAGTTCGCAGCAATGTGGCCTGGCGTGGAAGCTGTTGCTGCTGTCGAATAAAGACCCACATGCAGCAGACCGGCTGGCTGCTGATGGACGCCAACAAAAGACAGCTCAACCAGTGTCAGGAGCAATGGTTGAGCTAATGGCAGCAGCGATAGGGAAACAGCAAGTGCCGTTCTTCTGCGTGGCATCTCCTGGGTGGTGCTGCTTTAAGGGTAAGTGGGGGTATTGATTCGGTCTGGTGGGGATATTTCTTATCCCCTCATCGCATATTGCGGCACCAGGCACCATCTTCTCTGTTTAACCATTGTACTGTTGATTGACTTTCAAAAGATGCTGCTTTCTTGAAGTCATTACAAGCACTTTGATAATCTTTTAATTTCCACGTGGCATAACCACGATTATTATAGGTGAAGACATCCTGCGGATCAATCTTCATTGCCTCGCTGTAATCAGTAATTGCTCCTTGATTATCTGCTGGTTTACCCTTAACAGCACCTCGGTTGTTGTAGGCAACGGCATCCTTTGAATTAATTGCAATTGCCTTGTTGTAATAAGCAATAGCCCCTTGACAATCCTTTAAATCAAACTTGGCAAGAAATGCCTTGAGTTGCTCTTCTGACATCGATTGTTGATCTCTGAACATGTCATAGCAGTGAATCATCAAAAAGCCCCGCCATGCTGCGGGGCTTTTCTTATTTACTTTCTCCCCCTAGAGCGGTGGCGACTTTTTGTTTTCATCCTTCACCGCTATCCATAGATTCACTCAACCTCTTTAAAAATGCAGTGACCTGGCTCAATGCCACTGGTGAGCTTTAACACAAGCGGTGAATGTGATGCGTTCTCTTTGATGGCGACGCCAAAATCAGCGCATTAAGAAGGGCACCCGCGTTGGATGCCCTCAAGTCCAGGACAGGTTTTTAGGGTTTCTACGTCCTCGGACTCCTGATCTAGGTCTAAGCAAGCAACAACAAGGCGTCAGTAGGCAGAATTACTCCTTTCGATCAAGCGTCTCTAAACGCCCCCGCACTACCTTGCGCACCACTCAGGGGCTGGATCGCACAAGCATTTTTTGCTGCTAAGAGCACAAAAAAGAACGGCCCGAATCTGGATGGGGGATTCAGGTAGTCCTTGTCTTGTTAACGACGATCTCAATAGCCAGTTCTGTCCGTTGAAACCCTTGAGGTCACTTGTCAGCAACTACTAGCTCAGACAAGAGAAAGGGGCCCGCAGGCCCCGTAGAACGACTCGTTGTATCCCAGCAAATATCGGCAGAGGGGTCCCACTCCAGCTGCCGTTAGCGGTCACTCTTTGGTGGCCGCTAACTCTTTGTCTGGCTCAGCTGCTGGTAGGGCAGCTTGAAGTTCACTGATCTGCTCGTTAAGGCGCTCAATCACCTGCGAGTGATGCTCCTTGCGAGCTTCAAGTTTGGCAACTTGGCGCTCGTTTTCTTGCGCACGCAGCTTGTTGTACTGCGAATCAGGAATTACAACAACGCGATCACGAGGAATGCTGTAGCCGAATGGAACGTCAAAGACGGAATCGAATAGTGAATACATGATTGTTCTCTTCAAGACCCCTACAGTTTGACTCCACCAGAATGTTCAACCGAACCAAAAGGGTCGTGAGAACCAGGGCCGGTTGGAGATAGACATCTCTTCGTGAACGTCACAGGTACGGTTTTCTCGAATTAAAATCGATCGTCTCCTCAAGCACTAACCACAGCGTCTTCGCTTAACCAAGATTCAACGCTTACCTCTTCGACTCGCTGTTGTTCTCCTCTTCAGCAGGAGGAGCTTCGAGCCGTTTCTTTGCTCTTTGTACTGTTCGCTTCCTGTTCATGCCTCTTGTGGCCATGCTGAATACAGCAAACGTTTGTCAGTTCTCCGGTATGGAATTAAACGGTGGATATGTAGGCCTTGCGATCATTTGCCTCTATTTCGCTATCTGGCCGTTTTTTGGGATCGCCAAAGAACTGGGGTGGTTCAGAGCAACAAAGGAGGTCAGGCTTTCACAGGAAATCAGTCTAGACACTGAATCAGGACGCGATCACAGCCCAATCAGTCGGGATGATTCATTCAAAAGGGATCTGGAGAAGACCTTCGCGCATAGCCCTTCACAGGTCTCAGATAATTGGAGGCCATTACCAGGAGGGTGAAACGACCCTTCCCACTAGTGGGATGCCGTGGCCATCCAGCCCTCTTCTTGGTGTCTTTTTCGATAGCTCCCTGGCCTCATCCACTTGGAGGTAGATCCTCTTGGTTTTCAGGAGGGCCGGCACGCCTTTCATCGGCCGGCCTGTGATCACTTCAATCTGGCGATCTAGAGAGCTACAGCCGAGAACATCTTTAAAACGCAGATACCAATAACCCTTTGGGTCAGATCAACAGTGCGTCTTGCCATTCCTGACCGCCCTCAGCGTCGAGGCCTGCGCGTCAATATCTATTTACTACTAAAACCCAGTGCTAAAGATGCTCTGCGCTTCTACGGCCCTGACGTTTCTCAACAAAGGAGCTAAGACAAGAAGAGACTGGTCAGAACCTATGGAGGACAACCTTGTTCAGAAAGAATTGCTTTATTTATTCGGTGGGATCGTTGCTATTGGTGCTGCTGGCTTCCTGGCCTGGTTCCGTTCAGGCAGGAGAGGCGACGGCTGATGGTGAATCGGAGGAGATGGCACAGGCGCAGGCGCAGCGAAAAGTCCCTCAAGGTAAAACTGTCACTGACATGTCCTGCATAACAATTGCTGTCGCCATGAGCACTCGCTATAGGTGCACAGCGACGTGGGGTGATTGAACGACCAAAAGAAAACCCCTGGCACTTGGTGTGATCTCATCACTTGTTTTGGGCAGTCAATCACTGAAACCCTTTTGTGTTCTTGGGAACAAATTGTTTTTGCTTCGTTTTCTTGTCGGCTTTCTTGTCCCTTTGAAGCCAGACAGCTAGACCACTACCACCAATAACACCGAGTGCAACCAGCAGATAGCGCAAATTGTCGCCTGCTTGAACAGCATTGTCTTCCATAGTTTTCGAGGTGTCTCCTGATGTCCTAGCTCTTTTAGGAGCGGAGAAGCACTTAGAACACTTACCCAGTTACATCGAACCCATGAGGCCGAGCAAGTCTTTCGAGCTGAACACTGTGAGGTTGGGCCTTCAATCAGCCGTCGTCACCGTTCCCTCCAAAACGCCAAGGAAAGAAGGCAGCAGGACCAATAACAACGATCCCAATCTCAAATAGATAGAGCCTCAATAGTTCAGGTGGAATAGGTTTTTAGGCGGATTGTCTTGTCCTAACTCCTTTGTTGAGAAACGTCAGGGACATGTAAGAGGAGCACCCCTTGGCGAAGGGACACAATAAGACATACGTTACTAACAAAAAGCCTCTGATGGTGAGGGGGTGCGGTATGGCCAACTCTTAACAGATGAGCAAAAGCCGCATTGGGAACGCCAAGTTCACCTGCAATGCGTTCAGCTGTAACTGCTGCGGAGTGCTGGCAGAAGGGAGGGGAAACTCCTGGTGTGATGTTCCCTTCGATGAGCGGCGGGTTGCGGCACTGCTTAGCTCCTAGTCTGATTTCTAAGAAGCTACGGCAGGTTATTCGACCTCTCTATCTCAGCAAACTGATCTGGATCGGCTGGTCTCCAGAACCTTCAGATAAAGCTGCTCGTCAATTTCTCGGATGTCGTACTCCGTTGGCTTTACTCCGTGAGCATGCTCATGAACCACCATCCAGCAGCTGCGCTCCAACTCCCCGCCTGCACTTGCCGAAAGCTCTAAAGCCTTAGTGACAAGGGCGTCTAAAACTGCCGGGTCTGGTTCTGTCAATTCCAGCTCTCTATTGGCACGCATCATCATGCTTAGCAGGCAGAAATACACCAGGGCTTAGCGACTGCGAGAAGACTCCCTGGTATGAAAAAAGGCCGCGCCCTCAGGGCCTTGATCCAGTAACTCCCTAATGTTGACACGTCCAAGGAGTGCTTTGATCACATCCCGATGTGTAGTAAAAACCAGGCCGGCTGATTTTGATGGGCTGCCTCGACGGCCCGTGGCGGATCACAAGCACGTAAGAAAATGGCGGCCCCAACGAGTACCGCCCAACACTCCTGAGTGAGGAGTGTCTTAGCTCTGTGCAACTTCTCCCAAAGACCTTCCTTACAAGCAGAACAGGTACAAGCACTCATCCCTTACCAGTGATGGATGTTGCTAGAGAGTGTGTCGAAAGGACAGGGCCTCCTCCGGGGGGCTTTTTATTGGCCTTTTTTGGACAGGGCCATGTAGTTGGTCATGTTGGTGAGCTTGTGTTCCAGCCTTTGCTTGAGCGTGTCGTGAGCTGAAATGACATTCTTGAGCAGAACTCGCATCTGCTCAATGTCATCTAGTGAATCGACCTGAGAGCGTGCGCTCTCGATCGTGCCATGTGAGGCCTTCTCAAGCCCCACCCAATTCCTCAACACTGCGTCACCCCTTGATATATCAAATGTAGCTCTGAACACAAGGGGCAAGGGGTGAAACCTCGACCCGCAATGGCTGAAACCGCTCACCCTTTGGAGTCCGGCTTCGCACAAGAGGGCAGATCGCGACCCTCCCATGACACTCCAGAAACTTCAGGATCAGTCCTTAGCCTTTGCTCAGGACTCAAAATTAACCAGAATCCAAACCATCCATCGGCCTCACCATTGCGGTGATGGTCCATAAGGGCCACGTCTACAAGTCAGCCTTTGATGTTATTCACAGTGAAAACGCCTTCAGGGTTATGGCTGGCGAGATTGATGACGACAAGCGGCTCCGATTTCTGGTTTGACTAGTTTTAAAAAAGCGAAGATCTGCAGGCCCCACGCCAGGGCCTTTTTTATGGGGTTCCTAAAGAATCAACTGCAAAATCGGTGACAGATCCAAGGCACGTCGAGTTGCTGACTCAATAAGACAAAAAAAGTGTCCGGGATTGACAAAAAAAACTGGAAAATTCCTCGAAGGTTCCACAAGCCGCCACGGAAACGATGTCCAGAAGCGCTTGGCTCAAGCCCCCAACTCGCTGCTCGGCAGCCTCGACCTGGCGGTCCTTTTACCAACCTTCCAAACAGACGTCGCCCTCACCGTCCGTGATTACTTCAAAGGAGTCTTCGTCTATTCCCGAGGACAGCTCAACGTCTCCGAAGTAATCCAGTTCATATAGCCCCCAGACGAGTTTGGAACCGATTCCCTATTGAACCCACTTCAAAAAAGGTGGCAGACTTAGCGTCGCCGGATAGGCCAGGAGATGACATGCGCTTCCTATTGATCGCAGCTACAACCTTGATACTGACCCTGGCTCCTGGCATCAGGGCTTGGTCTTCTTCTGAAGAAGATCCCTGGATGCAGGGAACTGTTGCCTGGAGCAGCCCAATAAAAAAAACCCGCACGAGGCGGGGAATTGATAATTTTATCGGGGCATTGATCGCGCACAACACTTCGCGCCCTGCTTTCCCCATCGAGGGTGTTGTATAGATTTCAGCCGAAGCTTCAGGCTCCCCGACAAAAATTTCTAGCGACTGCGAACATATTGCCCAACAGTCCAATACTGTCCATCTACATAGTCTTGACACCTGGCAGACATAATTGGCTTGCCGGTTTGTTGATCAACTAAAAAGCCATTCCTTAGTCCTGTAAGGCAATCTGGAAGATTTGGATCAATAGGATTTATCTTTTGGCCAGCAGAGACAGAATTGATTAGGGATGCACTGAAAACAGCAGCAGAAGCAGCGGTAAAAGAAAAGAGTTTCATTGATCTGAAGGTGTTGTGAGGCTCTCGCCCCGTGATATCCCGCTCTTGGCGGGGATAATTAATGATTCTTGCGTTGGTGAGCACTGGCGCATAGCACCTTGCTGAGTAACTCTCGACACAGCAAGCAAAACTAATTCAGTAAATAATCCAGCAATTGATAGCTATCTAATGGAAACTACCGTCTGCACCTTCAAGCTGAGCGTCCCCTTTGCGCAGTGGCTCGCAATCTTTGACAGCGAGGACGTGAGCAAAATGCATGCAGCAGCAGGAGTGACGCCGCTTTATCGGGGGGTCAGCACTAAAGATCCCAGCAAGGTGGTGGTGATCCACCAGGCAGCCCCTGGCGTGGCCACAAAACTGATGGAAGACAACAAGGAGCTGATTGAAAGCAGCGGCCATATATGGAATAGCACTGAACTCAGTACCTACACCGCAGAGTGATCAATGCTCGAAACCATTCACTGCACCTTGGAGATCAGCAACTCCTTTGCAGAGTGGACGGAAAGTTAGACAATGCAGAAGCCGATGCACATGAAGCGAAAGTCATCAAGGTTTTGTACAGCACGTTGTTGTCCTAAGGCCCTAGACAAGCAGGTAATCGTTTTTAGAGCTTGGCCACACGCGACAACGTAGTGGCGGCTGCGATGACTGAATTCAGCTGAACTGTACGAAAGCCTTCCTTCATGTCGGCCTTCATCATGTGAACCATCTCAGCGACAACAATCTTGCGGTCATGGTTGACGTCATCAATGACAACCTGACGTGCTTCAAGCAGGTAGTTCCGTGCTTGGCATTCATCGACACCGCACTCTAGGCAGCGTCAGATCATGCGACAAAACCTTTGTGCGTTTCTCAATTGGGCAGTGGTCGAGATCATCTCAAGGCGACCTATTTACCACCTGCTGATGCACCAGAAATTCATAATCCAAAGTATGATGGCTATCCCTTATCTGATGCGCAAATCTTGTGGTTAGTAGAGAACAGCCCTGAGACCATAGGAGTGTCATCGCGAACACAAAATGAGAGTCATGCCTACTAGCGTTTTGCGATTCAGCTTTGTGCTGTCTATGGACTGAAGCCAGAGGAGCTGAGACACCTACTGATTAAGGATGGCCCAAGCGGACCAGAGTTGTGGAGCATCTATCGCAAATCCATGAGTGGTCGTAGAGGTCAGCGCACTGAGCCTCGCAAGCTTCATCCCCTGCCCGTTAAAGACGCAGACGGTAACTACATCGACTGGAATTTGCAGAGTCGTCTACAGATTGGCGAACAACTGCCGCCATTAAGCCAGCGAGGTAAAGCAGGCGAGGCCCTCGGTACTTACCTCAAACGCAGAACAGTATGTATCCAAATCAAAGAAGAGGCAAAGCATGCCGATAAAGTGTTGACTCCCTACTCCTTTCGTCACCGTTACGCCAAGGCGTCACATGCAGCGAATCTGCCTGTCGGCAATATCGCTGAAGGCATGGGCCACACGATTGAAGTGCATCTCGGTAGTTACGCCAGGTTCAAACCAGATGCAACAGCAGACCTCTATTTGCAGGTGAATGCAGTCAAATAAAAAGCCCCATCAGTATTCGAGGCTTTTGATATTCAGTCGTAAAAACTTCTCAGTCTCCTTTTAATGCAGTTGATATGGACTGACAGCTGCAACCCAAAAAATCCCAGATAATGAGTGACCTTTTAAGCGCTTAATCCCAGTGCAGCGTTCGATTCGTCTCTCTTTAACCCTTACCGGTGCGGCGGCTCTTGCCTTAGCCAACTCTCCCATCCATCCAGTCGCTGCTCAAGAAGAAAGCGGCAGTGCAGCAGATCTTGGCGTGATGGAGATCAACCTTAAAGACGCTGTGCAGTTCAACTGGGGTTTTCAAGGAGCCCTACAAGGAGCAGGAACACCAAATCAAGCTGGTATTGGAGCCTTTCTTCCCATTGCCGTTGGCGAGAACAGTGTCTTCTTCCTTGATGCCTTAGCTAACGCCAACTTCTCTGACTACGACGGCTACAGCAGCATCATTAATACCGATGTCGCGGGTACAACCATCTCCACCTCAACCCGCTTGGGTTATCGCTGGCTCAATGGTGATCGCAGCTGGATGTATGGGGTGAATGCTGGCTATGACAGCCGGCCAATGAATACAGGCAATGCTGATGCTTTTATCAGGGATGCCAAATCCGTTAGTGATCGCCGTGATGTCTTCTTCTCTCAAATAGCTGCAGGTTTAGAAGCTGTTTCCGATAGCTGGAACTTCAATGCTTATGGCCTCTTCCCTATTGGCGATACAGAGCATGTGCTTAACGACCATTACCGCGGTGGTGCTCTACGCACCTACGGCTTAGATGTTGGCTATGCCATCAGCCCGCAGTGGGATGCCTCGATTGGTTACTACTACCAGCATGGTGATGACCTGACAGCTAACGATGCCTCTGGTGTTCTTGCCCAACTCTCCTATGAAATCAGCAGTGGATTAACGCTTGGTGTTGATCTCTCTTATGACGAAGCCTTTGATACACGCGTTTCTGGCAATATTGAATATCGCTTTGGCAACAACAACGCACCAACAACAGAAAAGAAAGCCTGGAAAACTCCTGTAATCCAATCACTCACAGAATCAATCAAACATCGTGATGTAAGGGTTCATGATGGGGGCAAGCTTTCGGGCGAGAAGTGTACCGGTACAGGCAAATCAGCACACAAAAAAGATAATGGAAATAAATATCATTGTACAACTGATAAATATAAATACCGGTGGTTCAAGACTTAGAGAAACTGTAGGGAATAAATATCATTGTACAAAAAAACAATTGCAAAACTGTATCCGGAAAATACTCATATCATTGGTATGATCGGCAAGCTTCTGCCAAGAGTAGCGAGTAGTAAGTGGATTGATGAGTGGGTATAGACACATCATCGATGTAGAAGCAATCTGGCCATGAGTTTCCTGTATCCACCAGCAAAACCCATGCAATCACATGGTTTTTTATTTCTCCAATCATCCCATAAGGGCTTAAATCCCTATCCGATACCTGTCACCTTATTACTAACAAGTAACGTGTAAAGACGTAGAGCTGATAGCAGCCTGATCTGAGAATAGTTAAGTGCCACTAAAAATCAACCATCAACTTCTGGATTCTAATCAATACCTATATCTCCTCAGATAAATCCATAATCATCAGAATCTGAACTGAAGATCACCATCTCTGATGTCATTGGCTTTTCTAAATCGCACAGTAACTTGATGCCAATCTTCTGGAATTTGATTGAGGCGAACATCCCAATCCCATGGCAATCGTTGTTGACCTGGAGAAACCTTCTTTTTCTTGCCCGGCCTTCTTCAGTGCTGAAAAGCTTATGAGTAACGCGTTGCATTTGTAACGCTTTCCCTGCCTCTTAAGTCCGCCCAGGAACTCGGAATCAACGGCCCTCCACCTGAAATGCCAGGTAGGCTCGTACCCACCTTTAGTAACACTTGACCGTCAACGATCTGGCATGGCGTTCTATAGGGCGTCCACCATGGCCTCAAGCTTCCGCACGTCCGCTCTGGAGATAAGCCTCGTCTGCATCGATCATCGCTTCCGCATCGTCGTGGAACCAGCAGCCATACATCAAGTTGAGCACCCGATCCACATCAAGATCGCGATCGCTCACGTCCTGCCATAACCTCTGCGTCAGTTCAGCATCAGCCAGTTGAAACTGAGCGTTGGCCAAATTGCTTGCAGATGAGAAGTAAATTTCACGTTCACGTGCCGCAGGCGACGTATAAGTGAGAGGTTTGGTTTGGATCGCTTGCGAAAAAACCACCGTTGTCAAAACAGCTGGTTCTATCTTGAGTATCGATGAATACAAGTACAACCAGCATTAACGTTTGTTCAAGATGAACAGTAGGTCCTATCCAGGCCAAGCCTGGGCTTAGCCCCTCAGGCTTAAAGATCCTTCTCGATGATCATTGGTCTACTTGGCTTATACGTCTAGACGAAGCTGGTCTACGCGTATGAAGGGCTAAGACCCGGCGATGAAGGATATCTAAAGGCCATGTGCAAAGCCAAAGGCATCAAATACACCGAACAGCATTAGTAGCTATACGGGTAAGCAAAAAAAATACCCCACTCGTGAGAGCGGGGCGTTGCAATGTTTTGCCGGGGGTTTGATCAGTCCTCAATTCCATTAACTGCCCTGCTTTCCCTTTTCAGGTCTTGTATGGCTTTCAGCGGTTAAACATCAGGCTCCCCAGCAAAAGTGATTGATCAGATCAGATCAATCTGACTGAAGTTAATCAGACCTTCTGCGAAAAAGTCTTTAACTGTGATCGTGCCACCGCTGGAGTTGATAACAGCGTCGTCTCCTTGCTGAAGTGATCCTGTAAAGAATGCATCACCAACGAAATCTGCATCAATTCTGAGGACATCGCCTTCCTCAAAAGAGAAGTCTTCAATCCAGAGATCGCCTCTAGCTCGAGCATTGACAATATGAAAAGTGTCAGCACCTTCACCACCAATCAGCGTATCGCTGATTCGGCTTTGTGCAAAAAGTAGATCATCGCCAGCGCCAGCATCAATGTAATTCTTTCCACCACCAGCCTCAATGATATCGTCACCCTCGCCACTCCAGATCTTATCATTTCCCTTATCTCCATCGTACATTTCAATTACATCATCTCCACCTCCAGTATTAATTGTGTTGTTTCCTCCCCACGACCAAACAAAATCATTCCCGTCACCCGTCATGACCCAATCATCGCCTCTGGTGGAATAGATTTCGTTGTCACCACCAAAAGAGATAGCGATATTATCTCCTCCACTTCCAACAAAACTAATTATATCATCGCCATGACCAGTTAAGGCAAAGTTGTCTCCACCATTTGAGACGATTTCTTGGTTATCACCTAGCATTATAAATGTATCATTTCCATCCCGAGATTCGACGTAATTGTTATCTCCTGTGCTCAAGATAGTATTGTCTCCACCGTAAACATCAATGTATTGATTGCTGAAGGCAGTGATGACAAAGTCGTCGTCCCAAGTGCCTTCAAAATACTGTTGTTGCGATGTAAGGACGTTGGGTGTAGTCATGGCCAGAATTGAAATTGAGTGATTTTGTTCGTTGGGATCTCTCCCTCCGACACACACACCATCTCCGGCTTCAGCGTCTGACTCAATGACCTGCCTCAAGCAGGGCTGTGATGTTGCTCACACCCCTCAAAAGGCCCCCTGCTTACTGGGATCTGGACCGGTCCCTGCCTTCTACAGAGGGAAACAAAAAAAGAGCTCATGTCGGGGTGTTGATGGTTTTGTCGGGGGATTGATCGCACACAACACTTCGCGCCCTGCTTTCCCCATCGAGGGTTTTGTATAGCTTTCAGCCGAAGCTTCAGGCTCCCCGACTATTAAAGGCATCAGCAGTAGAGGCTGAGCGACATAGAAGAGCATCCCGAATTACTGTTGCTACGGGGAGCAAGTCTGTTCTGATAGAAGCTGTTTGAACCGGGGTTTCCGTAGCGAGGAGCACGGTTATTGCTTCCGAAATCTCCATATGAATTTGATCGTCCATTGTTGTATCCATAGCCCCCGCCGTAATACTGAGCAGAAGCAGGGGTTGAAGTTACGACAAGCGAAGCGCCGATAACAGCAGCAGCAGCGATAGAAGAGAAGAGTTTCATTGATATGAAAGTGCTGTGGAGGTCATCCCTCCTGGACCTCTTCACCATCTCTGAATCAGTCAGGAACTACATCACCTAAATAGGGGAAATCGTTCTGGGCTTATTCCCCCATCTGGGGGATGTTAAAAATGACTCTCCACGGGAAGCTGCGCTTGAACACTTAGTTTCAGCTGAACGATGGATGAGAAACAACAACTACTCAGCTACTTCGAGAAATTCAGAGCTGAAATTCTAGAAAAACTAAACTGCGATACCACAACGGAGATTTTGTCTGACGAACGCAAGGTATGCCTAGCCCACGCTTATCTAGACATCGTCTCAGAGGGCTGATGAAACTGACGTTGGTGAAAAGTCTTTGAGCCCTACTTACCCCACGAAGCGATGTCTGATCGCAAAGACTGCTGCTTGAGTTCGATCACGCACACCGAGCTTGCTGATGATTGTGCTCACATGGCTTTTGACGGTTTCAGTTGAGACAAACAGAAACTCTGAGATTTCCTTATTGGAAAGCCCTCCGACAATTGCATTGAGAACCTCTAGCTCCCTTTCTGTGAGCTGACAGTCGATAACAGGGGCGTTGTTGAGCTGTTTGGTTTCTCGCGCCAGATCACGCACATCAGCTGGGTAGTAGATCCCGCCTTTGAGTGTCGTCAGTAGCGATTGAATGAAGTCGCCATTACCACTCCCGACAGAAGAGACAAACATCACGCCATCAGCACCAGCATCTAAGGCTTCATCGACGACTTCCTTCGTTTCACGTCTAAGAAAGATCAGTGCCTTGATCTCAGTCGCGACAAGCTTTGCTTCTTTGACTAGGTCGATCCCATAACCCTGCTCTAAATCATCAGAGGTGAAAAGGATGTCAGGGCGATGCTTGCCTATGGCTTTTATGCCTTCTGCTTGTGTTGTCGATGCAGCGGCAATGGAGTCATAGATCGGCTTGACAAGGCAAAAGCTATTGAGCGCTAAGCGATCCCCCATGCAAGCAACAGAAGTTTTGCCGGCTAAGGCTTCACGGCACTTCCTGCGCGCAGCCTTTAAAGCTTCTGAATGGTGGTCGAATTCCATAGGGAAACGCTACAGGGCTATATGGATAACCCCCAAATGGGGGAGTGGCTCTTCAATGAAACCCCCTATTTAGGTGATGTAGTTCCTGACTGATTCAGAGATGGTGAAGAGGTCCGAGGGACCCCTCACAACCAAGGCATATGTAATGACTATTAAACAGCAATGGTTTGATTTCGATTATCACAAGTCATTTGAAGATGTAGGGATTAATATTGATGCAGCTTTTAGCAATGCCAGCAATCGAAATACTCACTTTTATCCAGATCCTTATAGAAAAGATAATGTTGGTTCAACTGCGAGGTCAACACAAAGAATCTTGTCAGATGTAACTCTCTCTAGTGAGCTAGCAGGTTTCTCGGACCAGAGTAAAATGCTTTCAGAAGGAGAGATTGGCTTAGTTAAAAATGATAATGGCTCGGTATGGGCAATCCAGATAATCGATAGCAAATCCAGAGTCCATGGAGATCCAGTCAATGGAGTTCTAGTCTCCTATAGGCAAATCTATGATGCTTATATTGAAAACCCACAGCGGAACTCCTCAACACCTACTGGATTGGCTGGAGGTAGCAATTCAAATATCATCAATGGCAACAACAATGTTATAGTTAATGGTGACCAGATAGTTGTAAACAATGTCCTCAGTTATCAGAACGTTAGCTTTAGAATATCTGGAACCGCTATGGCAGATGACTTAAAGGGTTCAGTAGAACAGGCACTAGCGGAATTTCTAGTAGGCGGCGATGGCAATGATGTTCTAACTGGCTTTAGAGGCGCAGATGTACTTTCCGGAGGCAACGGAGATGATGACCTTTACGGTAATCAAGGCTTCGACAAACTGATTGGTGCTGCAGGCGAAGATAAGTTATATGGAGGTAAAGATGCAGACATACTGTACGGAAATCTTGGATCCGATTACCTCTATGGGAACTTGGCAGATGACTCAATGTATGGCGGTAAAGATAATGACTGGATGCATGGCGGCCAAGGTGACGACGAGCTTTACGGCAATAAAGGAGTAGATGACATCTATGGAGGGAAGGGGAATGACTGGTTTCATGGTGGCCAAGGAGATGATGTTCTCTATGGCAATGCCGGTCGCGATTGCTTCTGCTTATCCGAAGGAACCGACAAAGTGATGGATTTCAATGCTTCCGATGGAGACTGGATATCCATGGCTGCTGGTACTAGTTACAACCTTAGTCAGCAGGGAGCTGATCTTTTAGTTAAAGCTGATTTAGGTAGTCTTCTACTCATGAACATCTCACAGGACAGTTTCGATTCAAGTGCGATTATCATTTAATGGACTCCAGTAGGCGATTGGTAGGAACTCTTTACATTTGAGTTTGAAACTTTTAACCCAAACATCTGAATCCAATTAACGATATAGAGGGGATTAATCTCCCCGTATACGCTCTATCCGATTTCCAAGTCGCTGCGGATAAAGATGAATTGTCGGGGAGCCTGAAGCTACGGTTGAAAGCTATACAAAACCCTCGATGGGGAAAGCAGGGCGCGAAGAGTTGTGCGCGATCAATCCCCCGACAAAACCATCAACGCCCCGCCTTGTGCGGGGTTTTTTTATTGGCTTGCTCCACTCAACAGTTCCCCGCATCCATGGGTCTTCTTCAGAAGAAGACCAAGCCCTGATGCCAGGACCCACCGTCAGGATCAACGTTGCAGCTGCGATCAAGAGGAAGCGCATATCAGGTCCTGGCCTATCCGGCGATGCTAAGTCTGTCACCGATTTTTGAAGTGGGTTCAATAGTGAATCGGTTCCCCACTGGGGTGGTGCCTGCAGATCTCCGCTTGTTTAATGCTCTCAGCAACGCTTGATGGATGCGCAAGGCGCTATGAGCGTTTCTGCCAGCACTATCGCCATAAGAGTAAAGGCGCTCCTAAGTGCCACTGGGGCAGCCGCATGCTTAAACGACTAGTCAGTCATTCAAGAACTACAAGTAAGAAGAAGAGGGTTTCACCAGGCCAACAAAGATTGCCATGGGATTGGGATCTAAGGCTCAATCAAATTCCAGAAGATTGGCATCAAGTTGTGGTGCGATTTAGAGAAGCCAATGGCATCCGCGATGGTGACACGAGAATGATGCTTTCATGAATTATTTTCGCGCAATAATAGATAGAGCAAATAAATATATTACTAGAGGAATTAAATGCCGAGGCAATGTTCACTATGCCTGAGTTTTAATGCAACTGTGATATTAAATAAATTGTCCCAAGCAACCTAGCTCTGTACTCAGATGGTGCCAGGTATTGAACAGTTAATTGGCTGCTTTTATGAGAGTTTTGATGAGACGTAACTCCCAGATGGGCCAGTACTCAAACGCGTTCCCAGCCGCCAGGCGTTGCATTAGGCGCGGCAGGGTCCGTACAATGAAATTCAACGAACCGTGGGATACCCCTAATTTCTGGAGCAGCGATGAACTCGATATGCGATGAATGGGGTGCCGATGTGAGCTGGTGGCCATTGTGTGGATCAAATAACTTGCACTTTTTCGTATCTTCTGCATCATGAACGCGGATATTTCTGTGCTTAACGGCTTCAGATAATGCTTTTATCGTTGGCGCCTCCCATGCTTTCTTCTCTCTGATTGATGCTGAACTATTACTACCAAATCGATATTCAATGTTTCCTGAAACCCTGGTTTCAAAGGCTTCGTCATAGGAAACATTGATGCCAGTGGTTAAACCATCAGCGATCTGATAATCCAGCTCGACCTGCACGCCAGAACCATCTGCTTCTCCTAGATCACCGCTTTGGTAGTAGTAACCAACAGAAGCATTGAGGTCAGACGTGATGAAATAACCAACATTTAAACCGTAGGTATCTAAAGCACCGCCTAAATAACGACTGTTAAGGCGCTGCTCTGTATCACCAACTGGAATTAAGGTATAGGCATTGAAGTTCCAAGTGTCTGAGACTGCTTCTAACCCTGCAGCAACCTGAGAGAAGAAGACATCACGCTTGTCAAAAACATTGACGTTGGTATCAACATCCCCAGAATTCATCGGCCTGCTGTCATAGCCGCCATTCAGCCCGTACATCCAGCTGCGATCACCATTCAGCCAGCGGTAGCCAAGCCTTGATGAGGTGCTGATCGTTGTGCCAGCAACCTCGGTGTTGATGATGCTGCTATAGCCGTCGTAGTCAGAGAAGTTGGCATTGGCTAAGGCATCAATAAACCAAACGCTGTTCTCACCAACGGCAATCGGCAGAAACGCTCCAATGCCTGCTTGATTGGGTGTGCCTGCTCCTTGTAGTGCACCTTGAAATCCCCAGTTGAACTGGACAACGTCTTTGAGGTTGATCTCCATCACCCCAAGATCATCTGCACTGCCATCTTCTTGAGCAACAAATGGCTGGATTGGAGAACTAGCTAAGGCAAGAGCAGCAGCACCAGTGAGCGACAGAGGAAGGCGGAAGGAGCGCAGCACTGGAATTGAACGTTTAAAAGGTCACTCATTATCTGGTTGATTGCTGGTTGTAGCCATCAGCCCACATCAACTGCAGTAAAAGGAGGCTGAGGAATCTTGAGGACTAACCATCAACCAAACCAAAAAATCTTGCTAGTAATGAATGCTATTCAAAGTAAAAATGCCAGGTTGGGATTTTGACCTGGTCTTTTGGATGCGTTGATGGTAGTGGAAGTGGGTTGAATGGCATATAAGTCTATTGCGGCAGCATTGAAGAACAACTATAATTCACAAATGAAGATTACCTACAAAGGAAGCACCTATCAAGAACTCCTTGATTTAACCGGTGACAAAGGTAAGACATCTTTTGAAGTTCCAGCAAGTGAAATTGAGTTAATTGAGTTTATCTATCAATCAGGCTATGTGGATAAGGATGACTGTAATTGGCGTGAAGATAAGTTATCCTTTGACATCCCTTCTTGGTGCAAGTTCTCACCCAACTCTTGGGAGATTGATGAAGATGGTTGGGGTGAAGGTGAGGATAAAGATTATTGGGATTGGAAAAAAACAGTTGAAACTCTCTACCCTCACAAACCTGAGCATTATGAAACTCTTATGTATTTAACTGCCTGTCAATGGGTAGAGGGTGACTGGGACGATGAAGAGATTAATTCTAAGAGGTGTAAAGAAGAGATTGAACCAATCCTTCCATTTGTAAAACAGCTATACAAATACAACAACGGCATTGATGTCTAAACCCATCACTCCTTGCGGCAGGCTTAGTGCTATTTCCTTTATTTCTATTTCTCGTAAATGATATTCCAGCATTATTCATTTCGTGATTACTTTTACATATCTTCCAAGCCAGTGACAGCAACGGCTTTGAAGACACATTCCAAACTCATTAGGGTGGGTTGGTTGATTTCTACTAAATCCCTCCCATTATTTTAACTTTCCTCTAACCCTGGTTTCACCCTCAAACACCAGTATGTGACCAAAGGTACCAACCTTTGTTGGTGATAAAGCATCCTCCTCAATCACCGTTCCCTGCTAAACCAACAGCCGCGGGGCAAGAAGAAGAGGGTTTCTCCATGTCAACAACAGCTGCCGTTTGCGTTCGATATTCGCCTCAACCAAATCCCAGACGAGTGGCATCAACTTGCCGGGAAATTTAGAAAAACAAATGGAATTAGAGATAGTGATATTTAGTTCACATTCTGAGAGTGAGTTGAGGAGATAGAGGTATTTCTTAGAACACAGAAGGTCATGGCTTGTTTTGTCGTGCCCAGTCAATATTACCAGAGTTAGCCTCGATCAACTGTACGCCAGCATGAGTATTTGATTCGCAAGAATGCGCCAGGTATCGGATGGCTAATTAGGCAGCCTTGGCGGTCTTGATGAAGATTGTAAGAGCTGCGTTTTTACTTAGGCGTTTTACTGGCGCCTTGCTAGGGTTTTGCCGGAACTTAGTTGAAAGGTGTGTTCTTCGTCCAATTCCTTTAGTCAGAATGGGTACGGTGACGTCCTCTGCCACGTGCTATTCCCTTGAGTGAGATTAGTGAAAGTATTATCATCTATTTGGTGGCCGTGTATAGTTTTTAGCCGTGTACAATGATAGTTATACCCATTAACGTGAATGCTAGTTGATAGTGTGATTGATTCTGAATGCCCGCATGGTTGGCTTTGTATCTTATTCGCATCATGAACTCTTACATCACGATGTTTGACTGATTCTGTGAGTGATTGAATCACTGGTGTCTTCCAAGCTTTCTTTTCTGTTGTTGGTGCTGAGTTGTTGCTGCCAAAGCGATATTCAATGTTTCCTGAAACTCTGGTTTCAAAAGCTTCGTCATAGGAGAGATTAACGCCAAGGGTTAAACCACTACTGATTTCATAAGAGAGCTGGGCAAGAACACCAGAGCCATCGTCTTCTGTGAGGTCATCACCATGCTGGTAGTAGTAACCAATCGAGGCATCCCACTCAGGGGTAATTGCATAACCAACATCCAAGCCGTAGGTGCTTAAGGCACCACCGCGGTAACGGTCATTCAGGACCTGCTCGGTATCGCCAACTGGAAACAAGCCATAGGCATTGAAATTCCAGCTCTCAGAGACTGCTTCTAAACCTGCAGCAACCTGCTGAAAGAAGACATCACGCTTACCAGTGACATCCAACCCGGTTTCAGCATTACCGGTATTCATCGGGCGGCTGTCATAACCAGCATTCAGCCCATACATCCAGTTGCGGTCGCTATTCAGCCAGCGATAACCAAGTCTTGAGGAGGTGCTGATCGTGGTACCAGCAACCTCTGTATTGATGATGCTGCTATTGCCGTCGTAATCAGCAAAGTTGGCGTTGAGCAGCACATCAGCAAAGAACACACTGTTCTCGCCTACAGCGATTGGAAGGAACGCTCCAATACCAGCTTGATTGGGTGTGCCTGCTCCTTGCAGTGCACCTTGAAAACCCCAGTTGAACTGCACAGCGTCTTTAAGGTTGATCTCCATCACGCCAAGATCTGCTGCACTGCCGTCTTCTTCTTGAGCAGCTACTGGTTGGATGGGAGAGTTGGCTAAGGCAAGAGCAGCAGCACCAGTCAGCGATAAGGAGAGACGAATCGAACGCTGCACTGGGATCAACTAAATGCTCAGCTCATAGTGCTTTGAAAACTTGCTTGCAGAGCAGTCCTTGAGGCAGTCGCTTGGTTGGCAGCGAAGGTTTCGGGAGGCGTTGATTCTCTGAAAAAAGAACAAGCCCCGCACGATGGCGGGGCAAAGGCCATCCATTTCTCAAAGAGTGGGTGTTGGAACAGGCGAGATCGAAATGCGCTCATTAGGCATCACTAATTAGGCATCAATGTCTACGTCAAAGTCCCATGGTTTCAATGGTTGATCTTTCTCTCCACGGATTCCACGAGTCCCTATAGGTCCAACAATAAACCCCTTTGTTGCCACCCTTCTGATATTCCTGATGAAATCAGGGTGAATAATGCCGCCAACAATGATCTGGAGTTGATCGAGAGTTAGTTCTTGATTGGTCATGGTTTTGAGGGGTTGAGGAGGTTGTTTCCTCCAATGCATTCACCATCTCTCGAATCAATGGCTGCTGTGTTGATCTAGTTCAAGAGCTGCTGTGAGATTGATCACACCTTTGGGAAATGTACTCAGGCCAAGTCTTTCAGTATCTTCAGGCAGCTTTGGTGATGCTGATAAGGAGAGACGAATCGAACGCTGCACTTGGATTGAACGCTAAAAGGTCACTCATTATCTGGGATGTGTTTGGTTGCAGCCATCAGCCCACATCAACTGCAGCACTCAATCTGAACCGGCACATACCGTTGAGTCTCAAACCCTTGGACAAGACCTGCCTCAACCTTGGACACAGATCCACATCCAGTCTCAGCTAATGAGATCCTGAGATCCTCTAATTAACAGGCCTAACTGTCACAGCTAAACCTGCGTATCTGCATATCCGTCAGTGACGCAGCTCATACATCTACGGCCTGTGATTGGTTCCAATCTTCTGCACTAAGCCTGCCTTGACTTTCACCTTGTTGGATGAAGTCCTTAACGACATTCACCTGAACTGCTTGCATTGATGCATCAGGTGACATCTGGTTATTCAGCTGTCTAGCCCGGCGATCGTGATGAGTAGAAAGCGCACGAAGCAAGGCAGGGTCAACACCTTTCTGATGCGTGACCTCAGTCGTTACTTTCCCGTATGGATCAGTCGTGGTCTTGGTAACGATCCGACCGTGCAAGAGCTGCTCGCTAATTGCATCACGCATTTCTTTCTCACTTAAGTTCCAGCGTTCTTCACTGATCGCCATCCGTTCATCTAGTGAGAGCTGATTAATTGGATGCGCCTTAGCAGCGTTCTTGATCAACTGGCTGACCCTGGCCTGCGTTACGCCAAGCGCATCAGCTATGTCCCATTGCTTGATGCCGTTGATGTGCATCTCCCATGCGCGATTGCGTTTGATCTCTTGATCTTTAGCTCGCGTAATCGAATTCATCTCGTTGTTGCTAACTCGTACCCTGGAAAAAATCATAAGAGCGTATAAGGAAAAACATACCCCAAGGAATGAGCAAGGTCCCTATATAGAGATAGGTCCCCTAGAAGGGTTGATTTGGTTGGTAAGTAGTGGTGGAGAGGGGTTAAGTAGGAGGTTCCAACGGTTGACAACGGTTGGCAACGGTTGGTGTCAACCAAGAGAGTCCAGTGGTGGAGGGGAATCAACCACAACCAACTCTTTTGGCCTAGCTCTCTCCATATAGGGAGACCACCTTTTTGCCCGGTTTTCCAACTATCAGAACGCAGGCATTGATTGGCTTCCAACCGCATCAACCTTCAATGCTCCGATAATTGAAACGAGTGATATTGGCTTTCTTTGTGGGACTTAACAGCTCTTTTTTCACCAGCGCATGGAGCTGCTTTCGGGTGTTCTCAATCTCCGACGGTGTTGGCCGCCGCGGATGAACCATTGCGCTGGCCACTTGACTGGTGGTTACGCCATCTGGCGCTTTCCACAAACCGATGGCAGTTCCAACCCATTCGAGGGTTTGTTTTTGTCCTTCAGTCAGGTCTTCAATTTTTGATACCTTGCGTTTATCGGCGGTGAGTTCACCAAGCTTCTGTTCAAACTTGCCGAGCACTTTGAATGTGCCTTGTTTCCAATCGCCTCGGATTAGAACGTCGATGAATGGACCACGGCCTTCATAAACCATGCGTCGATGTGGATTCTCTTTATCGGCAACCCACTTGCCAGATTGTGGGTCTTTCATTTCTAGGAAGTGCAGTGAAATGCAACCGGAGACGGCACCACCAGCTGATGAATGACCACGGATTGCGTTGATCCCTATAGGGCCGGTTTCCTTGGGTGAATGGAACAGGCAGACGTGTGTAGTTTCCGTCTGACTGAGAAAAGTCTGGACATCGATCAGTGCACCACCGGCTTCAGGTTCTTGATCGCTCCCATGAATCCGTTGAATTGAGTGAAAGAAGGAATCGGTGACGAGAACTGCGCCGGGGTGATCGGAGGTGTCTTGGATCAACTGATCCATGCCTTGGTCATCCCAGGCGAGGTCATCTTCTTCTGTGTAGAGCTTGATGATTTGCGGGTGAAGGGTTTTATCAGGAGTCATCAGGCCCCTGGCCATCAGATAGGTCTCTGAATCAGAACCCGGTTGATCTACCCACCACAGGATCAGCTTGTGGTGGCCAGGAGCAGGCATCCAATCGGGGTTACCCATAAATGGTGTCTGAAAGATCAGGGACGCCACTAACTCAGTAGCGAGCTTGGTCTTTCCGACTTTGTTGAAAGCAGCGATGCCGGTAAGACAACGCATAGGGATCAGGTTGTCGATCAGAAATTCCTTCGGCTTGAACTTGGCTTTCTCACCGCCACGGGTGCCTTTTTCTTGGGTGCCTTTAATCAGATTGCGCTGATGCTGCAGGAGTGTGGAGCGGATGTTTTGAGGGCTGGCGGCAATGCCGATTTCACGAGCTGCAGTTGCTGCTCTGATTTGACGACGGATACTGTTTTTCTCGAAAGAGGGATGGTTGGGATCGACAAGCCCTTTCAAGATCAGATCCCAATCATCAATAGGGGAATTGGGATGAAGTTCATAGACCTCGGCGATGTCAGGGTGACCGTTAGTGGGTATACGTGTCATCAGAAACGCTCCGCTATTTCATGAACAGCCGCCGGGCAAGAGGTAGCAAGTTCATTGATTTGGAAGTACCGGAAGTGTTCAGCGATATAGGCGAGGGACTTGAGCTGGCTATCTACGCGTAAGCGATGAAGTTGATCTAGGTCTGGATGATCACGCCAGATAGTTCTTAGGTGTGGCCTAAGGGCTGCTGCTTTGGCTTGTGCATCGTTGATGACTTCTTCAGCCGCTTTGAGTTGCTCGGGTGTGCAGCTGTAGAAGTCGGGGATATTCCACGCCGCATCAAAGGCAGCAAAGAATTGATCAAAGATGTCAGCCCATTGAGAACGTTTTGCCTGAAGTGAAAGCAGGTCTTGATTGGAATGACGCGGGAAGTAATCCTTTTTGCCCGGTCGTCTTGGTCTATGTGGCTTGAACACGGCTGCTCGACCTGAATGACCACCTTCAAGGCGAATCAGTGCCCATTGCGTTCCGTTGATGGTTGTGGTCTGACCAATCAGGAGATCAGTGCCTGAATGGCAAAGAATGAGGTCTTCATTCCACCGGCAATCTCCATCGCTGGATCTTTGACATGCCGGGCAAGGATTGCGATTGCTGGATGACTGCATCACCCCAACCCCCAAATAGTGAGTTGGGCAAGCAAGCTGATGCCCCGCTGATTAGCGATTCGTTTAACCGCGTAGATCAGAGCTTGGTCTTCAAGTTGTATCTGCTCGGTAATGCGTTGACGCCTGACAAGGGTTGGCTCTTTTACGCCACGCGTGGCTGAATGCTTTTGAAAGGCACCACGCCGGATAATGGGAGATGACATAATTCACTTGGTGAATTGACTTGTGAATTGACTCGTTGATTTGCAATGGCCCGGGGCTGCAACACTTCGGGTAACAAAAAGAGAGAGGGCAGGCGTGGTTGTTTCTTCGGGCCAGAAGAATCCACCCTCTCTCTCTTTTTTTTATGGAGAGATGAACGCGTTTTTGCCGCGCTTTTCCATGTATTCGACGATTGCGTGACGGATCACAGTTGCTTGGCCGACGCGATGTTCAGCAGCAATAGTTTCAAGATGGGCCCGCATGGGGATAGGCGCTCTGAAGCCCAAGGACAAAAGTTGTGGAGGTCCGTATTTGAGTTCATGGCTGGAGAACTCTTTGGGGTTCACGGAAGTCATTGTGGTGTTGGACAATCAGACATTAGTGATTGAAAGAATCCCCTCGAGACAGTCGTTACATGCACTACATTCACCCTGTAGGTGTTACGTAGGCGTAATAGTTATCGATTTAGCGAGATCCCTTTCGGCCCTCTCAATATCACCTGTCAAATGAGAGCGGTTCATGCTTCCCCCTCCGCATAGATCTCGACTTTTTCTTGCTTGTTTTTCAGTCGCGCCTCACGCCTCGCGTCTTCTTTTTGCGTCGCTTCAATCGTTTTCTGAACCAGCAGCTCAATGATGGAAGGCACGCTGTAAAGGACGCTGCCGTGCTTGCCGCCGGTTGAATAGATCCAATCGATGCCAGGGCGAATCGTGCGTCTTCGGCGCATTGCACGAAGAGTGACGGGTTTAATTGCGAGCTGTTCACCTGCAACAACCTCCGGCACCCATAAGGGTGATGGTGTGGTCATGAGTTAGTAGAGCTGCAAACCCAACAGAGGCCTTCCCTTGCCTTGTTGATGGATGCCTTTCTCGCTTCACCGCTGTGGCTTAATTCCTCGGGAGGCGACTACGCCATGCCTCCTTTGACTCACTGAGCTACACCACCTGCCTGATGCCAACGCCGGAGCAGTGAGTCTCTGCGCGTCGATGTATTTAGATCCAGCCAGCAAGGCAGGCGCTGGTGGAAGGGTCGAAGTATGCGGGGAGATTGACTTTGCTTCCTCGAACCTACAAAACCTGTGCCTGTATGGCAACAGGCGTCAGAGAAGTTGTGTGGTCAGCTCTCCCAGAATCAAGCTCTAACCACACTCTGACCACAGAGGCCCTTTTGCTATTCGCTGAGATTCAAGTCGGGGCGACAGGATTCGAACCTGCGACCTAGTGCTCCCAAAGCACCCGCGCTACCAAGCTGCGCCACGCCCCGCCAAGCAAGAATCCTAATCTCTGGGGTGCTTATCAGTAAAACCTTTGCGACCAATAGGTTGGACCTTTTTGTAGAGAATCACTCTGAGTTCGTCTGCGGCTTGGGCGTCACTCAGACGATCGGGCTGATTTTCCTCCCTTGATGCTCTGACAATGGCGGTGACAATCCCTATGGATTCAATTTGCGCAGACGTTTCAGCAAGAGTCGGCAGGAATCACCTAGGCCATTTTTTTTGATAGTCATGACTTTAAAATCGAGCGATTATCCATGATCATGATCACCCCATGCTGATAGGGCTATATCTCGCTGGGCTAAAAGTCCAGAAGCTAATGATGGAGATTGGTCGAGCAGAGATAAGTTTGTGGTTTGGCCAGTACTATTCAGGAACATACTGATGCAATATCCTCCACAAGAATTGATTCGCCGCTTGGAGCGAGTGCTGACTCCGAAAGAAATGGAAGCCTGGCTGGAAAGCTGGCAACAATCCTTGGCAGCTGGGGCAAAACCACCACCGATTCCAACATGGGGGTTGCCATCACCTAGCCCAAATAGGAGTCTCTAGCTTACTGAGAAGTTGCTGTTTTTCTTCTCTATTCTGATTGAATCAGTCCATGGTTGTTGGTGTTTTAGCAGCGATTTCTGGCTCTCTTGCTTGGACATTAAGCAGTAGTCTTTGGCGTTCAATCGAAACGTCTTTAACTGCCTGGCAATTAAATGGTCTTAAGATCGTCATTGCCACATTATTTTTGTGCCCTGTACTTCTATTCTTGCCATGGTCTGAGCAGACCAATGGCTTGATGTTGTTAATGGCCAGTGGCGCTTTAGGTATTGCATTAGGAGATAGCTTCTACTTCGCTGCACTGCGTCGACTAGGAACACGAAGAACATTGACGATTGAAGCGCTAGGACCTCTTTTGGCGAGCTTTTACGGAATGACATTTTTGGCTGAGATAATTAATTTGAAATCATGGTTTGGAGCAATCCTTGTTGCGGCATCAGTTGTGATTGCAGCCTTTCAGCAACCGCCGGAAAAGGGAGTGGCTTTCAATCGACAGTTCTCGTCTCAACGTTTGGGCCTGCTCTTTGCTCTCTCTGGCGTTATTTGCGGCGTTAGTGGTGCCGCACTGTCAAGGCAGGTACTCCTTTCAGGAGAGATCACACCTTTGCAAAGTGCTTCCATTCGCTTACTAGGTGGATTATTGCTTATTATTCCTTGGCTACGCAAATGCATTCGACCAATTCCTTATCCACGCCCGTCGCAAATCCGTTGGCCCAGGATTTTGTTTGCAACATTGTTGGGAACCAACCTTGGGATTATTTTGCAACAGCTAGCTCTGCAAAAGCTTCCCCTAGGAATTGGGGTGACATTACTGAGCAGCTCACCTGTAATGGCTTTAATTCTTTGCCGTTATGAAGGAGACAGACTAAGGCTTGGAGGAATAGCTGCATCTTTTATGGCAGTTTTTGGAATTTGGCTTGCAGTAACTAACTAAATAAAAAAACTTTAACTCTATTAAATAGAATCGTTTCATTTTGTCAGCCAACTCAGGCTCGCCATGGCATCAATCATTACTTAAGAGAAAGTATTTATCAAACATCTCAGAGTTCGCTTTGGTGTCTTAAAGATTGCTAGGATCAAAGCAACAAATTAGGCGTTAGAGAAGCAGATAATTTGATGAAGTTATTCTTGGGAATATTGATGGTAGCTGGCGAAAATCTGATGAGAAGAATCAAGTCTTGACTCTAGCTCTTAGGCTGACATTATTATTTACTAGGTAGCCATGTATAAACTCTGGATGTCATCAATGGACGCATCAGATATTGAGAAGCCTTAATAAAGCAAGGTCTCTCTTGTCGCTTGAAGACAGCCAGAGAATCTAAATCATCGAATTATCAATCAATGCCCATACTGCCCTGCTAATAGATGCTTATTGGGTTTTTACGTCGTTTGGCATCTGCCATAGCTAGGGCAAGAGCAACCTTCAGATGGAAGGTCGACAAATGAGCATTACTTTTTTATTTACTCTATCGCTGTCGATAAAGAGCTACTCAGTTTTGGCTTCAGTCATGTCCCTTATGGGTCGCACTGACTTCAGAGGGCGCATCGTGACCACCAGCCATTTGCTTAAGGGACTGACTAGCGCAGATCGTGCTTAGGGCAATTACAACCAAGGATCCAGTGCGCAGCACCTCCAGAACGATAGGGAGGTGAGCATTGATTCGGTCTCGAACAGTTGTCATCAGATCAATTGAGAACATCCAATTACAGCAAACAATCAACCAAGAAAAAACCCTTGGTGGAATTCTTGAAGGGAGACGTTGCTTGAAAGTCCTGTTTCGAGTATGGAAGGCACAGGCAAATCCTTTCTTCCAACCCTGAGACAGCTCCCATCTGGTCTTGCAATGATCTTGACCAGTCACACCCCAATACTGTTTTGCGCTAGAGGCCAGATGAAACAGAGATCCCACAAGCATCAATGTGTTCGTGAAGATCATGGGAACAACTGTCTACCCTTGCAGTCGACCCAGTTTTGCCTGGTTGAATTTTTGGAGCCCAGTGAAATTGGTTAAAGCTCTGTTCAGCAATAGGTTGGCGTAAGGCGATGGTCAATCACTACAGAGAAAAGCAAGACCTTGCCTGACCAGCCCTGAGAAGATCGCCAGACAAATGCTTACTATTTCAGGTTTGACTGCCAAATTTCATTACGTGGAAAGGGCTTTGCTTGTCTCAGCCAATAGTGTTGCTGAAATCGGGCAAACAACGGAGCCGTTCTCATCACTTGTGGATCGTCAACCCTGAGGCTCAGCAGCTTGGTTCTAGAAGCATTGCTGCGTAGAGCGGAGCAGAGCAGATCGACTCATATCAGAACAAGGAAACAGCCAGGGCTTTGTAGCAACGTAAGACATTCACTCCCCTTGGCGGGCAAGGAAACGGCGATACGAATGCTGTCCTCATTTGTTGTCTTGATGTTGCGATGACGTCAGGCCACTGCAATAGAGTCTGTAAGGCTTAGCCAAAAATTATCCTTATGGCTCAGGAGGCCCTGATGGACTCTCTCTCTTCTATGGATGTTTTGGGATTAATAGCTGGAACACTAACCACAATTGCTTTTGTTCCTCAATTAGTAAAGGTTTGGCGTTCTAAATCAGCAAAAGACATCTCTTACGTGATGTTCATTCTTTTTATCGCCGGCATCATCCTATGGGAAATATATGGCTGGGGGATACATTCCATGCCAGTAATCCTGTTTAACGTGATCACCTTTATACTAGGACTGGCAATCCTAATTCTTAAATTTGTCTTTGACAGGCCAGCTGGCGAGGCGACGGAGACATCAAAATAAAAATTGTGAATGACGAGTTCACTGATTAATTGATTTTTACTAGAAAGACAAACATAATAACATTTTAATGGCTTTAACCTGCTCGTAAAAGTGATTGGGTTGAGTAGCCATGCAGCATTAATTGACCTCAATACTTGGTGCAAAGTTTTTCAATTGCAACCAGTCTTGAAGTTTTTCACCATTGCCTGGGTTTACCTAATCCAAGTTATTCTCTTGCATTTACGGTTCATAGCCTTTGTATCGACGAATATTTGTGTGAGCAGAATCACAGCATACCTTGTCTTTAATCACTCCTGACAAGGCATTATTTGGAGAAACTATCAACATTCAGAGTTTTATGCTTTCTCACTTATTTTAGACAAATAAACAGCGAAACTAACAAAAAACAACAAAAGGCATACATTTTAAAACATGTTAAGCACATCTAACAAATCAAGGACTTCATTATGAAGCACAATTAGTGTTCTCTAAGCATTTGAGGTGAATCAAGACTTGACATGAATTGTCCAATCATTTGGAAGCTTAGAAATGCATGGATAATGAAAGGTTCATTTTTTTAACATTGCCTTGCCTATGGCCAATGAGTCAGTTATAAACAAGTTAAGAATACCAATAGAATTTTCGATTAACCCCATTGTTCAAATGTCAAATCAAAATCCAACCTCATGAGCAACCGAAAGCCAGCGCCGCTTGCCTTAACTAGTTTATCCCTTGCCATGATCCTTTGTAGTGGATGCTTAGGGAGCAGTGAGACTCAACTTTCGTCTAATGAAACGAGCTCTGAGAAGAGGGTAGAAGTTGAAAGAGATCAACAACAGGCGAAAGAAGAGAAGGAAAAGATTGCTAGAGAACCCATCCCAAGAAATGAGAAAGTTTTGGCTTTAGAAGAGCATGAAAATGGACTCGACGTAGCCCTTCTTAGGGTAAAACGATCAAGCGACAATACAGTTACTTTACAATGGCGCTATATTAATAACACAGACGAGGAAGTGACATTGTGTAACTCATATTGTTGGACAAATCTTAGAAGCAGTTGGCTCGCTGATTCATACATAGTTGATAATGATAACCAGAAGAAACATCTTGTCGTTAAAGCAGATGGAAACCCTATGACTACCAAAGTCAACCGTCCAACAAAGTTGAACCCCGGAAGCTCTTATAAAGTTTGGGCTAAGTTCCCTGCTCCGCCAGTTGAAGTAGAGAGTGTTTCGATCTATATCCCTGGCACAATACCTATAGAGGATGTACGGATAGAAGGTTGATCCAATGTCTTTACCAATTAGGTATCAACGTCTTTTCTATTTAATGTCCTTTTCTGTTGCTCTAATGCAATCAGGTAGTATAAAACCTATCCAGGCTTGGGTATATGATTTTCAGCAACCCATGCCTGTTATAGCAACTAGTAAATCCAGTAAGCTCGAAAACCCAACTTATAAAACCAAGCAAAAACTAAACAGTCTTTTGCATGAAACCCATGATTTGGTTTTTGACGTAAATACGATTGAGTACTCTATTGAAGATCTACACATTGTTATTGAGAAAGAACGTGAGATTCTTATTGAACTTGCTGCTGATGTTCTCTTCGATTTCGATAAAGCCAACCTCAAGCCATCAGCTGTTACTTCTCTTGAGACTGTAGCCAAACGTATCCATGAGTCTTCACGGGGGGATGTTCGCATCGAGGGTCATACTGACTCGAAGGGTTCGAATGAATACAATCAAACGCTTTCTGAGAAGCGTGCAATTTCTGTTCGAGACTGGTTTGTCTCTGATGGTGGCCTAAGCAATGTTCAATTCGTCACCAAGGGCTTTGGGGAATTGAAGCCGGTGGTCTCTAACACAACTGAAAAAGGAGGTGATGATCCAATAGGACGACAGCGCAATCGACGGGTGGAAATTATCATTAAGACCGTAGACTAATTTCTACTAGCGAGAAATTTCAATCCGATAATCTTTCTAGTTATTTAATTTTTCCTTGCCAAGCTTAGTCCCGAATCTGTATTCTGTTCTCTCTAATCAGCTAGTTTATTGCTTGACGGCCTTGCTGTTTAAGCCATCTATAGAATGTTCTTTCAAAAAGCAGAAATCAAACTCTAATTTGTGCATGGCTCAAAGTTTTCATTCAATGCTGGGCCACCATCTGCGGGCTGGATACAGCCCAATTGTTGAGTCTGTGGCTCTTCTTTCTTGATTCTATACTGTTGATCGTTGCTTCCATTAGAATTCATTTGCTCACTGATATCAGATAAGAGCATCTGGCCAACCAGCCCTAATTGGCTCCCGATAAATAACGAGATGAAGAAGCTGATCACCAACAAGGGCCAAGGTGCTGACTTGTCGGTCTTGAGTTTGGCCATGTCTAAATTTAGACGCTTAGGGTCTCTAATCAATTGATAGTCGTCATCTTTGACACCACTTAACGCATGCCATTCATTCCTTAGGCTTCCGTTCTCTGCAGCATCCTCGCAGCTTAGACATGGTTTAAAGAGCGTGATTGCCGCGAGACTACCCTGCTGGGTAGATCATAATCCCACTACAATCCCATAAATTTATTCAAGATAGCTCTAGGATTTTCATGGTTAAAGAACAGAACCTCCTGTCTTTGTTTCGTTACTAAAGCTATAGATTCTTTCTATCGACTCCGAATCCTTGGTACAAATGTAACTTCCGATTTTTGCATCGCCTTAGTTTACCTATGAACTGGCCACCCAACAAAGCTTGGACAAGTACAACTTCTCGGCTTGGTTTTCGCCATTTTGTTGCCATCAACTACGGTGGTAAGGGGTCAGATCGATGGGTGAATCTCGTTTCTGTACTTGATGGCCAAGCACGATTACGTGTGTCTTGGCAGGAAATGAAAGACTCCTCTATGTGGAACAGTGGCTGGCAACAGCTGCCTAAACTTGAAACAAAAACACCTGATGATCAGATAGTTAATCAACAAATAGATCAAAATATGCAAGAGGCTTGTCTGCATCCTTCTGAGGATTTTGATGATCGGCAGTGGTTTGATCAAGAAAACAGTTGAGCTGATTAGATGCCTGACTTTTCTTTTTCTATTGATTGATGATTAAATCAAAGACCATTCACTCCCCTTTCTATTTATTAACACCTACTTGTTCCTAGATTGGCCTCTTATCCACTCTTAACCGCTTACCACTTAGTGCTTGCATACTTTATAATTAGAGCTTTGATGTTCAATGAAAAGCAGCTTAATGGAACACAGCTGGCTTAAGTGTTAGTTCCAGAAATCCCTCGAGCTCTGAGATCGGTAGGATCTGTTTCACTGCCTCCCCGATAGGGATGATTAAGCCAGACGCTATCAGCAATGGCATGCGGTCAACTCTCATGCCCTTGCCTATCTTCTGAACGCAAAGTAGTTCTCTAACTCCATCTGAGTTGTTGCGCTCATAGAGCTTGGCATTGTTGATTTGGGCAAGAGCAGATGGAACGAATCCATGTTTTGCTACAACATTTGTGAGTTTCATAGTCCTAGCCTCTCTTTGATCAATGGGTCGAGGTCTTTCTTGAGGAAAGCGGCGTAGGCGAGAGCTAGGTTTAAATCACCTCGCTGCTCTGCATATTCGATTGCATCGAGCACTGCCAACTTGATCGTGTGGATGTTTGTCAGCCCACGCGTTACTGAAGGTCTCTTGATTGTGTTGTTCATTTACTGATTGCGATGGGGTTGTTTTAATGCCGGAGGTTGTCGGCATCCGAATCATCGAACCTATGCGCTGCAAAGTGCAACCCCTTGTGTGTAGGGATACCCCTATACTTCACTTTGGATCCCTTGTAGCTATTGTGTGTTGACTGATGTAGCTTCAGGGCAATGCCTGTCAATCTCACCATCACCAGGCGACTGGCTGTCAACCTTCCGCTTTCGCTTGCGGCAGAGGTGGAACGTTTGGCAAGGAATGAGCGTCGTTCTATTGCCTCATGGCTTCGGAACGCTATTGAGGATCAGGTCTTGCTCGAACTCAATCGCGAGCAGCACAGGTCTTGAATCGTCTCAAGCCATTTTTAATCAAGCTGATCACGTAACGGTCAGACCTTATCCCTATCGTCTCCTCTACAAGGCCCTTCGAGCAGACTGGTTTCCTACTCATTCAGTGAAGGAAACTCGTGTCGATAACGATCATTTGCGAACGGTTTTTTAGCCCTCTTTTGAGAGCTTGAATGCGAACTCTCTACATCAGTGAACAGTGCAAATCATCATGCTGAGATGACCAGGAGATGGTCAACCCAGCTCGCATGAAGAACTGGGTTTTGGTTCTGTCGATCATCTCCTTGCCATTTTTAGATTATGCGGCCTTGCTGGAATGATGCAGATCAAGACGCTGCCAGCAACCGCTTTGGAATTTCGGAAGTTGCCAGACTCTCTGGGCTTCCTTTTGTTGACTTCGAATCTGACAGCAATGCTCGCAAAGGCATGGCTCTAGCTCCACCCCAGTTGCCTGTAACAGTGTTGCCATTGTGCTTTGGCAGTTACCCAGGGATAGCAAAGAGGCACGCCATTCGCCAGTCCTCCTTTTTTCTAAGGCCACGAATCAGCCAAGGCTTTGTGCATGCCCTGCAACGATCATGGCCTAAGCGAGCGGCCCAGGCTTGTTACCAGTCCGATCGATAGCCAACAGCCCCATCGGCGTGACCATGCCGTACTGATGCATCCTTTTTCTATTGAGTGAATCAATCACCATGAATCTCTTGGAACCCCAGGATCTGCCAGATCTTCCCAAGCTGAAGTTGGCCGTTGTGGGCCACGTTGAATGGGTGACCTTCCTGTCTACAGATCAATTACCCCAGCCTGGGGTAATCAGCCATGCAGATCATTCTTTTGAAGAGCCCGCTGGCGGTGGAGCTGTCGTCGCGGTGCAATTGGCTCGGCTCGTTAAACAACCCGTTCAATTCATAACAGCTCTAGGTCGAGATTCATACGGTGAAAAGAGTTTTCAAAGACTCCAGCAGCTTGGCTTAAGCCTGACTGTGGCTTGGCGTGATCAACCCACTCGTCGGGCGATCAGCCTTGTTGATTCTCATGGGGAACGGGCAATTACAGTGATTGGTAAGCGTTTACAACCCAGAGCAAAAGATGCGCTGGGCTGGGGAGCCCTTGCTGGTTACGACGGTGTTTTTGTGACCGCTGCAGATGCCCCTGCACTGCATCATTGTCGTCATGCTGGTGTGATGGCAGCTACTCCTCGCGTGCGTCTTGAGACACTTGAGCAGGCGAATATTCAGCTTGATGCGCTGATTGGTAGTGGTCTTGATCCAGGCGAACACGTTCCAGATAAAGCTCTCTTTCCAACTCCCCGGCTGAGAATTGCAACTGAAGGAGCTTTAGGCGGTCAACTATGGCCTGGCGGACGCTATCAGGCTGTTTCACTGAAATCTCCAGTCGTGGATGCTTATGGCTGTGGCGATAGCTTTGCCGCTGGGGTAACTGCAGGTTTGGCTGCTGGTTGGACTGATGAACAGGCGATCAGCCTAGGGGCTCACTGCGGTGCAAGCTGTGCGACTCATTTTGGGCCTTACTCCAGTGATGAGTGAGTCTGAGAGTTGGGCGTTGATTCGACCTTCAGACTTGAAGGCAAGCCTGCCAATAACTTGTGAGCAGCTTGAAGTGAGGATCAACCTGATTCACTTAGGCAATCGCGATCAGATCTTGATCAGCAAAATTAGAGATAGCGCTCAGCTTGATTCAGAAAGATGGCGCTTGGTTTGCAGAGGCAATTGGCCGGGAGGATGATCAGCCTATAAATCCAAGAAATCACAGCTGATTGATGTCCAAGATCTGCGCTGTCCCTGAGCACTTTTTTGCTTGTTAGCAAGACGTCTTATCGGCTTTGATCAATTGAGCATCTACCCATTCACCCTTTGCATTGTTCTCAACCGATGGGCAGCTCAGCTGCTGGATCAGGACTTTCGAAGATCGAGGCAATCCTTGCGACAAGAAGATCAATGCGTTAGAAGCTTGAGTACTACCGAATTGGAAGACGATCAATGAGATCCTCTCCACACCCTTACGAGCTGACCATTGTTGTTGGCATTGCAATATTGCTCGGAGGGCGCTTTTCAGTTTTTACTTTGCGCCCCGTATTTATTAGCGCAATCGCATTGTTGATCACCTTGACTGCATCGCGCTCCCAACGACGGTTAAAGCCTTCCCGCTCATCGTTAACTCCAATCCGTTCAACGCATGTCAATCGGAATGCACAACCTGCACCTATCCCCGAGTGGGGTCCACATGCCCATCAATTGTCCAGCAGTGCACCGACTTCACGGTTGAGGGTGTCGCCGCCTCGCGCCAGGAAAAAGCTTCATCCCCTTTCTTCTGGCCTGACCAAGGCTGGCAATCCTGACTAGATCAAAAGAGAGGCAGGCTGTCGCAGATGTTTGTACTTAGATTTTGATTCGCTAAGAAAACTATTGGGTTATTAATCTCTAAACAGAACACCCTTTGATCAAACTGACTGAATCTGATCAGTAGTTTGATTCTTTCTTGTCATTTTTTTACGGGTATAATATTGATTCCTCGTTAAAATTTCAGCGTATTCCAGCAATATCATTGACATACATATTTCCAGGATATCGATCTTAAATTGGTTAGGCAACTGTCAAGTCTTGTCTATTGCTCGGTTGATATTGTTGGCGTCATTATTTTCCCTCATCTGCAATTCCTTCAACCCAGTGTTGATATACTTTATTTTTAGTTCCGTCAAACCCCTGCAGCTTTAGCCAATGATTCCAAACCCTCGAAAGCTCAATCGCATCTTCAGGAACTTGTCTTGCGGTCGGCAAGCTTTTTGTAGGTTTTGGTACGAGTAATGTGAGGCTTGGTTCGAGTACATTCCAAGCAGCACCCTTCTGGGCCGAAATGATTACTGCATCAAGATTATCATTTTTGAGTTCCTTGAGTAGCTCGGCCGTTCCTTTCGATGTATTCAAGATAGCGTGCGGAAGCAATCGTTGCACCCAATTGATACTGTACGGGGAATGAGCTTCGAGGCCAACTCGAAAACCTTTTATAGCCTTGATCTCTTTCCATCTATATTTACTACTGAATCGACTCCCCTTTAACAGCAATCCTATGCCGTAGCTTTGATTGGTTGAAGTGTACAACACCTCAGCAGACTCCTGAGGTACAATGATATCACTGGATAGCTTTAGGTCACATAATTCATTCTTCAGTGCCTCGAGTCCATTTGGTCTAACCTTATTTGGATTACCCAAGTGATCGATTTGAATAAAACTTGCTTTCATACCCATATCTTCTGCAAATAAGAGCCCAGTTTCTACATCAGCACCAACTAACTCTTGTTTTGCATTGCGATAAGCCATTGGATAATCCTGCTTATGGATGCAGTAACGGATTGCTCCTCTAGCCTGCATTAACGGCCAGATACCGGCTTCTTCGAGAGGCTTGGGTTGCTTGATTAGCTCTGCTTTCTCTTTAGCCAGAACAAAGCCTTGAGTCTCGAGTTGACTTCGGTATGGATTGCTTGGTTGCGGAATTTGATTGAGGATAAACCGACTCACACTGATGAATATTGGTATGATTAGCATTGAGATAGCAACTGGTAAAAGTTTCGATAATCTGTATCGAAATCCCTCAAGGCTGATCCATGTCCCAACAAGTACAAGGCTGATCACACTCATGCATGCGAGCAGCGTGCCAAGACGTGCTACAGCCAACTGATCAAGGGCAATGTAGAGATTCACCATGTCTGTAGGCAGGCCCATCTTGCTCAGCAGGAATGTCATCGCAAGCACTCCTTCAAGAAAAGTGCTTGCCAGACCTGTGATGAGGAAGCTGGGCATTTGTTCGACTGTTAACGGATTGCCTGTAAGCCAACCTGCAAAAGGGACGAAAGCAAGCGACAACACTCGGCCCATATCAGGAAAGACCAGGGCAAGAGGAGTCAGCACCTCAACCGGTAATTCGATCGACTGAGCTAACTTTTTACGGCTTTCACGATCTTCTAAGCCAAGGGAACGTTGCCTTGCCATTCCCTCAATCAAGAGCTGTTTGCCTTGATTGATTAGTAATGGAAGTACCACCAGTAAATTTGCTGTTGAGAACGCAATCAAAAGCGGTGTACGGAAAGACTTGATCAGTTCCCCGGCCTTGATAGGGATGACTGCTTGAACGAGGTAGGGAAGGAAGAGAAATGTAAGGACAACTGCAACTCCGCCCTGCAAAACAATGTAAATGGCGAGTCGAGGGAGCTCTGATGGTGAAACTTGAGACGTCGTGCTTGCGAGGATCGCAAACACTCCAAGTGGTGTATACCTTGCGATGTATGCAGAGATCTTCAACAGCGCTGATTGAACCCGATCCAACACCTCGATCAAGCCCTGCCTTTTTGGAACTGAAATCAGAGCGATGCCGAGCGCAATGGAAAACAGCACCACTGCTGGAATTTGTGTGTCTGCAAATGCTGCGAATGGATTGACTGGAATAAACAGTTCGATGAGGTTCATCGGCTTAGCAGCCTCTAAGAGGCTTGGCCGGAAGAACGATGCTTCCCGCCAATCTGGAAAGCCAAGGGGAATCAAAAGCACTGCCCCGAGCACGACCACCCAGAACCCCATCAGCACAATCGCTGCTCGGCCGAGTAGCCGACTTGCTTGAGCAAGTTCAAGGCGTCCCACTCCAGCCACGAGCGAAATGCTCAAAAACGGCACAACTGGCATCTGGAACAGTCGAAGGAAGCCTTCCCCTATTGGTGCAAGCAGGCTCACCAGGGCTACGGGAAGCATCAACCCAGCAATGACCCCTGCCAGCAAACCTTCAAGGATCTGCATCGATAGGCTCTGACGCAGAAAGCGGCTCAGTGGCCAGAGAAGCCATCGCAGTCCGGCAACCATCTCGGCAACTCCATGTCCCGGAGGGCGTTTCACGTCAGTAAAACGATTTCTCACGGTTAGCCATTAAAGGCAAGCACAGAGTTGAGGACCTGTCACTCAAGATTAATGATCAGTTGATCAATGAGTAGTGCTTAAAATCTCAGCGTTTAAATTTATCAACACAGAAATCTCTTTTTGGCAATAGAAGCCTCAATACTTATGTGTTTATTATAGACCCAATCGTGCTTTTCAGCATTGCCTCAATCGTCTTAATTCGCTATTAAAAGCTAAATACCAGAGGGAGCATGGCTTCACGACTGATCTTCTATTCACAAATTTACGATATGGCTTGCTTCTACTTATCGAGGTGTTAAGCGGCAGCGAACCGACTCATATTCTTCCGCATAATTTGCTGACAAATTCTAATTATTCACCGTGATGATAACTCCTTTCTAATGAGTCTAATAACTCTTCTTTTTGATTGCCGTGCTATTGCCACAATCAATTTAACGGCAATAGTGCGTATTGGGATGCGCCCCAACACTGCGATTAAATACTTGGAAATTTAATCAGGGCTTTTATTATCTTTTAACTGGCTTTTAACTAGCTTTTTGTCTGGTGGTGATTTTTCATCTTCGGTTCTTACCACAGTTGAGAATTAGGCTGATCTGATTAATGATCAACGTCCCCCTACGATCACAGGCGTCCCGGCTCCTTTTGATCCTGGCAAAGCGGGCACAACCTTCGTGCTGCCGTCCCATTTGTCGAGGAACAGTTTGAAAAGCACCTGGTCGTCGAGGGTGCGGTTGAGGGTTTCGTATCGCTGTGCTTCCTGCTCAGCAATTTTAACTTCAGTTTGCGCTCTGAGAAGTTGTTGCTCTGCAATCTGCTTTTGTTCGATAGCGGCTCTGTACTCTTCAGCGATGACAAGGCCAGTGAGATCAAGGCCACGAACTTCTACATAGTCAAACTTATCGAGTTCATCAGCGACAGCCCGTTCCACAAGCTCTGAGATGTCGCTCCACTTGCTGGCAATAGTGACAAGTTCGTATTGGGAGAACACTGATTTAAGTGCCTTGAGCAGGGAGGGTTGAATGATGCGTGGATAGATTTCGCGGTCATTGCTGGCGATTGTGCTGTACACACGCCCGGCTTCATTCGGCCGTACTGCATATTTCACCGTGGCAGTGGCCTCAATGACTTGAAGATCCTTTGTTAGGGAGGCGAATTTCTCAGGCCTCACCTGCGTGCGAACATCAAAGGGAGCTACTGCTTGGATGAACGGAATTTTGAGGTTTAGCCCAGGCAGACGAGACCCCCCACTGACTTTGCCCAACGTGGTAACAACTGCAACTTGACCTGCTGGGACAACGAACAGAGCCTGCGTGATCAAGATAAAGCTGGAAAACAAGAGAGCGATCAGAAGTGATGCCGCACCTCCGGGGGTATTGGGAGTGACGTTACGAAAGGGGGTTTCCATGTCTAAATCGCGATTGCTAAAGCCTATGGAGCTTTCCTGCATTTTGTTGATACTGGGCGCTTCGATTGAGGACCTCAACACCATTGAGCTCTTTGGCCCTCAGCCAAGCAGTAGATCTACCGAAACTCTGGCGGACTCCTTTAAATACATCGACCATGCAGCCGTAGGTGACCAAATGCATTCATCTAAGGATGAGTTATCTGGAGGATTACCTTCATTGTCATGGACATTCCATGATGGTCAGAACTCATCAATTACTCAATAAGTCTTCTCGCGTAGATATAAAATAGGATGTAAATTCATCCACATCAGTTTGGCTATTTAGCCCAAGAGGGTCACCACATTTATCGACAACGATTGATGCAACAAGGGATGCAATTTTGTTTTCGTCTATACTTTCTAGCTGCTTGTCATTGGAGATGACAGCAGTCCATAACGAGGGATTGAATGAGGGTTTGCGATTTTCAGCAATTGCAATTTTAAGAGCACTTTCTTGCGTAAGGCCCATGGCAACTCCATTGCAAAATTTGCCTGCATAGCCTTGTGCGACTTTGAGCTCTAATGGCGTAGGATCTTCTACATCAACAATCTCAGAAGCGAAGACTGCTGTAGGGGAGAATATTGTCAAAACAAATGCTAGTAAGGCTATTAGAGTCGCTGTTCTCTTCAGCCTGATCATGAAGGTCTTAAGAATTGTCATGGCAATCCATTTGTCTTGTTGATGGTGCCACAGCTGCTGGGATTGGCTCAATGGCACGAGTAGCTTCAAAGACGATCAGGCAGTACATGAAGCCTGAATCAATATCAAGTTGATTTAGGTATTTTGATCAAGTTCACAGGCAAGATCGCATTGGGTCAGTGCCGGGTTGGTCAATCGCTCGAGTACTCGTGCCATATCCACCGAAGACAACTCTCCGTTGCTGTTCCACTTGAAGGTGGTTTTGCGTTGGGGAGGGCTTTTGTCGGGTTTTGGTGTTCTGGAGTTTTGGGTGCTCATGATTGGCTCCCTGTATCGGGTGATACATATAAGCCTGAGAAGCACTGCTGAAGCTCAATTCTTACCCAACCTTTACTCAGCTTTTCTTTAGATTTGCCCTCTAGGAGCTCCCTCTGCCTGTTTTTGCAGCTGTTTCAGCAGGTTTGGCTTGAGTGCATTGGCTGTCATGGCCTTTGATGACGTTGATGGACGAGGGGGGTTGTTCAGTGCTAGAAGTGGCAGCGATTTTGAAATGGTCGTCATGGACGTGGTTATGCCTGCAGTGCTCTTTGCCTCAGCAGTCGGCCCCTCAATCCGTCCCGAGATAGCACTGCTTATCGCTGGAGGACTGTTCCTGCTTGCCACGCAAGTCTTCGTCAAAAAAGAAGGCTGAACCTTCTTTTCATAAGGCGAGCATCTAACTGGGCTCAGCCTGAAATGGCCCTCCATGGTTCATGGAGGGAATTGCCATAACGTCTTAAAATGCTCATGCTCTCTAGAAATAAATACTGTTTTTTTGTTGATCTCGCTTCAGCACATCTAAATCATTTGGGTCAGGCTCAAATTTTTGCTCCTTTTGAATTCCCTAATTTGGTCTAACCATCAAAGATTTGCTGACTCGGCATTGTCGGTCTGCATAAATTCTTTTCAACATCAGGGTTTCTTCTCCTCTATCGACAGCTGGGCTGGTGCTTTGCACAATGCGGTCTGAGCTCTCCGAGACCTGGCCATTGAAGGAAGGTCGGTATCTCATTGGCAGTCTTGGGTTCTTGAAAATTCTGATAAGGAGAGCAAGCGACCGTTCGCTGCCTATGGGCAAGTCTTGGCTTTGACCTCTTTGCTGAGTTTGAGTTTTTACTCTGGTGAGGATTTCGCCAGCCATCTCAACCAGGTGAAGCAGGAATTGCTATCTATTGAAAGAAGAGTGGTGAATCAATCATGTGTTTAATCGGCTTGCTTGGACTTCTAGCCCCAAGAGTTGTGCTGATTGCACTTTGGTTCTTTTATCAACCATTTATCATGAGCCCATTTGCTGGCGTTTGGATCTGGCCATTGTTAGGGCTGTTTTTGCTTCCAACAACGACCCTTGCTTATTGTTGGGCAATCGCACTGGATGGTGGATTCAGCAGCTTTAGTGGATTGTTGATTCTTGCAATGGGCATTCTGTTTGATATTGGTTTCCTTGGTGGAGGAAGAGGAGTGCTGCGTCGTTAATGCGAATGTACCGCTTGATTGATAAGGAGGTTGGAGAGTACTTTCTCAATCTCCATCAGGATCTAAGTTTGCCTAGCTCATAGCCGCTCCAATCAAGATGATTGATTAGCTCGACGATCGCTGATAATTTTGGCCAGCTCCAGAACGTAACCTGCCACTACAAACTTGCCACGATTGTTTCGACTAGAGTCTGGGTCGCTGCGAATCGTTGCGGTTTCGGCCATTAGGAGATCAAGTTCACCTTGAGAGAGTTCGTACAACTCTGAGAGGTTCACCTCCCGTCGAAGTAAATCTGACTTGAACCAGCGGTCCTGAGATTCTTGTGGAGGGACACCTGGTTCAGTTGAGTGGCTACCTACAATCGGACTCAATGGATTGGAAACATAGACATTTCAATTCAGATTACTTCCCGTCGCAAGTTTTAAGGCGAGCACGAGACTTTCAACTCCCTATTGCAGCAGCACATCCATTCTCCAAGGCATCAAGTCAACGCGCAGGTCTGTGAGATCCAGATGGTATCTATGCACGTGAGGGGCGAAACTGTCTTGATGTTGTCTATGCAAGCGTGATTCAGCACCCTTATGAGGTGATCGTGATCGGCTCTGGTGCTACTGGAGGGGTTGCGGCTCTAACCCTTGCAGAAGCTGGCGTACGTGTACTCGTGGTAGAAGCTGGGCCAGATTTGTCTGCTCAAAAAGCCCTGGGCTCAGAACCTGGAAACACCCTTAGACGTTTGGATGGTTTATGTAGCGGCAAGCATCGATCTCAGGCTCAACATCCTGGCTATTGGAAAGCGAATCCGTTGCTCTACGCGAATGAAAAAGAGAATCCCTATACCTATCCTTCTGAACACCCCTTCATCTGGACCCAGGGTCATCAGGTGGGGGGGCGCAGCCTCACTTGGGGTGGAATCACTCTTCGCCTTTCAGATCAGGACTTAAAGGCTTCACGCAGAGATGGATATGGGCCTGAATGGCCACTGCAATACAGCGAATTAGCCCCTCATTACTCCGCCCTAGAAGAGCGCTTGAAGGTTCATGGTCATGTGGATGGGTTGGAACAGTTACCGGATGGCAACTACATCGCCCCATTACCGTTCACAGCTAGCGAACAACAGTTCGCTAGCGCTGTTGATACGGAACTTGGTTATCCAGTCATTCATTCACGAGGGTTCGGACCTCACCAGCCTTCAGTTGATGGACCTTGGCCTCGTTCAAGCAGTCCGGGCAGCACCTTACAGATGGCACTTGCCACAGGCAAGGTAGAGATCCTGAGCAACCACAAGGCTGAGCGGTTGCTGATGCATCCAGATCATGAAGCAGCCCGAGGGGTGCTGGTGATTGATCAGCACAACGGCAAACGACAAGAGCTCAATGGTGAGCTTGTGGTGCTTTGTGCATCGACAATTCAGAGTCTTCGACTCCTGCTGAGTTCCGAAGTGAACCATTACAGCGAGGGGTTTACTGACCCCTCGGGCAACCTCGGTTGCTATTTGATGGACCACGTCTCCACCTGTCGTTTCTTTGCTCTGCCACGTAGCCAAGTGAAGCAGGTGTCTGAGACTGACTCAACAGCAAATGTGCTTTCTGGAGCTGGCAGTTTTTTTCTTCCTTTCGGTGCTTGCTTAGAGCCTAAAAATCAGTTGAAGTTCTTGCGGGGTTATGGACTCTGGGGAGGGATTGATCGCTTTGAACCCCCAGATTGGTTGAAACGTAAACCAGAGACGGCTACAGGTTTTCTGATTGGGCATGGTGAAGTGTTGCCTTCACCTCACAACAAAGTGACGCTTTCAAGCACTTTGGATCGCTGGGGTGTTCCGGTACCACATATCGATTGTCGATGGGGGGAGAACGAGCAGGCCATGGTTGATCACATGCAAGGCACGATCAAGGCAGCGATCCAGTCAGCTGGGGGAACAATATTGCCGCTCAAGGAGCTGTTTAATTTGATGTTTCTCGAACCCCTTCTCGATGGTGCGCTAGCTCTCAGTGAAAAGTCCCCACCGCCGGGGTATTACATCCATGAAGTTGGCGGTGCTGCGATGGGAGAAAGTGAAGATTGCAGTGTGGTGGACCGTTGGAACCGTCTTTGGCGATGTCCAAATGTGCTTGTTGTGGATGGAGCGTGTTGGCCAACATCCGCCTGGCAGAGTCCCACTCTGACAATGATGGCGATTACAAGAAGGGCTTGTCTAGAAGCCCTTAGGCCTCGGCGTGGCTGAAAAGGTCATTGAGATACCGCTCAGTAACGGCTCGATCCCCGCAGCCGTTTTGAAAGAGGAAATGGGCGATGGCTGAACTCATCACACGGTATTGGTCCCAGTTGGGATGTGACCCGATGAATTCCTTCATGCCTCGATAGAGCACTTCTGGAATTTCTGCTTCAAGGCTCACATAGGTGGAAGTGGCCTCAACTGATTGGCAAGCATCATTGATTTCAACGCAGCGCTCGAGGTGATTTCGATCCATAGAACGCCTTCAGCGAGTTTTTTTCTTGACACCAGGAAGCCACACTCTTGGGCTTAGCGTCAATCGTTGCAAGCACTTAGCAAGCTGTCCCGTAGAAAGGCAAGACTCATGTGCTTACAGGCGTTCCGGCTTCATTGGGCTGAGCAGGGAGCCGAACGCAGTCCAAGGCTTACTGATGTAACGCAGATCAGTAACAAAGCTGTTAAACCACAGAGTCACCTTCCCATCAAGAGTGTTGCCCAAGAGGCCGTGGAAAACCCTCTTAGAACTGTGGAAAGCAGTCGGAGAAAAGCCCCCCCTGACGACTGATCAGCCTTACTTATCTAAGTCGAGTCGCGTCTATCGCAAGTGAGAAAGCTGCTGACGATCCTTGCGTTCTATAAGTGATTTTAGGTTTCAGTTTCGCTTGATTTTCTCAGGCTGACTGGACCAAATGGATGCTCAGCATGGGGATAGGGGTAGTGACCATGGCTGTGGTCATGGTCATGGTCATGGTCATGGTCATGGTCATGGTCATGGTCATGAGCCTTTTCCTTTAGGGACACTGGTATGCCGTCGGGCTGACAGGCACCAGTGCACTCCTTTTTGCAAAGGGTGCAGCTCTCTGTAAGGCCTTCGACGTGATGGTGATGGCTTTCCTGCGCAAGACCAACTTCGTTTTCAAAGCCGAGAAGCTCAGACCTGTATTTACATAGCGAACAGTTCATTGCGGTATCTCCGCCACGCAAGATCTCGTCAATGCGATCCCGAAAGGTCTCGATGACAAGGGGGTGGTCTCCGAGGTATTTGGCCGCAAGAAACTCAATATTGGGATGATCATCTGCAACCCGCTTTGTGTGCTCTCGAATCCGACTCACCAACACCCCTGAGAAGAGGAAGTAAGGAAACACGATGATGCGGCGGAAACCGAGGCGTACTAGGTAACGCAAGCCAGGCTCCACAAGGGGGAAGGTGACGCCGGAATACACGGTTTCACCCCAAGCGAATCCGAAGCCTTCCACCAACATCCTGGTGATTTTGGCCACATTGGAATTGGCATCAGGATCTGAGGAGCCACGACCTACGACCACCAGGAGCGTCTCGCAAAGTGGGACTTCAGGAGCAGATTCAAGCGCCTCTTTCAAGCGGGCGCCGGCCGCACCGATCATTAAGTCGTTGATGCCGAGTTCGCGACCGTAATCAATGATTACCCCTCTTTCAGCTGCGTAGTTGTTGAGTACGGAGGGGATGTCATTTTTGGCATGGCCTGCGGCAAACAACATCGCCGGGACTGCAAGAACCCTCTTCACGCCTTGTTCAAGTAGCCGATCAAGGCCTTCTCTGAGCACTGGACGGGCAAATTCCAGGTAGCCGTATTCAACGGGAATTGTGGGGAATTTTGGCTTGAGCGCCTTGACTAATTGAGCAAACTCCTCAACGGCTAAGCGATTCCGACTGCCATGCCCACAGATCAGGATGCCGAGATGACCATCTGGATGATCTAAGGATGCAGGATTCACAGTGAGGAGCGACCTAGAAAGACCCTATCTGTTGTCGTGAAGCAAGAGAACCAACGCAAAGTTCGATGTCTTCAATGAGATCTTGACTGAAGCCTGATGAGCAAGGGCTTTCTCCTCAAGACAGAGATAGTTACGCTGATCAATGAGGGTTAAGAGGCCGCCATTCATCGTCGCCTCCATGTTCCAAACGCACTTGCAGAGGATGCTTGCATCGCAGGAGTCTTCAATCCCAAAGCGGATGACATTCCTGCGCTGATGCGCTCGCTACAGCTCAAACGTAAACCCTTAATAGTTTGCAGCGGAGGCACAACCAGTCGCTGTGCAGCTGAAGGACACTGGACTCTGGATCTGCGCCAAAGCTGTCGCCAGATCCATTTCGATCCCAGCACCCAACACGTGGAGATTGGGGCTGGTCAGACAATGGAGAGTCTTCTCAGGGAACTCGCCAAGCACGGACGAAGTTTTCCCACAGGGCTATCAGGACTGCCAGGCCTCGGTTACATCCTCACTGGAGGAGTCAGCCCTTTGAGTCGCAGTCAAGGATTAGCAATTGATCAAATCCTTGAGATCAAAGGTGTATGGGGCGATGGAGAAAGCTTTGTTCTCTCCAATCCGGAAGCTGCTTGCTGTTCTGAAGATCAATTGGCTTGGCGTGGCCTCTGCGGAGCAGCTCCTTTTCTGGCTGTGATCACAGACCTGAAGCTTCAGACACATCTGCTGCAACCGCTGCGTATCTGGCAATCAAGGTTGACGTTTGAACAGCTGTTGGAGCTTATCCATCAGGCTGAAAGCTGGCCTGATTCGTTAAGCCTGCAGTGGATCTGGGGGGATGAAATCCACGCTTACGGAGTGATGCTTGCGAACGATGCTGCCGCTGTTGCGACATTCAATCAGCTGCAAAAAACAACTCTCTGCACAAACGTTGTTGAAATTGACGATGTTGCTGGCATACATGAATTGCCACCATTTGCATTGCCTGTTGTTTCAAACGCAGTGATTGGGCGTTGCCACTCTGAAGTCGTTGCATTGCTTGGCCCTGCTTGGGGGTCTGCCTGTCAGGGAGTGATCACGGCCCTTGCCGAACTGATGGCAGAACGCCCAGATCCAAGGTGTTCCTTGGCTGTTCAACAACTCGGCGGAGTCGCCAGTCGGCAGCATAAGGATGTCAGTTCTTTGATTCACCGTGAGGCGATCTGGAAACCATGGATCACGGCAGCCTGGCCGGCTGGAGATATCCATATCAGAGCGCTAAGTCTCAACTGGCTAGAGAAGGTATGGGAAACGCTTGAGCCTTATTGCGCAGGAGTTCATCTGGCTCAGATGCATCCGCATCTGCCATGGCATCAGCGGGAGCTGAAAGCAGCATTCGGCGAATGGTTACCAGGTCTTCAAGAACTTAAGGCTCGTCATGACCCAAACGGTGTTTTGCCGTCGCTTTGAGATAAGGTCTGCCGTCAAAGCCAGCCTTTTTAATGATTAACCGGTCAGAACCATCGTTGATCAAACAGTGGTTTGGCAACCCTCCAAAAGATCTCCTCTCTGGGCTGGTGGTTGCCTTCGCAATGATCCCAGAGGCGATTGCCTTTTCAGGCATCGCTGGTGTTGATCCGCAAGTGGGCCTCTTTGGAGCGTTTTGCCTTTCAGTCACCATCGCCATAGTCGGCGGACGTATGGGGATGATCACCTCAGCGACTGGCTCGACAGCACTGTTGATGACAGGGCTTGTGGCGACTGGTAATGCCGTTGGTGAAGGCCTAGGCCTTGCCTATTTGATGGCAGCCGGCCTATTGACTGGGCTCTTGCAAATCCTTTGGGGTTATTTGAGACTTGCCTATCAAATGCGTTTTGTTCCTCAAGGGGTTCTAAGTGGATTTGTGAATGCACTCGCCTTATTGATTTTTCAAGCTCAATTACCCCAATTAGGCCTGAATCTGCATTACGGAGAAGCTGTAGTTAGCGATCATGCCACCCAGATTTTGCCTACTGGTGGACAGATCCCTTTGGTTTGGGGGTTGGTGATCCTTGGCTTGGTGATTATTTATGGCTTACCACGCTTGACTCGCTTGCTGCCTTCTCAGCTCGTGGCCATCATTGTTTTGACGATCATTAGCATCGGCTTCGGCTTCGATATTCCAACCGTTAAAGATTTAGGACATCTCCCGACTGGTCTTCCTAGTTTCACACTTCCATTTGGGTCATTAGCAGATGGGAAAGTGCCATTCAACCTCGAAACATTTGGATTGGTGTTACCCACAGCTCTCGCGGTTTCCTTGGTTGGGCTGATTGAGACGTTCCTCACCCAAGACATCGTTGATGATTTAACTGATACCACATCAAACAAGAATGTTGAGGCTCGAGGCCAGGGAATCGCAAACGTTGTCTCCTCTCTTTTTGGAGGAATGGCCGGTTGTGCACTTGTGGGCCAATCGGTAATGAATACAGAGAATGGTGGGCGTAGCAGACTTTCAACATTGTTTTCTGGCGTCAGTTTATTGTTAATGATCTTGGTGGGTCGAGTCTGGTTAGAACAAATCCCTATGGCGGCGTTAGTGGCTGTGATGATTGCGATTGCTGTCAGTACTGCTGATATCCGCGGACTCCGACAGCTGAAAAAGATTCCTCGTAGCGATACAGCTGTGATGCTGATGACTTTTGCCGTCACCATGCTCACCACACCCCATAATTTGGCGCTGGGAGTTTTAGCGGGTGTTGCACTCGCAGGAATACTCTTCAGCCGTAAAGTTGCCAAAGTGATCCGTGTCAGTGTTATTCAAGTCAACCCTGATGAGCTTCGTTATGAAGTCAGTGGACAATTGTTCTTCGTGAGCAAGGTTTATTTTTTACAGGGATTTGACATTCACAGGCACCCTGCCAAAGTGACGATCGATATGTCGCGAGCACACATCTGGGACCAAAGCGGAGTTGCTGCATTGGATCAGGTGATCCGCAAGCTTCGCCTTGGAGGATCAGAAGTCGAGGTAGTGGGCCTTAACAAGGAAAGTCTTGATCTATTTGAACGCATAGGCGGTAATCAAGAGCCTGCTCATATCTAGAAGGGTTGTATTTGAGATGATGCCCAAGATTTTCTAAGCCGTCTTATCGTTAGAGTTGTTTGCAGCGCCAATGATTTCAAATCCTGAACTAGCTTAAAGGTGTTAGATTCATCTAAACCATTATTCTTTAGACACGATGATATTTTGTTAACGCAATAACTTCTCGAGAATATTCCAGCAGGGCTTTGTTTTTCGTCATCCACCAAGCGCGCTACTTTACAAAATCAGTTGTTTAATCTGTTGCTGAAAAAATGATGTCTTGGCTCATTTTGAAATTCACACATACACCTACTCTGAGCTGCTATAACTATTTAGCTCACCAATGCTTTTCATGGCGAACTTCGATGCTTCTACGCCCTTTCTTCTGCTGGCTCGCATCCATGTAAAACCAGGCTGTGTTGACGATTATCTTTCATTGGCTGCGAAGACAGATGCAGGGGTTAAGGATTCTGAGCCTGGGATGTTGCATCACACCTTTGATCAAGATCCAGATGATCCCCTCGCTTTTGTTTGGTCTGAGGTCTATGCAAATGATGCAGCCTTTTTGACTCATCTATCGAACCCCATCGTTGGTGACTATCTCGCTAAGCATGCAGAACTTGGTGATGGTTTTAGTGTTGAGGTCTACGGCACCATTGGTGCTGAGTGTCGAGCTGCAATGGCAGCAACTGGATTACCCCTAAAAATCTTCGAGACAAGATGTGGATACAGTCGTTTCTAAGTTTTGTCTGATCGCTTTCTGTTGCGATACAATTGGCATTACAGAAAAAATCATACGCGCATATTAAGTGATCAGCATGAGATCTATTTTTAGCATTTAATCCAGCTAAGAACCATAAATACCATTTGATTACCATTAGGCTATAGCGCAGAAGGCATGAGGAGCTTCTAGACTTTCTTTGCGCCATGTGGCTTTCTTTCCTGTCATTGATTATCATATAAAATCATTATTGGTATCGAAGCAGACAAAAGATCGTAAGCCGCAAAAGAGCTTTAACGATCTATTAAAAGCATTATGTCATGCATCTAGTCAACCTAGAAGTCTCTACAAGCGAAATAACTGATTAAATAAGGGAGGGATTGGCTCTTGAGCCCTTAGCCTATACTTTCTAGGAATCTCCACTTCATCCAAAGCAGACTTCTGACCAATGATGAATCGATAATGCTAGCGATTCAATATATACCATACCATTAACATGGAACGAAGATCTTTACCCTGTTCATGAAAGAGCTAATAGCGGCAAGATCACTCACTTGACTTTTATTTAATTACCGCAAAGCCTAGCTGTTCACATCAAGTCCCATTCCTCCCTCGGTCCAAATGAGCAACAAATCCATTTTAATTACAGGCCATAAAATATTTCTGAAGACATCCACTTCATACAAGAGTCAGTCTTCGGAATTTAAGATGAGTCATTCTATTCTCTAGTTCTATTTTGAACCAAGGAATGTTTTAGTTACTGCATTGCGTCAGGTGGTAATCAATTATTCTCAAGCTTTGCCAAAGATCTGAGAGAATGAGTCTGAATTGCATAGTTACAACATGATGAGGCGTTTAACCACAGGTCTAGTCACTCTGTCTTTGCTTGCCACAGGATGTGCCTCGATTGATCAAGGTGGTGGTTCTCGGCTGGAATTGATCAGCAAGCGCGGCCAATTGCATTGTGGTGTTAGCGGCAAGATCCCAGGCTTTAGTTTTCTACTTGGCGATGGTCGCTATGAAGGCCTAGACGTTGATATCTGCCGCGCTATGGCCGCTGCAGTTGTTGGCGATGCCACGAAAGTGCAATATCGCCCTCTTACAGCTCCCGAACGCTTCACTGCTTTAAAAACAGGCGAAATTGATCTGCTTTCACGGAATACCACATTGAATCTCAGTCGGGATGCAGCAGGAGGTAATGGTCTCACCTTTGCACCGGTGGTGTTTCACGATGGCCAGGGGTTGATGGTCAAGCGAAGTAGCGGAATTAAGGGCCTTCAGGATTTGAAAGCCAGCAACATCTGTGTGGGCTCAGGCACCACGACAGAACAGAACCTCAACGATGCATTTCAGGAGCGAAAGCTTTCTTATACGCCGATCAAGTATCAAGATCTCAATCAGGTTGTCGCCGGTTACCTTCAGGGTCGATGTCTAGCGATGACTTCCGATCGTTCTCAGCTAGCAGCGGCCCGATCTGGTTTTCCTGATCCTGAACAGCACATCATTCTTGATGTTGTGCTGAGTAAGGAACCGCTTGCCCCGGCTTCAGTGGGTGGAGACCAGCGGCTTGGTGATGCCATCCGATGGGTGGTCTTTGCTCTTTTTGCCGCTGAAGAATTTGGTATTACTCAAGAGAATGTCGACAGCAAGCTTGAACAAGCCCAGACAAACCCACAGATGTCGTCGCTGAGACGCTTTCTAGGCGTTGATGCTGGCCTTGGTCAAAAGCTTGGTCTGGCAGATGACTTCGTTGTCAAGGTGATCCGAGCCACAGGCAATTATGGAGAGATCTACAACCGCCACCTCGGTCCAAACAGTTCTGTGCCAATTCCCAGAGGCCTAAATCGCTCCTATCGGCAAGGTGGCTTACTGATCGCGCCACCATTTAACTAACCCCCCCCATGAAGCGCTCGCAGCACTTTTGCTTGCAAGTTGGCGTCGCTCTCGCTCTGCTGACCATTCTTGGCGTGTTGATCAACAATCTCGCTGTGAATCTGATCCGCACGGACATGGGGCTCAGCTTTCTTTGGTTAGGACGACCTGCAGGCTTTGCTCTAGCTGAACATCCTCTGTCTTATAGGCCTTCGGATAGTTATGCCTGGGCTCTTTGCATGGGCTGGCTAAACAGCCTCAAGGTCATCCTTTGCGGCCTTATTCTGGCCACGGTGATTGGAGTGCTTGCAGGCGCTGCCAGAAGTAGCCGCAATCTGCTGTTACGAGCACTGTCGAGCGGATATGTGGCCTTGATCCGGCAGATCCCTCTGTTGCTTCAGCTGTTGTTTTGGTATTTCGTTGCTTTCTTAAGCCTTTCCGGGACCCCCTTGGCGCCATTAGGAGCCTTGATACGTGTCTCGAACCAAGGCATCGAATTGCTTGGCCTACATCTGAGCGTTGAATTTTCGGCTTTATTAGTGGGCCTAAGCGTCTTCACAGCAGCATCGATTGCTGAAATTGTCCGCGGTGGATTGAATTCTGTTCCGAGTGGTCAATGGGAAGCGTTTCGCAGTCTTGGTTTACCAGAACGTTTTGGGTTACGTCGGGTTGTGTTACCTCAAGCTTTACCAGCCATCCTGCCTGGCCTGACAAGCCAATATCTCAACTTGGCCAAAAACAGCACATTGGCGATCGCCGTAGGTTATGCCGATGTCTATGCGGTAAGTGATACGACAATCACACAGACCGGCAGAGCGATTGAAGGATTCTTCTTGTTGTTAATCAGTTTTTTGCTGCTTAACCTTCTGATCACTGGAGGGATGGAAGTTCTCAATCGGATTGTGATCAGATCCCAGCAATAGCCTTAAGCTCAATTAGGTTTTTGTTTTTCATGGATTCTTTACTTCAACGGCGCATCGCAGCAGTGCTCTTGTTTATTGCAGCTGCCATTGCCATCCTTTTGCCTTTTGCCTCGGCCACCTTGCTAACCATTGCCCTCGGGGGGGCTGCCTGTGCCGCAGGCATTGGCCAATTATTGCGTCTTGGCGGTGAAGCGGGCTTGCAGGGCAAAGTGTTTAGAGGCTTCAGTGGCGTGCTTTATGTCGCAGCTGCTCTTTGGATTTTGATCGACCCGGTCGATAGTGAAATCAGCCTTACCTTGTTTGCAGGGGTCTTGCTTCTCATAGAAGGCTTGATGGAATTGGCTGGAGGTGCAGCATCTCCAGGCCCTTTAGGTGGATTGGTGGTCTTCGATGGAGTGATCACTGCAATCTTCGGTCTCTTACTTGTTATTGAATGGCCATCAGACAGCATTTGGGCTCTGGGAACATTATTCGGGGCAGCATTGTTCCTATCTGCAATCAACCTGCTGAGGGGCCCTAAGCCTGCTGAGACCACTTAGCAAGTGGATCTCATTGGCGACATCATCAAATATCGCCAATGAGACCAGTCTCGATTAATAAGCTGAGATCTCAACATTCCCATAGGGATGCATTGAATCCTTCAATGTTTGTACTACTACTACTTAGCTGTAGACAATGCACTCCGAGGCAATGCAGAAGCCAAAATGATCATTAACCTCACCTAAGTACCAAAGCAGGTGTCAAGCAGAAGAGGATGATCATGATTTCGTAAATCATCATTCCGCCGTCGTGGAGGCGATGATAACTATTATTTGGCTTTTTTATTTCTTTGCTAAATGATTGGAATATCTTTTTGCATCCATGCACGCATATACAAATGATCCAAGTGGTACCTAAAAAGCCATCAAGGATCACTTAAGGTTGAAACATGAGAGATAGAGAGGCCATCATGATTTTGTTAACCAACGATTTTCCACCCTACAACTCCTTAAGCTTAAAGACATTTCAACCATTTCTTGTGCTTTTCTATAACTTGATTTATTCGTGAATTTCGCTTGTTTGGAGTGAATGGCGAGCTATTCAAAAGCAGTGTGATGTAAAACACAGTTCACCGTGTCTCAGCTCATCGCAGAGAGCCTATAGATAGGCGATGGTGGTTGTATCGAGGCAAAAGACCTCGCCCCATACAACCTTGCATCAAAACCAATGAAACCCGCAATTGCTTCTAATAAGACTAATCACCAAATCGCTGATGATCTTGTCATGAAAAAAGGTTCTCTTCTTCTTGCCCTACTCGTTGTTGGTACAAGTGCCTGCGCAGCGGCTGACTCCTTAACGAGGGTCGCAGAAGCAAAACCGATGCATAGCCCGAAAATATTATATTTACCTACAACAAACTCGAACAAGTCAAGCTCTTATATCAAGACTTATAATAAAAGCTCAACGACCAAAGAAAATAATAGATCAAATTTTAGCAATTACCCTTATATTAATCCTGCAATTTTGAATCTTAAGAGTGATAAGTCAAGTCCTAAGAGCAAGACTGACTCTAAATCAACTCCTAGCAAATATCACCTTATAAATCCTGCAGCTCTGAAAAGTACTATCAAAATTAAGCCTTACATGATGCAACAGACGAGAGTTCAGGGATTTAGCTCAGAATCAGTCGAAGCTTTGAAACAGCTTGGTGCTAAGGCTAAGTCTGGGAATGCTAGTAATGATGAAATGGCACAGTTGAAGGAATTTTGCAATATTGCTGCAGATATGAGTAGTAATAATCAAGGCGGATTCAATAGGGACCGTAGAAATGAGGGTTCATTCAATAGAGATGGAACTAGGAACAATACTGGAACATATGATGCTGATAGGTCAAGGCGAAAAGAAAACACATGGGATATTACGAAGAACTCGTCAGGCAAAGGGGGAGGGGGTCTAAAAGTTGATATTCTTAAATTACAGTTTGGTGGTAGTGGATCTGGAAGTAAAACCAGTTCTAGCACCAATAAAGGAACTGCTAAAGACTCAAGAACCAACACTAGAAATGAAACATGGGATCAAAATTCAACTCAAAACAACAATGCCAATTCGAAAAATGAGCAGAACAACAATGCCAATTGGAACAATACACAAACTGACATAGCGAAACAAGAGTGCGATAGTGTTGTGGCGCTATTGGGGACTAAGGACACTAATAAGACTAATTTGGAAATCAAAGAAATGGAATTAGCAGACAGAGAGAAGCAACGTGAGCATGAAGCAAAGCTGGCAAGACGATTGGCAGAGCAACAGCAAACAAATTCATATGTCCAAATGGGTGCTGGTTTGCTCAATTCATTACTGGGCGGCTTAGGCCAGAATTCCTCCCAACCATCTTCAGCTGGTTCAGAGACGGCAGAATTGAAGGAGGTTATTCGCAAACAACAGGAGCAGATCGATATGTTGATGCAACAAAGCGTGGGTCAATAATTGACACGCTTAGCATATATCTGAGTGGGTCGCTAATGACCCACTCTATTATTTGACTTTTAAAATACGAACATACTTTTAGTAAGGGATTGATTTAATTCCAGTTTTGAATGACTTCTTTTTCTGGTTACGAAGAGGTGTTGAGGTGATCGAAAAGGATCCTTGACCTCACCTAAGTGCCAAAGCAGGTATCAAGCAGAAGATGATGGTCATGATTTCGTAAAGCATCATCCCACCGTCGTGGATACGATGATATCTATTGTTGGGCTTTTTTATTTCTTTACTAAATGACTGGAATATCTTTTTACATCCATGCACGCATATACGAATCATCCAGGTGGCACCTAAACAGCCATCAAGGATCATTTAAGGTTAAAACATGAGAGATAGAGAGGCCATCATGATTTTGTTAGCCAACGATTTTCCACCCTACAGCTCCTTAAGCTTAAAAACATTTCAACCATTTCTTGTGCTTTTCTATAACTTGATTTATTCGTGAATTTCGCTTGTTTGGAGTGAATAGCGAGCTATTCAAAAGCAGTGTGATGTAAAACACAGTTCACCGTGTCTCAGCTCATCGCAGAGAGCCCATAGATAGGCGATGGTGGTTGTATCGAGGCAAAAGACCTCGCCCCATACAACCTTGCATCAAAACCAATGAAACCCGCAATTGCTTCTAATAAGACTAATCACCAAATCGCTGATGATCTTGTCATGAAAAAAGGTTCTCTTCTTCTTGCCCTACTAGTTGTTGGTGCAAGTGCTGCATCAGCAGCACTCTTGACTATAGCTCCAAAAATCTCATATGCCGAGGAATATCTAAATCAGTGCGACCCTGACGCACTTTATTCAGATCCACTTTGTCCACCATCAGATTCGATCGAAAAAGAAGCGATTAATTCAAGCATAAGAACATCACGAGCTATTGCGAGCAAGGTCCGTCACAGTTTAATTAATGGTCAACCTCTTTATTTAGATGGTAACGTGATGCAAGCAATAAAATTCAGAGCTAAAACTCTTACTGCTGGAGCTTGTGGATTACAGGTATCTGTCAATACAAGCAGCAGAGGAGGGCGCGCAGTTCAAACTCAGCTGCTGGCCCCACCAATTGTATGGTCCAGGTGGGTATCTCTTGAACATGCAGTACCCATTAGTTACGCAAAAGTCTCTTTCAGGAAAGTTTGCAGTAATGTACCAGTTGTTGCAGAAGTGAAGTACATAGCTGATCCCAATAGACAATGAAATAAATTCGGGAGAGGCATTAGTATTCACTTAGGGATGGATCTACTCTCATCTATGTTTTGAAAGCTTCTAATATCTGATTGTGATCATGAAATTATCCGTCTGATTCATAATAAGAGTCATTGACTTCAGCGAAGCACCAAAGCAGGTGTCAAGCAGAAGAGGATGATCATGATTTCGTAAAGCATCATTCCGCCATAGTGGAGGCGGTCAAAGCTTCTCTTGCTGAGATCGATGAACCAGCGTGAATGCCAGCGGAAGCCCCATTCACGATGCCGTATGAAAGCAATCAGCCAGAAGGTCAAGAGTGCGAAATTCAGCACCGTTGCCTTGGCAAAGATTTCAGCGAATTCAGCTCTCTCCATTGCCTAGATCTTGGTTGATCTCTAAGCAATAGCAATGGCTTTTGCTTCTGTCCATGCTTGGTTCAACAAGGGCAACAGAACCTCTGTCTCAACAGGATGTACAAATGGGCTTACGTTGATGATCTGCATCGATGGCCTATGCGTTTGAGCCTGTCCCTTGATCGTTTCTATCCCAAGAGAAGTGGTCCGAATTGAGTTTCTAGTTCTCCTGAGTACACCTGCTAAATCCTGATGCAGTCTGGGCCAAGCCCTTTTAAACGTCTGAAACGGCACCTATTGGCCACCCCTCTGGATGGCTTGATGACTGTTTTGCTGCTTGCCCTGCTTGGTTGGGTTGCGACCACAACCCTGCATTGGCTTTTTGTTGATGCGGATTGGCAAGTCGTTAGCCAAAACCTTCCGCTCTATGCCTTTGGTAGCTATCCACCTCATCAACGTTGGCGCCCATTTCTTTGGATTGCGCTGCTGATAGGCCTCACCTTTTTAACGCTGTTAGGGCCACGTCGGGGTTGGATTCGGAAGGCCTTGCCTTTGGTATGGATTGCGATGGTGCCCTGTGGTGTGGTTCTTCTTGCTGGTGGCCTCGGTTTACTGCCGATCCCTTCTCATGCCTGGGGTGGCCTAACCCTCACCCTGCTGCTAACCGCCTGCAGCGGTGCTCTTGCTCTACCGCTGGGCATCCTTTTGGCACTCGGGCGTCAAACCAGGCTGGCCGTGATCCAACGAAGTTGCAGCGTCTATATCGACGTGATGCGGGCTGTTCCTCTAATCGCAGTGTTGTTTTTTGGTCAGCTGTTGATTCCCCTTTTCCTTCCCATGCATCTAGAAGTAAATCGAGTCCTGCGTGCTGTGTTGGCCTTCGCATTATTTGCTGCTGCATACATCGCTGAAGACGTACGAGGTGGATTGCAGGCGATCCCACGAACCCAGCGTGAAGCGGCTGCTGTTCTGGGCCTGAGTCCTAAGCAAATGATTCAACTTGTGGTGTTGCCGCAGGCACTTCGTACAGCTCTACCGGCTCTGACCAACCAAGCAGTTGGATTACTTCAGAACACCAGCCTGATGGCCATCTTGGGTTTGGTGGAACTCCTGGGGATCAGCCGCAGCCTGTTGGCCAACCCTGATTTCATTGGTCGGTATCTGGAGGTGTATGTGTGGCTAGCAGGGGTTTACTGGTTGGTTTGCACTGCTATGGCCTTACTTGCCCGTCATCTTGAACATCAACTGAGCCCCACAAAGTCTACTACTTCAAAGCGATGATTCCAGCCATTCAAGCCACGGGCCTTGTTAAATCCTTTGGTGATCATCAGCGAGCTCTTGATGAGGTGTCGTTGCATGTTGAAAGCGGAGAAGTTTTGGTCGTGATGGGTCCTTCGGGTTCTGGTAAAAGCACCTTGATTCGAACCTTCAATGGACTCGAGTCGCTTGATGAAGGGCGACTTGAGGTGCTTGGTATCCCCTTAGATGCAGACCACGATGAACATCAAATAAGACGAATCCGTAAACGTGTGGGCATGGTGTTTCAACAATTCAATCTCTTCCCGCATCTATCCATCCTCGACAACATCACCCTTGCACCAATTCGTGTGCAGCGTCGGCCTCGAAAGGAGGCGGAGGCACGCGCTAATGATTTATTAACTCAGATGGGAATTGCCGAGCAGGCAGGTAAATACCCTGGCCAGCTGAGTGGAGGGCAGCAACAACGAGTAGCCATTGCACGTGCACTCGCACTACAACCTGAAATCATGCTTTTTGATGAACCTACAAGCGCTCTCGATCCGGAACGGGTCAAGGAGGTTCTTGATGCGATGCGATCGCTAGCGAATGATGGGATGACCATGGTGATTGTCACCCATGAGATGGGCTTCGCCCGTGAGGTGGCAGATCGGGTGCTATTTATGGATGAGGGCAAGGTTGTGGAGACCTCATCCCCAGATGAGTTTTTCGCGAATGCTCGTGAAGAACGCAGCCGCCGTTTTCTCAATCAAATGATGTGAATTTCTCCAGGGATTTTTAGTATTGAAACAATTTCGACATCAGCGATTGGAACTAACACATAGGCAATGAAATTCCAGTTGTTACTGAAAGCTTCTAGTCCTGATGCAACATACGAGAAGAAGACATCACGGTTTTCACTAACGGAGTTAGCTCCCTTCATATAAGTATCAACATCGCCTGTATTCACCGGCCTGCTGTCATCATCAGCATTCAACCCAAACATCCAAGAGTGGTCTCCGTTCAACCACTGATACCCAAGCCTTGTTGAAATCCTAATCAAGAAGAGTTTTGCTTTGTCATTGCTTTGATGCCTTTGCTACACAAGCAATTGGGTCAGGCGAGAACGATAACTTCTCTATAAAGCTTGGTAATTCATTACGCCACAGTCATTCTCAGTCGTCCGTTCCTGATGCGCTATCAGCAAAGGTCTTCTCCAATCGCGCTTTGATTGTCTCGTCCTGGCTGATCTTTGGTTGATAGGGAGGCTTTCGTTGAGAGCTGACCTTTGTCCCAGCCCCAAAGTCAAACAGCCCTCCTGCCTTCATTTGTCCGAGTGGACCTCTCTCGATTGGGCCGTTCTTGAACATCGCAGTTTTTGCCAAATAGCCAACACCAAGGCCAACCAACACCGCCATTGAGATCAACGTGAGTAGAGCAGTGTGCGTCTCCATCTAGATCACATGTCCATCCCAGCAGCCTTGCACACCTCTAATGAGTTCGCATGGCCAGAGGTGGCAAGAAGATGATCTTGTGGTCAGTGATCATTCAGCTCTTGATTGCTGGTTGCAGCTTCACGTTTGCTCTTCCCCAAAGGGGGCTTAATAATGGTCAGCGAATGAAATTTCAAGCCATTCCTCCTACAGATCAGGCCTGGAAGCCCTGATCAGATGACTGCAATTAATCCTGGGGGGGGCTTGCCGTAGAGCTGGAGCCAATTCTTGATCGCCTGTTCGGCTTCCTTCGGAATGGATCTCAGCCTGCGCTAAAAGGCTGAGCTAAACAAGATCCTCCATGGCTAAGGCCAGGTGCTTAAGGAGCTCGAGAACGCAGGGGAAGCTCTAGAAGAGGCTTTTGAGGAGAACGGTTCTTGGGGTCTGTCCTCTGGGTCTACCTTGATTGAGACTGTGCGGGCATTTATCCACACCTTCAGCCTTGCAATGGATCAGGCGAAGGAGGCACGGCTTGCTCGGCGTGAGGCCGCCAAGGAGGTGGTCGATGTCGATCGCTGATGGGTTACTCGCAGCCATTGAGGAGGTCAACAACCTCGACAAGAAGCTGGCTCGTGACATCGGGGAGCACATCGACTCCCAGGCCCGCACGCTTCAGGCTCTGAAAAATGAGGTGGAGGCCAAGGCATTCGCCCCACACGCCTTTAGATCGTTACCTCCAGCAAAGAAGGAGCAATTCGAAAAGCTAAAGGTCACAGAGCTTAGAGCCATTGTGTCACGCATGGCTCTCCATGGACGAAACAAATACACAAGGAAGGCAACCATCATCTAATTCCTTATCGAAAACAAAGCACCACTCGCTCCTTCATATGAACAGCTGTTGGCGTTTTGGGTTGAGCACAGCCGATAAGGGATTGGTTGCAGAGGAGCGCTTAAGCAAGGAGCGTCTTGCCAAGGCACTCCCAAAAGCTATTGGGGTGTACCTCTCTAGATAGGCAAAGCTGCTGTGCAATTACACTGAGAGAATTAATTTCTAAAAACTAATTCTTAGAGTTCTAAATGGGCATTGATCAACCAATAACTCCTAACACCTTCGGCTTTATAGCTGCTGCATTAACGACCATTGCATTCTTACCGCAGGTCATAAAGACATGGAAAAGCAAGAAGGCTGATGATGTATCGATAGTAATGCTCTTGATGTTTATCACTGGCCTCTTATTTTGGATCATCTATGCAATAGAAACGAATGCTCTTCCTGTTCTTATTGCAAACATCATTACCTTCATCCTCAACGTAACAATCCTTACCTTGAAGTTAATCTACGCGAAGCAACCCACTACAGCAGGCTAAAAGCATATGGCATCAGTGAATAGCAGCCAGCTTTTTTAAAGCTATTGACAACGCACGATGGCACCGCCAAGCGCTATGAGCGTTTCTGCCCGCGCTATCGCCATAAGTGCAAAGGGGCTCCCAAGTGCCAGTGGGGTAGTCGCATGCTTAAACGGCTAGTCAGTCATTCAAGAACTAGAAGCAAGAAGAAGAGGGTTTCACCAGGCCAACAGCAATTGCCATGGGCTTGCGATATTCGCACCAACTAAATCCCTGAGAATTGGCATCAAATTGCGGTGAGATTACGTAAGGCGAATGGCATCTGTGATAGCGATAGAGAGGGAAGTCTTTGGTGGTTACATTGAAGAGGTAGATGTATCGGCAGAGATAAGGATTGAAGGGCTTGGCTTTTCTGTTCCTGAAGTATCTGGTATTTATTAGTTAGCTCTAAAGCAACCGAGGTAAGTCAGCGAATGATCTCAATCGTGTCAGGTGTCGGATGCGTGATTCGTGTAGTATTGATGGTCTTGATGAATAATATAAGGACTTTATTTTTAGTTTTTTTGGTTTATCGCCTCCATCGTCTTCTCCCCTTCCTCCGTTGTTCGCTTGGGTCTCTACTGATGGCCCTCTCGAAGGGCACCCGCGTTGGATGCCCTCAAGTCCAGGACAGGTTTTTAGGGTTTCTACGTCCTCGGACTCCTGATCTAGGTCTAAGCAAGCAACAACAAGGCGTCAGTAGGCAGAATTACTCCTTTCGATCAAGCGTCTCTAAACGCCCCCGCACTACCTTGCGCACCACTCAGGGGCTGGATCGCACAAGCATTTTTTGCTGCTAAGAGCACAAAAAAGAACGGCCCGAATCTGGATGGGGGATTCAGGTAGTCCTTGTCTTGTTAACGACGATCTCAATAGCCAGTTCTGTCCGTTGAAACCCTTGAGGTCACTTGTCAGCAACTACTAGCTCAGACAAGAGAAAGGGGCCCGCAGGCCCCGTAGAACGACTCGTTGTATCCCAGCAAATATCGGCAGAGGGGTCCCACTCCAGCTGCCGTTAGCGGTCACTCTTTGGTGGCCGCTAACTCTTTGTCTGGCTCAGCTGCTGGTAGGGCAGCTTGAAGTTCACTGATCTGCTCGTTAAGGCGCTCAATCACCTGCGAGTGATGCTCCTTGCGAGCTTCAAGTTTGGCAACTTGGCGCTCGTTTTCTTGCGCACGCAGCTTGTTGTACTGCGAATCAGGAATTACAACAACGCGATCACGAGGAATGCTGTAGCCGAATGGAACGTCAAAGACGGAATCGAATAGTGAATACATGATTGTTCTCTTCAAGACCCCTACAGTTTGACTCCACCAGAATGTTCAACCGAACCAAAAGGGTCGTGAGAACCAGGGCCGGTTGGAGATAGACATCTCTTCGTGAACGTCACAGGTACGGTTTTCTCGACTAAAAATCCATCGATCAATAGGTCGGATCATCAAGGGAATACAAAAGTTGCATGGCTTGAGCAAGGTTCAAGCCTGGAGGCTTCTCTGCTATGAACTCCTCGAGCACCTAGAACTGCCCCGCGCTTGGCTCCTATAGCTCGCCGTTGCCTTGAAATTCAGCAATAAGGTTCGCGAGCTATTTCTTCTCACGCTGCGCACGTTTACGCCTGTTCTTGCCATCGCTGGCCATGTGAGACCATCAGCTGAGCGAGATTTCCCGCGCCTCGATGCTCAGTAAGTCCATAACTGGGATGTTCGGTCGTCGAAACAAAAAAGATGCTCCCAAGGAGGAACCCACAGAAACAGATCTCGAAAGGGGCTACAGGCTCGCTGCAGCTAGGCAAAAGGAGATCTTGAAAGAACTTCTCGCACAAAAACCAAAGCCCTGACTTTCCACTACTGGTCTAGGGACAAAGGGGTTGCAACGACCCTCACCACTCGGCTGACGTGGCCCTCCAGCCCACTTTTTGCAGTCTTTTCCATCGCTCCCCTGCCTCATCCACGTGGTGATCAATCGACCTGGTTTTCAGCAAGGCGAGCTCACCTCTCTTCAGCCGACCTTTGATCACTTCGATGGGGTGGTCGAGATGTCTACGCAAGGGAACATCTATCAAGTACAGATACCCTTTAAACACCCAACTGGGAAGCGCTCTGATGCAAAGGCCCTTTTCACGCATGAGATGGAGATAAAGGCAGCAGGGATCCCTTTCGAAATTTGAGAAGGTCATGACGATGAATGAGACCTACTTCGCTGAACTATTCGAACGCTGGCAAGCGGCCGATGAAGTTGACGCTGAGTTGATCCAACTGATCAAAGAGACTGTTCGATTTAGCGAAGAGACTGGAGACGACACTTTGCGTGATCGTGCGCGTGAGCTGCTATCTGGTGCTTTCCACCTGCCGAGCACTCCTCAAGAGATTGCTCTGGTCGGAGACGCGTTAGAAGGCACAGGCACAGTGCCTCCTGAAATACCTCCTGAAGACGACGAAGCTCGATAAAGACAGAAAGCCACCCGAAGGCGGCCAGTCGAGGGGCCTCAGACGCCGACTCGGCATTGCAACTCCGGCCTCGACACCAGCTCTTATCTGTTGAAACCGTTTCCCTATTGGAACCCACTACAACATTGGTGACAAACCCAATACACGAATAAAGTGCGAAGCTCTAGGGGTTTCTAGAAGCTATGCATGGACAAGAAAGGCGCTAAGGGTTATTGGATCAGCACTTCAACAGTCACCAATCCAGCTTTATTTGCTGAGTACGTTGAGAAGGTTGGGCCTTGGCTCAAAGAAGTTGGTGGAGTGGTTTTTGCTAAAGACACAGAACCTCAAGGGAAAGAGAAGACAGAAGGAGCGAACTTGGCAGTTATTTGTGAGTTCCCTTCGATGAGAGCAGCAGTCGATGCTTATGAATCAGCTGAGTATCAAGAGCTAAGCAAAATACGTAACGCAGCCACAGAGAATGCAACCTTCACGATCATGGAAGGTATGGATGAAGCGGCAAAACTAAGGAGAGCCATGGGTAAGTAGTCGTTTCTTGAAACTGTTACTTGGGTGACATCGCCTTTGATGTAAATCGACTAGAAGGCTGATGCTTTTTTTGTTTGACATGACCTTTCTGATGCATTGGAGCTTTAAAACTGGCTATCACGAGAAAGCAGCTCGTCAGTTCCTTGCTACAGGTGCCCCTATGCCTGAGTGCAAGTCTTGGAAGCGCTTCCACGCACCAGGCTCTGTACAAGGCTGGATCATTGTCGAAACCAACGACGCTGGAGTCTGCTATGAGCATGCAGCTGAGTGGGCTGAGTTCCTTGACTGGGACGTGACTCCCGTCTTCACGGATGATCAGGCAGGCCCATTGATTGGAAAGGTTTATAGCTAACTTCTCTTGCAAGGAGTGATGCAAGGTCCTAGCCCAGTTGGAACCTCCGAGGTTCCTGGGGAAGCTGTAGCTGACCTCGTCTCTTTCTCCCTGAATATTCACCAACCCTCCCCGATCTGGGGGAGGGCAAGACAAACGCATGAATCCACATTGAACAAAGCGCCTCTTTCCCCATGGCTCCTGCTCTGCTGTGTATAACCGCCGTGCTAGCCGGTGTGATCACCGGCTTGATCCACAGCCGCCTGTTCATGCGCGGGAACACTGCTGATGACACCAGTGAGAGCAAGCTCCTAGAAGCGCTCGCTTGAAGCAGACAACGACCCGACACGGGCATAGGTGCCATCACTGATCAACATCCACACGTTGGAGGTGAACAGACCTGGGATGTTGTCCTTGTAGGTCTGAAGTTGGTTAACGCTGCCCAGATGTCTACCTTCTCATCGGCGTGATTCTTCAGTTCCAAAACCACGACCCGCAGACCGTTCAGGTGGACGACGACATCATGACGACGTGTGCTTCGAGCCCTGAATCATCAACTGGGAACTGCAGCGAATGATCCGATCTGTGCCTTCAGCAGGACAGGACAGATCAAATCAGGTTGTCGTCCTGGGCTGGAATGATATGTAAATGGGCCGGTTCATGAGCCAGAAACGCATCCCTATGCACATTCAGAAGCAGGGTGCGGATATCGTCTCCGGCACGGATCAACAGTCCCTCTCCTTTGCAGGCCTGATCACTTTTGACAGCCTCGCCTTTGACCAGTCTTATGAGAATAAACAGCCTGGTCGGTTCAAAACGAGATAACTCAGGGCTCAGCGATGTTTGAAATTCCCAAACCGATTCACCGCAACAGGGTTCGACAACTGTTGGGCCGGGAATATCACATCACCAGACGCAAAGCCAACTGGCTGTTCGATTCCAGGCAATGGGCCACAACACGCGACGTCCTGGCGGCAAGCCACCGCAAATTCAGCCATCAGTCTCTGATCCTGCGCCCTTTAAAGGATGTGGATATGGTGCTTCAGCACAACAAGCGCAGGAATCTGGAGCTAGCGCTTGCGCAACTGGATCGAATCCTGATTCGTCCGGGAGAAACAATGTCCGTGTGGAAGCTGGTCGGACGACCCACTAGACGGAAAGGCTATCTAGAGGGTCTGGTGCTGAATCAGGGCAGGGTGTCCAGGGGGACAGGAGGAGGGCTTTGTCAGCTGGGAAATCTGCTGTTCTGGATAGCGGCCCACAGTCCGCTCACGATTTCAGAGCGATGGAGGCATGGTTTTGATGTGTTCCCGGATGTGAATCGAACCATTCCCTTTGGTGCCGGAGCAACGCTGGCGTACAACTATGTGGATCTGCAGATCACCAACAACACGCCCTATTGCTTCTCGATTCATCTATGGCTGGATGACATCCATCTGCATGGTGAACTCTGCTGTGATGAGGATTACGACTGCATCTACAGCGTCGAGGAGCGTCATCACAGGATCCAGCAGCAGATCTGGGGCGGCTATTCGAGGCACAATCAGCTCTATCAGATCTGCACAGCATCCGATGGTGGTAAAACGGAACAACTACTGGTGGAAAATCACGCGATCATGATGTACGAGCCGTTGCTGAAAGCGGCGTCATGATGACGTGATCCTGAACCAATCTCAGCCTGTTGAATCGTCATCGCCAATCCCTTGAGAATCGCCAGCTAGCTAGCTAGCCAACCAAGGCCACTGGATCCCGAAGGCCTCGAGGGGGTCCATCACCAACTTGTTAAGCGCACGCCCGAGCAATACCTGCGGTTCATCGGCGCGGATGGGGATCACAGAGTGCTGCAGGGCCCTGGGCAGGTCGGCGCCCCTCACGATCCCGCGCCTGAGCAGGGAGTTGCCCGCTTCCAGACCACACACGTAAGCGCGTTCCTGGCAGAGGCCTTTAGCACCATGTTCCTTCTCGCCCATCCGCACCCAGTCGCCGGCGCAGACCACCGAAGCCAGTGACGTCTCCATTGGTGGGCGCTTACTGAAACTTCCCGGCGAGAAGAGAGATACCGAACCCGGATAACGCCGCACCTCCTGATCCACGACCCTGGCCCCCCTGAAGGCAGGCTGCGCTATGGGCAGCAGATCCTGCATCAGGCAGTCGACGATCTCCTGATCGCTCAGCTCGGCAATGGCCGAGGCGTTGTAGAAGTCGCTGGCGATCACCGAGCCCTGCGGTAGCTGATCACCCCAGAGCGCCTGCTCCGACTCCCGCTGCAGTTGATCCAACATGAAGAAGGTGGCGCCGGCGCCTCTTAGTGCGCTGAAACGTGAGAACACATTGGCGGGATCGGCGACCGGCACGGTGCGATCCAGCCACAGACGGATCGACACCACATCGATCGATCCGAGCGTGGAGGCACGCACAAGCTCTGGCGCCAGCGCGCCGCACTGCGGGGATTGCGCCATCAAAGCACCCATTCCTTTGGCACTCACCGCAAGCACCACGGCATCGACATCCTCGATTAAACCGGTGCTCCCGCTTGTTACGGAACGGGTTGCCACCGAGCGGATGGCCTGAGTCTCCGGCGAGACGTTCAGCCGGGTGGCCAGGGTGCCGCCCAGCACCTCAAGCTGATGCTGCTCCTGCAGCCGCTCACTGAGCGGGGCAATCAGCTGTTCGGCGATGCTTTTCGACCTGATCCAACGCACATCGAAGGAATCCTGATGCGCCAGGGCGTAGTAGTAGAGGAGCTCCATCGTGACAGCGGCCGACAGCTCCTCCGGCGGCTTGAACAGCCCCACCAGCAACGTTGGCCGCAGGAAATCATCGATCATGCGATCACTGATCCTGAGCTGTCTAAACAGCGTCAGCGCATCGATCGAGTCGTAGCTCGTGTATACCGCATCGCTGCGGTTCAGATCGAGCATGGCGTAGAGCAGGCCGGCGATGCTGAGCCGATCAGCAACAGGCAGGCGCTTGAAGTTATTGATCGTTGCAGCAACCTGACCCAGGGGACTCGGCCACAGCGGAGCGTCACCGAAGACAGGAGCCGTCGCCTCCAGGCCTTCGGGTGACCAGAACGCACTAGTGGTGAACTCCGTAAAGATCGAGCCGAGCCCGAGCTCTGCCGTCAGGGCATTGATGTTGGGATAATCCTTCCAGAACCCCCGGGTGCCTGCCTCGAACGGTTTGCCGCTTGGCGTGGTGAGGGGCTGACTACCGGTTGGATCCGCCATCCCATCCATCAGGGTTACGCGAACACCCGCTTCGCAGAGTGCCTTGGCCGCACCCCAGCCAGCCCAGCCGGCCCCGATGACAACCGCATGAGATTGCTTTTTACCCGGAAAACCTTCGGCCATGAAGCTGTTTTACATCGGCCCAACCTAAAGAGATGAACTCATGAACCATGGGCTTCCTTAGCCACCTTGTGACAAAGGCAACTCTTGAAGGAAGTCTTCATTGTCTCCACAGAGCAACTACTATTTCTTCGTCTCTCCTTACAGGGGGGAGCGCAGCAAGACCCCTCTCTCTCGTTAAGAGCGCCTAAAAACTGACCTAAATTGGGTTAACGCTTAGGAGGGCTGTTTAAAAAAAATGGTTTTTCGCACCCTGAGAACAGACACTCGTAGACGTGTTGAGGAGATCATCCATCGCTTAGCGACTGGAGAACCTGTCAGCCTCGAGGAGCGGGCTCAACTGCAGAAGTATGCACTCCACATTCCTTTTGTTGCAGGCCAATTGAGAAGAGCCCTTAAGCATCGAGAGGAACTGGAGGCAGATGGACTTATTGAATGATCAGAGGGTTAACTCGCCACCGTCAGTTCTCTTTCTGATCTTGCCACCACACTCTTAACTTAAGGAGGCGAGAGTTGTCTGCGCTTATGCATTCTAGAAACTCAAGGATGTGGTTTTGCTATTGCTCAACATGTTTGCAATGGGTATGAAGACCCTCAATGAGTTGTTCTTCTGACATGAGATTAGAAATTGGTTGTTATTTGTAAGTTTAAGCTGCCAACTATCGAATGTCATTTTAAGCAAAGAGTGAGGTGGTTAAAGCAATACAAAGCCCCTGCAGTTGCAAGGGCTTTGTATTGCTTTTGAACCGTGATGCCATACCAACAATCGGCTTGGGTGGTTGACGCCGCCGAAATGGCGTCTGTCGAACGATCAAGATTGCGCCGCAAGCGTTCTTAGCGATGACAACAGGTAACGACAGCAAGGGAACTAACACATAAGTGCATGGCGTTTCAGGGCATGGGCACACCTGCTCTAGTTGTCATGGCTATTAATTCTATGCTTCCCATATTCTTGCTTCGATGGCTCCACAAGCAACTTAAGAAGCCCACAAACACTAAAAGGGTATCTCCAATGGAGGAGGACGTTATGAGCCACTGCTTGGAAAAAGCAGAAAGAACAAACCAGCCCCTAGGGGGGCTCTTTTTTTAGCCGCATGCCAGGATTCCTGATGTGGAGATTGCTCAATGACTGAAACCAAGAAGCCAAGTCCTATGAAGGACTTCACAGACAAGCTCTTCGATCTGTGCAGGGAATATCAGCAAGAGATCCCACCGCACAAAATTGCAGAAGTGTTAAGAGACTACGCAGAGCGGTTGGATTGATGGTGCGTTTCTCGTGCTCTTGTCCTCAACGATCGCTGAAATGTGCACACTAAAAATACCCTCTGTGTGAGAACAGAAGGAATCAACAACTAACAAACGACCAGCTGATCGCCAGCATCCGCCCAGCGATCACTCCTTGGTGGCGGCAAACTCTGTATATGGATCTACTTCATGTAGGGCAGGCTGCAATTCGGCAATCTGCTTCTCGAACTGATCAACAACTGAAGGATGCTCTGCTCTGCGTGCTTCAAGACGAGCAACGCGCTGTGCGTTTTGACACTCCTGAGCAGCCTTGTACTCAGAATTAGGGATCACAACAACGCGATCACGAGGAATGGTGTAGCCAAAGGGAGCATTGATGCCTTCGTCGAATCGTGAGTACAGGTCGTGCAATTCAAGACCTGTACAGCATGACGCCATCAGAACGTGAGAGCGAACTACAAAGGGCGTAAGAACCAGGGCCGGTCGGGGCTAGGCATCACCTCCTGAACGTCTCGAATACGGTTTGCGTCAATAAGAATCCATCGATCAACCCATCGCATCTTCGAGGGCAGGCCAGGGCTTCTCTCCTGTGATCTTGTCGATGACGAAGACCTGACCCTCACTTGGCTCGCTGGCCTCGCCGTTGTTCTGACATTCAGCAATACAAGCCTCGATCCCCTTCTTCTAAGGTTGGGCACAACTTTTTGTTCTTGCATTCCTGGCCATGTGAGAACATCAGCTTGACGAGCCCTTCAGTATCTAGATGAGCAGCAAGGAAAGCGAGCAGGAGATCGATCTTCGGATTGCTCGTATCAAGAACGAATTGGCTGAGGCAGAGGCTCGTCTAAAAAACGAAATCGCTGAGATATTGGCTCGTCTAAAGAAGGAATTGGCGGAGGTAGAAGCTCCTCTAAAGAAGGAATTGGCTAAAGCAGAGTTACAAAGGGGTTATATCCGTGCTGCTGCTAGGCAAAAGGAAATCCTGAAAGGTCTTCTCGAGCAGAAGCCAAGAGCTTGACTTGCTAGCTCTGAACTGGTGCAAGAGGGTGACACAACCCCTTGCCAATGGCTGACGTGGCCATCCAACCCTCTTTTTTCAAAAAGCTCTCGCATCTTCGAGGTGTCCTAAGCTGCTAGAAATACCGATGGGATAGCGGGTGACCCTTAAAACGACTCGCCGCTAGACATGTGAATGTAGCGTCTACTGACATCTGGTCTATAAATGAACTATCAAATGTTGCTCGAATGCCATGCCGCAGGGACAGCAATAACTGTAAAAGAGGCACAGCTATTGGATCTAGAGCTTGACTCTCAAATCGCAAGTATCAAAGTTTCTCGAACGCAGGGTTGTATTGAAGTCGCTCCTGATCACATTTGCCAATCAGCTGGTGTCTGCAAGGGTAGTTTCTGGATCACTTGCTTTGCCGCTGTACTTGATCAGATAACTCCTGTATCAGCTGGGAAGAAAGCAAGAGGGGCAACAGTCTTTGATGAGTTAATCAACAATCGTTATCTAGTTGATCGTTAGGCACTTGAGAACACACAGCTGCTATGCGATGAACAGACAGCCGTTGTGCCCCATGAAGTCAAAGGAGGACTATCTCACTCTTTATTCATGACTACAATTTAGGTGCCCTGATAGCTGCAGCCAAAAGGGAAGTGGATAATGAATCACCTTTTGAGCATGCAGCCATCCCACAGGCCAGAGAGACTAAGCCCCTATAGATCTTTTGAAGCGTTGCTCTGGTATGAATTTTAGATTAAAAGTTTGTTTATATGTTTAATAAGACATACAACGCATTCGTCTTCTTAATGAAATCGAGCAAAAACAAACTTCTATTCCCTGACTCAGTCCATCTAAGTAAATGATGCCTGGCCCACCTCGGACAGTAAACCAGTCAGACGAAAGATAGTTAATAGTCTGTCAGACAGGACATAGCTCAAGTAGAAGACTGAAGGCAGACTTTCAGACGGATTGAACTCTTTGGCTTTCTGAGTACTTGATTGATGCCGTAGCATTTGCAAATCGCCTTGAGATAAGTGGACATCGGCTAGCTTTAGGCCGTCGAATTTGGTGCTGGTATCTCCAGGCTCCCATACATACTCTCAAGTCCAGCAATGAACCTGCCAAGGTTGTGATCTTTAGAACTGAATTGCTTTGCCAAGGCTGCATGATCTAGTAGCCCACTCTCTTATGCTGTTTTTATGATTTTCTGCCGGATTGGTGGAAGAACACTATCAGGCAATAGGACTAAATCGGCCCCAAAGAAACTACAGCCTTTTTCTTTGTGTTGAAAAAATACTTGCTTTCACGACACAAAGGATATGATTAGGATCAATGGACTAAAGGCATGGATTTATTGCTAGCGCTAGGCATTCCGATGGTGGTCTTGGGTCTAGCCTATCTACTGATCAATAATGCTTCAGGATTTCCTGTTTGGTTAGAGAGGCTAACGAATAGAAGTGGAGCAATCTGGACATATGGTGTAATCATTATTGCCGTTATTTCCATAGTTAGATACGCCAGTGGAAATTAATCATGGGTTCATACCTTTGTAAATGAAATCATGCAAGAGTTCTCGAAAGCTAGTTTCATCACACTATTTCCTTCTCCCAGATACGCTCTAGCGATGCTCTGAAGTCTTCTGTTGCGAATGATCCATTCAGTGTCTTCTGGAAGAGTAGATGGGAGAGTCTTCGTAATTTCATGCCAACAGCGAAGCAAGCAACTGCCCAAGCAAGGATTACCCAAATGGGATGTTGCATCGCTAAAGCGCCTCCGCTCAGACAATGCTCTATCAGGCTCCTATCGGCACGAAACCGTCATCAAGTTGCAATCTGCCGCCTGATCGACTCACATGCATCCCCGTCCTGATCCCCATCTAGATAAAAGTGCCCTTGCCTGAGCAGTTCCTGCGCTGCACTCCATGAAATGATGTCCTTCAGCGATAACGCGTTCCCTTGCTGTTGCTCTGCTTATTTGTCCTGTAGTGTCATGGACGCTGGATCCCAGCAGAAACAGGCCACATTCCCATTCCTCCTTGCCTGACAGTGATCTCTAGAGCTCAGTAGGTCTGTGATCACACCCTTTGATGTACTGCCAATAGACAAACGCATTTCCCGACTTCACTAATGACTGGTTGATGTTGCTGCCATTAAGGATCACCTCTGCCACGGTTTTTTCATAGCGGTCAGTTGCCTTGGAGCGGAGAGTCACATCAGACCCAACCGGCAGAAGACTGTTGAGTGCTTGTCGTGCTGTTATGCCATAGTGCGATTGTGAAGTCTTTGGGGCATCTACGCAGGCAAGGCGTACTTTGATCCTTTGGCTGCCTTCTGTGACGGTCAAAGTGTCGCCATCCCCTATCGCAAGCACTTCTGCTGCATTGGAAGGGACTGCCCAAAGAGTAAGAAGCAGAACTAGAAGTGTCTTGCCCATATCCGCTCCAAACACTTAGCGAACTGCTTTTCAGTCAACGGTTTAGCAAGCTCTTGCTTTCTCTTAGCTCTCCTGATCCACCAAATCATCAAACCCCAGTAGAAAACAACCAACAAAACAACTTCGAGATAACTCCAGTGCAAGTGCCCCATCAGTTCTCTCCCAGTCCTTTTAGTTCCTTCAGAAGGGCACGGTTGAGGTTGTCATGGCAGCCAATGATCATCTGCCTGTAAATCGTGCCTTGCCTATAGGCGGCACATCCCTTGGAACAAAAATCATTAGTTATCTGCTTCCATCGATCAAAGGTTCCCGAAGGCAATTGAGGTTTCAAATTCTTATTGATCTTTTCAAAGGCAAGTGTCTCAGTAGTGAGGCGGCTTTGAATCTTCAACTGGAAAGTAAGCACGTTCTTCCTCATCAGATTCTTGGCTGCTGAGGTACTCATCAACTTCGTCATAGGAATCATCATCGACATCTCTTTCGTGAACAGTCACGCCTAAACCTCCATTTGATCTGATCTAACTCAATTTTGCCTGATCACATCTCATGGTGATAGGAGGAAGAAGCGTAGGTCCAGTAATAGAAGGGGTCTATGGCATTGCTGGTGAAGATGCCGGTGCCCTATATCACAAGTCACGAGGCGCTATCTAGGTTTAAGACAAGGCCGTGTCATAGAAGTCCCGCCTTAGCTCAAGCCTGCTCCTGATGCTGATCTCACTGAATAACTCACAGTAGATGCCACGTTTGTGTTCAGGGTTGGCATCTAAGGAGTGGAGGTCCAAAAGTGGTTAGAAATCGCGTTTTGAAAAAGTCCAATCCGGTGAGCTGCTTTCGCTCGTGTAAAAACCAGACAATCATCTTGCTAACGCCGTGAACGCAAATGCTCTGTCTGCAAGCTGCTTGAACATCTGAGCGTGAATGAATTAAATGATCGGAGGTTAAGTGGAGAATTTCATTCAGCTCACCTACTAGACAGTCATCATCATCTGATTCGTGTGTAGCATGGCTAGCGAATAGCAAAACAAAGGAAACATCAAGCATCACAATCGCCACCATCTTAGGTAATTTGCCCAGCCGTCTGGTGGAGCAAATCTTATTCGCAATCAAAGGGCTAGTGTCCTTCTGCAGTTGGTGTAACGAGAATGTCTTTAGAGCTGCTCAACCATATTGCAAAGGCCTTACATCCCCACGAAGTTCATTCATAGAGATCTTAGCTTTGATGTTGTGCGACTCACCGGTATCGAAACGATGACTAAATTTTGACTAGCGTTGCATTATTGGAAACCTACTTCTGAGCATCTTTTGTTGAGCTGCTTTTCATACTCCTTTGGATCAGCAAAGCCTTTCCCATAAGCACCTCGATTAAAGACAATCCCATGCACTAGAAAGTTGTAAGCAAACTCCGAAGTCATCTCTCCATTTCGCCACTGCTCGCAGTAAAAGCGAGCTAATTCATCTTCTGTCATTTGATTTCCGCACCCAGCCACGTTGATGGCAAGTACAACAAGCGTGAGCATGATTTTTTTTACTATGCTGACTAGAAGCAAAACATCTCCTTTCCGCAAAGCTCTATTGCGTTAAAATGGATATGAGCTTCTGGCAAGTCTATATTCACACCTACAACAAATCAACCAATGCCTAACGCCTTCTTGGCTTCATGGTTTCTAAATCAATTAATCATTCTTAAATCTAAAGTCTACAACGGCTAAAGCATAACGCTCAAGAGCGGAGTATTCTAATTATGATAAAATATACAAATGATCTTCAAGCCTCTATATGCGATGCACGCCAATCTCAGATTTCATCTTCAAATCTGCATTGGCCGGCATATTACTCTGCACATTAACAATCTCTGCGGAGGCAAAGGATAAAGTCATTGAAGGCACAACTTATAGCTATAATTGCAGAGAAGGGCTATGGAAAAGCAAAATAATTGGTCGTGGAGTCAACGACAAAGAATGGATTACAATTGAAAGACTGGAGGAGCTTTCAGGTACTCGACAAGTAAATGTTAGGAATGATATTGAAAAATTATGCCAATCCTCTTCACTAATCTCTAAAGCCAAAAGAGCATTTGGAGCCGATTGTGAGCTAGCAAGTGATTCTTTTGATCCCAGGAATTGGCAAATTGATTATGCAAGTAGAATCAACGCTCATGGAAATAAGTACTTGATCTTCGCAATAAGACATGGTGATGGAAGCAGGAAGCTCTGCCTTTCGAAGAATAATTTTAGAGACAACTCACCCATCAAAACCCCTGGCAGGAGCCTGTTTCTCCATAACATCGAAAGACAAGCGGGTTCATCGTTTATTGAATACGAATATCATCCTGGGAATGGATGGGGCTACGAGGTTAAAAAGTACCGACTAGATTTTAGTGATCCAGAACGACCAAGTTTTAGCGTGGTTGATAGTTGGATCCATCAGCGGTAAATAGAATTCGGCTTAACTGAGGCAGGCAGAATACTACTTATGCTTATCTCAAAGCAAATGCTAAGGCTCGGTTGCTATTGCCTTGCAGCTTTAAACCTATAAGATTTAGCTAACCAGTCATTTGCCAATGGATCGAAATGTTTTAGGCGAACCTCTCGAGATTTGTAGTTGTGATCCGAACACGGGTTGGTATCGAGACGGAAAATGTAGAACTGATGGATATGACCTTGGTCAGCATACGGTTTGCTGCGTGATCAGTGAGCAATTTCTGACCTATAGCAAAGCTCAAGGGAACGATCTATCAACGCCAATGCCTCAGTATGGATTCTCAGGGTTGAAACCAGGTGATCATTGGTGTGTATGTGCATCTCGTTGGAAACAAGCCTATGATGATGGCATGGCCCCAAATATTCGATTAGAGGCAACGAATATTGAGGTTTTGGCAGCTATAGATCTTCAGATACTCAAGCAATACAGTCATGCTTGAGCTGCATAGATCTTTGAGAATTGAGAGCGCTGAGAAGCATGATCGATATCTCGGATGCGCCAAGGAATCATTATTTAATACTCTTTTAAAAATACTTTGGCATCCATCAGATTTATGTATGTTGAAGAACTAAATACTTCCCAGTACTTTAAGGGATAGTGGCCATGGTTGTTATCAATCCTCCCTTTCTGAAGGGCTTTCAGCAAAGGTCTGCTCCAAGCGCCTTTTAAATTCGACGTCCCGACTGATTGGACTAAGATCCCTTTGCGGCTTGAAGTTTGTGCCGACTTCCTTTGGAGGCTTGAATTCGACTTGCAAGTCCCTTCTTTTACTGAATAGTCCCATCGTCATACCTAGCCACCAGAACTGAAGTCCAGCGAAAACAAGAAAACAGAGCCCAAGCCCTATGTAGCCAGCGTTCATCTCCATACAGGAAGCCTTGCATACAACTGGCATGGGCTCGATATGAGCGGCTTTGGCAAGAACAGGCGAATGCCTGCCAAACGAGAGAAAAAGTGAATCAAAGCTCGTGAACTCGACCAGCTCGCAGTTGTTGACCAGCTCGCGGAGCAGATTGCTGACCGCTGGCTGCTAATGATGTGGGATCAGCCTGGCGCTGCTTAGGTGGGATAAAACAAACAGGGACCAGGGATCTTGGATCAAAGAGAACGTCTACTCCCCCCTGTTGCTATGCGAGTGGGCATTTGATACCTAAGCTTGTTGCCTTGGTGCGTGCAAACGCCTTGTGACTTAGCCAAAGTTGGAACGAACGCATGAGCTGCCCTCTGTACCTACCAGAGGGCCTTTTTTTATGGCAGAGGAGATAGACCTCGATCTGCTCAATCAACGTCGCCCTGCTTCCAGCCAGTGCCATCGATAGAAGGAGCCCAAACCTTGATGCAGTCGGTTCTCGTCGCCTCTTCCCATTCCTTACTCTCCTCATTCTGCAGATATTGACTCCACTCTTTGATTGAGTCGCCCTATCTTTCTCCGACGCACCACTGTGGGCATAGGTCGAAGTATTTTTCTGATAGTCAAGGTTGGCGTATAGATTTCTCAGCTCTAGAAGGAGCAGCCAGAGCTCCGATCAGCAAGAAGAGCATCAGAGCTTGAGCCGCATTGGCGAATGTATTTCTTTGGTTCTCCCAATAGCCTGAAGGGAGCCTTCTTTCTCTTGGGGCCTCAGTTCACATAAAGCCAGCGCGCCTGATCAAGCACCTGCTTCAACTGGTCGTCATCGAGAGCAAGGGCTTCTGGCCAAACATCAGAGAGCCAAGCACGTAGCTTGATGCAATCGATTCCAGCCTTGCTCTGCCAGGGTGTAAAAAACTCCTCCTGAGCAGCCAGAACTCGGAACTTCAGGAACTCCAGCAAGCGGGCTCGCAGCCGCTGTTGGTTAGGCATTCAATGGATCGTTCCGGTCTGTTAAAAATACAACTCCGATCCAAGAGAAAAGAAGTCAAGAAAAAACAGTAAGATTGAGATGGATTAGCCGGCCTATCAGTGCCTCTAACCGGTGAACAGACGCAAGCATGCAAGCAGCAATCAACAACTGGATGATCACCAAGCATCAGAGCAAGCTCCTTTAGATCATCGATAAAATCGGCTTGGGAGAAGAGAACAAGCTGAAGACTGAATCATTTCACCTCGTTTACTGAGCCATTTGGTCAGAAAAATCTGCTGATTCATTTTGAATTAATCCAAGCTGACTTTTCCCTTGTTGCTCAGCAACTCACCTCTTAAAGCCATGGTGTTGATCTTGTGGAGGTGTGCACCATCACGCTGCAGTTCAAGATTCCCTTAGGAACAAAAGACCCCCGAGGAACCAGGAGGTCTTTTCTCTCCCACACCCATAGGTGCTAGCGGTCAGGTTTCAGCTGCCGCCAACCCTTTGTCTGGCACTGGTTCTTGCTGAGAAGGCTGCAATTCGGCAATCTGCTTCTCGAGCTGATCAACAACTGAAAGATGCTCTGCTCTGCGTGCTTCAAGACGAGCAACGCGCTGTGCGTTTTGACGTTCCTGAGCAGCCTTGTACGCAGAATCAGGGATCACAACAACGCGATCACGAGGAATGGTGTAGCCAAAGGGAGCATTGAAGACTTCGTCGAATCGTGAATACATGTCATTCAGTTCAAGACCCCTACAGCATGACGCCATCAGAATTTCCGACCGAACCAAAAAGGTCGTAAGAACCAGTGCCGGTCGGCGATAGACATCACCACCTGAACGGCTCGTGTACGGTTTTCGCGAATCAAAATCCATCGATCAATCCATCGCATCTTTGAGGGAACCCCAGAGCTTCTTTGCTTGCGCAAGGTTTCAAAGCAAACGCTTCTCTCCTGTGATCTTGTTGATGACATAGAACCGCTACTCGCTTGGATCGCTGGTTTCTCCGTTGTCCTTACATTCATCAATACAAGCCTCGATCCACTTCTTCTCAGATTGGGAGCAACTTTTATTGTTCTTGCTCTATCTGGTCATGTAAGCCCATCAGATGTGTGCAAGGCTTCTCTTATGCAACACGCTCTGAGTTGAGATGAATGCTGGCTATATCGCTCTTGGGATCTGTTTGCTTGTCTTCCTTGGCCTTCAGTTTTGGTGGGTAGGAATGACGATGAGAAATGGCCGTGGTGGGGCAAACGGATGGGGGAGAACAGGTCTTTTTGACTTCAGGTCTCAACAAGAGGTCAAACCAAAAGACAGCATCCAGAGCTACAAAATCAGAAAACAGTTAGAGGAAACCTTCTCTAAAAGCCCTTAAAGGCCCTCGAACACCTCGGTGGTCACTCCACCGGTCTTTCGATTTACGCAGATCAGATGTCTGCAAGGCTGCAGGTGTACAACAGGTGGTCTAAGTTTCAATACCCCCTTGGCCTGCTATGGAGACGAACGCTGCTTTAGCACTTCTTCTCTCTTTGCTTGTCTTATTTGGCCTTGGTTTTTGGAGGTTGTTCAGACTGACGATCAGGAAAGGCCCTGATCGGGCCAGCGAAGTGAGAAAAGCAGGAGGGCTCTTTAACTTCAGTTCTCAACAGAAGGGCAGCTCGCGGCGAAAGATCGCACCAAACGACGCAATCAAAGAGCGATTGGAAAAAACCTTTGCTGATAGCGCTTCACGAATGGAGGACTAAGACGCCTTAACCCTGAGGAGGGGTAGAACTCCTGCCACCGATCTTTCTTGCGCTGCTTCCATCGCTCACGCGGGTCATCCACGTGGGGATTGATCATCTTGGTTTTCAGTAAGGCAGGCTCAGCCTTCATCGAGCGGCCTTGGACAACTCGATATCGCGATCGAGATCGCTAGGGCCAGCGCAATCCATGAATTGCAGAAACCTCTAGCCCTTGGGGGCAGCCAACAAATACGCCACGCCGCGCCACATCTCACTCATCATTGTCAGTCGCCCATCAAGATCTTGCCTGCGCCATACGTCTCTGGCGGATCAGGGATGGGCTGTTCCTCTGGGTTTTGTGGGATGGCTTCTTCCATCCCTAAATCGATCTCAATAAAAAGAAGAGATAGGGCACCAGTGAGTAGAACAGCTCCTGCGAGTAGAGACCAATGGCGACGGTCCATAAAGCGATGAGGCAAGCACATGGACCTCTACTAATGGATTTTGCCCTCACCCCTATTGAGCCAACGAATCAATCTCTTGATGGGGGTGGACAGGAGGGAATCAAACCAGTCATGATGAGAATGATTCCCATTCCCATCCTTGGTTTTGGTTCTCCGTCTATCGGCCGAGGCCACGGATGGAGACTCAGGGGCCTTTCAGGGCGGCGGGTTGGACCAACCCCAAATGATGACCATGCGAGTTCCACGCAATCAGCCAACAGCCTTGTTGCGACAACCATGAGCAAAACTTGGCTGATCTCAGGGCCTCCCGGCTGCGGCAAAACAACCTGGATCCTCAACACGATGCAGAGCCACCCAGGCTCTTGCGGATACCTGCGACTTGAGGGTTGCGCCGATGAAGGCCTTGAACAGGCCCCCGACACGGGGATAGATCTTGCCTTTCTCCAAGATCAGATTCCTCAACTGAGAGACCTCACTGATCCGCATCTAGACCTCGCATCCCAACCGGACGACTTGCTGGCATTGATCGAAGTTCCTCAGTTCCGCCCTCCCAAGGAGAGTGGTCTGATCGGGATCGATCCTCGCGTCAAAGCTCAGCTCGAAGCATTTCAGCTGCTCCCTGATCGCCATCTCCACTTCGGCCAAGACCCTGAATTACCGAAGCGAGACACCCTGGAATTCAGCAAGCTCGAGTCCTGGACCATCAGCCTTCACAAATATGTCTGGGACCCCAGCAGCCTCAACAGCTTCTGGTTCGAACTTGTGAACGGTGCCTATGGCGATGTTTACCGAGCCAAGGCATTAATGAATCTGCCTGATGGTCGTGCATTTTTCTGCAACTGGATGATGACTCAGGACGGTTCACAGTTCCTGCCCCTGCAAGCAGTTGCACCACCAAATGGCCGCCCCACTCGAGTGTCTGAATTGGTGGTTCAAGGCAAAGCGCTCGATGCAGTCGGCGCTCAGTCGACGATCGACGACTGCCTGCTCAACGATGCCGTATTGGAGATGCATCAGGCACCTCTGCGGGATCGGCAACCAGAACTCACTCACTCACGCTGATTGTTATGGCTCATGCTGTGATTTCGTGTCTGCACGCCAACCTCGCTGCATTCGAGGCGGTGCTGGATGACATTGATCAACAAGGGATCGAGACGATCACCTGCCTTGGCGATTTAGTGGGCTACGGCCCCCAACCCAACGAAGTTGTGGAGCTGGTGCGAGAACGTGCCATACCCACTTGTCAGGGCTGCTGGGACGAGGACATCATCGATGGACTGAATGCATGCGAGTGCAGTTACCCATCTCAGCTGGCTGAACGGCGCGGACACCTGGCCCATCAGTGGACAGCCGAGCGGATGACGGATGAGAACAAGGCCTTTCTGGCCAGTCTGCCGACATCGTTACGTCGAGATCGGCTCCTGTTTGTGCACGGCAGCCCCAATAGCCAACACGAATATCTGCTGCCAAATATGGATGCCTTTGCAGCACTCGAAAGGGTGGAAACGGCAGGAGCCGAGACCCTTTTCTGTGGACACACTCATCAGCCTTATGTGCGTGAACTGCGGAATGGATCAATTCATGTGCGCCTGCAAAACGCCGGCAGCCACAGCGCAGGGGAGCACGAGCTCAATTTGCCAATGCGTCGAATCGTCAATGCTGGCTCTGTGGGCGAGCCACGTCACGGGAGTACCAGCGCCACCTATGTGATTCACAACGATGCCACTGATGAGGTTGAGATCAAAGAGGTGAGCTATGACGTTGGGCGAACCTGTCAAGCCATTGTTGAAGCGGGGCTACCTCCAGTGTTCGCCTGGCGCTTGAGCCATGGCTTCGAATATGCCGAACAAGCAGAAGACGCCAGCCACGTGTGTGAACGCTGATGGATCGCTGGGCACTCGTAAGCGGTCTCCGCGGAGATTTGGAGGTTTATAACCTCATCCAGCGAGACTTAAAGAAAACCCGTGGGGTAGAGACCCTCTTTGTCTTGGGAGATCTGATTGGTCCTGATCGCAACTGCAACGCACTGTTGAACCGTCTGCAAAACCCTCATCGCAATGAATTAAAACCCCAATGCATCTATGGGTGGTGGGAAGAACAATTGCTTGCAGAGCGCGGGTTTCGTGGTGATCGAAATGCCGAAGCACTACGTCTCAACCAAGGAGAAGATGCTGTGCATGCACTTGTCAATGCTGTTGATTCTGCTCACTTGAACTGGCTGGCCTCTCTTCAATTCGGCTTCATTGAACTGGATTGTGGTCTCATCCATGGCAGCTCGGCGGACGTTGGCGACAACCTGACGCCAGAGAGCTCACCGTTAGTACTCCTTGATCGCCTCACACGACTCGATGTGAACAGACTGTTCACTGCACGCAGCACTAAGCAATTTCGTCTTGAGTTAACAGGTGGAGGTATCGACTCACAAGTCAAGGATTTGGAGGGTCAACAGCAACATCAACAGACGGTTCCCAAACGGAGCGTGATCGGCATCGGAGCTGGCCCTCATTACACCCTGTACGACCCAGGCAGCGATCAAATCGACTTCCTCATTGCCGGAAGTCAAACGCCATCCAAGCATCGCGGTTTTGCTTGAACTAACCCTGCCCAACAGGCCAAGTTAAAAGTTCAGTGAAAGAAAGGAACGCCTAAACCCTTGATGGCAATGGGGTTTAACACTCTCTTACGATCCAATGCTTAGAAAAGCGAAAGCTTTTAAACGCTCAAGCAGTTCCCCTTTGAAGCAATCATTGGCTCCTTTCCCTAAGCATTCCTTGTCTGCTGAAGCCACAATAAAAAAACCTGGAGCTATGAGGAGGATTCAGGTAGGCATTACCTTTTTAACGACGATCTCAACAACCGGTTCTATCCGTTGCCCCCCTTCCTGTCACTTGTCAGCAACTACTAGCTCAGACAAGAGAAAGAGGCCCGCAGGCCCCGTAGAACGACTCGTTGTATCCCAGCAAATATCGGCAGATGGGTCCCACTCCAGCTGCCGCTAGCGGTCACTCTTTTGTGGCCGCTAACTCTTTGTCTGGCTCAGCTGCTGGTAGTGCAGTTTGCAGTTCGCCGATCTGAAGGAAGACTGCTTAGGGTACCAATCTCATTCCAGTCTTCCAGTCATTACTAGATGCTGAATGCGATAGCAAATTTTCTTCTCTTGAACAGAACAGCTATTAAATGAACCCCGCATTTGGCGGGGTCATAACTTGTTTGTTTGATGCTATTAAACAGCACTGCGGGGTGGAAGCTTGGCAAACAGATCTTTGTGCGCATCAACTACATCTTGACAGCTCATAACAGGTGTAAATTCCATCACAATTCCGAATTGAGCACGCCAGGGAGCGAAATGTGTGAACAGTTGCTTGTCGCTCTCTGCCCTGCACAGGATGACGACACGCCCTTCGCCTGGAGCATGAACACGGAAAAGGAGTTCAAAACCTTCAAATTTATCTTCCTTTGCCATGGCTCCACTTTCCCATAGTTCAATAAACTGGGCATAGGCGGCTTTCTGAAGCTCAACATCTTCGAACTGGGCATCACATAGAAAGAGCTGCATTGTCTGTGAGTCGAATGACTTTACTTTCTACATGAGTTAAAAGATGTTTTTACAGTTCGTCAGGGTATTAAGACTCAGCTCTCTACTAGACAGGACTGGCAGATGCGCTTTTAAGTCTTCTTTTGTAGTCGCAAACCCAGCAGCTTTGGGAATAGCTGTAACATCAGCACCTTCTGCCTTGGGCTATTCCTCTAGTGAATCCTCGGCTTTAACGTTAGCGACAAATGCCTTGGGTTTTTCCTCTGACATTGGTTTAGAAATTGGTTGTTGTTTGTAAGTTTAAGATGCCAAGTATCGAATGGCGTTATAAGCAAATATTGAGGTAGTTAAAGAAATAAAAAGCCAGCTCATGGCAGGGGCTTTTGGCGGATATAGTCATAAGGCACATCACCGCTGGCACCAGAAATCGACACCCTGGCACTCACGCAACGCGGCCGGCAGATAACGCTAACACCCATCATTAATATTCCACCATGTACAATCATGCACCCTTACATCCCGATTGACTGGTGTTGCAGATAACGCCTCAATAGCAGGAGTCTTCCACTCTTTCTTGCTACTTGGTGCTCCATAACCATTGCTGCCAAAACGATATTTAATGTCTGCTGTAAAGCGTGTATCAAAGGCTTCGTCGTAAGAAAGATTGGCACCAAGGGTTAAACCATTGCTGATGTTGTATGCAAGCCTTCCTTTAACACCAGAACCATCAGCCTCACCGAGATCACCACTTTGGTAGTAATAACCAACAGAAGCATTGAGATCTGGTGTGATGTTGTAGCCAACATCTAAGCCGTAGGTATCAAGAGAGCCACCGTCGTAATGGCTATTTAGCCTATGTTCAACATCACCAATGGGAACCAGTGCATAGGCATTGAAGTTCCAGGTTTCTGAGACTGCTTCTAATCCTGCAGCAACTTGAGAGAAGAAGACATCACGCTTATCAAAAACATTGATGCTGGTATCAGCATCACCTGTATTCATCGGCCGGCTGTCATAACCAGCGTTGATGCCATACATCCAAGAGCGATCACCATTGAGCCAGCGGTAACCAAGCCTTGTTGATGTGCTGATGTTGGTACCAGCGACATCGGTATTAACGATGCTGCTTTCACCCTCACGGTCAGCAAAGTTGGCATTGGCTAGAGCATCAATAAACCAGACACTGTTCTCACCAATGGTAATCGGTAGGAAGGCGCCAATGCCTGCTTGATTAGGTATACCTGCTCCTTGCAGTGCTCCTTGAAAACCCCAGTTGAACTGCACAGCGTCTTTGAGGTTGATCTCCATCACCCCCAGATCTGCTGCACTGCCATCCTCTTGAGCAGCGACTGGCTGAATGGGAGCACTCGCTAAGGCTATAGCAGTAGCACTTGCAACAGATAGAGGAAGCCGAAGGGAACGCTGCACGGGGATTGAACGCTTAAAAAGTCACTCATTATCTGGTTGATTGCTGGTTGTAGCTATCAGTCCACACCAACTGCAGTAAAAAAATACTGAATAACTTCGATGACTAACCATCAAAAAGCCCCGCCATGCTGCGGGGCTTTTCTTATTTACTTTCTCCCCCTAGAGCGGTGGCGACTTTTTGTTTTCATCCTTCACCGCTATCCATAGATTCACTCAACCTCTTTAAAAATGCAGTGACCTGGCTCAATGCCACTGGTGAGCTTTAACACAAGCGGTGAATGTGATGCGTTCTCTTTGATGGCGACGCCAAAATCAGCGCATTAAGAAGGGCACCCGCGTTGGATGCCCTCAAGTCCAGGACAGGTTTTTAGGGTTTCTACGTCCTCGGACTCCTGATCTAGGTCTAAGCAAGCAACAACAAGGCGTCAGTAGGCAGAATTACTCCTTTCGATCAAGCGTCTCTAAACGCCCCCGCACTACCTTGCGCACCACTCAGGGGCTGGATCGCACAAGCATTTTTTGCTGCTAAGAGCACAAAAAAGAACGGCCCGAATCTGGATGGGGGATTCAGGTAGTCCTTGTCTTGTTAACGACGATCTCAATAGCCAGTTCTGTCCGTTGAAACCCTTGAGGTCACTTGTCAGCAACTACTAGCTCAGACAAGAGAAAGGGGCCCGCAGGCCCCGTAGAACGACTCGTTGTATCCCAGCAAATATCGGCAGAGGGGTCCCACTCCAGCTGCCGTTAGCGGTCACTCTTTGGTGGCCGCTAACTCTTTGTCTGGCTCAGCTGCTGGTAGGGCAGCTTGAAGTTCACTGATCTGCTCGTTAAGGCGCTCAATCACCTGCGAGTGATGCTCCTTGCGAGCTTCAAGTTTGGCAACTTGGCGCTCGTTTTCTTGCGCACGCAGCTTGTTGTACTGCGAATCAGGAATTACAACAACGCGATCACGAGGAATGCTGTAGCCGAATGGAACGTCAAAGACGGAATCGAATAGTGAATACATGATTGTTCTCTTCAAGACCCCTACAGTTTGACTCCACCAGAATGTTCAACCGAACCAAAAGGGTCGTGAGAACCAGGGCCGGTTGGAGATAGACATCTCTTCGTGAACGTCACAGGTACGGTTTTCTCGACTAAAAATCCATCGATCAATAGGTCGGATCATCAAGGGAATACAAAAGTTGCATGGCTTGAGCAAGGTTCAAGCCTGGAGGCTTCTCTGCTATGAACTCCTCGAGCACCTAGAACTGCCCCGCGCTTGGCTCCTATAGCTCGCCGTTGCCTTGAAATTCAGCAATAAGGTTCGCGAGCTATTTCTTCTCACGCTGCGCACGTTTACGCCTGTTCTTGCCATCGCTGGCCATGTGAGACCATCAGCTGAGCGAGATTTCCCGCGCCTCGATGCTCAGTAAGTCCATAACTGGGATGTTCGGTCGTCGAAACAAAAAAGATGCTCCCAAGGAGGAACCCACAGAAACAGATCTCGAAAGGGGCTACAGGCTCGCTGCAGCTAGGCAAAAGGAGATCTTGAAAGAACTTCTCGCACAAAAACCAAAGCCCTGACTTTCCACTACTGGTCTAGGGACAAAGGGGTTGCAACGACCCTCACCACTCGGCTGACGTGGCCCTCCAGCCCACTTTTTGCAGTCTTTTCCATCGCTCCCCTGCCTCATCCACGTGGTGATCAATCGACCTGGTTTTCAGCAAGGCGAGCTCACCTCTCTTCAGCCGACCTTTGATCACTTCGATGGGGTGGTCGAGATGTCTACGCAAGGGAACATCTATCAAGTACAGATACCCTTTAAACACCCAACTGGGAAGCGCTCTGATGCAAAGGCCCTTTTCACGCATGAGATGGAGATAAAGGCAGCAGGGATCCCTTTCGAAATTTGAGAAGGTCATGACGATGAATGAGACCTACTTCGCTGAACTATTCGAACGCTGGCAAGCGGCCGATGAAGTTGACGCTGAGTTGATCCAACTGATCAAAGAGACTGTTCGATTTAGCGAAGAGACTGGAGACGACACTTTGCGTGATCGTGCGCGTGAGCTGCTATCTGGTGCTTTCCACCTGCCGAGCACTCCTCAAGAGATTGCTCTGGTCGGAGACGCGTTAGAAGGCACAGGCACAGTGCCTCCTGAAATACCTCCTGAAGACAATGGCTATGGCCTATGACGAAGCCCGATAAAGAGAGAAAGAAAAACCCCTCGACGCTGCCAGTCGAGGGGCATCAGGCGCCGACTTAGCAATTGTCACTCCGGCCTCGACGCCAGATCGTATCTGTTGAAACCCTTTGCTATCACTTGTCAGTGACTGCTCACTAAACCAATAAAAAAGGCCCCGTAGGGCCAGGGGCAAATCTTGTGGTTCTCACAGAGCTCGATGAGGTTTGGCGACTGCAAGACCGCGCAGTCCGAAAAAGGCAAAGACGGAGCAGATGCCAGTGAGAAGTACAAGGGTCGAGACCAAAGTAGGGGTCAGTTCATAGCAACTACCCCAAAAGCTGATACCCATGTCATTGACAGCAAGACTTTTAGTTCATAGCAACAACTCAGCCAATCGCCAATAGGGCCTGGTTGATCGTTGCTGATCAGGTCAATCGCAAAGTGAGCGGCGCCAACGATCAACTAAGCAAAAAGACCAGCTTTAACAGGCGTGGGGAAACGACAGAGCCACCTCAGCACACCTCAATCGTGTGGTTCATAGCAACTGCGAGATTGTCAATCAAAGAACCAACAAAATCCAATATTTGCGAACCATCCATCCTGGTTGAAGCCGCTAAACCCTGGTCTTAAAGGGATTGGACGCTATGGATCGTTCAGACAGCCTCGCCAAGATGGCAGTTCAGGCCACTTAAGCAGTACACCACTACAGAAAAAAAAGATCACTCCAGCAACACACGCTGCGCGACCCACAAACAAGAACCAAGACCGATATCGCCCGTCAGCGAATGTTCTGATGCCTTAGTTGGTGGACAGCATCAAGTCATACCAGTGGGTTTGCCAGCATATAAAAAAGACCCTTGGTTGCTTTGCATTCACAGCAAGGGTCTTGGCGTTCTCTTGTGAGGTGGGGTTAGCTCGCAGTACGGGCTAGCTCCTTAGCCTTGTCTGACAGAGCTCCCTCAAGAGTCAACCTTGCGATCTGAATTTCAAGACGTTCAAGGGCGCTGAGGTATGCAGCCTTGGTTTGCTCGAGGTCTGCAACACGTGCAGCCTTCTGAGCGTCGTAATGAGCCTTGTACTCACCATCACTCATTGCATAGAAGGTGGGTTTTACAGAGGCACTGGAGGAAGAGAAATAACTGTCGAGGACCTCGCCTTTGTCCTGATAGTCAGCAATGCGGTTATCTAAGGAGGTCATTGGAGGGAGAGAAAAATCGTTCCTTATCGGGCTGCATTTAAAGGGCCATCCAGGAGGCAGTGGGTACGGTTTCCGCGAATAAAACTCGATAGGCAGATACTTGCTGTCTGCCAACGTCACCGAGAGCACCTTGACTTGTGCCTGGTTTAACTGCAGCGGTTGTTCCTCTGCTCTGCGGCGATGCGGTTCTAGAACCACTTCTGCTCAGTCGTGCGCGTCGCTGCTTGTGTACACCTCTTGCCATGAGAGCCGATCAACTAGGCAAGGGATCTTGTCAGTCAGAGCTCATCCCAACTCAAGCAGGTTGGAGGGTTCTAAAGAGCAGGGATTCATACACAGCTATCGCCAACAAGATCAAGACGATTCCGCTCACCAGTACTTTGCCGTTCATCGATGTCTTAGAGACAGGCACTTCCCTTTCTACTTTCTGCGCAAGTGCTGTGCTAATCGAGTTTTGCAAGAACCTGCCACCCTTGCGCTGAGAATGCTGGCCTGGCCATCTCAACCCAAAAACTGGGCAAGGCTTTCGGTCTGCACCAATTGAAAATGAGGCAAAGAAGAGCAGCCCAAAGGATTGCACCGTTTAGGAATCATGCGTGCTCAAGTCGGGCCAAGGTCCCCATTGGCAAACCTGGCGATTCCTTCCAAGCTGACCCCGCCAACCAGCACAAATTCATAAGCAGCGATCCCCACAAGGGATAGGACGATGGCCAGAACCACAACTTTGCCGTTCATCGATGCACCACTTGAAAGCATGAAGGATTGATCAAAACTCAACCTGGTTGGAGAAATCTGACGATCAAAGGTTCACATAGAGCGACACCAACCAGGAGCAGGGCGATTGCCAGAAAAAGAGCTTTGCCACTCATCTATGGCATTGGGGCGTGTCGTCCCTTTCTACTTTCACCTCAAGTGCTGTGAAGCATTGATCGATCGGTGCACTCATCACCACTGGGGTGGCGCAGCGCTCCAAAACCCCTTGATGCCTTGTGTGCATCGCTCCATGAGCTCCATGGCGCCTTCGATGCAATCGTCAAGCCTCCTTTCGTGAGCAGCAACAGAGGCTGATGAAACCATCAATCAAGTGTGCTGAAGCCTCGAGGCTTCCTTCTACTGCAACTGATCAACGCCTACTTTCAACTCTCAGTTCTCAACGCTCTTCTGATCAACATCGATCTACGGCCTGGCTGAAGAGGCAACAACAGAGCCACTCAACACATCTCCTGACAGACATCCGAGCGGATCGGCAAGGGACTGACGAACCAAGCGCTAGCCACCGATGAGATATATCAAGTTTTCTTGATGGATTGCTAACTTTTCCTCGTTTCATCTACCTGAACGGACTTCGCAGCGTTGTTACTGCTTCTATCGCTGGTTCACTCTTGGCCGCTGGCGGTTTTTGGGCTGTAGAAGACCTCCTGGCAAACGGAGCAGAGGCAGGCATGATCATTCTCACCAATAGCTACACCGCAGCCACGAGATGCAACTGATCAACCGCCCCTCAGGGGGCTTTTTTGCCCTGATACGCGTAGACCAGCTTCGTCTAGACGTATAAGCCAAGTAAACCAATGATCATCGAGAAGGATCTTTAAGCCTGAGGGGCTAAGCCCAGGCGAGGCCTGGATAGAACCTGCTGTTCATCTTGAACAAACGTTAATGCTGGTTGTAGTTGTATTCATCGATACTCAAGATGGAACCAGTTGTTTTGACAACGGTGGTTTTTTCGCAAGCGATCCAAACCAAACCTCTCACTTATACGTCGCCTGCGGCACGTGAACGTGAAATTTACTTCTCATCTGCAAGGAATTTGGCCAACGCTCAGTTTCAACTTGCTGATGCTGAGCTGACGCAGAGGTTATGGCAGGACGTGAGCGATCGCGATCTTGATGTGGATCGGGTGCTCAACTTGATGTATGGATGCTGGTTCCACGACGATGCGGAAGCGATGATCGATGCAGACGAGGCTTTTCTCCAGAGCGGGCGTGCGGAAACTTGAGGCCATGGTGGACGCCCTATAGAACGCCATGCCAAATCGTTGACGGTCAACCGCCCCTTCGGGGGCTTTTTTTTGCCTTATCCGCACCGGCCGTTTTCATCTCGACGGATAGGGCGGATAACCCTCGCCTACAGGCATTACCTGTGAATGCCACCAGCGCCGTTCTTCTTTTGGCAGCCGGTAGCTGAAGTCTGTTTTGACGTCATGCCATTGATTGCCCGCACGATCAACACCGATGACTGAGTAGCTCGGAGACGTACGTGTGGCGATGTCTTCGACATAGCGCAGACCAAAACGATTCCAGGAAGGCTCCTTGCCCTTCCAGCAGCTGAGCCAGCCAAAGAATTCGTGTCAGGTCGGTGTGCGCCTGAACGCTGAAGCAAAGGTCAATGGAGAGCAGCCTAGATCTGATGGCTGCGGGTAGAGCTGTGTATGGAAGCCTGTTTTTTTGAACACCCAATAAGCTTGCGATTGCGATTTAAATTCAGATGAGTCTTGTGAATTCAATCAAGAAAAACCTGACCTTTGGTAACGGTAAATACATCTTTGATGGCTCAATATCTTGAGGCCAAGACATCAACCCTTCCAGGTAGTTTCCCTGTAATTTCTAATACAGCCTTGATGAATCTCTATGTGTATCATTTGAAAGCCATCTATATGGAGCAAGTTCATGCCCATCAGTGATTTCTTAAAAGAGACCATTAATGATTGCATGACCAATAAGGCAGAATCATTGAATGGCAGGATTGCAATGGTTGGTATGTTGGCTCTTATGGTTACGTACCTTGCAACGGGAGACATTATCCCAGGTGTTTTTTAGTCTGGCGATTCTCCAATTGATGGGGAGCGATTAACTGGGAGTCATTCTTAGATTAAAACTTATATAAAACTCTAATGAATGGGCTCCCGATTTTCCTTAAATGAATCATTTTCTGATTGATATTTGAAGGTTATTGATCTCTCTTCTGTAGACCTGTAGTAACATGATTCCCTCAGTTATGCAGTAGAGGCCTCTGTTGAATTTAATCATCTAGCTTGGTCACACAATGCATGTATTTGCCTTCATGATGCTCAGACGGATCAAGCCTTTGCGGGCAATAGTGGTTGCTGTGTCTTGATTCTTTCAAAGGCTTTTATTCTTTCTTATGATCTCATCAGCCATTTCAAATGGCAGCCTTTAGGGCGTTGATGGTGTTAGATAGCAAGCAGCATCTCCATCTGAAATTTTCAGGAGTAGTTTTTGCATGACAGGGTCAACTAAATTAAGCTTTGATTCGTTCAAAGTGAATCAATTGATGCAGACAGAAAAGCGCCTTTTGGCCTAAATAGAGTTAGACGAGAAGACTTTCCATGACTGAAATGTTAAATTTTGATCTGCGGCAGAAAGCTCTGAAACTCCTCAGCAGAAAAAGAGCTTTGAAAAATGAGCTCAAGCTTTACCTTGTTTTCAATCAATTGCTTATCTGGGTTTGGGTGTTTACTAAAATTACCTTTTTTTGGCCCATTTGGTCTATTTTGGCTGGAGGTATTTATCTTCTTTCTAAGTCACATAAACTCTCTCGTATACAGAAGCAGCTTATCCATGCAAAAGCGAGGCAGCGTATGGGTGCCTCGACTCTTCTAAAAGACGAACACATTTCGAAACTTGTTGAAGCATCGTGAATCTTGGCGCTTCATCTTCGTAATGGAGGAGATCGACAGAAACCTTGCAGAAACTATCAAGGCAGCTGAGGGCACGCCCTTTGCGGACCCGAAGAAGATGCTACCGAGACCAACAATTTCTAGATAATTCTGAGGATAAATCTTGATTCAGTCAGAAGAATATTAGATACGAAAAGATCCCATGATATTTTTTGCATTATTAAAGACCGAAACATTGAATATGGATAATAGTAGTTTTATTGATTGGTATTCGAACTAAAAAGCTTGAATATAGATCAAGTGTATTTGAGTAGCCTTGCGATTTTAGCTAGACAAACAATGCCTCAAGTATCAATATGAAATAGATGTAGGTAATAGCAAGTGTCTGCAATGATGCTCATGATGAAAGGTTGATGTATGAAAAGGATTTCAATTCATGCTTGCCGCGAGTTTGTCTTATCTTGAATCAGTTGGCAATTTATAAAGTCGGCCGTCTTAAACTAAGCCAATTGGTTTAATAGAGCTTTTATTCCTACATTTACTAGAAAGCAGCTAAGACCTGCTTCATTATTCTTGGCTTGTCTTGCTGCTTCATGGCTGCGTTTGGGCAAGTCAATTGATTGACGACCACTTCCTCACTAAAAAGGTAATATCACAATAAATTTTAGTTGCCATAGAAGTCAATGCATGGATATTTTCAATTGGCCAATAGAACCTATCTTTTGTAGTTATAAGCACAGGTTTGTTGATTGTAAGTCTTCAAACCATGGCATAGTCAACTTTTGCGGCTGTATTGTGAGGTTTTATACAGCATTCTTTTATAGTTTTTCTTATCTTTATCAAGTCACATATTTTGAGCAAGACCATGACGATCGCTGATTTCATGAGCAACAAGGCAGAGACTTGGAACGGAAGAGTCGCAATGCTTGGCTTTTTAGTGGCCATCGGTACATATGTAGTAACAGGAGAAATTATTCCCGGTATTTTTTAGTGAACTTATAGGGAGCTTTCTTGAGCTATTTTTATATTCAAGTGGCTCCCTATTATTTAAACCAAAAGGCTCTTCATCTATTGCATTGGGGCGTGTAATCCCTTTCTACTTTCACCTCAAGTGCTGTCCAGCATTGATCGAACCCTGCACTCATCACCACTAGGGTGGCGCAGCGCTCCAAAACCCCTTGATGCCTTGTGTGCATCGCTCCATGAGCTCCATGGCGTCTTAGATGCAATCGTCAAGCCTCCTTGGCGTGATCAGCAACAGAGGCTGATGAGGCCAGCAATCAAGCGTGCTGCAGCCTCGTCGCATCCTTCTACTGCAACTAATCAACGCCTACTTTCAACTCTCAGTTCTCAACGCTCTTCTGATCAACATCGATCTACGGCCTGGCTGAAGAGGTAACAACAGAGCAACTCAACACATCTCCTGGTAGGCATCCGAGCGGATCGGCAAGGTACTGACGAACAAAGGGCTAGCAACCGATTAGATATATCAAGATTTCTTGATGGATCGCTAACTTTTCCTCGTTTCACCTCCGCGCTGCTCTAGTTATGGAACGCCTAACAGCGCTAAAGCTCATGATGACCATTCTCAAGAAGGGCTTTCTGCTTTCTTCACTGGTCGCTCTCGGTGTTGGCATCACGGCTTGCAGCACCTCAGGCACCTCAGGGTCATCCGGCCGTCTCAGCGGAGCTGGTGCCACTTTCCCTGCAAAGATCTATACCCGTTGGTTCTCTGAGCTGGCCAAGGCTGAGGGGCCGCAGGTCAACTATCAGGCTGTTGGCTCTGGATCTGGTCGTAAAGCCTTCATTGATCAGACCGTGAGCTTCGCGGCATCGGATGATCCGATGAAGCAAGAAGATATTGACAAGGTTCAGCGTGGCTTGGTGCAAATCCCCATGGTGGGAGGCACCATCGCCTTTGGCTACAACCGAGACTGCGATCTGAAGTTGACCCAACAGCAAGCGGTTCAAGTTGCTCTTGGCAGCATCAATGATTGGAATCAACTCAATTGCCCTGCAGGCAAGATCACCTGGGTGCATCGCTCTGATGGCTCTGGCACCACCAAGGCATTTACAAATTCCATGCAGGCCTTTTCTCAACAATGGACCCTGGGAACCGGGAAATCAGTGGAATGGCCAACAGGGGTGGGCGCTAAAGGGAATTCAGGTGTTGCTGGTGTGATTACAAATACACCTGGCGCGATCGGTTACGTGAATCAGTCATTCATCAAAGGAAAGGTCAAAGCTGCTGCACTTGAAAATCTCTCTGGCGAGTTCCTCAAGCCAACTGTGAATACAGGAGCTGCTGCCCTCAATGGCATCCAGTTAGACGCCAATCTCGCCGGTACCAATCCAAATCCCACAGCCAAAGGGGCTTATCCGATTGCCACTCTCACCTGGTTGTTGGCATACAAAACTGGTAATGGCAGCAACCTTGACGCACTCAAAACAACCTTTGACTACATGTTGAGTGATGAGGCTCAGGCGCAAACTGATGGGTTGGGTTTCGTTCCCCTGCAGGGTGAAATTCTCTCCAAGGCTCGAGCAGCAGTTGAAAAGGTAGGCAAATGACTATTGCACCTTCAAAGGTCTTACCTCCTCAGTCATTGTTTATTAGCGCTCGTTAAGAATGTTTTGGCTCTGGCAACCTTAAGCTGCTTAGCAATGAGAGAAACACCAATAAAGATGAGCACCATAAACATAACTGCATTCCCTGCATTGTCGTCTTACCGATCATGAATACAGAGCCTGATAAAACTGTACCTATTAATCTACCTGCGGCATTAGCCATATAATAAAATCCTACATTTAGGCTTACATTCTCACTATCTGTATAAGCCAAAATCATGTATGAGTGTATAGACGAGTTCATCGCAAAAACAACACCAAAAGAAACCAGGCCCAATGTTATAGCTATTGCAGAATCAGTTTCTCGCCATAATGCAATCGCAATCAGTGCTGGAATCGCTGTCAAAGCAGCACTCCAAAACTGAACGGAAGAGACACCGGGAGTTTTTGAGCTGGTCCACAGTTTTCGGATACCTGGTGCAGATGCCTGAACAATTCCGTAGCCAATCACCCATAACCCCAAGAAGCCTCCGATTTCCCAAAACTTCCAGTTCAATGATTCTTCTAGAAAAACAGGTAATGCAACTACAAACCATACATCTCTTGCGCCAAACAGGAAAAGGCGAGCTGCTGACAAAATATTAATACCTTGCGATTTAGAGAAGACACTCATGATTCCCAGCTTCTTTTTGATGATTCCCATATCGTCTGGAAGCTTTAGCGTGACTAGAAAACTTATTGACAAGCCTATCGCCATTATTTCTACTGACTTATTAAAACCTACACTCGTTAAAAGTAATCCACCTAGAAAAAAACCTACTCCCTTTAAAGCATTCTTTGATCCCGTAAGAATAGCCACCCACTTGAACAGCCTCCTGCCCTCGCGATCGGCATCTCCTTTTCTCTCTGCAACTATGGTTTTTATGGCACCTTTAGCCGTCATTTTATTAAGATCTTTTGCTATGCCACTAATTGCTTGTGCGAACATCACATACGCTACACTTCCTATTTTAGACCAACTTGCTGAGACAGGAATCAACATCAGCAAGGCCAAGATCTGCAACAAAGTTCCAACCCAAAGAGTTAGACGTAGGCCATAACGTGCCCCTATCCAACCGCCACACAGGTTGGTAATAATACCGAAGAACTCATAAAATAAAAAAAGAAATGCGATTTCAAGTGTCGTATAACCAAGCTCATGGAAGTGAAAAACCACAAGCATACGTAATGCACCATCAGTGAGCGTAAAGGCCCAGTAGTTTGTGGTTACAACACCATATTGATTGAGAGGCGAAAGCATCATTTAAAAGGTATTACTAGTATTTTCAAGATTAGAAATATAACACGTAAGATCTGCCATTCGACTGCTATATCCCCATTCATTGTCGTACCATGCGTAAACCTTTAGCTGAGAGCCGTTAACAACCATTGTTGACAATCCATCGACAATTGAGCTTCGAGAATCGTTAACGTAATCAATAGAGACAAGAGGCTTGTCTTCATAGCCAAGGATTCCCTTTAACTGATGTTCTGCTGAATGCCTGAACGCTTCATTGGCATCCTTCACCGTAATTGAGCGCTTTAGCTCAAAAACTGCATCGGTCAATGAAGCATTGAGCAAAGGTACTCTTACCGCATGTCCATTGAGTTTTCCCTCTAGATCTGGAAAGATCATTGCGATTGCTTTGGCAGAGCCTGTCGTCGTTGGGATCAGACTTTGTAGACAACTCCTAGCCCTACGTAAGTCCTTTTGGAAACTATCAATCGGAACTTGTGTGTTAGTAGTATCATGAAGAGTTGTTATGCAGCCATGTGAAATACCAAAGTTTTCATGCACAACCTTGACCAACGGAGCCAAACAGTTTGTCGTACATGATGCTGCTGTCACTAAATGATCAATCTTTGGGTCATAAAGATGATGATTAATCCCATAAACGATATTCAACACTTCTTTGCCAGCTAGTTTTCCTTTAACTGGGCAAGCAACAATCACACGTTTTAAAGCATGTTGATCGAAGTAAACGCTGAGAGTTTCTGGTGATTTAAATTTACCGCTGCATTCCAAAACGATGTCAATGCCAGCGTCATTCCAAGGCACAGCGCCAGGAGTGCTTCCTTGGGAGTAACTGATGGTTTGTTGATTCACCAACAGTTGGTTCTCGCTGCCTCCAACAAGCTGATCCCAGCGTCCGTGTACAGAATCGAACTTAAGCAGGTGTGCTGCAGTGGCTGCATCCCCAGATGGGTCGTTCACATGGCAGATCTCGATCCCTGGTCTCCCCCATAGAGCCCTGAAGACCAGCCGCCCGATACGCCCAAAACCGTTGATACCAATACGCATTGGCCCTTGCTTGGCCATAAGGATCAATCAAAATATCTTGATGTATCAACCATAGTCGATGCAAGCGCTCTTTTCCCTTTCTTATATTGTCCTTAAAGTAAAAAACGTCTTACATTAATCATGGGCACAACGATTGCCCCGCCACATTTGCTTGATTCAAGTCGTGCCAGAACTTTAATGAAGGCACTTGCAGACCCTATTCGTCTGCAAGTGATCGAGGAGCTTGCCTGTAGTGAACGTTGTGTGTGTGATCTCATTAATGAGTTAAGTCTTGGCCAATCACGCCTTTCCTTTCATCTCAAGGTCTTAAAAGATGCTGGTTTGATTGTTGATCGGCAGAGTGGTCGTTGGGTTTATTACCGCTTAGAGCCAAAAGCCCTTGGTATCTTGCAAGATTGGCTTTCATCTTTAGCCGAGCAATGCCAGAAGCCAACGATTGACTGCGAGTAATGATGTTGTTGCTAGTCATGAGCCTGATCAGCAGACCAAAGCAAAGGCCCCATCGGCTTGAGGATGCAGCCGCAACACTGTTGAATTGACAAGAACAATCCAACAGCTTGTGGTGCAACAGGATCCCAATGGCCGATAAGTCAGCGAAATGGATCACAGCCCTGCGCGACAGGATCCGCCGACAATGTGGCGATGGCTGGATGGTTCGCGGTGTTGGTGACGGTCTTCTCCAGAGGGTTCAACTGACTGTGCGCTTCGACGATGGCACCCGCACCAGCATCATCCTCGGTCCAAAGGCCAAGACCGATCCTGATTTCGTTCCATGGGTCGCAACAAGCGCTGATTGGATCTTGAAAATTTCAACTGAGATCTCTGAGTTAATGAAAGATCAGGGAAAAGGATTGACTGATGCCTACGAGTTGGTGAAACAAAGAAACGAGTCTGGAGCTGATGGTGAATTCGATTGGGAAAGACTACTAAAAAAATTCAAATCACATAAAACAAGTAAAAGCAAAAATGGAGCCCGGGTTTGGAACCGTAACTACCGCACTCCCCTTGCCCGTACAGTCGTTATTCTCACAAGCCAGCCTGAACCCAGCTCCGGCTACACGCTCTTGAAAGCATTGATTGAACGTCATGGAGGAGAGCCCGGCTCCACAAGCAGAAGACTTCGCATTCAGTACGCAGCAGAATTCCTTCGCTTCGCGTTTAAACATGGCGCCAACAGGCGTTGGCTACCACCGGAAGATCTCAAGACATTGATCGGCGAAAAAAATGTCGATTTCACTCAGAACAACGTCAACACGGTGTAGGGGTGTAGGGAACCAAGCCGCTTCGCCACATTCCCGCTGACAGGAAACCCGTTAGCCCCCCTTCAGGTCTCGCCTTGATCAGCACCTGCTTGAAGCTCTACCAGGCCCGTACTACCGCAAACAAAAGTTGATGCCCAAGCAAAGCTTGCCTGCGATCGCTGGCTACGAAGCCGAAATTATTGCCCTCGTTCAACAAGCTAATCCCGCTGTGCTCACGCATAGCAATCTCAATCTGGAGCAATTTCAGTCAGCCTTTGCCTGTGCTCTCCACATGCATCAGCCCACGATTCCAGCAGGTGCGAATGGAGAACTGATCTCGCATCTGCAATACATGCTGGAGCACAGCGAAGAAGGCGATAACCACAACGCCGAACCGTTTGCCCATTGCTACAAGCGCCTCGCAGACATCATTCCCCAACTGATTGAAGAGGGATGCAACCCTCGCATCATGCTGGATTACTCGGGCAACTTGCTCTGGGGTGTTGAGCAAATGGGCCGTGTCGACATTCTCGAGGCGCTTAAACGTCTGGCATGCGATCCCACGCTTCAACCCCATGTGGAATGGCTCGGCACCTTTTGGAGCCATGCCGTTGCACCCTCAACTCCTATTCCAGATCTGAAGCTACAAATCCTGGCCTGGCAGCATCAATTCGCTGCCATGTTTGGGCGGCAAGCATTGCAACGGGTGAAGGGTTTCTCGCCACCGGAAATGCACCTTCCCAACCATCCAGACACCCTCTATGAATTGGTGAAAGCCCTCAGAGATTGCGGATACCGTTGGCTCCTTGTTCAAGAAAACAGCGTTGAAAACTTCGATGGCTCATGCCTTCGCCATGCACAGAAATACGGCCCCAATCAACTTGTGGCTCGTAACTCCAGAGGGGAAACAGTCAGCATTGTGGCGTTGATCAAAACCCAGGGCTCAGACACCAAATTGGTAGGACAGATGCAGCCCTATCACGAAGCATTAGGCCTGGGCAGACAATCACTGGCAGGCAAATCGATTCCATCATTGGTCTCTCAAATTGCCGACGGAGAAAATGGAGGCGTAATGATGAATGAGTTTCCAGCCGCCTTTATCCAAGCCCATCAAACCATTGCTTCCCAGGTTGATCCTGTAAGCACAGTTGCGCTCAACGGCACTGAATATCTGGAGTTACTGGAGGCCGCCGGTGTGGAAGCCTCTGATTACCCAAAGATTCAGGCGATACAGCAACACAAGCTGTGGCATAACACTGACAGCCCCATCAACCCCGAATCAATCGAAGCGGCCATCAGCAACCTCAAAGAAACAGATCCCTCCTTCTCAATGGACGGCGCATCCTGGACCAACAATCTCAGCTGGATCAAGGGCTATGAAAATGTGCTGGAACCGATCAACAGCCTCAGCGCAAAGTTTCACCAGCTGTTTGATCCCTTGGTGACAAAGGATGCAGCAATCACGCACACCCCGCACTATCAAGAAGCTCTGCTCTACCTGCTACTGCTAGAAACCAGTTGCTTCCGCTATTGGGGGCAGGGCCAATGGACCCAGTATGCAACTGATATCTACGACCGTGGGATGAAGCTATTAGAGGAATAGTGTGCCCTTTAGTGTGACTCTTAGCGTGACCTAGCCAATCGCTCAATAGGTCCCATCGCACGCAATGAATCTGCTGAACCCATTTGTCAAAGAACTGAATCGACGCAGGAGGCGGCATCACGTGTCTTGAGAAAAGAAGGCTAACCATCAGGCATTGGACGACCAAGAGCAACCATCAACCGCACGCAGAAGAAAACGGAACAGATCGCAAACGGCACAAAGCTGGATCTCTGTAAGGACAGAAGGGGACATGGGAGGCTTTCAGCATCCGTGCAGTTAAGTACATGAGGCTTCAGATATTTCTGCTGGGAGCTAGGCGATTAAAGCCAAATGGCTGATGCTCTGGAATATGCCTGCATTGCGATCCAGAAAGGACTGCTTCCCTGGAACTTTGGTATTACTGGCTTCCGCGTAAACTGTGCCGTATCCGCTCTGACTGGAACGGTGCCGACCAACAGCAAAGTACGGCGTTTTTATTGCTATAAATTATCCCATGCAAATGCTGCAAAAGTGATTACATAAGCAGAAGAAATAGCCGTCCCACAAAAAGCAGTTATACGTCGCTTGGACTTTTGAAAGATGCCAACAAGTCCTAAAGCTAGTGCCCCTGCCACTGGCAATATACCTACAACAAATACGTAGAGACTCATTAGTATTGGAAAGCCAGTAATGAGCAAGAGGACAATAAGCACTATTGGTATAAGTGCAAATACTAGAGAGAGATTGCCGCACCAAGATTGACCTGTTCTTTCCAATTGCATTCGTATTGAATAAATTTACTATGGCACGATTGATCATACTTGTCACATCTGATTGATTCGTGAACTCCTCACACCAATCACGCCCCGACCAGTGCGGGTATTTTATCTTCAGTCCTGCAGGATTTCACAAGAGGCTTTTTCTTATTACGATCAACACGAATGCAGACAACTTTATCGTTTCTATCGAAATATCTCGAAGATTTATTTTAGCATCGCCATTACTAGAAAGTGCATACAGCTGGTGTTTCTGTCCAAATGTATTCCCTATCTTCACCGATGCTGCTTGCAAGTCTGAACTGGGCTTCTATTGCAGGTCTGCTCCTTCTGGCGCTCTAGATTCCTGCTCTTGTCGCTTCATTGCGTCGCTTTGATGGTCTGATGCGCCGTGATCAATCCAGGGTGTCATTTCAAAGGTGGGGATATGCACTGTTATTAATCAATGTGGCTGGGCGTGCTATGGCTCTGCCGCTGGTCGCTGGCATTCTCTTTTTCCAGGGTTGCTGGCTGGATCCCATTCTTCAGTTCGGAGTAGGACTGCTGACATTGGGCATGATCTTTGAGTCAATCAGAACCATTGGCATAGACAGTCATGAATTTGACCGGGTCAGTCAAAGGGATACTCAGCAATCCGTCCGTCAGCTAGCACTGGAACGCCGTCTGCAGGGCCGTGTCTGGCCTTGGTCAATCGCCCATTATTTGCTGCCATTTGCAAGCATTTATTATGCTGTTACACGACGCACAATCACCCCATTGCTGTGGGATTTCATAGCTCGCTTTGTAGTGCTGCTGGCTTCTGCAGGGATCTTGGTACTCACCAACGTACTTCTCCCAGTTGATAAGGAGCTAATGATCCAGGGGGCGTTGACGAGTACAGACTGGGTGAAGGCTTGGGTTCATTTAATTGAGTTTTTGCTCGTAATTCTGGTCAATATCGTTGCTGGTGTTCTGACTGTGAGAGCCGCTATTCGTCGGACACAGGTCGATGCTCGGCGCCGCCTGGAACCCTGTGCATGAGCCCACACCCAGTTCACTCCACCAAGTGAAGGGGTTTTTATTACCTACTCTGCAGCAGAAGATGGGCTGGGGACCTTAGGCAAGGTGAGTTAAGTCCGCAGTGGATTCAGCGGCAGCCATCAGCTCCAACTCCCTGGCATTGGTGCCGTAGTGCTGCATCAAAACTTCTAGATCATGGGGAGAGGCTATTGACATCTATATGGTCAGTCCTGAGCACAGAAGGTTTCTGTTTTGCTCTTGTGCTAATAACTTGAGGTTCAGAGTCAATATAAATCTCAACGTCATACTTATATCGCTCTCTTATATCTTCGTGTGGATTGGCATTCATTGATTCAATTAGAATGAATGAATATGTAGGTATTTCAACTACATCCCAGTCATCGAATGATGATGGTTTGTTTATTGCAGGCCTAGTAGACGTACCAATAACAATGCAGTGAAGCACTTCAACTTGCAGTCACCCTTGTCTATGCCATCGTTACTGTCATGACTGGAGTTGAGTTCAGTCACACCTTCTGACTCGCCTAGTTAAGTCAGAATTGATAGAGATTGAAGACGTTATCAAGATACTTCTAGGGTTCAACCATACCGAACAGCAGCTACTACCGAAGTCATTTGCTGCTGCTCATTATCTTTTATAGTGTTTAGCGTCACTACGAAGGTATGAAAGGACATACTCTTCTTCATATACGGGACATTTATTCCAAAATGCATTGTAGTGCAGTTCATTAAAGCGATTTAGCGAGGTGTCGCTTATTCGCATCAGTCCTCAGTCTCTTTAAAAGCCTTCTCAAATACAGAAGTATCTGCAGCCTAACAAACACCCTTCCTATTCATTGTCATTGAACTATCATCATCGAACGAAATCAAATCAATAGACATGTTTCCAGGCGGAGAATACTTCACAGATAATGCTCCTGAACCAGTAATACCACCCTCATTATGATTGACCTTATAAGAAGCAGTGCCATCAACGATATCCGCTTCTTCCCATAAATACATATATGAGTTCCTGATTCGACCATTGACAGTATCGATCTTGAAGTGAACCAATTCCGGAATATTTTCGATCATTGTTATCTTATTTAAGCTGAGTTACCTAATTACACGAAGCATTTTAGTGTCACATTTCAAATAAACAAAGTCATCAGCGATGGCAGGTGACGCTGAGAGGAGTAGAGCACCGAGGACTAAAAGAACCTTCATTGATAAACACCTTTACAAACATCTGCTTTTTTTATATTTTCATATGCCTTGTTTATAGAGGGTGTATAGCCTTTGTTTCTTGGATCCTTTAACAAGGATTCAACTAGACTTGGCAAGAAATACTGTGCATACTCTTTTGTAATTTGTTTGTCTTCTAACGCGCCGCATAAGGTAGCTCCTGATCCATAAACAAAACCGTAGAAATAAACTTTTTTTTGGTTAAGCTCATCTGCTGCTTTGACTGGTACAGCAGACATAAGCAGTGCAGCAAGGACTAATAGAGATTTCATAGACAGATGCGAGATTCCTAAAAAGTAGCAACGTCTCGCATCCTCACCAATAAGAAAATAGTCAATTGAACATATTTAAAGCGATCGCAACCACAATTAATCGGCATCGTGCCTAGAGCATTACAAAGTCCTGAACTCCTATTTAGGGGGGACAGGGAGGCACATCCCACAAATGCCAAACAAACCCCTGTAGACTCTTCCCAACCGTTGGCCCCGTTCCGGGGCGCAGTCAGACTTAAGCCAGGCAACGGGGGCTTAAGCACTGCAGGAGCGTTCGATGAACATCCTCTCCATGATTCAGCGCAAAGCGCAAAAGCAAGCTGCCCTGTCTCATTCCCAGTTCCTGATGGCGAAAAGCTATCGAGGAATTGACTACACCTCCGCTCATCAGTCCCCAGCGAAACTCGCTGTCCACACACACACCAATCGAGGGGTTGACTACACCATATAAATCACTTAAATCTCCTACAAATCACACCACCTCAGCGGTTTTCCTCAAGGAAACCGCTTTTTTATTTCCTATGCGCGCTCTCATCGTCTCGACCATCTGCCTCACTGGTTTATTGGCCGTCAGTTGCAGCAACAGGAAAGATCAAGCCAGTGCACCGATCAAATCTGATGTCTTGGTGTCTTCAACAGAATCATGGGATGGGGAGCGGGTCAGCTATCCGCAAGGCAAAGCTGAGATGACATTGATAAGAGCTGTTTTTCCGCCTGGCGCCAAAACCCCAATCCACACACACCCTCAACCTGGTGTCGTGTATGTCGAGAAAGGTTGGATCAAGTGCACACTCACAGAGTCTGGTAAGGCAAGGGAGTTCAGACGAGGAGAAGCCTTTGTTGCCTCTACCGGAGACACCCAACACGCCTGTGAAAACATTGGCAATGAAGATGCCGTTGTGTTTGTTGCCTGGGCAGGGGTAGAAGGAGTGCCGCTCAAGCAACCTGTCAAAGCTGAATGAAGTCAGAACTGTTGGCAGTGTTGCGGCCAACCCCTCTTGCACATCGCGCCTGCGCAGGTTTTTATATAGGCAATAAAAGAGCCCCCCAGCTAACAAGGGGGCGGATTTGTGCAAAAACCGACTGATCCCCATCACCCGGCCACGCAAAGAGAATAGTGGCTGTCAAGGGTGATAGTGATGGTCTTCACACTATATTTAGGTTTGAATGCATTTATATTGACTTTCTGACACCACCTGTAGCGGAAGCTTGTTTTTTTGATCATTTTTGCCTAAAAGTTGATTTCCCCATCACCCAGACCCGTCGCTCTCCTGCGAGGGTCTTTTTTATTGCTTGCCATAGAGCAGCCGCTGCCTTTGTGCCCCAAAATCTTTGCCCTGTTGGCATGAACAGAGGTTGGAGATGATTGTCGATTGGATCGACCACAAGATCTTGAACAAACCAATGTCCTTCTCGCCCACAACGCTGAGCTCAGCTCAAGAACTCAACAACTCTGCTAATGAGTATGAATATCAAGGCGGTGTGTCCTCCAAGTCTGCTGAGTGATTGACTCACGATCAAGGATCACCAACAAGGCCCCTAACCCCTAACCCCTAACCCCTAACCCCTAACCCCTAACCATCTTGCGCCAAGTTCTGCCTGGCTTGCGTCAAGCACGACAACAGTCTCAAAAAAAGAGAATGCTGCTGGTTCATTCAATCGCGAGTTTCAATCATGCAGAACAAAAGCCATCGCTTGCAGCAGGAGCCCTTTGTACCCCCCTCACCAAGTGTTCCCACCACCTGGTGCTAGCTGTCAGATCTCAGCTGCCGCCAATTCTTTATCCTTCTCTGCTGCTAGCAGAGAAGACTGCAATTCAGCAATCTGCTTCTCGAGCTGTTCAACAACTGCGAGATAATCTGCTTTGCGAGCCTCTAGGCAAGCAACGCGTTCAGCGTTCTGACGCTCTTGGGGCTTTTCGTACTCAGATGCAGGGATCACAACAACGTGATCACCTGGATGATCAGGCGAGTGATTGAACTCTGTTGTATTAACGATGACAGCAAGACCGCCTGAGACCGCTTGAAACCACTTCGATAGTCGATGCTTTGGGCTTAGATAAGTAGCAATAAAGCCTCGGCTATCCGTACCAACGCAGGCCCCAAAGCCCCCACATTGGCGTTGTTTTTTTGTCATTGTCATGGAACGTCTTTTGGCAGGCACATTCAATGCCTCAATCAAAGCTCACCCTCTCCTTCATCCTCTTCACATCACTCTGGATTGTTTGGTCCGCTTGGGATGCAGTGCAGCCTGTTCTGAGTAGTGGTCAACTGGCTGCGCTATTCCCTTTACTGCCAGTAAGTGCTCTTTTATTAGGCCTCTCTTTCTTCGACAACGAAGATGATGATGATCACAACGGTGGGACGCTTCAACCCATCTATGCCAAGGCTAGAGCTTAATCAGGTGGATTTTTACACGATCACACTCGGCGTTTTTATCGCGCTGTTTTGCCTCGCTATATACAGGATTGCTGATCAGCCTGCCTAAGCAGCACGGATACAGGTAGCGACACAATTCCATTCTGATTCAGTGGTGTCATCCCAATTCTCTGGTTCGGCACTTAAGTACACCGTCTTCAAGAGGTTCACTGACTCATCAACGCTTGTTGCTTGAGGATCTCTTGCACGAGCCAATGCTGCCTTTTGCTCTTCAGTGAGTGTTACTGGAGAGTAGTTATCAAGGAGTTTGAGTGTTGCTGGCATGTCGAAGAATTTTTGTTGGCTCTTAATAGCAACAAAAAAGCATCTCAGCTAGGGGTCTAGATCTCAATTCAATGTGAGCTCGCTCACACATCAGAGCCTGACCATCTGCCAGAGCGATGATCAGGGGCAGTTCGGTGAGCAGAAGGAGTGTTATCAAGCAGGCGCACTCAATCAAATCTCATCGGGGAGAGCGTCGCTGCGAACTTGGCATGCTTAGGCTCGAGCAAAACTTGCTGCATCGACGCATTCGCGGCCATTGACAAGCTAACCCTAGAGCAAATACATGCATTAACAAAGAATCTACGTAACTGGCATATCACACCAACACATGCCTAAAGCATTAAAGCCTTCCATGGGCTAGCGCCCTTGGACCTCCCGCCCTATGGGCCAAAGCATGAATTTCAGCCGTCTAGGCGATGCGATTCGCCAGCGAGGCCAAATCCAAGCAAGAAGTGCAAATAAGCTATCGCTCTAAACATTGGCCCTAAACATGGTGCGACCAACGCGAGCACCCTTGCCAACACAAAAGATCTGGCATCAATTGACATTCCTCCCGGCCTCTTACCTCTTCCTTGAGTGATGGATTGATGCCACAGCTGTCGCCAGGGGCAGGCCGCCGGTCCACATGTAGCCAATACATGTGTACTATGCTTGTTCAAGTCGCCGATAAAAACACCATGGCTGCAAACACACCAATCCCCAACAACCCCACCACGGGTAAAGCCTGGACACGCAATGAACTGCTTACAGAGCTGGAAGTAGAGCGCAAAAGAAACTCAGAGCGAACCAGTGGAATTGTCTCCTGGGCTGAGCAAGTTTCAAATGTGCAAGCTCGTTGGAGCATCCATCTCAAAGAGTGGACAATCCTCACCCACCAAGTCTACGAACTGGGCCGCGAATGCCGCGTCTTTGCAGAGACCCGCCTGCTCTCGAGCACGAGTACCTCTCTAACGCGATCGAATTGATACCAACTAGCAAAAACAAAAGAGTGCCGATGGATCAGGATGGATTAATGCTGTGACCGATGTCATTTTTTTCTGCGAATCGTCGAGACCATTGATCATGAGCAAGACAACTCGAACCATGCCCTACTAAATCCACCGAGAAGGTTCCAGAGAGCTGATGGGCCAGTCAAGGCTCATTGCCCGCGGGAGTCGAACATTCTTTTGCCGCTACGAATCGCACGACCCCTCAGCCCTTCAACAAGGCATGGTTGTCGCTGGATTGAAAGCGTCGTTTCCAGGAGCCTTCAAGATCAATTCACTTGTTGATGCAAACCAAGAGCCCTAGTCAAAACCAGGGCTTTTCCTTCGTCTTCTGCAGAGTCTCTAGGCCTCGATCCCATACTCAATTGCGATTTGATGCAGCTCATCGAGCGTCAATTCAGAAAAATAACTCCGCAAGCAAAGCAAGGATTCAAAGCTCTCTAAGGTGCCACCACCCTCTTTAAGCAGCAATAGTCGAGCCAATCTCATGGCGAGTTCATTCTGGGTCATGCGGCGATCTCTTCTATGAACTGAGGATCTGGGTCTTCCCCGCACGGAGTTGTCAGTTTTTGCCATCCATCAAGAAGCATCTGACCACATAGTTCAAGGGCTTGATCCAAAGGAAGCCTCAGGCGCTGTTTCATCTGCGATGGAGTTCCATCCATTTGTGCACTCCATTGATCAACAAAAACGAAGGGGTTTCTGATCCAACTGTTGGCATCGCGGTGGAAGCGATAGCAGAAATGGCCATCAGGGCTGATCAGCCAGCCATTGACCTGTTGCACTGGAGGACCTTGCATAACACAAGCAAAAGTACACCTGTACTAGCCTCGCTTCTGGGGTCTGTCAATAGTGACGATGGGCTACACGCTGATCTTGTTGGCTACGCCCCTACATGCCCTTGATTAGAGCTTCCTCCGGACGATCGCGACGACCCGAAAACCCATTTCAAAATCGCGCTGTGAGATTTGCGCCTTGCCCAGGTTTCAAAAACACTCCTTAGCAAAGTGTCCCAGCTTCACGCTACGCATCTGGCCTAGTTCTCAAAGGTAAAGCCCATCCACTGGAAAATTTTGATCAACCCCATAGCCGTCATTGAGCCCTGCAACGACTTGGCAGGGCAAGTTACCAGAAGCTATAGACAGCGCTGAAGAATGCAGAAAATTTTTTCAGCACAACAGAATAAGAACCCACGAAGTAAAGCCTCACTTTCCACGGGGGCTTTACTTATTGCGATGATTTAAAAATCATTACCTTGAGAGCACGTATTTGCCATGCTATCAATCAGTTGACCCTATTAGTTTAGTCAGGACAGAGTTAATGATGACATTCCTTGGCTTCATGATGAGTTTTCTAATCAGTGTTTCACCAGTAGTCCCAAGTGCATTAGCTCCGGAATCAACCTCATTTACATGTGATGGAAGTCTTGTCGAAACAACAATCTACAACAATGAGAATGGAGCATACAGCAGAGTAGAAGCATATGAAGAGCTTGATGCTGGAGCTTTTATCGTGATCAACCTAGTAAATTCAAAGCTGATGCTACCAAGAACCTTCAACGTTGGCGAAACCAGTTTTACTGATGGTAAATGGTGGTGGAGCTATGAAGATCATCAACATCCAACCTTCCGGGGGCTTACACCACTCGGTGAAATTCAAGAATTTAACTGTGAAGCTCTATAAGCTAACATTGGCTTAGGAATAGCTAGCACCATGTCTCGCGTATTAGGCATTAGCTAGTAACAAACAAGTGGATGGATCCTAAGCTTTGCTGAAAATAGTTCATCCAAATTGTCAAAGAATGTCCTCCAATGAGCAATGTATAAACAGAACAGCGCTTAAGAAAAATCAGCGAAAGCAAACTAGTGTGAGGGATAGGAGATCACACATCCTTTTAATGAGCCTGTGTGAACCTGGCGCCATTGCTGTAGGGGTTAGTGGGTCTGCTGCTGTTGCGTTGTCACTGTTGAAGGAGTCTTACCAATGACGAAGGCGGGGTTGAAAGTCAAAATCAATGCGTTGCCAGACAACCACATCTCGATAGAGCTAGAGGTTCCAGCGGCACGCTGCAAATCAAGTTATGACGCAGCCTTATCGCGCCTGGGTAGCGCGATAAGGCTGCCAGGCTTCCGTCCAGGAAAGATTCCTAAGCAAGTGGTCATTCAGCAGATCGGTATCGCACGTATCAAAGCAGCGGCACTAGAGAAGCTGATCGATATGACATGGAAGGAAGCCATCGTTCAAGAATCAATCGAACCAATTTCTGAGGCGCAGCTCAAAGAAGAACTTCAAACTCTTGTGGATCGCTTCAGTCCTGATAAAAGTGTGACATTTACTCTTGAAGCAGAGGTAGCTTCAGCAAGCAAACAGGAAGAAGAGTGAAAAGCCGACCGGACAGAACTTGAAAAGAGTAAAGAGACAAAGAAGATCAGAGCATGATTAATAACTGTTGTTATTCTTATGGGGGGGACTAAGGTATAGATTCCAATTCAACGCAAGATGTTAGTCAGCTAGCTAAAAATTAGTGGTGCTTGACTCATGAATCCAATTCAACTGGTTGAGATCACAATCGTCAGATTCATTTGCCAGATTAGCTCCGCCATGAAGTTGTTCTGACTAATCTCTTCTGCAGTTGGCTTGATACCGGTGAAACGATCTGAACTCTTGAGAGTCATAACAGGGGCGGCAGTGTTGAGTATCAGCCAATGTCTTGGGCGCCCAAGCCAAGCCTTGGCCATGGAGGGAAAGCTTCCTGCTCTAGACGCTCAAGCCCCAGACTTTGAGCTAGAGGCCGCTGCTCAAGAAGGTGCGCTGGCTGAGAAATTACAACGTGATGCCTTTCTAGGCAGTTGGCTGGTTCTTTACTTCTACCCTCGCGACTTCACCAGTGGCTGCACACTCGAGGCGCGTGGATTCCAGCGAGATCTCTCAGACTTTAAAGCTGCAGGTGCGGCTGTGGTGGGAGTCAGCGCTGATGGCACCGAAGAGCACGTGAGCTTCTGTAGCAGCGAAGGCCTTGGATACACACTGTTGTCTGACCCAGGTGGAGTCGTAAGCGAAAGGTATGGATCATGGAGTTCACCATTTAGCCAACGTCACACATTTCTGATTGATCCCGATGGCATCCTTCGCGCTCGCTGGGAAGACGTAAGTCCATCTCGCCATAGTCAAGATGTGCTACGAGCATTGAAGGAACTTCAGCAGTCATAAATGAATCGCGAGAGAAAGAGACCATCTACCTTCTGCCCAAACGGCGAAAAGCTTATCGCAAACAGGCAAAATAATAACGCAAATATCTTGAAGTTACCTGCAATATTGTGCACACCGGAAAGCGTTGATACTGTAAGGATTCACTCCTTCTATCAAGCAATTCTAAAAATAGATAGAATGGTGCACTACTCAGCATAGGTGAAGTCATGCTCTTTAATCCGGCTCGAAAATACAAGACAGCTAAACATTTCATCTGGATAACTTCTCCTAGAATCAGCTTATTGAGTTTTGCTCTGATAGTAAGCCCTTGGTCTAATCCTGCCTTAGCGGAAAAACTAGTTCCAATAACGACATCAGAAGGAATGGTCTTGTTGCAAAGCAGCAAGTCTGTATCAGATTACGGCTCGTTAATGGAAGCTTTTCTGACCCAATCAAACCTTGCCTATTGCGGGGTTGCCAGTGCCGTAATGGTTTTAAACAGCCTAGCAATTCCGGCACCTCCAGTAGATGGTTTCAGAAACTACCACTTCTGGACCCAAGACAATATCTTCGACTCGGATTCATCTCAAGCAGTCATTAGCCCAACCAAAGTCAGGCGTCAAGGCATGACACTTCAAGAAGTTCAAAACCTACTCAGTCATCATGGTGTTTCTTCTAAGCGTTTACACGGAGATATTCTTAGTCTGTCAGCATTTAGATCACTTGTGAAAGCTAATCTTGACGATTCTAATGATCGCTTGATTGTCAATTATGACAGGAAGGTTATTGGCCAAAAAGGGGGTGGACACTTCTCTCCACTAGCAGCTTATGACGCTGTTACTGACAAAGTTCTAATTCTAGATGTTGCCAGATATCGCTATCCTTCTGTATGGGTAAAAACACATGATCTATGGAAAGCAATGCGAACATTAGACGGCATATCAGGATTGCAGAGAGGAATACTCGTTATTGAATAGCGTGCAAGATTAGGGAGAATCATTTATAAAATCAGTGCTCATGACACTTATCCCTTTACGCAAAGAAATACTAATACAATAGATCAATCATTGTCCCTATAAATTCTGACTTGACAAGATTATCCCTAGCCAAGAGCCAGCAGAACCATGAAATGAAACCAATCCGGGAGAATGCTGATCAAGTGATAACCCAGTAGCCACTCCAGTCGGGTTTGATGCCATCATGTCGCCCCTGAGGATCGATCTCCAGGACGACTGAATATCCCTGTAGACGAATGATCGCGGCATGATCATCCTTGTGGATCTGATCCATCGGCTCGAACCAGCGGCGGCGTGCCTTGGCCTTGGCAATCTGGGCCGAGGGTGCGACCACAAGTTCCAAATGATGCTGTTCAAGCATTTCACCAGCCTTATAACCTCCCAGGTTGATGAACCAGAGCTTGTTGGCTTCGTTTGCATTGACTTTGCCGGCGCTAGCCATTGTGATCCGGTAACCATCCACGAAGCGGATGCGCATGTAGCTGTCCACATGCAACCCTCGAGGATTACCAATCCATTGTGATTTCAGCTGGGGCACTGTTGCTTCAATCGTTTCACCCACCACCCAGCGCACATCGTGCATCTCCACGTGTGCTCCGCGAGTCCTCCCACCCAACACGACAAGGTAGAGATTCATCTCTATAAAAGATTAATCAAGGAAAAGATCATTTTTGATGCTTAAAAATGAATACAGATCGGAAGCTTCACTTAAGCCAGCATGCCAAAAGAAAAGACCAAAAAATAGTTTAAGAATAGACTATCAGCTATTCCTTTTGAGGTTTCCAAAGCAACAATACAACCCAAAGAGTAGATGAGACAACGATCAATGCCTCAACAAGATATGTGTGCATACTAAACCCTCTCGTTCTTCCCAAGCTTAGCAAGCATTTTCAAGAAAAGAAAGCAAAAATGCTTAAACCGGATTAACGGGTAAAATTTGAATTAATCCCAATATTCAATCATTAATCTATCCTTATTCCATTCATCCTTGCTCTACGATCAAAGCCTCCTGGAGTGAAGAGCCGGGGCCTATAGGCATACGAATAAAAACAACATCGAGATTAATTATCAACAGACTAGAGGGGGAGAACTCGCTCTAGATGTTTTGTTAATCCTATCGATCAAGTCGATTCATTATTGCGCGCACGTTTTACCGCTAAACCAGCTTCTACAGCAGTTGTTCCAGCTACAAGCAAGAGACCTATAAGACCCACTAATTGGTTTCTTTGATCATTAACAGGATCAATGTCTTGACCCAAGACAGCACCAAGAACAATCCAAATACTAACGACCGCGGAAGTAATCCAATAGGCCTTCCACCTACGTTGGTAGAGGTAGCCAGCTCCAATACCTGGCAAAATATTTAATGAAACAGCAACCCAACCAGCAGAAGATGCAACAATTTGATCTTTGGTCGACTTATCCATGTGAAAGTGACAAACAGCTCATATCATAGCAAATCAAAATGATGCAATAGACGACATGCAATTAAGCATAAAGAGCCTTGCCGGTACAAGATAAAAGCAATCTATATAAATTTAAAGCAGATGAATGTTAAACGACTAATTTACTTTGACCTCCTCCTCCATCAACAAATATAATACTTCTAAGTCTAGAATGGATTCAGCAACTTTACGCCTTAAAGAAACGAGTGATTCAGTGTCCATAGCAGACTCTGCAATCATCAGCTTTGCCTGTTGAACAGCATGCTCTAGGTTTCTAACTTTAAGCTTGCAAATGTGCTTATTGGCTTTGCACTGCTGCAGCGTATAAGAGTCAATCATAGAATCAATACATCAAACAAAGGAAATCTTAGTTTTAGTCTCTTTCTATTTTAGCTCTCATGAAAGAGTCACTGTTTAATTTTCAACTCCTCCTAGCAGTCCTAAGGTCATTGATAATAATAGAGTGACTTAGCCTTCGTCTTTTGTATAAATCATGGCCCATTAGGAAAAAGCAATACTCTCAGGAAGCAAGCAAACACTAGTTCAAACTAATGAAGAGGTCATGGATTAGCAATCTGTGCATAGAGTCTGGATTAATTGTAGCCTTCATGCAAAGAGTTTCGTCTTATTTGCCAACTCAGATTGCTTCCTTTGTTGGCTTTACTGCAGTCAAGGCTTTGTCGCGATCACTGCAAAAAATGGATCTCCTTTGCCGCCTAGCAACCCCAAGACACCTGTTGAGCGAGTCTCCTCTGCGATGATCTCAGGCTTTGGCCAACCCTGAGCCATCAGCACCTTAGAAACGTAGGTGAAATGATCACGGTCATCGCCATCCCTCCAGATCTGCGGAGCTTTTGTGAAAAACATACGATTCGAGAAAGCAACGATGACTTGGCCCTTCGAGCGCGTCACACGCAATAACTCCGCAGCCATATCCTCAGGCTGCTGAAGGTATTGCCAACCCGCAACGATGAGAGTCGCATCAATACTCTCATCCTTAAGCGGAATGGACTGGTTGAGATTGAAATTCTGAACCCAATGGCTATCAAGCCGGTTGTTGGCCACGAGTTCCTTTTCATTGAGGCCATGGCCGATCACACGGTCATAGATGACGTCATCAGGCAGGTGAGACACCCAGCTCGACATCAAGTCGAGCACCGTGGAGCAAGACGGAATCATCTCGCGATAAAGCCGCGTCAAACGCCCCCGAAATGCCTCGTCCAGATGATGAACGAAACGAGGCTCAGCATAAAAAAGCACGTCATCGTTCTGATCGAGCTTGGAACGTTGTTCGTTTTGAAGAACTTGAACCGCCAAGGGGATTGCGAAGCGATGCTCAGTCTCGCCTGCTGCGAACCATTCCGCGAGTCAATAACCTCAAGGCCTCACAAGATTCAACTAAGCTGATATCCGCAAAACATGCTCACTATCGTCAACTTTTGCGAGTTTCTCTATATAGATTATGTCAGTGCTAATCCACTCGAGCAGATGATTTTTAAGCTGCCACAGGGGAACTTTTAGGAGCATTATCAATTAATTTTCTTACCAACCATTGCAGCTACTTGCAGGAAATAGAAAGCCCCCGCACTAGCAGGGGCTTCATGAATCGCCACTGAGCTTGTAGTGGTTCCTTCCTCCTTGCCATAAAAATTCTTGTCATGCCGAGCGCGAGCAGGTCTCCTTTGCTGCGGCAGGCTCAGCGATAGGTGCCTTGATCGCTTGCTTGGCTTGCGGCAGTGCTGTTTGAAGCGCCTCAATCTGTGCTTCAACTTTGTTGACTGAATCGAGCAAATCGGCCCTTACATTCTCGAGATGAGAAACACGTTCTGCGTTCTGGCGATCCTGATCAGCCTTGAACTCAGAATCACTGATCACAGAAACGCGAGGACGTGTTTTATAGAAGCTTGCACTAGAGAAAAACTCGTCAAAGAGGGAGTACATGGTGTTCTATGAGAGATTTTTACAGCTTGGTCGGCGTAGATGCCTAGACCGAACAAAAACAGTACGGAGAACCAGGCCCGGCTGGGATTAAAAAGCCACTCCAAAGTGATATTTGTACGGTTTTCGCCAATCAACTTGCATCGGGGAATAGATGGCTTGATCAAAAGCACTCCACAACAGCTGGACCTCGTCGTTAGAGGCACTCCCTTGACGGTGATGCTCATCAGCGACGCAGCAAAAACGACTGAGATCTCTTTTTTTCACTCCTGGGCGTGAAAAACCTCATCCCTATGAGGCAGAAATGCCCCTCCCCAAGGCATTTTCTAGTTGCACATCTGTGGATCCCACCGCTCCATATCAATGTCAGGGCCTTGATCTAGAGGTCTGCTACTACCTCCTGACCGCCATCCCAGAAAGGCATTTTTGTGACTGCATCAGTTCGTTCATGCCGATCACCACATTGCCCATTGGGTCATCAGTGATGCCTTCCACACCAATTTCACCATTTGACGATTGGCCATCCGCTCGCCAAATCTCAAAGCAATAGACGGGCCTTTAAGGATCAGCCAAGCGGATGGCCCTTGTTTTGCAAGGGTTGATCAAAGCTCACTTGATCGCGTAAATGTTCGATCACTCCAACATCATCAACCAAGTGGTAATCACGAATACATGTCTTTGGATCATTGCCTACATCGGTTTTTTCTGGATCATTCATGATCTGTATGCGTGGAGATACAGCGACTCACTCCCTTGGGTACCCGGATCATCCAAGGGTCTTTTCTTGCTCCCGCACGATCCATAAGTTGATCTGGAAGGAACGGCAGAAGCTTTTTTCGATCAACGTCAGTCGATCGTGTTTAAAAACCAAGTTTTGCAGCTCTGGCGACTTACACTCTCCAATCAGGTTCTTTCCATATTTCTATGGGAGGCCATAGTTTGTATTAAGCACTTCTAAGCAATAGCTTCTCTTTATGTTAGCCAGACAAAAGAAGTCTAGACGAGCATCAAGGTTTTAAATTCCCCTTTTTAAATTATCCTTACAGAACTCTAAGATTAATCTTTAAGGATGCCTTGATGGAAGCTCAATAACATCGCAAACACTACGATACTTTGCCCCAAAGTACAATCATCAACAAGTTTGACATATGCGATCGAACTCAAGCAGCTGTCTTTGCAATCAGGCATGGCTGCGTGGAGTGAGAAAGGCTCAAAGAGGAATGAGCTGGATAACAAATACTGCCGATCAGGCTATAAAGATAGCGGACAGTATTGAGAATCAAAATTGTTGATCATGGTGATGGATATTGATTGTTTTGTCTATCAAAAGAAAGAAGTTAGTTCTTCGAAATCATTGTGTATTTAACGGAATTGCCAGAGTCTTTCCCTACCTAGGGTCACAAAGATTTCAGCCACTAAAGCCTTACTTTGGTGACCTCGGCCTGAATCGCTGATGGTCCAGTGGAAACCTTGATAGGACGTCTGGTAAAAATCTCAACACGAATGCCCGCGCGAGTAATCGCGATTAAAGCCTTGCTTAAAAAGGCTGTGCTCACGATAAAGGCTAGCGGCCAACGCCAGGCCAGCAACAGCTCAAAAATGCCCCTCATCTATCGCCTCAGTTAGGAGCTAGTCGTAGCTCACCTCACCTATGACCAGCAAGCCCTGAATCATGAGTAGCAACAGTTCCGCCTTCGCCTTATTTTCTATGCAAGTAGCCCCATCTGATGCGCATGACTGAATTGCCTTCGACTTAGCTCTTCCTTTCAACATCTGCCAAAAAGTAGCTCTTAGCCTTTAGGCAAGCCAAAACCAAGGCTAGGCAAGCGAAATTTGATTCAACCGATCAGCATTGCGGAGCTAATCAAAGAACGTATCTCGTTCATTCGCCACTCGACTCAAAACCTCCCCCAAGCCCCTTATTCATGTATTGGTTTTGATGCGGACTAATAACAGCAGCAAAGTATCGCCACAATCACAGGCTCAGTTCTTCACTCGAACCCCATTGACAATTTCTGGCCTATGCTCATGATCGCTCCTGCTTATATCAGCAAAGACATGGCACCTCAGAAACATTCCTGATGGCTTGACCTACATCCTCTTCGATTCCAATCAAGTTCTATTCATCACTGTTGCAACGGCAAAGGGGTTTGAACTAATTCAAAATGCTTACTCAGCTAGCCAAGCAGCGAAAATAATCATTCACTCTCAAGAATTAGGCAGGTTTGTAGAATCACTGAGTAACATCAACCACCTGAATTCCCATAAGCTCCTTCGATAGGAAGAGAATCAGGGACCCAGAAACGGAGAGATTCTCTATCCAGTTCAACTCAATAAGCTCTAAGCGATGGCGTGCAGGCTTTTAGCACCATTGCTAAATCCAATTGTGTCTCCCTTTTGATTCCCCGACCAGACCCTCACCATGCAGACCCTTGACTGGATCTGGTTGCTACACCCGATTTTCGCCGTAGCCTTGATCTACCCCCTACTGGGGATAGTCCTAAACCTGTCACTTCAAACCCGCAGTCGTCGGCTCAAACGTCAGAACGAAAGTCCAGCCAATGTCGGGAGTGTGCACAGCAATCTCGGACGATGGCTCTCAGCCGGAGTGATCGCAATCGTGCTGCTTGCTCTGGTCGTGATGATCAGCACTGAACATCCGCTAACGGAGTTTGAGGGAGGTCTGATCCGTGCTGGATTGCTTCTACTGGTACTCATTGGAAGTTGCATCGCCTTGCTGACAACCTGGCGAGACAAAAGACCCGCCTATCGAGCAGGCTTCTCCTTACTCTGCTGGGCAGGTGTCATCGTCCTTGGGATGCAGCCGGAAGTATTCCGCCTCAGTGACAACCCCCTCAAAGCAGAATTCTGGCAATCGCATTTCTGGGGTGGCATTGGTCTCGTTGGGCTGATGCTGTTCTCGCTGGCATCCCGACAAGAAATCCTGCGTGATCTGCGCTGGCGATGGCTGCACATCACAGCCAATAGTCTTGCGGCGGTGATCTTCCTGGCAGAAGCAATCACCGGCCCCAAAGCCCTACTAGAGATCCCCCTGCGCTGGCAAAAGCCTTACATCCAACAGGCAAAAGCCGAGCGGGTAGCTAATTACACCGCGAATGCTCCTCAACCGTAGGAGTTGTTGTGCGCGCCCGCTCGCCAGTGCTGGAACAAACCTCACGCCGCCAAACAGACCAACGATGCGCTCTAAGCCCTCCTGGTCTTTCAATTGATCCCTATCGAGCGCTTTCCATAGTTGCCATTGGAGAAGAAGGTGTCCATGCCATCAGCATTCTTCAAACTGGGTCAACGCAGCAAACAAATGTAGAAGTTCTGCAAACAAAAGATTCTCAAAAGGGATACAAATGATCACTGTTGCCAGCTCAATTAAGCACTCAATCAGCTCTCAGACCTAAGCCGATAATCAACGAGAAAAGCGAATCCATAGAGAACTGCATCGTGTGAGGAGTGAAGGCAACAAGACAAATCAAATGGCTGCTGAAACGGCTGCTGTGATGGAAGCAATCAAATTGGAAACGCTTGGTTGAGCGTTTTTCATCAACGAAAGTTGACCATGAACAAAGCTGGCAGTGCAACGCCTTTTAGGCATGAGACTTCAATGCCACAAACCGGTTCAGTCTGCAGTGCCAGAGCGCTGAGATCAGGCTCAGTGCTGAACTTGATCCAAGCCAATGCATTTCTACAGAAGCGAGCAGAACCTATGGTCACAGGTCAAGGACAACAAGAAAAAGGGTTCACTGCCCTAAGGGTGGAACGAATAAGCAAACCCCCGTCTTAATAGCAGGGCTTTTGCCTGCGCTTCAACAAAAACCCGCACGGCCATTGATGGTTGAGGTAATTGATGCTGCTAGGCAGAGCGATTTATATCTTTAACCAACGGGGCTATTGATCGCAGCCCAAACGAATAGAAAGACATTTGCGGCAATTGCCAAGCCGACGGAGGAGACCTTCTTCATGGATCATCCAGGTAACCCTTCCACTGCAGCAAATCACGATGTGCCTTTGCCAGAGTCTGTCAGTAAGCCCTCACAAGGCTATAGAAAGAGGCCCACGCTCAATAGAGGAATGGTCACTGATCCGGAAGTTGATGTGGTGAAGAAGAGCATTGAAAAAGTTTGGTTCTTGTGCATTCGCTCACTTCTTTGAACAATTAGTGGCAACTCCATACTCTGCTGAGCAAGGATGTAAATGATCAATTGAATGGCTGGACTAATGAGCCGCCACGGTTACACCATCAGCTATCGCGATGCTCAGAGTCATCGGTGCGAATTCTGTGCCTATGCGAATGACTCTTTTGAGGCAAGACAGGTTGCCATGGAAACGATCAAATTCGTCCATGAGCATCCAAATGCGATTGATCACATTCTTCGCTCAAGCTAAAACAACAATTTGAGCCTTAGGGCTCAGCCTTCGTCAACCATCCAGCTGGTGGCTAGAGGTCAGGGATATCCTTGAAGCTCTTGCCCCTTGTTTAGGGCTGTTTTGCAACACCAATACCATATTTAGCGTACTGGCTAAGGAATAAGAGCTTTTCGCCCTGCTGATGGTGCAATGGTAGCCATGGTTGATTGCCTAGGGGACCACGTGCCGCGCAAAGATTCGTTCGCCTCCCCTCGGCCGAAACACACCCAGAGACAGAACAGCTCATAGGAACTTGATCTCAACTTGACCAGCTGGGATTGAGCGTTCCACCGCCAGTGACAACCATTCACACAAGCCGTGCAGAAACGACGTTCCCCTTTGTCTCGGCGCACCGCTTACACCTCTAACAAGGAGCTGGCGCTAGGAGGTATGGCTTCAGTTGAAGCATCAAACCGATCAGATTCACCTCCAGCTCAATGTGCGCCAATAAGCAATGGATTCGTCAATGCTGTCGCATCACTAATAGCAAATCAGCAAAAAAATCATTCCCAGGAGAATCTTCTTGGACCCAACCAGCAGACATTGGTCATCAAGGCAAGAGCTACCAGGAGGGATCAACTGCTCGATTGGAGTGGACTCAACGTCTGCGACTACGACGACGTTGCTGAGCCTTGCGTTTGTACTTCTCGACTGGGGTCTCGTGGTGACGAATGCGCTTGAGATCAGAAAAAATCCCAGCCTTAGAGACTGCTCGCTTAAAGCGACGCAGGGCCGATTCAACGCCCTCATTCTCCCCTACCGTGACCTGAGCCATAAGCAAATTCAACCAATCAACGAATTTACCAGGCCACCTCTCTTGAGAAATTCACCAACACAACAAAAAGGTGTGCGGCATCACCTTAAGAATTGGAGATCTGATCAATAAAGCAAGCCTATGCAAGGCATCAGGATTTGGTATTTCCATTGATCCAAGGCCACTTCTGTCGGTATTTTTACCTACATGAAGAAAAGCCAATTCAAAGCCAGGAACAGCGATCTCTACGAGGCCATCCTGATTGCCTCAGAGAGGGGCCATCTTTGGGGTCTCGATCGCTCCAGAACAGCAAACCAGACACGCCTGGTTCCTGATTTTCACCAACATGGCTAGGCAGTGAACCGCTGATTGCTCTCTTCACTCTTGCTTAACAGGATCATTTCGCTCAGACATTCCTTTGCTGATTCCGCTAAGACCTTAGTTCGCTACAAATCGGTCGCGATCGATCCCAAGAGAGACCAATTTGACAACCAAAGACCAAAGGCAAGTGTTGTTTACGAGACAGACACCTTATTTATGCAAAATGTCTTCTCAGGCAAGCCCTAGTCCGCTCAAGATCCACTGCTGCATCCTGCCAAGTTCTAACCAGGCAAAATCTGCCAAAACCCACCGACTGTTCTACTGAACTCACCACTTGTTCAGAAAGACCTGCACCCTGAGCTGTTTTGATGGGCCCACACATCTTGAGAAGTTCTATCAAGACAAGGACCTATCAAGGCAGCAACGACCCCCATCTAATTTGCCAAACCTCGTCCCAATTGCTTCGGGCAAAAATCATGGCGAACGGGTTTCCAAACGAATAAAGCACACCCCCCGGCAACAGGTTCAGGGGGACTGTTCTCACTCATTCAAATTGAGAACGCACAATTGATGTGAATAGGTTGAGGCACAAGTCTTGCCGGCTACTTGCTCAGCTCATGCTTGGCGGAGTGCGTTCATCAGATCTCCTGAAGTCAATCCGGGCAGCGAGGCGATACTAGACCCTATCGCACGACTGCAGATCTAAACAAGAGAAGATTGGCAATCATGCGCTTAAGTAATACTTAAGCACTTAAGCCTTGCGTGATCTATCAGTTCTTAATCAATCCCTGAAATCCTTTAAATCATTATTTAAGCCTTTGCTTCACTTAGCCCAAATGCTGATCAGGCTATTTCGCTGAGAGGTGTCTCAGCAATAGCTTTGTGGTGGGCAATCAAATCCAATCTCCACTCAGAGAATGCTGCCATTGCAGAAGACATAAAAAACAAATAAAGTCAAAGCCACTGATGGTTCAATTCAAGCGTTATAACGAACCAAATAACTGCTGAGCGATTGAGGTGCACTAATTAGCAATGGTCACTTTATTTAGGCCTCCGACCAATATGGTGCTGGCTGGATGCAAAAGACCTGTAAAAAATGGTCATAATGTTTTCAGTTAAAAGTGGTTTCTTGAGTATTGAAAACACCAACTTTAAACAACAACCACGATTGGCAATAGCCCTTAGGCATCCATTCTCAGACAAGGCAACGTAATAACCATAACCACTATTGATTAGGCATGAGATGTTGCCTAATCTATTACTTAAAGAAAGAAAAGTATCGTTTAGGATTGCTTTATTTCTCACCTTTTCTTCTGATCACCTGGCTTCTCCTGGGTCCAATCGAAGATTCCCTGATAGCCACCAAATGCCGAGCTAATCCCGAACATCGCAATGAATAATACTCCGACAACCACAATCACTCCAATCGTCAGTGGACTCAAGTCAAGAGCCATCGCAAAAACAAGACCACGCATAACAATCCGCAAGACATCTTCATCATCCTCTCAGATCGAGGTCAAAGCCGAAGAATTAAGCAAACTAAATCCTTGCTCACTCCTGCCAGGAAAGCTCCGCACAACTGGCACGCTAAGGCTCGATTGAGCGACCCGTGCCTAGGATGGATTGAAATCAAAAGGGAGAGGGAACCTTGGGGACCATCATGGGATTCCGCCTCAAACTGCATGAACAGGTAATCAATCAATCCACAGGAGGCAATACATCGATATTCAATAAGTTAAGTGGCGCAACAATTGCTGTTTCAATCTTTTTTGCAGTTCTAAGCACTGAAAATCAAATTGATTTTCAGTTTGGCGGACAAATAGATGCAATCGATTGGATCATTGGCTGTCTGTTTTGTATTGAATATTTTTGTCGAGTGTGGACTGCCCCACTTGAGGGCAAATATGGAGAAGGTGTAGAAGGCGCGATTCGCTACATGTTCTCACCAATGGCCATTGTTGATCTGATTGCAATTATCCCCTCCTTTATCGGCGTAAGAACAGAACTAAAGATCCTGAGAATTATTCGTCTTCTTACGATTCTAAAGGTTGGCCGCAGCGAAAGATTCAAGCAAAGCATGCTTCATTTCAACTATGCACTCAGATCCAAGAGCCAAGAGCTGCAGATATCTACTGTTTATACATTATTACTTTTACTCATTAGCAGCACATTGATGTATCTTGCAGAGTCATCTATTCAGCCTGATCTATTAGGTTCAATACCTAGATGCCTCTGGTGGTCAATTAATGCAGTCAGCTCGGTGGGGCATGGAGATTCAGTGCCAATTAGTGCGGTAGGCAAGATTATCGCTTCAGTAACTTCTCTTATGGGAATTGGCGCCATCGCCATACCTACCGGAATTCTTGCCGCAGGTTTTAGCGAATCAATTGCTGTACAAAAGAAGAATCTTGAGGAATCTGCTTAGGAAAGCATTACTTGCAAACCAATTCATAGAAATTGATTCATATTAAACAATCAAATCCTAGATCCTAGGCAGAATTGGGAGGATGAGAACTGTATCTTAAGCCTGACGAAGCAAAGGAAAGCATCACTATCTCGCAGCCTATTCTCTTCTAACCAATCAATTAGCCAAAGGTGCGCAGCCTCTGCAAACGAAGCTCACAATGTTGACTTCAGGCAGAAGAGGCCACTATTGCCGCAGGAAGCTTCCTATAAGATCGCCAACTATGAGTTAAATAGACCAACAATTGCCATCACCAGAAGAACTGCGCTGGCAAGGAGGCTAATGGCAAAGCCTGGCCCTCTCAGCTTGGCCGCTTTCCAATAGCCAATGCCATAAGCAATACGTGCGCCCACCCAGATGAAGCCAATCAAGCAGGCAACAGACGTGTTGCTAGAAAGAGCTGCTAGCCAGAACACCGGCAGGAAGAACATCATCTGTTCAAGGGTGTTCTGCTGAACACGTAGCACTCGCTCAAATTCTTCTGGCCCACTCGTTGCTGGAGCTTTTACTTTGTGATGGCTTCGTGCAAATGCCACTGCAAACATGGTTCCTTGGTAGACGATCGCGGCAGCCAAGGTGACAACGGCTGGAAGCACAGGAATGGTCATGAAATTGGTATCAGCACAATGACTTTAAGGATGCCATCTGAATTCCAGCCTTGATGGCCAGCGAGTGGGGCTGTGCCTCTCTGATAAAGAGCAGTGTTTGTCTCTGCATAGCCGGTTGGTTCAAGCAACTAGCTGACCAGAGCACCGACATTCATAGTTGTCCAACTGAGGGGAAAGCGCCTCCATGAAGTCGCGCACTTGACCAAGGTGATCATCATCGTTGAACTAGCGGCTGCCATCCCCCCTCAATTTCCCTAAAGCCCAACAAAGAGAGAGTCCTGTCATGCTGTCTTGGCAAGGGATCGGCCTACAAGATCTTCTGCATGGAAATTCCGCAAAACCTCAAAATATTGCTCCACACAACCTGGCTTCAGTCTGTATCTGAGAACTGACGCTGCAGCACGATATCCAGGCCTGGCGCAATCGGTCTGCACTCCCTAAGTCTGGGGCTCCAGATAGCACCACTCGCCAGCTCCTCCATATTCGCCAGGGTCATATCCTGACCCTCAAGCAACTGCAATTGGCCAAGGGAAACACACAGTGGCCCTCGAAATACATGTACCACAAGCGTGCTGCTGTGGTTGCTGAACCAAGGAACGAGGAGATTTTCAGGTGCCCAGTTGATTTCCTCGACAAGTTCACGCTTCACGGCCTGAAAAGGCGTTTCCCCTGCATTCAAGTGACCTCCAAATAATCCCCAATGACCTGGAAACAAGATTCCTTCGATGTCATCACGAAGCTGAAGGAGCCAGTGACCATCCCTTTCCAGCACAGCAAGAGAGACCTCGTGCGTCATCTCTTCATTTCGAGGAGTCGTTACCCATAACGCCAGCCTGCCGCACCCTTGTACTTAACGTCTTATAGACCCGCCAAAAGGTTCAAAAATTCGGCTCATCAAGTTTTGTTCCGGCAACAGATGTGTTGTCCAGAGCTATTGACCTTGGAGAAGTCGTGACCACCGCTCCAATCATGACCAGCACAGCAATCGGAAACAAAAAGCAGCTAGCCAATTCCTGGAATGTGAAAAGGGAGCTTGTTGTCAAATGCCACTAGCCAACGCTGCACCGCAGGCACACGCAACAAAGCCAAAGGCACAACAATATTCAGAGCAATCCAGGCAAAACCAAGGATTGCGCCGATTCGTCCACTCTTCTTGAGCAAACTCTCTTTCGGCTGCGGTTCGTTCATCGAATCACCGCTCATCAAGCTTTCTGCATTATGCCCTCCACCAAGAAGGAAGCTCATTGCAGTCCCATGGGGGGGGGGCTGATCAACAAAAAAAAAGACCCTCGCGTGACGCGACGGGCCTGGGTGATGGGGAGCTTTATTTCTAAGGGAAAGAGCTTATTGACGCAAGCCCCTACAAATAGCGCTTCGGCTTAAAGAAAGTACAAGTGGCACCAGCAGTAGTGTTTCTACGCATGGCAGGTTCCAAGCCTGTTCCTAGTGTCAACGTGGCTGGGTGATGGGGAGCAGTCGGCTTTTTACTTCAGTGCGCCTCCATCAAGCAAAGGGGCTCCTTTGTTCAATGCGCAAGGTTCAACGACCAACCACCGAGCCGTGCTGAACTGATAACTAGAACAAACTGATCCCATTGACTTTCCCCACTCTTCTGGCCTACGCCACAATCGGCGACGCACGCAATGCAGGCGTACTTGGCCTAAGCATGGGGACATGGATGATCTTGACGTTGATCTTCCTAGGCATCTCGTCGGTTTACTTCATTGTGCTGTGGTTCAAGATTGCCCAACAGGAATCAAGCAAGAAGAGGAGCAGCTAAGCCCTCCCGCTTTAATTCAGGCATTTCAATAGGTTAAGAGTATAACAGTAACGAAAACAGGTTGATCTCATTTAAGTCTTTCAATCCTTTTCAAGCCATGTTCATCTGTACGACCTAGCAGGTCTCAGAGCAATAAGATTTACGGCCATATCAACCGGCGATCAGACTACATAGACTAAAGAATCAGAGATAAAAGATGATTAGAGCGATGGCTTTCTTTTGTTAGCGCTATGTTCGTAGAGTTTAGTCCGGATTGATAATAAGACGGGAAATTTGTATTAACATATAGCCTGGTCGTCAACAGCAGCGGTGGGCATTAAGTGTCTTCAATACCAGACAGGAGCCACAAGAACAGATCAACCAGAGACAAACGGACTCCGAAATCTCCAGTACTGAAGTCTGATATTGCATGCGACTTCAATTCAACGATACAAGTGACCAGTTATTGATTCGTGCCTGCCACCGGGAGCCATACCACCAGCTACATATTGGTAGCGCTTTGCACTGGCTTATGGCTAGAATATGAGCAGCCAAAAGATCAATAATTGACCAACACCTCTAGCTGGAACGATTTCTTTGCGGGCAATGCAACAATACTTACAGAGTTTACAGTCGCACTAGCGACAGTTGCTTGGCTCTATATCCTGAGACAGCGACCTAAGGATAAAGAGTAAGAGCAACTAACTTTAGAGACATGCTATTGCCGTGAATTTATCACTTAGCACTTTAATCCTACTATTGTTAGTGATGCAGGACGGTGTCAATGCTCAGGGATTTAAAAACTCAATCCGTCAATGTAGCGTAGAAGTATATAATCTAATAGAAGGAGAGCATCAATACGTATGCATTACTAAATCAGCATTAACACAATCAGAAGCTAGAGGGAAAGTCTTCCTATAGGAATGTAAGACCACATATGCAAGAAGGCTTGACAGATGGTCTAGAACTTTAGTAGAAAAAGTGGTCAAAGAAGAGTGTACCTCTAAGCCTAAGGATCCTGAAATAATTATTGAGTATCCCAAAGTCTGGCCTTAGCTCAATACTTACGGTTTAACACTACTTAGGAATAGTCCATTATCACAAATATCTAACATCTAAGCAAAGTTTATGACTTCCGAGTTGATCAATACGAAGCAGCCTGATATAGAATTACTTGAAGATAGATTAGAGAAGTAAATTGTATCAAATATGGAGATTCAATCGCTCTCTTTTCTCGCTCATTCACATCACTATCAATAAAGAAGACTCAGTCAATCTAATCTCTCTTCTTGAAGGCATCTGGGACTTGTGAGCGAGTCAACCTCTCCAACGTATTGATCAGATGAGTGTGTTCGAGGCGGGTGGCTTGGAGAGCAAGATGAATTGACTCTCTTCTGACTCTAGTAAATTCTAGCAATATCTCTTAGCATTTCAATGGCAATTTCTAAACACTCAAAAACAAATTAGAGATAGAATGAATTCCTTGAGATTGGCAATCCGATTGTATTGATGGAACTCAATGATCTCTTGATCACTAAGCACGTCACACCATGACTGATACTGCCCCATTACACCTAGGTCGATGGTGGTCGCAAGATGGTGAAAAAATCCGATGCGATCTCTGCCCACGTCATTGTCGAATGAAACCAGGCCAGCGAGGGTTTTGTTTTGTGCGACAAGCCACTGCTGAAGGCATGGCCCTAACCACTTACGGCCGGTCAAGTGGTTTTTGCATCGACCCGATCGAAAAGAAACCGCTGAATCATTTTTTTCCTGGTTCTTCGGTGCTTTCGTTCGGAACAGCAGGCTGCAATCTTGGTTGCAAGTTCTGTCAAAACTGGGACATCTCGAAATCTCGAGAGATGGATCGTTTGATGGATGCTGCCTCACCCGAGCGGCTAGCTGCGACTGCTCAACAACATGGCTGCCGCTCAGTAGCTTTTACCTACAACGACCCTGTGATCTTTGCGGAATATGCCATCGACGTGGCACAAGCAAATCGAGCGCGCGGGATCAAAAATGTGGCCGTCACTGCCGGCTACATCACCGCAAATGCTCGAGCAGAGTTCTTCGAAATGATGGATGCAGTCAACGTAGATCTCAAAGCCTTCACTCAACGCTTTTACCGAGACTTATGTGCAAGCGAGATTGAACCAGTCAAAGACACCCTTCGCTATCTGGTGCATGAAACCAATACTTGGGTTGAGATCACAACCCTATTGATCCCGGAAGAAAACGATGGCGATAACGAAATCCGTAAACTCGCTGAGTGGGTCCGCGAAGAGCTACGCCCAAATATTCCAATTCATTTTTCTGCTTATCACCCAGACTACAAGCTCAATCGGCCCAAAACTCCTCCATCAACATTGACCAAGGCAAGGTTGATCGCTATTGAGGAAGGCCTGCAATTTGTCTACACAGGTAACGTACATGACCCAGCCGGAGACAACACACGTTGCCCTAATTGCAACCATTTGCTCATCGAGCGCGACTGGTATGCATTGGGTCAGTGGGGCCTCTCCACAACAGTGAAAGGAACATGTGCACAATGCGGCACCAGGATCCCTGGTCACTTTGATGCCACTCCAGGTCAGTGGGGCAGGCAGCGGCAACCGGTAAAAATTTGCCAATAAACGCATCGATGGGCATTGGCAACCCATCTCGAACAATGCCGCCGAAATGAACGTATTTGAGCTGATTTCGAGGCTGCATTAATCATGAAACTTTCCAAGTTAGACTCAAATCAAACATCCTCTAATCAGATCGAATCGATATGGACTATTGCCGACGGAACTGCATAGAGGGGGGAATGCCACGAATCAACGCCTTCCAGTACAAGCCTTTGGCCAGCTAAGGAAAGAGCCTTAAAACAATGCGTAAGGTGAGATCCTCTGCAGTAGCTGGAGTTTTTTACTCAGCTGATAGAGAAACGCTCGCAAGCGACGTCGCCAGATTGATCGCGAATGCTGACACAACAAGTCCCTTGCAGCCCAAGGCGCTAATCGCTCCACATGCAGGTTACGTTTACTCAGGCCAGGTCGCGGCCAATGCATATATCACCTGGCAAAGTCAAAAAGACAAAATTGAACGTGTTGTTTTGATCGGCCCTGCTCATCGCATCGCCCTACAGGGCATTGCTGTTCCATCAGTGGATGCCTTTCAAACACCGCTGGGAGAAGTTGAGATTGACCGTGAGGCCATCACCGCAATTCTTGACTTACCTCAGCTCAGCGTCAATGACGAAGCACACCGCCCGGAACATTCACTTGAGGTCCATCTTCCATTTCTCCAGAAAGTTCTTGGCGACTTCAAATTGCTACCACTTGTGGTTGGTGCCGTTTCCGGCAAACAGGTTGCCGAAGTCATTGAACGTCTCTGGGGCAGTGATTCAACACGGTTTCTCATCAGCACTGATCTCAGTCATTTTAAGGACTACAAAAATGCCCAGAAGATTGATAGAGAAACGGCTCAATCTATCGAAAGTTTGAATCCAGATATGCTTAGCCCAGAAAAAGCATGTGGTTATATTCCAGTTTCCGGAATGTTGATTGCAGCACGTAAATATGGCCTCTCTGTTAAGCAACTTGCTTTGCAAAACTCTGGTGACACAGCAGGCAACAAAGAACGAGTCGTTGGTTATGGTTCCTGGGCCGCATGCAAGAAAATCGATCAAAGCAATTCTCTACGAGTGGAAGATGATTGGGGTCTACTGAATCGTGAAGCAGGGCGTCTTATCCGAATTACAGCACAGACCGTGGCCTATTCGATTAAAAATGGCCATCCTCCTGCTGTAGACATCGCTTCTTTCTCGCCAGAACTTCAAGAAAAGCGCGCCACTTTTGTCACATTAAATAAAAACGGAAATTTACGAGGCTGTATCGGTACAGTCCAGGCCTATCGACCACTCATAGCGGATGTCGTCGATAATGCCTATAAAGCTGCAGTGAAAGATCCGCGGTTTTCTCCTATAGAGTTAGAAGAGACCTCAGAACTTGAGATCTCAATCTCGCTTCTCAGCCCTTTTGAAAGAATGACATTCTCAGATGAAGCAGATTTCATGCAACAACTGCGTCAAAATGTCGACGGGCTGATCATCGCTGACCAAGGGAAACGTAGTGTTTTTCTACCACAGGTCTGGGAAAGTCTTCCGGAGAAGACTGAATTCGTAGGGCAGCTCAAAAAGAAAGCTGGTCTGCCTAGCAATTACTGGGGGGATACATTGCAAGCCTGGCGGTTTACGGCCATTTCAGTAAAATCATCAACGGAAACTCAAATCAACAACAAAGATTGAGCAATAAAAAACAAATCAATAAATACACAATCACAATTACTTCTTTGAAAATGATACAAAAAGATCAATAAATAAGGGAAGATATAAACGACTGACACAAATAGATCCACACATGTACGCAGGCAAATGAAAAAAACCAAAAACACCTGTTTTTTTTAAGACTTACAAATTTTTTATCATCACTTGATACTTCTCAAACAGTAATCAAGCAGAGACATTCGAATGTCTCGAATAAATTCAACTCAGGCCCTTATAGCAATTACCGCTTAAGTGTAAATATTTAAACTAATATCGAAGATAGCGGAGATCTAAAGTCTAAGCAGCGTAAATTATGCTTATTTAAGCTATCAATCTAATATTTGAGTCTCCCAAAAGAAATGTTCTTGTTAGCCAGCCATGAAAGCTGAGATAATGATGAAAATGTTACACATTGGCGAGGGAGCCATAAGGCAGATATCAAGATCTTCCACTTGGCTCTCACGCTATTGGCTGTTCTAAACTTCCAGAATAAATGAAGTGATAGAGAAATTGCCCCGGCAATGACTCCAGCCATAGTTTGTTTTTCATTCACTCCATTATCTAGCTTTGTCAAGTTCCAGGGCCTTCTCCTATGGAGCCCCTCAAAGAACGAGGCCTGAGTAGACCTGTCTAAGGGAGGGATCGCTCGTATTGAGTATTCCCTCCGATCGCGCATTGCAGGTTGATGCGCTTTCATTCAAGCAAAGAAAATACATGAGTAGATGGCACATCAAGCAAGACAAAGAGAAGACCACTACGAATCCATCATTGAGGCCTACAACAGAGGAGAGCTTTGGCCGACAGGCTCATGTCGTAGCACAGGCTGCTCAGCAGAAAACCCAGTCAACATCGAGTCGTTCAGAGAAAGAATGAGCAATGCTTCAGATCAAGCAACAGCAAGGTGATCTCGATTGGCTTAGCCATTGGCATGTGTGATTACGCTCCGTCTTCACCCGTGGCCTTGATGTGAATACAGCATTGATTCTTAGCAACGCGAAGAACGTCAGATGAATCTTGAGTAGGCCAAGCAAAAAGCACAAAAGCTATGTGCCAAAACTGAACGACGAAAATGCCCCCTAAGCTCGCAGCTTAGACTGCAGCACTACTACATAGTACTACTGTTATTCATCTATCTGGTCTGCTTGATGGTTCCCGAGAGCAATCAACGAATCATTTGCATTTCTTAGACCATGCATTGATCCCGTCTTCAGCGAGGTCACTTCACAGCTAGCCGTCATACCTCATAGATCAACCAAAGCGATAGTGCTTACGAACTGCCTGATGAACCTCCCAAATGCATGACATTCCAGCAGGGAACACCACCAGATCACCTGCACCAAAGCGTACGGGCTTTCCGCCTTCGGGCTTAACGGTCACCTCGCCTTCCAACAACAGGCAGGTTTCCTGTTCATCATAGGTCCAAGGAAAGGTGCTGGCCTCACATGTCCAAATGGGCCATTGCCGGATGCCCAGTTCATTAATTGTGCTCTCTGGACATGCAGAGGTAACGCTAATCGCCATGGGCAGGTCGAAGGGAAGCTCTCTTGAACCTAGTAGCAGACCTGATGAATTGTTTAACAAGAACAAGGAGCGGAAGCTTCAGGTTTCTGTAAAGATGACGAATAGAAGCAAAGATGCTAACGAGAACAAACTCTTATATGCAGCTAAGTTTGTCTGTTGAATGAGACAAACCAATCATTTGCTCAGTTATGCCAAGACCTCATTCAACAGAATCAAACCACTTTGCGGTAGCAGCTAACGTGGATCAATCTGCGCTCCAACGCCAAGAGTAAGAAGATGAGGAGACCCTGCAGCAAGCAAAAACAGCCACGGCAAGACTTGGGCAAGTCATTGGCAGCAGGGCCTAGGTGTTGTCACTGGTCAGACAAGCTGCACATCAGAGTTGCCACTTTATTAAGCCTATGCGTGTCTATCAGCTAGTATTCAAAAATCGTTCTGTGTTTTCTGAGGTCACATGTCAAAGAAAGACTGGTTCGGCATTGGATATGTGTCTGCATGGGTATTGATTTGGGGAACTATAGGCTCTCTGATTGATTTGCCATTTCTGAACTCTGAAATCTACTTGCCAGGTTCAATAGGCCAAGTCACAACATTCATTGTCACAGCGATCATATCGGTAATCGTTGGCGTATTGCTATATCCAAAGGTATTAGAAAATACCCTTATTGTGTCAGCATTAGGCTTGGATACTGACGAGAAAAAATAATTTCAATCATCGAAGTTAGCCTGACACAATAGAGACATGTAGAATTGCCAAAAGGTCTAAATTTATTTGCATACGAGAAGAGAATGGGTAGAATTAGACATCTAAGGATGAAAACAAAAGCCTCTAAAATTAGATCCATGCATTCTCGCAGCATTATTGATGTTCTCATCAACAGACGAAGGCTTTATCACTTCATTGGTTCTCAAAGAGTGATGACGAAAAATAGTCAACATTGCCAAAAAGCATGCTAGACAAAGGCAATCAGCCCCTACAATCATTCCCATAGAGTTAGGAGCAAGAATTCTGATCACTATTTACCTTCCAATCAATTATGGTAAAAAGCCATAGGAGGCATTATGGCTAGCAATAAGCGGATCAAATCAAAGACTTACTTAAAAAATTGAATTGCTTAACAGGCAAGAAAGTCATTAAATCATATCTACAAAATGATGCAAGTGTTTACGGCAATGGATAGAAGCTTATAGCAATAAAAGCATTCTTTAATAATATTAATATCATTGACTTGTTGCATGATTTGAGTAAGCTTGCAACAACAAAACTCGCTGCTGCAGAGCTGATCAAAATTCACCACGCAGTTGTTACTCAACAAGTGCTGATTGCTATTTTCAATAAAATAAAAAAATAAATTGGAATTAACTTTATTATTCAGGTGGTACGGTCTCCTTGTTGAACGGCATTAAGCAAGCCTGCTTCCAAGCGATCAAAGGCATCTATCAATTCAGCGCCTTCAAGCATCCCCACGCTGATTCGCAGCACACAACTCTCGCTCTTAAAACCAAAACTACAACCTCCAATCGTGGCAACTCGATAATCTCTTACCAGCTGACGCATCAAGGTGTCTCCATTGCAACCACAATCCACTTCAAGTAAGGCATAAAAAGCTCCATTGGGTTGATGTAAAAAGCGCCAGGGTTGATCGTTACTAGCGGCAAAACGCTTCAAGAGCAACTGATATCGACTCATCAGTTTAGAGACATTCTGCCGCACCCAATCAGAACCATTCAACAAGGCCGCAATCGCTGCTCGTTGGCAAAAACGAGGTGGACAGATCAAGACTGTGTCTTGAACCTTGGCCAAAGCCTTACTCCAGCCACTAGGAACAGACATATAACCAAGACGCCATCCTGCCATGCCATAGGCCTTGGAGAACGAATAGAGCGAAACAGTATGGTTCCCTGCGCCAGGAAGAGATCCAGGGCTCCAATGAGGTACATCACCAAACACAAAATCCTCATAAGCTTCATCGCTGATGTGCAGAAAACCATGCTGGGCACAGATCCCATTGATGGCGGCAAGTAAGGTTTGAGGGAAAACAATTCCGCTTGGATTATTAGGGCTTATCGTGACAATGGCACGGGTGCGTTTTGTAATCGCAGCCTCTATAAGCTCAGGGTTAGGTATTAAACCAGCATTCACAGGCACAGGCACTCCACCGGCCAACTGAATAGCCATAAAATGATTAAAGTAATAAGGCAGCGGCAGAATGACCTCATCGCCAGGGTCACAGAGAACCTGAGCAATGGCATGAAATGCCATGTTGCTACCTGCAGTGACCATGACCATGCTTTCGGCCAAATCCAAACCGTTCTGGATCATCAATTTTTGCTTAATTAGCTCAAGCAGATCAGGATCACCTCGAACCGGGCCATAACGGTTAAGGCTTGATTCTTGATTCAACAGAGCATTGTTCATTGCCAGTTTTACGGCAACTGGTGGAGCCCAATTCACCATGCCCTGGGCCAGCGAAAGGGTCCCTGGCGTGTTCGCCACCAACTCGTTAAGTTCTGGAATCACAGGATCCAGCACAGCATCGATCTGCGTGCCAGGTTGAGGGTGTTTGATTGAGGACAAAGAGTTCACGTCGATCGAGTTAAAGGTTCGTCCATTATTTACCAGAATGGAATGGAAATCTCAAATGACCAAATCCAAAAGATATTGACCGACTAAAAGAGAAGAACCACCTTCTCAACATGAAGTTATGAAAGCATTGATCATTCCTGAAATAATCCGTCTTACACGAGGCAATCTCAGCCCAGTATAAGTAGCCTACCCAAGAAGCCTGCTGAAATCGAACCCATTGCTGATCGCGATCTGCTGCCAATAGAGGTACTTACAGATCATAATACCTGGCATAGAATTAACATCTGCGGTTCAATTAGACCTGTAAATGTTAGCAACAAAATCAATTAGTTCCGATCTTTATGTCTCTTCTAAACACTGCCATTGGAATCTTTACTGTTGCTAACCCTATTGGCAATCTGCCGATCTATCTTTCATTCACAGATGGAGATCAAAAAACCGACAAGGCAATCGCACGCAACAGTGCCTTCACCTTCTTGATCGCACTTCTCTTGGCTACATGGCTCGGGAATGATTTGCTGGCAATTTTCGGCATAAGCCAAGGAGCCTTTCAAATATCTGGTGGGTTAATTGTTATCTTGATCGGCCTTTCAATGCTCCGATCCAAACCACCAGAGGAGCACCATGACCCAGCCTCGATTGATCGGGACAAGAGTTCTTCAGGGAAAGGAATCGTGCCTATCGGCATTCCCCTTCTTGCAGGCCCTGGCACACTGACGATTGCAATAGCCGACCCTGTGAATTCTTCCATCTATGGCAAAATTTCATTGAGCTTAATAGTCTTACTACTATCTTTGATAATCTATCTTATTTTTGATGCAGCCGAGATACTTTCGTCCAAGATTAGTGTATCAGCCCTGCAAGTGCTAACAAAAGTAATGGGAATAGTGCTTACATCTATTGCTGTTCAGATGCTGCTTGATGGCCTAAAAATCTCGTTCCCAAGCATTTCACAATGATCTATATATGATCCTCAAGGCAATGAAAAATTCATAAGCTCGCCGCTTGAACCAGTAAACACCTCCATCGAGACAACCAAAACAACAAGCTTGTGACAGCTCATCGTCTTGTCACCTCAACTCGGATATATGGCTCATCGATTGGCTTTTGAAGCTTAAGCAGCATCTGTTTGATTGCATAAACAGCAACACCAAAGATCACCAGTGCCCCGATGGCCTGAACAAAAACAACATAAGTGGCAGCAAAAGTGTTCATTCCTCTTCCCTCTTAAACCAGCCAAGCTCAGATCTGGCGCGGATCAATGCAGTGATGAGTGCGCCTCCAAAAAAAAATCTCCAACCGCTGTTATGACAAGCAGGATTGCTAATGGAAGGTGTGTTCCGGTCTGGCTTAAAGGGTCTAAAAGATCCATCAAGCCATTAAATAGCCTCAAAACAAATATGGAGCAAAGCTTTGATGAAATGGAATCTCACCAGATTGCTGAGTAGTGACTAGCCCAAAGTTCGCCATCACCAGCAAGGAGACCGGTCTTCGTTTACGAATCGTCCCAAGCAAGGGCAGTCTTAAGAGCTACGAGCTCCACAAGCCATTGAGTCCATCGGCACAATTGGTCAGAGAAGAGGCTCTTTGAGATCTAAACAAGATCACAAAAGCCCTTATCAAGGCAAACCACCCACTCCTAGAAAGCCTGGCACATCAACCCAGTGAACTAGGCAAAGCAACTCCTAGATCAGCCAGCTAAAGGCCCCATACTGCAGAAATCTGGCAGAAGGCTTCGCACCGACGACTCATGAGACAGCTACTCAAATGAAAAGCGAATGGATTGTGATCAAAGAAGGCTCAGTCCCCCTGCGCTGCTGGTGGTCAAAACCTAGTCAAGGTCGTGATGAAATCGTTGAAGGACCGAATCGTGTTGCCCTGGTGTTACCAGAAATCTTCGGAGTCAATAGCTGGGTTCGCAGTGTGGCCGATCGCCTCGCCACCAGAGGCATCCCAGCCCTGGCGATGCCACTATTTTCTCGCACCGCACCGGAGCTAGAGCTTGGCTATAGCGAAGACAACCTGATCGAAGGTCGACGACACAAGGACTCAACCTCAATGGAGCAAATCCTTACCGATACCTACACAGCTATTTGCTGGCTTAACAAACAGCTTGATCAACCACAAATCACTGTGATTGGCTTCTGTTTCGGCGGACACGCTGCTCTGATCACTGCAACCATGACAGAGGTGAGCGAAACCTTCAATTTTTATGGTGCCGGTGTAAGCAAAACCCGCCCGGGAGGTGGTGCACCAAGCCTCGAATTATTGCCGCAAGTCTCAGGCCGACTGACATGTCTCTGCGGTACAGCAGATCCGTTGATCCCAACTTCAGATCGGCAAGCAATCCAAGCGGCATTACGCATGCAGGATCCTGATGAAGAGCGACTGCGATATGTAGAGATCATTGGCGCCGATCATGGTTTTATGTGCGAAGAAAGAGAAAGCTTCGCCTCTGAAAGCTTCCGCCCTAGGTTGGCGCCTACTGCTAGAGAGTCTCGAACGCTAATCATTTGGCAGCTTCTGGCGTCATCCTTGCGACGAACCAATTCTGCTTGAAAGGCCTGGTTTTTAACCCTTTTGTCAAAGCCCAGTCCACGACATCTCTGGCATTTGCAACCAGGCTCAAATGTCATCACTCACCCCCTGAAACAAAGTCACTATCTCAACAGAGAGCTAATGAGTCTTGAAATTGTTGCTGAGTACCCACGTCCGCCAGCTCTTGTGGCCTGCTCAGACCACGTCATTGTGGAGGCCCTCGGTACGCGTATCTGTGAAACACATGACTGCCTGCGTGTGCTGGAGACATTCCATCCGCCCACCTACTATCTTCCTCCAAAGGCGATGCGAAAGGATCTACTGATACGCAGCCGTCGCAGGAGTTTCTGCGAATGGAAGGGAATCGCAAACTACTGGGATCTGGTGATTGCAGACAAACGTCTCGAGGGCGCAATCTGGTCATATCCAGATCCCACCCCAACATTTAGTGCCCTTACGGGCTGGTACGCGCTATACCCCGGACGCATGGATCATTGCAGCGTCAATGGAGAGACAGTGATCCCCCAACCCGGACAATTCTATGGAGGATGGATCACATCCCAAGTGGTCGGTCCATTCAAAGGTGATCCTGCACATCCGCAGTTAATTTGATCCATGAGAGCACCTCAAAAGGAATCGAGGCTGAGTGCCACCATGGAGACTCTGCATCAAAGTCAGCAGCGACTACTCCCTAGGCATTGATAGTGATCCACCATTGCAGTAGCGAGTCGCCCACAACTTCGAAACCAACTGTGGATCCGCTGGGAACGTTTTGCGGTCCCAACGAAAAGACTCCTGAAAACATCCGTTCCAGCGTGTTGCCTGCCTAGAGATTGGAACAAGAGACCAGGCAATCACGATCAAGCTAACAGTACATAAAGTAGCCAAAACTACATAAGAGTGAGATCCAAACCCTTCAATCGGCTTGAAGTTCTGTTCTTTACGGTCGGGGTCTTGCATCGATAAAGAGACGTTGTCTGAGAGAGGTTTTTGAACGGTCATCGGTGGATGCCAACTATCACTCATTGCTCCAATCGAGACATCAGACAAAGTTGTATACTTAAAATACGGCTTGAAAACAGCCTACAACCTGTGGGTTTCTGTTAAATGATTTCTTTTCAATGAAACCTCTAGCATACTGTCTGCTTCCTTGCCTTTTCATAACGCTCATCACCATTCATAGTAATTCCGCCATGGCATTCACTATGGAAGGAAGTTTATCCGAATGCGCAGTTGACACAAACTGTGTGCTTGTTGAACGGGAAGTCAACGACCTGAAGCAGTCCTATGAGAATCTTTTAGGCGTTGCTTCTCAACTACCAAGAACTAAAGTCCTCGAGCAAACTAACAATTATTGGCATGCTGTCGTTAGAAGCTTAGTTTTTCGATTCCCAGATGACCTGGAGATTCTTCAAATACCAAGCCAAAAGGTTATCCAAGTTCGATCAGCTTCAAGAATTGGTGTTTCAGATCTAGGCGTGAATAAACAAAGAGTTGACAGTCTCTTTTCTAGCTTGACTAAGGATTAGAGCAGCAAGTAATCCCGATACGAATATTGAGAGGAATAGTCTAGACTTATTATCAATCAAAACAGGTCTAAGCAAAAATCATTCATTAAACCTATCGACTCCATTCTCCAACCACTACAAGCGATCGAAACGGGCTGGACCTCGAAGAACTCACTATCAAGAATGAAGAACTTGATTAGCTCTTTGGCCGCTAATCATCACACTGATCTTTAGGAGTGCTGATGCGTCGTTGAATAATAAGGTCTCCTTTCTCAATTCGCTCCACGCACTCCAGGCAACTCCGACTAGCGATCAGAGCCTCGAGCTCCCATTCGCATGACGCCGTTATAGGAATTTCACAGTATCGGCATCTGATTATGCTAGTCATAGACCTCGATGAATACACCTCCCTTCTAGCCAGAGATCGCTGGTTCAACAGGTGGTCCAAGTGAACAACTGGAGCCGCTTGCATGTAAAGAGCAGGCCCCCTCAAAATAGGTGCTGGGCATGTAGAAACCCCTCAAAACCATCAACCCTGTTTCTCAAGCCTTGAAATGAAATCAGAATGTAGGCTTTTAAAAGAAAATAAGCAGAAACTCATCAAAGCATTTGAGGAAAAACAAGGGAGGCCATCAAGCTAATCAGAAGAAGTGCTAGCAAAACACTATTCAAGGAGCTTTTGCTATCAGTGCGTCTGGCAAGGGCAGGGGCAGATCGCTAGGGAAATCATCCGTTTAGCAAAATTCGGTCTAGAACGAACCAATGCTTGGAAGGACATATGGTTAGCACTGGGTGCAACAAGAGGCGAGTCGAGCAGAGCCTATGGGCAGCGCAACTCAAAACCACCAAAAGCTACGACGGTTAGAAACAGTTCAGACACAACCAAGAGTTTCCTGTCTAATCATGGGTATCGAACTCCGTCAGCCATGGCCTCACCAGTCGAACAGGCACTATCTCTCTTATCGACTATCAAGCATCCCGTGGAGGGGATGGCCTACCTCTTCTATTTGGCTCTAATGTTTCGCTGGAGGTGGCCAAAAGCTTGGAATAAGTTCCTTGATCGATGCAAGGCGCGTGAAGAGATCAAATCCCTATAGATGGCAATGCCATCATTACTGAGCTAATTTCTATTATCTGAAAACTCTCTAGCCGCAACACTTATCACTAACTGGAAGGCCCAAAAATGCCAGCCTATTGATATCTACACATTTATCAGATTAAAATTTCTTGTAACAAAAAATGACTTCATGGAAAAATTTTAAGCAATTTGAATTATCAATTAATCACCAAGTCTAGCTAACTAGAAGACTAGAGGATAAATGTCTACAACTATTGACCAGGCTCTTGTGGTAACGCATACTCAAGTCAGCCCTATCAATGCTAGTAAAAAGTAGAATTGGATCAATAGGTATTTAGGCTATTTCTTAGGCTAAGGCTTTTTCGGATAGAGACTGGCTATCTTTTTTGCTCTCATCTCATCCTGATAGGCTTTGCTACCTTTGTCTGGGTTAAAATCATCACTTTTAATCAAAAAGAATGGAATACAAAAGGTAAAAACCACCCCAAAAGTTAAAAGTGCGATTCCCCAAGGAGAGAAAGGATCTAAGCCATTTGAAAGATCAGGCACAAGCAAGCTTGATTAAATCAGACACTCATTCTAGCTGTGTATCTGCCTGGACAACATCGCCGTGAATCGGCGGCCAAGGTCTATCAGGCATGGGTAAAAACCCCTATGTGCTATAAAGGCCTTCATCTCAAGACATAAAATGCAGTCAACAGGTTCACTGTCTGAAGCCTCTCTCAAGGAACGTATCACCGCTTTTGGCAATCAGAGATGGGAGCGCCTTACTGATCCTCAAAAGGCTTACGCCAAAAAGGCCTGGGGTATCCTGACCTTCAAATGGCGTTGGCAAATCGCGATGAACATTCCATATCTAGCAATTTTTATTCTGGATCGCACCATTCCAGCCGTCCACAAGTTCAATATGGATCTTCTTTCTTCACTCATGGCCAAGCTGCCAATCCCGGAATTTTTATCTTCAATGATTGCGGCTGGCTAGAGGGTAATATAATATTAAAGCCAACTAAAATCACAACAATCGCAAGCAAGCATACACTTAAAAGTTTACCTCAACAAAATCATATTCTATGGGCTTCATTCAATAATGGTTGAAGCTCATAGAGAGGCTGATCAAATAAAATCAAAACCACAACTGACTCATAGATATTTTTTGTTATGCTAAATACACAGAAAATGATCTTAAGCCGATAACATAGATACTCGAAGCAACTCTTTCAATTTTCATCCAAGCAGAGCCCTAAAGGTTCTCTTCATGGCTAATTTGTACTTGCTTATCAACAGAGAACCTTTACCAACTTTGAAAGCTTTTCTGAATATGCGAAAGAAGTTTTGCCTTGGATTAATTCAGTAGGCGGTCGCATCCTTTCTAAAGACTTAAAATCTGATATCTGTCAAGGCATCGGTGTTCTCTTGGAACTACTCATCGAATTCCCTTCTAAATAGGATGCTCAAACGGCTTATCAGGCCCAATCAATTCTTGCAACTTACGCAAAAATAGTCAGACTTCGTTTACTTCCTTGGCATTGGTAGAGAGCCACCATTGCAGTAGCGAGTCGCCCACAACTTCGAAATCGTTTTGGACTCCTTTGGGAAGTCCCTACGTTGCCAGCGTAAGGATTCCTCAAAACATCCGTTCCAACGGGCTGCCTGTCTAGAAATTGGGATCAGCGACCAGGCGATCACGATGAGGCTGATAGTACTTAAAGCAGCCAATACGGGAAAAGCATGGGATCTAACCATTTCGCGTGGGGTCAGTCTCCTGCCTTCCTGGGAAGGGGCGCTCATCGATGCAAGGGGAACATCAATAGCAGTATCAACCTTGAGCGGCGGTACCAATCAGGTCTCCTTGTCAACGACGTCGGATCCTGAGCCAACGTCATCGCCAGAAGTGGCAATGCCTGGTCGCCAACCACTGGACCAGATTGCTCTGGTCTTGGCATTAAGGGCTTCACGATCAAAACCCCAACTCTTAACCACCTTTGTCAGATCTTCCTGCAAGTCCATCGCACCTTGGAAGCCGTCGTAACGGTTTAGAAGCATCGCTGCCGTGGTGAGCTGGTCTTCGTTGGGATGCCCCTTATGCCCTAAGAGAGCATCAACTCGATCACGATCACTCGCATAGAGGGGGTGGTTTTGATCTGGAGGTGAAGTCTCCTCTTGTTTTTTCTTTTCCATACCAACAGGATATTTGAATGGGCCGATACAAAAGCCTGATTTGTATTGATCCATCTCTAGTTAGTAGGCCTTAAACAATGAGCGCCATAGCGATTGGGCTTACTTGAGGTTGAATCCAAGATGATCAGATCAGATCAACCTTATTTGATCAAGAGTTTAATTAATCGTTGCAGGCTACTGGGGCCTTTGATTTTTTATTCGATGAGGTTCTCAAAAACATCCAATCGCAGAATAATCAGTTCAGAGCTTAATGACGATGACCACAATCTCCTGTTGCTACAAGGGCAATCTGCGCTGTGAAGCCCTACATACTCCCTCTGGGGATCGTCTTAGCACCGATGCCCCTATCGATCACGAAGGTAAGGGCGAGGCCTTCTCACCTACAGACCTAGTCGCAACAGCTCTTGGCACCTGCGTGCTCACCGTGATGGGCATCACTGCCCGTCGCAAGGGCTGGAGAATCGAGGGTGCAGCAGTTGAAGTCGAGAAGATCATGACCAGTGAAGGCCCGCGCAGTATCAAAGCCCTGAAGCTTCGAATTAGAATGCCGCCTGAGCTAAGCGATGAACAGGTCAAGCTGCTTCAAAGGGTGGTTGATACCTGCCCAGTAAAACGGAGCCTCAAAGAAGGGATCGCTATGGAGTTCAGCTGGAGCTGATTAACTTCCCTCGTACGACAAGCCTGTCTAAAGCAGTTCTAAGCAGGGGGTCCACTGATACGACTTCACTTCACTCCCATAGATATCTTCCCTGAAAGGCCCCAAGTGACCTTCTTCAATGCATACCTGCAGGTTTCAAACCTTACTGATGTTGTGAAGCCTGCAGGTTGAGCCGCCTCACCTCCTGATGACCGTGAATATGAGCAGTACTGCGTACATCACCAGCAAACAGATCACAACCTCGTCAAAGGAGAGCGGCACAAGCTCACTCTGCTCAACAGCCTTATCGTCGCGAGTGCACCAGAGGGTGCATCATCTATGACAAGCAATGCCTGCACTTTGATTACCAATCTGCAACTATCAGCGAATGATCTTGCAGCATTCTTCACTGCACCAAGAAAACTGAATAAAATGCGCTTTAGGAAGCGAATAGATCGATGAGCCGTCGCCATCCAACATTTCTCGATCGATTCATGCATCAGTGGCGACGCGTCCGACGGCATGAGTTAACTCGTACCCTTCGTCATATGCATTACCAACAGAAGCGAGCTGCTTACGTAAGAACCTATGTTGAGAAATCCTTGAGTTCACTTGATCGAGCAGAAGGCAAAATTCAAGACGATCAGCAGGCCCCCCTAGCGGATCAGGACTACTTCGACGAATGGCCCTAACCAAGTTGTCAAAGGACAAATTGGGGAACGAAGCTGCAGAGAAAATGATTTCAGCTATTAATCTAAAAAAACATTGACAGGTAACAAATTACCCTAGGTATTATCACATTAGTACAATAAAGAAAGAGAATATTTTTAGAGAATTGATCTTAAAGAAGGCATATGAAAGTACCTGAAGAAGGTTGACTATCAACTGAATGATACATTCTAAAGGGTGTCGCCGCTAGGCATGCCCTTAAAAGCATGAACCTGTACAGGAAGGTCGATGAGGACAGGCTTATTTACTCAGGTCCGATTAGACTGTGTTGTGCCATCGTGCGCAGAACCGTCCAAAGGAAAGCAGAAGAAATACGAATCAAGACTGAAAAGTTCCAGAAAGTCTTATGATGTCTAAATTAATAATAATAACAAATCAATGGTGATTAAGGAGAGGATTTATGACAGATAGAGAGCCGCTCATAAGCGACATTTCTCTGCATCTGAGCTTCCAATGTGCTCAAGGCTACCTTAATTGCTTCTAATTCACGCTCCATACGTTCACGTCTATAGAGCAATACCCCAAGCCGTTTTTTCAAATCCAGGCGACGAATCTCACGGTAGTCAGCTTTAAGGGCATCGTTTATTGAATAAAAAAACTGATTGTCTAGGTTTTCGTTTGCTATCTGAGCTTTGGCTTGCCATTGCTTGACTCCAAACGTTGTTAGCGGGGGCCCACAAAGTAGGCCCCTAAAGCCTTTCAGGACCGACCTCTCCATCCATCACCCTGTCCTTGGCTCTAATTCCGTTTTAGTCAGCAGCAAAACGAACGTCATGAGTGGATGCGCTGGAGTGTTTACACTCCCCCAGGCACTACCAATGGTGTTTTAGCGCGGCTGGACGGATTCTAAAAAACCTGTGTTTAAAGCCGACTCAGGCAGACTCAACACATACATGGCTAAAGCTCCCAACCAGTGGAGGACCATAGAGGCCTAGCTATAGAACGTGTTGACTAGCACACCCATAATGTAAGGGTCCGGAACCAACCATTTGCGCCTCATTCAAGGGATTTTTAGCAGACCCAACAAAGTCGTCGCCCTGCAAAGGATCGACCTCTCGCGCAATGCTGACACTGTGCAGTCTTTGCAGGCTCGACTAGAGAGGATCGATCGAGCAATCGGCGAAACCAGCCGTGCACTCATTCAAGCTCAAGCGGTTAGTGTGCGCTCAATGTTTTCTGGCTCCTCAGATTTCTTGGGAGGTATACAGAAAAAGGTCGTTGAATCATCAGCTCGAAACTCAATCTCCTGGCATCAGAGTCGTCTGCAGGAGATGACTCAAGAACGTAGGGAGCTACAGAATCAACTAGATCGACTAACCGGGCAAGTATGGCCGAAAAGACTGCGTCGCTGGTTACTTTGGGCTGGAATCGGAGCCGCAATAATTGTTGCCTCTACTGTTTTCATAATGGGGGTTTTTACCGCTATTTATCTATTACCAATCTGGGGAACACTGTTGTTGGTATTGTTCTTATTCCAAAGGGAGAGGTGATAAAGATGTAAAGAATAAATAAACTTTTGACGGCAAGTGTCAAACATCAGATTTATCCTATGATTAAAAAAGGTGCCGTTCATTCTATTAAAATCAAGAACTGACTTCATCTCAGTCTATACTCCATCATCTGTGCCAATATCATCCTTGTACTTAAGACACAGATCAGAGCAAACATGAAAGTCGGCTTCGTTACCATTATTGTTCTCGCCGCTGGCGTGATGCTTTTTTTATTTTTTACTAGTTACCGTTCAGCCTTTGAAGCAGACCAAGCCTGCCACTTCATAAAGTGGGAATCCTATAAGGAAAGCCTTGAATTTGGCTGTGATCATGATCTAGAAACGAACCAATGGATCCTCTATCAAGAGGGTTCTAACCATGAACCAGCAAAAGTAATTAAACGCTTCCGCTATTAACAAGAGCGTTAAGATTTGAAGTCCTCAAGTATTACTAAAAAGCTTGACATTATAGACTCTAGCTCATCAAGGATCTTCAAAAGAACTCTAGACATGATGAGCTAGCACTTGATAGTGATTTACACAGATGTAAGAATGGTTAAGGACTAAAAGTTAAAGGCACTAAGCTTTCTTAAGAGCTAACTATTAAAATTTAATTTTTAGACCTCCATCAACCAACTCAACAGTTCCTCTGGGTTCACGTCGGTTTTCAAAACAACGCTAATGGCTTCTTCCCTGATACCAAAGCCCGTTGCGGCGACAAACACCACCGCCAACATAGTGGTACCCAATAGCAAATACATAATGATCATGGTGATGACGATTATGTTTTCCGACTGCGGACATCGGCACTCCAATGAAAACAAATGTTGTTGCAAAGGCAGATGTCATGAGTTTGACAATTTTCATTCGTTGTTCCAAAAGGTTGCCATCCAACTGTTCAGAAGGATGCCAGTATTATCTGGTTAAAACTGCTATCATATAAATTAGGCCCTAACGGTTAAAGATCAGATAGTTGTTGGCACATCAGATATAGGAGAACTATGAAGTTGTTAAATCATTGGCAATGATCTAAACGAAATGGGAATTCCTACTATAATGAGCTTATAAGTCTTTATTGAAAAGTCAGATTAGCGGTGGTCGCTCAGATCAACCATCTCAACCTGACTAGACCTGCACCAATAGAATAGACTAGAGGAAACTTCAATTAGCAATCACCTTAAAATTCTAATTTGCGGTTATTTGATGTGAATTTCTCAAACCATCAGCAAGGAAGATCATCAATTGATGTGCACTAAGTGGAGCTAAAGACATCTTCGGGAAAAGCGTACATGTTCAAAGAATTCGAACAAGACGAATTGAAGATTCTGGTCATCAGGCCCCTAAATCCAAAGATACATGTTTGATATGAGAATCCATAAACCGAGGAATCGTCGGTCCAGTATCACCAAAGACGCTGGGAAGACTAGGCGGCTTATATTGTTCAAATCAAGCGGTTGGCCCCCAGCAGAGATGTAAAATATCCAGTTCGAAAAATAGTTAAAATGAGGGTTATTGAACTAAATGTAAAGTACTGCGGCGAGGCTCATCGCTAAAAAAGTATGATCGCAACGAACCTCCATTAGCAAGTGATCGAGATGAGGGGTCCCGACCATTTTTACCAGATGAATTATGGGATCGCAGAAATAGTGACGGTCGCGATCAAAGGGGCGACAAGGATAGCCTGGAGATCATTTCAATCATGCGGCTATTGGTTCAGGATACTATCGGACTCTATACATGCACAATTAGCAAGCATCATTGCTAAAAAGCTTGCATTATCAAGTGCATCGGTGAAGCAAGATCAAAAGGGTTTTCTGTCTTGACAAGAAAGCTGAGTGGCAATGAAATGACTCCGCTACTGATGTCTTACAATTGAAGTAATACAGGCTTTTCTCCTGAAGAGACAAATCGACGTTCAAAGCGACTACTCACAAAGGATGAAATAAGCTAAAAGGAGGCATGACCAAAGAAACAACCCCGGACTTTTTCGAAGACAGACGCCGCCTGGCGATGGAGCTCAGTGATGCCTTGAAAAGCCTGCGCTCGTTATTTGTTGCGGCTGTCTCACTTGTGATCACCATTGCAGGATGGAGGCCACGATCAGAAACTTGTAAATCAACGACTAGCAACGATGATCAGATCCCTCAAATGCAAGCAATTCCTGCCTCTTCATATCCAATCCTTACCTCTCGATCGACTCATGATTCAAGGCCAATAACTAACTCGCGAACAAAACTCAACTCAGATCTAATCCCTACCTCGCAAACACGGTTTGACTGGAAGGCAATTGAGGCCTCCCCAAAAAGCACACAGCTAGAACGCCGTAAAGTTAACAAATTAGAAATTGCCAAAGATCTCGCCTACACATTGATGGCGGCAATCAGTACGATCGCCCTAGTCGTTGGTGTCTCTAGGCTTGAGCCGATTGCTGAGAGGCTTGAGCCTATTGCTCGTTGGGCTAAGTCACAGAATGAATGTATTGAATCTTCTCCTAATAATGATGAAATGAATAAAGCTGATCTTCCGATAAAAGTGATGAGTTGTAATGGTGGCCACGAATAAATGTGAAATCAACTAATCCTGCAAAATAAGCATTCCTCAATAGAATACCTAAAGCTACAATAGACTATTTACAGACTGATCAAGCAAAGTAATACGTTGCTCCAAAACAAGACTCATACAAATGAAAGTCTAGACCAGCCATTATTTATAAATAATCATAACTTCAAGTTCTCGCTTTGAATCGATTTCGCTAAAAAAACTTAAGTATAATATCTACAAGATAAGCACAAAGGTTGTGTATATAGAGATGGAAGCTATAAATTAGTTTATTTGAATCTCAGTATTTATTTCTGCAATTCAAAAATTTCTATGGATTAGATACAAGTCAAACGAAGAAGACTCAGAGCATCTCAATATTAGTAAAAGCTAACAATGAAAAGAGTATCATCTCTGCACGTCATGTGCGCATCCATCTCCATCATACAAATCACTGTCGTAATATCCATTTCTAGTTCCAAAATAAAGCGTTATCAGTGCAAATGGCAAAGAAGCCCATAGAAGTACTGTTGACAAATCCATGGCGTAAACGAATGGTTGGTTCCTTAACAGATTAATTTAAACGAATCAGGCCCGTGTTGTCTAATAATTATAACGCAACAAATTGATCCTATGGCAAGCGCTCCTTACTAGTGATGTCGGCAATAGAACACAAACCAAACAATTTGGGATAGCTCCTCAGGCCAATGATAGGCTAGCTATAAACTTAATCGGGGAGTAAAGATGCTTAAATTTCATTTTTCTATGTTCAAGACAGACATGAAAGTCTCGTCTCTCTAACCCAAAAGATACTTGTTAATAGAGTGATCGAAGCACTGCCCGCTACCCAGTAAGCAGGGCTAATTGGATTGCCACTTCCCTGAATTAACCAGGTCGCTATTAATGGTGTTGTACCACCAAAAATTCCCATAGAAGTGTTGTAGGCAAAGGCCAGGCCGGTACAGCGAACCACCTTAGGCATTAGCTCCACATTCGCGACATTTAATCCTCCCGAAAGAGTTGCGAGTGCAATCACAAATCCAAGCTGCCCTGCGAAAATTCGTGAAGGATCAGTGGTGTGAATCAATTCAAACAGTGGAATCGAGCCAAACATCAACATGCCACCCCCAGCGAGCAACAAGGGCTTGCGTCCAATACGGTCTGAAAGCCAAGCTGTTAATGGATAAAGTAGTAAAAGTATTGCCATAGAAACTGTATTTATATTCAAAGCTATGCGTTCAGACACCATATCTATTTCTTTTATATAACTCACAACATACACAAAAGCTGCATAGAAGCCAACACCACCACCAATATTAAGCAAGAACAAGCGTAATACCTGCATACGGTATTTTCCAAAAACCTGTTGTACTGGGTCTCTGGATACTTCAGTAGATACATCGCTAACAAGGCCACGACGAATTAAAAGTCCTATTAATGCCACAAGAGAACCAAGAGCAAAAGGCACTCTCCAGCCCCAGATATCTAGCTGTTGATGATCTAGAATATTCGCAAGAAAACTGGCGACTGCTGAAGCCAACAGAATTCCCAATACTGCACCCCATAGCCCCCAAATAGCAAAGAAGGCCCGTCGTTGATCAGGGGCATTCTCAACGAGATAGACAATCGATGTTGTGTACTCGCCGCCGACTGATAATCCTTGAATGATACGCAACAAAACAACTATGATCGGGGCGGCTATGCCAATCCTGCTGTAGTTAGGCATACAGGCCATTAGCACTGTTGGTATAGCCATAGCCATCAAGGTAAGGATAAGAGCTTGTTTTCGTCCCAGCAAATCAGCGATACGTCCGAACAAAAGCCCTCCAAAGGGCCGAACTAGAAAGCCGACGGCAAACGCTCCGAAAGCAGCAATTAGAGAAACAGAAGGATTACTTGAGGGAAAGAACTGTTGTCCAATAACGTTGGCAAAGTATCCATACAAAGCAAAGTCATACCACTCGATCACGTTACCAACGAGTCCCGCTAGTATCACACGCATGTTAGATGTTTCTTGGGCTTTTGCGATCATGCCAAACAACTAAAAGAATGGTCTTTTCAGATGAGTCTCCCCTCATGCTTAAGCAAGAAATTCTGACCTAAGGCTCAAACATAAATGGTGTGATTAAGACTTAAGAAAAGGCAAAAGCGTTTCTTGTATGTCGACAAAAAAGAGAATTCATTGATGTACTCTTCATATCTTACTTAAACACATCCGCAAATGCTGTCTGACCTGAATTCTGTGTTCAAATCACAATTCATTCATGAATAAAAGGCAAAGTTCTATACAGGCAAAGGTCTAAGATTGATCAAAAAAAGTTCCCTAACTGGTATCATTTACGGTTATACCAACAAGGAAATAGAGTGATTTTTACACACTAAGCTATTAAAGGTATACCTTGCTATATATTAAGAAAATTTTGATTCGTGTAACTGCATGAGATTCTAGTATCTCTAGCCTTCAGAGCAGTTCTGTTTTCTCAAGATGAAGTCAAGCAAAGAGCTTTTTACACATCAGGAGAGAATCAAATTTTCCCAGCTTTTGAAAATGAATTTAGCAAAGGTTTTCTATGGATAAGTTCCAAGAAACCATACAAGAATCAAAAAGAAATTGGGCAGAGAAAGACTCTGCCCAATTAAGCAATTTATTTTCAGGCGTCTGCTGGATCGTTAACGGCCAACCAGAAGAAGAAAGCAAAACCAAGAATGCCAAGGACTCCAAGGATTGCAGCTGAAGGAATCATTTGAATTAGAATGCAAAGCCGGTTAATTATACACTATAAAACCCAGCCTTAAGCACCATTTCTACCATGTTTTCGAATCTGCTTGGTTTCATAAGCCTTATACGATCGTTATCGCTTAGGGCATTAGGCGAGCTGCACATAATGGATTCGTTGTAAGTCGCAAGGCAAGAAGCCTTATGGGCGTGCCAAAAAACTCAAGGGCAAGCCAGTCCGAAAAGCCAATTCGTGCTGCAAGGACCCTTCGATAAAAAATCACCAAACAGTGCTGCGATGAAAAAACAATCCAGATCATTTAAACAGCGCATACAAAGGCATTGCTTGTAAACAGTCCATCCCCAATCTGCTATCAAGATTATTCTGATAAATTTAGGCCTACAGATGGGGCATCACAAGCAATGAAGAGTAACTTCAACTTTGCAATCAGATAATTCTAATTCGCCCAAGAAATGCTAGAACTATTAGGTCTTCGCTCACCCCTGGAATTATGGGACGAAATGTAGGTGATCCAATTGACCCACTCGACGGTGCTCCCAAGTGGATGCAGCGGTGGCTGGCTCCACCTATTATTTGGTGGCGTGGTGTAGAGGATCAACAAGTTAGTGCCATTCATGCACTTTTACTTGGTGGGCCTGCTTTATTTGTAATGATCCTTTGGTTCTTTGGCGTAAATGCTGATCCCAATGGCATTGGATCCGTTGCAAGTTGCCCGGCAGAATGGAAATGCCTAGGGCTAGGCTGGCTGTTAAATTTCAGTGGTGCCTGATAACAAGAGAATCCACGATAAGTCCTAATGAATTTAAAATTCAAATAGGTTTAATTAAACCCTGCACTTATGTGTAGGGTTTTTCTTTTGCAAAAAAAACAAGCCATCTATCCACAAAAGGGAGTAAAGCTACGCCCCCACCAAGAAGAAGAAGGAGGCAGGTGGGTTAGTGGGTTTAAGCCATAACCAACAAAGCCATAATCTACAAAACCAAAATAGTCCAACCCTATTCGTGAGAAATAAGACTGGAGGCTTTTAAAAATGATGAGTTCTTTAGATGTGTTCTGTTTAACTTGAGAGTTATACATTCATAAAATCAGAAACAGCAAAACCATTCCAAGTATTTTGCTTGAGGCCAGTTTAGCCCTGAACTTCATAGATAGCAGGATTGAGCTTAGAAAAATCTGTAAAAACGTAGAAAGGAATATTCAATCAATGGACAAATCAGACTATTCCTAAGCAAAAAAAAGCCCTGCACATGAGTGCAGGGCTTAATTTAATTACTGGAGAACTAATCAGTTCAGAGTAATTGTTGCGCTGTCGGCATTGCCGATTGCATTGGAAACTCTCTTGAAATCAAATCCGAGAGCTCTGAGGGCATGCCACAGATGACCTTGGATATAGAAGAATCCCAAGTAGTAGTGAATGTTGGTCAACCAAGCACGTGATGTGTAGGTTCCTTCAGGAAGATTTGCAGTGTCAACCCAATAAGGAGAGATACTGAATTTGAGATCTAGAACTTCACCGAAGAATGTATCTGGATAAATGGTTGTGTTAGAAGCACACCAGAAGGCAGCAACTAAAGCCATCCAACCTACACCTGCAAGGGCCCATGAGAGCTGAGCTTCAGCACTAAGGATTCCTTTGCCTTTAAATGTGGTGTACTCACCGGCTTGCTTGGTAACAATGTGCCAAAGGCCACCAGACATCATGAATAATGCGAGGAAGGCATGGCCGCCCATTACATCTTCAAGGCTATTAATAGCTAGGAAATTAAACTGAGCATTCCATACCATGCCAATGTTCAGGTTTGGTACTACAGTTCGTACTACCCCTTCTGCATTGTCATACAAGCCGTAATACTTAGCCCATTCAACAAATTGAACGTTGCCAAGGCCTAATAGGAATAGGTGATGACCAAGAATAAAGGTCAACTTGTCTGGATCATCCCACTTAAAGTCAAACTTTCTAGCCCACTTAACTCCCATTTCGCCAATGTCTCCATTGAATAGGAGGGAGTGCATAAGTCCGCCAGCTGCATAAACCATGGATAGAACCAGGTGCAGGACTGCCGTCACAACAATTGGGTAAGTATCAGTTATGACACCACCATCACCAACGCCTATTCCAAGAGTTGCCAGATGAGGGAGGGCAACCAGAGGCTGATGCCCCATGGGTACTGAGGGGTCATAACGGGAAAGTTCAAATAAAGTGAACGATCCTGCCCAGAAGGCCATCAAACCTGTGTGGGCAATATGCGCTGCCAGGAATTTTCCTGATCGATTTGTAGTTCCAGCATTTCCTGCCCACCACCCATAGGTGGGGTTAGGATTTCCATAAGTTTGCACGAGAACGGAGCAAGAGAAACGCCAGCAGCATTATGAACCTTTACTAAGGGATTCACCTAGAACCTGTAACAAGACTCCACTTGAGCAGCAAATTAGTGCTAATTACCTAGGCGTTTATGCTAAAAAAATCGATTTTTTAGGCATAATTGCCTACTGTCGGTCAATTTACTGGCACACTCTGCTGACGATAAGAGGTGATTCTTGCTAAAGGGCGCATCTCTCACAATTCACTCATAAGGCCTGCCATGTTTCATGCAAGATCAAGTCTTGAAGACTTAGGCCTTCCAGGTCCAGAAAATAAGGTGCGTTTTTTGCTAGAGATTCAGTTCAACCGTTTCCAGAGGAGAGGTTCCAAACCCTCGCTGGAAATCGATTCCCCAATCGTTTGAGAATCAGCTTTTGTCATCGTTCACTTTCTATACGTGTCTTAACAACGCTATAAAAAAGCATCTGATCTGATTCCGAGAAAATCCACTAGTGGCACTTCAATAATCTGTTGAAAACAGCCAAGCTAATAAGCCACACATAGTTCATGGTGGATTCTTAGCTAAATCAATGTAAAAACAATTTATTAGCTCATCAGCTCATCAGCTCATCAGCTCATCAGCTCATCAGCTCATCAGCTTAGATCAAGCTAACATTAACCATGCCATAATGACTTACTAGTAAAAAGACTCAAATTACGAGGTTTTCTACATACTTGTGAAGGGATAAATCTCTTGGATCGCCAAAGGGATCCATTCAGGCCCTTTGATTGGATGTGTCTTATAAAAAGAATCAAGTCAATAAACATGATTAGAAAAACAATATTAGTCCCGATGCCAATCATTGTTTTTACTAGGCAATGAATTGAAAAAGTGTATGGCTCATTGATTCTCAAAATCAATTTTTTCGCCAAGTAAGGTTATTTTTTACTTTTGGTGAGGAGGGTTATCAATGCGCCAAACAACCAACTTGAAGTAAGGATAGCAATCACCACTGCGGCAATAGTAAGAGTGCTTGGACCACCCGCTTCGTTCAATAAGTACATTTCATTTCAGCTCCGATCGATTTCGAATGGCTTTGCTCAAAATGACAGCAATAAACGGAATGTGAATTGCATACTTCTGCAATTTGATCCTCTCCTCCAGGCTCACTACTTCCCCAGAGGCTAAGCGATCAATGATTTCCTTAACTCGATTAAGGGTAACTGTAGTAAGCGAGCCAACAGCCATTGCTTTAATGAGTTATGCACCACTAAACAAATATCGCCACAAATCCACTAAGTCGCAACCAAGTCTCAACAAAAAGATGGGCTCGGAAGCACCAAGACTCCGTTACGGTCTAACAATGAATCACGGAACTAGATCCGCATCCTCTTGAAAATACCCAAACACGATGCTGATGAGATCACCCTGAGCGGACTCCTCAGAGATCCGTCAACGTAAGCGAAGCCTCCTCAACAGGTCAAACCGCAATTAGGCAAAGGATTAGCCCTACTCCTTTGCGGTACAAGAGCGGAGTTCAAACAACTCTCAGGAAAAAGATTCACGAATGCATTGCCCGAATTTCTCCCACTGAAGATCGGTCATGTTGTCGGTGCCAAATGGGATGCCAATTTGCTTTGAACAAAGAACTCTGCGCGACTCTGCTTTAGCGTTCATCTGTTGGGGATATTGGTCCTGAATACATATTCCCATGGCAATTAAAAGACATGTGACGGCGAGCTGTGATTTCATCTTTTGGAAAGCGTGAGGGCTCTATGCCCGATGTCTACCAGCCTGATTTCATTAAGCAGAAGAAACCTTGTTGCCTCCCACTTATCTTCGTGATCTTGATCACATGATGGGTGTAAGAAGAAGAATGCAAGGTCTCCCCTTTGCAAAATCTTTTGAAAACCCCTTCCCAAGGCAAATTATCACCTGCAAAAGCTTTGCTCTTTGCGCATGATTAGAACACCAAAAACCCCTCAAAAAAGTCATTAACTGTTAGGGAAATTCGTAAACCTTTGAGGCATTACTACGCAGACTTCAGATCTCGAGCAATCAAGCGCATCATTCTTCTACATCTCCTCCTTAAAATTATTTTCTCCTATACGCTGCAATTGATCTTGCAAGGAATTCCATTGCTCCAATCAGTCTCAATGATCAATTAAACAACACACCGGGAGCATGTATTGCCAAGATCCTTTTAGACTAAATAACCAAAGCTATCGGCTGCGAAGGATCAACACAGGGTTTGATCGGTGTGTCTTCAAACTAGAGATGGATACAACAAAGGTCATAAGCGTGGATCCATCACCAGTTCAGGGGACGTAGTGGTTCTGCAATCCGCAGCAATGGGCCCTGGAAAGCAGGCTCTGTCTGTCAGTTATTAGGGTATTTTAGATAGCACTGCAAGCAAGTTCAGAGTTTATCTTGAGCCTGCTTATAATCTTTCATGTCACTAAAGAGAAGCTTTCCAAGGTTGGCTCTCCTCATCACCCGCCAACCAGCCAGGGTCTCTTTATTGCCTCTCAAGCAGCCTGGAGGCCTACCAATTGTTGATTTTCAACATGCTATTTAGCACTTTAGCAAGCCAACAAGATCAACTGCCAACAACCTCAGTGCCAAAGTCAATATGTAGCAGGCGTTTAAATCTTTAATCATTAATTTTTATAGTTTTGTTCCAAGATTTAAATCATTGCGCAAAGGTCAACGTAAAAAAAGTTTGTTCAAGGGAAGTAACGATGTCCAATCTAAAGATAAAAAACTAACAGAGACAATGCCTATAAGAGCTTGATAGATCTTGAAATTTCAGGCTATTACAGTTGCAAGTAATCCTCTCAGTACCCCCTTAAACGGTTCTTTTTAATGCATGCATCACTCCTCATGCAGGACATAAATCTGGGTTCCACCCCCTAGGGCTTCTGATTTGCTTTCAGCACCAAATTTTTCCTTGCTTAACAATGAATACAGAAAACCCAACCCCATAAACTGGAATTTGCCCACACAAGCCTCTGGAAGCATTGGATCAGCTTGGGGCATCATTCTCACAGCAAAGAGATGCAAGTAGAGCTCAACAAATCAGTCAGATCCATCGAAGTGGATCCAGGCTCACAGCTGAGCACAGTTCCGAATAGCTCATGCCTACAACAGTGAGGATTGACAGAAAACAGCTCTAAGTCATTTGGCTGACTCTTTCGACTTCGATTTTCTAGCTGACTTGCTTTCTAACAGTTCGAGTAGAGCTTCCAACTGGGCCATAGCAACTCAAACATCACCAGGCTCAGGGAGCAGTGTTCCGTCAAGCACCCCTGCATGCATGACCCCCAAGGCCTTGCGGAGGCCCTGAAGCTTGACCTTGACCTCTTCTACGTGTCTCACTTGCTGTAGACATCGAGAAACTCTTTTCCGATAAGGCCTCTGCAATTTGTCGGGAAGTGTGTCGGCTAACACTCATGAGCACAAATACGCAACAGAGTGCATTTGTCCACCAGAACCGAGAACTGGATTGAAAAACGAGCTACTCCATGGGTCGGTCAAAGGGGAAAGAAGCTATTCCCTGGGCTATGACGTTGAAATAGCCATTGACCCCGACAAGCCAATCAAAGAAGAAGTGGCAAGAACCTTCGAAGAGGCGACGCAACTCAAGCCAGTCCTCATCGAAAATCCACTCGTAGCAATCGACGCATCAAGCTGGAGCTGGGTCGTCGAAGATGACGAAGATAGTGACGAATTCCTAGTGGTCTTCAAGAAAGTCGCTCAGGAGTGACAAGGCACGCACGAGTTTTGCAAGCTGACCAAAACAATCTCAACAAAACCACCATCCCAGCGTTCAAACGCAAAAGGGCCAACTTTTTGGCCCTAGCCCCTTGTTGTGATTGAGATGGGTCGTCTGCGATTCGAACGCAGAGCCAGCCAGTTTAAAAAGCCGGATGGAAACCCTGAGATGCACTGCTACAACGAAACAGTACGACAAAACTTACGCGTCCATTGACACGAACGCGATACCCTCCCCCTTACCCAAAGGGGTTTATCCCGTTGCCTTAGGTATTCCGAAGCTACTTAAGCTAGGCATTTTAACTTATCAAAAGGTTTGGGCTTGGAATATGGCACTCAGGCCGGGGGAGCTAAAGACCAGAGTGGATGTGAGCAAGAGCCGAGAACTGGATCAACAAACGAATCAAGGATGATCGAAAGAAATCAAATGACTCAACTCCCAGAACTATGACGTTGCAATAGCCATTGACCCCGACAAGCCAGTCAAAGCCGAAGTGGCAAGAGCCTTCGAGGAGGCGACGCAACTCAAGCCAGTCCTCATCGAAAATCCATGAGTAGCTCTCGACGCATACCGCTGGAGCTAGGTCATCGAAGATGACTAAGACAGTGGCGAAGTCCTAGTGGTCTTTAAAAATCCTCTCAGGGATGTCAGCTCATAAGGTTTACTTCTTCGACTTCTTCGCTGACTTGGGTTCAAGTACTTCAAGCAGCTCTTCCAATTTGGCCATCGAGGCACGCACCTCGCTGGGTTCGGGCATCGTGCTTTCCTCCATCACTTTCGAATGGATCTCCCGCAATTCCTTGCGCAGAATTTGGAGCTTGCTTTTGATGTCCTCACGTTTTTCAGCTGCTGTCGCCATTGTTCCTTTTGATACGACTTTAGCCCTCAAGTTAAGGGTTGATTCTTCCTATCCCCTGCCAAAGTCCATATCGAAATACGCGACATGAGCCGATTCCCAACGAAGCCCTCCGAAGTCTTTGATGGCTCTTCAGCCCATGAAAAAAGCCAGTGACTTCAAGGGTGTTCCCTGAGGTCCACTGGCCTGACTGAAGTGGGTCGCCTGCGATTCGAACGCAGGACCAGTCGGTTAAAAGCCGAATGCTCTACCGCTGAGCTAGCGACCCGCCCTTTGGGCATGCCATTCAGGCACGCAAGAAAATTATCATGCAGCCTATCGAGCAAAAAGGACACCTTGGCAAAGTATCCATGCAGCCACCGCATCAACTGAAGATTAAGGACCTAAAGTGGTTGATGAAAATTCGATCAGCTGCTGAGGCCAAGCATGCTTGGCCTTATATAAGCCCGTAGAATCGGTTCTCTGCAAAATCCACTAAGCGATCAGCCCCCTCATGATTCTCATCGTTCTCCTCCCTATTTTACTTGCCGCCACCTGGGCCTTTATCAATATCCGCGGTGCTGCTTTAAAGCAACAGGGCTTGGGGCTTGTCAGCAAAAACAAAGGCTAAAAATCCGCAATGGCCATCCCCAAATGGCCACTACCTAAGCTCGAGTTCAGGCCAAATGCCGAATGACCTGAACTCTTGAGTTCCCTCCCTACTGTGCTTGTCATAGGAGCTGGCCTGGCTGGTTCCGAAGCTGCTTGGCAAATAGCACAAGCAGGCGTGCCTGTCAGGCTGATAGAGATGCGGCCGATCAAGCACTCACCAGCTCACTACAGCAGTGAATGTGCAGAGCTGGTCTGCAGTAATAGCTTTGGCGCTCTGAGTAGCGATCGTGCAGCCGGCCTACTCAAGGAAGAGCTGCGCCGGCTGGGCTCAATCGTGATCCGCACAGCCGACAGCCACGCCGTACCTGCTGGTGGTGCACTAGCTGTCAATAGGGCTTCCTTCAGTGCATCCCTTACCAAAGAACTCTCGACCCATCCACGCATCACGATCGAGCGCCAAGAGCAGAAACACCTTCCAGATGAAGGACAAATCACTGTTCTGGCAACGGGTCCTCTGACCAGTGAATTGCTTGCAGAAAACCTACGCACCTTCACCGGCCGTAGCGAATGCCACTTCTTTGATGCCGCCAGTCCAATTATCGAAGGCGAAAGTATCGATCTCACGCTGGCATTTCGGGCAAGCCGCTACGACAAAGGTGACGCTGACTACATGAATTGCCCGATGGACAAAGGGCAATACCTTGCCTTTCGGGAAGCACTGCTCAATGCTGAGCAAGCCGAACTCAAAGAGTTCGATAAGGAATCTGCCAAGTTTTTCGAGGGCTGCCTACCAATCGAAGAGCTTGCTCGTCGCGGCGAAGACACAATGCGCTACGGCCCACTCAAACCAATCGGACTCTGGGATCCCCGTTGGGGCGATCTCAATGATCGAGACGTGCGTCGCTCCAAGCGGGCTTATGCAGTTGTGCAACTGCGCAAAGAAGATCACGAGGGTCGTCTCTGGAATCTGGTGGGCTTTCAGACCAATCTCAAATGGAGCGAACAAAAGCGAGTTCTAAAAATGATTCCAGGCCTGCACCAGGCTGAATTCGTGCGTTTTGGGGTCATGCACCGCAATACCTTTCTCGAAGCCCCGCAGCTACTTGAACCAACCCTGCAATTCAGCAAACGATCCAACCTCCTCGCTGCTGGACAGATCACCGGCACAGAGGGTTATACCGCTGCAGTAGCTGGAGGCTGGCTTGCTGGAAACAATGCAGCGAGATTAGCAATGGGTCTCAACACCATTACGCTTCCTTCTACAACAATGATCGGTGCCCTTACAAACTTTGTGAGTGACAGCGACTGCTTTAGGGGCCGCAAAGGTGAGTTCCAGCCGATGCCCGCAAATTTCGGCCTTCTGCCAGAACTTGCAGAGCGAATCCACGCTAAACGCGCACGCTACGGTGCCTACCGAGATAGGGCGCTCACGATGCTTGAGGAAGCCCAGCAACAATGGGGCACGAGAAAGGTCCCTATCCAGATAGGGAGTTCATAATCTTCTCGAGCAGGGCAAGCATCAAACTGATTCTTTAATCTCTCCAGCAAAGCTGCCGCAAACTTCACAGTCAGAGTTGACGGGTTCAGAGTTGCATGCAAGCCCTTAGCGTCAAGCTGTTGAGACCATGCCATGGAACCTATCCGCATCGAAAAAGACGCAACACAGCCCTGGGATGCTGTGGTTATCGGTTCGGGCATCGGCGGCCTGGTCACCGCCAGTCAGCTAGCTGTCAAAGGTGCCAAGGTTCTTGTTCTGGAGAGCTACACAATCCCAGGTGGTAGTAGCGGCTCATTCCAGCGAGAGGGCTACACCTTTGATGTAGGTGCATCAATGATCTTCGGGTTCGGAGAAAAGGGATACACCAACCTGCTCACCCGAGCCTTGGCCGATGTGGGGGAGCACTGTGACACCCTGCCTGACCCCGCCCAACTCGCCTACCACCTTCCTGGAGGATTAGAGCTCGCAGTTGATCGGAAATACGAGCAGTTCATTGCTGATCTCACCGCACGCTTCCCCCACGAAGCGAAGGGGATCCGTCACTTTTACGACATCTGTTGGCAAGTTTTCAACTGCCTGGATGCAATGCCACTGCTATCGATCGAGGATCCCACTTATCTGGCCAAAGTTTTTTTCAAGTCCCCCCTGGCCTGTCTCGGTCTTGCGCGCTGGTTGCCCGTCAACGTGGGTGATGTAGCAAGGCGTCACATCAAAGACCCAGAACTGTTGCGGTTCATCGACATTGAATGCTTCTGCTGGTCAGTGATGCCTGCCGACCTCACACCGATGATCAATGCTGGCATGGTGTTTTCAGATCGCCATGCCGGTGGCATCAACTACCCCAGAGGAGGCGTTGGTGTGATAGCCCAAAAGCTCGTCAAAGGCATGCAACGTCATGGTGGTGAGATCCGCTACAAGGCACGGGTCACACGAGTGGTGCTGAAAGATAATCGTGCCGTTGGTGTACAGCTAGCAAATGGAGAAATCATCCACGCCCGCAGGGTGATATCCAACGCCACTCGCTGGGACACATTCAGCGGTGAGGGGTCCAAACAGGCCCTGGTGGATGCAGAACACACACCCGCAGCGGAGCAGACCTGGCGACGCCGCTATGTGCCATCGCCATCCTTCCTCTCTCTTCACCTTGGAGTTCCTAACGAGGCCATTCCAGCCAACAGCCACTGCCACCATCTGCTCCTAGAAAGCTGGGATGAAATGGAGAGTGAACAGGGTGTCGCATTCGTCTCTATGCCGACTCTCCTGGATCCATCCCTGGCGCCAGAGGGACATCACATCGTCCACGCCTTCACACCATCCTCAATGCAGGCATGGCAAGACCTAAGCCCTGCGACCTACAACAGCAAAAAGCAAGCTGATGCTGACCGTCTAATCAGGAAACTCGAAAAAATCCTGCCTGGCCTAAGTCAAGCCATCGTTCACCGAGAGGTGGGCACTCCTCGTAGCCATCGACGTTTCCTAGGACGATTTCAGGGTAGCTATGGGCCAATCCCCTCAAGTCGTTTACCAGGACTTCTCACCATGCCTTTTAACCGCACTGGACTCAAAGGGCTTTATTGCGTCGGCGACTCTTGTTTCCCTGGCCAAGGCCTAAATGCAGTTGCTTTTAGTGGCTTTGCCTGCTCCCATCTCATCGGTGCCGATTTAGGGATCAACCCCTGGGCCCTGCCCAATTGAGCCATCTTCTAGATCTTCATAGAAGACAATCGCTACCCAAACGACCTTGAAGTACAAGGCAGCAGCAGAAATTGTTCCGCGGTATGGCTAGCACATCTCAATTGATGTCATCAGGAAATTAGCGAGGAAGCTCAAGCTCAAAAATCTCTACAAACAATCACTCCCCCATGACAACAGCAACCACCCGATTAGCAGATTACAGGCCATATCCCTTCCAGATTCCTAACATTGAACTGGATGTTGTTGTCGAAGAACAGCACATCGCGATCTCCAGCTCCATGCAGATCGAGCCTGCCTTGACAACCAAAGTTCCTTTAGTCCTTCAGGGGTTAAACCTGGAGTTGGACTCCATTGTTATAAACGGCAGTTCTGTACCAACGGATGCCTACAGCCTATCTAGCAGTGAGTTAGTTCTCCATCAGCCACCAATTCATCCTTTTGAATTGAAGATCATCTGCCGAATTGATCCCTTCAACAACACCTCACTAGAAGGGCTTTATGCCAGCGAGAGCATGCTCACAAGCCAATGTGAGGCAGAAGGCTTCCGTCGTATTTGCTTCCATCCTGATCGTCCGGATGTGCTCAGTCGCTATCGAGTACGAATTGAGGCGGATCGGACGCGCTATCCAGTGTTGCTCTCGAACGGAAATCTTTTGAGCAAAGGGCCTTTAGCTAAAGATCCAATGCGACATGAGGCAATTTGGGACGATCCCTATCCCAAGCCTGCCTATCTCTTTGCTTTGGTTGCAGGGGCACTTCAGGAAGTTCAGGCTCATTTCAAAACCACATCTGGACGCTCAGTTCTATTGCGTTTGCATGTTGAAAACGGAGATGAGCCCTACACCTATCACGCCTTGGATTCTCTGAAAAAAGCTATGACCTGGGATGAAAAGGTCTATGGGCTGGAGTACGACCTGGATGAATACAACATTGTGGCAGTGCGCCACTTCAACATGGGTGCAATGGAGAATAAGAGCTTAAATATATTCAACTCAAAACTTGTATTGGCTGATTCCGAATGTGCCACCGATGGTGAACTTGAACGAATCGAAAGTGTTGTTGCTCATGAATATTTTCACAACTGGACTGGCAACCGTATCACCTGCAGGGACTGGTTTCAGCTCTCCCTAAAAGAAGGTCTCACTGTATTTCGGGATCAGAGCTTCACAGCCGATCTGCATTCAAAAGCAGTGAAACGCATCGAGGATGTCTCAATGCTGCGAAACACCCAATTTCGTGAAGATTCAGGCCCTACATCTCATCCAGTTAAGCCTAGTGAGTACAAGGCAATTGATAACTTCTACACCACAACTATTTATGAAAAAGGTGCAGAGTTAATCCGCATGCTTCACACCCTGCTTGGGCAGCAACGCTTCATGGCAGGAATGGCGTTATATGTGCAGCGTTTTGATGGCACTGCTGCCACCACAGAAGATTTTATCCACTCCATTGCTGAAGGAGCCTGCGCAAATGGGGAACAACTTGGGTTTGATCTTGATCAATTTCAGCGTTGGTATCACCAAAGCGGAACTCCTCAAGTCTGCGTCAAACGCCACTGGGATTCTCAAGTCGGAACACTCACACTTGAGGTCAGCCAATTCACACCACCAACGCCTGGTCAACCCTCAAAAGCACCTCTAGTCATTCCGATGGCCCTCGCCGTAATCGGCCCAAATGGACGCATGGGCGAAGAGAAACTGGTTGTGTTGGACCAAGACACACAGAGCGTCTCACTAAGGGATCTACCAAGGCAAGCAAAGCCTCCAGCTCTATCGATATTTCGTCGTTTTTCAGCTCCGATCACGTTGCAGATGGACGTCTCAGTCGACGAATCGTTGCAGCTACTTGCTCTTGATGACGATCCCGTTGCTCGATGGGAAGCAGGCCAGAGATTATGGAGAAAGATCCTTTTAGCAAGGGCTCGCAAGCAAGCTGACAAGCCACTTGAAGAACGTTTAGCTCTAGCGCTAAATCAACTGATCACCAGTGGAGGGGAGAGTGATCCCTCTTTTCTGGCGATGTTATTTGGCATGCCAGGACTAGCTGAACTGGAGGCCGCCCAGGATGTCGCCGATCCATTGATGCTCTTTCAGGTCTATCAATCACTCAAGTCATGGTTGGGAGTCAAGCTTTCAGATCCGCTCCAGAATCTGCTTGAACGTAGTCGATTGAATTGGGGGGCTCAATGGCCAGCTGGACAAGGTGAACGCATGCTCACAGGACTGACCTGGAGCTGGTTAGCGGCTGCTGGTGATTGCGAAGTTCGCAAGGAAGCAGTTGAAGCAGTCAACGGACCCTCGATGTCTTTGGCTCGAGCGGCCCTTCGGGCACTACAACCCGTTGAATGTACTGAGCGAGACGAAGCTCTCAAAAGCTTTTACGAGCGCTGGCAAGATCGACCAGTGATCTTAGATACCTGGTTTGCTCTGGAGGCATCCACTCCACGGTCAGATGGGCTTGAACGAATCAAACAGTTACTAGATCATCCCCGCTTTGACCCAATGGCACCCAACGCGATAAGGGCTGTCCTTGGTGGTCTCGCTTCAAATCCACCTGTATTTCACGCTATTGATGGAAGTGGTTACAACTTCATGGCTGAACAGCTCATCGCCATTGATCAACGCAACCCAATCACTGCTTCACGCATGGTGAAAGTGTTCAGTCGTTGGCAAACTTATGCTCCCTCAAGGAAAGAGGCGATGCACCGGGCCATCGATCAACTGGCCAGTGCAGAGCTGTCTGCAAACACCAGAGAAGTGGTCACGCTCATGCAGCCAGAACACTAGAAGTAAGCCTAGTTTTTCTTCTCATGCAATTGCTTGAACTGCCTGAGGCGCTGAATTCCACCCTCTATCCCAGCGTGCTGTCCCCAGAGCCCCTCCCAATAAAAATAAATCACTCCATGGCCGCGCTCAGCTGCCATTCGAACCTTTTCAGCCAAAATCGGCATGGGCGTGGTGCGTTTGCCGAATCCTGCCAGCACACCAATATGCACAGGGACACCCAATTGAGGTGCTTTGCGTAAGGCCGGCTGGTCGAGATCCTTCGCAAATCCCTTGAGCGAGTAGGCGTAGTTCTGCACAACCAACTCGTCTATCAATTTGCCTACAGCCCAAAGCTCCCAGTCTTGAAGCCAGTTGTTGTAAGCAAACCTGAAAGGCCCAGGGGCAAGGCTGATGTTGACAGGTAGCTTTTCCTTCTCCAATGCTTGCCTCAGTTCTCTAAGCAAACCGGTCAGTTTCCGCCTTCTCCATTGCATCCAAAAGCGGTCTCTGTAGTCCCGGGGCGGAGAGGAGCCGGTTTCTTGTTGATAAAGAGCCACGGTATAAGGGTCATAACCAAGCTGCACCGGCCAAGCAAAATGATCATCAAGCTGAACGCCATCCATCTTGCAGCGCTTCATGACCTCAATCACTACGCCAATGAATCGCGCACGAACCTCTGGATGGGCTGGATTAAGCCAAACCCGCTGGTGATTCCCATGCATCTTCACAACTGGGTTGCCATCAGCTCTGGCAAGAACCCAGTCGGGATGAAGCTTAACCACCTCTGCGTCATCAGGCTCCATCAGCCCGTATTCAAACCATGGCACCACCTTCATGCCGCGGGCATGACCTTCTCTACTCAGGGTGCAAATAGGGTCGAGAGCCAAGCCTGCTTTCTGAAGGGGCCCTTCTACAGGGGCATAGTTGCTGCGATGGAAGGTGGACCCCCGACTCCAAACATTGAGATAGAGCGCCGTAAAGCCTGCGCTATAGAGATCTTTCACCGCCTTATGCATCAAGTTACGGCTGTAATAAAGAGGGCTCGGACTATTGGTCATCCAAACACCAACAATCGGCAACTGATCACTTAAATGACGCAAGCTTGATTGAGCCACTGATGGGGAAGTTGATGCCTGCGCTGAAATTGTGCATGGTTGAGAAGTCATCAACAACACAACCACTAACACTCTCAAGTAGGGATAGCGCCACCAAAAGCTGAGTGATGGCATCGTGTTATCAGGGCATGGCATATTTCTTGACATCTCGCGAGATTCAACCAAAAACAGGATTTAAGCAAAGCGTGGAGAAGGGTTGAAGTTGTAGAAAGGTATCTAGTACTGAAAGATGAGCATAAATAGCCTGCTTGCTAGCAAAGAAGCAAAAGATATGAAAGAACGAAACCAATCGCCCTTAATCGTTATTGAGACCCTACATATCCTTGCTAACACTCAGACCAACGGACAATCCAAAAGGCATTGATCGCAACAAGTGTTTTTGTCTGGCCTATGGGCAAAGGTCTACCTGAGGACCACGGTCAAACTTAGTCATGCTTTGCAGTGCTTCTGGTCAGATTTTTGCATGTGCATCCGCGCAAGATAAAAAGGTCAACTTTTGGAGTACTCGATGAACTTTTCCATACGTTCCAAAGCCCTTTGGCTGATTCCTTGTTTTGCCCTTGCTGGTTCGGCCTTTGTCGTCCGCGATGCTGACGCCAACAAAGGTGGCCAAAGTTTTGGAGCCAAACTTAGCGAAGCTCAGCAGCAGAAGCTTTTTGAGGCCCGCAAAGAATGGGAACTAAGTAGCGCAGACAATCGGATTGCCATCATCAACGCTTCCCAGAACTGTATTGATGCTGCCCAAACACCAGAAGCTTTTCGAAACTGTAAACAAAAAGGACGGCAATCTTATAGAGCATTAAAAGAGCAACGCCGCAAAAAAATCAATGCCACCCTAAAGATCATGGGTCTAGAGCCTATGCAATCACACCTTAAGCATGGCCATCGCAAAGGCAGAGCAAACAATCAAAGAATTGGAGCTAAGCTGAGATCAAATCAACTTTAAAGCCTCAAAATTGGCTTCTTATTTACTGCTTTAGATCAGTTAGGCATATATGGCTCCAACTCTCATGGATTTAAGAGAGTTGGAGCCATATATGCTACTTACCTTTCCTCGAAGAAGATGTTCCGGCAGAAAAATACTGAGTCTCTAACCAGACTTCTCTAATCAAAGCAAACAAGCGATTCATTCAACATTGCAAGATTCATTGCTCGAACAAAACCAACTGTTAATGCATCCATTTAACTAGCATTCCTTCATGAGAGTAGCCAACAAAAAACTTCACTCCAATAAGAGCCTCATTACTGGAAAGCCTGCTTGGAGATATTCAACTGCTCTTGGCATAAACTTAGCCAATCTCTAACTAAAAACCATACAGACACACTTTCTTCATCGCTGTGTTGTCTACTTCCTAGAAGTGTGTTCCATCTGCCGTTGTCTTTCAGCAAAACGAATACGGTCCGTATCACTAAATTGATCCACGCAGTGGCGACATTGAACACCAGGCAGATAACTATTCATCGTCTGATCCTCAGGGGTGAGGGGCATTCCACAGGCATGACAAAGACAATGGACACCAGGTGAAAGCTGATGATTCAAAGCCACACGTTGATCAAAAACAAAACACTCTCCTTGCCAGCGACTTTCAGCTTGAGATACCTCCTCAAAATAACGAAGGATGCCACCACGAAGATGATGGACGTTAGTAAAGCCCTTCTCAATCAGATAAGACGTAGCCTTCTCACAGCGAATGCCACCTGTGCAATACATGGCTATTCGTGCTGGAGTTTGTGCTTTAACCATCAAACGCAACTGCTGTTCTACCCAAGCAGGAAAGTCGCGGAAGCACTTCGTTTTGGGGTTTATTGCTCCTTTAAATTCCCCAATCGCAATCTCATAGTCATTTCGCGTATCAATCAAAAGAGTATCTGGATCATCAATTAGATCATTCCATTCATGAGCGTCCACATAAGTCCCCACCGTGTTTGATGGATTCAGCCCGGCAAGACCCATGGTCACAATCTCTGCCTTACGGCGAACCTTGAAGCGACGAAAAGCCTGCTCAGGCGTCCAGCTAATTTTCAGTTCAAACAAACCCTTGATCAAATCGCGTTCTAACCTCTCAAGCAAAGCGCTAACACCACCAACCGATCCACAAATCGTTCCATTCACCCCTTCCTCTGCTAAAAGCACAGTTCCCATCAGTTGATGTTCATCCCCAAGGCTCAGCAGATCCTGCAATAAGCAGGCAATGGTGACCTCAGGCCAAGCAGTAAAGGAATAGAAAGTCGCTACCTGAAATAGATCTGCAGAGGTCTGATCATCTTGCAGATTCATTCGTCACTCTCCTCCCAATTCGCATGAACTCCTGCCTGAGAGAGAAGTTCGCGATCAGTTTTTACATCAGGATTGCTGGTAGTTAGCAAACTATCGCCGTAAAAGATCGAATCAGCTCCCGCTTGGAGACAAAGGATCTGAGCCTCTCGACCAAGCTGCTCACGCCCTGCGCTTAGACGGACACGACTGCGAGGCATCAGAATTCGAGCCGTCGCAACCATGCGCACCATCTCTAAAGGATCCACCGCAGGGAGGTCCTGCAATGGCGTGCCCTCCACTGCCACCAGACCATTAATTGGAACACTCTCAGGATGAGGGTTGATATTGGCTAGTACACAAAGAAGAGAGGCTCGATCCAGCGTTGATTCCCCCATCCCGATGATGCCCCCACAGCAAAGAGTGATGCCAGCTGAACGAACCTTCTGAAGGGTTTCGATTCGCTCTTGGTATGTGCGCGTTGTGATGATCTGGTCGTAGTACTCAGGGCTGGTATCAAGATTGTGGTTGTAGGCAGTCAATCCCGCATCTGCCAACCGAGAAGCCTGCTTTTCAGTCAGCATGCCGGCAGTAACACAGGCCTCTAGTCCCAACTCCCGTACACCACTCACCATCGCAAGCATGGCTTCAAACTGGGCACCATCTCTGATCTCCCGCCAAGCCCATCCCATGCAGAAGCGATCCGCACCAGCATCTTTGGCGGCCCGTGCGCGCTCAAGCACTGTTTGGATCTGAACCACTAGATCGGGCTGCCCTTCAACATCACTACTGTTGTGCATGGACTGGGGGCAATAAGCGCAATCCTCCTGGCATCCTCCCGTCTTCACGCTGAGCAAAGAAGCCAGCTGAACCCGATAGCCAGGATTTGCCGTCCGATGCACAAGCTGGGCCTGCCAGAGCAAGTCCATAAGTGGTCGCTCCAAGAGTTCCCGCACCTCATCCACTGTCCAGTCATAACGATGAACAACGGGTTCAAAGGTGAGATCCTTGGCAATAAGCACGGTCATGGAACGACTGGAGCCAACGGTCAAGATCCCAGATGATTCGCTGCGATTGGATCCAAACCGCCGAAACGACGACAGCGTGACTGGTAATCAAAAAGAGCTTTTGTCAAAGCTACTTCATCAAAATCAGGCCAGCACACATCGGTGACGTGAATTTCTGCATAGGCGAGTTGCCAGAGCAGAAAATTACTGATCCGTCGCTCACCACTGGTGCGGATCAGAAGGTCTGGATCAACCTCACCAGCCGTGAGCAACTCAGCCTCGAAACTGTTCTCATCAATCAAAGTTGGATCAAGATCCCCTCTTGCAGCGCGTTGTGCAAGTTTCTGTGCCGCTAGCACCAGTTCACGTCGACCACCGTAATTGGTGCAAACATTGAAGTGAATGCCATTGTTCCTAACAGTGAGCTCGGTGGCCTCACTGATCAACTCCTGCAGACCTGATGGGAGACCCTCAAGGTCTCCCAGGAAACGAATCCGTACCTTTTCACGCTCAAGTGACTCCAACTCCCTCTGGAGCACACGCTCAAACAGAGTCATCAAGAAATTCACCTCATCTCCAGGGCGAGACCAATTCTCCGTAGAAAAGGCATAAGCCGTAAGGGCGCCAATACCCCAGTCACTGCAAAGACGAAGGGTTCTCTTGAGAGCTTCTACGCCAGCGCGATGGCCAACCATCCTAGGCAGGCCCCTGGCCTTGGCCCAGCGTCCATTCCCATCCATAATCACAGCCACATGGTTAGGTAGCCGATAGGGATCAAGCCCCGAGGGACATGCACAGACCTTTGGATGGCCTGAACTAGTGGCCGAACGGCGGCTCACGGGAGTTGTTCCTCTATAGAGCTGCTCACGCTAAGCCTGGATGAAGCTTGTGTAGCAACAGACGAAGCTTTGACTGGACTAGAGGTCCCCTTCGTGGCCGCTGCTCCTAATGAGGAACCAATAAACGTCTTAAGCAAATCCTGCAGACGACTACTGGTGATAGGCCGTTCAAGCCGGCCCTGGCTTGCAAGAGACAATGTTCCAGTCTCTTCGGAAACCACCACACAAATACAGCGATCAAAACGTTCTGTTATCCCCAAAGCTGCTAAATGTCTCGTGCCATAACGGCTGATGCCCTGCCGCGAGAGGGGCAGAATCACACCAGCAGAAACGATCCGATTCCCCTTTACAAGTACTGCCCCGTCATGAAGGGGCGTATCAGATGCAAAAAGATTCAGCAGCAACTCACTACTTAGCTGGGCATCGATCAGCACACCAGGGTTAAGGAAGTCTTCTGGACGAAGATCACTACCCATATCAACAACAACCAATGCTCCACGGCGGCTCTGAGATAAACGTCCAGCCGCCTCAGTAAGCTGGGCAACGGTGCTGGCGGTGGCCCGTAACTCGTTCTGAGGATTGCCTAGGAGAACGGCCAAGCGACCTGTTCCCAGTAATTCCATCAAACGTCTCAGTTCCCCCTGCCAAAGGATCGCTAATGACAAAGAACAAGCCAAAACCAGCGCATCCACCAACTTGGAAGTGAGCGGAAGATTTTCAAAGCGCTGCACAAACCAAGCCAAGGCAACCAAAAAGAGGTAGCCCCTCAACAACCACAGGGTGCGCCGCTCATTGACCCTAGAAAAAAGCAAGACGCCAAGGGCCGAAGCAAACAAAACATCGAGCAGGCGCGGATCTACCACCCCCCACAAGTTCACTCCCACTCCCCAGCCTTGCCTGATCAGCCTAACGCTAAAAATCGTTCCGGCATAACGTCATATCGCAGAAGATCTTCTGGCTGCTCCCGCCTCTGCACCAACTCCGAGTGGCCTGAATGAACAAGTACCGCTGCAGGTCGTGGGATGCGGTTGTAGTTAGAACTCATAGAGACGTTGTAAGCCCCTGTTGCAAACACGACCAAGACGTCTCCACTGCTGGCATATGGCAAAGCAAGGTCCTTAAGCAGAACATCCCCAGATTCACAATGCTTGCCAACCAGAGTGATCGTCTCGTCTGGCGAGGCCAAAGGGCGGTCAGCAAGGCAAGCCGTATAGAGAGATTGATACGTGATTGGGCGGGGGTTATCACTCATGCCGCCATCGACAGAAAGATAGGTGCGCAGCCCTGGGATGGTCTTGCGTGATCCAACCCGATAAAGGGTGACTCCGGCAGCAGCGACCAGAGAGCGACCCGGCTCACACATCAACCGGGGCAAATCCAGGTTGCGAGAACGACAGGCTTGATTCACTGCCTGGGCAACCACCTTGACCCAGTTATCAATTGAAGGTGGATCATCAGAGCTGACATATCTGACACCTAGGCCTCCTCCAACGTTGAGATCAATGACTGGATGCCCCAGGCGCCTAGCCAGTTGCAGAGCACCAGCCATCACATCTGCCAGATCCTGATGAGGTTCCAATTCAAAGATCTGCGATCCAATATGAGCGTGGAGTCCCGTTAACCGTGCCCATCGACAGCCGAGTAACTGATTCAGAACCGATTCCAGCTGATCTGGATCAAAACCAAACTTGCTATCAAGATGACCGGTGCGGATGTACTCATGAGTATGGCATTCGATGCCCGGAGTGAAACGCAACATCAACTTTGCAGGATCTGCTCCAACAGGCACCAGTTGTGAGAGGCGATCCAGATCATGCTGATTATCAGCAACGATTGTGACTCCATTGCGATAGGCAAGCAGCAGCTCCTGATCAGATTTGTTGTTGCCATGAAGCACAATGCAATCGCCTGGCACACCTCCCTTCAAAGCGGTAAGCAACTCACCTGCTGAGACCACATCCAGCCCAAAACCTTCTGAAGCCACCAGGCTGGTCATCATCAATGAGCTATTGGCCTTAGAGGCATAGATAGGAAGAGATGGCCCTGGATAGTGACGCTGTAATGCCCCAAGGTATGACTGACAAGCTGCCCTCAAAGTGGCTTCATCAAGCACATAGAGAGGGGTGCCATAACACTCCGCCAATTCGCTCAGTTGACAGCCTCCAACGATCAAGCGTGATTGCGCATCAAGTTCGGTTGTAATCGGCGCGAGGTTGCAATTGGGGCTAAGGGGATCCCGCCCAGGCTCATAGGGGCTGGATGACATCATGGCGATGGACGAGGAAATTAGTTAGAGGGATCAATGTAGGCATCAATCCCCCCAAGGAAGGGGTTAGGCATGTTGAAGCACGACATCCAAGCAATGGAAGTCATCCATCTAGGGCCGGAACAGATCAATGCGTGCATGGAGCTGAATCAACTCGCACTCAATGGACTCTGGAGCAAACAGCAATGGATTCAGGAATTGATCGATTCCCGCAGTCTTTGCATGGGAGTGCTCAAGTCTTCAACACTGCTTGCTTTGGCCTGTGGCTGGCTAGTGGTAGACGAACTTCATCTCACCGCAATAGGCGTTCATCCTCAACATCGCAGACAGGGCCTTGCCCGTCTGCTGCTATCAAAGTTGCTTGAGCAAGGGCAACGAACAGGAGCCATCCACGCCACACTCGAAGTTGCCAGAAACAATTCGGCGGCCAGAGGGCTTTACGAAAGCTGCGGATTCAAGACAGCAGGATGTCGTCATCACTATTACAGCAACGGCCAAGATGCTCTGATTCAGTGGCGAAGCTTAGGGAAGAAGGCTGAGCCAAGACAAAAGATTTGAATAAGTACGGATTACCGTCCGTGAAATACAACGAAGGCAAACATCTTAGCTACTTCATTGTTACTATTGAAACCATTAACTCCCTTGCAGTAAAGGGACAAGGCCAAATAATCCAACAGCTCACATTCCAACACCAACCCTGATAAGTTAGAGATAGATTCACGTGCCCCGGACCATGTTCGAGCGGTTTACCGAGAAGGCCATCAAGGTGATCATGCTGGCCCAGGAAGAGGCCCGGCGTCTTGGTCATAATTTCGTGGGCACCGAGCAGATTCTTTTGGGATTGATCGGTGAGGGCACAGGTGTGGCAGCGAAGGTTCTCAAGTCAATGAGCGTGAACCTTAAAGACGCCCGCGTTGAAGTTGAAAAGATCATTGGCCGTGGTTCAGGCTTCGTCGCAGTAGAAATCCCCTTTACACCCAGAGCAAAGCGCGTACTAGAACTCTCTCTAGAAGAAGCCCGACAACTTGGCCATAATTACATTGGTACAGAACATTTACTGCTTGGTCTCATCCGAGAAGGAGAGGGTGTAGCAGCCCGAGTCCTCGAAAACCTTGGTGTAGACCTAGCAAAGGTGCGCACCCAAGTAATCCGCATGCTCGGAGAAACCGCCGAGGTCACTGCAGGCGGAGGTGGAGGCAAAGGCTCAACGAAGACAGCCACACTTGATGAATTCGGCAGCAACCTGACCCAGCTAGCCAATGAATCCAAGCTTGATCCTGTTGTCGGGCGACAAAATGAAATCGATCGTGTTATTCAGATCCTCGGAAGACGCACAAAGAACAACCCTGTACTGATTGGAGAGCCCGGAGTTGGGAAAACAGCAATTGCTGAAGGCCTCGCTCAACGCATCCAACAGGGAGATATTCCCGACATCCTTGAAGAAAAGAGGGTTCTAACCCTCGACATCGGCCTGCTAGTTGCTGGAACCAAATACCGGGGAGAGTTCGAAGAGCGGCTCAAAAAGATCATGGAAGAGATTAAAGCCGCAGGCAACGTGATCCTGGTCATCGATGAAGTGCACACACTGATTGGAGCAGGCGCTGCAGAAGGTGCCATCGATGCCGCCAACATTCTCAAACCAGCGCTAGCTAGAGGAGAACTGCAGTGCATTGGTGCTACCACTCTTGACGAATATCGAAAACACATCGAACGGGATGCTGCCCTAGAACGCCGATTTCAGCCGGTCATGGTTGGCGAGCCATCGATCGCTGAAACCATTGAGATCCTGCAAGGATTAAGGGAGCGCTACGAACAGCATCACCGCCTAAAAATCACAGACGAAGCCCTAGATGCCGCAGCAAACCTAGGCGATCGCTATATCTCTGACCGCTTCCTGCCGGATAAGGCCATCGACTTAATCGATGAAGCTGGCAGCCGCGTGCGTTTGCTTAACTCCAAACTTCCCCCTGCGGCAAAAGAGGTTGACAAAGAATTACGCAAGGTTCAAAAGGAAAAAGAAGATGCCGTTCGTGATCAGGACTTCGCCAAAGCCGGGGAATTACGTGAAAAAGAAGTTGAGCTAAGAGAGAAGATCCGCACTCTGCTTCAAAGCAGTCGCCAAGTTAGTGAGGAATCGCCCCCCGCTGAGGCGGAAAATGCTGTTCCTTCCAGCGATGAGACGCCAACGCCTCAACCTGAAAAAGAGACAACAGCTGCATTAATTCCTCATCTCACCACACCACTGGTGACAGAAGAAGATATTGCCAACATCGTGGCGGCTTGGACCGGAGTACCTGTACAAAAGCTCACCGAAAGCGAATCAGTGAAGCTCCTAAACATGGAGGAAACACTCCACCAGAGGCTGATTGGCCAAGATGAAGCCGTCAAAGCAGTCTCGAAAGCCATCCGTCGAGCCAGGGTGGGCCTCAAAAACCCCAATCGCCCCATTGCCAGTTTCATCTTTTCAGGCCCTACTGGCGTGGGCAAAACCGAACTAACCAAAGCTCTCGCTACCTACTTCTTTGGTAGCGAAGAAGCCATGATCCGACTAGACATGTCGGAATTCATGGAGCGACATACGGTCAGCAAGCTGATCGGATCACCTCCTGGCTATGTGGGGTTCAACGAAGGGGGACAACTCACAGAAGCTGTTCGTCGCAGACCTTATACCGTTGTGCTCTTCGACGAAATCGAAAAGGCACACCCAGATGTTTTTAACCTGCTGCTTCAATTATTGGAAGATGGTCGACTAACTGACTCCAAAGGAAGAACAGTGGACTTCAAGAATACTTTGATCATTATGACTTCGAATATCGGTTCAAAAGTGATTGAGAAAGGAGGCGGAGGACTTGGCTTCGAATTCTCAGGTGAAAACGCAGAAGACAGTCAATACAACCGAATCAAATCCCTTGTCAACGAAGAACTAAAACAATACTTCCGTCCTGAATTTCTGAACCGTCTCGATGAAATTATCGTCTTCCGCCAACTCAGCAGAAATGAGGTGAAAGAAATCGCTGAGATCATGCTTGAAGAAGTGTTCTCTCGCATGCAAGACAAAGGGATCACTCTCACTGTTTCAGATGCATTCAAAGAACGATTAGTGGAAGAGGGATACAACCCCTCTTATGGAGCGAGGCCGCTACGAAGGGCTGTCATGCGACTCATGGAAGACAGTCTTGCCGAGGAAGTGCTTACTGGCCGCATCAAGGACGGTGATGCTGCAGAGATGGATGTGGATGACAACAAGCAAATCGTTGTACGCCATGTCAGCAAAACTGCTGCCACACCGGAACTCGCTGGAGCAGGCGTCTGACACCTCTCCAACATCAATGAACAAAAAGAATTTGCCTGAGGAGGTCTCTCACTGCGCTCACTCCATCGCCCCCGCAAAGGTTGTTAGGGGAGAAAGGGCGTGGCAAGAAAGCCATCAACTCATTGCCTCGATTTGCCGCTCACCTTTACTTCTTGGACGCAGCGTCGCCACGGCTGAGTTACGCCAGGGATTACTCAACAACCTCAGGGACATTGGACTCAACACAGTTTCTGCTGAGCTCAAGCACGATTGCTGCGAGATGGATCTCAAGCGGATCAATGCTCTTGCCTTGGACAACTCCTGCGACGGTGTGATTGCCGCAGGTGGGGGCAAGGTGCTAGATGCCGGGAAGCTTTTGGCCCATCGGCTAAGCATCCCATGCATCACAGTTCCACTGAGTGCAGCCACCTGTGCCGGTTGGACCGCCCTCGCCAATATCTATTCACCAACAGGTGCTTTTCAACGCGATCAAGTTCTGGCTCGATGTCCACATCTGATGATCTTTGATCATGGTCTCGTGCGTCAGGCTCCTCCCAGGACTCTCGCAAGCGGCATCGCAGATGCAATCGCCAAATGGTACGAAGCGTCTGTCTGCAATGGCTCCAGCAACGATGGCTTAATTCAACAAGCTGTTCAGATGGCAAGGGTCTTGCGCGATCAGCTGCTGCTTGATGGGCCTGAAGCGCTGAAAGATCAAAACAGCCTGGCCTGGATCAGGGTTGCCGAAGCCTGCGCACTAACTGCAGGGCTGATCGGAGGGATTGGCGGTTCTCGCTGCCGTACTGCCGCTGCCCACGCGGTACACAACGCACTCACGCAATTAAAAGATTGCCATGAGGTCCTTCATGGAGAAAAGGTGGGTTACGGGATTCTCGTACAGTTGCGTCTTGAGGAGATTATTGGTGGCCATCAACTGGCCGGACAAGCAAGGCGGCAGCTGATTCCATTCCTCAAAGAACTTGATCTGCCTGTAAATCTTGAGGATCTGGGCCTATCGAATTTGAGTCTTCACGAGCTGCATGAGGTCTGCCAATTCGCCTGTCAAAAAGGCTCTGACCTATACCAACTGCCGTTTCCCGTCAATTCCAGCGCCCTACTCGAAGCACTCCTCGGCGCTAGCGACAATGGCCCGGTCCCCGTCGGATCCACAGTCCCCAAGCGAATGGCAGCCTCTTGAACCTCAAAACTGGAATGGCAGCTCAAACAATCGCCTCGTCAGAAACCCTTTTACGTCAGCTCACACCACAACTTCTGGATCCATTAGCCCGTGACCTGGCCAATCAAGTTCAGTGGTGGTCTTTACCGGGGCTTGTCCCATGCTCGAACTCAGAGCCTGAGTCCTACCCAGTAGCCATCACTGGCGAGGGAGCTCCAGTGCTGCTGCTGCATGGGTTTGATAGCAGCTTCCTTGAATTCCGACGCCTAGCTCCGTTATTAAGCCCTCACCATCAGCTTGTGATTCCGGATTTGTATGGTTTTGGCTTCACTCCCCGTCCCCCTGAAGCTGACTATGGACAAGAGGCGCTCATCCGTCACCTCGATGAACTGCTAGCCCATCTGCCCTCTAATACTTCAGTGGGAGTCATCGGAGCATCAATGGGAGGTGCTATTGCCATGGAGCTTGCTCGACGTCATCCAAAACAAATCAACCGCTTGCTCTTACTTTCGCCTGCAGGATTAACAGGACGGCCAAAACCTATCCCTCCAGGCCTAGATCAACTGGGCGCATGGATCCTTAGTCAACCGGCCGTGCGACGCAGCATCTGCCGCCAAGCCTTCGCTGATCCCAAAAACTCTGTCGGAGATGCTGAGGAACAAATCGCTTCCCTTCATCTACAGGTATCAGGCTGGAGGAGATCACTAGCTGCCTTTGCCCGCAGTGGAGGGATCGCCAATTGCGGAACACCGCTACCCCAGCAACCACTTCATGTGATCTGGGGTGCCAACGACCGTATTCTAAATGGACCTCAGAGACGGGAAGCCCTCACCCTGCTGGGGTCTCAAGTGGAAGAACTTGACAACTGCGGCCATTTACCACATCTCGACCATCCCAAGATTGTCGCCCAACGCTGGCTTCAAGCTTTGTCCTAGCCATGGGAGATCCTCCATACACCACCACCAGTAGCGGCCCTTTACTGCAACTCCTCGCCAATGGTCTAAAGATTTGGGTCCGCCGACAATGCGATGCCGTTGGTGAACTGAAGCTGGAACTGCACGGATCTGCTCTGGAGCTGTTGAGAGGTCGTCTTTCAGGAGTCAGTCTCATGGCCAAGGAGGTGATCTTTCAAGGCCTGCCATTGCATTACGCCGAATTAAAAAGCGGCCCCCTCAGGCTGAACATGAACCTCGGCAAATCAGCCCAGGCTGTGACTCTCGAGCAAAGCTTCGATCTTCAGGGAACTGTATCAATCACGGACAAAGACCTCAATCAGGTCCTGCTATCAGATCCATGGAGATGGCTTGGCGATTGGCTAGCAGAAGAGCTCATTGGCATAACGCCTCTTGGAGGACTTCAAATCAACAACGACACCTTGGAATTACAGGCTCCAGTGATTGGTCAACAAGAACCGGCAAGACGACGTTTTCTAATCAGAGCGGATCAAGGAACCGTGCTGATTAGACACCAGGATGTGGATCTAGAAGCTTCACTACCCATGGACCCTGCTATTCACATTGAAGAAGCCGTTCTGAACGGTGGACAACTTCACCTCAAGGGTCGCGCATCAGTAACACCCTGATTGCATTAACTCATGACAGGCAGGATCAGCGTTACTGCGTAATACACCACTGCAGGAGTGAAGAGATAGCTATCAATGCGATCAAGGATGCCGCCATGACCAGGCAGAGCATCACCAGAATCCTTAAGACCCGCATCTCGTTTCATCATCGACTCGATCAGGTCTCCAACCAGCGCAAATAATGCAACCAAAACTCCAAGCAGCACGCCCAGCAAAATCCCCAATGGCCAAGCCAAAAGCTCACCGGCAACTGCCCCTATAGTCATTGCGCAAACCAGGCCTCCGACAGCACCTTCCACAGTCTTGCCAGGCGAAATAGACGATAAAGGTAGGCGTCCAAAACGACGTCCCAATTCATAAGAGCCAATATCACTAGCGACGATCATCAGGCAAGCCACCAAAGTGATCGCCATCCCAGAAGTCAACCAGCCTGCACACCAGCCAGGAAGCTGACCCAGCCCAGGAGCAAGATCGATAGCACTCAAATTACGCAATCGCAACCAATGACTGGGTAAAAAACCCAAGTAAAACAACCCAAAGATCGAGGCGGCGATATCGGCAATGGAGCCGGTGATCGGCTGAAGCAACAACCAACCGCAAATGGCGGCTCCAGAGAGAGGCAGCACTGCTGCAGCAAGATCAGATGGCAACCCGCCAACCACTCCCCACTGTGTACTGATCAGCAACAACTGACAGGCCACAAGAGTCGTTTTCGTCGCCGGCCTGATTCCGGTGAACTTCGCCATGCGGAAAAACTCAAGCAAAGCAAGGTGCACGATCACACCCAAACCAACCGTGAACCACCAACCCCCTAAAGCAACCACCACTAAACCGAAAGCTCCAGCAGCCAGGCCACTGCTAATCCGCTGGCTGGAAGATCCGGCTGCAACCAATCTCCATCGAAAGGCCTCTGCTCTCACGCCCACACCATTGATGGTCTTACAAGGCCAGAACTTTTACCGTACCAGCGATCTGCTCGGGCCAAAGGTTCTGCTGCTCTAAAAGCCAGTCCACACGTCTGTGATCCAGCTTCTCACCCGGCACTAGCAAGGGAATCCCTGGAGGATAGGGACAGATTAACTCCGCCGCGACTCTCCCTACCGCATCAGCAATCGACACTCTCCGACTTTGAGCGCGCCAAGCCAAGCCACAAGCCATTGCTGGTGCTGTAATGCGCGGCAGTGGCGGGGGCGTAAAGACTGGCAAGGGTAGGCCCTTACCTTGGGCCGCAAGGAGTCCCCGCCAGCGACGATGCATCAGCCTGACCAATCCACGCTGGGGCGCCAAGCCAAGACAGAACGTTAGGCAGCCTGGTTCTGGAAGTTCGCCCACCAGCCCCCTGGCCATCAGCCAAGCATCTGCTTCAAGTCCGCTGATACCCTCTGCAGCGGTGTGCAAAATCAACCGCAAGGGATCTTGGTTTTCAAGCAAAGGCAATCCCAACTGACGAAGTTGAACCGCTAATTCGCGAGCATCCTTGAGGCGCGTTGCCAGCTTGTGCAAGCCTGCAGGCTTGCACAAGTCACTCAGCGACGCTTCACAAGAAGCCAGCAAGAGTGCGCTTGGACTGGTGGTTTGCAACCAGCCGAGACTGCGCTCGACAGCTTTGGGATCCACGCGATCCCCTTGACTCCAAAGCACTGCCGTCTGAGTCAAACCGGCAGCAGATTTGTGCAATGAGTGGACGATTAAGTCAGCACCTGCTGTGATCGCAGAATCAGGTAAAGATGCATCCACCCGAGTGGCGAAATGAGCACCATGAGCCTCATCCACTAATACCGGCCAACCCCGAGAATGAAGCTCAACAACCATGGGCTTGAGATCCGTCGCATAGCCCTGATAAGTGGGATGCACCAACACAGCTGCAGCGATCTCAACACCAGCGATGGGAAGTTCATTCAAAACGTCCTTCAACCAAGGTCCATCAGGGGGAAACACATGACCCCGATCAACCATGAAAGGCAGGTCAAACAAGACAGGCGTGAGATCGCCCAAAACACAAGCCTGAATGAGGCTGCGATGGACATTGCGAGGCATCAACACAGCCTGACCAGGCCTTGCTATTGCCAAGAGAGCAGCCTGCAAGAGGCCTGTCGCGCCATTGACGCCATACCAACCCCGCTCAGCCCCGATAGCAATCGCTGCCTGCCTTTGACTCTCTGCCACCGCCCCCTGCTGCATCAATGGCCCACCCAACTCAGGAAGTTCCGGCAGATCCCAGATGCCAGCTCGATGGCGCAACATTGCACGCAGATCATCAGGCAAGCCAGCCCCACGACCATGAGCGGGGAGATGCAAGCTGCGACCACGGTCGCGAGTCAACAAGGGAAGAAAGCCCATGAAGGTGAATCGCCGTTTCTAAAGTCTGATGATCAACGTGCCCGGGCGGTCTGTTGAACAGCTCCAATCCATCGTCCGCTTCAGCATCCCGCAAAGCACCGATGCGTTACGACGCCAATCAGGATCTGCTCTGGTTGCTAGCCAGGCCCTGGGTGTGGATACCTCGATTGATTCATGTGCTCACCTCACTGCTCACACTGGCGGTGAGAGTGCTGGCTCAGGGCTCTAACAACGACGAAGAGACACAAAAAAGGCTCGCAAAAAAACTGCTCATCACCCTCACCAACCTCGGGCCTTGCTTTATCAAGGTGGGCCAAGCCCTTTCCACCCGACCAGACCTAATCAAGCGTGAATGGCTCGAAGAACTAACCAGCCTCCAAGACAATTTGCCCGCCTTCAACCATGCCACGGCCCTCGCCACGTTGGCAGAAGATCTTGGGGCTCCAGCTAGTCAACTGTTTGAAGAGTTTCCTAGCCAACCAATTGCTGCAGCCAGCCTGGGCCAGGTCTACAAAGCTCGCCTACACGGCAATCAATGGGTAGCCGTGAAAGTACAACGTCCTCAACTGGCGTTCATCTTGCGCCGCGATCTGGTCATTATCCGCCTGCTCGGCGTGCTGTCAGCACCAGTGCTCCCGCTCAACCTGGGCTTTGGACTAGGCAACATCATTGATGAATTCGGTCGCAGCCTATTTGAGGAGATTGATTACGAACAAGAAGCTAACAATGCTGAACGATTTGCGGCTCTTTTCGCCAAAGACCCAACGGTGACGGTCCCGAGGGTGGAGCGATTGCTGTCATCCCGTCGTGTACTAACCACAAGCTGGATCGAGGGCACGAAGCTACGAGACCGCAAGGAGTTAAAAGCCCAACGTCTTAATCCAACAGCACTGATCAGGACGGCCGTCATCAGCGGTCTTCAACAACTTTTTGAGTTCGGCTATTTCCATGCTGATCCTCACCCAGGCAACATTTTTGCCCTCAGTGGTCAAAGTAAAAAGATGGGCCATCTTGCCTACTGCGATTTCGGCATGATGGATTCAATTAGTGATGACGATCGTCTCACTCTTACTGGAGCAGTAGTTCACCTAATCAACAACGATTTTAATGCGCTAGCTAAAGACTTTCAAAAGCTGGGCTTCCTTAGTCTAACAAGTGATCTAACGACAATCATACCGGCACTAGAAGAAGTACTTGGTGGCTCTCTTGGTGAATCAGTGGAGTCCTTCAACTTCAAGGCAATCACCGATCGTTTCTCAGAACTGATGTTCGATTACCCCTTCAGAGTCCCGGCGAGATTTGCCTTGATCATCCGAGCTGTTGTTAGTCAAGAAGGTCTTGCATTAAGGCTAGATCCAGAGTTCAAGATCATCGCAATTGCCTACCCATATGTGGCCAAACGTCTACTGGCAGGAGACTCAATGGAGATGCGAGAGAAACTGATGGAGGTGATTTTTGATAATCATGGGCACCTGCGCCTGGAGCGAATTGAAAGTTTGCTGAAAGTGATAAGCCAAGACGCTGTAGCACCAGATGCAGAACTAATCCCTGTAGCAGGAGCAGGCCTAAAACTGCTACTTGGCCCAGATGGATCCACTTTGCGTAGTCGTCTACTGATGACATTGATCAAAGACGAGCGTTTAAGCGCATCTGACATCAAGGCCTTAATGAGCCTGCTAAGGCAAACCTTCAGCCCTCGCAAGGTCGCAAATGGCATGTTGCAAACCCTTACTCCACGAACCACCTAAATATGGGCATAAACAATAACAATCTCTAGGGGAAAAGAAACCACTCCACAATACAAGTCTCTGCCATTCTTCAATATTATGATTCCACAATAGCTATCTATCGATTGGCACAAAGATTTAGCAATAATCCAACTAAGTTATATTCATCCCATGCTAAACAGGCAATGACAAAGGGAAGAGAATATGCAACTGATACAAACGAGAGCTGGGATAAATTAATCCAGGAATAATCCCTAAACCTTAGCTTTGGTTGTCGACTCTCAAAAAACTAAAAAGCAAGTTTCAAACCGCCATATAAGCCTCAAGTTCAAACGAAGAGGTTCGCATCAACGCCAAGCCTTCCCTCTCCAGACGGCGTGTTCGATCGCGACTCATTCCTAAAGTCTTAGCAATCCCGGTGAGGTTCATCGGCTCCCCTCCGTCGATTCCATAACGCATCCGCAGCACACGACCCTGCAGCTCGGGCAACTTTTCTAGCAAGGTACGTAAATCGCCTTTCATGCAATCCACTTCCACCTTCTCACTCGGTAACTCCTCTTCCCCGGCAAGCAACTCAAGCAACTCCGTTTCATCCCCATCTCCCACCTTCATCTCCAAACTCATCGGCTGACGGGCACGGCACATCAGATCCTTCACCTCCTCCTCGGGCAACTCCACAAACTCTGCAAGTTCGCTCACTGTTGGCGTGCGCCCCATCTCCTGACTTAACTCTCGCTGGCCTTTCTTGAGCTTGTTCAGCATCTCCGTGATGTGGATCGGCAGACGGATCGTCCGGCTCTTCTCCGCAATCGCACGCGTGATCCCCTGACGAATCCACCAATACGCATAGGTCGAAAACTTGTAGCCACGGGTTGGGTCGAACTTCTCCACTCCCCTCACCAAGCCGATCGTTCCCTCTTGGATCAAATCAAGCAGCTCCATATTCCGTTTGGTGTACTTCTTGGCAACACTCACCACTAAGCGCAGGTTCGCAGACACCATCCGCTCCTTCGCACGTCGTCCGCTCTGCAACTTCTTCTTGAGCTGCAACGCACTCAAGCCAGCTGCCTTCGCTAGCTCTTTATGACTCGCTGGCTCACCTTTTTTACCTTCCAGTTCAGACTCAAGCTGCTCTAAAGACATCAACTCCTGCACCTGACGACCCAGCGTGATCTCCTGCTCATGGCTCAGCAGCGGCACTCGACCGATATCGCGCAGGTACGAACGCACCAGGTCGACATCTGAAAGCACAGCCAACGGAGCCATACTGAATAACGAAACAACCGGGTTTCCTAATTTACCATCGTTTGCCACGAGCAAATCAATGCCTTGCGGACGAATTCCACACCATTGCCAAAATGAAGAAGGCTTTAAAAACGAGAATTAACGTTTTATCTTCAAGCGCCATCAATAGAGACAGTCTTTTGATGCTCCAAGCACTTGCAAATCCTTATCTATAATGATGCCCTCGAAAACCTCACCACATCTTCCAAAACACTCTTCCAACTATTAAATGTTTGGAGATGGATATGGTGCAGCTGGTTCTCGGCGCCCGCTGAAAACCATGCTGACAACATTGGCATGAAGCAACAAAGACTGCAAAAGCTGATTGCAGCGTCAGGACTCTGCTCCCGGCGCCATGCCGAGCAGCTCCTCCTGCAAGAGCGGGTAACGTTGAATGGCCATCTTGCCAAGCTTGGCGACAAGGCCGATCCAGAGCTTGACAAGATCTCTGTAGATGGGCGTGTGCTCAATTCCAACACCGAAACAAGAGTGTTGCTGTTCAACAAACCTGCGGGGGTGATCACTAGTTGTCATGATCCCCACGGGCGAGTGACTGTCTTCAGCATGCTGCCCGACAAACTATGCAAGGGTCTTCATCCTGTTGGCAGACTTGATGCCGATAGCCGAGGAGCTCTGCTAATCACCAACCAAGGAGAGCTCACGCTGCGATTGACCCATCCACGCTATGCCCATGACAAGACTTACCAAGTCTTGGTGGAAGGTAAACCCTCAGCCCTAGTGCTCTCAAGCTGGCGACATGGCGTCATGCTTGATGGGAAAACAACCTTGCCCGCTGAACTAGAGCTTTTGCAATCACACTCAAGCCAAAGCCTTTTGAAGATTGTTCTAAGGGAAGGCCGCAACCGGCAAATCCGTCGCGTAGCCGAACAACTAGGTCACCCCGTATTAGACCTTCAACGCACTGCGATTGCAAATGTTGCCCTAGACGCATTACCAGAAGGGTGCTGGCGCGCTCTTGACGAGAGAGAATGGACTCCCCTACTGAAAATCACCAAGCCCTCAATGTGTTGATGCGCTTGATAAAGCCATCCAATTGAAACGCCGATGCGACTAAACCTTCCATGGCAAAAATCAAGATCTGAAGTCGAAACCAGACAAGATCCACAACAGATATTCCAGAGTTCATTACTGGAAGCTGGTCGACAACTCAGAGAGCGTCGCGAAGAGTGTGGAATGAGCCTGCGTGATTTAGCTGAAGAAACACGAATCACGACCCCCGTTTTAGAAGCAATTGAACGGGGATGGGTCAAACGACTACCAGAGCCAGCCTATCTGTGCTCAATGCTGCCGCTGCTGGAGCAGCATCTTGAACTAGCCCCAGGCAGCCTCAACGGGGCCATGCCAGAACGCAATGCCAGGAACCAAACTCATGCCAACAGGGGCCTGACGCGATTCACCCCCGGCAGCATCGATGTCTTCACCACCTGGCAAGGGAGTGTGATTTATGCCGTGGTCATGCTCAGCAGCCTCTTGGCCCTCAATCACCAGCAAAAGCATCTTGCTGCACTCAACAGTCAAACACTCTCGCCAATCACAGTCAGCCTTGAATCCCTTGATGATCAGCACGCAAGCGAGACAGCCAACCCCGCCCTTGATGGCCTAAGACCCCTGGAAGAAGCACGACAACGATCTCCAGAACAATGGCTCAACGCAACCCTTATCCAGCACCAAGCTCAGGATGAGATGGGTCTACTGGAGATCAATCTCAGTCAGCCACGTATGCTCAAAATCAACAGTGCTGGAAAAGATCTCACAAATCTCAGAGAAGCTCAGGGGACACTCACTCTTCAATTGCGGCCACCCCTCCTACTAGAAATCAAGCCTCCAGCTGCTCCTGAGGACAGCGTCATTTGGAAGGGCCAGGCGCATACTCCCGAACCCAATCATCCTGGGATTTACCGACTCGCAGATGCCGTCAGCAAACCGGCTGCCGATTCAAGCGAACGTCCCCAGACAGCTCCTCTCTCGCCATAGCCGCTCAGGGCTCCATCAAGAGCTGAATCAAAGCAAGACAACCGCCAACACCAATTTCCCTCGACAGTGCCAGGGGTGTTGAAACGAGCTGCATCATCTAAATGAAGCAAATCCTGCACTGGGGTCATCACTAAACACGCCTCTGTCGCTAGGCCCAGCTCCAGCAACTGCCAACCAGGGGCATCAACTGCACCCTTCAATCGATTTGCGACCCGCTCACGGGCGTCGAGATCAAGCTGCTGCCACCAACCCAGCGTCGTTGGATTGTCGTGAGTGCCTGTATAAACCACCCAGTGATGACCCTGAATATTTTCAGGTAGATAGGGATTACTGGGATTGCCATCAAAAGCAAACTGGAGAATTTTCATTCCAGGCAAACCAAATTGGTCTCGTAGCGCTTCCACATCAGCAGTAATCACTCCCAGATCTTCTGCAACCAGTGGCAAGCTGCCACCAGCATCACGCCTTAGCCGCTTCAATAGAGCTGCCCCTGGAGAAGACCGCCACTCCCCGTGCTCCGCTGTCGAATCGGATCCAGGAACTGCCCAATAAGACGCAAGCGCCCTGAAATGGTCGAGGCGCAAAAGATCCACCTGTTGCCATTGACGCACAAAGCGGCTACGCCACCAATGGAATCCACTCAAGCGATGCCGCCACCAGCGATAAACAGGCGTGCCCCAGAGTTGTCCTGTACTGGAGAAATAATCAGGGGGAACACCACTTTGGATCTCAAGCTCCCCACCTTGAAGAATCGAAAACAGGCCCTGATGACTCCAGACGTCAGCGCTATCGCGCGCAACATAGAAAGGCAGATCACCAAACAACAAAACGCCAAGCTCGCCTGCTAGATGTCTCAGTGCTTGCCACTGCCGATCTAGCTGCCATTGCAGCAAACGATGTTCAAGCAGAGCCTCCTGATGATGACCTTTCCAGGCATTAAGGGCACTACGTTGATGAGCTGCCAAGCCTTCTGGCCATTCCCACCAAGGAAGGCCTTGATGCTGACGACGGAGCTCCATAAAAAAAACATGGTCCTCAAGCCAGAACTGCTTGCCACACCAACTCTCAAAGGCAAGATGATGATCTCTAGCCTGCTCAGACCAAGCCTCCCTTAAGGCTATGCCAAGTCGCTGACTGCGAAGGTCAGCCAGAGCAAAATCAACCGAGGCGCAAGGCTCCTGGATAGGAACAGTTCCTGGCAACTCACGCAGAACGGATGCGGACAGGAAATCCTCATCAACAAGATCATCGGCATCAAGCAACCAAGGGTTCAGAGCAAAGCTTGAAGGGGAGCTGTAGGGAGACCCTGTCGCATCAGGAGGAGCCAAAGGCAACAACTGCCACACACCGATGTCATGGCGAGCAAGTGATTGCAACCAAGCCCTTGAAGGGGCACCGAAACTGCCGCAAACTGGACTAACAGGCAGTGCCGTGGGATGAAGTAACACCCCGGTCGTGCGGACTAACGCTGAACTGCCCTCAACCATCAAAAAGCACCAGAAAATAAAAACAACAGTGGAATCTGATCGAAGTCAGCATCTAGATCAGCCATTAGCCCCAATCAATCTTGGAAGGGCTTAGGCCGGGTCGTTACATACTCGCAAGATGCCTTGTCAGAAGTCTCGGTTAGTCCAAAAGCCATTGGACTTTTAACCCTAAAGAGCTGTAGTTGAGCAAGACTGTGATGCCGCTGTCCTCAACACGGTTGATGCCTAAACAACATTCAGGCAAAACGCCAACGCCATCAAGCGTGGGTCACTGGATGGGGAAATATCCAGGCCGTACCTTGCTACGCCTGGCTGCGACCCTGGGTGGTCTTTGGCTGGCAAGCACGGCCCTGGGGCTGCTCTGGCCGAAGCCCGATCAAGTCGCCAAAGGCGATCCATCAGTGGACAAAGCAACCTCCCTAGCGCCGCTTCCCAAACAACCAATCATCATCTTGTTAGTGGGCATTGATTCGGACCAACTGAACGATCTCACAAACCAAGCTGCACCGATGGGTTCAGCCAATGCAGACAGCCTGATGCTCGTGAAGGTAGCGGCCAAGCAACCTGTTGAAGTGCTTCAACTGCCTATTGAACTCGCTGTGACCCTGCCTGGAAGCAATGGGATGCAACCACTAGCGTCAAGTTACGGGCGGGGGGGGATTGCCCTTACCGCCGATGTGATTGCGGAAATCCTCGGCCTTAGAAAAGGACAACCCCACCGCTTTGTGGTGATCCCCCGCAAAGCTCTAAGAGTCCTTGTCGATGGGCTCGGAGATGTGGAGGTGAACCTCAACGCGCCTTTTAAACACCAAGACAATACCCAGAACTATGCGGTGGACTTGCAAGCAGGACGGCAGAGACTCAATGGAGGCCAGGTAGAACAACTGGTTCGCTACCGCGCTGGTCCTGAAGAAGAAAGCGGTCGGCGTCAAAGGCAACAATGGATCCTGAACGGTCTGTCTAGACAATTGCGACAGCCAAACACCCTCGCAAAACTCCCCAAACTTCTGAAAGAGTTTTCAAAAGAAGTGCAAACCGATTTAACCCCTCGTGAGTTGTTAAGCCTCACGGCAGCGGCTCTTAGCAACAATCAATTCCCAATCATCAGCGAATTACCTTTAGCCCCACGAGCCGGGGAACAAACCCTGCGGCAACTCAAGGCAAGCCACCCCATGCCGCTCTGGCCGCAGGGCAACTAACAGGGCCTCATCAATCGGAATCGGACGACAGCAGCAGCCGTCGTCGCAATTGCACCACGACCTCCTCCAAAGAGGGCCCCTGCTGCAAGCCGCCCCCATTAGGGACTGCTGACAAAGCTGAGGGATCATCTGGAAGCAAACCGAACCAAGGCAAACCATCCGAGCGGCGAAGGCTGAGGTCCCATGGGCCACCCAATTGCAGAACCCCAATCAGAGGAACATTGAGGGCCGCACAGAGCGCTACATAAGCAGGTGCCACTCCAGGAATCTCCCCAGAGGGCAAAGGCGACACCAACAAAATGGTGGGCTGGCGCCATGCTCCCAGAGCCTCCAGCCAGCTACCACCATCTGGATGAAACATGGCTGGATCACCACTCAGTTGCACCATTCCCCCCTCCGCAGGCAACAAACCAAGAACCTGATGGGGATTTTCAGAACAGCGATGATGGCTCAACTCAACTCCCCAAGCGCTAGCCAAAAGCAAGCAACCAGCCCGCATCCGAGCATCAGGGAGGGGGCCTGCACCAACCAGAAAAGGGATGGGAGCAATCATCAGGCGACCCTACATAGAGAAGAAGTTGAGATGAGAGCCTTTGCACCACTAGCATCGGAGTACAGCTGATATTGCTCGCTGGCGACGTGACGAGTTTTCTGACCGCAGCCCGTACCGAACAAGAGAGCATCAGCTATGACATGCAGCGTCTGCGCTTGTTCAGCGGCACCTCAAATCCAGCTCTTGCAAGAGAGATTGCGGCCTACCTAGGTGTTCCCGATGGTCCAAGGATCTGCAAACGGTTCGCAGATGGTGAGCTCTATGTACAAATCCAGGAATCGATCCGAGGTTGTGACGTCTTCCTGATTCAGCCCACCTGCGCGCCAGTGAACGACAATTTGATGGAGCTGCTGATCATGGTTGATGCCTGTCAGCGCGCCTCTGCCAGGCAGATCACTGCAGTAGTTCCCTATTACGGCTATGCAAGAGCCGACCGCAAAACGGCTGGCCGCGAGTCAATCACTGCCAAGCTCACAGCAAACCTGCTGGTGAAATCTGGCGTGAACAGAGTCCTCGCCATGGATCTGCATTCCGCCCAAATCCAGGGCTACTTTGACATCCCTTGCGATCACATCTACGGCTCACCAGTCTTGGTTGATCACCTCGCAGCACAAGAACTAAACGAAGTCGTGGTGGTCTCTCCAGATGTTGGAGGAGTCGCACGAGCCCGAGCCTTTGCGAAACAAATGAGGGATGCGCCACTGGCAATTATTGATAAGCGCCGATCAGGTCACAACGTTGCCGAAAGTCTCACAGTGATCGGCGATGTGGCTGGGAGAACAGCCATCCTGATCGACGACATGATCGACACTGGGGGAACCATTTGCTCAGGGGCTCGCCTTCTTCGACAACAAGGAGCTAAACGGGTGATTGCCTGTGCCTCCCATGCCGTGTTTTCGCCCCCCGCCTGCGAACGATTATCCGAAGAAGGCTTATTCGAACAAGTCTTGGTTACCAACAGCATTCCCATCGCTGCGGAACGACACTTCCCTCAATTGCAGGTACTTTCAGTGGCCAATATGCTTGGCGAAGCGATTTGGCGCATCCATGAGGAAAGCTCTGTGAGCTCAATGTTTAGAGGAAAACCCTGAGGTTAAGTCTAAAATTAGCTGGCTAAGCAACAGAGATAACTCTTCTTAGAGCAGCTCATCAATGTTTTAGGCACTAAAATCGAAGCAAAATCAATAAGCCTTAACCCTCTAGGCCTTTGCAATTAATCCCAACTTGCCTGCTCTTTAAATGCTTCATTATTAGGCCAAAGGCATTTCAACTAGATAAGACCATAAGACCTATGAGCAAGGCCCTTGCTTACCGATAAAAGTGTGGCGAAAGAAGAAACTCAAACAGACTCTTGAGAAACCTTCTATAAACACTGTAGAACAGCCTAATTACTCGTTTCCACAACCTGCAATTCAAAGCCATCAAAAGAAACTGGCTTGACTTGACTAGTGATCAGCTAGGCAATAAAAATATTAAGCATTGCCGTTTCACGCTCATTACTCAAGCAACCTTGATGACTTGCATTACTGACCTCAATACATCTGATTCCTTTCGCAAAAGATCGTTTGTATTTAGAGTTTCAATAGACAGCCAATAAGCTTAAAACCAGACTAGCAAAAACAAGACTCCATTTTCATACCAATCTGTTACTTGGTAAAATTCTATGCTGATATTGCGTATATAGAGCGTTGGCTTAATTTGAGAAGATGATGGCTCTGAGCATATATTGCAGTTAAATGCTGCTCTATTATTCTGAACTTAGACATAATATCTTCAAGAACCACTAAATCAACTTCTGCCGGAAAAAGTCCGCCAATTAACAAAGACAAGCAGCAGAGAGTAGAAGCTGAATTTCATCTTGAATTCTACGATTACTGTGATCAGCTTGCCATTCGTAACTAGGCTGTATTGACTTGACTCCTCAAGAATTTGTCACTCTCATTCCCTTGCCATGACTCAACTAAGTCTAATTGAGTTAGAAAAGCAGGCCTCTGATGCCGGCCTGCTCTTGAGGCTGCAGGTGAGAAGACCACTCAATCTCTGGTCCTTAAAATTAGTTGTCGCACAAGCTCTCGATGAGGAACGTATACAACTTTGGGGTGAGATGAAGGCTTGGGCCTATGCAGGCGAGAAGGGATTACAGCTCGACACAATGCGTGTTCATCCTGAAGCACCCGCCGGAGTAGGGGATCTCATCTGGGTTGGCACCATGACCTGGGCACTTGAAGCCACTCCTTGTAAACAGGCTCGACTACTGGCAATTTGTGATGAAGGGCGCCAGCACCATCGCTTAATTCGTTATTTCCGGCAACGTGGATTTCTTACTATCCGAGAGCTAGGAGCAGCCCCAATGGATTTCCCACTCAGGATGATCTGGGGGGGAGCCGGAGCGTTAATGGTTGGAAGCTGCAGTGAGGTGCTGGAACGTAATCAGCGTCGTTGGCAAACCTGCCGGGAATTGGATCACAGAGATCATTCTTCACCAGCGTGATAACTACTTCGCACTAGAGGCCCACTACGCACCTGAGAAAATCCAAGCTTGCGAGCAACTTCAGCCAAGTTCTTGAAATCCTCAGGATGCCAATAACGATGCACCGGAATATGTGCCAATGAAGGGCGCAGATACTGACCCAATGTGACCCGTTGACAGTCAACAGAACGGAGATCCTCAAGAGTCTGAATCACCTCTTCTTGCTCTTCTCCTAGTCCCAACATCAAGCCTGATTTGGTAGGGATGTTGGGAGCAAGTTCCCGCGCTGCAGCCAGCAGATTGAGAGAATGGTGGTACGTAGCTCCCCGTCGAACCTTGCTCTGAAGCCTTTCAACGGTTTCGAGGTTGTGGTTGAAACAAACTGGTGCAGCCATGAGCAACTGCGTGAGCCGTTCTCTCTGGGCCTCTAATGCCTTGGCCAGATCAGCGACTCCGCCCCAAAAATCCGGCGTCAGCACTTCTATCTCAATAAGAGGATTGCGCTGGCGAATGGCCGCCATTGTCTCAGTAAAAATACTGACACCATGGTCGGGCAAATCATCCCTTGCTACTGAAGTAAGAACCACATAACGAAGACCCATCTGCTGCACCGCATCGGCAACTCGCTCTGCTTCGAGTGGATCGATTGCCTGAGGAGATTGGCCTTTCATGACCTGGCAGAAAGCACAACTACGCGTACAGATCGATCCGCCTAGGAGAAAAGTTGCTGTACCGGCTGCGTAACACTCGCCGCGATTGGGACAACGCCCTTCCTCACAAATGGTGTGAAGCTGATTCCCCTTCACCAGCTGCTGCATCTGCTCCAATTGGGAGACGCTGCCGATGGGGCGCCGCAACCATTCCGGAAGGCGCTCCGCAGGCAAAATGGAGCTGTATTGGGTTGGGCGATGGGTGGAAGACATTGCTTTATTGCATCGCTCGACGCCCTTCAAGCGCACGAGTCAGGGTGACTTCGTCGGCATACTCCAATTCACTACCAACAGGAAGGCCGTAGGCGATTCGACTCACTTGAGTAAACGGCTTTAACAAACGTGCCAGGTAAAGGCTAGTGGTGTCACCTTCCACACTGGGAGTAAGAGCGAGAATGACCTCGCTAATGCCATCACGATCAACGCGTTGAATCAAGCTGGGGATCTGCAACATGTCCGGCCCGATACCATCCATTGGTGAGATCAGTCCGCCGAGGACGTGATAACGGCCCTTATATTCCCTGGTTCTTTCGAGAGCTAACAGATCTCGGGAATCAGCCACCACACAAAGCAATTGATCGCATCGCTTGCCATCACGGCAAATGTCGCAAAGAGGCTCCGCGCTGAGATGAAAACAGGTCTGACATTGACCCACTTGAGAACGGGCCGCGAGAAGTGCATCAGCAAAAGCGCGGATTTGATCTTCTGGTTGTCTCAACAGATGCAGGGCAAGTCTCTGGGCCGTTCGTGGCCCAATCCCAGGCAGACGCTCGAACTGGTCGATCAAGCGAGCCAGGGGTCGAGTAAAGCCGCTCAGGGGTCCGCCGCAGATACTGAGAATCTTGGCAGTTCACCAGGTGGCAATTGTTGATCAAGTCAAGACCGTACGCCGGCAGAATGGTCAGCAAGTCCGGCTCTGTTCCAATGCTTGAACTTGTGCGAACCATTTCACGCGTGGGTTTCGCTTGTGCGCTTGTGATGCTGCTCGCTGCCTGCAGTGGTTCATATGCAGGCATGAACTCCTTCCAGAGCCCAGATGGTCGTTATGCATTCCTTTATCCCAATGGATGGAGCCGTGTGAGCATGAATGGAGGGCCTCAGGTGGTATTTCACGACTTAATCAACAGCGACGAAACACTAAGTTTGGCTGTTTCGAAAGTTGACGAAAAGGGAGATCTGCAAGCCCTAGGGAGTCCAATCGCAATTGGGGAACGTTTAAGCCGTGAAGTGATTGCACCTCAAGGCAGTGGGCGAGAGGCTGAGTTAGTAGACGCCAATCAGCGTGAAGCAGGAGGACACATCTTTTACGATTTGGAGTATACCGTTCACCTTGAAGATCGAGAACGCCATGAGCTAGCAACAGTGGTCGTTGATCGGGGACGTTTATATACATTAGCAGCAAGCACTAACGAGTTTAGATGGAATAAAGTCAAGGGGCTTTTCGAAGAGGTAATCACATCATTTACATTCTTAATCTGATCATTAAAGGCCGTAAAAGAAAACACATCATAGGAATACCTTATTGTTCAATACCAATAAATTGGATGCAAAAGCCAACTACTAACTCTATTCTTTATTGCTATTTCTTGCCTATCATGGAGTTGAAGTTGAACAAACATTTCATGGCAAGTTTCCCATTAAGAACTCAAGGAAAATGATTCAGTTTTGATCTGCCACCGATCGATTTAAAATAGGAATCGGTAAAGTGAGCCATTGGCTTCCGCAGCATCTGGCCATTCAGTATCTAGGTAACTGATGCCATTACTAAAGAATGGCGTAGCTGCTAGACGCGTTGTTTCAAGTTCAGTTGTACCCATTGCTGTCATTAAGCCTCCAAGCTCCAAAGGGCCCATATCTGTCTTGATGTTACGGCCTGCAGCACTTATCAATGCTGGCAGTCGAATAAGATTCTCAGCTCGAGTGAGCTTACTAAAGAGACTCTTTAGGACTAGTTGTTGACGACCCAGACGACCAAAGTCGCCTTCACCATCATGGCGCCACCGCAAAAACCCCTCGAGATCTTTACCTTTCAAGACCTGAGGGCCAGCTTGAAGATCAATATAAAGACCCTGGGATTGATCTTGGTAATAAAGACGCTTAGGCACATCAACCTCAATGCCTCCCAATAAGTCTGCAATAGTTCTGATTCCTTCAAGATTAACAAGGATGTGATGGCTAATGGGACGATGCATCAGCCGAGTCAACTCACTTTTTACCGCCTCGATACCACCATATGCATACAAAGCATTAACTTTCATTGGCCCAAAACTACGCGAATTGATATAACTATCACGTGGAATCTGGGTGATTCTTGTTTCGCCCCCCGTAACTCGAATTGTGAAGATCACATCAGTGTTACCACGCCCTGCATCCATGCCAAGCACAACCACATCACGATTACCAAAGCCCTGCCAGGCATTAAAGGGATTGCTAATCGGGAAAAGGGGAGTGGTTGTGCCTGCAGTCTTTTGCGAGAGTGATCGACTGAGTGGAATTGAAAGGAACAGGCCTGCGATCAACCCCACGCCAATGGCAGTGGTCATAGAACGCCAACCAGAACTGCCTTGATGCTTGGGAGTCATATCGCCATCTTAGAGCCCTTCAGATTTTTCTCTAATAAAAGTAGCCTGCGGCTTTAAAAATCACTCTAGCCAATGCTCAATTGTGTTGAACAGCTAGATTTAATCATAAGCTCAATTTGAATTGTTAACTGTTGCTTGCTTCAAGATCTTTAGTCAGTGCAAAGAAGATGCTGCTTTTATCTCTCAGCAGCAGCAGCGAAGGCTTATGAAAAGTCAAAGCTCTTTTTGGCAATCTGTGTCGACAAGACAACCAAATGCGCCATATTATAGTTAATTAACAACGAAACAATCGTGCCATGTGGATATTGCGCTAATCAGAAGACATCTCACAAATATGACAAACCAAAGACTCGAAAAGAGTTGATTCAGGCCAACAGCAATTCGTCAGCACGTAACCCAGCCTGAACTCGCCAGAGATCCCTATAGATACCTGATTGCTTCAAAAGTGAATTGTGAGTACCTTGCTCGACAATATTACCTTGATCCATAACAATAATCTGATCTGCATGCCTCACAGTACTGAGACGGTGAGCAATCACAACAGTGGTTCGGTTTTTGGTGATATGCATCAAAGAACGTTGAATCGCTGCTTCTGTCTCATTATCAACCGCAGCGGTGGCCTCATCCAAGACCAGAATCGGTGCCTGCTTGAGAATTGCCCTAGCCAGGGCAATTCGTTGACGCTGACCACCAGAAAGACGTTGCCCACGTTCACCCACCAACGTATTGAAACCATGCGGGAGGGCTTTAATAAACTCTGAGGCTTCAGCCAAATCTGCCGCATCATCAATTATTTTCTGAGTTGTCTCAGGACTGCCATAAGCAATGTTTTCAGAAACTGTTCCATGAAATAAATAAACTTCTTGACTGACCAGTGCGATTGAACGACGTAGATCCCTTAACTTGAGCATGTCAATCGGCTGTCCATCCAGAAGAATCCGTCCCGAGCTGAGTGGATAAAGCCTCAGCAAAAGTTTCACCAGGGTGCTTTTTCCTGACCCTGTAGCTCCCACAATTCCGATCGTGCAGCCAGCGGGAATATCAAGATTGAAGTGAGTTAGAAGAGGAGCGCGGCCTTGGTAATGGAAGCCCACATCCTCAAAGCACAAAGCGCCCCGCACTCGTGCTGTTATCAACGGCTGTGATCCTTCAACGATGGTAATCGGAGTATCGATCAAATCCAGCACACGATTGGTGGAGGCCATTGAACGCTGATATTCATCAAGTGTGCGACCAAGGGTTGTAAGAGGCCACAGCAAGCGTTGTGTAATAAAAACGAGCACGCTGTAAAGCCCAACAGCCATTTGCCCCTTCCATGCCTGAAGGCCTCCGATCACCAAGATGGCCAAAAAAGCAAACAAAATGGCAAAGCGAATCAGAGGAATGAAGGCTGCTGAAAGTTTGATTGCCTGCTTATTGCTGCAGCGATAGGCCTCACTGCGATAGCGAATCTGCTCTAGTTCCCAGGCTTCTGTAGCGAAACTCTTGATTGTGAACATCCCGCCGAGGTTGTTGCTGAGATGAGCAGCCAGCTCACCAGCTTTATCTCTGACCTCGCGGTAACGCGGAGCCAACCGCCGCTGAAATTGAATTGATCCCCATAAGATCACTGGGATAGGCAAAAAGGCGAACAAAGCAACACCTGGAGCGACGAAGACCATCGCCCCACCTACCAACAGCACAGTTGTAATCAACTGCAAGATCTGATTGGCCCCGTAGTCGAGAAATCGTTCTAATTGGTTGATGTCGTCATTAAGAACAGCCATCAGCCGCCCACTGCTATCTGCCTCGAAAAACGCCATCTCCAAATTCTGGAGGTGGTTATAGGCCTTCAGGCGAAGATTGTGTTGAGTTGTCTGGGCGAGATTGCGCCACAACACGCCATAAAGATATTCAAAGAAGGATTCAGCACTCCAGATCAGAAAGGAGAGCAACGCAAGAAATCCCAATTGGCTAGGGACAGTGCTAAAGCCAAGATTCGCCAACCAGGAGGTCTGTTCGTGTACGACGACGTCAATGGCCAAACCGATGAGTACCGGCGGGGCGAGATCAAACAGTTTGTTGAGAATGGAGCAAGTGGTTGCCGCAAGAATCAGGCGCCGATGAGGCTTAAGGCTGCTGAGCAGCCTTCTCAGGGGACTTGCAGTGCGCCGAACGCGAGAATCCATAAACCTTGGGCACTACCTTCATTCAAGCGCTACAAGGTTTCGGATCAAAGCATTGAGCTGAAACCTTGCTGAGCAATCCCGTCTGAACTGTTCATTTGGCCTGAAAGGGGGTAGAAATTAAAGACTTGAAGGAGGTTCGATGACCCGTTCGAGAGCGTTCAATCGATTCCATCGCTTCACCGCAAAGAAACGCAGGCTCAGTCTTCGTGCAGCGGTTCCAAATCTGCAAGACGACATTCGTTCTGGCAATGAAGCGGTTAACCACCGCGAAGAGCTCCACCAACGGGCTTGGCAAAAGGATCTAATGCTCGAATTAATCGATCCAGAAGAAGCTTATTAAGACGAATAAGGCCACCCACAGGGTGGCCTTATTGAAAAGGCTAAGGCTACTGATTTACCAGCGGTTCCCGCCACCGCCACCGCCACCGCCGTATCCACCACGGCCACCACCGCCACCTGTGCGTTCACGTGGTGTTGCTTTATTCACGCGAATCATTCGCCCCATCCATTCAACATCCTGAAGATCGTCAATCGCTTTTTGTTCGTCTGCATCGTTTGTCATCTCAACGAAGGCAAAACCACGCTTGCGCCCCGTCTCTCGATCGAGAGGGAGGCTGCATGTCTTGACTTCGCCGTATTGGCTGAACAGGTCGAGCAAGTCCTCCTGTTCCGCCTGGAAAGAGAGGTTGCCTATGTAAATGGTCATTCCTAAAAGGACCGATGGGATTTGATCAGTGAAGCCTTGGTCCGAAAAGGAAAGTCCTTGAATGCTGGAGCTGGAAAGCCGAAGCCTAGGGAGCGAGCCGTTTGGGGCCGGTGAGCTGATGCTGATGCTCACCTAAGTTACAGGGGAGCGAGTCAGAAGCTCTCAAAAAGCCATAAGACATACAAACAAGCTGTTGTCTGGCGACAAAATCAGGCGATTGTCAAGAGTGGCCAATCACTAGCTCTAGAGTGGATTGTCCTTCTTATCAATCTTGGTTGCAGCTGCGATGGTGTGCTGAACCAAGGGAATCATCAGAATCGGCCTAACATTCTTATGAGCAGAACAGAACTATTGAAGAAGTAGCGTTCGAATTGATCAGAATGACTGGGGTTCTTGATCTAAATCGCTTTCAGGCCAATGTTCAGATCAATACATTAAAAGCAAGTTTAAATGTCGTAGTGAGCACCTGCCTTGGCTTGGCATTTGGACTGCGCTGAACTGATGAATTCCCCGGCATTCACCTGATCTAGGAAACATTGACAGGTGAACTGGCCCATCCCTGCAGGGGGCGTCTTACCTGCATTGGCCATAGCTGCGTTAAAACCCAGCAAACACATTGTGGTAATAGCGTTCTCATCCTCGCTGCTTTGAGCTAAACCATCAGCCGTAGACATAGCAAAAAGGACACTGCTCAGACTGATAGATAGGCAGATTCGCTGCAAAAGAGCCATCGACGCTGAATTAAGAAGCACGCTGGATATGCAACTCTCGATTCATCACCTTGAGACGTTTTAGATCTTTAAAAACATCCTCAGGCATTCCTTTGGGAAGATCCACAAGACTGTGCGACTCAAAAATCTGAATGCGACCAATCATCCGTCCTTCTAGCCCGGATTCATTGGCGATGGCACCAACCAGATTGCCAGGCTTGACACGATCGCGATGACCGACTTCCACACGAAAGCGCTCCATGTGATCTTCCGGCGGTCTCGATGAACGCTCAGGCCTTCGGCCAGAGCCTCCACGACTTTCGTGACGATCGTTGCGACGGTTTCGCTGAGTTGATTGCTGCAACCAACCCTCATCAGCCTGCACCAAGATTGGGCCTGGGCCAACAGCAAGCTCTAATGCTGCTAGAGCCAATTGCTCTGGACTGAGGCTAAGCTCCTGCACAACACGCTGGATTAGCTCCTGGAGAAGGGCTGTCTCCTCGGAGTTATCTCTCTCCGTCTTAGCGGCAGTGGTGAGACGTTGACGAAGGCGATCAAGACGACTCTGGTTAATCGCTTCATTGTTGGGGATATCCATCGGTTCGATGGGTTGACCTACAGCACGTTCAAAGCCGCCCACAAAGCGACGTTCCCTAGGGTTCACGAACAAAATGGCCTCTCCACTGCGGCCAGCCCGGCCGGTACGCCCGATGCGATGCACATAGGCTTCGCTATCAAAGGGGATGTCGTAGTTGATCACCAGGCTGATGCGATCGACATCTAGACCTCGAGCGGCAACATCAGTAGCAACCAAGATATTCACGCTGCCTTTGCGCAAACGTTCAACCGTTCGTTCCCGTTGGTTTTGAGGGACATCCCCGTTCAGTACGGCAACATCGTGTCCAGCGGCTTCCAGTGCCTCAGCAACGGTGAGAGTGATCACCTTGGTGCGGGCAAAAATAATCACTCCCTCACCAGTGAAAGCCTCAAGAACCCTTCTAAGGGCTTCAAGTTTGTGGCTGTTCTGGAGAGTGATACATCGCTGACGGATGAGACGAGCCTCCTGATCACGGCTCTTGATCGTGATCTCTGCTGGTTCGTGTAGGTAACGCTTCGAAAGTCGACGGATCTCTGATGGCATCGTTGCCGAAAACAGCACCATCTGGCGCTCCTCAGGCAACTGCTCCAGGATCCATTCGACATCATCGATGAAACCCATACGCAGCATTTCATCGGCTTCGTCAAGCACCAAACACCTCAAACCAGAGGTGTCGAGAGTGCCCTGCCGCATGTGATCCATCAAGCGGCCCGGGGTGCCTACCACGACATCCACGCCACGTTTGAGGGTATTGATCTGAGAGCGGAAATCGGCTCCGCCATATACCGCCAAAACTTTGAGATGCGGATGGCCAACGGCATAAGCACGGAACGAATCCGCGACCTGCATCGCCAACTCCCGGGTCGGGGCCAGCACCAACACTTGGGGACGACTGCCATGATCATGAAGCCGCTCGATCAGGGGCAATGCAAAAGCGGCTGTTTTGCCTGTTCCAGTCTGAGCCTGACCAACTAGATCACGACCCAGCATCAATTCTGGAATAGCAGCTTTCTGAATTGGGGAGGGTTGCTTATAACCCTTTTCTGCAAGGGTCTTGAGCAACGGCTCGCTAAAGCCAAAACAATCGAATTCGGAAACTAACTCTGTCGCTTCAGTCTCTTCACAGGCCTCAGCGGCTACTGCGACCGAGCCATCGCCTGAATTGTTTTGATTGGTGGCCTCAGCCACAGTGGTTAAACCATCATCTGCGCTCGTTGAAGAGATCTCAGACGCACTCTTTTCAGGGGAACACGAGACATCCTCGTGCGCTTTTGTATGGGTCATCGAGAGAAGGCGTTGTCTGCCTGATTGATCCTTTAAATCAGGCAGACAACGCCCCATACGCGGATACCCGCGTTGTGCTGCCTCGCCTTTTCTTCAAAGGTTGATTTCCTAACTTATCACCCGTCCGTAGTCATCCTCGAGGCGTTCAATATCTGATTCCTGCAATAGCTGACCATGCTGAACCTCAATGACCACCAAATCGCTTTGGCCTCCACGAGCTCGGTGAAGCACTCCCAGAGGGATATACAAGGTGGTGCCAGCTTGAGCATCGTGCCAAGTGTTTTTACAGAAAAGCTGCCCCTGGCCTGAGACCACAGTCCAATTTTCACTGCGATGTTGATGACGCTGAAGGCTGAGCTGTTGACCGGCAAAGACCAAAAAACGCTTGACCTTATAGCCCTCTCCTTCGAGCAGATCTTCATACCAACCCCAAGGACGCTCAACTCTCTGGGGGGCCTTGCTCATGCCTCTGCTAGCAGTTGCATTCAGCATGGCGGTGTCAGCCTCAGCCGTCACTATGAGCAGATGGCATTGCAGTAATGAGATCCACTCGCTGTCGCGCGCGCGTGATAGCAGTGTAGAGAAGTTTCCTCTCGAAGCTAGAAGCGCTCTCACGACCATCAGCGCTGGTAGCCGACACAGCTGTGATTTCCGGCCAGAGAAGAATGACATGATCAGCCTCACTCCCCTGAGACTTATGAACCGTAAGAGCCAAAGCTGGCTCCACCATGCTCAATCGGGCCGGGTGGATGATGCGTGTGGTCAGTCCTCCCTGCTCAGAGAGCACGCGAAACAGGATGCGCAGATTGTCTCCTTGACCAACCACCAAGCCAATGTCACCGTTTGCTAGCCCCAGTTCCGCTTGGTTCTCGCAACACATCACCGGCGTTCCCAACGGCCAGCGCATCACTCCAGCCTCAAGGCTTTGACCCAACAATGCGCGATGCACATGATCGACTCCCCAAAAACCACGACGTTTCGGACAAAGCACCATCAACCGCTCGAGAGAATCCAGCAAAGACTCAGCTGCAACGGCAAGATTGGTGTTGATCATGGTTGAGGTATAAGCATCATCTGGCAGCTCGAGCATCAGTTCGGCAGTGAGTCGTTGCAGTGTTCTGCTGTGCTCCTGCAAGTGCTGAACTAAAAAGCTTGGCATGCTGCTGAGGTTGCATTGATGCTGCTCAACATTCGCTGATTTCGGCAGAAGAGAAAGTTGTTGCCAAAAAGCAGACAGGCCCTGATTACACAGAACTCTGCTCAACGTTGCTAGTGAACCGCGGTTGCGATAGAGCTGATGCAGGTGAATGGCACCATGATTGAACTGTTGGCGGATATCAGCCTGTTGGAGTTGATGCCAAACCGCTCCACTACCAACTGGAGGCAACTGATCGGGATCGCCAATCATTACAAGCTGACTATCAACAGGAAGAGCGTTTAACAACGCCTGCATCAGGGTGAGATCTACCATCGACATCTCATCAATAACGAGGAGATCAAGCATTAGGGGGTGTTGTTGATGCCTACCAAACCCACCAGGCCTGGCCTGAAGCCAGCGGTGAAGGGTGCTACAAGGGAGGCTGGTCAATGCCTGCCGCTGGGGGGGAGAGATTGTCTCAAGCCCCTTGCGAACAGCCTCCTCTAGGCGTCTTGCCGCTTTGCCTGTGGGAGCAGCAAGACCAATCTTCAGGCCTGGTCTCAACGTGACTGCCCGCGCCAACATTTGCACGATGGTGCTGGTTTTGCCCGTACCCGGACCGCCACTCAACAACACCACGCCATGGTGATCGATAGCTTCTACGGCAGCCTGCTGTTCAGGGTTAAGCCCATCCAACAAAGCAGGATGATGGGATGGTGTGGTGCAGATTGAAGTCGGTTGACCAACATTTGACCTGTTGATCAACTCCTTGATCACAGCGTCCATGTCACCATGCCAACGACGCCAACTCAATTGATTGCCGTTTAAAACCATCGGAGAAGCCGCGCCTTCCAGCCAGCCACTAGCCAGCAGAGCCTGACAATGAGCCTCAGGCCATCCCATCGCTTTGAGTTCTTGAGGGGGAGACATCGCAGTGAGATTCAGCTGCAGCTCACCGCGGGCTAATGCATCCATCAAGGCGTTGACCAAGTCCTCGAGATGAATTGATGAAGCCTTGGGCGGGAGACGCCTCAACAACGTTTGATGCAGTGCTCTGGGAAAACCTGATGGCCAAGTGGATGAATCGCTGCGAGTCATTGTCCTCCGTTCTTGAGCAAGCGATCCAAAAGCAAAACCCGCTCCAATGGTGCAGGCTCCACAATCAAGCCAGGCACTGATTTAGTAAGGGAGCGACCGTTGATGGCCTTAGCGCCTGGGAGACCTCTAAGAAAAACGTAGACGTATCCGCCTAGATGGCGCTGTGGTTCGTAACTTGGCAACCGCCAACGCAAAAAACGATGGAGTGCGACCAAATAAAGATGGGCTTGAAGAGGGTAATGATGAAGGAGCATCTGCTGCTCCATTGCGGAGTCGTCGTAATGGAGCGGACCACAAGCGACAGCCTGCCCCTCTGGATCACGCCGACCGATCCAGTTGCTTTTCCAATCAGCAACCCACCAACGAGCTTCTAAAGATTCTTCTGAATCGGTGAACACAAGATCAATCGAACCGGTAAGAAAACCACGACTGCAAACATTGAGACCTTGAATCATTTCGGCATAGGGCAAGCCAAAGCGAGCCAATGGATTCAGATGAAAAACACTGGCTAGATCAAACGAACGCAACACTTTGCCTTGATGAGCAATTGGCAAATCGAAGCTGAGTTCATGAATGCGACGTTGACCATGCAGTTGATTCAGTCGCAAGCCTCCCAGGGAACCACCAATTGGAGTACTCAACACCCTGTCAAGACCATCCTGAACTGAGGCGAGCAGAGTGATGTCAAGGCTTGCGCGTCGGAGCTCTTCTTCAATCACGATGACGGCATTCGGATCTTGCAATGGCTTGCAAAAATCCAGTCGTTCAAGAATCCGGTGTAAGCAATCCCCTGCTGCAGCACCACGAGGGAATTGCCCCAGAGGGCTCTGGTCAGACCAGTTCAACGTTGGAGTTGAGCGAGAGGCATCAGCAATCGCACTCTGATCTTGAAGTTTGAGCATGGGTTCAAGCTTCTGCTGATCGCTATCTCGACCTTCTTCCAACTCCAAAGGATCAGCAGGAGCACTGCCGTCATAAGTGTGTGTAGCAGACACCCAAGCGGAATAACTACTGCGACCCCAAGACAGATCAAGGCGCCGTTGCGGTGTTGGGCCAAGAGTTAACTCACCTTGAAGCGGCGGCGGTTGCCAGCGCTGTTGCATCGAATTCAGCTGAGCCGGAACAACAGTGATCGGCAACTGCTGGCGATCAAGCCAAGCACTCATTCGTTCTGGAGTGAGATCCTGCATCGCTGCATCGATGGCATCAACACCAAACAGCCAAGCGCTGAGGGGATTGCCTTCCTGTTTGGCGCCCCGAGCCCAAATCAACATCAACAGAGAGCAGGCTCTTGTGATCGCCACATAGGCAAGACGTTCGGCTTCCTGCAGGGATGCTTGATGAGCCTGCTGTGAAAGCTGCCACCCTTTCCCCCAGCCTGTGCTGAGTGCTACACACCAACGCGACTCTGAGCCGGATCTCCACAGGGGGCCGTGGGGGAGGGAGGGGGCTTGCCAGAGGTAGGGACAAATCACAACGGGATATTCCATCCCCTTGCTGCGATGCACTGTGACCACAGCAACCGCACTCTCGGCTACATCACTGTGAGGTTGTCGAACCTCTGGAACCGGATCAACAGGTTGTAGTCGTTGGCGACGCAACCAATCAGCTGCAGTAGCCGCATCCAAGCCTTGACGATGAATCACCTCCTGTACAAGCTGCGCACATTGATATAAGTCGCCTAAAAGACGTCCGCGTTCTGAGAGATCAGCCATTGTGCGGCCTTCAAGTAACTCAGCTAGGCAGCCCATAAGACCAAGGCGGGGAAGATTCATGGCCCAATTACGGAAGCGAAGGGCTAATTGATCGAGCTCACCATTGCATTCAGCATGAGCGAGCTGCTCTGTCTTCCATTGCATCAGAGCTGAACAGGCCACAAGCTTCAAACTGCTGCTGTGGGAGGGTCTGGCCAAACAATCCAGAAAACGTTGTAAGACCTGTGCCGCTTCACTGGTGAGAACATCCCCCTGGCTAACAAGCCGAGTGGGCACTGCAGCGACAGCAAGGCCCTGGCGAATGCTGGCTGCCTGTCGATGACGACCAACAAGTATGCAGATATCAGAAGGGCTGAAGTTGTATGAATCACTCTGAAGCAGATCCAAAACAGCATGGGCAACAGCCGTTGGGATCTGTTCTTCCAGGTTGGTTTTAGAGGTCAGTGGAGCAGGTTGCGCACCTGTTGGATGAGTAGCTTCATCAAGATTGAGCAGTTGCAGTGGGTGCACACCAAGGGGCAAAGGCCTTGGTGTTGCTCCACTACAAGCAGTTAAAGATGGAACATTTAGTTTTGAACGCCTCAAACCTGGAGCCATCAAGTGGTTCAAGCCATCAAGCAATGGAGTCGTTGTACGGAAGTTATCAAGTAAGGCGTCGATGCGATCAACCTTTGAACGTGCATGCAAGTAGGTGTTGAGATCACCACCACGAAATCGATAAATCGCCTGCTTAGGGTCACCCACCATCAACAGAAGATGGTCAGGGCTATGTGCAAAGGCCCCTTCAAGCAGACGCCATTGCACAGGATCCGTGTCTTGAAACTCATCAATCAACGCGACGCGATAACGCTGTCTTAACGCCTCAAGCCATGGTGCTTGTTGATCAGGGTGGATTTGAGCGATGGTCTCGGATTGAGGATTGGGATCCAGTGCAGAGAGAAGCTCTGCGTAGTTCATCACACCACGCTGCCTGCGGCGCTCAGCTAACGCAGACAGCCCCCAATGCAAGGCATGATTCCACACCTGTTCAGCAGGGCCATCACAAAGATCAGCAATTGATCTCTGCAATGCAGGCATCAGAGGAGTGGGGTTTTCTTCGCCGCAACGCCGAGCAACAGTGCAAACAACAGCTGGATGAAAGTAATCCGTGAGCAAGGGTTGATCACGGATCGCTTCGTAGCCAGGAGTAAAAGGCTGATCAGAATGTTGTGGTTTTTGGGAGAAAACTTCAAGCCAGTGATTGAGGATGGCGAAACGATCTTTTTTGGGTTTAGGGCTAAAGGGTTTTGTATCTTTAGCGCCCAGAGATCGCCAATCAGCAGCGCGACTCGATAAAGCGATATCCAATTCAGAGCCGTGTCGTTGCCAGTGATCAACAAACTGTTGCCAGCACTGCTGAAGGTAGGCATCGAACTGGCTTGATAGCGGTTGTGAAGACTGCAGATGGCTGGGGTGAGTTTCGAGAGCCAAGCTGGGATCGCTATCGAGTTTGAGCAACGCCTTGGCCAAGTTCTCAACGCTAAAGCCAGCATCGAGAAGGCCGGGTAGATGCTGGACATCGAGAGCTAAGACCTGTTGCTGCCAATAATCATGAACAACTTCTTGAACAAGTTGTTGTCCGGAGTCATCCAGGCGTGGGTCCATGACAGCACCACTCTCAAGAGCCTGGCGCCGCAAGGTACGCCTGCAGAAGCCATGGATGGTGGTGATATCAGCCAGATCAAGGCTCTCAAGTGCTACCAAGAGGGAAGAGATCCATTGATGCCGTTGAGAAAGATCGTGGCCGTTGCACTGAAGCCATTGCTCGAGAACAAGATCAGACGGCTTATCAATGGCGCCATGATCGAGGGCTTCAAGACCTTCAAGAGCATGCTCAAGGCGTTGGCCAATGCGAGAGCGCAGCTCTGCTGCTGCAGCTTCAGTGAAAGTAACCACCAACAGTTCACTAATTTGGTGGCCGCCTTCCGTGAGCAGTCGTAAAACCAGATGAGCAAGAGCAAAAGTCTTGCCTGTGCCTGCACTGGCTTCTAGTAAGCGAAAGCCAGGTCCGAGGGGGTAATCATTGGACTGGAAACAATATTCAGGCTCACGGCTGACATTAGCCATTGCAGTGAAGCAGAGCTAATTGGTAACTCTCACCGGTCATTCTCTGCCTTTGACATCGTATTTACCAAAAGTGCCTAAAGGCGTTGAAAAACTCAACTTACCAAACACTTTAAAACAATTGTTGACTAGTAGCTTCAAATATAATTATTGTTCATTACCTAGTCTAATCTGCCAAAGATCACTCCATCCCAAACAAGCCCAAGAAGTCACAGGTTACCTAATCGGTTACTGAAGGATATTAGTCATCAATCTTGCCATCCACTAATTATGCACTAGGCTTATATAAAAACGATAACATATAACGCGCCTCAATGATTCTCTTGTTCCACTGTCTAAGTATTTCAATGAAGCATCAATAGGATTGATCTCTCCACTTGCATCTCAGGCATATAATCTCATCAAACTTGGCCAAGCCGTAACAGAACCCTCAATAACTAGGAGCTTTTGAAGAACCTAATCTTTGTAATAGTTCCATGCTTAACTGAACTAACAGAACTCCAATTCCTATTAAAAGAACTAAATTAAGATTGGTACTTGCAAGATGAGCGAATGAGAAAGAAAAGCATGCATAACCGCAACCTGCCAAAGAAACCATAACGGCCCACACACGTCGATGAGCCTCCGCAGATGGCAAAAACTCTCCAAGTCTGTCATAAGTAAGAGTGGCCGTCATCCACATCCATACACCAATCAGAAACGTTGCTAAAAGGATGATTGAAACTTCATCGCTAAAGAAAAACAACACGCTGGCGAGAAGTCCAATACAAGACACCAATGGGAGCATCAAGGATGTCGGCCATCGGCGCGGTAAAAAGGCTGCAGTGAGTGCCCCAACCGTAGATCCCAATCCAAGTAAAGCTAAAGAGTCACTGCTTAAAGAAGAGGCCCCACCAAATTTCTGAGCAACAACGATCGGTGCATAAAGGGAAATCGGCACTTGCCCCGCTCCCACTAACAGCCCTCCACCTACGACCAGAACCACAACTCGCCAACGATTGCCTGGTTTGATTGTACTTAAGTCAGTTGAGCTCTCAGCAGATTGAGATTGTCCAGAAGCAGATTGAGACTGTATTGACTTGCTAAGCAACCAAAGCACAGGCAATGCCAATGCCATCGACAACAAGGCCAAAGCGACCCAGGCGATCATCGCCGAATGATGGGCAAAGAGGCCAATTGCAGAGGCCCCAAGCAATGCTCCAATCCCTCCTCCAGCCAGAACCAAACCCGAACCTCGGCGTCGATGACGCGAATGCAAACCAGCAAGAGCAATCGCTGGAATTCCACTAATCAAATGGCCTGCTGCAAAGCCTGCACAAATTCGAGCAACTGCTTGCCACAAAAAACTCGATTCAAATGCCTCCAGCCAGAAAGACAGCGGCAGCAGCAATAATGCAAGCATCATCATACGCAGAACAACCTTTCGATTGCGTATCTGCGAATGGTGCAAAGAGCCCAATAAATAAGCACCAAGATTTAAGCCTGCAAGATCTCCCATTCCAGTGGTACTGATCCAAGCTTCATCGATCATGAAGCGTCCAACTGCCCCAAAATCAAAGCGGGCTATACCAAGCCCGATTGCAGTAGCACAGCTACCTGCAATGACCATCAGGTTGAAGGGTCTGAGATTATTATCAGCTTTTTGTATCAAGATAACTCCGTAAAAGTTGGCGCGAATCTCGTGAGCATGGCCCACTCCCCATTCAAGTTACTTTTGCAGCCAAGAACACCAAGGGCAAAAAAGCTTAACAATAATGGGCAGGATAGATTTTGGCGTAACTTCTCAAGTCATCATTGCTGATCTCACTTTTAAGAAGCTGGTGTGTCTTAAAATTTCAGGCCTTAAGTATCATACAGAATGAAGCTGGTTTTTTAAACAACTCAGCCCCAATTGTGCGCCTCTATCCAATACACACCCAACCCAAAAAAGTAACTTTTAATCCCAATCAGCTTCTCCAGTCCAGCAGAGGAAACCCTGGAATAATCGCTGCAGTACTAGTGCGATAGGCACTGTATTCAGGATGCAAGATCATTAACTTTCGCTCCTCCCGCCGAGCCTTACCCCTCAGCAAAAGGCACAGCGCAAGGAACAACGCCACATGCAACAGGCTGCCAAGGGCAATGGCAACTCCAGCGGAACACAGCAACAGCGCTTGATAAAGCGGATGGCGGCAGCGTCGATAGGCACCCATCGTTACCAGGGCAGCAGCGGGCTTTGGATCAGGCAGTGGTGAAAGGCTTGCGCCAAGACGCCAAAACGCTTGAACCACTAACAACACCCCCACACCAAATAGGCAGGCGCCAAAAATGGTAATTGGCAATGGCCAGCGATATCCCCAACGCTCTAAAGCAGGCCAAGGGGGCAAAAGATGGGCTGCAATCAGGATGATCTGTGCCAACAGCCACCACTCACCCTGGCGATTATCCAGCCAGCCTCCCCAACTCAGGCCCCAACCAGAAAAAGCCATACCCAGAGACTCTGCTGGGCTTTGCTTTGTAGAATTTGACATCGAAGCCATGACATGGATCTATTCACACAAGTCTGCGCAGACTGAATAGCAAAAAGCTTGCATGAACTTCAAATCAATGATCAGCCGCAATGACTTCTAGATCGCCAATGCCTCAACCAAAGGGCCATAGAGGCTTGTGTATGCCTGCTCAAAACCAGCGCTGTTGAGAAGCTCTGAAGCTTCGCAGTTCAGACCAAAACAGAGCTGCATCTCAGCCCGTTCACGCTCACCCTGAACATTAAATCCGCCACTCCACGAGTGACGGAAGGCTTGTTCACCCCTACCAGCCGATTTGTTGTTGGCGTTGGCGTAGGCCCAACCACTCATCGGTGGCACCGGCCAACACTGACTCAAACCCTGACAGGCCAAAGCCTGCAAAGCAATGAGTTGTTCTCGTGCTTGCTCGGCTGGAAGTGGCTGCCAACGCAGAGCTATCTCAAATTGATCCTTCTTGGCTGCTGATCCACAACGGGCTACGACGACAGTTGCCGAGGTAAGTGTGTGATTTGCGCAGACCTGCAAATGGCTTAGCCATCCCTCCATCACCCCCCTTGACTTCAACTGACCTGGTTGCACCACCACGACCGTGTTCCCAGCCCAAAGTATTTGCCTGGAGCCATCCGCCAATTCAAGACGTCGTGTCGAGCATGGTCCCATGCTCAGTAGCGTTGCCTGTAAATGTTGCCAACGCTTCTCGAGTCGTTCGCACTCCAACGTCGCAGCTGCTCCTGGTGGAAGGGTGCCTTGGCCGGCATAGCGATGCTTCCAATCACCGGCTTCTGATTCCTGCAGCAATGCCTTCTCATCCGTAGGGAGATGGCCAAGCAGCTCTGACAAGCGTTGCCTGAGCAAACCATGCCGATGCCATTCATCTAGATCGAGGGCCTCAAGATCTTCAACAGGATCAAGCCATTCACGTGGTGTTACCTGAAATTGCTCCAGCCAAATCAGTTGGGGAGCGATTAACCAGCGCAACAACAATTCAGATGAGATAACCGCAGAAGCCTCCAATGACACCGAACTCCAATGCAAAGGCAACGCAAGGGCAAGGGGTGGTGGCGCTAGAGTTTTATCCAACCAGCGGCGCGCCTCGAAATGGCGACGGTCACAGCTAGGAGGCGGTTGGCTCCCCTGAGATAGAAAATTACTGCGCTCAAGGGGATTGGCGGCTGGTTCTCGACATAGGCCCTCAAATGTCTCATCGCTGAGCTCATGCTGCAGCCGTCCAAGCCATTGCTGCACAGGGCTAGCAGCTGGGCGACATTCGCCCGTGTGCTCATCGCGGCTGTTCCAGGTGATCAGCAGATGCTGTCGAGTCGACATCAATGCTTCCAAAAGCACATAACGATCTTGATCACTACTGCGTGGATCACCTAACTGACGCTGCTGCTCCAATAGATGAAAGCCAGCTCGCTCGCGATGGCGAGGGAAAACATCAGCGTCCAATCCCATCAGCACGATCACACGATGAGGGATGGCACGCATCGGCTCCAGAGCACTAACTGTGAGGGCACCAGTGCGATGTCCAAACCGCCCGCTATCTGCAGAGAGAGCTTCATTCAACACATCTGCTACAACAGCCGCTTCCAGCAACAACGTGCAGTCAGCACCAATCTGACGCCAATCCTCCAAAGCAATCAGCAGGCACTGCCGCTCCCAGGCCCAAGAGCCACCATCACCAAACAACTCCTCGACAAAACCCTGTAGAAGCTCTACCCAAGCTCCACAAGTTCGAGCACGACGAAACTCTTTCAGCTGCCGGCAGAACTGAGCCAAAAGCTGCCACCACTTCGCAAGCTGTGCTGGTTCCAGCCCCTCTGCGAAGGGTGCTGCTCCTCCAGGGGCCAGACCTGGTGTGCTGGGCAACACCAAGCCAAGCAGCCAGCGATCCAAGCACCAGCTGAGGCTATGGGTCTCATCACCACCACGCTCCTCGGCATCAAGTCCCCAGCGAAATCCTGTGCGCTGCAAACAGCGACTAAGGCTACTGGCATCGTCCTGGCTGAAACCTTGCTGCTGCTGTATTGCGGGATTAGCGAGCAAGCCCTCAAGGGCGGTGGCAGTCAATCGCTCACCTGCGATCTGAAGCAGTTGCAACATCCCCTGCGTCAGCCCAGGGCTGTCCTGCTGGCTGCGATCTGTGAGCCGCCAGGGAAGCTCCACGCCAGTGGCTGCAGCATCGTTGAACACCGAGGCGAGCAGAGGAGCAAAACGATTGACCTGTGGGGTCATCACCAACACATCACGGGGTTCGAGGCTGGGGTCGGCAGCAAACCATTGCAAGATCTGATCGCGGACCAACTGCACCTGGCGCCATTGCCCAGGGCAAGCCAAAAACTGCAAAGAACTGTCCTCTTGCCTGCGCCGTAGAGGTTGATGCTCCTCCGGCGAGACAAGCTGCTGCTGAAGCTGCTCAAGCAACGTAGGTTCTTGTCCGGATTCACAAGCCATGCTGGCCGGCGCGGCGAATAGATCACCCTCCTGCCACTGGCCAAGCTGACTCTCACCGCCACCTTCCAGCAACTGCTGAAATTCCGCGCCCATGCGTCCAAGGATGGCTTCTAAGCGCGGCGCTTCGAGCAACCACAAACCATCAGCCGGCTCGGTCCACTGATTCCCCAACGTCTCCCTTCTGCTACGACATCGCTGCCAAAGATCCGGGCAGGGGGTCAGCAGAAACATCTGTACGTCCACAAAACCCGAGAGGGCCTGAATCAACTCCACTTGCACCGGAGCAAGACTGCTCAGACCAAAAAGCCGCAGTTGACTTGGCAATGCCATGGCGGGGTTGTCTCCGCTGCGCAGCTTTGAGACAGCCCTATGCACCTGAATCCCGAACGGTTCAACCTGCAAACGTTCAGCCAATGAACGCAGCAACTGGGGTTGCCAGCGCAGGGTTAAAGGCATCTCCTGCGATGAGTTCAAAAGCTGATCACTGCCCTCCAGCCATTGATGGATCAACTTGGGGCGGTAAAGCGCATAGTCGTCAAAGGCATCGGCAATGCTTCTGGCTAACTGCCATTGCACTCGGTTGAGGTGGCCTGGCCGAGATGGCTGCCGATTGACCCATTCTCTCAATGGCGCAGCTTCTTCAGTCTCCAAAAGCTGTGGCAACAAATCAAGCAAAGGCCAAACGAGTCGACTAGCCCGCCAGGGATCATCAGCATCACTATCGATCCCCAATATCATCCGAACCAATTGCCTTAAACGTGATCCTGGGAAAGGGAATCGCACCAAAGCACTGATGCCATTCACGCTTGCCAACTGTTCCCCCAGCCAGCGGCTTGTGGGCCAGGTGTTCACCACGACATCCACTGAGTCAAATAGACCTGGTGGTGCCAGACGCAGCTGCTCCGCCAACACTCGAGCTAACCACTCCGCTCTGTTGCTGCGGTAGATCGTCAGCAAGGCTTAGTAGAAACCAGGGATGATGATGTAGTCATCTCTTGAGTAAACGCCTCTTTGAGCTTGTCGACATCGCATGCAAGATGCTGATTCAACTTGCGGTCACCGCAGACCTGAACAACAGCATCGTGTTCTGGGCAATAGGCGCTCAGCAAGCCCCCGTAGCAAGCTCCCGTATCAATCATCACAATATGGCGATGGCGCTCCACCTGCGGACGAGGGGTATGAGCCACGATCACGCGTCCATAGCGACCGTCGTAATCCTCCCAGAATCGCTGACGAATGCTCAAATCAGGATTGCCATCGAGGTCAAAGCCAGCGTGAGTCGCAATCCATCCCTTGGCTTTGTAAACAAGAGGAAGCACTTTCAATCGGCTTAACCACTCTCGAGCCTGGCGATCACCCAATTGCCGGTACGTGTCAATCGCCAGCAAAGCAGCCTGGCCATCTTGAGGGTCGACCTCCAGACAATCGATCAGGTGTTGTTCATGGTTTCCACGCAACCAATGAGCACGACCGCCACAGACCATTTCCCAGGCAAGCAACATGGTGGCCTCAATGGCCGGCCCTCGATTGATCACATCTCCACAAAACACGAGCTGGTCTGAGCTGGGGAGCAAGGCGATGAGCTCTACCAAGGATTGATAACAGCCATGGACATCCCCAATCACCCAGTGACATTCGCGGGGTGACTTCACAATCGCAGCAGCATTCTCTTCAAGATTCTGGCTGGGCAGTAGCCATATGTCAGCGCTACTGCGTACGGTGAACAGTCTTGAAGTGGTTGATTTGGATCCACGCACGTTGCCGGTCATCAAACGAGTCGACTTACTCGTCAAATCCCTCAATGGTGCTGAGCGCACCAATGAAGCTTTGGCGCGTTGCGAGGATGCAGACTCCATGATTGACGTCCTTCTAGGTGCGGCAGCCCAGCTTGAGCTTGGTCTCACCCGGGAAGATTTGATGACCACACCACCAATCCGTGACTGGATCTGGTGGAAGGAGAAAGAGGCCCTGATTACCATCGGTGAAACCAAGCCCCGTTACAAACAGGACGATCGAGCCTCCGCAGAGAATTCGACTGGACGTCGCACCTTCCTAGGGTTGTTCAGATTCTGATTGCTCAATGTTGGAGGGCCTGTTTTAGGCTTCAGCAGAAGGATCAGTAACGATCGAGATCACCATCACTGCAGGCAGATTCATCTTTTTTACTCAGTCAAGATGTCCGGCATCAAAGATTTACTGATTAAGCGTTAATTTGCAGAGATAAATAATGCCTACTCATCCTTACTAACTACCCAAAAAGAGGCTCTCGTCGAGGATTCTGGACAAGACGCTTCATCTCTCTTACAGCTTCTTGAAGGCCTACAGCGATCGAACGGGCCACAATCGTATGACCAATATTCAATTCTTCAATCCCTTCAATCGCAGCCACGGCTTCTACATTCTGATAAGTGAGGCCATGCCCAGCATTCACCCGTAAGCCAACGCTGCGCGCTCTTGCTGTTGCTTCAGTCAAGCGTGCAAGTTCAAAGGATTGATCAGCCCAACAGGCTTCGGCGTAAGCGCCAGTGTGCAGCTCCACCCAACGAGCACCACTCTTACAAGCTGCCTCCAGTTGTTGAGAAACAGGATCTACAAACAAGCTGACGGGAATCCCTGCAACCTGCAGCTGATCAACCATGCCTTTAAAGGATCCCTGCTGGGCAGCAACATCCAAACCTCCTTCTGTGGTCACCTCCTGCCGTCGCTCTGGTACGAGTGTCACCATGTCAGGTTGAATTTTTAAAGCAATCCCCACCATTTCAGCAGTGGCTGCCATCTCCAAATTGAGACGACTGCGCACTGTTACCCGAAGCAGGTCCAGGTCTCGATCCTGAATATGACGGCGATCTTCTCTTAAGTGAACTGTGATGCCATCGGCTCCACCAAGTTCCGCCAATAGAGCCATCGGTACTGGATCGGGTTCCACGGTTTGGCGAGCCTGGCGCACATTGGCAATGTGGTCGATGTTGACCCCGAGGCTGGCCATAAAGAAAGGGAAACAGGCCTGATCCTATTGGGGATAATTGACAGCCTTCTATTCTCTAAGGGATTTGACCGCCGGTTCAACTGCCCAATCAACATTGGGTTCAGAGGTTCTTGGCCTTTAACTTCGGATGTTTGAACTCGCCAGAGACGGTGTCCTCGGCCCTAGCGACTCGTGAAAATTCCCTGGGTCTCGCAATAGACCCTTTTTTGGCCCCCGTTGCCATGGTGACGACGCAAGACATCGTCCTGCGCCAATACTTTCGAGAGCGCATCGTTCTGGGTCAAGAGAATCTGCCCATGCAAGGGCCAGTGTTGCTGGCTCCCACCCATCGTTCACGCTGGGATGCATTGATGTTGCCCATGGCCGCTGGCCGTCGGGTTACGGGTCGTGATTGTCGATTTATGGTCACTGTTGATGAAATGAAGGGCCTACAGGGATGGTTTCTCCATCGCTTGGGATGTTTCCCGGTGAATCAGAGCAAACCTTCGCTCACCAGCCTGCGCTATGCGATTGATCTGATGGCTGATGGACAACAGGTCGTGGTTTTTCCAGAAGGAACAATCAATCGCACAGAAAAACCCATCAAGCTCTATCAAGGTTTGGCACGTCTGGCTCAACTTGCAAAAAGCCAAAAAATTGATGTCCAAGTCGTACCAGTTGGTCTTGGCTATAGCGAAGCCATTCCCAAAGCCTGTGGACGGGCATCAATTTGCTTCGCAGAACCGATGAAGGTCTTGGAGACTGGTCGTGAGGCGGTGAAAAGCTTCAATGCAGAGCTGTCAGAAAAGATGCATGCAGCTGAACAAGCGGCCCTCCATGCAGTAGGCCGTCTCAAGAAAGCACCTTAAAGTTTCGCCCATCTGTTCTTCAGTTCATGCGTTGTCGCCTTCCGCTGACGGCCCTGGCTCTTTCTGCTGGCCTACTTCTCTCATCTGGTTCAGCACTAGCTCAAACAGCAGCTTCATCCAATGACAAGGTGCTGGCCCAAGCGGGCGGTGGATTCAATGTGGCAGCAGTTCAAGCCCTCCTGAATCAAGGAGATGCTGCTGTATCCGCTGGAAATCTCACTGAAGCCCGAAATGACTACGACAACGCTCGCGATGCTGCAAAGCAGCTGCTTTCCTTTTATCGAGACCTCAGTGGAGCCTTCCGCGGACTGGATGCTCGTATCCCTCGCGAAATGGATGCCAACGGGCGTAAAGCCATGGGGCTCCTTGCCCAGGCCAACCTTCGCCTTGCAGCACTTTTCCGCCAACAAAACCAACCTGAGGTCGCTGTACCGGTGTTGGTAGAAGTGGTGAGAGTGATGTCGCCCTCACGCCCCGAAGGCCAAAAGGCCTATCAGAGCCTTCTGGAGCTGGGCTTCGTAGAAACCCCCTATGCCGGCGCCAAGCTGACAGCTCCCAACTGAGTCAACTTTCGACTTGGATCTGCCAGCATCAAGCTTTGAAGCCAACATTAGTCTCCATGGTTCAATCCGACGAGGTGGGTGCAGCGATCCGGCTAGCCCTACCTGATGCCCAAGTCACCGTTGAAGACCTCACTGGTGGCGGCGACCATCTACAGGTGAGCGTCATCTCAAACGCCTTCGCTGGCCTTTCCAGAATCCGTCAGCATCAGTTGGTCTATGGGGCCCTCAAAGATCAGCTCGCCAGTGAAGTTATCCATGCCCTGGCCTTAAGCACCTCTACTCCCAACTAAACCCTCTCCCCCTCGTTTTCGATGGATCCCACTACCAAAACACGTATTGAAGCCCTGATCCAATCAAGCCCGATCATGGTGTTCATGAAAGGCACAAAACTGATGCCTCAGTGCGGCTTCTCCAACAATTGCGTGCAGATCCTCAACTCCCTCGGCATGAGCTTCGAAACCTTTGATGTGCTCTCCGACATGGAAATTCGCCAAGGGATCAAGGACTACTCCAATTGGCCGACAATTCCCCAAGTTTATGTAAAAGGAGAATTCATCGGCGGATCAGACATCTTGATTGAGATGTACAACGCTGGAGAATTGGCAGAGAAGCTTGAAATCGCTCTTAACAGCTAAGATCTCAAGCTTTAATTCGTTAAGTCTTAGCAATTAAATGCCGTTACTACTCGCCACAACCTTGCAAGCAAATCTCCTCTATGGAGTGGCTGTGATCGGATTTTTTGCTGGTTCCTGGTTTTTGGGTCGAGCGATCACAGTGATCACCAAAGGCAATAACCCGCTGGTTTGGCGAGGCTGGAAGAAATTGTTTGGCCTTAAAAAGGACTGAACGACTAAGCAGCATGGCCCCCCTAGGGCATCCCCATCAGCCCTAGAGAGGCTTGGGGTGATGGGCTTAAACGAAATACCTCTCCAAAACTTAGGGAACCAGGCCCATGTTGGTCGCCACCGAGCCAATCATGGCCAACACAGCAAGCGAAAACAAAAGGCAGCTAACCAATTCCTGGGATGTAAACAGGGAGCATGCCCTGGCCAGCTGGTATGCAAAGGCTGCTGGAATTCCAAAAAGGAATTACCAACCCGCTTCTTTTTTGCGATAAAGAGTTCCCATATCGCCATCTGGGCCAATAAAGCTGGAGGGATCCAAAATCCAACGATCGACAAGATCTTCAAACCTGGCCTGATCCCTTATCTCCAGTTGTCCACTACGCCTTAGAGCATGAATGTAGCCGTCTGCATAGAGCCGCAGCTCCGACTGACTGTGGTAACGACTGGTCAGTTCCTGACAGGCATCACAAAGCGACTGGAAGTGTCTAATCGCCTCAGGGTGATCAAGAGATGTCATGGTCGGAGATCACGGCAGCCTCTTTTGGCAGCTTGCCATTGGATTGGGTTTAGCGTAAGCGCGATCTGTGATCACATGTGACCTCCATTCCCCGCAATCTTCATTCCAATGAGGACACCCAAGTGTCTTCATCGGGGTCTTTGCAGATGCAGACCACGCCAAAGCAGCCCTCAAGGGTCCTTGTTGTGGAACCTCACCAAACTCTTCGCACGGTGCTGGTCCATCGCCTCCGTCAGGACGGCCATCTCACCGCTGCAGTGGCATCTGCCGTGGAAGCCCTTGACGTCTGCCGAGATCAATCACCGGATCTTCTCGTTAGTGCTGAGTTACTTGAGAGGAGTTCTGCAATGCGACTCTCTCATCAGCTCCGTTGCCCTGTAATCGTGTTAACAGCTCGAACAGGCACAGAGCCCATGGTGGGCCTCCTGAATGAAGGCGCCGACGATGTGTTGCGCAAACCATTTGGACTTGAAGAACTCGCCGCACGCTGTCGCACCTTGCTGAAACGGGGACATAGCGGTTTACAGGAGCGCGTCACAGTGGGCCCCCTTGAAGTCCACTTGTTGCTCAGACAAGTGACTCTGCGCGATAAACCTGTGGAATTAAGCCCCAGAGAATTTGCACTTCTCTGTGCACTTTTAATGCCTCCAGGTATCGTACGAAGCCGCCAGGAATTATTGCGAATGGCTTGGCCTCCCTTCAGCGGCGGACCTCGTTCTGTAGACACCCAGATCCTTACCTTGCGACGCAAACTTGAGCAAGCTGGGCTTGGCGAAGGAGGTGGCATCACCACCATGCGCCAGCAGGGCTATCGATTCAGCCTGGATACTCTTCCTGATTCTGAATCATAAATATTGAACCTCAAAACCATCGATTAACCAATGATTAAAGACCCTGATTGAAGTCAAAGAAACAGATTCTAGGCATTACTAGAGGTTCATGATTTATAATTTAATCAAAAGATGAGCGCAATAGGTTGACACTCAGTCAACCAGGGCAAGTGGTCAATCCTTAAGGAATTCTGTAATCAAAACAAACCCTAAAAGACTTACAAGCTTGGATGAGCAGCAATTGCCCAGATCAGCGGAGCGGTACCAATAGCGGTTGCAGTCAGCAATTGAGCACCGACAACAGCGAAGTGTTTTGCAGTCATGATCTAGGACTGATGGCTTCACACACCATCCATCAGATCAACCACATCTGTTCTAACCTTGCTCAAATACTGCTGTGAGATTGATCACAGTGATGAATGCTGCATCGAACATCATCAGCATTTATTAGTCAACAAGTTGACAGCGGCTTAATCAGCCAGCAAGAAGATGTTGATGCTCTCAAGCATGAGCTACTCATCAAAGATGCTTTCTCCAGCTTTAAGCGCAATTTGCATGCAAAGCTGTTTAACAGGTGCATTTAGATGCAGCTGTTAAACAGCACCTGAAAACTCACCTCGTCTACTTGCTGTCCTGTTGTTTCTTGACAGCCTCCTCAACCTTGGCCTTCACATCTGCTGGCACCTCCTTAGGGCAGTACTGAATAGCCCCAGTGATGATCTGAAACTCAGCGCCAGCGAAAAGCTGTTTGGTGGTGAGTTTGCTAGTTCCTGCCGAAGCCACTAATCCACCATGGCGGCCCGTAAGGATCTGCGCGTACGTAGCGGCAGCGATACCAACGGCCTTGGGAAATTCCACGCCAGCGGCACGTGCATTACAAACGTACGAAGAGCCAATGCCTCGATAGAGAAAGATGTCTTCGTTGCTAGCCGGTGTTGCTTTGGACCCACCAGCTTGCTGAGCAAACGCAGCAGGACTAATCAAACTGAGGGGCATCAACAACGAAGCCGCCAAAACTGAACGAAGTCGACGGGAAAGGGTTTGCAATGGATCTGGTCTTCAAGACTTCGCCATGGTGCCCTATCCGACAAGGGTTTAACCACCCCAACCGAGTCAGTTATGACATATCAACGCTTTAGAGAGTCGAATCAACTCCTATCCCTTCTGAATCGAGGCTGAGGCCCTCTCAAGCAAATTCTGATGGTGGATAAACCCTCGTCTTCAATCAGCCCGTCCCACTCATCGCCAGGTTTTTCGTCAATGAGTCGCACTGTTTGTATGGCCAACAGCTTTAGCGATAACGGCTATCCCCCTCTTTGGCTTATGCAACAACCTCCACGCGGATCAACTGATCCACATATGGGAGCAACCAATTCTTGCAATGGGAAGAGAGCTATCAGCAACGCCCACTGAGCAACAGACTGTTCATCAAGGTCTTAGCGGCTCTACCAGTTCAAGTAAAAACCCATAATGTGAACCTCAACCTTGCCAGGCACCCGCCACAGTGGATGGGGTCAAAGCCAATCAGCGACAACAGCTTCAGCTCCTGCTTGTAGCAGCTCGCCATCAGCTCTCCAGAAACGATCTGCGATCAATGATCCAGTTTCTGGAGAATGAAGACTGCGGCTTCAATGTCACGCTGCAGATGGCTGATCCAAGTGAACAGCCGGAGTTGCTTGAACTGCATCGACTAGTGGCAACCCCTGCACTGATCAAGCTATCGCCAACGCCAAAGCAAGTGTTCGCAGGCAGCAGTATTTTCCAGCAACTACAAAACTGGATCACTCGCTGGCAGCAAGACATCGTCGTCACTGGCCTGGGCCTGAGTTTGAGGCCAACAGAACTAGATGGCAGCCGCACTCAAAGGGAATTGCAACTGGAAGATCAGCTGCTGGTATTGCGCCAGGAGAACGAAACCCTGATCGACCGCCTCAATGCACAGGAAAGAACACTGAGAATGGTGGCTCATGAGTTAAGAACTCCTCTAACCGCAGCAGTCCTAGCGTTGCAGAGTCAACAGCTGGGGCAAATCAATATTGAACACTTTCAGGATGTCGTCAAACGGCGTCTTGATGAAATCGAATTGCTATCAAAAGACCTGCTGGAAGTAAAAAGCACGAAATGGGAAGACCTTTTCAATCCACAAAATCTTGATCTAGGAAATATCGCCGCTGAAGCGATCCTAGAGCTCGAAAAGCTATGGCTTGATCGAAACATCGAGATCCGTACAGACATTCCCTCCGACCTACCCAAGGTATTTGCTGATCAGAGGCGCATGCGACAGGTGCTGCTCAACCTGCTGGAAAATGCCCTGAAGTTCACTGAGGATGGCGGGGAAGTTTCACTGACCATGCTGCACCGCACAAGTCAATGGGTGCAGGTGAGCATCTGTGACAACGGGCCAGGGATTCCAGAAGATGAGCAAGAGCGGATTTTTCTTGACCGAGTGCGCTTGCCACAAACTTCAGTGTCAACATCTGGATTCGGAGTCGGCCTATCGGTATGCCGCCGCATCGTGGAGGTCCATGGGGGCAAAATCTGGGTTGTCTCAGAACCCGATAAGGGCGCATGCTTTTACTTAACAGTTCCAGTCTGGCAACGAAATGGACAAGATTGAACTCCGCTTGCCTTGACGGAGGGTCAGGCTTAAACGTAGTTTTTCCGAGTGATCACAAGCACAGACAGCTGTGATTACGGCCTCGCCCCCATCGTCTAGAGGCCTAGGACACCTCCCTTTCACGGAGGCGACAGGGGTTCGAATCCCCTTGGGGGTATCAGTTGATAAAGGATTGAGCTTGCTAAAGGTGTGCTTCTATTCGCAGAAGCAATGACCTTTTTCGTAGACCCTTAGCTCGAACAATTTAAATAAACGCTTCTCAAGATCATCTGCATATTTTGAGATGCTCAAACCAAGGACTGGCGACGCAAGCCCTCCATCTCCACTGCAAGTAGATTTGCAGTTAGATCATCTCTCAATCGCTGTTCAATCAAGGCAACTGGCATACCAATGCAGCCCTGAACAGTGAGCTCGTAGAGAAGGGAAGTTGACGTTCCCTCAGCCAGCTCGCGCATGATCCAATTTCCCTCAAAACGTCTGAAGTCCCCTTTAAGCAAATGGAACTGCAACTGGCCCTCAGATCGATATTCCACCAACTCCAACTGAACCTGAGCTGAAAACCTCAGCCCCAGCAACTGTTGAGAACCCACCTGGTTCAGCCGCACTCGATTGCCAGTGCGTTCCAACACTGTGCTGCTCGCAAGGTTTGGGATAAATTCACTAAGTTTGTCGTAATCGGTCAGAACGTCCCATAGCAAAGACTCTTTGATCGGCGTTCTCAGCTGGACCGCCAGTCGTCGCGCCCCATGAGGCAAGCGTTCCATCGTCTGCTCGATGGCCTGTCGCTTCACAGAGACCGACTCTGGTGAGGCTATGAGCACGGAACCCGAACGTGGTTGAAGATCCTGGATAGGTACCACAAGAAGAGGCTGTGCTCAAGACGCCTAAGAATACCGAAAGAATTCAATGACCGTTGAGCCAATGCCCAGAGACTGAGCTGTGCCAATCGCTAAACGTAACCCGAAAACGCGGATGAGTATGCATACCATCACACCTTCTAAGGTATTCTCGCCGTCACGCTCTTGCTCTTGATGGCTTTCAACCAAACTGAAGTAGTTCTAGGTGGAATCGCCCATATCCCTCTTGTTATTGGCGCTTTCTACGTTGTCAAAGCACTCTTTTACCGAGGCCAAGACGGAGAGTTAGCTCCTTTTAGCTTTTCTTACCGCCAAGCAGCTGAAAGAAAATCATCATCGACAACCAGCTCAACCAAAAAGCCTGATACCAAAAGCCCACCCGCTCAAAAATCAATACCCATTAACCTTTACAAGCCGAAGGCACCCTTTGAAGGGACTGTTCTAGAGAACTACAGCCTGGTCAAAGAAGGTGCTGTTGGCAGGGTCAATCACATCACTTTCGACCTTGCCGGGAGTGATCCCCATCTCAGTTATGTAGAAGGCCAGAGCATTGGCATCATTCCTGCTGGTACAGACGCCAACGGCAAGCCCCATAAGCTCCGCTTGTATTCCATTGCCAGCACCCGCCATGGCGACAACCTAGAGGGCAAAACAGTCTCTTTATGTGTTCGTCAGCTCCAATACGAGCTAGACGGCAAAACGATCGACGGTGTCTGCTCCACCTATCTCTGCGACATCAAGCCTGGAGCCAAAACGAAGATCACCGGACCGGTAGGCAAAGAAATGCTTCTACCAGATGATGAAGATGCCAACGTGATCATGTTGGCCACCGGAACCGGCATCGCTCCAATGCGTGCCTATCTTCGCCGCATGTTTGAGCCCACAGAGCGCTCCAAGAATGGCTGGAAATTCCGCGGAAAAGCCTGGCTCTTCATGGGTGCTCCCTACACGGCCAACCTGCTTTATGACGAAGACTTTGAGCGTTATCTCAGAGAGTTTCCCGACAACTTCATCTATACCAAGGCCATCAGCCGTGAACAGCAGAATCCTAAAGGCGGCAGGATGTATATCCAAGACAGGGTGATGGAGTATTCCGATCAGATCTTCAAAATGATTGAGAACCCCAAAACCCATGTTTATATGTGCGGCCTAAAGGGCATGGAGCCTGGCATCGACGAAGCCATGACCGCAGCAGCAACTGCTAAGGGGATCGATTGGTCAGAGTTACGACCCCAGCTGAAGAAAGCTCATCGCTGGCACGTGGAAACCTATTAATCCTGCGCTATCCAGGTTTTTTAACCTGATAAAAAGACCCGCCCAAATGGGCGGGTCTTTTTATGCTTCCTCAAATTTTTTTGGGCATACGACGACAAAGCATGCCGGGATGGTCTGGAGCACTTTGAATTCACAGATCCTTGGTTACCCGTCAGAAGAGGTCTGTGTTCCATGAGCACCACGATCACCAACCCTTTACGGGTTGGACTACGTCAAGAGCGGGTAATCGCTCCGCAGTGCCTAGTCATCTTTGGTGCAAGTGGCGACCTGACCCACCGAAAATTGGTTCCAGCCCTTTTCGAGCTATACAAACAACGGCGGCTACCGAGTGAATTCGCCCTACTTGGCTGCGCGCGACGTCCTTGGAGCAACGAAATATTTCGCCAAAAAATGGCTGAAGCCCTCGGCGAGACTATCAACGAAAACCATCTTGCTTGGGATCAATTCGCCGCTGGTCTTTTTTACGAACCTGTCGATCTACAGAAGCCAGAAGACCTCATCAAACTCAGCCATCGGCTGGAAGAGATTGATCGACTCCGCGCCACCCGCAGCAATCGCACCTTCTATCTTTCGGTGTCACCAAAGTTCTACGGCAGTGGCTGCAAAGCTCTTGCTAATGCAGGTCTTCTAAGCGATCCCAAACGCAGTCGAGTGGTCATCGAAAAACCATTCGGGCGTGATTACGCCAGTGCTCAGTCTTTAAATCAAATCGTCCAAAGCTGTGGCCAAGAGAATCAAATCTTCCGCATCGACCACTACCTCGGCAAAGAAACAGTCCAGAACATCCTTGTACTGCGATTCGCAAATACCATCTTTGAACCAATCTGGAACCGGAATTACATCTCCAGCGTTCAAATCACAGCCGCTGAAACCGTAGGTGTTGAAGAACGAGCCAACTACTACGAATCGTCAGGGGCCCTACGCGACATGGTGCAAAACCATCTCACCCAGATGCTGGCCATCACCACAATGGAGCCGCCAGGGCGCTTTGACCCTGAGGCAATCCGCAATGAAAAAGCCAAGGTTTTGCTAGCGGCTCGCCTAGCGGATGAGTTGGAACCTTGGAACTGCTGCATCCGTGGCCAGTACGCACCTGGCGGCACCAAGGAAGCTCCGATAGCAGGCTACCGACAGGAGCCGGGTGTCGATCCCAGCAGCACCACCGAGACCTATGTAGCGATGAAACTTTTCATCGACAACTGGCGCTGGCAGGGAGTGCCCTTTTACGTTCGCACTGGCAAACGACTGGCAAAGCGTCTTAGTGAAGTGGTTCTCACCTTTCGAGAAGCACCTGTGCACCTTTTCGATGCCGCTGGGGGCAGCCCTACAGCGAACCAACTCATCCTGCGAATCCAACCGGATGAAGGAGCCGAGTGGAGCTTTGAGGTGAAGTCACCTGGTTCAGGCATGCGCAGCCGACCAGTAGAGATGGAATTCTCCTATGACGAATCCTTCGGTGAGCCATCCGATGAGGGATACGTCCGACTTTTGGCCGATGCCATGCTCAGTGACCCAACTTTATTCACTCGCAGTGATGAGGTTGAAGCAGCGTGGCGCCTTTACACCCCTCTACTGGAACTAATTGAAGACAGCCCATGGCAATTGCCCATTCATCCCTATGAATCACGTACCTGGGGGCCCGCTGCTGCCGATACCCTGCTTGCCAATGACGGATTGCTCTGGCGCCGACCCTGATTCCGCCTGGCTCATCTCATCTTGATTACTCAGCTCTATCCATGTCCCCCCAGCTCACGCTTCAGAGCCCTCTGCAACTCCCTCCTAGTGAGGTCCCTAGCTATCTCGAGCAGCTCTGGTTAAACGATCAACCTGGCAACACAGGCGCCAAAACATTCTCCCTGCTGGTTTGGCAGCCAGCCTGGGTCGAACAGCAGCTGGTTAGAACCGGCCAGATTGATGGCCCGATCATTGGATCGCAGAGCCAAGAGCTCATCCAAGCTGCCCGCAAAGCCGTTACCGAAGGCGATCTACCCCACAGCACACCTCCTCTTGATTCAAGTGTTGCAGCAGTCCTTGCCAATCGCAAAGGCAATCAACATGGCGAGGATTTACGTGGGCAACACATTGATGCTGCAATCAGTGCCTTAGAACCCCGCCGCCTGATCACACTGGCACCAACCCTCGAGAAGGGGCATGACCTCGAGACACTGGTGGCTGCCTATTGCCCATTACCAGAAGAAGGAGGAGGAAACAACGCCTGCGGAGATGTAGTGGTACTTCGCGGTGACCATCACGCCCTAACAGATGGGCTGGGAATCCTTCAACCTCTACTACCTGCAGAACTACCCTCCTGGGTCTGGTGGAACGGCAGCCTGGACGAAGCCCCCGAATTGCTCGAGCGGCTGGCTGTGACCCCACGACGCCTGGTGATCGATACAGCATTAGGAGATCCCCATCGCTGCATTGAGCTGCTCAAGGCCCATGTGGAAGCAGGCCGAGCGGTGAATGATCTGAATTGGTTAAGGCTGCGCACTTGGCGAGAACACCTCGCAATGGTGTTTGACCCACCACACCGCCGCAATGCCCTTAGTCATGTTGATCAGCTCGAAATCGACGTTGAGGGTCATCACCCCGTCCAGGGGCTGTTGTTAGCCGCATGGATCGCCGATCGACTGGGATGGCAATTACAAGCCGCCCAGACAATAAAAGAGGAAGGCATTGCTGCCGAATTCCGCCGAACCGATGGAACCACTGTTCAGTTTCGCCTTATGCCTGTACCCATGGGGCAACCGAGCATTCATCCTGGCCAGATCGTGGGGGTCAGGTTGATCTGCAAGCCAGATGCACAACTCGAACATGCCGTTTGCGTGATTCTCTGTGCCGAATCTGGCGGCTGCATGAGACTCGAAGCAGGTGGCATGGCCAGCATGGAGCTGATTGAAGAAGTCGTCCCCATGCAGGTCGCATCTGTAGAGATGGATGTAGCCAGACTCCTCGCTGGTGGCCATAACACCACCACCCCCCTGCTTGCCGCTGCAGCACCCCTTGCTGCCAAGCTGCTTAGCTAAGACCCCCCTTTGGCGAAGCCCTTTTTCAGCCGCCACCCGTCATGGCCTGTGTGATTGCTGCCCCAGCCAGTGGCACTGGGAAAACCTTACTAAGCCTCACCCTCACAGCCTGGGCACGCAGCCGTGATCTAAGTCTCCAACCATTCAAGGTGGGGCCCGACTATCTCGACCCGCAACAACTAACAGTTGCTTCCGGTAGACCCTGTCGAAACCTTGATCTACTGCTCTGTGGCCCCGACTGGGTGCAAAACAGCTTTCATGGCTTTGGTGCAGCTGCCGACCTTGCGCTGGTGGAAGGCGTCATGGGCCTATTCGATGGTGTCGGCACATCGCAGCAAGGCAGTACTGCTGCCGTAGCTCGTCATCTGCAACTACCAGTCGTGCTTGTCGTGGATGCACGCGGCCAAGCAGGCTCCCTAGCTGCCCTTATTAAAGGCTTCCGAGACCACGATCCACAACTGACTCTGGCCGGGGTGGTGTTGAACCGGGTCAATAGCAATCGCCACAAAGAATTACTGAAAGAAGTCCTCAACAGCATTGAGGTTAAAGTTCTCGGTTGCTTGCCCCGAGATCCTGAACTCAATCTTCCCAGTAGACATCTCGGCCTTGCCCCAGCCCATGAGCTTGAGCGATTGGAAGCTCGACTACAAGCCTGGAGCGCCCTCGCAGAAACTCATCTCGATCTAACGAGCTTCAAAACGTTGCTCCGCGCGCCTACCCCGGCAATAGATCCAATTCATGCCCTGCTTGGAGAAAAGAGCATCCAATCACCACAACCACTACGGCCTGTAGCAGTAGCTCAAGACAATGCCTTTCACTTTCGCTATCCAGAAACCAAAGATTGCCTTGAAGCTCTTGGGATGCCAGTCCTGCCCTGGAAACCACTGGAGGATGAACCCCTACCTGCACAAGCGAAAGGGGTGATCCTTCCAGGCGGCTTCCCCGAGCAATATGCGGCGAGTCTTAGTCAATGTGATCGCAGCATGGCAGACCTACGAGCCTGGTATGGACGGCGCCCGATTTATGCCGAATGTGGCGGGATGCTGCTGCTTGGACAGACCCTCACTGATCTGGAAGGACAAGCCCATCCGATGACAGGCCTACTTCCTTTTCATGCCAAAAAAGGCTCCCTTCAAGTGGGTTATCGCAGCCTTGATGGCACAGAAGACAGTCTTGTTGTACGCAAAGGTGATCGACTGATGGGCCATGAATTCCACCGCTGGGAACTCCACCCCACGGGCCCTAACAATGGCTTAAAAAAACCTCTTGCTCGACCACACAAGATCAACAAACCAAGCTCTCTATGGCAAGTTCAAGGGTGGCGGGTGCCGCAACACAAAGAAGGATGGAGCCATCAGACATTGCATGCCAGCTGGGTGCACCTCCACTGGGCTAGCTGCTCAATGATCTCCCGTCGATGGCGAGCCGCACTCGAGCCGCAATCAATCCCAGCAACAAGTGATTTCTGAACAGCACAAACCCAGGAAGACATCATTTGACGATGCTCGTCAAAATTCAGCCAGCAGCAACCGTCCTGCATGACATCTCGGCAACTTTGGATCATCCGCCATGGGGCTACCGAATGGGCACTCCAAGGCCGCCATACCGGTAGCACCGACCTCCCCTTGCTACCCAAAGGGGAAGAAGAGGCGAAGGCTCTTGCTCCTGTGCTCAAAGGCGTGAGATTTGCCGCTGTGTTGTCATCTCCCCTGCAACGAGCCATGCGCACCTGTGCGCTGGCTGAGCTTGAAATGCCCGCTGAAATCCTGCCGGAGCTGATCGAGTGGAACTACGGAAACTATGAAGGCATCACCACAGCAGAGATCCGTCAAACCGTTCCTGAGTGGACCATTTGGGACCAAGGTTGTCCTGGTGGCGAGCACGCTACTGCCGTGCAAGACCGTTGTGAACGAATCATTGAACATGCCCTCGGCATCTCAAACAACGGTGACATCGTTCTCTTCGCCCATGGACATATCTTGCGAGCCCTGACTGGCACCTGGTTAGGCCTCGGTGCCGCAGCCGGCCGACTGTTCAGACTCGATACCGGCAGCATTTGCATTCTTGGTTTCGAAAGAGAACAGCGCGTGATCACACGCTGGAATGCCCTCTGCAGTGGCAAGTTCTAAATCGAACAACGAAAGGTTCTTGCGCCAAGATTGACCATTGATCATGAGCGAATATTGACAAGCTCACCTGATCGCCTCAATGGCTGACACCACCCTATGGGCCGAACTATTGGCCTTTGGCACCGGCTTAGCTCTCTCGCCGATCCATTTAGGTGTCCTACTTCTCCTACTGCTAGGTCCTAAACCGATTCAGCGGGGAAGTTGGTTCGTTACTGGCTGGATCGTCACCACTCTGGTCACCGTCATCCTGCTGCTGACTGTGGGCCACAGCTTGGTGTTGGACATGACCCAAGGGTCTCATCATCGAACAGCTCTCGACCTTCTTGGCGGAGGAGCTTTGATCTCGTTGGGATTAAAGGAGCTCTTGCGTTCGTTTGCTGCAGGAGAAGAACAACCAGCCTGGACCCATACGATCGAACGATTTATCAATTTGCCGCTGCCGCTTTTGATCGCCGTTGGTGCGCTAACAGAACTCATCAGCCCAGATGACCTCTTCCTATTTGCCAAGACTTCAGCCGTGGTCCTAGCCGCAAGCCTCCCCAGCTGGCAAGAAATCGTTGGCTTGGTGTTTTTCACATTTGGCTCGAGCCTGCTGCTACTGATCCCCCTAGTCGCCGTGATCATTGGCAGAGAACGCGTGATTCCCTTGCTGCAAGCTGGCAAACAACTTTTATTTTCCAAAGGTGACTTAATCGTTGGTGGGGTGAGTTTTGCTCTAGGTGCCTACCTTGGTTGGCAAGGAATCAGCGGTCTGACGATTGTGATCTGAGTTGATCCAACCAGCGACCTTGTGAGGCGGCGGCTCCTGTTTTCCCCACAAGCCACACACCTGTACGGGCACGACTAACTGCCACATAAACCAGTTGCCGTCTCAAGCTGAGATCTTGAGGCCAGAAAACATCACCAGCAACAAACACCTCCCCGAAGCTGCTCCCCTGGCTGCGATGGACGGTAAGAACCGCCGCAGGCCCCAATGATGCGAAGGCATCTCGAAGCAGAAAAAAACGCCGCCACAAAGAGCGACCATCCCTTTTGGCCGCCGCTTTTGCCTCAACCCTGAGCCTTTGCAACGTGGTATCGAGCAAACGTCTGCCCTCAGAACCAACTGGCGGCTGCAAACGCAACTCCAAATCAAGCTCGCCTGCTCGAACTTTGGCCGTCAGGGTATCAACCACCGGCACAGACCAATCGCTTTGTCCTTCTAAACCAAACTCTGCAAGGTCACAGCGTTCCGGAGTGACGTCACGGACAACCACCTCTCGGTTTGATCCGAGCACCATGTCGGGTTCCTCGCCAGTCTCGGCACCACTACGAGAAGCCGGGGCCATGACTGCTTTGCGTGCAATCAAGACCTCTCCAGGGAGTACCGGCAACTGATCGGCCATATCACCATGAATCGCCCGCCTTGCATGGGGAACCAATTGCTCCAAGCTGCGATTCGTGTAGCAAAGAATCCTTGCTGCATCAGGGTTATCCTGAGTCGCCGCGGATTGCAAGGCAGCCTGAGCTCGCTTCAGCCAGTTGTTTTGATCCATGCATCCAACCCGGCCCAGCTCATCCTCAATCAAGGGAAAGCATGGCGGGGACTGACAGAGCAAGCTCCCATCGCGAAGACGACTCGCCAATCGCAACACAGGGCCCTGATGACGCACCACCTGCTGCAATGTTGCTGTACAGGCTCTATGCATCGAAAACACAGGACTTTGGGCCTCACCGATAGGAGGCAGTTGAGCAGGATCGCCTACAAAAACGAGACGTGTCCGAAAGGGGTGGGCACACTGCAGAGCAAGACCCAGCAGGGTGCTGTCGATCATCGAAGATTCATCGATCAGAACCAGGCCCAATTGCTCTAGAGACTGGGCCGTTTGCTCTGTTGACTCACACAGCTCAAGATCACCCTGCCGCTTCAATTTCAGGCGAAGCAGCCTATGAATCGTGGAGGGATACCAGGTGGGTCTGAGGCCTTCAAGATCTAGAGCCTGACGAAGCACACCAACAGCCTTGTGGGTTGGCGCAACAACTGTCCAACACAGTCCAGTGTCCTCAACCTGACGCAACAATCGCATCGAAAGGAACGTCTTGCCACTGCCCGCGAAACCACTCAGAACAAAGGGATTGCCATGATTCGCGTCATACAACCAAGAACTGAACGCTTCGGCCGCCTGCTGCTGATCTGCGGTGAGCTCAACAGTCGCAGGATCGAAAGAAGACTGCGTCACCCCAATGTCATACCCAATAACTGGCTGAGATGGAGTGGAGAACCGACAAAAACCAACCCAGGCAAAGCCACTGCGGGGCCGATCAAACTGCCCACTAACACTTCAAAACGAGTGTGACCAAGGCTTTCTTTAAGCTGTTTTTCTGGTGGAGTGGGCCAGGTCTCCACAGGCAAAAGATTCACCCGTGCTGCGGTGAATCCAGCAGCACGTCTAATCCCACTGGCGTCATACATCACCACAAAAGCCACAGTGGCTGCCAGCGCAAATCCTGAGTGATCAAAACCCATCTCCCATCCCACACCTGCTGCTGTACCAGTTACAAGGGCCGAATGGCTCGAAGGCATACCACCTGTTTCCAGAAGCACTGCAGGTCGCCAGCGACGATAAAGAATTAACTCCACAATCAGCTTGGAAAGCTGAGCCAAGCCACAAGCGGCAAGCCCCCAAGCCAATACAGCATTATCTAAAAGCCCAAGCCACGCAGATGGGGAAGAGTCGCTGACAATCATCGATCGCGGCTGGTGATGTAATCGGCTAGTGCCAGCAAAGGCGCAGCAGAAGCTTGCCAAGGCTCTAGTGCTGCCTTGGCTTCGCTCACAAGGAGTTCTGCTCGCCGGCGGGATTCGTCTAAACCCAACAATTTGGGATAGGTGGTCTTATCGGCAAGCAGATCCTTGCCAGCAGTTTTGCCAAGAACATCGCTGCTCGCCGTTACATCAAGAATGTCATCAATGATCTGAAACGCCAAACCAATCCCTCTGGCATAGATGCGTAGCGCATCAATCAAATCGTCTTCTGCTCCACCAATCAACGCTCCGCAGATCACACAAGCACTCAGCAAGGCCCCGGTCTTATGGAGATGAATGAACTCCAAAGTCTCCAGATCCACCTCTTTGCCCTCACACTCCAGATCTACAACCTGCCCCCCCACTAAGCCAGGAGCACCAGCAACCAGCGAAAGCTCACCAACAACCTTCAACAGCCGCTCAGGCGCTACACCCTGGCTGCGCAAGGCAACCATCTCGAAGGAACGTGTAAGCAACGCATCACCCGCGAGGATGGCAACAGCGTCTCCATACACCTTGTGATTGGTGGGACGACCGCGGCGTAGATCGTCGTTATCCATGGCGGGGAGATCGTCATGAATCAGCGACATCGTGTGAATCATTTCCAAAGCCACTGCTGTCGGCAGAGCCTGTGCCGGTTCACCTCCAGCAAGTTCGCAAGCTGCCAGGCAAAGGATGGGGCGTAAACGCTTACCACCCGCCAAAAGGGAGTAGCGCATGGCCTCCCTGAGTTGCTCAGGGCGCTCAGGGCCAAGCGAATCATCCAAAGCCTCTTCAACGCTGGCTTTGGCCGCAGCCAAATAAGCAGGGAAGTCGAAGAAGGTGCTGACCGCCGCCGCCATGAACCTTGTCTCGTTCATGAGATTCTCTCAGGCCAACCAGTCTCAAACCAGCAAATCTCTCAGGCCGAAGGGCAAACCGCAATGCTGCTGCCATCTAGCCACGGTATTCACCAAGAGCATGGTCACGGTCATCGGACCTACACCACCAGGGACAGGGGTCAATGCACTTGCTAAAGGTTCAACTTCTTCCGTTCGTACATCTCCACACAACCTGGCCTTGGCTTGCGTCCCTAGTTCAGGATCTACGGGAAGGCGATGAATGCCAACATCTACAACCACTGCTCCTGGCTTGACATGCTCTGAGCCAATCATTTGTGGCCGCCCGGCCGCTACCACCAACACATCGGCCTGCTGAGTTAACGAGGCCAGATCACCGGTATGAGAATGAGCCACGCTCACGGTGGCATTTGCAGCCTGAAGCATCAATGCCATTGGTTGGCCTACCAGGATGCTGCGCCCAATCACAACAGCCCTTTTCCGCTCCAAAGAAATCTGATGGCGTGCCAACAAGGCCATCACACCGGCAGGGGTACAACTGCGCGGCCCAGGTTCACCTTTCAACAATCGGCCAAGGTTGAGGGTATGCAGACCATCGGCATCCTTCTCGGGATCAATCGCAGCAAGCAAAGGCCCTTCATCAAGGCCCTTTGGCAAAGGCAATTGCAAAAGAATTCCGTCCACTCGCTCATCGATGTTTAAGGCCTGGATCGTGGCCAAAACCTTTGCAGCTGAAACCGTTTCCGGCAAATGGGTTAGATGGCTGGCCACGCCAATACGCCCACAAGCTTTCTGCTTGTTGGCCACATACACCCCACTGGCGGGGTCGTCCCCGATACGCAACACAGCTAACCCTGGCGGCCTTCCGGCTTGCACCAAGCCAGCCGCAATTTCAGCTTGGAGACGCTGCTCCAATTCTGCGGCCAGTTGTTTGCCATCAAGCCTAAGGGCCATTCACCGATCCGATGCTTCCCCAAGCATGCACGCAGAAGAGAGCTAGCGTTTAGGACAAGTGCCAGCTTCTGTGGTCCGTCTTCCAACCTTAAACAGGCTCTGGCAGAGCTGGTTACGCAGCGAGTCGCCGCGGCGTCCGTTGCTCCGCTGGTCGATGCCCCACAAGGCTGCTCTCCTGATGAGTTGCTTTGCTGTAGCAATCATCTCTAGCTGGCCCTGGTTCTTTCAACCGAATTTGAGCCCAGGACTTCCAGCTCCATTTGAGGCGCGAGCTCCCAGGGATGCTCGCGTCGTTGACAGTGAAGCTCACGAACAAAGGCGATCTCAGCTCGTACAGAACACCTTTGTGCAAGTGATCGATCAACAAGAAACAACCCGACTCAAAAAACGGCTAGAGCGCAATCTCGCTGAGCTGGAACGTGTTGCACGCAACATTGATGCAGGACGAATAGGGCCTGTCAATCTCAACGTCGAAGAACAAATCTGGCTCCAAGCGCGCTCCCAACAAGAACGAAAACGCTGGGATATGGCCATCCGCCGTGCCTCAGAACGCATGCTCAGTCAAGGACTGAACAATCTCGCCCTTGAGCAGCTACAAGAGGCGGCCGCAATTCAATTAGCCGACCTAGGGGAGCGGAACGGTCCTGCGAGAAGCCTTAGCAGCAAGCTGCTCGCCAGCACCTATCAAGGCAGTAGCAATCTGCGCACAGATCCAGCCCTCAGCCAACGCCTCATTGAAGAGCTGATCACCAAACAAGACATTCCAATAATTGAAGTCCGCCGCGGCGATCTGATCACGAGCAAAGGAGAACCCATCAGCCCAAGGGCCTATGCCGTTTTAAATCACTTCGGTCTTGTCAGTCGAGGCCCAGAATGGGGTCCTTTGCTCAGCCGATTCAGTACAGCCCTTGCCGGCTGTGGCGTGATGCTGCTGATCATGCGACGGGAACGTCCCTGCCTAGAAGCACGTCATGGCCTACTGGCAGTGGGATTGCTATTGGTCACTCAGGCCAGCAAGCTCTGGTTCGTTCCTACTGTGAGCCCCCTAGCCGTAATCGTTCCGCCGACACTCCTGCTCGCCCAAGGTCTTGGCACAACCTGTGGCTTGGCTTGGATGGCGGTAGAGAGCCTGCTGTGGCCTATGCCAGTCAACGGCCTTGGCGAAGGCCGAATGATCATTGCCTGTGCAATCGCTGCAGTGGCAGCTATATATAGCCGCCGCCTACGGAGCAGAGCACAGCTGCTGCAAATGGCATTTTTGTTGCCCTTAGGAGCCCTTCTGGCTGAGTGGCTGCTCCTGAGTGCCGGCGGCAGCGGGGCCTTGGGTCAATTTGCACCCAATGGCAACGAACTTCTCTCAGAAGCACTGCTAATGGGGATCTTGCTGATGCTAGCGATCCTACTGATCCCAATTTTGGAGACCTCTTTTGGCCTGCTCACCAGAGCCCGCTTGATGGAACTAGCCGATCAAGAGCGTCCCCTTCTGCGCCGCCTCTCCTCAGAAGCTCCAGGAACTTTCGAACACACATTAATGATCTGCGGACTTGCAGAGGAAGGGGCCAGAGCAATCGGTGCCGATGTAGACCTGATCCGAACCGGTGCCTTGTACCACGATGTTGGCAAGCTCCACGCTCCTCAGTGGTTTATCGAGAATCAGGTCGAAGGAGAAAAAAACCCTCACGATCAACTGAACAATCCCTTCGCCAGCGCAGAGGTCCTTCAAGCCCATGTGGATGAGGGATTAAAACTTGCCCGTCGCTACCGCCTACCGCGCCGAGTAGCGGACTTCATCCCTGAGCATCAAGGCACCTTGAAGATGGGGTATTTCCTTCATCGTGCAAGAGAACTGGACCCCTCCGTTGCCGAAAAAACCTTCCGCTACCGCGGACCGATACCTCGTTCCCGCGAAACCGGAATCTTAATGCTGGCCGACGGCTGTGAAGCATGCCTTCGATCCCTACCACCGAACACCTCTGATCGCGAGGCACACTCCACAGTGAAGAGGATTATTGAGGAGCGGCAACGGGATGGCCAACTGAATAAAAGCAGCCTCAGCCGAGCCGAAGTAGAACTCGTTGTACGAGCTTTCGTACGCGTCTGGCGACGCATGCGCCATCGCCGTATCCCTTACCCGATACCTGCGCAAAAGGCTTTCCCCGATTAAAGGCACTGTCTAACTTGCTGGACATTCATCTATTTCAGCAACAACCAAGAAAGACCTATCTACATTTTTGAAGCTGTACTTTTCTCTTACTTAATTTTCCTGAGCAGGAAGGAATGGAGCCCTACTTCGTAGGCGAAGCCTCAGACCTGTAAAAGGATGTCGAAAGCTCAAGGCTGTCGCATGTAGATACATCCTTTCAAAGGAAACGTCTTTGCCATAAATCGGATCACCCAAAATCGGATGTCCAACGCTTGCTAAGTGTGCGCGCAATTGATGGGATCGACCTGTCAAGGGCCAAAGCCATAACGTTGAGCCGTTTGCGTGGCAGCTTCTAACCCTCCATTGGGATCGGCTTTCTTTCCCTTGCGGGTTCTTGCCATATAGAGGCGGATTCTTCTGTAGCCGAGCTATCGGGAAGCTGATCGTTCCAGCATTGCGATTCATCCGGCCAACCACCACTGCCAAATAAAGCTTGCGCACTCGACGCGCTGAAAAAAGCATGCTGCAACGCCGCAAGCTCTCCGCCCCTCGCGCCAACAACAACAACCCTGAGGTGTCTCGATCAAGGCGATGCACCAATCGCAGCTCAGGGTCAATAAACTGCATGCGACCAATCAGAGAATCCTGCTGATCAACACCAAGACCAGGCTGACTCAATAAGCCTGGTGGCTTCTCCACAGCTATTAGCCAGGAATCCTGAAATAAAATCCTCATTCATTAAACCCACGCGAGCTCAATGAACAGGCAATGAAAACTGATCAGAAAATCATCAACGACTGAGATCAAAGTCGACCTCCTTGACGATGAATCGGACGACACCAATAAAGCAGCGCCAGCAGATTCAAAACGAACATCAGTAGAGACAAGCCACCAAGAGCCTGAGAGTCAGGCACCATCAATGCCTTATCCAAAACCAGGCGGACAATTCCGTAAGGCAACGACCCTGCTAAGGCCATCGATAAAGCAACAATGGCAACGATGACACCCCATCGCCGCTCAGCCAAAAGGCCGGCAGATGCCACGATGCCAACGATGGCAGCCGGCCAGGCGAGGCTAAAGGCGAGGCTGATATTGGTTGTTTGCAGAGCCTGATTAGTAAATGCAACCACTCCAATAATGGGGAGGGCCGCCACGTTGGCTAGCAAGCCGATCCAGGCCATCAACCAATAACCACGAACCACAGCACTCATCACAAATACCCTGACTAGTGCCAACGTAAGCAGGCCTACTAGACGCTTCTAAAAGAAATCAGGTTGATTCAGGAATTGGACTGAGCTCGCGGATCGACAAGAACGCCACCTTGAGAAGACTTTTCGGCGGCGGCGCCATTGTTTGCGGCCTCATCGCTAGAGACTTCTCCTGCACTCTCAAGCTCAGTCTCAAGAGTGGAAAACAGCCGAGCTATTGCTTCTTTACAGCCTAGAGGAGAGGCCATGACCCACTAAATCGAGCCCAAGCAAAGGCTTTCAATCTCCTGAATCAGCGGGCTTAGTTAGCGAAGAGCTTTCGTTACTTGGGCAGAACGTTGCAGGCCAAGATCATCGCCATCAAACTCCAACCCCACATAATGGCGCCAATCTTCGCCCAGGTACGTGAGCAGACTTTCGATATCAATCGTTGGCCCTGTTATAGACGTGGTCAAATCATCTGCATGACCATCTAAAGCGCAGTGGACCACTCTCAATGAGCTAAGGCTCTAAGCGATCGGCACAGTACTGCAAAAAAAGACTTTTCACTTCCTCAAAAGGAAGGACCTGCACAAGGCGTGCCTCAACCTCCTCACGTTGTTGACTCTGGTGATAGAGGCGAAGCTCCCTCACCACCTCCGGAGAGCTCAGTTGCACAGTTAAAAGTGCTTTGCCTAGCTGATGATCTGCCAACAAGGGACCGTCTTGGCAAGCTTGCATCACATGGGCCGACTCATGGGCAAGCACTGTCCATACCTCTGTCGGATCATCCTCAAGGTTGTTGGCACAAAGCAGCACTGCATTCCTGCCAACATGAAAAGCACCCATCAATCCTGATGAACAGTCACCCGCTACCAAAGTATTCGTACCAGCCTGCTGCAAAAGGTTTTGATAACGACCAATCTGCTCCCAACTACTGGCATTGCAAACATCAAGTCAAGCCAAACCAGACACGGAAACCAGCAAACATCCCAACCATCGCAATAACACCACAGCCAATCGGGCAATCCTCTGTTCTTATTGGATACAAATCGGCCGCGTTGGTTGCTTCAATGCACCGAACTTCTCCGGTTTTCATTCAAGCTCCTCAGAGCAAAAGCACCCCAGAGATCCTCAACGCAATGAGCGATTCAGCATGAGGTTGACCAAATCCGTTGAGCAGGGCCCTCATCAGCCAGAGGAAGGGGCGGGAGGGTCCACACATTCAACCAAGACGAGTCACGAGTTAGTCGTTCAAGGCCTGATCGGAAATCCTTGCCAATCAGGCTCACAAGAATCCCAACGATTAAATCATTTCTTAGGCCGATCCCTACAGGAGTCTCTTCAAGAAAAACCCTGCAAATCCCTAAATACGATCCGCCTAAAACTTCTGCGGGAATCAAAGAAAAAAGCTTTGCCGATACAAGTCAGATGAGATTCAAATCTCCGCAGACTAAATCTTGAAGCCAAAAGAGCCCGTCACCAATTTAAACCCTTCTTTTCATCCTATCCTTGCAGTACATGTCGACAAGCCCCCTTGAGAAAAAGCTACAAAGAATCACCAAAAGACCAAGGCAAGTATTCTTGACTATTTAAAAATAAAGCCAACTTATGCTCGAATCAGACTTCAAACCCTGCTTTCAAAAGCATCAGTGCAGAAAATTTTACCACTGGACCATTGCCAAGCTTTTCATGCATTCTTCTTGCCTAAGATAGAAAATCTATTAAAATTAAAATACGGCCTCTTAGCACTCCCTACACTTTTACAAGTCAATGCACTGCCAACCCGAGCGCCCAATAGCCCCTATAGTTTTCCAACCAGAAAGGCTGGCCATTTGTTAAAAAGACATTTCAGCACGGTCGCCAAGGTGGCACAAAAGAACCAACCACAAAGCCATCACTCGCAGCTGCGCAATCAGCTCAGCCTGATTATTAGGGCTTTCACCGCACTCACAGGAGCTCTTTTGATTCTGCTACCCATGCAACCAAGCTGGGCTGCCTTGGACTATGCCAAGCAGGATGACATCCTTAGCAACACCAACATGCCAGAGGAAACCTTCGATTCGGCAATGTTTGACGACCTTCCTTTCGCACAACGCCGCCAAGCTCTCAGGGAGGAATCTGGGATCAGGCGTCGTGACGCCTCTACACCTCTAATCCCTTAAGGAGGAGCATTTCACTCATCCAAATGTTGTAAAGCTGGCTCATCAAATAGCGTCTAGTCAACCCAGCCAATGAATAGCAGATGGACTGACAACCGGACTCAAGATCAGGCAATCAACAATTAACCAGGTCCACGACATCCTTAGCAGCAATAGAAGTAACGCCTCTTGTATTTGAACGTGTGTTTGTACATCATCGCCAAGGCCCTAACTGTATATTTAGCCACTCGAGTATCAAGTTGGCACAATGGGTCAGCCTCAATTTCTCGGATAGCCCACAGTTCGGCAAGACCCACTACGCGTCATCACTTCAACACCAATAGCCCTTTAACTGATTGAGCAGTTAAGCCCCTGTCCATCACGCCAATTCTTTGCAGCGGCAAGAGCTGCTTCATCTGAGTCATATTGAGAATCCAGCACAGGGAGGGGAGTTCCATCAAGAGCAACCAACCTGTAAAGCATCGTTGGGGCGCCATATTTCTTCCTTTGCTCAACACACCCATAATCTCACGATTGTGGAAAAACTTGCAAAACCAGAAAACGAACTCTCTAGCAGTGTTCTTCCCTGCCAAAAACCCATCTCTCTACTGAGCCTGCCATAACTTGATCAACAAGACTGCCGCACAAACTCTTTTTCAATGAAAAATACACTTCTATACATCCAGAAGGCCAGTGAAGATCAAGCAACTACAAGCTGTTCATATTTTAACCTCCAGCCTTTGAGCGATTGTTTCTTACAGCAACAATCGCAGGTCGGGTTTTAGGATTTACCACGAGAAATTTACGGGGTAAATCCTGTTATTTCCATAACATAACTACTGTATTTATCACTAAAAGCATGTATGCAATCATCAATGATTCAAAGTCATACTGAATTAATAGCCAGTCAATCGAAAAGTCCAAAGTCGAATTTATGGCGCCACATTCACTTTAGGCAGCCAGCACACAAACTCCTATGGAGTCGTCTTGTTTAGACGCCCTCCTCATCAATCTTGTCAGCCTTGGATGAAGTGACGCAAACGACGAGACTCTTCAGCCATGCGGCGTTGCAATTCCTCAGCAGAAAGAGAACCCTCATCGCGTTGTTGAGCAGCAAAAAGATCAGCTTCCGTCACATCAAGCCCACGGTCCTGCGCTAACTCCAGGAACTGCTCAACCTCGATAGCGTCCTCAAGTTGCTTATCGAGCAATGGATCCTCCTTCCTTAAAGCCAACAGACGGTCTAGGTCCTTAATCGACACGACCCCAATGCGAGAGTGATCGGTCTACATCAGCCAGCCGCAAATTGGCAGATGATGCGTTCAAGCATTCCTGAATTTGTAGCTGCATAGATGCAAAGTCAACACAGAACCGCTACACCCATAAAGTCTCCTTAACGACGGCATGAAGAACTGGAAAGGCTGGCGGCTGATTGGTGCCGGAGGGATGAGCATGCTGACAGTGCTTTTTATCGTGATTTGGCAAGCGGTTGCCAAGCAGACCAACACTCTTAACCAGGTTATGGAACGGCTGAGTGAGCTTGAACAAAAACCACAAACAAGCAGCAGCCGTTTGCTGGGCGAGCAACTACACAGCCTTCAGATCCGACTCAATAATCAAGGGGAAAGGCTTAACGCACTCATCGAACAACAACGACAGATCAACAAGCCGCAACAAGAGTACATCCATAGTCAATCTGACCCATGGAGAATGCAACCTGAACCTCCAGCCACACCATCAGCTCCATGGCTGTCACCACAACCTTGAGCTGCATAGAACCCTGAAAGTCTTGACAAGAGCCTGGGATTGATTCTTGGCGATCAAAAACCTATCCCTTCACCGCATCCCCACTTGCACTAGGGAGAATAAAACGCTGCAAAAGAATGAAGAGTGCCAGCACCGGCAAAATCGACACCACCGACCCAGCCGCCACAATTCTCCAGTCAAGAGAGAAGCTGCTGGCGAGCTGCTGTAGGCCGAGTGGAAGGGTGTAAAGGCTGGGGTCATCCAAGATCACCAAAGGCCAGAGGAAATCGCTCCAAGTGCCGATAAACACAAACATGGCCAGGGTGATTAGATCAGCACGAGCAGCCGGAATCATCACGTTCCACCATTCACCCAATCGACTACAACCATCGATTCGCGCAGCCTCTTCAAGTTCCACGGGCACCGTCAAAAAACTCTGTCGCAGGAGATAGAGCCCAAAGGCTGTTGCGGCCTGTGGAATCACCAAGGCCATCAGAGAGTTACGCAATCCCAACTGCACCATCAAAAGATACAAAGGGATCATCACCACCTGAAAAGGAATGAGGATGGTTGCCACCACAAGGGCCAAGACCAGACCTCTTCCGGCAAAGCGCATCCGAGCGAGTGGATAGGCCGCCAGGGAGCAGAAAAGCAGATTGGCTACCACCGCCAAACAGCTCACTACTGTGCTGTTGAGTAAATAAATCCCTAGCGGATTGTCGGCGAATAGTCGCCAATACGCCATCAGGCTCGGTTCGGCAGGTAGTAAGGCTGGAGGACTAGTAAAAATCTCTTCAGCGGGCCCTTTCAAGGACGTGCTTACCAGCCAAAGCAATGGAAGGAGAATGACAAGCGCCAACACGATAAGGACCCCTAACTGAAGACCTTTCAGCAGTGGCGAAGCCAAGCTCTTACGCCTCATCTCCACATAGGGAAAACGCCCCATTATTCAGATGCCTGGCAGTAGATCAGCTAGCACAGAATCATGTTGAGGATGAAGAGACTGGCGACCGCAACCTTCCACCAGCCGATTAAGCGCATTCACAAATGCTTGAGCTGCAGCAACAACCACATCAGTGTCAGCGGAATGACCTGAGAAAAGCTGCCCATCCCGACGTAGCCGAATCGTGACTTCACCCATCGCATCAATCCCTTCCGTTACCGACTTCACCGAGAACTCGATCAGCTCATTAGGTTCGCCAGCTAGAGCATTCAATGCACGGCAGACAGCATCTACTGGACCTGTGCCCACTGCAGCGGCAGTCTGCTCCTGTCCATCCTCTTGCGCAAGAATGACAGTAGCCGTAGGCCTAAGACTGCTACCGCAACTGACTTGCACCAGTCGTAACTGAAAACGAGCTTCTGACTGCTGAACCTGTTCGCTGACAATGGCCTCAAGATCTCGATCGGTTATATCGCGCTTGCGATCGGCCAGATCCTTAAATCGTGCAAAGGCCTCGTCAAGATCCTCCCGAGTCAAGTCGTAACCGAGCTCCTCAAGGCGAGCTCGGACGGCACTGCGGCCACTTAGCTTGCCAAGCGAGATCCGATTGTCGCTCAGCCCAACCGTACGGGCATCAACAATTTCATAAGTCAGACGATTTTTAAGCACACCATCTTGATGAATACCTGACTCATGGGCGAAAGCATTGCTGCCTACAATCGCCTTATTGGGCTGCACCACCATGCCGGTGAGATTTGAGACCAATCGAGAGGTCTTGGTGATTTCCTCCGTGCGAACGGCTGTTAGAGGAGTAGGGCTATCAGGTTCACGCCCAAAGAAGGGATTGAAATAACGCCGCCTCACATACAAAGCCATCACCAACTCCTCAAGCGCAGCATTCCCTGCCCGCTCTCCAATGCCGTTGATTGTGCATTCAAACTGCCGGGCTCCACTCTTCACAGCTTCTAAAAAATTGGCTACAGCCAGTCCGAGGTCGTTGTGACCATGAACAGAAATAACCGCCTCATTAATGTTTGGAACATGGCAATCGATACCAGCAATCAACGCCCCGAACTCCGAGGGAGTTGTAAAACCAACTGTGTCGGGGATATTGATGGTGCCCGCCCCCGCAGCAATCGCAGCCTCGATCACCTCATAAAGAAACTCAGGATCGCTTCGAGCGGCGTCCTCACAAGAGAACTCAACATCATCAACAAGTGAGCGGGCGTAGGCAACCATCTCTGGAACAATCGCCAGAACCTCCGCCCGAGATTTACGCAGCTTGTGCTCCAAGTGAATATCACTCGTGGCAATGAATGTGTGAATTCGTCGTCGAGGTGCTGGGGCAACGGCATCAGCACAAGCCTTGATATCAGCACGCGAAGCCCTAGCCAAGCCACAAATGATTGGCCCTTCATCCCCACCAACCTGCTGGGCAATACGTTGCACGGCAGCAAAATCGCCCTGGCTGGCAAAAGGAAAGCCAGCTTCAATCACATCCACACCCAAACGAGCGAGTTGCTGGGCAATAGCCAGCTTTTCCTCAAGATTGAGACTTGCCCCAGGGGACTGCTCTCCATCCCTGAGGGTGGTGTCAAAAATCAAAACGCGGCCTGGATCCTTGGCCATGACAGCACCCTTCAGGGAGTTAGTCGAAATGACTATGAGTTAAACGAGTCTAAGGGGGGACTGCCTACTGCGAAGCGACAACTCAGCAAACCAATGTCGGCTTTATCAACAAAGTCGTTCTACATTCAACTCCACTGAAATCAGAACGTGGGCAAAGGTGCTCTGGCCCTGGTTCTCCATGCCCATCTCCCATATGTGCGATCGGCAGAGCCCGGTTCATTGGAAGAAGACTGGTTTTTTCAAGCCCTGATTGAGTGCTATTTACCTCTTCTCCAGGTTCTGGAAGAAGCTGCCGCAGCACCCAACCAACACCCCAGGCTCACGATCAGCCTTTCTCCGACCCTGCTTTCCCTACTCAGTGACGACGATCTAAAACACCGATTCCCCGCCTGGCTCGCTGTTCGTCTGGACCTCCTAGCCCAAACCTCCTCAGACCTACAACCTGCAGCGGACCACCTCGCTGAGATCATCCAACGACATCTGCATCAGTGGTTGGCATGCGAAGGCGATCTCATTGGTCGCTTTGCCCAACTTCAAAGGTCAAAGGTTGTCGACCTGCTCACCTGCGGAGCCACCCATGGCTACATGCCATTACTGAGGGAACACCCTGAAGCAGTGCGTGGTCAGTTGCGCACTGCCGTACGCGAGCACCACCGCCTACTAGGAGAGCAGCCCCTGGGAATCTGGCTGCCGGAATGTGCCTACTACGAAGGGCTGGACCGTTGGATACTCGATGCTGGACTGCGCTACACCGTGCTCGACGGGCATGGCCTCCTGCATGCCACTCCTCGTCCGCGTTATGGCGTATATGCCCCAATCTGCAGCCGAAATGGCGTGGCCTTCTTCGGCAGAGACAGTGATGCCACGCTTCCTGTCTGGTCAGCAGAGCAAGGGTATCCAGGCGACCCTTTTTACCGTGAATTTCATAGGGATCTTGGTTGGGACCTACCAATCGAACAACTCCATGGGATCGGGCTAAAGGAACCCAGACCCTTAGGGCTGAAACTGCATCGAGTGACAGACCAAACGTCACCCCTAGATGCCAAAGCAGTTTATGAGCCCGCCATAGCTTCCGCACTTACCAAAGAACACGCTCAGCTCTACCTAAAGGGTCGCCGTATCCAACTCGATCAATTAGCTAACACCATGGCCATCGAGCCATTGTTAGTGGCTCCCTTCGACGCAGAGCTCTTTGGCCACTGGTGGTTTGAGGGGCCAACTTTCCTTGCCGAAATCTTCCGCCAGGCCAGCAAGGAGCAGATGTATTTCACCAGGCTTCGAGACGTGCTCACATCAAACCCCCAACTCCAACTTTGTGAACCATGTCCCTCAAGCTGGGGGCAAGGTGGCTACCACGACTATTGGCTCAATGACAGCAATGCATGGGTGGTTCCTGAGTGGAGCCGAGCCGGAAAAGCAATGGTGGAGAGATGCAGCCTAGGAGTGGCTCGAGAATCGGACCTACGGCTGCTGCAACAGGCTGCTCGAGAACTTCTCCTGGCCCAGTCCTCCGACTGGAGTTTCATTCTGCGAGCAGGCACAACCACGGAGCTTGCGAAGGAACGTATCCATCGCCACCTCAACCGTTTCTGGCAATTAATACAGGCCATCAATGACAAGCAACATCTGCCCGAAGACTGGCTGATCACACTCGAATCGGAAGATGGCCTCTTCCCATTCATTCAAGCGACGGACTGGGCTCGCATTCGTGACTAGGTCAAAGAGGCCCCAAAAAGCATCCCTAACCGAATCTCCCAGGAGGAAAGCAAGAACAACCGCAGCATCACCATCAGAAGACGAGGTAGTGGCAGCGTGTTGGCCAGAAAACCTGCCCAATCCTCACGTGGCAACCGAAAGAAAGTGGCAAAGAAGCTGCGCAAGCGAGCTTCGTCAAAGCTCATCAGTCGCCGCAAACCAAACTGATAAAGGCGATGACGCTGCACAAGCTCCGGCGACCAAAGCACCTGCCAGCCTTCCCGAGCAAGAGCGGAAGAATCCAGAGGAGGCTCCACAGCCATAGCCATTGCCAAATGCTTTGCCAATGCCGGAGCTCGACGTAAAAGAGCTCCAACCATGTAGCCCGAAGCAGGATGGACCATGCTTGCTGCACCACCAAACGCGAGCAAAGGTTGACGACGATCAGGCAAAGGCAAGTTCATCGGGAACAGGCAATATTCCTCATGGATCACTTCTTTAATCTCCACCCCGCGGTGAGACAAGCGTGCATGCAGCCTTTCCCTTAATTCACTCCATGACAATGGAGGCGCGCAGGCAAGCGAAGTCTCCTCAACAAAAAAGATTCCCTCACCAAAATCCATGGCATAGAGAAAGCTGGGGGGTTTCTCTCGTTGTTCATCACTGAGATGGTCGGGACGAAAATCCATTAATACGAACTGACCAGACTCCACTGGTGATGAACTGAAGCGTCCCACGACGCCATAGGCCGCCTGCTCCGCTACGGGCCCATGATCAGGGCGACGGATAAATCGACTGCGATGACCACTGGCATCAATGACAACCCGTGCTCGATAAGCGTTGCCAGAGTGACAGAGAACTTCCGTATCTCTCCCCAACACCTTAATGCTCACAGCGGTTTCAACATTCCAACTCAATTCACCACAACGACTCAGCAATGAATCTTGTAATGCGGCTGGATCGAAAAGGCCGTAGTCGAAATGATGTTGAATGGGAGCAAGACCCTCCTCGTTATCACCATCACCGAAATAGCTAACTGTGTTGGTCCAACGCTGGCCCAGTAAAGAAGCCATCCCAAGAGACTCAAGCTCCTCAGCCCAGATTCCATAAGTATTGGGCCATGGCTGCTCAGGTGTATGCGAGGCGAGGGCAGTCACTGCCAAGCCTTGCTCGACTAACTCAGCAACGATACAGAGAGCCGCCGGACCAGCTCCCATCACTAAAACATCCGTACGACTGGTCAATGTCAGCTGGAAGGAGCGTCGTCAACCCCAGCCACTTCACTGGGATCAGATCGATCATCTGACTGGTCCTGATCCTCAGAATCAGGTGGCACAAGCACCACCTCAGAGAGGCGATCACCTGCATCCAAGCGCTGAAGCCGAACACCAGTAGCAGCCCTTGACTGCTGAGGAATTTTATCGGCACTGGTACGCACAATCACTCCACGCTCGCTTACCAACAAAAGCTCTTCTCCATAGCCAAGCACCCTTAAACCCACCAACTCGTCTCCTTCGCGCCTGAACTTGATGGCACGCAGACCCATGCCTGCACGTTTCTGCAAACGGAACTGATTGACCGGTACCCGCTTACCCAGTCCACTAGCGGAAGCAACAAGCACCCATGGTCCATCACTAACGACAACGGTCTCGCCGCTTTCATCCTGATCATCCTCAAGACTCTTGGCGACCTGATCGGCAAGCTCGACAGGCAATACATCCATGCTCACCAAGGAATCGCCGCCTCGTAAATTCATGGCACGCACGCCACGAGCAGTTCGTCCTAAGGGTCGTAACTCCTCATCACAGAGTCGGAAATGAATGGTCATTCCAGCCCTAGAAGCAATCAAAACACTGTCACCAGGAACTGCCAACCTCACCCAAGTAAGAGCATCACCCTCCTCCAGACCAATGGCAATCAAACCATTGGAACGAATCTTGCTGAAAGCTGATAGAGAGGTGCGCTTGATAAAGCCACCCTTCGTCAACATCAACAAGTGGGTGTCGTCATCGAAGGATATAACTGACAGAAGGGAGGTAATTGCCTCTTCACGGGGAATGGGCAAGAGCTGTACGACAGGTGTTCCCTTCGCTGTGCGGCTGCACTGAGGAACACGATAAGCAGGAAGGGCATAGGAGACACCGCGGTCACTGAACAACAGCAACGTGTCATGGTCATTGCAGCTGATAAACAGCTTCACCGCCTCCTCACCTTGACTGCGAGTGCCTGCCTTGCCTCGTGTCCCACGACTAGTGGCCTCAAACTCGCTTACCGGCATGCGCTTGAGATAACCGGTCTCAGTGAGCAACACCACAGATCGCTCATTGGCAATCAAGTCGATGTCTTCGAGCCCCCCTCCTAAATCGAGGATCTCGGTGCGCCGAGGCAAGCAATGCTTCTCGCGCAGCTTGGTCAATTCGTCCTCAATTAGACCGAAAACACGCTCACGTCGGCCAAGGATGTCCTTGTAATTGGCGATCTTGGTGACAAGATCCTCGTGTTCCAAACGAATCTTGTCAGCCTCTAAAGCGGTCAGACGCCGCAACTGCATCTGCAGGATGGCATCCGCCTGAATCTCCGTGAGACCATGATGCTCCTGCAACTGTTGACGAGCTGTAGCCGTATCAGAGGCAGCACGAATCAACGCGATGATTGGATCAAGCTGATCGAGAGCAAGCAGAAGACCCAACAAGATGTGGTCGCGTTCCTCAGCTTTACGAAGGAAATAGCGGGTCCGACGTTCAACAGTATCAACGCGAAAATCGAGGAATACCTGCAGCATCTTGCGCAGGGTGAGCAGCACCGGCTCTCCATTGACTAGCGCCAACATATGGGCACTAAAGTTGCTCTGAAGAGGAGTGAGCTTGAAAAGATTATTAAGCACTACCTGAGGGTAGGCATCACGTCGCAGCTCCACGACAATACGCATGCCATCGCGATCGCTTTCGTCGCGAATATCAGAAATACCCTCTAGCTTCTTATCATTAACCATCTCTGCAATCCGCTCAATAAGCGCTGCTTTATTGGTCTGATAGGGCAATTCAGTAATGATCACTGCATCCCGGTCTGCTCGACCGGGATGTTCAATCGTCTCAATATTTGCCACACCGCGCATCGTTACCGAACCACGACCGGTGAGATAGGTTTCACGAATACCACTACGACCAAGAATCTGACCACCAGTTGGAAAGTCCGGCCCAGGGATAAGCGTCATCAACTCAGAATCACTTAGCTCGGGATTACTGATCAGAGCCTGCAGACCATCGATTAATTCACTGAGATTGTGCGGTGGAATATTGGTAGCCATGCCAACGGCGATCCCTGAGGAACCATTCAGCAGCAACTGAGGAATACGTGCTGGCAATACCATTGGCTCCTGTTGGGAGCCATCAAAGTTGTCCGCGTAGTCAACTGTCTCTGCTTCGATATCTTCAAGCAGACTGTCTGTCGTAAGCGACTGAAGACGCGATTCGGTGTATCGCATGGCCGCAGGTGGATCGTTATCGACCGAACCAAAATTGCCGTGACCATCAATCAACGGCATTTGCATGGAAAAATCCTGAGCCATGCGAACCAGCGCGTCGTAGACGGCTGTATCCCCATGGGGATGGTATTTACCCAGAACCTCACCAACAACTCGGGCACACTTTCGATAAGGCCGATCGCTGGTCAGGCCCAACTCATACATCGCATAAAGGATGCGCCTATGCACAGGCTTGAGACCATCGCGAGCGTCGGGCAACGCACGCCCAACGATCACACTCATCGCGTACTCCAGATAGGAGCGCGACATTTCAATGCGCAGGTCCGTCTGGATTATCCGATCGTCGGACTCGCCGGGACCGCCGTCACTGGGTCCCAATGGATCCGCCATAAAAGAGCTGGTTGCCAATAATCAGGTTATCTCGGAAGCTGATGAATTGAGCCACCAGCATCAACAAAAACCAGCCTCTGCACTGTTAGGGCTTAATACAGCCAAAGGCTCAGTATTAAAGAGGCCTCTTAAACTATTTAGAGTGTGATATTTGGACCATGAGCTCGGCTGAGGAATCCAAAGCAGACGGAACCTCCGAAGCAACGGAAGGCACCGAGTCCTCATCTGAACCCGCTGAGTCCTCAGCTGCTGCAAATAACCTCAAAGTGAGTGCAGCCCAAGCTGCTCCCTCACAAGCCAACCCTGCTGCCCCTAAGACACCAGCTCAACAACAACCTGCTCCAGTTCAAGACAGCCCTGCTATCTCCAAGCCAAGCACCATCCCCTCAAGCCCAACACCAACTCCCAAACCCTCAGACGCTTCAGATGACCTCAAAGTGAGTGCAGCCCAAGCTGCTCCCTCACAAGCCAACCCTGCTGCCCCTAAGACACCAGCTCAACAACAACCTGCTCCAGTTCAAGACAGCCCTGCTATCTCCAAGCCAAGCACCATCCCCTCAAGCCCAACACCAACTCCCAAACCCTCAGACGCTTCAGATGACCTCAAAGTGAGTGCAGCCCAAGCTGCTCCCTCACAAGCCAACCCTGCTTTCCCTAAGACACCAGCTCAACAACAACCTGCTCCAGTTCAAGACAGCCCTGCTATCTCCAAGCCAAGCACCATCCCCTCAAGCCCATCACCAACTCCCAAACCCTCAGACGCTTCAGATGACCTCAAAGTGAGTGCAGCCCAAGCTGCTCCCTCACAAGCCAACCCTGCTTTCCCTAAGACACCAGCTCAACAACAACCTGCTCCAGTTCAAGACAGCCCTGCTATCTCCAAGCCAAGCACCATCCCCTCAAGCCCATCACCAACTCCCACATCCTCAGACGGGCCCGAAGGTCTTGATCAAGGAGAGGAGTTGAAGCTGCTTTTGGAGAGACTGCGCAACTTCTTCAAGTTGAGCAACTGGATTAAGCAAGACGATCAGACAAGCCCATGGCAACAACTGAGACGACCCGTTCTTCTCATTGCGGCATTGATCACCCTTGTGATTTTTGTTCGTATCTACGGCGGTATTTTGTCCACGATTGAGAGCGTTCCTCTGGCTCCATCTCTCTTCGAACTGGCCGGCATCCTCTGGCTGACATGGTTTTCAATCACCCGCCTGATCCGCAGCGAAGATCGACAGGATGTGATCTCCAAAGTGCGCACCCGATGGGAATCCTTCCGTGGAACAACTGACAACAAGCCCTAGCCAAAGCTCCTTTTCCTCAAGGCAAAATTTGAATCACCCCAGTTGGTAACTTGGCGTGACTTTATTCGGTCTGTGGTGAACATTCAGCTCGGACGCACCAAGGTCGTTCGCCGGGCCTATGGCATCGACGAAACCGCCCTTGTTCCGGGTGGACGAACCGTAGACCCGGAGATCACTGACACCTGCTGGAACCTCGCAGGCATCGAACGTGAGATACCGATCATTGCGAGCGCTATGGATAGCGTTGTCAATGTCGATATGGCTGTTGCCCTATCTCGCCTTGGAGCCCTCGGCGTAATGAATCTGGAAGGAGTCCAAACCCGCTACAAAGACCCCAACCCAGTACTGGATCGGATCTCCTCAATCGGAAAGGACGCCTTCGTGCCACTGATGCAGGAGATCTACAGCAAACCTGTGCAAGAAGCCCTGATCTATCAACGCATCAAAGAGATCAAAAATCAGGGGGGCATTGCTGCTGTAAGTGGCACACCCGTGGCAGCAATGCGCTTTAGCAAAACCATTGCAGAAGCGGGTGCTGACCTCTTCTTTGTGCAGGCGACAGTGGTCTCAACCGAACACATTGGTCCTGAAGGTCAACAAACTCTCGACCTCGAAGCCCTTTGTCAAGGCATGGGGGTCCCTGTGGTGATGGGTAATTGCGTCACCTACGAGGTCGCTCTGCAACTCATGCGTGCAGGTGCCGCAGGGGTGATGGTTGGCATCGGCCCTGGTGCTGCTTGCACCTCTCGTGGGGTTCTTGGCGTGGGCATCCCCCAAGCCACCGCCGTAGCGGACTGCGCTGCCGCCCGTGAGGACTACGAGCGAGAGAGTGGTCGCTACGTTCCGATCGTCGCAGATGGCGGCATCATCACAGGAGGGGACGTCTGTAAATGCATTGCCTGCGGTGCCGATGCGGTCATGATCGGCTCTCCTATCGCCCGAGCAGTGGAGGCTCCTGGCCGTGGCTTCCACTGGGGCATGGCCACTCCCAGTCCAGTATTGCCAAGGGGCACAAGAATCAAGGTGGGCAGCACAGGCAGCCTGGAACGCATCCTTAGAGGGCCTGCTCTGCTAGACGATGGCACCCATAACCTTCTAGGAGCTCTCAAAACGTCCATGGGCACTCTTGGGGCCCGTACGATCAAAGAGATGCAACAGGTTGAGGTCGTCATCGCCCCATCTCTGCTGACCGAAGGGAAGGTTTATCAGAAAGCCCAGCAGCTAGGCATGGGCAAGTAAACATTCCGATCGCAGACGAAAACCAATTGGATCCGAGAGAGGCCATGGCTAGTATGAATTCGTGAGGGCTACGGCCCACACACTCCTCACACACACCGGCCCGACGAGCTCGGGCTTTTCGTCTTCTGTGCAAGAGACCGTCACAGTTCCTACCTGTGGAGGCTCTTAAGCATGAATAAAATACAAACGATTGCTAAATTTCCGCAAAATCAACGACCTAAGGAATGTCCAATGCCGCCGCAGTTACCGACGCCTCCTTCGAGCAGGACGTCCTTCAAAGCGACGTGCCTGTGCTAGTTGATTTCTGGGCGCCTTGGTGTGGCCCATGTCGCATGGTTGCTCCGATCGTCGATGAGATTGCCAAGGAATTCGAGAGCAAGATCAAAGTCTTCAAGCTCAACACTGACGAAAACCCCAACGTCGCCAGCCAATACGGTATTCGCAGTATCCCCACCCTGATGGTGTTCAAAGGAGGTCAAAAAGTCGACACAGTTGTTGGTGCAGTGCCCAAAGCCACGCTTTCAGGAACCATTTCAAAGTACCTCTGAAGCTTGATCCAACTTCGATTCCAGCCCTCCTAGATCACCATTGGCCTGATTCAATGCCTCACATGGCTAAAAGGCCAGATTGCGGAGGGTTTCTTTGATTACACGTCTAGGCTTAATTGATTACGGCATGGGCAATCTGCGCTCTGTGCAGATTGCCTTTGAAAGGCTCCACAAGGCTCTTCACATAGTGAGGCAGCCCGCCGACCTCAGCCGCTGTGATGCCTTGATCTTGCCTGGAGTCGGTGCCTTTGATCCCGCCATGGTGCACCTTGAGCAGACCAGATTGGTTCCAGATCTCAAGAGTTGGGTGAAAGGAGGACGACCTCTTCTAGGCATCTGTCTGGGCCTGCAGCTGTTGTTCGAATCGAGTGACGAAGGAAATGCCACCGGCCTAGGGTTGCTTAAGGGCCACGTTCAACGACTGCCCTCCAATCAAGGCGAACGCATTCCCCACATGGGCTGGGCTGCTCTAGAACATCGAAACGACTGCCCGCTGCTTGACAAGGAAGATCCAGACAGCTGGATGTATTTCGTGCATTCCTATGCTGCAGTCCCTAGCCAAAACAGTGATCTTGCGGCCATAGCGCCGTTTGGCCGAGACAACATCACAGCGATGGTCTGGAAAGGCCGACTAGGGGCCTGTCAGTTTCACCCTGAGAAATCCGCCGCAGCCGGCGAACGCATGCTGCGGCGTTGGCTGAATTGGCTGGAGACCGGCGCAAAACCTGTGCCATGAGTAGCCAGCTAAGGCTTTCCGGAGGGCGCAAGCTTCAGAGTCCCGCTGGCCAAGGCACTAGACCCACGACGAGTCGTGTTCGTGAAGCAGTGATGAACGTGCTAGCCCCACGCTTGCATGACTGCCACTGGCTTGACCTATTTAGCGGCAGTGGAGTAATGGGCTGTGAGGCGTTGCAAAGCGGCGCACGACGTGTAGTAGCTGTTGAACGAAACGCGAAGACAGCCAAAGTCTGTCAAGCCAACCTAATTGCCACCGCCTCTGGCCTCTCCCAGCAGAGCAACATTGAAGTGATCCGCCATGACGTACTGAGCTGGCTGAAGAGAGGTTGCCATGCCGCCAAGTTCAATCAACCTTGGGCAGGGGAAAACCCTGGTTTCAACCTGGTCTACCTCGATCCACCTTATTCTTCAAAACTCTATTCAGAAGTCTTCAAAGCCCTGCTTTCAGGCCATTGGCTGCAGAGAGATGCCCTCGTGATCTGTGAGCATGCCACGAACAAAAGCGTGGAAACCCCAATGCAGTGGCGTGAACAAGATCGCCGTATCTATGGCAGCAGCGCCTTACTGTTCACCAATCCCCCAGAACAGTATCGCGACGATACTGATTCCAAGCATCCACAAACAATCCAAGCAAAGTGACCGGAATTAAACCCAGAACGATTCCGCAGAGAAGTGGTTCGATCATGGCCTCGCGCCCAGTTGAAAGATTAAGCACAATTGTTTCATGCTCCTGAACTCACCGTGACGGGCCCGTCATCAAACAATCAAAGCAAAAACGGGTTCATTGGAGCCCTAGTGGTACTGGCAGCAGCTGTCTGCATTGCAATTTTGTTATGGGTACTAGGGCACTCACAACGAGACCCCTACGTCAACGCCACCCTTGATTTGGAGGGATCTTTGGAGCAAGGAGGTCGGCTGTTCCGCATCAACTGCGCTGGCTGCCACGGGATTACTGCCCAAGGAAACTTAGGCCCGAATCTCCTTGACGTGAGCGAACGCCGCAACGACGCCCAGCTGATCAGGCAAGTGGTAAGCGGCAATACGCCGCCGATGCCCAGATTCCAGCTGGAACCTCAAGAAATGGCCGACCTACTGGCTTATTTAAATTCCCTGAATTGAACAAGGTCATCCGCTCAATCCAAACGACTGTTGTTCTGGTTGAGCCAATTGGTCCACTGAATCTGGGCAGTGTGGCCAGACTCTGCGCCAACTTCGGAGTACAAGAACTACGCCTGGTCTCGCCCCGCTGCGACCCTGCTGATCCCGAGGCACGACGCATGGCTGTCCATGGCGTAGCAATGCTTGAGCAGGCAAAACAATTCTCATGCTTGCTCGATGCCGTAGCTGACTGTCACAGAGTTGTAGCCAGCTGCGGCCGATTGGATCATGGCAACATCCCCCTGCAACCCCCCGAACAAGCAGTGTCATGGTTACTAGAGAGCATGAGTGCAGCACCTGTGGCACTGGTATTTGGCCGTGAAGACAGGGGCCTTACCAACGAGGAACTTCAACTCGCCCAACGTGTACTCACTCTGCACAGCTCCCACGGATATCCATCCCTCAACCTCTCGCATGCAGTAGCGATCGTGCTGCATGAGCTACAACGTTGCCAAGGGCAAGGAACGCTCAGGGAATGGCAATCGGCATGGCCGGACCCAGCATCACCTCGTCAACTCGACGCATGCTTAACAGACGCACAGGATCTCCTGTTAGAGGTGGGATTTCTTTTGAGCCATACGGCCCAAGCCCGCATGGCCAAAGTCCGTGGTTTACTTCAACGCGCTGCCGTCCGTCCCGAGGAAGTAGCCCTGCTGAGAGGGATGGTGAGGCAACTGCGCTGGGCCATCCATTCTCGTCACTCTTAACCTCAGCCGAACTCACTGATCTTCACTTCCTTGTCAAGCAGTCGCCCTTACCGCAACCGCTCAAACGGGGCTGGACCCCTACGGCTTTTGTTGCGTCTGATCTTGATGGGCATCGGCCTCGGCGTGATTACAGGTTCAGCGCTCAAGATGCTCGGCCCACAGGTGAAGCAGGGCAAACTGGACTTGCCGGAGTGGCTTCCTGGGCGAAATTGGATTTCCCTGAAGGGCCTCCCCAGTGGCTTCAACATCGTTGAGGAAGCCACAAACCCCATGCTCAGCAATGGGAATAGTTTGCAACTAGGCAATTTCCAGACGAAGCAAGAACTCACAACGTTGAGCAACCGCTGGAGAGAACTGGCCAAGCAACAAAAAGACTTACAAGCAAGCGCATTCTTGCTAGTGCTTGATGATGGACGCTATGCCGAGCTCTCCGCCGAGACAGCACTGCCTGCAGCTAGCTCAATCAAAACAGCAATCCTGCTGGTAGCTCTCGAACTCATCGATTCCGGTCAGCTCAGCTGGAATGAACCCCTGAAGCTCACCAAAGAGATTATTGGTGGTGGTGCTGGCTGGATGGCCAGCAAGCCGCTTGGCAGCCAATTCCCTGCCCACGAAGTTGCCACCGAGATGATTCGGGTGAGCGATAACACCGCCACCAATCTGCTGATTCAACGCATTGGTGGCAAGGACGTCCTCAATGCACGCTTCAATGCTCTCGGCCTGAGCTCCACGGTGGTGAATAACTGGTTGCCGGATCTACAAGGCACCAATACCACCAGCAGCCACGATCTGGCACGGGCCATCGCACTTGTCGATACTGGGAAAGCCCTTAGCCCACGCACACGGGATCTATTCAGGGAGGCAATGAGCACCTCCGTCAGCAACCGCCTATTACCTGGTGGATTTCTTAAGGGACTGGGCGGCAAGCAAGGAGAGCCTGACAACAGCCTCCTGGCAAAGGGCTACCGCATCTACAACAAAACCGGCGACATCGGCATCGCTTATGCGGATGCTGGCCTGATCGAACTACCTGATGGCAGTCGTGCAGTGGCAGGGTTCATGGTGAAAGGCCCCTTCAACGACCCCCGCTCCACAGAACTGATCCGCGACATGTCAGCCGCTATGGCTCCAGTACTCAAGCCAAAGCCATCGACACCTCGAACGGAATCAACAAAAAGCAATCAGCCATGAAGATCCCCGCCCTTTTGTCATTTGCGCTTTTCAACTTATCCGGAGCAGTGCTTGACACCCCCGCTCTGATTGCTGCCCCAACCGTCAAACAAAGACAGCAACAGGTCAGGCCCCTACCAGGCGGGCTTGACAAGGTGCTGATGGTTAATGACAACAATCCCGAACTCATTACAGGCGAAGGGATTCTGCTCTCCACCTTCCCTACCAAAAACACACAAAGCTCAAGCGCCAAAGCTGACAAAAGCAACCTAGCCGTGCCACTCGATGGTCGTTTCGATCTATTCAGTCACCACGTGTATGCCGGCCTTCCTGATCATCTCGAATCCACCCTCTGGCTAGCAGTGCTGGCTCAGCCACGGGGTGACGAGCCTGTGCAACTGACCCTATTGAGAGGCAGCACCTCCCTATCGCAAGCCACCGAAGCAGGACAGACAGCTGCACCATTTCTGCCTCTGCCGAAAGTGATTGCCGAAACCACGAGCCCTATTGCCGCTGGCCCAGGCAGCAGGGTAGCTGGCGATCTCCTGCGGGGAGAGCGAGCTCAAGAGCTGCCAGAGCGATGGGAACTCCTGCCAGGCAGCCCGAGTGCCCTATTGGTACTCCCCATTCCCGTAGCAGGTCTCGATCCACTGCTCAACGGTCGCAACCTTCAAATGCGGCTGCATAGCTCCGGCCCCATCTCACTGGCAACCGTGGCTGCATACGGCAATCCCAAAACAGCCCCTCCACTCTCTCGCTGGATTGAGCTGCTTGAAAGCGGCGAACTCAGCCCCAAGGAACATCACCCCACGCCTCGAGGTAGCAGCGGCAAGATCGTGTATTCGCGCGTCAGCGGAATCCAATTGGGCAGCACATGGAAGACAACCCTGACTGATCCTGATAGCACCGTGCTAAGCGCAATCAACACTCCCATCTCCTGGCCTATCAGCAGCCTCGAGAGGGGCAGCCTCGGCACAGATCAGGTCCAAACTGCTGAATTACAAGCGCACTACGACAACACGGCATGGGCTGCCCATGGCAACTACGGAGTTGAATATGACCTCACCCTGCCGCTACACAACGGATCAAAGCAGGAAAAATCCTTCTTGCTGACCCTTGAGTCCCCCTTAAAGAAGGACAACAACAACACAAGCCTGGACTTTCGCGTTTCAGCCAGCGGACCTGTGATGTATCGAGGGCTAATCGAGGTCAGTGGACTCGATAGCGAGTCCAGTCGACCCATGGGCCGTCGCCGCTTCCACCTAGTCCTGCGGCAGGGGCAGATGGGGCCAGACCTTGGTCGCATCAGCTTGACGCCAGGAGAAACTAGAGATGTCCGAATTCGACTGATCTACCCAGCTGATGCCACCCCACCGCAAGTGCTCACACTCCTGCCTGTGAAACAATCCAAAACAACTCCAGACATCAACCCGTGAGTTCAACCCGCAAGCGCAGGGTCTTTCCCTTTACCGCCGTGATTGGCCAGGAAGAGATGAAACTGGCTCTGCTGCTCAACGTGATCGACCCGCGAATCGGCGGAGTCATGATCATGGGAGATCGAGGCACGGGCAAGTCCACCGCGATCCGAGCCCTAGCAGATCTCCTTCCAGGGATTGATGTCGTCGCTGGCGACCCTTACAACAGCTCACCCACTGATCCGGATCTACAGAGCAGTGACGTACGCCAACGCATTGAACATGGTGAAAGCCTTGCCACTGAGGAGCGACAGGTGCCGATGGTGGATTTGCCTCTCGGTGCCACTGAAGATCGTCTTTGCGGCACCATCGACATCGAGAAGGCCCTCAGCGAAGGAGTTCGTGCATTCGAGCCAGGCCTACTGGCCAAGGCCAACCGCGGCTTGCTCTACGTCGATGAAGTCAATCTGCTTGACGACCATCTTGTCGATGTGCTGCTGGATTCAGCGGCATCAGGATGGAACACGGTGGAACGTGAAGGGGTATCAGTGCGACACCCTGCCCGATTCGTACTGATCGGCTCCGGCAACCCCGAGGAGGGCGAGCTACGCCCCCAACTCCTTGATCGCTTTGGCATGAGTGTTGAGGTGCGCACTGTCCGCGATCCAGATCTACGGGTGCAGGTGGTTGATCAGCGCACCGCCTTTGATAGCGATCCCGATACCTTTGCCACATCGGTGCAAGCCAACCAAGATGCCTTACAACAACGCGTTATTGAGGCCCAGCAACGTCTTGAACAGGTGAGCCTCGACAACGATTTGCGCCTACGAATCTCGGCTGTCTGTGGCGAACTAGATGTAGATGGACTACGTGGCGATATCGTCACAAACCGTGCCGCCAGGGCTCTAGCAGCCTTTGCAGGACGAACAGAGGTTTCGGAAGAAGATGTGGCACGCGTGATCTCTTGCTCTCTACGCCATCGATTGCGAAAAGACCCCCTCGAGCAGATTGATTCAGGGGATCGGGTCGTCAAAATTTTCTGCAAAGTGTTCGAACGCAGCGAGAACAGCGATCAGGCTGACTTCGCGCTAACAACTCAAGCAGGCTGAACGCTTGCGCATCCTTGGCATCGACCCTGGCATTGCCAGGGTGGGCTACGGGGTCATCGACACCAGCAACGGACAACAGCAGATGCTCGATTGCGGCATCATCCGCACCAATCCCGGCATTGACGATGGTGAACGGATGGTGGAAATCGCCAGCGATCTACGCCTGCTCATCCGTCGTTGGAAGCCCCAACTGGCCGCTGTGGAGAAATTCTTCTTCTACCGCTCCAGCACGACAATCAGCGTGGTCCAGGCACGTGGAGTCATCATCATGACCCTGGCACGCTTTCGAGTGCCAGTGATGGAATTCCCACCGATGCAGATCAAGCTTGCTCTGGCGGGCTCAGGCCATGCTGAAAAAGATGAAGTGCTCGATGCGGTGATGCGTGAATTGAATCTTGATCAGCCGCCCCGACCCGATGATGCCGCCGACGCCCTGGCCATAGCACTCACGGGTTGGTTCCAGCGCTAAAACCACTGATGGACTCCTCCTGCTCACCAAAACACGGCTGGTTTGACAGCGTGGCTGAGTCCTACGCCCAACAGCGCCCCTATTACCCGGAATCCCTGTTTACCTGGATCAGCAGTAAAGCCGCCAGCCACCAACGTTGCTGGGACGTTGCCTGTGGTAGCGGCCAGGCCTCTCTAGGGCTTGCAAGGCACTTTGATCGCGTCGATGCAAGCGATCTCAGCCCAGCTCAGGTTGCTGCCGCACCAGCTCACTCAAACATTCATTACCAAGTAGCAGCAGCTGAAGATTCCGGGTTTCCCAACGCATGCATGGACGCAATTGTGGTGGCCGCCGCCATTCACTGGCTAGATGTACCCCGATTCAACGAAGAAGCATTAAAGGTGGCACGCCCAGGTGGACTGATGGTCTGGGTGGGCTATGACCCCCCACAAGGGGCTCCCCCTGCACTGCAGTTGTGGCTAGACCAGCTTTACAGCGAAAGGCTATCGAGCTGGTGGCCTCCCCAGCGTCACCATGTCGACAACCACTATCAGGACCTGCCATTCCCCACCATCAGCAAAACGTTGCCCCAAGAGCTCTTCATCTCCCTCAAATGGAGCTGTGAACAGCTGATCGGTTACATAGGCACCTGGTCGGCTTTGAGGAAAGCAACGCAGGAGGGACATGACTTGCTGCCACAACTAAGCATGGAACTGCAGAGACTCTGGCCAGCAGATCAAACAACAATCCCCCTAATCTTTCCACTCATGGGCCGCTGGGGTTACATAACGCGATGAATCAAGCCATCGCCAAAGCCAAGCTTCGTCGTCAATTCAAGGCACTGCGCGCTCAACAATTACCTGCAGTTCAAGACACAATCATTCAGCAGGTTGTCAACACTATTCAGGGTTACTTAAAAGCTGGGAAGCTACGAGGACACATTGGTGTTTATTGGCCGCTTAGCGGAGAAGTAGATCTCCGCGAACTGAAACTCAACTTGAAGTTGCCTTTGGCACTACCAGTCAGTGGGGAGGACGGAAGACTCAGTTACCACCCTTGGACTCTTACTCCACTGCGAAAAGATGCCTGCATGATCCCCGCCCCGCTAGATGAAGCCATCCTTGATGCTGATGCAATAGGCCTCTTGCTGATCCCTGCTCTGGCGATGGATCAACGAGGGATCAGACTCGGCTATGGAGGCGGTTTCTTCGACCGCTTCAGAAGCAATTTGGCTTGGCGCAAAGTGCGAACGCTTGCAGTCTTGCCACAAGCCTGCATATCAACAGAGTTACTGCCTCGTGACAGTTGGGATATACCCCTTGATGGCTGGATTAGTGAAAGAGGAGTTGCCAGAGTAAAATAAAAACTTAGAATCAGCTACCAAATTACGAATAAAAAATGCATCAAGAAAGCCCTGGCATTAAAAAGAGACAAGCTTTATATTTAATATTTTCTTGACTATTAGCCATCACTGAACCAGCCTGCTTTGAGGCTTAAGCGATCGAGCAGAATGACAGCACTAGCACTTAATTCATACACAAAAGTTCAGTCCATAGAGATAGACGGCGAAGAATACGTGATCACCCTTAGACCAGTTGTTCAATCTAACTTATTCAATTCACTCGGAGTAGGCGATGATTATATATTCCAGACAACTATCGACGACAAAACCTTCACCTTTCAGGCTGTTTTTGATGATCAAGGGCCAAGCATAATCCTTGAACTAGAGAATGATGATGCCGATGCAATCATTGAGACAATCGACCAAAACAATGACAATAAGATTAGCGATGAGGAATTCGAGGAAGGCATGGAGAATGCCGTGGTGTTATACGAGGAGGATATTGAGCTTCACCAAAATCATTCCTTAGACTCAGAAGTGAGATTACTGCTAGAAGCAGAGGATATTGTTTTTTTTCAATACGATCCCATAGAAGGCAAGACTGGGAAACTGTTATTTGGGCAATCAATCGCTTCAGTCGAGACGGATAATCAGGGAAATATCCTTTCATTCATTTGCCCTCAAAGGTCATTTAATACGTCTTTACTAGGCTACACTCTTGACCTTACAGGAGAAGTAGAAGTCGGCCAAATTGGAGGAGCGATCGACCCGATTACAGGAGAGGGAAACATCTATGTTGATGAACTCAAATGGCTATTTGGGGGGAACATCATCACACCACAAGGCAATTCATATGAAGTCACTAAAAACGAAGCTGCATTCATCCCCATCAGAGATGCAGATAATAACAGTGGTCTACTAACCCTTGCTAGCATTGAAAATTCAGCCCATGGCAGCGGGAATATAGAAAACGTCTTCAGCTCTTATTTTGTCAACGGGCTGCAAGGCTCTACAACTCAAGATAGCTTTTAAAAAGACTTAATGCTTCAAGGAGTCAATCAACTTTATCCAGGTCTTGCTACTGAAGGCACTGCAATTCAATGGAATATCGACTTACAACATCCAACTCCTGTTTGAGGTCGTGATTATGAAGACATTGCTCATTCGTTGCACATGGGTCATTGATCAATTGAAAGCTAAAACAAAATAAATTGGAGTTGAATCAAATCTAATTCCAAGAATTGGTCTCAAAAAATATTCAACTCGACATTGCTGCCATTTTTCAGCAGCCAAATATGCGCCTGTGGCAAATATTTCGTACGACAATAATCACACGTCTCAAAGGCTGCCACACAGGCACTAGTCAATCCTGCAAGAATCTCTCAAAATGATTTTCAGAGTTTTCAGAGATCATTCAATGCGGACCCTGATCCAGCCTTTGTTTCTATTGATCGCAACAACATCTCTTGGTCTCGGGCAAGGTCAGGCAGCGAAAGCCCATGCCATTGAAAGCACTCTCAACTACCTCGATGGCAGCCTGGAACTTCAAAGCCATTTCTCAACGGGAACACCTGTTGAGGGAGCAGTGGTACGCGTCTTAGAGGCCAACGGAGCACCAGGCCGAGAGCTGGGTCGAATGGATCAACAGGGAAAACTGAGCTTGAGCCTGCCAGACATGCAAGAAGGAACCCTCGACCTGCAGGTGGATGCTGGCCCAGGTCACCGTGACTATCTGATGCTGCCAATCCGCTCAGGCAAGGTGAAGCTCGATGAGGTGGTCAGCCAACCCAAAACTCCACAAACACCATGGTTCCTCGCCAGCACTGGCTCGCCTCTCCTGCTTGGTCTTGCAGGTGTTTTGTTTAGCGTGCGTGAACAGCGCCTCAAATTCTGATCCTTCGCCATGGCTGAGCCCACCGCCGCACCCTCAAGCTTTGGCAGTGAAGCCCTTGACAGCATGGTCGAGAGACTTAACGGCACCTCTGATCCCCGCCGCCGCTACGAATATGTTCTATGGCTGGCCAAAAAGCTGCCACCAATGTCCCCGGAATTACAAACCGACGCCATCAAGGTGAAGGGATGCATTTCCCAGGTCCATGTGCTTGGTGAACTCGTGGAAGGACGGCTTCACTGGCAGGGAGACTCCGACGCGCTGATTACACGAGGCTTGCTGGCAATGCTGATTCAAGGCCTCAACAATCTCACGCCTGAGCAAGTCATGGCCGTGGATCCAAGCTTCATTGAAGCCACAGGCCTTCAAGGCAGCCTTACCCCCTCAAGAGCTAACGGATTCCTCAATATCCTCCTCAACATGAAGGCCCAGGCACAGCAACTTGCCAGGGTTTCGTCTTCAACAACTTCTTAGAGTCCGGCCAGCAATTACACGACTGGACACAGCTGCCATGGGCACGAAATTAGGAATCGGTCTCCTGGGGCTTGGAACAGTAGGCGCAGGTGTAGCAGGCATCCTCCAAGCCCCTGAAGGGCGGCATCCACTGGTGGCTGAGCTTGAACTGGTCCGTGTAGCGGTTCGAGATCTGCAAAGACCTCGCCCGATTGAGCTCCGCCCATCCTTACTGACCAACAACCCACAGGCCGTTGTTGATGATCCCTCTGTTCACGTGGTTGTTGAAGTCATGGGAGGGATCGAACCAGCCCGAACCCTGATCATGCGAGCCATTGCCGCCGGCAAAGCGGTCGTTACAGCTAACAAAGCAGTGATTGCAAGACATGGCGAAGAGATTGCCTCTGCTGCTGCTGCTGCTGGGGTCTACGTCCTCATCGAAGCTGCCGTCGGCGGTGGCATCCCGATCATCGAGCCACTTAAGCAATCACTAGGTGGCAACCGGATCGAACGCGTGAGCGGCATCATCAACGGCACCACCAACTACATCCTCAGCCGCATGGCACAGGAAGGGGTGGCCTATGACGACGTGCTCAAGACCGCCCAAGATCTTGGCTACGCAGAGGCAGATCCAGCGGCCGACGTTGAGGGGTTCGATGCGGCCGACAAGATTGCCATCCTCACTGGACTCGCCTTCGGTGGACCTGTCGACCGTGACTCAATTCCCACCCAAGGCATCAACAACCTTCAAAGCCGCGATGTGGACTACGCCACACAGCTTGGCTACAGGGTGAAACTATTGGCTATCGCCGAACGTCTCAACTCAGATGCTCAGACCAGTCAGTCCTTGCCCTTAGCTGTAAGGGTGCAGCCAACCATGATTCCTCTCGACCACCCGCTTGCTGGCGTGAATGGCGTGAACAACGCCATCCTGGTTGAGGGCGATCCGATCGGCCGCGTGATGTTTTATGGCCCAGGAGCAGGCTCTGGACCCACCGCCTCAGCTGTGGTGGCGGACATCCTCAACATCGCTGGCATACGCCAATTAGGGGAAATCAACGGCAGCCTCGACCCCCTTCTTGCCGCAAGCAGTTGGCGTTCCTGTCACCTCGTTGATCCAAGCGCAATCCGTCAGCGCAACTATGTGCGCTTCAACGCAGAAGACGCCCCAGGAGTGATCGGTCGGATCGGTAGCTGCTTCGGCGATCGTGGCATCTCGATTCAATCAATCGTGCAATTCGATGCCTCAGAGACCGGCGCCGAAATCGTTGTGATTACCCATGAAATAAGCCAAGGCCAGATGCAAGATGCCCTGACTGCAATTACCTCTATGGCTGAGGTCAAAGGAGTTGCCGCCCATCTCAGCTGCCTTTAACTTCCAGCCCCCCTGAGGATGAGCCCCCTGCTTACGTAAGAGTTATAAAACAAGTTGAGAGGCAAGTCTGCAGACGCTGACCTGTGCCCCCAAAGGTTCATGTCTACCGCTTCGATGATGTCAAGAGTCCAACTCTTTTCCAAGCCGGACTTCCGACCAATCATGGATCTCCATCAAGGCGACTGTGTTCAACTCCTCAATGGTAAAGAGCAATTCCAGGTAATCGGAATCGACGATGACCACAATCGCTGTTGGGTGAGACGTTGGCCACTACTGCCCAATGGATCCCCGGTGTTTGAAGTGTCGATGCAACACATCACCTGCTCTTCCCATAAAACACAACGACACTCACTAGCAAATCTTTGAATCAAGGCCATCCGATCCGCACTCATTGTGCCCAGCTCCGGCCGTCGTAATTCTCTAGGCTGGGCGGCTGCTCTCTTTGGTTTCTCCCTAGCGCTGAGCCAAATTGCCTGTCAGCCTGCTCGCCTTAGTCAGCGACTCATCGTGGCTAGTGCTGGCAAGATCACATCCCTCGATCCTGCCCAGGCCAGTACTTTTGATGCTCTGCAATTGCTGAGCGCCCTGGGGGAGCCCCTCTACCGGCTTAATCACAAAGGGGACCTAGAGCCACGTCTGGCATCCGCTCCACCTCAGATCAGTGATGGCGGCCTCACCATCTCGATCCCTCTACGGAAGGATGTGCTGTTTCACGATGGCACCCACTTCAATGCCGCCGCGATGGCGTTCAGTCTGCGGCGATTTCTGCGTATCGGCACCCTCAACTACGTGATAGGTGGACGGATTGCCACCGTGGAGACAGCCAGTCCCTACCTGCTACGCCTTCGATTAACGCGACCCTCAAGTTCTCTAGAGGGACTACTCACCTCAATCAATCTGACGCCGATATCACCAACTGCTTACGCCAAGCACAAAGATCAGTTCCTCAATAAGCAATTCATTGGAACCGGCCCTTACCGACTCACTAGCTTTCAAACCCAGCAACAACGCCTTGAGCCTTTTCTGCAGTACTGGAGTACCCAGGCCAGTAATGCTGGAATTGATTTCATTAATCTGAGCAACTCCACTGCCCTATTTGGTGCTCTACGAAGCGGTGAAGTGGATGTACTCCTCTCCAATTCACTGGACGAAGACCAACGCCTTGCGCTCCATCACCTTGCCAAGCAAGCGAAGCTCCGCGAAGGAGAGGGACCAGCACTTGAGATCGGCTACATCACTCTCCTCAGCAATGCCCCTCCACTCAATCAACCCCTCTTACGTCAGGCCCTCGCCTACAGCCTCGACCGTCAGCTGATGGTGAAGCGCGTGAGCTATGGACTAAGACGCCCGCTGCGGTCTTTAGTGCCGCCAAACTTGCAGGCTGAACCACTCACACCTTGGCCCAGCTACAACCCTCAACGAGCCAAGCAGCTGCTGAAAAAGGCAGGCTATTGCGGAACTCAAAAGCTGACACTCCCTTTTACTTTCCGTTCCAACGTGCCAGCAGACAAGTTATTGGCGCTTACATGGCAGGCACAGGTGGAACGTGATCTCTCGGATTGCCTGACACTGAAGCTCAATAGCGTCGAATCGACCACCGTTTACCGCCAACTGGGGGAAGGCGCATTCCAGGCCGTCATCCTTGAGTGGCGAGGCGCCTATCCCGACCCGGAAGCCTATTTAGCTCCATTATTAAGCTGCAGCAAAGCCAATGGATCTGTATGCGAAGAAGGGGAAGCGGCAATTAGCGGCAGCTTCTGGACCACAGATGGGCTGGAAACGAGCCTTCGCCACAGCGATGAACTTCGCGGACCCGATCGTCTCCACCAGCTCAGAGAGATCGAACGCTCCGCCGCCGGCGGAGCGGCCTATCTACCAATCTGGCTGGTAGCTCCACGAGCTTGGGCCCAGCGGCGCTTATCCAAGCCAGAGTTTGACGGGAGCGGCCATTTAATGCTCCAGCGTCTACGGGAGCTGCACTGATGGGCCGCGGGAGAGAACTACTGCGCTACAGCTCCACCCGCTTGGCCCTGGCACCGCTGATGCTCTGGCTCATTGCCAGCATGGTGTTTCTCCTCCTACGGGTGGCACCAGGAGACCCAGTCGATGCCGTATTAGGCAATCGTGCGCCGGCTGCAGCCCGCGCTGCTCTGCGCACCAAGCTTGGACTGGATCAACCGCTTTTGCATCAATACCTGCACTTCATCAAAGACTTAATTCATGGCGATCTAGGCCAAGCTCTTCTCAACCAGGAACCAGTGAGCAAGATCATTGCCAGAGCCCTACCAGCCAGCTTGGAACTAAGCCTGACGGCACTATTGATTGCAGCAGTGGTTGGTCTGGTCGTTGGTTTCAGTGGTATTGCCCGCCCGGAAGGCAAGCTAGATCTCGCAGGCCGCCTCTACGGCATTGGCACCTATGCCCTGCCACCGTTCTGGGCCGCGATGATTGTTCAACTGCTGTTTGCAGTCATTCTCGGTTGGCTACCAATTGGCGGACGTTTTCCCCCGAGCTTGCTACCACCAGAGGGGAGCGGCTTCCTGATCCTCGACAGTCTGCGGAGCAGCGACTGGATATCTCTTCAAGGAGCAGTGAGACACCTGGTGTTACCGGCAGGGACCCTAGGCCTTCTCCTCAGTGGGATTTTTACCCGTACCCTGCGACTCAATCTAGGCCGCACACTGCAATCCGATTACGTTGAAGCTGCCCGTAGTCGGGGGCTGAATGAGCAACAGGTGGTGCTCAACCATGCCCTCCCTAATGCCCTTCTGCCAGTACTCACCATTGCTGGGATCACAGTGGCATCGCTGATTGGCGGCGCACTGTTAATTGAAGTCACCTTCTCCTGGCCAGGCATCGCCCTACGGCTCCAAGAAGCAATCAACCAACGTGACTACCCAGTGGTTCAAGGAATTGTGGTTGTCGTGGCTGCCCTGATGGTGCTGGTAAGCGTGAGCGTGGATCTGCTCGTTGCTCTGATTGATCCCCGCGTCCGCTACTGAGATTTGCGAAGTCTCTCTGCTGCGTTGCGATCCAAACGATGAAGCCGCAAATCCCCGACCTGCTGATGTTTGGAGCCCTGAAGGGCTTCGCCAGCCTCAACCTGCTCCAAAAAGATTTGAATCTCCACTGCCAACAATCGCTGCACAGCTAGCGGCTCACGCCCTACCAGCTCTTCGCCTAGTTGAAAGAGATCATCGCCACGACCCTCACCCATCTGACCTTCAACCCGCACCGGTGAAAAATGGCTAGCGCCCTCCACAAGCACGACTCGACTAGCGGGATGGGGTGAGATTGCCAAAAGCAAATCGAGCTGCTCACTCAGCGGAGGAGTAATCAAATCAAGGGTGCCGCCAGTCAGTAACACTGGAACCGACAAAGGCACAGCCCCATCACGAGGCCACAGCAAGCTACCAAAACTGTTGAGAGCCACGATTGCCTCTAGCTGAGGGATTGACTGCAGTTTTGGTATTTGCACATCAACCAACTGACATTGCAATAAGCGCGAGAGATTGGTGAGAGGAAGATCGTCTAGAGCCTTACGACAACGGGTATACAAACCAGGATCCGGGGTCATACCAGCAGCCAATAGAGCCGTCAGTGCCCCGAGGGAGTGACCCATCAGCACCAACTTCTGACCAGGCAATACCAACGTGCCTTGCTCTCGTGCCTGCAGGACAGCCTGCAGATCCGCCAAGCGGTCAGGCAACACATCTGCTCCAGGTGGAAGTCGTTGCCCCTTCAGCAGGGCATGCACCGCTTTGGCATCACTCCCTGGATGCTCAAGCACCACAACCGGCCAGCCCTTACGTTGAAGGCTGAGAGCCAACCAACGAAAATGATCCTGGCTTCCACCCAAGCCGGGCATGAGCACCACCCAGCTCGACCGCAACGGAGTGCCATCAGGTGGGCGCCACAGCTCTAGCTGGAGGGGCTTGGTGCGATGAGCCACTGGCAAAGATTTGAACTCAGGCCCTGCGGCAAAAACTTCCTGACCTGCCAGCTCTTGCAAAACTGGAACTTGTGTGGCGGGAAACCTCCCGAGCGCTAACACCAACTGCTGCTGCTGTTGCAACTGACGCCGCCAGCGACTTGCTACCTGAAGTAGAGCATCAAGATCGAGGCGTACATTTTCAGCAGGGAGCTCCTCAAGCAAGTCCAGAGCGGTCACCTCTGACTGACTGTTCAAGAGCAGTTCCAGAGTGTTGAACAAGACAATGCCACTACTGTCGGCATCGACCCTCACCAAATCACTGACGGCATCAAGCAGCTGACGTCCTGCCCAACTACGCAGCATCTGTCGAGCCATGCTCTGATCTGTAAGCAAAGATGCCTGAAGCAGCTCAAATAGATCGAAGCGGCTATCGGCATCGAGCAAATTGAGCCAGGGGATGAGTTCAGAACTACTGCTGCCCCCAGGCCGCCCCAAATCGACCAACTCCCTAATCCAAACCGGTATCACCATCCCCTCAAGCTGCACCTCCAATCGCTCCGCAGCTCTCAGCGGCGATACTCCAGCAAGTCCGAACAGCCAAGCGCCAAATAGCCCAATCACAATTCGCTGTCCAATTGGGCGTGTTAATGCCAACGCCGAATACCGCTAACGAGTCAAACCATTTTCACTCAAGCCTTGAAAGGCTTAGATCGGTTCAGTGAATGGTGCTCCTGGGTGCCATCGACAGATCAGATGCCGCCATTGAACTTCCAACTTCTGCTCAAACCTGGCGAGAAACGACTTATCAGCAGTGTCCGCCATTTGCCAAGCGAACCAATTAGCCGAGAAAGAGCTACCAAAGAACAATCTCGTCAACACCTATACCTGAATAATCAACACAGCGAATAACAACAATCATTCCCCCAAAACACCTCGCATAAGATCTTTAGCCGAAAGCTATCCGGCTATATGATTGTTCAAATTAAAGCGGCACTCTTGCTAGAGCACCAGACAGGCCAGCAGAAGAGACGAATCAAACAATGAAAGGCGATCCAAACAACAAGCAAGCATTAAAGGCTAAGAAGAGTGGTACAAGGAAATATTTGCGCACGCAAATGCATGGATCATTCATCAAGCCTATAATAGGCAATAAATTTATAAAATATATTATGATTGCCAGCAATTTCCACCCCTATAAAAGACAACATCCAAGCAACATGAGAATGCTATTAGGCGCAACAACTGCTATGGCACTTCTGATTACATCCGCAGCCTCCGCCAATGAAACCAACCTTCAAATCAAAAACGCCAGCAAACAACTTGCGGTGAGCATTCGCGCCTTTGCAACTGGGACATCTGCCGCTAGCGAATGTCTCGTCAAAAGCGGACAACTGAGCAAGAGGATTGCAAAAGAGACATTACCCTTATCACTTCTCGAGGTTGGCATTAGCCCTGAAGTCCTTGACAATCCTCAGGTCATCAAAGCAACCTCAATCTTGAGCCCTACACTTAATGCTGACTGCACATCGACGAAGATGAGCATCGAAGCCATCAATCGTCTGATAAAGGATGAGCTATAGAAATACTTCCAACCGGAAAACAAATCAATAAAAGAAAAAATCTATAAATAAGTCTCTCCCAAAGCATATGAACTAGACCGTTCAGCCTGGCCAAGGGATACAAAAAACGTAGACAATAGGTAAAATACTTACTCGAAGCAAGAAATGCGATTCAAATGACAAAGATAAGATAAGTAATTAAGACCTGTAAGCCGGCTCTAGAGCAGCCTATGATTAGTGATGTTTGCCTAAACACCAAAGATGGCTTACCCCGAGTCTCAAGTCGTAATGGGCGGTTTGGTGCATATCCCCATTATTATCGGTGTTTTTTGGGCGCTAAACAACCTAACCACAGGCGGCAGCAAAGCCAAGAAAGCCGCAGAAGCTCAGGCCAAACAGGCGGCTGAGGAAGCAGCTGCCAAAGCCGCTGCGGAAGCAGCAGCCAAACAGGCTGCTGAGCAAGCTGCTGCCAAAGCTGCAGCGGAAGCTGCAGCCGCCAAAAAGGCTGCTGAGGCCGCAGCCGCAGCTCCAGCAACAACAGCAGTGGCTCCAGTGAGTGGCGAAGCCGATGCATCACAAGCCTCTAGCAACGACAATCAAGCCACTCCTGCCCAAGACCAAGAAGCGCTCTAGGCATAGAACAGATCACCAGAAGTCATAAACATCAAACGATATCGATAAACGTTCCGAAAAGTTGTTTACAATTACACAAGCCTAGACGAAGGCCTGTTTTTCAATGCATTCAACTTTAAATAAATAGCCTCATAAGAAAAATTAATAGCATAAAATATAATCAAAAAAGGCTAGCTTTGCCTAAGGCTTACCAAAGACATAGTTCATTAATAAGCTGATATCTAACCAATCAATACATAGACATCTAGAATCAGGACATTCCAAGCAAAAGCAAACCATCAAATACGCAAGAAGACGAATAACAATTGGCCACCAACCATAACTCTTCATTTACATTCAGCCGCCAATACGCAACAATCCCTAAGAAGACATGAGCAGATCAGGAAATAGCATCAGCAAATCAACTCATGCTCACGAATGAAGTGCTAAATTCGAAGAACCTAAACAAACCATAAGGAAGAATTCGGCACGTTTAAAAAAATGGTCGCTAAACAATGTTCGCCAGAAAAGCCGATACTTTTTCACGAGTAAGTAAAACGAGAACTTTGATTAACCACACATATTTCTCTTGAATATCTAATGAGCAAACTTGAAACTTAATTATAGAAATAAATTCACGAAACACTAAGCACTACAGGCCTAATTTCCACGCCAAGATGTGTTTAAGGAGAAGTTAATGACCAACATTCAATTGGCGCATTGCGCCTATCTGTGTGAGGAACCAAATGAAACTCTTCCAGCAATTGCTGGTGGCACCTGCTGCCTTGGGCCTTATGGCGCCAATGGCTGCTAATGCCGCAGACCTAGACATCAAAGGTGTGTCCGATTATTCGGCCTCCAGCGAGCAGGTCACCAGCATCTCTCAATTCCAAGATGTTTACCCAACTGATTGGGCTTATCAGGCTCTGAGCAACCTGATTGAGCGCTACGGCTGTGTAGCTGGCTATCCAAGCGGTAGCTACCTGGGCAACAGAGCAATGACCCGCTTTGAAGCGGCTGCTCTATTGAATGCTTGCCTCGACCGCATCACTGAAGTCACCGACGAACTGCGTCGCCTTCTCAACGAATTCGAGCAGGAGCTCGCCATCCTCAAGGGCCGTGTTGATGGCCTAGAAGCGCGCGTTGGTGAACTCGAAGCCACTCAGTTCTCCACCATCACCAAGCTTGTTGGTCAGACATTCATAATAAGTCGACGTCTCAACGAAGGCTGGATCAAATGCGTTGATCAATACAAATACTGCTTTAACTTTTAAAAAGATGATATCGGCTTACAACAATCATCAGTAAAGAGCTAGCTCAATCAGGCCAAGCAAAAGAGATCTTCTCAACGTCTATACATATAAGGTTAGTTCAATAACGAACCATCAGCATTACAATCACGTAGATCATTCCACTTGGCCAAATTTTCTTCTAAGTTGTCAAACTCATTTTCTGAGTCATTGATTTGATGGGCTTTAATTAATGCTTGAAATGCCTCGACGCCATACTTGCTTGCGATTCTTTGCTTGATACAGGCTTTATACTTAGAGCCAGCCTTTAATTCCTCCTCCGCTCCTCTTAAATTATCCTGAGCCAACTCACTCTTTTCTCTCCATTCCAGCATGTGGTTCGTGAATTCTTCTTGTGCCCCATCAGCGAAAGCAGATTCACTATGTACTACAAGCAAGAGCAACAACACTAATCCTGCTAAGAAATGACGCATTCCTCGTCCCTAGAGGCCTCATGATTATCCCATAAAAGTTTATAGAACCATTTCTCTTTCGGCGAATGCCTAACTCTTTCGACACCTTTCTTTGTTAAAATAAAGATTGGCTCACCTGATTCTGAGACCTGCTTGATATCTACATTACCTAGCATCCACATGCGCATAAATACTTGATTGTCCGTCATGGTCCCAAGATATTCCTTGCAACTTTTACCAACATCAATAAACCAGAGAGAAAGTAGATCTGCCTTCTCTCTATCTCCCTTACAAAGCTGAAGCGTAGTCCGAGAAATAGCCGTTGCATCGCCTTGCTTAAGAGCAAAACGAATCAAGGCATTTCCAAGACTAATCCGTTCGCGATCTACACTCATGGCGCCATTTCTGCTGGGCATATATAAGGAGTCGAAAATCGTAAGCAAAGTTATAAAATTGACTCTAGCCAAGAAAGCAGCTTGCACTCCGGCCTAAATGCTCGCAAGTTATGGAATGAAGATGCGCGGCAAGATGGCTTAGTTTTGAAGGATTTACAAGCTGAACCTATCAAGCTAACATTCTGTTCAAATAGAATCTAAAAGGTCTAAAAAGGTTATTGAAAGCCTAACATTCAAAACCATTTTCTATCCAATTGGATTAGTAACCTCTCTGGTATAACGCAAGCCAAGCCTGAAAAAGGTTTATTTAAGAGCAATCAGAGCTGAGTTAGCACAATCAATCCCACCTCAGCAGCCATTGCAAGGGTAATACAAACTCATCAAAGCAACGAGGTTCTCTTGAAGAAACCTCCAAAAAGATTGGATACCGTTAATGAAAAAGGTAAGTCACAACCAAGCCTTGAATTGATCGTCTAAACAAAACTATCAATACATACTCAACAGACTATCCTTAATAGCTAGAGGCCCTAGTCCAAAGAAGAGGAGCGGCCTCTAGCTAAAAAGAATTTTTCAAAAGATGCCTGGAATAATCCAGCCAGTCAGTGCATAATCATAGCGATTAGACCTTTTAACAAGCCTTTTCGTGAATTTCTTGAGAGAGTTAAGGGGATTGAATTCCATAATAAGTTAGAAGAGATTATTAATGCCCTAAAGTTTTCACTTAAGGGCATTAATATCTATAAATTGCTTAAAATAATCCAGGGATAATCTGCCCTGTAGCCGCATAACTGGCGAGTGCTCCAATAAAGCCAATCATTGCCCAGCGGCCGTTTTGTAGCTCTGCATTTTCATTCATGATGATTGAGAGGTAGAGGAATTGTGTAAGGAAAGGTCAGGAAAGGCAAAAAGGTCTCATGCCAATTGGCAATCAGACAAGAATGAGAGTCAATGGCATATTCTCCGCTAATCCACTGTTTAAAAAAGATGATTAGCCTGAATAATGATCATTAAAATCAAAAAATGCCTGGTAAGATTTGCCCTGTGAACAAATAAGCCACGACAGCAGATAAGAAGCCAATCATTGCCCAACGTCCGTTGGCCAGTTCTGCTTCTTTACTAAAAGCGGTGTATTCAGGATCAATTTGCATGCGAGGTTCGCTTGCATACATGTTCTGACGTCCACCGTCTTCAGTGATGACATTTGTAGAAGAAGTCATGATCTTTCTGCTTAAACCACACCAGGAATAATTTGGCCTGTCGTTAGATAGGCTCCGACCGCAGCCCAAAATCCCATCATTGCGGCCATTCCATTAACACGCTCAGCGGTTAACTTCTGATTTTCGACCCTATTGGTCTTGGGTGTTTTTTCCATAAGAAGGAATTTGAGTTCAGGTTCCTTTGATCACGAAGACCAGCGCTCCGGCCTTCGTTACAAAAGCTTAACACAAGAGGTTGCGAAGTGTGACGATCCTGTTTACAGGGGCAGGTTCACCGGCTTAAAGCTCTCAAAACTCCCTTTAAAGCATGGTATTTACATGCCTATATCTTATCACCAAGCTCTCAAATTAATGCATTAAAAGAAGAAAATTTTAGAAATATACGCGAATTTATACTCCTAAGATGTTTTTTTTGGACGCCTTGGCTTATATGCTCTCAATCATTCATGGCAGTCTCAATGACTCCTTATCAACATTTGATGATGTAAACATCACCAAGCCTATTGGATTTGAATTCTTCTCACTATTCTTGTAAGAGAGTTTAGAAACTTAAGCCTCTATCATTTCTCTATCTAACTCAATATAGAGGCAGGCGACTAATGAATGCTCAAAACAGCACTCCGTCCATGCTTGCTCAACCGCTCTCTCAATTTTAGAACTTGCATCAAAGCCTCAAAAGGCTTGGACTGCACAAGCCTGAATCAAGCAAAAATCCCACGACCTCCAAAGCTTTAGGTGTAAACACCTAGGCGCTGCTTGATATGGGCCGTAATTGGAAGAATTTATTTCAAAGCCCTCCCTAGTCTCTTGAAAGAGCTATTCCATAGATACTGGCATTTGGCTGATGGCGACAAGCTCATCACATTCAACAAACTGGCAAGAAGCCTTTATTGGTGCTCTTACCACCTGTTCAAGTCTTTTAAATTACCGTTTGCCAGGTAGATCATCTATGCGAGTTCAGCTTAGTGAATTCAGAACTCAAGGTGAACTGAATAGAAATTAGATTGACTTGATCAATCAACAAACCAAGAGTTTTGCTTACCTTCAGGGCTATGGTTTGGTTTGCTTTTTTTGGTCGAATAGAAAGTATGCCCCAGAAAAATAAAAACTAGACGTTAAAGAGAAACTCCATAACATCACCCTCCTCTACGACGTAGTCCTTACCCTCACTACGCAGCCAGCCCTTGTTGCGTGCTTCAGCAAAGGAACCGGCCTCAAGCAACTTCTGGTAAGCAATGGTTTGAGCACGTATGAAACCACGCTCGAAGTCAGTATGAATCACACCAGCTGTCTGCGGCGCCGTCATGCCGGCCTTAAACGTCCAAGCACGGGTTTCCTTCTCCCCTGTGGTGAAGTAAGTACGAAGACCTAGAAGCCGATAGGTCGCCTTGATCAAACTCTTCAACCCCCCCTCACTCACTCCGAGGCCTTCAAGGTAATCAATACGCTCTGCTTCGCCGAGTTCAATTAACTCAGCCTCCACCTGGGCTGAAATCCGCACGCATTCAGCATCCTCACGCGTCGCCAAGGTCGTCACCTCCTCACAGTAGGCATTGCCGTCGGCAAGATCATCTTCGCTCACATTGGTGGCGTAAATGATTGGCTTAGCCGTTAGCAGGCCAAGCGGTTTAATCATCTTTGCTTCTTCATCACTGAGCTCTACAGCACGAGCAGCACCACCTTGCTCAAGCACAGATTGAATCCGCTCAAGCGCAGCATCTTCGAGCTGGGCGTCATTGCTTGTGCGCGTCTGTTTTTTCAAGCGCAAGCGCCGTTTCTCGATCTGACTGAGATCGGCAAAGCCGAGTTCAAGGTTGATGACCTCAGCATCCCTAGAAGGGCCAACTGATCCAGAGACATGGATCACATCCTCGTCTTCAAAGCAACGCACCACATGCACGATGGCGTCAACCTCGCGAATATTGGCAAGAAATTTGTTGCCCAACCCCTCTCCCTCACTAGCCCCCTTGACCAAACCAGCGATATCAACAAACTCCATGCGCGTTGGAATCAGCTCCTTGCTCTTGCTTAGATCGCAAAGCAGCTGCAACCGCTCATCAGGTACCGCAACACTGCCCACATTCGGTTCAATGGTGCAGAAGGGAAAGTTGGCAGCTTGAGCCTGCGCGTTGGCCACAAGTGCATTGAAAAGCGTGGACTTACCCACATTTGGTAGTCCAACAATTCCGGCTTTAAGCATGAGGGCAAATCTAGCCGTGCCCATGCCAGAAACCATTGCAAAAGCAAGATGGCACTGCACAACAACGATAGAGACGCTTGGCGGAGACGTAATCGTGCCTTGCTGCAGTCAGGCACACTGACCAGCGAGACTGCTTGACATCGTTGGTGGGTTGATGGCCAGCACAAAGGCCTCGCCCATATCGGCACATCAGGAGCAGAGATTGGTCCATCTCACACAACTCAAAGGTGCTTTAGGGCAACGCAAACGCTTGATCAGCCTCAGTGCAGCTGTGGTGCTAATCACCGCAGGGGGGATGGCCTGGAGGTTCAGCTCCCAGCAGCGCTTGGGTCGCGATCTCAGCAATTACACCGTAGAAACCGAGAGGGGCACCCTTCCTGGGATCGTGAGCGCCAACGGCGAATTGCAGGCAAAGCGGAGCGTGAATGTCAGTCCCAAAAAAGCAGGTTTGCTGAAAGAGCTCTATGTCGATCAAGGCGACGAGGTCAAAAAGGGAGAGGTGCTCGCTCGCATGGATAGTGGCGACTACAACGACCGCTTAGATGAAGCGAAGGCACTTGAAAGAAAAGAGCAAGCTGAATACGAAACGAGAAAAGCAGACCATGAGCGGCGCAACAACCTCTACCAACAAGGAGCCATCTCAGCCGACGACGCGAGCAAATATCGCCGCCTCTACCTGACCAGCCGCGCCAACCTTGCCGCCGCACAAGAGCGTGTTCAACAACGCATTACTGAAGGGAGCGAACTGCTTATCAGAGCACCCTTCAGTGGTGTGATCACAGCCCGTTATGCGGAGCCAGGAGCCTTTGTGACCCCAACAACAGCAGCCTCTGCAACTGCCGGCGCCAGCAGCTCCTCCCTGGTTGAACTCTCAGAAGGAATGGAGGTGAACGCCAAAGTGCCCGAAAGCGACATCGGCCGCATCCGCATCGGCCAAAATGCCAGCGTGCGTGTTGACGCCTTCCCAGAACAACGTTTTATGGCCCGCGTCAGTGAGATCGCCCCGAGGGCAGCAAAAACTGAGAATGTCATCTCTTTCGCAGTCAAGCTCAACCTGATCAAGCCTTCGCCCCAACTGCTGATAGGCATGTCCGCAGACGTGGATTTTCAAACGGGCAAGACTGCACCCAGCACGTTGGTTCCCACCGTGGCGATTGTGACTGAAAAGGGCAAACCTGGTGTGCTTCTGGTGGGGCAAAAAAATCAACCACGCTTTCAAGCGGTGGAACTAGGCACCAGTAGTGGCAGCAAAACAGCCATCCTGAGTGGAGTTAATCCCGGCACACGCATCTTTATCGATCTGCCCCCATGGGCCAAACCAAAACGCGACTGATGCCATCCCCCATCAATCCGCCCCATGCCTGAGGCTGCTAACAAGCCACTGTTGCTGCTGGTGGATGGCCACTCGCTGGCCTTCCGCAGCTTTTATGCCTTCAGCAAAGGTGGCGAAGGGGGATTGGCCACAAAAGACGGTACCCCTACCAGCGTTACCTATGGCTTCCTAAAAGCCCTGCTGGACAACTGCAAGGGCCTTAGCCCGCAAGGGATTGTGATCGCCTTTGATACAGCTGAGCCAACCTTCCGCCATCAAGCAGACGTCAACTACAAAGCCAATCGTGATGTTGCGCCAGACATCTTTTTTCAGGACCTCAAACAACTGCAAGAGATCCTTGAAAACAACCTACAACTTCCCCTTTGCCTTGCCCCTGGCTATGAAGCCGATGATGTGCTCGGCACCCTCGCCAACCAAGCGAGCAGAGATGGTTGGGGTGTACGCATCCTCTCCGGCGACCGTGACCTCTTTCAGCTGGTTGATGATCAGCGCGACATTGCCGTGCTCTATATGGGTGGTGGACCGTACGCCAAAAACAGTGGTCCCAGCCTGATCGATGAAGCTGGGGTGCTCAGCAAACTTGGTGTCATCCCAAGCAAGGTGGTTGAGCTCAAGGCCCTCACTGGCGACAGCTCTGACAACATCCCCGGGGTCAAAGGTGTGGGTCCTAAAACAGCCATCACCCTTCTTAAGGAGAATGGCGATCTCGATGGCATCTACAACGCGCTGGCTGAAGTGGAAGCAGAAGGCGAGAAAGCCAGCCGCGGTGCCATTAAAGGAGCACTCAAAAGCAAGCTCAGCAACGATCGTGATAACGCCTATCTGTCGCTCCATCTCGCAGAGATCCTGGTCGATATCCCCCTACCAAAAGCGCCACGCCTAGAGCTAGGCAGCGTTGACAACGATGGACTCACTGACCGCCTGAGCGCCCTGGAACTCAACAGCCTGGTGCGCCAAGTACCAAGTTTCGTGGCCACCTTCTCCAGCGGGGGATTCAAAGCCAATCGCCACGAACTTGAACCATCCAGATCTGCGACAAGCCCAGTAGAGCCTGACTCTTCAACAGAAACAAAGGCTTCAAACGACAACGAACTACCGGCGCTAGAGCCACAACTGATTACCAATCCAGAAGAGCTGCAAGAGCTTGTCAAACGGCTGATGGGCAGTCGAGATCGCCTCAAACCAGTGGCAATCGACACAGAAACAACCGCCCTCAACCCCTTTTGCGCCGAACTGGTGGGCTTAGGCGTCTGTTGGGGTGAGGGGCTGCAAGACCTGGCCTACATCCCGATCGGGCACCATCCGCCTGCCGCACTACTGGATGCAGACGCTGCATGCCAACTCCCCCTAGAGGCTGTGCTCAAAGCGATAGCTCCTTGGTTGGCGAGTAACGACCACCCCAAAGCACTGCAGAACGCCAAATACGACAGGCTCATCCTTTTGCGCCATGGACTCGCCCTCGAGGGGGTCGTGATGGACACGTTGCTGGCCGACTACCTCCGTGATGCCGCCGCCAAACACGGCCTGGAAGTGATGGCAGACCGTGAATTCAAGATCACGCCAACCGGCTTCAGCGAGCTGGTTGGCAAGGGCCAAACCTTTGCTGATGTCGCAATCCCAACGGCCAGCCTCTACTGCGGCATGGACGTGCATCTCACCCGACGACTTGCCATCCGACTGAGAGCTCAACTTGAGAACATGGGAGCCAAGCTGCTTCCCCTACTGGAGCAAGTTGAGCAACCCCTAGAACCGGTTTTGGCGCTGATGGAAGCCACCGGTATCCGCATCGACCTGCCTTATTTAAAGGAACTCTCGGTTGAACTTGGCAACACCCTCGAGAAACTTGAGCAACAAGCCCAAGAGGCCGCAGGGGTGAACTTCAATCTGGCCTCCCCCAAGCAATTGGGAGAACTGCTATTCGAAACACTTGGGCTCAATCGCAAAAAATCCAGGCGCACCAAAACGGGCTGGAGCACCGATGCCAACGTGCTGGAAAAACTCGAAGCTGATCATCCCGTGGTGCCGTTGGTGCTGGAGCACAGAGTGCTCAGCAAACTGCGCAGCACCTACGTGGATGCCTTGCCGCAGCTTGTGGAATCAGAAACCGGCAGGGTGCACACCGATTTCAACCAAGCGGTTACGGCAACAGGCCGGCTGAGTAGCAGCAACCCCAACCTGCAAAACATCCCCATCCGCACGGAATTCAGCAGACGAATCCGCAAGGCTTTTCTTCCCCAAAAGAACTGGAAACTGCTCAGTGCGGACTATTCACAGATCGAATTGCGCATCCTCACCCACCTCTCTGGAGAGGAGGTTTTGCAAGAGGCCTTCCGCAATGGGGATGACGTGCACGCTCTCACTGCAAGGTTGCTCCTCGATAAAGATGAGGTGAGTGAAGATGAACGCCGACTCGGCAAGACCATCAACTTCGGCGTGATCTATGGCATGGGCGCCCAGCGCTTTTCACGTTCAACCGGCCTTAGCCAAGCGGAGGCCAAAGACTTCCTTAGCCGTTACAAACAGCGCTACGCGAAAGTGTTTACCTTCCTCGAACTGCAAGAGCGGCTTGCACTCAGCAAAGGCTATGTAGAAACCCTGTTAGGGCGGCGACGGCCCTTCCATTTTGATCGCAACGGATTAGGCCGATTGCTGGGCAAAGATCCAATGGACATTGATCTCGACGTAGCCCGCCGCGGTGGCATGGAAGCCCAACAGCTCAGGGCGGCAGCCAATGCACCGATCCAGGGTTCCAGTGCCGACATCATCAAAGTGGCGATGGTGCAGTTGCAACAACAGCTAACGGCAGCAGATCTACCGGCACGCCTGCTGCTACAGGTGCACGACGAACTGGTGTTAGAAGTAGACCCCACCGCACTTGAAGATGTTCAGCAGTTGGTGATGCAAACGATGGAAAAGGCTGTTGAGCTGAGCGTGCCACTCGTGGTGGAAACAGGCATTGGCGATAACTGGATGGACGCGAAATAAAAACCTCAACAGACAAAAAACTAGACGGCAGTTGACCTCCATCAACAAGGCCAAGCAAACACTTGTTTGTATCAATTCAGAGCATGCGTTTAAGCAATAAAAAGGCCCGCTAAGCGAGCCTTGCAATAGATCTAAATCTGTGGATCTACTAAATCTGTGGATCTAAATTGATGGTTCATCCAAACAATAAAATCGCAAGCCTGAGAGAGAAAGTCTTGGGTACTACAAGCCAAAAAGGCAGCCCAGCAATAGTTTTAGAGTTGACTAGATATTCTTAAATTGAACGAAGAATAGATTTGTTAGAATCAACTCTTCCATAATCCTCATCCAATATGCCTGAAAAGAACTAGCCATATTCCCTGATTCAATAAAACCCTCCACAAGGCAATCCTGCTGATGAATCTCAACCTGCGCAAACGACTGCAAAACCTAAAGCTTGTAGCCGGTCTGGCCAACTTTTTAAAAGATCCTGACCTGGACAGCGTGTTTGCAGTTGCAGGCAGTCTTCAAGACAGCCCACTGGCCGAGAAGATGGAACGCCACCTGATGGCTAATGCACGCTTTAAGGCCATCGTTGACGAGGGTTGGCGGCCAAAACCGATAGACCTCAACGATCTGCAGAAGCTTCCGCAAGGAAGCCTTGGCCGCAGCTACGCCGATCAACTCCTCAGCCAAGGCATCGATCCAAATGCGCTGATTGATCCAACACCTGTGACTTCCCCCAAGGAGTTCATCGTGCATCGCCTCAAGGAAACGCACGACATCGTTCACGTGCTAACAGGCTTCGGCATCGATGGGGTCAGTGAGCTAGGCCTGCAAGGGTTCAACCTTGCTCAGAACCATTCACCCCTGGCCGTGATGTTGATCTTTGGTGGCATGCTCAACGCACTGCAAGACGATGAGCCGCTTGGCCCGCTGCTTCAGGCTCTAAGCCAAGGCTTCCAGATGGGACTGGATGCTGACTTAGTTATTGCTCACAAACTTGAAGAAGGCTGGGAGCGGCCACTTGTGCAATGGCGCGAAGAACTAAGGCTGCCTCACCCCAACGCGAGCTAAGAATCAGCTCGAGCCGAACACAAGTTCAGAACGCTTGGCCCTAGCCTCAAAGCAAGCTCCAGCCCTACCAGTGTCCCTGCGGCTCACAAACACCCTCACTCGCCGCACGGAACCCTTCACTCCGCTCAAGGACGGGCACGTCAGCATTTACTGCTGCGGCGTCACGGTCTACGACCTCTGCCATCTCGGCCATGCCCGCAGCTACATCGCCTGGGATGTGCTGCGTCGCTATTTGATCTGGCGTGGTTACACAGTCACCTTCGTGCAGAACTTCACTGATATCGACGACAAAATCCTCAAGCGTGCCGCTGAAAAGAAATGCTCCATGCAGGAGATCAGCGAGCAAAACATCGAAGCCTTCCATCAAGACATGGATTCCCTAGGCATCCTGCGGCCCGATCGCATGCCCCGCGCCACACAATGTCTAGACGGGATACGCGCCTTGATCAGTGAATTAGAAGCTAGTGGGGCTGCCTACTCTGTCGATGGCGATGTCTACTTCGCCGTGATGAAACATCACGGCTACGGCAAGCTCAGTGGTCGTGATCTCGAGGAGCAGCAGCAAAACGCAGATGGTCGTATAGCCGATGCCGAAGAGGCGCGCAAGCAACACTCCTTTGATTTCGCACTATGGAAGGGAGCTAAAAGCGGAGAGCCAAGCTTTCCCTCACCCTGGGGAGCAGGGCGCCCGGGCTGGCATATCGAGTGTTCCGCCATGGTGCGCGAGGAATTGGGCGAAACAATCGACATCCACCTGGGGGGAGCTGACCTGATCTTCCCTCATCACGAAAACGAGATTGCTCAATCTGAAGCAGCTACCGGCAAGCAGCTTGCTCGCTATTGGCTACACAACGGCATGGTGAATGTCGGCGGTCAGAAAATGAGCAAGTCACTCGGCAACTTCACCACGATCAGAGCCCTACTAGAAAGCGGCGTCTCCCCAATGACGCTACGCCTGTTCATCCTGCAGGCCCATTACCGCAAACCGCTCGACTTCACAGCCGATGCCATCAACGCTGCAGCCACCGGATGGAAAGGTCTCAACGCAGCCCTTGGCCTCGGGAACATCTATAGCGAAACCCTGAGCTGGCCTGAATGCAAACCCCTGCCACAAGGAGTCATTCAACCCGCCCATCCCTCCAATCAGGAGCAATGCAACGAAATACGTCAACACTTCATCGATGCACTGGACGATGACCTCAATAGCTCAGGGGCCATCGCCGTGCTGTTCGATCTTGCCCGCCCCCTGCGTGCCCTAGCGAACCGCTTGGAGCGTGGTGACACAAAGGCAATTCAAGAAACAGCGAAGCTGAACTTGCTCCCACGTTGGCAACTGCTGGTGGAGCTGGCCAATGTGCTCGGGCTTGAGGCCGAAAAAGCCGCGCAACCAGCCCCCGAGAGAAACAACAGGGTTGATGAAAACCATATCCAACGCGCCATTGCCGCTCGCAAAGAGGCCAAAGCTGCCCGTGATTTCGCCAAAGCCGATCGCATCCGCGAAGAGCTGCGCGCCCAAGGGATCGAACTGATCGATAAACCAGGAGGCCTCACAGACTGGATCAGCAGCTGATCATCATCCGCGGAACGTTCTAGTTTTCAACCATCAGCGCCTCGATGAGCGACTTCGACTTCGCCAGCTCTAGGGATACAAACGCTTCAGCCAAATCGACAATGCCACCTCTGCTTTAGAGAACTGAGTGCATGAGCCCCAACCGTGAACGCTTGATCAGGTCCCAGTCCATGTCTGCAGCAGATCCACGACGCTAACGATCAAACCAAAAGCCACAACAGGTGGTGACACCCAACGCAGCATGAACAGCAACAAGCGACTTAACCCAAATGGTGTCTCACAACCAGCGAGATCCTCCTTGAAGCGACGGGGCACCACCCAACCCAACAAAAGAGCCAGCAGTAATCCGCCAAGAATTAACAATAGATTCAGCAAAGAATCCATCCAGCCCAGAACATCCGTTGATGTAGCCGCAGGCAGACCGAGCACAAAAATCACTGCTACAGAAAGCCATACCGCCCGAATACGGCTGCAACCAAAGCGATCGATCAGGCAAGCCACTGGCACCTCAAGCAAAGACACCGCAGAGGTGATAGCAGCGATGTAAGCAAGCGCGAAAAAAAGCACAGCCACAACACGACCAGTGTCTCCGAGAGAAGCCAACCCCGTAGGGATAGAAATGAATAAGGCTCCAACGGTGGAATCGCTGATCACATCCTTGAGAGCAAACGTCATCACCACTGGGAAGGTGATCATCCCTGCCAACAAACCCACGGCTGTATCCATGCTCACCACTGCTACCGCTTCGCGAGGCAGGTGATTGCGGCGATCCAAATAGGCTGCATAGGCAAGGATGCAGCCAATACCAGTGCCAATTGAAAAGAAGGCTTGGTTAAAGGCGTTGCGCACCGTCGTGGTATTGAACAACTGATCAGCGTCCCAGCGGAACAGGAAGGTGTGATAGCCCTGCAAGGCTCCCTCGAGAGTGGACGCCCAACACGCCAGTGCAATCAGCAACAAAAAAAGCAAAGGCAGCCCCCAGCGAGAGAGGCGCTCAATACCACCACGAACACCGGCTGCCACAACCAAAGCAGTAAGCACCAAGCTGACCATCTGACCCCATAGGGCGTTGCTGCCCTTGCTCACGACGCCGAAGAAGCTCTCCGCCTCCGTCATGTCAGCGGGCAAACCCACCAACAGGGCATGAAACAGGGTGTGACCGGTCCAACCCATCAACACGGCATAAAAAGCCAAAATTCCGCAAGGGGCAATCACAAACAGCCAGCCCATCGGTTGCCAGCGGGCCCCAGCTGCTGCAACCGGTGCTAGCAGAGGACTTTTGCCCGTACTGCGGCCAAGCACCATCTCGGCAATCAACACCGGCAGGCAAACCACCAACACAATCACGACATAGAGGAGCAGAAAAGCCGCCCCACCCCCCTGAGAGGATCGATAGGCGAAGCCCCAGAGATTGCCAAGCCCCACTGCACTGCCTGCAGCGGCAAGCACAAAGCCCAAGCCCGATCGCCAATGTTCCCGAACTGCCATAACTGGAGCTCCTTGTTAAGACAAGCTTGCCAGTGTCTGGCCATCTAGTGGGAGACTGGCTTCAACTGCCGGAACAGTGTGAAAGCCATCAGCGTGCTGGGCTCCACAGGTTCGATCGGTACTCAAACCCTCGAGATTGCCGAAGAATTCCCTGAGCGCTTCCGGGTGGTTGCACTCACGGCCGGCACAAACGTCTCTCTTGTCGTGGAGCAGATCCAACGACATCATCCCGAGGTTGTAGCGCTCGCCGACGCGTCGCTACTGCCAGAGCTGAAGCAGCAACTCAACGCACTGCCTAGCGAGCAACAACCACCTCACTTACCTCAGTTGTTAGCGGGCCCAGAAGGGCTCAATGTGGCCGCCTCATGGGATAGCGCTGATCTCGTGGTAAGCGGCATCGTCGGCTGTGCTGGGCTACTGCCAACACTGGCAGCAATCAAAGCCGGCAAGGATCTTGCCCTCGCCAACAAAGAAACCCTGATCGCTGCAGCACCTGTCGTGCTGCCGGAATTAAAACGCAGCGGCAGTCGGCTGCTTCCAGCAGATTCCGAACACTCGGCCATTTTCCAGTGTCTGCAAGGAACACCCTGGGCTGAGAACGCACGTCTCTCCACAGGAGTTCCTACCCCTGGACTGCGCCACATCCAGCTCACAGCATCTGGAGGTGCCTTCCGCGACTGGTCAGCAAAAGACCTTGAGAAAGCCACCATTGCCGATGCAACCAGCCACCCCAACTGGAGCATGGGACGCAAAATCACCGTGGATTCAGCCACCTTGATGAATAAAGGGCTAGAGGTCATCGAAGCCCATTACCTCTTTGGCATCGACTACGACCAAATCGAGATCGTGATCCACCCTCAAAGCATCATCCACTCGATGATCGAGCTGGCTGATTCCTCCGTGCTGGCGCAGCTCGGCTGGCCAGACATGAAACTACCTATCCTCTACTGCCTGAGCTGGCCGGAGCGGCTCGAAACTCCTTGGCGGCGACTGAATCTCGCCGAAGTAGGCGAACTCACCTTCCGCGCCCCTGATACCAAAAAATACCCCTGCATGAAACTTGCCTACGCCGCAGGACGTGCCGGCGGAACCATGCCAGCCGTACTCAATGCTGCCAATGAAGAAGCAGTGGCCCAGTTCCTTGAGGAGCGCATCCATTTTCTTGACATCCCGGAGGTGATCGAGGCTGCCTGTGAACGCCACAAGCCCGACCTGCAGACACAACCCAAGCTTGATGACGTGCTTGCCGTCGATGCATGGGCACGCAAGGCCGTACAAGAGCAGGTGAAACGGGGCACCCGTCGCCTACCACTGCCAGCCCTGACAGCATGAATTTCAAGGTGAGTCATCACCTACTTCTTTGCGCCACAGCCAACAAGGCGGCCTGTTGCAGTGCAGATGTCGGCAACGCCAGCTGGGCCAATCTCAAAAAACTAATCAAACATCATGACCTCGAAAACATCGATCGCCCAGAAGGTGTGGTTCTGCGTAGCAAGGTTGACTGTCTTCGCATCTGCAACGACGGACCAATCCTGCTGATCTGGCCAGACGGGATCTGGTATGGAGGAGTGACACCAGAACGAATCGAATCAATCGTGAAAGAGCATGTGCTTGGCGGCCAACCAATCGAAGCCTGGATCATCCGCCGGACCCCTCAGCAGCAGAGACATCCCTGAGTTTTTACTGGGTTTTTAGTCAAGCTCCAAACTTTGACAGCCAACGGGCCACCACCTGATCCCCCCAGCAACCTCCGATGGCATGGAAACCATTGTGGCCGCCTTGAGCTGTCAACAACACTTGGATTCGCTGCTCACTGGATGGAGACATGTTCGCTGCCAACTGTTGAGCGGCTTCTGCTGGCACCCAGGGATCATCTAGCGCTTGCAGGAGCAATGTTGGCGGCAGGCGGCTGGGGTTCTCAAGCAAGGCGATCAACGGTGAGGCGCCAGCGTAGTAAGCATCAACATCGCCATAACCCCAGCGCGGTGCTGTGATGGCAGCATCAAACTCTCGGATCGTTGCTGGCGGGCTCTGACCCTTCTCCCCATTGAGCACTTCCCTTTCCTGCACAGTCACGCCGAAGGGATCCGCCAAGGTTTGACGAATCAATCGCTGCAGCAACCAACGCTGATAAACCCTATTGCGGGGTCGCTCGATTGAGGCACTGCAAGCCGCTAAATCAAGGGGACTACTGGTACAAACCAATCCATCCAAAACCGCTTGGCCAGGCGCGCGCGCGTGGCTTGGCTCAAGACAGGCATTGAGAAGCATCGTGCCCCCAAGGGAAATACCGGCCCCAAGCAGAGGAACTGCCCCTCTCGAAGCAACACCCTCGCGACCAAGCTGATCACAGAGCTGCCTGGCCCTTAACAACACCGGGCCAAGATCGCTGTTGCACTCAGCGGCATAGGTCCCTGCTGAGAGATGCCGCCCAGGGTCTGCACCACGCAAATTCAAGCGCAGCACGGCAAAACCAGCCGTCTGAAGAGCGCAGGCCATGCGTCGTAGACCTTCGCGTCGACTGGAGCCCCCCAATCCATGCAGCAGCAAAACCAAGCCACGCGCCTGGCGGGTGCTTTGAGGGCGATCAAACAAAGCCAACAACTGACCAGAACCCGCCATACCGCTCGGCAAGGCTGGTACTTCAATTTCAATCTCTTCGCCTCGATCACTCGGCAAGCGCACCGGTCTCAGGGTGTCTCTGAGGGTCTGCAAATCACCGCCCAGCCAAGGCAATCTCTGTCTAAAAGAAGGCATCCCGAGCTGCTTCAGCAGCTCGGGATGGGGTTCACCCCTTCTTGCCAACACCAAGCTCCTTTAGTTCAACCAAAAGATCACCCAACACCTTCTTGGCATCACCAAACACCATGGAAGTATTGGCAAGTTCAAATAGATCATTCTTAATCCCTGAGTAGCCCGCACTCATACCCCGCTTCACTACGAACACCGTGCGAGCTTCCTGCACATCAAGCACAGGCATGCCATAAAGAGGTGAACTTGTATCGGTCTTGGCCTGAGGATTCACAACATCGTTCGCCCCTAGCACAAGCACCACGTCAGTGGCTGGGAACTCAGGATTAATCACATCCATCTCCTTGAGCTGCTCATAAGGAACATCAGCCTCAGCCAAGAGAACGTTCATATGACCAGGCATCCGTCCAGCAACGGGATGGATGGCATAGGTGACCTCAATTCCAGCTGCTTCCAAAGCACGGGTGACTTCCCTAAGCGTGTGCTGGGCCTGTGCTACAGCCAGGCCGTAACCGGGAACGATGACAACCCGCTCTGCTGCCTCAAGGGTGAGCGCACACTCCTCAGCGCTGCAACTGGTGATGTTTTTATATTCACCACCGCCGCCAGAAGCAGCGCTTGCTCCTAACGCTCCACCAAACAATACGGATACCAAAGAGCGATTCATGCCGTTGCACATCACCTGAGTAAGGATCAGACCAGCCGCTCCAACCATGGCGCCAGCCACAATCAGCAACTGACTACCAACAACGAAACCTGCCGCCGCCGCCGCAACACCCGAATAACTGTTCAAAAGTGAGATCACCACTGGCATATCAGCACCGCCGATCGGTAGCGTCACGCCGATTCCCAACAAACCAGACCCGATCACCAGCAACCAAAGCGCACTGACGTTGTCGCCACGGCGGCCAAGTTCGATGGCAGCCACTAAAGACATCACAGCAAGCGCAATGTTCACGACATGCCGAACCCTGCTCTGCATCCAAGGGGGTGTTGACAGCCAGCCCTGCAGCTTTGCCATCGCCACGATGGATCCTGAAAAGGTGATCGAGCCAACAAAAACAGACACCACAATCGAGATGTCTTCAACCACTGCGCTGCCTGCTTCGCCAGCACCAGCGGCTGTCGGGAAGATTGCAATGCCGAGAGCTACCAACAACGACGACATGCCTCCGCAGCCGTTAAACAGAGCAACGGTCTCCGGCATGGAGGTCATCGGCACTCGCTGCGCTGTGATCGCACCGAGACATCCACCGACCACCGTGCCGAAGATGATCCAAATCCAGGCTTCAGCAGCGATACCGCTGGTGCCGAGATAGTTCACGATCAAGCCCACCACGGCAAGCGCCATGGCAAAAGCTGCAAGGAGATTGGCCTCACGAGCAGAGCGCACCTTCGAAAGGCCCTTGATCCCAAGGGCAAGGAGTAAAACCGCGACCAGATCAATCGCGAACTTGAGGATCTCAGCAATATTCATCAGTGGTTGTCCTTGCGGCGAGCGGACTTGCGGCTGAACATGGCCAGCATCCGATCAGTAACGAGAAATCCGCCAATCACGTTGAACAAGGCGAAACCAAGAGCAACAGCACCCATCGCCAGCAGAGGGATGTTGTTACCGGCCTTGATGATCAGGGTGAGAGCAGCCAACATCGTGATCCCCGAGATCGCATTGGCACCACTCATCAAAGGCGTATGCAAAGTGGGGGGCACCTTGCCGATCAGTTCAAGGCCAAGCAGGCTGCCAAGCAGCAGCACCCAAAGGGCCTCACTCAAGAACGACATCAGTTGGACCCTCCCATGTTGAACACATTGTTATGGCGAATCTCACCGTTGTGACTGATCAGGCATCCTGCAATTAACTCATCCTCAATGTTGAGACTGAGCTGACCGTCCTTCAAAACGGGCTCCAACAGAGCCACCAAATTGCGGGAGTAAAGAGCACTAGCGTGATTGGGCACACTGCAAGGGAGATCGGAGGCACCGATCAACTTCACGCCGTTGCGATCGACTGTTTCACCAGGACGCGTATTCGCACAATTTCCACCCTGTTCAACGGCAAGATCGACCACCACAGCTCCTGGGCGCATGCGATCGAGCATGAGATCACTGATCAATCTGGGAGCTTTTCTCCCAGGCACCTGAGCAGTACAGATCACCACATCGGCCTCCGCTAACTGATTGGAGAGCTGCTCACGCTGAGCCGCCAGGAAAGCCTCAGAAGCCTGCTTGGCATAGCCACCAGACTCATCTGGCCTCTGCTCAATCTCAGGGGGATCGATAAAGCGTGCTCCAAGTGACTCCACCTGCTCCTTCACGGCAGAGCGAACATCACTGACGTAGACCACCGCACCCAGCCGCTTTGCCGTAGCAACTGCCTGCAATCCAGCCACACCAGCACCCAATACCACGACCCGTGCTGGCTGCACTGTGCCAGCTGCCGTCATCAACATCGGGAAGTAACGATCAAGGGCAGCTGCAGCCAAGAGCACCGCTTTGTAGCCAGCAATATTGGCCTGAGAGGAAAGAGCATCCGCAGACTGTGCCCGACTAATTCTCGGCAGCAGCTCTAGGGCCATCGCTGAGAGCTTTGCTGTCTTCAGAGACGCTGCTAAAGAACTGTTGGCATAGGGCGCCAACAAACCAACAACAAGGGCCCCAGATCGCATCCTTGCCAAAGCACTAGCAGAGGGAGATTGAACGCATAGGACGACATCGGCCTCGCTCCAGGCCTGTGAATCTCCCGGAGCAACCAGCTCCGCACCAATGGTGTTGAAATCACCATCAACAAAACCTGCGGCAAGGCCGGCACCCCGCTCAATGGCAACCTTGCTGCCCAGAGAAAGAAACTTTTTCACCGTGTCCGGCGAAGCCGCAACACGGGTTTCTCCCATCGCCGATTCCAGCTGAATTAAGAGTCTGGGCAAGAGAGAAGACTGGTTTAACCAGGCGAGATTACGGGGTCGACCTCCCGATACCGGGAGCTTTCCTGAAGAAAAGTTTTTTTAGCTGAACTTTTAGCTATGAAGGAGTGTTGACTCCAACTGCCTCAATGGGCCTAACCGCAATCGAATGTCCAGATGGTGTTTGCCATAGCCATCACGGAGGCCATGCCGTGGAGCGCTCCACAATGCAGAACAACCTTCAGGGACACGGGAGAGAATGGTGTGAACGCCTAGCAGAACGGATCTACGAGATTTCGGTGGATACCTTCTCCCAAACAGTGATGCCGAGCCTCCATTCCGCAGGATGGCAGCGACGCCATTTGGATTGGGAATTCAAGCTCGACAAACAGGAGTCGGAGCCTGACAAGGCTTTGGTAGACGGGATTATCAACGCCACCGAGAGTTTCCTCCGCAGCAGTGAAGTCCACAGACTGTTCATTCAAGAACTGGTTCAGGGAACCTTTGCTGAAGCCGGTTCAGACACCCTGAGGGCATCAGCCGTTCAAAAGCTGATCGAAAACGAATTGCTAACGATGCTCAAGGAGAAAAAGGAGCAATTGCTCGATCGCTTAGCTGGTCAACTCATGGATGAGGCTCAGGGCAACTTCGAGATCGCACACACTGCCGCAAGCGAAGGCCTCAATGAGGTTGAGCACCTGCTCGTAAACCACACCGAAGCGCTCTGAACTCAGTCAGACAATTGGTAACAACTCCTGTTCCATAGCCAAGGCCTCAAGCTTCAACCCTTGGCTATGGAGCCAGCGTGCTCTCAGGATCAGCGGATCAATGTCAAATTCATGAAGCCAGCACTGCTCCAGGCTGCGGCGTTGCTGAAAAATAAACTGTGATGAATGGCGGCGCTTGGCCATGGTGCCAGGGGGCCGAAAACCCCAGAAGCTCTTGGCCAGAAGCTAAAGATGCCAGCAGCGAAATAAATGGTTAGAAAGACCTATCTTCTCGTGCAATGTCATCTCCAAGCCTTCCTTTGAACTGCTGGGAGAGTCCTGCCAGCCCAAAATCCGACCCCGGATTTGGCAGCAACAGCTGATTCAGCTGCTTCGTCGCAGACTGTCTCCACAGGCAATCCAAGGGCGAAATGTGCTTGTGCATGCGGGCCCAGGTGCAGGCAAAACCCTCGGCGCCCTCCTCAGCTTCGAGGCCATGCAGCGAGGGGGTGGCTTAACGCGATTCATAGTTTTTTGCCACCGCAACTCGATCCTGAATCAATGGCACCAAGCATCTAAACAACTAGGACTCAACTTGCAGGACTGGGAAGCCTGCCCAGAACGACCCGAGATCCTCCAACAAGCAGACGGCTGGGCAGTGACCTATCAAGGTGCCGGTCTTCAGTTAGAGACCCTGATAGCAGAACTAAAAGACTGGGCCGGTGACGGCTTACTCGCTATTGCCGATGAAGCCCACCACCTCGGGATGAATCCAGATGAACCTCAGGGGCCAGCCTGGGGACGCACCTTTGTTGCTCTCACTGGCAGCAGCAAAATACGGCTTGGTCTGACTGGCACGCCCTTCCGCGCCGACAATCTGGCCTTCTGTGCAGCCCGAAGAGTGCGCGTAGAAGCCGAGGGAGCTCTGGTGGAGCAGATCAGCCCAGATCTCTGCGTGGAACCCAGTGAGCTGATTCATGCAGGAGATGTGCGCCCCCTCGAATTCCGCTTCCAGGATGGCTGGGTGGAACACAGCCGTCCTGGACAGCCCGATCGAGATGTCTCACCCCTCTCTGCTGAAGTGCGTGAAAGCTGGCGAGCACGCAATCTACGTAGGGCTATTCGGATCTCAGACTCAAGCAGTATTGCCTTGCAACTGTTACTACGTGCACGACGTCAACTTGAGAAGGTACGTCGCCACCATCACGATGCAGCAGGCCTTGTGATCGCTAGAGATATCGAACACGCTGGTGGCATCGCCCAGCTCCTGCAAGAGGAAGGCGATCGTGTCGAGCTGGTGCACTCCCAAGACCGTGATGCCAGTGCTCGCCTGGCAGCCTTCCAAACAAGCAAAGCCGACTGGTTAGTCAGCATCGACATGTGTGCCGAGGGATTCGATGCCCCAAGACTTCGCGTGGTTGCTTATCTCACAACGGTGGTAACGCGCAGCAGATTCATCCAGGGAATCACTCGCGCGGTAAGGATCTCCACAGCAAGAGCATCGTTAGAGCCGGTACCTCGTCACCCTTCCTATGTCTTTGCACCTGCAGATCCCTTACTGATGGGCCATGCCCGAAGCTGGTCGAAGACAGAGCCATATCTCATCAAAGACAGCGAAGCGAAAGCAGAGGAAAACACAACGACGGGTCACTGGCGAGGCCCAAGCCTGCCACTCGAAGCAGTCAACGATGGAGCAGGTGCTGTCATCCGACTGCGCACACCAAATCTGCCCAGTTTTTTGCAGCGTTGACGACAACTTTTCCAAAAGAAAAATGCGACGTTCTATAAAATCAAACCAAATACAGACCACTTACATGCAATTCTCTGGCCAATGGGGACCAATCATGAACACAGCTATTCGACGACGTATAAGCGTTTCAACGTGTTGGGCATCCGCCAGAATCGCTTTACTAGACAGCAAAGAGAGCTACGAAGACAGTTACGCCATCACCCAAGAATTCCGCGAGTGGATCACATGTCCAGGTGGACATCACGAACTACTTGAGGCCTCAGTTCTTGCGGTGCCGAACCTTTCCAGCAAAAGCCATTCCTACGACAAAACAAGCGACGCAGACGAGGCCCTAGAGATCTAGGCAAATTTAACCAGGGATTTCTGCTGACTTGAAATATTTTACGCGCAGAAGTCAAGCCGTAAGAGAACCAATGAAAGCCTCAACTCATGAGAGCATAAATTATCACTTCTCAGAGATAATTACCAGAGCTGTTCTCAGCAAAATATCATCAACTAGGCTATTTAATTGATCAAGACATCAAGCAATTATTTAGTATAAAATTGGCATCAAGCAACAAAGATTTGCCTACCAGTAAAAAAACAGCTTGCATCATTATCACATGAAAGTTGAAGTGGCAAAACCTAATAAGCAGCAGTGTCAATCCTTATAAGGATTCAAGCCCAGCCCATCTATTCTTATGAAGCTGATTAACGTCGTCGAGGGCCACCTGGGCGATTTCCACCCGGGCGCCCCCCTGGGGCTCCAGCATTTCGCTCTCGATAAGTGATTCTGCCTCGAGTGAGGTCATAGGGACTGATCTCCACCAGCACCTTGTCACCAGCGAGCAATTTGATGCGGAACTTAGTGAGCTTGCCGGCGGCACGACATAAACACTGATGACCGGCGGGCTGCTCAAGGGTGACCAGATAGAACCCGTTGCCTTGTTCCTTCTCAATCACACCCGAGGTTTCGATCATGCGGTTGCGCCGTGGCTCATTGGTTCAATCGGAGTTTAGGTTGCGGCCCCTGCAAACACGGCAGAGTCAAAAAGTCTCTAGGGCCGATTGTCATTTCGCCACGCTCCATGATGGTCCACCGTTAAGACTCAGGCTTAAACGATGACTCATTTCTATTGAAGCAATCAAGCGCTGACGATCCCTACAACGATTTATCTATGCTGATACTGCTCGCGTCTACTGACTAATCAGCTGACCACCCAAGCAGACGACTTCACGACCCTTCTGCTGAACAAGCCCTACGGCTTCCTAAGCCAGTTCACCCCAGAACCAGGCAGCCAGTGGAGGTGCTTAGCAGACTTGATCCCCATACCCAGGGTGTATGCGGCAGGCCGCCTAGATGCTGACAGTGAAGGCCTCTTGGTTCTCACTGCCCATGGGCGCCTGCAGCATCGACTCACCAATCCCCATTTGAGCCACTGGCGGGTTTATTGGGTGCAAGTAGAAGGTTCTCCTAGTGAAAGTCAACTACAAAAACTTGCTTCAGGAGTGATCATCAAGGGAAAGAGAACCCGTCCTGCCCTAGTGAGCTGGCTGAAGGGAAACTCTGCTCCGATCGTGAGAGAGCGTGAACCACCCATCCGTGTGCGAAAAAGCATCCCCACTAGCTGGCTTGAATTGAAGTTAAAAGAAGGGAGAAACAGACAGGTTCGACGGATGACAGCAGCCGTAGGGCTGCCAACCCTTCGCTTGATCCGTCATCGCATCGAGCTTTTGGATGGTGAGCCACCCCTCAGCATTGAAGGGATGGATCCTGGCCAATGGAGGCAGGTCTCATCAAGAGAGACCAACCTCCTGCTGTCCCTCCTCAATCGTCCGGCAGCTGACCCACAAGCGTGACGGCGCGAAATTCAATGTCTTCAACCACCTGCCAGGGTTGATCAGAACGATCGGCATAGCTCACCTTCTCAAAGCCCAAAGCACGAAAATCCTGCAGGAAGGCCTCTTCCTGCCAGGCACCACTAATGCAGCCACTCCAGAGTTCCGGATCCTGCTGAAGAGCAAGGGGTACTGGCTTATCACAGACGATATCGCTAACAGCAAGCCGTCCACCTGGCCGCAAAACCCTGCGAATGTTGGCCAGCAGATTCTTACGATCTGCAGGATTCACCAAATTGAGCACACAGTTGCTCAACACCAAATCAATCGACCGATCGGCAATAAGCGGAGCTCCATCGACCTGAGGGGCTTCAAGCGCTTCGATAGCGCCCTCCACAAAGCGCACATTGGCAAAGCCAATCCGCTCCGCCACAACTGGTGCGGCCTGTCGAGCCAGGTTGAGCATCTCAACATTGCGATCCACCCCAATCACCGCACCCGCCGAACCAATCAGCTGGGCACAAATAAAAGCGTTCTTGCCACTGCCACTGCCAAGATCAAGCACAGTGTCACCAGGCTTAACCCAGCGAGTTGGGTCACCGCAGCCGTAATCGCGCTCCACAACTTCACGAGGGATGGCCTTAAGCAGGCCGAGGTCGAAAGCCACCGGGGTACACAAACAAGCTTCCTGGGCATGCGCTGCAGCTCCATAGCGCTCCTCTACAGCCTGCGTCTGATCTAACGCATCAGCTCCAGAGCCTGAAGCAGAGGGACTACAGCAGCTACTGCTCATGAAAAAAGCCCTTCAAGAAAGATCAATCCATTGTGGTCGGTAGGGAAAGAATCGATGGCTAAACCTGGATGACCCAAGGCATTAGCCCAAGGCCTCCAACAGCTCATTCACTGTCTGCAACTGGCCGTAGTAGTAATTGGCCCTAGCCCGGCGCTCAGCATCCTCGAGGCCGTCAAAGGCATCGAAGCCAAGGTTGCGCCAAAGCTCATGCCCACAAGCCCGATCGAGCTCCTGAGTAGCCTCACAAGACAAATTGTCTAGTCGGCGCTGCAGGTTTTTAACTTGAACAACAGACATGCCAGCAGGAGCAAAACAGATACGCGAATGGTACAAATAAACCATCCTCGCGCCAGTGTTGGATGGAGGATTCCTTAAAAAGGCAGCTTTTTCCTGCTTTCCTCGTCGAGATCTGCCTCCATCTCACGCAAACGCTTGAGGATCGTGTCGTAGTACTCGGAGATATAACTTTCAAGAGGGGTGGTTTCCGAAGGATCCAAGCCAAAGCAGGAATAGGTGTCATCCATCGGTGCATCCAAAGCAATTCCCCCTCCAGTGACCTCTGCAAAAGCAAGCCTTTCAGCCATATTCACTGACTGTTCAAAGAATGAGACCACTCTCTGGCTCAATCCGATCAGAAAAGGTGACACACGAATCACCTTGGCTGTTTTACTGCTGGACTTTTCGCAAAATTGCACAATTTCTTCGGAGGTCCAAGCCTTCGGACCCACGACAGGAAAGCTGCGGCGGATCGTTTCAGGACGCTCCAAAGCAGCCACAGCAAAACGTGCGACGTCTTGGGTATTCATGTATGCAACTGCTGTAGGCGTTTCACTCACCCAAACCGTCTGATTTTCAAGAACAGGTATGGCGATTTGACCGATCAACCCCTGCATAAAGGCCACACCCTGCAAAATCGTGTAATCGAATGACGAATCTGCCAACAGCCTCTCGGTGCAGAATTTGATGTCCATCAGTGGCACGTTGGGATGCTTCTCAGCTGCCAACAAAGAAAGAAAGACGTAGCGCTTCACTCCTGCTTTCTCACAAGCCCTCAGCAGATTGAGCTTTCCATCCCAATCGGTTGTGTAGACACTTGCAGAATCATCGGGACGGCTCGTGGCCGCATCAATGACAGCATCGATGCCATCAAGAGCGTAATCAATAGTCTCCGGATCAAGCAGATCGCCGCAGGTGAGCTCGCAACCCCACTCCTGCAGGAAAGCCCCTTTCCGAGGTTTACGGACCATGCAGCGGACCTGATGGCCAGCATCAATGGCACGACGAGCTATCTGCCGCCCAAGGGTGCCAGTTCCACCAACCACCAGAACCTGCATAGGGCCCTTCAATACAAGCAAGGAGCCTATATCGAGCGACTCCAGTCTGCGAACCTCAGTCCCCCTGAAGCTTCAACAAGAGAGCACCACCTGCAAGACCAACTGGGATCAATACCCAGAAGACGGCAGCAATCCCGAAAATCTCCGAAGCCATGAATGGGCATGTGAATCACGCACACCATTTAACGCCCTTCCTGACACATCTCGTGGCAAATCCGCAAAAGCTCGGTCACTGTCGCATCGGTTCGTAGTTGTCCTGCCATCACGGCACTGCCGCAAGCCTCATGGCCAGCAAAACGCAAAGCCCTGACCAATGCCAAAACAGACGGCGGGCCAGACAAAACCAGACGCTTGGCCAGTTCAGCTGTGGACCAGCAATAGACCGGCAAGCCGATATCAGACTGCAAGCGATGCAACAGCCGAAGTGTGGCGGATGCGATCGGAACGATCGACTGTTCTGCTAACACCAACAAATCGGCCAACACAACTGGCGACTGAAGGGGGCCCAGCCAAAGGGGACCGCTCACCGCCCAGCGGCCACCTCCTTGAGAACACATACACCCTGACCATCCCTGCAGGGAGAGCAGTGGTTGAGCAAGCTGAGCACCACAAGCCTCACAGCGAGCTAAAAGCCCAAGCTGGCTCTCCTCACCAGCAGCAATTCGACGCTTGATCCTTACCGCAACACGAAAAGTACGACCTTCACTAAAGCTGACCAGGGGCTCCAAGCCACGCCCTAGCAGCCAGGCATGTCGTGCAAGAACCCCAAGCTGCAGCCTCAAAGCGATCTCCCAGCTGGCTGGATGCACCCGAGCCGCAGCAGCCAAACTTCGAATTGCCCCTGGCCGGTCATGACCTGTGGGAGAGCGCCCATCACTGCTTGCAAGCAGCAACAACCCCTCAGAAGCGAGAACCTGCAACACAGGTTGCAGAAACGCATTCGGACAACCAAAACAATCGAGATCAATCAGATCAAAACGACACTGATCGAGGTAGGCACGGCTCAGCAGGACCTCAGCGGGCTGATGAAAAAGCTTTAGCGAGATTTGCTCTTGGCGCAGAGGGGCCAGATTCCTCTCCAAAAGAGAAGCGCGCTCAAGATCGGCATCATTCACCCACAGCTCTGGCAGCTGCTCTACTCCTGACGCCAAAAATGAGGGCTTAACAGCCTCCAACCCCCAGCGCAAAGCACGAATACCGCAACCAGCCATAAGGTCCAACCAGCGCAAAGCAGGCGAAAACTTCTCTCTCCTCTGCTGCTGAAAAGCAGCCAATAAAACCGAAAGGTCACGGGAAGGACGAGACTCTGGGCGGAAGAAACCACCTCCTGGCTCCAAAACGACTGAGCCTTCGCGATAGTGGGTGGTGGGTTGGTTCAAGCCGCTTTGTTTGCAACTGACTTCCAGACTGCCGAGCGGGCCATTCAAGAGACAGGTGCTGACTGGGGCGAATCCCATGATTGGTATTGGCAAGGCCTACGTTGTCACTGGCGTGTACTGGGAGCAGAGGATGCACGGCCACTCGTGCTCATCCACGGATTCGGTGCCAGCAGCGCTCATTGGCGAAACAATGCTTCACCCCTAAAAGCGGCAGGATTCCGCGTCTACAGCCTTGATCTGATCGGTTTTGGAGCTTCAGCCCAACCAGGACTGAAACAATTTCGACGCCTCGACAATCGACTGTGGGGCAAACAATTAGCAGCCTTTCTTAAGCAAATTGTCCAGGCCAGCCCCTCTCAACAAGCAGTACTAATAGGCAATTCTCTAGGAGCACTAACGGCTCTCACCACAGCCGCATTCCGCCCAGACCTTGTTGGAGCTGTGGTAGCAGCTCCATTACCGGATCCTGCATTGATTGAACCATTGAGCTTCCGCCCCACACGCTGGTGGCGCCGGTTGAAGCACAAGTTGATCGCAATCATCTTCCGCCTCTTGCCTCTGGAACTGATTGTTCCTCTCATCGCACGAACGCCACTCCTTAAAGCAGCGCTTCAGATGGGCTACCACCACTCCATCCAGTTAGACCATGAGCTACTACACCTGATCGCCCAACCTGCAAGGCGACCCTCGGCAGCTCGCGCCCTACGAGCGATGTGCGTTGGCATGACACTGCGGCCAGTTGGCTGCACAGCTCCTCGCTTACTAAAACGCCTGGCTAGCAGGCCCGATCGCCCCCCCATATTGCTTCTCTGGGGACGAGAGGACCGTTTTGTGCCATTAAAAATTGGCCATCGACTGCAGCATCAATACCCATGGATAACGCTTTCAGTGCTTGATGAAACTGGCCATTGCCCCCATGACGAATCCAGTCAGGCTTTTGATCAAGCCGTGTTCAGCTGGCTGAACCTTAATTTAGGTAATGAACAATAAAGGGCATGAAGCACACCCTTTCAGTGCTAGTCGAAGACGAATCCGGAGCTCTAAGCCGGATCGCAGGACTTTTTGCACGCCGTGGTTTCAACATCGACAGCCTTGCGGTGGGCCCAGCCGAAACGCCTGGACAATCCCGACTGACGATGGTTGTAGAGGGAGACGATCATGCCCTTCAACAGATGAGCAAACAGCTCGACAAACTCGTCAACGTCCTGCAGGTGCTTGATCTAACCAGGCAACCTGCAGTCGAACGAGAACTGATGCTGCTCAAAGTTTCCGCACCCGCTCACCAGCGCAGCTCCATTTTCGATCTCGTTCAGGTCTTCCGAGCGAAAGTTGTTGATGTGGCCGATGGCGCGCTTACCCTTGAGGTGGTGGGTGACCCAGGCAAGCTGGTGGCGCTCGAAAGCTTGCTGACCCCTTACGGGATCATCGAAATCGCCCGCACCGGCAAGGTCGCTCTTGTAAGGGCCTCAGGGGTAAACACCGAACTCTTAAAGGTCTCTCCGAGCGGGAGCCGAATACCGGCCTAAGTGATTAGCAATGTCTTAAGGGTTTTTATTTCGCCAGTACCAGGCTGGCTTTAAAAATACGATCACCCTGCTGAATCGAATCCACCACCTCCAACCCCTTGATCACCCTGCCAAAAACGGCATAACGGCCATCAAGTTCGGGCAAAGGGCGCAAAGCAATGTAAAACTGAGCACTGGCTGAATCCAGCGCCGGAGAACGAGCCATAGCCAGAGCCCCCTTCTTATGAGTCAATTGCAATTGCAGCAACTCTCTGGGGTTGGTGATCAACTTTCCATAGCGAGGCTGGTCATCTGTTTTCAACTTCACTTCAAAAGGAATGAAGCGGGCCTGAGCACTGGCGGGATCGATGAAACTACCCTTCCCGTAATTGGTCTTGAGCGTTTTAGGATCCTTTGAAGCAGGATCACCGCCCTGAATAACAAAGGAAACGGGCTCTTTCACGACCCGATGAAAAACAGTGCCGTTATAGACACCACGTTTAACAAGATCGACGAAATTACCTGCGGTAACAGGAGCAGCATCACCATCCACCTCAAGGGTGATTGAGCCTCGATTCGTACTCATCAGCACATTGGCTTTGCCTTGCAAGCAGGGGCTAGTCAGCGAGGAACAAACCGCCTTGATCGATGCCGTAGTGGACTTGCTGCAGCCAACCAATAAGGGCACACAAAGCAGAAGTCCCCAGATGTGTTGACGCCGAATCAAACGCGCAAGGGATGAGAGCAACACAATTCAAAGCCCTTCAAGATTCACGTCAAGAAAACGCGCTAGCTCAGCACCATCCTGTTCTAACTGTGCGAGGGGGAGAGGCTGACCGACGCGGGTAAGAGTGATGTCTCGCCGACCTTGAACCCGCAAGGACAAGCGGCGAAGGGGATTGAAACCATCACGTACCTCAACCTTTACGGCTTTGACATCCTTGAGGGGGAACTCCGCGCTGATCAGCTTGAAATATCCGCGACGGCAAATTTTCACCATCCCGGAAGCCTTGTCAAAGTTGTTGCTACCTGCACCCAAATTGATGTTGATCATTGCCCAGAGGTAACTCGCAAGCAGCAAACCTGCTATGCCATAGAGACCCATCACCAAGCCCTGAGGCACGAATAGGAGAGTCGAAGGACTGCCGATGGGAAGAAGATCTCGCCCCAAATAACTAGACAGACAAGTCAGTGTGAAGCCAAGGCCGCCGATTGTGACGATGACGGCCAAGAGCTGATTGGAGAGACGTCGAAAACCGAGAACCGATTGCTCAAGCCGCTCTAGAGAAGCATCTCCGGCCTTAGGGGTTTCCTGGAGATCAGCTGACATGACTACCCAATATGAATCTCCATTCTGGACTGCTACAGCCCACAACGGGCAGATTTGAAGCAAGCCAAAGGAGCAACACCACTACAAGGGGTTTCAGCTCATGGCAACTCTCTCCCAAAGGCCCCTTGGGGATTGTTAAAGTCTTCGGGTATCCCACAGCTTGCGGCAGAACCGCACCGTTTTTTTTTCCCATGACGATCGCTGTAGGACGCGCGCCTCAGCGGGGATGGTTTGACGTCCTCGATGATTGGCTCAAGCGCGACCGCTTCGTTTTTGTTGGCTGGTCTGGCCTCCTCTTGTTCCCTACGGCCTACTTGGCCCTAGGAGGCTGGTTTACCGGCACCACCTTCGTTACCTCCTGGTACACCCACGGCATTGCAAGTTCCTATCTGGAAGGCTGCAATTTCCTTAGCGCCGCTGTAAGCACCCCCGCAGATGCGATGGGGCATAGCTTGCTGCTGCTATGGGGCCCTGAAGCTCAGGGTGATTTCGTGCGCTGGTGTCAGCTTGGTGGCCTCTGGACCTTCGTAGCCCTTCACGGCTCCTTCTCTCTGATCGGCTTCATGCTGAGACAGTTCGAGATTGCCCGTTTGGTTGGCATTCGCCCTTACAACGCACTTGCCTTCTCAGGCCCAGTCGTTGTCTTCCTGGCGTGTTTCCTCATTTACCCCCTAGGACAACACAGCTGGTTCTTTGCTCCCTCGTTTGGGGTTGCAGCAATCTTCCGCTTCATTCTCTTCCTTCAGGGCTTCCATAACTGGACTCTGAATCCCTTCCACATGATGGGAGTAGCAGGAATCCTCGGTGGAGCCTTGCTTTGTGGCATCCATGGCGCAACGGTGCAGAACACCTTGTTCGAGGATGGCGCTATGTCAAACACCTTTAAAGGGTTTGATCCCACCCAGGAAGAAGAGACCTATTCAATGGTCACCGCCAACCGTTTCTGGAGCCAGATTTTCGGAATCGCCTTCTCCAACAAACGCTGGCTGCACTTCTTCATGCTCTTCGTGCCTGTCATGGGCATGTGGACGCCTTCGGTTGGCATCGTTGGCTTAGCAGTCAACCTGCGTGCCTACGACTTCGTGTCGCAGGAAGTACGCGCCGCTGAAGACCCCGAATTCGAGACCTTCTACACCAAGAACGTTCTTCTTAACGAAGGTATCCGAGCCTGGATGTCCGTTGCGGACCAACCTCACGAAAACTTTGTATTCCCTGAAGAGGTAATGCCACGTGGAAACGCCCTTTAAATCTGGTTCCATACTGCAGAATGCCGGGGGATACAGCCTTGAATCCACCGGTTATGCATGGTGGGCAGGTAATGCCCGGTTTATCAACCTTTCTGGACGCCTCCTTGGCGCCCACGTTGCCCATGCAGGTCTGATGACTTTCTGGGCAGGAGCCATGATCCTGTTCGAAGTCAGTCACTTCACCTTCGACAAGCCAATTTTCGAACAAGGCCTGATCTGCATGCCACATGTGGCAGCGCTTGGTTATGGCGTTGGTACAGGTGGCGAAATCGTAGACATCTACCCGTTCTTCCATTGCGGGGTGATGCACTTAATCATCTCTGCTGTGTTCGGCTTAGGTGGGGTCTATCACGCCTTGGTCGGCCCTGAAAAACTGCAGGATTACAGCTCTCCATTTTTCAGGCTTGATTGGAAAGACAAGAATCAGATGACCAATATTCTTGGTTACAACCTGATTTTTCTAGGCTGGGGAGCTCTTGCTCTGGTTCTCAAGGCCTGCTTCTTTGGCGGCATCTATGACACCTGGGCTCCAGGTGGTGGCGACGTGAGATTAATCACCAGCCCCACACTTGATCCCGGCGTGATCTTTGGATACGTGTTCAGTTCTCCTTGGGGAGGTACCGGTTGGATCACTGGTGTCAACTCAATGGAAGACCTGATTGGCGGCCACATTTACGTTGCTGCTCTTCTATTCGTTGGGGGCCATTTCCACATTGCCACCAAGCCATGGGGATGGGTTCGTAGAGCCTTCATCTGGAACGGAGAGGCCTACCTCAGCTACGCCCTTGCTGGCCTGAGCTGTTGTGGTTTCATTGCCACGGCCTACATATGGTTCAACGTCACCGCCTATCCATCAGAGTTCTACGGTCCATCGAACGCCGAAGCCTCTCAAGCCCAGAGCTTCACCTTCCTTGTTCGTGACCAACGCCTTGGAGCAAATATTGGTACTGCCATGGGGCCAACTGGCCTTGGTAAGTACCTGATGCGTTCTCCCACTGGTGAAATCATCTTTGGTGGAGAAACGATGCGCTTCTGGGACTTCCGTGGTCCTTGGTTAGAACCACTGCGTGGACCTAACGGCCTGAGCCTTGACAAGCTTCAGAACGATGTTCAGCCATGGCAAGTGCGCCGTGCTGCTGAATACATGACCCACGCCCCCAACGCTTCCATCAATTCAGTAGGTGGAATCATCACGGAGCCAAATTCGGTTAACTTCGTGAACCTTCGCCAGTGGTTAGCTGGTCATGCGTTCTTCCTAGCTTGGTTCACCATCGTGGGGCACTGGTTCCACGCTGGTCGCGCCAGGGCTGTTGCAGCCGGGTTTGAAAAAGGCATCGATCGTAAGACCGAACCAGCCTTGTCAATGCCTGATCTGGACTGATTCTCAAAATCAAGCATCGATCTTGTTAATCGGGAAAACCTTCAACCCTCGCCATTGCGGCGAGGGTTTTTTTCTTGCAGCCAAAGCGCATCAAAAAAACACAGCGCAACAATCACATGCTCAATAGAACCTAAAGAACAACAACTTGCCTCAAAAAACCACAGCAATGATCAACCTTAACAATGGAAAAATCAACGCCAAGCTTTCAATAACTCACTATCAGTTAATCCAACTTATTCATTAATAACTAGCAACCAGCGCCGCAACAGGGGCAAACTCAAGCCAATCACATTGCTAAAACAACCCTCAAGGCGCTCCACCATCAAGCCACCCTGACCCTCAAGAGCAAAGCCACCCGCGCATAACAATGGTTCACCAGTAGCCACATAAGCCTCGATCTCAGAATCACTCAAGGCAGCAAACAGCACACGTGTCGTTACTGTTTCGCTGAGGCGCTCACCATTAACACTGAGCAAACAGTGACCGGTATGCAAAAGCCCCCACGCCCCAGCCATTCGCTGCCAACGGCTACTGGCTTCCACCGCCGTGGCTGGCTTGCCAAACACTGTGCCATCAAACTCCAACACTGAATCGCAGCCAAGCACCGGCAAAGCCGCCTTAATTTGTTGATGCACCACCCCAGCCTTCGCCTCCGCTAAATGCTGGACAAGCCGCACTGGATCAAGATGGTGGATAGTCTCTTCATCAACCCCACTCACCATCACTTGATGGGGAATCGCGGCCTGTTGAAGCAGTCGGCGGCGGGCTGGAGAAGCCGAGGCAAGCATCAACACAATTACAGCAGCGAGAACAAGTTCTTAGGCTGCCATTAATGGTCGACCTTGCCTCCGTTGCCATGACAAGCGAGATGGAATTGCTTGACATGCGCAGCAAAAAACGTGCTGCCCAAGCCATGCGTTGTCTTCGGTTTGACACCAGGTTTTATACCGATGCCCAAGCAACAGGGCTCAATGCTGAGAGCGTTTGGCAGCAAGCCCGGCAATACTGCTTGCCTGGATGCAGCTGGTTTCAGCGTGCTGATGCTGTTGAAGCCGATTTTCGCTGGTTGATTACCGTTGGTGTGTTGCGCCGTGAAGTCGATGGGCAGGGGTTGACAGCGAAAATCCGTCTCACCCCCTTGGGCCGCCAGCTACTTGAACAGTCACCAGGGTTACCAACACAACGAGCTGGGATTTTCGAACGACTGCAACACAATCTGCGTCGACTTTGGCCCAGACAATGAGCACCGATGGGATGTCGACCCCCCTGATGGTGTTAGGCACATCCAGTGGAGCTGGTAAATCATTAATGTCGGCCGCTCTCTGCAGGTTGCTGCTTCGTCGAGGCGAAACTCCCATACCCTTCAAAGGGCAAAACATGAGCAACAACGCCTGGGTTGATGAGAGCGGCGGAGAGATGGCCTATTCACAAGCCCTGCAAGCTTGGGCGGCAGGACTCAAGCCCCAATGCGCCATGAACCCTGTGCTGCTCAAACCCCAGGGAGACAGCACCAGTGAAGTCATCCATCTGGGTCAAAGCGTTGGCACGGCGCGTGCCGAGACCTACTACGAGCAATGGTTCCGTCCTGGATGGAGCGTCATCCGTGAGGCGCTAAAAGACCTTCAATGCTCTTACACCCATGGCCGGCTTGTCTTGGAAGGTGCAGGCAGCCCAGTGGAAGTCAACCTGCAACGGCGAGACCTCACCAACCTGCGATTGGCTCAGTTCCTGCGTGCCCGCTGTTTGCTCGTTGCCGATATCGAACGCGGTGGTGTTTTTGCCCAGATCATGGGAACCCTGTCTTTACTGAAGCCGGTAGAAAAGCAGTTGATACGCGGGCTACTCATCAATCGTTTCCGTGGCCGGCGCGAACTTTTTGAGGAAGGGCGCGATTGGCTAGAAGCCGAAACCGGAATTCCCGTCATCGGTGTAATGCCATGGCTGGAAGAGCTCTTCCCGCCCGAAGACTCCCTTGATCTACTAGAGAGAAGAGGCAAAAAAAATGATGCCGAGATCGAAATCGCCGTCTTGAAATTGCCATCCCTAAGTAATTTTTCAGATCTCGATCCATTAGAAGCAGAACCCACAGTTCAGCTGCGATGGGTGGAACCCGGCACATTCCTCGGGATACCAGATGCTGTCATCATTCCCGGCAGCAAGCAGACACTGCGCGATCTAAATTCGCTAAACCGCAGTGGTTTAGGGCGTCAGTTGCAAACCTACGCCCAAAGCGGTGGGCATGTGTTTGGCATCTGTGGCGGCATGCAAATGCTTGGGCGAACTCTGGCAGATCCACTAGGTCTGGAAGGCGCCACAACAACAGAACCATCAAGCAGCATGGCAGGACTCAATCTGCTGCCTCTAGATACCGTTTTCAAACGCAGCAAGGCTCTAAGACAATGCCAAAGGATTACCCAGTGGCCAGACAATGCCAAGGTGAAGGGGTTTGAATTACACCATGGCAATAGCCAACTCATTCAAGGGAGCCATGAGTCTGTCCTCCCTATGGCTGACGATCCCTCAATGGGTTGGGTCAGTAAAAATGAGAGCTGCGGCCAAGTCGCGGGAACTTACCTGCACGGGATTTTCGAGAATGGTCACTGGCGAAGGCTGTGGCTCAATCTGATACGGAAGCAAAAGGGCTTAGCAGACTTGCCAACCGATATATCCAACCATGAGCAACAAAGAGAACAACTACTCAATCGTCTCGCCGATGTTTTCGAAGAACATGTCAACATCAACCCACTGCTGGGAACATGACGATCTCTAAGATTGAGATTCAATGGCCCAATGGCACAAGCTCCCTTACAGAAGCAGGGATTGATTGGCTCCAGGTTGCTCGAGACGCAGGAATCATCATTCCCACAGGTTGCTTACAAGGAAGCTGTGGTGCTTGTGAGATTGAAGTGAATGGAGAAGTGGTGAGAGCCTGCATCGCCATCGTTCCCAGAACGAAGTCATGCCAACTCAAGGTGGAGTTCGCCGATGATCCTTTCTGGTGATCTGTCGCAGAGCTATCAATCCTTTTTAAACAGCATTTGACTGACAGCTTTTGCAGGAAGCAACGGGGGTTAGCACTGATGACTTTCTAACGGGAGAAATAAATGCAGCGACTAATAGTCAGCAAGCAGCAATTAATGCCTGCTCTACTGATTATTTCTGATGCAAGCCCATTCCTACTCATGATTTTTCCTAGAGACAGCCTGGCTTGGTGGCCACTTTGAAAGCAATTCTCTCTAGTTGTGACATCGGCATTGCCTACATCGACTCCTGCCATGTCTAGGCCTCCAAGCTTGCTGGCATGGCGACGTTGTAGGAGGCAGCCCCTCAAGCCTGCTTAAGCCACCTCTTGTCGGATTGAATCCTTGGTAAACACTTTTAAAAGGGCATCGAGCAGCCGCTCTACTGTTGAGCCTGCTAATCAGCAAGCTGCGCTGTCCATAGCTTCTCCTTCCTCAAGCATCTCTTGATGACTCTGATTCCATGAAAGATCAACAGCTCGCTAAAGTGATTGCAACAAACAAAAGAACGTGCTTCCTGGAGTAGACGCCTCAGCGCATGTGGTTAATTGCTTTAGGGCAAAATATACCAACATTAGCCTCGACAACTTTGCACATTTATGGGTCACCAAACCAGCTGAGAAGCTTGCAAATCGATACCTTAAGGAGGTAGGTGAATCCGAAGATATTGCCCACTGCCTCAGACATCGATTTTTCTAGAAAGGCTTCGAGGGTTCCACATTCAAGTAACAAATGGAGTGTTTATCAATATTGGCGCCGGGTTCACCAATTACCCCTATCTAATCAACACTCCCATAGCATCCTGCGAAGTAGACAAGCCCAACCTTATCAAGTCAAAGCAGCAAAGAATACAGAAGCTTCAATCCTCTCAGCAGCTCCCAGAAAGAGACATTCTATTCCTCTGTACAACAGACCTCAATAACAGCAGCGAAAACAAAAAACTATTCGACTCATTAAGCCAATGGATAGGATCACGCCAATCATTTATCCTCATGGAAGGGCTTTTATACTGGCTTTCGCAAGACTCAGTCAATTCACTTTTTAAACATCTACAGCAAACACAAATAGCCGGAAGCCTTCTCGCACTGAATGCATTCAAACCAAGCGAAACTTCTAAGGCAATGTTTCAAAGGCTAAGGAAATTCAGCGAGAAAGGCTACGGGATAGGACACTTTTCTCCCAATACACTCAGCGAAACATTCCACGAGAATCTCTTAGGCTATAAATTGATCGATCAAGCGAATTACCTCAGCCTCTCAAAGCAACTTGACGAAGTCAAAGAGCTTGGCGATGAAGACTCAGTCCTAGAAGAGGATTGCTACTTGTTACGTAAGCTATAGAGGGGAGTAGGAAAACAGATAATCAATTTTATATGTAATAAACAGGCAAGAGAAAAGTGAGGGGTTTAGCCCTCAAACTCACGGCGAGGTGAACTAACACCAGCTGGTTGCACACCCTTCATGTAAGCGAGCATCGTATCGGCATCAGAGACCTCAAACGGGTCACCATCAGCATTATCACTAAAGCCAGGCTCAACAAACATTTTTTCAATATTACAATCATTCACTAGCATCGAATAGCGCCAGGAACGCAAACCAAAGCCTAGGTTAGATTTCTCAACAAGCATGCCCATTTTACGAGTGAACTCTCCATTTCCATCAGGGAGCATAAAGATATTCTTAGTACCCAAATGTTTGCTCCACTGGAACATTACAAAAGCATCATTCACTGAAAGACAGATAATCTGATCAACACCTTGGGCAACAAGTTCTGCATGCAACTCCTCATAACGTGGCAAATGATTGGATGAGCACGTAGGTGTAAAAGCACCTGGTAGGGCTAACACCACAACCTTGCGCCCCTTAAAGATTTCAGCACTAGTCAGGTCTTGCCAACGGAATGGATTAGACCCGGGCACAGATTCATCGCGCACGCGAGTCTTGAAGGTGACATCTGGAACGCTTTGAGGGAAAGGCATTGCAAGGCTGATGTTGATGCAAACAAAATCTCATACACCTCATCTAATCTTGTCAAATAATCAAATTGTTGAAACCTATCGGCGACGGCGTGAATCGATCTGCAGCAGATCTCTCACACGCCGAACCTGACTAGCCAACTGAGGATCACTGGACAACCTTTTCTCCACTTGCTCGATGGCATACATCACTGTGGTGTGGTCCTTTCCCCCAAAAGTCTCACCGATGCGAGGCAAGCTCAAATCCGTGCCCTGACGCATCAGGTACATGCCCACCTGCCGAGCATGGCTAACGGCCCGCCTACGACTGCTGCTACGCATGTCTTGAGGAGTCACGTCAAAAACCTCAGAGACCTTATCAATCACTTGTTGTGGGGTAACGTCCACACCTTGACCATTAGGGTCAAGCATTGGCGCTACCGATTCAACTGTCATCGGCAGCCCCGTGATCGAAGCAAAGGCAACTGCCCTGGTCAAAGCCCCCTCAAGTTCACGGATATTGGAGGTGAAGCGCCCAGCGATGTACTGAATTAAATCGCGAGGCAGCATCATGCGTTCCTGTTCCGCCTTCTTCTGCAAAATTGCCATGCGAGTCTCAAGGTCAGGCGACTGAATATCAGCGATCAAGCCCATAGAGAATCGAGAGATTAGGCGTTCTTGAAGCTTTGGAATCTGACTTGGAGGTCTATCACTAGCGATCACAATCTGCCTACCTGCTTCATGGAGAGCATTAAAGGTATGAAAGAACTCTTCCTGGGTGTATTCCTTGCCTTCAATAAACTGAATATCGTCAACCAAAATCAAATCAGTGGCCCGATATCGATCTCGGAAAGCTTGCATACCATCCTTCCGAATAGCTTGAATTAAGTCATTCGTGAAGGTCTCTGTAGAAACATAAGCCACCTTTGCTTCAGGATTGATCTCAAGCCTGTAGTGACCAATAGCCTGCATCAGATGAGTCTTGCCCAGGCCAACACCGCCGCAAATGAATAAAGGATTGAACTCTCGCCCAGGAGCTTCTGCAACGGCTAGCGCAGCAGCATGGGCCATGCGACTATTCGGCCCCACGACGAACCGATTGAAGACATAGCGCAGGTTCAGGCCTGAAAGAATCCGCCGAGGGCCACTAGAAGGGGCTACAGAGGTAGTGGTTGTTTCTGCAGTAGGCAAAGGTGAAGGGATGGGCGCCGATGTCATTGGTGGCAACACCCTCTCAGCAGAGTCTTCCTCCTGAGCCTGAACGGACACCCTCACTGACTGGCCGTAAATCTCGGCCGCAGCCGCCTCGATTGTCTGAACGTAATTCTTGCGAAGCCAGTTACTTGCAAAGCTATTTGGAGCAATCAGAGTCAACTCCCCGTCCCGAAAACCACTACAAATGGCAGGACGAATCCATGTCTCAAACGTAGGTTTGCTGAGATTGTGCTGAAGGGCCTGCTGCACCTTTGACCACAGCTCATTGCCCGTTAGCACCACATCCTTTCCTCTGCGATGGCTGAATCTACGCAACTTCTATCTAGCAAGCCGTCTTTAATAAGACCCTGATGTTCTCGTTCCCTGGCACCTGCGTTTGTCATGACCCTTGCCCTATCTGCCCACAGGCTGCATCCGCTCAGATGGCTTGGCTTGATCCTCATCAGCATCAACCTAAGTGGCTGCAACGAAGGGTTACGTCAACGTATCGGCATTGGTTCTAAGACAAGCCCAGACAACACCCCTGTCGTCAGTGATCCACCCAAATCAGCGCCTCTGCAGCCTGGCACCAATGTGATCGTGATTGCGGTGGAACAAGTTGGTCCGGCAGTGGTGCGCATCGACACGGTGAAACGGATCGCAAACCCCCTTGGCAACTTTTTCGGCGGCGGACCTCCCATCCAACGGCAAGCCGGCCAAGGGTCAGGTTTCATCACACGCTCTGACGGGCTGATCTTCACCAATGCTCATGTGGTTGATGGGGCAGAACAGGTATCAGTAACCCTTCCAGATGGACGCAATTACAGCGGCAAAGTGCTTGGTGGTGATCCCCTTACAGATGTAGCCGTGGTCAAAGTCGTAGCGAAGAAACTTCCCGTAGCCCCACTCGGCAATTCCAACAACATCAAGCCTGGGCAATGGGCAATCGCGATCGGCAATCCTCTTGGACTCAACAACACCGTTACTGCAGGCATCATCAGCTCCGTCGACCGCACCAACGCCTTAGGGGGGGGGCAACGAGTTCCTTACATCCAAACGGACGCCGCCGTAAACCCTGGCAATAGCGGAGGACCACTCATCAATGCCTCAGGACAGGTGATCGGAATCAATACTGCCATCAAAGTTGCGCCCGGAGGCGGGCTGAGTTTTGCAGTACCGATCAACCTGGCCAAACGAATTGCCCAACAAATCGTGGGGAGAGGGCAAGCTTCTCATCCCTATATCGGGGTAAGGCTGCAGAGCCTTACCCCCCAGCTAGCCAAAGAAATCAACGCAACAGGAGGGGCATGCCAAGTGCCTGAAGTTAATGCTGTTCTCGTTGTTGAAGTGATGTCTCGCAGCCCTGCAGACAAAGCCGGCGTGCGCCAATGCGACTTAATTCGTGAAGTCAATGGTGAGGTCGTCCGCGACCCTTCACAAGTACAACTTGCCGTTGATCGTGGGGAGGTTGGCAAGCCCATGCCGCTCACCCTTGAACGAAACAACAAGACGATCGAATTAATCGTGAAACCAGCAGAGCTACCCCGGCAGGGGTGAATTGAAATGGCAAAACCTGCACTGGTGGTGATGGCCCGCTGGCCGGCAGCAGGCAGATGCAAACGAAGACTGGCCGACACTCTTGGAATAGTGCGTGCAGCATCAATCCAGGCCAGGCTTACCAAACACACTCTGAGCGTGGCCAATCATCTGGCCAATAGAGGCCTGGTCGAGCTGCAATTCGCGATCACTGGCCTCGCTCCCAAGGCAGCCAAGCGCTGGGCACACGATCAAGGTGTGAGCACAGTGGAGCTTCAAGGCAAGGGAAGCCTGGGTGAACGGATGCGTCGACAGGTTTTGCGAGTGCAGCAACGACACCATCCACAAATCACAATGAGCCGCACCACATTGCTGATCGGCACGGACCTGCCAAATCTCTGTGATCGTGATCTGCTTCAGGCCCTAGAAGCTTTGCAAGAGCATGAGTTCGTACTTGGACCCGCTACTGATGGGGGCTATTGGTTACTTGGACTCTCAGGGCGCTTGGTAAAGCCCGTGACACGCTGGCCCTTCTGCGGCATTCCTTGGGGGAGCAATCAAGTGAAGCAAGTCACACTGGAGAAAGCAGCGGATGCAGGCGTGATGCCTTGCTTGCTGCGCGAACAAAACGATCTCGACCGCCTCGAAGATCTTTCAGCATGGCAAGCATGCGATGAAGGATTGATATGACAATGAGATGAACCAGAAACAACTGGATTAAGGCTAGAAAAATGAGTCTAGAGAGAAGAAGATAACCTCTTTCAAAAGGGAAGCAGTGCCGCTCAAAACTTCTCATCAGTGAGCAACATCACAGCCCCAAGTGAGGCGGGTCATCACCTCAGCCAAAGAATTGAGAGATGGTGTATTCACCGAGTAAGAAATCCCTCCCCACAACCTCAAAGCAATGAACTTCAAAACCCATACCAAGCGACATGACGATTTTAGCAAGAGAGTAATCCTTAGCAAAAAAGATATGGGAGATTTGGAGCGCAAAAGTTCCATACAAGGATCTTTTGAAATAGATCATTCTCAAAAGAATTATGAAACAATAACTGGCCTGGATAGGTTCAATCCAAAAGCCGTAGATCCAAACTCTCTTGATAGATTTAATCCAAAAGCTGTTGAACTAGATCAAGGTGAAAACACAAGCATGCCAGAGCTACCAACATTTTCTCCAACCCTAGGATTTGATATCCCAGAGAACCCAATTGAAGATGAGATTTTAAAATCCGGTGAGCAGCTTGGACCGAACCCCGAGGAGCTTAATGCCAATGATCTTATAGATACAAACGACTTTAGCAACTTGGATGATCTTCTGGGCCAAATAGATAATCTTGAGGATTTAATGCAGGAGATTATGAATGGCGGCACCCATCATCAACAAGCCCCAACTGAAGGTGGCGGTGTAAATGCAGCAGAGGAGTTAGGAGATCTATATGATGCTAGCGAAAAAATAGATGGGTTGTTTGATGACCATGATTTCGATTGTATCCCTAACTGGAGGGATGGGGATTGGTGGTTTGGAAATGAAGAAGAGGAACTCCAAAAAGAAATAGATGAAATTTCGTCATTTGCTGAAGATGACTACACACCAAGCGGCTCTGAAGGAACAGAATCAGATGGTGATGGTGATAATTGGGATCCCAATGACGAAGTTGATCTTGATCAGCCTCCATACGATAAATTATTTCCAGTCATTATAATTGAAGAGGGTGATGATGGGGCAGAAGATGGGGATGATAAGCCGGAAACGACTTCAGGAAAAGATGATAAAGATGAAGGCGATAAAGATGAAGAGGGTGACAATGGGGCAGAAGGTGACATCATGGTCACTGGAAATGAAGATGATTTACCACCATGGGTACATCATTTCGATGATATAACAGGCCAAGAAGATTTCATTCCTGAAGTTTCAACTATAGAGATCCCATTACATGAATCCACCAACCACCTTAAAAAGAGTGGCCAAACTATCAACCAAAGCCCAGAACTCCTTGCAAAGGATGGTGTTAGCAACCATGATCATAACCCTGTGACTATGAAATCGGCTTTTACTGATAATGGTGAATTTATAATCGAGGCGATCCCCTCAGCTGGAGAAACCTATAGAGCAGAAGGCCTCTTCCCCTGCCCGACAATTCCTCACATTCAAGCCAAAAACTTCTCAGAGCTGATACCAACAATCTCGATGACCACCATTCAAGACATCTGATAGGAGATGCCAAACCAATGAGTTTTTATTAAATACAAAAACTTGGAAAGTCAGCGAGCCGTCGATCAAGTACTACCACATCAATCAAATTCAATCAAACCAGTCCAAAGCCCCGCTCTAAGGCGGGGCTTTTTATGCGCTTCAACAAAAGTCAAAACTCCTCTTGCTTAAATTTGATAAACATGCAGCTCCAAAGGCTACGCGAAGAGGCCTACATCTTTTTTCAATTTTTACTTGCCGAAGTTTCACGCCATTGCATGACAATATCCAAGAAGCAACTATTAACACTCTTCAATGCTTAATTAATAAAGGCCTGCTCTCTAACCCGTTTAGTGAAGCACTCTAGTCACTCTTTTTTCTCAAGTAGATGTACTCTGAAAGCTTCCAATAGCAATTTTCTCAGACAGAGGCCCATCAAGATTACTTAGGGGATTCCCCATTCAGTTGCTTAAACAACAAGCCAATCAACCATATTTATCGTGATCCTCTAAGCCAATCCAATCAGGCAGTTCTCTGCAATATCAAACATGAGCGAAGTGCCCAGCCTCAGCGTGATTGTGCCGACGCTCAATGAAGCCAGCCGTCTACCACTGCTGTTGGCCGATCTCCAACGCTGGCCGACACCCCTAGACCTTTGGATGGTTGATGCTGGCAGCTCTGATGGCACAGAACTCGCTGCCCAACTCTCAGGAGCTCAAGTACTGCGAGTAGCCAATCCCAATCGGGGTGCTCAGCTCAGCCATGGAGCCTGCCAGGCAAAAGGTACTTGGTTGATGTTCCTGCATGCCGACAGCCGACTCCCCCCCCAATGGCCCGCTGTCGTTGAAGCAGTGATTACTCAGTCAACAGGAGACCTGAGTGCTTGGTTTTTCGACTACAAAATCCAAGAAAAGGGAACAAAACTACGCCTATTGGAACTAGCGGTGGCCCTTCGCAGTCATTGGCTGCAAAGGCCCTATGGCGATCAAGGCTTGCTCATCAGCAAAAGGCTCTACCAACACATCGGGGGATACAAACCCATCCCTTTGATGGAAGATCTCGAGTTAGTAGAGCGACTCTCTTGCCAAGTCAAGTTGCTGAGCCTGGGATTACCCCTTTACACCGACGGGCGTCGCTTGAAACGGCTAGGTCTACTGAATCAAGCCTGGCAAAACGCCCAATTGCGTAGACGCTGGCGCAGAGGAGAGGCAGCCAAGCATCTGTCAAAAGACTATTACCAATAATCCTTAGGCATACCAGAAAGCACATTTGTGGCCATCAGGCTCAAGCGTCCAACCCTGTCGCTCATAGAAATCGACAACACCTGGATCAGCAAAGAGCGTGACTCGTTTGACACCCATCTCCTTAAGAGATTCAAGGGTGTAATCCATTAGATGCTTACCCAATCCCACCCCCTGATAAATGGGGTGAATCGCTACATCCCACACTGTGGCTTCAAGAACTCCATCACCTGTACATCGAGCAAAACCAACCAAACGAGGCAACAGAGAATCATGGCGCCAAAGACCCACTTTCAAGAGACTGTGATCAAGTGCACGACGCACTCGACGCATCGGCCGGCGACTCCAACCCACAGCCTCCAGCAATTGTTCAAGCTCAACAAGATCGAATGAACGGTCATGACTGAAGACAAGGTTGATCTGCTCATTAGAAGACGGGCACTCTCGTGCTCCATGCCCATAGGCCTGCTCAAGCACCTCCGGCGTTAGCGAACAGGAGCTGATCACACGGCAGTGCTCAAATGTCTTAATCCTGCTTCACCACCGCCCATAGCGATTAAGCGTGAAGCTGAAATCAAGATCCAATCGCTGAAAGCAAAAACTAAATTCAAAGTTTCGCCAGTCCCCTTTCCTGTAGTTCCGCTAACTGAGAATAAAGGCCTCCCTTGGCACGAAGCTCAAGGTGGGTTCCCTGCTCAATCAGCTTGCCCCTCCGAAGCACCATAATTCGATCGGCTGCTTCCACAGTGGCCAGGCGATGGGCAATAACAACCGCGGTGCGACGTTCAAGCAAGCGATCTAGATCCCTTTGCAATGTCGCTTCCGTAGAAGGGTCCATGAAAGCGGTCGCCTCATCCATAACCAGCACAGTGGGGTTGCGAATGGCCACCCTTGCAACTGCTAAGAGCTGTCTCTCTCCCGATGACAAATTGCCGCCACGCTCCCTGAGCTCAGTCTCCAAACCGTTGGGTAGCCGATTGAGCAAAGGATCAAGGCCAAGATCTCTACAGATCGCCCGCAAACGGTCATCCTTAATCGAGGAATCCAATCGGAGGTTATCTGCAACATTGCCGCTAAATAGAAAGGTGTCCTGAAGCACAACCCCCAGTTGTTTGCGTAGCCGCCAAAGAGGGATTGTTTTGATGTCAACACCATCAAGCATGATCCGCCCGACCTGAGGCTCGTAAAGACGACATAGCAAGCGGATCAGGGTCGTCTTGCCTGAACCGGTTGGTCCTACCAGGGCAACATGTTCACCAGCAGAAATGCGAAAACTAAGGTCCTGGAGAATCGGCTCGTCCGGCCGATAGGCAAAGCTCACCCCCTCAAACACCACCTCACCACAAGCAGCAGAAGCCGAGGGCCTAACAACGCTGGGTTCGTCTTTAACAGGCTTTGCATCGACAATGTCCAGTGGCTGCTCTAGCAACTCGCCAATCCGTTCAACAGCAGTCAGTCCCCCCTGAATCTGAGTGAAGCGATCAGCAAGTTGACGCAGGGGATCAAACAAACGCTGGGAATAAAGGATGAACGTTGTCAAGGTGCCAAGGCCCATTGTCTCGGCAGTTACCATCCATCCCCCAAGCGCCAGCACCACAGCCACGGCGGCCAGGGCCACCCATTCGATAAAAGCTGAAATGCTGCTGTCATAAAAGATCGTTCCATTCACGGCTTGCCTGTAGGCCGAGCCAGTGCGATCAAATAGCTGCCCATTAACCGTTTCTCGACGAAACATCTGGACAACCTCAAGCCCCTGAAGGTTTTCCTGAAAATCGGCATTGAGCTGAGAGAGTTCCTCCCTCACGCGGTAATTGGCTTTCCGGTATCGGCGTTGCAACCAAAGGATCACCAAGGTGACTGGTACCTGCGTCACCAGCAGCAACCCCCCCAGCCGCCAATCAATCAAAATCATGGTGACTGCAATCACCACAAGGCTGACGAGATCCCCCAAAACTCCTACTGCCCCACTGCCAAAAACCTCAGAAAGTGCATTCACATCACTGGTCAGCCGAGTCAACAACTTGCCCACAGGCATTCGATCGTGAAAGCGCAGCGAAAGGGCCATGGCGTGGCCAAACAGATCGTTACGAATACGCGCCGTTAGCCGTTGCCCTAAGGCCTCGATATTGAAAGACTGAAAGCCCTGCAGACCCAAGCGCAGAAGCACAGAAATCAGCAGAATCCCCACCAAAACTCTTATTGCTGAGCTCACTGGCAGATCACTGAGCCAAGGGAAGGTTGACTCTTGCTTCAAAACACTGATTGCCTGGCCAACCAAGAAGGGTTGAATCGCACCAGCAAGAGCTACCGGCACCAAGAGGACAAGCACCATCCATAGACGCCGGCGGTCCTCACGGAGATAACGCCCCAGTCGCCGAACCCGCTGAAAATCAGTAACAGACATCAAGCTGGATTTTTAGGTAATGATTCCTGAATGCGCATAGCCTCCACAATCAACTGAAGATCTCCACGGTCCAACCTCAAGGCCAATGGATGGCCGATCAAGCGAGCCGAAGACTGAAATAGCTCCTCAATGGCCACTAAGCCATTGTCGCGAAGGGTACGGCCTGTCGCGACCAGATCGACAATCGCTTCAGCAATGCCTGTTAAAGGGCCAAGTTCCACCGAACCGGTCAGGTGAACAAGCTCTACAGGCAGATCGAGAGCATCGAAAAATTCTCGAGCACAATGGGTAAACTTGCTAGCAACTCGACAATGGGGAGGTAAGTCAGCTGCGTGCTGATAGCCACTGCTGGCCTTCACTGCCACAGCCATACGGCAGCCCCCGAAGCCAAGATCAACCAACTGAGCAACGGGCATCTGATGCTCCCGCAGCACGTCGTAACCAACAACTCCCAACTGGGCCTGACCATAGGCAACATAAACGGGCACATCCCCGTTGCGCACCAACAGTGCCCGGGCCCGGCCACAATGGGAAGGCACCATTAACTGACGATTGCCTGGATCAAGTACAGCTGAAAAATCCAACCCAGCAGATTGAAAACGAGCAACCGAATCATTCAGCAAAGCTCCTTTTGCAAGCGCGACAGTGATCATGGAGCGATGCGTCGACCTGGACTTTAACGATGGAGGCAACCACAACAGCTGCGACTAGCGATAAACAACGTTCATCGATCCATGCCCTTCCTGTTCTTCAGGACAACATCATCTGGATCTGGATTAAAGGCAACCAGGCTGTCGTTGTGGATCCAGCAATCGCAGAACCAGTCAAGACATGGCTGCGAACTCGAAAGCTCTCACTCGCAGCAGTACTTCAAACCCATCACCATGCTGATCACATTGGTGGCACCCTTCAGCTGCTTAGGGACTGGCCTAACGCAGCCGTGGTAGCAGCCGCTGAAGACCGTGATCGCATTCCCTTCCAGACGATCTCCGTTCGTGATAGAGACAAGGTTTCTCTTCTCAACAGCAGTGTTGAAGTGCTCGCTGTTGCGGGTCATACCAGAGCACACATTGCTTATTACCTGCCCACAAACAAGGAAGATCTTGAAGATCCAGCAGTGTTCTGTGGTGACACCCTTTTCGGAGCTGGATGTGGCCGACTGTTTGAAGGAACTGCCGAAGACATGTTCAAGGCTCTTCAACGTCTCAGTTGCCTGCCAGCGAAGACCCGTGTGTATTGCGCTCACGAATACACCGAAGCAAATCTGCGCTGGGCCTCCGCCCTGCATCCAGAAGATGTTGCTATCAGCGAACGACTGGCAGACGTTTCAAGTCGTCGCCAGAGGGGTGACCTGAGCCTGCCTAGCAGCATTTCAGAAGAACAACGTACCAACCTCTTCGTGCGTGCTCAGAACAGCAAAGAGCTAGCAGAACTTCGCCACCACAAGGATCAATGGCGAAACTAAGCACAAATACCTGACTCAGCAACAAGGCAATCCTGTTGCAATGGAACAGGACCAACAGCTAGTGAGATTGCAATCCATTGAGATCAAGGCCGCTGGAACATGAACGAAGCGGCCTCACACCCAGAGAATTTTCAACAGAAACAAAAGCTGACAGCGATGATGCAACATTCATGCTCAGAGCAGACCATGAACGCCCCTTCTGTGCAAGCAATCACCACAGCATCAGCTCCAGCACCAGTCGGGCCCTATAACCAGGCTGTACTAGCAGGAGGATGGCTGTACTGCTCTGGTCAAATTGCCCTTGATCCAACCAACGGGGTGATGGTTGGGCAAGGTGATGTGGAAGCTGAAACCCGCCAAGTCCTTAGCAATCTGATGGCTGTGCTCACAGCAGCCGGTGCTGAGCCAAGGCAAGTGATTCGTACCACGGTTTACCTCACGGATCTGGCGGACTTTCAAAGGGTTAATGCTCTCTATGGCGAGATCTTCGGGGATGGCATCAGCCCAGCAAGAGCATGTGTTCAAGTAGCCGCCCTTCCAAAAGGTGGGCGAGTGGAAATCGATTGCGTTGCTTGGCTCGGCTGAAAACAACCAGTGGAAACCTGAAGCGCTTTGATCAAGCGTGTAGCGACTCAAGAAAATCTTGTCCCTGTCCTCTTATCCCTGTCCTAGCAGGAGTTCTTCGATCCGATCAACCCTAATTATTTTGATTTACGGCTGAAGAGGGGTTACTGCTAACTCCTGTGACTTTCCCTAATGGTGAAAGGATCAAAAACGATTGGCCGAACCAGAAAGCAAAAGCCGAATCCGCCAAGACGGACAGTCCGCTGAGTAGTCTGAAGATTGCATAGGTTTAGAGGCGTACTGCGAGAAACCATGGCCGAAGCCAAGTTGACCATTGGCGAACTCGAGGCGGGTTATCCCCTTTACTGCAAGGCCCTAAGGCGACTGCTGCAGGAAGGTCGTAGCACCCAAGAGATCGAGCGCACAGTTTGTTGGAGCCATCTTGAGACCCTTAATCGTTGCCTCCCCAGCCGTTACAAGGCACCGTCTTATTTGCTTGTGCTGATCAGACGGGATCTGGAGCAACCAAAGTAGAGAAAGGTTTTCATCCAAAAAGCCATCTTCAATCCTCATTCAGACGATTCCATCAGGGGTTGAGTCGGATGCCGACCTTCCACCTCCCCTTGGAATACACGACTCGCCAAGATATCAGCAGGTTCGATCGTCATCAGTTCATCACGACTGAGCGGTTCTCCCATGCGTGCAAACAATCGGTTCGCCTGCCTCAAACGGGTACGGTCCAAAGCATTGCGAATTGAACGAGCATTAGCAAAGAAAGGAAGCTGACGGCGACGTTCGATGTAATCCTCGAAAACGCCCTCAGCTTCATCGTCAAAGTAATAGTTCTGCTGGGCCAGGAATAACTGAGCGATAGCCAACAACTCCTGATTGCTGTAATCCGGGAAATCAATATGGTGAGCAACCCTCGAAGAAAGGCCCGGATTAGATTGATAGAAAGCATCCATCTTATCTTTATAACCAGCAAAAATAACAACAAAATCACCTCGCCGGCTCTCCATATCCTGTAGCAATATTTCGATTGCTTCTGCTCCATAATCTCTTTCATTACCTGGCTTATAAAGGTAATATGCCTCATCTATAAACAACACACCTCCCTGCGCACGCTTAATCATCTCCCGAGTTTTTGGTGCCGTGTGGCCAACGTACTGACCAACTAAGTCGTCACGGGTGACAGTTACAACATGTCCTTTGCGCAGGTAGCCAAGGCGATGAAGAATCTGAGAAATTCTGATTGCAACAGTTGTCTTTCCAGTGCCAGGTCGTCCAGTAAAAGACATATGAAGGCTTGGCATCGTGCTAGCAAGATCGAGATCTTTCCTGGCCCGATCAACTAACAACAAAGCGGCAATTTCTCGAATCCTAGTCTTCACCGGCCTCAAGCCAATCAGCTCGCAATCCAACTGATCTAGGACCTCTCCAACTCCGGAATCGGCATAAGCCAAAGAGAGATCAATTGAGGAGTCCATCTATCTCAGCTGCAAATTTATAATCATCATCATTTAACTCAACCTCTTCTTCTTCATCCTCTGGCCGCAAAGTGATATTGACATAGGTACGTCCAAAACTTATATCAGGAAAGCGCTTTGCGGCTTCAGTGTGCTCGCCAAGACGGTCTAAAAAATCCCTGGTTTCTGCATAGGTTTCGAATTCAAATCGCCGTTCGAGTCGTATTGGACGAGAGCGCTTCTGCCATTGATTCATCACAACAGTTGGGAGATGGATTGTTCGAAGTTAAAGAATAACCTTAATGCTTGTTATCAAAGTTGATCAAACCAGATTTCTGAATAACTTCGCCACAGAAGAAACCCGCAAATAAGAAAGCTAAAAATTAGGGTGTACCCAACTTAGCTGCGGCGCTTTGCATGAGTGGGTCTTAATGCTGGCTCAACTTCCTGATGAGGACGAGCAATAATATGGGCTGCAACAAGTCCATCACCAACCCGCTCACAGGCATCTGCACCAGCACGAACAGCTGCATTCACAGCTCCTGTTTCGCCACGCACCATCACAGTGACATAACCACCACCGACATATTCCCTAGAGATGAGATTAACCTCAGCAGCTTTTGTCATTGCATCAGCCGCTTCAATGGCAGGAACCATGCCACGAGTTTCAATCATTCCGAGTGCAATCCCCTGAACAAAAGAAGGCACCGAGGAAGAGGCGGGTGGCTTGATAGCACCACCAGACGAAGAACCACTACCACTGGAACCCGCAGCACTCTTACCGCCCCTTGATGCAGGCGTCGCAGCCGTTGCTCGGCTGGCGGATGTACGCCCTGTGGCAGCGCTTCTGCTCGTAGTCGACTTTGAACTTGATGAGGACGATGTTGAAGCAGAAACATCAACAGTTTGTGTTGCCTTGGCAGGAAGAACTTTTTTGGCAACTTCAGAGCCAGCAGGTTTCGCTGTCGTCAACGAGGGGCTGTCTGAAGAACTAGAGGAAGAAGGTTTTGGCATGGATAAAAGGTTTAAGAAGAAGAGAATAAATGGATCGGATCCGAATCATTTATTAGCTATCCATCAGGCAGCCAGTAATCAATAATTCCTCCAATTGTCAGATCTGTTTGAGTGTTGGGATCTGGACATGCAAAACGTGCAGCTGATCCACTGGAGGTGAACACCCAATTGCCCTCTCGAGCACCAACAGGATCAACAGCCACCAACTGCTTGCCAGCGTTATTACGCAGGATACGCAGATGCATATGACCAAGACCGTCAACCCTTTGCGTACAAACCAAACGGCCCATCACCTGCATGATTTCCATCAAGCTGAGCCCCCTGAAACTGGCTTCGGGGCGCCTGGATCCCAATGGTCAATAATGCCTACAATCGTAAGATCACTAGGATAGGATTTACTTCCTGCAGCCTCTCTCGCTGCTGAGCTGCCAACACAAATTACCCAGTCATCTGGCTTACAACCCACAGCATCGACTGCAACCTTCTTAGAACTTCCATCAAGAACAACTTGAAGGTGTTTGTGTTCGAATCCAGGAATTCGATTGGTGGAAACAAGCGGCTTAAGAACCTTGCAGATCAACATGTCAGTGTGCCTCCTGATGAACAGGCTCCAAGGAGGAACCGACGACCTCTGAAGTGTCTTTTTTATCACGATCACGAATGGTCAAGAATGTATGAAGAAGACCCTGATCGAAAAGATCTGAATAACGCTCAGCAATAGCTTGATTTACGCGATAGCAATCAGTGACAGCCCGATCCCTTGCCCCTGGGACTTGGCCAGAATAATCAAAACGAACAACAACAGGAATTGGTAGATCTCGAGAAACATTCAACCCTTTAAAAATTTTCACTCCTACATCTAAATCTGGGGCACCTACTTCGACAGTATCCAAATGGGCGAAATAAGTTAGGTTGCGAAGATGCACTTCCTTAAAACCTATTCCAACTCCAATAAAACGCTCTGCATGCCCAGCATCTGGGTAGGGTCCAGCATGTGATTGCTTCACGTAGTCAATCTGAGAAAAGTTGTTTGCAATCAATTTCACAATGAATGCCACCATCCCCTCGTCGGGTTTCTTAGGCGCACTGGCTTCAACACGTTCAGCAATATGTTGCATCGCCTCATCTGAAGTTAGAGAAAGCGTCTCGTTATAAAGATCTTCCGCTGAAAGCCACTCGTCTAAAACAATTGAACCATCTGCCGCAGGAACATGGACGCGAATGGCATCAGTATCGGTATCAAGCCCGATCAAAAGAAGGTCTACTGATGCTCCACAACAGAAACTATTTTCGACGGATTCACGAAAATCAAGCAGGCGCTGTTGACCAGCAGAAGCTGCCAAGGCATCATCACTCCCATGAGCCGCACATCCTTGATGAGATGGATCAAGGGAACTAAAATGATAGGTGACAACCTTGAGATAACGCGTTGGAGAGTCGGCTGAATTTGGAACACCTTCTCGATAACGTCTATGCTCTGTCTTAATCCAACGGTTTACGGTTTTCTCAACATCAAATAGAGCGCCTGCATGGGAGCGACGTCTTACTGAACTAAATGGAATCCGTAAGGCATAAGCAATCGTATGTGCCAAGCGTCCATCAGCGCAGGGGGATACATCAAGGAGATGAAAACCACAATCAACAAGGAATGATTGGAAATGCTTTGCTTGAATGCTGCCTTCTCCTCCTTGCAGAGGGTCTTCTTGAAAAAAGCGGTCACTCACCTGCTGATGAGACTGAAACACACACCAAGCAAATAAGGCCCTCATATCTAATGCTCGTACCCAAGCCTGTTCCAAAAGGTGGCTAGGCAAATCAAAACCAAGTTCAGAGCGAGAAAGACTTTGAGACTTTGAGACAAAATCCTGATCATGCTGAAGTGCTGAGATCCTTTTAAGCAAAGGAACAATCAGCTCAAAAGAGCCTTTGACATTGGCTTCATAAGTCTGCAGATGCTGATTTGCAGCTCTGTCTGTGAGAGGGTGGCAAGGTCCTGAACCAACATTGGCAAACCCTCTTAGCCTTGAGCGATCAGAGATCTGAGGTGTTACCACAGGCCTCCTCCTTGGAGCAGTCGGCGCCAAGGGTCTTTGCATTTGAGAGGCCAAATTGCGATTGCGATAGGCCATCAATCAATCAACCCCTTGCGCCGCCAGAGACTGTGATCAAGGAGCCTTGATCAGTGTTACCACTTGACCCTGTTACTCGACTCATTGGTTGAGAAAGTTCCTCATTACGCTTTAAATCAGCGGCAGGCATCGCAGACATCGGGCCAGGCCGAGTTGGATTACGGCGACGGGCAGAAGCTCCTTCGGTACCAGTCACCCTTTCACTGCGATCCCAATCATCACCAGTGATATTGAGGCCGGCAGATTGGCCTTCTCCTGTAACTCGTGATTCTGGGCGTGTTTGACTTACATCATTGGGGGTTGCTTCAACAGGAACTGACTTGAAATGACGTTGTTTCCGGTCAAAACGGAACTGCTCAGTGCCAGTAATTTTATCAACCGCCATATTAAAAGGACCCGTAATCTGAGAGCCCTGCTCATAACTTGTTCCCGTCACACCAGAGCGAGGATCACGCTGTAGCTGCATCGCTCTCGCAGGAGACTGAACACTAAAGTGAGTCCAAGGAGATGATTCTGATGAACCCTGGTGATCATTACTACCAGCGGGAGCATCACTTCCACATGCTTGAACAAGTTGATCTCCACCTACATATGGGGTGCCAGTTAAAGGTTCACAAGCACCTTTCTCTGCTCCTGTCATCACTCCACCTACTCCAGGCTGAAGACCTGTCATCACAGCGCCAGGTGTACCCAACAATTTTGGAGTTCTATCCTGAATTTCTCTTACAGAATTTGTATCACACCAACCTGAAGCCTGTTCAACACCGCTATAGGGAGTTCCAGTTACCGCTTTACAAGTTCCAGGTTCATCTCCTGTTACAAGTTCCGAGCGACCTGTAAGAGTTCCACTAACAGTTTGAGATTTATTTGTGAGGCTTAAACCGACCTTTGCGGCCTCAGGATTTGGCTTGCCACCGCAAAATGTTTTGTATTGCTGAGTACCAACATATTCATCACCGGTCACTCTTTTACAACTACCTGGTTCATTGCCTGTAACGTACTCAGAGCGAGCAACATTGGTACCAGTTACACCTGCTCCACGCAGAGTATGAAATGAACCAACTTTTTCAGCAGGTCTTCCTTCAGGGAGTGGGTCAGCTCCAAGATACTGATCACCAGTCAGTTGCCGATTGGAACCAGCTTCGTCTCCAGTAACCCTCTCGGAACGTCCCACCATCACACCGCTAACCTTGCGACCATCTTCTGTAATGCTCTGGCCAACTTTTCTTGGGGAAGGTTGGCTAACTCCACAATATTGATTGGCCTGATTAGCTGAAATATATTCAGTGCCGGTCAAAGTCTTACAAGTCCCAGGTTCATCACCAGTGACTTTCTCTGAGCGACCAACTTCATTACCGGTCACCCGATTTCCATGGCTAGTATTTGTAACTGCAACTTTTAAAGGCTGACCTGGTTGCGGAGATGACTGACAAAAAGCATCAAACACCTCTGAACCTAAATATTGAGTACCTGTAATTGAACGACAAGTACTCGCTTCGTTGCCAGTGGTTTTAGAAGAGCGATTTGCTTGAGTTCCAGTAACAAACTGGCCTGTATTTGTTTCACTTAAACCAACTTTCCAATGAGCATCTGCCGCAACAGCCTGCTTGGAACCATTACGATTAGGGCCACAGGGACGACAAGCACCTGAACGCTTTTTATCGGTAGATCCACTTTTACTACGCAATTCACGCACTCTCTGTGAAATCTCTCGACTTGACAAGTCAGGGTCTCCCTGACGCGCCACTGATGCGGCAGAGGTCGGTTGATTGGCTGCTGTTTTTCCGTGTTTCGATTGTGCTTCACGGCGTGCAAGAACCAATGCTCGACTTGGATTTTGTATTGAGCGGCGTTTCGAAGCAGGGCGGCTTGAAGATGAGTGTTTAGGACTTAATCTTGAGATGGCATCAGAAGTCCTCAAAGAATTAGCAGCAGATTCATCAAAACTTTTTTGATTAGAGGCTAAATCCTTAACCTCATTCTTTGCAGCAACTTGCTGGCTAAGCTTTGAAGATAGTTTCTCAACTTCTGCACGGGTTCTATCTTTACTTTTTGCCGCTGGCTGACCACGGCGAGAAAGCTGATCACGACGAGCCAAAACCAACTCTCGACTAGGATTAGCTATGGATTTGACTTGACGACGGGAAGCGCCAGAGGATTCTCTTGAAGCAACAAAAGACGTATCTAATAGCTCTTTCTTAGCAGGGGTTATCTGCGGAGATGTTTTTCCAGTCTTGAGGAAAGATTGATCAGTCCTAGTTACACGTGCATCAGAAGCATTGCGGGTGCGATTAGGGCTTGATCCATTTAATGAAGTGGATTTCTTGCCTGAGTTGCTCTGGGCCCTACGGCGTTCAAGCGCTAGCTCTCGACTGGATTGTTTTGCCATGTCCAACCAATAAAAACGTCGTAAGGAGGAATGAGGCTCGTCGCCTCTGATGAGAATTAATAGCCCCGAAAAAACTCGAGGCTATTAAGGAATAGATGCTGAAACTAAAATCAGCGTCCTTCAAATACTACGAATGCAGTTCCTTGGCTTTGGGTGTAAGCGTCGTAACCGACCATGCGCACATGGTGGTCTGGGTATGCACGATGACAAGCCTCAAGCTCACTAACGACCGCATTCAGATCCTTCTCGCCAAAGAAAGGTAACTTCCAATAGGACCAATAGGTCTGCATGGAACCGCTTGGATGAACGTGCTCAATAACAGGGCTCCATCCCTGAGCAATGATGTAGGCAATTTGATCGTAAATTTCGTCCTGGGTCATCGGCGGTAAAAAGCCGAAGGTTTCCAGGGTGGCGACTGTTTGATAGTCACCAACTGTGCTCTGGAAAGGCATGGTGAACCTTGGAATGTGGATATTGGGGGGCCAATACAATTAAGTGTTGGCCTAACTAAATCTGAGAACAAGTTTTGAGGAGACAGGTGTCTCCTCGATTAAGCCGATCTACTGAACGTCGAGCTTGTCGACAGTATCGAACTCGAACTTGATTTCTTTCCAAGTCTCAAGTGCGATGGCCAGCTCAGGGCTATGCTTCGCCGCTTCCATAAGGATGTCGCGACTTTCCTTCTCGATCTCACGACCGGCATTGCGTGCTTTCACACAGGCTTCAAGTGCGACTCGGTTAGCAGCAGCACCTGCAGCAGACCCCCATGGATGACCATGAGTACCACCACCAAACTGTAGACAGGAGTCGTCTCCAAAAATTGCCAACAATGCTGGCATGTGCCAAACGTGGATACCACCAGAGGCAACAGCAAAGACTCCAGGCATGGAACCCCAGTCTTGGTCAAAGAAGTTACCGCGATTGCGGTCTTCTGGAACAAAAGACTCACGCAGATTGTCGATGAAGCCGAGGGTGGTCTGACGATCACCTTCTAGCTTGCCAACCACAGTTCCTGTATGGAGTTGGTCACCACCGGAAAGGCGCAAGCACTTAGCAAGCACACGGAAGTGAATTCCGTGCTTGGGATGACGGTCAATTACCGCATGCATGGCGCGGTGGATATGCAACAGCATGCCGTTTTTACGGCACCAATTCGCCAAACCTGTGTTGGCGGTAAATCCACCAGTGATGTAATCATGCATGATGATTGGCATGTCGAGTTCTTTGGCGAACTCAGCACGCTCATACATCTCTTCAGGAGTCGTCGCAGTGCAATTGAGATAATGACCTTTGACTTCTCCAGTTTCTTGCTGTGCAAGCTTGACAGCCTCAGCAACAAATTCAAAACGCTCGCGCCAACGCTGGAAAGGCTGAGAGTTGATGTTTTCGTCGTCTTTGGTTAAGTCAAGACCACCACGCAGACACTCATAAACAACCCGTCCATAGTTTTTACCAGAAAGGCCAAGCTTTGGCTTAATGGTGCAACCAAGCAAGGGGCGACCGTACTTATTCAAACGATCGCGTTCTACGACAATGCCATTAGGAGGACCACCGCATGTCTTGATGAAGGCCATCGGGAAGCGGATATCTTCTAAGCGCAGATGGCGCAATGCTTTGAAGCCAAAAACATTACCGACCAAAGAGGTCAGAACGTTAGTGATTGAACCTTCTTCAAAAAGGTCTAGAGGGTAAGCAATAAAAGCGTAAAAGGACTCCTTGTCTCCAGGGACATCTTCAATGCGATAGCAACGGCCCTTGTAAAACTCAAGGTCAGTTAATAGCTCTGACCAAACTGTGGACCAAGTACCTGTTGAAGATTCAGCAGCTACAGCCGCAGCAACTTCCTCTCTAGGTACTCCTTCCTGGCCAGTGACCTTGAAGCAGGCCAGCAGGTCAGTGTCTAGGGGTACATAATCGGGAGTCCAGTAGGTGTCTCTGTACTCCTTAACCCCTGCGTCATACTTCTTGCTCATGGAATAGCTCCTTTTAAGTCGGTATAGAAGGTTGAGATAGCGCGGCTCTTAGAGCCATCGCAGAAGGCCTCAGTCCTTCTGACCTAAGAAATTGCCGTTGCCTAGCGCAGGCTCAACTTCGCGATGAGGGCGAGCAATGATGTGCGCTGCCACAAGGCCGTCACCAACACGCTCACAAGCATCAGCGCCAGCACGAACGGCGGCGTTCACAGCGCCTGTTTCGCCACGCACGAGCACGGTGACATATCCACCACCGACAAACTCACGACCAATCAGGCGCACTTCAGCTGCCTTGGTCATGGCGTCAGCAGCTTCAATTGCTGGCACGAGGCCGCGGGTTTCGATCATGCCTAGGGCGATGCCCATGGTTTCGCTAGCCATTGCTTACCTGTAGTAGGAGATTGAATGTTCGGGAAGGAGAATGCTCTGCGCAGGCAACTTCCGTCAAGCAAATTCAGCCGAAACGGAGATCACCATCCGTAGCCCCTTCTATAAGCTCAGCTAATCACCCTTGCTACGACTGTTTTAAACGACTGTTCGTTTTTCTGTCAGCGCTTGGCCACATTTGGTTGCCAAGCCGCGCGAAAGTCTCAATTGATCGACTCCAGAAGCTTCTATCGCTTGTCCAAGGGGAGCAGAAACAATCAAAAATCATGCCTCAGATCTTCCCAAGAGAGAACTTCCACCCCCTAAAGCAGAATAAGAGCGATAGTTTTTTTGATTTTGGCTAAACCACTGCTAACCATTGCGAGTGGAAACCCTCGCAAGGTCGCCGAGATCGAAGCAATGCTTGGTCCACTCCCAATCGATGTGCAGAGGCAACCGCAAGATCTAGATGTCGAGGAAACGGGCTCCACTTATCTAGACAATGCCCTACTCAAAGCTCGAGCAGTCGCAAAACGAGTTGGAAACTGGACCATTGCTGACGACTCCGGATTAGAAGTTGATGCCCTGGATGGAGCCCCGGGGCTTTATTCGGCCCGCTTTGCTGCCAGCAATCAAGAAAAAATCAAGAAAATCCTTGCGGCCCTTGAAAACAACCCATATCGGAGTGCTCGCTTCCGCAGTGTGATGGTTCTATGCAATTCCAAGGGGAAGCTTCTTAAAGCAGCAGAGGGGATTTGCTGGGGAGAACTACTTAGATCGCCTGCCTATGAAGGAGGCGAGTTCGAATCGCTGTTTTGGGTTCGCGAAGCGAACTGCACCTACGGAGAACTCAATAATCAACAGCTTTCAAGGCTTGGTAGTCGAGGAAAAGCGGCTAGAGCACTAGCCCCTTGCCTGCGAGAACAACTAGGACTTGATCAGATTGTTTAGCTAGCGATTGATTTGATCGATGGCTCGCATTGCAGCAGCAGCAGCCTCCTCTACATCACCTTCTTTCCCCGCCAATGTGAGCCTGCCAAAGGCTCCCACGCCTTTCACGTCAACGATGGTGATATTGGATGCCTTCTCAGCTTCATTGGCAGCAATTAATACATAACCAGCCGGTTCGGTTTCAAGAATGAACATGCTCATTCCAGCTTCAATCATCGAACCACGACGATTTTGGCGATTAATCAAAACAGCGTGATCTGGGGTTATCGCACGGATCACCTCGGTCCAGCTCACATCACAAGAACTTCTCTGGCTAACAGTGCTGCCAATGGCATCCAAAACAACATCACCGGAATGGAGCACAGTGCTCTGATCACGGTGGTATAGGGCCAAAGAACCAAAAGCCCTTTCAACGACCATCTGGCCTAGTCGCACATTGCTGGCCTTAAGGGCAATATCAGTCACTCGATGGACAGCCATGCCTGGTGAGACCTCCATCCACAGGCAAGCATCACCAGGAATCGGTAAAAAGCCTTGACTCACCGTGCCCATGTAGGCAGCTAGCTGAGGCTGAAGTGAATCGAGGAAAACATACGTGCGCAATTCAATTTGCTGCACATGACTATTTTGACGGCCAACCCTTGCTGTCTCCGAATCAGTCGTAATGACGCAGCTTGCCCCTGAGGCCTGAGGCAAAACCTCAGTTCCTGTCACCAGCGAGCTTCCACCTTGACGCCGCTCCCGAATTTCTAAGCCCGCAAATCGCTGCATGGCGGGGATACTACCTTGTGATTGAACATATCTTTCAAATGCACTGCTCTTGCAAGTGGCCTTAGAGCCGATACCGTCCAAATCAATGATTGGGATGGACTATGGCCACCATGCAAGAAAAAAAATCTGAATCTACAAACCTTCCAACAGACCTAAAAGCAGAGCAAGCCTTGGGTTTAATTGGTTTGGGCCTGATGCAAAAAATGCGGGAAGGTGCAAGTGAATGGACATGGTCTCAAGCTGAGACTGGCGGACAAGCCGATCTTTTAGCTCTGCGACAACGCCTCGAGCTCACATCTTTGGCCATTCAAACTGGTGCTCCACTGAGCACAGCTGAGGTGTCAAAACTTCTTGGCGCTAGACCCGGCTCAAAGGAAGTCAGACGAGGAGGGCTGATCGCAAGGCGAGTCAGCAGAAACGTTTGGAAGCTCAGCAGTTCCGACAAAACTCCAGAGCGCAATGTTGATGGATTCAGCGGCGATGGATTCCGTCGCCGCCTTTGAATCCCTTAAAAATTAATCATCAAACTGATCAATCTCCAGAAGAGATTATCTTTAATCATTCATCTTCTGACTCGTCTTCATCGTCTGACTCTCCTTTAGCCGACTGTTCAACATCGATGCAGATCGTGGTTGCCATCAATTGTTCTCTGGCCGCAATCACAGGAGCCACTTTGCCCTTTTGCTGATCAGCAGCTTCAGCAAGAGTCAGATCCTTCTACTCACGTATCTCCTCGACAGCGTCGCAGAAGATCTTCACCTGGTCACGATACTCACTGAATTCAGCCTGGGCAATCGTGGGTTCAGGAGTCAGCGCATTGACCACCGCTACAGCCTGATCAACTTGATTTCGAGCAGAGCACACCAGCTCAGCATAATCAGCCACTTGGATTTCATCATTGGTTGCTTTCTGGCTAGATGACTCACAAGAAGCAAGAGTGAGAGATCAAGCCAAAACAGACGGTAAAAAGCGAACTGCAGCCATCAATCCAAAAAATCGATTCTCGTAAATTTAGTCATGTTTCGTCTGCACTTAAAAAGATCTAAGTGCAGACACATTGCATTGTGATAGAAAAACCTAGGATTGAAGGTCAGCTCCTACCTAACCAGGACGGAGCTCCGCCAAACCATTCTCCAAGGTCTTCATCCTCCGAGCAGTAGTCATCATCTGGTTCGGACGATCCAAGCTGAAGAGCATCGAGCAACTGATCGATACCATCTCGAGGTTGCAATTTCTGTTGTTCTCTCCTCGCTCTATGCAACCAGGTTGCAACAGTCTGGTTTCGGTCAGCAAACTTATGAATATAAATCCGTTCACTTAAGCTAACGGGCTGATCGCTTGCGACTCGAGCAAGAATCTCTTGCAAACGCAGGCGAGTATCTCTTGACAACATCCAGATAACGTCGGTAATACTTTTCTACTGGCAGGAAGGGGAGAAGTCATTGAAAAAACCACTTTATTTTAAAAACTTATATTTAGATTCATATGAGATATTTTAATTATTTCTTTCCTTGCCAGTTGGAGTCATTGCATTCAGCTATGACTTGGTTGCCAGAAAGAGAATGGTGCTCTCAAATCAATCAGGCTAACTTCAAAGAAAAAACTTATCTCTCTAGTGTGAGGCTAAAACTTAAACCTTTAAGGCGGCATCAATTGCGGCTACTACTAAGCCGCACAAAACCCATATCGTTATTATTTATCTCTTCAAAAGATTGTCAGAGTGGTGAGGCCTCTGCAGCATAAGCGACACCACCATAATAATTAAGTATGGGGTTTATCGATACACGCAATTTCTCAAGAACTTCTATCTCGCAAAAGACAATCACATGAGCATTTGTACCAAGACCACTAAAATCCATGCCCTCTGTCACATACGTATCAGGACCTCTACCTGTTACAGGCCTAATGACTGAATAGCCAGGTGCCCCAGCTTTATCAAGAGCTTCAATCACTAACTCAAGCTCTCTCTCACTTACGATCAAATCCAGGCGCTTCATGATTTTAAATTGATGCAGGGATTAACTTGTAAACCAAACCCATATATAGCGGAATTCCAATCGTATGATTAAAAGGGAAAGTTAATCCCAAGGCGCTAGAAATGTAATATCTTGGATTAGCCTCTGGAACTGTCATTCTCATTGCCGTAGGTACGGCAATATAAGAGGCACTAGAGCACAAAATAATAAACAAGAGTGCATTACCATACCCTAAACCAAGGGCCCTAGCAACAAGGCCTCCAATTAAAGCATTGAACATTGGCATCAGTATCGCAAAGAAGACAAGAAAAGCGCCTGCTTTTTTGAGGTCTTTAAAACGCTGCGCCGCAACCATCCCCATTTCCAGCAAGAAGAAGCACAAGACTCCATAGAAAAACTTGTAAACAAATGGTTCCATCTTCTCTACACCAGCAGGGCTATAGATAGAAGCAATGAAACCAATTACAAGGCTACCTGCAATCAAATACACATAGCCATTCAGCATCGATTCATGCAGAACCTTGCGCCAGTTCATTCCATCAGAGCCAGGACGTGCCTGACGGGAACCAAGCCGAACTAAGATCAAACCAACGATGATTGCCGGTGATTCCATTAACGCCAGTGGGGCCACCATAAATCCGTCATAAGAAATATTTTGAGCCTGAAGAAAACTCTCAGCAGCGATAAAGGTCACTGCACTAATTGAGCCGTATGTCGCTGATATTGCTGCTGCATTAAAGACATCAAACCTCAATCGCAAAATACAGAAGCAAATCAGCGGGATGACCGCCGCCATTAACACAGAAACAGTAATGGTTGGGATAACTTGGCCACCGAGACCATCTTTCGCCAAAGCCATGCCACCCCTAAAGCCAACAGCCATCAACAAATAAAGCGAAAATAATTTCGGCAGCGGCGCAGGAATCTCAAGGTCAGCATTCAAGAAAACCGCAATCGCACCCAAGAAAAAAAATAAAACCTTTGGTGATAAAACATTTGCCAGTATTAGCCCTGCATCAAGTGCTGTTGCGGTTGCTGTGATCATATAAAAGTTTGCAGGGAGATAAGGGCTGTTTTAGATAATGACTGGGAAAGAGGAACTTAAAAGAAGCGTAGACAATTTTTCAAACCATTCAAAAGCTGTAGATTTTACAAGATAGATTATATCATTGTTTTTATCAAAGATCCCAACCCAATGAAGGTGGTCTCCTGAAGCTGAGATCTCTAATAAGTTGTCACTTGCTCTTATAAGTCAGCCAGGGCAGCTTCAAGGGCTTGAGTTCGATTAGTCATCAACCCTTGCACATCAAACTTCTCAAGTCTGTTGCGGACCCTCTCGTTTGCAGCCACAACATAAGCTTTCCTTGAATGGTTTTTTGCCTCTTGAACCATCTGTTCAATGGCCAAAGTTGCAGTAATGCCAAGCCGAGGAACTTCAGTAATGTCAAGGATTAAAACCTTGTAATTACGCACCAGAGCCATTCGTTCTGTGATCCCCGAAGCAGCTCCAAAGCTCAATGGCCCGCGCAGGCGAAATAACATCACCTGCCCGCCACAACGATCAAGTAATGCTTGCTCTGAAGGGGGCAGTGATGGCTCTTCAGTATTAGCAGCAGCACCAGTTGATTTGTTGTCAAAATCACCATCCATCAAACGATTATCGGCATCCATTCCTTCCAATTGAGCCTGTGTCAACGAATCAATTGTTAATAGGTTTGCAACAAACACACCAACCAAAACTGCTGAGATTAAATCCCAGAAAACTGTCATCAGCAAGACGCCATACATGACAACAGCTGTCTTAATCGAGAGGCGATGAGCTCTAAGCAAGAAGCCCCAATCAATGATATCGAGACCTACCTTGACCAATATTCCTGCAAGCAAAGCAGTTGGAATTAAAGCCGCGAACTGACCTGCTCCATACAAAACAATCAACAACACAATGGAATGCACCATTCCAGAGAGTGGCGTGCTGCCTCCAGATTTGACATTGATCACCGTCCGCATCGTTGCACCGGCGCCAGGCAATCCGTTAAACAGCCCAGCAAGAGAGTTGCCAATTCCTTGGCCAATCAGCTCTCGGTCTGAGTTATGACGAGTCTGGGTAATGTTGTCTGCAACAAGGGATGTCAACAGCGAGTCGATTGCTCCCAACACTGCAAGCACTAAGCCTGATTTGATAATCAAAGGAAGAAATGCTGGGTCCCAGCTGGGCAAAGAAAAGCTCAGGCCACCTTCAGGGATCGTGCCGATACGCGGCAGCTCATCGATGCCTCGGGCTGAAAGGTTCGCGTCATTGAACAGCACAACCGAGAGAGGCGTAACGATCAACAAAGCCAACAACGGTGAAGGCACCCACTCGGTGAGTCGCCGAGGTGCCAAAAAGACAATGGCCAAGGTCATCACAGCCACTGCTACCGCGCCCCAGTTGGGTTGAAAGTTTGCCGATAACTGCGTAAGGCAAGCAATCACACCGCCCTTGGTTGAGATGCCAAAGAGAGGTCCAATCTGAAGAATGAGGATGATCACCCCAATCCCAGACATGAAGCCAGACACCACTGAATAGGGCACAAGCGTGATGTAACGACCCAGTCGTAAGACCCCAAAAAGAATTTGGAAGAGACCTCCAACAACAACTGCGGCCATCACCAGGGGCAAAAGCTCTCCAGGCCCATCCACAGTTGGCAGTGCTGTGGAAATACCAACAGCAGCAAGGGCGGCTACAACTCCTGCCACAGTGACGCTCATCGGTCCAGTCGGGCCGCTGACCTGAGATGGAGTGCCGCCAAACAGCGCTGCGAAGAAGCCAACAATCACCGCTCCGTAGAGACCGTAGATCGCGCCTCCATCGCCAAGGGCAGCATTGCCAAATGCGAGAGCTAAAGGCAGCGCCACCACCGCAGCGGTCAATCCGCCTAATAGATCTCCGCGAACATTGCGCAGATGAAATCCATGGATCAATGCCAAAACGTAGTGCTCCTTCCCACTTGAGTTGAACAAAACAATATCTGGCTGTGGGCCCCTCCTCTATGGCAAGAGAAGCAATTTGTCCGGCCTCTATAACAAAAAGCTTTTCTCGATCCCGAAGAGTTTATTAACTCCCGCAGATTTGTTCATTCATCAAGCAAATTGTTATAGCGATTTTGGAGCAGCCCATGGGCAGCACGACGCTGCTAAAGGAAAGCGGACCTCGGGAGGTTTTCTGTGGCTTGACGTCAATTGTTTGGCTGCATCGACGAATGCCCGACGCCTTCTTCCTTGTGGTGGGCTCACGCACCTGTGCACATCTGATCCAAAGCGCCGCAGGCGTGATGATCTTTGCCGAGCCGCGTTTTGGCACTGCCATCCTGGGAGAGCGAGACCTCGCTGGACTCGCAGACGCTCATGAAGAGCTCGATCGGGTGATAAACGACTTGTTGGCGAGACGTCCTGAAATTCGCACCCTCTTTCTGGTGGGTTCCTGCCCCAGCGAAGTGATCAAGTTAGATCTGGCAAGAGTTGCCGAGCGACTCAATGGACAGCTTCAAGGCGGCGTACGCGTGCTGAATTACTCAGGCAGCGGCATTGAAACCACCTTTACTCAGGGTGAGGACGGCGCGCTCAAAGCCATGGTGCCTTTGATGCCTAATAGCAACGAAGCGCAGCTACTGCTTGTTGGCACCATGGCCAACGCAGTTGAAGATCGTCTCAAACATCTCTTCGAGCGCCTCGGCATCCCCTCAGTGTCCAGCTTGCCGCCAAGGCAGTCGACTGATCTGCCATCCGTAGGGCCTGGCACCCGTGTTTTGCTAACCCAGCCCTACTTAACTGACACGGCTAGGGAACTCAAAGACAGAGGCGCCGAGATCCTTCAAGCGCCTTTCCCTCTGGGAGCTGAGGGAAGCCGACTCTGGATGGAAGCGGCAGCCCACGCTTTTGATATCAATGGCAGTCACGTTGCAACCATCCTTGAACCTTTGATGGTGCGCGCCCAAAAGGCTTTATCGCCCTACAAAGAGCAACTGGCTGGAAAGCGAATTTTCCTGATGCCTGAATCCCAGTTGGAAATTCCACTAGCACGTTTCCTTCACAGAGAATGTGGAATGGAACTTGTAGAAGTTGGAGTTCCTTATCTCAATCGAGAGATGATGCAGTCTGAATTGGAACTGCTGCCGCACAACACGCAGGTCATGGAGGGCCAACATGTGGAGAAGCAGCTCGACAGGGTTAGGGAGCAGCGTCCTGATCTAGTTGTCTGCGGTATGGGTTTGGCAAATCCCCTTGAAGCGGAAGAGATTGCAACGAAATGGTCAATCGAATTGATCTTTAGCCCCATCCACGGCATTGATCAAGCCGCAGACCTCGCCGAACTGTTTGCAAGGCCACTGCATCGGCGCAACCTTCTCAACAACCAACTCCTCGTAAGCGTCTAAAAAGCCAATGGAACTCACTCTCTGGACCTATGAAGGGCCTCCTCACGTAGGAGCCATGCGCATCGCCTCCTCGATGGAAGGAGTGCATTATGTGTTGCATGCCCCGCAAGGAGACACATACGCGGATCTGCTGTTCACGATGATCGAGCGGCGCGGGCGCAGACCGCCCGTGACCTACACCACCTTTCAAGCCAGGGATCTAGGAGGAGATACGGCGGAATTGGTCAAAGGTCATCTGCGTGAAGCCGTGGAGCGCTTTAACCCCGAAGCACTCTTGGTGGGTGAAAGTTGCACCGCTGAACTCATTCAAGACCAACCCGGCTCACTTGCTTCAGGCATGGGTTTCAACATGCCTGTTGTGGGTATAGAACTGCCGGCCTACAGCAAGAAAGAAAATTGGGGAGCCTCAGAAACGTTCTATCAACTCGTGCGAGGCATCCTCAGCAAGCAGCCTTCTGAGCAATCTGGCGTCAGTCATAGCCCTACTGCATGGAAAAACGAAGGACGCCGGCCCAGAGTGAATCTCTTGGGGCCAACCCTGCTCGGCTTCCGCTGTAGAGACGACATTCTCGAATTGGAAAAACTGCTCAATCAACACGGCATTGATGTACATGTTGTGGCTCCACTTGAAGCAAGGCCAGCTGATCTAATGAGTCTGCCCAATGCTGATCTGAATGTCTGTCTTTACCCTGAAATCGCAGAAGCAACTTGTCTCTGGCTTGAGCGCAATTACGGCATGCCGTTCTCCAAAACAGTGCCGATCGGAGTGGGTGCTACCAAAGACTTTTTAGAGGAACTCCATCAATTGTTAGAGATGCCTGCACCTAATCCAGGCGAAGGTACAGAGCAATCGAGACTGCCTTGGTATTCACAGTCTGTGGATTCCAACTACCTCACCGGCAAGCGCGTGTTCATTTTCGGCGATGGCACCCATGCCCTTGCCGCAGCAAGGATTGCTGATCAAGAGCTGGGTTTCAAAGTGGTAGGGCTTGGCACCTACAGCCGCGAAATGGCCAGACCGGTGCGAGCTGCAGCCAAAGAACTAGGACTTGAAGCACTCATCAGCGATGACTACCTTGCCGTTGAAGCTGCCATGGCAGAGGCAGCTCCCGAACTTGTGCTTGGCACACAGATGGAGCGGCACAGTGCCAAACGACTGGGTCTTCCCTGTGCAGTCATCAGCACACCGATGCACGTGCAAGACGTCCCTGCCAGATACAGCCCACAAATGGGATGGGAAGGTGCAAACGTCATTTTCGATAGCTGGGTGCATCCATTGATGATGGGCCTTGAGGAGCATCTAATCGGTATGTTCCGCCATGACTTTGAATTTGTGGATGGTCATCAAAGCCACCTAGGACACCTAGGCGGACATCAGAGCCAAACGGAACAACAACAAAGCCAAGCAGCAACCAATCCATCAACGCGATCAAATGCAGATTCCTCATCTGAGGAATCACCTCTCTGGACCCCAGAGGGAGAAGCAGAGCTCGCAAAGATCCCCTTCTTTGTTCGAGGAAAGGTTCGTCGCAATACGGAAAAGTATGCGCGCCAGGCTGGTTGTAGACGTATCGACAGCGAAACCGTTTACGACGCAAAAGTCCACTTTCGGGCTTGACTATCAGAAAAAAATCGAGAAGCTTCTAGTCATTACAAGGAGAAAAGAGGATGAGTGTTTACACTCATCTTTCTCTAATGGTCAATCCCTTTGTCTCGAAAAGCAAGCAAACCTTGAAAAAAGTTGTATCGAATTTGTTAGGAACCAGCAGAGATAGATCCCTTGGCCTTGAATAACAATACGAACTTGAGCAAGATCACTCAATGACCACGACCCTGACACGACCAGCCGATGGTGAAGGCAGTGTGCAAGTTCAACAGGATGCTTCTGTTCGCATTCAGGAAGGGGCCCTGGTAATCGCGGTTTATGGGAAAGGCGGAATTGGTAAATCCACCACCTCCTCCAATCTTTCAGCCGCATTCTCCAAACTCGGCAAACGAGTACTGCAAATTGGTTGTGATCCCAAGCACGACAGTACTTTCACGCTTACGCATCGCATGGTGCCTACGGTGATCGACATCCTTGAAGAGGTTGATTTCCATAGCGAAGAGTTGCGACCAGATGACTTCATGTTTGAAGGCTTCAATGGAGTCAAGTGTGTCGAGAGTGGTGGACCTCCAGCCGGCACCGGTTGCGGTGGTTACGTGACTGGACAGACCGTAAAGCTGCTTAAAGAGCATCACCTGCTGGAAGACACCGATGTGGTGATCTTCGATGTCCTTGGAGACGTGGTGTGTGGCGGCTTCGCTGCACCCTTGCAACATGCCAACTACTGCTTAATCGTCACCGCTAACGACTTTGATTCGATCTTTGCGATGAATCGCATTGTCGCTGCAATTAACGCCAAAGCTAAGAACTACAAAGTTCGCCTTGGCGGAGTCATTGCAAATCGTTCTGCCGAATTAGATCAAATAGAAAAATTCAATCAACAGACAGGGCTGAAAACTATGGCTCATTTTAAAAACGTTGATGCAATACGTAGATCAAGACTTAAGAAATGCACAATTTTCGAGATGGACTCATCAGACGAGGGGGTAATGGAATGTCAAAATGAATATCTTGCACTAGCACAAAAAATGATCGATAAGGTTGAGCCTCTTGAAGCGGAACCTCTCAAAGATCGTGAAATTTTTGACCTACTTGGCTTTGACTAACCTCTAAAAGGAGCAAAGCCCTTGATCATTTAAGTCAAGCCAACCAATTTCATCGACAATTCCCAGACCCGTTTTGCGGTGATGGGATCTGTTGCCCTTTCCGATAGTTCCTGTCGGAAACTTTCGCGGTTCTTCTTCTGACGATTGCCCCAACTCCAATGCACGCCTGATACACCAAACTCTGGATTAGTCACAACCTGTGCAACCCGTTGGCCAGCCTTGGCCTGGGTGACATATCCACCAGTAATCAGCCTCTGGAATATAGGAAACAAAAACCGGAAGATTTTTGGTGTGTAGCGGAATAACGGTGTATCAGCCACACAACCAGGATAAAGAGAGGTAAATAAAATCCCTGATTGTTCATGTAGACGCCGATGAAGCTCCTGCGTGGTGATCATGTTGCAGAGCTTGCTGTCTTTATAGGCCTTGCCAGGCTTGAAGCTTTTGCCACTCGCCATACTGATAGGCGCATGAAATCCTTGCTCAAAACCTGAAAGATTACCCAGATCAGCCGGTGCAGGAATGGGGATCTTGCCGCCAAGCTCCTTATAATTTGCAGTGACTGTGCCAAGAATGACCACTCGGGCAGCAGACAAATAAGAGCCACGCGCTGATTGAAATACTTTTGCTTTGCCGAGGTTCTCAAGCAAAAGTTGAATCAGCAAGAAATGGCCGAAATGATTGGTTGCCATCGAGAGCTCATAGCCCTGAGCTGAGCGTTTCGGCTTGCTCAATCTGGGCTGATAGACCGCGGCATTACAAACAAGCGCATCCAACGGTTGTTCGAGCGAGCCGAGAAGGGTCTCGACGCCATCGCGAACGCTCTGGAGATCACTCAAATCCATCCTTAGATGCTGAAGTTGAGCGGCTGGGATACCCACCCTCTCGGCAGCGGCAACAGCTCGCAATGGATGTCGATTTGCAGTGATCACCTGCCAGCCTCGATAGACGAGTGCCTTGCAGGCATACAACCCGACGCCAGAGGTCGTGCCCGTGATTAAGACGGTGCCTGGAGAAGCTTGAGAAGAAGCCATCGACGCAGCCTTGAGAGCAGCAGGTTGGTATAGATATAAAACTAAGCGCTGAGCTTCACTCTCGACGCAAGCAAAACAAAACTCAGCGCCAGATGACCCTCAAACGATTCGGGGCGATCCACTGATCATGCTCGTCCATCAGACGAATGCCGCCTCCAAGGGTGAACAAACGATCAAAACGTTGCTGAAGGGTTTTCAGCTGGGAAGATTCAAGGTTCAACACGGCGACAAGTTCACCATGACGATCAAGACGTTCCTGATAAGCGATTGAGAGCTTGACCAGAGTCACAACACAAAGTGAAACCAGTCCCAACTTCATGGTCAATGCCAAAAGGCTGAAATTAATCTCTCTGCGCTGCTCTTGCAGCTGCAAAGTAGACGCCATAGTGACTGCATCCATCACCTCAGGATGAATCTGCTTACGGCGTCGCCGAGCTGTGCTTTTCTGTTTTGACCTGGGTCTAGCCAGGGGGGAGCCCAAGTTTATTCAACGGTTGACCGCTTGTAGCGCAGCAAACCTCAACTGCCAAGGGGCTAGACCCAATTAGAGCAGGGCCTCAATCAAGCCTCATGAAGGGTTACGCCAAGGCGAAGAGCTAGCACACCGCAATGAAAAACAACCACGAGGCACAAACCGGCCAAGTCGACATTTGCAATATCAGTGATGCCCATGATGGAAGGGGAACGCTAGAAGCATCCATATTCTCCTAGCAAAACGGCACCTAAGACCAGTCTTCGCAAAGGCCTGTCACACCTATCAATGGCAACTCCTCCGTCGAATGGCATTGATCGATCAATCTCCCCACCATCCACTGACTCGAAAGACGCCTCTCAAAGCCCCTTGAGAGCATGCTCTCGCAGCGACTTTCTCGGAGGAAAAGGGTTCCTGAGATCAACTCATCAATAACGCCTTGCAGCAAAAAACATGGGTTCTTGAAACTCGAGGCTTAGCACTGAAACTTGCACGAGGAATAGTTAATGCCCCATCGCAAGGGTCAGGGCCTGACGGCCAGTGCCAAAAGCAAGCAACAGCACAAGTGTTCTCAACATCCATGCCAGACGATTGCCAGAAACCCGTTGAAGTCGAGACGCTGACCAATGAGCGGCCAGAGCCGCCACGCCACCGAGCAACAGCCCAATCCCTACAGAGCCCCGACCCTCGCTAAGAAACTGTAAAGAGGCCGCAGTCGCTGAACATGTCACAGCCAGGGTGCTTAAACGGATCGCCAAGTGAATAGGAACAGCCAAACCATTCACCATCAAAGGCACCATCAACAAACCACCCCCCAAACCAAGCAAGCCTGCGGAAAATCCTGCGACACCGCCAACGACTGCAAGACCTGGCAAAAAAAGAGTGGATTTGATCTGCTGACCTGCTTGCTGAGGCTCTGAACGAATCGTGGCAGCCACCACGAGATAGAGCCCCACCTGAAGCGTCAGCAAAAGCCAGCCAGAAACATCTAAACCAATCTTGCTGAACAGCAGTGAAGACAAAAATGCGGCCACTGCGATACTCAATCCAGCCCGAAGCTGAAATCCTCCAGCGAAGAGGTGGGTCAGCGTGCCACTCAACGCAGTAGGAACAATGGCGAAAGTGCTGGTGGCCAAAGCCTGGTGAGGGCTAAGCCCCATCCACAGCAGGAGGGGCGCAAAGATCAGACCGCCGCCAATGCCCAGCAGACCAGCCAGACCACCAGCCAAAAGCCCCAAAGGCACAAACACCAGCCAATCCCACAACACCATCACTGCTCTATGCCGACAGCTGCATCCTGCCTACCCATCTCACCAGGTCGCGGCCGCTTGATTTCCCCTTTGCGATTGTCTGGCCCAGAACAGATGGCCCTCGATGAGGTGCTGCTCGAGTCTTACCAAGCAGATGCGAAACCACTGCCATCACTGCGCTTCTATCAATGGAACGGTCCATGTCTTTCCCTTGGTCGCAACCAACGCCACTGGCCCGAGCACTGGAACGCCCTAGCCAAACGAGGAGATCTACAGCTGGTTCGGCGACCCAGTGGCGGTAGTGCAGTCCTGCATGCAGGAGGGCTCACTTATGCATTGATCTGGCCCTCTCCTCCCCGCCAGAGACAACAAGCCTATAAACAAGCTTGTCAATGGCTCATACGGGGCTTTAAAGAGCTCGAATTACCTTTGCAATTTGGCGATCACCCAGCCAGGGGGGCCAGCGAGAGTAACTGCTTCGCCACAGCCACAGCCGCTGATCTTGTGGATCCTCAGGGTCACAAACGCATCGGCAGTGCACAACTCTGGCGTCAGGGTCATCTCCTTCAACATGGCGAAATCATCCTGAATCCCCCTCAAAGACTCTGGCGAGAAGTCTTCGATTGCGAACCACCTAGCGACGCACCAGCATCAATCCCCAGGCAAGAGCTGAGCGATCTCCTGCAAACAACGTTGCGCTCCTGTTGGCCAGAGGTGAACTGGCAAGAGAGCCCTATCACTAACGCTGAATGGAGCTCAGTTGCCAATAAAGCACCGAACTATGAAGTACTGCTGGATGCCTCAGGCTGCTCAACCAATCCGCCCGAGACCATCGACTCCACAACTTTAGGCAGTGCCATACCCAGGGGATAGGTGTTCTGACGGCGAGCAGCTTCGAGAAACTGAGCAGGAAGCCTTACCCCAAGACGCTTAAGCACAGCCTCGGAGAGGTCAATTCGATCTAATGTTCCGCAAGGAAGACCAGCAACATTAAAGACAAGAAGCCTGCCCTCCTCAGCCTGTTCTAGTGCCATCACCGCCTGCCATAACGGGGCTTTCTCGCCAATGGAAGGCAACTCAGATATCGGCTTCATGTGATCCGCCAGGCATTGCCTATCCCATTGCTGCACAGGCAATTCTTTTAAGGGTTGGTCCGTCATGTAACCAACCCATCGACCAGAGCGACAAACCAAAACCCACTCCTGAGGAGACTGCTCCTCGCTGCCAGACAAACGCAACTGACTAAGCCTGCGCAGCGACTGGTCATCTTCAAGCACACGGAAGTTGCGCCCAGCAGCCAGGCCCACGTTGAGCTCACGCAAGACCTTCTGCAAGGCAAGTAGCTGGGTTTGAGAGCGAGATGCACCGAGGCCAAACCAACCGAGCATCACCAGCCAAAGCCCACCAATCCCACCACCTTTAAAGAAGAGCAACCACCCCCCCAACACCATTGCCGAGAGAGAAAGGGCACGGCCAGTTGCGGTGGCGACCTGGACACCCTTCCTCTGACTGCCAGTCCACTGCCAGACCAAAGCCTTAAGGATCAAGCCTCCATCAAGAGGCAACCCAGGCAGCAAATTAAAAAGGGCGAGCAACAAATTGAGCCCACCCAACTGACCAACGAGATTGGCAAGCAGCGGATTGACGTAATCAGCTGCATACACCCCTCCAGTCAGTAAGGCAACAGCCAAGACCAAGCTCACCAAAGGTCCCGCTGCAGCAACCCTTAAAGAGGCCATCGGTGTCGAGCACTCCCTCTCAACGCTGGCAACACCTCCCAGGAAAAAAAGCGTGATGCTGCGAACCTTGACCCCCTCACGCAGTGCAACCAAAGAGTGGCCTAGCTCATGCAGGAGAACAGACAAAAACAACAGCAGGGCCGTTATCAACCCCAGACCCCAGCTGATCCAAGCTGGAAGCGAAGATTCAGCGGCAGCGGACACCTGGTTTTGTGAAATCCAAGTAAAAAGCAACAGGATCACAAACCAGCTGGGATGAACCCTTAAAGGGATTCCCCGAATCTTCATCAGCTCCCAGCCTTCGCCCACCCTTTCATCTCCATCGAGCCGGATCAGCGGCCAGTAGCAAACCAATCTTAGAAAAGTCTCGAGCCAATGGTCTTGCCTATGGGATCTCCCACATCCACCGCAGTGAAGATCTGCGGTCTTACCAACATTCACCAAGCCAAATCGATTGCAGCGCTAGGTGTCGAAGCAATTGGCGTAATCGGCGTAGCAAGCTCACCCCGCTTTGTTGCAGAACAGCAACGACGAGACCTTTTCGCTCAACTCAACAGCTTCAAGCCAGAACTCCAACGAGTCTGGGTGGTCGCTGATCCAGATGACACCGACCTATCCGAAGCCCTGCAAGGAGAAGGTGCACCTTCGGCAATCCAGCTTCACGGCCAAGAAACTCCAGAACACTGCGCAAACCTGCGCATCCAACACCCGAACACGCAGTGGTGGAAAGCCCTGCGCATCCGTAGCCATGAGGATCTCTCCCTTGCTCATACCTATGCAGGCCAGGTCGACGCACTCCTTCTCGATGCATGGAGGCCTGGACAACTTGGTGGAACAGGCCATCGACTTCCCCTGAGCTGGCTGCATCAAGCCTCTTTTGAACTGCCCTGGTGGTTAGCGGGTGGTGTCTCCGCAGAGTGGATTCCAGAACTTTTGAGCCAGGTGAATCCATGGGGCTTGGACGCCTCAAGCCGTCTCGAGATTTCGCCAGGGATTAAGGATCTAAAACTGGTTGAGGCCCTGGTTGAAGCGGTACGTCAGCAGCAAAACTAGATTCAATGATGCAATCAAAGCTCTTAAACAATTTGAGCTGCAGCAGATTTTTTCAATGGGTTGAAATTGAATTTCAATAATAAAGAGCGAATAGAGAATAAGAATTTCAATCAAATCAATAAAATATGCCTAGCTAAAACTTTGGTCAATGAGACGAGCAAGACCCCAACTGAAGGTTGCTGCTAATTATTTTTTAGCTTGATCGTTAAGCTGTTCCTGTCTTTGCTGAATTCCAAAAAAAACATTCGCGCCTAACACCAAGACAGTTGCAACTACAATCACTCCAATCGCCAATGGGCTCAGATTAAGAGCCATTGCAAACAAAGGGGAAGGCATTGACCTCTAAATTGTAAATACGAGAATTAGCTTGGCAGAGTTTCATCAACTTAGCCAGTAACAAGCGAAGTCGATACACACATGTTAATCAGACATGGCCATCGTTAAGCCTTATACCTCTAAAAGACCTAGGAAAAACTTTTAAGTTGCTAGCGTGGACTCCTGCTGACGAACAAGCTCGAAGAATTCCTGCTTAAGACTAGGATCATGACGAAAAACGCCTCTAACAACAGAATTGACCATGCTGGTACTTGGCTCTTTCACTCCTCGCCATTTCATACAATAGTGCTGCGCTTTTACTATTATTCCTAAACCCTTAGGCTCACATAAACGCTCTATTTCATCAGCAAGAATCATCACAGCCTCTTCTTGAATATGTGGCCGCGAGAAGACCCAGTCAGCCACTCTTGCAAATTTTGAGAGCCCAATTACACGACTGCCAGGCTTAATGCCAATCCAACAGTTACCAAGAATAGGAACCAAATGATGAGAGCAAGCAGAGCGAACAGTTATGGGGCCAACAGTATAAATTTCATCTAAATCTTTTGTATTTGGAAAGCTAGTAACATCTGGCTGCTTATAGAATCGACCTTTAAATACTTCATTTAAATACATGCGAGCAACCCGCTCGGCAGTCTCTTGTGTGTTGTGGTCATTATCAATATCAATCACTAAGCTTTGGAGCAGTTCTCGCACACGATCGGCAACTTCTACTTCAAGTTCCTTCAACTCTCCAGGTTGAATATGTTCTGCAATATTGTCGTTGGCGAGGAAGGAAACATCTTCTGCAACTAGGCGGGCACGTATACGTTCAGAGATCTTGTTTTCATTTTTTGGCTGACCATTCCCAGGCAAGCCATTGCGATGCTGACCTAGGTCTTTAGATGATGCTGGGATGATGGAAGTCATTAAAGGCTTGTTCAAAAGGCGCCAGTGGCTGGCATCAGAGTTAGATCTTCAATCACCTGTGATGGTGGCTGCTGAGCCAAGTGTAGAAGGGCGGCGGCTGCCTGCTCAACAGACAGCATGGCATCACGGTCGAAGCTGCTTTGGACGGTTTCAGTATCCCAAAGAGGGGTATTGACCGCTCCAAGAGTGAGGGTGCAAGCACGTATCCCATGATTGCGCTCCTCCGCCGCCAAGCAACTAGTAAAAGTAGCCAATGCTGCTTTGGTAGTGCAGTACGAACCCCACTGTGGGAAAGCATTGCGAGAGGCATGACTGCTCACATTGATCACCAATCCACCGCTGGTACGCATCGCAGGCACCACAACAGAACACAACTGGAAGACGCTAGTGAGATTCATCTGAAGCAACCATTGCCAACGCTTCAAAGGCATGGATAGAAGATCCCCTGTCCAAGCCGCCCCAGCATTGTTGATCAACACCGATGGGCAATGGCCCCTTCCAAGCAAATCCTCGATACCAGGAGCAATGGCTCCTGGATCAGCCAAATCGATTGATTTAAAAAGAACATTCTGGCCTGTACTTTTTAGCTCTTGGGAAAGTGCCTGAAGTGCATCTTGGCTGCGGGCTACCAACATCAAATCCCAACCGGAATTGGCAAACAACCGCGCAGCTGCTTCCCCAATACCGCGAGATGCTCCAGTAATCAGGGCAGTAGGCAAGGAGCGAATGCAACCCCAATAACCCTAGGCAGGCAAGCCGGTTTCCGACGAGCTTGGATCGAGAACACGACCCATCGCCCGGAATTTTCGATACCGCGCTTCGCGAAGCTGATTAACCTTTAAACCAAGAAGCTCATCGAGGTGCCGCTCGATAGCCTCTCTGAGCACCTCTCCCGCCTGAAGAGGGGCCCAGTTGTTGCCTCCAGCTGGTTCTGGAAGCACTTCATCCACCACTCCTAAGTTAAGGAGGTCTGGACCAGTGATCTTCAAAGCAGCAGCTGCCTCAGGAGCTTTGGCGGCATCTCTCCAAAGAATCGAAGCACAGGCTTCCGGACTGGCCACGGTGTAGACGCTGTGCTCAAACATGAGCAAACGATCAGCTACGCCAATTCCAAGAGCGCCACCCGAGCCTCCTTCACCAATCACCGTGGCAATCACAGGCACGCGCAAACGGAACATTTCACGCAAGTTGACTGCAATGGCTTCCCCTTGCCCCTGCTCCTCGGCAAGCAGGCCTGCATATGCACCTGGCGTATCGATGAAAGTGAGGATGGGTAAACGAAAACGATCGGCATGATCCATCAGACGAAGAGCCTTGCGGTAACCACCAGGCGTTGCCATCCCAAAGTTTCTAGCCACATTTTCTTTTGTATCCCTGCCCTTTTGATGTCCGATCAGCAGCACAGAGCGCTTACCAATACGGCCCACACCACCAACCAACGCCTGGTCGTCGCTACCACGACGGTCACCGTGCAACTCAACCCAGTCGTCGCAAAACATTTGGATAAAATCCAAGGTGCTCGGCCGGTGAGGATGTCGCGCGACTTGTATTTTTTCGGCCGGTGTAAGAGCTTGAAAAATTTCCTCCCGTCGACGAGCCGCCAAAGTTTCTAACTGGAGCAACTGCTGACTGACATCGACTTCGGAATCGCGTGCAAGCTCTCGGATCTGCTCAATCTGCTGCTCTAGCTCTACCAATGGCTTTTCGAACTCAAACAGATAACGACGAGCCATAACAAGAGAAGATCCGGAAACAAGGTTCAGGCTGCAGCAGCCTGAAGTTGGTGATTGAGATTGAGGCTTGAAAAACCATGACGCAAAGACGCCATGCCGATAAAATCCATTTTCTCAAGGGTGATCTGGTTACGCCCCCAACTGAAGTTTGTGTGGCAATTCTCAAACTCCAACAGCATTGCTTCTGCAAAACAGGCAAACATTTGCCTCGCAGGCTTATCCATCTCTGCAATCCAGCCAACATCCCAGCTGATGTCATTGCAGAACTCAACGATTCCTCCCTTGAGAACATGCACCCCACTACCAGCAAACTTTGCATCTAGGTTCTTCGGATAGCCCCCATCAATCATCAAGCAAGGCTTGCGCAAACTCTCCATATCGATTTCAAGGGTTCTAGGCATGCTGGCAACCCAAACCACAACATCAGCTTCAGGCAAGGCCTCTTCAAGACTCAGTATTCTGCCGCCAGCCAATTCAGTTTGAAGATCTATAAGAGGTTGTTGCTGTCTAGCCACCAAAAGAAGTTCAGCGACACCCGTTCGAGAGGAAAGCCAACGGCAAACAGCACTACCTATATCGCCAGTGGCACCAACTACCGCTACACGCGCCTTGCTTAAATCAATGCCCAAAAGTGGTGCATTGTTCTCAAGCTGACGGCAAATAACCCAAGCCGTATGAGTGTTGCCGGTTGTAAATCGCTCCCATTCAAGCGTGGTGTTTCGTACATGTTGATGCTTAAGAAGATTGAAGTTCTCAAAAATAATTGAGGTAAATCCGCCTAGGGCACTGATCTGAATGCCTCTCTTCTGCGCCATTTCCATGGCATTGAGAACTTTGCGACGGGCAGTTTTGAACCGACTCAACATTTCTGGCACAAAACATGAATCGATATAAGCGCCTTCTATTTTCTTTCCTGTAAGGCTTTCTACCTCAATCTGTTCCAAAAACTGCGGAGGAGCACTGCACCAAACATCTAGGTCTCCATCTAGATGGTCATAGCCAATCTGAAGTGCCGTCTTCCTGGCATCTTCAAAACTGGTGGAATGACCGATCAGACCAAACATGTAGTGCTGACGTACGGCAAAGCTGAGCCCACCCTATAAGCCCTGGAGAGGTCCAAGTCAACCATGATCCCATGAATGCTGGTCTTTACGGTCAATTGCTTGACCTTCAACCGGGCTGCTCACAACTGAACATAAGCAAAAAGGAAGCTCAAAGGCAGCAGTTCAGCTCACAAGAGCTGCTGCTGCCATACGGGTAATTTCACGAGTGTTAAAGCCAATCTCAGTAAGAGATTCCTGGTAGGCGATTAAGAAATCCTCAATCAGATCTTCCTTATCCATCTGCAGCTCAGCAGCATCACCTGCCACCTGATCAAGCATCCTGCGAATCAAAGGCAGGTTCTCGCGATTGGCCTCAAGCAACTCCTCACGGCAACTCTCCAAATTGGCCTTGAGCCAAGCCTCGCCATAATTGAGGTGTGTGTACTCGTCCTTCACGACACCTTCAGTAATCTTGCGAGCAAAGGGGTCAGAAACAGGGATATAGGTGTGATAAGCCGAAATAGCAAAGGCTTCAATCAAGAGCGCCTGGATCAGCAAGCATGTAGGTGTTTTCCCTTGTTCTAAGGCTGTCTGGAAGTTGTCACGCAAAGGAGCAAAAAACTCCCTTGCGAAGTCCATGTCAGCCTCAACGCCAAGGTTCTTGCCGCAAGCTGTAAAGCCCTTCTTGTGCCTCATCTCCATCTTGGCAAGCCGCTTGAGCTCTTCGACATGATCGGGAAGCAGCGTGCCAATCGCGATGTAATTGTCATGGGCTTCCTGTTCGCCCTCAATAACTATTGCGTTGATTCTGCTGTATGCATCCTTATATCTATCTGAAGTGAAGTCTGGCAGGGCTTCTGAAGATCCAACAGTGCTGTCAAGAACAGCTGCCACAGGCATCTCTAGCGTAGGCATGGATCTTTTAAAAGTCGTAAGTCGAGAGACTTTAACCCTCTACTAGGGGAAATTGACTCAAGCCGCCCTTTAAATCACAAGCATTCAGGTTCTCTCACCGGAGGCCATTGGCTTCCCATCAGGCTGATCAGCAAATTAACCCAGTGATCAACCAAAGCCTGCTCCAATGCTTTCCCTAGCGCAGCATTAGCCTCTCGACTATCACCGATCACCCCGGACTCACTGAAATCGTCCGTAAGCCAAGCACATGGAGAATGGCCCTCAAGGCTCCAACCCATCGGCGGAGTGGTAGATAGGCCAGGGGTGTAGTGGTCACCATCGACAGGGCGATCAAGCCCTACCAGCTCAGGCGCCATGGACAGCATCAGGCTGGTCTCAGCCAGACCAGCATGCAGGCCTACCTCACGCTCACTTTCAGGGAGCAAATCCTTTAATGCCCCGACACCACTCCAGAGAAAACAGGGCAATACAGCCATCGCAGGGCATTGAGCACGAAGCTGCCGAGCCGCCACATGCAATAAGCCAATCTGGCCTCCATGTGCATTGAAAAGCAGCAAACGACGAACTCCCATGGCCGCCAATTGCTGACCAACTTCGATGACCAGCTGAAACATCAGGTTCGCTGAAAGGGAAAGAGTTCCTGGGAATGCTTCATGTTCCGGAGAAAATCCCAATGACTGGGCTGGCAACATCCAGATCGGCAGGTCAGCAGGCAAGCGTTCAAGGACCTCTACCAACATCCGCTCTGCAAAAAAAGCGTCCGTTATCAGAGGCAAATGCGGACCATGCTGTTCACAGGCCCCGAATGGCCAAACCAAGGTGGATCCCTCCAGACCAACCGCCTCTGCAGCCTCTGGCCAGCTGAGATGGTCAAAACGCCTGCAAGAAATAGACATCAGCCCCAATCTGCGAACAGAACCCCACCCTGCCTGTCAGAATGCTTGATCGACGACCCCAAGGCCCCCATGGCCGGATCAGGCAGTCCGCAGCCCAATAGCCCAAAGCCCCCTAAACCCGCAGCGGAAGCCCCTCGCAAGCCCCTGCAGGTCATGCACATCAGCAGACGTGGGGAACAAGAAAAGCTAGTGCGAGAAGCCGCCGAAACAACTTCACCTGGCAGCGAAGCAACTGCAGCATCAGGCCAGCTCAGCAACGCCCCCAATCGATCCGTCTCAGCTGATGCAGCCTCAGATGAGAGTCGTTTTGATCTCGGCGAGCTGCAAAACATGACGATGGCCGATCTACTTGGTCCGGCCGATCAGTCACGCCGAAGCGCTTCGGCCCCGAAGGGCATCGATCATCGCAACGAAGAAGGGCAATCCAATCCAGCACGCAGTGTCGACGATTTCGACTTCGATGAAGACGCCTTCTTGGCTGCTCTAGATGAAAACGAACCAATTGGAACCACAGGGGAAGTGGCTACAGGCAAGGTCATCGCTTTGGAAAGTGATGGTGTTTACGTCGACATCGGCGGGAAAGCACCAGGCTTTATGCCCAAAAATGAATGCGGCCTTGGCGTGATTACCAACCTCAAAGAGCGCTTCCCAAAGGGTTTAGAGGTCGAAGTACTCGTCACTCGAGAGCAAAATGCCGATGGGATGGTCACCATCAGCTGTCGAGCTCTAGAGCTGCGTAAGAGCTGGAGCAAGGTGCAGCAGATGGAGAAGGAAGGCAAGGTCGCCCAGGTCAAGGTCAATGGATTCAACCGTGGTGGAGTGACCTGCGACCTTGAAGGCCTGAGAGGATTTATCCCCCGCTCTCAGCTCCAAAATGGAGAGAATCACGAAGCGCTTGTCGGAAAAACCCTTGGTGTGGCATTCCTGGAAGTCAATCCAGAAACCCGCAAGCTGGTGCTTTCAGAGAAGCGGGCCGCTACCGCCGCCCGCTTCTCTGAACTTGAAGTAGGACAGCTCGTGGAAGGTCAAGTCGTAGCAGTGAAGCCCTACGGTTTCTTCATAGACCTAGGCGGTGTGAGTGGCCTCCTTCACCAATCCATGATCACCGGTGGCAGTCTTAGATCCCTGCGGGAGGTATTCAATCAAGGCGATCGAGTCAAAGCCTTAATCACCGAAATGGACCCTGGTCGCGGACGCATTGCCCTGAACACAGCCCTACTGGAAGGACAACCGGGCGAACTCCTAATCGAAAAAGATAAGGTTATGGCTGAAGCGACTGATCGAGCCAACAAAGCTCGTAACGTCCTTAGGCAGCAGGAACAGTCAGCAGGATGATTGCTGCCAATACGCCCAACATCACAGACCAACACCCTAAGACTGACTGGGAGCTCGACTTCTACTCGCGACCAATCCTTGAATCTGACGGCAAAAAACGTTGGGAGTTGTTAATTAGCAGCTCCCAGGACCCATCAGGAACTGCACCATTCCGCTGGGTAAAACGCTGCCCTGCAGGAGAAGTCAATTCACTGTGGCTGACCGATGCCCTGAGAGAGGCCCTGAAAGACTCTCAGCAACAAGGCTGGGAGGCCCCTCTCAGGCTTCGCTGTTGGCGTATATCGATGCGCACCATGGTGCAACGGGCTGCCGCAGAGCTTGGCATCGAAGTCATTCCAAGCCGCAGAACCTATGCCCTACTCGACTGGCTCGCCGAGCGAGAACGGGATGTCTACCCCCTTGAGGAGGGCTACATGGCTGGTCCACTGGCTCCTCCCCCAACTCCGATACCAACACCCCCAGTGCCTCTACCTGAGGCTGTAAGGGGAGACGCCTGGAGCTGGGCCTCCCTACCCTTGGGTTTGCTACGCGAAGCCCAAGAGTGGCCAATCGGCTTCGGCGGCCTACTACCAGTTGGAGCAAACGACAACGACAACATCCCCGTGCCAGGCGTTCGGATGTTCAGTCAAACCCGTGCTTTGGCTCTAGCAGGCTGGCTTGGAGGCCTGGAACCAGTTTGCTTGGCCGTCGATGGCTCGCAGCTGATGCTTGAAGCAGGTCAAGACGATCGCTGGCTGGTGACGGATTTGGATGACAAAACAGCCACGGCAGTTCAACAGAGCCTCCTAGAAGCAAGAGAGCAAGCCGGCGGACTGCAATTCATCTCTGTGCAGACCTCCCCAGAGGAAAAACGATTTGCTGGTTTCTGGATGCTGCGTGACCTGCCGCAACCATGACATCGCTGGGGCCGGCAGCGGAAACTGACAACCAAGACCCGCTTGCTACTCCAGATACCCTTTTCAACCAACTCAAAGGATGGACCTGGGTCGGTTGCTATGGGGGCTACTACCTGCAGGCCGACCTTCTACAAACGGCTGGTTTCGAACATGGATTCTTCACGCGACGCTGGCAAGATCGAGGCCCCGATCAACTAGCTGGTTACCTAAGCGCAGGCATTAGCGTTCATAGACCCCAACAAGTTCATGGCGGCAAGGTGCTCCAAGCCTCACAAGCCAACCGCCCACCCTGGCCGGAGGCTGATGGCCTCGTCAGCGACAGGGGTGGACAAAGTCTCTGGGTCTGCACTGCCGACTGCACTCCAATACTGATTGCCGACCAGTCCACGGGGCATGCAGCCGCATGTCATGTGGGCTGGAGAGGCGTAGCCGCCAAAATCCTGCAGGAAGCTCTAGCAAAGTTGGAATCTCGAGGAGCAAAAATCGAGACTCTGCTTGTTGCTCTAGGACCAGCTGTAAGCGGTTCCAACTATCAGATTCAAGTTGATGTTGCAGAAGCTGTGGCCAAAAGCCTCGAAGCAGATCCAAACAACCCACCAATCCAGCTGGAGAAACGGCTCTCCGCACTAAAAGAACGAGGCATTCTCGATGCAGACAAACAGCCACAGCGACTGAGTCTTGACATTCGCTTGGCTGCTGCTGAACAACTAAAACGAGCTGGGTTAAGCAGCGAGCAGATCAGCAGTTGCCCGCTATGCACAGTGGCAGAGCCCAGCCTCTTTTACTCATGGCGCAGGGACCACATCAAAGCTGTGCAGTGGAGTGGGATCGTTGCTCAAGCTGAAGACTGAGCAACCACAAGCTGTTTCGCCAGGGCTTCTGCAGCCCTAATCCCATCAATGCCAGCCGAAAGGATGCCTCCGGCATAACCGGCCCCTTCTCCAGCAGGAATCAGCCCAGTGGTGTTAAGCGACTCAAAGGAGTTATCCCTGGGAATACGCACAGGCGATGAGGTACGGGTCTCAACCCCAGTGAGTACAGCATCAGGATGCTCATAGCCTGGTAAACGCCTAGCGAAGGCCGGCAAGGCCTCTCTTAAAGCCTCAATCAACGGAGCCGGCAACATCTGATTGAGGTCAACCAACGTGATCCCTGGCAGATAAGAGGGAATCACCTCCCCGAGGCAAGTTGTAGGCCTGCCCGCCTGGAAATCCTCCTGGCGCTGAGCAGGGGCGCAATATCCACCCCCTCCAAGCTGAAAAGCCCTTCGTTCCAAGTCCCGCTGCAAGGCCACTCCTGCCAAAGGATCTCCTGGCCAACGCTCATAACTGCACAAATCCTGATGCTCCAAATTCACAACCAAGGCACTGTTGGCATTGCGTTCATTGCGCGTGTGTTGACTCATGCCATTGGTAACCACGCAATCTGCTTGCGATGTAGCACCCACCACAACTCCCCCCGGACACATGCAGAAGCTATAGACAGAGCGGCCATTACGAGCGTGATGCACCAACTTGTATTCCGCATGGCCGAGTTGTGGATGACCCACCATTGGACCCCAGCGCGCGCGATCGATCAGAGGCTGGGGGTGTTCGATGCGGAGTCCTACAGAAAAGGGCTTGGCCTCAAGCTTCACGCCAACCCTTTCCAACATGGCGAAGCTGTCCCGGGCTGAATGACCCAGGGCAAATAACACATGCCGACTGCTAATTGTGCTGCCATCGGCAAGCTTCAGCCCTACCACCTGCAAAGGCTTGCCAGTGCGTGAATGATCTAAATCTCGCAGCAGCAGCAATTCATCAACTCGAGTCTCAAATCGAATCTCACCACCAAGCTCCTCAATTCTGGCGCGCATTCCACGCACCACCGTGGCCAATTTGTAGGTGCCAATGTGAGGTCGGTGCACCGTAAGGATCTCTGGATTGGCTCCACTGGCCACCAATTCTTCAAGCACCTTGCGCCCATAGTGTTCAGGGTCACTCACCTGGCTATAAAGCTTTCCGTCTGAGAAAGTCCCCGCCCCACCTTCACCGAATTGGGCATTGGAATCAGGATTGAAAGGCCGCTGTCCCCTCCAGAAAGCAAAGGTTTCTAGCGTGCGCTTTTTGATCGACTGACCGCGCTCCAACAGCAAAGGCTTGAAACCCATCTGTGCCAGAAGCAGAGCTGCAAAGTAACCACAAGGGCCTGCACCCACCACAACCGGCCGCTGCGTTTCTACTTGAGGGAAATCTGTTGGCGCCTGCGCAACTGGGTAATAGCGGGTGTCTGGAGCCTTACGAATCTTTTGATTGCCTGCGTGGCGTTTCAACAGAGCAGCTTCCCCTCGAACCTTCACATCCGCGCTGTAGATGAACTGGATCCGCTCATGACGTCGAGCGTCAATACTTCTTTTCACCAGCCTGTGATTGATGAGCTGGGAAGGCGGAATACGCAACCGCTTAAGGATGACTGCTTCGATCGCCTCTGGCGAATGATCAAGGGGAAGCTTCAACTCACTCAACCGCAACACGTCATCACCTCACACGTAAAGCGCATCAGCTCCATCCAATCCTGATTCAATCCCAGCAGATTCGAGTTCTGCCTCAGTCAGGCCCCAAAGCAGAAACTCGTGTAAAAACTGTTGTCCCAGAAGGTGTCTGTCCTGCTCGCAAAGCAAAACTGCTAGCGGCACCCTCCAAACGCACTTGTTTGCCTTCGAGCCGCAAGCGCAAAGCTTTGCAAAGAGGCTGGGGTTCACTTTCTGCATCAACCCAACCAAGAGGATCAGCGCTTCCCTCTGCAGAAGCTAGAGAAGCAGACATCGTTGACAGCGCAATTATTCGAGCAGTATCAAAGCCAGCAGCGGCCAACAAATCGGGCGCCTGCCCCCAATGCTGCTCAAACGATTCAGAAAATTTCTGCCAACCAGGCCCCCGTGAGGATTGCTTCAACAAGAGCTGCTCCCAGGCTTCTGGACCGATATCACTCGCCAAATCCGATGATGCAAGCCATACCCAGGCTGGATGTTGTGGTCCCCGCCCAAGCGATCCATCCATCTGCGCCTTTTTCAAAGCCTGCGCAAGAGGACCTGATGGGCGAGACGCCAAGACAAGAGCATCAGGTCCTAGCCAGACCAGGTCCTGCTGCAAACGCTTAAGTCGTTCGCCATCGTCAGGATTCACGCTCTGCACCAACTCGGGCTCGTAGCTCTCCACCCTCCCCCCAAGAATTTCAAAGGCTTCAATAAAAGATTTCGCTGCAGCAACACCAAGCTCAGATGGATCTCGCACCACCATGACGCGGCGCCAACCCTGCTCCATCACTCGCTGAGCCATGGCCTGATGATCATCGCGAACAGGTGCCACCAAGAACCACAGGCGTGAACGTGCATCCAGCTCACCAAGACTTCGTAACGAAGCGCCCCGCTGATAAGGCAACACCACACTGAGATTGCGCTTAGACGCCAGAGCAGAAAAAGCACGAAGATCCGCAGCAGGAGGCGCCACGACCAACTTCAACCGCGGGTTACCTGATAAAGCCACAGCAGGATCATCATCCAGATTGAGAAGACGCAACTTCACAGACGCCAGCGAAAGACCGCAACCTCTTACCTTCTCCTCTCCCAACTGGAAGCCCTTGAGGAAGATCTCATTGGCACCTTCTACAGCAGAGCCCTTTGGCAACAGAACCACCACAGATGGAGACAGCAGCCCACTTGCCGAAACCGCCTGACAGCCAAGGAGGCTGGCAAAAATCATCAACCAGCTCCGCCAGGGAGCCTTAAAGAACCTTTGCCTCCAAGACCCACTTGCAATGGAATCTGCAGCCAAAGACGAACCACTTGAAGGGGCCGCTTGGGAGGGGGCCATGATCCTGAAGACCCAACGTCATCAGAGTAGGGCTGATGGATCAGACACCTCTGGCTTTATCACAAGATCTTTCTAGAGAAACAATTTGATCTTGCAGAGCCACTCCTATCTCAAGCCTGAGGCGAATCGCACGTTAAACGACCTAAACCAGCAGCCGCTAGACCTGCACTGAGATCTACATCGCTGCCGATGGAGGTCACCCGCGCCAAAAGCACACCTTCGCTAGAACCTTCTGGGCGCAGATTGACCCGCCGGCGCCTGGGTAGCTCTGACTTCAACCAAGCCATCGCTTCCGCCTCATCAGATGGATCCACCTGCAAACAAGCAAGACGAACGGTATAGGTTCGGTTGTGGTCACCAACCAGGAGCAACGAGGAGCTACTCACACGCAGCACTTCCGCCGCCATGACAGGCAATGGTGCGATGAACAAAACAAGCAGAATGCTTAGAAGAACAAACTGCAGTCGTTGCATCACAAAGAAACCCCAGAAAGTTCAGGGTGGTTAGATAAACCCACCATTTGAGCGTTGCTCTTGCCAGGAGGAACCATCGGATAGCAATTTTCATCACGTCGCACATGCACGTCGATGAGCATCGGACCTGGAGTCGCAAGGGCCTGCTTCAAACTTGACCTGAGATCCTTTCGCTCAGTGATCAACACCCCGCCAACCCTAAAGGCCTTCGCCAATGCCACGAAATCAGGCATGCCCGGAAGCATGTCAGTGGCTGAATAACGATCTTCGTAGAAGCTTTGCTGCCACTGACGAACCATCCCTTGCCAGTGGTTGTTCACAATCACAATCTTGGCTGGGATGTTGTACTCAATCAGTGTTCCCAACTCCTGAATATTCATCAGGATGCTGGAATCACCAGCGATACAAACAACCTGTTCATCTGGCAAAGCAATTTGAACACCAATAGCAGCTGGCATCCCGAAACCCATCGTTCCCAATCCCGCGCTACTAATCCACTGACGAGGCCCATTCCGTAAATATTGAGCCGCCCACATCTGATGCTGGCCCACATCAGTTGTTATGTAGGCCTCAGGAGCCAAGTCCCTTATCGCCAAGAGCACCTCCTGAGGATAAATTGGCCCCTCCTCAGGCGGAGTCATCAAGGGGTAAAGGTTCTTCCAACTCTCAATACGAGTTAGCCACGCTGAAGTCCTCAACTCAACAGACTTTTGCTTACTCAAGTCCAATAACTTCACCAAGCTAACACCAACATCACCCAATACCGCAACATCAGGACGTCGGTTCTTAGCTACTTCTGCTGGATCAATTTCAAAATGAATCACTCTTGCGCGGGGCGCAAAAGTATCAAGCTTGCCTGTAACACGGTCATCGAAACGTGCACCGACAGCGATCAACAAATCACATTCAGTAACTGCAAAGTTGGCATAGGCAGTGCCATGCATTCCCAACATCCCCAAAGCCAAAGGATGTCGCTCATCAAACGCCCCCTTACCCATCAATGTGGTGGTGACAGGTATCTGGTGACGTTCTGCAAAACCCTTAAGACTCTCGTGAGCTCCGGCAGAAATAACTCCTCCGCCAACGTAAAGGAGAGGCCTCTGAGCATCATCAATTAAATCGAGAGCCGCCTCAATTGAGGAAAGTTCTGGAGCCGGGAATCGGTGAAATCCTGCAGGCACGACCGATCCAGCTTCAACTGGCTGATAGTCGAATTCCTCCTGGCCCACATCCTTAGGGATATCAATCAACACCGGACCAGGTCTCCCAGAAGCTGCAATAAAAAATGCTTGAGCAACAACCGAAGCCAAATCTCCCGGATCGCGAACAACCCAGGAGTGTTTCACGATAGGCAGAGTGATCCCGAAAATATCAGTTTCCTGAAAAGCATCTGTACCAATGCATGGTCGAGGGACCTGTCCTGTAATCACCACCATTGGAATTGAATCCATCTGAGCCGTGGCGATACCAGTAACCAGATTGGTTGCGCCTGGCCCAGAGGTTCCAAAGCAAACTCCAACACGACCTGTAGCTCTTGCATAGCCATCAGCCGCATGGGCGCCCCCCTGCTCATGGCGAACAAGGATGTGCTTCAACCATCCCTGCTGCTCAGCCTTATAAACGGCGTCGTAAATCGGAAGGATTGCACCACCTGGATAACCAAAGATGATCTCCACACCGTTGCGGCGAAGAGCATCCATCAGGGCATCGGCGCCCGTCATACGCTTTTGCACTTGTTGTGATGAACCACCGAGAGCCGTGGTTGAAGAAGTCAAGGTCACGGCAGTGGCAAAGCATGGTCTGCTCCTAAAGATTAAGGGCCTGCCGTACAGATTGCCTATTGGTTCTTCACCATCACCAGCAAAATCAATCCTTCAGTGAGCCTGCTGCCTGAGGGCGAATGCCCCAATACAAATGGACTCCGTTGAGAACAGTCATCCCACAGACGAACCAACAAGAAGAGTGAGACGCCCCTTAATGAGCCAACACTCAGAGCAGACCGATCGCGTGCAAAGGGCCATGGCCACTGATCAGCTCCAACAAAAAAGCCGCAAACCCAAGCATGGCTATGCGTCCATTCCATGCTTCAGAACTGGTATTCAAGCCCCATTGCCATCTCTCCTGGGGATAGAACTTCACTCGACCGGCCAGCTTTGCAGCCTCATCGAGATTGATCTCTGGCCCCTCAAGACTGGATCCAACCAGATCGGCCAGACCCTCAATGAATGTGGGGTAAGTATCAAGAGCAGGCACCCGCCTGAAATGAACAATCCCTGCTTCGGTCGCCAGCTCGCGGTATTCGATATCAAGCTCGGCGAGAGTTTCGATGTGTTCGCTCACAAAGCTGATCGGCACAACCACTAAATCCCGTGTACCAGCCTCACCAAGCTGCTCAATAACTTGATCGGTATAGGGCTGAATCCATTCCTCTGGACCCACTCGGCTTTGATAGGCAAGGGAATGAGGATTGCCATAGCCAAGAAGGTTTTCCAGCTCAGCCATGATCAAAGTCGTACAAGCCTCGATCTCCTTCTGATATGGATCACCTGCTTGTTCGACATAGCTCTTGGGCACTCCATGAGCACTAAAAAACACTTGAGCTTCTTCAGGTACATCACTCAGCCGAACCTGCTCAGCGATCAACTCCGCCATGGCACGAACATATCCAGGGTGGTCGTACCAGCTGCGGATACAACGTATTGGCAGCTTGCGGAAAGATTCATCCGTCTGTCGCAAGCGCTGCAACTCTCGAAAACTCGAGCCACTGGTACTAATCGAAAAATGAGGGTAGAGGGGAAGCACCACCACCTGATCAATCCCATCAGCTTTGATATCTGCGACAGCGGATTCTGTGAATGGATGCCAATAACGCATCGCCACATAGCTCGTGGCATCGATACCGCGTTGCCGAAGCAAGCTCTGCAACTCCCGAGCCTGTTGTTCAGTGATCCGCCGCAGAGGTGAACCGCCCCCGATTGAGCGGTAAGCCTGCTCGGATTTACTGCTGCGCAGCGTGCTGATCAACCAGGCCAAAGGCCTCTGAAGAGCGGGGTTAGGCAGCCGAATGATCTCCGGATCGGCAAAAATATTAAAGAGAAAAGGCCCTACATCCTGGATACGTTCAGGCCCCCCTAGGTTCATCAAGAGGACACCGACCCGGGCCATATAGAAGAGAGTTCTTTAGAGGGACTTGAGGGTAGCTGCCATCAACGCCAAGGTGGCACCATCCCTACAAGGCCATGGAGCTGAGCAACGAGCTAATCAACATCAACCGTGCCCTGGCTGACAGCGGCATCAACCTGAGAATTGAACAGCGAGGCCAGTGGCTCAATTTACGCGGCGCACTGCCCTGCCGGAATGGAACTGGATTGATCAAAACTCAACGAATCAGTTTGCAGCTTTTGGCAGAACAAAAAGGATTGAAAGAGGCTGAGCGAATTGTGCAACTTGTGCACTACCAACTGCAACGCAAACAATTCGACTGGTCCCAGTGGACAACCAAATCAACACGGAAACAACCTGAACATATAGCGACAGGGCTCAGAGAAGCTTTGGTCAGCTTTGAAGAAGCATTCTTTACTGATCCATATCGCCGACGGTCACCGGCCGGTAGCCGCAGCACATGGACGTCCGCTTACCTTCCTTACTTACGACGACTCAAAGCCCTAGCTGTTAACAAGCAGAGCTGTTTTGATTCAGACCTTTTAAAAGACACTCTGGCCAGTTATGCAGATGGCAGCCGAAGCCGACAGCAATGCGCCACGGCCCTAGCTGCATTGGCACGCCACCTGGAAATGGCACTGCCGGAAGATTGGCGAGCAGAAGCGGATGGATATGGACTGCATCAGGCGCGCTTTCGTCAACTACCCAGCGACAAGCAGATCATCGAGGCGGTGGAGCGCATCCCCAACCCAGGATGGCGACTTGCCTATGGACTGATGGCCACTTACGGCCTGCGCAATCACGAGGTGTTCTTCTGCGACCTTGCTGCTTTAGCGAAGGGGGAAGATCAGGTACTGCGGGTCCTGCCAAACACAAAAACCGGCGAGCATCAGGTTTGGCCGTTTCATCCAGACTGGGTCGAGCATTTTGAACTTGAACAACTAGCAAACAATGCCCAGGCCCTGCCGCCGGTGAATGTCGATCTGCGTCACACCACACTCCAACAGGTGGGGAGAAGAGTGTCGGAACAATTCCGGCGCTATCAACTGCCCCTCACCCCCTACAACCTGCGGCATGCCTGGGCGGTACGCACAATCCACATCGGCCTTCCAGACACAGTTGCAGCAAGAATGATGGGCCATTCAGTGGCTATTCATACCCGCACCTATCACCACTGGATCACCCGACGTGACCAACAACAAGCGGTAGATGCAGCCCTAGCTCGACAGCTCAGCCCATGACCTCACCACTAAGAACCTTTGCCTACGAGCATCGCTGGTTTTATGACCTAGTGACAACCATTTCGGCCCTCAGCGTAGGGGGTGTAAAGCGGTTGAGGTCCTTAGGGCTGACTGCTCTTCAAGACAAGATTTCTAAAGGTGCACCAGTTTTGGATCTTTGCTGTGGGTCTGGCGAAACAGCAGCACCATGGATCGAGGCTGGTTTCGCTGTAACAGGTTTAGATCTTTCACCAAAGGCACTGGCACTAGCAGCTGAACGAACCCCCCAACTGCAATGCATCGAGGGCATGGCAGAAAAGCCACCGCTGAACAGCGGCCAATTTGCGGCCATCCAAATCAGCCTGGCCTTGCACGAATTCAGCTCAGAAGAACGACAACAAGTGCTCAAAGCCTGCATGCGTCTATTGCAACCGGGGGGTTGGCTAGTGCTGATAGACCTCCATCCAGCAGGCCCCTGCCTCAAACTGCCCCAACAGTTGTTTTGTGCCCTGTTCGAAACTGAAACCGCTCTCACAATGCTGCAAGCAGACTTGCCCAAGCAACTTCGGGAGATGGGTTACAGCACTATTGAGCAAGAACTATTAGCAGGCCGAGCACTACAACGAATCACAGCCCGCCTTCCATAATCAGCCCAACTCAAAGCATGCTCAAGACCTTGCCAACACTTTGATGACCAACCCGCCAGCTCCGCATTCGCCCTCTTCAACCGAACTCGATCACAGCGCAGAAGTTCTCGGCATAGGCGGGCATTTAGCCCCCGAAACCGACCAACAGAGCTACCGCAAACGCATGCAGCGCCGACAAGACATTCAGCGCCAACGTGTAGGAGAACGAGACAAAGAGAAGGGCCTAATCCTTGTGTTCACAGGACATGGCAAAGGCAAAACCACAGCAGCGCTAGGGCTAGCCTTACGAACCCTTGGCCATGGCGAGCATGTTGCAGTCGTGCAATTCATTAAAGGGAGTTGGCAGCCAGGCGAAGCAAAAGCGTTAAAAGTTTTTGGTGACGCATTGAGCTGGCATGCGTTTGGAGAGGGCTTCACCTGGACAACCCAAGACCGGGAAAGAGATCAGCAATTGGTATCAAAAGCCTGGCAACAGGCTCTGATTTACCTCCACAGCAACACCCACAAACTTGTAGTGCTTGATGAGGTCAATGTGGCGATGAAACTGGGATACCTCAAGGTAGAAGAAGTACTAGGGGGGATCACGGAAAGGCCACCCCTAACCCACGTAGCACTCACTGGCCGGGGCGCACCAAAGGAGCTCATTGAACGTGCAGATCTGGTCACAGAAATGACCTTGGTGCACCACCCCTTCAAGGAGCAAGGCGTCAAAGCACAAGCAGGCATTGAGTTTTGACGCAATCAATCATCTCACCTCTAAATCCACATCCAATAGCTGATCTGTAGCAACAAAAACCGACAGACCGTTCACCAGCAAAGCTCTATGCACAATGAGCTCGCTCCAACAAGAAGGATCCTGTCTGATACCTTCAAGCGCTCAGCAGCTCAGACATGCCATCACATCGATGCGACAAAACACGTTCTCTCGCATCGATCAGGAATGATGACTTCATCCAAGCGAATCTGAGAATCGACAACCCTTCAGACCATCCAGCTCAAGGACGATTAGGAGAAGGCTTGCTACTCTCTTCGGGATCTGGACGATGAATGGCCTACGCGCGAGTCCTTCTAAAACTCAGCGGCGAAGCGCTGATGGGCGATCAAAGTTATGGCATCGATCCAGCAATTGTTCAATCCATCGCAGAGGATGTAGCCAAAGTGGTGGCTAAGGGCACCCAATTGGCGATCGTGGTGGGCGGTGGCAACATTTTTAGAGGCCTAAAGGGTTCTGCCGCGGGCATGGATCGGGCCACGGCCGACTACGTCGGCATGTTGGCCACAGTGATGAATGCCATCACATTGCAGGACGGCTTAGAGCGAGCAGGAGTACCAACCCGAGTACAAACTGCAATCGAAATGCAAGAGGTGGCGGAGCCTTACATCCGTCGGCGAGCCATTCGTCATCTAGAGAAAGGTCGAGTGGTTGTGTTTGGTGGAGGCTGCGGTAATCCATTCTTCACAACTGACACCACGGCCTCACTTCGGGCTGCGGAAATCAACGCTGATGTGGTGTTCAAAGCCACGAAGGTGGATGGGGTTTATGACCGTGATCCCAAACGCTTCCCTGATGCAAAACGCTACGACTCACTCACCTTCCAGCAAGTGCTAAGCGGCGAGCTGGCGGTGATGGACAGCACTGCCATTGCCCTATGCAAAGACAACAATATCCCGATCGTTGTATTTGACCTCTTTGAACCTGGCAACATCGGCAAAGCAGTGGCTGGCGAAGCAATCGGCTCCCGTATCAGCAATGCAACCTAAACAGGCCATCCCAACTCATCCCTTCACCCAGCCTTCGCCTCTCTGAAGCCATGTCGAACCAGGATCTCAAAGACAACATGCACAAATCAGTGGAGGCCACACAACGCAACTTCGCCACCATCCGTACTGGACGCGCCAACCCGTCACTACTTGACCGAATCAACGTTGAGTATTACGGCACCGAAACGCCCCTGAAATCTCTGGCAACAATATCCACCCCTGATTCACAGACGATTGCCATACAGCCCTTTGACAATGGGTCAATGGGCCTGATTGAAAAAGCCATTGCCACTAGTGATTTGGGCTTGACACCGAACAATGACGGCAAAATCATTCGCATCAATGTGCCGCCGCTAACTGAAGAGCGCCGCAAAGAGTTCTGCAAACTGGCAGCAAAATATGCAGAAGAAGGCAAAGTAGCCCTTCGCAACATCCGTCGCGATGCAATTGATAAAGTGAAAAAGCTAGAAAAAGATGCTGAGCTCTCTAAAGATCAGAGCCATGATGAACAAGATGGGATACAAAAACTAACCGACACATTCATCACTGAAATCGAAAAATACCTCGCCGAAAAAGAAGCCGACATTCTCAAGGTTTGAGCACACCCGATGTGCTGGTCATCGGAGCAGGCGCCGCTGGATCTGCGGCAGCTTTCCATCTGGCTGCAGCCGGCCAACGCGTCACACTGCTCGAACAGAATGCACACCAAACGATCAAACCCTGTGGCGGAGGCATGGCAGCTGCGGTGCAGGAGTGGTTTCCATTTGATTTGCAATCGGTCGTTGATGAAGTTATTGAAAGGGTTGAGTTCAGCTGGCAACTCAGTGATCCCGTCGTGGCCGACCTGCAAGATTCCGCCCCTTTTTGGATTGTGCGGCGAGAGAAGCTTGATGCCCTCCTAACAAGCCAGGCGATTGATGTAGGCGCCGAACTGCTCCGGCCCTTTACGGTCAAAAGCTTGCAAAGACAAAAAGAACGGTGGCAAGTCACAGCCGATGACGGCAGACAACTTGAAGCAAGAGCGGTCGTACTGGCGAATGGCTCCCAGTCAGCTTGGCCTGAAGCCTTGGGGTTGGGACCAAAAACCCTGCATCACGCGAGCACCATGTCTGTGCGCCTGGAGGGTCGAGGCAACCTCAAAACTGGTTCAGCCCGATTTGAATTTGGGCTGGTTCATCATGGTTTTGCCTGGGCTTTCCCCTTGGCAGGAGGCGTGAATGTAGGCGTAGGTACGTTCATCGGCCGCAATGCCGCCGATAGTGATGCCGTCTTGGAACAACTGCTACCGAACCTGGGATTTGACCCGCAAGCAGGCAAACGACAAGAAGCATCTTTACGGGTCTGGAACGGCCATCAAACACTGCATGGCGATGGTGTCGTCGCCGTGGGAGATGCGGCATCACTATGCGATCCGTTCCTGGCAGAAGGTCTACGCCCAGCGTTGATGAGTGGATGCGAAGCAGCCCGCTGCCTGAATCATTGGTTGAACGGTGATACCAACAACCTGGCTGATTACAGCCAAACCATGCGACAACGGTGGGGAGACTCCATGGCCTGGGGCAAGAGGATTGCTCAGGTGTTTTATCGATTCCCCAAGGTGGGATATCAGCTTGGGATCAAAAGGCCAACAGCTCCACAACGGATTGCTCAGATCCTTTCTGGAGAGATGGGATATGGCGACATTGCCCAGCGTGTAATTAAACGGTTGCTATTGCAACGTTAATTACATAAAAGAATAAAGATTGGCCGAACGAAGTTCGACAACTAGCATTCAAGCATTCCTAATTCAAAATAAACTTCAGCGTGAGCAGTAAAGTGCCCTCAAATGATTACGAAGAACGCAAAATTACAGGCCAAAAGCAACGTCAATCACTTCTTCACAAAAACAATTTTTACCAAGGAAGAATCTCCCCATTGGCATGCCAAAAACTACCTGAGTTTTCCAAATTGAGATTGTCGATACGGGCCAACAAGCCATCAACCGATTCTTCTGGAGTAATGCCTTGATCAGTGAATCCTGTCATGCGGGTACGCACAAGCCCTGGATGGAGAATCGCCACGGCAATGCCTTGAGATTTAAGGTCGATAGCTAATGACTTTCCTGCCATACACAAAGCCACCTTTGACATCCTGTAGCCATAAGAACCGCCGGAGCTGTTGTCATCGATCGAGCCCATCCGGCTAGTCATCAAAATGACTTTTGCGCCAGGAAGCAGATGATCCAAAAGAGCATGTGTGACACGTAATGGCCCAATAGCATTGACCTCGAACTGACGACGAAGGCTCTCAGGATCAAAATTTTTCAAATTCGTGCTTTCCAAAATGCCGGCATTGTGGATCAGCACATCGATCGGCAGGCTGCGAAGCCGTTGCTTCAAGCTCGCAATCGATCCATCTGAAGTGATCTCGACCCCGGCCTCAATACGCACGCCTAAGCCTTCCAAGTGCTGCGAAGGCTTACGGCAAGCAGCCACAACCACGTCACCACGAGCATGAAGCTGACGACAATATTCATAGCCAATGCCGCGATTCGTTCCTGTGATCAGATAGGTCGCCAAGAGCAGAGAAAGCAGAAGCCTATTTAGAAAATAACTTTATAGCGGCAGGAGATCTTTGCACGCATTCCAGTTGGATTGGCAGGATTGCCAACCCTGATCTCTCTAATGCTCTGATCAAACGATACCGATCTTGGGATTCAGAGTATTAGTACTTTCAAGATGGCAGAAAAACTCCCCAGCTTCAATTCAGGCAAAGTAGAGTATTTTTCAACACTATAAGGAATGACGATAAATACTCATCCCCTTATTAACTTATTTAGCAAGCCTTCAAGCTGTTGTTAGCGCCAAAGCAGCACCCAGCCCGGAACGAACATCTTCCTGAAGAAGTCGGCCATCATGGTCATGATCTAAGGCATCAAATACCGCATCACTACCGAGCCATTCTTCTCTAGTAATACAACCATCACCATCGAGATCATTGAGCATGAAAATCTCTTGAACAACATGGCAGAAGGCTGCTCCTCCCTCCAAAACAGCTAATCGATGCGCCAACTGAGCCTCAAGAGTTTCAATCGCCTTGCTAAAGCCGCGAATCCCTTCATCTAACTTCTCAAAAGCCATGCGATCAGCCCTCATCATTGACTCAAAACTCTCCTTTTCAACATGGATCTGAGACTCTGCAGCAACAGGATTGACCGCATCCAACTTACGCATCAGCGGAGCCTCTGTACTACCCAGCTGATCCAAAAGCTTTGGTGAAATGGTCAACAAATCACATCCAGCCAATTCAATAATTTCGTCAAGATTGCGGAAACTCGCACCCATGATCTCAGTCTTGTAATCATAGGTTTTGAAGTAATTAAAGATCTTGGTCACCGAGATCACACCAGGATCTTCTGGACCTGCATAAGAATCCCGACCAGTTGACGCTTTGTACCAATCAAGGATTCGCCCAACAAAAGGAGAGATCAAAGTGACTCCTGCTTCTGCACAAGCGACAGCCTGGGAAAAGCCAAATAGCAGAGTTAAGTTGCAATGAATTCCATCCTTCTCCAAAACCTCAGCCGCTTTTATACCCTCCCAAGTAGAAGCTATCTTGATCAAAACGCGATCATTAGTAATGCCAGCGTCGTTATATAGGCCAATGAGTTTGTGAGCCTTGGCGATTGTGGCTTCAGTATTGAAACTGAGGCGAGCATCCACTTCAGTGGAAACACGGCCAGGAACAATCTTGAGAATTTCCTTTCCAAAGATTACACAAATCTCATCGAGAGCCTCATGGACCACCTCCTCCACAGCTGCAGAGTTGCCCAATAACTGACGGGAGGAATGAAGAGCCTCATCGATCAAACTCTGATAAGCAGGAATCTGAGCCGCCGCAAGGATCAATGAAGGGTTGGTCGTGGCATCCCTGGGGGTGAACTTTCTAATCGCGTCCAAATCACCGGTATCCGCCACGACCACGGTCATGGTGGAAAGCTGCTCAAGGAGTGTGGCCATGAAGCAGAACGTCTCGCAAGATCTTTAAGCTAGCGGCGTTTTTTTTTGCTGACAGCCCAGGTTCAGAACTCACCATCGAAGCTTTGCCAAGACTTAGCCTTTGGCCGGCTGAGAATGGGTCTGCTCATTGCTAGGTGGAATTTTTTCAAGCACCAGCAAAGCATCAATGATCTGCTTCGCCACAGGCACCGCCACCGTGGACCCATAAGCATTGCCCCCCTGGGGTTCATCCACCACGACGACCACCACATAGCGAGGATTGTCAACCGGCAGATGGGCAACAAAGCTGCAAATCTTTGCTCCTGGCAAATAAACCCCATTCAGTGCTTTCTGAGCAGTGCCGGTCTTGCCACCAATGCGATAACCAGGTGTTTTCGCCCCTTCCCCACTCCCTTTCTCTACAACCGATTCCATCCAGTCCCGCACAATCCTGGTGACATCTGGGCGCAGTAGTTGATGTCCAGTTGTTGCGGCGGCGCGTGGAGCCAACGCTTCTCCCGCCCGCAAGCCCCTAGTGATGTGGGGACTCACCAATCGGCCACCATTGGCAATCAAGGCATGCAACTGAGCCAGCTTCAGTGGCGTGAGCGACAGTCCCTGTCCAAATGCCGCCGTGGCCGGCTCAATTGGCTGAGCCACGAACTGCTCCTTCATCTTTAACTGACCTGCAATAGCCCCCGGCAGATCGGTATCGGGCTTGACATCAAGTCCTAGCCGTCGCAACCAATCCCAGTACAGCGAGGGTTTGAGCTGACGCATGATCTTCACCATGCCGACGTTGCTAGAAACCTGCAGCACCTTGGCGTAATCGATCACCCCATGGATCTGACGATCATGGTTGGAGATTGGCCATCCACCGATCTTCAGTGATCCGTTGTCGTTCACCATTCCCCCCGGCTCAATCACACCTTCCTGAAGAGCAAGGGCAAGGTTGATCGGCTTGAAGGTAGAACCAGGTTCATAAAGGTCCTGAACGGACCACTCGCGAAAGAGAGAGGGCGAATATTTCCAATACTTGTTCGGGTCATATGTGGGTGTAGACGCCAGCGCCAGCAACTCTCCATTGGTGACATCAATCACGATGGCCACTCCCTTCTTTGCCTGCCACTCTTTGACCTGGGCCACAAGTGCCTGCCCAGCCAGCTCCTGCAAACGAGCATCCAAAGTGAGCTGCAGGCTTAGATGATCGCCATAAAACACTCCCGGAGCCAGGTCGTCAGGAAGGGGGGTGCCATCCGCTCCTCGGCGCAGGCTGCGAACCTGTTCATGACGCAACAAATCCTCGTGGCGACTTTGCTCCAATCCCGCCTGTGGGACTCGATCCAAATTAAGAAAGCCCACCACGTTGGCAAACAGAGAGCCCTGCGGATAGAGCCGCTGTGGATAAGCCTCAAGATCTAAACCACTGATACCAAGGTTGCGGATTTCATTGACGATGTCCTGATCCAATCCTTCAGCAAGCTTCACACCAGAAGGACGGTCACCAAATCGCTGAACCAATTCGGCAACAGGAATCGCCAACACCCCGGAGAGCTTGCGAGCAACATCCAGTGGCTTACGAATCAAACCGGGATCATCCCCGGGGAAATTAAAATAACGAGGATGAGCCCAAAGCCGAAAGCGTTCCTCATCGAGAGCCACCAGCCGTCCATTGCGGTCCACAATTGAACGACGTGTCCCAATCGGTTGGGTTCGCTGGGTCTGCAAAGCCCTTGCACGGGCTTCAAGTTCCGGTGCTTGCAGAACCTGCAGCCAAGCCATCCGGCCCACAAGTCCAATCAGCCCAACGCAGAGGATGGAAAACACCCATCGCATCCGATGAGCAGGAACTGATTCCAACGCAATCACGTCCTGGGCACGCCTCCTGGAACTTCGTGAGCGACGAGCCTTTGAGGCAGGCATCAGTAGCCGTGACTAATGGGTTGGCCCATCAATTGGCTAAGCAGTTGCGACTCTCCAGAAACAACACCACCAGGCGGATCAGCAGAGCGTTCGAGATAAAGAAGGTTGGCAACCTTTGTGAGAACCATCGACTGAGGCAACCTGGTTTCAGCCAACAAGTGACGCTCAATCATCGCGGTTGACTCCGTAAGACGATGAGCCAATGAGCGAGTGGTCTCCAGCCTGTTGAAAGCAATGGTCCAACGATGCTGCCAATGCAGCGTGAGAGCAGACATCAATGCCGCAGCAACCAAAACACCGATCAATGCACCATCAGCAGCCCGATGCAGTCCTGCAAGAACTGGCGACTGGCGAGCCACCTTCCTTGAAGACAAGGATCCCTGGATCAGCTCAAGTGTGCGGACAGATCGTGCCCGCGAAACATCACGGTTAGCAGTTACCGAACGCTGTTGGAGTGCGGCAACCACCGAATAAGCCAATGTAATAAATCAGTGAACCACCCTCAATAGGCCTCCGCAAGGCTAAGTCGCTGACAATCACATGCTCATTGAAGAGTCTAGTTATCCGCCAAGCAGCAAAAGATTGATGAAAGTAACCCCATTCCAGAGGGCATGCATCAGCACGCAAGGCAAAAGACGACCTGAACTAAGCCTTAATAGACCGAGTCCCAAGCCCAACACAAACAGCGGAGGTAATTCACCAACACTCAGGTGAGCCACACCAAACACCAACGCGCTGGTTACCACACCCCATAGCGGACCAAAAGATTTCGCCAATACAGGCAGAAGCGCACCACGAAAAACCAACTCCTCAAAGAGAGGCGCCAGAATCACAGCGGTGGTGGCTAGCAACATCAAGGCCAATGGATCCTTGCTGCGCAGTACCAGTTCCAATAAGGGGTTACTTCCCCCTTGATCCCCCAACAGCAATCCCATCAGCCATCCAGTCAATAGAACCAACGGCATCACCATCAACCAGCCTCGACCTGCCTTCAGCAACGCTGAACCCCAAGGTCGCAGACGCCACTGCAACCATCCATCAACGGGCCGATCAGTTGCCTGCAGACTGCGCAGCTGCTGACGCAGAATCAACAATGGCGGTAGTGCCAAAGCGCCGTAGCCAATCACCACTGTCAACGCTTTGCTCAAGGGGCTGTCCATCCCCCTAGTCATCAAGGCACTCAGCGGAGCCACGAAAGCGGGAGCAATCACCTCACCCAAGACCACAAATCCACAGGCAATCAGGAGCACCATGTCCGTTAAGGAAAGTGGTAAGGCCTGAAGCGGTGGCCAGGGAGCAACAGACTTGCGGAACAACATCCAAAGATGACGCAACAAAAGCCCAGTACCGGCAAGTAGAGCCGCCGCCGGTAACACCACGCTCAAGACCAGCCTCAAAGCCATGCTCGATGCGACACGGGGATTCACGCAGTCATCGCGATCCCCGCCAAGAGCAAAGCAACCAACCTGCTGAAGCAAAGGGTCCCCGCTTAATGAGCCAAGCGCCTCAAGATCAGCAAGTGACAGGCCCCCTTCTTGCGTACTAGCCAGTAGCGCCTGCTCTAGAGGAATCAGTAACGGTGACTGCACTGAAGCAGCCAGGAGCTCACGACGTTCTGCCCCTGAAGATTGGAGTCCGGCGAGCAACAGCCTCTGGCGGTCATTCAACTGAGTGAGAGGGATCTCACCGAGAGCTTCTTGCAAAGCCAATGTTGGATCCTCACCCACCAGCAGAGGCCTAATTGCTGCAGGGACGGCCTGATCAGCAAGCAAAGCCATCTCCTGTTGCTGCATGGAGATGGTTGGGGTCACTGACGGCCTGCTGAAGCTGTCTTGCAACCCCACAAACCAAATCAAAACCGCGAACATCAGTGATACAAAAGCCAGTCCGACTTTCCAAAGCGGCTCACGGGTGTATCGCCTGATCAGGCTGAACAGGGGATCAAAGCTCAACGACCAGGCATCAATTGAAGCTGATTCTCGCTGCCCGCAGCACAGCGCGCTGACAGCTGTTCAACACTTCCTAAAGGGCATCGCCGCCGACCATCCCATACTGCGCTGGTAGGGGGGCCCCATACGATGGCCGCGTCAAAACATCTTTGCCGGTGCCCCTGCGTCTTCTCCTCGTCCGTCATGGTCTGAGCAGCTTCAACCGCGAGCGACGGATTCAGGGTCGCAGTGATCTTTCCACGCTCACCTCGGAAGGCCAAGAACAGGCCCGTCAAACTGGACAAGCCCTGAAAGAAATCCAAATCAATGCTGTTTACAGCTCCCCTCTGAAGCGGGCCGCATCCACAACAACAAACCTACTAGCAAGCAAAGGCAGTGATCTCAGGCCTTGCTTCGATGATGGGCTACTGGAAATCGACCTGGCTCCATGGAGTGGTCTCTGCAGCGATGAGGTAAAGATCACGTTCCCAAATGCCTATCGCACCTGGAAGCAACAACCACAGGAATTGGTTCTCAAGCGAGAAGACGGCAATCCCTACAAACCCATTGGCGAGCTGATGGAACAGGCTCGTGAATTCCTACGCAAACTCATTCAACGTCACCCACTGGAGGGTGACGAAACAGTTCTGGTTGTTTCGCACAATTGCATCCTGCGCTGCTTAATCCTTGTTCTACTTGGTGAGCCAGACCAAGGATTGCGACGACTGCGCCTCGACAACGCCTCCCTCTCAGTGTTCAACCTGATACCCCTCTCAGAGCAATCCCATCAAGCACAAATCGAATGCCTCAACAGCACCGCTCACTTGCCTCAGCAACTACCCAGCAAAGGGAAGGGTCCGAGACTGATCCTTGTGCGCCATGGTGAAACCGACTGGAACCAACAAGGCCGGTTCCAAGGCCAAATCGACATCCCGCTGAATAAAAATGGCTTCGCGCAAGCCGCCGCCGCCGGAGCATTCCTAAGCGATGTGTTGATCGATCAGGCCTACAGCAGTTCGATGACCCGACCAAGACAAACGGCGGAAGCCATCCTCAAGCACCATCCAGATGTCCAACTCGAAGTCACCCAGGGGCTGGTGGAAATCGGCCATGGCCTTTGGGAAGGGAAGCTGGAATCAGACATTGAAGCAGGCTGGCCTGAACTGCTAGATGCCTGGAAACAAGCTCCGCAGACGGTGCAGATGCCTGAAGGCGAAACCATCCAGGATGTATGGGAGCGTTCCGTGGCCTGCTGGAACAAGATCGCCAACAGCCTGGCTCCAGAAGCAACAGCGCTCGTGGTGGCTCATGACGCTGTCAACAAAACGATTCTCTGCCATCTACTCGGAATGACCCCGGCTGATATCTGGGCAGTCAAACAAGGGAATGGAGGTGTCACGGTGGTCGACATCGCTACAGATCCCGGCCAACCTGCAGTGGTGACCTCTCTCAACCTCACCTCTCACCTTGGTGGTGTGCTCGATCGCACAGCTGCTGGGGCGCTCTAACGTGATGCCCGAGGCACAACTTCTAGACCCCATAAGGATCCTGCACGGGTCGGATCAACCTGTCGTTGAAGATGCTGTGCTGATCAGAGACAGCCATCTGATCGCCTTTGGAGCGAAGGCACGTAAACAGGCTCAACAGCTCGGGCTGCCCCCCAAATCAGCCAGCCAACAACTACTCGCCCCCTGTCTTGTAGACCCCCATTCCATCCTTGAAAATCCAATCAGTGGTCATTGCGAAACCCTTGCAAGCCTGAGACATGCAGCAGCTGCTGCCGGTTATGGCCAACTAGCTCTGCTACCCCGCAGTTCCTCCTGGCGTGATCGCCCCGAAAGATTGCAGGGATTTTTAAATCCAAATAGCGATGTCGACATTCACTTGTGGGGCAGCTTTAGCAGAGATGGTGCCGGCAGCGAACTATCCCCCCACGCGGATTTAGTGCACCACGGTGCCGTAGGACTGGCAAACGACGATTTAATCCTGCCGATCGCTCTCCTACAACGGGGGCTGGTGTTAGGCGAAATGGGATCAGCCCCAGTGTTAATCGCCCCCAGAGATGAAAAAATTCAAGGTGGCGGGATGGTGCGCGAAGGCGTTGAAACACTACGAGCGGGCTGGGCACCTGACCCCTTCGCCAGCGAAACCCTCCCCCTAGGACAACTTCTCGAACTTCATCGGCAGCACCCTGAACGTTCCCTAAGACTGATGAACCTGGCCACTGCCCCTGGAGTCGCCATCTTGGGGTCTTGTCCCTCCCCGCCTATGGCCAGCGTGTGCTGGTGGCATCTGGTGACTGACCAAAGCAAACTTGATCCCACAGAGCTCGGATGGAGGGTCATCCCATCTCTTGGTAGTCCTCGGGATCGAGCAGCCTTGATCAAGGCCCTTGCCAATGGCACCCTCACGGCCGTAGCTGTCCATGCCATACCCCTTGATGAGGAAGATACCCAACTGCCTCCAAATCAGCTTGAGCCTGGCCTAGCAGGCCATCAACTCGTGCTGCCTGCGCTTTGGCAAGAGCTTGTGGTCAAGGCTGCTTGGTCTGTAGAGCAGCTTTGGCATGCTCTTAGTTTTGGACCGTCAAAAATGCTCAACCTGCCCGAAGAACGCTTGACCGTTGGCAGCCGGCGCTGGCTCATGTTCGACCCTGATCAGCTCTGGATCCAAGATCGGCACAGTGATCATGCCCCCAAAGCCGCTAATCAACCCTGGCAGGGCTGCCAACTGCAAGGCCGTGTCGTGGCATGTGGACTCAGGGAATAAGTGAGCCGAAACGATCAAAAGGCCAAAAACGCCATAAAGCACGCCCGAGGATCTCTTTCTCAGGCAGAAATCCCCAAATTCGTCCATCAGTGCTATTGCTTCGGTTATCTCCCAGCACCAAGACATGATCGCTGGGAACTGTCGCGATCAGAGAATTGCAAGGTCCCATTCCCCTGTTGTTCACAGGGCAATACTGGGTTACATAGGGCTCCTTCAGCCTCTGTCCATTCACGCTCACTTCTCCCCTGGGATTGATCGAAACCTGGTCCCCACCCACGGCGACAACACGCTTAATCCAAGCATCACAGCTGGGATTGGTTAGTCCTATCGAGTTCATAAAAGGAAGGTTCACCACAAAGCAAGGAAGGGAACTCTGACCACTCTTCAAATTCAACGCAGAATTAAAGGAATAGGGCGTGTTAAACACCACGATCTCCCCACGACGTGGAGATCGACTGCGAAGGCTGACTTTCTCAACCAGCAAACGATCCTGGACTTGCAGCCCTGGGATCATCGATTCAGAAGGAATGTATCTCGCCTCAGCGACGTAATGACGAATGCCGAAATACAGGCCCAAAGTGAAGAAGACTGGTCCCCAGAAATCCCAAAATGGATGAGGTTTAGAGGTTGATGCTCCCTGGGGAGCAGACGCCTTATCGTTAGTGGGACGGTCCTGCTGCTGCGCGTCAGACAACTCAGCCCTGTTATGAATTCGATGATTAACGATAAGGCCAGCCTGTACGGCCCCTTAGCGTGATCAAAGCAACCTCAGCCCATGGTGCGTCCCCGCTGGCAAGGGTTGAAACCCTCCCCCTCGCGTAAGTTCTGGCAGCGCTGGGATCAAATTTTAGCGCTAATCGCTGCAACCAACTTGAGTTGGATCCTCTTCGACGTTACCTACATTCCGCTACGCAATTTCTGGTTACACCGCAATCTCTATCCACTGCCCTCGACATCGTTGATGGTTCCGTTGCCATGGTTGCCGAACGTGACGCCTTTCTATGACGTTGTTAAAGGCATCAAACCGCATAGAGATACCCAGCTTTATATCAAACGTTTCAGCCAACTCGATCAAACCGCAGCAAGGCAAGGAATCAATAGCCCTGCTTCACAACAACTACGCCTTAATCAAGTCGAGCTCACGACTCAACTGATCGATGAGAATCCGTTCGTCAGTTCTGGCAACGTCGGCACCCTTGAAAAACTAAAAAACCTACTGCGTGCAAGGGCTGGGATGGATTCCTCCAAACAGGCAGCCGCCCATCTCTTGGGAAACAAATACCTCAACAACCTTGATTGGCAGCAAGAAAGACTGTTCTGGACGGAGAAGGTTCTTCCCCTGATCGCCACCAACTATTGGCGAACGATCAACGAAAACGGGCAGCCTGTTGACCATGCCTGGCGCCTCGACACTCCCTTCCAACTTCTCTTTCTCCTCGACATCCTGCTAAGGGCTATGCGCCTGAAGCGTCGCTTCCCCGGCATTAGCTGGCGAGAGGCCCTTCTTCGACGCTGGATCGACCTGCCTCTTCTGCTGCCATTCTGGAGACTCTTGCGGGTAGTGCCCGTTACCGAGCGCCTATCCAGCGCTGGGCTCATTCAGCTGGAACCTTTGCGCGCTGTCATCAGCAGGGGCGTCGTAGCCCTATTAGCCCTGGAGCTGTTTGAAGTTCTCACCTTACGCATCGTGGATGCGATGCAAGAAATCATTCGCTCACCACATCTGCCGCAACGAATCCGCAGTCTTTGTAGTCATCAATCAGTGGACAAGAACGAAGAAAGTGAACTGGCCGAATTACTTCGGCTCTGGCTACCGCTGCTCCTCAGTGAGGTAGGTCCAAGCATGCGCCCCCAACTTTTGGCACTCTTTAGTCACGCCTTGCAGCGCAGTATGGATGGCGTGATCGTGCCCGCTCCAATCAAAGGGCTTGCGGTCATTGAAAAGGCCGAATCGGAACTAAGCCGGCAACTCGCAGCAGGAATGATCGATACATTTCTGCAGCTCTCTCGCAATGCCGGCGACCAACTTGGCCGCAAGGATATGGTGCTAGAGCAACTAGGAGTCGATACTATTGATCGCTTCTGGGAAGAGCTCGCTGGCACCCTCGAGCAGGGGCCCGTTCTCGAACGTAGTCAAGAACTAATGGTGGCCTTCCTTGAAGAGTTCAAGCGCTCCAGCTTCCGCCAACTCAGAGAACAAGGTGGGGTTAATGAATTGATCAGTGAGCTCGATGGCCTTAACTTCAGCGAAACGGAAACGACAAGCCAAAAAAAGAATCTAGCAACAAAATAACAGGGCAAGATGCCATTCAATCTGCCATTAGAAGACACTCAAAGATAACGAGAGCCTGAGACAGGCAAGCAGAAGAAAACTAAATAGCGAAAAGATAAACCGCCATAAAGGTTACAATTACCTCCGCATTTAATGCCGCATTACAACCCCTCAGAGGCTTTAATCTCTTGACCATTTAGGCTTTATCCAGATCCACTTGATTGAACTTATTTGAAAAAACTTCCTTTTTTGTCTAGAAAATAACCAACACAAACCATCTCCTCCTACCAGGGCAAATAGACAACAGGCCACATCCTTTACAGGCTGCTATAAGCTTGCAGATTAAACAGATAAATATTTAGACAAGGCCATTATATTCGCGCAAAGGGATAACTCATTGCCCGTCATAAAGCTGCTATAGCCATGGCAATCAATGCCCCTAAGGACAAACCATACAGGAATAAGACTTCAGGTTCTTGATTGCTAGCTTTTAAAGATTGTGAATTGCAAGAATCGCACTTCCATCGTTCGCGATCTCTTTGGTTCATTTTACTTTAGCAGCCCTGCTAAAAATTCATCGCATCAAAACAACATTTATTTTCGCCGAAATATCACCTATCTTTGAGGATTTACTCTTCAAGGCAGCAACGCCTCAGCCCAGATCTCAGGCTTGAAGCCCACCAATACACTACCATTTTCAGTGATCAGGAAAGGACGTTTAATTAACTTGCCATCGGATGAAAGTGCATCGAGCGCCTCGTCATCGCTCATGGCCTTGACTGCATCCGCGCCAAGCGAGCGATAACTTACACCACTTGTGTTGAAGAGAAGTTTGCGGCTTGCTAACTGCTTACTAGCACCACGAAGCATCTCTCGACTAGGAGGTGTCTCAACGATGTCGAAAAGATCATGCGCAATTTGATGCTGCTGCAACCAAGCAAGAGCCTTGCGACAAGTAGCGCAGCGCGAATAGCTATAAATCCTTATTGAGTTGAGCATGATTTAACTGACCAGCAAAGAATGAACGAGTTCATTCAAGCGATTAGGGTTCACAGTCACTTTTCAGCTTAACCTGCGCAGCTTTGGTGCAGGTCTCCAACAGAGGCTCAACAGCTTCTGAATCTCTCCAGCCACCGATATCAACAACTCGCCCCTCAAGATTTTTGTAAGTGCGGAAGAATTCAGCCACATCCTCCAGTTGACTGGCTGAAATCTGCCGAATGCTGCTGATCGACCGTTGACGGGGATCAGCAACGGGAACACACAACAACTTGCCGTCATAAGCCCCGGAATCATGCATATCAAGCACCCCGATTGGTCGTGCCCTAATCAGACAGCCAGCAAATGTGGGCTCCTCCATGATCACCATTGCATCAAGAGGTGCACCATCCTCGGCAAGGGTGTTGGGGATGAAGCCGTAATCAAACGGGTAGCGAACCGAGGAATGAAGAACCCTATCGAGGGCCATCACACCAGCCTCATCGAAATATTCGTACTTGTTGCGGCTTCCCGCCGGAATCTCCACCAACAGGTTGACCAACCCGGGTGAAGGAGATGGGAGTAGAGAGCTTAGATCCATCTTTCTCCAAGGCTGTGGGAACCATGCTTTCCCTCCCCGCAGACCGATCTGTCAAAACTGCCGCGAGGGGCACTCCAACGGATGCGATGGCAATAGTCAAACCCAGCAACGCAATCGAAGGCGCACTCAAACTGAAAGGATCTTCAGGATCTGGTCCAATGAGACCAGAATTATGACGTGATCTGGACGGCTCCTCACCCTTAGACGAGGGGCTTAAAACTGAGGCTGGGTCAGGATCCATGCAGGGGTGGTTTAGAACGACCCGGTGTAGGGGATAGCATCAGCCACCTTCATCGGGGCGATCTCAGGGTCTGGACAAGCCATTGCCGGAAACCGCTACAAAATATTCTGTCACCGAAAGAGACGTTATGCAGCAGGACGATCCTGCCGCTCTCTATGGGCGGCCAAATCTGACGGTGCATCATTCAATCCATCAAGCTGTGACCTAATCGCACGCAGCTCCTCAAGGATTGATCCAAGAACCTGTTGGGTTGCTGTTGAGGGGGAATTCAGAACCTCAACAGTGACCTCTTTGATCCTTAAAACATCCTTTGCGAAACGGGCGACTTCATTTGGATGAAAAAGAAGGGGATCTTTCTGATCGCTTCGATACTCAGGATTGAGCTTGCGAGGATTAAACGAAGGATTGAGGTTGCGTGGATCTGTATTGGTGTAGCGATACACCGAAGCCCTTGAACGATTCAAAGACTTCTGCACGTCATCGATACCAACAAGCGCATCAGATTGAGCCATCACAGCATTAATATCTTTGCTTAAATCGGAAGAAGGGCTGGGCAGAGGAGAATCAGAATTGACCGAGCCATCAGACATGAGATCGACTAACCGCTTCTTGATGTTGCGCGACCTTAGCAGGTGAGACTCATCTCACACAGGTCGATTCGGCGCCTTAAGACAGTTTCATGATCGGCTTTTTTGGACCGCGGATGGTAGTTTCCCCCATCCACTGAGGTCCGATTCATGCGCGTCTCCCGCCTGATGCTGGTGACGTTGCGCGACGTACCAGCAGACGCGGAAATCGCCTCCCATCAATTGCTGCTCAGAGGGGGATATATCCGTCGCGTGACTTCAGGTATTTATGCCTACCTGCCCCTGATGTGGCGGGTCCTGCGCAAAATCACAGCGATTGTGCAGGAGGAAATGGATGCCACTGGTGCTCTGGAGACCTTGTTACCTCAATTGCAGCCTGCAGAGCTCTGGCGGCGCAGTGGCCGATGGCAGGGGTACACGGCCGGCGAAGGCTTGATGTTCCACCTTCAAGACCGCCAAGGACGAGAACTCGGCCTCGGCCCTACCCATGAAGAGGTGATCACAAGTCTTGCCGGAGACCTACTGCGCTCATATCGACAGCTTCCTGTAACGCTCTATCAGATCCAGAGCAAATTCCGCGATGAGATCCGCCCACGTTTTGGCCTGATGCGCGGCCGGGAATTCATCATGAAGGACGCCTATTCCTTCCATGCCTGCGAAGCAGACCTCGCCATGACCTACACAGCCATGGATGAGGCCTATCAACGAATCTTCTCCCGTTGCGGACTCGAAACCGTCGCCGTGGAAGCCGACAGCGGAGCCATCGGCGGAGCCTCGTCTCAAGAATTTATGGTCACAGCGGATGCTGGCGAAGACCTGATCCTGATCAGTGGTGATGGCCTCTACGCCGCCAACCAAGAAAAGGCCGTCTCTCATCCACCAAAGGCCATCCCACTGCCTGCTTCAAAAGCTGCCTTGCTTGATACACCCGAACAGGGAACGATCGAAACACTGTGTACCGCCCAGGGGCTTGTTCCCTCTCAAGTGGTGAAGGTGCTGGTCATGCTGGCCCGCATCGAAAATGGTGAACTTCAACCAGTCCTTGTAAGCATCCGAGGAGACCAGCAACTCAATGAGGTAAAGCTGATCAACGCCCTAAGCAGGGAACTAAACAAGGGGGTGCTCGATGTGGCCCCCATCAGCGCCGATCAAATCACTGCGCAAAAGCTTGAAGCCTGGCCCTTTGGGTCGATGGGGCCTGACCTAGACGATGCCCTGTTAAGCGGAGCCACAAGCTGGACAAAACATTTCCTACGCCTAGCTGACCCGACAGCTACTGAGCTGAACTGTTTTGTCTGCGGTGCCAATCAAAACAATCAGCATCGAACTGGCATGACCTGGTCAAAGCTCGGGGAAGTGCCCAAAAGCGTCGATCTCCGCAAATCGCAGGCTGGCGATCGCTGTATCCATGACTCCAGCCAGATTCTGGAGGAGAGAAGAGGCATTGAGGTAGGACACATTTTCCAATTAGGTCGCAAGTACTCAGAAGCCCTAGAGGCCTGTTTCACCAATGACAAGGGCACTCAGGAGCCTTTCTGGATGGGGTGTTACGGCATCGGGATTTCCAGACTTGCCCAGGCCGCTGTGGAACAACACCATGACGAAGCTGGCATGAATTGGCCTCTGGCTATAGCCCCATTTGAGGTCATCGTCGTGGTAGCCAACATCCAGGATGAGGTTCAGCAAAAGCTGGCCGAACAGCTTTACAGCGAACTACAAGCAGCTGATATCGAAGTACTACTTGATGACAGGACTGAACGCGCCGGCGTGAAATTCAAAGATGCTGACCTGATCGGGATCCCTTGGCGGGTCGTCGTCGGCAGAGATGCCGCCAAGGGGCAGGTGGAACTGATTCAAAGATCCAGCCGCAAGGTTCAAATACTTTCTGCAAAACAGGCATTTACTGCACTGGTTAAAGAGATTGCAGCGAACCAAAACACAAGGTTCTGACCAGCCATTTAAAATTCTTGGAAATGGAATGAACCGGATGACTACTGCCTTGCATCACATGGCCAAGCAGTTGATGCGGGCAGGATTGGCAATCTGCCTTGTCCTTTGCCTGATGCTCACAGCCAACGAAAGCGCCAATGCCGCCGAGATCCAACTGTCCGGAGACTATGTAGACGACACAGTCAACGTGGCTCACAGCCTGCAAGACGCGATCGCCCTGCCCTTGGACGACGAAGGCTATTCAGCTGCGCAAGAGGAGGCTCGTGACCTGAGCTACAACTACATCGCCCGATATCGGCCGCGCTCCAAAGTGAATAACCTGCCGTCTTTCACCACCATGCAGACAGCCCTCAATTCCCTAGCTGGTCATTACAACAACTTCGCCAACCGCCCCCTACCGGAAGCACTTCAAAATCGGATCACGAAGGAACTTGCCAAGGCAGAACAAACTGTATTAAGAGGCAGCTAAATCAACTGCTAGCCAATCGCTGTTTGACTTAAGGCAGTGATATCTGGGAAGATCCCCGTTCTGAATAATGGCGGCTTCGGGCCGCAGTGTCCTTGGCCAATGTTGTCGTCATCGGTGCGCAGTGGGGTGACGAAGGAAAAGGCAAGATCACCGACCTCCTTAGCCGTTCAGCTGATGTTGTCGTCCGCTATCAAGGTGGCGTCAATGCCGGCCACACAATCGTTGTGGATGACAAGGTGCTCAAACTGCACCTCATTCCCTCAGGAATCCTTTACCCAGAAACAATCTGCCTAATCGGCTCGGGCACAGTCATCGATCCCAAAGTGATGCTCAAGGAGCTAGACATGCTCCTTGAGAACAGCATTGATATCTCAGGCCTTCAACTGGCGTCGACGGCCCACGTAACGATGCCCTATCACCGCCTCTTGGATGAGGCGATGGAGCAACAACGTGGCGATCAACGTATCGGCACTACTGGACGGGGCATCGGTCCCACCTATGCCGATAAATCCCAACGCAACGGCATTCGCGTACTTGATCTTTTAGATAGCCAACGACTACGAGAACGACTGCGTGGCCCTCTGCAAGAAAAGAATCGTCTACTCGAACAAATTTATGGTGTCGCACCACTTGACTCAGAGCAGGTCATCGAGGAATACCTCGGCTATGGCCAAAGGCTTGCTCCACACGTTGTCGACTGTATTCAAACCATTCATCAAGCTGCCCGCAGCCGCAAAAACATTCTTTTTGAAGGAGCTCAAGGGACCCTTTTAGACCTTGATCACGGCACCTATCCCTACGTCACCTCCTCCAATCCAATCTCAGGCGGTGCATGCATCGGAGCTGGAGTCGGACCCACGCTGATCGATCGAGTGATCGGTGTTGCCAAGGCTTACACCACCCGTGTAGGAGAAGGTCCTTTTCCAACAGAACTGGAAGGAAGCATCAATGAACAGCTCTGTGACCGGGGAGGTGAATTCGGCACCACCACAGGCCGGCGCAGACGCTGCGGCTGGTTCGATGGGGTCATTGGTCGTTACGCAGTAGCAGTGAATGGACTGGATTGCCTGGCTATTACCAAACTCGATGTGCTTGATGAGCTCGACGAAATCCGAGTGTGCGTCGCCTACGAACTCAATGGTGAACGAATTGAACACTTCCCTAGCAGCGCAGAAGACTTTGCCCGCTGTCATCCAATCTTCGAGACCCTGCCAGGCTGGCAGTGCTCCACTGCAGACTGCCGCCGTCTTGAAGACCTACCAACCACAGCGATGGACTATCTGCGCTTCCTCGCCGACCTGATGGAAGTGCCGATTGCCATCGTCTCCCTAGGTGCCAACCGTGATCAAACAATCGTTGTAGAAGATCCGATCCACGGTCCCAAACGGGCTCTGCTAAGCGCCTAAGCCCTTTCTCAAAACAGATGGTGGACGGGGATCGATACTTCTGAGGTTTCCCATGCATCCCTCAATGGCTATCCCCAGGTTCAGTGATCGTCCTCTAGATGTGGTTGGAATAGGCAATGCCATCGTGGACGTGCTGGTGCAGGCGGACGATGCCTTCCTTGATGCGCACAGTCTGAGTAAAGGCAATATGGCCTTGGTGGATGAAGCCCAAGCAGAAGCGCTTTACTCCATCAGTGGACCAGGTCTAGAGACTTCAGGTGGATCCGCCGCCAACACCCTGGTAGGGCTGGCGCAGCTCGGCGGGAAGGCAGGCTTCATCGGTCGTGTCAAAAATGATCAACTAGGCAGCATTTTTAGCCACGACATCCGTTCAGTAGGCGCTCGATTCGAGACTCCACCAGCAAGTGATGGTCCTTCTACGGCTCGCTGTCTGATCCTGGTCACCCCTGATGCGCAACGCACCATGTGCACCTATCTAGGAGCTTCGGTACAGCTGGACCCTGAAGATTTAGACCTGTCAATGGTTCGCCAAGCCAAGGTGCTCTACCTCGAGGGGTATCTATGGGACAGTCCGGCAGCCAAAAAAGCCTTCATCGCTGCCGCACAAGTCTGTCGTGATTCAGGAGGCCAAGTAGCCCTATCTCTTTCCGATGGCTTCTGCGTTGATCGGCATCGCGACAGCTTCCTCGAGCTGGTTGATAGCCACGTTGATCTGCTGTTTGCTAACGACAGCGAAATCACCTCTCTTTACAAGAGTGTCAGCTTCGAGGCTGCATTGGAAGAAGTGAAAGGCCGCTGCAAGGTGGCAGCCCTCACCCGCAGCGAGCACGGATCTGTCGTGCTCGCTGGTGATCAACGCTGGGATATTCCTGCCTACAAACTTGGCAACGTGGTTGACACCACAGGTGCAGGTGATCTCTACGCCGGTGGCTTCCTACACGGTTACACCCAGGGAGCCCCTTTGGAAACCTGTGGACAAATTGGATCCATATGCGCCGGCCAGGTGATCACTCAACTCGGTCCGCGCTCACAGGTGTCTCTTCCGGAATTAGTAGCAAAGCATCTGAACTAATTGAAGGGCTGTTTCACCCTGCAACAGGTTCCACAGCTGCTGCTACCCAAGCAGCGTAAGGATCACTTGCAGTGGCTGACCAGTAAATCCACTCTGGGGTCTCATAGCTGTGTAACTCTTTAATCGTCTGATGCAGTGCATCCAGCTGATCCTGACTGGTCTTGATCAGCAATTGCACTTCCTGCGCTCGTTCCAGCTTCCCCTGCCAACAGTAGTGGGATTGAATCTGCTGCAAACTCACGCAGGCCGCCAACCTGCGAGCCAAGAGCTCATTGGCCAATCCCTCGGCCAGGTTTGCGTTTGCCTCTGTGGTCAACACCAAAACCAGTGTCGATGAGGATCCTTGATCAACCATGAAGACCTTTGCGAAGAACGTCAGCAAAGTGGAGCTACTGGATCGGTTGAGAGCCGATTGAGCAAGCTCTCAACGCTACCGATGGCTTCTACTGCAACGCAGGGCTGTGGGCGGGAGATCAACCAAAGGCCAAGACCCTGCTGCCGACAGATCTTGTGCCAGAGCTGCTCCGTCACCCCCCCCGACTGCCTGCAAACCACTGCTGTAATCGACCAGCGCCGGCACAAGGCTGACTCCAGTTCGCCATGAGATTGCCCCTGCAGCGGACGCACCACAGCCAGATGGTGCTCGGGCAAGCCACTCGCCAAAGCATGTCGAAGACTTTCCGGCGAAGGAAGCACACGGGCAAACACTTGAGCTCCAGCCTGACGAGCTGCCCTAACAGCCTGGCCAAGATGCCTTGCCCCAAGAGCCATCAACAATCGACTTCCTTGCAATGTTTGCCTTGCCAAATCAGCCGAGCTCGCGATCAGGGATGCTTCTCCACAACCCTCCATGGGACGCTCAAAGCGCAACAAAGGCTGAGCGAATTCCTGACAGGCACGCTGCAGATCCGTACTGATCTTGACTGCAAAGGGATGGGTCGCATCCACCACCCAATCAAAACCTTGATGGCGATCACGAGCCTGATCAAGCAACCCGAGTATCCCTTCCACTCCGTCGAGGGGGCCCGTCCAAAGATCTTCCAAGGACAGACCTGCGTAGGCCCCTGCGGCGCTAGCACTGACGACACTGACACTGACTCGCCATCCTTGAGCCACCAAAGCGGCCACCAAAACAGGCCCTTCACCAGTCCCAGAGAGCAACCAGACATGCGGCTGGTCATTCCTGCAAGCTTGCATCAAAATGACTCTCACTCCAAAGGAAGGACATGAACCACTGCGTACTTGAAGTGGAAGTGATCCAGGCACCAACCATTCGTTATACCCAAGACAACCAAACACCGATCGCCGAAATGGAGGTGCGCTTCGATGCACTTCGTGTCGACACTGCCCCTGGTCAACTCAAGGTGGTGGGATGGGGCAACCTTGCCCAGGATCTACAAAACCGCGTCCAAGTTGGGCAAAGGCTTGTGATTGAAGGTCGACTACGAATGAACACAGTTCCCCGCCAAGATGGCACCAAGGAAAAGCGCGCCGAATTCACGCTCGCGCGTCTTCATTCCCTCTCCGGCCAAGCTGGTCAAACTGCTAGTAGCCCAGAACGACCGACTAGCACTACAACCAACCAGACCTCACGAGCTATACCGATAGCCGAGACGCCAACACCCAAACTGGTAACAACTGCAGAACCAGAAGCTGCCAGCTGGAATAGTGCCCCACTGGTGCCAGACACCGATGACATTCCCTTCTGAACGCATTCATTACCCGAAGCTGTTCTCGTCTTCAAGGCCCTCGGCAGCTCGAGTCAACAGCTGGCCCAATTCCCTCTCCAGAGCAGCCAAGTCAAGGCGCAACTCAACCCAACGGCCACAATCAATCTGCTCCAGCAACCAAGCGCGATCAGCATCCAACTGAGTGATCAACTCAGATAAGTCGCTATCAGAGGGATGAGCTGAAGCCATTGCAACGGATCCTTACCCTCAGCCTGGAGGCTAAAGCGTCAGAATAAACGCCATGAATGATCTGTTCTCTCCAGGCAGCCTCGTCACCGTGGCAGGTGGTGTACTTGCAGTTGTTGGTGCGGTGGCCTACACAAATGGCGATGCCAACCTCAGCCTGCCAACCATCTTCTATGGAGTGCCCATCCTCATAGGAGGACTAGCACTAAAATCCTCTGAACTTCCCCCTGCTAAACGCGTCACTCCAGCCGCAGTTCTGCGTCAAGCCAGGGAGAAGGGAGCACCGGAACTGGGCAAACTCGTCTGGGATGTAACCCGCTGGCGTTATGGACAGAAAGCCCATCTTGAGACGTCCTTAGAAGCGCTCAAACTCTGGGATAAAGACAACCCCCCTCAGCTCCAAGAGATTGAAGAACTAGAAACTGCAGCGGGGTACGGCGTACGGTTGAGATTCAATCTGGGTGCGGTGCCACTCGATCTCTGGCAGGAACGCCAGGAACGATTGGGCCGCTTCTTTGCCAAAGGCCTGCACGCCGAACTGAAATCTCCAAGCGCGGGGGTCCTGGATCTCATCCTGCTGCCAATCAACAAGGATGATGAACTAGCAGGTCAAGATGGAGTCAGCTAAATCTGCTGCAGCGCTGGTTGAGCCCTGCCAAACCAACTCCGCGAGAAGGCTTACAGAGGATGACTCCCTCAGGGTTTCTGTGCTTAGCGAAGCCCTCCCTTACATCCAACGTTTTAGCGGACGGCGCATTGTTATCAAATACGGCGGAGCCGCCATGGCCCACGCCAATTTGCAGGAAGCGGTTTTTCGCGACCTTGCCCTACTCGTCAGCGTGGGCGTAGAGCCCGTTGTGGTTCATGGCGGCGGACCAGAGATCAATCAATGGCTGGAAAGGCTTGAGATTCCAGCCCAATTCCGCGATGGCCTTCGCGTTACCGATGCAGACACCATGGACGTGGTGGAAATGGTCTTAGTTGGACGCGTTAACAAGCAAATCGTTAATGGCCTCAACCAACTGGGGGCCAAGGCTGTTGGCCTTAGTGGCAGTGACGGGAGTCTGGTTGAAGCCCGACCCTGGGGCGACGGCAGCCATGGCCTCGTCGGAGATGTAGCCCGAGTCAACACCGATGTACTTGAACCAATTCTCGCAAAGGGTTATGTACCAGTGATCTCAAGTGTGGCCGCCACTGTTGAGGGCTGCTCACACAACATCAATGCAGACACGGTCGCCGGTGAGATCGCCGCCGCTCTTGAAGCAGAGAAACTAATCCTGCTAACCGACACCCCAGGCATCTTGCTAGATCGGGATGATCCAAGTTCCCTTGTTCATCAGTTGCGTCTCTCTGAAGCACGCCAGCTCATCACTGAAGGGGTGGTGGCTGGCGGCATGACCCCAAAAACCGAATGCTGCATCAGAGCTTTAGCTCAAGGGGTCGGCGCTGCCCATATCATCGATGGACGTGTTCCACACGCCCTGCTTCTCGAGGTGTTCACCGACGCCGGCATCGGCACCATGGTGGTCGGTCGCAGCTGAGCGATGCACGCGAATCTGGCCGAGGCTGAAGCCGCCCTCGCCCGCGGAGACTATGGCCAAAGCCTTGCTCTATTAGAGCCTTTGGCAGCAAACCATCCACTGCCCCATGCGGAGGGGGCCAGGATCAGAATGCTGATGGTTACTGCTTGGATGGGGCAAGGTGACGAGCGCAAGGCCCTCGCAACCTGTCGTCTTCTCACCCGCTGCAAAGACCTCGAACTTCGCCAGAACGCGAAACAGCTACTGATCGTGTTGGAAGCACCAAGCTTGCAACGGCCTGCCAACTGGTCGATACGCTTGCCGAACTTAAACATGACAGCCACAACAGCTGCACGCCCTGTCTCAGCCCGTCGACCTTCACTACGGCCAGCACCGCCGCCACCGCCAGCCACCGGACCAACAAAAGCCCCCAATCTGGGCTTCTTAATCTTGGTCTTGCTCGTTCTCATCGGGTTAACCATGCTGCTCAGTGGCTTGGCCATACCACCGAGATGAGCCTCTTAAGGCCAAACGAGTGAACCCAGTAACCAGCCAAAGACTCACCAACAACCCTGACGGGGATCTGAGTTGGCCTCTACAGCAAGGCGACCCTCAGCAGCTAGACCTTGATCGCAAACGCTCCAGCCGACTCGAGGTTGGCAACCCTTGGGTCATGGAGCTGTTGAAGACCAGCATGATCCTGCAAAACGTTCAGCTCAGACTCGGCTTCGGCGTGCTCAAAATGCCCCTCGAACGGACCTCCAACAACATCAACCCGTGAAGATGATGGCCTAATCAAAGCTGAATGGGATCTGGGTCCACCGCTAAGGAAACCCCACGGGGCAATCCATGCCAAAGAGTCGATCCTGAAGGCAGCGGCAAAGGACTCTCCTCCGGACCATGCAATAGCAGTTGCCAACGACTTCGACCAGCGACCCGTGCAATCGGAGCTGGCGCTGGTCCTACAAGACACCAACCCTGAGCATCACAAAGGGGTTTGATCTGTTCAGCGAGGACCGCAGCAGCTGTGGCTGTCGCTGCAGCTGAATCACCGGACAAGCGCAACAAGCAGGCCCGGCTATAAGGCACCAAACCAGCCTCATGACGAAGAAAGGCCTCTTCTTTCAGAAACTCGCCATAGCGACCATCCACCAAATGGTGAATCACAGGATGATCAGGGCAATAGGTCTGAACAAGCACATGACCTGGCCGCTCGCCACGTCCTGCACGACCAGCCAATTGCATCAATAGCTGCAAGCTCTGCTCTCCAGCTTGTAAATCAGGGCGATGAAGCAAACCATCTGCCGCCAACACAGCCGCAAGAGTGACCCGAGGCAAATCCATACCCTTGGCCAACATCTGGGTGCCAACCAGCACATCTGCCTCCCCTGCTGCAAATTGCTCTAGTAAACGGCGATGCCCACCACGCCCAGCGGTGCTGTCACGATCGAAACGCAACAGCCTCAGACCCTGGAGCTCCTCAACGAGATGCTCCATCACGCGCTGTGTGCCTGCACCGAAGGGTTTGAAAGCCTTCGATCCACATTTATGGCAACTGGACTCAACCTCAGCGCGATGGTCACACCAATGGCAACGCAACCACTGGTGCCCTTGACGACTGCGATGCACCGTAAGCGCCACATCGCAGTTAGGACACTGCACGACCTCTCCACAGCTACGACAACTCAAAAAGCTGCTGTAGCCGCGTCGTGGCACCAACACCACCGCCTGTTCACCGGCCTCAGGCAATGCCGAAAGACGTTCCATCAATGGACGGCTGATCAAGCGACGATGACCATCGGCCAATTCCTGTCGCATATCAACCACATGCACAGGCGGTAAGGGCTGATCGGAAATGCGACGGGTCAGTCGAGCCAAGGCAAGCTGGCCTTGAGGAGCGAGGTTCTTCCAGCTGACAAGCGAAGGCGTAGCGCTTCCCAGCACCACCCTGGCGCCAGTTCGCCTGGCCCTATCCATGGCCATGTCACGGGCGTGGTAGCAAGGCATGGGTGACTCCTGCTTGTAAGAACTGTCGTGTTCCTCATCAAGCACGATCAAACCCAATGGTGCCAATGGCAAAAAGACTGCTGAACGAGTACCAACCACCACCAATGGCTGGGCAGCAGTAAGCCCCTGCCGCCAGGTGCTCACCCGTTCACGATCGGAACAGCCACTGTGATATTCCAGGACCTTAGTTCCGAAGCGGCGACGGAAACGATCGACCAACTGAGGGATCAAACCAATCTCCGGCGTGAGAATCAAGCAATGACGACCGTCTTGCAGTTCTCTTGCCGCAAGCTGCAAGTAAACCTCTGTCTTGCCCGAGCCTGTCACCCCCCAAAGCAGCATCCCAGTGCCAAGGGGCTGTGATTGGAAAGCCTCCACAACCTCCTGCTGTTCAACAGTCAGAGACTGAGGCACCTCCAAATCCTGATCACAAGCATCTGAGCAGGAAAGCCCATTGGATGCATCAATAGGTTGACGCTTTTCCCTACGAATGAGACCTCGCTTGATGAGGCCATTGACAAGACCAGACCCGAAGCCAGCAGCCTGAAGATCCCTCTGCCATGCACCACCGCCCCCTGCAGCCAAGGCCGCCTGCAAATCAACCTGACGCTGAGGAAGATTCTGGGGATTGATCGCAGAAGATTCGAGTTGAATCCACCAGAGTCGACGTGGCTCCGCCAGATGAGACTGCCGCTGACCGAGCCAACCAGGAGGCAAAGCTGCTTTAAGCATGCGAAATGAACTGATATGGCAATGAACAGCCATCGCTTCAATCCAGCCAAACCAGAGAGGATCTACCGCCGCAGACTGCACAAGAGCCTCGATGGCCTCTAAGTGACGCGGCGGCGCTTCACTCCCAGAGTCCTGCCCACCATCAACAGGAGACGAGATCCGCCGATCCATGACGAGGCCGTGCATCCTTCGTCCCCGCAGGCGAACGACGACGAGATCCCCTAAATCCACCCCTAATCGTCTGCTGTCCACATAGGTGAAACACCGCCCTTCACGACCTGCCTCCACCCAGACGTCCACCTCTGCGCAGCGTTCGGAAGGGCAGGGGGCCGGTTCAGCCGGATCAAGACTTGCAGGCGTCACAAGTTTTTTTTAGAATGTCAATGTTGGACAGTCCAAAGGCTGTCGTCGGAACCAAGCAGAGTTCCGTCCAGTGGGAAGACACGAAATTCGAGCCTCTATAGAGAACTCTCTATAAAAGTTCGGTCGGTCTGAGAAAGCCCCTGACAGCCCTGCTTTGGTCCACAAAAACATTTCCTGTTCCTTTCGCTCCAAATCAGAGCATCCCAAGTCTCAACCTGCACAACAGGATCGTCAGGCTACTTCCAGCTCAGATGATCACTAGTTTATGAGGTTCTGATCTGATGCTGTGAGCCGTCGGTGCTGCAGTGGCCACTTTTGCATGGTTTTGCATAAGCCTGGGTTCTGCTCCCTCATTCCCACTTTCCTCTTTCATTCCCCTCACCTGCCATGAGTCCTGCAGCCACCCAAGCAGCAGCTGCAAAGGCCAAGCCAAAAGCCTCTGCAAAGACTGCCAAACCCCAAGTGGCCAAAGGCACGGTTAAAGCCAAAGCCAAGAAAGTCAAGGCAACAGCTACTAAGGCCAAGACTGCTGCCAAGCCGGTCAGCTCTGCTGCAAAAGCGTCCAGCCCCAAAGCAAAAAAAGCAAAAGCCACCCCTAAAGCCACCCCTACTGACGGCAAAAAGCTTGATTTAACGGCTGACAAACTTCTTGCTGCCGCAGCGACAAGCGCCCCTAAGGCCAGCGCTGAAACTGAAAGCAACCAAGCTGCTGCTAAAGCAACCAGCGAAGCAGACGCGAAGGCCAGAGCTCTAGCCAATATCAAGATCGGTCCTAAAGGCGTCTACACCGAAGATTCCATCAGGGTTTACCTCCAGGAGATCGGCCGTATCCGCCTGCTGCGTCCGGACGAGGAGATTGAACTAGCCCGCAAAATTGCTGACCTCCTGCATCTAGAGGAACTAGCAGAGCAATTCAATAGTGATCACGGTCACTACCCCAACAACAAGGAATGGGCTGCCCTTGTTGAAATGCCCAACATCAAATTCCGCCGTCGCCTGATGCTGGGGCGCCGAGCCAAGGAAAAGATGGTGCAATCCAACCTAAGGCTGGTTGTTTCGATCGCCAAAAAATACATGAATCGAGGCCTGTCCTTCCAGGATCTAATCCAAGAAGGCAGCCTGGGCTTAATTCGTGCTGCCGAAAAATTCGACCACGAGAAAGGGTACAAATTCTCCACCTATGCCACCTGGTGGATCCGTCAAGCCATCACCCGAGCAATTGCCGATCAGAGCCGCACAATCCGTCTTCCTGTTCACCTCTACGAAACAATCTCACGCATCAAAAAAACAACCAAAGTGCTGAGCCAGGAGTTTGGCCGTAAACCAACAGAAGAGGAAATTGCCGAAAGCATGGAGATGACAATCGAAAAACTTCGATTTATCGCAAAAAGTGCTCAACTGCCCATCTCCCTCGAGACCCCGATTGGCAAAGAGGAAGACTCCAGACTTGGTGATTTCATCGAATCTGATACTGAGAATCCAGAACAAGATGTCGCCAAAAATCTCTTGCGAGAAGATCTAGAAGGTGTTCTCGCAACCCTCAGCCCCCGCGAACGCGATGTTCTGCGTCTGCGCTATGGCCTTGACGATGGCCGCATGAAAACCCTCGAGGAAATTGGACAAATCTTTGAGGTCACACGAGAGCGCATTCGTCAGATTGAAGCCAAAGCCCTGCGTAAACTGCGCCACCCCAATCGCAATGGTGTTTTAAAGGAATACATCAAGTAATTAACTTAAAAGTCAATCCAAAAAGGGGGTTTAAGCCCCCTTTTTTTATGCCCGCCATCAGATGCCGAAAAGGCCTTGAAACCTACTCAGACCACAACACCCATAACTTTTCAGAGCAACAACGTGTTTTCTCGTCCTACAAGGACGATGGGTCCAACTACTTGGCATTAACAGCTTCAATTATTTATTCCAACATGTCTACAGCATAAAAAACCCCGCTCAATGGCGGGGTGATAAAGATACTTCCTGTCTAGAAGGGGTCAGTCTTCGTTGCCACTTCTCTTACTAGATAGGGCACCAACAACCCAGAGGACTTCGTCAATGTAGTCACTCACTTCATGTTTTCCATCACCATCACCAAAAGTACTTTCGGCCCAGTCGGCTGCTTTCTTGGCTGTTTTTTTAACCCAAGACAAGAAGCCTCCACCAGTTATGAATGCCAGTTGTTCAGGAGTTAGCTCCATGTCTTCAAGCTCACTCATAACGAGTGCTTCAAATTCAGCTTGGGTGATCTGGCTTGTAAAAGTAGTCATGATTAAAAATAAGTAGTGTGTTTAAGTTCGTTGGAATCTCTTCCGCCGACAAACACACCATCTCCCAAATCAGCGACAGCTGTGATGATCTCAGTCATCTTCACCTGTGATCTTAATTACAAGCTGAAAAGGGTATAAAAAAACCCCGCTCGATGGCGGGGTACCAAAGATCTCCTTGAAGCAATCTGCATTCGCCAGAGACATGCATATAAAAACATGTTCTTATTGAAAGGCGATCTTGTATCTCTATCCCTTAGATATTTCCCCCAACCATTTAATGACAGCAATGACTTCATCTTTGTAGTCACTTACTTCATGCTTTCCATCACCATCGCCTAACTTACTTTCGACCCAATCAAGTGCTTGCTTAATTTTATCTCTTAACCAGCCTCCACCGCTAATCATTTCAAGCTGCTCAAGGGAAAGCTCCATGTCTTCAAGCTCACTCATAACGAGTGCTTCAAATTCAGCTTGGGTGATCTGATTTGTAAAAGTAGTCATGATTAAAAATAAGTAGTGTGTTTAAGTTCGTTGGAATCTCTTCCGCCGACAAACACACCATCTCCCAAATCAGCGACAGCTGTGATGATCTCAGTCATCTTCACCTGTGATCTTAATTACAAGCTGAAAAGGGTATAAAAAAACCCCGCTCGATGGCGGGGTACCAAAGATCTCCTTGAAGCAATCTGCATTTGCCGTAGACATATATATAAAAATATATTCTATCTACAAGGGTCAGCCTTCAATCAGGACAAGGCCCATACTGGTGATCAGTAGGGCAAGGGCCTTCCAAGAGGCCTATTAAGTCTGTAAATTCAAACTCTCCATCACCATCGCCATACTCACGGTCGATCCATTCGCCTACTTTCTTGGCTACTTTCTTGGCTCTTTTTTTAACCCAAGCCAATAAGCCACCACCAGTTATGAATGCAAGTTGTTCAGGAGTTAGCTCCATGTCTTCAAGCTCACTCATAACGAGTTCTTCAAATTCAGCTTGGGTGATCTGATTTGTAAATGTAGTCATGATTAAAAATGAGTAGTGTGTTTAAGTTCGTTGGAATCTCTTCCGCCAACAAACACACCATCTCCCAAATCAGCGACAGCTGTGATGATCTCAGTCATCTTCACCTGTGATCTTAATTACAAGCTGAAAAGGTTATAAAAAACCCCGCTCGATGGCGGGGTAACAAAGATCTCCTTGAAGCAATCTGCATTTACCGTAGACATACATATAAAAATATATTCTATCTACAAGGATTAGCCTTCAATCAAAACCAAGGACCACCAAGGATGATGTCTTTAATTTCATCTTTGTAGTCTTCCCATTCATGTACTCCATCACCATCGCCATACTTACGTTCGGCCCAGTCGCCTACTTTCTTGGCTGTTTTTTTAACCCAAGCCAATAAGCCACCACCAGTTATGAATGCCAGCTGTTCAGGAGTAAGCTCCATGTCTTCAATCTCACTCATAACGAGTGCTTCAAATTCAGCTTGGTTGATCTGGTTTGTAAATGTAGTCATGATTAAAAATGAGTAGTGTGTTTAAGTTCGTTGGAATCTCTTCCGCCGACAAACACACCATCTCCCAAATCAGCGACAGCTGTGATGATCTGAGTCAATCACTTCTGTGAGGCTGATCACACTCTAACTTCTCTTTAGACAAAGATATCAATCAACTTGTCTACAAATCACTCCAGCAGACACCCCCCAGGAATGATGCATCGAGTTCAAGATCTAACGATACTATCGGCCCATTCCATCCACTCTTATGAAGCCTCGTCTAATGAGGATTGTCTATCTGCGAATTTTCCGCGTTTAATTCCACCATTTCTTGAAAGAGATTATCCCTTTCTACAATAAACCCACAATTTCATACCAGAAAGCACAATCTAGTAACAATGATGCTTTAAAGGAATACATCAAGCAATCAATTTAAAAGTCAATCCAAAAAGGGGGCTTAAGCCCCCTTTTTGGATTCAGGCGATCAAGACCTTTCAACACTGATATCTCTCATTCCTAATACCAATAGAGCAGCAAAGCTAGTTAGGTTAAGGCCATGAAAAAAGCAACAAGTCTCAATCTGATCAAAGGCACTTCAAATACTTTAACCACTATGACCATTCATATTAGACATAAAATACCTCCATCCTTCTTATAAAAGTCAACACCTTGCCATCAAGCTAGCGCCTCCGCATTAACTTCAATCAAGCCACTCACCAGGAAAGATTTTATTTTTTAGCATGCAATCCGGAGACAGTCTAAATATATTTCTGATCACTTATTCAATCGCTTGGAAGTGATAATTGCTTTCCAAACGGAAGCTCTTATATCTCTTGCTGGTCTTCGCAAAGAAAATGCACAAGCCCTATTGATTGAGCAGACAACCGAAAAATCTCCCTTCCCTCAGAGCATTAACGGATTATCAGCCCATCGCGAAGATCGTGGGGTCGACTGCTTAATCTGGAGTGCTGGAGTTCTGAACACATGGTCCTCAAGCAACTGCGCATCGCATCACGCCGAAGCCAGCTGGCCATGGTGCAAACCAATTGGGTGCAAGCGGAACTGGAGCAAGCACACCCTGGCCTTTCCATCTCAGTAGAAGCGATGGCAACCCAGGGCGACAAAATCCTCGATGTCGCCCTTGCCAAGATCGGCGACAAAGGCCTGTTCACCAAAGAGCTTGAAGCTCAGATGCTGGTAGGGCGTGCTGATATCGCTGTTCATTCCCTCAAAGATCTACCCACCAATCTTCCCGAAGGGCTAATGCTTGGATGCGTGACTGAGCGAGAAGACCCAGCCGACGCTCTGGTAGTTAATCAAAAGAATGCCGAGCATCAACTCAGCACCCTGCCTGAAGGGGCAATCGTTGGAACAAGCTCGCTACGGCGTCTCGCCCAATTACGGCATCACTACCCCCATCTGGTGTTTAAGGATGTGCGCGGCAATGTGATCACCCGCCTTGAAAAACTGGATGCCGGCAACTATGACTGCCTGATACTTGCAGCAGCAGGGCTTACAAGGCTTGGCTTTGGAGATCGCATTCATCAGTTGATTCCCAGCGAGATCTCCCTTCATGCCGTTGGCCAGGGAGCCCTAGGCATTGAATGCGTTGAGGGTCACCCCGAAGTCCTCGAGGTCATCAAGGCACTGGAACACACACCAACAGCGCAGCGCTGCCTTGCTGAGCGGGCCTTACTGAGAGAACTAGAAGGGGGCTGCCAGGTCCCCATCGGCGTCAATAGCCGCATCGAAGCCAATGAATTACTGCTCACAGGCATGGTTGCCAGCTTGGATGGCAAACGGTTGATACGTGATCAGCAGCGCGGCCCAATTGATCGCTGCGAAGCCATCGGCAAGGAACTCGCTGAAACCCTGAAATCTCAAGGCGCCGGAGAGATCCTTGCGGAGATCTTCGCTGCTGTCAGGCCAGAAGCCTGACTTTTCTCAATCTCTATTGAGCCAGCTAGCTAGATCAATCAAGCACTCGTCAGTCTGTTGGCTGCGCTGACAAGGATCAGCGCAGGATTTCCACAGTTGTCCCCACCTCAACGGCGTCAAACAACTGACGTACATGCGCATGAAGCATGCGCACACAGCCATTGGTGACTGCAGCTTTTGCATTGACCCAGTAGGGCCATGGGGTGCCATGAATGCCGAATTGGTTCTGACCACTTTGCAGAAAGCCAATCCAGCGATCACCAAGCGGGCTAGCAACCCCAATCGCAGGATTCACTCGCCCAGATTTGGTGCTCTGATATTGCGGATTGATCACTTTGTTCTCCACCTTGAAGACACCTGTAGGAGTAGGCGTACGAGGATCACCAATAGCAACCGGCCAGGGACCAAGCTTCTCGCCATCGCGGATCACACTGATTTCACGACGACCAAGCAGCAAGACAACTTTCGCACTGATCTCAGGCGATACAGACACTTCAGAGTTTTCTGCTGAGACTTCAGGCGATGCAGATGCTTCAGTGTTTTCTGCTGGGATCTCAGCAGATGCTTGAACCATGCCTGGCAAAGCAACAGCTCCCGCCAGGATCAATGAAACAGGCAACAGCGAAAACGGACGTCGAAACAGACTTGACACGGGCCAGCAAAGACTGATCAGTCTCAAGATAAACAGCGAGCAACAAAACCGTTCAGGCAATGTTCATTCGCTGCCAACGACCATTGCCGCAAGGATCAATCAACCAGTTTTGGATCGATCTCAGCGAGATAACGGGCTTCGCAGGCCTTGATAATCTCTACGGCCTTTTGCACACCTAAGAAACCGTTCACCCTGCAGGTACCAGGCTTTTTAAGGTCCTTGTAGTGCTCCCAGTAGTACTGGGTCTCCTTCAGCCATTGCTCTCCGAGCTGTTCAAAGCTGGTGATGTGGTCCATGCGCTTGTCATCAGCCAGCACAGCAATCACTTTGTCGTCGACTTCACCACCATCATCAAAGGTCATGATGCCAATGATCCTTGCCTCAACGATCGAGCCAGGCACCAGCGGCTCTGTGACACTGACGATTTCGATGTCGAGTGGATCACCGTCTTCGTCCCATGTACGAGGAATGCAACCGTAGGCAAAGGGATAGGCCAGGGAGGAGTAGCCGACACGATCAAGCTTGAGGTGGCCTGTTTCCGTGATCAGCTCATATTTATTGATCGTGTTGGAGTTGAGCTCCACGATCGTGTTGAGCCGCAATTCCGATTCATCGGCAAAGGCAGGCAACACATGCAAGAGGTTGGGAGTGCTGCGGCTTGGAGCCTGATCGATGTTGGCCATAAGTAGCGAAGTCGCCAGCGGCGCATCCTAAGGGGGCGCCGCGATCAAGCTCATGACTGCAACGAATCCAAAGTGATTGATTCAATATAAGATTCTTAACGCTATCCAAAACCACGAGAGGAACCAAGTCAAAAGCTGGCAGAGCAGTTGGTTTGATTAAAAAAATAAATAAAAAGATTAATGATTGACCATCTAAACATCAATCAATAACTTCTCGTTAAAAGAGAAGCATTTTACCAATCATCTTCTTTGCTTCCATGAGACAAGTTAGAAGATTTTGGGCTTAACAGAAGCACCGACACTGCCTTCCACATTAACCTTGCCATCGATATTGACTCTACCTTGCACTTTTAGTGGAGATGAGTTCACCACATCTACTGGTGTTCGAATTTCATCCACACTCACGCTTCCCTTAATCTCTTCTACCAACACTTGGCCGAGGATCGGCAGAGCTTTATTCGAGTTAATCGTCACGCCATTCTTCACAGCCACATCACCTTTAACAGAGAGTGGCTGTTCGGCGTTGATCTCAACGGTGGGCAAAGCAATCTGATCCACTTGCAATCCACCGACGATGCGAATTGGAATCGGCCTGCTGAGCAAATGCAGCGCTGTTGCCGAAAGCACACCAATCGAGATCACCAGAGCGAAGGGCCATCTGCTGATGGTGAACACTTGCAGCCACAACGGCGTGTCTTCTTTTTGAGTGAATGGCTTGCTCTGCATGGGAGAAGATCTACTGCCCTATTGATACAAGACCAGCAACTCATACGCTCATTACCCACAAGCAAAAACTGCGCAAAAGAGGAGCCGATCCTGCCCATCGTTTTGGTGAAACAGATGTGGGCAGGCCGAAAAGCCACATCTTCCCGTCATGCTGTTGACAGCATTTAACAGCTCAATCCCAGTGCAGCGTTCGCTTCGTCTCGCCTTATCGCTCACTGGTGCTACGGCTCTTGCACTAGCCAACACTCCCATCCAGCCTGTTGCTGCTCAACAAGAAGAAGACAGCAATGCAGACGATCTAGGCGTGATGAGCATCAGCCTGAAGGATGTTGTGAATCCCACCATTGGCTTTCAAGGCGCACTGCAAGGAGCAGGCACACCCAATCAAGCCGGCATAGGAGCATTTCTTCCCATTGCTGCTGGCGAGAACAGCGTCTTCTGTATCGAGGCCTTAGCCAACCCTCAAAAGCACAGCCAGCTTTGACAAAACTAGTTTCCCAAACCTCAAAACTATCTATTGCTATTTCAGTGCAGATGCTGTGAATTAATCAAGTTATAATAGATGTAACTATCTTATGCTACTAACCCAATCATTATAGTAACGCAAAAGATTCTTTAGTCACGACAATTAAGCACCATCCCTCCAGCCCAACAATTCTTCTCGCCCGGACCACCCGTATCAGCAACATCAAGCATCTTAAACAATCCAGGCACACATAAAATGCCATCGCCTGTCTCTACCCAGCCGGGCGCACATTTAGAGCCCGGCTGTTCAACAGCGGTATCATCTGTTGCCACTTGATCACTCGGTACTCGCTGACTGGTTACTGAATTAGCTGGCACTCGCTGAATAGCTAGCGGATTAGTTACTGCTGGATTAATTACCACTTGATTATTATTCAATTGATCACTAGCTACGCCCCTAGCATCAAGCTGACTTTCAGCAACTTGCTTAGTGATAACATTACCCCCAGGGATTATCCCCATGGTAATAACAATAAACACCAAAAGCATGACGCCAATGGCAGCCAATATGCCGTTGATGCCTTTCATTTGCGACGTTCTGCTGTATCAAGCATAACGGCCCCTGGAGAGATCCCAGAAGAAAGAAAATAATTAGTAAGAACATCTAGCCCAAAGAAAGATGCCATTCACCAAATGCCCTTCCCTTCAATGCAATTAATTTGATCTAGTAATGGCCGCAGACGTTTTCAACATAGCGCCAAATCTAGGCCAGGAGTATCTATTAAAGTTCTTGTAGACGCTTAAGTTGGCCCTCAAGACAATCAAGAAAAGGCTTAATGGCAAGAGCCTTACCAATTACTTATTCCACCAATTGTTTAGCGTTCCTCATCCGGCCAATCGGGTGAACATCTTCTCGCAACCAAGCCAACAGCTGATGCTCATTACCATGAGAAACATGTTCCTAAAGTGGTCCAATCGCCTGCTGCATCGCTTCTGATAGCTGGGCACTAATTAAATGCCCTGGTAAATAAGAAGTAAAATAGCCAAATTAGCCTTCAGTTTAGTTTACATAGAATACAACCCTTCAAGGCCAGCTGCATTGCAATAGGTTTCGAGGGCAAACAATGCCCGACAAGCAGATTGTTCTCAGTAAAATCCTCAGTAATTAGGCTCTTACGAGCGAGTGAATCACAATCTTTCATAAAATTCCCTCTACTAACACTTACATATAAGGGATGAGTTGAACATTGTGTTTTAGATCCCAATCCCACGGCAATCGTTGTTGACCTGGTGAAACCCTCTTCTTCTTGCTTCTAGTTCTTGAATGACTGACTAGCCGTTTCAGCATGCGACTACCCCAGTGGCACTTGGGAGCAGCTTTGCCGTGATGGCGATAACGCTGGCAGAAACGCTCATAACGCCTGGCACAACCATCGAGCGTTGTCGAGAGCTTTAAAAAGGCAGAGCTCCATTCACTGATGCCATCTGCTTGCAGCCTGATGTAGTGGCCATAGTTGCTATAGGGGTCATAAAAGCCTTTCCTTACCCCTGCTGCTTTGGGGTTGGCATGGATAGTCCTCAAGGTATTCAGCATTCGTCTGTGGTCTTTGGGGTGGATCGGCGTTGAGAAATACCTGGCCTCCCAGAAGTGCCCGCAACGCCCGCTCAAGCGGTTGAGTGCCATGGCGGAGTACCAAGCAAACCAATGCATCAACCTCGGCAAATCCATGGCATCGGCTGGTTTCAGCAGCAAGTGCAGGTGGTTAGCCATCAGGCAGAGCCCATACACCCTCACAGAAAACTTATGGTGGGCCTTTTTAAGTACCGCCAACAACACATCACGCCTAAGCCCTTTAGCAATCAAGAACTGACGGCTATTGCAGCGCAGCGTGATGTGGAAACTGCAGCCATGCGGCAGTAAGCGTTTTGCGCAAGCCATGGGCTGGCGGCATCAGCCCTCAAGCATTAGCCATGCTTCCAACCAAATTCCTTAGCAGCTCTACGCGAGATCAAGGAGATGGCCGAACCTGGCCAGACGACATCTTCACCAGTTTTTGAGCATCTCGATCGCATCGGTTGTGCAGCTCAGAATGTGATCAGCGCCGGCCTGTTTCAGTCGATCTTCATAGGTACTGCGTGCTTCTTGTTGCTCGATCCCATGCAAATGGGGTGGCGCGACTGCCAAGCTCATCCATTGCTGCTCGGGTTGTTGCTGGCGGGCATGGATCACTGTGCGCACATCGGCCACCGTGTCGCCTAGGTAGGCGACTGTTGGAACGCCTTGACCCAATCTCCTACCAGCAAGTTGGCTGGCTAGTTGAAGCAGGCCAGTGGGATCTGGTTTATCAGGTGCTTCGCCCATGGCGATCAAGGCTGGATGCTTGAGCCCCAAGCGTTGTTCCAATACAAATCGGGCAGAAGGAGGCTCAGCACCGCTAACAAACCCCCAGGCGAAGCCGAGCGAACTCAGCGCCTCAAAGAATTTTTGATTGACCAGCAGTGGCTCATTGCGGATAAAGCCCTGCCAATTGCTGGGGTCGCCATTGGGATCACCGCCAAAATAAAAACGACTAAACACCTCTATGAGCTGCTCGCGGCTCGGTAGCTGAAGGGCTTGGTAACGGCTTTTCTGATCACGTCTGAGGAGCTCCAAGCTGGCGTCCCAGTCGTTATTCCAGATGCCTTCTGTTTTGAGTGCGTCGATCTCAGCGACACTGGGACGCCAGCCGCTGTAATGGTGCACTGTTTCCTGGATGGCACGGCGGTAGCTGGCTGCTACATCGCGGATCACGCCGTCGATGTCAAACAGCAGCAGGCCTTGCAGGTTCAGTGGATAAAGAGTGTTGAGCGACTGTTAGGTTAGTTGTTTATTCAGATTCCTTGAGCGCAGAGAGCATGACGGTTTCCGAAGGCGCTGCCGCTGATCAAGAGGTCGCGAGCACGGACGCTGCAGTGGCTGAGGCACATCCACAGGCCACGACGGACGTCGTTGAGGATCAGTCGCAACCCAAGGAGGAGCCTCAGGAAGGCCGTCCTGTGATGCGTGGTGGCAGTGCTGCTCTAGCGACTGCAACGATCGATGCTGATGGTGTGCCTTCTGGATATACCCCAAAGGCCGATGAAGGTCGTTTCTTGCTGAAGATTCTGTGGCTGCCAGACAACGTTGCTCTGGCTGTTGATCAAATCGTTGGCGGTGGCCCCAGCCCTCTTACGGCTTACTTTTTCTGGCCTCGCGAAGATGCATGGGAAACACTTAAAGGTGAGCTAGAAGGAAAGAGCTGGATCACCGATAACGAGCGCGTTGAGGTGCTCAATAAGGCCACGGAAGTGATCAACTACTGGCAGGAAGAGGGCAAGGGTAAGAATCTCGAAGAAGCCAAGCTCAAGTTTCCAGACGTCACCTTTTGCGGTACGGCTTAATCAAGCCAGCCGAACGAAGGAAGCCTGCAGACCCGCTCCGCCTGTAAGGCGGAGCTTTTTTATGGGGAAACTGAAAAGGAGGCTGCATGGGCGAGCTTGCAGTTCAGGCTCCAGAGGATGCGTCTTGCTCAAACGCAGCAGCAGCATCCAAGGTGGCCTTGACATCAAACAGCTCCTCAGCCAGTTCAGCACTGATCGTGAAGGTGTCGATTCCTTCTGCCGCCAAATGGCTGAGATCACGACGATTGCGCAAACTAGCCACCAGGAGTTTGCAGCTACTGCCAACTCCTTCTAGGGCTCGTTGCATTGCTATCAATTCGGTGTAGCCATCACGGCCTTGATCGTTAATCCGTCCGAGGTAGGGGGCGATGTGTTGAGCGCCCAAGGCTGCAGCGATCAAGACCTGGGGGGCTTCAAAACAGGCCGTGAATGTGATGGGGATTTCTGCGGCGATCAGGGTGCTTGCTGCTTGGCTTCCTGCTTGGGTAATCGGCAGTTTGACGTGAACAGTGAGAGCTGGAGTCGTCAATTTCGCCAAGGCAGCGCCGCATTCTGCCAGCTCGATGGCATGCTTTCCCCATGCTTGAAGATGTAGCTCTAAACAACCAAGTCGTTCGGCTGCAGCAGACAAGCTCTTGAGATGATCAAGTTGGCAGGGTTGTTGGGCTCGCCTTAGCAGTGTTGGGTTAGTTGTGATGCCAGCAAAAAGGCCTGTGGGAAGCAATGCCTCCCATTCACTTGGGTCTGCGCTGTCGAGTAAGAGCTGCAGAGTCAACTCAATATCCTCAGCAGCAGCCTATCGATTTACTTATTTCGTGGCTTGAACTCGTGCTCGGGCGCGATTGAAGTTCTGCTGTGCCTTTATTTTTTCGGTTGAGGGTTCCTGGCCTTCCATTTGGCTCACTTTGGCTTTGGCTTGTTCCAGCTCTGCTTCAGCCGTTGTTGCATCAATGCTCTTGCCGAGTTCGGCACCATTCACCAACACGGTGACATCGTCTGCTTCAACTTCGGCGAATCCACCCATCAGGGCAATGGAGTTCCAGGCCCCATTGGTTCGAACCCTCATCACACCGATATCCAGGGCCGTGACAAGCGATATGTGGCCTGGCAGGATGCCAATTAGGCCTGTAGTGCTAGGCAGAATCACCTCTTCGGCAGTGCCGTCGAACACACTCTGGTCAGGTGCCAGAACGCGGAGGGTGAGAGACATGGTTCGGAGGCTTTGGTTTGACGTGGAGAAACTGAATGGGGATGAAAGTGAACAGCGGGGAGATGTCTCACTCCCCGCTGGGCTTTAACCCTTTGCTTCTGAAGCCATCTTCTCGGCCTTAGCTTTGACCTCGTCGATGTTGCCAACAAGGTAAAAGGCTTGCTCAGGGAGATGGTCTAGTTCACCGGACATGATCATATTGAAACCGGCGATCGTTTCTTCCAGCTTGACGTACTTGCCGGACATGCCGGTGAAAATCTCGGCGACAAAGAAGGGCTGGGAGAGGAACTTCTCAATCTTGCGGGCACGATCTACTGTGCGGCGATCATCTTCTGAGAGTTCGTCGAGACCAAGGATGGCAATGATGTCTTGCAGTTCCTTGTAGCGCTGCAGTGTGGCCTGCACGCTTCGTGCTGTGCGGTAATGCTCATCGCCAACAACTGATGGCTGAAGCATAGTGCTGGTGGAATCCAAAGGATCCACAGCCGGGTAAATGCCCTTGGCGGCCAATGCACGAGCCAGCACAGTTGTGGCGTCTAAGTGGGCAAATGTTGTGGCTGGTGCGGGGTCGGTTAGGTCATCTGCGGGAACGTAGACGGCCTGAATCGAGGTAATCGATCCCTCTAGGGTTGATGTGATGCGCTCTTGAAGTGCACCAACGTCGGTGCCAAGGGTGGGCTGGTAACCCACGGCGGAAGGCATGCGACCCAATAAAGCAGAGACTTCTGATCCGGCCTGCACAAAACGGAAGATGTTGTCGATGAACAGCAGCACGTCTTGCTTGTTCACGTCGCGGAAGTGCTCAGCCATGGTGAGAGCTGAAAGACCAACGCGCATCCGGGCGCCAGGGGGCTCATTCATCTGCCCGAAGCAAAGAGCTACCTTCGACTTCGAAAGGTCGTCGGAGTTGATCACTCCGGATTCTTTGAATTCCTCGTAGAGGTCGTTGCCTTCACGAGTGCGCTCGCCCACACCACCAAAGACGGACACACCACCGTGCTCTTTGGCGATGTTATTGATCAGCTCCTGAATCAACACGGTCTTGCCCACACCGGCGCCACCGAAGAGGCCAACCTTGCCGCCTTGACGGTAAGGAGCCAGGAGATCAATCACCTTGATGCCAGTTTCAAAAACTGTTGGTTTGGTCTCTAGCTCAGTGAGTTTTGGTGATGGCCGGTGAATCGGGGCAGTTGCATCGGTTGTAACAGGACCCTGCTCATCAACTGGTTCGCCGAGCACGTTGAAGATTCTGCCCAGAGTGGCTTCGCCAACGGGGACGGAAATTGCAGCGCCGGTGTCGAGGGCTTCCATGCCACGAACCAGACCATCCGTGCTGCTCATGGAGACCGCACGCACTCGATGGTCGCCGAGGAGTTGCTGCACTTCGGCAGTGATGGCAACATCCTGACCGGATGGATTCTTGCCCTCAATGCGAAGGGCATTGAGGATCTTGGGCAGCTTGCCGGCAGGGAATTCCACATCCAGAACCGGGCCAATCACCTGACGAATGACGCCCTTGGTGCCGGCGGTGGCGGTAGCTGCAGCGGCCATAAGAAAATAGAGTTTTGCAGGGGTGCGTGTCTAACGCATTCCCTTACAGAGCGGCGCAACATTACCACTGCATGGCGAGATCTTCTCAGGGTTCGGTGACCCGCACAGGTATCGGCTAGGCGACACAGCATCAACACACATAGGGTTGGCACTCAATGGCCACGAGTGCTACTCCAGGTCGTTATGTGGTGCTTTGGCGCCCTTTTCTTGCTCTTTCAATACACCCATGGCAGCTGTTTCTCTCAGCGTCTCCACCGTTAAGCCTCTCGGAGATCGCGTTTTTGTGAAAGTCTCTGAATCAGAGGAGAAAACTGCGGGCGGCATCCTTTTGCCTGACACCGCTAAGGAAAAGCCCCAGGTGGGCGAGGTGGTTCAAGTTGGCCCTGGAAAGCGCAATGACGATGGCTCCCGCCAGGCTCCCGAAGTGGGAGTTGGAGACAAGGTTCTTTACAGCAAGTACGCAGGTACAGACATCAAGCTCAGCACAGATGAGTACGTTCTGTTGTCCGAGAAGGACATCCTTGCTGTCGTCAACTGAGCTTTGCGGCTGACTTTGAACTTTCAGCTGACACCCGCTTTCAACTGACCAAATCCATCATTTTTAAAGGACAACGCCTCCCATGGCTAAACGCATTATTTACAACGAGCAAGCTCGACGTGCCCTCGAGCGCGGCATTGACATCCTGGCCGAATCCGTGGCCGTCACACTGGGGCCCAAAGGCCGCAATGTGGTGCTTGAGAAAAAGTTTGGTGCACCCCAAATCATCAACGATGGCGTCACCATCGCCAAAGAGATTGAGCTTGAAGATCACATTGAGAACACCGGTGTTGCTCTGATCCGGCAGGCAGCTTCGAAGACCAATGACGCTGCAGGTGATGGCACGACCACAGCCACTGTTTTGGCTCATGCCATGGTGAAGGCAGGCTTGCGCAATGTGGCTGCTGGTGCCAATGCAATCTCCTTGAAGAAGGGGATCGACAAGGCTTCCGACTTCCTCGTGAGCAAGATTGAGGAGCTCGCCAAGCCGATCAGTGACAGCAACGCCATTGCTCAGTGTGGAACCATTGCTGCCGGCAACGACGAGGAAGTGGGTCAGATGATTGCTGACGCCATGGACAAAGTTGGCAAGGAGGGAGTGATCTCTCTTGAAGAGGGCAAGTCGATGACCACTGAACTGGAGGTCACCGAGGGGATGCGTTTCGATAAGGGCTACATCTCCCCTTACTTCGCCACTGACACTGAGCGAATGGAGGCTGTGCTGGATGAGCCCTACATTCTCCTCACTGACAAGAAGATTGGCTTGGTACAGGATCTGGTGCCTGTGCTCGAACAGATTGCCCGCACTGGCAAGCCCCTGCTGATCATTGCTGAGGACATTGAGAAGGAAGCTCTCGCAACCTTGGTGGTCAATCGTCTTCGTGGTGTGCTGAATGTGGCTGCCGTGAAGGCGCCTGGGTTTGGTGATCGCCGTAAGGCCATGCTCGAAGACATGGCAGTGCTGACCAATGGTCAGTTGATCACCGAAGACGCCGGTCTTAAATTGGACAATGCCAAGCTAGAAATGCTTGGTACAGCGCGCCGTGTGACCATCAATAAGGACACCACAACGATCGTTGCCGAAGGCAATGAGACGGCGGTGAAAGGGCGTTGCGAGCAGATCAAAAAGCAGATGGACGAGACTGACTCGACCTACGACAAGGAGAAGCTGCAGGAACGACTTGCCAAGCTGGCCGGTGGCGTTGCTGTTGTGAAGGTGGGTGCTGCCACCGAAACCGAGATGAAAGACAAGAAGCTCCGTCTTGAAGACGCCATCAACGCCACCAAGGCAGCAGTTGAGGAAGGCATCGTCCCAGGTGGTGGCACCACACTGACTCACCTCGCTTCTGATCTGCAGAAGTGGGCCAATAGCAACCTCAGAGGTGAGGAGCTGATCGGTTCCAACATTGTGGAGGCTTCCCTGGCTGCTCCGTTAATGCGCATTGCTGAGAATGCAGGCGCCAATGGTGCTGTCGTGGCCGAGAACGTCAAGAGCAGGCCTATCAGTGACGGCTATAACGCTGCTACGGGGGATTACATCGACATGCTTGCTGCAGGCATTGTTGACCCTGCCAAAGTCACCCGTTCTGGTTTGCAGAATGCGGCCTCGATTGCTGGCATGGTGCTGACCACTGAGTGCATCGTTGCTGATTTGCCCGAGAAGAAGGAGGCAGCTCCTGCCGGTGGTGGTGGCATGGGTGGTGACTTCGACTACTGATCAAGCAGATTCACTCCATAGGCTAAGTAAAACGGATTAGCAACCTATTCACACCATATAAGGGGTATTTCTTTACCCCTTTTTTAATCCCCAAAAATATTAGATGTGTGAAAGAACGCCAATTACGTATGAAGCATTGTCGAAATGGGTTAACTACACTGGGGCGCCTAATTAGTGATGCGAAATAGTGATTTAAACATTTTCTTGCAGTTCAGAATTGTTTTTGGTGATCAGATCTCAGAAGCATCACCCAATCTGGGTAGGGCGGGGCAACTGCCGAGATCTTTTACCCGAAGCCACTGGTATAAGTTATCCGCAGTATCCTTCCGCAGGTGCCCACGCTCCTTCAGCAGCGGTGGTATATCAACCATGTCAAGACACCCTATCAATGAAGGCCATTGTTTCTCCGATCTATTCCCTTTCATCTAGGTGAAATCGCCAGATCTAATGATGGATCGGATGGATCGGCGTGAAATCCAAATCGGATGCGTCACGTAGACGGATTGATACAAGAGGATTGGTTGATCAATGAAAAGAGAGCCTTACTAGGTTTGTTAAGGCATTTCTGTATTCACCAAAATGAGAAAACCTTGAAATACTTTATGAATATCAAAACTCATCTTTATGGTAATATTCTTCAAATGAAGCGTCCCGAGTATGATAACAGTAAACTATATTAAGAATTTCCCCCCTCTTAAGCCTCTTGAAACTGTTGTGCATGTTGGGGCATGGCGTGGAGGGGAGATAGAGAAATATATAGCAGCAGGCTTTAGTAAAATTATTTATATCGAGGCGGATCCAAGCGTTTACAGTGACTTATTAAGAAGAGTAGGCGAACTTGAGCGATCAATTCGCCATAAAGTAATTACTTTAAATGCTTTAATTACAGACCAAGATGATGAGGTCTATGATTTTCATGTATTTGATAACGATGGGGTCTCTTCTTCTATCTATAAAAGCACGGAGCTCAAAAGACTGGTTTGCAAAGTCAAGGAAACGGGCGAAATCAAACGTTTAACGTCCTCTAGATTGGATACGGTGCTTTATTCTCTTGATCTCCCGCCAGAGACTATCTCTGCAATTGTTTTTGATATTCAAGGAGCAGAATTTAAGGGATTACTTGGCCTGGGAAAATTTCTTAAATATCCAATGTATCTTGAGGTCGAGGTTTCTAGTCTTGAATACTATGAAAATGCACCTTTGTATCCTTATGTAGAGATGATATTAGAATCAAGTAAGTTCAAGCGTGTAACGCCAGTGCCTAACCATTATGATTGCTTATTCATTAATAAGAGGCATTATGTTAGAGGATTGTCCATATAGTCTTGCATAAAGTTTCATAGGCCTCGGCGATTTGTACGGAAAAGTGTGTGAGATACTCTTATCATAATTGACTGCCTCCGTCTTATAGAAAAGATAGTCTCCAAAAGCACCCTAATCGGTGCTTTTTTTCGATATAAAGGACGATCGCTGGTTGCAACTATGAGAGAGTTATGCTGATCAAGAGTCATGATCATTGCTGTCTTGATGCTTGCATTGCAAGATCAATTTAAAGCTAAACTTACTCTAGACATGTTCATGATATCGCTTTCCTTAATGCATAGATAGCGGCACCAGTGCGTTCGTAAATGTGCGCTTTTGGGCGCTTCATTTCGATGCCATATGGATTAGTGAAGATCGCAAATAGTATGCGTGTAAATCTAAATAAATTCTTCTTTGTTGACGTTTTACTTGCGTCTTCCTGTTTGACCAGTAACAGCATCTCTCCGGCAATAATTTTGTTGTCGCCAAATGCTTTCAGCATCTTTTCTTTCTCTGAACTGTTGATCGTATCGAGGATGATCCTTAGGCCTCTGATTGAGTCTCGGTCACCTCTTGCAATCTCCCTGGTAATACTTTGATAGAGATTCTCCCATTTGTATGGCTCTTCTTTAAATAGATATGATGCCGGACTACTTGAGCTTGCCTTTGACAATCTCGCCTTTTCATCTTCTTCATTTTGTTGTGATTTCCAGTAATCATATAAAGGAGAAGCCTTCTCTATGATTGTTGCAAGTTCTTTCCCTTTGGGAGGCATTTGGTTTTCAGAGCAAATGATTTTTTATGGAGCACTGATTTGTTGGCAAGAATGACACTGAATGGGCTGGCAACTTCTCGCTGAGATGCAGACTGGCTAATTACTTGACGTTTTGATGATCAATACCTGTTTCTTTCTCATAGGCAATGACTAGGTCGACCAATTCTTTCTTGAGTAATCCTTTTAGCTTATCATTTGACTCCTTGGCGGGAACTATTTTCTTGTCATTCGTTTGTGTGTTTTTCGTTACCCCAGCATTAAGTAGAGAGACAAGCCTTTTCAATGAGTCAAAAACAATAAAAGTAATCCTGATAAGAAGTAAGATGATTGTATCGGTCGTGATCTTTTCTTCTGGCGCCTTTGACGTCTTCTCCTCTGGTGCCTTTGCCATTTTGGGTTTCCGATAAATGTCTTGTCGATAAGAAATCAGTAGAGCAAGTCGCCATCGCCGACGCTTTGATTATAGCTTGAATCCCATTTGGGGCATAGTCTTTAGCCTCTTGATTTTAGCAAAGGAGCTTTGACTTGCTTTTGTGCGCAAGAAGCTTTGATGCTTGATTTTTCATTCCTTCGCTTTGTTGTTGTATTCATTGTAAGCCGCAGAAGCGTATTGTAATCCTTCGACTATGCATCAGAGATCCTCTCTTTATTTTTTTTGCCGCTTATCGTATACAACATAGCTTGATGTTTTATTTGAGCCATCTGTGCTTGCTTGATCATCACTAAAGTTGCTTTGTTGGCTCAGTGATGAGATTCTTCTTGTGCTCAAGATAATCCTTCCATTAAGACTGCTGCTTTAGGTAAATACATGTGGCTGATCGATGGTGATCACCTGCCTTAAGTTATTGCTCAAGGCAGGTGATCTTTTGAATAAACTATGTCTATGCTAAGTCGCGGTGAGTGTGGATAGGCCTGCTTCCCTTCCTATCGCCATGCTCAACTTTCTTTTTTGCTGTGAGGTGTATTCACCTGGGTGCCTTGCTTATGAGTTATGCAGGAGGCGTTGAGTTGCAGTTTGGCATGTAAAAACATGGTGATGAGTTCGATCTCGATTAGCGAGGTTCATCACATGTTTGTTCAATCCTTTTAGCAATGGTCCTGCGAGTCTACGGAGGAATCAAAGCTCAGCTCAAGTGAGCCAGCCAGCGCTAAGGATCACTGCAAGAGTGAGGAATATGGCTAGGCATGTCCAGGTGATCCTGTCCAAGGTTGCCTCGGCACTGCTGGTGCTTGTGAAACTGGAGCTGCCGCTAGCGGATATCCCTCCCATGCCACCACCCTTGGGGCTATGCAACAGGACCAACAACATCAAGAGAACGCCAGAAGCGACCCAGACCCAGGAGAGAACAGAGGTAATCATGGCCTCAGTCTAGGGATGTGTTGATCATGCTCTGACCTCAGCTCGCAATCGTTCGCCTCAAACGGGTTGAGGGAGTCGTGCAGAGGGCGTTGGTGAATCAATGGCTTGAATCAACGATAAACCTGACATGGCATCGGGCTTGGGTAAATCCAGAAGTTGCAGCAGCGTAGGTGCGATGTCAGCCAGGCCACCACCTTCACGCAGCTGGATGTCATTGCCGTAGCCAGCGAGCTTGCGTTTCTCTCCTTCTACCAAGATCACAGGTACGGGATTCGTGGTGTGAGCCGTCCAAGCCTGACCATCTGAACCTTGCATCAGTTCGGCATTGCCATGGTCTGCCGTGATCAACAGAGTGCCGCCCATTCGTCCGGTCGAATCCAGCAATCGGCCGATGCAGCGGTCCACGATGCTGATGGCTTCCTGAGCGGCTCCCATCACACCGGTGTGCCCGACCATATCTGGATTGGCGTAGTTGATGACGACCAGTGAATACACACCACTCTCAATCGCGTTCACACAACTCTCGGTCAGCGTGTCTGCGGACATCGCTGGAGCCAGGTCGTAGGTGGCCACGCGGGGGGATGGCACAAGATGACGCTCCTCGCCTGCTAGTGGCTGTTCGATGCCACCATTCATGAAATATGTGACATGGGGATACTTCTCTGTTTCTGCGGTGCGGTATTGGCGTAGGCCGTGTTCAGAGACCACCTGACCGAGCAGATCGTCGAGTGATTCGGCGGGGAAGGCTACTCCTACAGGGAGATCGTGTTCGTACTGGGTGAAGGTAACGACATCGAGGCTGGGCTGATTGGCTCGAGGGAAACCATCGAAGTCTGGAAGAGTGAGGGCTTGCACCAATTGCCTGGCGCGGTCAGGACGGAAGTTGAACATCACGAGGCCATCCCCGTCTTTGAAGTAGTTATTGCTAAGACGTGTGGGTTCTAGGAATTCGTCGGTGGTTCCGTTGGCATAACTTGCGCTGAGAACGTCTTCGGCAGTGACTCTGCTGATCGATTGATTTGGGTCAGTGAGTACCTCATAGGCCCTGATCGTGCGCTCCCAGCGGTGGTCACGGTCCATGGCCCAATAGCGGCCGCAGAGGCTGGCTAACTCACCTACTCCACTGGCGTTGATGGCGTCTTCGATTTGGTGGAGGTATTTGCTCGCGCTTTGAGTCGGGGTGTCTCGTCCATCGGTGATGAGATGCACTGCCACTTTGTTGAGCCCAGCGGCGGCAGCCCAGTGCAAAAGACCGCAGAGATGGTTGATATGGCTATGGACACCGCCATCGGAGCAGAGTCCCAACAGGTGAAGCGTGCCGTCAGACTTGCGCAACCGTTCGGCTAGGGCAATCAGGGCAGGAATTTGCCCCAGCCTTCCGGCTTGTACGGTTTCACTGATGCGAACGAGCTCCTGACGGATCACCCGGCCAGCACCGATGGTGAGATGACCGACCTCAGAGTTGCCCATCTGGTTGTCTGGCAGCCCGACAGCGGCACCACTGGCTTCGATCAGGGTGTGGGGGTAGGCATGCCATAGGGCATCCATGATTGGAGTCTCAGCACTACGGATGGAGTTGTGCTCAACTTCCTCACGATGTCCCCAGCCATCAAGGATAGCCAGCACTACAGGTGCAACTCGGCTGAAATGCCTTGATTTTCCGGAACTGCTGCTGGGCATGTTCACACGCGGCTATTGCTTATTAAGGACTTCTCCGGATTGAAGTTACTTCCTCCTTTGGTCTTGGTCTGCATTTGTGCTGACTTCCGTCAGCTTTTACGCATTGATTGTTGTTGGAGGCAAGAGAAGATCGGCATAAACTCACGTCTTAATCGTCACGACCATGATCGACAAAGGTAGTGATGAACGGGTTGAGATCCTCTCTGACCAGGAGCTCGGTCGCACCCTTTCGCGCCTTGCTTCTCAAGTACTCGAGTCTGTTGCTGATAGTCGGGAGCTTTTGTTCCTGGGAATTCCTACGCGAGGTGTGCATCTGTCTCGTGTCTTGGCCAAAGAGTTGGAACCAATTGCTGGCCATAGCATTGATCAGGGAAGTTTGGACCCCACCTTTCATCGTGATGATCTGGGTCGAGTCGGTACTCGGATGGTGCAACCCACCGATCTCCCCAACAGCGTTGAGGGGCGAGAGGTTGTGTTGGTGGATGATGTGATTTTTACCGGCCGCACAGTGCGCGCTGCCCTTGAAGCTCTTCAGGCCTGGGGCAGGCCTCAGCGGGTGATGTTGTTGGTGATGGTGGATCGCGGGCATCGTGAAGTGCCGATTCAACCAGATTTCTGTGGTCGCAAAGTGCCGACTCGTCGCACGGAAAGCATCGAATTGCGCCTGTCTGATGTGGATGGAGAAGAGGGGGTTTACTTGCGCCAGTTCCCTTGATGAGGACAACACGCTGAACTGGTGGACTTTGTGTTGATGCATCGGCGTTGTTCGTCTTGATGACAGAGGTCAGTTCAGCCCATGGTCGTCTTGCCTTTGGCTTGCGTTGAGGTTGGTGTGGATGAATCAATTACTGCACGGTGCCAAGCTTTTGCTTGCCTAGCCGCTCCCCACTGCGTAGATCTAGCCCCTCCATCTGCAGCTGGGCATCGTCATCGATGGAGAATTGCAACCTCAGGCAGTCTTGCCCCGGCTGACCGGGTGGTTGTAGTGCAAGCGAAGTTGTAGGGCAGGTTCCTGGCCAGGGATGCAGTTTGCGCTCTGCTGGCTTTGATTGCAGGGTTGGCATTCCATCGATGTAGATGACCTCATGGCTCTCGTTGATGTCTGGCTCAGCAAGCACCACCTCCAACTCCAGTTGATCGATCCGGCTGGCGGCCAGCACAAGCTCAAGGGGGGCGGTTGTTGGCCAGGGCTGACCAGCGAGGAACAGCGGATGCCAATGATGTTGTCCACCTCGCTGATCCCAGCAGCGCAGAGATACTCCGCGGTGCAGTACATCCTGAACTTTGACCCCCGGTGTGAGTTGCAGGGCTCCAACAGCAACGGCCTCTATGGGGGGAGGCGTGAGGAGTGGGGCTGGTTGCGTTTGCTGCTGCAACCAACTGCGAACGAGGGGGATTTGTGCGCCGCCGCCGACGGCTACGACCCCCTGTAGGTCTTTGATTTCGCAACCATTGCCACGTCCCCTTGCCAGGGTTTCATTGAGCAGGCTGGCCAGGCTGTTAAGCAAGCCTCTGGCGATGAGCAGCTCTTCCAGCTCCCTGCGGCAGAGACGTAGAGGCAGGACTTCATTGCCTTCTGAATCGGCGACAATCTCCAGCTGGGTAGCCTCAGCGCGAAGATCCACCTGGCTAAGGCGGCATTTGAGCCTCTCTGCAGCATTGAGGAGCGTTTCTGAGAGCGGAACGTCGGGATAAAGATGATTGGCAATCCAATGATCGAGGTCCCGTCCACCCAGCTTCAGTCCAGCCTTGCCAAGCACGCGTGCGCAGCGCAGGGCTTGTTTGCTGCTGTCCTGAAGATCTTGGCCAGCAAATCGAAGTAATTGGGCGATTGGAGCCGCCCGTCCTTCACCACCTTCGAGGGCCACGAGGGAGAGATCAATGGTGCTGCCACCTATGTCCATCACCAACAGCTTGGAGCCTGGGGGTAGGCCGGCACCCATTGCAGCAGCGGTGGGTTCATCAACCAGGGCGATCTCTTCGACCGGCAGTGTTGTGCAGACCTGATTCAGCCAGGTTCTATAGGCGCGATAGCTCTCCACTGGCGCAGTGAGCACAAGACGTCGCACCTCGATATGGGGAGGGAGTCGGCGCCAGATCTGCTGCAGCAAGATTTCTCCGGCCTGTTCTGGCGAGAGGCAAGAGCCATCGCTTTTGCTTGGATGAGGTGCACCGATCCAGCGCTTGAAGTCTCTGCTCAAGCTTGGGTGACCCTGCCCCACCAGGCCTGCTTCGTCCACCTGTTGCCCCACTAGAGGGTTGGGGTCATTGCTTTGGCCGGCCCAGATCAAACTGGGGACTTCGCCTGGGCGACGGCTGATTGGTGGGAGATCGAGAAGTTGAGGGCTGTCAGCACGTTCAGCCTGGAAGGCCACAACCGTGGTGGTGTTCCCAAGGTCAATGGCAAGGGTGCCAACTTGTTGGAAAACCTGAAGCTTTTCTTCGCCCTCTGGGGGCATGTCCATGGCCATGGCCAGGTTGTAGTCATTACTAGGCTAAGAGACAATGACGATGGATCGGTTGCAGCGCCTGGTGCTCTCTTTTTATCGAGAGGACCCTTGCATTGAGGCAGAGCTCGAACCGCTGCTCGATTGCCGCATGACCCGCAGTTGGGGGAGCATCCGGATTGAGTGTGTGGATGAAGAGCACTTGGAGGAAGTCAGCGCTTTGCTGAGCCATCTGAGGCTTCCCTTGGCGGCCTTGGGACTTGGCCGGCAGATTGTTTTGCGGGTGCCGGGTTCTTTACAACGGAGCTATCCAATGCATGTGCCCTTTCACAGTGATCTATTGGCCTAATGCTGAGCAGCGCTCGCCTACAGTGACCTTGAGAGATAAGAAGTTTCTGTGATCACATCGGGAGTGGAACCCAAAGACCTTGCCAAGCGTGGGGAGAGTCTCATCCGTCAGTCAAGCAACCGCTACCTCACTACTGTTCGAATTGCGTTTCGGGCGAAGCAGCGCCGTTTCGATGATTTTGATGGCCTTTTGGAGGAATCGAGTGTGAAACCGGTTCAGCGAGCCATCGTTGAACTAAGCGACGAGCAGGACCAACCGGATCTGCTGCCTGGCTGAGGTGATGATTCAACAGGATGGCCCTGGCTGGCGACTTGCCAGGGACCCTGCTAGGACAGCCTTTCCGGTGCTGATTGGAGGGGAAGGCTGGGCTATCGAGCTCACTCAAGATGAGTGGCAGTGTTTGCAGTCTCTGGTTGTTGAGCTCACTGATCAACATCAGCAGCTTGTTGATCAGCTGCTGGCAGAGGAATCTGTCTGCCTGGAGATGGAACGTCAGCCGTGGTGGGCTTGTCTGGATGGTGATCGTCACAGCTGGAGCCTGCAGGTGATTTTGCAGGGCGATGGCGAGAAGGCCCGTGGCGCTGAAGGATGTTGGTCGGTGCCTGCTGCGCAAGCGATGGCCACTGCGATGAGAACCACCTGGGACTTTGATCAATGATTAGAGAGGCTGATCGATAGCGGGATCATTGATCTTTCCCCGAGCTTGCGCAAGGTAATTCACAACTTTTCCACAGCTTGCAGGTTTGAATCGCCCTCTCGGCTCAAGCATGTGGAAAAAGGTCTGCTTAGGTGCTTGCCCACTTGACGTGGATCGTTCTTGCTTCCCATCGAGACTGCATGCTGACAGCCTTGCTGAGGAAGGCTGTCAGGGCGTTGTTCTCGCCATGAGATTGATTGAGACGAGGCCTTTGGGTAGGTCTTGACGGAAGTGGTTCAGGTGTGGAGAACTGGTGTCGTGTTCTGGAGTCAAGATGCACTTGAGGGATGTCCAAGAGATCGCAGAAGAAACTGTGAGACAACCGATGGTGCAAGCTCAGAAGGTGCAATCCCAGGAGGTTGTAGAGGATGCCAGGCTGGATGGAGTGGTCAGCTTCCAGGCCGAACTGCCTCTGCCTCTGCAAGAGGCCATGGCAGGCTTTATCGAGACATGTCCCAATTGGGATCAGTATCGATTGATCAAAGCAGCTTTGGCTGGCTTCCTTGTGCAGAACGGGGTGGATTCAAGAGAGATCACCCGTCTTTACGTGGCCAACATGTTTCGCAGCGATTCTCTGATGCAGGGATTTTGAATGTTGCTGCTGGCTTATTCGTTAGTGGCAGCAGGGTGCGCCTTACTTGGCGGAAGCGTCGTTAGTTGGCTTCTGGTTCGAGCACCAGACATGTTCTTGGCATATGGTCTGACGACAAGAGCAGCTCTTTAGTGTTTGTCTTTTAGGAAGGCTTAGTGGAGTGGTCCAAGCCATTGCAGCAGATCATTGGCAGTGCTTTTGGGAATCGGCAAGATTGAGAGGCGATTGCCCTTGCGAAGCACTGGTAGTTGCTCAGCGCTGTATTTGTCCCGCAGACTTTCTAGACTTAGCAGTTCACTAAAGCGTCCGAGATAATGCAGTCGAACGCAATCCCAGCGCGGCTTGTCTGCTGATGACTTCGGGTCGTAGTACTTGGCTTTTGGATCAAATTGTGTGGGGTCTACCAGGCCAGTTTCAATGACCTCCATGAGCCCTACGATTCCAGGAGGCTTGCAGTTTGAGTGATAAAAGAATGCCTTGTCTCCTATGAGCATCGAACGCATAAAATTGCGTGCTTGGTAGTTGCGAATCCCATCCCAGAGGGTGCTGCCTTCTTTTTTGAGGTGGTCGATCCCGTAGGCATCGGGCTCGCTTTTCATCAACCAGTAGTTAGGGCCTTGTTTTGCCATGGGATATCAAAGGAAAGTGGTGGTTTGGATAAAGTTTTGCTAGCCCCCTTCCTCAGGGTCTTATTCGTTATGAACCTTTCTAGCTAATCGAGCTATAGAGGCATTCCTTTGAAAAGGTAATTAACTTGATGTCAATCCCTATTGAAAGTCTGTGTCTTTGGATCTGATTGCTTGCTATCGCAACACTGGTTTCGAGGCTGTTGCTGATGGGGTTATGTCATTCTTTGATCAGCGCCTTGATCTTCAACATAGTGGAGTCGCATTCGGTAATGACTCATCTTCATCCGAGGCAGAACCCGCCAAAGTGTCAACCGATATCAGCCTTGTTGCAATAGATCGCTCAGATCCAGAGGCATTTGCGCTTTCAGATGTGATTGTTCGAGGTGTTACTGCTGCTCTCGATCAATATCTTCAGGATCGTCCATTATTGAGAGACTGCTCTCCAGAACAGTCTCTGTTTGTTATTCCGATTTTCAATATCCAACGTTATGCCCCTGGGGAAGGTTTCAAACGCTGGCATTGTGATTGGACTATCAGCGATGAGGCAACAGAGCCTGTTCATAGAATGCTTGCTTGGATCCTTTATTGCAATGATCTTGATTCGGCTGGTACTGAGTTTTATTGGCAGCAACATCATGAACCTGCAGAGCGAGGAAAGCTAGTTATTTTCCCTGCAGGCCCATCTCATATTCATCGTGGCCGAGTGAATCATAAAAGCACTAAAACGATTGCTACAGGCTGGATTAATGCAGGCAGTAGAGACTCTTATCTTACGCGTTTGGCAGCCTCTTGAAACTTTTTTTTCAAAAGCAAATTCTCAGCCCAAGACTCATAATTTTTTTACACTGAGTTCGTTAAATGTTGATTCTGCGACTCTTTAGTGAATTGTTGCCTTTGCTGGCACTCGGCTATTTGATTGGTCGCTTTAAAGCAGAACTTGCATCTCAAATAGCGTCACCTCTTATCAACTTTGGTATACCAGTAAGCCTGATGGGTCTTCTGCTCAAGAGTGGGATGGATTGGCGCCTTTTTGAGGCCCTTGCGATGTCATTTCTTGCGATTGGATTGCTGATAGTTGTCATTAGAACTTTCCCAAAAATCAGAACTATTATTGGTAATCGAAGTTTGCTGTTGGGTAGTGTCTTTGGGAATTCAGGCCATTTAGGGATTCCTGTTTCATTGGCTCTTCTGCCAAGTCAAGCACTCAGTTTTAGTATTGGTTATGACCTTGCCTCCACGTTACTTGTATGGAGTTTAGGACCCATACTTTTCGCAAACTCCTCATCCGAATTGAAGGGCAGAGCTGCTTGGACTAATCTTTTACGTGTTCTGACTAGTAGTCCTGCGACGAAGGGACTGGTTGGGGCATTTTTTGTTCAGTTAACTCCATGGAATGATCAAATCACCTCTGCTCTTTGGGCCCCATCCAGAATTGTGATTGTTCTAGCTCTAATGATTGTTGGGATCCGTTTGGGCTCTTTTGGGTCTGTTAATAATCCAGGAATTAGAAACTTGTTCTCATTAGTTGGGCCCAGCTTGCTGATAAAGCTGATGTTTCTTCCTGCCTTAATGTTGACTCTTGCCAAGGTTTTTGGTTTGTCAACTTTGATGTCTAATGCCCTTGTCTTGCAGGCGGCTACACCCACAGCTATATCTGTTTTGTTGTTAGCGGAAGCAAGTGGTAAGGAGCAACACATTGCAGCTTCTTTAGTAGCATGGAGTACTTTGATTTCATTGGCGACAATCCCTATTTGCTATTTAGTTCTTCAATCGATTAATTAATTCAAGAATTGAAGTTATTCCCAAAAAAATGGTAGAGGCGACTTCTTGTTAATGAATTGCCTGAGCTGGCTAACGATTTTTGATTCCCTAAGTATCTTGGCTCTCTTTCAATAGGAAGTTTTCACTGCTTACTCGTTGATGGTCTGTCTTATATTGGCCATGGTTGAGGTTTTAGGACTTGATAGTCGTGCTGCTGCTAAGGTGTATTTGGAAAGCATTTATCGATGAGTTTTAGAGAATGCTAATTGTGGTAGCAGTGATAAGATCTAGGCCTACAGATTATCAACAATGAGTTTATATCAACGATGTTAAGTCGTCTCAGCAATTGCAGTGCTTGAGTAGAGCGGGAATGAAGCATACCAATCTGGGCTTTTACTTGCTAAGTTCTTCGCGCTTGCAAATTCTAAACGCACTATGATGAGCGCGAGCAGTCTGCAAATCTTACCGATGGATTTTTCTGGTCCGGGTGCAATTGATCAAGCGATTGAGGCAGGGATAGATCTTGATGGCAGCCAAATTCCTGTGGAGATGCTCAAACTCTACAAGGAAGTCATGGATCAAGAAGGTGCGAGAAAGAGGAGTGGAGTGAAGAAGTCTATGCGTAATCGTATCGTCCGTTCAGGAGCCAAGCATTTCGATCAAGAGACCCTCAATCAACGTCTTATCGCTGCTGGATGGGAAGGCTTGAAGTCAAAGGAAATTGAGTTTTTCTTTGGCTGATTGAGACCACATAAGTGCGATATCTTTGATAAACGATTTGTCGATCGTTAACCTTTTGCTGGCTACCTCTAGGACGAGAGTTGTTATTAAATAGACACTTGTATTCGTCAATAAATTTTGATTTGACTATTCCTTTGTGCCTTGGTGTGATTAAATTGATTAGTATGAGGGTGATTGTTCTTTGTCTAACCGCGAAGCCAAGCATGACATCAGAATGAAAAGTCTCCCTGCTTCACAGGAGCTTTTAAAGCTTGAAGCCTCGGCGAGAAAGCAAGGCAGCGGGATTGAGATTAATTCACTCAATGGACTTTGGAAGTTTGTATCTGTTTGGAAGCAAGGCAAAGAGAAAAAAGACTTCTTCTCTTCTTTGATGCTTCGATTTTTTTCTGCGAGCCTAGAGCTCAGGCAAGAGAATGGGAGTCATGAATGCTTGCCTTTGGTGATTGCTAACTCTGTTGGCATTGGCTTGCTAAAGCTTGAATTCACAGGTCGAGGAGAGCTCAAGGGATCGCAGCCTCTACTGCCTTTCTTTTTTGATCGAATCACAGTTAGTTTTGCTTCAAGGGTTTTATGGAGCCGCTCGCTTGATGTGCCCGAAGAGAAAGAAAGGCCTTTCTTTGCTCTGATCTCAATGGCGCCGAACGGAGAGTGGCTTGCGGCTAGAGGCCGTGGGGGCGGCCTTGCGCTTTGGCTCAAGGGCTATATCAATCAAGCAGCCCATTAAGGTTTAATATTGCACTGGCTATTAGTAATCGATAAACCAGTGGGATTGCATTTACAAATAGAATACCAGTAGCATCATTATCGAACAGAGTAATGAGCATGAAGTTGCAGCTAGTGATCAGTTAGCCGTAAATTAGGCCGTTAAATGTGGTGCAGTTAGGTTGCGGAAATGTTCGCCGCGGGCTTCGAAGTCTTGGTATTGATCAAAACTTGCGCAGGCAGGTGAAAGCAACAGGCAAGCGGCTTGTCGCTCTAGGCCCAGTGGAATGGCCAAAGTCACAGCAGCGTTGAGGTTGCTGCAGCAATGCAACTCACCACGAGAACTAGAAGGATGTTATGTAGATTTGGCAGAGAAAATTTTGCCTAGGAAAATTTGACAATATCTCTGATGTCATTGTCAATGGCTCTTGGGAGCATGATTTGCACAAGGGCTTTTCATATTTGTTGTAAGAAGCAACTTAATCAGGGTTAGTAAGAGATAAATGCTGATGCACTATTGTATCTTTTATAAGGCTTTTACTTGCCCCAAAGCTGGAGGATTGCTTCGATGACCTCCACTACAATTCTGAACCTCTAGAGCAGCTTTCAGGCTTCTCACCAGTAATAGGCAATGGCTGATAATTGATAGTAAAGAGTTTTTTTAAGTAAAGAAGTTATTTTGCTATTTGATTGATCTAATTTTAATAGCAGGTTGCAGATCTCTTCTTGGTTGGAAGTGAATGCTTTGTTTAATATTTCCCGAGGTTTGTATTCTGGGAATGGCTTTAGAGTTGCAGTTAGTTGTCTGATTGGGAAAGTAGGTTCAAATTTATTGCCAATGGGTAAATAATCAAGCAACAACTCATTGTCTTGATTTTCCAAGTGGATTAAACCTTCTATTCCTGATCCTCCTTGAATTCGAACTGGTTTCTTAGTTGTGGATACATTGATTATGATAGGGAAAGAAAATGCAAAAGGCTCTTTGCTGCTAAAGCCATAGCCAAAAAACATCCTTATTGGATCATTGCCTTTAGAATAACTATGTAGGAACTCATGATCCCCTTTTTCCTTTTCAGTGGAAATTCCTGAATTCGCATTCGTTGAGAATGTCTGAAAATTATGATTGTGATTGACGAGTTCAAAAATAGGAGCTAAGCATTTCTGGTTTTTGTAATCTATAAATCTAGACTGGATAAAATTGTTAAATATAACTTCTTGCCAATTTCCTTTATGCCTAGCCTTTAAGTCTAAAGCCCCTAAGTTTTCAAGCAGTTTAATAACCTCAAATGGTAATTCTCTAAGGCCAACCTCGAACTCATTGATCTCGTCCCATATACAAGCTTCAAAGGCAATAGATTTAAGGTAATTATCTATGAATATTTTTGTTTCAGGTGTATAAGGAGAGTCGCGATTGATTTTTATTTCTTTGGAGTCAATGTGTAGGTATTTAGCATTAATCAGCAAGTCTTCTGGAACTTGAATTTTTGATGGAAGTTCTGGATCCAAAGGGAATATTCCTCTCCCATATGCCCCTTTTCTGAGGTCGATATTTTCTGCTACTCCACCAAGAGCCCGAAATTCAATCAGGATTTGTTGCCAGGAATTAACAGCCATCTTTTTTAAATGAATGCTGTGGGGATAGTCCGATCAATCAAGTCAATAGAATGATCTCTCAATTAAACCAAATTTAAATCGTCTAGTTAGATGCGGTAATGGATCAGTATGTTTCTATTTATTACGTCGAGGTGAGCTCAAGGGAAGGAATTCTCTACTGCCTTTCTTCCTTAATTGAATCACACTTGGCTTTGCTTTAATGGTTTTATCGTGCCGCCAGATTGATGAGCTGAAGAGAAAGAAAGGCCTTTCTTTTCTCTGACCTCAATGGCCTTAAACGGAGAGTGACTTGTGGCTAGAGGCCGTGGGGGCGCCCTCGCGCTTTGGCTCAAGGGCTAAACCAATCAGCTCATTAAGGTTTAATGTTGTACTAGCTATTAGTAATCGATAAGGAAGTAGGATTGACGTTGCAAATAGAGCGTAATCTGCATCATTGCCGAACAGAGGAATGAGTTATGAAGTTAAAGCTAGTGATCAGTTATCCGCAGATTAGGCCGTTAAATGTGGTGCAATTAGATTGCGGAAATGTTCGCCGCGGGCTTCGAAATCTTGGTACTGATCAAAACTTGCGCAGGCAGGTGAAAGCAACAGGCAAGCGGCTTGTCGCTCTACGCCCAATGGAATGGCCAAAGTCACAGCAGCGTTGAGGTTGCTGCAGCAATGCAACTCACCACTGAAGCCAGACGTTTTGATCAGCTCTTGCAGTTCTGAAGCGCCTGCACCAAACAGGATTACAGCGCAGGCTTTCTGATCCAATTGCTTGAGCCATCCAGAAGCCTCGCCCTGTTTGGTTTGCCCACCTGCCAGCACAACGGCAGGAGCAGGGACGGCCTTGAGGCCCACACAGGCGGCGTCATAGTTCGTGGCCTTGCTGTCGTTGTAGACGCTCATTTGCTGGATATGCCCAAGCTGTTCGAGTCTGTGAGGCACGCCTGGGAATGAGCGCAGGCTGTCTTCGATGGCCTTTGCTGGCAACCCCGTTTGCCGGGCTGCGGCTGTCACTAGCAGCAGGTTTTGAAGATTGTGTTGTCCAGGCATGGCTAAAGCCGAAGCGGCAAAAAGCGCTCCTTGCGGTTCTCTAACCAGCCCCTCCGCATCAATCCAAAAGTCGGCGCGATGGTTTGCAGTACCAGGCCCTTCGCTGCTCACCCACAGCCCCTTATCCCAGCTGGATCTTTGGCTGCGCAGATCTGGATCATCGCCATTGAAGATGCGGATCTCTGAGCGCTCCAGTAGGCCACGCTTGATCGTTCGGTAAGCATCAAGGGTGCCGTGGCGTTCGAGGTGGTCGGGGGTGAGGTTGGTCCAAATGCCAATGCGTGGGGCAATCTCAGGGGCGGCTTCGATCTGATAACTGCTGAGCTCCATGACCAGCCAGTCGGGGCGCTGTGCGTTTGGTTGCCGCCATTTGAGTGCGACTTCAGCCGCGGCATGGCCAACATTGCCGCCCATTGGTGCTCTGAGGCCATTGCTTTCAAGCACATGATTGAGCAGGTGGGTCACTGTTGTTTTGCCATTCGTGCCGGTAATGGCGATCCATGGCAGATGGCTCAGGCTTCGCCAGGCCACTGCCATCTCTCCATCGATGTCGATGCCGCGTTGACGCAGTGCAGTCAGTGTTGGGTGGTCCCAGGCGATGCCAGGGCTGATGACCACGGCATCAAGTTGATCAAGCAAAGGGATGAAGCTGGTCAGCTCTAGAGGTTTGCCTAGCTCGACAGCAATTCCCTGCAGACGTAGATCAGCTGCCAAGCTTTGGAGATGGGGCTCGATGCTGCGCTCAAGCACTGTGACTTGATGTCCCTCTGCTTGCAGAAGTCGTGCCGCACCGATGCCGGAGCGTCCAAGCCCCACGACCACAGTGCGTGCCATCGATGAGTCCTATGTTTGTAAAGGGAGTGGGCGATACTGGAATCGAACCAGTGACTCCTACCGTGTCAAGGTAGTGCTCTACCTCTGAGCTAATCGCCCGCGCGGCCCTTCCAGAAGAGTGAGTGGTGACCAGTGGCTTTTCAAGCAGCGAAACTAGCAGCCTGACGATACGAATCTTCAGTGCCGCAGCATTTCCACCCGCCAGCGCTGACGCTTGGTCATTTCCAGCGCCAGCACTTTCAGAGTGCCTCGACCCTGAAGTTGCAGGCGATCGCCCACTACAAGTTCTCGACTTGTTTGTCGGACTGGTTCCCAGTTCAGGCGCAGGTGACCTTGCTTGATTTGATTGACCACCTTGGCCCGCGATAGACCAAAGCCGGCCGAGGCGATTGCATCGATCCTGCAAGAGGCCTCAACACTGTTCAATCGGCGGGTCAAGCGGTGGGCTGGTGGCTGCAGTTGAGCAACTGCCACGGCTTCACAGATGATCTCAACCTCTCTTACTTTGCTGCTGCGGCCGTCGAGGTTGACGGCTAACTCTGGAGTGCAAAGGGCTTGTGCACCGCGATCACCGCGAACCCAAAGATCTCCAAGTTGTTCTGGTCGAGCGTCGATCGCCTCTAGGGCTTGGCGGAGATCTGTTGGGCTGGGGGAATCAAATAAAAAGTTGCCATGCAGCAGCAGACCATGAATCGGGGCTGTTTGTGAGGGAGTGGGGTGCTGGTGATCTTCGCTGCGCCAGCAACACAGCCGCTGGCGTTCAGCGCCAGGGTGACCACCGTCGGCGTGCCAGTGCAGATCAGTGAGGGTTGAAAATCGATGCAGGGCTTCTTCCCGCAAGGGGGCAGAAACAAATGCACTCCAGCTGGGCTGCCAGGTCCGTAACACTGTGTCTGCCTGGACCAGCAGGGCTTCCATGCCTTGTGGATCCAGGCAACCTTTGAGCAGCTCTTGCCGCGGCAAGATCACAGTTCGCTGAGGCTCGTTAAGGCGAGGGGATTGGCTTCTCGTAGCACTTTCCAGGGCAACTCGATGCCTATCGGTGTCTCCAGCAGCAACAGCCATTGGCCTTGCTGATGGCGATTGCGCAGGATGCGAACGTCTTCAGCGTCTGGAATTTTGACGCTGATTGCGGCTGCATAACTACCCATCCAACCTGAGACGAGGCCCAGCAGTCCACCGATGATTGATGCACCCAAGCTGCCGTAACTGGCAAAGGTATCCATGTCTGTACTGAGCGTGATGGCGATGCCGAGGATGAAGCCAAACGGCAGCAACCAGACGGCCATCAGTTTTTGACGACGGCTACGGGTCAGCTTGGGGCTCAGCCTCTCGATTGAATCAATGTCCATCGATTGGAGTGGGTTGCCATATTCCTTGGGTTCTGAGGCCGTTCTCTCAGGTTGTGTTTCTGAGTTGGTTGCCGGCTGAATCAGCTCACAGCGGGTTAGCGGGGTCTCTGCTGCCTTGAGTTGTTCATTCAATTGATCTGCGTGGTCTCTTTCGGCGAGAACAAGAACGCAAATAGCCATACAACACACCTCAATCGTTTGAATTCTGAACCCTGTTTTGTGGTCTGCAGGGCTTGGAGCATGTAGATCTCTACAGTGCCCTGCTGCAGTCTTGCGCCGGTTGATGACGAAAGTTCTGGTTTCAGACCCTATCGACCAAGCGGGAATTGACATCCTCGCTCAGGTTGCACAGGTGGATCAGCGTGTGGGCCTGTCAGAGGATGACCTCAAGGCGATGATCGGCGACTACGACGCTCTGATGATTCGTTCTGGCACGCAAGTCACGGCGGATGTGATCAAAGCCGGTGCACGTTTGCGCATCATTGGCCGGGCGGGTGTTGGCGTCGATAATGTGGATGTGCCGGCGGCCACCCAGCAGGGTGTTTTGGTGGTGAATTCGCCGGAAGGCAACACCATTGCTGCTGCCGAACAAGCGTTGGCTTTAATGCTTTCGCTCTCTCGGCATGTGCCTCAGGCCCATGCCAGCACGATGGCTGGGGGTTGGGATCGCAAGAAATATGTAGGGAACGAGCTCTATAAGAAAGTTCTTGGCGTGGTTGGGCTCGGCAAGATCGGCTCCCATGTGGCCCGGGTCTGCAATGCCATGGGTATGGAGGTCATCGCTTACGACCCCTTCATCTCTGCGGACCGTGCTCAACAGATGCAGGTGCGACTCTCAAGCTTGGAGAATCTTTTTGAGCAGGCCGACTACATCACTTTGCATCTCCCTCGTACTCCCGATACCGAGAATTTGGTCAATGCGGAATTGCTGGGCAAGATGAAGGCCACAGCAAGGCTCGTGAACTGTGCTCGCGGTGGCATCATCGATGAGTCAGCCCTTGCTGATGCCTTGACGGCTGGAGTGATTGGCGGGGCTGCCTTGGATGTTTATGCCCAGGAGCCATTGGCTACCGATTCGCCGCTGCGCTCTGTGCAGGAGCGCTTGATCCTTACGCCCCACCTTGGAGCTTCGACGACGGAGGCGCAGGAGAACGTGGCTGTGGATGTGGCGGAACAGATCCGAGACGTCCTGCTTGGCCTCCCTGCCCGTAGTGCCGTGAACATCCCTGGCCTCAGTGCAGAGATCATGGAGCGGCTCAAGCCTCACTTGCAATTAGCCGAGACCCTGGGGCTGTTGGTGAGCCAGCTCTCCGGAGGACAGTTGCAGGAGCTTGAAGTTCGTCTTCAGGGGGAGTTCGCTCAGCATCCCTCTCAGCCTCTGGTGATTGCTGCTCTCAAGGGCGTGTTGACCAGTGCCCTTGGCGATCGGATCAATTACGTGAATGCGTCCTTAGAAGCCAAGGGCCGTGGCATTCGTGTCTTGGAGGTCAAGGACGAGACAAGTAAGGATTTTGCCGGGGGGTCCTTGCAACTGACGACTCGTGGTGACCAGGGCGGTCACAGCGTGACGGGTGCGGTGTTTGCCAATGGCGATTTGCGTATCACCACCATTGATGAATTCCCGGTCAACGTGTCACCTAGTCGACACATGCTGTTGACCAGGCACCGCGATATGCCTGGGATCATCGGTCAGTTGGGCTCCGTGCTTGGTGAACACAACGTCAACATTGCATCGATGCAGGTGGGGCGTCGCATTGTGCGCGGTGATGCGGTGATGGTGCTGAGCATTGATGATCCAATTCCGCCCAGCTTGCTGGTCACCATTCATGCGATCAATGGCATTAAGGAAGCCCATCCGGTCACCCTCTGATCAAGGCTGATGAGATGAACTCTGCGTCTGCTCTTCGCTGGTGGCGTCTTTCTCTGCCCATTGCAGATGAGCTGGAAGAGTCGCTCATCTGGAAGCTGACAGATCTGGGTCTCTGCCGACTTGCTGTTCAACATGCGCCTGAGAACTCTGAGCGCACCCTGTTGGCATGGTTGCCATCGTCTGAGTGGTCCGAGTCGGACAGAGATCAGCTGATGGCAAACCTGCGTCCTCTGGCAGAACCGTTTGGCCTGAAATTAGCCAACCCCACTTGGTGCGAGGTGGCCGATGAAGACTGGAGTTTGAACTGGAAGCAAGATTGGCAACCCGATCCGGTGGGGCAGCGCTTGTTGATCTTGCCGGCTTGGTTGGATCTGCCGCAGGAGTATGCCGATCGGCTTGTTGTGCGAATAGACCCTGGCAGTGCTTTTGGCACTGGCAGCCACCCAAGCACTCGCCTTTGCCTGGAGGCACTGGAGAGGAACCCACCGCTGGGTTTGAGGGTGGCAGACCTCGGCTGTGGAAGTGGGGTGTTGGGTTTCGCCGCACTTGCTTTTGGAGCTAGACAGGTGCTGGCCGCTGATACGGATTGCCAGGCTGTCTGCGCCTCTAGAGCTAATACAGAGCTCAATCAGCTCGATTTAGATCGTGTAAGGGTTGTGCATGGTTCTGTCGAGGCTTTGTCAGCGCAGCTGCAGGGAGAGGCCGTCGACCTGCTGCTCTGCAACATCCTGGCGCCTGTGATTGAGGTTTTGGCTCCAAGTTTTGATCAGTTGTTGAGTGCCAATGGTCGAGGTTTGCTAAGTGGTTTGCTGGTGAAGCAAGCGCCAAGGCTTCAGATGGTTGTGGAGGCGCTGGGATGGCGGGTGAATAGCCTGACTGAGCAGGGCTGCTGGGGGCTTTTAGATGTGTCTAAGCGGTAATTCTGCGCAAATTTTTACATAAGCCAGAGTTATCAGTACTCGTTCTTTGATTGGCCTTAGCCGGGCAGATTGCACGATCAGACTGAATTTCTACCGGGAGGGTGTTAGAAGGAGCGGTCCAGGGGCGTTTTACTTCTGGATTTCTATGCGTTTCCATCCATTCCATGGCTTCCTACAAAGTCACCTTGATCAGCGAGAGCGAGGGCCTGAACAAGACCATTGAGGTTCCCGATGATCAGTACATCCTTGATGCTGCTGAAGAGCAGGGCATCGACTTGCCCTATTCCTGTCGTGCTGGGGCCTGCTCCACATGTGCAGGCAAGCTCACAGGTGGTTCTGTGGACCAGTCTGATCAGAGCTTCCTCGATGACGATCAGCTTGAAGCTGGTTTCGTGTTGACCTGCGTTGCTTATCCAACCTCTGATTGCACCATCAAGACCCATGCTGAGGAAGAGCTCTATTGAGCTCAGGGCAGTTGTCTCTGTTCCCGATCAGTGCTTGCGAATCGGGATCCCATCAGCCACCCTCAGCGGGTGGCTTTTTGCTTCAAGGTGGTCTTGATGACTCTGTTTTAGATGTGACGCCTGTTGCCCCTGCCAGAGCGGATGTCGATGTTGTGTTGGCGCACGGCAGCATTCACACCAGTCCTGGTGGGCAATACAGTTTTCGTGTGATCGGTTCTTGTTGCCGGCTGTTTGATCGCGAGGAACTGCCATGGCCTTGCTGTCGGCTTGCCTGGCGGAGCAAGGAGCCAAGTTGGCGACGTGTGGGCCGGCGCTTTGTTGCTGATCTAGCGGCTCGTCGTTGTCCGTCTTATGTCGTCGAGCTATTGCAGCCTGGTTCAAAGCCCGCAGTTACAGTGCTGACGTTGTTTTCTCAGCGTTTGACGCCGGATTTGCAGGAGTGGTGGTATAGCCGTGGGCAGCTTTCAAAGGACCCCGCAAATCTGCTGCCAGCTTCGATGCTGAATGCAAGCGAAGAGGCCCCATCGTGTTGATCGGCTAAGGGCTGATTGGCTACTGGTTTGTCATTTCGATCAACTGTCAACTTGTGGTTAGTGAGATTCGCTTAGACAGCTGATCGAAGTTATTGATAGAGCATTTGTCAGCTTTGGATTGCATCAAGCAGAAGCCAAAGCAGCTTTCCTTGAACGAGGCTATGGGTATAGAAGCAGCAAATGATTTGCGGAGAAGGAACGTATTGATAAAATTATCAGCCTGGAAATTGCTATTGATTGTGCTGAAGAGGCTTTACAAAAGCCTTGTTGAAACATGATTTGGTTATGAGTAAAGACAAGAAGAAATGAGATCACTTACCTCATGGATTGACTGGGATTGGGATGATGTTTATTTGTCTCCATCTCTCAACCGAAGCGGCTGCAAGTAAAGCCAGAAACCCCGAAGTCATTTCATCCATTGACGCAAAATCAGTTGGCAGGTGGAGGTATTACTGTGCCATTCTTTGGCTTGCGATTGATGACTCATTTTCGTTTTACCTGGTCATAGATACCAAAGAATGTTATTGATAACTGCAGGCCATGCTTCTGCTAGAAGTGATCCTGGCTAGCTGATTAGTAACTTCAATGAGAGGTTAAAGAGAACCCTCTTGAATGACTAATCTTTGCTTTCAGTTCTGCAATCCAAATGCTTAAGCAAAGTGTTCTTGAGCAAGCTGTTGAGAAGGCTTGATTGCTGTAAGGCTTGTCTTTTGCGGCAATCCTTGGCGATGAGCAGCAGATCTTTGTTTAGAGCGCAGGCGAAGCCTCTCAGAGGCGATTGTTTTTAAGATCGGCGCCTGATCAAGGCCAAGCCTTCAAGCCAATCATTCCTCCCAGCGCGAGAGCGACAGGGCAGGCGGATTCAGTCTTGAGGCAGAGCCCCTCGCCTGCAACCTCCTCTTTTGATCCAGGGCGAGTTGCTAGTTCCCCTGGGGGGTTGAGAGTGAGCAACAGACAAGCCTTGTCTCGTAGAAGAGATATCTCTCAATCAGCTTGTTCAATCAGTAATCACGACGGCAACAAACACTGGAGTTTTAGATCGCTATTGATTTTAAATCGCGATTGAAGATAAGACTCTGGCGAGCGAGCTCACTGCCAATTTTTTAGTCAAAAAAAGGACCCCAGCTTTAGCTGAGATCCCATGATTGTTTTTGCTTCTTAAGCGATCAGAAGTAGATCTTGCCACCACCCCATTGGTCGCCCTGTACTTTCTCAGCCGTGAGGATGTAACCGGCGATTAGGCGCAGGTCTTCATCGTTGAGCGTGCGCATCTGAACGTAGACATCGCTGCTGCTGATGCCTGGGTGGGTGTCGGCAATGCTGTATTCCCCGTCATATGACATGGGATTTTTCAGGAATTCGACCAGGCCGTCGACGTTGTCACGAGCAGGTGATGCCAGTGAGAGAGCCTCAAGGTCGAGACCAACGTTTTGATTGGTCTTGGTGACGCCTTGGTTATGGCAGGTGGCGCAGTTGCTTTTGAAGAGCTTGCTAGCGCTCTTGATTTCTGACTCGGTGAAGGTCACCTGCTGTCCGCCTGAGCCTGCGGGAACGGTGAGGGTCTCGGCATCCCATTGGGCAGCCATGGCCGGAGAGCTAATGCTCAAGCCAATTATTACGGGCAACACGATCAATAGTTTGATCAGGGACCGTCCCAGGGATGCAAAGAGAGAGGCCATGGAATACGCCAGTTACTGACAGAAGCGACAACACCTTGTATCACGGGGCGGGAGCTCTAAGGGCCGTAATCAAGAACTGTTGCAGCGCGGAGCGACTTCAAAACTGAGGAAATCCTTGGCGAGGATGGTGTTCGAAAAGATCGCTTGAGCTTCTCGTAGCAGGTCATTTGGGGTGACCGGATTGCCTGGCGCATAGCGGGGACTGAGGTGGGTCAATACGAGTTTCCCGACGCCGGCTTCGGCAGCTGTTTGGGCCGCCATGGTGCTGGTGGAGTGCTGCTTCTGATAAGCCATTTCTGCTTCGCTATGGGCGAAGGTTGCTTCGTGGATCAGCAGGTCTGCGCCTGCGGCTAGCGAGACAGCAGCTTCTGAAAACACCGTATCGGTGCAGAACACGATGCTGGCGCCTGGGCGATCTGGTCCGCAGAAGTCCCGGCCATCCACCACGCGACCATCATCGAGGCTGACCTGTTCACCGCGCTTTAAGGCGGCATAGACGGGGCCTGGCGGGATACCGAGGCTTTGGGCTCGTTCAAGGTTGAAATGGCCTGGCTTGGGTTTTTGCTCCACGCGATAGGCGTAGGCCGGCACGCGATGAGTGAGCGGGGTGCAGCGCACCAGGATGTCTTTGTCTTCAAACACAATCAAGTTCTGCTCTGCTGCGTCTCGCACGCGATGAACCTTGAGGGGGTATCCGATCCTGGTGGAGCTATTGCGCAGCACGCCTTGCAGATAGCTTTCCAGTGGATCGGGGCCGTAGAGATCCACTCCGTTGCTGTTGCCGGATAGGCCGAGGCTGGCCAACAGACCCGGCAGGCCAAAAACATGGTCGCCATGCATGTGGCTAACGAACACTCGTCTGAGTTGAGACAGACGTAGATCGCTGCGCAGGAACTGATGCTGAGTGCCTTCTCCGCAATCAAACAGCCACAACTCAGCTCGTTGGGGCAGCCGCAGAGCCACGGCAGAAACATTGCGGGCTCTTGTTGGTACGCCCGAGCTCGTGCCGAGAAAGGTGACCTGCAAGGCCCTTACACACCCCAAAGACCATGCTGCCATGGCTTGGGGCCTGGCCTGGTTGTTGTGATCGGGGCACACTGAATGTCCTTGTTGAACATGTTGATTGGCTTTGCCCTCGCCGCTATGGGCTATGGGATTGGTCGGCGGGGTCACACTCACGGCCGTAAGCCCTGCTGCCCAGGTGATTGCTGTGCAGGAGCCAGTGATGCGGGTGCTGGTGCTGGAAGCATCAGCTCTGCGTCTGCGGGCTGATGCTGAGCAGCCTTTGCTTGTGGCAGGCCTGGGTTCGAGCGAGCAGAGGCTGAGGGCGCTTTCTGTTCGCAAGCAACGCGGTCAACTGCAGCTGACACTGGAGGGGCGATCGCGGCGATCGGTATCGCTTGCTTTGCAGCGTGAGCTCAGGGTTCGCAGTGCAGACCCACGCGGGATATGGCTGGGCAAGCGTCGCTATCGCGGTGAGTTGAGGGTTCGATCTGTTGCTGCAGGCTTGCAGGTGGTGAACCACCTGCGCGTGGAGGACTATCTAGCCAGTGTGGTGGGCAGTGAGATGCCGGAATCCTGGCCTCTGGCTGCACTGCAGGCCCAGGCGGTGGCCGCTCGCACCTATGCCCTTGCTCAACACAGCAAAGCAGGTGGTTTTGATCTCAAGGCCACCGTTGCCAGTCAGGTGTATCGCGGTGTGGAATCTGAAACCGCCAACACCCTGAAGGCGGTTGAAAGCACCCATTCGCTGGTTTTAGTGCATGGCGGCAAGTTGATCGATGCTGTTTTTCACAGCAGCTCTGGTGGGGCAACGGAAGCCAGCGGGGCGGTATGGAGCAAGCAGCTGCCTTATCTGGTCAGCGTGCCGGACCACGATCAACACAGCCCTGTGCATCAGTGGGACGTGTGGTTTGAGCCGCATCAGTTGCGTAGAGCGTTCCGCGAAACCGGGGGTGTAAGCAGCATTGATGTGTTGGGCACAACAGGCACGGGCAGAATTCGCCAGGCTCGTGTGCAGGGGCCTCGTGGTGATTTGCTGCTGAGCGGCAAGCAGCTGCGCCAGCGTTTGGGCTTGAAGAGCACCTTGGTGCGCTTTGAAATGCTTGCCTCGAAGTCAGCAAAGCCTGGCGCAGGCGTTGGCCGTCAGCGCTTTGTGCACAGCCTTGGAAAACGCAACTCTGCTGGGGCTGGCACGGTATTGATGGGGTCTTGGCGTGATGGCGCAACAGGCAAGAGCTTGTTTGCACCCAGCGTTGATGCCAATGCCAGTTTCATGGGCCTGACCCCGCCGCCGCCTGTGCCGCCTCTGCCGGTTCGCTCAACACGCCGTTCGCGCCATCAGCCGCTGATGTTGCTTGCTATGGGTCAAGGTTTTGGCCATGGCGTGGGCATGAGTCAGTGGGGTGCCCATGGCCTGGCGCAACGGGGTGCAGATTTCCGCCAAATCCTCAATCACTACTACCGAGGCGCAGAGATTGTTCCCTATCGGCAGTTACAGAATTCCTCTTTGGCCTTCCTGTGGCGCTCTCGCCAGCCTGGAAGAGTTGAGAGAATGGGAGACGCCTAATTGAACCTCTTGCGGCCTTCTGTCGCCTCTGAACAAGGGTTCGCGAGCACGATCACGGTGCGAGAGAACCTGCCAAGTCTGGTGGAAGCGGTTGTTGATGCACTGGAGGGGCATCTAAGGCAGCGGCTGGGGGAGCAGAGGCCGAAACCGCTTGGCTTGGCCACTGGCCGCACGATGGTGCCGATCTATGCCGAATTGGTGGCCCGTTTACAGCGTTGGCCAGCTGATGAGCTTGAGCATCTGCGGCGCAGCTGGTGCAGCTTCAATCTTGATGAGTATGTGGGTTTGGGGGCAGCTGATCGGCGCAGCTTTGCGGCCTATATGGCGCGTCATTTAGGCAAGCCGTTGCAATTGAGCCCGCAGCAGTTGCATCTTCCCGATGGCGAGGCGATCAATCCAGAGCAGCAGGCTGGCAGTTATGCCGCTCAATTGCAGAGTTTTGGTGGTGTTGGTGTGCAATTGCTGGGCTTAGGCAGCAATGGCCATGTGGGCTTCAATGAGCCGCCTTGTGGCCCAGAGGCGGCTTGCCGGGTGGTGTCGTTATCGCAGTCCACCCGGCAACAGAATGCTGCTGCTTTTGGTGGTGATCCCAGCCAGGTGCCATCTCAAGCACTCACACTTGGATTAAAAGAAATCCTCGCGGCAGATGAGATTCATCTGATTGTGACGGGTTCAGCCAAAGCAGAGATTCTCAAGGCGTTGTTTGATTCGCCATGCACGGATCAGTTGCCGGCAAGTTGGTTACGCAATCATGCTCGGGTTGCACTTTGGCTAGACCAAGCAGCTCTTAATGGAGAGAAAGTTCCTGAAGTAAATCTCAGTTAAAAGTTGATTTGTTTTTTTAGCTCTTGGCTTCTTGTAAGCAAGAAAATCATTCGTGATCGCAGACAATTAGTGATGTTGCAGCAGGACACTGCTGGCATAGTATTTTACCTTATTGAAGGCATCTATTTGAGCGAAGAGGTGTTAGGACATTGAATTTACGCACTGGCCTTGAATAAGGCTGATGCGCTATTGGGATATAATTGTAATTTCAAGATCTAAATATTAGATCAGATTATTGGAATAGTTGCATTCTTTAGAAAAAGAAGTAGTGTCATTTAGGTATAAAATTTTACTTGAACTGCAGTGATGCGTAGTAAATCTCTGCCGATTTCAGTCGCTGTGTTTTTGGCGGCTGCTACACCATCGATTGCTTTTGATGCCAGTCGAGCTCAGGTCGGTACAGCAGATTTTGCCACTAATGAAGACGAAGAGGTAGCAGAATTAGCTTTAGGTGCTAGCGAAAGCAATCCTTGCGCCATCGCAGGCATTGTTACGTTTAAGCCATGCGACGTGACTGTGAAGAAAGATATTCAATACAAGAAGATTCAAAGTTACAATGGCTTCCTAGGTACTGAATTTAAAGATAGTGTTACGGTGAATAGTGGCCAATTTCTTATTATTGATACTGGTGGCACCATTAGTCTCTATGGCAATGATGATATCATAACAAATAATGGAACAATTAATGGTGATATATTTCTGGCAGATGGAAATGATATTATAACAAATAATGGAACAATTACTGGCAATGTAAATATGGGCCCTGGAACTATAGATACTCTAACCAATGCCGGCGCGACAATTGCTGGCGATATAACAATGGGCGATGGAAAGAATAGCCTGGCCAATTACGCTGGCTCAACAATTACTGGCAATATAGATATGGGCGATGGAAATGATGAGTTGGATAATTACGACGGCTCAATAATTAAAGGCAATATAGACATGGGCGATGGAGATGACAGTACATTGAACAAAAAAGGTTCAACAATTACTGGTGATATAGCAATGGGCGCTGGAAATGACAAAATTTATAATCACAACGGCTCAATAATTGATGGCAATGGCACTATAAAAATGGGCGATGGAAATGATAGGCTAACCAACAATGAAAATTCTACGATTGCAGCAAACAGCATCCAAATGGGTAATCAGAAAGATATATTTACGAACTCTGGAAAGATTACTGGTAAAACGATTTACATGGGGGCTCAAAATGATACCTTTACTAATGATGAGGATGGAGACATAGGCCTGGAAGGCAATATTTATTTAGGCATGAATGATGATGAATTGGTTAATTATGGAACGATTAATGCTGGCGGTATTGCTATGAGCGCAGACAACGATACTAATACGGTGGTAAATACGTTGATAAATTATAGCTCCGCTACGATTACACTGGCTGGAACACTTTCTGGCAGTCCAGGAGCCGATAGTATTACTAATACTGGCACGATTACCGCAGACAGCATTGCAATGGGGGATGGCAGTAATATGTTGACAAATAAGGGTGGCTCTACGATTACGCTCACTGGCAACCTCTCTGGCGGTTCAGGAGTCGATAGCATTACTAATGCGGGATCTACGTTATCTGCTTCTGATATTGATCTCGGGGCTGCTAACGATACTCTTTCTAATACTAATGCTGGAACGATTATAGTCACAAACATTAAAATGCGAGGTGGCGCAGATGAAATTAAAAACTATGGAGAGATTACTACTGTAGAAAATATTCAAATGGCTGGTGGCGCTGATACTTTGATTAACTATAAAGCTGGAACGATTACTTCCAAAAAGATTGCCATGGGCAATGGGGATGATGTTCTTAAAAACAAAGGAACATTAAATGTGGACTCTATTTCACTTGGCTCAGGCAATGATGTCATTTATGTTGACTCTCCAATTAATGCAAGAAAAGATGACGGTACTGTGACAATCGATGGTGGTAGTGATCTTGGAGATATTGATGTTGTTAGGTTTGGTGCGGATGGTGGAAAGGGAACGATTGATGGCAGTCATTATATTAATTTTGAGAAGGCTGTTCAGGAAGGTGGCACGTGGAATTATGACAAGGATTTTAGCCACATCCCGCAGTTTGTTGTTCGAGGCGGTGTGATGCAGGCAACTGATGATATCCCGGCCACATTTAAAAATCTAACGCTTAAAGGCGGTACGATTCAGACTGATATCCATGACCACGACGGGGCTTCATACCCTGCCCCTATCAAGGTGGCAGGTAGCTTTATTTATGAGACTGGCTCTTTAGTGATTAGCGCGGAGAAAATAACCAACCCTACTGGCACATTTAACATTATTGATGTTGTAGGAAGTGAAACTGAGATCAGCAAACTTGCTAGCAACACTATTCTTAGATATGGAGAGCAAGAATCTGCTTCCTTCACTGGCCTAGGCAAGGAGAATGAACTTACAGAACCTGCTTTGAGAGATGTCTATCTCGAGAAAGGATCGCTTTTGCTGGTAGTAGAGGATAAGACTAAAGATGAAATAACAGACCCGTTAGACCCAGGCAATTCAGGCGGCGGATCAATCGATGAGCTGTTGCCAGGTTGCGACGGTGACGAGGATCTCTGTGACATCATTGCCGATCACCCTGATGATGATGATGCAGCGGATGAAGATGAAGATATAGCTGGAAATATTGTTGACGAGATTCTTCTGCCAATCAATGATTCAGATGATGATGTTGCTCTGCCATTAATTGACTATGGCCAGCTAGCTCGCCTTGTTGTTTCTGGATTGATACCACGCAATGTGGATGGCCCTGGTCAATCAATGGCCACTTACAACAATCTGCTGGTTGATACAGTTTTTGAACGCCTGCCATTGCGTCAGTTCCAGGGGGTTGAGCAACCGATTGAACAGTCGCCTTTTGTAGAGGAAGAGTCTGTTGAGGAGATGCAACCGCAACAAGCAGAACCAGTGCGTGGCTTGTGGATGAAGAGCGCAGCTGTCGATGAACAGCAAGCGCTTGATTACCTCGAACAGGAAGCCAGCAAGATCACTGTTGCGCAGGCTTCTGGATCTGAGAGCGCATCTGTTGATGGCGAAACCGTGATCACCATCGATGGCATTGATTATGTCGATCGTGATTCACTCACCACCGATTATTCCGAACGCGATGGCATGCGTGCTTGGTTCCGTGGTTTTGGCGGCAGCTCATCATTCTCTAAGAGCAGCACTATTTACAACGGTTATGACATCAGTCATGGCGGAGGGGTTGTTGGAGTGGATGTTTCGATTGCTAAGAACATCCAACTTGGTGCATATGCCAATTATGGCCAGATCAACCTCTCTCAAAATTCATCCGACACTGGCGGTGGATCCTGGAATCCATCGGGTTGGGGTGGTGGCATTACCGCCGATTGGTGGGCGGATAACTTCTATATTCAGGGACTACTGGGCGGCACCGGTTTCTCTGGTGATCAGAAGCGTGACATTGTTGCCATTGCTGATGGCTGGGGTTCATCAACATCAACTGGAGATAAGAGTTCCACCTCTTATGTGGGTGCAGTTCGCTTAGGAGCTCCATTTGATCTTGGTAGCGTTCTGCTTGAGCCTCAGTTCAGTGCCGTTTGGACGCGTAACGACGAGAACTCCTTCTCTGAATCTTCATCTCATTCCAGGCTTAATCTTAAGTATCACAGCCGCACCACCAACTATTTTCAAACAGATCTTGGTGTGAAGCTGGCTTATCCACTGAAGTCTGGTGATCAGGGATTGGTGGTTCCCAGTCTTAAGGTTGCCTGGTTGAGGGATTGGGATCAAAACAACGCAGCCCAGAAGATCGGCTACACATTCACTGATGACACAGTGTCAGTTGAATCGAATCACGAAAGCCAGAACGGCCTGCTTGTCGAAGCTGGAGTGGATTACACGATCAATAATTTCGGAACAACTTCATTCAAGGTGTATGGTCGTGGAGGCCTTGAGTTCTGGGATGCAAACCGCGGAACCGATTGGCGTGCCTCTGGTGGTGTCACCTTCCAGTTCTAAGCATCACGCTTCAGCTTTCAACTGAAACCGCTGGTGTCGTAATCACGACCTCAGCGGTTTTTTAGTCGTCCTATCCCATGGTTTTCTTTTACAGTCTTGATGGCGTTGCTGATGCCTCAGTCATCTCGACATTTTGTCTTGCTAGCTCTCCAGGTTTGAGCTGATGTGATGCACATCGTCGAGTTCATCAAGTGCATCCAGCAATTGCAGGCATTGGTCTTCGCTTTTTTTATCTGCTTGGCTGATCGTGGTGAGTGGTCGCCAGCAGTGTTCCCATCCCTCAACAATCCAGCCTTGATCCTTGAGGCCAGCCTGCAGGACTTCTAAAGCTTGAAACGGGCCATAGACCACAGCGCCATCGTCGATCAATTGATAGCCATCAGCCTCAAGTTCCAGCAGGCTTTCCAGTAGTGCATCTTCTGAAACCTTGCCCCCATCTTGGGCAGACTGCGCACTCAAATACACTTCGCTGCGTTGCTCAAACAAGTAGGCCACGCAGCCGCTTTCGCCGAGCTTGCCGCTGTGTTTATTGAAGGTGAGGCGTAGGTCTGCGGCCGTGCGATTGCGGTTGTCGGTGAGCGCTTCGATCAGTACCGCGACGCCACCGGGTCCGTAGCCTTCATAACGGATGGCTTCCAATTGGCATGCGCCGTTTTGGTCGTGGCCGGAGCCTTTTGCAATCGCGCGCTCAATATTGGCCGCAGGCATTCTTGCGGCTTTGGCTTTGTTGATTGCGGTGCGCAGTTGAAAATTACCGTTTGGGTCTCCGCCGCTTCTTGCTGCCACACTGATCTCGCGTGCCAGACGGGTGAACACAGCTCCTCGCTTGGCATCCACCACCGCTTTGCTGCGTTTGATTTGAGACCATTTGCTATGGCCGGCCATGGCGGAGGCTGATTAGGTTATGGCTTGACCATCAACGCTAGTGGCGTTCGGGTTGAACGACAGTGTTGGAATCATCCCCGTGCGTTGAACACAACTTTTGGCTTCACTGTTGCGTTGTCTTCCCAGTAGGCCATTCCGGCGACTTCGCCTCTGCAGTCGATTACCACGAGCATGGGCTTGTTTTTACTTGGATCGGTTTGGTTTGGAGCAGTTTGGTTTGGATCAGATTCTTGCTGATCAGAGGCCAGAGGTTTGGGTGCTGGTTGGCATTGATCTTGATGGGCGGTAATGCGGCGCCCGCAGCTCCAGCTCTCCTGTTCCTCTTCGTTGAGTTGCAGTCTTGGTAGGTGTGCAAGGGCCGTGAGTGGAGGTAACACAGCAGGCGGAGTCGTTAGGGCTAGATTGTCTCGATCGGGTAGTGGTACGGCTTGTTGCTCGTGAAACCCCAGTGCCTGGGTTCGCTTTAACCACCCCAGACAAGCGCCGCAGCCAATTAATTCGCCTAGATCTCGTGCGAGAGAGCGAATGTATGTGCCTGATGAGCAATGCACGTTGAAGTCGATTTGGCCCAGTTGTTGGTTCCAGTTGAGTAGCTGCAAGCGATCAATCGTGATCGTTCGCGCTGGAATCTCCATCGTTTCTCCCCTGCGGGCACGTGCATGAGCGCGTTCCCCTTGCACATGCACGGCTGAAACTTGCGGTGGCCGTTGCTGAATCCTGCCGCGAAACGGCTCGAGATAGGCCTCGATCTCTGCTGTGTTCAATTCGGGCCAGGCTTGCTTGGAGATCAGATCCCCTTGTTGATCGTCGCTACTGGTGCGTTGGCCCAGTTGGATGCTGCCGCGATAGCTCTTGGCGCCGGGTAGATAGGGCAGCAGCCTGGTGGCATGCCCTATGGCGATGGGCAAAACTCCTGTTACGGCAGGATCAAGCGTGCCGCCGTGGCCCACGCGCTTGATGCCAAACACGCGCCGCATTCGGCTCACACAGTCGTGGGAGGTGAGGCCAGCAGGCTTGTCGATCACCACAAAGCCGAAGGGCACAGTCACCTGATCAGAAGCGTTCAGTTTGTGACTGCTGCTGCCCGCATTGTCTGCAAAGGCTGAGATTGCTCAGCTGGAGGCAACCACACTGATGCGCTTGCGGTTGCGCAGGCTGCGGCGAATGCTTTCGAAGGTCACCACACCATCGGTTAGAGCGAAGAGGGTGTCGTCTTTTCCCTGGCCAACGTTCACCCCTGGCAACACTGAGGTGCCGCGTTGGCGAATCAGGATCGACCCTGCTGTAACGGTTTCGCCGCCATAGGCCTTCACGCCAAGACGCTTGGAATTTGAATCGCGGCCGTTGCGTGTGGAGCCTGTGCCTTTCTTATGAGCCATGGTGATTTAAGCGGGATTGAGAGCAGTGTATGGAGGGGGTGGTTAGCTGAGTGCTTTGCCGTCTATTGAAATGGATTGAACCATCACTCGCGTGAGTTCTTGGCGGTGTCCATTTTTGCGTCTTGTCTTCTTCTTGGGGCGCATTTTGTAGACGATGATCTTGGGGCCACGGCGGTGGTCCATCACCTTCAGTTCCACGCTGGCGCCCTTCACGTAAGGCTGGCCAACTGTGGCGTCATTCTTGCCATCCTTGATCAGCAGTACCTTCTCAAGGGTGACGGTGTCATCAACAGCCGCTTGCAGACGGTCTAGGTCGTAGTAACGGTTGGGTTGCAACCAAAACTGCTGGCCAGAGGCCTCAACGATGGCGTATGAATCACTTAGGTCTTTAGCTTCAGCTTTGGCTGCAGCGGCTTTTGGCTTTGCAGCGGGTTTCTCGGCCATGGGTGCTTTAAGACGCGTTCAGGCTCGGAATCTGCAGAGCTGGGCTGATAAGCGCCGCACCACTTTGACCGATTTGGCCTGACTCGCAATCGAGAGTCAAACAAAGATCTTCCCGCGTTTAGGCGCCTTTAGTCAAGATTGAACGCTGATCCCTGAGCGTCAAAACCTCGGAGCGAAGCCGACTTTGATCATTGCTTCTCTTGCGGCGCAACACACCAGCATTCTTTGATGTTTGCTGTGATTGGTGTTTTGCCAGCCCTGCTCTGCCTGAGGATGTTGTGCTCGCAGGCCTAGAGAGTCTCTGATCAGCTTGTTGCAGCCTCAGTTGTCTTGAGGAGAGGTTTTCGTTGATGCAGAGATCGATGCATGAGTGATTTTCGAGATTCTTGCGCTGTTCCCCTGGCCCTAGATCGCGAGTTGATCGGCATTGTTTGTTGTTTGATCGATCACCTAGGTTGTGGAGATACATATGGATCTCATTGACGCTTTCTGGCAACAGTTCAGACTTGAGTTGCATGAGAGAGAGTCATCGCCGGACGTTCTGTTCGCATTGCTCGATCTAGCAAAACACCTTTGGGTGATGCTTCAACACTCGCTTTCCGCAGAAGTACCCCTTTTGTTGATATCAATCAGTTTCGATTTAGAAGATGCTTCTGAGATGCAATTATGAGCCCAAGAAAAACCTACATCCTCAAGTTGTACGTAGCAGGGAATACCCCTAATTCGATGCGGGCGCTTAAAACTCTGCGCGACATCCTCGAGAATGAGTTCCGTGGCGTGTATGCGCTCAAGGTGATCGATGTGCTCAAGAATCCTCAGCTTGCAGAGGAAGACAAAATTCTGGCGACACCAACCTTGGCCAAGATCCTGCCGCCACCGGTGCGCAGAATCATTGGTGACCTCTCAGATCGCGAACGGGTTTTGATTGGTCTTGACCTCCTCTATGACGAGATCTATGACGAGATTCCTGAGGAGATGCTCGGCTCAGCGGAGCTCGATACGTTGGCAGACGATGACATTGCGTCGCCAGATTCTTAAGGCTCGCGGTGCAGCGCTTTGTTCCAGAGCTAATTCTCTCTAGCGTTTGAGTAGAACGTCCTAGCTATGCAGTCTTTTAGTGCCGGTGGCTCCTCCCAGATGCAGGTGCAGAAGCTGCCTACTGGGATCGAAGGTTTTGATGACATCTGTCATGGCGGCTTGCCGACGGGGCGTAGCACGCTGATCAGTGGCACGTCGGGTACAGGCAAGACAGTTTTTTCACTTCATTTTTTACACAACGGAATTAGCCAGTTCGATGAGCCTGGAATCTTCGTGACCTTTGAAGAGTCTCCATCAGATATTTTGCGAAATTCCGTCAGCTTTGGTTGGAATCTTCAAGAGATGGTGGAGCAGGATAAATTATTCATACTCGATGCTTCACCCGATCCTGATGGTCAGGATGTTGCAGGCAGCTTTGACCTTTCAGGGTTAATTGAAAGGATTAATTATGCCATTGTTAAATATAAAGCGAAACGGGTGGCAATCGATTCAATGACAGCCGTTTTCCAACAGTACGACGCAATTTCTGTAGTGCGTAGGGAAATCTTTCGCTTGATTGCACGTCTTAAGGTGATTGGCGTTACCACCGTAATGACCACAGAACGGATTGATGAATATGGCCCAATTGCACGCTATGGGGTAGAGGAGTTTGTCTCCGACAACGTCGTCATCCTACGCAATGTTCTTGAGACTGAGAAGCGTCGACGTACCGTTGAGATTCTCAAGTTACGTGGCACAACTCACATGAAGGGTGAGTTCCCATTCACCATGGGCACCCAAGGCGTCAGCGTCTTTCCTTTAGGCGCAATGCGGCTTACGCAGCGTTCCTCCAACGTGCGGATTAGTTCTGGTGTTCCTCATCTTGATGAGATGTGTGGCGGAGGTTTCTTCAAGGATTCGATCATTCTTGTTACTGGTGCAACGGGCACTGGTAAAACCCTTTTGGTGTCGAAGTTTATTGAGGATGCTTTCCGAAATAAGGAACGCGCGGTTTTGTTTGCCTATGAGGAGTCGCGAGCCCAACTTCTGCGTAATGCCACCAGTTGGGGGATTGATTTTGAAGAGATGGAAAGTGAAGGCCTGTTGAAGATTATTTGTGCTTATCCAGAGTCGACTGGTCTGGAAGATCATCTGGAGATTATTAAAACGGAGATTGGACAATTCAAGCCATCGAGGATGGCGATTGATTCACTTTCGGCCCTTGCACGTGGCGTGAGCCTCAACGCCTTTAGGCAGTTTGTGATTGGAGTAACAGGCTATGCAAAGCAGGAGGAAATAGCGGGATTCTTTACCAATACCGCTGAAGAGTTTATGGGAAGTCATTCGATTACCGACTCCCATATCTCCACAATCACAGATACTATTCTGCTGCTTCAGTATGTGGAGATCCGCGGCGAGATGGCCAGAGCTGTGAATGTATTCAAGATGCGTGGCTCATGGCACGACAAGAGAATTCGTGAGTATGTTATTACTGATAATGGCCCACAGATTAAAGACTCATTCTCTAACTTCGAACGGATCTTCAGTGGTGCTCCTCATCGTATTGCTGACGACGAACGCGCTTAATGTTCCTTCGATGTAAGGGCCTTAAAGCCAATGTTTGATTCAGTTTATTGGCTAAATTAGAGTTCTAAACCTTGTTCTTGTTGCCGAGTTGTTCGTACTGATTGCACGATAAGCTCGTCGGCATCTGTTTGCTCAAGAGGTAGATCAAACCAAAAGGTTGTGCCAAGCTCAACCTCACTGGCCATTCGTATTTGGCCGCCATGCTTTTCGATGATGCCGCGCACGATTGATAGTCCAAGACCGGTGCCGGCTTCTGTATGCACGGCATTTTCCACACGATAGAAGCGGTCAAAAATATGTTGTTGGTCATCCTGATTGATGCCATGGCCTGTGTCCGAAACTTCTACGCGGAGCTTGGGGAGTGGTGAGAAAAATTCGCAATGTGGTGCTGATTTGCTGCTCTCGATTGGAGACATTTTGCAGCTATCAGGCCATGTGTAGGCTCGCACCATCAGGCTTCCACCAGCACGACTAAACTTGAGCCCATTGCCGACTAAATTGTCGAGCACTTGGAGTAATAGATCCCAATTTCCCAGGATTGTTGGTAGCTCATCATCTGTATTGAACTCAATATGAATCTGCTTGTCATCTGCATTAAGCCGATAGTTGCGTAGGGTTTGCTCGATGGCAGGGCGAAGATCCATGGGCTCGAACTGCACGGTCCGTCCGGATTCCAATCGCGAAAGGTCAAGTACATCATTAACGAGTCGAGCCAGCCTATCGGTTTCGGAATTAGCAACACCTAAGAATTCTTTCTTTTCTTCTTCGCTGAGTTGATCACCGAGATCATGCAGTGTTTCTACATAGCTTTTGATATTGAACAGTGGTGTTCTAAGTTCATGTGAAACGTTGCTAATGAAGCGGCTTTGGGCTGCATTGAGCTCCACTTCTCTTGTGAGGTCCTGCACTGTGATTGCGATGCCTTTAAGGGTTTCACCGCTTTGATCACGTACTGACTGCAACACGATGCGAAGTGTGCGTGATGGTTCTTCAAGACTGCAACGCAGATCGTTACTTTCACCGATATTGCGCAGCAGAGATTGAAGTGGGTCATGCAGTTCGTTTGCGATGATCTCTGGTAACTCATTGAGCAGTTCCTGGCCCTCAAGATTTCGACCTTCCCAGCGAAATAGCCGCCGTGCTGTTGGGTTGGCCAGCACGATTTTTCCAACTTCATCGAGCAGTAAAGCGCCATCGGCCATCGTGGCAATCAGCGATTGCTGCTTCACTTGGGCGGCAGTGAGCTCTTCAATATTGGCGGCGTCATAGGCCTCCAGTTGGGAGGCCATGGCGTTGAAGCCATTCAGGAGTTCTCCCAGTTCTCCTCCCATCGGTAGAGCGATTCGAGCTTCGAAATTGCCGGAAGCAATGGCCCTTACACCACGCAGCAGCTCCTTCACAGGCTGCGTGATCGTTAGAGCATTGAAAACGGCGCCGAGAATTACAAGCACCCAGATGGAGATGAAGACGGCAATCGTCACCTGTCGCGTGAGAGCCGCGCTGGCAAGAGCTGTGTCGTTGGGGTTGACCCCCAGAGCCAGTGTCCCCAAATAATCACCTTTCCACACCAGTGGAACGAAGACATCGGTGAGTTGACCTTGAGGGGTGAGGTGCTGGCGAATCAGTGCGTTTTCTGGTCGTGATGGCAGCTCGGCTGGCAGTTCCAAGCGATGGTTGAGTTGCAGATCGTTATCACCGCTGACAGGGGAAGCACTAATGGGGATTCCCAGATAGATCAAGCCATCTGGGTCGGCGAAGAAGATGTAACGAAGGCTGCGCGAGCGCCAGAATTGTTCGGCAACAGTTGCCAGTTCCCTGTCACGTCCTTGGGCGACAAGTTCAGTGACGTTTCCGGAAAGGAGGAGTCCTAGATCCCTGGCGTAACGCGTGTCATTCATCCCTGCATCCCTTTGGATGCCGTTGAGGACGAAGAAGGTGACGCCTGTCATCAGCAGGCTTACCACCAGTGTGGCGATTGCCAACAACTTGGTTTGCAGGCTGAATTCTGCCCACCAGAGATAGATGCGTTCCCCCCAGCCGGGTGGCTCTGGTGGGGGTTGGCCATCTCCTGGGGGAGCCCACTCTGCGATGGCTTGCGAAGTACTGCTGGCCATCAACCCATTCAGCGTCTCTTCACCCTAGGACTGGCGCACTTGGTGACCGATGTCCCGGCGGTAAGTGATCCCTTCGAAATACACCTGATCAAGACCTTGGTAGGCGTTTGAGAAGGCCTGATCAAAATCGTTTGCTTGAGCCACAACCGCCAACACTCTGCCGCCATTGGTCAGTTGATCTCCCTCTTCAGTGCAGCGGGTGCCAGCATGGAAAAGCTGTAGGGATGGGCCTGGCTGCAGCTGAATGTTGAGGCGGTCACCCTTGCGGGGTGCATTGGGGTAGCCCGCTGCTGCTGCCACGACACATGCACTGCAGCAGTCCTCGATCAATAGCTCTGGTGCTTGATCGAGGCAACCAAGTGCACAAGCCTGCAGAACTTTTGCCAGCTCTGGACCCATCAGTGGCATGAGGGTCTGGCATTCGGGATCGCCGAAGCGACAGTTGAATTCAATCACCTGCGGCCCAGAGGGGGTGAGCATCAATCCGGCATAGATGACACCTCGATAGTCGATGCCTCGCTGCTTCAGGGTCGCCAGGGTTGGCTCAAGGACAACCCTGCGCACAAGGTCGAGTCCTGCTGCATCAAGCAGGGGAGCCGGGGCATAAGCCCCCATGCCCCCGGTGTTAGGGCCTCTGTCGCCGTCCTCTAGACGTTTGTGATCCTGAGCAGGGGGCAGCAATAACAAGTGCTCGCCATCGCAGAGTGCGAAGACGGATACTTCTGGCCCCTCTAGTCGCTCTTCAAGCACCAATTGGCAACCGGCAGCTCCGAATCGGCCGCTGAAGACCTCCTGGATTGCTTCAGCAGTTGTTTCAATACTGTCGGCCACGCAGACCCCTTTGCCTGCTGCTAAACCATCGGCCTTAACAACCAAGGGTTGTTGCACTTGATTCAGCACGCTCAGAGCTTCTGCTGCTGTGCTCACTGTCCAGTGTTTTGCCGTTGGCACGCCGGCTTCAGCCATCAGGGTTTTGGACCAGGCTTTGCTGGCTTCCAGCTGGGCACCCTCAGCCCCTGGCCCAAAAACAGCTAGCCCGGCCTCGCGCAGTCCGTCAGCCACGCCAGCGGCCAGTGGAGCTTCCGGTCCTACCACCACTAGATCGATCTGAAGCGACTGGCAGGCATCAATCAGGCCATTGACGTCGGTTTCTGCGATCGCCAGGCAACCACAGCCCTGATGCTCTTTTGTGCCCCCATTCCCTGGTGTGACCCAGACGTCTTCTATGCCGGAACAGCGTCGTAGTGCCCATGCAAGGGCATTTTCACGCCCACCACTGCCAACCACAAGCAGCCGTTCCAAAGGGGGAAAGGGATGGGGACGGGTGCTGGACATGGCCATAGGAACAAGCAGGGACGGGGAAGACCCCTAGGTTTGAGCAGGTCGGATCTCGTCAGAGGAATCCGTTGCCCTCTTCCATCTTTGTTGAACGACTCAACTCCATGGGGATTCATTCGCTGCCGCTGACTGTGCTGCTGCTGGCTGCCGTTAATCAGGCTGCGCCTCTTAATTCTGCGCCTGGCCCCCGTGCTCCCGCTAGGGAGCCCATGGCTGAACTGGTCTATCGGCAAGTGTTGCTTGATGGGGCGATACCAGAGCTCAAAACAGCTTGTGCGGACGCAGCCCTGTTTGGCTTCAACTTGCGTCTGCAGGAACTTCGTAATCGCCTGATTGACATTGCTCCTGCACCTCAACCCTTTGAGGTTGTGATTGCCAATGCTGAAGCACTGATGGTCTGCAAGGCTCCAGCTAGCACGCAGACGGTGCTCAGTCGTATCAGCCCAGCGCCAGGCAGTCAGCGTCGCGCTTGGTTGCTGCTCTCCTGGCAGGCGGCCAACGCATCTTTGGATCATGCTCAGGCGGCCCTTGCTCTGCGACGCCTGGCAAATGGCGATCTCACGTCCTTGAATTTTGAGCAGCTCACCGTTGGCTATGGAGACGATGGCCTCCCTCTGACTCGCGCTGCTCTTGATCTCTTGGTGGAACATGAGCTTTCCCTGGATCGTTCGGCTGAGGCTGTCATGGTGCTGTTGGCTGGCCGTGAGCGTGGCGCATTGGGGGCCCGCCGTCTTGCTCTGGCCGCTGAGTTGCTTCAAGGTCTAGGCAACGATCAGCACTCAACACTGTTGGAATCAGCTCTTGACCAGGCGGCTGCAGATCAAGCTTGGGGGCTGGCAGAAGACTTGCTGCGATTGCAATTGAAGTTCGATTTAGCAGCGGGTGGTGACGGCTTAAAGCCCCGACAACGTCTAGAGCGTCTCGCTAATCGCCTCGATGACCGCTACACCCTGTGGGAGTTGGTTCGGGGGGATCTAGATCAGCAGGATGCTGCAACTCTGCTAGAGCAAGAGCTGCGCTCGCCGCGTCAGCCTGGCGGCCATGCTGCTGTTGAAGCGCATCAAAGTGCGCCTCCTGTTTCAGTTCCATCAGAATTCAAATGACGCCAGATCACGGCCCTCTGCTCTATGAGGGCAAGGCCAAAAGGGTCTTCGCTGCGGATCAGCCTGATCGTGTGTTGGTGGAGTTCAAGAATGACGCCACGGCGTTTAATGCACTCAAACGGGCTGCACTCGAGGGCAAGGGGCGACTGAACTGTCAGATCTCGGCACGACTGTTCGAGATGCTTGAGCGCGAGGGTGTGCCCACCCACTACCTCGGCCTGGCCGCCGAAACCTGGATGCTTGTTCAGCATGTTGATGTGATTCCCCTAGAGGTTGTGATTCGCAACGTGGCGACTGGATCGCTTTGTCAACAAACGCCGATTGCGGCTGGTACTGAGCTTTCGCCCGCTTTGTTGGACCTCTACTACAAGGACGACAATTTGGGAGATCCCTTGCTGAGCGAATCAAGGCTGCAGCTGCTTGGATTGATCAGTTCGCAGCAGCGTTTAGAGATCGAACAGTTGGCCCGTCGGGTGAATCAGCTGTTGCTGTCATTTTTTGAGAGCTTGGATCTGTTGTTGGTGGACTTCAAGCTCGAACTTGGACTCAACAGTGCAGGCACTCTGCTGGTGGCGGATGAAATCAGTCCTGATACCTGCAGGCTTTGGGACCATCGAAATAGCGACCCCCAGGCCCGCATCCTGGATAAGGATCGCTTCCGCCAGGACCTTGGTGGAGTGATTGAAGCCTACGGGGAGATCCTCAAACGGGTCCAAGGGGTATGAGCTAATCCCTTCAACTGCAGGTAATGTCAGCGCACATTTGGCGGCTTTGTAGCCGGATTCTTATCACCTATGGCCAGCTTCCTATCTAGCGGACCCTCGGATGCCTTGCGGCGAGGTGCATTTGGCCTGGTTCTGACCTTGCCGCTTCTTGCTGCTCCTGCGCGTGCTCAGACACCCGAGCAGGACACTCAGCCCCCAGCTACGGAGATCTTGGTTGCCGATGATGTGCAGGTGGAGGAGGTGGCCACTCCTGAAGGCGTCGTCGAGGAAAGCCTGGAGGTCGAGCAGATTCAGGTTACCCCTGCTGAGCAGCAAGAGCTGCCTCTCAACGCATCTGAACAGCTGCCTGAGGAGCCTCGTGTCTTGATCACCGAGGTGATCATCGAAGGGATTGCAGGCCATCCGGAGCAAGAGCGTGTAGAACTCGCCGCTTATGACGCCATGGTTGTGCGTCCCGGTAGTCGTGTGACTCGAAATGAGCTCAAACGTGATCTCGATGCGATTTACGCCACGGGCTGGTTTTCTGATGTGCGCATTGAGCCGAGTGACGGCCCTTTAGGGGTTCAGCTCGTGGTGCAGGTGCAGCCCAATCCATTGCTCACCAAAGTGGAACTTGATCCACCTGATGTTGAGCTTTCTGAATCTGTGATTGAGGAAACATTCAGCCCCGACTACGGCAGGACTCTCAATCTCAATGAACTGCAGGCTCGTATGAAGGAGTTGCAGCAGTGGTACGCAAATGAGGGCTATTCCCTGGCTCGAGTCACCGGGCCCACGCGCGTTTCTCCAGAGGGAGTGGTGCAGCTCAAGGTGATCCAGGGCACGGTGGCAGGGGTGGAAGTGCAGTTCCTCAATAAGGAAGGTGATTCCACCGATGAGAAGGGTGAGCCAATTAATGGCAAGACCAAGCCCTGGGTGATTACACGAGAGATATCAATCAAGCCTGGCGAAGCTTTTAATCGAAATCAGCTTGAGGCTGATATTAAGCGTCTCTATGGCACATCTCTTTTCAGTGATGTCAAAGTCACCTTGAAACCGGTTGCTGGTGAACCTGGCAATGTGACAATCATTCTTGGCATTGTTGAGCAGTCCACCGGTTCGTTGTCAGGTGGGCTGGGTTATAGCCAGAGTCAGGGTGTCTTTGGCCAGATACAACTTCAGGACAGCAATCTTTTTGGTCGTGCCTGGAATATGGCATTGAACATTACTTACGGTCAGTATGGAGGCTTGGGAAGCATTACATTTACCGATCCATGGATCAAGGGTGACCCTCACCGAACGTCATTCCGCACCTCTTTATTCCTAAGTCGTGAGGTGCCTCAAGTTTTTCAGAGCCAAAATAATGGCAATATTCGCACTGTTGAAGATTACTATGATGGCAATTCAAGCTACGCTTATCAAATTAATAAGGATGACAACCCTGCTGACAGCAAGTTTAATTCCGTGTCAAAGGCTGAGAATGAATATCCACAGTACAGCTGGTTTGACTATGAGGGCAACTCTGTTGCGTTGCAAAGAATTGGTGGCAATATAATTTTTGCAAGGCCTCTAAATGGAGGCGACCCTTATAAGAAGGCGCCATGGAATGTCTTGGCTGGTTTGAACATTCAAAAGGTTCGACCGATCAACTTCTCAGGCGATAGCCGTCCTTATGGCGTCGCAAATGATGACATTAAGAATGGCCGTGTGCCTGATGATGATGTGATTTGTATCGCGTTTGACTGTGCAGATGAAAACAATCTTCTTGGTGTAAGGGTCGCGGCTACTTATAATAATTTGAATGACCCTCGCAATCCAACTTCTGGCAACTTCTTTAGTTTCGGCACTGAGCAATTTGTATCTGTTGGGGAGCATTCACCGACCTTTAACCGTCTTCGGACTAGCTATACACATTTCATTCCAGTTAATTGGTTGAAACTTGCCAAGGGCTGCCGTCCTAAGCCAGGGGAACCGGAAAATTGTCCTCAGGCCCTTGCTTTTCAGGTTAAGGCAGGCACGGTTTTAGGCGATTTACCTCCTTATGAAGCTTTCTGTCTTGGTGGATCTAATTCCGTAAGAGGTTGGAGTGATTGTGATTTATCTGTAGGACGAAGCTTTGTTGAAGCGACGATTGAATATCGATTCCCGATTTGGAATATCGTCTCTGGTGAGGTTTTCGTTGATGGCGGTACTGATTTAGGTTCCCAAGAGAATGTTCCTGGTAAACCAGGCAAACTTCTCGACAAGCCTGGTTCTGGTTTTTCGATCGGTTCTGGTCTGATTGTTACCACTCCAGTAGGGCCATTGCGCCTTGAGGTGGCAACACAGGATTTCACGGATGAGTGGCGCTTTAATCTCGGGGTTGGCTGGAAGTTCTAGTGGCTTTTTGGCCTACCAGTTATGACCGTGCTTGGACCCTAGCCGGAGCTGTCTCAAGACGAGGGATTGGTCTTCATGGTGGGGAGGTCGCCGAAGTGCGTTTACAGCCTTCGGCGCAAGTTGGCTTCCATGTCTCCTGGCTGGACAACAGCGACCCACCAGTCACTTTGGGGCCACATCAGGTTCGCGATAGTCAGCTTTGCACCACTTTGGAACTGGGCGAACGCCATTTAGGCACGGTGGAACATCTACTGGCGGCCTTGGCTGGCTGTGGCTTGACCCATGTGGAGATCCAGGTTGGTGGTGAGGAAATACCGCTTCTTGATGGTTCAGCTCTGGGCTGGGTGGAGGCGATAGCAGAGGTGGGCCTTACTCCTGCTGCAACCCCTCGTGCCGATCCTCTCGTGCTTGAGCGTGCTTTGGTGTGTCATCGCGGTAGCAGTGTGATCACAGCTACACCTGCCGAGCGCTTCAATGTTGTTGGTGTGATTGATTTCCCACAAGCTGCTATTGGTCATCAGATGCTGGCGATTGAGCTCACTCCAGAGGGGTTTACTGAACAGATTGCTCCGGCGAGAACATTTGGGTTTCGCGAACAGGTGGATCAGCTCTTGGCGGCGGGCCTCATCCAGGGGGGTGCCCTCGACAATGCCTTGGTTTGTGATGGTGATCACTGGTTGAATCCTCCACTGCGATTTGCTGATGAACCAGTGCGCCATAAGCTCTTGGACTTGATCGGAGACCTTGCACTTGTGGGATTCCCTCAGGCTCAGGTTCTCGTCTATCGGGGGTCCCATGGACTCCATAACGATCTGGCGAATGCTCTCCTTGCCGTCTGTCCTGTGACTGTCTCTTGACCGATCCCTCTCCTAATACTGCTGTGTTGACAAGTGAGCAGATCATGGGGCTGCTGCCTCATCGTTATCCGTTTGCTCTGGTTGATCGTGTTGTGCTCCATGAACCTGGCCAGCGGGCTGTTGCGATCAAAAATGTGACCCTCAATGAACCTCAGTTCCAGGGTCATTTCCCTGGCCGTCCTTTGATGCCTGGAGTCTTGATTGTTGAGGCGATGGCCCAGGTGGGTGGTTTGATCGTGGCCCAGATGCCCGATCTGCCCAAGGGGTTATTCGTGTTTGCAGGTATCGATGCAGTTCGTTTTCGCCGTCCGGTGGTGCCAGGAGATCAGCTCACGATTAGCTGCGAGCTGCTTAGCTTGAAGCGGCAGCGCTTTGGCAAAGTCAGGGGGGAAGCCAGGGTGGAGGGCCAGCTGGTTTGCTCTGGTGAGTTGATGTTTTCCTTGGTGGACTGAGGATCATGAGCGAGGTGGGCAAACTCTCAGCGATCACTGCCGAAAAAAAGGCTCAGGTTCACCCTGCGGCTGTGGTGGATCCTCGTGCTGAGCTCGCTTCCGGTGTCATTGTTGGGCCGGGAGCAGTGATTGGACCTGAAGTGAAGATTGGTCCTGATACCTGGATTGGTCCCCATGTGGTGCTCGATGGCCGTTTGACCCTTGGCGCCAATAACCGGGTTTTCCCCGGCGCCTGCCTTGGTCTTGAGCCACAGGACCTCAAGTATCGCGGTGCCCCCACAGAGGTGGTGATTGGCGATGCAAACACAATTAGGGAATGCGTCACCATCAACCGGGCCACGGAGGAAGGTGAACAGACCAAGATCGGTGATCAAAACTTGTTGATGGCCTATTGCCACCTTGGTCACAACTGTGAGCTGGGCAATGGGATTGTGATGTCGAATGGCATTCAAGTGGCTGGTCATGTCGTGGTCGAAGACCGGGCCGTGATCGGCGGCTGCTTAGGAATTCACCAATTCGTTCACATTGGCAGTCTTGCCATGGTTGGAGGTATGACAAGGGTTGATCGTGATGTACCCCCGTACTGCCTCGCCGAAGGGCATCCAGGTCGATTGAGGGGCCTTAATCGCGTTGGCCTGCGGCGCAGTGGTCTGAAGACTCAAGAGGGAGGAGAGCTTGGCCAGTTGCAGGAGATTTGGAATCTGCTGTTTCGATCTGACCATGTCTTTGTTGAGGGGTTGCGGCTTGCTCGACAAGAGCAGTTGATGCCAGCGGCTGCACACCTCTGTGCCTTTCTCGAGGCCTCGATTGAGAAGGGACGTCGCGGTCCTATGCCCGCGATGTCTTTGAGTCGCTGATGGTGCGCCTGCTGATCAGCACTGGCGAGGTCTCTGGTGATTTGCAGGGAAGTCTCTTGATTCAAGCTCTCCAAAGGGAGGTTGAACGGCGTTCCTTACCGCTTGAGTTGATGGCCCTTGGAGGTCCCCGCATGCAGGCTTCTGGTGCAGAACTGCTTGCTGATACGGCTCCGATGGGTGCGATTGGACTTTGGGAGGCCCTGCCTCTGGTGCTCCCTACTTTGCGACTTCAGTCTCGGGTGGATCACGTGCTCAAGCAGCGACCACCCGATGCCGTGGTGCTGATCGATTACATGGGGGCCAACGTGCGTTTGGGGCACAAGTTGCGGCGCTGGTTTCCCAGGGTGCCGATCATTTACTACATCGCTCCTCAGGAATGGGCTTGGCGTTTTGGCGATGGCGGCACCACTCAGCTGCTGAGTTTCACCGACAGAATTTTGGCGATCTTTCCGGTTGAAGCTGAGTTCTATTCCCAGCGGGGAGCAAAGGTGACTTGGGTCGGTCATCCATTACTCGATACGGTGAGTGTGTTACCTGATCGTCAGCAGGCGCGTGAGCGGCTTGGCTTGAAGCCTGGCCAAAGATTGTTGTTGCTTTTACCGGCTTCCCGGCAACAGGAACTTCGTTACTTGATGCCCACTCTCGCCAAGGCAGCAGCTTTGCTTCAGCAGCGTGACCCATCCCTTCAGGTGATTGTTCCTGCAGGATTAGCAAGTTTTGAGATGTCTTTGCAGGAGGCTCTTGATGCAGCGGCAGTTCGAGGGCGAGTGCTTTCGGCTCAGCAGGCCGATGAACTCAAACCAATGCTTTATGCGGCGGCGGATCTTGCCCTCGGTAAATCAGGCACCGTCAATATGGAGCTGGCCTTGCGTGGTGTTCCCCAGGTGGTGGGCTACAAGGTGAGTCGGATCACAGCATTTGTGGCTCGACACTTTTTGCGCTTTCGGGTGGACCATATCTCGCCGGTGAATCTGTTGCTGAAGGAACGGCTTGTGCCGGAATTACTACAGGATGAGTTGACTGCAGAAGCACTTGTGCAGGCAGCTATCCCTTTATTGGAGGATCCTGCCCAGCGCAATGAGATGCTCGAGGGCTATCGGCGATTGCAGCAGACGCTTGGCGTTCCAGGTGTTACCGATAGGGCAGCCAAGGAAATCCTTGATTTAACCAAGACATGAAGACAACGTTTCGACCTTTGAGGAGATGGTGGATTGCCATCTTTCTCTGTGTTGCCTTACTTGGCTTGCCGCTTCAAGTTTTGGCGTCAGTCGAGGAAGCCGTTTTTGCCGGGGGCTGCTTCTGGTGTCTTGAGCATGATCTGGAGGGATTAACCGGTGTGATTTCTGCTGAGAGTGGTTACACAGGTGGTGATTTGCCTCGCCCCACTTATCGCCAGGTGAGCTCTAAGACCACAGGTCATCAAGAGGCCGTACGGGTGCGATTTGATGCCGCTCAAATCAGCTATGCAGAGCTATTACGCAGCTATTGGCGCAATGTTGACCCGCTTGATGGAGATGGCCAATTTTGTGATCAAGGTGACTCTTATCGACCTGTGATCTTCACCCGAGATGACCAGCAGGCCAGCGAGGCTCGTGAGAGTGCTGATGCTGCGGCTGTGGAGCTGGCCCATCCCATGAGCAATCTGAGAGTTGAGATCAAACCTTTAATTGAATTCTGGCTGGCTGAGGATTACCACCAGAATTACGCAGAGCTCAATAGCATCAAATACAACTTCTATCGATACAGCTGTGGTCGCGACCGCCGGCTAGATCAGCTATGGGGTGACAGAGCACGAACCGGCTTGCCATGGCAGCGCCCAGATCAAGCAAATCTAAGGAAAAAATAAAATCAGGATGACCTATGGAATCGGGTAGTTCGCAGTGAAGATGCGGGTTTCCACCCATCCCTTCTGCTGAAAAAGCTGCTTAACATCTACTGGAGATTTAAGTAGGAGATGTATGTATCTGCTGACCGTTAAGGATGGACTAGTGACTCGGCATGTTGGCCCGTATCCTTCTCCGAAGCAGGCTTCCGATGACTTGGAAAGGGTTTTGGAATCTTTTTCTGAACGAGCACGTTGGCAGATTCATGCGTTGGAATCCCCCAAGACCCTTTCGCTTTCAGAGAGGATTCATGCCAGGAATGGGGCGATGAATGCTGCCGCCTCATGAGTTAGACGGTCTTTCCTTCTCCCTCTGGCTTTGATGCTCAAAGCTTCTTTGATCAGATCACTATGGAATACCAGGTCAATGACTGTCGTCAGTCAAGCCAGCTCAATATCCCGCATCAAAATCAAGGGCCCCGATTCTGATCAAGCAAGCGAAAACTCTTTGCTGATCAATCTTCTGGATAGGTTGCTAGCTCTAGGTATGAGCATTGCCAACCCTGCGCGACCTTGAGCGATCAACGGTCTACTCGTGTTGTGATTCCTTCTTCAGCTGGTTTTTCGCTGAGTTGAATGCAAAGCCTCTTGACTCAAGACTGACTACAAATCCAATTCACCAAAGTGCGAACCCCGTAGCCGGTGGCACCAGATGGATTGAGGCCATGGCCCTTTTCAGACCAGACCGTTCCGGCGATGTCGATGTGGGCCCATGGGATGGAGGCTTCAACAAACTCTTTGAGGAAAAGGGCCGCGGTAATTGATCCGCCAGGACGAGGCCCTGTGTTCTTGAGGTCAGCGAGGTTGGATTTGAGACCCTCTCGATAGGAGCTTGGCAATGGCATGCGCCACAGGCCTTCTCCGGCCGCCTCGGCGGCAGCGGTTAGGCCCTCAGCCAGGGGATCATTAGCTGTCCAAAGGCCAGCGATCTCTTCTCCAAGTGCGATAACGCAAGCCCCTGTAAGGGTTGCTAAATCCACGATTGCGTCTGGTTCAAGTCCGCAGGTATATACCAGTGCATCGGCAAGGGTCAGACGGCCTTCGGCATCGGTGTTGTTGATCTCGATGGTGGTGCCGTTAGAGGCCCGCACGATGTCTCCTGGATGGACAGCGGATCCATTCACCATGTTTTCGCAGGCTGCAACGATCACATGCACTTCCACTCCCTTGGGTCGCAGTTCTGCAATCGCTCGGGCGGCTCCAAGTACAGCTGCGCTGCCGCCCATATCGAACTTCATCAGATCGATCTGGGCAGCTCCAACTTTGAGGTTGTATCCACCGGAATCGAAGGTCAGTCCCTTGCCTACAAGGGCCAGTCGTCGTTGAACTGGTCCTTGGGGGCGATAGGTGAGGTGAATGAATTTTGGCTCCAGATCAGAACCTTGAGAGACTGCTAGGTAGGCACCCATTTCCCGTTCGGCGCAGTCAGACCGCTCCAGCACAGTGCACTCAAGGCCGTGTTCGTGGGCAAGTTGAATCGCTGTTTGGGCGAGGGCCGCAGGGGTAAGACTGTTGGCAGGAGCCGCAACCAGCTGCCTTGCTAGCTCCACTCCCGCACAGGTGGGGTGAACGGCTTGAAGATCTTTGCCGGCTGAGTCGGGCAGACCAATGAGCTCCAGTTTTGTTGGCGTAGAGCGGGGCTCAGGAGCACTGCGAAAGCGGAGGTCTTTATAGAGGGAAAGGCGAACGGCTTCTGCGACGGCCCTTGCGACAGATGCCGCATCTAAGGGCTCCCAGGGGAGCATCATCCCCAGGGTTCCACTGCATCCGAGGCTTGCTTTCGCTCCCAGGGCAGCGGCCTTGCGAAGGTCGTCAAGCCTGATGTTCTGGGGTTCTCCGAGCCCTACGAGCACCAGCAGGTTTGGCTTGTTTTGGAGCAGTTGAACGGTGGCGATTTCTCCAGTTTTGCCTTTGAACATCTGCTTCTCAAGGCTCTGCATCAGAGAGCCTTTGCAGAGTGTTTCCAGCTCGTTTAAACGTTCCTCCATCTTTCCCTCAAACATGCCCACCATGAGCACATCGCCAGTCCAGCTCTGCAAGGTTGCTGGAAAAAGGCAAATCTCCATGGGATGTTTATGAGGTGGCGCGATGTTAGCCGTGCCGTTTAGCTGCATTCAGCTGTGAACGGGGTGCTCCAGCGAGCTCTTGTTTCTTTGTTGAACGGTGGCAGCCAGCGCTGGATCAATTGTTGCTCGAGCTTTCGACGAGCTTTGGTGCTCTCGGGAACATCGCTCCAAAAACGGATGCTGAGCTGGTTTGTTAGTCCTGCCTTGGCAAGGGCTTCGGCATAGGCCGCAAGGTAGGCCTTGCAATCATGCTCACCCTTCCAGCGGCGATCTGCAGCAATCGTTTCGCCCACATAAAGCAATAAAGGAGTGTTGAGGCCTGATGGGCGGTCCATCACCAGATAAACGGCTGGGCCATGGTGAGGGCTGTTAGGCCAGCGCCAGAAGCTCAGGGGGAGAGGGGTGAGCTTGAGGGGCTTCAATTGGTCGATGACTGTTTCGTGATCGCTATCAAACAGCGAGCTCTGCCGAGCGATGTCTGGCTCGCCTTGGAATAGACCGGCTTGATGGCCTTGAATGCGCCTCTGCCAGCTTTGTAAAAGGTCGCGGCTAAGAATGAGCTCCTGGCGGGGGGCGAGCCCTGCGGATGGAACTTGGTTTGTGAATAGGTGGCCCTGACCACGCGCGGTTTGCATCGATTGATCACCTTTGCGGAAGCTTTGGAGCTGCGCTTGTTGGCTCAAAGTGCAAGATGCCAATCACCCTTTGGGGATCGCTCATTGAGGGAACGTTACCGAGTCATTGAAGGCAGCGTTATTGCCAACGTGGCAGTCTTTGAGGTAACTCCACCAGCCCATCACGAAAAGCCACCACCACAGCATGGGTGCGATCTCGTGCTGGCAATTTTTGCAGCAGGTTGTGCACATGGCTCTTGACCGTATCGATCGAGAGATAGAGCTCATCGGCGATGTTCTGATTGCTCATCCCTTTACAGATTCCTCGAAGCACATCTCCCTCGCGCAAGCTGAGGTTGTCGACTTGGCGGCTGGTCTTGCCATTGCCGAGACGACCGTGACGTAAAACTCCTGCAACCACACTGTCTAAGTAGGTGCCATCGCTTTCGATTGCGCTTAGAGCTGCTAGCAGGGTGCCACTGCCGACGAGCTCATGGGCACAGAGGCCATCGCAATGGGCTTCGATTGCATCCAGCAGGGTGCGTAATACAGGTCGTTGAATCAGCATCAGGGCCTTGAGATCAGGCTTGAGCTGTTTTGCTTTCCGGACCAGGCTTGGGCCATTCCCGCTCTCCAGTAGATCGGTGCAGATCAGGAGATCTGCATTAGAGCTTTTCAGGCAACTGAGGGTCTCGTCCTCACCGGTTGCAGCGCCCACTAGGGGACCCAGACAATCAAACCAGCCCACCCAACTTGTGATTAAGACGCGATCGGCTGTGGCGACAACAGTGCGACTGCGACGTAGTAGGGGATGGCTTTGTTGACTTGTTTTCTGGAGAGAAGAGATCCGGGGAGTGATGTCCACTGGTTGCAACCAGGTAACAGGAGCGGTTAGAGCCTCATTGTGGAGATTACGTTGATCCGCACTGTTTCTGACGGCGAGAATTTTGCACAATTCCAACCAACAAGCCCAGGGCGTTCATGGCCTTCTTTGAATCGGAGATTGTTCAGGAGGAGGCCAAGCGGCTGTTCACCGACTATCAACAGCTGATGCAACTCGGTTCTGAATATGGAAAGTTTGATCGGGAGGGTAAAAAAAAGTTCATCGACACCATGGAGGAGTTGATGCAGCGCTATCGCGTGTTTATGAAGCGTTTTGAGCTCTCCGAGGATTTTCAAGCAAAGATGACTGTTGAACAGCTGCGCACTCAGTTGGGCCAGTTCGGGATTACGCCTGAACAGATGTTTGAGCAGATGAATCAAACCTTGACCCGGATGAAGACAGAGCTTGAGCAGGACTCTGGCTGAAAGTGATGACTGGCTGACTCGCTACCCGTACGATCCGCTCAGCTAGAGATCCTCTAACGATGCCGGAGACGCCGATCACCATGCCGGCCTGGTTGGAGCGGGGCATGGTTGACTTGTTCCCTTCAGGCCAATGGGGGGATGCTGATCAGCAACTTGCGACTCGTCTTGATGAGGCTCGAGAACAAAACCGGCCCCTAAGGGTCAAGCTTGGTATTGATCCCACTGGTCGTGATATCCATCTGGGACACAGCATCCTGTTTCGCAAACTCAGAGCTTTTCAGGATGCGGGCCATACAGCAGTTTTGATTATTGGTGATTTCACTGCACGAATCGGTGACCCAACCGGCAAGAGCAGCACCAGAGTGCAGCTCACCTCTGAGCAGATTGAGGCCAATGCGACAACCTATCTTGCCCAGCTGGGTCAGGGGCAGTCAGCGGAAAGAGCGCTGCTCGATTTCACAACCCCTGGGCGCCTGGAAGTGCGACGTAATACTGAGTGGTTGGCTGACTTGGATTTGCCCGAGGTGATTGGTTTGTTGGGCACTGCCACGGTTGGGCAAATGCTGGCTAAAGAAGACTTTGGCAATCGGTATGGCTCAGGTGTTCCGATAGCTCTGCATGAGTTTCTGTATCCCCTCTTGCAGGGTTACGACTCGGTAGCGGTGCAGGCAGATGTTGAACTTGGGGGGACTGATCAGAAATTCAATGTCGCCATGGGGCGGGATCTTCAGCGTCATTTCGATCAGCGCCCTCAGTTTGGGCTCCTACTCCCAATCTTGGCTGGCCTGGATGGGGTGCAGAAGATGAGCAAGAGTCTCTCTAACACTGTGGGACTGAATGAGGACCCCCTTTCCATGTATTCCAAGTTGGAGAAGGTTCCTGATGCCCTTGTCAGCAGTTACGTGGTTTTGCTTACCGATCTCGACCCTGAAGCTTTACCTGTCAATCCGCGTGAACGGCAGAAGGCCATGGCTCTTGCGGTCACGGCCAGCCGTCATGGCATCGCGGCGGCTGAAGCAGCCCAGAATGATGCAGCCAGATTGGTTTCCGGCTCTCAAGATGACGCTGCATCTGTGCCAGAAGCGTTGCTTTCGGATGTGAATTTTCCGGCCAAGGCCTTTTATCTGCTAAGTGCGATTGGCCTTTGTGCGAGCAGTAGCGAGGCTCGGCGTCAAATCAAGGGTGGTGCGGTACGCCTGGATGGCGAAAAAATTACCGATCCCAATTTGGAATTCACTGACTCCAGCCTGCTGATGGGCAAGGTGCTGCAAGTGGGCAAGAAAACCTTTCGTCGTTTGACGCGTTGAGTGAAGGACCAACCCCTACTGTGATGACCTCGCCATTGACTCCTGCCGATCAACTGATCATTGCTCTTGATGGCATGGAGCGGGCTGAGGCCCTTGCATTCAGCTCAAAGTTGCCAGAGGTCAGTTGGGTCAAGGTGGGCCTGGAACTGTTTGTTAGTGCGGGGCCAGAGGTTTTGGCTGATCTACGGGAGCAAGGGTTGCGGATTTTTCTTGATCTCAAGTTTCACGATATCCCTGCCACCATGGCAGGAGCTTGTCGCCGAGCGGCGAGCTTTGGCGCTGAGTTGATCACGGTGCATGCCTGTGCTGGCCGTGCTGCCCTTGCTGAAGCTCAGACTGCTGCTTGCGAGGGGGCTGCGGAGGTTGGCTTGTCAGCACCCCGGCTGTTGGCCGTCACTGTGCTCACCAGTTGGGATCAGAAGCGTCTAGCGAATGAGCTGTGCATTCCTCAGTCTCTTCAGGCCAGGGTGGAGTGGTTGGCTGAGTTGGCAGCGGAGTCAGGGTTGGGCGGCTGCGTGTGTTCTCCCTGGGAAGTCAGCGGCTTACGCCGACTTCATCCCTCGCCATTTGAGTTGGTGACTCCTGGTATTCGCCCCTCGGGGGCTGAATTGGCGGATCAGGTCAGGGTCATGAGTCCTGCAGCGGCGCTGAATGCAGGAGCTTCACGTTTGGTGATTGGCAGGCCGATTACCCGTGCTGTTGATCCGGCAGAGGCGTTTGCACGCTGCTGCTTTGAGATTGAACAGCGTCAGCTGGACTGACCGAGGCGAGGTTCGGTGCCCGCCAGTAAGCGTTGCAGATTGGAGCGGTGTCGCCACACCACCAATGCCATGGCGGCAAAGGCCACCGCCATGTACGCCGGCGGTGAGTTGCCTTGAAAGCGCAAGATCATCAGCAACGGCAAGCTGAGGGCGGCGATGATGCTCGATAACGACACGATCCTGCTGAAGCTCAGCACAGTGAGGAAGATGCCGAAACAGGCCAGCCCTACAGGCCAGGAGATGCCTAGCAGCATCCCAAGACCTGTTGCGACAGCTTTGCCACCTTTCCATCCCAGCCACACAGGCCAGATGTGACCTGCCAAGGCTGCTAGACCTGCCGCAACTTGCCAGCCATCATCCAGCTCAAGTGCCCTAGCAAAAAGTACGGCGATTGTGCCTTTGCCAACATCGATAAGGAAAACGGCCAGGGCAGGACCTTTCCCTACCTGGCGCAGCACATTGGTGGCCCCGGTTGAGCCAGAACCCTTCTCACGCAGGTCGATTCCTGCCAGCCATTGGGCTGCAAGATATCCGCTGGGTATTGAACCGAGCAGATATCCCATAATTAGGGAGAGAAGACTCCCAAATAGAGAGTTGAACATCATCAGAGCAGTTCTTCGTCTTCGAACCGTTCTTGCGGCCCAGCTGCAAAGGCTAGCCAGAGCGGGAACTGAAGCACGGAGATCTCTACGCTTCGTTGGGCTGCATCAATCAGGATTAGGGGAACTTCCCCTCGTTCCTCAAGTCGATCGGCGCGTTCTACAAGAGCTTCGCTGCGTTCAAAAAGAACAATGCCGCTGCTAGGGCCGAAGTCTTCTCGAGCGAGGCCTAGAGCATCTTGAAGGCCACGTCGCCATTCGCCAAGCCGCTCTGGTTCGCCGGCAAGCACCAGGCTTTGGAATCGGTCGCCATAGAGTTCACCGAGGATGGCAATCAGGGCTGCAGCCACAAGGATGTTGCGTGTTCGGCTGTTCCTGCTTGGCTGTGCTCCTCGCCCACCCTGATTGAAAAACCAGTCTTCTAGAAGTTCTTTGTCCCTGGGATCAAGGCTGCGTCGCAATTTCCAAGGATCGGCGTAGAAGTCTGGTTGACTTAGAAATTGCTCCAGACATTCACGGATCAGGCTTTCGTCTGGTTTAAAGGTGTCAGCAACAGCTAGCGCGTTGTCCTGAGCGGCTGCTTCGGGCGTTGACTTGGGTTGGTCTAGGGGAGAAGGTTGGACCACAACAGGCTGCACAACTAGTTCAAGTTGCTCCACTGATTGGGCCAGGTCTTGTAGAGCGCCTGTGAGGTAGTCCTGGAAGCCTTTGACCCGCCTGGCAATAGCATCGGACTGGCCAGCGAAGGAACTGCTGAGCTCCTTTTCCAGTTGGGATTTGCGGTTGGAGAGGTCTTTGATTTCTGCTTCGAGTTGATCGCGATGTTGCTGCAGCTCCGTCAAGGCCACTTGCAGGAGTGGAGCAAGATCTGGTTTGTCTTGAGGAGCAGCTAGGAGATCGGATTGAGAGTCTGCTGAGTTCTGCGAGGGCTGTTCAGGCGATAGCTGTTGAGGAGAAGGCTGTTCAGGCGATAGCTGTTCAGGAGAAGTCTGCGCGGGGGGGGACTGTTTTCGGAGGGGGAGGTCGGCTTCAGGCATGAACCAGGCAGGCAGTGGTGGTCTTGCTCTCAGGAGAGATGTTGGGTCTGTTTGGGGAGTTAATGAGAGAGGGCCGATCTAAACCCATCACTGATTTGGGGGTGATATGGGGGCAAGCAGGATTTGTCAATAGCTATGCGTTTGCTTGTGGGCCTTGATGACATCAGCTGAAAAGAATCTGGGTGAGCAACACATCCATCAAAGACACTGTGACCAGGGTCATCACAACAGCGCCAGTGGTGCTGGTGCCAACTTCTTTTGGACCACCACGCGTTGTGAGGCCCCACCCGCAAGCCAGAACAGCAATCTGAAGGCCGAAAACCAATGATTTGATCAGCATGAATGGCAAATCATCCGGAGTCAGCCAGGTGCGCACGGAATTCCAGAAGACCTCTGGTGGAATTTGATAAAGATTGGTGCTGCTGATCTGGCCGCTCCAGAGGGCTATGCCGAAGAACAGCATGCATTGCACCGGTGCCATGACCACCATGGCGATCACTCTTGGAACCACCAAGTACTCAACCGGTTCGGTTCGCAACATGGTGATGGCATCGATCTGTTCAGTGACCTTCATGGTCCCCAGCTGAGCTGCATAGGCCGTGGCTACCTTGCCAGTGAGCAGCGTGGCGGTGAGCAGAGGGGCGATTTCCCTTGCCATCCCAATGGCGAGAATCCCTCCGACCGTGGATCCAGCACCTTGTCTGCTCAGCTCTGCGGCGACCTGGATGTTGAAGACCGTTCCTGCGGCTAAGCCTGTGATCAGCACAATCAGGAAGCTGCCTGGACCGGCCTCCATCAGCTGATCAAACAGGTCGAGCTTGTTGATACGACCTCGGGCGGTGGCTGCCACTGCCTGGCCTCCGATGATGAGGCTGCTGCCCAGTCGCTTCAGCCAGCGAGGAGTCGTCATGACATGGCTGCCTGGTTGTGAGAGTTCCTTTCGGGCCAGCCTCGCATCACCACAAGACCCAACGCCACAAGTACTGCGGGAATCAATCCCATGCACATGCGAATGGTGATCAGAGCGGATTCGGGTTGATTCGAGTAGCTCAGTGCTCCGCCTGCTTCTACCACTGAGCGATAGCCAGACAGTGAAAGCAGAATGCCGAGTAGTTGGATGCTCACACCAATACCGATTTTCTGAACTAGCACCATCCAGGCGGTGTAGAGGCCTGCTGGCTTGTCAGGGTCAGCATCAATTGCATCTGGTAGCAGACACCAAGGGATCAGATAAGCATTTGCGGCTCCAAACCCCACCATGCCAATGGTGGCCAACAAAGCCATCAATCTCAGACCATCAGTGCCGGCTGTAGGCCAGAGGTTGGCGAGGGATGCATCAGCGGAGAGAGGGGGGAGCAGCATCGAAACAACACAAGCAGCGATCCATAGACACCCACCCCAGCACAGGGCCCTGATGCGCCCATGGCGATTGGCATACATGCTCCAGACCTGAAGGCCTATCAGGGCGCAGAGCTGGAAGGGCAGCAACATCCAGGTGGCCAGTTCTGCGGGTACGCGCATCAACTGAACCAGGTAAATCAGAGCAACTGGCTGCATCAACTGCAAAGCGCACCAGAGCAACAGGTAAAGCCCCAGAACTTTGAGGAAGCGTCTGTTGCTGATGATCCTCACAAGCTGTCGACGTAGGGGCTCGTGATGGCAACGGGGGCGCCTGGCGGTTTTTGTGAAAGGGGCCAACCCCCAGCAGCAGGCGAGGGTGGCTAAAGCTGCGATTGTGCCGGTGATGCGGCCCATGGCCAAGTAACCGTTGGCACCGTTGACCAGCAGTAAAGGCGTCACAATCAAGCCGCTTGCACCAGCGATGATTGATCCGGTGAATCTGGCTGCGTTGAGACGGTTGCGCACAGATGTGTCTTCTGTGAGCTCTGTGGAGAGGGCGGAGTAAGGCAGATTGACGCTGGTGTAGGCGGTCATCAGCAGAATCGCCATCACGATGTAATACATCGTTTTCTGGGCAACGTCTCCGGGAGGAACCCACCACATGGCAGCCAGGCTGATGCCTAGGGGGAGTGCTGCGCCAAGCATCCAGGGAATCCTTGGGCCCCAACGAGTTTGGGTGTGATCGCTCAGCCAGCCGATCATTGGGTCATTGATCCCATCCCAGAGCTTGATCACCATCAGCAGTGAGCCGGCAACAATGGCAGGCAGCCCGGCGGTCCCGGTAAAAAACACGAAGAGGTAGAAGCCGAGCAGAGTTGCTGCCAGCCCGGTGCCTGCATCGCCAAGGCCATAGGAGATCATCAGCCGGCGGCGTGATCCCTCTTGAAGCGCTGTGGAAATCGTCAAGCTGCAAAAAGGGGGATGCGCAAGGTCATAATGCAGGGGCACTGAACCGCAGACCCACTTCGTCTATCGTGATGGTTCTGCAGTACTAGTGCGGGCGTTGTGTAGTGGTAAGACCTCAGCCTTCCAAGCTGATGACGCGGGTTCGATTCCCGCCGCCCGCTTTTTTGATTTTGCCTTTTAGAGCTTGAGTTTTGAGGCGTATTCCTCTGCCAGCAAGATCAACATGCTGCGGTTCTGCAGATCAATGTCCTCTGAAGTCCATGCATGAGGTCTTGCGGGTAGATCATCAGGGCTAGGACGTGCTGTGTCCAGGATGCGGTGCCAGGCAGAAGTCGGTTCCGGCAGATCAAAGTGCATGGCTTTGCTGTAGGCGTTGAAGCCCATCCACATCACCGCACCGCTGAAGCCTCGATTCAGGCTGTAGCAGATGGTATGGGACCAGCTGCCCCAATCGGGCTTGTCGATCTCAACACCATGCCATTGCAGCCAGAGATCGTCTGGACTCTGCTGAAGACGTACGGGCATTTCTTCAGGGGGGTGATTGATGGGAGAGAAGAGTTCCGAAAGTTGGTGGCGAATCATGAGCAGCCTGCTGACGAAGAGGTGCAAATCCATATCGCATTGTTCAGGGTTCCAGAGCATCCAGCCGAGCGGGTTGTCCTGACACCAGCTGTTGTTGTTCCCCCCCTGGCTGCGGCCCACTTCATCTCCCATCAAAAGCATTGGCACTCCTCTTGAAAGCAGCAGGGTGGCGATCAGATTGCGCATCTGGCGATGGCGGAGGGCCTGCACGGCATGGTCACTGCAGGGGCCTTCAATGCCGTTGTTCCAGCTGTTGTTGTGATTTTCACCGTCGCGGTTGCTCTCTCCATTGGCGAGATTGTGTTTGCGGTTGAAACTCACCAGGTCATTGAGGGTGAAGCCATCGTGTGCAGTGATGAAGTTCAGGGAACGTCCCAGCGGAGCTGGTTCACCTTTGTAGAGATCAGCACTTCCGCTTAGGCGTTGTCCCATCCTCCAGGCGCTGTCTTCGTCTCCTTTCCAGAAGGCACGTAGGTCATCTCGGTAATGGCCATTCCATGTTCCGATTCGTTGTGCTGGGAAATCGCTGAGTCGATAGAGGCCACCGCAATCCCATGGTTCGCTAAACAGTTTTAAATCGCTGAGCTCTGGATCAGCTTCAATCTCTTCAAATAGGGGAGGGTGTTCGAGCGGCTTTAGGCCTTCGCCTCGGCTCAGGGCGATCCCTAGATCGAAGCGGAAGCCATCGACTCCTAGTTCGATGGCCCAGCAACGCATCGACTCGAGAATCAGCTGCCTCACGATTGGACGATTGGCAGCGATGCTGTTGCCGCAACCACTTACATCCAGGTATTCGCCACTGTCGTTTTGGTGGTAATAGAGAGCATCGCTGAAGCCTCGCCAGCTGAGTGTGGGGCCATCAAGGCTGCCTTCTGTGGTGTGGTTGTAGACCACGTCAAGGATGACTTCAATACCCTTGTCATGACAGGCCGCAACCAGCTCGCGGACTTGTTGGCGAGCCTTCAATGGATCGTCACCATGAACATATTTGGGATGGGGAGTGAACCAGTTCAGAGGGCTGTAGCCCCAGTAGTTGTCCCGCCCCATTGGCGCATCAGAGGGATCGAAAGCAAAAATAGGTAGCAGCTCTATGGCCGTGATACCCAGTTGTCGCAGATAGGGAAGTTTGTCAATGAGTCCCAGGAAGGTGCCTTGGCGCTGAGGTGTTACCTCTGACTTCTTGCCGCTGCTGAACCCTCCTACATGCAGTTCGTAGATCACGCTGCGGTTCCATGGGGTCCTGGGGCGTGGATGGGATGCGAAGTCAAAATGTTCTCGTTCGCACACCACTCCCTTTAGGCAGGCTTGGATATTGGGCGACGATCCCTTGGCCTGTTCTCTTTGATAGATGTCCCAGCCACTGATGGCTCTTGTGCAGGGATCAAGCAGCACCTTGGAGGGGTGAAAGCTATTGCTGCCAGGGTTGTGGGGGCCGAAGATCCGATAGCCATAACAGCAGCCAGTTTTCAATCCTTCCACCTCAACATGCCAGTAGTCGCCGGATCGATGGCAAGGCTGGAGCTCGAGGATGTGTTCTGGTTCCGTGGCATTTGCATCGGCAAACAGCAGCAGCTCCACGCGCTTTGCAGTTGGGGCGGCCACAGAGAAATTGACACCTCGTGTTGTGATCGTGCTGCCCAGGGGCCAAGGAGTGCCGAGATGCATCTTGCTTACAGCTGTGTCTGCGGCGAGGCAGAAAGCATTGGGCACAAGCGAAGAAGTTCAGCCCGTTTCACAATGTCATGACGTTGTCCCAAGCATTGGAGTCGGGCAATCCTCCAGAGCAGCTGAGCGGGCCCCTCTGGGTTTTCCCACCCAATCGAGACTGTGACGGGGGGACAGCATGGTGGCTGGGATGTGACCCCGAACCCGTCTTAATCGACTGTCCGCCTTTAACGACAACCACTCTTGAGGCTCTAAAACAGCTCGCCTCGGGGCGCACGGCCCGGATCTTGCTGACCAGTCGAGAGGGGCATGGCAGGGTGCGTGCGTTTCAGGATGCACTCGGATGGCCTGTCTTGGTGCAGGAGCAGGAGGCTTATCTCCTGCCCGGGCTGACTTCGCTGGACAGCTTTGCTGATCAACACACCACCGCTGCGGGGCTGCGGCTGCTTTGGACGCCTGGGCCAACACCAGGGAGCTGCGTGGTTTTTGCTCCTGATCCTTGGAACGTACTTTTCTGTGGACGTTTATTGATTCCTGTCGCGTTTGTTCAATTGGCTCCATTGGCGCATCGGCGGACTTTTCATTGGCCTCGCCAGCTCAGAAGCTTGCAAAAATTGCGCCAATGGATTCCTTCAGACTCAAGGCCTGTACTGGCTTCTGGTGCTCCCCTTGGGCCCCTCCGAGGAAAGAAATTGGCCCCATGGGATGCCTGGGAATTGCAGGCAAATCAGTGAATCAAATTGTTCAATTTTCGTATAAAGCGTTGCGCCACGGTCCCTTTCGGTTGCCGGCAGCGGCTTGAGTCCATACGATTAGCGCGAATCGGGATAGCAGGGACGGATTTCGTCTTCTGCTCTGTCACTGAACAGTTTCCGTACCATCACCCCTTTCCTATGAACAAAGCTGACCTGGTCAACCTCGTCGCAGCCCGTACTGAGCTAACGAAAACAGATGTCTCCTTGGTGGTGGATGCTGCCATCGATACCATTATCGATTCCGTAGTGGAGGGGAAGAAGGTCTCCATCCTTGGATTCGGATCCTTTGAGCCTCGTGATCGTTCCGCTCGTCAGGGTCTGAACCCCAAGACAGGGCAGAAGATCAAAATCCCTGCCAAGCGTGTTCCCGCTTTTACCGCAGGAAAGATGTTCAAAGATCGCGTTCAGGGCTGATTGTTTAGCCCTTGTTTGCAGTCGGGCGGTCGTCACGGCCGCCTTTTATTTGTGGGCCTACTGAGTCAGGGCTCCTTCCATTGATTCAATGGCCACGTCCTCTGAACTGCCTGATCATCTGTATGAGCAGATGGAAGCGGGGCAGCGCCTTAGGAATCAGGGCTATCGCGGCCGGTTTGCCCCGTCTCCGACGGGACCATTACACCTGGGCAATCTGTGCACTGCTCTGGTGTCTTGGTTGCAAGCGCGCTTGGCTAATGGGGCTTGGCTGTTGCGGGTAGATGACCTGGATCAGCCTCGCAATCGTGTGGGAGCGGTTGAGAGCTTCCAGCAGGATTTGCACTGGCTAGGCCTTGATTGGGATGGCCCCGTGGTGTTTCAGAGCCGCCGCCGTGGGCTTTACAACTCTTTCCTCTCGGCTCTGCGGCGTCAGGGGAAGTTGTATGCCTGTCGATGTAGCCGGCGAATGTTGGCTGACATCTCAGCACCAGCTGGGCGGCACTTGGTTTACCCAGGCACGTGTCGAGATCTGGAGCTGTTTTGGGGGTGGCATGAGGGCAGGCTGCCCAGTTGGCGTTTAAGGGTGAGCAAAGAGTTCTCCCATACCAGTGGGGACGTGATTTTGCGGCGCGCTGATGGTTTTATCGCTTATCACTTGGCGACGGTTGTTGATGAACTGACTCTCGGGATTAGCGAGGTGGTACGCGGTGAAGATTTGCTTGACGCCATGAATGCACAGCTCGCTTTGATCAATGCGATTTCAGAGCGGCCTGTGATCTATCGCCACGTGCCGTTGTTGTGTGATGACCAAGGCCGAAAGTTGGCCAAGCGAAAGGGACATGCTGGTTTGGACAGCCTGCGTTCCGAGGGACTAGGGCCTTCTCATGTGGTGGGCTGGCTTGCTGCTAGCCAGAGCCTTGTCCCTTTTGGTGCTGAACTCACGGCAGGGGAGTTGTTGAGTGAGTTGAAGAAGAAGGAGGGGGTCTTGAAAAGCGTGCTGAAACCTTAAAGGCGCAACGGCTCCAATTCTTAACGAAGCCTTCGGGATCAGAAGCGCAAAAATGTATGAAAATAAATGGCCACTTAATGCACATAATCAATGTCGATCTGCCCTAACTGCGGAGGTAGTGGCATTCAACGCATCAGTCACCTGAGGTTTCGTACCTGCTTGGACTGTCTTGGCCAGGGGAGCGTCATAGAAGAGCTGAACACTGGTTACGCGCTGCAGTCTCCAGGTGGAGATCTTCAAGCAGAACAGACGATCAAGACTCCTATGGCTGCTTCTGTGGTGAGCTGATTGAGATTATTTAAGTTTTTGCAAGCGATTAAGATTATGCAGCTCCCTTAAGAAAGGGGAAGGTAGATCAATACATCAATGTTGTGCATTAAGACAAGTATGAGTTGAGAGCTTCGGTCAATTGAGCTCTAGTTCCTTGATGTTATTGACAACGCTCAGTGGTGCGATCAATCGCTTTAAACGCTTTCGCCAGTGGTATCTCTATGCACGCCAAGGGTGTTTCTAATTGCCACTAGGTTGGCCGGATTTTCAAAACGCTTGTGAGCAGCTACAAGAAAGAACTAGAAGCAAGAAGAAGAGTGCCTCGCCAGGTGAGTCGCGATGGCATTGGATTCTCGATCTTCACTCAATCAGAGGGCGCTGGTTGGTGTGATGCGGGTGCGGGGCAATCATCTGGCATCAGTTGATGAGAAGGCATTGACCATCGGCTTGGGGCTGCCAACGTGAAGTGACATTCAGTTGGAATCAATGAGCCCCACCTCTCGCATAAAGTGCGTTTCCGTTATGTCTTTGGTGGCTTTAAGCCTGGGATGGCAGGGAGCTCAGGCACAAGGCATGCTGCCCGGATGCCGACTTGAGAATGGCAGTCTTCAGTGCGTTCCTGGGCTAACTGCTTCCCCTCAGGAACAGATTCATGTTTTAGAAGGCCGTATTTCAGAGGATCAAAAGTCTGAAGAGCAGGTCGAGCAAAACATCGAAGGTTTAAGTCGTTTTGTTTTGGAAGGAGATGCTTTTGAAGGGCAACTGCTGAAGGCGGACCTGATGCTGGATGGTGACGCCATTGAATCGGTTCACATTCACTGGTATCGCCGCAAAGGTAACGGACATTGGCAGCTTTTAGCGAACGCTTCTGAAACCACCTATCAGCTTGGAAGCGACGATCTAGGACGTTCTCTGATGGCCGTCCTGACTGTTTCTACAAGTGATGGGAATGTGAATCGAACTAATAGCAACGTGATTGGGCCGATTACTGCTAGATGATTCAGCTGATGAGGTGATTTCATTTTCTGCTTGTGGGCGGCTACCTATCAATGACTTGAATAGACTTTCAATTCTGGGTCGAGATCCATCAGCTCACTGATAATGAAGTCACTGCTTTTTTGTGAGTCAATGACTAAAGCTTTTTCTCGCATGAAATTTATGATTCCAATGGTTTAGTTTTTATTTGGCCTCAAGATGAACAGCTATAGTGCGATATGCCACCAACATTAAAGAATGCCTTAGGTTTTAGGCGATAATAGTTGTCTTCTATTTCTTTTGATTGCTCATCATAAGGATGGCTTAGCACTTCTTGCAGCTCTTTCACTAAGGAATAGTTGCCCTCTTCGGCCTGCTGATAGGCAGGGGCAATTAACCACTCTCGCCAAGTATATTTTGGATTAGTAAGTTTCATGATTTTTGATGTCTCTGTTGAATTGCCGTTGTTAAGGAGGAGGTCGCGCCAGCTTTGCAGCCAAGATTTCCATCGCTCATCGATTTGTTGTGAAGTTTGGATGTAGAAGCTCTTTTTTAATGCTGATAAATCATTTGGTATATTAGATAGCTCGCGAAAGAAGATGGTGTAATCCACTTTTGAATTAATCATTAATTGCAATAATTCCTCAAATAGATTGGAGTTGTATTCTTTCAAGCCAAGCTTGGCTGCCCACATTTTTTGGATTTGTTTATCCATGGCTTTTTCAAAGCCATCACGAACTTGGTCAAACTCTTTTAAGGCTTTAGCATCTTCTTCGAGTAGCGGCCTTAAAGATTTCCAAAACATATGATAATTTGCTTCCGCTGCGATTGGCTGATTGAAGTATGAAAAGTGTTCGCCGCCGCCAGTCCAAGGCTGAAAAGCTGGATCAAAGATTTCACAAAATCCAAATGGTCCATAGTCGATGGTGAAGCCACCTGCTGCGCAATTGTCACTGTTGAAATTGCCTTGGCAGTAGCCAATGCGTTGCCAATTTGCTACCAATAAAGTAAGGCGATCACGAAATAGCCGCGCCAACTCCACCAATTGAACTGTAAAAGAAAGGTTTTGATTAATGTCATTTTTGTATTCTCGTTCAATTAAATGCGACACAATCATGCGCAACTCTTCTAATGCTCTTGGATGAGTATTGCTGCGAGCGCGCCGCGCAAATAATTCCAGTTGACCAACTCGTAAAAAGGATGGTGCGACGCGAGTTGAAATTGCCACCGAATTTTCCACCAAAATATCAGGGTCGGTGGATTGAGAGTGTTGAGAATACCAAGGCCGGGTAATCGTCTCAGATTTAGAAACATAGAGTGTTAACGAACGCGATGTTGGAACACCTAAGGCCTGCATATATTCTTGCGCTAGAAATTCACGCACACTTGAACGTAGTACTGCGCGTCCGTCGGCACCACGGCAGTAAGGCGTTGGACCACCACCTTTTAATTGCATTTCCCAGCGTTTGCCATTAATGATTCCTTCAAATACAGATATCGCTCGGCCATCGCCATATCCATTACCAGTGCCAAATGGACATTGTTGGGTGTATTCTCTGCCATAAATCGATAGTGCATAACCAGTTGCCCAGCCAACCTGTCGCATAGGCTCACGCGTAGCAGAGAGATCACCTGAAAATAACTTGCAAAAATTTTCATTAAACGCCAGCTCGTTGTTCAAGCCAAGTTCATTAAAAAATGTGCTGCTATGAGTTACATATTCTGGGTTTTTAAGCGGCGTGGGTGTTACAGGTACGAAATGACCCGAAAAAACTTGTCGGGCAAGGTGATCATCACCGTCTACCGTGGAATCAGGGTCAGTATTTAAGCTATCCATCAGAGAATAATCCGCCAGCTTCTCAAACTCATCGACTGTCGTTATGCAGGGAGCAGCAGATGATTCAGATGGATGCGACATTCTTGTTAAAAGTGACTTAGGAGGTCCGGCAAGGGTCCTCTATGTGTTTTGAACACCAGCGTTTAAGCAAAAACGTTGCGCCCAAGGAACTTCTCTTGTGTGTTTTCTTGTAATTCGTTTTGCTGCAGTGGGCTGCTAAGCCTGGTCTAGGCATCAACCCACCTTAGTATTCAGCGATTACTCTTCTAATAGCTTTAAGCCCTTTGCTTTTTTGGTGGGTAGAGGTGTGCTGTCTTCACATACAGGATGCGGGAACACGTTGCACCAAATAACACTATTGAGCCTGCAAGAAGAACGTTCCAAAAGAAAGGAGGGATATCAAAAAGAATGTAGTGGAGAATCATCCAGCTCACTCATGCTTAAACAGCACTTCTAGATATAGCAATGCAATTGCCTTCTGTCTGCTGAAGCCAGCCCTTACCCGCCCGATTCGTTATCGGGGGTACTGGCTTGGTGCTTGGTGTGTGGGATGCCTGAAGGAGAAGCCTTTTGATTTGAATGCCACCGTATACAGAGAGAAGACCTGTCTCCCATCGCCGCTAAGGTCTACACCCTATGGGTAAACAAGAGAGAAGAGCACGCTTCAAAGCGATGACGAGCTCTGAGAGGAAGGCTCTGATCAGGAAAAAAATGAAAGCGGCAGGGCTAGTAGAAGGTAGTGGGGTACCTGGGACAACCTTGTCTTCATACGATCAAGAGCAAGTAAGGGAACTGATCCGAATTACCAGCTGTTTCCCTGAGATGCGTAGCGATTAGGGGGGTGCACTCCACCGTTAGCAAGGGGGCAGCCGGTTTGGTCACGACCTTTAACAGGATTTTGTTTTTTTTTGTCTGACCAAAATTGACACTGTGCCCCCTTTCCGTCTCCGTTGAATCGTCACTAGGCTGCGCCTGACGCAATCACCAAGACATGGTTCGCTCGTTGACAACCGCTGCAGCGGCAGCAGTTCTGATGTGCACCCCTGCGATGGCATGCAGCAATCAGTCAGAGCAATTGGTTTCACAGTCTCAAGAGAGTGACGTGTACTTCCGGCGCAAGAGCAACCAGCCGCTGGTCAATGAACAGACCAGCATTGATGCAGAGAACTGCACTGCCAACGCGGATGGAGGCTTCACCTGTGATACCAAGGTGGTTAACCCCGTAAGCCCAGATAACAAATACAGGAACTAAGTGGACAAAAAGCCCTTTTGGGAACCAAGGATGATCTGGCGAGCAGTTGTGATCGATGTCGTGCTGTGCGTGCTCATGCTCACCCTCTCGGTCATGTCTGATGAACAGTTCTGGCGTGTGTTCTATGCATCCGGTTCCCTGCTAGCGATCATTGATGCGATATGGGCATCGCGTGTACTTGATGCTGTAGAGGAAGAGCAAGACTAAACACACAGCTGACGCCACTCCCTCGTCTAAGGCTCATTGCTAGGCACGTCAAAACCATGAAAAAGGCGCCCTCATCGAGCAGCGCCCATACCGACAAACTTGTGTGAGGAGTGTCGTGTTTCGATGCTACTCCTCTATTGGGTTCTTAATCAACGAAAAAGGTGAGTGTATGAAGCGTGTTCGTTTTTTGTTATCATATTTTGACTAATAGATCTTCTATAGTTCAATCTAAAGTTGATGAGTTTAAGAATCGACTGAATTGAATAAAGCTGATACGACAGCCTGAAAACTGATAGAATCAGTTAATGTTACTCAGTCTTCTTAAATCTTTCGTCAATATTGAATTGATGTGCCAGGCGCTATGAGCGTTTCTGCCAGCGCTATCGCCATCACGGCAAAGCTGCTCCCAAGTGCCACTGGGGTAGTCGCATGCTCAAACGGCTAGTCAGTCATTCAAGAACTAGAAGCAAGCAGAAGAAGGTTTCACCAGGCCAACAACGATTGCCATGGGATTGGGATGTAAGGCTTAATCAAATCCCCGAGGATTGGCATCAGGGTGCGGTGAAGTTCCGCAGGGCCAATGGAATCAGAGATGGTGATATTCAGTTCAGATTCTGAGAGTGAGTTGAGGAGATATAGGTATTAATTAGAGGCGAGAAGTTGATGGCTAGTTTTGTCGTGCCCAGTGAATGTTGCCAGAGTTAGCTTCGATCAACTGCACACCTTTGTAAGCAACTTATTGGCAAGAATGCGCCAGGCATCGGATGGCTAATTAGGCAGTATTGGCGGTCTTAATGAAGATTGTAAGAGCTGCATTTTTACTGGCGCCTTGCTAGGGTTTTGCCGGAACTTAGTTGAAAGGTGTGTTCTTCGTCCAATTCCTTTGGGTAGATCAGTACTTGTAGGTCCAGTTAGTATCTGATTGAGCGAACGTAGTTTTTATTGCTTTTGTACAATGATAGGCTATACCATTCACCTGAGTGTTCTTAGTTAGCTTTTGGCCCTTGCATGGTTGGCTTAGTATCTTATTCGCATCATGAACTCTTACATCACGGTGTTTGATTGATTCTGTGAGTGATTGAATCACTGGTGTCTTCCAGGCTTTCTTTTCTGTTGTTGTAGATGATGTGTTGCTGCCAAAGCGATATTCAATGTTGCCTGAAACGCGTGTATCAAAGGCTTCGTCATAGGAAACCTTGACGCCAAGCGTTAAACCATCGGTGATTTCATAGGCCAGAGTGGCGAGGACACCATTCCCATCGTCTTCTGTGAGGTCATCACCATGCTGGTAGTAGTAACCAATCGAGGCATCCCACTCAGGGGTAATTGCATAACCAACATCCAAGCCGTAGGTGCTTAAGGCACCACCGCGGTAACGGTCATTCAGGACCTGCTCGGTATCGCCAACTGGAAACAAGCCATAGGCATTGAAATTCCAGCTCTCAGAGACTGCTTCTAAACCTGCAGCAACCTGCTGAAAGAAGACATCACGCTTACCAGTGACATCCAACCCGGTTTCAGCATTACCGGTATTCATCGGGCGGCTGTCATAACCAGCATTCAGCCCATACATCCAGTTGCGGTCGCTATTCAGCCAGCGATAACCAAGTCTTGAGGAGGTGCTGATCGTGGTACCAGCAACCTCTGTATTGATGATGCTGCTATTGCCGTCGTAATCAGCAAAGTTGGCGTTGAGCAGCACATCAGCAAAGAACACACTGTTCTCGCCTACAGCGATTGGAAGGAACCCACCAATGCCGGCTTGATTGGGTGTGCCTGCTCCTTGTAGTGCTCCTTGAAAACCCCAGTTGAACTGAACAGAATCTTTGAGGTTGATCTCCATCACCCCCAGATCTGCTGCACTGCCGTCTTCTTCTTGAGCAGCGACTGGCTGTATAGGAGAACTAGCTAAGGCAAGAGCCGCAGCACCGGTAAGGGTTAAGGAGAGACGAATCGAACGCTGCACTGGGATAGAGCGCTTAAAACTTCAGCTCATATTGCTTTTAAAACTGGCTTGAAAGCAGAGCGTGAGGCAGTCGTTGGATTGGCTGCACTAAGATCCTCAACGATTAATCTCGCTAGGGAAACAGTACTTTTCTTCTAATTGGAATTGAGGTGTTTACCTAAATCAAATCATGAAAAGCCTTTTATCAGCTTTTAGTGAGAAGTTGAAGCACTAATTGTAGAAATCATTTAACTTATACCTTCCCGAGTATTCCTTCCTTATGCTGTAGGTTGGCCCGTTTATGTCCTTCTCGCCAAAAGAGAAATAAAAGACTGGACGCATGCAGTCAAGGCTTGTATTGGCAGTGCCAGAATGTAAAACACGACTATCCATTAAAACGCTTGATCCCCTCGGCAGGGTCATCACCCTGAAATCTTCTAATGCAAGGTACCTGGGTGAAGATGAATAGTCCTCCCAAGTATAATTTTGTGATCCAGAGATAACCAGCAGAGGACCAGACTTTTCATCGACATCAAGAAGATTGATGAAAATTGTTACCAGCCTTTTGTCTTGGATAGACATATCTCTATGAAGTTGCTGTCCCTTTGCACCAGGAAATGCACAGATTGAGCTGAATTCAACAAGCCATTGCATATGCTCTTCTGCTAGAAATTCATCAAGCACGGGCTTGTAACTCTTCAGTGCAGACCTCATTGCTTTCATATTTACTTCGGTCATCATCATTGGTACATGGAACCTGAATTTAGGACAATGAATGTAATCGGATTTGGAATTAGACCAGAAATTTTTCATTTCATTGAATATATTCTCGCAGTCAGCCGCTGAGATTATTGACTGCTTGGCAAGGCAGCCTTCTCTGAAAAAATCATGATCACGTTCTCTTATGTTTCTGGCCCCTTGTTGATGAGATTCTTGGCTGTATTTGAATGAATCTTCGCTGGATGAGTGTGATGACATTTGCTGACACAGCTCATCTTTGCCATGCCAATTTTAGGTCATAAAAACCAGGGTTGGTAGGCTTGACTGGAAATTAATTTTTTTGAAACAAGTGTTAATTGTTTTGCAATGCACTTTTTTACGCTTCGTCGTCATTGAGTAACTTTTGCATTTATCAGCACTGATTTTATTTCCATAATGAACTCTGGTATCGCGTTGTTTGATTGCAGCAGTGAGTGATTGAGTCACTGGTATATTCCAGGCTTTCTTCTCTGTTGTTGTTGATGTGTTGCTGCCAAAGCGATATTCAATGTTGCCTGAAACGCGTGTATCAAAGGCTTCGTCTTAAGAGAGATCAACCCCAAGGGTTAAGCCACTGCTGATTTGATAAGAGAGCTGAGCAAGAGCAGCAGCACCGGTAAGGGTTAAGGAGAGACGAGTCGAACACTGCACTGGGATTGAACACTTAAAAGTTCAGTTCATGATGCTTTGAAACCTGAGTTTCAGAGCTGAGCTTGAGGCAGTCTTTTGGTTGGCTGCACTAACAGCTTCATCAATTGATCTCTTTAGGCAGGCTAAGACTGCCTTGAGCTGCTTCTAGTCGGCTAATACACTGGAGGACTTCTTGAAATCAATCAGCAAAATATATCTGGTGTCATCGCAGTTGTTCCATGCCTCATGGATTTCAGTGTCGTCAAAAATAAATGCCTTGCCAGGCTGCCAGTTGTAAATGGTATCTCCGACTCTTAAACCGCACTCGTGATTCATTCCTTTGTGAGTATCGCCTTGGCGTGCATTTGTCTTGGCTTTGGGGATAATTAGACCAAGATGGCAGCGTAGGACCTTATTCGTGTAGCCAGTGTGAGGCAAGATCCGAGTCTGTGGTGTCATAGCTGAGAAGCCGGCTGTTGTCATTCCTGGTATCGCTTCGACAATTTTTGTTGTGATAGGGCAGCGATTGCAGTTCTCCGTTAGTTTCTCTCCGAATGCATGCAGGCCAAAAACTTTCCAGTCGCCATGATAAACGCTTCTTTCATGCCATGATTGAAAATAATCTTGACCGCTCTTATTCTCTTTGCCTAGCAATACGCTTAGCTCGTAACGAATTGATTGCCAACTCTTCTCAAGCTCTGCAAGGAATTTATAGTTGTAATTGACTCTGCTCACCTTGTATTTGTAATGCATGCAATAATTGTAGGGCATTTAAAGGTCATGCCTGCCATTGCTCAGAGGGCTTGGCATGGGCGAATTGCGAGTTGTTTTGTGGTGTGGAGTGCTTGATGGTCGATAATGAATTTTGGATTCAATTTGTCTTTGGCAAAAATGATCCTCAGCTTTTTAGCGAGTTGTCATTATTTTGGGATCGATTTAGAGCGGCCTACAAGGATGAAATGAAGGGGCATAGCCTGGCCACCGCTACTTCAGAAACTAGTCTTGGTAGTGGAGGTCATGTCACCTCTTTGGATAGACAGCCTGCTGCCATAGCAAGAGGCCCTGAAGGATCAATTGTTGGAATTGTTTTTGTTGCTTTGACTAAAGTGGAAGATTCTTTAGATACAGGAGAATATGTTTACTTTCAGAGAATGTATACACTTGGTCAAAAGAGGAGTTTTCGTCTTTCTAATCAACTCTATACGTCTTTTTTGAAGGGATTTAAAGCTGCTAAAGGCTTTCGTGACCCACGTGCGCGTTATTTATTGGCGGAGAATGCAAATCCTGGGTTAAGAAGGCCTTCGATGCGAAGATATTTTTTTCGCCTTGGGTTCCGAATGCTAGGCATTAATCATCTGGGATACGAGGTTTGGCGTTTGCCTTTGCAGACCCGCTGAATACTACCAAGTGTTGCTGCACGTGAAACAATTGACTGGTGACCTCTTGTTTGGATGTGACACGAATGATTTCGAACCGTTGCTTAACCTTGTATTCTCTAGAGGTTGAGTTGATAGATGCTTTATGCACATAAACTTGTTTGGATGTGAGGGATAATGCCTTCTTCCTTTTAGGATCTTGATGATTTCAGAAGAAGTAATGGTCTTGAGGTTGGGTTGTTGATGGCTTTAGAAACGGTTTGCACAAATACCTACACAGCTTTTGGCTTGGAGATATCCAGCGATCTGTCGTTACCTGAGCTGCCAGTAAATCTCAAGCCTGAGATTGTTGTTGATCAGGTGAGCATCACTGCTTCAGCCAGAGAAGATTGGCCAGAGTTGAATGCCAGTGTTCACAGCACGCCAACCGTGCAGATGGCCTCCAATGATTGGCGTTTAGAGCTTGAAGGGATCGGCTGGTTCCGTGTTCATCAAGGCACTTGTATCAATTGGCAGCGATGGGATGACAGCGTAAGCGATCGCGATTTGAGAACGTTTCTGGTAAGTAGTGCCCTTGGGGCCTTAATGATTCAGCGCGGCAGCCTGATGCTGCAGGCAACAGCATTGGTTAGGGATGGAAAGGCAGTGTTGCTGTTAGGTCCGCCTGCTAGCGGTAAATCGACATTGGCCTGGTGCCTTCATCAACAAGGCTGGCAATTGCTCAGTAGTGAGCTAACGCTGGTTGATCCTCAGGGGATGGCCTGGCCCGGCATGCAACAAATCAAGGTATGGCATGACGCTGCCATGGAATTAGATCTGGACTTGACAGTGATGCCTGTTGTTCGTAAAGGCTTGCGGCGCTATTCCTTCATGCCTACGGATCTTTCAACTGCCAATCAGCCCACTCCTTTGGCGGCGATCTATGGCATAACTCGTCGAGATAAGGCGAAGAATAAGGATAAAGAGGAAGAAGAGTTGAGAATAGTTGCCTGGGCTGTGCTTAGACAACAGGCAGCCTTGCTACAGCTACGCAATCAGGCATTTCAGCCACGTTTTTACAGGGGTATGGAGCAAGAGCAACAGTTGTTTTTGCATGTTGCTGCCTTAGTGCGCAGTATTGGCCTGTACCATTTAGTGCTTCCGGATGATGTCAAACGTATGCAAATAGCCTTGAAAGATGCAAATCTTCTCGACCCAATTTCGCTCGCTCCAGAGCTGAGTGAGCCTGCATCTGAATCCTTGTCAGAAGCTAAATCAAAGGAAGAAAAGTGATAGCGATCAACGAGCAAGGCTATTGGTATCTGGCTTCTTATCCCAAATCTGGTAACACATGGTGTCGCGTATTCATTACCGAGTTGATGCGGCTTTCAACTGAGGGGGAAGCAGAGGAGGAGCTCAATCTCAATAGGGATGTAGAAACTGGTGCGATTGCATCGTCACGTCATTGGTTAAATGATCAGTTGGGTATCAATACTTGCGACCTTAGTTTTGCTGAATTGGATCCATTAAGGGGGCGAGCTGGTGAAACAGCGTTTCTATTTGCAGAAGGTGAACGATTTCATAAGGTTCATGATGCATTTCGATCGCCAGATTCAAAGGGTCGTCCAGTTGTCAGCACAGTAGGTTGCAAGGGAGTTGTTTATATCTTGCGTCATCCTGAAGATGTGGCAGTGTCGTTGAGCCATTTCTTCTCTTGGGATTTGTCTCGATGTGTGAGTTTTCTATTGGATCCGTGTGCTGGATTAGTGCCGCATGAAAATCATGGGGGCCATCAGGTACGGCAACATATGGGGCGATGGGGGCAGCATGTGCTCTCTTGGGTTGAACAAACGAAAGTTCCTTCTTTGGTGATTCGCTATGAAGACATGCTGGCAAATGGCCCGGAAACATTTATGGCATTAGCAAAATTTCTTGAGTTGCCGGATGATCCTGAGTTGGTGAATAAAGCCCTTGAGAATACATCAATTGAGCGCCTTAAAAAGCTTGAAGATGAGACTGGTGGTTTCAATGAGAAGCCGGAAGGATGTGAACGTTTCTTTCGCTCAGGTCGAACGGGTGAAGGAGCAGAAAAGCTGTCTATTGAGCAACGCAGCAGATTGTTTTCTGGGCTTAAAGAGGTCATGAAACGCTTCTCTTATGATGGCCCTGCAGATGAGTGACTTTGTCGTTCAATATATATTTGGTGGAGTAGATAATTCCTTGAAAAAGGATATCAAATGCTTCTGGGAGGACAATATCAGCGCCTATAAACTTGAAACCAATGAACACGTTGTTGAAAGCAAAAGAACAAATAGCAAAGCAAAAGTTGGCCCGCCATTGCGTCGTCAGCCCGCTGCTATTGCCCGTAATCGATCTGGTGAAGTTGTAGGTATTGTTGTTGTTGTTTTAAGGCAACTTGATTCAGAATTGAATCTTGGGACGCATGCATACTTTCAAAGAATGTATGTGTCTAAAAATTCTCGTAGTGCAAGACTGGCTTATCGACTTTATCAAGACTTCCTCCAGGGATTTATTGCTGCTAAAGATTCTCGCGATCATCGCGCTCGTTACCTTATGGCGGAGAATAGAAACCCAAGATTGCGTAACTCATTTATTAGAAAATATTTTACCAAATTAGGCTTTCGAATGCTTGGGAGTAATGATATTGATAGCGAGATCTGGTCTTTGCAATTGATAACCTCCTATTCATTATAGTTGGAGGTCCGGCTAATTTATTGGTTGGCTTAGAGCAACCCCCTTCTCGACAGCAATGCTCAGCCATGCTTTTGTTTCGCGGATACATGTATCTATGCTGACTTCATAGTCTGCTGATAATTGCTTGCAAATATCATTAAGAGAACTTGGAGTTTCAATGAGCTCCCATATTGCTGAGCCTGTTGAATTGAGTACCAAGTATTCGCAGGTTTCCGCTTGAAATAAAGCTGTCTCTCCATCTAAATCAGTAAAGATTGCCTTTGGATCACGCTTGTATAAGCATGATTCTGTTTTGTCTTCACTCCCTTCCATAGGTCTTGAATGCGAATGCATTTATTGTAGGTTAATCAGTCTAACAGGGAATTCTTTAAGTCTTAGAGATGTCTCTCTATTGCCTCGTTGGGATACGTGTAAATAGCGTGCAGATTATTATAAATATTTTAGACTTGCATAGTTAAATAACCCAGGCAATGCGGTTGCTGGTGCTAATGTAATTTTGTTTTTATGATCTTTCGCTTGCTTTTGTTCCTTTCCGAACTAGGGATAGTCATTAGGCATAGTTGAAATTGATTCCCATGAGTGATCTTCAGGTTGAATATGCATCAGTCCCAGGCTTTAGCATCGCGAAGGCTAGTCTTTCTCCCCCAGAAATAGAGCTGGAGAAAATGAATGATTTCATGCAAAAACTTCAAGAGAGGAGTGATGAATCTAATAAGCAATTTTGGGATCAAACGGGTGGTATGGCGCATTTGCATAAGCTCATGCCATTTGATTGGCTGACTATTGAAGTGGAGAAATTAGTCGTCAGGTACCTTCTGGATTTGGGTTATGACACAACTCGTATTTCTCTGTTTCACCAAAAGTCTTGGCCTGTGATCACGAGAAAAGATGGGGCAATTAAAAGGCATGCTCATTTTAATTCCGTATTGGCAGCTGTGTTTTATCTGCGCTGTTATGAGGATTCAGGTGGCCATCTTGTCTTTCATATGGATAGGCCAAGCCTCCCAAATATTCCTAAGATTAATTTGGAAAAAATAGAGTTTCCGGCACTAATTACCAAAATAGTGCCTCAATCTTTTGATTTGTTGGTATTCCCTGCTGGCTTGCCTCACTCCGTGACTGTATACGAAGGAGAAAGTCCAAGATGGAGCATTGCTTATGATATCAGCGTGACTGCTAGTGAGAAATTAGGTTCAGGTAATACGGAGTCAGTCGTTATTCATCCAAGTTTTTGGAGAGAGTTTTGCAGGGATTGAAATCACTGCCAAGTCGATACTTAGAGTCTCGTAGGTGTTAAGATGGTTATCTTTTGTTCATGTTTTGAGGTTTAGTTGAGGGGATGTAGGTATTTCTTAGACCTCAGAAGTTCATGGCTGGCTTGTCGTGCCCAGTAAATATTGCCAGAGTCAGCTTCGATCAACTACACGCCAGTATTAGTATTTGATTAGCAATAACGTGCCAGGTGCCGGATAACTAATTAGGCAGTATTAGCGGTCTTAATGAAGATTGCAAGAGCTGCATTAGCTGGCACTTAGCCAGCTTTTGGATTATACCAATGATATACAGATTTACGTCCTGTCATAAGTACACAATGATATTTATTCCCATTATCTTTTTTATGTGCTGATGGACCCGTTTTTGTACACTTCTCGCCCGAAAGCTTGCCCCCATCATGAACCCTTACATCACGATGTTTGATTGATTCTGTGAGTGATTGGATTACAGGAGTTTTCCAGGCTTTCTTTTCTGTTGTTGGTGCGTTGTTGTTGCCAAAGCGATATTCAATATTGCCAGAAACGCGTGTATCAAAGGCTTCGTCATAAGAGAGATCAACACCAAGCGTTAATCCACTGCTGATTTCATAGGAGAGTTGGGCAAGAACACCAGAGGCATCGTTAGCTGTCAGGTCATCACCATGCTGGTAGTAGTAACCAATCGAGGCATCCCACTGCGGGCTGATGGCATAGCCAACATCTAAGCCGTAGGTGCGTAGAGCACCACCGCGGTAATGGTCGTTAAGCACATGCTCTGTATCGCCAATAGGGAAGAGGCCATAAGCATTGAAGTTCCAGCTATCGGAAACAGCTTCTAAACCTGCAGCTATTTGAGAGAAGAAGACATCACGGCGATCACTAACGGATTTGGCATCCCTGATAAAAGCATCAGCATTGCCTGTATTCATTGGCCGGCTGTCATAGCCAGCATTCACCCCATACATCCAGCTGCGATCACCATTGAGCCAGCGATAACCCAAGCGGGTTGAGGTGGAGATGGTTGTACCCGCGACATCGGTATTAATGATGCTGCTGTAGCCGTCGTAGTCAGAGAAGTTGGCGTTAGCTAAGGCATCAAGGAAGAAGACACTGTTCTCGCCAACGGCAATGGGAAGAAAGGCTCCAATACCAGCTTGATTTGGTGTTCCTGCTCCTTGTAGGGCTCCTTGAAAACCCCAGTTGAACTGCACAGCGTCTTTAAGGTTGATCTCCATCACGCCAAGATCTGCTGCACTGCCGCTTTCTTCTTGAGCAGCGACTGGATGGATGGGAGAGTTGGCTAAGGCAAGAGCCGCCGCACCGGTAAGGGTTAAAGAGAGACGAATCGAACGCTGCACTGGGATTAAGCGCTTAAAAGGTCACTCATTATCTGGGATTTTTTGGGTTGCAGCTGTCAGTCCATATCAACTGCATTAAAAGGAATTTTTTGGATGAGCGGCATGCAAATTACTTTTGAGCATTTGTGACTGAACCATGCATTTGCGTTGAAATAAGCACCGTTCTTGCGAAGGAATCATGTCTCTTCTAGGGCAGGAGTCGCAGAGATGGTGCCTATTGCTGCAGCTCCTGCTCTGTGGTTTTCTTCCGCTACTAGGGATGATTCCTGTAAGAGCGGCTCAGCTTCCAGGCCTCACGCCACTAGCACTCGCATGCTTTCAATCTGGTCAGCTCAACGCATGCCAAGCCGCTTTACTGCGCGCGGAAGCCCTGCAGAGACGTGCAGGAGCTCAGAGCAACTATCCCTGTCAGACCTTGCTGCTTGGCTTGCAAGCAGATGTGATCATGAGTCAACTTCGAGCTGGACGTGGTGATGATGCTTTGATCATGCTGGAGGAGGTCAGCAGTAGTTGTCGAGGTTTGTGATCTAAGAGAGCAGAACTAGCGATCTCTTGAATTGCTTTTAATCGTCTTTACTGTTACCCCGGCAACCCTTACCTTCAGCGTAAATATTGTCTTGACCCTCGCTTGATAGCCCAGGGCGGATACAGCACAATCCTTGCTCACTGAGCCTTGCAGAAGGGCTTGGTAAAGCTGGCCATAGAAATATTGGGATTCCTATTATTGGAGCTATAACTCAGGAGACTTTATTTTTTATTTCGTTGCAGACAGGAAGCAGTTCATGCAAAGCTTTTGGAGTAATCACATCTTTTACTGCTGCTTGACTAATGTCTAAGTTTGTAGATTTTAATCGACCTGTATCGAGAGAATGCAATGGTTCAAAGCATCTAATCTAATTTGCCAGTGGCTCTAAAGAACCTTTCCTACTTGTCTATAGACTTTTAGTATTGAGCCTCTTGCCTGCGATTAGCTCTATTAAAATTATAATTTTGTTGACTAATGATTCAAAGCATGCCTGCAAGTTCCAAGGCATTTGTATACGGGGAGTGCTGATAATCATTAACCCCCTTAATGTTCTGACCTTTCAAGTCTGGCGAGCTGATGCTATAATGGATTTTAAGAGTTAAAACTCTTTTCCTGCCTCCTTCCATCATCGACACTTGTTAATGATGGAAGCTGTGATCTATTTGTTGATCCATGTTCAGAGAGCTGCTCCTTGCGTTGCCTGTTGAGCAAGACATTTTGATTCAAATTGTGTTGGCGTTCATCGGCCTATTTGTTTGGCTTTGGGCCGTTGGCAGGGGAGGTAGTTGGGCTTTTGGAGCATTTGTGGTAGGGCTTTGGTTCTTAACAGCGATTGGGCTGATTACCTGGAATTTTTCGGAATAGCAAGCAGCTCAATCCCTCTTATGGATTCCAATCTTGTGGAGAAAACACTTGTCTTTAAATCTGAATGAATAAGCCACAGGTTTTGTATTTTCATTCAAGTGCTGAGTGTGTCGCCGTTTAAACCTTGTGATACTTAGCTGCTTTCCACTCGCGTCAACCATGCTTGGCTTGGATTGAATATAGTAGTTCCCGTGCGTTCCCTTTGCGGGGCTGGGCTCACCAATGAGGCTTTTGTACAAATTTATGTTTGCAACAGCGAAAGCATGAAAAGGCGCTATTATTGAAAGAAGCTTGCTTTTGTGATCAATGAATTCTGCACTCTCAAGAAGTTCAGGCCTCAACTGGGCTCAGAAGACATTGGCCACTCTGTTTGCGTCGACTCTCTTCATTTATGGCTTGGATCGAACAGTGCCAGGCGTTCACAACTTCTTGATGGGTGCCTTCTCCTGCCACGGTGGCTGAGTCTCTAGACTTGAATAGTCAATTTGTATTCAAAGACCAGGATTTTTGATCCGGGTCTTTTTTGTGCGGGCAAAAAATCAAATCAGGCTATCAAAATTGCGTTGATGTTTAATAAACCTCAAATGACACTAATCGAAAAGGTGTGCTATTAACATCAGAATGCGGATGCTGATTGTGATCTTCAGAGCAGGGAACATTTTAAATAAGATGAATCATTTCTCTTCCTGTTCAGAGGTTCAGTATCCTCTCCAGCCAGTTTTCGCAGCGTTAAAGGTCAGATCAAAATAACCCCTTCGTTTTTAGGATACGCTCCAGAGATTCCTGTTTTGCTTAGCTGGAGTCGAGACAGCTTTCAGAAGCCTGTGGCCTGAAAGAACGATTGATTGCGATCATCACCATCACCTTCTTCTGTCTTCGTCATGGCCTCAATCTCGTCAGCTTGAGATTCTCTTGAGCTTGCTGACGGGGCTCATCAGCTAGATGGTTAAACCAGAGATTGCTTGGAGGTAAGGGCGTAGCGTTTGCCTGGTTCTGGGTCAATGAACTTGACCTGAGCAGGAAGCATTTCGGCAACGTCTTTTGCTGATCCCTCCATCTGCATAAAGCTGCTCAGCAGCCCCTCGAAGCGAACATTCCCTCCAGCAGTGCTAGCAAGGATGGTGTTTGGCTCAAATCTTTTGAGCAATTCAGGAAGAACTTGACGGCCTTTCACAAAAGCCCCTGCAAGAGGCAGGCCAAGATCAACCACCGGGGTGATCACCGCATCAACGGATTGTGATTCGATTTTGCTGTCGAGAAAACCATGAGGTTCAAGGTAGATCTTGCCGTCAGCATTGCTGATGAGATAACCGTTTTCCATCGAGGGCACCATGGCTCCAGCAGTCGCGCGGATGGTGAGTCCAGCGATGTTGGTGCTCTCTCCAGGATGCAATGGCGTCACTTGTGTAAATCCCAAGCGCCCAACCAGTTTTGCGGCCGAGGGGGAGCCAACAATCTTGAGATCCCTGGGAAGAAGTTGCAGGGTTTCTGGGTGGGCATGATCTGGCAACCCCTGGCTCAAAATCAGTACATCAAGGTTGCCAGGCACAGCCCAGTCGCGGGGCAGCCTGCCATTCAGCAACCAGGGGCCTGGTGGGAAGGAGAGTTGACCGGTGAGCCAGGGATCCACCAATACCCTGCAGGCACCAAACTCCAGCAACCAACCGTTGGCACCAAAATAGGTCGCTGCCAGGTTCATGATCTGCTCAGGTTCTGAGATCTGACCCTATCGGGGATCTGGTATCGATTGCTGGATGCACCCGTCTTGCAGGTAGGAATTCTTTTAACTGGCAGCTGCCATCTCCTTTGAAAGAGATCATGCTCTGCATGGCGATCATGTCCAAGTCGCATGCTGTTGAGTCGTGATCTGTCGTTGATAGAGCTAGGCATGCGAGCTCTGCCTTAGAACAATCAAATTTTAGTGCAGGTCTCTTTCTCAATGGTCTTCCATCGATTAACAACGCCTGCCTTCACAAGTAAAGACGACTATCCTAATTTAATCGATTGGCGAGAAATCTGCTTCGGAAGTCGAATATGCAGGCGACTTATTAAGAGCCTTTTTAACGTGGCTGGAAAAAGAAATAAGTATTAATAAGCCAGTATAGATTGGGTTGGGATTGTGATGATTGTTTGATTTACTGCTCTTACTCAATTCATCTATTCTCCCTATAGTATCGCAGGCCCAGCTTCATTCTCTTGGTCATTTATGGATATCTTTTGACCTGCGAATCTTGTGATTTGATGATATAAAATGAATGCTAAATTCGAAGTCAAGCATTTGCAGGCTTTTGCTTTGATGTAGAGATGGCTAATGAAAATCTGGGCAGATCTATTGCAGTCACATCAGGCTGATCAGATTGTCCGATCACAAATTCCGGCAGGAATGGCGCCTGTTGTAATTTTTAGCGGAGTCCAGCTTCATTTTTTCTAAATGTGGTAAGGTTCGGCGTCTTCAAGTAAAGGCTGCTAAAAAATTATGCCTCCAGTTCTTGGCAGTTTCGGCTCCCCTGTCATCGTCCTTACCGGGACTCTCGGTTGGCAGTTCTATTTGGTATGTGTCTTCGTGATCGTTGGCCTTATCCTCACTGGTTATATCTTGCCCTCTTCCGGGGTGTATGGCTCTCTGAGAGGTTGGGGCACAGGAACTCCATGGCTGGTCGGCATTGTGCTGCTGGCCAGTGTTGTGACGGTGGTAGAGGTGGCTCGCGGCCTGGTTGGCCCCTCCTTGGCTGTTGGCCTATTTATGCTGATCCTTGGATTGCTCGTCCTAGACCAGTTGGGTCGGCAACTCTCTAGGTCTGGTGGTTGATTGCTGGCCAATTTTCTTCTTGGTTTCTCGCATGAGCAGTTAGATCTAAATTGATTGGCACTTTTCATTGGTATTGATTGGATCAACCAATCTCTCAGAAGTATCATCACTGGATTTAATTAGCGTTGATATCACTAAAAAGCCCCGCGTTTAAAGCGGGGCTTTTTTATTGTTTTTCCCCTATAGCCGTGTCGACTTTTTGTTTTCGTGATCCACTGCTTTTGACAGGTTATTGCCTCTTCATCTGAGAGGCAGTTGGCTGGCTTAATTCCAGTGGTGAGTTTAATCACGTGGCTGTTTGCTCAGCATGCTTCTAGTACTTTCACTGTCTTAAGGCTGATGTCGTTTACACCTGGGGCTTCAATAGCAGGTGTGCTATCAGCACTAGATCAAACGAACCTTTAGGGATCAACCAAGAGCATTCACAGTCTTGGCCGTTCTGGTTAAGCAGGGTGGTATTGAGGTGGTCACACAAAGCAGTTTTTCTTCTTGCCATCGTCGCTGCTGCGATGGGTCAGCGTGATGGACGAGCACCTTGGGGCCCTTCACGAGCTTGGTGCCTTGCCTGATGGCTGAGTTTTGCAGAGAAGTCAATGCTGACCTCAGGCTGAAAAGCTGCCGAGTTCTTAGTGTCCGCACCAGAGTGCACAGGTTGCAGTCACGACAGCGATGACCAGCCCGCCCCATTTGATGACCTTCTGGGGAGCATTGAATGTGGCGCCCACCAGGATTGCGGAAAGGTTGATCACCATGAGCTGATCAGCTGAAGGCGAGATGCCGAAAGGCCCTGCAGTAGCGAGCAAGTTCATCATGAGTGTTGACAGTAAAAAGATATTAGAGCAAATATCCTTTTAGATAAAGGTGAGTTGTGTTTATTCCTCTGGGTTTAGTTGGCAAGGCTGCTCCCAATCCGATGGCGACCTAGATAATCAATATTACGTACACATGAAATACTTCATGGTAGTAGTGAAACAATTTAAACCCATTTGCTATAGGAATACAGGTGACACCTTGCGCAGGGGGAAATACTTCCTAAGTACCTATTTTTAGCAGTGATATCAAGCTCTATTTCCAGTGATGGAATACTCATGCTAATAAGATCAGCAAGAGGGATGCAAACTCCTAGCCTTGCCGGTTAGGTTTTCCTTCTCCAATCGTTAGGGAGTTGTTGAGATTCATGATCACCCGACCAAGTCGATTCGTGATAGTAGATAGGGGATTCACAATGGCGAATATATTTTTACAATGTTCATTGAATTGCTCAAAATTGGAATGATCACCTTCTAGCAGTATTGGCTGAGCAGTCGTCGCGAGCAGCGATTTGTTTTTAGGAGCCCCTCGTCGTCGATAGGTCTGTATGCCGGCGTGTTTGGCTTTAAGTGCTAACCAATTCATGCGTACAGGAAATCTGCTAAATCAAGTGTGCCAAGTTGTTCAGCTTCTGGATATCAGGGGTGTTCAGAATTAGCCCGAGTGATGAGTGTGATTGGCCTCGATAAAAAAACTGTGGTGGCATTCCAGCAGAGCTTTTTTTGGAGCACCGGTCTGATCTTTTGTCTTGGCTAGGTGATTGGCCTTTTGACAATCTTTTCCTCGCATTCGTTATGCACTGGTCAGGAGCAACGCTTGGCTCTTAGCTCATCGCGTTGGTGTTGATCAGGTTGGTGTAAAGACTTTTTTTAGGCGCGGGGGGGGGCTGATTTTGAGGGATGGTTTTAAGCTTTTAAGTACCCAGAAAACTCACGCCAACCTGTCGTCGTCGTGGACCGTCTAACTCCACCAGGATGACGTCTTGATATCGACCTAGCACGAGTTGGGCATCCTGGACAGAAACCATGAGGTGATTCCCGAGCAGCAACGCCTGTAAGTGTGCATGGGCATTTCGCGGTTCATCCTCAGGGATATTGGGGCGAAGATGAAGGTCGTTGTGTTTCCAGCTCAGATCCACTGGGGCCAATTGATTGAGCCAATGCTTGATGTCTTCAAGTAGGCGTTCTTCCCATTCATTCACGATCAGGCCTGTGGTGGTGTGCAGACCGGCCAGCACCAGAGCACCCTCCCTGTAACCGTGTTGCTCGATGAGTTGCTGTAGGGGTTCGCTGATGCGATGAAAGGCCAATGGTCCTTCGGTGATCACCGTGATAAGAGCCTTATTGCCCTCGAGAGTGTTGATCTCATCAGTATGCATGGGGACAAACCTCGTCAGTGATGAAATTAGCTGCATTGCTATTTTGTCGCTGAATATTGGTTTATATGCAAGTTAGTCTTTACGACTACCTCTGGGCTCTGAACTATGAACACACCTTTTAAGACTCTTCAATTAGCCATCATTCAGCAGCCAATCCGAGTCAATCGAATGGCATCGTCATTTCTCCATTAAAGATAAGCGCTTTTGATTCCTGAATTTTATTGAAGGCTGCTTGTCGTTAATGGATATGTGCGTGATCGTCTAAGTACGTCAAAAGGAGGTTCATGGCTGCTCTAGTTATTTTTGTGCTTATTCTTCTTTCTTTTGGGGGCATTATTTTAGGAGTTGGTGCTTTGATCCTGCTGCTCAATAAAGGTGAAAAGGCTGAGGAAATAAAAGCTCTCCTTGAGGGCATGTGGATTGACCTTAAAGACCTTTACGTTAGATTTGTAAGATTATATAATCTTCTTGTGGCATTTTTTAAAGAGCTAATTCAGCGTGAACCAGAGGGAATTAATGAAGTCGCAAAAGCTGAAGATGTGACTTCTGTTGTATTAGCCAGCGAAGCCGATGAAGCGGCCATTCAAGAATGCATTGTTGAAGAGAAAGATAATAATGGTCAGTCTTAGGCCTAGCCAAGCTAGTCAATGGGTTTAAGAATAGATTGCTATTCGTATATAGATTGCAATCCATGCCCATGCTCATCCAACTACTCCTTAATAAAATCAGAAACAATTTCATGTTGATTTCTGTGCAAATACCTTGGTCTTTTATTAGTGGATCTTTGTAGTCTTTGCGATACCTTCTGCCTTTGAACTCACTCACCGGAACATTTTTATTCTTGGATTGACGGTTGATATTACTGGCGAGAGTAAGTGGACGAATGATCTTGTTCGCTAGGTAATTTGAAGTGCTACGAACAGAATAAAGGAACATGCGCTCAAGGCTTTTGCTAACTCAAAAGAACAACTCCTCTAGCAATCATCAGCTGAAGTACAGAATATCATTAAATTGCAGCGCTGCGGGGCTCGCTAGTGCCGAGCTGAGATAGAAGATGTTATCCGCTAAATAATGCATAGATTTTCACTAAAGTAAAAATTAAGCGCGCTCATTGCCAAAAAGCTGAGGTGAGGTTGGAGAATTCTTCAACTCGTCCCCTCTGACTGCACGCACCCCGATGGATTCAAACCATCAACCGTCTGCTTAGAAGGCAGATGAATCTGTGCTCGAGAATGCCTGGTGTGACTGGGTTTTAATGATCAGCGCTGGCCATGCGTTTTCATTTCCGTTTGCAAAATGCATGCGATTTGACGCATCAAGTCGACTCAAGCGTTTCGGTTTCTTCTCGGGATGTCTTTGTCGGCCTGGTTTTTTAAGACGCCCCCTGATGGATTCGAACCATCGACCGACTGCTTAGAAGGCAGTTGCTCTATCCAGCTGAGCTAAGGGAGCACTAGATCATTTTGACAGTCATTGTTGCGTTGGCCGCTTATGGTTAGGCGCTGCGAACTTGCATTCGATGGCGGCCAGCCGGCTCAGCGACAGCCAGAAATCTGAGCTTGTGGAGCGTTACAGGGCAGGTGATGCCACAGCAAGCCTTGCCAAGGCTTACGGCTGCAGCCCTAATACTGTCACTCGCACCGTTAAAACACTGCTTTCAGAGAAGGACTACGTCGCGGTGAAGGCTTCTCGTGCCCAGCGTGGTGCCATCCCTAAGCCTTTCTCTAATGTTGAAGCAGCAAGCGTTAAGGATCAATCGGCGTCGAGCTCAACGACGCTGACTTCCCCTGAAGAGATGAAGCTTGAAGACGGGAACGTGGATGAGCTCGCGTTGGACGACGAAGCTGCAGGTGTTCTTGCTCTCGATGATGCCGATGACTTTGGTCATGATCCAGAAGAGGACTCGAGCGAAGATGATCATCTCGAGGCGGACATGGGCGATCTCCCTGAGTCCGAGGTGTTTCGCGAGCTGGTTCCTTTAGTCACAGATTCTGTTGATTTCAGTGATCGTCCAACGGTTCAATGTGAGCCTCTCTTGCCTGGCTTGTTACCTAGCAGTGTTTATATGCTTGTCGACAAGACAGTTGAACTTGATGCACGCCCGCTGAAGGAGTTTTCAGAGTTGGGTGTTCTAGCCAATGATGATCAAGAAAGACGGGCTCTTTGTTTGTTTGCGAATCCCCGTTCTGCCAAACGTCAGTGTGGACGTAGTCAAAGGGTGATCAAGGTACCTGACACAAGCGTTTTTGAGCTCACCACCTCCTATCTATTGGCTCGCGGCATCACCCGTTTGGTGTTGGAGGGTTCACTGATTGCCCTTGATGCTCCAGCCCCATCGGTCTGAAAGGTTCGTGATTCGCCGCTTCAGAGTCAGAGGCGTTCAGGCTCTTGGCTTGGGCAGCAGCAGAGCGGCTGTACTACCGCCACTAATCACACCTGCGACGATTGACATCCCTACCAGAAAACCTGTGGGGAGCTCTGCGCTTTTGGCATTGCCCAGCCTGAGACTGTGGCGATCAGTAAGGTTTTGGGCTCCTAGGCAGAGCACGATCAAAAGCAACCCGCCGCTGAGAAAACTGCTTGTTAGCAGTCGCAGCCGTAACACCATGATGTATTTTCGATGGTTCTCTTAGTTTGACCTTTCTAGGAGTTCACTCGCTCTCGTTTTCTACCTTTTGGTGGAGCAGGGCATAGAGAGCCCTTCTGGATTGCCCTGATTGATGAGCGAGTTGTCGAGCAGCATCACTGGCGCTTGCGCCACTGGCCATCAACGCTGCCAATTCCGCTCGCCAATGCGCGTCACTTTGCTGATCTGGTCCTGAGATTGGAGCACCTCCTAGGACAAGAGTGCATTCCCCTAGAGGCTTGTGTTCAAGAAAATGCTGAAGGGCTGCTGCGATCGTTGGCCCTACTTGTTGTTCATGGCGTTTGGTGAGTTCCCTGGCCACCTGTAAGGGCCGCTCATCCCCGCAAAGTTGCGCCAATTCTTTCAACAGTTGCACCAGCCGGTGTGGTGCCTCGTAAAGAACGGTTGTTCGGGTCTCGCTGGCGACCGCTGCCAGCTGCTGCCGCCGTTCCTTGCCCCTGGAGGCTAGAAAACCTTCAAAACAAAAGCGGCCAGAAGGAAGTCCGCTGCTTACTAATGCTGTTGTTGCTGCACAGGGGCCGGGAATACAGATCACCTGGTGCCCATCTGCCCTAGCGGCTGCAACAAGTTGTTCGCCGGGGTCGCTGATGCCCGGCAGCCCGGCATCACTGATTAAAGCCAGGCTTTTCCCTTCGTTGAGTAGTTGAAGCAGTTGCGGGAGGCGAGATTTGGTGTTGTGTTGGTGGAAGCTGATGCGTTGACTCTGAGCGCCCAGGCCGTTGAGTAGATAGCCGCTATGGCGTGTGTCTTCACAGGCGATGGCCGAGACATTCGTGAGCACAGAGCGTGCTCGGGGTGAGAGATCTCCGAGGTGACCAATGGGCGTCCCAACCACATAGAGCACCCCTGGGGCTGGTTCCTCTCGCTGACTCAAAATGAGGCTTGCACGTGTCTATTCATGATGCCGAACCCACCTCTTCTCCCTGTTGGTGTGGACCTGGAGGTTTTGTTGCCGCAATTGAGGCGATTGAGCTGGGGTGCTGCAGACATCCTGCTGGCCTATGCCCGGGGAGAACAGCCACCGCATGGATTTTCTAAGGCTCTGAATGTTGACGATGGTGGTGAGGGGCCTGTCTCTGCAGCTGACCTTGCGGTGAACCGTTGGCTTCTGGATGGCTTAGAGGCGAATTTCCCCTTGGCAGATTGGACTTTATTGAGTGAGGAGACGGCAAAGGAGCAACTCACTGCAGGCGAACCCCTAGCGGCGGAATGGTTGTGGATCCTTGACCCCTTGGATGGCACAAAGGACTTCTTGCAGGGCACAGGTGAATACGCCGTGCATCTTGCCTTGGTGCATGGTCAACGCCCAGTGCTTGGCGTGGTACTCCTGCCAGAAGCCGAGGAGCTTTGGTTCGGTGTGATCGGTTCTGGTGCCTGGTGCGAAGACCGGCAGGGACAACGTTCGCCAGTGCGTTTTAGTCAGCGCCAGGCTTTTGGTGAGTTGATGCTGGTAGCGAGTCGCAACCACCGCGACAATAGGCTTGAACAGCTGCTAGAGAGTCTTGCTCTTGGTGGTAGCAAGGCTGTGGGCAGTGTGGGTTGCAAAGTAACCACGATTTTGCGCGGAGAAACAGATCTGTATGTCTCTCTTTCAGGTCGTAGTGCTCCAAAAGACTGGGATATGGCGGCTCCAGAGGCGGTGCTGATGGCTGCAGGGGGATGTTTCACTCATGCTGATGGACGCCAGCTTGCTTACAACAGCGGTGATGTGCGTCAGGCCGGATGTTTGATCGCCAGCCATGGCCTCGCCCACGCCCAGCTTTGTGAAGCAGCGGCGCGGGCTATGCAAGAGATCGACCCAGGCTTTCAGGTTTGAATTGACCTGAAGCTCATCAGTTGAGAGGGGCTACAGGAGTTGGAGCTGGCTGTGATTGAGTCTCTTCGCCGTTCTGAGGCACGCCTCTGAGTGTGAGGTTGATACGGCCACGATTGTCAATCTCTCGTATCCGTACTGTCACCTCATCACCTACTTTCACGACGTCGTCGACCTTCTCCACGCGAGCCTCTGAAAGCTGGGAGATGTGGATCATGCCCTCTTTGCCGGGCAGGATCTCTACGAAAGCCCCTATCGGAATGATCCTTGTGATGGTTCCGGTGAACACCTCCCCCTCGTTTACTTTGCGGGTGAGTCCTTCGATGATGCGTTGGGCTGCCTCTGCAGCAGCCCCGTCATGAGAAGCAATCGTGACGATGCCACCGTCTTCAATGTCGATCTTGGTGTTCGTGCGTTCTGTGATGCCCTTGATTGTGCGACCACCAGGTCCAATCACTGTGCCGATCAGTTCTGGATCGATTCTGAAGCTCAGCAGGCGCGGGGCATGGGGAGAGAGGCTAGTCCTGGGAGCGTCAATGGCTTCCAGCATCTTCTCGAGGATATGGATCCTGGCAGGGCGGGCCTGATTGACAGCTTCTGCAATGGTTTTTACCGGAAGGCCGGTGATCTTCATGTCCATCTGCAGGGCCGTGATGCCATCTTTTGTTCCAGCCACCTTGAAGTCCATATCACCGAGGAAGTCCTCGATTCCCTGGATGTCAGTGAGGATACGAATCTCGGAATCTTCCTTGATCAAGCCCATGGCGGCTCCGCTGACTGGAGCTTTCAGTGGAACACCTGCATCCATGAGGGCCAGGGTGCTGCCGCAGACCGAGCCCATCGAGGTGGACCCATTGGAGCTCAGGACTTCGCTCACCACCCTGAGCACGTAAGGGAAGGTGTCCTTGGGAGGCAGTACTGGAATGATGGCGCGTTCAGCGAGGGAACCATGGCCTACCTCACGGCGCCCGGGCGATCGCATGGGACGTGTCTCGCCAACGGAATAGGGGGGGAAGTTGTAGTGGTGTAGATAGGTCTTCTCAGGTCCAGGGTTGAGGTCATCCATCTCCTGGGCATCACTGGGTGTGCCCAGGGTGGCGGTGGACAGCACCTGGGTGAGTCCGCGTTGGAAGAGTCCGGATCCGTGCACGCGTTTTGGCAGCACGCCTGCGGCGGAAGTGATGGTGCGGACCTCATCGAGCTTGCGACCATCGACGCGTTTGCCTTGTTTGATGATCTGCTCACGCATCAATTTTTTGGTGAGCGCCTTGAAGTTGTTGCTCAAGAGTTTGCTGTTGGCATTCACTGACTTGCGAACAGCATCGTCTTCTTTGAGGCTGTCAATGGCTTCAGCTGTTTTCGCTTTGATGGCATCCAACTTGCTATCGCGTTCAGCTTTGGTCTGCTCAAATTGCTTAAGCACTTCCCCAATGCTCTTGCTGCAATTTTTTTCCAGATAAGTCGACAGCTTGGTGTCTTGAGTGGGGGGTTCCGGCTCTACCTGCTTAATCCCTGCATCCTTGAGGATTGATTGCTGTGCCTTGATTAATTCGCAGACGGCTTCATAGCCAAAGTCGATGGCTTCGATGACGTCCCCTTCTGGCAGCTGGTTTGCACCGGCTTCAACCATGACAACCCCATCTGGGGTGCCAGCTACCACGAGATCGAGATCGCCACGTTCGATTTCTCGATAGCTGGGATTCAGAACGAAATCATCACCGAGAAGCCCTACCCTTACTGCAGCCATTGGCCCCTGGAAGGGGATGCCTGCTAGCAAGGTGGCCATGGAAGCTCCCGTAACGGCAAGCACATCTGCTGGAACCCGTTCATCGAGAGAGAGGCATGTTGCCACGATCTGAAGGTCGTCCCTCATCCAGCTAGGGAATAAGGGCCTCATGGGGCGGTCGATTAGACGAGCGATCAGTGTGGCTCTCTCTGGCGGGCGTCCTTCACGTCGCATGAAACTGCCAGGAATGCGGCCAGCTGCATAGAGCCGCTCCTCGTAGTCGCAAATCAGGGGAAGAAAATCGATGCCTTCGCGGCCTGTCGATCTGGTGGCGGTTACCAGGACGGCGGTGTCGCCGCATTCAATCATCACTGAACCACCGGCCTGGGGGGCATATCGCCCTGTGGTCAGCCGAATCTCCCGACCATCAAAGGAGATCGACTGTGTCTGACCTTGCACGTTCTCTTATGTTTTTTTGTCAAGCACCATACTGGCACTTTGCCGAGTCAACTTTCGTGGAATTTTGGAATTGATTCCTGTTGCTTCAGTTGCTAAGCAATAAAAAAGAGGGATGGATGACTTCAATCCCTCTTGTGAATGAGTAAGAGCTCTCTACTCCTATAGATGCAGAAATGGTTTGAGAGTTACCAGCTGGACTTAACGACTCCAGGAAGTTCGCCCTTGTGAGCTCTTTCTCTCAGCTGGTTGCGGCATAGCCCGAAGTCGCGATAGACGCCTCTTGGCTTTCCTGTGGCCCAGCAACGATTGCGGATGCGGCTTGGAGCACTGTTGCGCGGGAGAGCTTGAATCTTGCGGTGGATCTCAAGACGTTGCATTGGATCCTTGGCTGCATCGAATGCTGCCATTAGAGCCGCTCTCTTGGCTGCGTAGCGCTCAACAATCTTCTTGCGCTTTACATCACGGGCGATCATTGACTTTTTAGCCATGCGGCAGGTTTGAAGCGCGAGGGTCGATAACGAACTTTACCTTCCAACTGCTGTAATTGTTTTGCTTGCCCAGTTTTCAGCTGCTCAGGCTCTTGCAAATAGGGAAGATCAGTGACCGATCAGCTGTTGCACAACCGATAGTTGAGTGGTGTCGCGAACGATCAGCACCACACTGAGACCTACTAATAAAAAAAAGCCTGATTGCATAAAAGCCATTTGGATTCGCTCCGGAATTGGTCGCCCACGCACGCCTTCTAATAGCAGTAGCAACAGTTGGCCGCCATCAAGTAGGGGTAGCGGAATGGCATTGAGTACGGCGAGATTGATCGAAAGCAATGCCGCGAAGAGCACTAGGCCAGAACTACCTTGGCTGGTTAGCTGGGCGCCCATTTCGACAATCTTCACAGGACCACTGACTTGTTGGGCTGTGGTTGCGAAATCGGTGATGAGTCCTGAATAGCCCTTAACGGTTCGACTGAGTAGGGAAATGAATTGGCTGTCAACATGGTTCAGAACCTCTCCGGGGCCCTGGGCCCGGCGGGTTTTGCCTGTGACGTTGGCCTGCAATTGGGCGCCCACCCTGCCATTGCCTTGTTGCTCAGCGGGGATGAGCACAATCTTGCTGAGTTGACCCGAACGGACTGTGTCCAGGTGAATTTTGCTGCCTGGTGACTCTTTGATTTGACTCACCAGGGCCTGGATCGCTTCTTGACCTCGCCCTAGCTCGTTGCCATCCATGCTGAGGATTCGATCGCCAGCGGCTAGCCCTGCAGCAGCAGCGGCTTCTCCAGGTTGAACCGCTACAACGATGACACCTGGATCAGGTTGGCTTGGCAGCCCGATCATGACCGCTTGGCCCATTAGCACCAGCCATGCCAGCAGAAGATTGGCCATGACCCCTGCACAGATCACCAGGGCTCGTTGTCTGATAGGCCGGTTGCGTAGTAAGTCGGGATCATCAGGGGGGATTTCACTATTTTCGTCGTCATCCGGAAATGAAACGAAGCCCCCTAAAGGCAAAACTCGCAACGCATATGTGACACCCCTTCGTTGTCGTTTAATCAGCGCCGGTCCAAACCCGATCGAAAATCCATTCACACGGATTCCCTGAGCAGTGGCAGCAAGAAAGTGCCCAGCTTCATGAATGATGATCAGCAGGGCTAGAACCGTCAGCGCCGCAAAAACGTTCATTCAGCTTCTAGTAATTGGTTCATTGTGGCTCTAGTCGATCGTTGCCGAAATAAGGCACAAGTGCCTTGGGGAGCAGGACACTCCCATCAGATTGCTGGCCTGTTTCGAGAAGGGCAGCCATGGTGCGTCCGACCGCCAGACCACTGCCATTGAGGGTGTGGATGAGTCGGGTACCTTTTTCGTCTTTGGTGCGAATAGCAGATCGCCGTGCTTGGAAGTCTCCACAGATACTGCAACTTGAAATTTCCCTGAAGGCGCCTGCTCCTGGTAGCCAGACTTCGAGGTCGTAGGTGCGTGAGGAAGAAAACCCTAGATCACCTGTGCAAAGTTCAATCACCCGGTAGGGCAATTCCAAGGCCTGCAGCACGGCTTCGGCATCGGCTGTGATCTGAGCGTGGGCAGCCTGCGAATGGTCTGGATGGACGAACCAATAGAGCTCCACCTTGTTGAATTGATGCAGCCGGATCAGGCCACGGGTGTCTCGTCCATAGCTGCCAGCTTCGCGGCGAAAGCATGGACTGTAAGCGGCGTATCGCAGTGGCAGTTGGTCAGCGGGGATGATTTCATCGCGGTGCAGAGATGTCACCGGCACCTCTGCAGTTGGTGTTAGCCAGAGGTCGTCTTCAGCGCAGCGGAAGCTTTCTTCGGCGAATTTTGGCAGCTGGCCAGAGCCCGTAAGGCTGGCGGTATTCACCAGTACCGGAGGCATCACTTCTCGATATCCCTTTGAGGTATGAAGATCGAGCATGAAGTTGATGAGTGCTCGTTCCAGTCGTGCGCCCTGACCCATCAGGGTGACGAAGCGACTTTGGGCAATCCGTACAGAGCGTTCTGTTTCGAAAAGTTTGAGCTGCTCGGCAATTGACCAGTGCTCCAGAAGGTCTTTCCCTTCACGTGGCTTACCCCAACGGTGTCTTTCTTGGTTGTCGTTCTCGTCGCGTCCTTCAGGACAATCAGGGGAGGGCAGGTTTGGCAAGCTCAGCAGTTGCTCTCGCAATCGGGCTGATAGTTGTTTCTCCTCCTCTTCTAAAACAGCCACCTTTTGCTTGATTAGGTTGCCTTGCTGTCGTAGTTCTGCCACATCGCTGGCTTTTGGGTCGCTTCCCCGCTGGATCCGTTGACCGACTTCCTTGCCGATCCGATTTCCTTCTGCCTGGAGGCGGCTGCGCTGTTCCTCGAGATTTCTTTGTTGCTGGGCGATCAGTTGTAGGCCCGTTAGATCTAACGTCATGCCCCTTCGGCCCAGTTCTTTGGCAATCAGGTCGGGGTTGTCCCGCACCAGGCGCTGGTCAAGCACGAGGGTTTTGAATTCAGCGCGGGCAGCCTAAGTGTTGTTGGCCCAGCAAATGAATCCTGTTTGGTTACGCCTATTCAGCCTGCGAGATTGGAAGCAACAGAAGATGCTGCTCGGGCCCTTCCGCTAGCGGCCCATTCCTTAAGGGCGTTGAGTTGTTCTCGGGCTGTGCGGGAGAGCGGCACCAGTTGGCTGGCAGCAAGAATTAAGTCGGTCTCTCCAAGTTCTCGGCGTTCTGCGAAGGCCAAGTGCATGGCCTCAATCACAGTCTGTTCGAGTTCGGCACCTGAAAAGCCTTCGCTTCGATCGATGACCGCAGCCAGGGGCAGGTTTAAGTTTGGTCTTCGTCGCTGTATATGGAGCTCAAGGATGTTGCGGCGTTCCTCGCTGAATGGCAGGTCAAGCAAAAAGATTTCGTCGAAACGACCTTTGCGCAGAAGCTCTCCAGGTAGGCGTTCTACGCCATTAGCGGTAGCGACGACAAAGACCGCGGAGGTTTTCTCCGCCATCCAGGTGAGCACGTTGGCAAGGACACGTTGACTGGTGCCGCCATCACTTCGGGCATCACCACCAAAACCTTTGTCGATCTCATCGATCCAGAGAACGCATGGAGACATGGCTTCTGCCCGCTGGATCGTCTCTCTGGTACGTGCCTCGCTAGCACCCACTAGCCCGGCAAATAGGCGGCCTACATCGAGGCGAAGCAGTGGCATCGACCAGTTGTGGGCGATGGCCTTGGCGGTGAGCGATTTGCCTGTGCCTTGGGGGCCGATCAGTAGAACGCCGCGGGGCAGTGGCAAGCCAAAGTGACGAGCTTCGTCGGAGAATGCCTGATGGCGTTGCTCCAGCCAACCCTTAAGGCTATCGAGGCCGCCTATGTCGGCAAGCGAGGCTTCTGTAACGCAGTACTCCAAAACCTCACTGCGGGCGACGGTCTGACGCTTTTCCTCAAGCACCTCGGCGAGATCTGCCCAACCTAGTTTGCCCCGCTGTGCTAGGGCTCGGGCTGCTACCTGACGCACCCTCATTTCGCTGAGGCCGCTGCAAGCGTGGGTTAGCTCTTCTAAAACGTCGGCTGAAAGGGGGGAGCCGCTTGCCTGGGCGATGTTCTCCAGCAGTGTTCGCAGTTCTGGTTCCTGCGGCAGAGGTAGATCGAGAATGGTCAGGGAATCATCAAGATCGCTGGGCGGAGTCCATGGCCCTGAGCAGAGAACCACAGTGTGGGGTTGATGGCGCAAGTGAACCGACAAGTTGCGCAACATGCGTGCGATACCAGCGTCTTCGCAGAAGTGATAAAAATCTTTGACTAGCAATAGGGTTGGACTACTTGCATCAAGTTGTTGCAGCCATTGAAGGACGGCCATCGGTTGACGTGCCCCAAGCCCTTCTTCGTTAAGCACGCCTTTAAGGCCGCCAATAAAATCCCAGCTAGCAAGGCGACGGGGCTGTAGTCGTTTTGCGGCTTGTTCAAGCAGCACTTCAACACGCTCCTCTTCGCTGCTGCGAATCCAAAGGAGAGGTGTTCTGGCTCTGATTAGTAGATCCAGGTGGTTATCCCAGCTCGTCATGGCGAGGTGAGTTTGTGTAAAGCTGCCCAGCGTGGATCGAGATCAGTTCCCTCAGGTTTCACGGCAGTGGTTTGGGCTGAGGGCTGCAGTTGAGCTGGACCGGGGCAATCGGCCCCACAACGCTTGACTAAAGGCATCTGCAGACTCAGTTGTTCGAAAACCCAACGTTCTGGGTCAAAGCTGCCAAGAGGGTCAAGGCACTCCATCAGTGCATCCATATCCTCGCAATGGCTCGAGCCAGTGAGTTCGTTTGGGTTTGGACCATTGCCCTTCAGCCAGATCAGTTCTTCGGTATTACAAGCAAGGTTTTGATTGAATTCGCTTAGGCATCGATCACAGCAGAGGGTGACGATGGTTTGGAATTTCCCTTTCACTTCAAGAATGCTGCCTTGATGCTCGGCGCTGATGCTGCCTCTCAATGGAGTGAGAGAGGCCATCTCATCCAGATGTCCCTCGATCGACCAGTGTCGAGGAGCAGCCAAGGCTTTCAGGTCTTGCAATGAAATTGGTTGGAGCCCTGGGATCATTTACTACGTTTTTTAGGTTCAAAGGGAAGGCGATCTGATCCACCGATGGCTTCTGTTGCTAAAGCAGGTTTGGATTGCTGGTCATTGAGGATTTTCTGCAGGTTCTCAGGTAGGGCTTCACGACTAAGCAGAAAAGTTTGACCTGCTTGAAAGATGTTTGCGATCACCATATACAGCAATACACCTGCTGGTAGTGGAAAGAACAAAAACATGCCAGTGATCATCACTGGCGTGATCTTGTTGGCTGTTGATTGTTGAGGGTTCGCAGGCAGCCCCCTGCCGGACAGGATCTGCGAAACCAAAAGCGTCAAGCCGAAACCACCAACCAGAATTGCGATATCCCAGTTGATTTCCCCATCGACGTAGAAACCAACTTGACCAAGGGCCTTAATGAATAGAAAGCCACTTTGGGCAGCAAGGCCAGGAATTTTGCCTTGAACAGTGGCATCGCCTTCAGCCAAAGCCTGGACAGTGCCATCGGCCGACACCTTGACAAGATCATCCCCCTTGGTGACGCTCCAGGTTGGCGTGAACTTGGTTCCACCTTCTACGCCAGAAAGCCTGCTTGTGAAGCTTTCGCCAGTGAGCGTTTGCAGCTTGATTTGGGCCTTGTCTCCAACTCCTAATTTTGTGCCTCTTGGCAGAGACGCAATGACTGGGAAATGTTTGGTTTCACTGATGAAAATCGAATGCTTGCTACTGGTAAATGGCTTGGGTTCAATGGCTGCAATTTGGTCGCTAGGCAGCACCTTGAGGTTCACCAAATAAGGCACATCAGCAAAAGGTGATCCTCGAAGGGTTGCAAACAGGGCGAAGAGAATTGGCATCTGTACCAATAGGGGTAGGCACCCTGAGAGGGGGTTGCCGAACTCCTTCATGACTTTCCCTAGTTCCTCCTGTTGCTTCTGAGGGTCTTTGGCATAACGGCTCTTGATTTCATCCTGGCGCTTCTTCATGGCCGGCTGGGCGATCCGCATGCGACGAGCGCTACGAATGGATCCAGCACTTAAGGGGAACAGTGCTAATCGGATGACCACTGTGAGGGCGACGATGGCGAGGCCATAGCTCGGCACTAATCCGTAGAAGAAATCCAGGATCGGGAGCAGAATGTTGTCGGAGATGTACCCGATCACGATCGATTGCTGAGGGTGGATGGAACTGTGATGCCAGTGTGCATCAGCACCTATATGGCTGGGTTACACGCTAGGAGCTATTTAAGCCGCAAAGCCCTTTAGATCCTGGGGTGAACCTTTGGCCCTGCGGGCGCTAATCCGTGCATTGATGTATTTCTCGGTTTCTCTGAAGCTAGGTAAAGAGCGCATCTCAAGTCTTGAACCATCGTTGAGTACCAGTACCATGTCGCCCCAGGAGCCCAGGCCACGGGGCACTGAGCGAACCTCCTTGATTTGGCTATACACGACTTGGGTCTTATCGCGTCCCAGCCATCCCCCAGTCACCGAAACGCGTCGATTGGTAATGCGAAAGCGCAGCCACAACGCTCGAATCACCGCCCCAATGGTGAAAGGAAGGCCAATCAGAGTTAGCCCCATCAATAGGTTGATGATGAGATCGCTTTGAGCGGGGCCTCCTTCATAGAAGACCTCTTCTGAGGTTGTGATCATGACAACAAACCTGCTTCATGGAGCAATCTGTCGCATTCTTCTAGCAATGGAGACGCCTCTATTGCGGAGGCGACTGGCTTGAGGCTGATCAGCACCCAGTGATTGCAATGCTCGGGTGCAACCTCAAGCCTGCTTCTTAGGTGATCGTGCAGAAGTCGACGCAGACGGTTGCGAATGACGGCCCGTTTACTCACTTTGCTGCTGATCACAACGGCACAACGGCATGCCGTGGAGTTGTGGTGCCGATGGGGTGCTTTGAGCAATTGGAGATCTGCTTCGATGACACGGAGCACCATTGAAGTTCCATAAAAGCGATAGCCCCACTTCTGAAGGCGCTCAAAACATCGACTTCCCCTTAATCGCATTGATGCTGGCAGCACCATTGGAGGTTGGCTTCCTGAGGAAGTGGCGTGATTTGAGTGATTGACCCGCAGTGTTATGGATTAGACCGCGAGACGTGTGCGGCCACGTTTTCGGCGACTGCGGATCACTCTTCGACCAGTGTGAGTTCGCATGCGCACACGAAATCCTGAGACGCGCTTTCGCTTGCGGCTGGTTCCACCAAAGGTTCTTTTTGTCATTGAAGGAGAACGGCGTACAGTCTTTTATCAGTCGACAAACTTATCAGTTCAGTTGATGTCAATGAGCCAGCTGCCAAGGTAGCCGCCCATTGGCACATCTCCAGGAGCTTGGGCAAGGGCATTGAACTGGAACATCCCACGTTGGTCGGGGTTAAAGATTTTCATGACCACCGCATAGGTGCCTTCTGTAGGGATGGGGGTGTCCGGGAAGACTTCAATGCTTGTTTGGTCTTCAGAGACTTCGAAAATCGCAGGAACCTCTTCTTTGCAGCGGGTGCGTGAGAGCATGCCCCCTAGATTGACAAGGCAAAGGTTCAGTTTGTTCGGGTTGATCTTTGCATCGAAATAGTCAGGGACAGAGATGCTTAGCTTGAGGATCGCAGTTTTGCGGTCCTTGGGTTTCAGCATTAGGTAATAGGTTGCTCGGTCACGCCTGATGGTTGAGCTTTGCCAGTAATAGAGCTTTTTATAGTCTTTAGAGTTCTCCCAGCGAAATTCAAGTAGCGCTGGTGTTGCCTGGGCTCTGGCCTTTGGTGGTGTGATGCTTTCAAGCATCACACTGGAACCGATCAAACCGGCAGTGAGGCCTCCTAAGGCAAGGGTGCCTGGAATACAAAGCCTGAAGAGCTGCTTAACCATGAGATCAAAGCGGGTGTGTTGTTAACCACCGGCACTTAAAAGTAAATTGATTCTCCTTTGCTCTCCTCGATGAATCACAACGACTAGGACGGCCTAGTAGTTGGCAGCTTTTGGTGCGGCAAGTGATTCAGCATCGATCTGGACGCAGTAGCGCGGTTTCGCCAAGGTAGGGATGTTGAGGGGGCTGATCTGAAGGCAGCCAGGCATGGGCAAGCATGCGGATGCAGCGTTTGAGATCCCCCTCGACATACATTTGCTGGCAGTCCAGCAGTGCTATCGACTCCCATCCTGCTTGACGGCGCGCGATCGCTGCAGGGAAACAGGCGTTTAGGTCTGCCGTTACAGAGAACGTGATGGACACGATTTCTGCAGGGTTGAGTCGATTGCGTTGCATTAGCGCTTGCACGAGCTCGCTGACGGCTGCCTCGATGGCTTTGGTCGTGTTGGCAGAGCTTGTTGTGGCACCTCTGAGACCGTGTAAGTGGAGGCCTCCATAAGGGATGGAAGTGGTCATGGCAGAAAGAGCCAGAGCACCTGACCACTGTTGCCAAGCTCAAGGTTGAGAAGCTCTGCAAGTTTGGATAGGAGTTTGCTGCCTGGTAGAAATCCCGCTAACCGTTTTTTGGGGCGTCCCAGTTTGAGCGTTTGGGTGTTGGCTTCATCAAGGTCCGCCAGCTTGGCCGCAAGTTTTCGAGCATGTTCTTCATCTCCCAGCTCATCGACGAGTCCGAGATCATGGGCCTGAGCTCCGCTGAACACACGGCCGTCGGCGAAGTTGCGCACCTCTTCGGCACTGAGATGGCGGCCTTCAGCTACCGCGTTCACAAATTGCTCATAGCTGCTATCGATCAGTGATTGCAGTAGCTGACGCTCCTCTGCTGTGAGTGCGCGATCAGGCGAGAGAATGTCCTTGTAGGTGCCGCTTTTTACTGTCTCGAAGCGGATGCCGATTCGCTCCAGCAATTTGGAGAGGTTGTTGCCCCGCAAGATGACCCCGATTGAGCCAGTGATTGTGCCGGGATTGGCAACAATTTTTTCTGCAGCCACCCCGACATAAACACCGCCGGAGGCGGATACATTGCCGAAGCTCGCTACAACATGACAACCCTTTTCTCTAAGCCTGAGCAGGGCCGCATGGATTTCCTGACTGTCACCGACAGTTCCTCCTGGGCTGTCGATACGCAGCAGAAGAGCGGGAAACTCTCTCTCTTCAACTTCCTTGATCGCTTTCAGCACCCGCTCGCGCGTTGCACCGCTGATTGCTCCGTCAATGGTGATCTGTGCGATCCTTCGGCGAGATTTGCGTCGCCAGAGCCAGCCCATTCAATTTCTTCGTAGAGGATTGGATCTTAAAAAGGAACCTGCTTGTTGCCTTCATGTTGTCAATACGGCACTGGCTGTTGATGGTCCTGCCCTTTGCCCTTTGGGGTACGGCCATGGCTGCGATGACACCTCTGGTGATTTCGGGCGGACCGCTTCTCGTCGCTTGTCTGCGCCTTTTGCCAGCAGGAGTTGTCATCCTGCTGGCCTTGCCGTCGCTGGGACGTCACTGGGCTATCGCCTCAACTGACAGGATTTGGTTCCTGGTCTTTACGGTTGTTGATGCATGTCTTTTCCAAATGTTCCTGGTCAAGGGCTTGGCCTATACCGGAGCAGGGATGGGATCGGTGCTGATTGACTCCCAGCCATTGCTGGTAGCTCTGCTGGCACGCAGCCTCTTTGGAGAGTCCATCAACCCAGTTGGCTGGATGGGTTTGATGTTCGGTTTGGTCGGGATTATCTGCCTTGGTGCCCCGCCGGATTTGTTGCGCCATTGGTGGTTGCTAGGCGAACAGGCCTCTGGTTCCAGTTTGTTGGAGCAAGGGGAAGGCTGGATGCTCGCAGCAGCCATCGCCATGGCCTTAGGCACAGTGCTGAGCAGGTATGCCTGCCGTAGCAGTGATCCCGTTGCGGTCACTGGTTGGCACATGGTCTTAGGCAGCTTGCCGTTACTGCTCTGGCACAGTTTTGATCGCACATGGCCTTTGTGGCCTGATTGGACTGGCTTTGATTGGGGATTGATGGCCTACGCCAGCTTTTTTGGCAGTGCCCTGGCCTATGGATTGTTCTTTTGGCTCGTCAATCGGGAGGAGCTCACAAGCTTTAGCACCCTGGCATTCCTTACACCGGTGTTTGCCCTTGCTGCTGGTGGCGTTTGGCTAGGAGAACGGCTTCAGCCTCTGCAATGGTTCGGGGTGGCTTTGGTCCTGTTTTCGGTGCTTGTTGTGAGTCAGCGTCGTCGACTATGGGAACCGGTTGAAGTGGACTCGGATGTGTTGCCGAGGGAAATCGGCTGATGTTATTTCGTTCCTTGCGCTTGGATGGAGATGGTCCACTCTGCTGGCCTGCCGCTATGGCACTTCAGAAGATATTGAGTCTGGTCACGAACATAGCCAGGGATGCCACCATCACTAGATGGTGCTGACGTTTGCTGCGACGGTGTTGCTGTCTCCTCTTCAACGGCGTCGAGGTCTGCTGCTGATCCTGGCTTTTGGGGTGGCTCTATGCCTTTGGCAGTTAGGAGACTCTGGTTTGGTTGATGAAACCCCGCCTCTCTTTGCCGCGGCAGGTCGTGCCATGAGTACTACAGGAGATTGGCTGACGCCGAGGGTTAATGGTCTGCCTCGCTTCGACAAGCCTCCTCTGGTTTATTGGCTAATGGGGTTGATTTATGCCTTGCCCGGCCATGAGATCTGGGACCCATTAGGGACATGGGCGGCACGTCTTCCTTCTGCGCTTGCATCTGTCGTGATGATGCTGGCCCTTGGTGACACTGTGATGTGTTGGCCCCAGAAGGATGACGCTTGTCCACGCCGAACAGCTGTTGCGGTGGCCTTTGCCTTTGCTCTTTCGCCACTGGTCATGGTCTGGAGTCGGGTTGCTGTTAGCGATGCCTTGTTTTGCAGCACCTTGGGGGTGAGTTTGCTTCTGCAGTGGCGCCGCTTTGCTGCCCCGAGTACCCAGCCATGGTGGTTGGCCTGGCTTGTTTTGGGTTTAGCAGTGCTTACCAAAGGACCAGCGGCTGTCGTGCTGACTGGCATGGTGCTTGTTCTATTTGCTTTGCTGCAGTGGAATTTGGCCAGCCTTTGGCAGCGGTTGCGCCCTCTGCCTGGTTTGTTGATTACTGCCCTGATCAGCCTGCCTTGGTATGTGGCGGAATTGCTTGTGGAGGGACAACCTTTTTGGGATAGCTTCTTCGGCTATCACAACCTTCAACGCTTCACATCAGTAGTCAATAGTCACCTACAGCCCTGGTGGTTTTTCGGGCCTGTCTTGGTGGTTGCGTCCCTGCCATTTACCCCCTTGCTGATCCTTGGGCTGTTGCAGGCCGTCTTTCCAGTCAGAAAGGGCGGTGCGCTTTGCCAGAAAGAGCCTGAGGGATCTCTGCAGAGTTTTGCAGCCTGTTGGCTGCTAGCTGTGTTGCTGCTATTCACTTGCGCTGCCACAAAATTGCCAAGTTATTGGTTGCCTGCGACACCGGCGGCCGCGTTGTTGATTGGATTGGCCGCAAGTGTTTCCCCTCAACAGCGACCAGGTCTTGTTTGGGCATGGGGCGGATCAGTTGTTTTGGCGGGATTGTTAGCGGCAGGGCTTTGGGCTTCACCGTTCTGGGTTGAATGGATTTATGACCCGGAGATGCCCACCCTTGCGGCAGAACTGCTGGCTAGTCGTCTTGTACTCAGGGCAGCAGTTTTTTTCAGCCTTTCGGTGCTACTTGGGATCTGGTTGGCTTGGCGGCCACGGCCTGGGCGATTGCTGGCCCTTCAAGGGCCATTGGTTGCTTTCCAATTGTTTTCGTTCTTACCGATGTGGGCGTTGGGTGACAAGGTGCGCCAGTTGCCTGTAAGGCACGTTGCTCAACTGTTGGTCGCTTCTCAGAAGTCTCGCGAACCCTTGGTAATGGTTGGGGCAATCAAACCTTCACTTCACTTCTATACCGATCAGGTGGTGGTTTATGAGGGGCGCTCTGCGGGTGCGTTAGTGAACCTGGATGATCGATTACGAGAAGAAGAGCGCAGGGGATGGTCAGGTCTGCCTATTGAGGGGCCCATGGGATCTTCAACCGCTCTCGTCGTGATTGATCAGGGCACAACGCAGAGGAGGCATTGGCAGGACCTTCAGCCTGAGCTGCTTGGCAAGTTCGGGATCTATAGGGTTTGGCGGTTGGATCGCCGGACTCTTGAGAAGCGAGCGAATCAGCTCAAAGCTGAAGGTTTCCAAACTGATTGGCGGCAACCAAGACCTGAGCGTTTCTGATGTTTTGGTTGTCTTAATTGCAGGATGAAGTGGCTACTTCGACCTGCTCTTGTCATTTGCTTTTGGACCACCATGCGAGCAAGACGTCTTGGATGGTGCGTGAGCAGGATTTAAGCGTTGGTCTCCGATTGGGGCGGGTCAGCAAGTTGCAGTCTTCTACAGAAACCACAGCGTCCCCAGAGGGCCATTTCTCCAGCTGGGGCAGGACTACCGCAGGCCTGACATGCGGCCATGCCATGAACATCAATTCTGCTTGGATGTCGTGCCCAGATGCTGGCTTCACTTTCCAGCTTTGGAGTGCTTCCGGGGTGGTGTTGTTGAATGCGTAGATCTTTGATGTCATGGCCCGCGGCACGCAGGGCTGCCAAGAGTTGGGGGCGGTTATAGAGCAGGGCCTGTCTCCACTGAGGATGGCTGGCGCCGATGATCAAAACCCCTTGGCGAATGTTGAGTGGGCGGCAGTGAGGAGCAAGCAGGGGGCCTGCCAGTCGGGGCCATTCTTGCCAGAGAGCAGCCATGGAGCCTTGTTGCTTCCAGTCACGCTTAATGGATTCAAGGCAGTTGCAGAGGGCTATGACTGGGGCGGGAGGCGCTTCTTGCAGCACTTCTCCTCGACCAAGCCGTTTGCGTTGCTGATCAGGAGCTATGGCCATCTCAAAAGCCTAAGTGGAGTCTTGGCTCCAGCTCGCTAGCCTCCGAGAGGTCTTTTCAATGCCTCGATGGGCTTCTTTGACCGGTTAAGCCGCTTATTACGTGCCAATCTCAACGATCTTGTGAGTAAGGCCGAGGATCCCGTCAAGATCCTTGATCAATCGGTTGCAGACATGCAAGCCGATTTGGTCAAGTTGCGACAGGCTGTTGCTATGGCCATCGCCAGTCAGAAGCGACTTCGCAATCAGGCTGATCAGGCTGAGGGTCAAGTTAAAACCTGGTACGAACGTGCTGAACTGGCTCTTCAGAAGGGTGAGGAGGATCTCGCGAAGGAAGCCCTTACTCGTCGTAAGGGTTTCCAGGAATCTTCTACGGCGCTCACCAACCAGCTCAAGGGGCAGGAAGGGCAGGTGGAGACTCTCAAGCGAAGCCTAGTGGCTCTTGAGGGCAAGATCGCCGAGGCCAGAACCAAGAAGGACATGCTCAAGGCCCGAGCACAGGCAGCAAAGGCCCAGCAGCAATTACAGAGCGCTGTGGGCAATCTCGGCACTAACTCTGCAATGGCGGCCTTTGATCGCATGGAAGACAAGGTCCAGGCCTTGGAAGCCAGTAGTCAGGCTGCCGCTGAGCTCGCCGGTGCTGATCTTGAGAGTCAATTTGCTGCTCTGGAAGGTGGGAACGATATAGATGATGAACTATCTGCTCTTCGTCAGCGTCTTGAAGGGGGGGCTGAGGCAGTGGCTTTACCCGCCGCGGAGACGTCTTCACTTGAGAAGAGTAAGGATGCCAATGGCCCAGAGGTGGAGGCTGTCAAGGTGGCTGAGGTGGATGCTGAGTTGGAGGAACTGAAGCGCGCCATCGACAAGCTCTGAAAGGGGATGGATTTCATCGGCAGATCATTGCGCTGCAAGATGTCTTGCCTCATTTGCGGAGTTCTTAACGGCTGCTTATTTGATGTAGTAACAGATCACCAAAACACAGTTTTAGCTTTCCGTTGATGGCGACTTCAAGGCGTCTAGGCAGATTGGGTCGTGGCGTTTTTGACCGCAATGACCGCCGTAAGCAGGCTTATCGCCTGGCCAACTCAGGCCCTAAAAGTTTGCCTCTGCTGGATTTGTCACTGGGGTCCACAGACTTATCACCTCCAGTGGTGGCACTTGAGGCAATTGAAGTTTCTCTAAGGGCACCTGAGAGCTCTTCCTATTGCTTGCATGCTTCGACGAGGCCCTTTCGGGAGGCGGTCGCTGCATGGAGTCAGAGGCGCTTCGGTGTCAGCGTTGATCCAGATCGGGAAGTGTTGTTGTTGGTCGGTTCACAGGAGGGAACGGCCCACCTGCCTTTGGCAGTTTTGGATCCTGGGGATTCTGCCTTGATTTTGGATCCTGCTTATCCTTCACATCGGGGTGGGTTGATTTTGGCCGATGCCCGTATTGAACGACTGCTGCTAAGACCGGAGCAGGAATGGCGACCTGACTTCAAGGCTTTAAGCAAAAGTCAGTGGGACCAGTTGCGGATGATGGTTTTTGGGTTTCCTCATAACCCCACAGCCCAGGTAGGAGAACAGAGCTGGTTGGCGGAAGCCATGGATCGGGGCATCCGTCATCAAGTGGTGGTTGCTCACGACAATCCTTATGTGGATTTGGCACTGGACGGTGAGGCGCCAGCTCTGTTGCGTTGTCCTGGTTGGAGGGAATGCGGGATTGAGTTTTTCTCCTTATCCAAGGCCTGGTGCTTGGGGGGGTTCCGATTGGCCTTTGCGATTGGTGCTGAGCATTTGATTACAGCCCTACGTGAGCTCAAGGGTGTCGTGGATTTCAACCAATCCTTGGCTTTACAAAGAGGCGCCATAGCGGCCCTTACCGATGCCCAAGATTGGCCTCAAGAGATTCTTGGGGTTTACCGGGAGCGCAGAGACAGAACCCTGGCAGCTCTCCATGCATTGGGTTGGCATGCTCCTTGTCCATCAATGGCGCTTTATCTTTGGTTGCCGATTCCAGCCTGGGCAAAACAGCAGAACTACAACGATGAGACTTTGGCAGCAGATCTTTTGGATCAGACTGGAGTTGCCTTGACGCCTGGATCAGGTTTTGGTTCCGGCGGGGATGGTTGGCTGCGCCTGGCCCTTGTCCATCCGGTGGAAGATTTGGAGGCGGCAGTTGCCCGGATGTGGCCTTGGTGGCATGCACACATCTGAGTCATGGACTGGTGCTGCTGCGGTTGCCCGTTTGTGGCGTAAGCAGTCTTGTGGCGCTAGGCCATGGCAGTTGCGATGGCAGCCGGTCTGTGCAAGTACTGAGTTGATGTTGTCTGGTTGGCTGAAGCAGCAGCCTTGTTCAGCTCAGCAGCCTCGGGCCTTGTTTGCTGATCGCCAGACCCATGGGAGGGGACAGCGTGGTCGGGTCTGGCAGTCACCGATCGGTGGGGTTTGGATCAGTGCCGCTTTGCCCTGGTTTGATGCTCAGTGCTCTGCCGGTATTTTTGGAGTAGCGGTGGCTGTGGCGCTGGCTGAAAGGCTCGAGCTGCGGGGAGTGCCCGTGAGTATCAAGTGGCCTAACGATTTGATGGTGGGGGACCGTAAATTGGCTGGTCTCTTGCCGCGATTGGTGCACCGTGGCAGTCGCGTCAGACTGGCACGCATTGGTCTTGGTTTGAATGTTTGCAACCGTGTGCCCAGAGAAGGGATTGCCTTAGATGAGTTGCTTCGATCCGGCCAGTGTCAGCCTCTGGTCTGGATGGCAGAAGTGTTATGCGCTCTTGATCGAACCATGGATTTGGCTGGTCGAGCCGATTGGGTTTGCGCCGAAGCTGAGCGACGCCTCTGGACAAAGCAGGTTCGTGATCCGAAGGGTGGTGAATTCTGGGACGTGATCGGACTGGGACTGGATGGGTCGCTTTTGCTGAGCCAGGGTTCTCGGACCATGCGCTGGACACGTTGGTGATAACTGAGTTGGACTTTTTCTATAGTTTTTCTCGTCTGAGGATCCGATCGGGTGCCGTTTCGCTGGTTCGCTGCTGCATGGCTGCTTTCAGTGCCTGTCCTTGCCAAGCCAATGGATCCTGTTGCTCAAGCGGTTCGGCAAGCACCGTTGTTGCCTGCGCGTGAGGCTAGTCAGCTTGAGCGGCCGCAAAGGTTTGATCAATCTCTTGAAGAGCTGGAGCGCAACAAGGTGATCACTTCAGCGGAACGGCGACAGTTGGAGGGGCATGGGGTGAGTTTGACGATCGATGTGCCTCGGATGCAGCAAGCCTGTCGTAGTGGTGCTCTGTCAGCCAAGGAATGTGCCACTGGCGTTGCTCTGCGGTCCAGGGGGCGTCGAGGTCGTTCCCAGTTCAGCTTGCTACGCCGTGGTCCTGGCGGTCGGCCATTGCGGCCGCTTACGGTTCCGGTTTCGGCATTGTTGGCAGGCTCTGGGAGTGGCTTCAGCTTGGCTTCAGTGTTTGCGGTGACTCCGAGACCAAAGCCCCTGCAAGGGAATGGAGATCGTCAGCTTCTTTTCCCGATCATTGGTAGGGCTTTTACCAGTAGTGAATTCGGCATGCGTTTGCATCCTGTGATTGGCAGTTGGTTGATGCATGCGGGTAAAGACCTAGCCGCACCAGAAGGTGCTCCGGTGGTGGCGGCATTAACGGGAACTGTTGTCAGTAGCGGCCTAGCTGGGGGCTATGGCATCGCTGTTGAACTGGAACATGATGCTCCTCGCAGGCGCACGCTTTATGGGCATCTTTCAGAGATTTATCTGCGGCCTGGTCAGCGGGTTCGTCAAGGGGAGGTGATTGGTCGGGTTGGTAGTACCGGCTTAAGCACTGGTCCACATCTCCATTTCGAATTGAGACGCCCTCAGGGTGGCGGTTGGGTTGCGATGGATCCCGGTGAGTTGGATCTCAATCCACTCATGGCTTCAGGTGTCGACCCGGTTTCGCTGTTGGTCGGTCAGTTGATCGAGAGCCTCGAACGGCCTTAATCAATTCATATCTTGCTTCGCGAAGGATAAAGAAATCTTTTGATCTCTCCCAATGGAGGAATTCTGAGTATTGAGAATACAATTTGTGCAAAATCTAACAGTTAAATACCATTCAAGAGCCCACATAGGCCACGCTTTTATGCAATAACTTGCAGACATGAGAAAAGTGTAAGATGAGCGCTTGTAATTGAAATTCATTCATTCTAAATTGAAAAATATAATCAAAGCTTCAGTGCCATCATCGGCAATTTTACTCTCTCCTCTAATAGGCTCAGTTTAACCTGTTAGTGCACAGGAAGAATAGGCAAGTGAATCTCAATCAGGTTCTTACATCCAAACATGGATTGGAACAGGCTTAGGTAAAATAGTGGATGGAGAGCTTCGCCATCAAAGTGTATCTGCTGATGAGCGTACTGTCTTTGCTGGCGGCATAAGCATTGGATACGACTTTGGGTCTATCTTGGCTGATATATCTGCGCATAGATGGCATGATATAGACAGCTTTAGCGTGAATGGTCATAAATATGACTCTGATGAGAATAACTATTTTTAGAGTGTTGGCTTAGGATTGGCTCTAGATATTCCCACTAATCCCAAGCGGACTCCTTACCTTCACGCTAGTGGTGGTCAAAGCTGGGGAGACAATGCTGACGATATCGCCTGGGGTTACGGTGGAGGCATTGGCTTGACTTATGCAGCTTCTCAAGAAGTTGATATCTAAGGTCAAGTTAGTTATGGTGAGGCTTCGCCACAAACAATTGATAATGTCAATACTGATACTTCGGGTGCTTTCGGAGTTGAGGCTGGCCTGCGATTCCGTCTCTAAATGAAGCTCGATAATTTGATATTCAGCACATTTGAATAAAAGATAAGATTGATCTTAATGCAACCAATTGAAAGCTATCCATGCTAATCGGTCTTAGAGAATACTGGCTGGAAGCAGGAAGATTTGTTCTACGGATATAATACCCAAGTCTTCTACAAAGAAAAAGACCTTTGTGAAAATGTGCCGAGGGAATGAAGTCCTTCCCCACAAGAATATGGCTTAAGACATTTTCATTGTAAAAGCCGAAGGTGATTTGCATGTATTACTCTTCTCGAAGGATGAAGCCAGCCCCGCGAACAGTATGAATCAAAGTAGCAGCACCTTTTTGTTCAACCTTTTGGCTCAGATAGCGGATATAAACGTCTAGAAGATTATCATCTCCGAAGAAGTCCTCTCCCCATACGGCTTTCATAATGGCGTCACGTTCGTGAACTTTTCCTGCTCCAATCATTGAAAGATGTAGCAACTCATATTCTCTTACGGAAAGTTGAATCGTGCGATTGTCGCGCGTTACATCCCTTGTGCTTGTGTTCATCTTTAAGTCCGCTACTTGTATTGTCTCTGGTAGATATTCGAGCCCAGGTCTCCTGAGAATTGCTCTGCTCTGCGTTGCATGGCTCATAATCTGGCCATGAGCTCTTCAATGGAGAAGGGTTTGGTTAGATAGTCATCAACTCCAGCATCCAGTGCCTTGACCCGATCGGTGACATCGTCATGACCTGTGAGCATCAAGCTCGGTGTCTTAATGCCACTAGAACGAATACGTTGACAGATATCGATACCTGTGAGATCAGGTAGGTTCCAATCAAGAATGATGAGGTTTGGGGATGGATCACTTCGAGCTTTGATCAATCCTGAGGCGCCCTCCTCCGCCACGCTGACCTCATAACCCTCAACATCAAGCTCTAGGAGTAGGGGAATCGGCTTGGTTCTTCTTTGATTGATCTAATATCAGTAGCAGCCAGCTCAACGCTCTAGTCCCGAACGACTTGACCATCGTGGAAGCGCGCCACTCGGTCGGCTCTTTCGGAAACATCGTTTTCGTGGGTGACCAAGACCAGAGTGATCCCCTGATGATGCAACTCATCGAAAAGGTTGAGAACATCTTCTGTGGTTCTTGAGTCAAGTGCACCCGTGGGTTCATCAGCTAGCAGTAGAGCTGGTTGGTTGATAATTGCTCGGGCAATTGCAACACGCTGCTGCTGACCTCCCGAGAGTTGATTGGGGCGGTTTCCCATTTGTTTGCTGAGACCTACTCGCTCGAGAGCTTGTTCAGCTTGCTCTCTTCGCTGGACAGCAGGCACCCCGGCATAGATCATTGGCAGCATTACATTCTCAAGGGCTGTGGCCTGAGGGAGTAGGTGAAACTGCTGAAAAACAAAGCCCAGTTCTTGATTGCGCAGATTCGCCAGAGCGTCATCATCGAGATCTTCGACTGCTACCCCGTTGAGCCGATAGCTGCCGCTGGTGGGACGATCCAGGCAACCGAGAATGTTCATGGCTGTGCTCTTGCCAGAGCCGCTAGCACCCATCACGGCTAAATAATCCCCTTGATACACCATCAGATTGAGATGGTCTAGAGCTTTTACTGTTCCAGCTCCTTGTCCGTAGAGCTTGCTGACATCGCTCAGCACTGCTACGGGTGTGCTGCTTGCGGTTGGATTAGCCAATGGATCGTTGGCTGCCTAGAGCTATGGCTTCTTGGAGAAGCGGCGTGCCGGCTACGGCATTGTTCGCCCATTGAAAGAGAGGATTTGAAAGGATCCCCCCAACGGCTGTTACAACAACGCAACCCACTAGTGCTATTCGAAGTGGAGGCATGCCAATCGTTGACCACTGGATCGATGGATAGGACTTCACGACATCGGAAGCTTCTTTTGGTTCTTTGACCACCATCATTTTGATGACAGAGATGTAGTAATAAATCGACACTACGGAGGTCACTAGGCCAACAACGACGAGGAGGTATTGATGGTCGGCCCAGCCAGCAAAGAAAAGATAGATCTTGCCAAAAAATCCGAGCATCGGAGGTATGCCACCCAAGGAAAGAAGGCAGAGGCTGAGTCCAAGCGTTATCAACGGATCCTTCTGATAGAGACCTGCATAGTCAGAAATTCGATCACTTCCCGTGCGGATGGAAAAGAGGATGATGCAGGCAAAGGCTCCCAGGTTCATGAATAGATAGGCCGCCATATAGAGAACCATTGCAGCGAAGCCGTCTTTCGTTCCGCACACCAGGCCAATCATTACGAATCCTGCCTGGCCGATGGAGCTGTAAGCCAGCATTCGCTTCATTGATGTCTGCGCCAGAGCGACGACGTTGCCCAGGGTCATGCTCAACACAGCAAGCACGGTGAAAAGCAATTTCCATTGGTTGTCGAAGGCACCGAAGCAACCAACCAACAACCTCAGTGCAAGAGCAAATCCAGCAGCTTTAGACCCCACTGAGAGGAATGCGACCACTGGAGTTGGGGATCCTTCATAGACATCCGGGGTCCATTGGTGGAAAGGCACCGCAGCAATTTTGAAGGCCACCGTGGCAAGTACGAAGACCAGTGATAGTGCGGCCAGTGGAGTAGGGCTGGCGAGTAAAGCAATGCCAATAGCCTGCAAGCTGGTGGTGCCGCTGAGCCCGTAGAGAAGAGAGGCGCCGTAGAGAAATACTGCTGCCGCGGCGGAGCCCACCAGCAGATATTTGAGTGCTGCTTCGGAACTACGGGCATCTCGTTTCATGTAGCCAGCCAGGAGGTAGCTCGCCACGGAGAGGGTCTCGAGGGAGACGAATACGCTCACAAGATCAGTTGAGCCGCAAAGGAGCATTGCCCCGAGGGTTGCGGCCAGAAGGATGGCGGCATATTCACCAATTGGCGTGCCGCTCTGTTCCGCGTAGCGCCAGCTGATCAGTAGTGACAGCAAGGTAGAGAGCGCCACCACGGCCCGAAAGGCAATGGCCAGGTTGTCAGCCAGAAAAGCTCCAAGGAACGAGGACTCCAGAGGGGCATTCCATTGCTGGGCGAGGAGCACAAGTGCTGTGCCAAGGCCGGCATAACAAATGGGAGGGACCCAGCGGGCTGCAGCCTGCTCACCGGCTAAGTCCACAAGTAGGGTCGCCAGCATTGCGACGAGGACAGCCCCTTCAGGGGCAATCGCACCAGCATTCAGTGCAAGGTTGAGCAGCTCGCCTGGAGCTGCCATGGCCTGGGTGGCGAGAAGAAATACACCCATTTCGGGCATGACGCGTGCACGATCAGACCAATTTGCGTGACTGTAGCTGTGCTGCCTTGCTATACCTTATTGAGAACATCGCATCATGCAGCTCGCTTGCCGGTGCGATAAAGATTGGAACGGTTACATATCGTCTGTGGCGAACACTCTGGTCATTGTCGAAAGCCCTACCAAGGCGAGAACCATTCGAGGGTTTCTGCCCAAGAACTTCCGTGTGGAGGCCTCTATGGGCCATGTGCGCGACTTGCCCAACAACGCCAGTGAAATCCCTGCGGCCCAAAAGGGGCAGAAATGGGCCAACCTTGGCGTGAACACCACCGCGGATTTCGAACCTCTTTATGTGGTTCCGAAGGACAAAAAGAAGGTGGTCAAGGAGCTGAAGGCAGCTTTGAAGGAGGCTGATCAGCTGTTGTTGGCAACTGACGAAGATCGAGAGGGCGAAAGCATCAGCTGGCATTTGCTGCAGCTGTTGGCTCCCAAAGTGCCTGTCAAGCGGATGGTGTTTCACGAGATCACCAAAGAAGCCATTGCTAAGGCTCTTGATCAGCCCAGAGATCTCGACATGGAGCTGGTCCATGCCCAGGAAACGCGACGGATTCTTGACCGTTTGGTTGGATACACGCTTTCGCCTCTGTTGTGGAAGAAGGTTGCATGGGGACTCTCCGCCGGTCGGGTGCAGTCCGTAGCAGTGCGGTTGCTTGTGCAGCGTGAACGTGCCCGTAGGGCTTTTCGTAGCGGCAGCTACTGGGACCTAAAGGCCAAACTTGATAAGGGTGGTGGTCAATTTGAGGCAAAGCTCACCAGTCTGGACGGCCAGAAGATTGCTACCGGCAGTGATTTCGATGAAGCGACAGGCGCTTTAAAGGCTGGCAGAAATGTTCGACTGCTTGGCGAATCAGATGCGCTCACTCTTTCCGAGTCCGTTCGCAGCAGTCAGTGGCGGGTTGAGGCGGTGGAAGAGAAACCAACGGTACGTAAACCGGTGCCTCCTTTCACTACAAGCACTTTGCAGCAGGAGGCAAATCGCAAGTTGCGGTTTTCGGCCAGGGAAACGATGCGGTGTGCCCAGGGGCTTTATGAGCGTGGCTTCATCACCTATATGCGAACTGACTCTGTGCATCTATCCGAGCAGGCTATTCAGGCTGCTCGGAGCTGCGTGGGGTCACGCTATGGCGATGATTATCTGAGCAAAACTCCACGTCAGTTCAGCACTAAGTCACGCAATGCCCAGGAGGCTCACGAAGCGATACGACCAGCGGGTGAAAGCTTCCGTTCCCCAAGTGAATCTGGACTTGAAGGGCGCGACATGGCCCTATATGAGTTGATTTGGAAGCGAACAGTGGCCAGCCAAATGGCCGAGGCTCGACTCACCATGCTGGCGGTTGATCTTCGTGTGGCGGATGCCAAGTTTCGGGCCACGGGTAAGAGGATTGATTTCCCAGGTTTCTTTCGAGCTTACGTGGAGGGCAGTGATGATCCAGACGCTGCCTTGGAAGGCCAGGAAGTTTTGCTGCCTGATTTAGCGGTTGACGATTCGCCCACGCTGCAGGATGTGGAGGCCCTCGGTCACCAGACTCAGCCGCCTGCTCGCTATAGCGAGGCTTCACTGGTGAAGATGCTCGAGAAGGAGGGCATTGGCAGGCCTTCCACCTACGCCAGCATCATCGGCACCATCGTTGATCGGGGTTATGCAGCGTTGCAAAACAACTCCCTTACACCCAGTTTCACTGCTTTTGCTGTTACCGCTCTTCTAGAGGAGCATTTCCCCGATCTTGTCGATACCAGCTTTACGGCTCGGATGGAATTCACGCTTGATGAGATTTCCACGGGCAAGGTGCAGTGGTTGCCTTATCTCGAAGGGTTCTACAAGGGCGAAAAGGGCCTTGAGAGTCAGGTTCAGCAGCGTGAAGGTGACATCGACTCCAGTGTGTCTCGCACTGTGGATCTGGAGGGATTGCCCTGTGTGGTGCGCATCGGTCGTTTTGGGGCCTATCTGGAAGCCAAACGAGTGGGTGATGACGGCGAGGAGGAATCGCTTAAGGCAACCCTCCCTCAAGAGATCACTCCTGCTGATCTTGATGCAGAGAAAGCCGAACTGATTCTAAAGCAGAAAGCTGATGGCCCGGAATCGATTGGGGAAGACCCGGAAACCGGTGATCAGGTTTACCTCCTTTTTGGTCAGTACGGGCCTTATGTGCAACGAGGCCAGGTGGGTGAGGACAACCCCAAGCCGAAGCGGGCATCCTTGCCCAAAGGCAAGAAGCCTGATGAGCTCAGCCTTGATGAGGCATTGGGCTTACTGCGTCTGCCGCGCTTACTGGGAGAGCATCCCGATGGTGGACGAATTCAGGCGGGTTTGGGTCGCTTCGGACCCTATGTGGTCTGGGATAAGAGCAAGGGAGAGAAGGACTATCGCTCCCTTAAGGGGGAGGATGACGTGCTGGCGGTGGGGCTGAGTCGTGCCCTAGAGCTTTTGGCGATGCCCAAGCGGGGCAGGGGCGGCCGGACTGCGTTGAAAGACCTTGGCATCCCGGAGGGGAGTGAGGAGACGGTGCAGGTTTTTGACGGTCCCTATGGCTTGTATGTCAAGCAGGGCAAGCTCAATGCCTCGTTACCTGAAGGGAAGGGAGTCGACGACATTTCTCTTGATGTAGCAATGGAGCTATTGGCTGCCAAGGCTTTAAGTAAGAAGACAAGTCGACGCAAAAAGAGCACTTCAACAACCAGCAAAAAACCCGCCGCAAGCAAACCAAAAACTCGTAAACCTCCTGCTACTACAAAGACAGGTCGGTTGCGAGCCAGTGCTGTTCGGGTCATCAAGCCTGGTGAGGTTTGATGCTCAAGGTGAGTGCAAGGGGCTTACTTGCTAATGGGTTAAGCCTGTGTGTTCCGCTGCTTATGTTGATGTTGCAGTCCTGCGTCAATACGCCGTTTGGTCAGGAACTTGCGAACAGTTTTGATGCTCCCACGCAGGAGCCTGTGCCTGTCGCACCTGTTTCCAGTGATCCAGAACCCACGAACTCTTCATCTGACTCAAGAGCTCCTGATCAGGACGTGAGCAACCCGGAAGCTGCTAATCCTCAGACATCGAGACAGGTTGAGCAGAAGCCAGAGTTGGCTAGTACCCCTGTTACCCCGCAGCCTTATCGCATCACCATCAAGTTGTCCGCTGCCGATCCTTCGGCGCCGGCAGAAGCCGTCACTCAGGCATTACGAATGGCTGGAGTGACTTTTGAGGTTGAGACGATTGAACGGGTCAAGGATCAGTCTTTGATCAAAGTGCCGCCTTCCGGTATGGGAGCGCAGCCTTGATCTGGTTTGGTGGCTTGCGCAAGGGTTCGAGAGCTTCTCAACCCATAAGCCGTCGCCAGGCCCTGAGAATGATGGAGACTTCTTACCTTGCGGCGGCTTCAGCTCTGATCTGGGTGGCGCTCTATTACCTCCCTGTTGGTGGAGCCCTATTTCGGCTGGCGTTGCCATTGCCTTTAGCCCTGCTGCATGTGCGTCGCGGTTCTAAGGCAGGGCTAGAGGGTGTTGCCCTGGCGGTGCTTTTGTTGATTGCCTTGATGGGGCCTGTTCGTGGTCCCTTGGTGCTGTTCCCTTATGGCCTTCTAGCGTTCTGGCTTGGCTGGAGTTGGCATCGTGGGCTGAGCTGGTGGGTGAGTTGGGGGTGTGGAGTTGTGATTGGAACAGCGGGTTTTCTGGTAAGGGTTGTGGTGCTGTCGCTTTTGGTGGGTGAGAACCTTTGGGTGGTGATCACCCGAGCAGGATCAGGTCTGCTTGATCGATTGGTGGACCTGCTCAATCTGCCTCTGGCCCCAGATCTCAATCATGTGCAGCTGATGGCCTTTGCTTTGGTGGTTTTTCAAGAGTTGGTCTACGTGCTTGTTCTTCATGCACTGGCCTTCTGGATTTTTCCTCGGCTGCAGGGACCAATTCCCGAGCCCCCCAGACTTCTGCATGGCCTCGTTGCCCTGGATCCTCTCTAATTTCAAGCCGGGTTCGCCTCCTAGAGGTCTACCTTTAGGTTGTAAAGCCTTTGGTGCAGGTGCATCTCCAGCCGCGCAGGAGAGATGGTTAAGGCCCTGGAGGGATGGGGGCCTGGAGTTTTCTTTACTCTTGGTGTTGGCTGGAACGCGTACTGCCGAGGTGGAGGGCATTTCGGCGGCAGGTGCTACCTCGGCTGCCCGTCGCTACACAGCTGTGGCAGATGCGGAACTGCTGCTTAAGGGCCCTGATAGGCCAAGGCTGTGCTCGCTTCCACCTCTTCCTGCAGGGATCTCACCGGCCCTGATTAGTTATGTTGCCGCTCGTTGGATTGGCGTAGACCCATTGGTGGCGGCAGTGGGCTTAACCCTGTCGCCACCATTCCCCCATCTGCGCCTGGAGGCGCCGGGAATGGGTCCGGCTGCTTGTTTGAGTACTGGTGAGGCCATGGGTCTGTCGCGTGTGCATGCTCTCTGGCAGCGTGGCTTTTGCCTTGGGCGAGGTCTTCGTCGTCCTTTGGTATTGGCCGAATGTGTCCCTGGAGGAACGACCACGGCTCAGGCTGTACTCACCGGGCTTGGCTTGCAGGTTGCTGACCTGATCAGTGGTAGTGCTCGTCAAGCACCAATGGTGTTGAAACAGGAGTTGGTTGATCGTGGATTGAGTAAAGCGGCCTTGGGGTTTAACCCTCCACCTCAGCGAGTGATTGCGGCCTTAGGTGATCCTTTTCAGCCCGTAGCGGTTGGGCTGCTACTTGGTGCAAGAGAGGCGGGTCAGCCTGTCATGCTTGGCGGTGGCAGTCAGATGGTGGCCGTGCTGGCTCTGGCCTTGGCAGCTATGGAACCATCCCATCGCCAGGACATGGTTGATGGGATTGTGCTTGGGACCACGTCTTGGCTGGCAGAGGAGGCTAAGCGTTCAGATGGCAGGCCAGGTGCACTTGAGTGTCTGATCGATTGTGTAGGGGAGTCTTTCGGTGTTCGCCTTTTGGGCTTGGCCACAGGGCTGCGTTTTCATAACAGTCAGCATCGGGCTCTTCAGGATTATGAGCTTGGATATGTCAAAGAAGGTGTTGGTGCTGGAGCCCTGGCGCTATTGGCTCAGCTTCAAGGGGCTTCTTGTGAGCAGCTGTTGGAGGCGTGTGATCAAGCTATGAACCGATTGTTGGGGACGTCTTGCTCATGAGATTTTCTCCGCCCCGTAGGGTCTGATCGATGAGTGGCGCCATGCTTGAACAAAGGCAGCTTGGACGAAGAGAGCTGCTAAAACTGGGCTTGATGGCTGGGCTGATGGGCTTAGCGAGCTGTGGACGTGCCTCAGCAGCCCCATTGTTGAGAGCAACTCCGGAAACGTTGCCAAAGAAATGGCGGCGCAGTTTGCCCGTGCCTTGGAACTATCAACCGATTGAAGCTGATGCAGGTAGAAACCCTTTCATCGCCGCACTCGAGCAAGGCAATGACCTGTTGGCTCTTGGTGATGGTTGGCTGACGAGCTTGCCCGCAAAAACCTTGCAGCGGATCGAAGCGCCTGGGCTTCAAGACCGGCTCGATGGTCAGGCGAGGGCCTTTCAAGCCAGCCTGGGACCTGCCCTTCAGTCTCGAGTTCTGCCTGTTGGGGTCAGCCCCTGGGTGTTGCTCTTTCGTCAGGGTGATCCTTGGGCATTACAGGCAAGGTCTGGCTGGCAGGTTTTGTTAGACCCGGCTCTTAAGGGGCGGGTGGTGTTACCCCAGAGCCCCCGTCTTGTGATGTCTCTGGCTGAGAGGATGCAGGTTGCTGATGGATTGCGTCAGCTGCGTTCTCAGGCCTACACCTTTGATGATCGACAGGGCCTCAACTGGTTAATTCAAGGTAAAGCTCGGGTCGCGGTATTGCCGCTACAGCGCTGCTTGCAGAGCTTGCGTCGGGACCCAAGGCTCAGCGTGGTACTCCCCAACAGTGGAGCCCCATTGAACTGGACTGTTCTTGTACGGTCTGCCTTGACTCGGGAGCCATTGCCACAGCAATGGGTCGAGCAGTCTTGGCAGGAGCCTCTGCTGGGACAATTGCTTGCCGGTGGTTGGATCCCTCCGTTGCCACGAGCAGAGTTGCGTCTTGCCTTAAGAGCAATTCCTAAGGCCTATCGCTCCTTTGTGTTGCCATCCAGGGAGGTCTGGTCGCGTTGTTGGTCCTTACCAGTGCTTAAAGCTGTTCAGCAGATTGAGCTGGATCAGCGCTGGAGCCAATCAACCCCATAGCCTGCGCCTCGGAGCTGCTGCTAGGCGTTGGTGTGTGTCAGCGAGGAGATCCGGGATCGGCAGGTGATGGGGGCAACGGGGTAGGCATTCGCCACAGCGCTCGCAGGCGCTGCCATCAATACCTTCCCACCAGTGTCCTGCTCGTCCGATCAGGTTGTAACGCTCTTCTGTAAAAGCTTGAAGGTTATGGCCTACGGCCAGATTTCGTAGTCGTAGTAGATCTGGTATTGGTACAGAATTTGGGCAGGGCAGGCAGGCTTTGCACTGGCCGCATCGGTTTGCACCTAGGCGGCGCTCACCTTGTTGGCGAAGTTGGTTGAGAGCTCTTTGCTCGCGTTGATTGAGTGGCCCATCGGCGTTGGCCAACTGCGCAGCAAGAGTGAGGTCCTCTGGCTGAGCAGCACCAAGGCTGAGGGTGCTGATCTTTGCAGCCAGCAGGAAGCGATAGGCAAGTTGGAGAGGAGAGAGTGGGCTGCAGTCCTCAACCAGGGTTGGGCTTGGGTCTTGAAGCCGTCCTCCTTTATCAGCAGGGGAGATGGCCATCACACCCATGCCTGATGCAAGGGCCTCCCGTGCCAGGGGAATACGTTCGGGATCTAGTAGGTGCAGATGCAGGCTGCAGAATTGAAAACGACCGCTTGCTAAGGCTTCCTTGATGAGGGGAAATGAGCCATGGCTAGTGAATCCCACTTGGACAACAAGATCCTCTTCCTCAGCCCAACGCAGTAGCGCTGCGCCGTCTCCCCTTAGGGCCCACTCCAGGTGCTCAGGGCGATTGAGGCCATGCACTGCAAGGTTTTCAAGCTTTGGTCGTCCAAGTCGCGCCAAAAGGTTGTGCAATTCGCACTGCCCTTCTTTCAGGCTTAGCCCTGGCAGAAGTTTGCTGGTAATGACCCAGCCTCCAGAAGGTTCAGCTTGGTTTTGTTGCAGCTGTCGCAGAGCAGTGCCAAGAAAACTTTCTGCCGGGCCATAGGCCGGGGAGGTTTCGATGTGGTTAATGCCAGCGGCCTGGGCAGCTTTAACAACCCCATACATTTGCTCGGCTGAGCCGATTGCCCTCATCGTCCCAAGGGTGAATAGGCTCACTGCCGGTCCCCGACCAAAGGGACGTCGTATTGGCATCATTCCTGGTGGTCGGGATCGGGATCTGGAGAATTGAAGGGTTCGTCTGTTTCACTTTCACGGGTTTGGAGGTGACGGACCAGAGCCGCAGGACTCACTTCATCAAGGAAGCGACGGAATTCGTTCTGATCTTCTGCGTCAGCCTCGGCATCTACAGGAATTGAGGCTTCTGCTACGACCTCCTCGAGCATCCAGATGCTGCTTTTGGTGCGGACTGCAAGGGCGATGGCATCACTAGGACGAGCATCAATTTCAAGCAGCAGTGTTGATTCCTCAGGAGTCTTCTCTTCCTCCGGTTCTTCCTCTGATGCCTTAAGACGAAGTTTGAGTACAGCCTGGAATGTGTTGTCTTCAATCGCGTGGATGATGACCTTCTCAAGTTGAAGATTTCCTGCTTTGAGCAGGGCCACCATGAGGTCGTGGCTCAGTGGTCTTGGTATAGGTGAGTCCTGAATTCCGGCCATGATGTTGTGCGCCTGGGCTTGATCGATCCAGATCGGCACCTGTCTTCGTCCGGATGGATCCCTGAGCAGCACGATTGGGCTGCGGCTGGACGCGTCGAGTGCGAAACCGGCAACGCTCATCTCGACCACTGACCCCCCATCCCCCTTTTGTCCGATTATGGCCAGTGATGTTGCCACATACGGCCTGCCATGTTTACGGGGCTAGTTCAGGCGGTGGGACGGGTGCAGCGTCGAGCGACGGGCTTGTTGGTGCAAGGCTGTTCCCCATTAGCACCTCTGGCAGAGGGAGACAGTGTGGCTGTTGATGGGGTCTGCCTAACGGTGGCTGAATTGATCGCGGATGGTTTTCGTGCTGATGTCAGTCAGGAGACGCTTTGTCGAACCAGCCTTGGGGCCAAGGCGGATCGCGGTGGGGTTGTGAACCTTGAACCAGCCCTTCGCCTCTGCGACCGTCTCGGAGGCCATCTGGTTAGTGGCCATGTTGATGGATCTGGAGAGGTGGTGGCTCTGGATGCTCGCTCAACGTCCTGGTATCTGGAGGTCTGCTGGCAAGATCCTGCCTTCGGACGCTATGTCTGCGAAAAAGCCAGCATTGCTTTAGATGGCATCAGTCTCACTGTTGCGGGATGCGTTGAAGACGGCAGCCGGTTCTGGATAGCGGTGATAGCTCATACCTGGACGAGCACGTCTTTACAACATTTGGAGGTTGGAGCTGTGGTGAATCTGGAGGCCGATCTGTTGGCCAAATACACCGAGCGTCTTTTGGCAGGGGCGCCTCATTTACCAATGGCAAGCAACCGGAACACTCAAGAGATCTCAACGGAGTGGCTTGCCAGCCATGGGTGGAGCTGAGTCGCTACGTCTTTTGCACAGGGATCTTACAAAGCATGGCCGGATCAGGAGACCCTCAATAGCGTTCAGATGCTGTTCATTTTGAACATCTCATGACCGTTGATGAACGTCAGGATTCTTTGGTCACTTTCAAGGCCTTTGCGATTGCTGAAGGCATTGTGTTGATCGTGCTTGGTGTGTTGGCTTTGATCTTTCCGGTGGTTGCTGCAAGTTGGACGACCGGGTTGATTGCTGTGTTGTTTCTGGTGGGCGGCATCGTTGGCTGGATTAGCAACCTTGCTCGCTCTTCCCGGATGGCCCGTTGGGTTTGTTTTTGGCGTCTAGTGGTATCAACACTTTTCTTGGTAGCAGGCGCATCGATGATCTCCAATATGAAGAACCCTGCTGAAGCAGCTGTTCAGGTGGCGACATTTGCCTTGGCGATTGGCATCGTGTTTTTGGCAGAGGGTGTCGTGGCTTTCTTTACTGGAATGGCGCACGCAAAACGCGCTGGGTATGGTTGGGCAATTGCCAATGGGGTGATCACTTTTATTCTTGGCTTGTTGATTGTGACAATGAAGTTTTGGCAGCTGTCGTGGGTACTCGGAGTATTGGTGGGAATCAGCTTTCTGTTTAGTGGCATTGACTTGATTGCCTTTAGCTCAACCCTGCACGACGACAACCAGCCCCCTGCTCTCACCTGAAATGGCTAAAAAAGATCTATTCAGTTGTGCCAATTGCTAATTTTCGGGTGTCTCTAAGGCGATGTTGATGATGGAGAGACCAAAGCATTAAGGAGGGGGCAAATTACTTCTTGTCACCCTCATTCTCTAGTGGTAGCAACCAGATAGCACCTGATTCTCTGTGGATTTCGATTCGGAACTCTTGGCCAGGCTCTAGGCCGAGTCTGCGTGTATAGGCGTGCCCAATAAGCAGGTTGCCATTTCCGTGGACCCGAGTGCGAAACTCGGCCTGACGTCCGCGGGAAGCCGCTGGCCCTCCACTGCTGGAGGGAAGCTTGTAACCCTTGGCTTCCACGAGAGCTCGATAGAAACTCTTGCGCAAGACACGTCCACTTGGCCCCACGTATCCGCAGCCACGAGCAATCTCATCCTCAGGACGGTTGCTGAGTGACCTGGCCTTGTCTAGAAGTTCTTTTCCGACGAGCATTTCGCCAGGTTTATTCGTGTTGATTCTGACGAATTCTTCCGACCGTGGCAAGTTATTGCTCGAACTTCTCTTGATTGAGATGTAAGGGCCTTGGCTTTAGAGAAGGTAGAAGATGATGAATAAGATCACCCAGATGCCGTCTACGAAGTGCCAATAGAGCTCAGCGGCTTCGAGGGGAAAATGGTTTTCACTGGTGACACGACCGCCTGGTGAACGCGCCTGCCACCAGACGATCAATATCATGATCGTCCCTAGGGTGACGTGTAGCCCGTGAAAGCCTGTAACGGCATAGAAGGTGCTGGCGTAAAGGTTGTCTGTGAGACCAAATGGCAGTGTGAAGTACTCGACCATTTGGCTGGCTAGAAAGGCCAGCCCAAGGCCAGCAGTGATGAACAGCCAACGTTGACACTGGCCTGATTGGTTGCGCTTCAGAGATTGTCCAGCTCGATGGAAAGTGGCGCTGCTCACGAGGAGCAACACCGTATTCAAGGTGGGGAGGGGCAGCTCTAATTCATAAACCGCATCAGGCAGCAGGGGATTGACAGCCCGAAATGTGAGATAGGCGACAAAAAAGCCCGCGAAGGTCATGCCATCAGCCACTAGGAAGGTGGCTAGGCCGAACATGCGGTGATCAGCATGTTCCTCGCCAAGCTCAGCCTGTTCATCTGCTAGATCAGCCTGCTCCTCATAGTCATGGTCGATCGTTGGCAGGGATGTCATTGGCTTTTGCTCCCTAGATCACTATCAATGTTGCTGGTTTTTTCTAGGTTGAGCTGCTCCTCAGGTACGCCATAGCCATAGGGCTCTGTTACCAGAGGGGCTTTGCCGCTCCAGTTTTCCACTGGTGGTGGGGAGCTGGTGAGCCATTCAGGAGTAAGCGCCCTCCAGGGGTTGTCTCCAGCAATGGGGCCGCTCAATGCACTCTGCACGACGTTCCAGAGAAATGGCAGCGTGCTGATGGCCATCAGCAAGGCACCAACGCTGCTGATTTGATTGATTACGGTGAATTGCGGGTCGTATTCCGCCACACGGCGGGGCATGCCGTTGAGGCCTAGCCAATGCTGTGGGGCAAAGCAGAGATTGAAGCCGATGAAAGTGATTAAAAAATGAAACCGCCCCAGAGACTCATTTAGCATGCGCCCAGTGAATTTTGGATACCAGTGATAAATAGAGGCAAAGATCACAAACACCGAACCTCCATAGACGATGTAGTGAAAATGGGCAACAACAAAGTAGGTATCATGCACGTGAATGTCGAATGGAACTTGTGCAAGTGCTACACCAGTAATGCCGCCAAGCACAAAGTTGACAATGAAGCCACAGGAGAAAAGCACAGCACTGTTTAGAGAGATGCGCCCTCCCCAAAGTGTTGCCAGCCAGTTGAAGAACTTAATTCCTGTCGGTACGGCAATAAAGGATGTGGCAATGGTGAAAAAGAGGCGCATCCAAGGAGGTGTTCCACTTGTGAACATGTGATGTGCCCAAACCACGAGGCCAAGGATCACGATGGTCATGATTGAATACACCATTGAGGTGTAGCCAAAAAGTGGTTTGCGGCAGTGAACAGGAAGGATTTCACTGACCAATCCGAAGGCTGGCAGCACCATGATGTATACAGCTGGGTGGGAATAGAACCAGAAAAGATGTTGGTAAACGACTGCGTTCCCGCCCAGGCTGGGGTTGAAGAATCCTGTATTGGCAACGATGTCGAAACTTAAAAGAACCAGTGTTCCAGCCAGTACTGGCGTGGAGAGCACCACCAGGATGCTTGTGCCGAGCATCGCCCAGCAGTACATGGGTAGTTGCATCAGCTTGAGCCCGGGCTGCCGCAGCTTGAGGATGGTGGCGATGAAGTTGATGCCACCAAAGATTGAGCTACCGCCAAGCAAGAGAACACTGAGAATCCATAAGATCTGTCCTGCGGCGGGGGTGGTGATACTCAGTGGTGGATAGGCCGTCCAGCCGGATTGAGCAGCACCAGTAATGAAGTAGCTACTGATCAGCAACAGGCCAGCTGGAGGGATCATCCAGAAGGCCACGGCATTGAGTCGAGGGAAGGCCATGTCACGGGCTCCCACGTAAAACGGAATGAGATAGTTGCCGAAGGCACCGTTCACGACCGGCACGATCCACAGGAAGATCATCACCGTGCCGTGCAGAGTTAGCACCTGGTTGTAGACATCCCTGGCCATGAAGTCGGCGATGGGGCTGGCGAGTTCGATGCGGATGGCGCCACCAAGCACTCCCCCGATTAGGTAGAAGATGAATCCGCAAACCAAGTACTGCAGACCGATGACCTTGTGGTCAAGGCTGAAGCTGAAGTAACGCAACCAGCCAGTTGGTTGAAGACCATCTGATTGCTTTTTGCTAGGAGGAGAGATAGCAACCGTCATGCTTCTGAAACCGTTGTTTTGGCGTTGTTGCTGAACCAGGTGTCGTAGTCACCGGGCGCTTCGACAATCACTTTCGTATGCATGTTCCCGTGGTATGGACCGCAGAGTTCGGCGCAGATGATTGGATAGCGACCTGGCTTGGTTGCTGTGAAGTTCAAGAGAGTGGGCTGACCAGGAATGATGTCTTGCTTGATGCGGAATTCGGGAACCCAGAAGGCATGGATGACATCCTTGGATTCCATGCGCAGTGTCACAGGTTGGCCTAGAGGCACGTGCAACTCGCCTGAAATGATGTCGCCTTGGGGATAGTGGAAGAGGAAGGCATACTGCATTGCGGTAACTTCCACCGCTAGTGCGGCAAGGCTGTTGTCAGTGCTGGAGGCATCAGCTACAGAACCGATCCCTCCCCAGATTTGTTCCTTCATGTCCATCATCTGATGGTCATGGGCGTCATGGGCTAATGGAACCATTCCGCCCATGCGGTCGTAGATGTCGAAGCTGTAAAGCCCAACAAACAAAACGACCACAGCAGGTACAGCTGTCCAAAAGATTTCAAGAGGGAGATTGCCTTCAATGGCGAGGCCGTCCTCCAATTGACCAGGACGTCTGCGGAACTTAATCAGGCTGAATACAACCAACCCGACAATACCGAGGAAAAGGATTGCTCCGATGCTGAAAAGAACTCGGAAGAGTTCGTCGTATACGGGTGCATTCGCACTTGCATCAACAGGGAGCAGATTGACGTTCTGGCCAATCCATAGGCCTCCAAGTACAAGGGCAATGACCAACGCCAGCGTCAGGATGGCAAAGGGAGTCCGCACAGAATCTATTTGGATCTTTTAAGGCTATGGAGATCGCTCCAAAGCAACATGCAGTGATTATTAAGTCGTCGCAAATTTTGCAAGAAATCCTTATTTTGCAAGGTGTCTGATGAGGTTAGGTTTTTTTGCCTGAGCGCTTCTGTCAGGGATGGGTGATTTGGCGACCAGTAGTGAAGTAGCAGTCGTCTAGACAAGGTGAATCTGATGATTCAATCGCTCCATCCTCAGAGATAACAACCCTGCTCTTTGCGATTTGCGATTAAAGCCGCTCCATCGATTTGCATCCTTTTATTTTAGCATAGTAGCATGATGTCGTCTCTGCCTCGGGTTCGCTGGCGTCTTGCTCAGTTGGCTGTTCATCTTGTCGTTGCCCTGATTGCGCTGGTTGTGATCGGAGGCGCAACGCGTGTGATGGAGGCAGGGTTGGCTTGTCCGGATTGGCCGCTCTGTTATGGCTCTCTGCTGCCTGGGCGTCAGATGAATGTCCAGGTTTTTCTTGAGTGGTTTCATCGCCTTGACGCCTTTGTGGTGGGCCTTGCCCTGTTAGCGCAATTAGGGGCTGCTATTTTTTGGCGTTCTCAGTTGCCCGCTTGGCTTCCCTGGGTCTGCGGCGGCCTGGTGGTTTTAGTTTTAGTCCAGGGAGCTCTTGGAGCTCTGACTGTCTTGCAGCTTTTGCCTTCTGGTGTGGTGACGGCGCATCTGGCATTTGCACTCACACTTGTGGCGGCGGTGAGTGCTCTAGCTCAGAGATTGTTGTCCTCTTCTGTTGAGTCACCGCCTTTGTGGTGGCGCCTGATGGGTGGAGCCTCCTTGTTGGCAGTGATAGGTCAATGTCTTCTTGGTGGTCGTATGGCCACGGCCTGGGCGGCCCAGCGTTGTCTGAATGGCGGACAAGCCTGTCAATGGCTGACTTGGCACCGTATTTCTGCCACACCCGTTGCAGCATGCGTAGGGATCTTTGTTGGCACTGCTCTCTTGGTCGGTGGCTGGCCTCGACGCCAGTGGCCTTTTTTGATATCTGCTTTAGGACTCGTTGTGACCCAGGTAGGCCTTGGATTTCTTACCTTGCAGCTTGGACTATCCCAGCCTGCAGTGACGGTTTGCCATCAGCTGGTTGCAACTCTGCTTGTGGCATTGCTTGCCGCCCTTACCTTCCGTAATCCGGAAGGATCACCTTTGCCGGTGTCTCCCGTTGGTGATTCATCCTCGATAGACCATTGTCATGGTTAGTTCAACACCAGAGATGCTCCAGGGGGGGCTGACCCGGGAGCAGATCGTGCCTTCTCGCAAGCGGATCAAGCTGCCCGCTTGGTTGGAGATTGCCAAACCACGCTTAATTCCACTGCTTTTGGCCACAACCCTTGGTGGGATGGCACTATCCGAAGGTTGGCCCCTACCTTCTCTCAAGCTGGCCTGCACCCTAGGAGGAGGGGCTCTAGCTGCTGCTGCTGCTGGTGTTCTCAACTGCATTTGGGAACAGGATCTTGATGGGCGCATGCAACGCACAAGTGGTAGGGCTTTGCCTTCAGGACGCTTGTCTCCAACTGCGGCGTTCATCGGTGCCATCTCTTGCACCTTGGCGGCAGCGGCTCTGTTAGTGAGTGGTGTGAACTGTCTTGCGGCTGGCCTGTCTTTGCTTGGTCTGTGCAGTTACGTGCTGCTTTACACGGCGATCTTGAAGCCCCGCACGCCCCAAAACATTGTCATCGGAGGGGTTGCTGGAGCGATCCCCCCTCTCGTGGGTGCGGCTGCGGCCAGCGGCCATGTGGGCCTTAGTGGATGGTGGTTGTTCTCGCTGGTCATGCTTTGGACCCCAGCGCATTTTTGGGCCTTGGCCCTGTTGCTGCGAGACGACTACAGGGCTGTTGGGATACCCATGCTTCCTGTTGTTCAGGGCCCTGTGGTCACCGTCAGAGCTATTTCTCGTTATGGCTGGGCCACGGTTCTACTCAGCGGTTTTGGTGTCTTGGCCTTGCCGGAGGGGGGCTTGCTCTACGGACTTTTGTTGATCCCTTTCAATGCTCGTTTGCTGCAAATGGTTCATCAGTTAGGTGCTGCTCCGGAGAATGTTGATCGAGCCAAGGGGCTCTTCCGTTGGTCGATCTTCTATATGTTTGGTATCTGCCTTCTTTTGGTGGTTAGTCGTTTGCCCATGGCGGCTAATTTTGATCTTCAGGCCTGGTCTTTGCTTCAGCAGATGGCGAGCAGCGGGAAGTTCATCTAAACAGAAGTCACTAGAGACCCCCTGGAGGGTCTGGTAGCTCTATACAGCTGCCTAGATTTTTAAGACTTGTACTACGTTCCCTCTTGATGCCGATGATTGAACTGAAGCAGCTTGAGAAGTCCTATGGAACGGTTCAAGCCCTAAAAGGTCTCAGCCTCAAGGTGCCTCGGGGATGTCTTTATGGTTTGCTTGGTCCAAATGGTGCAGGCAAAACAACCACTCTCAGGATTCTTTGCACCCTTCTGGCTCCTGATTCAGGCACGGTCAGCGTGGCTGGCCTCAATGCTTTAAGTGATCCTCGTGCTGTACGGCTCGAATTGGGCTATGTGGCACAAGAGGTTGCTATCGACAAGATCCTCACAGGTCGGGAGTTGTTGCAGTTGCAGGGGGATTTGTATCACTTGCGCTCTAGCGATAGGGATGGACGCATTGCTGAATTGATTGATTGCCTTGGCATGCAGGATTGGATTGATCGACGTTGCGGCACCTATTCGGGTGGCATGCGTCGCCGGATAGACCTGGCCTCAGGTTTGTTGCATCAACCACAGTTGCTGGTGTTGGATGAGCCCACCGTTGGTTTGGACATCGAGAGTCGTTCAGCGATTTGGCAATTGTTGCGTGAGTTGAGGGCCCAAGGCACCACCGTGCTCCTTAGTAGTCATTACCTTGAGGAGGTTGAGGCCCTTGCTGATCGGATGGCGATCATTGATGACGGGCGAGTGATCGCAGAGGGAACTCCTGATCAGCTCAAGCAGCAACTTGGAGGTGATCGGGTGACTCTGCGTGTGAAGGAATTCAGCGATGATCGTGAGGCCGAGCAGGTCAGGCAGCTTCTCCAAGGTGTGGATGGTGTGCGACAGGTGGTGGTCAATCGGGTACAGGGTTTTTCCCTCAACCTTGTTGTAGAGAATGAACAGGTTGTGCCTCGTTTGCGTGAGCAACTTGATGGTGCTCAGTTGCCTGTCTTTGCCCTCGCTCACAGTCGCCCGAGCTTGGATGATGTTTATTTGCAGGCCACTGGCCGAACCCTGATGGACGCTGAGTTAGCTGTAGCTGGTCAACGAGACTCAAAGCTGGAGCGTAAAAAAGCGATGCGTTGATCCCTTTCGTTCGTTTTATTGAGTTGGATCTGCCTTAATCCACCCTTTTCTCATTCGTTCTGCTGACAGTCACTCCATGACTAGCCCTGTTGCCGCTGTTACTACCCGTGCTGCAGAGCAGGGGCCATTGGTTGATCTTGTGCAGGAAACTTTGGCCCTCACTCGCAGACTTTTCTTGCAGCTGTTGCGACGCCCTTCGACCTTGATTGCTGGCATCCTTCAGCCCTTGATCTGGTTGGTGTTGTTTGGTGCTTTGTTCTCTAATGCTCCGGATGGTTTGTTGCCAGGAGGCATGAGCTACGGGCGGTTCTTAGGGGCTGGTGTGATTGTGTTCACCGCGTTCAGTGGTGCACTCAATGCTGGATTGCCAGTGATGTTTGATCGTGAATTTGGTTTTTTAAACCGTCTTCTGGTGGCTCCGCTGCGCAGTCGCAGCTCGATCGTGCTTGCTTCTGTGATCTACATCACATCTCTAAGTCTTCTGCAGAGCCTGGCGATCATGGCAACGGCTGCCTTGCTGGGTTACGGCTGGCCAGGTGTTTCGGGACTGGTCTTGGTGTTGTTCACCTTGTTGTTGCTGGTTTTTGCGTTCACTGCCTTGAGCCTTGGCCTGGCTTTTGCTCTGCCAGGTCACATTGAATTGATTGCGGTGATCTTTGTGGCCAATTTGCCTTTGTTGTTTGCGAGCACGGCTCTGGCGCCGCTTTCTTTTATGCCTGGTTGGCTTGGCTGGCTTGCGGCCCTAAATCCTCTTACTTTTGCGATTGAGCCCATACGAGCTGCCTATGCCGGTCCGCTTGATCTTGGTGCCGTTCTGCTTGATGCTCCTTACGGGACTGTGAGTGGTTATGGATGTTTGACCGTGTTGATGGTGGTCACCGTTGGCTTGTTCCTGATGATTCGTCCTTTGTTGAACCGTAAACTCGCCTGATTTAGTGCACCACTCCACTGCTTGCCATGCTTGACGTCCAGCAGGGGTATCGCTATTGCGTCACGACATTGCTGAGCCTTTGGCAGATGCAAGGGTTCTTTGATTTTCAGGACTGTTTAGAGGTTTTCGTTCAAGGGCAGGAGTCTCTGTCGGAGCAAGTCCCGACGGTCCTGAACTCGTTGTTAGTCCTACCTTCTCCTGCTTTTGCTCTAAACCATTTGCCGCATCATTGCTCGCCAATCACGAATGCACAGTTATTGAAAGCATCCTGAGCATGTCTTTGCCTGCTTTTGAAACTCTCAGACGGGGGTTGATTATCTCTGTTCAGGCGCCTGAGGGTTCACCGATGCGTCATCCTCAGGTGATTGCGGCCATGGCTGAAGCCAGTCTTTGCAATGGCGCGGTTGGGGTGCGTTTGGAAAGTCCGGAACACATTGGTGCTGTTCGACGCCGTTGTCCGGACGCCTTGATTATTGGGCTTTGGAAGCGTTCCTTCCCTGATAGTGCTGTCTACATCACGCCAGGATGGGAGGAGGTTCAGGCTGTCTGGTCGGCGGGAGCAGATGTCGTAGCTCTCGATGCTACGCAGCGTCATCGGCCAGGGGGGATCACTCTTGAGCAGCTGGTGAGTCGGGTTCGGGAAGATTTGGGAGCTCCTCTGATGGCAGATGTCGATACGATCGAAAATGGTTTACGTGCAGCAGAGCTTGGTTGCAGCCTGGTAGGCACCACTCTTTATGGCTATACCGAAGAAACTGCTGTTAAGCGGCCTCCAGGTTTGTGTTTGTTGGGGCCGTTGCGGCAGCAACTTGATTCAGATGTCAAGCTCATCTGCGAAGGCGGGCTTGATTCTCCTCAGATAGCACTAGAAGCACTTTCTTCAGGTGCAGACATGGTGGTAGTCGGTACAGCGATTACCGGTGTAGACCTGCAGGTGGAAAACTATTGCCGAACATTGGCGGCTTAACTTCCAAAGCTTTTTGGCATCAATCGAATTGTGGGACGTGACTTGTCCAGGTAGAGCCACAACGCATGAGACTTGTCCATGCGTTGTGACGGCGTTCTTTTTGTAGCCCTAGGGAAAGCTTTGGGCCGGACTACATCATGCCTGGCATTCCCATGCCACCCATGCCACCCATGCCACCCATGCCACCCATGCCACCCATGCCACCCATGCCACCCATTCCACCCATCGGGTCTCCACCGCCATCGCCGGCGGGAGCAGGAGGTTCGGGTTTGTCTGCAATCACGAGCTCTGTGGTCACCATCATCGAAGCTATTGAGACTGCGTCCTGAAGTGCCAGGCGCACCACTTTGGTGGCATCGAGAATACCTGCTTCCAAAAGGTCTTCGTAGGTGCTGGAGATGGCGTTAAAGCCCTTGTTAAGGCGTTGCATCTCAGAGATCACTACATCACCATTCTCGCCAGCATTGATAGCAATCTGGCGTGCAGGTGCGGAGAGTGCTCGCTGCACAATTTCTACGCCGGTGCGTTGATCGCCGTTGAGCTGTTCGGCCAGTTTGCTCAGCCCTTTGCTTAATCGCAGGAGCGTGGTGCCACCACCTGCCACAATCCCCTCTTCAACTGCAGCACGGGTGGCGTTGAGCGCATCCTCAATTCGCAGCTTGCGGTTTTTGAGTTCCGTTTCGGTAGGGGCCCCAACCTTGATGACGGCTACACCACCGGCCAGCTTGGCAATGCGTTCATTGAGTTTCTCGCGGTCGTATTCGGAGTCAGTTTCATCTAATTCTCTTTTGATAGAGGCCACGCGGGCATTCACGGCATCGCGGTTCTCATCCTTGGCGACAATGGTTGTGTTGTCTTTGCTGATTGTGATTCGTCGGACCTGCCCTAGATCGTCTTGGCTGACTTTCTCAAGGGTCATGGCGCGGTCTTCACTAATGACAGTTCCCCCAGTTAGAACTGCGATGTCGGCCAGGGCAGCTTTGCGGCGATCTCCGAAGGATGGTGCACGAACAGCTGCTACCTGCAAGACACCTCTGTTTTTGTTGACGACCAGGGTGGCAAGGGCCTCACCCTCTACCTCCTCAGCAATGATGACGAGAGGGGAGCCACTTTTCTGCAGGCTTTCCAAGATGGGCACAAGATCGGAAACTGAACTGATCTTGCGGTCTGTGAGCAACAGCAGGGCATTCTCAAATTCGCAGATCTGACGGTCTCCATCGGTAACAAAGTAAGGGGAGCTGTAACCGCGGTCGAAGGCCATGCCTTCAGTGACTTCTAGTTCAGTGGCGAGGGATTTGGATTCCTCAACGGTGATCACACCATCGGCGCTTACTTTGTCCATGGCTTCAGACACCATCCGGCCCACTTCCTGGTCTCCCCCTGAGCTGACAGTGGCGACCTGATGGATGGCATTACCTCCAACAGCTTGACTGAGCTGGGCAAGCTCTTCTACCAATTGGGCCACGGCCTTTTCCATGCCACGACGCAGTTCGATTGGGCTCGCGCCAGCGGCCACATTGCGTAAGCCTTCATGCACCATCGCTTGGGCAAGCACGGTGGCGGTTGTGGTGCCATCCCCTGCCTTGTCTTTTGTCTTGGATGCGACCTGTTGAATCAGCTTGGCACCAAGGTTTTCAAATGGATCGTCAAGTTCGATCTCTTTGGCGATGGTGACGCCGTCATTAACGATGTCTGGGGCGCCAAATTTTTTCTCAAGCACCACGTTGCGGCCACGGGGGCCGATGGTGACGCGCACGGCATCGGCTAGGGAATTGACACCGCGCTCAAGCGCACTGCGGGAGTCATCCGAAAAACTGAGGAGTTTGGCCATGGTCTGCTGGTACCCGTCCGTCAATGTCCCATAGGACGTTCACTGCGGGCGAGGGGGCATAAGTGGGGAAAGCCGAATCCTTGCTGTTATGGGTGTGCTTGCAGGGGATTGGCTGGGTATGGTCCAGCTATGAATGACACTGGGGCGCTGTTTTTCGTGATCATGGCCGGCCTGGCCGGAATCATGGCTTTGGTGTATGTGCCCTTGCGTCTCTTCCTGACAGCCACTGCCAGGAGCAGACGTTTAAGACTCCTTCAGCGCATTCGGCGCTTGCGAGATGAACTGGGACAGCCGCTGGAATCCTGAAAGTCTGATCCAGCAGTAGCTTTTCAGCCCATCAGCATGCCGCCATCAACTTGTAGCACTTGTCCAGTGATGTAAGCCGCTCCAGGGTCGGCTGCCAAGAAGCGCACAGCTGCAGCGACTTGCTCTGGGGTGCCAAAGGAGCCCAAGGGGATAGCGGCAAGAATCGGTTCTGAATCCAACTCTTTTGTCATGTCTGTTGTGATGAAACCTGGGGCTACTGCATTGACAGTGATTCCTCGGCTGGCAAATTCTTTGGCTGTACTTTTCGTGAGGCCCACCACTCCAGCTTTGGCTGCTGCGTAATTGGCTTGGCCTGCATTGCCCATCAGGCCCACCACGGAGGTGATATTGATAATTCTGCCGCTTTTTTGCTTAAGCATCGTGCGAGCAACAGCCCGCGTGCATAGAAACACTCCTGTGAGGTTGAGATTGACCACGGCTTGCCAGTCTTCTGTTTTCATTCGCATCAACAGGCCATCGCGAGTTATGCCTGCATTGTTGATCAAAATATCCAGGCTGCTGCTGCGTTCAAGCACGGTTTTGATCAGTTGGTCTACGGCGTCTTCTTCTGCCACATTGGCTTTGATGGCATAGGCAGAGCCACCGTTGCTGGTGATCGTTTGAACAACTTCTTCTGCTGCATCAGCTGAGCTTGAGTAGTTCACGACCACTTCTGCGCCTGCCTCTGCGAGGGCAAGGGCTACAGCACGACCGATCCCGCGACTGGCTCCTGTGACCAGGGCGGTTTGGCCAGTTAGTGGAGTAGGAGAGGTCATGGCGTGATTCGTTCTCGCAGGATCGTACGGACCCATTGCAGTTCTTCTCAACTAGCCATCCTTTCGATGGTGTCCAATGCTTCGCCGAGTAATTCACGTAAGCGGATGAGTTGAGCTTTGCTGCCTAGGACGACAAGTAACTGACCTGGGGCCAGTTCGACTTCGCTACTGGGGTTGGCCATCAGGGAACAGCCGTCTCGGATGGCCAGCACCATTGCTCCACTGCGTCGGCCCAGTTGAAGTTTTGCCAGGCTGCGGTGGCTCAGTTTGTTGAACTTCAGTGGGTCTTGGCTGAGTTGGAATTCTTCGATTTCATAATCCGATCCAGCCAACAGATCCATGAAGTCCACAGCTAGGGGGCGTAGCGCTGTGGCAGCCATGGTGCGGCCTGCGGCGACATAGGGGCTCACCACCACGCTGGCACCTGCCAGTTTCAGCTTGACGGCAGCTTCTTCACTATCGGCCCGTGAGATCAGTCGACAGTGGGGTCGCATGCTTTTGGCACTTAAGACCACATAGAGGTTTGCTGCATTGCTGGGTAAAGCAGCTACCAGGCTGCGGCAATGGTCTAAGCCAGCTTCAAGCAACGTTTCATCCAAGGTGGCATCAGCTTGTAAAACGTTCAGGCCTTGTTCTTCTGCTGCTTGTTTGTTGGCTGGATCTATTTCCACGACAAGCACTGGGACCTGCTCGAGTTGCAGTTTTGAGGTGATTTCTTGGCCGATGCGGCCGTAACCGCAGACAATGACGTGATCACGCATACGCCGCAAGACCCTGCGAAACCTCAGCTCCCGCAGCTGGCGGAAGTAGCCGGATTCTGTCAGCCGTAGTGCCCGTTGAATCGTGAGCTGAACCACGACCACCCCCCCGGCAATGATCAGCACAGTGACCAGTCGCCCAGCTTGCGAGAGCGGCTCCACCTCCCCATAACCGATGGTGCTGATGGTGATGAGCACCATCCAGAGACAATCTCCCCAGTCCCATCCTTCGGTGAGGCGATAGCCCAAGGCTCCTACCAATATCACCACCGCCAGGGCCAGGATTGGCCCTAGCCAGGGTTTGGCGAGTACTCGCAACGGCAGGCTTGCAAGCGGACCTCGTCTGAATGGGTACCACCAACTTTTCATTGGAAGCCAAGTGCGATGAGAACCTCCTGCTGGTTGATTGAGTTGATGTCTGCATGACTGGCACCCAGGCAACGGATTTCATCTCTTTTCGGTAAGGCGTCGGCTGGAGTGCCTAGGGCAACTAAAGGAACGCCTGTATAAACAGCAAGCAGTTGGGTGATTGGACAGCTGCTGAGTACGACATCAGCGCAGGCCACTTCAGCAGCGCGATGGATTAGGGGTGCTTTTAAAGGCAGCGTGATGCTTCTGAGATTGGGTAATTTGCCTTTGATTGTCTTTGGAAGGGTTAACCATTGCTGAGTTGGCCAGTCTCCATCGTTGCCATTTGGAGCCAGCAGTAGGAGGGGGCCCTCTCCAGTCGGGTGTTGATCCCGAACCTTCTGAAGGCTGTCGTCTGGCAGGAACAGCCGGAAGCTATCGGCGTCAAGAGTGAGGCCAATCGCTTGGAGGTAGCAGTCCAATTGTTGGGCAGGCCAACCTTTGCTGGGCTCAACGAGGACTGTGCGTGCAAAGCCTTGTTCCGCAATCCTGATAGGGATGTGGCTCATTGAGAGCATCAAATTCACTTGTTGCCCTTGGGCGAAGTTGAAGCAAACTTGAAAATCGCCTTCTCTTACAGATCCGAGCAGATTGGTCCAGTCGGCGAGGGATGGGCTGGAGTCAAAAGCGATTGGGATTACCTTTTCTATCGCTGGCAACAGACTCCACAAAGCTTGATGGGTGGGATCGCAGGCCAGCTGCAGTTTGCCTTGCAGCTGGTTGGCTGCGGCTGCTAGGGCTGGAAGCCTCTGAAGCTGTTGGATTAAAGGACCCGGACTGAGGGCGAGAACACGCATCGATCCAGAGGCAGAGGCGTTGCGAGCTGATTGTATGGAGGAGGTTTCAGCCTGCTTGCGGCAGGAGGCGCATATGCATCTGTTGATTGTCGCTGCAGGAAGCGGAAGCCGTATGGGAGCGGATCGCAACAAATTGCTTTTGCCTCTGGCAGGACGCCCTGTTCTTGCTTGGACGATTGATGCGGTGATGGAAGCCGATTCGATCACTTGGGTTGGCATTGTTGGCCAACCTGTGGACCGAGAAATGATCATGGAGTTGTTGGCTGAGGCAGCCAAACCCGTTGTTTGGATTGAGGGGGGCAGCACAAGGCAGGAATCCGTAGAGCGTGGATTACAGGCTTTGCCTTCAATTGCGCAGCATGTTCTTATTCATGATGGGGCTAGATGTTTAGCTGAAGCGGCTTTGATCAATCGCTGCGCTGAGGCGGTGGTGGCTGGCGAAGCTGTGATTGCTGCAACTCCGGTTACCGACACGATCAAGCGCGTTGATGGTCAAGGGATCATTACGGGCACACCAGATCGTGCGGAACTTTGGGCAGCCCAGACTCCGCAGGGCTTTGCTGTGGAGCAGCTCAAGCAAGGTCATGCTGAGGCTCAGGCCAAGGGTTGGACAGTGACTGACGACGCCTCTCTTTATGAACGCCTGGGATGGCCGGTGCAGGTATTGGAGGCCAGTCCTGCCAATATCAAAGTCACAACTCCGTTTGATCTCACCGTAGCCGAGGCAGTGATTGCACTGAGAGCAAAATAGGAATCTGTTTGTGATCAATAGGCGATGGCTTCAATATTGGATTGGCTGTCAATAATTTTGCTTTTATTGCCTTGAGACAGATTAAAACTGCAAAAACTTTTAATTGCTCAGCCAACTTTTCAATGGGTTGGTGTTTCACTTGATCTAAGCTCCTTGTCATTGTAAAAGCAGTTAATTCCCCACCTCTAACAAATGTCTATATCTCTTTAGTTAACCAACAAAAGCTGAACTGAAGATCACCATTTCGAATGCCATTAGCCCTGCGGAACTTGATGGCAACTTGATGCCACTCTTCTGGAATTTGATTGAGGCGAACATCCCAAGCCCATGGCAGTCACTGTTTACCTGGTGAGATCGATTACTGCAGGTGATGTGGGCTGATAGCTGAACCAAAAACATCTTAAAAAATGAGTGATCTATTAAGCGTTCAATCCCATTGCAGCGTTCGATTCGCCTCTCCTTATCGCTCACTAGTGCTGTTGCACTCGCTATAGCCAATACTCCCATCCAGCCTGTGGCTGCTCAAGAAGAAGACGGCAATGCAGATGATCTGGGGGTGATGGAGATCAGCCTCAAAGACGCTATGCGCTTCAACTGGGGCTTTCAAGGTGCATTGCAAGGAGCAGGCACACCCAATCAAGCTGGTATTGGAGCGTTTTTACAATTGCTGTTGGGGAGAACAGTGTTTGGCTTATTGATGCCTTAGCCAAAGCCAAATTCTAACTACGACGGCACCAGCAGCAGCATCAACACTGATGTGGCTGGCACAACCGTCAGCACCTCCTCACGGCTTGGTTATCGCTGGCTGAATAGCGACCGCAGCTGGATGTATGGCATCAATGCTAGCTATGACAGCCGGCCGATAAATACAGGTAATGCTGATTCAGGCGTCACTCTCTACGACAAGGAAAGTGCCTTCTTCCAGCAGATCGCAGCAGCTTTAGAAGCTGTATCCGATACCTGGAACTTCAATGCCTATGCCCTCATGCCTGTTGATTACGACTACCAGCAAGGTGATCTTGATGAGGCTGATGGTTCGGGCGTGCAAGTCGAGCTGGATTGTCTGATCGCCGATGGTTTAACCGCTGGGGTCAATCTCTCCTATGAAGAAGCCTTTGAGACCAGAGTTTCAGGGAATATCAGCTATCGACTTGGCAACAATAGCTCAGCATTTGTCAGTGAAAAGAAAGCTTGGCAAAAGTCAACAAATAAAGCGTTAAAAACAGGAATATCCGAGTTCATGATGCAGCCGGAAAGATATGCAAATGTTTCGATCCTAAGGATGGTCAAACCATCCAGACCTTCAAGTAAGCCTATAAAGGATCCCATATTTTCAATTCCATTGCCTCCATAGATTATTGTACTGGAGATCCAAGAAGTAATCCAGGTGACTGGGGTCCCGTAAATTAGCTTGAGTGTTGGGCGAATCGATTTTTTCTCTGCTCAGAATGCCCCTAAAAGCAGAGAGATGGCTATTAAATAGCTGACATATTGTTTGTCATTAGGTGCTTAGATAGGCAAGTAAATAATAGAAGCGAAGTCTGGCAATATCTGCTCTACATTGCAAGGTCAGACATCAACTTATTAGCCCTAGCCAATATTCTTACCCCCTCAATTAGCCAGCATAAGCCCAGCTCAAGATCGCAATCTTCAATGCCATTAAATTGTTTAAGGCTCATGGCATAGCGGGGCAAGCCTTGATCAATGACAGGCGCTGGTTTTCAATCTAGTTCTCATTCAATGGCTGCTTCATGCCACAACTAGAGCTGCTGCATGCCTGGCCAGTCCATCCCTTGCGGATCAATCACAGCGTGAGCGCACTACTGATTGATGGCCAGCTTTGCTTTGTTTAGCTCAGCAAGCTGAGCCGGCCATGGCTGCCGTCAAGCTGAGCTTGTCGTCCAAGCGGTAATGCAGCATTGCCGCAGCAATGACCAACTGGGAGTTGGCCGACGACAGGAATACCGAGATCACTACTGCGTTCTTTTAATACTTCCTCCAGTTGGAAGGTTTGATCCCCGGGAATCTGTTCAGGTGCTTCACACCCCTCAAAGCTGCCGAATCCGAGGCCGGCCAGTCTTTGTAGTAGGCCTGCGAGGCGCCAGTGGGTCAGCATGCGGTCGATGCGATAGGGCGCTTCCTCAACATCTTCCAGGATCAAGATTGCACCCTTGAGATCGGGTACATGGCTACTGCCTAGCAAATGGGAGGCCACAGTAAGATTGGCGACCACCAAGGGCCCGCTAGCCACTCCACCCATCCAGGACTGCCCTTCAAGGTCTGGGATGTGTTTGCCGAAGAGAAGATCATGCAGCCGGGCTTGGCTCCAGGCTGGTTCCTTGGCAAGTGTGGTGAGCAAGGGGCCATGCACGCAGCCGTCGAACCCGGCCGCCAAGCGTGCCCAGAGCAGGGCGGTGACATCTGAAAACCCCATTAGCCAGCCTGGTTGCCAGGTTTGCTTGTGTTCCAGTAAACGTGCAGCTCCCCAGCCGCCACGAGCACACGCCATCAGAGCAGCAGGGGACTCAGAATTTAGATCGCGCTGGCGGCTGGCATCTTTGCCCGCTAGGTAGCCCCAGCGGCGTTCACTCACTTGCTGAGGCCGGCTGACTAATCCCCATTCTTCAAGGACTTTGAGGCCTTCAAGCAGTGATTGTTCATCCTCCAGCGCTGAACTCGCAGCCACTGTCACCACCTCGTCGCCACGTTGAAGCGCTGGTGTGAGCAGGTCAGATCGGAGCTGCGCCATGATTCAGCTGATGCGCCCCAGGATCAAACCGAGCAGCAACATTGCGCCTAGCAGAACTTGATGCTGAAAGTGCTGCCCGTAGGTCGTCATTGGTTGATTGGAACCTCGCAGGGTCCACGTTTCTTTTTGCATGCCGATGCTGGCGATGAGCCAGAAGGGCCAAAAGGCCCAGCCCACTCCTGCGCTCACTGCTGCACTAGCCAAAAAGGTGCAGGCCAGTGCATAACTAAACGCGACAGTTTTAAGTGCATGGCTCCCCAAGCTCAAAGCACTGCTTTTTAAGGCCAGGTTGGCGTCGTCACGACGATCCGCCATGGCGTAAACCGTGTCAAAGCCGAACGTCCACATCAGAGTGGCCAACCAGCAGCCCAGCAGTGGCCAGCCTCCGTTGAGATTGGCCTGGCTTGCTGCCCAGGGGATCAGTACAGCAAACCCCCAGCAGAGGGCAAGCACCGCTTGTGGATAGGCAAACCAGCGCTTGGCCGAGGGGTAGAGCAGGATCGGTGGCAAGGCCAGGATGGCTAGGGCAAGGCATAGGCGCTGGCTTGGCGTTGGCAGGGAGGCCACGACCAAAAGACTGAGCAGCAATAACACAATCAATAAGCCCACAGCAGTGGAAATTCGAATGCTGCCTTTCGCTAGTGGCCGTTCCCTGGTGCGCTCCACCTGGCGATCAATGCGTCGATCCCAGAGATCATTGGCAATGCAACCGGCGCCGCTCACCATCAGACCTCCAACGACGATCAGACTCACAAGCCCTGCTAAAGGAGGTGCATCTGGAGTGAGCCAAAGGCTCCAACCTGCTGGCACGAGAAGGATGAGCCGACCACTGGGTTTGTGCCATCGCAGCAGCTCTAGCCATTGCCTTAAGCCATTGGAGACGGATCTGATGGTCACGGGCTTCTGGCTTTGAAGAACCCTAGTGAGGGACCTCCAGACATCGTTGACTGATGGCAAAGTGGTCTTGTTCCAGGCTCCTGTACTTCATGCCAGGTGTCGAGCCATTGCCTTTCGGTGTGGTTGATGTCGAGCAGGAGGAGGCCAGGTACGTCAGTGCTGGTCAGCTCCGTTCTGAGCGAGAGCTCCGCAACGTTGCCGCGATTGATATTGGAACCAATTCCACCCATCTCTTGGTGGCGTCGGTTGATCCTTCTCTGCACACCTTCAGCATTGATCTTGCAGAGAAATCAACCACCAGACTTGGTGAGCGAGACCCTGACTCTGGAGAGCTCACGGGTCCTGCTATGGAGCGGGTATTTGAGACACTCAAACGTTTTAAGGAGCTAGCCGCCAGCCATCAGGTGGAGCAGGTGGTTGCGTCGGCGACTAGCGCAGTACGTGAAGCTTCAAATGGGCGAGATTTTTTGCAACGAATTCAGGATCAGCTCGGCATTGAGGTGGATCTGTTGAGCGGTGCTGAGGAAGCACGACTGATCTATTTGGGTGTTTTGTCTGGCATGCCTTTTGGGGAGTGTCCCCATCTTTTGATCGATATCGGTGGCGGTTCCACAGAGCTCATCCTCGCGGATGGTCGCGATGCTCGTGCTCTGACAAGCACGCGGGTTGGTGCGGTTCGGCTACAGAGGGATTTTGTCAAGCATGAACCAATCCCCCCTCAACGGCGTTCCTTTTTGCAGACATTTATCCAGGGTTCTTTAGAGCCAGCTGTTGATAAGGTCTGCCGTCGCATCAAGCCTGGGGAGAGCCCTGTGATGGTTGCCACTAGTGGAACCGCCATGGCCATCGGTGCTTTGTTGGCTAGCGAAGACGATCGCCCTCCGTTGAGATTGCATGGCTATCGAATCACCCGGCAGCGGCTTGATGGCCTGGTTGAGAAGCTGATAGCGATGACGCCTGAGCAGCGTCGCATCCAGACGCCTATTAATGATCGCCGTGCCGAAATCATCGTTCCGGGTGCGTTGATTCTTCAAACCGCCATGCAGATGCTTGCTGCTGATGAGCTGGTGCTGAGTGAAAGGGCTCTGAGGGAGGGCTTGATCGTTGACTGGATGCTGCGACATGGCCTACTGGAGGATCGCTTTAGTTTTCAGAGCAGTATTCGTCAGCGCACCGTGATTCATCAGGTGCAGCGTTTTGCAGTGAATCACCGCCGTGCAGAGCGTGTAGCCAGCCATGCGCTCAGCCTTTACGACCACACACATGGTGTTCTTCATCAAGATGATGGAGGTGGTCGGGATCTGCTTTGGGCATCGGCAATGTTGCATGCCTGTGGTCAGCACATCAATCTCAGTGCTTATCACAAGCATTCCTGGTATCTGATTCGTCATGGCGAGTTGCTCGGCTATTCGGAAGCGGAGCATTTGATGGTTGCGGCTATTGCGCGCTATCACCGCCGCAGTCTTCCCAAGAAGCGTCATCTGGAATGGCAGGCTTTAGCCACCCGGGAGCATCGTCGTCTCGTTGCCGAGATGGCTTTGTTGCTGCGATTAGCAGCAGCCATTGATCGCCGTCCTGAGCCAGTGGTGGCTGCAATAAGAGTGGAGTCCGCTGATGATGATCAGGTTGTCTTTGAACTAGTGCCGGAAGGATTGAATCAGAATCTCAGCCTTGAACAATGGAGCTTGAAGAGCTGTGCTTCGGTTGTGAAAGAAGCAAGCGGCGTAACCATGAAAGTTGTCGTTAAGGAGTGAACTTAGTTCAGTATTAGGTTGTTGTTGGTTAATTGATGCCAGCGGATCTTTCTGATTGTGCTCAGAGTAGTAGGCGGTGTTCGATTATGAGTTATATGAATCAGATCAGGATGCCCTACATAGATTTCTAGGCCTTCCTCTAATGGATAGCTGAACGGCTGGCTAAGGGCGCCTTCAAAAATAATCTCAGCTTCACTGTTGGGGGTTGGGGTTGCCACCTGGCTGTGTTTTTGGCTGTACAGTTGAAGCTGGTTGATTATTATTTGTTTTTTTTAACCCTGATGGAGATGTTGATGGCAAATTTTGGGTAGGTGTTGCATCTGCAGGCTGAGAGATTAGCTTGGTGTCCTTAGGCTCATCTTTTACATCATTGGATCGAGTTGAAGACCCAAAGATCATGCCTTCGGCTGTGTTGTTGATGTAAATGATTGCGTTATTGACGCTTCTTTGGATGCGGGTAAAGGTGTTGGGGTTGCTGTAATAAGTGATGGCTAGTCCTGCTGCAGTCAATCCAATTAATCCTCCCAAAAAGGCCAATGCAGGTATCACTTTTAGCTTTGGACGAGACGCTTTGCTTTTTGATTCGTGTAGGGCTTCGGAGCTTGAGGGAATGAAGACCTGAATTTGCTTTACAAGAGCAGTCGCATCGAGGTTGAGTCGCTCGGCGACCCGGCGCACCATGGCTCTGATAAAAACCGGCTCAGGTAGTAGGTCTTTGTTTCCATTCTCCAGGGCTATTAGTTGCTCTTTGCCTATTCGAAGACTTCCCGCGATTTCTGCTATTGAAAACCCCCGTTTTTCGCGGGCTTCTCTAAGCAAAGCGCCAACTTGAATCAATGGTGTGGAGAGTTGCTCTGAGTGGGATTGGTCACTCAAGAAGTCCTGAGGGTGCTCCGGCATTAAGGGAGAGGAGTGTTGACCTGCATGCATTTGACCTTAGTTGGAAGCACTGAGCTTGTCAGGCATCATTTGATCCCATGTATATGTGATCAAATGGTTTTGATGATGAACAGATCAAGCAAATACTTGGCATTAACACTTATGGGCGATGGGGATTCGAGCCATCGAACCCTTCCGTGTGAAGGCAGGCTCTCGCCTGTGATTGCAACCACTTTAGCAGCTAGTGCATAAAATCTGCATAAAAGAGCATGTACAAGGCACACCCGCTCTTTTCCAGTAGCAACGAAGATCTCAGGTGCTGCCCGCAAGCACTCTTGGCCTGTTACTAAGTGGTATTTTTAGCAACGGCCTTCGGATGAACCCGCAACGCACCCTGCGATCGGATTAGGTGGAAGCAGCGCGCAGCAGAGGCCTTAGCGAGAAGCAAGTCATTATCCGCCATGCTCTACCCAATGCCCTGCTACTTGTTCTGACCATTGCAGGCATCACCGTGGCCTCGCTAATAGGCGGAGCCTTGCTGATTGAAGTCAACTTTTCATGGCCTGGTATCGCTTTACGCTTACAAGAGGCGATCAGCCAGCACGACTAACCAGTTCTGCAAGGGATTATTGTTTTTTTTGGCGCCTTAGTGGTTCTAATCAGCGTTGCGGTTGATCTTCTTGTGTGTGCACTTAATCCACGAATTAAATACTAAAGCAATTATAAAAAACAAAGCTCACATCGATTGTCGATTTCCGCAATAAAATCTTAAGAGGATCAACTGTTCACCTAGGGTACCAGCTATAAAGAAGTACGGAACAAAGTTCCGAATAAATCAGGGCCAGGAGATCCATGTCCGTACATCCCGCACCAGCAACAGTCAATGAGCTGTTTTCAGTCGAAGGAGGAGAAGGTTGGCTAGGTATCGAAAAAGCTCTGTGCAATGCGAAGTCTTCACAGGAATGCGTCGAGATCGCCAAAAAAGCTGGCTACAATTTCACAGCAGAACAGTTTGAGACATACTTCTCAGAACACATGACACCTGAACAGCTTTCGGCTGCAATGGGCGGAGGAAATGCCTGCTGTTGCTGTTGCTAATCGGCAACAAAATACTGTATTCAAGCATGATTAGATCAGTACAATAATATGCTTGAATACAGTCCAATAATAGCTTGACAACTAAAAAACAATGCGAAAATAAAAGCCAAGAAACTACCGGATAAATACAAATAGAATGAACCTACTTGCCTTAACAATCAGATCAAATACAATAAATAAATTACAATATCTCCAATATCACATCGCGAACACAACTACTGCGTGAATTCAAGGTAATAACCTCAAGAAAAGAGAAGTGTAAAAGCATCTGTTTAGATTTTTTACATAGGGACAAAGCAGGGAGAGCCGAAGTAAAAATGCTCTGCATAAATCAAAAAACTGCTTATAATCATAACAGCAATAATCTTACAGATTGGCACTAGCAGAAGAAAATTTGTATGCATTAACTCAAAATACATATGGATACGCACTTGACGAAGATGTACTCTACTTGACAACAGAAAAAGAAGAGTACATTTTCAATGATTTAGCAGCAAGATTCATAGAAGAGCTAATAAATAGCGATCTATCAATAGACAAATTAAATTGCTTGAGAGATTTCGATTATCAAGTCCAAGCATACATACTAAAAGATTGGCTAATTAAAAAGAACTTAATCGAAGGTAAGCAAAAAGCAAACAACAAAAACAAGGATCGCATAGAAGACCTGAAAACAAATGGAGGAGAAAGAAGCGCACTAAAAATCAGCTCCCACTCAAGGGAGTTGCATGAAAGCAGAAGGTTTGTTTTAGAGAACTACAGTTTCAGAATCCATGAAAAACAGGAAGAACTTGATAAGTGCGATTGGATTGCAGATACTCTGTCAACAGAACTGAGAGAAAATTGCCCAACGCTAATTCATAACAGTCACAAATCAATATGTATAGAGTTAATGGAAAGCAGACTTCAAGGGCTAGGCAAAGAATCCCTCGATATAGACAGTTTGTACATGCCAGTAATTGTAGGGAAAGACCGAATAGAAATCGGACCTATACATGACTCGAACAACAAAGAATACAGAACAATCATGAATCAAAGGCAACTAATAAGAGCTGGCGCAACACATCTAATATCAGAAAATATACCATTCACTGTGCCAAATAGAAATAAATACAACAAAACAAAATGGCAGAAAATAATGAAAGGAATAATTCACATAATAGAATACGAAATTGAGGATTTGGACAACCTAAGTGAGAGCCAGAAAATAGTTTGGACAATGATGAATAAATTGATAGATGACGAAGAAATCAATGAATCAAGTGAAATAATCAGGAAACATAAAATCCACAAGTTAACTTTAAAGGAAGAAGCCAGCAGTATGACGAACAATGAGGTTGAACAGAAGATTTCTTTTTATTCACAGCTAACGAAATCAGAAAAACAACAGAATTACCTTAAAGTCCCTATTTTGGAAAAGCTAAAAAAAGTCAGATGTCAACCAAAATGTTCAGAGAATGATGGCGGACATAGAATATGCTCAGTTAATGATACGAGAAGTAGAATCAAGCCGTTTATAGATTCAGTCACAGGAATAGTGGACAAAGTAGAGCTAACATCAATAAGTAAGGAAATTTTTGAATATCGAGCAGGGAGAGTATTTGGTGCGACAAATAAGGCTCAACGAAACACTAAGAATTCAGCTCGAGCTACTGGATATCCCGTTAGTGCGGCAGGCAAAGGTAGGACAGCATACCAATCACAAGTCAGCTGCATTGCTGAGGCAATTGAAAGGTATTCTGCTAACCATCCAGTGCTTCAGCTTCCTACTATAACCGCTAGTTACAGTGACATACAAGAAATAGCCATTGATCCAAATAAAATTAACTTATTTAGTGAATATCAGTATAACAATCGAGAAGAAATAAATGAGAATGTACTTGGTATTATGCACATGGTACCAAAGAAACTGGACCAATATGAAGCAGAGAATTGGTCTCCTATAGTAAACATGTTGGATCCCAATTGCAGCAAATTGATTCCAACATCGATGATGGGCTACAACTACAAAGAAGCATTACAAAAGGATTCGAGATTAGCCTGTAGCAATGGCTTGTCTTCTGGCAATTCAGTATCGGAATCAATAATACAAGGCATATATGAAATAATTGAGAGAGATAGCTGCGCAATGTGGTGGTATAACAAACTAATATTAAAAAAGGTTCCTATACCAAAAAGCATTAGTGAGTATGTAAGTTCAGTCAGATGTTCTCTAAATGGTATGCAAAGAACATTAGAATTATTAAAGCTGCCAACTGATCTGGATGTATCAATTATCGGAGCTATAAGCCACCGCCAGAATGGGAAGTGTATATGTGTTGGATTGGGTTGCCATGCAAGTTACACAGTTGCGGTATCGAGAGCAATTACGGAAATGTACCAGATGTTACTTAGCGAGAAATACTACCTAGCAACAGAAAAGCCAGGTGAAGGCAATGGAGGCGTTGAGAGAATCATGAAGGATTGGCTACTTACACAAAGTATTGAAGACCATAGTTACCTTAATGGTAAAGAATTAAGCGAGGACGATATCGAGAAAGAAGAGATAAAATTTAAGTACATAGAGGAAGAATTGGAATGGCTATTAAACTCTCTTAAACAAGCAGGGATGACAACTTATGCTAGTAACTATACAGTTAGTTCAATTGGTTTTCCAGTGACCAAAGTATTCGTACCAGGGATGAGACATTTTTGGCCAAGATTTGCAGAAGGAAGGCTATACGATATGCCGGTTAAGTTGGGATACATGCAAAAAAAGAAGAGAGAAAGTGAATTGAATAAAATAGGTTTTTTCTTCTAAATGGAATTGTCAATTAAAAAGCAGAAAGAGTTCACTCTCTCCTACCAAGAATCAGAAATAAAGGTAACAACAAATTCATCAGCGACAAGGTTGACTCTACCTAACTGGAGCATTGAAGAATTTAATCAACTATGCAATTTATTAGATAGAGAATCAAACTATGAAGAGATAGTTAATACCATTGAAAGTTATCCAATCATGAAGCGTTATCAATACAGAAATACAATTAACTACCTATTTGGCAATGGAGTTGTCTACATCGATCTAAGCGATAATGGTAAGAAGCTTGGGAAAATCAAGGCATCGTCAGTAAAGGGGAAATGCTTGACTGCTTCAAAGCATCCTAAATCTAAAAGCATAAACAAGACAACTACAATCAGGAAAGAAGGTGACAATTGGGTCATAGAAGATTCTCATGGCTATTTAAGATTGGAATGGGAGTCAAAAGATAAGTGTGAATTCTTCAACCTAGCATCTAGCTTACTGAATGAGGAAGAAGATTGTTTAGAGAGCAACTCATCAGGATCGTATGATTACATTTTGAGGAATTTACTGAAAGAAAATAAGTTCTTCAGCCTGGTCAATAGTGAATGGCAGAAATATTGGGATTATCATGATTTGATCTTTGATGCAATGACGAGGCATCATGCAGATCATATTAAAAGAGGAGGAGATTACAGATTTAAGCCATTAGAATGCGAAGAGAAGGCAGACATGGAAGTGCTAACAGAGACAATTGCATATCACAATCAATCGAATGCTCCTCCATATTCGCAGAGGATCACGATAAAAAGAGGGGCCATGATTAAAGAGAAAGAGTTGACTGAATTATTCAGAAGATCGTTTGTAAATATCAGAGAAGATGGTATTGGGAAAGATATTAATTATGGAATGGTACATCGCCCATATCCAAGCGCTGGAAATGTACATGAACTTAGATATTTTCTAATGCATATAGTGGATGGAATAGACAATAGGATAAAAATGAAGGAATTTTCGCCTTCAACAGGTAGCTTCAAAGATGAACAATTGATGCCAAGTGTGGCCTACGAAAATTTCGATTATATGAAAAAATGCTGGCAAGAAAGTGAAGTGCCAAGATACATGTTGATAATAGTCTCAGACTTTCCTTTAATAAGCTACAAATACAGAAGCATTGCTTACAGGCTTACATTGCTAAATACAGGTTGTGCCTTAGCTAGTTTTTATAAAGCATGCAAAAGTATGGATATAGGGTGTTGCGCAGCAGGAACAGGATTGTCAGAAAACATTGTTGGGCTACTCAATTCGGATAGATACAAGTTAGTACCAACAATGGAGGTTGGTTTTGGCAAATCAATCTAATAAAAAGAGAGATAGCCGTGAAAGAAGCTTCTGGATGGAATATGAAGGGATAGGGTGTCCAGAATTAGTGCATATAAAGGAAGAAAAACCATGTCAATTAGTAGGTATTTTAAGAAAAGAACTCCTAAATTCGAGCCTATTACCTGGTATAACAAATGAAAAGATTAAAGCATCAATAAGCAAAGTCTCAACCAAGAGAAGAAAAGAAATTGAAATACAGCCTCTATTTAATATTCTGAAAGAATCAATAATACTCTACTGGGAGCAAACTGAATGCAGTTTAAAAGAGAACATGGGCATTATGAGTAAAGAGCAAAATAATATAGAAGGACATCAAAGAAGCCTCGGTGACAAGAGGGTTCTATATTGGTCAAAATCAAGATTGAATGAATTGAATGAAATAATAAAAAAAGATATTATGAATGGGCACCTATCTACTTGCATAGAATACTGGATACTAGAAATATTAACAAGCAAATTTCATGGTCTTAAGGATATTTCCGCGAATATCGATCAGCTAAGTAACTTGCTTGTAGATGTACAAGAGTATTCGTTACTTAAGGCACTCAAAAATTATTTATATGCGAACACGCACTCATATCATACCGAGTATTTGATTGATTACGTAAATACCATAACAATAAAAGACGAGTTCAATGCATTCATGGCAATGAAGACGATCACAAAATATGTACCGCTGGCGACTACAAATACTAATGATTGGAGAAGTTTATTAATACTTAACCAAGCAGCATTTTGCTGTATGGTGTTAAATGACTCTGATAAAGCTGCAGAATATGAATCTAGAATCATGAAAGTTGCTAGCCTTAATTTTCACAAATACATTTCATGCATAAATATGGCAAGGCTATACATGAGAGGAGGCAACCATTTAGCTATTTTGCCAATATTGATAGCGATTAATTATGTGAGTGAACTGGAGAATAATGAAAGTTATCACACAATTTTACTGACATACCTTATGAATTGTTGCCCACAATGGATCTCTTCTCTGAGAGGTCTGAGAGCAAGCGTAAGAAGAAACTTGAATGAATATTATGGAAACAACTGGAGATTAGCGCAGGCTATAAAGACATTTACAGAGCATACGAACTATCTTATTCCAGATAGCCGGTGGTGCGCTTATGGCAAAGATGACGAATCTTATGAATCAATTGAATGCAAGAGAATTGATATGTATCTAGAGAAAGAAATGGACTCTATCATCCTTAAGCCATACCTAGACAAAGTATTTAATAGCAGTGGCAGTGATTATATAGCTAAAATAAAAGATGTAGAATTCAGGCTAAGTCTAATATCGGAAAATAGATTAAGTTGCAATTTAATAGTTGTATCGGGTATTTAATTAGAATAGCAGAAGCAGGCTTAATACCTGTATCTACGTTGTTAAGAATTTATTTTGCAGAGTGATAGACCTATCACAATAATCAACGATGTCGGCTCGATTGCTAACTAGAAGAATGATCGCATCATCACCTAGGTAACTTCTGATCATTTTAATACGGTTCAAATCAGTTGAGTATAAAGAATCATCTGCTATAAAAACATCAGGTTTTGATAGCAAGGAACGCGTTAACAACAAAACTTCTCTGAAATCCGATGGAAAGTTAACACCATTGAATGCTACAGGAGTATTAAGGCCTAAAGGATATTTTGAATACATTTCATAAGCTTCGATTGCTTTTAGTATCGTGATCAAATGTTGTTCTTTATATTGGCCTCCATTTAGAAGAAAGTCTTTAAGAGTGCCTGGAAGTATATCTCTAGTTTGCATTATACAACCAAATCTTGATCTGATATTATCTACATTCAGGTTGAGAATATCAATGCTATTAATTTCAAAGGATCCTAAGTGTGGTGATTGAAAACCTAAGATCAACCTTATTAAGGTAGTTTTTCCTGAAGCGGTATCACCTTTAATATTAACTGATTCACCCTTTTTGACGTCTAAATCAAATCCCTCGAAAAGATAAGTTGTTTGAGAAGGATATTTAAAATGAACATTATTTAATTTAATACTTGAAATTTTATTCTTGAACTGAAATTCATTTGATCTTGACTCATCTGACTCATGAAAAATAGGATACGCCCTTTCCCACAAAGCAAATGCTGTACTGCCATTTTTGGACAATGACCGTGTCAATTGATATAAAGAGGCAACATAAACTGAATATAGACTAATAAACCCTACAAACATTCCTGTGGAGAAAGGTATAATTTCCTTGCTTGTTGTAGTCGAACTAATTAAGGAGTGTCCAATAATGAATAGAAAAAAAAGGCCAAATGATTTAAGGATTGTATCAATAAGATCTGCTGTTTGTCCATAAAATTCTGCTCGAAATGATTTTCTAAGTTGTCTAAAAATAAGAGTAGAAAATTGTGTAAGAAGTAACGGCTGTCGCTTCTCTGATCGAAATTGCAAAACCATTTTTAAAGCGGTGAAAATATAACCTATATTTAAACCCTGTAAGCGTAATTGTTCTACTGTTTGCTTTGATTCTAGAATTCCCAAAAAGACAGTAGAAATAATATATAATAAGGTTATTATTGCCACTAGAATTGTAAGCTTCCAACTTATTATCAGCATCACAAGAAAGCTCGTAATTAGAATAGAGCTGTGGACAACCGTGTCTATAAATGATCCACTTAAGATAGCTCTTATTTGAGAAATCGCTTCGGCCCTTGCCATCAGGTCTCCACTTCGATATTGCTTAAAGAATTCAATTGGCATCTTGAATAGACGCATAAATACACTTGTTTGGAGACGAACATCTAATACCGTGTCAATGAATATAAAAGAGAACACTGCGGCAAACTCAGAGATAAGAAATGCGATTGATATTAATAGATAAAAAAGAGATAATCCTATAACTATATTTGTTAGTCCTTGAGGGATCGCTGTCTCAATAAGGGAGGATAAAATGAGGGGATAAGCAAGCCCTAGAGTCGCCGCTAGTGCAAGAGTCAAGAAGAGTATTATAAAATTAGTCTTCAGCCTGGATGAGGCAAATTTAAGAAGGCTGGTCAGGCTCTGTCCATTACTAGAATCAGAATATGATACATATAGAGCCTGAGGCTTAATATTGTAGTTTGAGACACTGCTAATTGGAGAGATAATACCTAAGTTGGGATCAAAGACTTTTGGCTGAAAGCCTGAATTATCGAATAATAGCAACGGGGTATTATCGTCTTTAAATATTACCAGCAACTGTCCATTAGACAATCGTCTATCGTTGGATTTGTAGATTGTTGGTTTTACAATAAAATTGTTCTTGCGTAAAACAGACATATAGACATCATATGGGTTTTCATCTATTGCAAGTTGCTTTAAGCAACTCTCGTCTATTTGATAATTATCAACCTTGAAGAAAAAGAATAAGTACCTAAGCGTGATATAGTCTAAAGATATTTGCCCTGTAGGTTTAATCTCTAGTTCGAGATCACTGCCCAGGAGATCAATATATTTTCGTTGGTCGATGCCAACATCTTTAGCTACGTTGTAATGGAAATTGGTCATTGGTTTATTTGGTTAATAAAATGGGTTTAAGCCTAGATGTTATGTTTTCGTTACGTGTAACGACAAGGGAAAGTGCATGAGGGGCCGCTTCGATATGGTCTAATACTTTATTGACAAAAATTTCTTCAAGATTATCTAATGCATAATCGAAAATGATTATATTAGGGTTAATAGCTAAGGCCCTAGTAATTTCAAGCATCTTCAATGTACGCGCACTTATGTTAGTTCCTGTTGCATTGAGTTCGTAACTTAGCTTCCCAGGTATATTGTCAGTCAATTTATCAAGTCCAAGAGAAGTCAAAAGTTCTGTATAATACTCGACGTTATTAATCTGAGAGAAGTAAGTTATAGAATCAGACAAAGGTCCTGGGAAAAATCCACTGGATTCATTTAAATAAGAGCAAAGCACACTATCATGAGATACTTTTTCGGATCTACCACCACCAACCAACATGAAATCTAAGCTTCCAGATATACAAGACAACTCAGATAGTAATAATTTCGCGAATGTGGTTTTGCCACAACCAGCTTCTCCAACCATTTGGTAATTAGTTCCTGAGGTTAAAGTTACCGCTTCAGGAAAAGAGAGTTTGAAGTCCAAATATTTATCATATTTGAACGTAGTGTCTTTTGATATCTTTACAATAAAATCAGTATCCTTAGCAGATTTTGGGGTATGGGCAAGGCTATCAGAACTAAGCATTGGCTCAATTCTTAGCTGTTTAACAGGCTTGTCGTAATCTGAAAGAAAGGATTTTACTTCTTGATTTGGAATCACATCATATATCCTTGCGATGTCGCCATATGCAACTGCTATTTGCCTTAAGTATGTAACTGTATTTTTGACTGTAGGACTAATTGTTTGAATAAGCATGCTTATTGCTATCAAACCACTAAGTTGAAGATGCCCCTTAATTACCATGATGCTGCCAACAGCAACAAGAGTAAGCTTTAAAATGTTATCAATAAGGTCTGATATGGAATCAATCCCCTGAGACAGTGCACTAATATCTTGACTGATTGACATTTGCTTGAAATAGCTAGTAAGCCATTGATCTAATACACCTACTTGTAGTTCCATAGACTTTACGGTAGCTATGGAATCAATAGCGAAAAGCGTTGAACCAAATGCATAACCTCTATTTACAGCAAACCTATTTGACTTATCAAGTAACTCAGGAGATAAGAATGCTATAGCAGTGAAATAAGTTATAAGAGTTGCTAGCATTAAGCCGCCAATGAGTGGGTTGATAAAGAATACAAATGTAAGGTAGAATATAAGCATCAGGAATGCAGAACAACCTTGAATAAATGATCCAGTTAATAGAAGTATTAAGCTATCCAAAGTGCGAAGCCTACCGCAGACTTCACCAGGCTGTCTTTTATCAATAAAGTCAACATTTTGATTTAATAGAGACTTTAGAAAACTTCCAAGTGCAATCCTTTGAACGGTTAGTCTTATACGTCTTTGTATATAGTATTGGTAAAATTTAATAACTATCAAAAGAATAGACATTAATAAAATTATAGATACTATTGGTTTGAACCAATACTCCCAACCATTCTGTAAAACGTTCTGAACAAATAATCCTGTAGCAAATGCGATTACAAGATTGGGAATTGCTTCTGTGCAAGAGAATATTATGGCGCGAAATATATCTCGCCAAATTGGTTTAAACATTGTTATAAAACCCTTCTGTATATACCATTTGTTACCACCTGGCTTCAGATCAGGAGTAGCTTCAGCTGTCAATGCGATTTGGGAATAGCCTCTTTGAAAATCAGCATCTTTCTCATATCGCCTGCCTGTCGCAGGATCATTAATGAAAATTCCATTTTCGTCATAGCCTTCAATGACAATCCAATGACTAAACGACCAAAATGCTATACATGGGATTGTAGATTTACTTTTGAATCTTTCAAATAGCAACCTCTTAGGTAATAGTTTCAATCCATATGACTCTGCGACGCTTATTAATGTTGAAGCCTTAGATCCATCTCTTGTTACACCACACTCTTTCGTTAGCCTCGATAGTGGCAAGAATAAGCCATGCTGGCCAAGCAACATAGACAGACAAGCAGGACCACACTCTGTCTCTTGTAATTGCGTTACAGACGGGCACTTAATATAAACTTTTTCAGATGCTTTGGTTCGGTTCGGGAAGTCAAAAATCATTTATTTACCGCCCGGGTTATCTGACAAGCCAGCAAGATTTCTTATAAATGGTATTACGACTGATATGGGCCTTCTCTCATCATAGTAAACAGTTGTTTTACCCAATAGGTTTGCATGTAGTTTGAACTGTTCTGGTGGGCCCTTACCTGAAGACCACATATAACCAGAAGGAGTAGAAGAATCTTTTTCAAGTTCGACACGAAATATATATAGTTTTTCAGATTTAACTAAGTTATCTCCAATCATTTTATTTCCTGCAATATTGACAATGTAGTTTGCTGTTGCTGGGGCCCTTTGTATGCTTTTTATATGACCAATAATTCCGCCATAACGACTCCTCTCAATATTTGCAGGTGTAAATAATACCGGGTCATTTTTACTTATCCGGTCAATATCACCAGAGCTCGTAGTAGCCATTACAAGCAAGCCACCTGCATCATTTTCCTGTAAAGTTGCCAATGGATCTGAGGTTGTAGGATATTCACCAACAAAATAATTTACATCGATAATCTTGCCCTCAAATGGAGACTTGACAACGTATTTCTCCTCTAATTCAGACTGACTTACCAGGTACTTCCCTCTCTTTTCAAGAATATCCTGATATAGCTTCTTTCTGAGGTCAATCAATGTGGACTTATTTTCCAAGTATTTGATCCTATTACTAAGATAGTCTTTTTTTGATTCTGCAAGAACATTAGCTGTAATCAATTGTCTATCAAATAATGATTGAGCACTTTTTGCGACAGGTTGATAAATAGCCTCAAGCTTATTATTAATCGATTGATTTTGCTCAAGCCTCTCTTGTATCAGTGTATCTAATGTATTATTAAACTCCAAAGCTTCATTCAGATTCATTTTATTGACTTCAACTTGATCTTTAATTGACTCTGATCTAAGCCTAGCAATAATCGAACCCTTTGTGACATTCTCACCAGGTTCAACCAAAATCTCCTCAATCCTTTCAGTACTTGGTGAATAGATCTGCTTTAAGCCCTGTTGGTATGTAACAACAGAGTTTGCTGTGATTGATTGTCTTACTGATCCAAATATTGACCATGCAAGTGTCGAACCGAGTCCTAGCAAAACCGCAACAATACCAAGCCAAGTGAATGGTTCAATGACTCTCAGTGGGGTGTAATCTTCAATGTAATATGAATCCTCCCCCTTGAGTTCTTTTGTGTTTGTGTTTGTGTTTGCCATGGTCACCCTAGATTAGTTCACTTTAAATCAGTTGAAGCCGTAATATCATCAGATAAGTCATCTTGAAGAGTCTCTACAAGTATTTCACTAATTCCAGAGTTTTCAAGTGAATGGCTTTCAAAAGCTAAATCCCTATACATCTTACTAAGATAAAATATGCTAGCATAATACTCCAACTGAGTATCGACAAGGGTGTCTACAGTCTGAATGTATGATGTGACATCTTCAAATCCTGCATAAAGCCTAATTCTTGTGCCACGCATTGCATTTGAAGCATCCAAAACCGATTTGTATTTTTGATTCATATCAGTTATTCCAAGTCTTATGTTATTAGAAGTATCAGTGATATTATTTGTCTTCTCAATCTTTAATTGCTCAAGTTTCAGAAGAGTTGCATTCATCTTCCTTTCCATTGATTCACTTTTTATCTGTGAAAGTCTGGAATCAAATATTTTCCAATTAATTCCAATCGATCCAGATAGGGAAGTTTCCCTTGATTCATCCATAAGGCCTTTGTAAAGGACGCCCGTGAACTGAGGACTATAACCAACTGAAAGGTTAACAGATGGGTATAGACCCGCTATTTGAGCATCAGATTGATACTTATAAGCTAGCGCCTCATGTTCCAATTTTTTAATATCTGGGCTACTCTTAATTGCATTCTCTAATAGAACATCTGTGTCCTGCCATTCTAAATCGTTGAAAGTATTTGAGATAAAGAGAGGATTTTCTATTTCAAAGCTAATTTTGGATAGTTTGTTATTGATTTTTGCCTTAGCCTTTGCAAGATTCGCCTCAGCAACTATAACTGCTCCTTTCGCAAGGCTAAGCTTGCTTTCAATCTTATAGAGGTCGACAATTGTTGAATAGCCTGTTTTCAATTGTTGCTTAACAATATCAAGACTGTCTTCATACAATTTCTGAGTTGCAACTCTTACAATTAAAACTTGCTCAAGTTTTATTATTTGATCATAGAGTTCAAATACATTTGCTATTTGCTTGTCATAATCTGTTAGCAGTTTAGAATCACTCATCTCGACACTTTTCGACTCAGACTTTATTATCTTGTCTTGCTTTATGTTTATAAGGTCGTAAGTCAGCGTGAAGACATTTTCATCAATACTGCCAATTTGATAATAATTAAAAGGCTTGTCAAATGGTTCCAAGCCTTGAACTGTATCACATGAAATCCCAACTTCTAAGTAGTAATTCTCAGCACATTGAAAGTAGTTCTGGCTATACATTGAGGCTGATATTGAGAAATTAAATTGAGGATTCCTTTGCGCAATAGCTTGATTGTATAAATCCCTAGCTACTTGAGCATTGATTGCGGAGGCCTTTATATTGTAACTAGATTCCAGTGAAAATCTTGCAAGATCTTTATGGCTATCAATTGATTCAAATGCAACTCTCTCACCATTTTTGTTCCTATATTTTTTTGTCATTTCAAGGTTTTTATGGCAAAAGCTCCGGACATTTTGATTTATAGTTTTTTTGTCTTTAATTGATAGAGACTGATTTTCAAATAATAGAAAAGCGTTTTTTTGCATCATTTCTAAACAGCTTATTACATTGCTTGCTTCAGGTGTTCCTTCTAAAAGATCTTGTTCTGCTGCTTTTACACCTCTAGCAGCAAAAGAGGGTGAGAATGCCAGGAACATTCCACAAAGTAGAAAAAACACCTTGAAATTGTGATTTTTTCCACTTTCCAATGTTCACACGATTTAAATAAAATCGATTAATTATAATTTAAATACTTCCTCAATGCTTACCACTTTCCTGTATTTATTCTTAATTATGCGACTCGTGCCCTCTTTGGTTTGGCTGCGACTGCCCATTTAGTTTTTCTGCCTAAATCGATGAAATCTTTTTAGTCGCATAATCTTAATTGGTAATCAAATGAGCCATTACTAAGGGATCGCTCAAGCAGTTTCTTTGAGACCCCAGCCTTGCGCCTGCCTTTTGTCGTGTCCGGTAGCGGCAAAGGGATCTTGTACTGCTTGCGCCCGGTGGTGCCGTCCTTCCTTGGCAGCGTTGCTGTCAGGTAGAGGCCGATCACCTTGGGAATAGATCGAAGCCATCTAGGCACTATGTACTTCTGGTGTATAAAACGGCGAAACCGTGGGTTTTAGTGGGCTTCCCTGCTAAAAGTTGATGATGCCTAAAACCTGTTGCTGACTTGAGAACCGAGTGGGCGATGCGGGATTCGAACCCACGACCCCTTCCGTGTGAAGGAAGTGCGCTACCACTGTGCTAATCGCCCGCACTACAGGATTTTAAAACACTCTCTTTAGCCCTTTTGGCGAAAGAGATGCTTGTGGTTTGGAGAATACAGCTTCGAACGTTGGCGTCCTGCAGCTAGGGCCGGACTGACGACATAAAGGGTGGTGCGAATAAGCTCTTGTTCACGGGAGGTCGTAGCCATTTGCTTCAAAGGCACCACGCTTAACCATTGATCGGGCCAGCTCACCCTGTAGCCGATAGCTACTGGTGTTTCAGCTGAATAGTGCTGCAGCAGTGTGTCTTGTACTTCCTCCACATGGCGTGCACTGAGGTAGAGGCATAGAGAGGCTCCAAGTGATGCCAAATGTTGGAGGTTTTCGCGCTCGGGAACACCGGTGCGTCCTCCTGCTCTGCTGAGAACAATGGTTTGGACAAGGCCAGGGATGGTGAGTTCAGCTTTTAGGGCTGCGGCCGTCGCTTGGTAAGCACTCAGACCCGGCACAACCTCTACTTCAATGCCTGCGTCAGCAAGGCCACAGATCTGTTCCGACAGGGCCCCATAAAGGCAGGGGTCTCCGTCGTGAAGACGGACCACCCGCTTGCCTGCTTGCGTCCTGTTCACCAGAAGCGGAAGAACTTCCTCGAGGGTCATTGAGCTGGTGCGGATTCGTTCACAGGATTCAGGCGCCAATGCTGCAATATCTGGTGAAACCAGTGAATCGGTCCATACAAGGACCTCAGCCTGCTTGAGATGTTCTGCGGCACGCAGGGTTAGCAGATCAGTCGCGCCTGGACCTGCACCAACGATGGAGATTCTGCTCATCAAGCGAATGACTTAGGCCTACCAGGGTCCGGTAGCTTTCGTTTGCGACCATAGAGCCACCAGAGGCCAAAACCTCCAACTGCCATCATCGCCAAACTCATCAGCTGGGCAATACGCAGGCCCCCTTCACAGGAAGGTGGTAAGGCGCCTAGGCAGAGGGGATCAGTTCGCAGTGCTTCGATCCAGACTCTGCCTAGGCTGTAAGTGATCAGGTAGAGGCAGCTCAACGCACCGGCGGGAAGCTTCAGCAGCCCTTTGCTGCTGCGTTGAAAAAGAACAATTAGCAGTATGAAGACTAGAAGATTCCAAATTGATTCGTAGAGGAATGTGGGATGGAAAAACTCGTTATTGGCATAATTAAGTGGACGATTCACGAATGGGATGAATAATTTCCAAGCAAGGTCGTCCTTGATTGGAACACCGAAGGCTTCGTTATTGAAAAAATTTCCCCAGCGTCCGATTGCCTGGCCAAGGGCAATGGATGGGACAAGCACATCAAGAACATCCCAGAAGGCTTGGCGACGCCAACGGCAGAAGATCAACACTGCAAGGGTGCCAGCAAGCAGGGCCCCATGAATAGCGATTCCTCCACCCCAAATTTCCACGGCACTTGGGATTGGTATGGCGAGTCCAAAGATATTGATTGAGCTCCAAAAATTGTCTCCGCTGTAGTTCCTCCACTCAAATGCGACGTAGTAGATGCGAGCTCCAACAACGGAAGTTAATACGAGAATGGGCAGCAGATCACTGATCAAGCCCTGCTCAAGGCCTCGTTTACGGGCCAGGCTGCTGGACAGATTGAGGCCGATCAGTACGGCGATGGCAATCAGCAATCCATACCACCGCAAGGCAAAGGGCCCGAGCTGAAAGAGCTCGGGCCCTGGAGAGGTAAAGGTCGCGATGAATGCGTCCATTGAGTTGAGATGAATGGGGATCAGATCCCCTCAGCTGCCTGAACTTTTTCGACTTGCTTCTTCTTCAATACAAGTAAGATCTGAGCGAGAGAAACTGCTACAAAGAATGCCAAGAGTCCATAGATTCGAACTGGATTCTGGAGCACAACCTCGGTATCGAGTTGTCCGAAGCCACCACTATTTGGGTCGCTAGTTAAGGGGGCGCCAGCCTCTACTTTGTCATCTACTTTTACCAGCAGGCTTGGACCAGCTGGAATGGTTTCACTGATAACTTTTCCGCTTTCAGTTTTGAGCTTGATGTCGCTTTCCCCATTTTTACCAGCCTTAATAGATGTAATCGTGCCAGCTTCAGTTGCTGTGAAAGCGTTGTTATTGGTTTTTTCACCAGTAGGTAATATTTGGCCTCGTCCACGGTTGCCTCCAACATGGATGGAATATTTGCCGAATTGAATACTGTTGTCAGTCGCAGGATCAGGTGAAAGTATTGGGAAAACAATCTCTTTGTTGTTGTCACCAGGAAGCGGGCCAACAAGGAGGATGTTCTCCTTCTCTTCGCTGTATTGAGTGAAGAAGACTCCTTTGGTTTCTTCTTTTATCTCTTCGCTCCAGCGATCCTGTGGGGCCAGCTTGAATCCATCAGGGAGCATGACAACTGCACCTACCTGGAGGGGCACATCACTGCCATCGGAGCTGATCTCTGTTGTGTCTTTCTTGTAGGGGATTTTTACCACTGCTTTGAAGACGCTGTCGGGTAGTACTGATTGAGGTACTTCTGCCTGAGTGGTTTTTTGGGCCAGATGACAGTTCGCACAGACGATCTTGCCAGTAGCTTCTCGGGGGTTGTCGTAGTTCTGTTGAGCCCAGAAGGGATAGGCCCAGCTGGCAGCTGGAGCAACAAGAATCGACAAACTAAGAACCAGTGAGCCGAGAAGGATGGGGACGAGGCGACGCATGATGCGAGGGGATAGGAGAGCTGGAACGACGATGGTGCGTTTGGTTGTCAGATTCAGGTCCACCAGGGCTTCTCGCCCGTGCGGAAGTCTGTCTCGGTCCATTGGCTTACAAAGACGTTGTCGTTCTCGACAGCGATGTTGGCCAATGCGAGAGAGAGGGGTGCCGGCCCCCTTACGACCTTTCCAGTGGAGTTGTATTGGCTGCCATGACACGGGCAGACGAATTTATTGACCCCGCTGTTCCAAGGCACCACGCAGCCGAGGTGGGTGCAGATCGCGTTGATTCCGTAACTGCCAATGGCATCATCACCTTCAACAATCAGGTAGGTGGGATCACCTTTCAGCCCTTGGACAAGGCTGCGGTCACCATCTGAATGGTTCGCAAGCCAGCCGCTTGCTGTGACCGAATTGCCAAGTTCATCCTTGGCGCTCGTGCCACCTCCGCTCCCAGAGGCACGAGGTGGAATGAAGTACTTCACCACTGGATAGAGGGATCCAAGCGCAACGCCAGTCACTGACCCGAAAGTGAGCAGGTTCATGAACTGCCGACGACCCATCCCGGGCACATCACTCGAGGTCATTTGTGTCATGACGGATGTTCGATCTGCGCAGAATGCAGACCATTATGGACTGTGAAGGGCCCGTCACGCTTTGCAAAGACTGGGCTTTTCAGTGCAATCGTCGCATCATTCTGTGCTTTGGCTAATCCTTGACGATGCTCTGTTGCCTCTAGAGCTAGGAGAGGGAATTGCTTGCTTAAGGAATTGTCGGCAACCTTCCTATGCCATGCACTTGGTGGTGTGCCGCCAGAGTCTTTACTTGCAGGTGATCTGGGCGCATTTGAGCAGCAATCTTTATGTTCTGGATCAACAGGCTTATTGCAATCATCTCGGCGAGGCGCTTTAAGCGGTCATTCGTCTGGGCTTGGTAGATGTCGTCTGAGAATTGCTGGCTCGCACAACCGAAAGATCAAGCTTCTCAATTTATGGCTGTAGGAGGCTGGTCGCTGTCGCTTAGAGGCATGTCTGGCCTGAATTGATCAGTTAGCGCCACAAGGCCTACTCCAATCAAGAAAAGGGCTGTAATGGCTCCAGCCAGCAGCAGCATGGTGATTGGATCAGTGGATGGTGTCAATACAGCTCCAGCCAAGGCGGCACCAAGCACGACCCATCTCCAGGCACTCAACATTGGTTGCCAGTGCAATAACCCCAGAATTCCTAATATCAACTGGAGCACAGGTAGCTGAAAGGCTAGGCCGGTAGCCAGCATCAGCAGAAGCACAAAATCGAGATACCGCTCAATTGACCACAGTGGTTCGACTACATCGGCGCCATAACTCACCAGAAACTTCAGAGCTGCTGGTGCTAGGGCCCACCAGGCGAAGGCAAGGCCGGCTAGAAACAAGATCGCTGATCCAGCTACTGCTGGAGCGATCAGACGTCGTTCCCGTTGAGTGAGGCCAGGCAAAACAAATCCAAGCCCTTGGTAGAGCACATAGGGCAATGCAAGTGTTAAGCCTGCGTAGCCTGCCACCTTGATTGAGACGAATAGAAACTCTCCTGGGGCCAGTTGAAGAAAGTGAATGGATCCAGCCGGAGCTTCCAACAGCCGCACGAGCGGCTTCACCATGAGCAGGCAGGCAACTGCCGCTAAAACAACAGCAAGCAGACTGCGCAGCACCCGTTGCCGTAATTCCTCCAGGTGATCAACCAGAGGCATTTCCACGTCGTGGGGTGGTTCGGTGTGCTTGATTCCCTGCTCGACGTGAATCGGGGCAGGGGGTGGAAGAACCGAACCTGTGGGCTGATCGGGACTGGTCAGAACAGGCGCCGCTTGGTTCTCATCAGACTAAGAGTTCTGAGGCAGAGAGGTGCTGAAGCCCTCGATCTGGTTCAGCCCAGCAAAGGTTTCCGTCCCGGTATCGCACGGTCCCTGGGCCTGCTCCTGGGATTCGCTGCAAGTTTCTTGTGGGCACCATTACCACGGGTACGCGTTGATTGCCTCTAGCACGACTGAAGTGAGCGGCCAGGTCTGCAGCTAGTTGCAGGTCGGCCTCCTCAGCATGGCCATTGGAGGCCTTGAGAACGACATGGCTGCCTGGACATTCCTGGGCATGAAACCAAAGATCACCAGGGCGGGCTTGGCGAAGGCTGATCCAATCGTTTTGGCGGTGGTTGCGACCAACCTGAACGACGAGTCCACCAGGACTGGTCAGTTCGAGGGGGCTTGGGGGTTGTTGATTGCGACGGCCCCGCTTCTGGCGATTGCGGGATTGAGAGATCAGCAGCTCGTCCAGCTCCTGCCGCAACTCTTGCAGCCTTATCGACCGTTCTCGCCGTCCTTCCCAGCTGGTTCCAAGCAGATCTTCCAGAAACATTTCACTGCCTTGGATCAGCTGCAGCCTTTGCTGGTGATGTTCAATCCGTGTTTTCAGCACGGGCACTGAGCGGCGGAATTTTTGAGCTTTTCGGTAGAGCTTTTGGGTTTGGTTGATCAGATCCTTGCTCGGCGAAGGCAGGCAAAGCATGGCGTCGGCTTGTTGTTGAAGAGAATTGCTTTGACTGGTTTCGTTGAGTCGACCCTGTTGTTCGCCAAGGGCCTGCTCCTCTCGTTGTCGCCACTGACAAAGTCTTTTCTGGAGGTCTTCGGCTAGTTGATTGAGAGACTGGGTTTCAAGATGCCTTCGGTAATAACTCCCGAGAGTGAGGCTGAGCCCATCGGTGAAGGAGGAGGTGGTGGTTGAGTTGTCACAGTCCCAGACGCGGTAGCTGCTTGGACCGTCAAACCTCATCGTGAAGCGCTCTTTCTCAAGGCAGTCCAGCCATCGACTCCAGCGGTGGTAAAGGTGTTGCCATTGTTCGTCGGTGATCTCAAGTACTGAAAGCTCCAGCAGGGCATGTGCTTTTTTTGCATCGTCGTCAACCAGCTGCAAAGCGAGTGCAGGACTGATGCCTTGGTAACACTGCTGCAGAGCGCTACGTAGATTGGTTGGCACAAGGCAGAGAATGTCTTTCCAGCGTTTTAGGGATTCCTTTGAGCTTGGCTCTCTGCCTTGCATCGGCGGTGGAGCTACATAGATGTCTGCAGTTCCGATTGGTCTCACTCTTGATTGATGGTTGCGTACCTGGCGTCCAAGGGTGATCACCTGGCGTTGACGATCAAGCAGAAGCAGGTTGCTGTGGCGTCCCATCAGTTCCAGCACCAGAGTGCGCTCGATAGGGCCGCCGGGGCGGTGGGCGAGGCCGCACTCCACCACGCGATCAAATCCTTTCTGTTTCAGTTCAATGAGCGCCATCTGTCGAAGGCCATGTTGAATCTGCTGGGCCAAAGTGCTTCCGCTGCCTAGGCGGGGAGGAGGGGTGATCTTGACCAATCGGGGACAATCAGCACGCCAGCTGAGTTCCAGCCACACAAGACCTTTGAGTGTGCGCAGCCCGAGTTGGAGGGTATGAGGTTCTGGTTGTTGGACCTTTTCGAAGCGGCTTGGCAGCACCTCCTGGCGGAGCTCGCTAAGTACAGCGCGCAAGCTTGAGAGGTCCATGACCTGGAGGGCAGCAGGGGCCATCGATTCAGTCGGGACCTGGATTGCACGCAGCCTTCCTACTCTGCGATCCGATTCAATGCAATGCAATGCAATCAATGGCTCCATCAGCCGCTGAAGGAAAGCTCACGGTGATTACTGGGCCCAGTGGAGTTGGCAAGGGTTCGTTGGTGAAGCAACTCCTAGAGCTCCATCCAGAGATCTGGTTGTCTATTTCGGCGACAACGCGTGAAGCAAGGCAAGGCGAGATTGAGGGTGATCATTACTTCTTCTTGAACCGTGATCGCTTTGCAGAACTGGTTCAAGCTGGCGGTTGTCTTGAATGGGCTGAATTTGCAGGCAATCGCTATGGCACCCCACGCCAACCTGTTGAGCAGCAGCTTTCATTAGGCCGTCCGGTTTTGCTTGAGATTGAACTGGAAGGGGCCCGACAGGTGCGGCGCAGTTTCCCTGAAGCTTTTCAGATTTTTTTGGCACCGCCCAGTTTTGAAGAGCTTGAACGCCGCATTCGCGGACGCGCCACTGATCCTGAAGAGGCAATTCAGCGACGTTTAGCTAGGGCGAGGGAGGAACTTATGGCTCAGCAGGAGTTTGATGCAGTGGTGATTAATGACAACCTGCAGGCTGCTGTGATTGAGCTGGAGTCTTTGATGGGTCTGAGCTGTTGATGCGAAGACTTTTTCCTGACCTTAAAGCGTATTTGACAACACAGACCAATAAAAAAAGCCCCTTTAGAGGGCTTTGTGAAGGGGTTTAGCCAAGAAGCTTATTTGTTACTTGGCTATAGTTGTTGATGCTATTCAGCTTTTCAAAGACCCATTGGGTGGAAGAGAAGGTCTGGGTAGAAGCGGTTGAATTCAACAATGATTCCCGCTGTTAGCCATACCCAGAGGACGGCAGCCATTGGCCAGCTTTCGAAGAATTTTCTCATCTTGATAAAGGGGAAATGGGGTGGTTGTTAAGAGGAGAATATTGCTCAGCGTGGTGAAACTGTGATCTTGTCGTCGCTCTCACGGAGGCTCCCATTTTGGCCTTCAATATGAGCGAGCCACGGCCAGGCGGAAGCTCTCAGCATGCAATTGAAAGCCAGGGTTATATCAAGATGGATCTCATTGTCTAAGGCTGCTTTGTGGCCTTTGGCTTTGATGGCCTGGAGATAAGAACGACCCGCCCAACCGATGATTCCAGCGATATAGATGAAAATCACCCCTGGGATCATGATTTCGCCTTCATGGCCGCGAATAAAAGACATCGCAAACGGCTCAGTTGGCGCTGGGATTAGAGCGTGTGGGAGTCCGTCATCACCGCACAAGGATTTGCTGTAGCGGTCAAAGCGGGCAATGGCCTGTGGAGTGTCTGCAGCACTGGCTCGCTGCTGAAAACGGGCACTCTCAGCGCAAGGGGTTAGGCCAGCTATGTCAGCTTTAGCAACGGGTGCAAAGCCGAGAACCAGCAGAGCCGAGAGCAGAACGGCGAAGAGACGACGCATCGGTTTCGATTCCTGTAAGACCTGCTCCGGAACGGCAGGATGTCACAAGTAAAATGTAAATGAGGCTTCCCACAACCATGCCGAAGGTGCTTGCCCTCGAAACAAGTTGTGACGAGTCGGCTGCCGCAGTCCTACGTCTAAATAACGGGTGTTTGCAGGTTGTCGCTAGCCGAATTGCTTCTCAGGTTGAGAAACATGCCCAGTGGGGAGGAGTGGTACCGGAAGTGGCCTCTCGCTTGCATGTGGAGGCTCTGCCTCATCTTGTAGAGGAGGTTTTGCAGGAGGCGGGACAGTCGATGGCTCGCTTTGATGCTGTAGCGGCAACGGTGACCCCTGGGCTGGCCGGAGCACTAATGGTCGGATCGGTGACAGGCCGATCTTTGGCTGCTCTGCATGCGCTGCCTTTTTTTGGCATTCATCACCTGGAGGGACATTTGGCTTCAGTGCGCTTGGCGGAACATCCTCCACGCCCTCCTTATCTGGTGCTACTTGTGAGCGGGGGACACACTGAGTTGATTCGGGTCGGGGCAGAGAATGAGATAGTGCGTCTTGGACGTAGCCATGATGATGCTGCTGGAGAGGCCTTTGACAAAGTTGGGCGTTTGCTCGGTTTGGCCTATCCAGGTGGCCCCGCTGTTCAGGCGCTGGCCGCGGCTGGAGACTCTGGCAGATTTTCTTTGCCCAAAGGACGGGTCTCTAAGCCTGGTGGTGGATTTCATCCCTACGATTTCTCTTTCAGCGGATTGAAAACCGCAATGCTGCGCCTGGTTCAGACTCTGTCAGAGGCTGGTGAAGACCTGCCCCGCGCAGATCTTGCTGCCAGTTTTGAGCAAGTGGTTGCAGATGTTTTGGTCGAGCGCAGCTTGCTCTGCGCTAATGACCAGGGCCTAAAAACTGTGGTGATGGTTGGAGGAGTCGCTGCTAACCGCCGCCTAAGAGAACTGATGAGCAAACGTGGACAAGAACAGGGGATTGAAGTGCACACGGCACCGCTTCGATACTGCACGGATAATGCCGCCATGATTGGAGCAGCGGCCTTGCAGCGATTGGCGTCTGGGGATGATGGCAGTTCTCTTGAGTTGGGAGTGGCAGCCCGATGGCCATTAGACAAAACCGAGGTTTTGTACCATTCACCTCCCCCATTCTGAAGAAGCGAATTAGCTTGAGCTGGTCTGCTATGCAGCGATGGCTTCTGAATCTCCACATGATTCCAACACCTCTGCTGAACCTGTCAGTAGTGAAGAGCTAAACGCTTGGCGGCGAGGGTTCACTCCACAGGCCGAGATCTGGAATGGTCGAATGGCAATGGCGGGATTGATTATTGGGATCAGCGTGTTGTTGTTGTTGCGTCTAGTCATGCCTGCTGATTGCAGAGCCTGGCTGAATTAGGTGTCGTTTAATTCCGCCCACGAATGCTTTGGGCTAGTTCATTGGGCTTGAGACTTACGGATAAAGCTTGTTCTGGCTCAACCTTGCCCTGTTCGACCAGGGCTAGAAGTGACTGATTGGCGGTCACCATGCCATCAAACCCACTCTTCTCCATGATCTCCTCCACCTCATCAAGGGCTCCTCGCTGGATGTAGTCCTTGCAAGCATCGGTGTTGATGAGGATGTCATGAAAGGCGGCTCTTTTGTTATCACTCGTGCGCAGCAATCCCTGGGCGATCACCCCCAGCAGTGATTCGGAAAGGGAACGCCTCACACTCTCTTGCTCTTCAGGTGGATACATCCCCAGAACCCGTTCCACGGTTTTTACCGCTGAATTAGTGTGCAGGGTGCCGAAGACCAGATGGCCGGTCTGAGAGGCTTCCAGGGCGGTGGCTAGGGTCTCCTGATCGCGGATCTCTCCGATCAGGATCACATCTGGGTCTTCTCTGAGGGCGGCGCGTAGGGCGTGATGAAACTTCAGGGTGTGCTGCCCCACTTCCCTGTGCCTTACAAGCGATTGCTTGCTTTCATGCACAAACTCAACGGGATCCTCAATGGTGAGGATATGGCGGTTCTCGTTGCGGTTGATCCAGTCGATCATCGCCGCCAGGGTTGTGCTTTTCCCAGAGCCTGTCGGCCCGGTCACCATGATCAGGCCCTTGGGCTTTGCCGCCATTTCCCGCAGCACATCCGGCAGATTCAGATCTTCCAGGGTCAGGATTGTCTGGGGGATCAGCCGAAGCACCATGGCTGGTCCCCGCAGGGAATCCAGCAGATTGATTCTCACCCTGACGAAAGAGAAGGTATGGGAGCCGTCGAATTCTTTGCTTCTAAAGAATTCATCGATCTGATTCGCAGAGAGGATCTCTTGCAACCAACCCTGAAATCTTTCTGGATCGGTTACAGGCCAATCTGTGCTTTGCATTTCGCCGCGGTCTCGGAAACGGGGCACTTCGCCAACGCCTAGGTGTACATCGGAATGTCCTTTTTGATAGGCGATTCGTACGATCTCCTCCAAGTTGGGAGAGACCCCAGGCGTGGCTCCAGCGAATGGCGTTAATCCCTCTGTAGATGAGGTTGATATCGGTGTCGTCGACTGAGAGGCTGACTTTGGCGCTTGGGGGGGGAAGTTGGGAGGAAAGACCGGTTGACTCACGAGGGGAAGGTGGCCGCTCTCTTTAGCTTCGTCGCGGCGATGCTCTTGGCAAGTCCGCGCGCTCTTTTGGTGATCAATAAGCACTCTTAGGATCCGTTCAAGATTTCTTTTGTTATGGCTGGCTTGCCCCGCGTCACGATCGTGTTGGGCACCCGTCCAGAGGCGATCAAGTTGGCACCGGTTATCCAGGCGTTTCAGGCCTGTGACGCTTTGACGACTCGAGTTGTGCTCACTGGCCAGCACCGCGAGATGGTTGCTCAGGTTATGGATCTATTTGGTCTTTCAGCCAATCATGATCTCGATCTGATGACCCCTCTGCAGACCCTCACTCATGTCACCTGTGGAGCATTGCAAGGCCTCAAGGATGAATTCAAGGCCTACCCCCCCCAGCTGGTGCTTGTCCAGGGAGATACCACTACAGCATTTGCAGCTGCCCTTGCTGCTTTTTATGAGCAGATCCCGGTTGGTCATGTTGAGGCTGGTTTGCGCACAGACAACCTGTTGGATCCGTTCCCTGAAGAGGCAAACCGGCGCCTGATTTCTCAGATCTCCCAGCTTCACTTTGCTCCAACGCCTCGCTCTCAGGCCAATCTGACCAGTTCAGGAGTTGTTGGTGAGATTTTTGTTACGGGCAACACCGTGATCGATGCTCTTTTGCTGATGGCTGAGCAGGCGCCGCCTCTCGAATTTGATGGTCTCGACTGGGCGCATCAGCGCGTCATTTTGGCCACCGTGCATCGACGGGAGAATTGGGGAGATCGGCTTCAAGACATTGCCGAGGGCATGAGAAGGGTTCTTGACCTTCATCCCGACACCGCTTTACTTCTGCCTCTGCATCGCAATCCAACCGTGCGAGAACCAATGCAGGCACTTTTTGGGAACCATCCCAGGGTGGTACTTACCGAGCCTCTCGATTACGACCGTTTGGTTGCTGCGATGAGGGCCTGCACGCTTTTGCTCACAGATTCCGGTGGGCTCCAAGAAGAAGCTCCTGCGCTGGGTAAGCCAGTTTTGGTTTTGAGAAGGACCACCGAGCGACCAGAGGCCATTGAGGCGGGTACGGCCAGGCTGGTTGGTACCGATCCGGAGATGATTGTGACTGAGACAGCTTCCTTGCTTGATGATTCAAGCGCCTACGAGGCGATGGCACGTGCTGTCAATCCCTTCGGCGACGGCAAGGCCAGTCGTCGCATTCTTGAGGCAAGTTGTGCATTCCTGGGCCTCTGAGGCTGCCTTTAGTTCTTGCGGCCACTATCGCTGGTGGCTGAAGCGCAGCCTGGGGCAATGCGAGCGCACATTACTTTTCATTGGCTTGAATCCCTCCACGGCTACAGCTTCAGAGGATGATCCAACCTTGCGGCGTTTGCTGGGGTTTTGCTGCTCCTGGGGTTATGGACACCTTCTTGTTGTGAATCTATTTGCCCGGATCAGTCAATCCACAGTGTTGCTTAAGCAATGTGCTGATCCGATTGGTGATGAAAATGATGATCAGCTTTTGACTCGGGCACGTCAGTGGTCTGAGAACCCTAATTGGGACCTTTGGTTTGGTTGGGGGTGTGGTGGAACTTTGCGTCGACGTGATCTTGCCTTCAAGGCTTTGTTGGAGCGTCATCGCCAGAACCGCATCAGGAACTTTCCTGCTGCTCGCGGTCCTCTCTCGCTTGGCTTGACGCGTGAGGGGCATCCCTGCCATCCCCTTTACATGCCTTGTAAAGAGGTACTTCGACCATTCAATTGGGCAAGTGGGGCAACGATCGGCCATCCTGAGTAGATGGACCTTGGCATTCCGGTTCACTGATGACACGTACCCCACGCCGCTATGCGGTGTACCTCCATCTCTCCGGGGGGCAGACCGAAAAGGTTCATTTTCCTTCTCTTGAGACGTTTCAGCAGTGGTATCAGGGAATCGTCAACGCCTCAGGCAGTGGGGGGTTCGTGAACGTACCGCTTAGCGAGCTCGAGGGCGAGTATCTGGTGGTGCGTCCAGAGGCTGTGATCGGTGTGAGAGTAGAACCTCAGTTCGCAGCCCTCGATGACACCTGAGCGGTTAGGCCTGCTTTGGGGGATCACCGTCTTCGCAGGTGCCGGAGCTCGGATGTTGTCTGCTCTCTCTGGCCTTCCTGGTGTGGTTCTGTTGTTGCTATCTGGCCTGCTGATTGGTCGCTCAGGCCTTGGTTTGGTTGAACCGCTGGATCTTGGTCAAGGACTTGAGACGATCGTTGGTCTGCTGGTGAGCCTTGTGCTCTTTGACGGTGGTCTCAATCTGCGCCTCCCTGGTGACACCATCAAGTCAACTGTGCTGCGCATCTTGCTAATCCGACTAGTGATTTCACTGGCCGCAGGTCTTCTGGCGGCGCATTGGCTGGCTGGTTTGGGTTGGTCAGTGGCAGCGGTTTACAGCGCCATCGTGCTGGCTACTGGTCCGACTGTTGTGACCCCGTTGGTGCAGCAGATCCGTTTAGCTTCTCCTCTGGGGGATGTCCTTGAGGCAGAGGGATTGGTGCTTGAGCCAGTGGGTGCTGTGCTGGCCTTGCTTTTGCTGGAGTTATTGCTGGGCGATTTGCATGGTTGGCGGGAGGTTGCCATCGGGCTGCTGGCCCGCCTGGGTGGAGGCGTGTTGATGGGGGCTGCTGCTGGTTGGCTTCTCTCAGAGGGATTGCGACGTTTAAAACCGGACCCTTCTGTAGGGCTGAGGTTGCAGCTCACCTTGGGTGTGTTATTCCTCTTGTACGCAGTTTGTGAATGGTTGTTGCCGGAGTCGGGCTTGCCGGCTTCTGTAGCAGCGGGGGTGGTGGTCGGTCGCAGGCCTGTTACCCAGTCCGATCAGCTCGATGAGTTGATCCGGGAGCTGGCCCGTCTTGCTATCACAATGTTATTTCCACTTTTGGCTGCTGATGTCTCTTGGGGTGAGCTAAGTCCGCTGGGCTGGGGGGGGGTCAGTTGTGTGCTCGTACTGATGTTGGTTGTGCGTCCTGTTGCTGTCAGCCTTGCCACTATTGGCTTGCCTCTTGATTTCAGGCAGAGATTGTTTCTTGGTTGGCTTGCACCACGTGGGATTGTTACGGCCGCAGTGGCCTCTTTGTTTGCGATTCGCCTTGAGCAGGCTGGGATTTTAGGAGCCGGTCGGTTGCAAGGTTTGGTCTTTCTCACCATCCTGATGACGGTTGGCATTCAAGGCCTCACGGCCCAGCCGCTGGCCAAGGCCCTGGGTTTAATCGCTCCTGAAGATTCAATCGAAGACCACTGCTCAGAGACAACGACGCAGCCTGTTCAAGTCTTGCCCGATCCTGGACAGTAATCCCCATGTTGTGATTAGGTCTGGCCCTTGCAGTCGGCCTAGAAGCGCAGCTCTGAGGCTCTTCATGATCACACCTTTTTTGACGTTGGCAGCCTGAGCAGCATTGGTTAGAAGTTGTTGTGCTTGCTTGACATCAAAGCCGTCCCAGGAAGTGCTATCGAGCTGATCGAGAAGATTGCTAAGGCCTGCCTTGGCTCCTTCCACGGCAAGTTGGTCCAGGCCATCAGCTTGCAGCGTTGGTTCTTCGAAAAAAGGGCGGGCTTGATCGACACCATCCTTAAGCAGTGTCAGAGATGGACCAAGCAGCTCGGCTAGATCCAAACACCAGTTTTCTTCTGGCAGAGCCCAGCCAGCCTCAGCCCACAAGGGTTTGAGTTCATGCAACAGTTGATCTTTAGGCAAGTCATGTAGCACTTGAGAGTTCAGCCAGTTGAGTTTGTCCCAGTCAAACTTTGCTCCTGCTTTATTGACTCGGTCAAAACTGAAGACGGTGGCAGCTTGCTTAAGAGTGAACCGTTCGTCAGTCCCTTCGGGGACTGACCAGCCCAGCAGGGTCATGTAGTTAGCCATAGCTTCGGCTGTGTATCCCATGGCTTGGAAGTCACTGATCGAGGTCACTCCATCCCGCTTGGAGAGCTTGCGTCCTTCGGAATTGAGAATGAGCGGGGTATGGGCGAATTGAGGTATTGGTAATCCAAGGGCCTCATAGATCAGCAGTTGTTTGGCCGTGTTTGCGATGTGATCTTCGCCGCGGATCACATGCGAGATACTCATAGCAGCATCATCAACCACCACCACAAGGTTATAGAGCGGGTCGCCAATTTCCTTGGCTGGAGCCCGACGAGAGATCACCATATCGCCGCCCAAATCTGATCCGCTCCAGTGCATTGGACCGCGCACCAGATCTTTCCAACTGATGGCCGCATCATCATCGATACGGAAGCGCACGACGGCACTTCTCCCTTCAGATTGGAAGGCGGCTTCTTGCTCGGGATTGAGATCTCGGTGACGGTTGTCGTAGCGAGGGGCCTGGCCCTGGGCCTTTTGTGTTTCTCGCATGGCCTCAAGTTCAGTCTCGCTGGCGTAGCAGCGGTAGGCCAGGCCACAATCGAGCAGCTTTTGGATTGCTGCGCGATGGTGATCCACACGCTGGCTTTGAATGATGGGCTGTTCATCCCAGTTGAGGCCAAGCCACTTCAGACCTTCGAGGATATTGGTCGTAAATTCAGGCTTGGATCGTTCTTTGTCGGTGTCCTCGATGCGCAAGAGGAATTGTCCCCCCTGATGGCGTGCAAAGAGCCAGTTGAAAACTGCCGTTCTTGCCGTGCCGATGTGAAGTGTGCCTGTTGGACTCGGGGCCAGCCGAACGCGCACCTTCACAATGACTCTCAGGATTAGGAATATGAACGGGACCGACGGGGTTCGAACCCGCAACTTCCGCCGTGACAGGGCGGTGCTCTAACCAATTGAACTACGGTCCCAGATGAGTTCAGGTCCAGTCGGGAGCTCGCCGAAGGGAAGCTGATCTGTGTCGCCTTATGCAACCAAGAAAGTATCAACCTCTGCCCTGCCTGCCGTCAACTCGCTGGCGGGCGTCTTGTGATCATTTTGAGGATTAATCGATTCGAATGAAATTGAAGACTTCGGATCTGCTTTTTGGGACGCTTGTTTTCGATGTCGAAATAAAGACATCCCTAGTGGCGTTGAAGTTAGGGAACTCAGATAGAGAGCAAATCGAAAGGTTGGAATCACCGTCCCTCTGATTAGGGATGGAATCCTGCAGGTTCGATTAGGCGCACTTGGTTCCCGCGAGCTGTGAATTCGCGTCCCTGATCGCTTTGCACGACCACACGGCCACCAGACTTGACGCGAATGACGCGTGCACGAACCCAACCAAGAGCGGCTGACTCGAGCACTTTGACGACATCACCAGGTTGAAGATCTAACTCCATTCTTGGAACGAGGAAACTGCAGGATGGGCCATCGGACGCGCCGTGGAGGACTTGAACCCCCGACATCAGGTTTTGGAGACCTGCGTTCTACCAACTGAACTAACGGCGCAAGGCGATGGACCCGTCGACCATCACAGAGGTGATGGCATTTGGATTGAACGAGGCCGAAACCTCAGCGGTCGAAGCGCTGCTTCACGCGGGTGGCCTTACCCACCCGTTCCCGCAGATAGAAAAGCTTCGCTCTACGCACTTTACCTCGCCGCTCCACCTTGATGGAGGCCACCTGAGGGCTATGCAGCATGAAAACACGCTCGACTCCGATGCCTTGAAAGATCCTGCGCACGGTGATGGTTTCATGAATTCCGCCGTGGCGCTTTGCAATAACAACACCCTCATAGGGCTGGATCCGTTCCTTATTGCCTTCACTGATGCGTACTCCTACTCGGACGGTGTCTCCCACGTAGATGTCATTTAAATCACTTTTCTGCTGTGTGGCCTCGAACTCTTGGATCAGGGCGTCAGCGCTGAGCCTGAGTTTTGTGGCACTTTTGTTTGTTACATCAGTCACAATGGCTGAGCTGTTCTCAATTGTTGTTGCCGTTTCAGTGTTGTCTTCGCTCATGGAGGTGTCTTTCGAATCCGCCGTCATCCCAGCTCCGGGTTGACTAGCCAAACTACAACTCTACCTGCTGATCATTCTTGCCTTGAGTAGTTTTGCCATTGCTTTGCGGTGAAAGCTCCTCCGTCGATGCTTGGCCATTGCGATGACTCACAAGCTTTTTGGGAATTTAACTTCGTCAGGAAGTCTTCAGCAGCATTCTTGCGCCTGTGATCAGCTTTCAGAGCAGTCAAAGGGCATTGCCTAGAACCTCCTTTGGCTCAGCGTGGGAGCAGGCCATTCACCTTCATGCAAGGTGGTCATTCTTAGCCAATGACCTTGTTTATCAGACATCTCTGGCCAGTGACGCAACAGGGGATATGTGCCTCATGAAGTCATCTTGAGATCAGCAAAGAAATCACCACTTATGGACCCAGCAAGCCAGGCTGTGGCTAACAGGGTTGTTTGAAGCGGTTCATTCGCGCCGTTCCTAGTAGAGAGATTGATAGCGTGACTAATGGAAAGATGGAAGTCGGGCAGAGCCGATAACCAATCATTTGATTTTTTCATATCAGTTTTTCTTCAGCCCTATGAACCTATTCGCTGATCTGCTGGCCTCAACTTCAGAGGCGCGCGCAACGGCTACAGGGCCTCGAATTCAACAGCGTCGAGGGGTGGAAATCAAATCGTCAAGGGAGTTGGCGATCATGCGCAAGGCAAGCCACATCGTTGCCACGGTTCTGCGCGAGATCATGGAGATGGCCGAGCCTGGTCAGACGACTGCTGATCTTGACGTTTATGCCGAGCGCAGGATTCGTGAGATGGGCGCAACCCCTAGCTTCAAGGGCTATCACGGCTTCCCTGCCTCGATCTGCGCGAGCATCAACAATGAAGTTGTGCATGGCATTCCAGGCCCTAAGCGAGTGATCAAGTCCGGTGATCTTCTCAAAGTCGACACCGGGGCTTACTACGAGGGATATCACGGTGACAGTTGCATCACCATCTGCGTTGGGGAGGTGCCTGAATCTGGGCAGAAACTTAGTCGCGTGGCCCAAGAATCCTTGATGGCAGGGCTCTCTAAGATTCGGGCCGGTAACACTCTTCTTGATATCGCAGGAGCCGTTGAGGATCATGTCAAGGCTCATGGCTACAGCGTGGTGGAGGATTACACCGGCCACGGTGTGGGTCGCAACTTGCATGAAGAGCCTTCCGTTTTCAACTTCCGCACGGATGACCTACCCAACATCACTTTGCGTTCAGGGATGACATTGGCCGTCGAGCCGATACTCAATGCTGGCAGTAAGGCTTGCCGCACACTTAAAGATCGCTGGACTGTTGTGACTCAAGACGGCAGTCTTTCGGCTCAGTGGGAGCACACCATCGTGGTCACCTCTGATGGCTGCGACATCCTCACTGATCGGGGCGACTAATGCTGGTGTTGAGTTGTTTTTGATTGTCTGTGGATCCACTTCCTAACAATCGGGAGTAAATCATTCGCCCTAGTTCGGTCAGGGGCATCAGTAGATAAGTAAGAGGGTTGGGGGTGACAATGATCAGATTGATGCCAAGGTCGGCTTGTTGAACAATTTGACTGGCTACTAGATCTGCAGACATTAGCCCGATAGGATTGAGCTCTGAGCGAAAGGGGCCAAGTACAAGCTTGCGGATTTTGAAGACTTTGCGTTGATTCGAGGTGAGGTTGTTCCAGCGCAGGCTGACCAGCTGACCGATCAACCGCTTGCTGATTTCATAGGTGGGGCTGAGGGCTGGTTGGATTTCAGCTTCTGATGTGTTCACCCATAGCTCGCGGGGGCGTATGGATGGTTCTGCGTTGAGGGCGAGGCTCTCAAAGAGTTCCATTAAGCGCCAGCTGCTCAGAGCATTCACCTCTAAGGCCGCTTTGATGTCTTTCGGTGTCTGACGTCCCTGCGGATTGATGCCGTGATTGAGCACAAGCACGTCAAGGCTCACCAGGGTGCTTTTGAGAGATGCTTCTTGGCTGCACTTCCATTGCACCCATTCCTGGGGTGCATCGTCTGATGGCTCTGTGGAGGGAATCGGTCCATGGGTCAATCCGATCACAAAAGCTCCCCGGGAGCGCAGCTTTTGGGTTAGGGCCCTTCCAAGACTTCCACTGGCTCCAGTGATTCCGATGCGGCAGTTTGACCAGCGGTTGTTGAGAGTTGTGATCTGTCCCATTTCTTCAGTTTGGGGCATCCTTTGGTGTGAGCTTCAAGTTGACTGACGTTGCCAATTCCTTCCGAAGCGGCCCAGTTGGCCTTGTTTGCACCCTATTGCGGTGGTGTTTCCAGGCAGGCTGATCTGCAGCGTGCCCTGCGGCTCTTGGCTCAGAGTTCATTGAAAGGAAAGCGACCTCTTCAAGGTGGTCGTGTTCATCGCTTCACTCTTCGTTGGCAGGGAGCTAGGTCGCCACTGGAGCTGTGTTCTTGTCAGTTGTGTTTCCCAGACATTCAAGCTTTGACCTACACCTTTGATGTGTCTACACATCAACTTGTGGATTGGTTGATGGACTGGCCTGAGTTTGATGGTCAGGGAGACCTTCCCAATCGATTCTGGAAGTGGCTGCTGTTGGGTTCTGAAGAGTCTGTGGGTGACGCCTAAATTGCTCAGCTATAGGAACAGGGAGTCCACTGATGGGCAAGACCTTGCTGATTGGATCTTGTGAGCCATTCAGTGGTAAATCGGCGTTGGTTCTTGGTCTCGCTCGCCAGTTGATCGCGGCGAATCAGCCAATTCGCTTTGGGAAGCCTCTGGCCACGAGTGTGGAATGGGATCCCGCAGTTTCCCCTCTGCCAGAACCTTTAATTGATGATGATGTTCGTTTTGTTGGTGCAACCCTGGGTTTGTCTGAGCATCAGCTGATTCCCTCTTTGCATCTCCTGGCAAAGGCAACGGCTGATCACCGTTTGGCGATGTCTCAAATGGATGCTGGCAAAGGATTCGAGGACCTATGCAAACAGCTCGATCTTCATGCTCAGGGCCTCACCATTCTTGAAGCAGCGGGTAGCTTGCATGAAGGCCTTCTTTACGGTCTCAGTCTTGGTCAGCTGGCCCATGGCTTGGATGCCCGCGTCGTACTGGTGCATCTCTGGCAGGACAGCCGCAGCGTCGATGCTTTGTTAGCAGCGAAGGAACAGCTTGGAGATCATCTGGTGGGCATCGTTTTGAATGCGGTAAAACCAGATGAAATTGATGATCTAGAAATCAATGTGGTGCCTGCCCTCGAGGCTCTTGGATTGGCGGTGTTTGGAGTGATGCCCCATTCACCACTCTTGCGCAGCGTGACTGTGGGTGAGTTGGTTAGGCGTCTAGGAGCCCGGGTGATCTGTTGCTCTGAGCGACTTGAGCTCCTGGTTGAGACTCTCAGTATTGGCGCTATGAATGTGAATTCCGCCTTGGAATTTTTCCGTCGTCGTCGCAACATGGCTGTGGTGACTGGTGCTGACCGTACTGATATTCAGTTGGCGGCCCTCGAGGCTTCGACTCAGTGCTTGATCCTCACTGGTGCAGGGCAACCTTTGCCGCAGTTGATTAGTAGGGCAGAAGAACTTGAGGTTCCCTTACTCAAGGTGGATCACGACACACTGTCTACCGTGGAAGTGATTGAGCAGGCCTTTGGTCATGTGCGACTGCATGAGGCCGTCAAAGCAACCTATTCCTTCCGATTGGTGGCAGAACACTGTGACTTGGACCGTTTGTTTGATGTTCTGGGGTTGCCTATGCAGAGTCAATGACCACTGCTAGCTTCGATCCATCGCCATGGGGATGTCCTTGAGTCAGTCTCTGGATCTCCCTGACCTTGATCGGGTCGATACCCTTGCCCAAGAGCTAGCCCTCTTGCAGGACAAGGGCAAGCGCCGCATTGCCATGCTCGGCAGTCGCCATGTGCCGGTGGTAGCGATTCATCTTGTTGAATTGATGGCGCGCTCCCTTGCTCAAGAGGGCCATTCTCTGATCACCTCCGGTTCACAGGGGGTGAATGCCGCGGTGATCCGTGGGGTATTGGAGGCGGATGCCTCTTGCCTAACTGTGTTGCTTCCCCAGAGCCTTGATCGTCAGGCCCCTGAGATTCGCGATCAGCTCGACTCTGTGCTTCATCTCATCGAAAAACCTGAGCACGATGAACTGTCGTTACCGATGGCTAGCAGTCTTTGCAATCAGGAGATCATCAGTCGTTGTGATCAATTGATCTGCTTTGCTTTCCATGACAGTGAGACGTTATTGACCAGTTGTCGCAGTGCTGAGGATATGGGCAAGGTGGTGAGTCTTTTGTTCTTTGATTGAGTTCAGCGACGCGGCAGTGGCAGAACCTGTAGTTGTGTGCCTTCACGGCCCATCACCAAGACCTGATCACCGGCATTTATTGGAGTCTCGAGGTCGATCGAACTGGCGGCCCAGCTTTGCCCATGCCAACGCACACGCCCATCTCCTCCAGCTTTGATTGGCGTCAGAACTTCGGCGATATCCTCGCGTTGGCGAAGCCCACCTGGACTGGGGTTGCGGCGGGCTGACCAACGAGTCAGCCAGAGAGTCCCTAAAACCGTGATCAGCAGGAAGAAGAGCATCTGCAAAATCAGTGTGATGGGAGTGATTGCAGTCAAAATCGATACCACTAAGGCCCCAAGCGCTGCGAACATCAGGCCATCGAAGCTCGGTTGAGCCAGCTCAATGGCTAGGAGGAGGCCAGCTACGGCGAGCCAGATCAGAGGAATCCAAGTGGGAGAAGGCAAGGGATAGGGCGCAGGGCTTTCTCTATCTACTTTGGAGAAGAGCAAGCTGTTTGGAAGGGCTTTGCCGTGGTTCGTTTACGGACCTAGGTTTTGCCTAAACAGGAAGAACATTGTGGAAGCGTTTCTTGGATTGCCAGCTCTCTTGTTAGTTGCCTTGTTGGGAAGTGGCAGTGTCAAAATTACGAGTGGTGGACGCTCGCGCTTGGTGGAGCGGCTCGGCAAGTTCGATCGTGAACTACAGCCTGGCCTTTCTTTTGTTCTCCCCATGGTTGAAAAGGTGGTCAGTTACGAGTCGTTGAAGGAGAGAGTTTTGGATATTCCTCCTCAGCAATGCATCACTCGTGACAATGTTTCGATCGAGGTGGATGCGGTGGTGTACTGGCAGCTACTTGAACACTCTCGTGCTTATTACTCGGTGGATAATCTGCAGGCGGCGATGGTGAATCTCGTTCTCACTCAGATCCGAGCTGAGATGGGCAAGCTTGACCTTGACCAGACATTTACCACCCGTACAGAAGTGAACGAATGTCTTCTTAAGGAGTTGGATGAGGCCACAGATCCCTGGGGTGTCAAAGTCACGCGAGTGGAAATGCGCGACATTGTTCCATCGCGAGGGGTGCAGCAAGCGATGGAACAACAGATGACAGCAGAGCGGGAAAAACGTGCTGCCATCCTTCGTTCCGAGGGCGAGAAAGAGGCTCAGCTCAATGAGGCTCGTGGTCATGCTGAAGCCTTGGTATTAGATGCTCGCGCCCAGCAGGAAGCCCTGTTACTAGAAGCTGAAGCCCAGGCAAAGCAGCAGTCAACCCTTGCTCGCGCCAAGGCGGAAGCCGCCCTGGAGATTGCTCGGGCGTTGGAGGCCAGCCCCAGAGCGGAGGAGGCTTTGAGGCTTTTGTTGGCTAAAGAATGGATGGCTATGGGCGAGCAGATGGCTGCTGCTCCAGCAGGAAGTGTCTTGATGGTTGATCCTCAAAGCCCAGCTGCTTTGCTTTCGGCACTCAAGGCTTTTCAGAAATCAGATAGCTGAGTTTATTGTGGCTGTTAGCTAGCTGGTTTAGCTCTCAAGCACTCGGCTAGGTCAGGGTTATTGGTCATGCGGTTCAAAGGATTCTGTTCTGTGAGTGTGCGTGCTGGTTGCCTTGAGTTTTAAGCAGAGAAGCCATCCCTTGCTGCAGGATCTAAATCATGAGAAGCAACAAAAAAACCTTGCTGATGAGGCCGGGCCTTGGCGATGGGACTTTTTCTCGTTATTGGATCGTGAGGGGCCATTCAACCCTCCCTCTTCGAGAGTTCCCACCATCTCCATATGTAGTAGTTGTTACTTGCCTTCGTAACAAAAGAAGCCCCATGAGCAGTGTTTCTGCGCATGACAGATCCCTAAATAGTCACTAATCTCTTTCCGTGGCCGGGTGATGGGGATCAATCGGTTCCAGGAGAATGGAAACAAACCTCAGGCTGATCCTGGGGGATTCAATAGCGCTTCAATTGAGTTGGCTGAAGGATGCAAAGCTGTTTTGTTGGGCTTAGTTCGCAGGCTTTCTTATTTCTGGCAGATGTTTTAAATATCGCTCTCAGCAGTAATGCGTTTCGCCTGGATGTTGGCCAATGAAACAAGCACGACTGGGTGAACGGTGAGGAGGGAGTCGCGCTAAGTAGGGCCTGAAAATGTTTAGTTCCTCAAAACAAAGGTTTTCTAGGCTGTGTCAATACCGTTAATGGGTTGATTTTAGAGAGCTCTCTGTTTAGAAGCGGACCGTGTATCAGGCAGTGGTGAAGGGATTGATCCACTTCTTGCAACGCCTGGGGCGATCGGAACTCCGCACCTCCAGCGCTTCCTTCACTTGATTTGAGATGGAGGACCCAAAGAGAGACCTGGAAAAATTCCACCAGTAGATTGATGAAGCGCAGGTCAAGGTCCGCAGGGTCAGCGAAGGAGGCTCATCTTTGATCAAGAAGCCCGCGAATTTGGATGTAATTCTCGTGGTTGCCTGCGGACTTGGCGTGATTGCAGCGGGTGTTCACTTCGTTGGCCAGATGACCGATCAATATCGTTTTGCGTTGATGACTGGGATGGGTGACGCTGGAATTGGCTTGGTTGCAGGCTTCGGTATCGTGCCAAACCGCAAAGAATCCTGAGCCTTTCGGCCATATGAGCAAGATCAGGCCGAGTTGGGCCTGGTCTTGCTGAGATGTTGGGTAGGTTGAGCTCAGAACCGTTTCTAGATATGGCGACCTATTCCTTTGATGTTGTCTCGGACTTTGATCGTCAGGAGTTGGTGAATGCGTTGGATCAGGTCCGGAGGGATGTTGGACAGCGCTACGACCTTAAGGATTCAAATACTGAGATCGAGTTAACAGAGAGCGAAGTGTTGATCACCACTGCCAGCGATATGACGTTGAAGGCGGTGGAGGACGTGCTGCGAGCTAAGGCCACCAAACGAAACCTCTCGCTCAAAATCTTCGATTTTCAGACGCCGGAGGCGGTTGGTGGCAGCCGGGTGAAGCAGGTGGTGAAGCTGCGCAAGGGTTTAAGCCAGGAGATCGCCAAGAAGTTGAGCAAGTCCGTGCGCGATGAGCTCAAGAAGGTGACCGTGGCGATTCAAGGAGAGAGTTTGCGGATTACCGGCAAAAACAAGGATGATCTGCAAGCAGCGATTCAGTTATTTAAAAGCAAAGAAGATGATTTAGAGGTGCCGCTTCAGTTTGAAAATTATCGATAACGGAATGCTCTTGTGAATGTTGCTGTGTGTATAGTAGTGGCAGTAAAATTCTTTGTTTAAGTATTAGGATTAGACATGAATCATTCGAAGGGGCCGAAGATATTTGACCAAAGCATAATGCTTGCGCTTGCTTTGAGCATGGCTTGTCTTATGGCTGAGAAGTCTATGGCCAACCAGTTTGGTAGTCAGAAATTTCGGATTAATGAGTCTACAATTGAATCCATTCATGATGCTTTTAAAGAGGGAAGGATTGATTGCAAGCAATTAATTCAGAGCTATTTGCATCGAATCAAGAAGTATAATTTCAGCCTCGAAAGAGGAGCTCCGCTTAATGCATTTGTAGCACTTAATCCGAATGCAGTCAGGCAGGCAAAGGCTCTGGATAGGCATTTTAAACAAAGCAATAAATTGATTGGCCCTTTGCATTGCATCCCGATTGCTGTTAAAGACAATATTGATACCGTTGATACTCCTTCCACTTCTGGGACGTTGGCTTTACTTGGCTCTCAGCCAGTCAGAAATGCTTTTTTGGTTAATAAATTACGAGCCGCTGGCGGCATCATTATTGGTAAAGCCGCCATGGATGAATTGGCTTCCGGCGGGGAAGGGATTAGTGGCCGCAGCGGAAGGATTGGCAATGCTTATGACCCTAATCAAAATTCAGGTGGCTCAAGCGGAGGCTCTGCAGTTGCGGTGAGTGCGAACTTTGCTGTGTTGGGTATCGGTACGGACAACAGTGGCTCGGTCAGAGTGCCTGCAGTCTTCAACGGGGTTTATGCCATTCGCCCAAGCACGGGGCTGATTAGTCATTCAGGAATTCTCCCGAGAGGCAACCTGGATGGAGTAGCAGGAGTGATGGCAAGGTCGATTCCTGATCTTGCTCTTGGCCTTGCTGTGATAGCAAACACATCTGACCCTGATGATCATTTTATGAAACAAGTACCGCGCACAGATTCTTATGCAAATAATTTAAAAAATGCTTCGCTTGATGGAAGGAGAATTGGCGTGATTCGCAGTGTTGCAGGCAATGAGGTCTTTGACGCCACCGACAAGACTTCAATGGCTATATTCAATCAGGTCAAAGCCAGGCTTGAGAGAAAGGGCGCATCACTTGTTGAAATCAATCTGCCCTTATTTGACACGAATAGAGACAATAATATGGCGGGCGAGGCGGAAGATATTGATCAATACCTAGGTTCTTTTGCCTCGACCAGAAGGAGCCTTCAGGACATATGTTTATCTGGTCGCACACGGCTAGGCGAGAAAGCCTGCATAGGATATATGCAAAGCATTGCGCCAAAGTATAGCGATCGATATGATTCTGCGTTAAAGACTTTTGAGAAGAATAGAAACTATGTAGAGGGATTGATGCGAGAAGATGGCATTGATGCTTTGCTAATGCCACTTAGTTCTTGGCAACCCCCAAGCTATTACGATGATATGTATCGCACAGCCACAACGGAATCGCCGGTTGCGTCAAACTCCGGATTGCCGGCAATTGCTTTGATTGCTGGCTGGACATCGGCAACTCCAGCAATGCCGATTGGCTTTGAGTTGATTGGTTTTCAATATGGAGAGGGGGATTTGATCGGCCTTGCGCAGGCTTATTCTTCTGGTCTTCCAGGCAGGCCTTTGCCTGAATTAAACGCAGATAATAATGACTCTCCTTTCGAGGATATTTGTGTTCAAGGAATCAATTACTTTATTACTCAGGCTGGTTGGCATAGTTATAAGCAGTTCCTAAAGGATGCTAATGGTCAGAATATTGAGCCAGCTGCTTATCAAAGGTTTTTTGAGCAGCAAACGCAAAAATTCTCTCAGGCAAATCAACAGTCTGTCCAAGCTTGTGAATAACTGCTCTGCTTATCCAGCTTTTTCCTGTTCTTGAGAGGCTTCTACTCCGCGAACACAGGCAAAATTAGGGCTTGCTAAAAAACGAGAATTGAATTAACTCTCGCCTCTCAACTTTTAGTTCTAGATGTAGCACCTTAGCTTCGGCTCGTTTGTATTTGCGCAAGAGAGCTGTAAGAACAGCTCTCTATTTTCGTTGTCTGTTCACGCCACTGCTGCAAAACTCTCGCGGAATGCCTTCAGGGTGGTTTCGATGTCTGCTTCGGAATGGGCAAGGGATGTGAAGCCTGCTTCAAAGGCACTTGGGGCTAGGTAGATTCCCCTTTCGAGCATGGCCCGATGCAGCTTGCCGAAGAGTGCGGCATCGGTTGCTTTGGCATCTTCGAAATTGCGTACTGGGCCTTCGCAAAGGAAGAAGCCGAACATCGCACCGATGCTGTTGCCCGTAATGGGAACCTCTGCTGCTTTGGCTGCTTCGAGAATGCCTTTAATTAAGCGTTCCGTTGTGCTTTCTAGGCGCTCATAAGTGCCTTCTTGTTTGAGTAGCTCAAGAGTCTTGATGCCAGCCGTCATGGCCAGCGGGTTGCCACTCAGCGTGCCGGCTTGGTACATGGGGCCTGCGGGGGCCACCATCTCCATGATCTCGGCTCTGCCGCCATAAGCACCAACGGGGAGCCCACCACCGATCACTTTCCCCATGGTGGTTAGATCAGGCGTAACGCCAAAGCGGGCCTGAGCACCTCCGTAGCTGATGCGGAAACCGCTCATGACTTCATCAAACACAAGCAAGGCTCCGTGTTCACGGGTGAGTTCTCGTAAACCTTCCAGGAAACCAGGCTCTGGAGTAATGAATCCGGCATTTCCTACGACCGGCTCAAGGATCACCCCGCTGATTGCGTCAGGATTCTCGGCAAACAGCTCTTTGACTGCCTCGAGATCGTTGTAGGGCGCAGTGAGGGTGTTACTGGTGGTGCTGCGGGGAACCCCTGGTGAGTCGGGTAGACCGAGAGTTGCCACCCCTGACCCAGCTTTCACCAAAAACATGTCGGCGTGCCCGTGATAGCAGCCTTCGAATTTGATGAGCTTGTCGCGGCCAGTGAATGCGCGCATCAGCCGCAGTACAGACATGCAGGCCTCAGTACCGCTATTCACAAAACGAACCATCTCGACGCTGGGCACGGCGTCGATCACCATTTCGGCTAGTTGATTCTCTAGCTCACATGGGGCACCAAAGCTTGTGCCCTTTTCAAGCGCATCTTGTAGAGCGACGATGACTTCTGGGTGGGCATGGCCGCAGATTGCGGGCCCCCAGCTGCCGATGTAGTCGATGAAACGATTGCCATCGACGTCCCAGGCGTAGGCACCCTTTACGCGGTCAAACACGATCGGTTGACCGCCTACGGAGCGGAATGCTCGCACTGGAGAACTAACGCCACCAGGCATTAAGCGCTGGGCGGCGCTGAAAATCGCCTGGGAGCGGCTGGTGTTCAATGCTGAAGCTGTCACAGGGACCGAAGCCAAGTGGCTGATACGAACCGTTCGCCATCTTGACCCAAAATGGTCAGAAGCGGATGAACTGTGTCAGGCCATCCGTTTACTTCAGGGTTTGCTGCCTAGGTTGTTGGACAGATGCGCGGGCATGGTGTCCCACGACTGGACTGCTCTAGACAGGGACTTAAGGCGATTTTTGCCGAAGAAGTCGGTGGTCTCCAAGCGGCAAGAGTTGCTCGTTTACGACTGTGACGGGTTAACCATCGATCGTCATTGTCCTCCTTTGGCAGTGTTGCCCGAGACCACTGAGGAGGTGTCTCAGATCTTGGCTTGTTGTCATCGCTATGGCATCCCTTTTGTCGCTAGGGGTAGTGGTACGGGGCTCTCGGGAGGTGCATTAGTGGAGCAAGAGGCGCTGTTGGTGGTGACCAGTCGCATGCGCAGGATCCTTTCGATGGACCTTGATAACCACACCATTACGGTGCAGCCAGGAGTAATCAATAGTTGGGTGACTCGGGCGGTCGCTGGGGAAGGGTTTTATTACGCCCCTGATCCATCCAGTCAGGTGGTGTGCAGCATCGGCGGCAATGTGGCCGAGAACTCCGGTGGTGTGCACTGTCTCAAATATGGCGTCACCAGTAATCATGTGCTGGGGCTTGAGGTTGTGCTTGCTGATGGCACGGTGACCCTTCTCGGTGGTGGACTGTCGGAGCATGCGGAGCTCGACCTGCGTGGGGCCTTTATTGGCAGCGAAGGCACCCTGGGGATCGCCACAGCGATCACTCTGCGGCTCTTGCGGGCGCCGCAACATGTGACTGTGCTGCTCGCAGATTTCCCCACCATGGAGTCTGCTGGCGAGGCGGTCTGCCAGGTCACCGCTGCCGGAGTTTTACCTGCGGGGATGGAGATCATGGACAACTTCATGATTAATGCAGTCAATGATCTGTTTGGCTTCGACGAATACCCTCGTGATGCCGCGGCTGTGCTGCTGATCGAGCTCGATGGTCAGGCGGCGGAAGTCACTGTGGCCGCAGACCAGGCCAGTGGACTTTGTAGCAAGGCAGGAGCGAGGACCATTCGTCGTGCAGAAGAGGCTGCTGACCGTGCCTTGCTTTGGAAGGGACGCAAGTCAGCATTTGCTGCGGTTGGGCAGATTTCACCCACCTATTACGTGCAGGACGGTGTCGTGCCACGCAGCACTTTGCCGAGGGTGCTCATGGCAATAGAGAGGCTTAGTCGGGAGTATGAGTTGCCGGTGGCCAATGTTTTTCATGCTGGCGATGGGAATTTGCATCCTTTAATCCTCTACAACGCAGACACGCCTGATGTGGAGTCTCGTGTTCGGGATCTGGGTTCAGCCATTCTGCGTGAGTGTCTTGATGTTGGCGGCAGCATCACTGGTGAACATGGGGTTGGGGCTGATAAGCGCTGTTATCTCGATTGGATGTTTGCAGCGGATGATCTGTCCACAATGAAACTGCTACGAAGAGCCTTCGACCCAGATGGACGGGCCAATCCTGACAAAATTTTCCCCACTCCAAAAAGCTGTGGTGAGTCGGCTCGGCGGCAGGTCATCTTGACTTCAGAAGGTCTTGAGATGCCTTCAGAAGCCAAGGCATTCTGACTGCTCCGGAGGTGAATCCTTGACTGCGACTATTGCCTTAAATAACCATGTCCTTCAATTGCTGAACAGTTCCGACATCTCCTCATCGTCATCAGTTGGAGGCCAGTTGAGATCTACGCTTACCGGGGCATGATCACTAGGCTTTTCATGGCCCCTTAGATGTTTGTGAATCACACAGCTTCTGGCCTGACTGAGAAGCTCATCGCATAGGTAGATGTGATCAATACGCCAACCCTGATCACGGTCCCAGGCACCACTTCGATAGTCCCACCAGCTCCAATGGTTGGCATCTGGTTCGAACACGCGGAACACGTCGTGGAGCCGGTCCCCTAGAACGTTTAGGAGAGCCTCTCTTTCCAGCTTGCTAGCCATAATCCCGCCCGTTAGTCGTTCGGGATGATGAATGTCTCTTGCTTCCAAGGCGATATTGAAATCCCCAACGAGGCAGAGGGGTTCATCCCGTTTCGCTTGTGCACTCAGATAGCGGTTTAGGCAGCTCAGCCATTCGAGTTTGTAGGGATATTTCTCCGATTTCAGAGCGGAACCGTTGGGAACGTAGACATTGACGATACGAATGTTGTTAACGAGCGCGCTGATGACGCGCTTTTGCTCTCCCAGTTGCAAGGCTTCGGTATCCTCTGGGAGCTCATCAGTGAAGCCCCGGCGCACATCTTCGAGAGGTTGGCGGCTAACGATTGCAACGCCGTTGTAGGCCTTCTGTCCGTGAAAGTGCACTTGATAGCCCTGTGCTTCAAAGACCTCGTGAGGAAACAGCGGATCATCCACTTTGGTCTCCTGGAGGCAAAGGAGATCGGGTTGGGCATCCTGTAGCCAAGCTTGCACCTGATCGAGGCGGGTGCGAATTGAGTTGACGTTCCAGGTAGCGATCTGCACAGGTCATGAAAATCTGACCATGACAATTAGCATTAGCCTTACTGAACTTGGGGATGCGTCATTGATCAACAGAGCCCCCTTAGGTCTTCATATCTTGCGCAAGCTTGGCTTGGCTGCACTGCCAATTGCCTTGCTCAGCCTGACAACAGTTGTCGATCCTGCTGAAGCACAGCTTTCAGGTGATTATCAGACACCTCAGGAGCGTGATCTTTACAACACCGTTCCGGGGAACAACGACAAAGGAACGATTCTCGATGCCACCAATCCGATGGACCTTATGAATCGTTTGCAAAGGTCCACAGCAATGGACGATGCCACAGCTCCTTCTGATGCAATCGATGCAGCCCTCAAGGCCCTGGAATTGGAGAGTTCTGAGGCTTCGGCGAATCAGCCCTGAGGACAGTGTTTGAACCTTTTGTGCGGATTGAGTTAAGCCTCCACTGACTCGCCAGGCCATCAATCAAGGGATCCGCTTCGCCTGGTTTGTTACGGCGTTCACTAGCTTCTTGAAGCAGAGTTTGTGCTTGCTGGTCTTGGCCTTGCTCCTGCCGCATGAGAGCAAGAGCGAGCAAGGGACGCGCGTCTGTTGGTGACTCATTCGATAGAACGCGATAGAGCGCAGCGGCAGCCTTGGTTTGTCCTGTCTGGCGCTGCAAATCTGCCAGGAGAAGCCCTATGGGTATGCGCTTGCCTTTCGTTTTGGACTCAAATCTCTTTTTGAGTTCAGCAACGGCTGCTTTTTCTCTCCCGGCCTCTAGGTCAAGCAAGATCTTCAGTTGCAGGACCTCGAGGTTGTGAGGCTGGATGGTCATTAGCTGGTTGATGTCCTTCTGGGCTCCATCGCGATCTCCCTGTTCGCGCTTTAGTTCCGCGAGCATCAACTTCCATAACCAGGTTTTTGGCTGCCTGGCCATTAGCAGTTCAATTTGGCTCATTGCCTCCTCGTTGCGGCCTAGGACCAGCAATCGCTCCAGCAGCTTCTGCTGTTCTTCTGTGTTCAGATCACCATTATTTTGTTGATCTAGCAGTTCTTTCACCTGCCGATTGAGGATCTCCCGATTGCCCAGAGCTCTTGACTCAGGTGCGATCAATTGCGCTCCAAACCAGGCCAGTGCTGAGGCGGTCATGAGCCCAGTGATCAGAAGGATCATCCCGCGGGAGGGCAGAATCCTTTGGGGCTTAAGCACTTCAGCCAGCAGAAAATTACCTGGTCAGTCTGGGACGGTTCACGAATGCTGGCTAGATTTCCAATTGGGCCAGTGGATGCCCTTTTTTTCGATGCGCGACCATCCGATTCCTGCGGCCACTGAGCCGTTGCAGTACAGGGCCATCGGTGTCGTAAGAGGCACTTATCGGCCGCAAGATTCTGAGCAGTTCACTCGAGGCTTCCTGGTGGATTCTGACGGGGTTGAGATTGAGGCTGTTGTCCTAGGCCGGGTGCTCACCTTGATGCGTCGTCATCTAGCCATGGATCAACCTCATCTATGGGTCGTCTATCCCCGCTGCCGCGAAGCGGATCATCTGCATCTACAGATCTCTGGAATCTGGGAGCCCAGCACCCTGAAACAAACCTTGCTTGATGAAAGTGATTCAGAGTGTTCGAGTGATTCCAGCTTGGAAATTGAAGATCAGCTTCCTCAAGGGGACGACTACTTTTCTATTCGTGGTGAATTGATCTATACCAGGCCTGAAACCGGTGACCTGGTTTTGAAGGTTCGCCAGAAGCCTAGGGCTGATGGCAGTAGACCATTGCCGTTCAAATTGCAATTAAAAGGGGATGTGCCCCTCAGTAACTTGCGTCATTTTGTGAGCTTGGAGGTGCGACGTCGTGGGCAGCAGCTTCACCTTGAAGACTATGAAGTGATGGGGCCGATGCCTACTCGCGGTGGCAAGGGGCGAGGCGGAAGAGGTTCCCTTGTTCGACGGGATGGACGCGGTAGCCAGCCCAATAACTGAATGTCGTTGATCCAATCTTTCTGCTTAAGCCTTGGTGTTAGATCCTTCGCTTCATTGGCTGTCTATTTAGGCGTTGTGATTGCTATTGGTTTGGCGGTTGACAAGCTGTATTGGCAATCTGTTTATGTTTGGTTTGGTCAGTTTCCCAAGGGACTTCCTCAGGGGCAATGACTGCCCTGTTTGTTGACTGCCCAACTGGTCTGGCTGGTGACATGCTCCTGGCCGCATTTTTGGATCTGGGTGTGCCTCGGGCCGTGATTGAGGCTCCTCTTGCAGGACTTGGCCTTGAGCAGGGTTATGCCCTTACGGTCGCAGAGGACCGCAGCGCTGGCTTGAGGGGCCTGAGGTTATCCGTCGAAGGGCTCGAATTGGAGCCTCCTCATCGGCTTTGGCATGACATCAGAGCGCTGATCATGGAGGCTGATTGGTCAGAACCATTGCGCGCCAGGGTGTTGACGGTGTTCAAAGCTTTGGCGGAAGCAGAGGCTGCGGTTCATGGTCACCCCATCGAGCAGGTGCATTTTCATGAAGTGGGCATGATCGATGCTTTGGTTGATGTGGTGGGCGTTTGTGCGGCTGTTGAGCACTTGGCTCCTGAACAGATTGTCTGCGCCGTACCGCCGGCGGGGCGAGGCAAGACGGCAACAGCTCATGGCTTCTTGCCGGTTCCGGTCCCGGCCGTTTTAGAACTAGCCCGAAGACATCAAATCTGCCTCGAGGTTGGTGATGACCTCCCGGCTTGTGAGCTCACCACACCGACGGGGCTTGCCTTGATGGCTGTGCTGGCAGAGCGCTTTGGTCAGCCTCCGTCGTTAAGAATCAACGCGATTGGCGTGGGTTTGGGACACCGCACCCTTGATCGCCCAAACATCCTGCGAATCTGTGAGCTCGATGGTTTCGCGAGAGAGCGATCTGAAGAAGAGATGGCTGGTTTGAGATGGCAGCCGGTGGTTGTGCAGGAAGCCTGGATTGATGACGCCACGCCTGAGGACGTTGCCGTTTTCAGTGATCAGTTGAGGGATGCCGGAGCGTTGGATGTTGTTTCTGAGCAAGTGCAGATGAAAAAAGGTCGCCAGGGGGTCAGTGTGAAGGCATTGGTGACTGCTGAAGAGGCTCCTGGGTTGCGAGTGGTTTGGTTCTCTCAGGGAACGACTCTGGGGTTGCGGGAGCACTCCCATGGGCGGTGGTTGCTGCCTCGTCGTGGGGGATCCTGTCCCACGCCATGGGGCTCAGTGCGTGTCAAGCAGGTACGGCGACCTCAAGGGATCCTCACTGTCAAGCCGGAGCATGACGATCTCCTTCGCCTCAGTGTTGAGACGGGCCATTCTCTGGAGGAGTTACGCCGTGAAGTGTTGTTGGCTTCGGAGGATTTTGTTGCAGATGAGGATTGGACATGGTGATCTCAGGCTTGATTCGCCATGGGCGGGGGTTGAGGTTTTGGCTGGGCAAGGTGGCTCTCCCAGGTGGGTTTCGACTCTGGATCACGCTCGCAAGTCTTGCCTTTGTGGCGGTGGCATTGGTCAGCCATGGGGCACAGTTGCGTCAGCTTTCCCTGAGTGACCTGGCCTGCTGGTGGCTGGTGCTTGGCGTGGGCATCAGCTGGTCGAGCCTCGTGGTGAATGCACTCGCTTGGCGAGTGTTGGTGGGTTGGTTGGGCCATCGACCCAGGCAAATATCACTGATTCCCCTTTTCCTGAGTAGCAATCTGCTCAAGTATCTGCCTGGCGGGATCTGGCATTTGGTTGAGCGAATGCGGGTGTTAAGGCCCCATCTGGGGGCCGGGCCTGCATTGGCTTCTGTGTTGCTCGAGCCCTTGCTCATGGCCGTAGCGGCCCTGCTTTGGGTTCCCTTCGGAGGTTGGCAGTCAGGCCTTGCGATGGCCTGTTGCTTGCCAGCAATGTTGTTGATACCTCGCTGGAGAGAGCCCCTGCTCAGACGCTTAGAACGTGCCAAAGCCAAGCAGCTCGATCGGGTTGAGGCGGGTCTGGTTGGTGGTGTTTCAGCAGAATCATTGGGCAGTGGACGAGACGACTACCCCTGGGGTTCGCTGGTGATGGAGATGCTCTTCGTGGCGTTTCGCTTTGTTGGATTTTGGTGTTGTGTGATGGCGTTTTCGCTGAGCACCAGCTTGTCGATGGGGGAATGGTTGGCAGCGTTTGCCTTGGCTTGGACTGTGGGCTTGGTCGTTCCTGCAGCGCCTGGAGGGCTAGGGGTTTTTGAAGCCACTCTTTTGTTGCGAGTGGGCTCTGAGGTACCGGAAGCTCCCTTGTTAGCGGCGGTGCTCTGCTACAGGGTGATCGCAACGATTGCCGATGCGCTTGCCGCTGCTGCGGTTGCTGGGGATCGTGCGTTATTGAAGCGACAGACGGTGCATTAGCGAGGCAGACGGCGAATGCAATGAGGCGATGAGATATCTAAGCTTTCAAAAGCTAAATTGTCTACAAAAGTCTGAAACCCTTATTGAAGATTTCAGATTAGCGACAGCATTAATAAATCTTGTGGCTCTAAGTAGAACGTTCTCTGTGTTGTTGAGTCGAGACAAATCGGTGTGCCTTGTTGCTCGACATGGTTTGGTTTTATTCTTTCTGCATGGCTAAAAAGGCTGAGTAAATTTATCGGAATCAACGGCACTTCTTGTTGCGAAGTTGCTTGCATTTTGCGTTAGAAGTGCTGGAGAGATTCTGGTTTCTTGGGGCATTCTAGGGGTGGAATTTCCCTTAATGATTGTCAATCTATAAAATCATGGCTGGAGGCTAAAGCCTTAAAAGAGAGGCTTCTGGGTTAAAAATTCTCTTTGAGCTCAAAGAATAGTAACTTGCTACTTTTCTTTCAAGCAGTGGCTTTTACGGTTTTCTTTTCATCGCTTCTGTTGAAAATTTTCAATTTACCTGTATTGGTTTGCACCGCAAGAAGTTCTCTGAAATCTTCTTATGCTCGTAAATTTCGCTAAGCACCGGTTCATTGTGAACATAAATATGTATCGCATGCATCACACTGTTGCTAGCAAAGAAACTGACCATGGATGTTCTTGACCTTTTCCCAAGGTCCATCCTCAAGGGGGAGCTTGAACCCTCAGTGCTCAGCAGCCTGCAGAGTCTTGCGGCTCAGGTGCTCGCGAATCCAGAAAACAGCCCTGATGCATCGGCGAAGCTGGCTGGGCAACTAAACCAACAAAGAGAGCTTGCTCTCAATCAACTAGAAGTTCAGAATTTTTGTAATCAAGCTGTCTTGCCTGGTTGTGAACGTTGGATTCGTCATGTGATTGATCGGCAACCTCCGCAAGGACGTGGCCCATGGACACCAGGCCGCTATCGGCTGCAGATGGTGGATGTTTGGTTGAACAGTCAACGTGCTGGTGATTACAACCCGACCCATACCCATGGTGGAAGTTTTTCGGGTGTTGCATTCCTGCAAGTGCCATCTCAGATCAGGCCAGAGAGTTTTGATGGTCAGCTTTGTTTTCATGGCCCTGAGGAATGGCACATCCAAAGTTTTCGCACAGGAATGGCGCACTATGTTTTGCCAGTGCCAGGTGAGTTTTATGTTTTCCCGGCATGGCAACCTCATTCTGTGATGCCTTTTCGAGGTGAAGGAGAGCGCTGGTCATTGGCTTTTAATGTTTTGGCATTGCCTAAGACAAAGGATCAGCCCAAGCCACAAGATGAGCCCACCACCTCTCAGTTCAATCGAAACGTGTCCCTTTCATCCCAGAGGGCTGAGGTGAAAGGGTTTTAGCTAATTTTGTGGTTGAAAAATCAATGCTTTACCTTGGCCAAGAACAGTCCAATAGTCTGGAGAGAATTAAATCATGCCCTGCAACTTTGCTAAAAGAAAAGACGCTTAGTCGTTACCTGATATCAGAGCCAATAGCAACAAGTGAAAGCATCATAGGCTCCATATATTAATAGTCTCGAAGCAACTTAAGCCACGCTCAAGGTTTAGATCTAAGAGAGAGGTCGCTTGATTGTGTGTTTAGCCAAGTGGCGCATTCACTGTATACCAGATTGGCGAACCCATTTCAACTGTAACCCCGACTAATCGTAGCGAAAGGAAAGCGGACACGCCAAGAAATAGGCGTATTAGAAACACATTATTGGATTTTTCCATGATTTGGTAGTCAATCAAAAGACACCAATATCTTAGTCTTCGCATGCTGCCAATCTCGTATCAAATAAGTGATTTATCTGTAGCAAATATTTTGAAGGAGAGGCTTTTTTTTCTGTCGAGTCTCTCTTCGCAATTCTCGCTTATTAGGAGTCTGTGGTTTTGAATCGGGTCTGCCTTTCTGAACCCGACCCAAAACTCTTGTTGAAGATCATTTGAAGTATTGAAAACTAAGTGAGTGGTTCTTTACTTAAAGGAGGCTTTTTTCGTTCCCCTTGATCGAGCCCTGGGACCAATGCCAGCGAAGCGATTAATCCCAGAGCGATGATAATCAGTGCTGGCAAGATGGATTCCGCCATGCGTTCATCTGCGGCGTATTGGTACAGCCGTACAGAAAGGGTGTCGAAATCAAAGGGTCTCAGAACAAATGTGAGAGGTAGTTCTTTAACCGTGTCGACAAAAACCAAAAGCGCTCCTACCGCTAGGGGACCTTTCAGCAAAGGCAGATGAACGCGTCGAAGCACCTCCTGCCATTGACAGCCAAGTCCAGTAGCGGCCTCATCCAGGCTTGGGGAGAGGCGCTCGAAGGCAGCGTCGAGTCCTCCTTTTGCAACTGCCAAGAAGCGATCGCTATAGCCCCACAGCAGCAGCAGAATCCATGCGAGGTTCCATGGAGCACCGTTGAATGGCATCAGCGCAATGGCCATTACAGCTCCTGGAATGGCATAACCAATACCTGCCATAAATGAGAGGTTGCCCATCCAGCGAGTTGATGACCAACGCTTGGCGATTGCAAGGATCAGACCTGCTACCACTGCCAGGCTTGCTGCTGCCAGCCCAAGTCCAAGACTGCGTTCTGTCAGTGGGATTAGATCAGGATCTATCCCTTGTTCGAGTTGATCGAGATTGAGGATGGCCCACAGCAGGGGCACACCCAAAGTGATCGTGGGAGGAATGAGGGCTAGGCACTGAGCGCACAGGGCGCGTACACCGTGCAGCTTCCAGGCTGGAGAATCGCCACCAGCGACACCCTCTGTCCAGCGGCGGCTTCGTCGTCTCAGTCGGCGTTCATACCCCACCAGTGACATCACGATGATCAGCGCGATCATTGCTAGTCCAATGGCGCCGGCAGGATTGCCTTCCATTTGCCAGGTTTCAACGATGCCAGCTGACAGGCTTGGGATGGCGAGTAGTGCTACAGCCCCGAGTTCATTGACGACTTCCATGCCCATCAGGGCAATCCCGGCACCAATCGCTGGCAAAGCCATGGGCAGAGCAATGCGTCGAAAACTGTTCCACGGTCCAACCCCAAGACTGCGACAGGCTTCCAGTTGGCGGCGTCCGCAGATTGAAAAGCTTTCAGTGCTGAGGAGAAAAACGTAGGGATAGGTTGTCAGCGCCATGATCAAAATCCCCCAGCCCATGCCATGAATTCGTATGGCATTGCGACTGCCAAGGTCGATCAGGATGGCCGAGAGTAGGTAGGCGGGTGTGGCGAGGGGCAATAGCTGAGCCACTCGTAGGGCTCGACGTCCTGGGAAGCGGCAGTTTGCTAATAACCAGCCGTTTGCAGTTCCAAGTAGGCCACCCAATAAGGATGTCCCGATGAGCAGAGTCAAGGTCCCTTGAATCTGTTGTGGGCCATCGACTCCCAGGCTGGCCGATCCATTGATGAATCCCTGCAGTGCTTCACGGATCAGACCAATCAGAGGCCAGAGAGCAAGCACAGCAAGCAGAATGGCCATGCTGTTGAGAAGCAGGCGGTCTGGTTGCCAATGGCGTTTGCGCAGGCGGTTCGAGCCGTAGTTTGAGGGGACGGCGTCTTGGGTCATCAGGCGATCAATCTCAACCGTTAGAGGCCATCAGGGAGAAGGTTTTGATGTTGAGCAAGCGAAGTTGGGTGGCATTGGCAGAGTTCTGCAGCGGTGAAGACTTTTCTCAGCATGACCTCAACTGCGTTCAACAGCATTGTGAGTCACGACATTCTTTTGGCTCTGCGATGGCTTTGAAAGCTGGCCTTCAGCTTCTTTTTGTGCTCGAGTTCCCTTCCAGCTTGTTGATTGAGGGGTGGTTTTCTAGGGGCGTCGCTCGCGTACCGGAATAGGCACAAGTGAGGGTTCCATCAGTCCGCCGCCGCTGTTGTCGTCATCGGAATCGGCCAATAACCAAAAGGCCAGCATCACGAGGGCCAGGGCGGTGATGGCGGTCAGCAGTTCAAGCATGGCCCTCTCCGTTGAAGAAACACTTTAGCCAGGTAGATCTCAATGAGAAGTATTAGAAGCTTGATTTGGTTCATACTGAAGTATCAATTCAGCACAGCAAACATAACCAGCGAGTGTGCAGTCGTTTTTATTGCCTCAGAATTGAGTGCGCTGTTGATCAAGCTGTTGGTCAGGTTCTCCTCCTGGCGCGGGTTGAGTAACTGCCATTGATGCAGCTGTTGAGTAGCAAGCAGTGGGCGAAGTTGTCGATCTGTTTGCCTGTTGGTTGGATTCAGCTGAACCCTTTGCCGGCGTCCTTTGCTACGCAGGCCTGAAGCTGGCGTCGCAGGGTGTCGTGATCGAGTTGGCGTCCAATCAAAACCAGTTGGTTCTTGCGCTCAGCGGGCCAGTCGCTGTCATCAATGGAGAAGCGCTTGCCGGCCAAATGAAAGATGTGGCGGCGTTCGCTCTCGTTGAACCAGAGAATCCCTTTGGCACGAAAGACTTCTGCAGGAAGTTGATTGTCTAAGAAATTTTGGAACTTCCGCAGCGCAAAAGGGTCATCGCTGCTGAAGGATAAGGATGTGAAGCCTTCGATTGCTAGGTGATCAGGGTTGTCATCGTGGTGATGACTTTGATGACTGTGATCGTCGTGGTGATGACTGTGATGACTGTGATCGTGGCTCTCTGCAAGGTCTGCTTGTTGTAAGCGATCGGTTTCAAACAGGCCAACGCTTAGCAGTAGCGGTAAGGGCACGTTTCCTTTGATTGATCGAAGGATGCGCGGATTTTGTTTGAGGTCTGCCAACTTGGATTCAACCTCTTTTAATCGCTCTTCAGGGACGAGATCTGTTTTGTTGAGTAGCAGGATGTCGCCATAGATCACCTGGGCTCTGCCGACTTCGCTTTCCAGGAGCTGGTCGTTAAAGTTTTCCGCGTCGATCAAGGTAATGATCGAATCCAAGCGGGTTTGATCTCGCAGTTCACTGCCAAGAAAGGTCATGGCAACGGGTAGCGGATCTGCCAGGCCTGTGGTTTCTACAACGAGGTAATCGATTGGGTCTGGACGTTCGAGAATCCGATCAACCGCTTCGAGCAGCTCCCCATTGATCGAGCAGCAGATGCAGCCATTACTGAGTTCAACCATGTCCTCGCTGGTGGTCACGATCAACTCGTTGTCGATTCCAATCTCACCGAATTCATTCACCAATACGGCGGTTTTTAGGCTCTTCTGATTGCTGAGGATGTGGTTGAGCAGGGTGGTTTTGCCGGCGCCTAGGAAGCCAGTGAGGATTGTTACCGGTACGCACCGGTCTTGCTCGAGCGCTTCGCCATGATCAGGTTGAGTGGTTGCTTCGGATGCGATTGCTTCGTTCATGGGCTTGCCGTCAGGGGAGCGGGAGGGTGCTGGAACCACGGCCATTGATTCCATGCTGGCAGCAGTTTCGTCTTAGTGAGTTTTGATCAGCCAGGCTCAAGCAAATTGATTGCTTCGGCGAGCTTCAAATCACGATCGCTCAATCCGTTGACGTCATGGGTCGTCAACTCGATCGTCACAGTGGCATAGACGTTGCTCCATTCCGGGTGATGGTTCATGGCTTCAGCTAGCAGTGCCACACGGGTCATAAAACCGAAGGCTTCCACAAAGTTGCGAAAGCGCCATTGCCGTCGCAGCCGTTGATCCGCCAGGGTCCACCCCGGCAGCTTTTCAGCTACGGAAGAGAGCTGTTCAGCAGTAAGCAGGATTGCCGTCATGAGGTTGTGTTGTGAGATTTGGAGTCATTCTTGTCTGTGATGGTTGCTGTGTTGTGTTGCTCTAATGATGCAATGGCTGAAGGGTGATTTGATGTTGTCCCCTAGGAGTGATTGCGGCAGTTCAATCCAATGCTGTTGTCCGAGCTGGTCGGATACTGTTCAACAATTTTTTTTGAACCAGCCGCATTATTGAGCGCTGTGGTGCGTTGTCGAGAGGTTTTCTTGTAAGAGCATCGATCAACGATGCACATTTGGCAGTGCATTTCTGCGGCTCAGGTTTGATCTGTTGGCATCGATTGCCCCTGATCTGGTGATTCAGCTAGATCGTGGAGACGATCAACGAGCAGATCCACGTCGGTCTCAGTACCACCATCTTCAGCCCAGGCATCAGGGTTGTGGCGTTGCTGCACCAACTGGTTGAGTTTGGAACCATTGCGGCGTGCGAATAAGTTGGCTGTGCTGCTTGGTGCTGCTTCTTTTTGGTTAGCAGTTGGCTTGACTGGTTTGGATTTCGAGAGATCAGGAATGGCGAGATTGAGGGCACCTCGTAGTAGATGCTCGATGGCTTGTTTTTGATCCATGCCGTGCATCGCGGCATAACGATCAAGTCGCTTTAGCAATTCATCAGGCAGATCATTCATGGCTTTTCATTTCGCCAATCGCGTGGATCGCCACCCGCCTGTGGCTTCCATACCGGCGATGTTCCCAGAGATAAATTGCCTGCCAGATGCCTAGTAGCAGCCTGCCTTGATCAATGCTGAGGCTAAGAGTGCTGCAGGTGAGAGCTGTGCGGATATGCGCGGGCATATCGTCTGGCCCTTCATCGTCATGGAGATAGGAACGCCGGTGGCCTAGGCCGTTGATTGGCCGGAATCCCTCTTCTGGTACGAGAGCCTTGAGATAAGCCGAGAGATCTGTGAGCACTCGTGGGTCTGCGTTTTCGTTGATGGTGAGGCTGCAGCTGGTGTGCAATGCCGTGAGGTGGAGAACACCACGCTTAATCCTCGAGGAGGCAATCCAATGATTGAGTTGGGCAGTGAGGTCTGTGAAGCCCTCACCTGTCGTGACGATCTCCAGCTGATGTAACGCTTGCTGAAGAGACATCGCTGTTGGGGGGAGTGACTAGCTGCCTAAGTTTGGTCTACACAGTTGAGCTGGCAGCCATGGGGCGTGCTGTTTCGCTGAAAGGGTCTGCTGGCGATCATTGCTTTGCTTGCTGCGCTTGCGAGTGGCTGTGCCCCTCTCCATGTGTAGCGGGTGCTGAAGCAGCTGAAAAATATCTGCCCGATGGCTTGTCTCGAAACCTTTTGCTGGCAAAGACAACACTCGCCAATGGATGACTTATGCCTTGATGGCCAGCAATGGTGAGGAATTCCCTTGTGGTTGGATGACCTTGACTGATGACTGATGCCGTAAGGAATGCACCTGGAACAGGAGATGACCGTCAATGTTGAACCTGAGCTCACCCTCTTGTTTGACGGGGCTTGTCCTTTTTGTTGCCGTGAAGTGAGCTTTTTACGCGCTCATGATCGTCACGGCCGCTTGAATTTTGTTGATATTGATTCCCCTGACTATGAGCCTGAGGCCTTTGCTGGCATCAGTTATCGGCAGGCAATGGGGCGCATGCATGCGTTGCGTCGCAATGGTGAAGTCGTGCGAGATGTCGCGGTCTTTCGCGAGGCTTATCAATTGGTGGATTGGGGATGGCTCTATGCACCCACGGCCTGGCCTGGTGTTGCTCGTGTTGTGGATGGGGTCTACAAGATCTGGGCTCGATTACGCCTGCGGCTCACTGGCCGCGAATCCCTCGATCAGCTATGCCGCTGCCGCATGAAGCGGCTTTAGTTTTTTGCTTCTCTTTTGCCTAACGCTTAAGGGGTAAGGGGGAGTCAAGAACCACGAACTTTTGGCCTTAGGGCGCTCGTCTGTTTAAGGTTGATGCAGTCATGGATCCAGCCCTTGCCTGCGCTGGCTTGGCAACGACTTGGTGAATATCTGCACGAGACCCAGCTTTTGGGTTCGATTCAAAGCACCCTCTATTGGGATCAGAACACTCGCATGCCTGTTGCCGGCGCAGCTTGGCGCGGTGAGCAACTCAGCCTTCTCGCTAAGCAATTGCATGCTCGTCAAAGCAGTTCACAATTTGAGGGGCTGTTGGTGGAGGTTCGCGCTGAATTTGAGCAAGCTCGTTTAGCGGGGGAGTTGGAGCCAAGCCAGGTTGTTGAGCGAGCTCGCAACCTGGAGCTGCTTGAGCAAGACCTCAGGCGACAGCAGCGCCTAGATCCTGCTTTGGTGGGAGCACTCGCTACTGCGAAGTCAAAGGGATATGCCCGATGGCAGCAAGCCAAATCAACGGCTGATTTTTCCTGCTTCGCGCCGGCTTTGCAGCATCTGATCAGTTTGCGGCAGGAACAGGCGCAGCAGCTCGCAGAACAACGCAGCTGCTGGGAAAGTTTGGCCCAACCTTTTGAGCCGGATCTGACCTTCACGCGTTTAAAGGAGCTGTTTGCTCCATTACGTCAACGCCTGCCTGATTTAGTTGAGAAGGCACGCGCTTGGACTCGTTCTCGTGCTGTTTCATTGAGATGGGATTTGCATGACACAACTCAGCAGGATCTTTGTGAGCGCTTGCTGCAGCAATGGGGTCGGGATCTGAGCATCACTTGCGTGGCGCGATCACCTCATCCGTTTTCAACCACCCTTGGACCTCAGGATTTTCGACTCACGACAAGAGTGGTGCCTGGGCAGCCCTTGTCTTGTTTTTTGGCCACCGCCCATGAATGGGGACACTCCCTCTATGAACAGGGTCTACCTGCTCAAAGTCATCAATGGTTTGCCTGGCCGTTGGGCCAGGCCACGTCGATGGCGGTGCATGAGAGTCAGTCTCTGTTTTGGGAGAACAGAATTGCTCGCAGTAGGGCTTTTTGCAAATGCTGGTGGCCTCATTTTGCCTCTGTAGGAGCGCCACTCAGCTCTGCTGATGAGCTTTGGCTGGCGATGAATCCATTAACACCAGGATTGAATCGCGTAGAGGCCGATGAACTCAGTTATGGCTTGCACATTTTAATTCGAACAGATCTTGAAATTGCGCTGCTAGAAGAAGGCTTACCGGTGGAGGATTTGCCTGATCAATGGAACCAGCGCTATAGCAATTTGCTTGGTGTGATTCCCGAAAATGATGGCGAGGGCTGTCTGCAAGATGTGCATTGGAGTGAAGGTTTATTTGGCTATTTCCCTTCTTATCTGATGGGGCATCTGATTAGTGCGCAGCTATCAGAAGCGATGCAGCAGGCGATTGGTCCACTTGAGGAACATGTCGCTCATGGGAATGAGCATCAGCCGTTGGCTTGGTTGCGAGAGCATATTCACCCGATTGGCCGGATGATGAATGCTGAGCAATTAGTGGAGCATGTAACCGGAAAAGCTTTATCGAGCAAGCCTTTCCTTGATTATTTAGAAGACAAGCTCGAGCATTTACGTGACCTTTGATTGAGAAGGATGTGAAAACGCATGGCTCGAGCCAAACGCTTACTGCCATCTGGCTGCAGTTTCCATATCACGCTGCGTTGCAATAGCCGGCAGTTCTTGATTGCTAAAGGGTTAAGGCGGGATGTGTTGTTGGCGGTCCTTAAAAAGGCCCAGCAGAAGTTTGCTGTGAGGGTGTATGGGCTCTGCCTGATGGCTAACCACCTGCACTTGCTGCTTAAGCCAACCAATACCAAGGATTTGCCGAGGGTGATTCACTGGTTTGCTTGGTACTCCGCCATGGCACTCAACCGCTTGAGCGGGTGTTGCGGGCATTTTTGGGAGGCTCGGTATTACGCCACAGCGATTGCTCCGAAAAATCACAGGCGAGCACTGAATACCTTGCGGTATATCCATGCCAACCCCAAAGCAGCAGGAGTAAGAAAAGGATTCTTTGATCCCTATAGCAACTATGGCCACTACAGCCGGTTGAAAGCAGATGGCATCAGTGAATGGCACCCAACCTTTTTAAAGCTATCGGCATCCCTGGATGGATGTGCCAGGCGCTATGAGCGTTTCTGCCAGCGCTATCGCCATAACAGTACAAGTCTGAAAGATGACGGCCATAAGTGCTTTGGCTGTGGAGCCTCGCCAGAATAATTAAATAAGCTAGGGATGAAGTTTGGACCACATCCATTGATGTGGTGTGACGAGAATCGTGGTGGTATTTATGCGAACGGGAAGAAGATTGATATTAGCCAATTGCGTGTGGGGTGGTAGCCCGTGACCAAGATCACAAGGACTCTTGTCTCAGATCATCGAGCCAGAGAGTGATTCCGGCGATCGTATGACCATCGGATGGGAACAACCCCACCGATCCACTACCAAATTAAATCCATGAACAACACTGAACTATCCTTGAATCAACTAAAAGCCATTACCGGCGGAGCTTGGATCGGTGAAAATGGTGAGGGCTGCATTAGTCCAAGTCTTGCCGAATTCCTGAAAAAGTTGGGCTGGGATCCTTCTAAACCGGTGAAACCCATTATGAAAGCCTTCTAAATAATCAGAGACAATCATTCTGATCAACCTATTCCTGGTCTTCTGAAAGAGGGTTGCAATGAGATCAAATAAGCCCTTGCTGGTCTCTGAACAACTTCCTTACGATTTCACATCTTTAATTAAACCAATGAATGACTTTACTAACACTTAGCTGAGCCTTGACGAGCTAGCAAACATTACTGCTGCAGATCGTTATAAGTATTGGTGAATTCCTTGCCAATACTTATAACGATCTAAATAACGATCTAAAAAGCGTTGTTGTTTTCTATGGTGAATGGTACGGTGGCGCTGCTGGCGATAAAAGCTGGGATCGCGCAGCTTTAGACGCAGGCCAAGCAGCATGCATCCGGGACATGGAATGCAACAACTGCAACAAGGAAGAGCAGCCGAAGTGATTAGCTTCCGATAGCGTTATCTACCCCGTAGCAAGGCGGTTTTTTGCTGCGAATTCGATCAAATCCATGAGAATTGGCATCAAGTTGCTGTCAAGTTCCGTAACGCAAATGGCATTCGAGATGGCGACAAAGCTCTCAGCCTGTGGTGATTAAGTTAGGGATATAAGTAGTATTACGATAAAAGAAGTTGACGGTACTTTATGTTATGGATGCGAAGAAATTATTACTGAGTTCGGATATTTTGGTTTTATCTCTCTGGCCACATCAACTGCAGTAATAGATCTCCCCAGAGCAACAGTAATTCCCTTATCGCTGCATTGCTTCAACACTTTTCTCTGCTAACGATGTGAGCACCTCTTTCCCCTGCTCACTTACCAACACATCATCTTCAATACGAACACCGATCCCCTTCCAATGATCAGCAATCACTGGTTGCCCCTCCGGCACTGGCAAACGGTCACTGACATACAAACCCGGTTCCACTGTTAACACCATGCCGGGCTCAAGATCCACCGGATGCTCACCAAGGCGATAGGCACCGACATCATGAACATCAAGGCCAAGCCAATGGCCAGTGCGATGCATATAAAGGTGTCGGTAGGCCCCTTGCTCAATCAGTCCATCAACACTGCCAAGCAACAAACCCAACTCCACAAGCCCTTCAACGAGCACCCGCACCGCAAGATCATGCACGCGATCAGCAGTGCCACCCGGTTTCACCTCAGCTATCGCTGCCTGCTGCGCTGCTAAAACCAGCTCATACAGAGCGCGTTGCTCTGCGCTAAAGCGTCCGTTAACAGGGAATGTACGAGTGATATCTCCGTTGTAGTAATCAACGAGCGAACAGCCTGCATCGATCAACACCAGCTCACCATCAACAAGCGGAGCATTGTTAGCGGTGTAATGCAACACGCAGGCGTTATCGCCGCCGGCCACGATCGATCCATAGGCAGGGCCGCGCGCGCCTTGCTCAAGAAAATGCTGCTCGATTACAGCCTGCAGCTGTCGCTCATTCATTCCCGGACGCGCCGTATTCCGAGCCAGCTGATGAGCTTGCGCAGAAATCCGAGCCGTCTCACGCATGCGCTCGATTTCCTCTGCTCCCTTGCGCAACCTCAACTGATGGATGAAAGGACAAGGGGCTACAAGACCAAGCGCTGATACGCCGCTGCGTGGGGATTGATCGAGTTGCTTAGCCCAGGCCTGCAGAACCAGCGGCTCCACCTTTGGATGCTTCCCCACCCTGAAGCCAATCGCTTCGGCGCCTTTGAGGTAATCGCCCAACAGCTGAGGCAATTCAGCTATTGGATGAGCACGATCAGCACCGAACTGCGCTACTGCTCCCTCAACACCCCAACGGAAGCCATTCCATACCTCGGTCGTTGGCTCTTTGGGTTGCACAAACAGCACAAAACGCTCACCTTCGGGCCGATAGGGCAAAAACAAAGCCACCGCATCAGGCTCATCCAAACCGGTGAGATACCAGAAGTCACTGTTTTGACGAAACGGATACTCGCAATCGGCGTGATGCGTCACGAACGAAGCCGCTGGAATTACCGCTGCCACACCTCCCAATTGCGCCATCAAGCAAGCGCGACGCTGATGGAAGATACACAGATCGATCACGGCCAGAGACACAACAGCATTTGGACGTCAGGATGGCAGCAGAACACCATGCAGGGGGAACCCTCCATGCCATCGTCCGCCATTAGCGGATCACCACTAATCCTGATACCTAAGACGGTCACACTGCGTGGCCATGATCAGGAGTGGCAAAAGCATTTACGACTTGTCGTGATCAACCACGACATCCTTACTCCCCCCCGCCAGGCATGAGCAACGACCTGCTGGTCTTAACGCTATTGGTCGTTGTAGTTATCACCGGTTCTGCCTTGTGCTCAGGTGTGGAGGCAGCACTGCTCACAGTGAATCCTGTGCAAGTGCATGAGCTGGCCGCACGGCCCCAACCAATCGCAGGCGCCAGACGCTTAGCCCAACTACGTCAACGCCTGGGACGCACTTTGTCTGTACTGGTGATCGCCAACAACGGCTTCAACATTTTCGGCAGCCTGATGCTTGGCGCCTTTGCGGCTTATGTCTTTGAGAAGCACAACATCAGTGATGTGGCCTTACCGTTGTTTTCGGTAGGTCTCACATTGCTCGTGATCGTGCTGGGCGAGATCCTGCCGAAATCCCTCGGCAGCCGCCTGGCCCTCTCGGTTTCCCTGTCCAGTGCCCCAGTGCTGCACCTGCTCGGCCTGCTAATGCGTCCTGTGGTGGTGTTGCTCGAACGGTTATTGCCAGCAATTACCGCCGAGAACGAACTGAGCACGAATGAGAATGAAATCAGGCTGCTGGCAAGGCTGGGGTCGCAAAAAGGGCAGATCGAGGCTGATGAAGCTGCCATGATCGCCAAGGTGTTCCAACTCAACGACCTCACAGCCCGCGACCTGATGATCCCCCGGGTGGCAGCTCCCACCCTCGATGCTGCTGCCAACCTTGAAACACTTCGCCCTGAACTGCTCACCCACAACGCCGAGTGGTGGGTCGTGCTTGGCAAAGAAGTCGATAAAGTTCTTGGCGTGGCCAGTCGCGAAAGGCTGCTCACCGCCCTTCTGCAGGGTCAGGGTCACCTCACCCCTGCAGACCTCAGTGAAACGGTGGAATTTGTACCTGAAATGATTCGCGCCGATCGACTACTCACTGGCTTCCGTCGTGACAACAGCGGCGTGAGAGTGGTGGTTGATGAGTTCGGCGGTTTCGTGGGCGTGATCGGTGCCGAAGCGGTCTTGGCCGTACTGGCCGGCTGGTGGAGGAAGTCAAGCTGATGACGCAAGCACCACCCTCCACACCCGAGCGCTGTCACCTTCTACTCAGCCAGTGGGTCAAACAACTATCGCTGAGTAACCGCGAATACAACCAATTCGCTGGGGAGCTGATCGCACTAAATCGCCAACTCAAGCGATTGGAGCAGCGTCGCTTGCGCATCGCAGTGTTTGGTCGAGTAGGAGTCGGCAAATCAAGCCTGCTCAATGCACTGCTGGGTCAGAACGTCTTTGCCACCGATGTAGCCCATGGCTGCACCCGTCACCAACAAGCGGTGGATTGGTGCCAACCGATTAATAATCTTGATTCTGTAGAGCTGGTCGACACTCCCGGCATCGATGAAATCGCTGCTGCCGGCAGGGCACGGCTAGCGGCGAGGGTAGCTCTGCAGGCAGATCTGGTGCTACTGGTTCTTGACAGCGACCTTACCAGCGTCGAAGCAGCTGCCCTCAAGACCCTGCTCAAAAGTGGCAGGCCGATCGTGCTTGTGCTCAACCGCTGCGATTGCTGGTCTCCAGAGCAGCGCAATGCACTTTTGGCAAGTATTCGCAGCCGCCTACCCGCTGCAGCTCTCCAACTACAACTCCATGCGGTGGCCGCCGCGCCACGTGAGGCCCAGCTTCGTGCTGATGGCCTTGTGCGTAGCAAGATCTGCCCCCCTCAAGTGGAGCCGCTGCGCAAAGCCCTGATTCACCTGCTGATGGAGCAGGGTGAGTTACTTTTGGCTCTCAATGCCTTACGCCAGGCCGACCGTTTTTACCAGGTCCTCAAGCGAGGACGGTTGCAGCGAAGCAAGGCTGCAGCACAAGGCTTAATCGGCCGTTTTGCTGCCATCAAAGCTTCCGGTGTGGCAGCCAATCCTCTAGTGCTGCTGGATCTAGCCGGAGGTATGGCTTGTGACACTGCTCTGGTCGTCAAGCTTTGCCAGCTCTATGGCCTGCAGATCGGCGGCCCTGCAGCCCGGCAACTACTCGGCCGACTCTCAAGCCACAATGCCCTTCTAGGAGGTGCTCAGCTGGGCATTCAACTGGCACTCAGCGCAGTGCGTCAGCTGCTGCTGCTGGCAGTTCCCTTCACCGGCGGTTTAAGCCTGGCGCCAGCAGCCCCAGTTGCCCTCGCTCAAGCAGCCCTCGCCGTGCACACAACACGACGCACCGGCCGCCTAGCAGCACGAGAACTACTGCTTGGCAGCCAACGACGCGAGGCCCAACCCGCTGCACTGCTAAGGCGCCTGGCGGCCAACGACCCTCAAGTCCGGCGCTGGCTGATCGATTGGCCAGAGCTGGCGGCCAACGAACCGTGCCAACTTCAGACCCTGCTTCCATGAGCAAGCATCAGGGCACCATCGCCCTGTTTGGCACCAGCGCCGACCCCCCAACCTGCGGCCACCAAGCACTGTTGGAAGGCTTGGTGGCGATGTTCCCAAAGGTCGCCACCTGGGCTAGCGACAACCCAATGAAACACCACTGCGCCCCATTGGAGAAGCGAAAAGCTCTGTTGGCTACTTTGGTGAAAGCGATCTCTAATCCGCAGTTAGAGCTGGTGCAAGAACTCAGCAGTCCATGGGCGATCACTACTCTGAAACTCGCAAACACTCGCTGGCCTAGCAACGAATTGGTGTTTGTGGTTGGCAGTGATCTGGCTGGCCAAATCCCCCACTGGAAAGATGCTCGAGCTGTCTTGCAACTCGCCCGCCTCGCCATTGCTCCCCGTCAAGGTTGGCCACTACAGCTACAACAACTCGAAGCCCTCGAATGCTTGGGTGGTCGTATCGAGCTGCTACCAATGCAAATCCCCGCCACCTCAAGTTCTGAGGTGCGCAGTCAACCCAAGCCGGCCCAGATCCCTGCAGCATTGTGGCCATTGGTTCTGGAACACAACCTCTACGGCCTCGCCACCAGTCCCTGATGCGCCTTGCTCTAGCCCAGCTCAATCTACTTGTAGGCGATCTGGCTGGCAACGGCGAAAAGATTCTGACTGCCTGCCGTGAGGCTGCTGATCTCGGCGCAGATCTGGTACTCACGCCTGAGCTTTCCCTGTGGGGATATCCACCCCGAGATCTGTTACTTAGCCACAACCATCTCGTTCAACAAAGCGATGTGCTCAACCAGATGGCGAGCATCCTGGCCCGCGAAGCCCCTGAGCTGGCAGTGCTCGTGGGCCTAGCTGAGCAAGCCCATGACCCTCAACTGCCCCAGCTCTTCAATGCTCTAGCCCTGATCAAAAGATCCCAATGGCAGGTGGTAGCTCGCAAGCAACTGCTACCAACCTATGACGTCTTCGATGAAAAACGCTATTTCCGCCCAGGAGGAACCCCGGCTGTGTTGGAATTTGAACGCGATGGGCGTCGCTGGCGCCTTGGGCTCACAATCTGCGAAGACCTCTGGGTAGAAGAAGCACTGCAGGGCAAGCGCATTGCCGGCCCTGACCCCATCGCAGCGCTCCTGCCACAAAACATCGACCTACTACTTAATCTCTCGGCCTCACCATTCAGCCAATCCAAAGAACTTCTGCGCCAGCGCTTGGCCGCTAGGGCTGCACAGAGACTGAGCGCTCCGGTGATCTATGTGAATCAAGTGGGCGGAAACGACGAGCTGGTCTTTGATGGCGCCAGTTTCGTCGTCGATAAGCATGCTGAGCTTGCCCTGCAATTGCCCAGTTGTCGCGAAACACTAGCCATCTGGGATGCAACCTCTACAGCCACCCATCTCGACATCCCTACGATCGAACCCCTGGAGAAACTATTCCGGGCCTTGGTTCTAGGTGTGCGTGACTACGGTCGCAAATGTGGCTTTAAGCGTGCCCTGCTTGGCCTCAGCGGTGGTATCGATTCGGCTCTCGTGGCCGTGATCGCTGCAGCGGCAATAGGTGCCGATCAGGTGACATCCCTACTGATGCCTTCACCCTGGAGTTCAGCTGGTTCAATTAATGATGCCCTAGCCCTCGCCAAACGTCTAGGGATGGCTACCCACACTGTGTCGATTGCGACCTTGATGACGAATTTTGAGGCCGCCCTCATCCCTCCTCTCGGCAAGCCACCCGAGGGCGTGACTGCAGAGAACCTCCAATCCCGCATCCGCGGCACCTTACTGATGGCATTGGCCAACCAACAAGACCAGCTGCTGCTATCCACTGGCAACAAATCCGAACTAGCAGTGGGCTACTGCACCCTCTATGGCGATATGAACGGCGGCCTAGCCGTGATTGGAGATGTCTACAAAACCAACGTCTTTAGGCTCTGTGATTGGATTGACAGCCCTGCTGCCGAAAAATGCCGCCAAGAGGTAGGACTACCAACTAAAGGCGAACTGATCGGTACGACAATCCGCCAAAAGCCTCCCAGCGCCGAATTGCGCCCGAACCAACGCGATAGCGATTCACTACCCGACTACGCCCTCCTCGACCCTCTGCTTAAAGCTCTGATTGAAGAACGCCTCAGTACGGAGCAACTTGTCAGCAGAGGACATGACCCTGCCCTCATCGAGCGGGTGCAGCAATTACTGCGACGGGCCGAATTCAAACGGCGTCAGGCCCCGCCCCTGCTGAAGGTGAGTTCGCAGGCCTTTGGCAGCGGCTGGCGGCTACCGATCGCCGCCGAATAATCACCACAAAACCTGGTCAGGCTGTCCTGATGTCGCCAACCTAAAAGAAGTCATTGGCGTCCATGGACTCCTCTCTACTTTCGGCCCCAATAGCCAGCATCGGGGTACCGACCGAAATTAAAGCCGATGAGCTGAGAGTGGCTCTTACTCCTGACGGGGTGAAAGAACTGGTCACCAAGGGGCTAGAAGTAAGGGTTCAGGCTGGCGCCGGGGCTGGAGCAGGCATTGGTGATGAGGCCTTCGCTGATGCCGGTGCCAAGCTTGTCAACCGCGAGGAGGCCTGGGCAGCCCATCTCGTCGTGAAGGTGAAGGAGCCTCAGGAAGAGGAATTCGGTCTACTCAGGCAAGACATGGTGCTCTTCACTTACCTACACCTAGCCGCCTACCCGAAGGTGGGTGAAGCGCTCCTCAATGCTGGCACCACCGGCGTGGGTTACGAAACGGTGCAACTAGAAAACGGCAGCCTGCCGCTACTGGCACCAATGAGCGAAATCGCTGGCCGTCTAGCCGCACAAGTGGGCGCCCATTTGCTCGAACGACCTCATGGCGGACGCGGCGTGCTAATCGGAGGCTGCACCGGCGTGCAACCAGCCCGGGTGGTCGTGTTGGGCGCTGGCACCGTGGGCTGGAATGCAGCCAGGCTGGCCGCCGCCATGGATGCCGAAGTGATGCTGCTAGACCGCTCACCTGAACGCTTGCGCAGCCTTGAGGCAAGGCGCCGCGGCAGGCTGATTAGCGTTGTCAACAGCCGTGGCCTGCTGGAGCGACTCATCCCCACTGCAGACCTTTTGATCGGTGCCGTCCTGACGCCCGGAGGTCGAGCACCCACCCTCGTCGATGAAGAGATGGTGAAACAAATGAAGCCCAATTCAGTGATCGTGGATGTAGCGATCGATCAGGGAGGTTGTGTGGCCACCAGCCAAGAAACCACCCATACCCATCCCACCGTGACCATCCACGGCGTCCAGCACTACGCCGTCGGCAACATGCCAGGTGCGGTGCCTTTTACCTCCACTGAAGCTCTGGTGAGTGTGACCCTGCCCTACATCCTTGGCATTGCCGGGCGGGGCCTTGAGGAGGCCGTCACCGAACGTCCCGAACTTCTTTCCGGGCTCAACACAATTCAAGGCTCCGTTTGTCATCCGGGTGTCGCCAAGGCCCTAGGGCTACCACCAAGGCACCCAATGGCATGCTTACGCTAAAAAGCCTTCACCACAAAACCAACTCTCAAAAACGCTGCTTCGCAACGCTTTTAATCAGCATCACGACAGTGGTGTATCAGAGCTGAATGAAATCTCACTCAACCGATCCAAAGGCCTCTGCAGGGAGTCCTTCGCAATCCCCTCCCTGAGAGCCAATAGCAATCCTGCCGCTTCCGCATAACTACGAGCTCTCTGCACTCCAGAGGCAATTCCCAGCGCCTCTGGCGTCACCTTCAGCACGCTCGGGTTGGTCACGGTGATCAAAGGGACACCCCGCTCCAAGCAAGCCAACACCGCTTCACCGCCAAGAGCACCCTCCGGGGCCACCACGGCACCAAGCTGCTCAGCTCGCAACAGCTCTGCTCCTGCAGGCAATGCCTCTTCAGTTGTGAGTGGCACAAGATCCGGTGCGCGGCTTAACCCCACCAACACACAGGCCAAAAATGTATAGCCCAACTCCTCACCAGCAGCACGTGGATCCAAAAGTGGATCGCATGGCAGTGGAGACAAAGCCGGCGCATGAGCGCAAGGCAAGCCGAGCTCACCCACCAGCAAATGGCTAATCACCGCCTCGGCACCGGCAAGCGCATCAACACCACTGCCCTGGCGATAGGCCCTCAGAGCCTCGCTTTGAGGATCCTCCGGGAAACGGGCAACCACAGCGATTGCGCTGGCACCGGCATCGCGAAGCTGCTCGCCAGCCCGCAGCAGCGCATCGGGCTGGCCTAATTCACCCCAGCTAGCCCCACTACTCCCCTCACGTAAGCGCACCTCCAAGGGAACGTCTGTGGTGACCACTGGCCCGAGATTCAAGCCAAGACTGGCGCGACAACCCTCAGCAACCTGCCATTGCCTCTGCCGCAACTCCGGTTCGATGCCAGCATCCAACAACAGACCAATCCGTTGCTGACGCACAGGTCGCAAGCCAAACTCACCAGCAGCAAAACGATCCAAGCTGTAGCCCTCGACGTATTGAATGCGCGGGTCACTCCAATAAAGCGCCGCTCCATTGATCACATTCGGATGGGTGATCAAGCAACCGCTAGCTGCTGCTAACAGCCGAGCACTAGGCAAAGCATCACCGGCATAGCCACCAATCGCACAGCCAATCCCCGTAGGCACCACCAGCAAGGTAGGCAATGGAGGCGGGATCGAAACGCTTGCAGAGAGAAGAAAAGAAGGGATCAAAACGTCATCCCCTTACGTGTCAGAACTAACCACAACCGCCTCAATCTTCAACTTGCGAGAGTGGTCACCAGTGGATTCCACTGCTGTGATCGCCCATCGCAAGGGCTCGCCATGTGCAGCGAGCTGTTCTCGTAACCAGGGCCGCAACTGATGCAAAGGCAACTGCGCAGACCAGACCAGCTCAAACTGCATCACACACAAATTCAAGCTCACTTCAGATGCTCACCAAACTGGGCTTCATTGAAGACATCCTGTCACCACAAAACTGGCAAAAAACGCTGTGCTCCGAGCCATCAATCTCATTGGTGTAAGCAAAGCTACGCCAAAAGCTGTGACAGTGATCCAAATCAAAATGCGTCATGCTGCTCAAGCCTCTCAAGAGAAAGGCTCAACACTCAGGCCACCGTTGAAGTCACTCTCGAAAAACACCGCCAAGATCACCGCTCACCCGTTCTGCATCGCAAAAACTCCAACCATCAAAAAGCCGGTCTCAAAAGACCGGCTCACTGAAGTTAAATCAAGCGTAAGGCTAGGTACAAGACCCACCTACAACCTCCAGAATCTCCTGGGTAATTGCTGCCTGACGTGCTTTGTTGTAGTCAAGCGTGAGAGTCTTAGCTAAGGCCTTAGCGTTGTCGCTGGCATTGTTCATCGCCGTCATCCGACTGGCCAACTCGGAAGCCGCCGATTCCTGAAGGGCACGCAGCATCTGATTTTGCAGATAGAGAGGCAACAAAGCATTGAGCAGTTGCTCAGGACTCTGTTCAAAAATGATGTCCGACGGCAGCGGAGGCTGCTCATTAGCAGGTCCAACACCTTTCTCAACTGTGAGACGACTATCCTTTGTCGTCAGCCGGAAGATCTCATCATCGGCTTCGGCGATGCCCTGGGGATCAAGCGGCAAGAGGGTTTGCACCACAGGATTGCAGCTCACAAGGTTAATGAACTTGGTGTAAATCACCTCGATTCGATCTGTGCTTTGAGAAAGGAATTCGGCTAAAACCTCAGTGGTGATCGACTCTGCGTCATCAGAGGTTGGAACTTGCTCAAGGCCAGTGAAGGTAGCCCGAATCGTGTACTGGCTTGATCGATTGCTGAAATAGGTGATTGCCTTGCGACCAATTAAGACAAGATCAACCTTGTATCCCTGGCCATTCAACTCGGCATAGCGCTGCTCAGTGCGCTTAATGATGTTGGAGTTGTAGCCTCCGCAAAGGCCACGATCACCTGTAACAGCAAGCAGGGTAATGGTTTTGAGATCGCTGGTCTTCAAGAGAGGCGCATCTGCCATCTCAAAACTCATTCGCGATTGAATGTTCTCCAACACGCGAGCCAACCGGTCTGCGAAAGGGCGACTTCGCAACACCTGTTCCTGTGCTCGACGCACTTTCGCAGCCGCTACGAGACGCATCGCCTCAGTAATCTTTCTGGTGTTCTTAACGGAAACGATCCGGTCGCGGATGTCCTTGAGGTTCGCCATGGATAGGGTTCTCCGGGTTTACCTTCAGGGTCAGGCCGAGGCCAGCATCGACGACTTCACCTCGTTGATGGCGGCCTTGAGAATGGTCTCAGCATCCTCGTTGAGCACTTTCTCAGTCTGAACTTTGGTGATGTACTCGGGCTTGTTGGTCTTGAGGTAATCACGCAATTCACGTGAAAACTGAGTGACCTGATCCTCAGGCACCTCATCAATCAAGCCTTTCACTCCTGCATAAACGATCGCAACCTGCTCAGCCAAATTCAGCGGTGCAAACTGAGGCTGCTTAAGCAGCTCACGCAGTCGCTTACCACGCCCCAACTGCTTCTGAGTTGCTTCATCTAAATCAGAGGCGAACTGAGAGAAAGCAGCCAATTCATCAAACTGAGCCAACTCAAGCTTCAACGTGCCGGCAATCTTTTTGATCGCTTTGGTTTGAGCAGCACCACCAACCCGGCTCACTGAAATGCCAACGTTGATGGCAGGACGCAATCCTGAGTTGAAAAGATCTGAACTCAAGAAAATCTGACCATCCGTGATCGAAATCACATTGGTAGGGATATAAGCCGACACGTCTCCTGCTTGGGTTTCAATGATCGGCAGTGCCGTCATCGAACCGCTACCCATCGCATCAGAAAGCTTTGCTGCCCTCTCAAGAAGGCGGCTGTGGAGATAGAACACATCTCCTGGATAGGCTTCACGACCGGGAGGACGACGCAGCAGCAGTGACATCTGACGATAGGCCTGGGCCTGCTTAGTTAGATCGTCGTAGATGACCAACGTCGCCTTGCCCTTGTACATGAACGACTCAGCAATAGCTGCGCCCGTGTAAGGAGCCAGGTACTGCAAAGCAGCAGGGTCGGAAGCGCTAGCTGCCACAATCACGGTGTAATCGAGAGCGCCCTTCTCGCGAAGCACCTCAACTACGTTGGCCACAGAGGCAGCCTTCTGGCCGACAGCTACATAAACACAGACAACATCCTCTCCCTTCTGGTTGATGATCGTGTCGATTGCGATCGCAGTCTTACCTGTCTGACGGTCACCAATGATCAACTCACGCTGACCCCTACCGATAGGAATCATCGAATCGATTGATGTAATCCCTGTCTGCAGCGGCTCATGAACTGACTTACGTTTGATGATGCCTGGAGCTATCGACTCAATCAAGCGACTCTCAGTACTGGGGATATCGCCTTTGCCATCCATCGGTTGACCCAAAGGAGTCACCACTCTGCCCAGCATCTCATCGCTGACGGGCACTGAGGCAATCTTGCCAGTAGCTTTGACGGTACTGCCTTCCTGAATACCAACACCCTCACCCATCAACACCGCACCAACATTGTCGTCCTCCAAATTGAGGGCGATCCCTTCAGTGCCATCCTCAAATTCCACCAGTTCGCCAGCCATGACCTGCTCAAGGCCATAGACACGAGCGATACCGTCACCAATCTGCAGAACAGTACCGACGTTGCTGACGGAAACCGACTTGTCATAGTCGGAGATCTGCTGCTTGAGAATCGCGCTGATCTCGTCGGGGCGGATGGAAACCATGGGAGGCGTTGGTGTTGAGGAAGAGGGTGAGAAAGGGAAAAAGGTAGGGAGCTAGCTCACCTTGGCCAGTGCCAGGCCAAGACGTCGAACCTGTCCAGCAACGCTGGCGTCGATCACCTTGGAGCCGACGTTGACAACGAAACCACCGATTAAATCTGGATCAATTTTGAGGTTGATCTCCAACTTGTCGGTATTGGCCACAGCCTGCACTTTCTTTTGCAGCGCAGCCTGTTGCTGCTCACTGAGTTCAGCAGCAGAGGTCACTGTGGCGAGAGCGATGTTGCGTTGCTCGCGATAGAGCTCAATCAAGCGCTCAAGCACCGCATCCAAAACGCCGATTCGCTGACGATCGGCGAGCAGCTTCAGAAGGTTGAGGAAAGAAGGTGTGACCTGATTAGCAAAAAGCTTTTGCAAGGCAGCCTTCTTGGCCTCCACTTCCAAAACGGGTGAGGCCATTGCCCCACTTAGCTCAGGGCAGTCGTTCCACAAGGCCAAAACTGCCTTTGCCTGATCAACCACCTGATCGACTTCCTTGCGGCTTTCAGCCACTTGAAGAAAGGCCTCGGCATAGGGGGTGGTAATGGTGTTAAGCAGTGGCATCAGACTTCCCCAAGGTTTTTGATGGACTGACTCACCAACTTGGATTGAGCCTCGGCATTGAGTTTCCCAGGTAAAGCAGATAGTGCATTCTCGATCGCCATACGGGCAGCTTCTCGACGCAATTGAGCGCTAGCACGACTGGCTTCAGCATTGAGATCTGCTGTAGCACCCTGCTTCACACGTGCCATCTCCTCAACCGTGCGTTTTTCACTGTCAAGACGAATGGCTTCAGCACGAAGCTTGCAATCCTCGCGGATCTGTTCGGCTTTCTGATGGGCAGCTGCCAAATCCTTTTTGGCAGCTGCCAAAGCCTCGGTGGCCTTAAGCAGACGCTCTTCAGCATCCTGAAGATCAGCCATAATGGCGACACGGCGGCGCTCAAGGATCCCCCCTATAAAAGGAGGAAGGAATTTGTAGAGACCGAAAATAACAATCGCCAGATTGACAATGTTGGCGTCAAACAAGTCGAGGTTCAGGCCGAAACCACCCTCACTGGCAAAGAACAAAGGACTAATCATTTGGCTGCCAGCAGGCGGTTAACGATGAGATCACCAAGCTTTTCTGCATCACCCTTAAGTTGACTCAAGGCCAAATCCCTCTGAGCATCAATCTCACGGCGAGCCTTCTCCCGAGCTGTATTCGCATCAGCATTTGCAATAGCGAGGGCTTCTCGGTAGAGCTGTTCAGAATCCTTTTCAGCTTCTTGAATTAACTGCTGGGCAGCAATACGAGCTGACTTGAGCTGTTCCTTAAGCTCTAACTCCAGCTTCTCCGCCTCCGCAAGCTTTTGCTTCGCCTCAGCGCGACTGGTTGTGACATAGACCTCTCGTTCTTCAACGACCCGACCAACGGGTCTGAAGAAGAGAGCATTGAGGATGAAGGTGAGGAGTACCACCTGCAACGCCATGAGCGGCAGAGTGGCATCGAAGTCAAATAGACCTCCAGCACCGAACAGAAGCAAGCTGGTCATGAGGCGAGAGTGACAGCAGTTGAAGCAGGACTCAGAACGGAGTGAAGGCTGGAGGGCGATGAATGCCCCCGGGGAAGAGTTCCGATCAACTCACAACCATGGCCGTGAGGTGATGAGAGCAGCCAGCGAGCGACTCCGGTCTGGATCAACCAGCGAAGGGATTGGCGAACAGCAACACCAAGGCGACCACAAGGCCATAGATGGTGAGAGATTCCATAAAGGCAAAAGAGAGCAACAGGGTGCCGCGAATCTTGCCTTCAGCTTCAGGCTGGCGGGCAATGCCCTCAACAGCGCCGCCTGCAGCGGTGCCCTGACCGATACCTGGGCCGATGGCCCCGAGGCCTACAGCTAGACCAGCGGCAACAACAGACGCGGCGGTGGTAATGGAATCCATGGTTGAACTAAAGGTGTGGGGCGCTAAAACAGCGCGTATGGGGACCGAGAGGTTGATACCAGCGCCAGGGACATCTCGGAGATTGTGAGATGGGCCCGAACAAGCCGGACCTGCGCGCATGGAGTTTGCCAGACCGAGGGGTTAGGCCTGGCTAGATCAGAGTTTGATCAATGGTGCTCTTCTACCGCTTCACCGATGTAATAGGCGGCGAGGGTGGCGAAGATTAGAGCCTGAATGGCACTGGTGAACAGGCCAAGGAACATGACCGGGACTGGCAGGAAGAGGGGAACAAGGAAAACCAAAACCGCAACAACCAATTCATCAGCAAGGATGTTTCCAAACAGACGAAAGGAGAGTGATAAAGGCTTGGTGAAATCCTCCACGATCTTGAAGGGGATCATGATCGGGGTGGGATGGACGTAGTACTCGAAATACCGCAATCCCTTGCGACTCAAACCGGCATAGAAGTAAGAGAGCGACACAAGTAGAGCAAGTGCCACGGTGGTATTGATATCAGCCGTAGGAGCACCCAACTCCCCACTGGGGAGGTGGATTAATTTCCATGGGACCAAAGACCCGCCCCAATTGCTTACAAAGATGAACAAGAACAAGGTGCCAATGAACGGCATCCAATCGCGATAAGCCTTCTCACCAATCTGGGTGCGAGCTAAATCACGGATGTAATCCCAGAGGAACTCGAGAAGATTTTGAACCCCGTGTGGATCACGCTCCATCTTGCGTGTGCCCACAACAACAAGGGCAAGAATGGCGCCAATCACAATCCAGGATGTCATGAACACCTGGCCATGGAGCTGAAGATTGCCAATCTGCCAGTAAAGGTGTTGACCCACCTCCAGTTCGGCAAAGGGAAGAGCAATTGGCAAGAAACCCATCAGGCTGGAAATTCGGTGTCGAGAAAACGACGGTTTGAGGAGAAGCCGGCAAACCGGCAATTCAGTTGATCCAGGTTTGGTTCAAGTTCATGACTCAAGCAAAACCTGCAGGATCATGGCGGGCTTATAGAGCAGAAAACCGAGCAGGGCCGGCAGAAGCTCAAGCTGAGGCAAACGAGAAACCGCAAGTACAAGCAAAACGGGAACGAGAAGCTGAAACTTGCTCACACTCTTCGATCCGTTGCCGAGCTTGCCAACGCTGCGAGCTAAAAGCCGCAGGTAGAGAACTCCAGACAAAGCACCGACTAGCACACTGCTAGCGATGTGAAGATCGAAGAAAAGTGCGGTGACGGCCACCGCAAAAGCGGAGACGGTCAACGTTGCCAGGATGTAGCGCCGCTGTAGCTGCGCATAGTCGTCAGATGAAGCCGTAGAAGCCACAGCTGACAACTCAGGATCCATAGAGAGCTCAGTGTTAGGGCTAGCCTCCACAGCTGTTTCCAGTCCACCCTGTCCCTCCTTTGGAGGGTCAATTTCAGGCTGGAGCAGCGGGGATGCCAGCAAGGGCGCCGAGGCTCTTGGATAAAGGCCCGCGGAATCTATCATGTAGATGCAACATTTCCAGGCGAAAGCAAGAGCACCTGCCGCCGTTGCAAATCCCTGGCCAAAGAGCTGATCCGCTTCGAATCCCAGCCAAGCGGCAAACATCCGAGAGCTGTATCAGGCGCCGCCTCGATTGCCTGAAGCAACTCAACTTGCTCAACACTTAGCTCTAGAGGAGCCATCTCGAAATCCAGCACAGACTGGCCAGGCCAGCCCCAGAGACAGATAGAAAGCTTTCCCGTAGCAGCAAGCAAGTCCTTATCATCTGTCCAACCCAGGGAGGCCTGTGGCCCCTTGGAGAGGAAGAACTCGAAATGACTGATGTCTGGATCTAGCTGTTCCATCAGTTGCCATTGCTGACGCTGCGGTAACGCCAAAGCCATCTCAAGCAATTCACCCTGCAACAGCCTTACTGGATCCCAAACCTTGGGATTAGAAAAACCCACAAACTCCAAATCAGCTGAAGCGACAAAAGCAAAAAGTCGTTCAAGGTTGTAACTCGTCTCCTGGGGATGGAGATACATATCTGCAAAGTTCACGTCTGCTACGCAGTCGATAGCCCAGCGCTGTTCATGATTAAGCCTGAGGCGGTTGTGCTCAGGCAAGATTGCAAACAGCTGCCGGGCCAATCTCAGGCCCTGCTCATCAGTGCCCACTCCCAGGGACGAAAGAAACCGCTGAATGCGATGAATTTCCCATCGACCAGCTTCGGCATAAAGGAAAAGGTGCAGCAAAGCCCCTGGCTTTAAACGGGATGCCAGAGCTTTGAGTCCAGCTTCTGGCTGTCGCAAGTGGTGCAGCGCACCAACGGAATTGATGTAGTCAAATTGCCCCTCATCTTCAAGCTCGAGCAAGCTTTGGTTCTCGATACGAACATGCGCCTGATCGTTGCCTCCGGAACGCTGTAAACGCTCTCGAGCCACCTCCAGCGCGCCGCGGGAAATGTCCACAGCCAGAATCTCCGCGCCGGGATTGAGATGGGCTAGGTAATCGGTACTAACACCCGTACCGCATCCGGCATCAAGGATTTTTAGAGGCTCACTACCAGCACATTTTCGGACAACAGAACCGGTACAGACCGCATAGGCCATATCCACACACCAACGCCAGTTGTATCCAGGCGGCGGCCCGTCCTGCAAAGGATCTCCTGGGTAAGGGAAGCGGTCATAAAAAGCACTGACAACAGGTGTGGCCTCATCGCACGGCTGAGCAGCAGAGGACATCGAAAGGGAGCTGGCAACAAAGAGAGCATTTCATGGCCTCCCCCGAAGGGAGTCAGGACATCCCCTACAGCACATATCCCAAAGCGAAGAAAGCTGAATCGACAAAATCAAACTCGTTTCTAGAAAGAAGATTGTGAAGAACAAGAATCGAACCTATGACATCTCCTGAATGCCCTTGAACTTCTCTTGTCCAATAATGTTTTAAGCAGTTTTTTGTTGTCAATTAAGACTTGGCAAAGTGCTATTAACACGTCTCAATAGGTAAACTTGACTAAGACCTCCCCTCTTGAGCAGCTCCTCCGTCCTATCCCGCCGGAGTCAAAAACAACGGCAAGGGGCATTACGGCTTAGCCGTAATGATGGAAGCGATCAGTTGTCTTTCTGGCAAAAACGTCTCCCCCTCCCCTGGGCACTCTGGCCCGCTGAAGGCCGTTTACTACTTACCCTTTTTGCCTTCTGGAGCCTGGCAGGGCTGATGGTGCTTGGCTCGGCTAGCTGGTGGGTCGCCACTCGAGAAATGGGAGAAGGTGCTTATTACCTCAAACGACAACTGATATGGATGGCTGCCAGCTGGAGCCTGCTTGGCCTGGCTGTCTCTACCAGTCTGCGCCGTTGGCTAAAACTTGCAGGACCAGCCCTCTGGCTAAGTTGCTTCCTCGTCGCAGCGACCCTAGTCATCGGTAGCACCGTCAATGGGGCCAGTCGCTGGTTAGTGATCGGCCCTCTCCAGATCCAGCCATCAGAACTAGTCAAACCCTTTGTGGTGCTGCAAGCCGCCAACCTGTTTGCCCACTGGCAGCGCATCAGATCTGATGAGAAATTGCTCTGGCTTGGCATCTTCGGGGCCCTACTTCTACTGATTCTCAAACAGCCCAACCTCAGCACTGCCGCACTGACGGGCATGTTGTTATGGCTGATGGCACTGGCCGCTGGTCTGAGGTTGCGCACTTTGCTGGCAACCGCCATGGCAGGCGGCCTGCTTGGCACAACCAGCATTCTGATCAATGAGTATCAGCGCATACGAGTGATCTCCTTCCTCGACCCATGGCAAGACCCACAAGGGAGTGGTTATCAGCTCGTACAAAGCCTGCTTGCCATCGGCTCCGGGGGGTGGTTTGGCGAGGGCTTCGGCCTCTCCACCCAAAAACTGCAATACCTGCCCATACAAAGCACTGATTTCATCTATGCCGTTTTTGCCGAGGAATTTGGTTTCGTGGGCTCGGTGATGATGTTGCTCTTCCTGATGTTGGTTGCTTTCCTCGGCCTACGGGTAGCTCTGAGTTGCAGAACCAACCAGTCGCGATTGGTTGCTATCGGCTGCACAACGATCCTGGTGGGTCAAGCCGTGATCAATGTGGCCGTGGCCTCCGGCGTGATGCCCACAACCGGCTTGCCCTTGCCAATGGTGAGTTATGGAGGCAATTCACTGCTCTCAAGCGTCATGATTGCCGGTCTTTTGATCCGTTGTTCCCTTGAATCAACAGGGCTCCTTGGTGGCAGATCCCCTCGACAGCGACGTCAGTCGATAGGGTAAATACCGTAATTTGATCCGGCTGAACCGGCTCTACCCATCCCTGCTCTGGACCTGGTTCTCTCAGATCTAGCCCGCAACGGTGAGCAAATGCTCAGCCACGGGCTAAGCAATCAAGGTCCGCTCACCCTGGCCCTCGTTTTTGCTGCCGGCTTTCTAACCAGCCTAGGCCCCTGCTCCCTTTCCCTATTACCCGTCACCCTGGCCTATCTGGCAGGTTTTGATAGCAATCAGGCCCCCTGGCTCCGCAGCATCGCATTCTGTGGCGGCATTGTGGGTTCCCTGGTACTGCTTGGCAGCCTTAGTGGTCTGATCGGACGGATTTACGGTCAGGTGCCTGGAGTGGTGCCCACCTTGGTAGCACTGCTGGCGGTAGTGATGGGACTGAATCTGCTGGGCCTCCTAAAACTGCCCCTGCCTACAGGACCAGATCCAGATCTTTGGCGGCAACGCGTTCCAGCTCCACTTGCCCCAGTAGCCGCCGGGTTGGCCTTCGGCCTAGCCGCCTCCCCCTGTACGACACCTGTACTGGCTGTACTACTGGGATGGATCGCCCAAAGTGGTCAACCTTTGGTAGGAATCGTGCTACTCACCTGCTTTGGCATTGGGCAGGTCCTACCACTGCTACTAGCAGGAAGCGCAGCTGCCATCCTGCCGAAATTACTGGCACTGCGACCATTAGGCCGCTGGATCCCCCCCATGAGCGGAGCCGTTCTACTCACGACGGGCGTTCTCACTCTGTTGGCCCGCTGGAGCTGAACCTATGGCCACCTTTAAACGCCTTCTTGCCTGGATCTCCGACCTACGAATAGCCATAGGTTTGCTACTCGTTATCGCACTCGCAAGTGCCCTAGGTACTGCGATACCCCAGGGAGAACTCCGAGAGAGCTACCTGGAAGGCTATAGCGACAAACCCTGGCTGGGCTTTGTCAACGGTTCGATGATTCTGCGCCTGCAGTTGGATCACGTTTACACCAGCAGCTGGTTTTTAGCGCTGTTGGCCTGGCTTGGGCTTGCACTGATCCTCTGCAGCTGGCGAAGACAATGGCCTGCTCTGCAAGCAGCTCTGCAATGGATCGACTACCAGGAGCCGCGGCAATTAAGCAAACTTGCCATCGCCGAAACAATCTCAAGCCCACCAAAAAACGAAAGTATCGACAAACTGGCCGCCCATCTCCATCAACAGGGATGGCAAGTCCAACAACAGCCTGGCAGGCTTGCCGCGCGGCGCGGGATTATCGGCCGAGCAGGGCCAATGCTTGTGCATCTGGGCCTAGTGCTGCTGATGATAGGGGCCGTCTGGGGTTCCTTAGGTGGAAATCGTTTGGAACAATTCCTCGCCCCGGGGCGTTCCCTCGACTTGTTAAACCGTGATGGGAACAGCCATCTCAAACTCACCCTGACAAACTTTGGAATTGAAAGAGACCCAGCGGGTCGACCTGAACAGTTTCGCTCACAACTAGAGCTGCTTGAGCCTGGTCAAGACACTGCCAAGCTGCACGAAGTCAGTGTCAACCATCCGCTGCGCTTCCATGGCTTAACTGTCTATCAAGCAGACTGGTCTCTAGCTGCGATCACACTGCAACTTGGCCGCAGCCCTCTACTGCAGCTGCCTCTGCGCACTTTCCCAGAGCTTGGTGAACAGGTCTGGGGGCTCGTACTACCAACCAACCCTGATGGCAGCGAGCCAGTCCTTCTGAGCCTCACCAGCGAAGCAGGGCCAGTACAAGTGTTCGATGCCACTGGTGAGCGATTGGCCAGCCTGCGACCAGCAGGCCCAACGGCAGAAGTAAAGGGAATACCAATCCGCGTCGTCGATGTTCTACCCGCCAGCGGCCTGCTTCTCAAGCGCGATCCGGGCGTGCCTCTGGTCTACATCGGTTTCTTGATCACCCTGGTGGGTGGGGGACTGAGCATGATTGCCACACGCCAACTCTGGGCGGTAGGCGACCCTGAAAATGAATGCCTACACGTTGGCGGTCTCTGCAACCGCAATCTGACCGGCTTCGCTAATGAGCTGCCCAGCCTGCTTGCAGCAGCAATACCACAGCAATAAGAATCAATATTTACAATATTGCCAATATTTTTTTAATCCTCTGATTTTAGATCAACCAGCACAAGAAAAGTCAAATAAGCCTAGATCAGTATAAACAGTTTTCATTTAAATAGTTATTCCAAAAACATTTAAATGCTGGCTTCACCCTTTCTTCAAGCATGCTCTAGAGGGGCATGCTTCTTGGTTGATGATTTTCAAATCACACTCTTGCGTTCCAAAACTCCTCCGCGCCGACATTATTTTCCATCTATCTATTACCACCTATCGTACCATCACTATATTGATTCAAGGTGCAAATATTATGAAGTTCTGCATTGCAGTCGTGATAAATTGCTCCGTCATTGATCAACAAGGGATTGCTAATGCTTGAGAATAATTATTCTAGTGCCTGAGTGTTCTATTGTGGCATGATTTACATAGCAATCTTCAATGCAATAAGCATTTTCACCTGAGACACTTGGATCAGTATTAATTGTACTGCCAGCATGATTTGGATGAGGTGTAATTGGCTTGCTCGCCATAATCAAGCCATAAGACTCTTTAGCAAAATTACGCTATCAATCTGACTGGGCATAAAACCAGCCGCATCTATTGCTTAAGTGACTAGCAGAGCTGACGACTGCCATGGCTAACCCGCACCACCGTATGCACATTGCCGCGCGGATTGAAATCTGCTTCTAATTGCATCCAGACCGGATTACAGGCGACAACCAAATCATCAAGAATCTTGTTTGCGGCCTCCTCATGTGAAATCTTGCAATTCCGATAGCTATTCACATAGAGCTTGATCGCTTTGAGCTCAATCACTCTCGGGCCTGGCTGATAAAGCAGACGTAGCACAGCAAAGTCGGGATACCCAGAGAACGGACATTGACAGGTGAACTCAGGCAACTCAATTGAGATCTCATAGGGCCGCTCAGGCCTCGGATTGTCAAAGCAGATCAGCTCACCCTCAGCAATCACCCGTTCGCCATAGAAGGGTTTAGATGCCTGCGCTTGAGTACTGCTCACGGGGATGGAACGATGCCTAAAACGGACCCTAGATCTCGACTCCTAGCTCGGCCTTAGAGAAGAAAGCATCTGCTTTGGAGTCAACGCAAACCGCAGCAACGCTCATCAAAACCCCAATTTAAGAAACTCTTCAGATAACAAAGTCGAAAATGTTCACCATGAACAGCGTGATCGCTGTAAAAAGGAATTGAAGGACAAAACGTTGAGCTAGGTCATCGCATCGTCGTTGATCCATCAGCCGGAAGTAGCCCTCCGCAAGGCGAAGCAACGCTCCTTTCCACGAAGCGGCACCTCTGCCATCAAGGCAAGAAACCCCATCCCTTCGAGGCTCATCCCATGACCACTCAAGAACGCACCTATCGCGGCGTCACCTACAAGACTGCTGACCACGAGCAGCCCAGTAATAGCGCCGTGAAGCATGTCTACCGCGGACAGCGCTATGAGGCTCCCCTCAAGCATGACGCACGACCTGCTGATACCGAGGTGGAACTCAATTATCGCGGCAAGGTCTACCATCACCGCCAAAATGACGCCGCAACAAGCTGCAACAGCTAAATCGGTAACAACAGCCACAACCCAGGCCCGTTGAAAAAGCCCTAATGGGTTCACTCACGGGCCCAGTTCATGGACATCTGGTTAATCGGTACTGGTGACAGCATCCAGATCCGCCCTGCCAGCATCCATGGAATGCTCTGGCTACAGACCCATTTTGAAGATGCCCACTGGGATGCGCTTGCTTCAAGCCAAGTCAGACTTCCTCAATTGGACGCGGAAGCCCTTTCCCAGGATGCAAAGAACGCAGGAATGAGCCTCGGGCATCTATCTGCCCTATCAGTTCCAGGCCGTTTCTGACACACTTCCTTTATCTCTGAACGAGCAACATCAAGCCGTCATGAAGAAAGTCGAGGCGATTGTCCGTCCCTTCAAGCTTGAGGACGTCAAGCTTGCATTAGTCAATGCCGAGATCATCGGCATGACTGTGAGTGAAGTGAGAGGCTTCGGACGCCAGAAAGGCCAAGTTGAGCGCTATCGGGGCTCGGAATTCACCGTTGAATTCCTGCAGAAGTTAAAGGTCGAAGTAGTCGTCGACGACGACAAGGTGGAAGCTGTCGTGAACGCCATTGCAGAAGCTGCCAAAACAGGCGAAATCGGTGACGGCAAGATTTTCATCTCTCCAGTGGATTCCGTAGTACGTATCCGTACCGGTGAGCGTGACAGCAAGGCCCTCTAGGCCAACGTCTGAGCCACAATTCTCTCAAGAACTGGAAGATCTACGAGGGTCTCGTCACCCAGCCAGAGCAGGTATTCATGATTACCCGCCGGTCCAGTGATCGGAGAGGCGATAAGTCCCTTGGGCCACCAATCCAAAGACCTTGATGTGTCGATCACGCTCTTCAAGGCATCCACATGGGCCAAGGCATCCCTGACCACTCCACCTTTACCCACCCGCTCACGCCCAACCTCAAACTGGGGCTTCACCAGCAGCACTGCCTCCGAGTGGTCTGGCTTAAGTAGTTTCTTGATGGCAGGCAGCACAAGCCGCAAGGAGATGAAGGCAAGATCAGCAACAGCAAGGCTCGGTAAAGGCTCCTCAGCCCCGTAGAGCTGATCAGGGCTGAGGGTGCGCAGGTTGGTGCGCTCTCTGAGCACCACACGAGGGTCGTTGCGCAAATCCCAGGCCGTCTGGCCATAGCCCACATCGATTCCATAAACCCGAGCGGCACCATGCTGCAACAGACAATCGGTGAAACCTCCTGTCGAGATGCCGCCATCCAGGCACACTCTTCCCTCAACATTGAGAGGAAACTCCCGCAGAGCGCCCAGCAACTTTTCCCCGCCACGAGACACGAATCTCGGTGGCTGCTCAACCTGAAGCTCAAGCTCCTGTGACACCTCATGACCAGGCTTATCAAGCAGCTGGCCATTACCATCTCGCACCTTGCCGGCGCGGATCAGCTGCTGAGCCTGATGGCGAGAACTCGCCAAGCCCTTCATCAGCAGCTGCAGATCAAGACGCTGTTTGTGGGACATTTCGTCATAAAAGCAGACTTGAAAACGAAACAAAAACCTCTTAACTACCGCAAAAAGCGAAAGCTTCCGAGAAGATCACCGCAACTCGCCCGCAAGGACGTGTCTCAAGGCCAACCTCCACAACCCATAGCTCTCCATCGGTACCAAAGCCGCAGCAATCACCATGTTGTTCCTCAAAAGCAACTCGCCACAGTGCTGGAGCTACTTCCGCCGGGCAGCTTTGTGACCCTTGAAAATCAACCCAACGATCTACCGCCATTCCAATTGATCCAATGCAAAGGTGGCCGTTGCTGGGTACGGCAACAGGCCTGGGGGCAACATGTTCATTGGGAAGTTGAACACCGCCGACTCAAGTCAGCCTGAATCCAAAGACTTAAGTTCAAGAATCAACCGCCCATCTGTGAGCCCTTGATCGAGCGCTACACACTGCCCGAAATGGGCGAGATTTGGACCGACAGGGCCAAGTATCAAAGCTGGCTAGATGTAGAGATCGCTGCTTGTGAGGCCAACTGTCAACTGGGGAAGATCCCAGAGACTGAAATGCAGCAGATTCGTGAACGCGCAACCTTCGAACCACAGCGCATCTTGGAGATTGAGGCAGAGGTTCGCCACGACGTCATCGCCTTCCTGACCAACGTTAATGAACACGTAGGGGATGCCGGCCGCTACATCCATGTCGGCATGACCAGCAGCGATGTGCTGGATACGGGTCTGGCCCTGCAGTTAAAAAACTCTGTGGCATTACTACAACAAGAACTGGGCAGCCTTCAAGAGGCGATCCGCAGCTTGGCAGTGGAGCACAAGGGCACAGTCATGATCGGCCGCTCCCATGCCATCCATGGCGAACCCATCACCTTCGGTTTCAAACTGGCCGGTTGGCTAGCAGAAACAATGCGCAATGCCGAGCGACTCGAGAGGCTGGAGAAGGATGTGGCTGTAGGCCAGATCAGTGGCGCCATGGGCACCTACGCCAACACCGATCCAAAGGTTGAGCAGCTCACATGCGAACGCCTTTGCCTCATCCCAGACACCGCTAGTACCCAAGTCATCTCTCGCGATCGTCATGCGGACTATGTACAGACCCTGGCATTAGTGGGGGCGTCTCTAGATCGATTCGCGACAGAGATCCGCAACTTGCAGCGAACCGATGTACTGGAAGTGGAGGAGAGCTTTGCTAAAGGACAAAAGGGAAGTTCGGCGATGCCACACAAACGCAACCCGATTCGGGCTGAGCGGATTAGTGGTCTTGCAAGGGTCCTACGCAGCTATGTCGTCGCAGCACTCGAAAACGTGGCCCTCTGGCATGAGCGTGATATCAGTCACAGCTCCACTGAGCGAATGATGCTGCCGGATTGCTCCGTCACACTCCACTTCATGTTGCGAGAGATGACCCAAGTCGTGCAGGGCCTTGGTATCTACCCAGCAAACATGCGTCGCAACATGAATATCTATGGCGGCGTGGTGTTCAGTCAGCGGGTGCTATTGGCGCTTGTTGAGAACGGCATGAGCAGAGAAGATGCCTACAGTGTTGTCCAGCGCAACGCCCATGCTGCGTGGAATACCGAAGGAGGTAACTTCCGCGCCAATCTTGAGGCCGATCCTGAAGTATCGACCCTTCTCAATGCCAAGGCGCTAGCCGAATGCTTCAGCACAGAGCTACACCAAGCCAACCTGGACGTGATCTGGCAACGGCTCGGACTCTGAATCCGATGTTCTGGACGTCTAAACCGATTGGAATGATTTGAGTCGTTTAAGTCTCGCCAGACTTTTTACCATCATTGAATGGGTTCTAACGCGCTCTCAAACCCCACAAAACCAGTGAAGGTCAATGTGATCTGCTTCTACCCCTTGCCGACAACTTGATGGCTGACCTGATGCGTATCGAACACGACAGCATGGGCCCTGTTGAGGTGCCCGCTGGGGTTCTCTGGGGTGCACAAACCCAGCGATCGCTCCTTAACTTCGCCATCAGCACAGACCGCATGCCAGTCGAACTGATCCATGCCTTGGCATTGATCAAACAGGCTGCCGCCAGCGTGAACTGTCGCCTGGGTGTGCTCGATGAAGTCCAGCGGGATCAAATTATCAAGGCCGCCTCTGCTGTTGCATCCGGTCTTCACGACGATCAGTTTCCACTGAGGGTGTGGCAGACCGGTAGCGGTACCCACACAAACATGAATGTCAACGAGGTGATTAGCAACCTGGCGTCTCAGGCAAACGACGAACCCCTAGGTAGCCATAGGCCGGTGCATCCAAACGATCATGTCAATCGATCCCAGTCCACCAATGACGCCTTCCCTACAGCTATACATATCGCCGCAGTCCAGGGGATCACCAAAAACTTGCTGCCTGAACTGGAGCGATTGATCGCAGCCTTTGCCCGAAAAAGCGATGCCTGGAGTGACATCATCAAAATCGGTCGCACTCATCTACAGGATGCCGTACCTCTCACCCTTGGCCAGGAGGCCTCTGCGTGGCGGGATCAAATTGCCTCAGCCCATAGTCGTATTCAGTCAAGCCTGATAGAGCTCTACCCCCTGCCGCTTGGAGGCACCGCCGTGGGGACTGGCCTCAACGCCCCAGCTCGCTTCGGTCAAGAAACAGCTGCGCAACTTGCCAGCATCACAGGCCTGCCATTCAGCTCAGCGAAAAACAAGTTCGCCGTGATGGCGAGCCATGACGGGTTAGTGAATGCAATGGCTCAGTTGCGCATGTTGGCGGTTGCCCTTTTCAAGATCTCCAATGATCTGCGCCTACTGGCCTGTGGCCCAAGGGCCGGCCTGGCAGAGCTGCATCTACCTGAGAATGAGCCGGGAAGCTCGATCATGCCTGGGAAAGTCAACCCCTCTCAATGCGAGGCCATGGCCATGGTCTGTTTACAGGTCATCGGGCTTGATTCAGCCGTGACCATGGCAGGTGGGAGTGGTCATCTCCAAATGAACGTCTACAAACCCCTGATTGGCTTCAACCTGCTTCACAGCATTGAATTGCTACATGACGCCTGCCGCAATTACCGGCTGGCAATGGTGCAAGGGATTGAAGCAAACCGAATCAAGATCCAACATGATCTAGAGCAATCGCTGATGCTAGTGACAGCTTTAGCCCCAGAAATCGGTTACGACAAAGCCAGTGAGATTGCCCACCTCGCCCATGAGAAGGGATTCAGCCTGCGTGAAGCAGCACTAAAACTCGGCTATGTGAGCAAAGAAGACTTCGATCGAATTGTTAATCCGGCATTGATGACATCTGCTCGGCTGTGACCCCCCGATGACATCAAATTCTGGCGAATCAAGAAGCATCCAGAGCCAGAGTTCCGCCCAGCAACGAATCAGCAATCTTCATGGTCAAGCCCAGCGCGCCCGCCGGGGTTGGCGACCCTGGATGCTCTTTCTAGTTTGCTCCCTTTTCTATTTCTACGAGTTCTTCGCACGAGTCGCACCGGGCGTCCTACAACCCGAATTGATGCGGGTCACCGGCTCGAGCCAAGGAGAGTTTGGTCTCGCCATGGGAATGTATTTTCTCGCATACGCTCCCTCACAGCTTCTTGTAGGCCGCCTTCTCGATCGCTTCGGAGTCCGTGCCGTCGTTGCCCCAGCGGCACTTGTCGTAGCCCTGGGTTGTCTGCTCTTTGCCAGCACCAACAATGTGGTGGTGCTGGGACTAGGGCGCTTGATGCAGGGATTGGGCAGTTCAGTTGCTTATCTCGGCGTCATCTATCTCGCCATGATCTGGTTCCCGCCAAAACGCCATGGGATGGTCCCGGGTTTAACCGTAGCGATGGGCACTCTGGGCGCATCTTTCGCTCAATACCCACTTCTGATTCTGACGAAGTCATGGGGTTGGCGCGTCCCTTTGCTGGTTTGTACAGGGGCGGGTCTGATCATCGCTCTCATGCTGTGGAAACTCCTACCCAAGCGCCCCAATTGGTTCGTGGAGTTGATGCGAGAAGACGGGTTTGATCCAAAGAGTCCGCAGCCACTCGCGAGTCTGATCAAGGAAATCATGCGCGACCGGAATATCTGGTGTCTTTCTCTCGCCGCAGCAGGTTTATATCTCCCGATCTCAGTGATTGGCGATCTTTGGGGAGTGACCTTCCTGCACATCCACTCAGGTTTGTCGACAGGGCTATCGAGTTTGCTCACCACTCTCATCTTCATTGGTTTCGCCGCCGGAGGAATTGCAACTGGGCACTTATCCGATCGCTTGAAGCGCCGCAAGATTCTTTTTGTCACTGGAGCAATCTTGTCGTCCGTGATCGCCGTTGCGATTGCCTTGACGAACTCAGCCCCGCTTTGGTTGACCGCGATGTTGATGATCGCGCTCGGATTGACAACAGGTTCCCAGCTGCTGGCTTTCGTGATGACGGCCGACGTGGCAAAACGTCATAACCGTGCGGTCAAACTAGCTTTCGTGAACTTCGTTGTCATGGTGCTGCCAGTCTTCATTCAGCCCGCTGTTGGCTTCCTTGCTCAAGTAGGGGTTGCTAAGGGCTTGGTCCCATCCCCGGGCCAGGAGCTCCAAGGCTATGGTCTCGTTGTGGTGCTGATGTTCATATCAACAGGGCTCTCCCTCTGCGTGAAAGATACGAAACCGCGCAAGGAGAAATTTGTCATGGCCCACTAACCAACCAGAACTCGCCTGATCAAGCCACCCGCTCTGTAGCAGGATTGCGTTCTTCGTCAACTGCAGCCGCATTTAACAGATCCTCTGCCTCACACACAGGGAAGCGATTGATCGCTTTCAGTGCCAAACGTGCATTACGACGCAACTGCTCACTGATCGCCTCGCAGTAAGGCACCTGTGCGAGCAGGTCCACCGTGCGGCGGAGGATCCGCACGACATCGCCCTCATCCAGTGACGTATTAGCAATCAGATCACTCCAGGCTGTACCACGGGCCCAGGCATCGATCAAACCCATCAGCTCAGGCTCCCACCAAGCGGGAACAACCACTTGGCAGCGTTCCTGTGCCCGCAAGAGCTCTCGGCGAATACCTGCTAGATCATGGAGGGCCTCCTCCGCACTCGCCGGTGGTGGGTAGCCACTCCAAAGATCAGGACGATTGACCTCCGTGCTGATCGCCTCGAACACCGCCGCCAGATTGGCAGGGTGCAAGTCATCCAAATGGCCACTCATCAATGAAAGACCCAGCCAAAGTTCGTTGTCGCCGCGCATCGCCGCCACAGTGCGTCCAATCTCCGTGGGTTCCAAATCATCAAGACAACCAAAGTGCTGCAAGATCTCGATCAAACTCAAAAATGTCTCCCAATGACGGTTGGCCCTCTGGTGCAGCAACTGCTGACGTTCGCAGATCTCAAGCTCAAGCTCCTCCATACGACGACGATGTTTCTTGAGCTGTTTGCGATCCCCCCAACGATGAGCCGGTTGCTGCTCTAACTCTTCCTCAAGACCACGAACCCGCTGCGCCTGGGCCAACACCTCACCGGCCAGGTCGTACTGGGGAGTCGTCATGTCGTGACGCTTGGCCATATGGGCGACAGCAAGAGCAAGGCTTCCACTGTGCTGATCCCCATGGCGAAGTTCGCCAGAGCGCTGCAGATCCGGCTCATTCATTTCAGTCACTTGCAAGCAGCTCAATTCCGCATGCAGACTGACAACCGCCGGACAGGGCAGCAGTAGCCAAACGTTCTCATCGGTTAGGCAAAGCAGAAGCGGAAACTGACCTGGGCCCTCAAGCTTGTCGACGATCACAGCTGGAGTGACACGTCCCCGCAACTGGGGGGCCTTCAGGCTCACCAACGTGCCAACACTGGCAAACTGCAAAGCCAGGGTGAGCTCATTGGCCAAGGTCTCCTCAGCCTGTTGCTGCAAAATCCGCAACAATCGCCGCTCCTCACGCAATCGACTGCGTCGCTTTTCATAATCCTCAAAGTCTTGCCAGGGAACATCACCAGCAACTCCCTGCAGTTGCCCCAGCTGTAGCCGCAGTTGTTCCAGCGATTCCTCCTCGTACACCAAATCCAGGCTGGCTAAATAGCGACCAAAACTGCGTTCTACAAGTTCCCTTGCCTTCTTGAGGTCATGGCGCTGCAACAAGTTCAGCACCATGCCGTAGCTAGGGGTGAACTGACTCACAAGAGGATCTGCTGGGCTGGTGGCCAGCTGGCCTGCCTCACGCACGCCCTCGAAACGACTTTGCACTGTGACCACATAACCCTGAGAATCCAACCCGCGCCGCCCGGCACGGCCCGCCATCTGTAAAAATTCACTGCCCATCAGTGGTCGGTGGCCACGCTCAGTGCGCTTCGACAACGCTGAAATCACAGTGCTACGTGCCGGCATGTTGATCCCTGCCGCAAGCGTTTCAGTAGCAAACACCACCTTCACAAGCCCCTGCTGAAACAACTCCTCGATCAGTTCCTTCCACGCAGGCAGCACACCAGCATGATGAGCAGCAATGCCCCGCAGCAGGGCATCAGCATGGATGCCATCACGAACAGCCTCTGGATTGGTCTCGCTATAGGTTCGAAGACGCTGGCGAATCTGCTCTTGCTGGGTCGGTGAGACCAGACACTGAGAGCCAAGATCCTTAACGGATTTATCACAGCCACGACGGCTGAAGATGAAATAAATCGCCGGCAACATTTCGCGCTCCGCCATCTGCGCAATCACAAATCTGATGGGCGGTGGTTCTGGCTGAGGGGGCTTAGGGGAACGCCCCTTGCGCTTGTGCCCCTTAGGAGCACGCCACACCTTGCTGTTGGGATGAAGTCCTGTGCCCGCATCGTTGAGCAAAGGATGCAATCCCTTTGCACTGCAGAAGCTGAACTGCAGTGGTACCGGCCGATAATCGCTGAACACCAACTGTGTAGGGCCATGCACCCGCTCGATCCAGTCGGTGAGCTGTCCAGCATTGGCCACCGTTGCAGAAAGCGCCACCAATTGCACAGACGCTGGACAGTGAATGATCGACTCTTCCCACACCGTGCCCCGTTGAGAATCATTCATGTAGTGGCACTCATCGAGCACCACCGCTTCCACGTCAGCCAACGGGTCGTCAGCCTGGTCTGCTTCCGCATAAAGCATGTTGCGGAAGATCTCGGTGGTCATCACCACAATCGAAGCCTCACGATTAACGCTCAGATCACCGGTCATCAGCCCCACATTCTGCGAACCAAACTGTGCACGGAAATCGCGCAACTTCTGATTTGAAAGAGCCTTCAGGGGCGTGGTGTAAAAAACCTTCTGCCCATGGGCAATCGCCCTATGGATGGCATATTCTCCCACCAATGTCTTACCGGATCCCGTAGGAGCACTAACAACCACAGACTGTCCATGGTTAAGTGCGGCAATGGCCTCAAGCTGGAATTCATCCAGCGGAAAAGAAAAGATCGCGAATGGATCCGGTTCAAGCTTGGCGACGTCGGGAGCAGTCGTGACGTGCGCCACTGAACTCATGGTTTCAATCCTAAAGAGCCCTGCAATCCACTTCTGGCCATCGTTGGCATTGGCCCCAGCCAGCATGCCAACAAGGCAAAATCAAGCCAAAGAAGCCATCCTGAACTGCGCAGGGCTTGCAGACTGGACCCATGCAAAGCCAGCCCACAGCACGTCGCCGCCAGCTGCGCACCTGGAGGCCAGGGCCAGGGCCAGCTGAGTTCAAGCCAGTGACACCTCAGGGGAAATCAAAACCTCTACTAGATCTGGCAAGCAACGATTACCTAGGCCTATGTCGGCATCCTGATCTGATCGAAGCCGCCGGAGCGGCCTTGCATTCAGAAGGTGTTGGAGCAGGTGGATCCAGGCTAGTCACTGGTAGCCGGCCAGTGCATATTGCACTTGAAGAAGCCCTCGCCGACTGGCTAGGTCGCGAGCGGGTCTTACTTTTCCCAAGCGGGTTCCAAGCAAACCTGGCCGCAGTGATCGCACTGGCCAACCGCAATACCCCAGTACTGGCTGATCGCCTAGCTCACCATTCTCTATTGATGGGTGTCAAAGCAAGTGGCGCCAGGCTGCAGCGTTATGGCCACAATGACCTGGCAGACCTTGAGCGGCGCCTCAAGCTCTGCCGGCATCATCAACCGCATCAACGGCCGCTTGTAGTCACCGAAAGCCTATTCAGCATGGAGGGGACCAGTCCACCGCTCTCAACAATGGCCGAACTCTGCGAAGTGCATGGTGCCAGGCTGCTCGTGGATGAAGCCCATGCCCTAGGTGTCATCGGTCCTCAAGGGCGAGGTCTTTGCCATGGGCTCTCTGCACCAGTTTCAATCATCAGCGGCACCTTCGGGAAAGCATTCGGTAGCGGTGGTGCCTTCCTGGCTGGTGATTGCGCCATGGGCGATCACCTTCTGCAAACCAGTGGCGCCTTTCGTTACACCACAGCACTGGCACCGCCTTTAGCAGCGGCAGCTCTCACTGCCCTAAACCTGATCCAATCTCACCCTCAATGGGGCAAGCAACTGCAAGAGTGTGCCGAGCAATGGCGTGGTCAATTGACAGCTAGAGGATGGGCTCGCCCGCCTGGATATGGACCCATCCTCTCTCTGGTGATCGGTTCCGACCAACAAGCTCTGAATCGCCAAAGTCAACTCGAGGAAGCCGGCCTCCTTAGCGTGGCCATCCGTCCTCCCACTGTTCCAGAAGGCACGGCGCGCCTTCGGCTTGTGCTGCGCAGGGGGCTACCCGATGAGACATTGGAACGGCTGATGAGCGCCCTTGAAACTGGATGAAAGAGGTAATCGCCATGCACGGATGGTGTGGCGATAGCAACACCTGGCAGCTCTGGGCCCGCCATTTTCAAGCCCATGGCTGGTTGTGGCAAAGCCAAGAACAGGGCTACGCAACACTGCCACCGCTTCAACCCCAATGGCATAACGCCCCTGAACCACAACCAGAACAAAAGCGGGTGGTGGTTGGCCATTCTTTAGGCCCACACCTGCTCGCCAGCGAAGTGCTTGCGCAGGCCACCGATCTGGTACTGCTGGCAAGCTTCGGGGGTTTCTTGCCCAAAGGACCAGCAAACCGTGCCCTACGCACTGGCCTAAAGGGCATGCAAGAACGCCTCGGCACAGCAACTGAAAGCGCCATGCTCCACACTTTCCTGGCGAGGGCCGCCCAGCCAATGCCCGTTAGCGCCTTGCCAGCGGGACCCATCCAGCAAGGCCTCTCAGCAAACGGCCGCAAGCAACTGCAGGCTGATCTCGAGTTACTCATCAAAACTGATGGTTTACCAGCAGGACTTCCTGCCAAGGCAAGGGTGCTAGTGGTGGAAGCGGCGCAAGACGCAATCGTGGCCCCCGCTGCACGAATCGCCTTGAAAGAAGCCCTGCTCAACCATCTACAAAGCCCCCCTTGCCATTGGATCTTGCCTGAAGCGGGGCATGCCTTGCTGATACCCGAACTCATTGAACGCGTGCACAAGTGGCTGGAGTCAGCCCCTTGAGCAATCGCTGGTCAAAACAAGTGTTGAGCAACTTTGAGCAAGCTGCAAGCACTTACAACAGCCAGGCGCAATTACAACGTGCCGTTGCCTGGAGGCTCGCCAGACAGTGTGCTCAGCAGCCGATTCCAGCAGGGTTCTGGGTAGACCTCGGTTCAGGTACAGGCCTAATGGCAGATGCTCTGGAGGCCTGCAATCCCCACCAAGCTGTCCTCCGCGTGGATGGCTGTCCCGAGATGCTGAAACATCAGCACCACTCCAGCAAAACATTGCTGTGGGATCTCAATCTGGGCGTTCCCTCATGGCCCCAACTACCTAGTTTGCTGGCCTCGAGTTTTGCCCTTCACTGGCTGATTAACCCTTTAGAACGACTACATGAATGGATGGCCGCTCTCACTCCTGAAGGCTGGCTGGCATTGGCTCTGCCAGTCCAGGGAAGCTTCCCCCAATGGCACCAAGCAGCAGCAACAGCAGGCGTGAGCTGCACAGCTCTGCCATTCCCCTCCCAAGCGTCATTGCTTGATGTGCTGTCCAGCAATAACATCCGCCATCAACAGCTACACCAGTTCACCCAACAGAGTCCTGAAGTCTTTCAGCTCTTGAAACCAATGCGCCAAATTGGTGCCCAGGCCAGCCCTTGCCCAACCATGGGGGTTGGCAACTGGCGCCATCTCAAACAAGCCTGGCCACGTTGCCAGAACAGTGGAGATGCACAACTCACATGGCTGATCCAACTGCTTTTAATCCAGCGATGACTGAGGCAACGACTCCTCTAATCGTCTGCGGCACAGACACCAACGTCGGCAAGACCGTGGTGAGTGCATTGCTAGTGCAAGGATTAGTTGCCACCTACTGGAAGCCAATACAGAGCGGCCTTGAGGAAGACGGTGGAGACCGCAATAGGGTTTGTCGGCTCCTTGATCTTCCCTCCGAACGTTGGCACCCAGAGGTCTATAACCTCCAGGCCGCAGTATCACCCCACTGGGCCGCAGAACAAGAGAACTGCTGCATCAACCCCGATCAACTTGTATTGCCTGATGTATCTGGTCCTGTAGTGATCGAAACTGCTGGCGGCCTAATGGTGCCACTCAACCGTCAATGGCTACAACTCGATCAACTCGTGCGTTGGCAACTACCGCTAATCCTCGTTGCACGCAGTGGCCTGGGTACCCTCAACCACACCCTGCTGAGCCTTGAAGCACTGCGCTTACGCAATCTGAAGGTCTTAGGTTTGGTGCTCAATGGTCCACCCCACCCCGACAATCCAAAAACCCTGGAACAATTTGGTGGTGTTCCAGTCATCGCTCAGTTGCCTCACTTACCCAATCTCACGGCAGCAACACTCGCAGAGCAGTGGCATCTGCAAGACCTGAGCCTTACCTTCAAACGGCTACTGAAATCCTGGAGTCAAATTCAATGAACAAGCGTCAGTCATGGGCCACCGTTGGAGTTGTTCTTCTCTGTGGAGGAATCCTTGTGCTATTCACCGACATAGAAGTCGGCATGGTGCGCTGGGTCAACTGCGGCCCCCTCGCTACAGAAGGGGAACGACAAAGCGAGGTCTGCCGATGAATCAGCCCCATCTCATCAATGCAACAAACTGAAGCAAGCCAAAGGGATGGATGAATTGAATTCAATCGCAAAACTCTCTGCAACGACAACGACAAGCCTTAGCGAATTCAGCATTCCTTCTTGCTGAGTCAGCACATGTTCAAACGTGTCCTAAAAGCGATAAAACCAAATCAACAGAATAGATCAACTACAAAGTAAATCATAATTATCTAAAGCAGAATGGCTCCAATACCTTTCAAGATACCATCAAAAAGAAGCTTTAGAAAGCCTTGCAATAGCTTAAGACAACTCAAATCACCACTTTGACAACAAGGATTTCATTACTTAATTAAAAGCGCTGGCAAACCATATCAAAACCCTCAAAGTGCAAATGGTGGTGCAATCGCCAAGCAATGGTTCTAGCCAAAGGATTGCAAAGAGCCATCGTGATCGGTTCAGGCCGCAACATCACAATCCAAGATGGCAACACAATCCCATCGGATCATGGATTGCTTCGATCCACTCGCCGCCCCAAACGCCAACAACTGGCATCCCCATCTCTGGCCTCCCTTCACTCAGATCGCATCGGCATCACCGCCGCAACGTGTCATCTCGGCGGATGGAGCTCTATTGATGCTGGATGGTGCACCTCCCCTGATTGATGCAATCAGCAGCTGGTGGGTCACCCTGCATGGCCATGCCAATCCCAGCATCGCCGCTGCCATCGCAACCCAGGCACAGCAACTGGAGCAGGTGATCTTTGCTGACTTCATTCATCCCCAAGCAGAACAACTGGCAGCGCGCCTCAGTGCCTTCACAGGCCTTCAACGCCTGTTCTTCTCCGACAACGGCTCTACCGCCGTTGAGGTTGCGCTCAAGATCGCTTGTCAGTGCTGGCACAACCGCGGCGAGCCTAGGCAACAACTCATCGCTTTCAACGGGGCCTACCACGGCGACACGTTCGGGGCGATGGCAGTGGGGGAGCGCAACCTATTCAGTGCCCCCTTTGAGGAGATGTTGTTTCCAGTAGCACGGGTGCCCTGGCCCGCTACTTGGTGGGGCGATGAAGAGGTTGAAACACGTGAACGGATTGCTCTAACTGAACTGGAACGCTGCCTTCAAACCCCAACAGCAGCAGTCATCTTGGAGCCATTAGTCCAAGGGGCAGGTGGCATGGCCATGGTGCGAGCGGAATTTCTACGAGGAGTCGAACAACGCGTACGTGCTGCGGGAGCCTTGCTGATTGCTGATGAGGTTCTGACTGGTTTCGGACGCTGTGGAGCCCTATTCGCCTTCAAGCGTGCAGGGCTTGCTCCCGATTTGATCGCTTTATCGAAAGGACTCACCGGGGGATTTTTGCCCATGGGCGTCACCATGGCCAGCGAAGAGGTGTTTGAGGCCTTCTTAGGAGATGATCCATCTCTCACCCTCTGGCACGGTCATAGCTTCACTGCTAATCCCCTAGGTTGCGCAGCCGCAAATGCAAGCCTCGATCTACTGGAGGCCAACCCAGAAAGCTACGAAAACTTTGAGGCTAGGCATCGACCTCATCTCGAAGCCCTAGCTGAACATCCAAAGGTGCAGCAACCAAGACTGACCGGCACCATCGCCGCCTTCGACCTCGCGATAGACGGAACCCATGGCTACCTCAATCCAGCAGGACGAATCGTCAAACAACAAGCCATCAACAATGGTGTCTTCCTGCGGCCTCTAGGTCAGGTCGTTTATCTGCTGCCTCCGCTCTGCCTCAATGACGCTCAGCTTGAGCAATGCTATTCAGCCATCCATTTAGGCTTGGAAGCCCTCTGAGTTCAAGTGCTCAACAGACAACAGAAGCAACACCGGCGTTCTTAAGGGCCTTCTGAAAGAGCAGCCTCCACATCGGAGCGAGGCAGACCATAAGGGAAACAGCACTGACTGCGCTGACCACCTTGCTCCCAGGCAACCCTCAATTCTTCCTGCTCCAGAACGATCTCAGCTGACCATTCAGGCATGAGCCAAATCCATCGACAGGGATCCTCACAACTGCGCTCAGCACCTAGACGCTGCAGCCAACTCTCAAGAGAAACGAGGGAATGCCGATCCAAAGGCGTCTGTTCGGGAGGCAACGACGACATTGATGGCACCTGTGATTGAAATCCTGCCAGTAGTCTGTTCACTATTGAGCCAACTAGGCAAAACTTGCAGCTCACGTCCATGAGCCCAAGCCACTCCAAAGCCAATCAGCAGGCTGAACATTAAAGTCAGCCCCAGAAGAAGCAGAGAAAACCACTCCCCCCCGGAAAGAGGACGGCGCACGCCAACCCCCTTCGTAGCACTAGAAGACATTGAAGGCAGCGCATCAGTGCCAACACTGGAGCTCGCAGCCAACAACCCTTCTGCCATCAGGCTGGCGTCATATGCCTGGCGCCGCACCGGGTCGGTGAGAAGCTCATAGGCCTCACACAACAACTGAAACTGCTTAGCAGCCTGTTCAGCAGGAAGCGGAGCCGTATCCGGATGCAGAACCTTGCTGCGACGGCGGAAGGCTAGATGAATGGTTTCAATATCTGCAGAGCGCGCAACTCCCAGACGCTCGTAATGGCTCTTCGCAAGAGTCAAAACCAGAACTTGATCGGCAACTCGCAGAACATCATCTCCTTTCCCCGTGAACAATTCCATCCTAGAGAGAACTATGTTCTGATTGCCCATGTCAAATCAGGCCTGCTTTAGCAACCCAGGCCCGGAGCTCTGGAATGCCCTTGGATGGCATCCCTCCAGTGAACAACTGGAGCAAATGATCGCCCTACAAGCCCTCCTGCGCCAATGGAATGCCCGGGTCAACCTCACCCGCCTGGTCGAAGGTGGTGACTACTGGATCATGCAGGTGTTCGACAGCCTCTGGCCTCTGCAGAGCGAATTGCAGAACGCCCAACAACCACGTCGTTGCATCGATATCGGCAGCGGCGGTGGCTTTCCCGGTCTGGTACTAGCCATCGCACTACCAGGCGCAAGGATCACCTTGGTGGATTCGGTAGGCCGCAAGACAGCTGCCCTCAAGGCAATGGCGGCAAAGCTAGGCCTAACATCCCGCGTCACGGTACGTAGCGAACGGGCAGAACTCACCGGGCAGGATCACTGCTGCCGCGGCTTATTTGATCTCGCGATGGCTCGCGCAGTGAGCACAGCGCCGGTTGTAGCCGAATACCTCGTCCCCCTTCTCAAGCCAAGCGGTGAAGCCCTGCTATTTCGTGGCCATTGGAGCCCTAACGATGCAAAGGATCTCGCTAAGGCTCTCAGATTGCTACAAGCCGATCTAATCAAGATGGAACGTCGCGAACTTCCTGACAATCGCGGGGTACGTCACCAATTACGCCTGCGCGCAACGCTCCCCTGCCCAGCGACCTTTCCACGTCCAATCGGTGTACCTGCCAAGAACCCGCTCGGGTCTTAAAAACTGGTCAGTCGCTGCTGAGGATGACCACCAAGACGGTTGCGCAACCTACGCAGCAAGCCTGGGATCTGATCACACCAGGGGCTGTTCACCAACACCTCCCTGAGGGCCGTCTCACTCACATCTGCATCCAGTGCTTCGGCATTCGCTCCAGGGAACCAGTGGCTGCCACTGCCAAGTAAGCCGTAGCGGGCTTTGGCATAACCCTCCATTCCCCAAGCCTCTACAAGATTATGAAGCCAAAGCAAGATCGGAAGATTGATCTCGCCTGGAGACTCCTGCCAGGGCGGCAAGCCCCTCTGCCAACTGGTCCACCAAGCCTCACCTAAAGCCAACTGTGCCGCATCAACGAGTCGCTGCTGAACTGGTGGCAGCAACTCAGCGGCACTCTGCAAGAGATCCACCGCCTCGAGATGCCGATCGAGATCACTGGGTCGCGCTGCGCCAACACTGATCGTATGAACCCTTGGGTCTTGCAAGCAAAACAGATCATTGAAAACAATGGGATGAAGTGGAGCACAGAGTTCCAGAAGTTGAGACGAGGGACTATGAAGATGGCCACCCTTATCTGTCGGGCTAATGATGAAAACGCCTAGGTCATGACGAGCAGCTGCATCCAGTGCAGGATCATTGTCTTGAAAAATGAAATACCAGTGAAGGTTCACATAATCAAAGGCATCCGTCTCGATCGCCTGCACGATTAGGTCTGTGGGGCCATGGGTGGAAAAACCCACATGGCCGATGCGTCCATGACCCTGCCAACGACGCAACACATCCATGCAACCTCCTGGTCGCAAGGTCTGCTCCAGATGCTCCGAAAGGTTGAGGCCATGGATGGCAACTAGATCCAACCGTTCACATCCCAATCGTTCAAAACTGAGTGCCAACTCAGCCTCAAAGACTTTGGGGTCCTCACGAGGAGGGACTTTGCTCTGCAACAGCCGCTGTGGATCCAAGACATCACGCAGCGCCCATCCCAACTGCCGCTCAGAGCTGCCGTAATGGCGTGCCGTCTCCACATGATGAAAGCCACAGGCCACCGCTCGCTCCAAAATGTCCTGCAGCAGTTGCTGCGACTCAGAGGTAATGACATCCGCCTCCAAATCTGTCCAGCTTTGCTGAAAGCGCATCCCCCCTAAAGACAACACAGGCATTGATAAACCGGTGCGGCCAAAGCGGCGGCAAGGCAGAGAGCTCTGCTCCAAAGACGCCTTCATTAACTCTTAGGAGCCATGATTACGCCGCTTACGAGAAGTCCTTTGAAATCCGAGAGGAAGCAATTCCAGAGCTGCTAATTGAGCTCTCAATTCATCTAGCTGCTCAAACTGCACCCATTTGATGCAGTTCACCGGGCAGGTCGCAATGGCTTCCTGAATGCGTTCCGTACTATCCCCGTCCTGCCGGATAGCCCGCGAGCGACCCATTGTTGGCTCGATAACAAAGGTGTTAGTCGCTACATGAGCGCAGTACCGACAACCTATGCAGACAGCCTCATCAACCCAGACAGCCTTCTCGCGCAATTGGCCACCAAGCAGCGGCTCCGATCCATTCGCCCGCTCATCAAGCTGGGCGGAAACCTGAAAAGCTGCCGATGGATCAATCAATGGTCAAGGTTGGATATCAGGAATCCCAGCGAGTGACAACCAGTTCGATAGCGCCGTCATCAGTATTGCGCTGCTCTGCCACCTCAAAGCCTTCCTGCGCTGTTGATGCCAACACAGTATTAAGGGCGTAGCGCTGGGTGAGCTGAGCAAGAAAACGTTCCACCGGAACAGATTGCCGCCAGAGGTCGAGGTCGGTCACCAATTCATAGGCCCCGGTAGTCGAATTCAAACGGAAACCAATATCACCACCTTCAGGCATGATCACAGCCAATTCAGCTGTGACTGTTTGTCCGCGATAGCCGCGAACAGAACGCTCTCCTTCTTGGGGGACATAACCAAGATCCTTGAGCGCCTGTAACAGGGGCTCTCGTTTGCGCAGGTGTGTCTTAACGGTGCTGAAGTGCGACATCAAAGAAGCTCGGCTGGAATGGACTGGGATTGATCCTGTGGACGGAGAAACGCCTCGGCTGTAGGTGTGCTTTGTTCCACGACACCAATGGATTCTTCAATCCGCTCGGTGAGAAGACGGCAGGCTTCACCAACAACCCCCTCAACACTCTCTTCAACACGTCCGTCTTGACGGATCCGGAATCGCACAGTCTGTTGAGGCATCCACTTCATCAGAAGGGTTCCAAATAATATCCTCCATCTTCAAGAGCTGACGTGTTGATTGTCACAAGACCCAAGTAAATCAAGGATCCAATCTGAGCCTTCAGGTCAAGCGTCCTTCATCTACAAGAGTTTGAAGCCGCTGAATCACCTCAGAGTTCTCCAATTGTTCAAGTGCGATGCGAGCCTCATCACGTACCGAGAGCTCTGCATCGTTGAGCAGGGAATCAACAAAAGCCTCCACCAACTCCTGCCGACGAGGTTCAACCAACGTGTCGTAAAGACGTCCGAGGGCCCAGATGCAGTTGCTTCGCACAACAGGTTCTCCATCGATCTGCAAACTCATCAGTAGTTGACTTGCAGCGATATCAGCATTGGCAGGAGAGGTGCCGCCGGCTTCTGCCAATGAGCCGGTGGCCCATAGCCTTACCGCAGCAACATCATTTTGGAGAACATGAATGAGGGGTTTAAGGACGCGGGCATCGACGTAATTCCCCAGGCTCCAGGCAGTTGCCTTACGCACATAGGCATTGCAGTCTGCCTGTAGCAACTGCAAAAGGGGCTCTAAAGCTGGCGGGGAAGGATTTCGACCTAACGCATAAACAGCACTCATCCGTTCCACTGGACAAGGCTCCTTCAACAAGGGCAACAGCAAAGCCACTGCCCTGGGATCCCGATGTTCACAAAACACCCTTAGCCCTTGGAGACGCTCCTCATGGCCCAGCTTCAGCCAGTTAAGACCTGCGTCACACACATCCGCCACGTCTGAATGATCAGGATTGATCTCGTCAAGCGGATCAACGAACTGTTCAGCCGCCAACTCCTTGGCCAAGACATCGGGATCAATGGCCAAGTTGGCCAGACCTTCCTCTAGCTGTCTAGAAGCTTCACTCATGACCTTGATCGTAGAGGCATTAGGCCGACTGATCTCACCCGATTGGAGCCGGCGCGAGCATGTCCCCAGGCAACCAGATACGAGCAGTCACTGCCACCAGAGCCACCCCAAATAAAGCCACAATCAGAGCAGGCAACACGGTGGAACGTATGAAATTCAATGCTTGCGAAGACTTTCGCTCATTCTGCCTCCCAAGCCAAGACCTTGTTGGAGATCATGCGACGCCTATCCGACTGCGCAGCCAACCACGGGTTAAAGGCAGCACACAGATCACGGTGACCACCAAACCGATCCAACCGCCTAGCTGCTGATGTAACAAAAACGCGCCAGTGCCGAGCAGGCCGCCAAACAGAACACCGACACTAAGAATGAAGCGCAAACACAAACTTCCGAGGGAATCCACCGGTGTTATATCCAGGCGTTGACGCAAGCGACTCCAGCCTGGGCCTGGTGGCTGCACCTGGTTCACAAAGCGCTCGAGCACTTGCGGCGATTCAGGCGGAGTCACCAGCATCACTACAACCCAGACCACAGCAGTAATCGCTGTAGTGATCATCAACCTGGTGCCGTAATCAGGAATTGTCACCAAGGGCATAACGGATGTACAAAGGCCCACCACAAAACCACAAACCATCGCCGCCAATTCGGCAGCAGCATTGATCCGCCACCAGAACCAACGCAGCACAAGCACCACTCCGGGCCCGGTACCAATAGCAATCACCAGACGAAACACTGTGCCGATGCTGTCGCTAATTAATGCGGTGATCACCCCGAGAACTAGCAGCAAAACACTGGTGAATTGACCAACCAGCAACAGCTCTCTCTGATCAGCATCCGGCCTTATAAAACGCTGGTAAAGATCGTGGGTGAGATAGCTAGCACCCCAGTTCACTGCGGTACTGACCGTACTCATGAAAGCCGCCACCAGAGAGACCACTACAAGACCAAGCACCACTGGTGGTAGGTAGGTCACAGCCAAGGTTGGGTAACTGAGTTCCCAGTCGGCCTGAGCTGGCAAAAGCACTAAAGCGGCAAGAGCAACCAAAACCCACAACCAACTGCGCACCAGATAGTTGACCACCAGAAACACCCAGCCAGCCAGTTGAGCCTGACGCTCGTCCCGCGTGGCCAACATTCGCTGAATGAACTCACCACCACCGTCACTGCGACGGAAACTCCACCATTGGACAGTGAGATAAGACAGGAATGTGGCCACACTGATCTCGGCACCACCAATCCAATCAAAGCCATCACCATTCCATTGCCAAGGCACAATCGCCAGCAGTTCAGGTCGCTCTAACCCCCTCAGTTGATCGAGCATGGCGTCCATCCCTCCGGCTGCATGAACGGCGGCCCATGCCACCGCCACCGCTCCCAAAAGAGCCAACAGCAACTGCACGAAATCGGTGATCACGACAGCCCAGAGGCCCCCAGCAACGGTGTAAACAAGCACCATCACAGCCACGACTGCCAACAGCACAACAGTGTCAGGGGTGCCGCCAAGCACTTCCACAGGGCTGCCAGACACGATGCCCAGGGCTTCTACGACCTTGCGCATGGCCAGGAAGGCATAGCCGATACCGATGCAATTCACCGGCAGTGCGAGCAAAAATGCTTTAATCCCACGCAGCCAGGCAGCTGGCGCTCCGCCATAACGCAGCTCGGTGAATGCAGCATCGGTCAGCACCCCACTCCGTCGCCAGAGCGGAGCAAAGACAACTGCCATGGCGACATGCGCCATGCCGAAGCTCCACCATTCCCAATTGCCGGCCAATCCTCGTGTGCCAACCAGACCGGCTACATAAAGAGGGGTATCAATCGAAAATGTCGTTGCGGCCATCGAAGCCCCAGCCAACCAACCACTGAGTCGACGTCCCGCAACAAAGTAATCATCCTCACTTCGATTGCGACGAGACAACCAAAGTCCAATCACGAGAGTGATGACGAGATAACCAACGAGGATCATCCAATCAATGGCAGCCATATCCTTAGGCGGTTGATCGCAGTGTGACTCAGCTAGTCCATCTCAGCCGGTGGCTGCGTGCTGGCGGCGGAGCTGACCACAGGCGGCATTCTGATCCAGCCCTCGACTTGCACGCAAACTCACTGCCACCCCACGCTGCTCCAATACACGCCGAAAGGCCTCAATCGTCTCTGGATTAGGACGTTGAAAACCCTCATCGTCGATGGGGTTGTAGGCAATCAGATTCACATGACTCTGGAAGCCCCTAACCTGATCCGCTAGTTCTTCTGCATGCTGAGGCTGATCATTAAGTGCTCCAAGCAGGATGTACTCAAAAGTCACCCGTCGACCAGTCACTGCCAAATAATGGCGACAGTCTTGAAGCAGAGTCTCGAAGGGGTAAGCGCAAGCGGTAGGTATCAAACGTTCACGCAACTCTTGATTGGGAGCATGCAGACTCACGGCCAGGGTGAACTGGGCGCGACCTAGACGTTTCATCGCCAGCTCTGCCAGCTGGGGCAGCGTATGGGGGACACCCACGGTGCTCACAGTGATACGACGCTGAGCAATACCTAGATCAATATTCAGGCAACGAATCGCCGCCAAGACCGCTTCAATGTTGAGCAAAGGCTCACCCATACCCATGAAGACAACGTGGGAAGGACGGCGATCCATCGCCTCGCGCAAGCTCAACACCTGATCAACAATCTCATGTGTGGCCAGCGATCGTTGCAGCCCTCCCTTCCCGCTAGCGCAGAAGCGACAAGCCATTGGACAGCCCACCTGACTGGATAGGCACACTGTGAGACGTTGCTGGGTTGGGATGCCTACACTCTCAATGGTTTCGCCATCAACCGTTGCCAGCAGCAACTTGGTCGTGTCATCCACCGCAACAGCCCGGTTCACCTCCAACAACCGCCCAATCGTGATGCCTCGCTGTTGCAACGAGAGGCGCCATGACTTTGGCAACACTGTGATCGCCTCAAAACTTCTGGCTCCCTTGGCATAGAGCCAGTCATGCAACTGACGGCCCCGGAAGGCTGGCTGGCCTTCTGCCACAGCCCAGCCCTCTAGTTCAGTAGCACTACAACCCAGTAACGCCTGATTGCCGCCAGGCAGATGGGTAGAACTCACCAGATCAACAAACCATGCCCGAGTGTTGCCTCCACCACCATTAAGGCAATAAAGCCAAGCATCGCCATACGTCCATTGAGCTTCTCGTTATGGCTGTGAAAGCCATAACGAGGCTTTCGCCGTTGCGGAATGATGGTGGGCTCAAGCATGGATGAAGGCCTCAATCAAGCGTTTGCGAAGCAGAAACGAACATTCAGGAGAGATTTGCTCACTCCTCAGTGAGCAGCCCCTCCTGCTGAAGACCCTCGAGAGCGGATGGATCTGGCAGCTGTTCCTCCTCGAGTTCATTCTCACCAGTAGGACGAACAAAAGCAGCGAAGTTGCTAGCCGCTGGATCAATCCCATGACGACTGCGTGTGGCCTCCAAATCAGCGTCACTGGGGTCAGCTAACACAGCAGTCGAACTGGCCGCAGGAGCTGCAGGCATGTCCACGGTGTAATCCGGACGCAAGTTCTGCATTCGGCGATAGCCAGCAGGGTCCTCGGCAAGGATGTCCGGATGAGGCCCCGCCTCGGCTCGCAACTCTTCCTGGAAGCCACTGAAGCCAGTGCCGGCGGGAATCAACCGACCGATGATCACATTCTCTTTAAGACCACGTAGCCAATCGCTCTTACCCTCGATTGCGGCTTCAGTAAGCACTCGTGTGGTCTCTTGGAAAGAAGCCGCCGAGATGAAGCTGTCGGTGTTCAGAGACGCCTTAGTAATTCCCAGCAGAACAGGTGTGAACTCAGAAGGGGCTCCACCAGTGATAGCCATAGCCTGATTGGTGTCCTCCACCTGACGCAATTCGATCAACTCACCTGGCAGCAAAGTGGTATCACCAGCATCCTCAATCCGCACCTTGCTAGTCATCTGGCGCACAATCACCTCAATGTGTTTGTCGTCAATCGAGACACCCTGGGACTTGTAGACATTCTGAACCTCTGTGACCAAACGGTGCTGGAGTTTGGCGATCGCCTCTTGTGCAGCATCCATCAACGGCTTGCGCCCACGTAAATCCTCGAAAAAGCAATCGAGTAGCTCGTGAGGGTTAATCGGACCATCAGTGAGCAGTTCTCCAGCATGGACTTGCTGCCCATTGCTGACCATGACGTTACGACCTAGAAGAATCGGGTATTCGCCAATAGCATCATCTGCCTCAATCACAGTCACAGTGATTGATTCATCGTCTTCTCCTTGCTTGATCTCCACAGTGCCTGGCTTCTTACAGAGCACAGCAGATTCCCTTGGGCGACGAGCTTCGAGCAACTCCTCAATCCGCGGCAAACCCTGAACAATGTCTCCTGTCTTCTGACGTTCAAACACCAACAACGCCAAACCATCACCCCGCTGCACCAAATCGCCATCGCGAACATGCAATACAGAATCTGGAGACACCATGTAAGGGCGTCCAAGGCGCAAAGTGATTGCTTTTCCATCAACCTCCTCTACCTCTCCGCAACAACTAGACGGCTCATCTTTTGCTAGCGAGTCGCCATCGACCAATCGCTGGCCTACCCCCACGAGGGGACTGCCATTGGTCGTCACCGTAATGGTGTCTTCATCACGCTCAACAATCAAACGCCGCACAGGGTCACCCTCCTGGACAACAGGCAACTGGGCGATCCCCTCTTGCTTACAAAGGATCTGAGTTGTCGCAACAACATCACTGGCCTTAACCGACTGGCCGTCCTCAATCTGCAACTCGGTGTGAGTGGAGCCATGGCTTGAATCAGAGATTGTGTCGCGACGCACAAGGATGCTCTCGAGAATCACCAAACGCAATCTTTCGATGGTCTTAGCTCGCTTATCACGCACAGCCTCTACATCCACAGTCATCTGAGGAGTGGTGTCAAACGTCTCAAGAATGAGTTGAGTTTTGAGTAGCTCTACGCCCTCAACCGATTTGATCAGCTCTCCATCCTTAAAGGCGAGTCGCTGGGTGGCCTTAATCCCCAGATGAGGGCCCTTCGGCTGCTTGACATGAGTCAACTCAGGGAGTTGTGCCTCATTTGGGATGGTGTATTCCTCCATAGGTCTTAGCAACAGACCAGTCCCCTCAGGTGTGTCCACGGTCTGCACAAAGACCATGGCTTCAGAATTGATCCCCTTGGCAATCGTCTCGCCTGGGTTCACGATCTGGCCATCACCTGTGAAACGCTCTAAGGCCTTGGTTTCAGTACAAAGGTGGAAGCTGCCACTGCGAACGATGATTTCGCGCAGGATGTCGTTCTTCTGAGTCACCGTTACGATCCCGGCCGTCTGGCTGAAGATGTCCTTGACAACCTCAGTCCCGGCCTCAATCCACTGACCGTCCTCGATCATCAACAAGGAAATATCCTTGTTGATCTCATGTGTCTCCTGAGGGATCCAAAGCAAGGTGCCACCCTTATTCACCTCAAAGCCATTTTTGGCTGAGCGAGCCTTCTTGATCGCCAGACCAGGGGCAAAGCGCACCAGACCACCGGTCTGAGTGCGGAAGCGGTCATCCGCCAACTCAGCCACCACTTCACCATTGCCAATCTTGCTTCCGGGAATGGTGTTTAAGCGATAACGGGTACCGTCTTTTGCCTCCAGATGCCAAAGTTCCCCTGAATGAGTGGACTCTCCGAGCAGCTTGAAGTCCTTCATCGTCATCGAGGTGGTCACGATCTGCACCTCGCGAGAATCCCCGATCGAATCGCGCAGACGCACCTCACCTCCAAACTCGCTGGCCTGACTGGCCTCCGCCAACACCTGACCACGTTCGACTTTGACATTGCCCTGGACTACAGGCTCGGAATTGGGGGGAAGGTTGTAGACATCCCCAGCAAGCACCCAAAGTCTCCCTAAACGCTGCGCCTTCAGAGTGATATTTCCCTGACGGTCTTTAACTTCTCTGGGCTGAATAACCTGCTCATAACGAACCTGACCAGCCAGGTCACAAATTACGTCTTTAGTGGCCTTCTCCACGCTCTTTTTCACCGCAACAGACGCGATCTGAACAACAGTCACGTCCGCCTCGATCTCCTGACCATCACTAACGAACAGCAAAGATCCGGTGGTGATGTCGATCCTCTGTGCACGACCCTTGCCTGAAGGCTTCACAGTGAGAGTGAAGTCCACTTCAGACTGCTGAGCCTCTAGGCCATGGGGTGTGCGATAACCACGCACACGGGCCTTGGGACCAAACTCAACTGTGCCAGCAACAGTGGAGCGAACCACACCAGTCTCAGCGGTAGACACACCACCGGTATGGAAAGTTCGCATGGTGAGCTGCGTACCCGGTTCACCGATGGACTGAGCAGCAATAATGCCGACGGCTTCGCCGAGATCGGCTAATTCGTTATGAGCCAATGCCCACCCATAACACTTCCTACATACGGAACGATTGGCCTCGCAAGTAAGCGGTGAGCGCACCATGACCTCAGTGATAGCTGCCTTTTCGAAACGCTTAGAAAGCGGTGGATCGATTTCCGTATTGCGTTCAGCAAGAATTTCGCCGTCAACATTGACGACTTGCTCTGCTGTGAGGCGACCAACAAGACGGCTACCGAAACCACCGTCTTCCACCTTCACAATGATGCCCCTAGTGGTGCCGCAATCATCCTCACGAACGATCACATCCTGAGCAACATCCACCAGACGCCGCGTGAGATAACCGGAATCGGCTGTTCGCAACGCTGTATCGACCAGACCCTTACGTGCGCCGTAAGAGGAGATCACGTACTCAGTAACCGTTAGACCCTCACGGAAATTGGTGCGAATCGGCAAATCAATAATCTCCCCCTGCGGATTGGCCATCAGGCCACGCATACCAACAAGCTGGCGAACCTGAGACATGTTTCCACGAGCCCCAGAGTTAGCCATCATCCAGACCGAGTTCAGCGGGTCGTTCTGATTGAAATTCTTCTTGACCGCATCAACCAAACGCTCATTGGTTTCTGTCCAGGTATCAATCACCTTGGTATGACGCTCAACCTCTGTGATTTCACCAAGGCGATAACACTCCTCGGTGGCCGTGATCTGAGCCTCCGCCTGGCAAAGCAAGTCTTGCTTTGCCTCAGGCACCTTGAGGTCTTCCACGGAAATCGACACAGCAGCCTGAGTGGCGTAGCGAAAGCCAAGGTCCTTGAGATTGTCCGCCATGGAAGCGGTTACAGCGGTGCCGTGTGTCTTGTAAGCCCATGCCACCAGTTGCTTGAGGGCCTTCTTATCGATTACCCGGTTACGAAACTGTGGTGGGGTCCTCGCCAGTGCTGGCGAAGCGCTTGCCGCAGCAGCCTTCGCGGCCTTGGACTTGGACTTGGACTTGGACTTGGACTTGGTGGTCTTGGTCGAAGGCTTGCGGGATTTCGGGGAGGTTGAGGTCATGGCTACACGCGAATCAGGTCAGGGAAGAAAGCTGGTATTGGAGTGACTCAGGCGGCGGCCACCGCATCGATAATTGTGTAATTCATCACCACGCGGCCCACTGTTGTAAGGATGTAGCGACTGATCAATGCTCCGTCTTCGTCGAAACGATCTCGGCGATAAGTCCACTGCTCAATGCGAGTTCCATCGCTGAGCAGCTCAGCTTTAATGGGCTCTTCTATCTCATCTTCGTCCTCAACCTCACCGTTAAAACGAACCCAAACCCAGTCATGTAGCAAGATCCTTTTATCTTCAAACGCATGAATGACGTCCTCTAAACCAGAATAGGTTCTGGATTGATCGCCAAACTCAGGCACAGAAGCTCCAGGCTTGAGCGCCGTGAGGTAATAAGAACCAAGCACCATGTCCTGCGAGGGAGTGATGATCGGATCACCGGTGGCAGGCGAAAGGATGTTGTTACTGGCCAACATCAACATGCGTGCCTCTGTTTGAGACTCAATCGCGAGCGGCACATGAACGGCCATCTGGTCACCATCGAAGTCGGCATTAAAAGCAGGACAAACCAACGGGTGTAACTGAATCGCACGACCATCGACCAGCTTCGGCTCGAAAGCCTGAATACCGAGACGATGAAGAGTTGGAGCACGGTTTAACAGAATCGGATGCCCCTCGATGACCTCTTGCAGCACCTGCATGACCTCATCATCAGCACGCTGAATCAACTTCTTTGCAGCCTTGATGTTGTTGACAATGTTCTGACGAATCAGACGGTGGATCACAAACGGTTGAAACAACTCGATCGCCATCTCTTTAGGCAAGCCGCACTGATGCATCTTCAGCTTGGGGCCCACCACGATCACGGAACGACCTGAGTAATCAACCCTCTTACCAAGAAGATTCTGACGGAAGCGACCCTGCTTGCCCTCAATGATGTCGCTGAGGGACTTCAACGGACGATTGTTAGCACCAACAACAGTTCTGCCCCGACGACCGTTATCGATCAGAGCATCCACTGCCTCCTGAAGCATCCGCTTCTCATTTCTGACGATAATTTCAGGGGCCAGAATTTCCTGAAGCCGAGCAAGACGGTTATTGCGATTAATCACCCGACGGTAAAGGTCGTTCAGGTCGGATGTAGCGAAGCGTCCGCCATCCAATTGGACCATTGGACGAAGGTCCGGGGGAATGACTGGTATCGCATCCAGCACCATCCACTCAGGTCTTGCATTGGTGGCAATGAAATTATCAATCACACGCAAACGCTTAATTAACTTGGCCCGCTTTTGACCCTTGCTAGATGAGATTTCCTCTCGCAACTGTTCAGCCACATCAGACAAATCTAAATCTTCTAGCAATTGCTTTAGAGCTTCAGCACCGATGCCAACCATCGGCTCATTCTCAATCGTGGAATCTTCCGCATAGATCTCATCTTCAATCTCTAGCCACTCATCCTCAGTAAGTAACTGCTTATACTTGAGTTCCTTATGATCGCCAGGATCGAGCACGACATAACAGTTGAAGTAAACAATCTGCTCAACATCACGTAGTGGCATATCTAACAAGATCGCCACATAACTAGGTATCCCTTTCAAATACCAAACGTGGGAGACAGGAGCGGCCAACTTGATGAAGCCCATGCGATGACGCCGAACCCGACTTTCAGTGACCTCTACGCCACAACGCTCACAGACAATGCCACGGTGTCGAACCCGCTTATATTTCCCGCAATGACACTCCCAATCCTTTGAAGGGCCGAAGATCTTCTCGCAAAAGAGCCCGTCCATCTCAGGCTTAAGGGTGCGGTAATTGATCGTCTCCGGCTTCGTCACTTCACCCACTACCTGCCCATTAGGAAGTGTCCGCTGACCCCACTCCATCACCCGGTCTGGTGAAGCAAGTGTGATCTTGACGTAGTCGAAGTGGTTCTCTGTACGGAGGTTGCTGTTAGTCATGAACGAATCGCAAACAGTTTGTGAAACGAAAAGCAGTTAGGTAAGGCCGTTAATCTTCGTCGTAATCCGCTACTCCAAGAGATTCGTAAGTGGGTCGACTAGGAGTACTACGGCGAGGGTTCACATCCTGCATCAGATCCACTTCTTTACCTTCATCGGTATAAACAGCGATATCGAGCCCTAGAGACTGAAGCTCACGCATCAAGACCTTGAAAGACTCGGGTGTCCCCGGCCTGGGGATAGGCTTGCCCTTAACGATTGCGTTGAGAGCTTCATTCCGACCCTGCATATCGTCTGATTTAACAGTAAGCAGCTCCTGCAGGGTGTAAGCGGCGCCATAGGCCTCCAGAGCCCACACCTCCATCTCACCTAAACGTTGGCCACCTTGTTGAGCCTTACCGCCAAGAGGTTGCTGGGTTACCAGTGAATAAGGACCTGTTGAGCGAGCATGGATCTTGTCATCAACCAAATGAACAAGCTTCAGAATCTGTGCATAACCAACGGTCACCGGCTGGTCGAAAGGTTCACCCGAACGTCCATCAATCAATTGAAGCTTGCCAGGATTGTCAGGGTTGTAGACCCACTCCTTACCTGGCTGTTTGGCAGCTTCCTTGAGATAAGCCTCCACTGTCTGCTGGGACTTTTCAGCTCCATACATTTCATCAAAAGGCACCACCTTGACCCGACAGTCGAGATTGGATGCTGCCCATCCCATTAAGCACTCAAACACCTGACCCACATTCATCCGGCTGGGGACGCCCAAAGGATTCAAAACGATGTCAACTGGAGTGCCATCGGGCAGAAAAGGCATGTCTTCGCGGGGCAGAATGCGACTGATGATGCCTTTATTGCCGTGGCGACCGGCCATCTTGTCGCCAACCTGGATCTTGCGACGCTGAGCCACATACACTCGAGCGACCATATTGGCGCCAGGGGGAAGCTCATCACCCTGTTCACGAGTGTAAATACGAACGTCCACAACTCGTCCTCGTTCAGTGCTGGGAACGCGTAGAGAGTTATCACGCACATCGCGCGCTTTTTCACCAAAAATGGCACGCAAAAGCTTCTCTTCTGGAGGCTGATCTGACTCACCTTTAGGTGTCACTTTGCCCACCAGAATGTCGCCGCTCTCGACAAAAGCACCGATGCGAATGATGCCCATTTCATCAAGATTGCCAAGGCTTTCCTCGGCAACATTGGGTATCTCCCTGGTGATCTCCTCGGGACCAAGCTTTGTCTGTCGTGCCTCGATCTCATACTTCTCGATATGCACCGAGGTGTAGAGGTCGTCCTTAACTAGGCGTTCGCTGACAAGAATAGCGTCCTCGTAGTTGTAACCCTCCCAAGGCATATAGGCGACCAAAACGTTCTGACCTAAAGCAATTTCACCGCCTTCACAAGCCGAACCATCCGCGAGAACCTGACCCACGATCACCGGATCACCCTGGCAGACAATCGGACGCTGATTAAGACAGGTGTCCTGATTTGAACGCTGATACTTCTGCAGGTAGTGGGTGTGATCAACCCCATCCTCATCCCGGACGATGATCGCAGTGGCATCCACGAATGTGACCATGCCATTGACACGGGAGATGGGCACCATCCCGGAATCCCGAGCCACCTGAGTTTCGAGGCCCGTCCCCACCAAAGGGCGCTCAGGCCGCAAAAGTGGTACGGCCTGCCGTTGCATATTTGATCCCATCAGAGCCCTATTGGCGTCATCGTGCTCGAGGAAAGGAATCAAAGAGGTGGCGACAGAGATCACCTGCACCGGCGAGAGCTGCACATAATCCACCTGCTCAGGTGGAACTTTTTCGAAGTCCTGGCGATAACGCACCGGAATTAATTCAGCGAGAATCTGTCCATCGGCATCAGTGGCCACATCACCAGGAGCCACACGACACTCATCCTCAAGATCGGCTGATAAATAGATGGGGTCTCCCTCCTTGATCAGGCGACCGTTCTCAACCTTCCAGAAGGGAGTCTCAATAAAGCCATACTGATTGACCCGAGCGTGGGTAGCCAGTGAATTGATCAAACCTGCATTCGGGCCTTCCGGTGTCTCAATTGGGCAGAGACGGCCATAATGGGAGGGGTGAATATCACGCACCGCGAAGCCAGCACGCTCCCTAGTGAGGCCCCCTGGCCCCAGAGCTGAGATACGACGTTTGTGGGTGAGCTCAGCCAATGGATTCGTCTGATCCATGAACTGACTCAGCTGACTGGAACCGAAGAACTCCTTAACAGCTGCAACGAGAGGCTTGGGGTTCACCAACTGAGCTGGCGTGAGCGAATCGGTCTCCCCCACCGTCATCCGTTCTTTGATGATCCTCTCCAGGCGATTGAGACCAACCCGGACCTGGTTCTGCAAAAGTTCACCCACTGAACGCACTCGACGATTGCCCAGGTGATCAATGTCATCAAGGCTGGCACCACCCACATCGAGTTCTAAATTGATCAGATAATCAAGGGTTGAGAGCACATCCTCATGGGTGAGGGTCCGCACCGTATCCGGGATTGTTAGACGCAGCTTTTTATTAATCTTGTAACGGCCAACTCGGCCAAGGTCGTAACGCTTGGGATCAAAAAATCGGGTCTGCAGAAGCTGTTGTCCACCGCTTACTGAAGGAGGCTCACCAGGACGAAGCTTTTTATAAAGCTCAAGCAAAGCCTGATCCTCTGAACTAATTCCTTCCTCATTTGCAGCCTCAATAGACTTCTTGTAATACTCGGGGTGACGAAGCTTATCGATTACATCGTTATCTGATAGCCCCATGGCCCGCATTAAAACATGGGCATTAATTTTGCGTGTTTTATCAACACGCACATGCAGAAGGTCGTTTTTATCTGTTTCGAACTTTAGCCAGGCACCACGGTTAGGGATAACACTGGCATTATATGTTCGTCGTCCATTCTTATCCTGTTCATCCTTAAAATATACCCCTGGGCTGCGCACAATCTGATTAACAATAACCCTCTCTGCACCATTGATAATGAACGTACCTCGCTCAGTCATCAGAGGAAGCTCGCCAATAAACACCTCCTGCTCCTTAATCTCACCTGTTTCCTTATTCACTAAGCGACAGGTCACATACATCTGCGAGGCGAAAGTCGCATCACGGCGCTTGGCCTCTTCAACATCGTGGCGAGGCCGCTTCAATCGGTATTCATTGCCAACAAAATGGAGTTCAAGCTTGCCTGTGTAATCAGTGATCGGAGAAAAGCTATCCAATTCCTCGATCAAGCCCTCATCAAGAAACCACTTGAAGCTCGCCCTCTGAACTTCAACGAGATCAGGCAGGTAGGTGGCGGTCTTGGCGACCTGAATCGCGCTGCTGCTCATGCGGAGACCTGCAGTTGAGAAGTGAAATTGGAAGACCTGAACAATCGACGGGCCTAGATCCGAGTCGGCAGCACAAAAGGCAGCGGCAGCAGCTCCCTGTACCAAGGAGCTGCTGCCGTACTCATGGGCTCAGAGATCTCGAGTCAAAAAGACTGACGTCAACAATGCACCAGAAGACAATGGGCGCTTCGGGCGGCAGGGACGCAGAAGAACTGCATCATGGCCAGACCAGTCAATAATTTTACACTTGTAGACCGCCAAACGCCTGTCCAATGTCTTGAGATCAGGGCAAAGAAAACAATCGTCTTGCATTAGCCGTGCTACTGCTTGCAACGAAGGCCAAAGACTCCCCTCGAAGCTCAGCCACCCGAGAAGCCACAGCTTCGACGTAGGCAGGCTCATTGCGCTTACCCCTACGAGGCACTGGAGCCAGAAACGGACAATCCGTCTCGACTAGAAAACGATTCTGCGGAACTTCGCGCGCGCAGGCGTGAATGGCCTCAGCCTTCGGGAAGGTGACTGTGCCACTGAAACTGATGTAAAGACCAAGATCCAAGCAGACCTCCATATCCTCTGGTGTGCCGCCCCAGCAATGCATCACCCCCCTAGGGCAACGATCCTCCTTCTGACGCTGACGCAACTCCAACGTCATGGGATCAAATGCATCACGACAATGAATGATCACGGGTAGATCTAACTCCGTGGCCAAGTCCAACTGCGGTCTCAGCACAGCCAACTGCTGTTCAAGGTTTGAATCCCGGTAAAGATCAAGCCCGAGTTCACCAATAGCCACCACCCTTGGATCTTCAAGAGCTGCATCTCGCAACAGCGACTGCGTCTGAGGATTCCAATGCTGCGTGTCGAGGGGATGAACCCCCACTGAATAGCGCAGTTCAGGGAAACGATCCGCCAAAGCACGAATCGCAGGAATCTCTGCGGGTTCCACGCACGCATGCAGCAGACTCGCTACGCCCGCCTGTCGCCAGCGTGCAGCTACCTCATCGAGATCATCATCGAAATTGCGAAAGACGATGTGACAATGACTATCGATAAGAATCGGAGACGACACCAGAACCCAAAACGCATCTTTGGCCCCATTGTGCAGGCCTTTCCTCATCAAGGGAAAGAACAAGCCCTTTCACAAGGGCCCATGCCAAATCACCCCTAAGTGCTTGGCGCCGGTTCAATCGCCTGCTTTACCGCTGCACTAAGACGAGACTTCTGATGGGCAGCGGTGTTGCGATGCAGAACTCCACGTTTCACCGCCTTATCAATTTTGCTGAAAGCCGAATCAATGCTGGCCTTCACATTCGCTTTAGCTGTCTCGCCAGGCTGCTGAGAATAATTACTACAAGCGCTGAAGCAACGCTTCATTAATGTGCGCATGGCCGATTTATACGACTTGTTCTCAAGACGGTTGCGCTCGGCAATCTGAACACGCTTCTTGGAAGACTTGTTATTGGCCACAGATGCTTACGCTGATTCAATAATCCATCACATTAACCCAGCACCAATTTTTGAAATGCCATTACAAGCGCTTTAAGACAAGCCAGAAGAGCAAGCCCTAACTTGATTTCAGATATTCAGGTTGCAGACTTTGACACAAAGCGGCCAGGCCGAGTCAGAGACTCCCTCAACCCTGATTCATTGTGTTCGGGATCGGCAACAAGCCAAGCGTGAACTAGAGCGGCTGGCCAACCGCTCTACCGGCAATTCTCAAAAGCAAGCCATGGCGACGGTGGAGGACATCCTCGACACAGTTCGCAGCCAAGGGGACCAAGCCCTGATCACCTTGACCGAGCGCTTTGACGGTTTTCGTCCAGAGCCATTGACCGTAGCTCCAGAAGAGTTGGAAGACGCCTGGCGAAAAACTCCCCAAAAACTTCAATCTGCTCTGGAGCTGGCCTATCGCCGTATCCAGGATTTCCATCAGCATCAGCGACCGGATGACCTGATGGTGCAAGGCATCCACGGCGAAAAATTGGGCCGCCGCTGGCGCCCTGTAGAGAAAGCCGGGATCTACATCCCAGGAGGCCGAGCTGCCTATCCGAGCACAGTGCTGATGAATGCAGTCCCAGCCCAAGTAGCCGGTGTGGAGCAGCTGGTGATGACTTCACCCGCGGGAAGGGATGGTCAGATCAACAGAACCGTTCTAGCCGCCGCACACCTAGCAGGAATTCGTGAGGTCTTGCGTCTCGGTGGTGCCCAGGCCATCGCAGCCCTGGCCTTTGGCACTGAAACCGTGCCAAAGGTCGATGTGATCAGCGGGCCTGGCAATCTGTACGTCACCCTTGCGAAAAAGGCCGTCTACGGGCAAGTGGGCATTGATTCGCTCGCCGGCCCAAGTGAGGTTTTAGTAATCGCCGACCAGAGTGCTCGTGTTGAGCAGGTGGCCGCCGACCTACTGGCACAATCAGAACACGATCCACTTGCTGCTGCAGTACTACTAACCACCGAAGCAAGCCTCGCCGAACAGCTCCCATCCCATCTGGAGGCTCAGCTTAAGGGTCACCCTCGTGAGCAGATCTGCCGAGCCTCTTTAAGCAACTGGGGGCTGGTCGTGATCTGTGAAAGCCTGGAAAGATGCGCTCAACTCAGCGATCACTTCGCACCTGAGCACTTGGAGTTATTGGTCGAGCACCCGCACGCCATTGCCGACCGCATCAAAAATGCCGGCGCCATCTTCATCGGCCCCTGGACCCCTGAAGCGGTAGGCGACTATCTAGCCGGACCAAACCACACACTACCGACATGCGGAACGGCCCGCTTCAGCGGCGCCCTGAGCGTGGAAACATTTCTGCGGCACACCTCTCTGATCGAATTCAATCGATCTGCCCTTGAGGCCACTGCTAACGCCGTAAGGGAATTGGCCAGCAGCGAAGGCTTGCACAGCCATGCTGAATCCGTGCGTATCCGCTTCGAATAACATCTCTACTCGAGGCGCTGTAGACGACGCACTCCCGCAACACCATCACTAATCTGGCCAACCAAAACTTCATCGGTGAGATTGACGAACAAACCGTTCTCCAAGACACCCGGAAGATTGTTAATTCGACACTCCAGATCCTCAGGGTCACCAATACCTCCGGCCATGCTTACATCCAAAACGAGATTGCCCTGATCGGTGACCACAGGACCGGCCTTGCACTGAGCCATTCGCAAATCAGCGATACCGCCCAACTCAGCGAAGCGACCCTGCACCTGTCGCCAAGCACCAGGCAAGACCTCAACCGGAAGTAAAAAACCAAGGTTGAGCCGATCAACAATCTTTGTGGAATCAACAACAACCACAAAGCGATCCGCTCTACTGGCGACAAGCTTCTCCTGCACATGGCAGGCCCCGCCACCTTTAATTAACTGAAAAGAGGGATCAACTTCATCAGCTCCATCGATCGCCAAGTCGATGCGATCCACGGCCGTGAGGTTGCGCAAGGGAATCCCCAACTCCGCAGCCATCACTTCGCCTTGGAAAGAGGTGGTAACGCCAACAATGTCCCGAAGCTCACCACTGGCCAGCTTGGCACCAAGAGCCTGGATCATCAGAGCTGCCGTCGAGCCTGAACCCAAACCAAGAACCATGCCATCTTTGATCTGCTCCACAGCGGCTGCCGCCACCGCTTGCTTCATCTGAGTTTGAAGGTCCGCCATCGTTTCTGAATCATCGGCGCGACGGTAGCAAGGGCAAGGGTTTCAACTAAGGCCAGGTAATGCGGCTGGATTCACCGAAAGGCTCATCTCTTGACCATTGCGCATGATCCTTAATGAGAAGGGGACACCGATCTCAGCCTGATCAACCTGTTTAAGCAGAGTTTGTGGATCAGAGACTGATGTTTCAGCTGCCGCAATCACAAGATCACCACGCCGCAAACCAGCGCGTTCCGCCGGGCTATCCGGCAAAACACTCTGCACAAGTGCCCCAAAGCGTTCGGGTAATTCCACCAGCGAATTCGGATCACGATTGTGCTCCCTGGCAATACGAGCTGTCAGCGGCACCAATTGGACACCCAAATAAGGATGAACCACCTCCCCACTGGTCAAAAGCTGCTCAGAAACATGTCGAGCCAAATTGATCGGGATAGCAAATCCCAAACCAGCGCCTGGACCAGAACGAACCAGTGTATTGATACCGATCACCTCACCACGACCATTCACGAGTGGACCACCGGAATTGCCAGGGTTAATCGCGGCATCGGTCTGAATCAAATCCAGACGTTTATCAGAGAAGCCAAGGCTGCTGATATTGCGATGCAGGCTGCTAACAATGCCAAGGGTGACGGTGCGTTCAAGGCCATAGGGGGTACCAAGAGCGATCGCCCAATCGCCTACCTCAAGCGCATCAGAATCTCCGAGAGGGGCGGCCTCGGGACGTGTGCCCCCATCCAGTCTCACAAGAGCAAGATCAGTAACAGGATCCGTCCCGACAACCGAACCATCGTGTTGATCTCCATCGGCAAGGGTGACGCTGACCGCATCCACCCGTTCAACCACGTGGGCATTGGTCAGCACCAACCCCTGGTCATCGATCACGACACCCGAACCCTGACCGCGCTCACGCTCTGGCCCAATTCCTGGCTCGCCCAAGAGATCTCTGAGCAAGGGATCAATCAGGGTGGGATCAAAAGGCTGACGTTGCACAGTGCGTTCCGTATCAATGCGAACCACTGCAGGCGCTACCTGACTTACCGCATCAGCAACGAAGTTATGGCTAGTCGTCCCATCTAAACCAGACAAAGCCCAAACAGGCTGAACCCCTGCAGCAAGAGGGAACAGCACGGACATCAAAAACAATCCCCAAAAGCGCTTCAAAACAATGCAACCCTGTTGCAGCAACAATCTGAAAGAGATCATGACCGCGAGGCTAAGCCGAAACAGAGGAGCAAGGCAAAGCTGCGCAACCGATCTGCCAGAAGAATGCTGAAATCAATACTTTGCGTGCCTATGAGGTGGCTAATGATTTGAGGCCAAAAAACCATTAGACCGGCTCCAACAAGAAATGATCAGCAAAGAAACTCCAGAAATTCAATGCTATATCAATAAAATCACAAATAATCGCCAGCACAAAACCACCTAAAGACAAACGCATTCGTTCTTCGATGGCAGAAGAAAATTGGCATCAAGCCTTGCCCTACCATCCACAGTATAAGCAATAGAAGATCATACAAATCACTCCCACTAATTAAGGCAAGTTAGCTTTGCTCAAAACGCAAGGATTAGAAGAACTGCAAAACTTAAGAAGGGATAACACATAGCAACCGTGATGTATAAAGGAGCAAAACTCGCATTAGTTTCCCAGTAATATCAATCTCTATACATCAAGAGATAGCAATACAAGCAACTGATAGAGACAAGACATCGAAAGCAGAATAGGACCAACTAAAGAGCATTAAGGGAAAAACCATCTCAAGCCAAGGTTGACACCATTCTGATAATTACTATAGCTATTGTCAGTATTATAACCAGCGTACTCAAGGCCAAAGTACTTCCAGGAAAGAGTTAATTGCGCTGAATTACCCACTGTATAAGCAAGTCCTGCCTGAGCAGTTCCAGAAAGATCCTTCTTGCCAGAAAGACCGAACCCTCCCGCATCCAACCTCATAAAAGCCTGCCATTCTGGACTCATCGCATAAGTCACCTGCATGCCAAGTAATGGTTGAGCCCAGGTGCGATCAATCGATCCGCTCGCGTTCTTCTCCAACTCTGGTATTTCCTTCTTTGTTAACGTCCTGCCATTCACTTTGACATCCGCTGCTAAAGACATATCCATGTCCATGCCTGCATCAATGATTCGTGCACCAACAAAACCTATAAAAGTGGAGTCTCCTGTTTTCATGACTGGCTGTTCAATGGCACCAGCGCGATAGCGCAAGGCAAGATCAATGATAGACTGATTAAAATTTGTAGTCGATTGACTATTAAGATTGAGTCCGTCAATTGGAGGATTAAGCTTTTCACCATCAAAGCTATTTGTACCACTCTGATTCTCAGACGAAGTGCCATAAATAATCCCAGCCATGAAGCCCAGCCGCCCATATTCCACAGAAGCCCTTCCTGTAAAAAGTCCTGTAACGGTAGCCAAAACATCGGCAAGACTTGAGTCTATAGGCGCAGTATTTCCATTGATAGTAATGTCTCCAGTTGTCGATAATGGCAGGAATCCATAAAGGTCTAAATACACTCTCCAATCATCCTCTTCCAATCGATCCTCATTTTCTTCAACCACCTCATCATCTTCAAGCTGATCTGGTTCAAGCGAAACTAAGACAAGCCCCTGCTCAGGGTTGCGCTCATACAAAGATTGCTCTGCAAAGGCCTCAGAAGACAACATTGAAAAAGTAGAAATTGCAATCAGTGCTATTAGAGGTCGTGAAGGTGTCATGTTTTTATATTAGCGGGGAGAGTAATAAAAAGAATACTTTTCAGCTACCTTTTGGGAAAAGGAACTGAATCTGAGTGCGGATCGTAAAATCACCTTGAAGTTTTTCTCCAAAAATTTCCGGCCTTACAGCATTCCAATAGGCACTTAGCGAAGCATTAACAGGTTGATCGCCAATTTTAAAGACTCTACCTATCCCAGCTCCAATAGGAACCATCCAACCCTTGCCATCATCTGCATTCCAGTCATTCGTGATGATTGGTGAACTCGTAAAATACCAGCCATTCGGCATGTTGTAGTTAAGAAATGGCTGGATCAAAAGCTTATTCACATCTTTGCCACCACGTCCTGAAAAGGACCAAACATTATTAGCAAGGCCTCCCAGAACCCATGGGCCTTTGCTATAAACGAAAACTGCGGAAGGCCCAGCACTCCAACGCTGGGAACTAATGCGAATATCGGTTGCCGATGGCATGATCAAAGTTGGCCCAAGGCCAACCGTAAGATTCCCCTTAAGAGTTGGTACAAAGAAAACACTCGGATTGATATCTCCTATGGCTGTAAAGTCCACTCCGTCAGCCCATGGCTGATTGACAATTGGCACAATCGTCCGCGTGACCAAGGTGAGGTCATTGCTGACCTTGAATGGGACAACAGGCTGCACATTGACAACATTTTGCGTGCGATTATCACGTGCCGACGGGTCAATTAATGAAGGTGCCCATTGAGTTCCAGGCGTAGCATTCCACTGAATCGGGAAGCTGATCATGCTCGCAATTGGATTCTGGGCCTGCTTGGCCAAATCTTCCGTGTTGCCTTGATCTGCTCCAGCCTCTAGGTTCGCTTGTGAGCTCGATTCAGGGTCTGCAGAATCTGCTTGAGCGATCTCCTCTTGAATGGTTAACGCCGAGAAATCAAATGGCTGCTCAGTATCAATATCATGCTGCTCAGCAAAAGACGGTTGCATGACCATGGCACTGAGGGCAGCTCCTGCAGTCAGCACAGATCGTCTTAGTGGTAATGCTACGGGAGCAATTCTGACCATTGGTTAAAAAGATTTTGCGAATGTTATCCCCTCTTTTAAAAGAAAATTCCTATTAAGCGTTAAGAAAAAGCGATGAATCAAACCAGCAATCCAGAACCCATCATTGATCACCTCCCCAGGATGCTCCCGTCAATAAATAGAGAAGAGCAAATGGCTCTTAAACTTCGTTTTTGATAGCAAATAAGACGAAACAAATCAGCGCGTCAAGGCATCATTGGAAAGTGATATTATCCTAGTACTGTTCAGGCATGAATAGGTAATGGGCCAGTCTCATCAACGATTGATGAGATCATTAAACAAGTTGCATTCCCTTGTCTCTTCAATAACTTGAGAAAGACTTCTTTCGATCAAATCCTTGCATTTTTTTGAAATTTAGCAACAAGTCGACCTGGATCCACAAACAGCTATGGACTCATCCCTGTTAAATGGTGATCAACAATAAAAAAATTCCCACTTCAAAGCAAACATGAAATTCAGGATGCTTCTTTGGCTTGCATGTATCATAAGTTTCACAGCAACATCCGCCGCCAACGCAGAAGGGATTAATCGCCGGCGACTTCCGATCGCAGATCCATATCCTCAGAAGGTTCACAAACGCTTACCGAGTCAAGTCAAAATGCCACGACAACATGTCGTCGAGGCACCCAAAGGAGCACCCAATGTTGTTGTCATCTTGTTGGATGATGTTGGCTTTGGTGCTCCTTCGCCCTTTGGCGGAGTGGTGCAAATGCCGGCCCTGCAGGAACTAGCAGACAATGGACTGAGTTATAACCGATTTCATACTTCAGCCCTATGTGCACCTACACGAGCTGCTCTTAAAGCAGGCCGTAATCACCATGTGATGAACATGGGTTCAATCCCTGAAATTGCGACTGGATATGCGGGGAATACCACATTTGTGCCTAACTATGCCGAACCTGTAGCCGAGATCCTAAGGCTCAATGGCTACAACACAGGCGCTTTTGGTAAATGGCATGAAACCCCTGGCCGTGAGACCACTGCTGCGGGCCCACAAACCCGCTGGCCAACCAGACAGGGATTTGAAAAATTTTATGGCTTCATCGGCGCAGAAGAAAATATGTATGAGCCATCACTCCACGATGGGGTCACAATCATTGATTACCCAGATCGAGAGGATTACCACTTCCTTGAAGACATGACAGATCAGGCTATTGCCTGGATGCGCCAACAACAGGGACTGCGCCCAGACAAGCCTTTCTTTATCTATTATGCATCTGCTGGCTCACATGCACCACACCATGTAAGACCGGAATGGATTAAAAAGTACAAGGGAAAGTTTGATAAGGGATGGGATGTTATTCGAGAAGAAACGCTCGCAAATCAGATCGCAAAAGGTGTTGTACCCCCAAACACAAAACTGGCAAAAAAACCATCGAGTGTGCCGAACTGGGATGATCTTAGTGATGTACAAAAACGCATGTTTGCACGACAAGCAGAGGTGTTCGCAGCTTTCACAGAATACACAGACTATCAAGCTGGGCGACTGATCCAAGCCATTGATGAGCTTGGTGAACTTGACAACACGCTGGTTATTTATATCAGTGGTGATAACGGCACAAGTTCAGAAGGAAACCAAACCGGCAACTGGAACTGGGGGCACATGTTTAACGGCATCCCTGAAACACTTGAGGCTCAGTTAGAACATTATGACAATTGGGGTGATCAAAACACCTATCCACATATGGCAGTCGGCTGGGCGATTGCCTTTGATACTCCATTTGCATTTACCAAACAAATTGCCGGAGATTTTGGCGGTACACGCAATGGCACTGTGATTCATTGGCCTGAGGCCATCAAATCAAAAGGAGAGATACGCGATCAATTCTCCCATGTAATTGATGTTGCGCCAACAATCCTTGAAGCTGCTGGCTTACCCATGCCTGAACAGATCAATGGGATTGCACAAATCCCGATGCAAGGAACCAGCCTTATTTATTCTTTCGACAACGCTGATGCACCTGAGCGACACAAGGTTCAATATTTCGAAGTTGTTGGTAATCGTGGAATCTATCAAGATGGCTGGATGGCAAGAGCCACCGTTGGCCTGCCATGGGAAGCACCCAAGAAGATGCATAGCGTCGCCAAAGATGATGGATGGGAGTTATACGATACGCGCAATGATTTCAGCCTAGCTAACAACCTGGCAACTCAGTATCCAGAACGGCTCGAGGCAATGAAACGACTCTTCTTGAAAGAAGCAATCGCCAATCAAGTGCTGCCCTTAGATGATCGTCTGTTGCAACGTTTAGTGCCTTCTGTTGCAGGCCGGCCAACGATCATGGGCTCGTCGAGGACACAACTTGATCTCTACCCAGGCTCCTGGAATCTTGTTGAGGATGCCATCCTAAATGTCAAGAATGTTTCCAACAGCATTACAGCCAAGGTAGACATTGACTCAAGCCAAGATGCCAACGGCGTGATCATGGCCCAAGGGAGCCGCTTTGGCGGATGGTCACTTTATATAGAAGATGGTTATCCTGCCTATGCCTATAATTACCTGGGCAGTCTTCATACCTTCCGCAGCAACAAGAAAATCTCTTCTGGCAACAGAAAAATTCGCTTTGAGATGGATTACGACGGGGGAGGCGCTGGTAAGGGTGCAGATGTACGATTGCTAGTTGATGACAAAGTCACATCAACTGGCAGGGTTGATGCAACTGTTGGTACACGTTTTTCGATTGATGAAGGTGCTGATGTTGGCATGGATCGTGGATCACCTGTTACTCAACGAGTGATTGGAGATCAGCGTTTCAGTGCCTTCAATGGGACCATCAACAAAGTGACATTGGAGATCTATCCATAGTGACATTGGTTAGGCACTCTGAATGTGCTCACACTTAGCCATCTTGGCTTTCAGGCAACAATAAAGATGGACACATTTCCACCTGCAGACTTTCATTGTGACCACATCTTTGCCAGTAGAGATGGTAACCATCCCTTCAGGGCTCTATCGAGTTGGCTGTGATCGCTGCTATCCGGATGGTTCAGTCCGCTGCTATCCGGAGGAAACACCCGCACGAGAAGTGCAGCTTGACTCATTCCAGATCGACATAGGGCCAGTCACCAATGCCCAGTTCCGAGCTTTCGTCAACGCCACGCAACATCTCACAGTCTCGGAGCTGCCACCTGATCCAACGCTCTATCCCGATCTAGCGCCCGAGGAACGCATCCCTGAATCAGTTGTCTTTCAACCGCCTCCAGCAACGTTGGATCGCAGCAAACCCTTGAGCTGGTGGTCGCTCGTGGCTGGGGCTGACTGGCGACATCCCCAAGGACCCGAAAGCACGATCGATGGCCTTGATGATCACCCTGTCGTGCATGTCGCCTACGCCGACGCCATCGCCTATGCCCATTGGGCTGGCAAGCGTCTCCCCTCTGCTGAAGAGTGGGAAGTCGCCGCCCGCGGAGGTCTTGTCGATGCCCAATACGCCTGGGGGAATGAACTCACTCCCAATAACCGATGGATGGCGAACATCTGGCAAGGTTCTTTCCCTTGGCACAACGAAGAGCTAGACGGCTGGTTCTGGACCTCGCCCGTTGGCAGCTTTCCTGCTAACGGCTATGGACTGTTGGATGTTTGCGGCAATGTGTGGGAATGGACCAACTCTATTTATCCCGTGGCGACAGATCAACAGGAACGGAGAATTATCAAAGGCGGATCGTTTCTCTGCGCAGATAATTACTGCGTACGTTATCGACCCTCTGCACTACAAGGTCAAACAATAGACACTGCAACGTGTCATATGGGCTTTCGCTGTGCAAAAGGAGGGCCTTGATTGCTGACTCACTTAAAAAGCATCAACCCCATCCCTAGGACAAATTTCAACTGCAATCGTACGCGGTTCGCAACAAAAGATTAATCCAGGTCAGTCAGTTTTGATAACAATATTCCATAGTCTCACTCTTGTTTGTCCTTACAAAGTAAAATTAAATGATCTACTAATCGGCATTTTAATGAAGACACGAGGTATCGCGTTTTTGGGCTCTTTATTCGCACTAGCTGCCTTAACAGCCCAGCCAGTCTCAGCAGAGACCTCCATGGAGTCGGTTGTACGCAGTGGCAAGCTGAACGCGGTAGTTATCGGTGACGAACTTCCGTTTGCGAGCAAGAGCAACACAGGCTTCAAGGGCCTAGCAATCGATGTTGTTGCAGCTGTCAAAAATGAACTTCAGGCCTTTGCAGGCAAGGCGATCAGGCTTAATCCCTTACAGGTGAACTCAGTACAAGACGCAAAAGATGCTCTGCTGAGCGGCAAAGCAGACATCGCCTGTGGTGTTGCCTACTCCTGGGAAAGGGCAATGCTTGTGGACTACACCATCCCGTTTGCCTTGGGCGGGGTGAGGGTACTAGCTCCTAGCGGCAATGATGGCACTCCCGCATCTCTTGCAGGCAAGACTGTTGGGGTCATTAAAGACACCGTTGCTGCTCAAACTCTCGAAACAGCAGCACCACAGGCGAATTACGTCTCCTACGCCTCTCCAGCAGCAGCTCTTGCCGCCATGCGCTCTGGCTCTGTTGACATACTCGGTGGAGACAGTCTCTGGCTCAAAGCCAATCAAGCCAGAGTTGCAGCAAACGCCAATCTCGTGCCAATCGTTCCATACGGCCGTTCAGGTATCGCCTGCATCATTCCAGAAAACAACTCCACAATGCTGAATTACAGCAACATCGCCATCGGCAAGATCTTGCAAGGCTATGTGAATGATGTTGCCCCTGTTCAAGCCATGGTCAATCGCTGGATTGGTCCAGGAAGTGCCGTTAATCTCAAGCAAGAGTTGATCAAGGCCTACTACGCCACAGTCTTATCTACCGCTGCGCAACTATCTTTGCGTTGATCGTTAGAAGATTCTAATTCCAATCCTTCACATCCTCTTTTCTACAAACCCATGACACCTCGCTCTCTACTCGGCATATATGTACTCCTCGCTTCATCAGCTGTTGTCGTGCAGTCTGCTGAAGCTGCCGTTTACAATCAGCCTAACCTTGCAAATCCCATCGAAGCGAAAATTCAAACCGTTCGAACTGGCGCCTGGAAAGCATTACTTAACCAGAGACACTCAAGTTCAAATGAAAGAAGTGTTGCTCGCGCATGGGGGAATGGTGGTGGCCGCGCGTGGGGGAATGGTGGCGGCAGGGTTGTTCGCCGAGGTTGGGGCAATGGCGGAGGATGGGGTAATGGCGGAGGATGGGGCAACGGCGGAGGGGGCTGGTTGAATGGCGGCTACGGTGGCCGTGGCTTTGCTAATTGGTAACGAATAATTAGCAGCAATTAATACAACCCAGACAAGCGATATCGGCCAAAGCAATAACCCTCATCAGTGCTTTGGCCGATGCATTGATCACCCTTAGTACTGAATGAAACTGCACGACTAATGCAGTCATTACACCATGGCAACTCGCTCTCTAATCAACCTATATGCGCTAATAGCAACGTCTGCTGTAATCACGCAATCTGCAGAGGCTGGACTTCACAGCCAACCAAATACTTCTAAACCAATTGAAGCGAGTATCCAAGGCATTCGCAACGGTAGATGGAGCTTATTTCTCAGATCTAATAAAATAATATTTGGAGAGAATGATCAGGCACGCTCCTGGGAAAATGGTAGTGGGGGGTTTCTTGAACTGGTTAACAGACAACATTCATCTCAATGACAACAACAAGTCCTGACATTAGTCGCTTCGGTCCAATCGGGCTGGTAGTTATTCAGTCCACCTCTCTATGCAATCTGGACTGCTCATACTGCTATCTGCCAGATCGTAAGAGCCGCAAGATCTTTGATCTTGAGCTTTTGCCTTTACTAATGCAAAGGATATTCGAAAGCCCCTTCTTTGGTGAAGAGCTAAGCCTGGTGTGGCATGCAGGGGAGCCACTGACCTTACCCTGCAGCTACTACGATAGAGCCACGGAATTAATCAACGAAGCTATAGAAAAATGGACTAATGGAACAGTTCATGTTGAACAGCACGTACAAACCAATGCCACACTGATTAACGATGCCTGGTGTGAATGCTTTCGCAGGAATAAGATCATTGTTGGCATCAGCGTGGATGGCCCCAAAGACATACACGATGCCAACCGTTGCTTCCGCAATGGAGAAGGCTCTCATATCCACTCAATGAGAGGTATCGAAGCACTAAAGCGAAACAAAATCCCATTTCATGCCATTGCCGTTGTAACTGCAACAGCAATGGATGATCCAAACGGGATGTATCAATTCTTTCGTGACAATGAAATTCGTTCTGTTGGCTTCAATGTTGAAGAGCAAGAAGGTGAACATACAAGTTCATCGATGCAAGGCTTCGAACGCGAGGAACAATACCGTCAGTTCCTACAAACCTTTTGGCAGTTAAGTGAGCAGGATGGCTTCCCTGTTGTACTGAGGGAGTTTGATCAAGTGATCAGTCTGATTCGTGAAAATCGGCGACTTAATCAAAATGAACTCAATCGACCTTACTCAATTCTGAGTGTCAATTGGCAGGGTAATTTTTCAACCTTTGACCCTGAACTTCTTTCAGTCTCATCAAAGCTTTATGGCACATTTGATCTTGGCAACATCCGCAAGATTTCGCTAATGGAAGCAGCTAAGAGCGAGCGATTTCAAAAATTATGGAAGGATATGCTGTCTGGTGTGCAACGCTGTGAGAAAGAATGCAACTACTTCGGCTTCTGCGGAGGTGGCATGGGAAGCAATAAGTTCTGGGAACATGGAAGTCTCAATTGTAGCGAAACAAATGCTTGTCGCTTCAACAATAAGATACCTGTAGATGTGCTATTAGATCGCTTCAAATCTAGCCCTCCAATAGACCACGAAACTCCTTTTTAACTCAAGCAATATTCGAGCAGCAAGAGTTGCTGTTTATGCTGGTTAGAGAGACGCCCAAGCCATCGCGAAAGATTTATCAGTACAATAAATAGATATGAAGAGCGATTTAATCATGATTAATCCATTCACGCAAGTGATCTGTAATCACAGAGCCTCTTCGGTGATCGCGGGGATAGTAATGAGCACGCTAGTGAATGGATTGTCAAGCCCAATGGGATTTGCAGAGACAACTGCATCAAAAAAAGTATCCCAGAATTTCACGACTCCAATACCCTCAGGAATTCTCACTCCAGACACCGTAAAGACGAGTGCTGGAACATTCAGATTTTTTGACGGCATGCCTGATGGGGAGACGGTACGGAAAAGTTTTGAAAATCTCAAGTTCATTCGTGGCTATGAGACGTTTCTAACCTTGATGCCAGCAGCAAGCATTGAAATGCTTCGCCATGGTCATGCAGAAGTAGGAGTCGATAACCACACCAAGGTGGCATTGATGGCCCCCTTGAAGTCAAATCCTCTGTTCCTGACAGGTAATACCGACACGGTCTACGGATCGACGTTCTTCAACCTGAAGAAGACAGGGCCTCTGGTAATCGAGATCCCTGCTGGTCTTGGTCCAGGAACTATTAATGATGCCTTTTTCCGCTTTGTTGCTGATACTGGAGCTCCTGGGCCAGACAAGGGAAAAGGAGGAAAGTATCTCATCCTGGGACCAGATGATTCTGAGCCAAGTCATGCTGGCGGCTATTTTGTTTTTCGTTCTCCTACGTATTCAAATTGGTTAATTCTTAGGGCTTTTCTTGATTCCAACGGTAAACCTGATCAAGCAATCGCTAATTATGAAAATGGTTTGCGTCTTTATCCCTATTCCCAAAGAGATAACCCGGCTCAGATGATCTTTATTCAAGCTGGTGAAAAGGTTTTCAATACAGTTCATGCCAATAATTTTGAGTTCTTTAATGAACTCAATACAGTCATTCAGCGTGAGCCAGTTGCTTTCCTTGATCCTGAACTAAGGGGATTGGCATCTGCTATCGGATTGGAAAAAGGTAAATCTTTTTCTCCATCTCCAGAAGATAAAAAGATCCTAGAAGAAGCAATCCAAGTTGGTGTTGCCTACGTACGCTCCGACATGGGTAAACCCCGCAATCAGGATGTTTACTTCTATCAAGACAAACAGTGGTTTACACCTTTTGGGGGTGGAAGTCATGAATGGCTTATTGATGATGGTGCAGGTGGTCGAAATTTAGATGCACGCAATAATTTCTTTTGGGGCTACACAGTAAATACACCAGCGATGGTGTTGCAAATGATTGGGGCTGGATCGCAATATGGCGTTGTGGCCACTGATGCTAACGGTCGTTATCTCGATGGAAGCAAAACTTACAAGTTCACGATTGATAAGGATGTACCTGCGAAAGACTTTTGGTCGATGGTCGTTTACGACCCGCAGACACGGTCTGAGCTGCAGACTGGCCAGCTCTTGCCGAGCAAAAATAGTGTACGAAATCAGGATTTAGACGTTAACACTGATGGCAGTATTGACCTCTATTTCGGTCCCAAACCCCCAACGGGGAAAGAAGCCAATTGGATCGAAACTGTTCCTGGTAAGGGCTGGTTTGCTGTGTTTCGTCTCTACGGACCGCTGCAGCCTTGGTTCGATAAAATTTGGCAGCTCAATGATATTCAGCCGATGGGATGATACCAGACAAATTTTACTAATTTCTTCTAATTAAATCCATGAAACTTTTTAAAACCTCTCTTGCTTCGGCTATTCTTTTGGCTAGTGCTTGTCTCGCTGTTCAAGCCCAAGACCTTAAAGCGAATGGATATAACACGCCAATCCCTGAGGATGTTCTGACTCCCAATCGTGTAAGAACAAGGCTTGGCTTATTTAATTACTTTGATGGTTTTCCTGATGACGAAACCATGAGACTTGCTCGCCGGCAGGTTGATTTAGGCCGTGGTGTGCAGACATTCCTCAATTTCATGCCAGCAGCGTCGCTCGAGATGCTCTACGTGGGGCATCGTGATGGCTATGGCATGAAACCAAATCAGGACATCGGCATCTTTGATGAGCTGATGAGTTCCAAGTCTCTTTGGCTCACTGGAAATACCGATACGGTTTACGCCTCTACTTTTCTCGATCTCAGTTCTGGTCCGATCATTGTGGAAGTCCCACCCGGTACCGGACCAGGAACAGTAAATGATGCCTTCTTCCGCTTTGTGGTTGATATGGGAGGCCCCGGCCCCGACAAGGGCATGGGCGGTAAATATCTGATTCTTGGGCCAGGGCAAGAGGCTCCTGCGACGACCGATGGTTTTTTTGTGGCAAAGACCCCGAGCTACATCAACTGGTTGATTCTTCGTGGTTTTCTCGATGAGGAAGGCAAGACTGATACAGCACGAGACAGCTTCAAAAATGGCTTAAAGGTGTACCCCTATACCATGCGAGCAAATCCTCAAGCCAACAATTTCAAGAACCTTACCGACTGGACGGTGAATACCATTCATGCCAATAATTTCAAATTTTACGAGGAACTCAATGAGGTGATCCAACGTGAACCTTCGGAGATGTTCTCCCCAGAGCTGCTGGGTATGGCGTCAGCCATTGGCATTCAGAAAGGCAAGCCTTTTGCCCCGGATGCTGAACAGAAAGCGCTGCTCACTGAAGCTGTAGCCATTGGGAATGCCACTGCCCGTTCGATCCTGTTTTCCCCTCAGGATCCAAAGGCTTACATCTACCCAAATAGGTCTGGTTACTGGCAAACCGGTTTTCCCGGAGGTAGTCACGAGTACCTCGTAAACAAGGGAAATGGTGGACGCGATATGGATGGACGCACCCTTTTCTTCTATCTCGCTACGGTCAATACCCCAGCGATGGCGCTTGAACTGCCTGGCGTGGGGTCTCAGTACGCCTTCTCCTCGCGTGACAGCAACGGCGCATACCTCGATGGAGCTAACACCTACAAACTCACAGTTCCGGCTAATGCTCCGGCCAATCGCTTCTGGTCCTTTGTGGTTTACGACCCCCAGACTCGTTCAATGCTGCAAAGCAAGGAGTCGCCTTATCCAAGCAAAAACAACAAACGCAACCAAGAGATGCTGGTGAATGATGATGGTTCCATAGATCTTTACTTCGGGCCCAAAGCACCCGAAGGGAAAAAGGCAAACTGGATCAAAACCATCCCCAGCAAAGGTTGGTTCGGGATCCTGCGGCTCTATGGTCCACTTGATCCCTGGTTCAATCAAACCTGGAAGCTGGGAGCCATTAAAAAGATGAACTGATTGCCAAGACGTTGATCGTTCAGGCAACCGAGGTTGATTTGAATAGGGCATAGTAGTGGTTATCATTAATAGCAAGTTACTGATCAAGTGAACTGAACTTTGACCCCAATATCTTCATGCAACGTGAGCAAAGCTCCTGAGATCGCATCAGAATGCCACTAGTTATAATCATCGGAGGGGTCTCGCGCAGCGGCTTAACCATCACCAGCGATCAAAACAGGTTGTGCACTGATTTATACGCTCAGTATTGCAAGCACACTAATGGACTTGACTAAACAACCCATTAACTCAAATCATGAGCCACTTGCAGCAATCCCTAGTATTCACAGATACCTACTGGTGTTTAGCTACGTGCTTAGGGCTAACTAGAATTACAATTGCGCTGCAAAATTCCAAGCCCACCATCATTATGGATGTGAATAGTCCTTTCCTATGTATCAATCACGCTTTGTGGCCGCAGGCCTGGTGATGGCCTCAGTTCTTACCCCTCAGTCAGCCATCGCCAAATGTGAATTCCTAATGCCTATTGGCGGGGATGGCAACAAGATCGTCAAAAAGAGAGTAGAGCGACCAAAGGGTTTGATGGGCAGTGCCTTTGGCCGCACAAACTGGAATACAGACTTTGCTGTTAATCAGCCCTATCGCAATTACAAACTATTCTTCACTGCAGATTCAACCGATTCTGCCAGCTACCCAATTCAGGCCTTCCTCAAGTTCAGCGATGGCAGCAACCTTCAAGTTGTCAACGAATCCATGCGGCCGCCAATGGGTACCGGTAAAATGTTTGGCCCTATCCAAGCAATTCCTGGTAAAGCGGTGAGTCAAGTGAATTTCAAGGTAGGAACAGCAAAGGATCCAGGCGCTACTGGATTCAGCTACCGAATTTCTGTTCAAGGCTGCCAGTAATCCAGTTGAACCATTAGAAATTGACAAGAAAATTGGGGAGGGTCAAGTTGCACCTTCTCCCGATTCTTGATTGATTCCTATCAAAGGGTTCATCCTTTGCGGTTTTTGATTCGAGCCTGAATGAATCAAAGTGCGGGTGGGGAATGGCATGCTTGCACCATGCACTTCAACCACATCACCAATCTTGAGAAGCAACCTCTGTTGCAAGGCCCAAGCATCGCTTAGATTTCCACTAGAGGAATAACAGACCAAGCGTAGATTCAGACTCGAATCGCCATAGCCGGTGAAATTCACGGCCATTTTCTTGCTCTGATCTACATCTGAATGATTAACTAAAACCTGATAAAGATCACTCACGATCGACTCAATCTTTCTACGATCGCCATAATTAACAACAAATTCAATCCAAATCCTGCGGTTGTCTATATCAGCAATATTAACAACCGGCTTACTTGTAAAGATGTTGTTTGGTATGTACACTGGCTGGCGATCAGAGGAGCGCAATTTGGTATAAAACCAACCGATATGTTCTACATTTCCAGAAAGATTTTCGGAGGGAATATCGATGAAGTCACTTACAACAAAGGGACGGTTAACGTAAAGACTAAGGCCGCTTAAGGAATTCGAGACAATCCCCTTGGCCCCGAAACCCAATGCAAGGGCGCCAACCCCACCGGCGGTAACCAGTACAGCCGGCGAAATGCCCATCAGATGCATCACCTCCAGGCATAAAATGAGCATGGCTGCTATACCGATGGTCTTCTGAACAACATCGAATAGGAACAGCCTGTCTTTTTCACCAAAGCCCTGGAAGCATCTGAGTGGCATAACTGTCTTGGTTTTGCTTGAGCTCCTTCTTCCAAGACAGCAGCGTCCATGAAAGACCTATGACCACAAGAATTCCAAACGCCTTAACACCATCACGCGGGAATTGAATCAATGACGGATCCAACAAATCCAATAGCCAACAAATCACTCCTACAAGTGCGCAACTCAGAGAAATGCTTTGCCTGCTACTGAGAAGCAATCCACGCCGCAACGAACCTGAGCGGAACCTCCTGCCAAAAGTGTCTGGCAACAACCAACTGACAATGGCTAAAACAAGGCCGGCAATCGGCACCTGAAGATTGAGGGGAAGGGGTGTCATCAGAGGCATAAGCAAGATGCATCCGCACAGATTTGAATTGTCTGCGAAGCCCATCGCTGCCAAACGGCCGGCCGGCTCTGATTAGCGAATTCTCCAGATTCTCGATGGCTTGATGGCATTCTCTGCATCAGTTGAACACAGCATGAAGAGGCCATCACCTAGATTGTCTTGATGCCTGGCGGGTACCTCCTTCGGGAGGCAGGTCACTTCTGAAGCCGGTCGGGCCAGAAGTCCAACCTTACCCCCTGCTTTTGCCTCATCCTTTGCTCCCGGACCTGGAAATCCTCGCCTCGGCGACGGCTTCAGGAAAAGGCTACAAACTTTGCTGTGTACAGGTATTCACCCATCTGATTCCTATGACCATCCAGGTGCAGATCCGTCGCAAGGATGGCAGTGATGTCTCCCTCGACGACTGTGCTCATTTCAGCGCTTCTATGGCTGAAGCCCTGGAGGCTTCCCAACTTTTTACTGAAGCGTATGTTCTGGAAATCAGCAGCCCAGGGATCGGAGATCAGCTCCACAGTGATCAGGACTTCCTGACTTTCAGAGGCTTCCCTGTGGAGATCAGCTTCCGCGACGACGATTCAGACCTTCATCAATCCGGTCTCTTGCACAAACGATCCGACGAACATGTGCACATCAACATCAAGGGACGCATTCAACGCATACCACGTAAGGCTGTGACCTGCGTGCGCCTTACCAACCCCACGGGATAAATCACCTTAACGATCAGCTCAGCTTCAGCACTGTTCCACTCTTTCCATCGTCGATGGCTCTCGTTCTACTCCCCGGCCTCAACAACCTGATCGAAGACATCAGCGAGGAGAAGAAACTCCCTACCCAAGTGGTGGAAGCAGCCCTGCGTGATGCCCTCCTCAAAGGATATGAACGCTACCGACGCACTCTTTATTTAGGTATCAGTGAGGACCCTTTCGAAGAAGAGTATTTCAGTAACTTCGATGTTGGCCTAGAGCTGGACGATGAAGGTTATCGGGTCCTGGCTAGCAAAATCATCGTTGAAGAGGTGGAGAGCGAAGACCACCAGATTGCTCTTCAAGAAGTGATGCAAGTCGCTGAAGACGCCCAGATCGGTGACACCGTGGTGCTCGACGTCACCCCCGAGAAAGAAGACTTCGGCCGGATGGCGGCCGCTACAACCAAGCAGGTACTGGCACAAAAGCTACGCGACCAGCAGCGCCGCATGATTCAAGAGGAATTTGCCGATCTAGAAGATCCCGTGCTCACAGCTCGTGTGATCCGTTTTGAACGTCATTCGGTGATCATGGCCGTGAGTTCTGGTCTTGGGCGCCCTGAAGTAGAGGCGGAGCTCCCACGCCGCGACCAGCTCCCCAACGACAATTATCGCGCCAACGCCACCTTTAAAGTCTTTCTGAAGGAAGTCAGCGAAGTGCCCCGACGAGGGCCTCAACTGTTCGTTAGCCGCTCCAACGCAGGACTAGTGGTTTACCTGTTTGAGAACGAGGTGCCCGAAATCCAAGAAGGCTCAGTGCGCATTGTGGCCGTAGCCCGTGAAGCCAATCCTCCGTCTCGTTCCGTGGGCCCACGCACCAAGGTCGCAGTTGACAGCATTGAACGTGAAGTGGACCCTGTCGGCGCCTGCATCGGTGCCCGCGGCTCACGCATTCAGCAAGTGGTTAATGAACTACGCGGCGAAAAAATCGATGTGATCCGCTGGTCACCTGACCCGGGTCAATACATTGCCAATTCCCTTAGCCCTGCTCGCGTTGAGATGGTGCGACTGGTGGATCCAGAAGGGCAGCATGCCCACGTCCTAGTCCCCCCAGATCAACTAAGCCTGGCCATCGGACGAGAAGGACAAAATGTACGCCTAGCAGCTCGTCTAACCGGATGGAAAATCGACATCAAAAACTCTCAGGAATATGACCAGGCCAGTGAGGACACCACCGTCGCCGAGCTGATTTCTCAGCGAGAGGAAGAAGAGGCTCTCCAACGCGATGCCGAAGCCCGTTTGGCTGCTGAACAAGCCACCCGAGCAGAAGAGGATGCACGCCTAAGAGAGCTTTACCCCCTACCGGAAGATGAAGAAGAGTACGACCAAGAAGAACCTGCTAAGACGATGGCTGAAGACGAAAATGAATCCGACGGCCAATCTGACGACTTGAGCAGCCAACCTGACGCCTCAAGCGAACAACTCTCAAATGAAGTATCAGTAGAAGAAGAGGACAGAGCTCGGTGAACCAACGCCCCGTCCTGCGTCGCTGCGTGACCTGTCGTCAACTGCTGGATCGCCAGCAGCTTTGGCGGGTGATACGCGACCATCAGGAGGGTGTAGTCCTCGATGAAGGGATGGGTCGTTCGGCCTATCTCTGTCCAAACGAGGCCTGCCTTGAGGAGGCACTCCGCCGCAAACGTCTACAGAAAGCCCTGCGTTGCCAGGTGCCCAACAACGTTGTGGAGGTGCTGCAAAAGCGGCTCAATCACTCCTTTGATTCCGCCGCTGAGGCAAAATAAACAATGGCCCCGACTTGCTTGGAGCCCCGAGGCACTTCGTGCCCGGACCGACAGGAGCTTTTAATGACCAGCAGCGGCAAAATCAGAATTTATGAGCTGTCCAAGGACCTAGGCCTTGAGAACAAGGACGTGCTCCATGCCGCCGAGAAACTCTCAATTGCGGCCAAGAGCCATAGCAGTTCCATCAGTGACGATGAAGCAAAGAGCATCCGTAGCCTGTTGCGCCAAGGCTCCGCTGCTAATTCAGCTCCACCAAACAAGTCGGAACCTGGAAAGACAATTCTGTCGGTGAAAAAAGCAGCGCCCACTGCCATTAAGGACGTTGCGCCACCAATGCGAAAAGCTACAAGCAGCTCACAGATCTCACAGATCAGCCACGTCAAGCCATCCGCCCCTGCAAACCCCACACCAACAAGCCCTAAACGACCCTCAACTGAATCGGTCGCTCATCCTGCTCCACCGACTCGCCCAGCAAACCCCACTCCAACCCCGACAAGCTCGCCAGCTAAAACAGCAGCTCGACCGGTCAACGCTCCTATCAGTCGTCCAGCAACCCCCAGTCGACCTACCGCTCCTACACCAAGATCAGCAAACAAACCCTCCTCCCCCGTGCCTCCAAGCACGGGGGACAAAGACCCACGTGCCGGTCAGACGTCTACTTCGAGTAAAGCAACCACCGTTAGTGGAAGAGGCCCTCGTCCCAAAATCGTCTCTAGGCCACAATCGCCAGCAACGCCAGGACGCAGCGCACCCCCGGCCAAACCATCAATCCCATCTGATCGCAAAGCTCCAAAGCCAGAACTGGTGGGACGCCCTAAACCAAAGCGTCCTGTCGTAGCCCCTCCGAGCCGACCAGAGCCAGAGGGACAACGCCCTGACAAAAAACGACCCGGAATTAGTCCACGACCGATCGGCGGACCAAATCAGCGCGCTAACACGCCCCAACGACCTGGCGCCCCCATACGGCAAGGCAAAACCAGACCAGGACAGCCTCGTTCTGCCGGCAACACCCTCGAATTAGTGGGCAAGCCCATTCGGCGTGATCGATCCGACGCTGGCTCCGCAGCACGGGATAGCAACAACCGCCCAGGAGCCCCCACCCGCCCAGGTATGCCTGCAGGCATGCGCAAACCGGTGGCACCTGGAGAGCTGATGCAGCTTCAAAAGCCCACCGGTCGACCTGGCACACCACCGCCACGACGAGCGGACGGAACCAGCGTCGGACCCCGCGGAGGATCCGAGGGAGCAACGCCACCAGTTGAACGCCCTGCCACACCCACAGCACCCAAAAGACCTGGTCACCGCCCCGCTCAAGCGCCTGCTGCTGGATCCCCAAGGAGGCCCGGTAGACCGGAGTGGGACGACAGCGCCAAGCTGGAAGCCCTGCGCAACAAGTCTCCCCAGAAGCAGCGCCAGAAGGTGCACATCATTGGGGAAAATGATGATGCCCTCACCGCAGAAACCAGCGGCTACGCAGGAGAACAACAGGCCGTCGTACTGACTGCAAGCCTGGCCCGGCCCGCCAAACCAAAATCGCAGAAAAAGCCCGCCTCTAAACCCGTGGCGGCATTACGCAAGCGCAAAAAAGAAACCACCCGACAAAGGCAACGCCGACGGGCAATGGAGCTGCGTGCAGCCCGCGAAGCGAAGCAGGTCAGGCCAGAAATGCTGATTGTTCCGGAGGCCAACCTCACAGTGCAGGAGCTGGCAGACATGCTCAGCATTGAAAGCTCTGAGATCATCAAATCCCTTTTCTTCAAAGGGATTACCGCCACAGTCACCCAGTCACTAGATCTTCCCACGATCGAAGCAGTGGCAGAGGAGTTCGGGGTGCCTGTCCTCCAGGACGACATTGAGGAGGCAGCCAAAAAAACAACGGAGATGATTGAGGAGGCTGATCTAGCCCACCTGATCCGCCGTCCCCCTGTGGTGACCGTGATGGGTCATGTCGATCACGGCAAAACCAGCCTGCTGGATGCAATCCGCAAAGCCAGGGTTGCCGCGGTTGAAGCCGGAGGCATCACCCAGCACATCGGCGCCTATCAGGTGGAGATCGATCATGGCGGTCAGCCCCGCAAGATCACATTCCTTGACACACCAGGCCACCAGGCTTTCACTGCCATGCGCGCCCGCGGCACCAAAGTCACGGACATAGCAGTACTAGTGGTTGCTGCTGACGACGGTGTACGCCCTCAGACCCTGGAGGCCATCAGCCACGCACGCGCTGCCAAGGTTCCGATCATTGTGGCGATCAACAAAACAGACAAGGAGGGAGCCTCTCCAGAACGGGTCAAGCAGGAACTTTCTGATCAGAACCTGCTCTCCGAAGAGTGGGGAGGTGATGTGGTGATGGTTCCCGTAAGTGCCATCAAGGGCGAGAACATCGACAAACTTCTCGAGATGATTCTGCTGGTAACCGAAGTTGAGGATTTGCAGGCCAACCCTGACCGTCTGGCCAAAGGCACCGTTATCGAGGCTCACCTCGATAAGGCCAAAGGACCTGTTGCCACATTGCTAATCCAGAACGGCACCCTCAAAACCGGAGATGTACTCGCTGCCGGCCCAGTGCTTGGCAAGGTGCGAGCCATGGTCGACGACAGCGGAGCCCGACTCAAACAAGCTGGTCCGTCTGGTGCCGTAGAGGCCCTCGGCTTCAGCGAAGTGCCAACAGCCGGAGATGAATTTGAGGTCTACCCAGATGAGAAGTCAGCAAGAGCCGTTGTGGGAGAACGCGCCTCCGATGCCCGTGCCACCAGGCTGGCCCAACAGATGGCCTCAAGGAGGGTGTCCCTCGCAGCCATTTCTGGCCAAGCAAGCGATGGCGAACTCAAGGAACTCAACCTGATTCTCAAAGCCGACGTTCAAGGCAGTGTGGAAGCCATCTTGGGATCCTTGGAACAATTGCCGAAGGATGAGGTACAGGTTCGCGTGTTGCTCTCCGCACCAGGTGAAATCACCGAAACTGATGTGGATCTTGCTGCTGCATCCGGGGCTGTGATTGTGGGCTTTAACACATCCATGGCCTCTGGAGCCAAGCGGGCCGCGGATGCCACGGGTGTAGACGTTCGTGATTACGACGTGATCTACAAGCTTTTGGAAGACATCCAGATGGCTATGGAAGGTCTACTAGAGCCAGAACTGGTGGAAGAATCGCTTGGAGAAGCAGAAGTGCGTGCCGTCTTTACCATCGGCAAGAGCGCCGTGGCGGGCTGTTACATCACCGCAGGCAAGCTGCAGCGCAACTGCAGAGTGCGCGTACGGCGTGCCAAACAGGTGGTATTCGAAGGCGATCTCGACTCCCTACGCCGAAATAAAGACGACGTCAAGGAGGTGGCCACAGGCTTCGAGTGCGGCATCGGCTGTGATCGCTTTGCTAACTGGGAAGAACGCGACATCATTGAAGCTCACAAACTAGTGACCAAGCGACGCACGCTGAGTAGCTCATGAGGTTTCGCCCCACCTACAACTTGTTGTGATTGCCCAACGCGAACCACTGCTCTGGCTTCAGCTCATCGCTATTGGGGCGATCCCGATAGAATTGCTATTACTGAGACTGGTTTTAGCCGGGGCAGATCTGGGGCCTGTTCCAGTCTTCGAACGTCTACTCACCTGGGCTGTAGCGGTGTTAACGCCAACCCTCGTCCTCTGGAAACGCCCTGCCGACTGGGGATCACTACTGCTCCTGCGGCGCCCACTGAGTCAACGCTCAGAGGCCCAGCGTCAGCTCAGTGGTCTTCAGCAGAGCTTGATCCCTCGCTTGAGCCTCTTGGTTGGATCAACAGCCCTACTCGCAATGTTCTGGTGGATCGATCAATCTTCCATTTTGGTGATGGACCTCTCGCCATTACAAGGCAGCTCTCGACTGGTCACACTGCTTACGGCCATCCCCCTACTTGCTCTCGTTCTTTGGCAGTGGCAACAGCTCACCCAGAGCCTCTGGCTTCTAACCCGCTCCGACCAGGAACTTGCCCAGGCCCCCTCTTTAAGCGAAGAACAACTTCAGCATGAACGACTTTGCCTGGGGTTGAGTCTGCTCACCATGCCGGCACTCCAAACCACTCCTTCAAGTTCCGCGACGGCGATCAATCCAAAGCAACCAACCAGTAAGGAGAAGCGCTCCGATCTGAATGGAGACATCAGAGAGGGGAACAATGCTCCCGGAAGAGGCACGCAAGCCCATCGTCAACAGACCGATACAGGCGGAAGCGAAGAAAGCGAACCAGAACACCCGCCGGAAACCCCGCCAAGGGCTGAGTGACTCTTGGATCAGTCGTTCTCTTAGCTCAGGATCCAACTTTGAGCCAGGACCAGAAGAGTCGCCCAACAGTTCAAAAGCACAATGCTTAAATGTTAAGTTAAAAAGACTGCCGGTGTAGCTCAGGGGTAGAGCAACTGATTCGTAATCAGTAGGTCGCAGGTTCAATTCCCGTCACCGGCATCAGCCATAAGGGGGCTAACTCAAGGGTAAATTGAAACGAATACGCTAATATCTAACCAACAGCCAACAAGGAAGAATAAGTCGACATTAGTGATGGAAATATCAAATACGATTTTTGTATTATAAACCATTTTCCGAATGGAACAGGATTAAAAAAAAAGGAATAGCTCCAGTACATGTTGGAACAGATTAGAAAACATTTACGCTTCTAATTTACATCTACAAACTAATAGGTCCCTGACGCATTATTCTAGACGTATAGAGCTTAAAGATAGAATTAATATCAGTCAAAGCAACCCTGAGAATGGATCCCTAATATCAGTAATAAATACCCTAGCAATAGGGCTATTCAATAAATACATATTGACAGGAAAGCAGCGAAACCTTTTCTTAGATCAAGTATTCAATGGAATAGCTCTAAAACTAATATTAAAAATGGTGACTGTATTCTATCAGGAATATACAACCAGCTGAGGCTTATCAATTATTATTTTGAATTCCATTTTTTTATTTGCAATGGCAGCGAGTAATCAGGTACAGCGATATGGCGACAATCGTTCAAGTCTAATTTGCATGTAAAAAATTCTAATTGCTTGGCAATACAGTTTATGCTAAGGGAACGCTTATGAATATATTGGTCAGTAACTACATCGAAGAGCTTGCCGGCATTATAAAGTATGCTTTCAGAAACTAGTACTATGGACTGATCATAGTTTTGATTATCATGAATATCCCTTCTCAATACATTGATGCTATCAATAAGATCGCTTATGTGTATAGCAGAGATATAGGAGCATGGATCTCTGAGCTTTGACCGAAAACCTTTAATTTTATTATAAAAGACTTCGATTACAGTGCACGGCTTTGGCCTATCACCAAAGACAACAGGCAATCTTAAAGAAGATATACTCTTGCAAGTATTTAAGCCAAATAACATGTTTTCAAGTGCTACTTTTGAAGCTATATAGTTGTTGTATCCAAGCTTTAGGGTTTTGCAAATGTTAATGGCTGCCGTCGAAACAAAAAAGTAATAATTGCATCGACTGGAGTTCTCCGCAAGACGAAAATATGTAGAAGCAAGAGAGTCCGTTGAACATATGTCGTAGCCATCAGCTCTACAGGAAAAGTCAATAATAATATTACTAAATGGTATATCAGATGGTTTTATATAACCTTTGACCTGGTCAGAGCTTTCACTTCTAGAACTAAAACTAACGCCACATTTATCAGTCAACGATAACTGAAGATTTTTGCATATATATCCACTTGCACCAAGGAAAGTAACATCAATCATTTTTTTATTATATATTCTTGAAGAACAAGTATGTCTAGACCAGAGGAATAAAAAGTTTTTATTGCATCCTCAGGTTTTTCCACATTTGGCTCTCCATTAAGATTAAAGGATGTATTTAACAACACTGGGACACCAGTAATAGAGTAAAATTGTTTAATTAGGGAATAAAAGTTTTTATTTACATGAGGACTTACCGTTTGTAATCTCGCCGTCCCGTCTTTGTGCATTACAGCAGGAATTTTATCTGACCATTTATTTTTAACTCGCAAGACCCTTTCCATATATAAAGTCTCAACATAGTCTTCAAAAATATCGTCACAATATTCTTCTAAAACTGCTGGAGCAAATGGTCTGAAGTCTTCTCTATATTTAATCGCCCTGTTTAATCGATTTTTGGTGTTAACAAATCGTGGGTCGCCGAGAATGGATCTGTTACCTAAAGCTCTTTGCCCGAATTCAGATCTACCATAGAAAAACCCAACTATTTTGCCATTTGCAATATATTGAGCAGTTTTATTTATAATATCCAAATCCCTTTCATAGACAATATTGAATTTCTTAAGAATATTTTCAATGTATATATTGCTATAGATTCTACCTGTATATATATATTCTGAGGGTTCACAGATAAAAAGTTCTTGCTGTGAATGAATACTTCCTAATATCGCTGCTCCTAGGGAAATTCCACTATCATCGGGACATGGCGGTATGTAAAAGCTCTTACCAGGAAATTTACTATTTAACTTTCCATTGCACAAACTGTTCATAGCACATCCCCCCGTTATTGTAATATTTTTAATCCCAGTATATTTTGATGACTTGTCAACTAGTTCATATAATAGCTCTTCAAATGTATCCTGTACTGCTAACGCTAGTGAATAATATACTTGTATATTATGATGTGTATTTGACCAACTCAGAAGTGGAGAAAGTTCAAGCCGATTTTGTAGATCTGGTTGAATCCACGATTTTCCATAAACATCAGGTTGATCGTAACCAAAATACTTCATATCCTGTTTAATGCTAAGATTATCTATAGTTATGATCTCATCCAATATTCCTTTAAATTTAAAATAATATTTATCTCTAGATCCCATTGCAGAAATAGCCATAAATTTCCATTCATCAGAGTGAGGCTTAAATCCAAAGAACTGCGTGAAGGAACCATAAAACAAACCTAATGAGCTTGGAAAAAGGGAAAATCCCAATTCGGCATATTGGGATTTACTTATAATATTTATCGAAGAAGTCTTACGTTCGCCTCTGCCGTCGATACTTATGTTAAGCGACTCATTAAATCCAGAGAGTTGATGACTACAATATGAATGACATTTGTGGTGATCAAAATAAATGATTCTACTTCTAATTCCATCAATTTGAATCTCTGTATATTGAGGGTCGAGAACATCACTTCTCATTGATTGTATATAATTTGGTATGGCGTAAAGCATTTCTGCTCTCCATCGCGGTGTTTTGGAAAATCTTGGATGCAGGGTATTGAAGTACTGAGCCGGGTTCCAGCCTACACAGACAAGATCTATATCCTCAATAGAGCTATTAGTTATGTGCAGTATTTCGTTAATCGATTTTAGAGGAAATCCTTGAAAGCCTTTTTGTCGATTAAGCCTTTCTTCAGCGATTGCCCCAACAATTCTTCCACTATCTATCATTGTTGCAGATGAAATCCACAGGTCATGACCAACTCCAAGGATTTTCATAGCTTTTATGTAACAATTTTGATAATAGAGGGTTTTAAAAGCTTACAAAGTTTAAATCGATGCGTTAATAAATACAAGATGGAGACTTAGTAAGTATAGCCGATCGACTTGTAACAGGATAGGTTTTGATTAGTATAAAACCAATTTATAGTTTCTCTAAGGCCATTTATAAATCCTGCTTTACCTAGGAATTTTGGCTCCCAATCAGTTAGTTTCTTAATTTTAGAATTATCCCCAAACAATCTGTAAACTTCAGATGCTTCAGGCCTGACTCTTTGTTGTTTGGTCTTAACTACAATCTCTGTATCTAGTAACCTTGAAATAATCTCTACAACTTCCTTTATTGAAACCTCAAAGTTACTTGCACAGTTTATAACGTGCCCAATTGTAGTTTTTGAATTGCATACTTTAATGAATGCATCACAAGTATCAAATACATGGGTGAAATCTCTAGTAGGTATTAATGATCCAAGGCTAACTGTTTTTTTACCTTGGATGGCTTGCATGATGATAGATGGGATAACAGCTCTAAGGCTCTGTCGTGGTCCATATGTATTAAATGGCCTTAGAATTGTTAATGGCAAATTGAAACTTTTGTGGAAACTCAAGCAGAACTGATCTGCTGCAATTTTACTTGCTGCGTATGGTGATTGAGCGTTTAAGGGATGTTCTTCATCCATAGGAACATAAAGAGAATTTCCATAACATTCAGAAGTTGAAGTATGTATAAGACGCTCTACATTATGCTGAAGGCAACTATTTAGAATATTAATTGTTCCAAGAGTGTTAGTCTGTACATAACTTATTGGCGATGAGTAGCTGTATGGAATTGATATAAGGGCCGCAAGATGATAAACAATATCTACATCGGCTAACAAATTATTTATTTGTGCCGCATCTCTAATGTCACCATGAATTATATTAATCGAATCATACTCATCTTGGCTAATTGTATCCAGCCACCCCGATGAAGACCAAGAATTGTATTGACATAATGCCTTGACATCATATTTTCTATTAAGCAAGAATTGGCAGAGATGGGAGCCAATGAATCCGTCAGCACCAGTTACAAGAGCCTTCATTATATTATTTATATTTTTCTATCATAGCGTCCAGCCTCCATCTACTTTCAAATTATGGCCAGTAATATATGCGGATCTAGGTGAAGCGAGGAATAGTATTGCATTGCTGATGTCTACTTCTGAGGCCATGCGTTTTAATTTTGTCTTTTTGACGTAGCGTTCTACAAAATTTGATGGCTGGTTTCTAAATATGCCACCTGGACTAATACAATTGACTCTTATGGAAGGACCAAGAGTAGCTGCCAACCATTTAGTGAGTTGAATCAATCCAGCTTTTGATACAGCATATGCAGCAGGATTACCCATATTAGTCCCTTCATATAAGGTCCAGTCAGGGACTGAATGACCATATAGCGACGAAATGATTATGATACTACCTCTATGATTAGCCAATGGTTTAGAAAGTAATTGCGTTAACGCAAATGCGGGCTGCAAGCTAACCTGCAAACATCTATCCCATGTTTCGTGTGATTGTTGGTCAAAGCTTACATTCCAGCCACTTAATTTAGATTCGCCAACAAATGAGGCGTTATTTATAAAAATACCAACTCTTTCAAGTTTACAATGTGAATCACGAAGAGAATTGATATAGTCTGGGTGCTCAAAGTCTAAGTAATGAGTCTCAATAAGTACAGGGTAGTCTGCCTGTAATGCAGACTGTAATTCAGCAAGTTTATCTTTAAACCTATCTAATAGAATTAGGTTGCACCCATTAATAGCAAGGGCCTCTGCGGTGTTTTGGCCTATATGACCTGTTGCTCCAGTAATGAGTGCTGTATTACCTTCGAGTGAGAGCCAAGATTCCATTCTTTGGACTACCATTGATTAGCATAAGCATGCTTAATAATAGCTTCGTAGAGATCTATGTCAGCTGGACAATCAATTTCGTATTTGGAAAATGGATGCGAAATAATTGAGCCTGTTGAATCTCCTAAAAAACCTGGAGATTCGCGGAAAGAGCGAACATAGGATAGATAGAATGTACCATCCAAATAAAAGGTAGGTTGAATATCCTGCCTCCTTAAATCATTTGGCAGGTGTAAATCAAGCAAAGGTGATAGCATTCCAGGTGAAATATCATTTCTATTTAATTGAAATTGATAGGCTTCTGATTTTGCCTCAGATACACTTACTGCTTTTCTACATTTCTGTCCTGTTAAAATTGAATGAATTAATTGAAAATCTGACTTTGTCCTGAAAGGGGAGGTGGGTTCAAGTAATACCAATATATCGTTGTCTGAGAGTAGCTCATTATTAATTAGATCAATGATAACATCAGAAGTTTTTGCGGTATCTGTTGATAAGTAATCTGGTCGAAGATATGGTACATAAGCACCTAAATCTGTTGAAATATCTGCAATTTGTTGATCATCAGTGGTTACAATGGTTTTATCTATCAATGTAGACTTTAATGCAAATTCAATTGTCCATTCAACCAGTGGCTTGCCACACAAGTTACAAAGATTTTTTTTTGGAATTCCTTTTGAACCAGCTCTGGCAGGAATTATAGCGATCGTTCTAGACATTAGTTCAACCTCTTGAAGCTAGGTTTACATATTTTACCAATGCAAAGTTTGTGGACTGGTAAGTTTTGATTTAGATAATCTGAAATCTTTGAGAATACATTTTTGACAGCTGAAGCGTATAGATTTATTGAGTTAGAATCGTGTGCAATGGATGGATAAAATTGTGTGGTGGCAAGAATTCTTCGGTCAAGCATCATTTCAGTAAAAGCAGTCTTTAATATGCTTGAGTTATCTCCTGTAAAGCGAAATACAGGTAAAGCATCAAGACCAGAAACGTCTAACTCTATTTGGTAATCTGCCCCATATTTCATCCATATCTCTTTCACTTGCTTGCCAAGGTTAGGTAAAGTAAGCCATGTTGTTTCTCTATCGATAATTTCCAATGTCTTTAAAGCGGCATTTGGGCCAATAGCCTCTGTCCAGAAAGTGCTGCTAATGAATGTATCTATGGCATGCTCCATAATATCCCTTCTACCTAATACAGCTGTTATTGCATAGCCGTTACCTAATGCTTTGCCTAAAATACACATATCTGGAGCTACCGGCGAGTTAAGGTGTACACCACCATTTGCCTCTCTAAATCCTGATGTACACTCGTCAAAGATGAGAATTATACCCTTATTATCACAGATCTCTCTAATCGATTCTAGGTATCCATTTGCGGGTTTAAACATACGCGTGGGTTCCATTTTTAAGACGCCTATATCATCATTTAATTTGATTTTCTCTAAATCATCAAAATTATTATACCTTATGGGGATAACAGTGTCTTTTAATATACTGGGAACTCCTTTTGAACCTAGACCTTCTAGTAAATGTTCTCCAAGTTGATCATTATCAGCAATATTGGCTGCTAAATACCAATCATGCCATCCATGATAACCACATATAGCGACCTTATCTCTGCCCGAGGCCGCTCTAGCGATTCGGATAGATATTGCATTAGCCTCTCCTCCTGTCCGAGCAAATCTAACCATATCTGACCACGGATGTAGATCGACTAAGGCTTTCGCTAGTGCAACCTCAGCAGGGCAATTTAGACTAGACATGACTCCATTCTTGACTGTTTTTATTACATGTTCATCTACCTCTGTATTAGCGAATCCTAATGTGCATGCTCCTATACCGTTACTAGCAAAATCTATAAACTGATTTCCGTCCAAATCCTCAACAACATACCCTTTGGCTTTTTTATAATAACAAGGCCAGTATTCAGGAGAGAAGAGATTTTTATTTTTAGATAGTAGCATACTACCACCAGGGATATAGTAATTAGCCTCTTCCCAGAGATTCATCCCAAGAGAAAGGTTTAGCATTGAGTGTAAACAGATATGATGATTTTAACCAACTAGAATGCAAAGCATTGTTTTCAAGGTGGTTATTATTATATATATTAAACTAGTACTCTGCCTGCTAGCTCTAGTTTTAGTTCATTCTATGAGTTTTAAGAGTTGAAATGCCTCTGCGTACTTAGCACCTACTTGTATACCTCTTGTCATTGCCTGGGCTTTTATTGCTTCCAATGATCTTGGGAATGGAAAACTATTTGTCTCTGTCTTGTAAATACTAAGCAATTTTAATTTGGCCTCAATGATTTCACTTGAGAGTGGTAGAAAGTAATTAGGCCTGAAGTTATTATATCTGCTATCTAAAGCTATATCTGTTTCCGATAATGTCTCATAGCACATTATTTGTTGCACATAATTTTGCCTAAAAGGCTTACAACATTTTGTCGCTATTTCAAAGCAAATTGTATGATCGGAGTGGATATCACTAGGATTAGGAAGCAGTACTATGTTAGGCATATGAAGTTTAAAAATATCTGAAAAGGCTAGTATGATCTCCTTTTGATTTATTGAATCTAAAGATGCTGCAGGAAAATTCATATATTTACTTTCAATACCTTTTAACTTTAATTGCTGGTAGATCTTTTCTCTTTCTAATGCCTTGCTCTTGATATATGAATCTTCCCAATCTCCATCCTTACTTGTAGTTACATAGACGACCATAATATGATTAGAGTCGTATGATTTTTTTAATAAATATCCACCACATCCGAGAATTTCATCGTCAGGATGGGGAGCAATGATCAATATATTCTTTTTCATAAAAATGTAGCGCCCCTTAAAAGATTTAATTCAGCCCCTATCATCTGACATTCTACGGATGAATCAAATGTCTTGACTATTATAGAGCCTGACATAATTTCTAGCACCGTGCCTGGAATAATATTGGGATTGTTATTCTTGTGAATTTTGCAGCTTAGTATTTTTAGGGATTTACCTTTGTAAGTGAAATGAGCATAAGGATATGGTTCGCTAAGTGCTCTAACTAAATTATAAATTGCTTGAGAACTCATCCTCCAATCAATCAGACCATCATCTGTGGATCTCTTTCTCCAATAGTTCACTTCTTCTGGATTCTGCTCTTTATAAATAATTTGTTTATTCTGAATTAGATGCATTATTTCCAATAACTGTTGAGAGGCTATCTTCCCTATTCTATTATATAGAGATCTTGCGTTATCCTCACAAAGAATGTCTATTGCCTTCTGGTGAATTATATCGCCCGAGTCGCATTCTTCATTCATTCTGAAGAATGTAGATCCTGTCTTGTCTAATCCTAATATTAATGCCCAAATCAAAGGATGTCGTCCTCGATTTTTTGGCAAGTAGGACGGATGATAACCAATTGTACAAACACAAGGGATCTCAATTATAGTTTTTGATAGTATATGAGACCATCCCAAACATAACAGGTAATCTGGATTTTTTGTCCGTAACCATTTCTCTGTATTGATATCATTACCATTCTCTGTAATATGAATAGGTATATTGTTTTTTCTAGAAAATACCGATAGATCGATAAAATCGGAATTTTGAATGGACTTTTTCTTAGTGATAAGGCCAGCGACTGGCCATTTATTGTCTATTAACGACTGAAGGCATACTTGTGTAAATTCAACGCAACCAATCACGATTATTTTCATTTAGACATAATATCATTGAACTTTTTGGTTGTTAAATCGCGAGTATCTAGGTTTTTAAGAATTTCTATGATTTGGTTGGATGCCCCTCCATAGCCATATGGGAATGAATGCATTTGACTAACTAGTATTTGTTGATCTGGTGAAAACAGTCTATCTATTGCTTCAGAAATCTCTTTTACACCTGTGCCACAATCAATAATGCTTGGCATTCTAATTCTGCCAGCTTGCCTATCTCCTATATTGATTGTGCTTTTCTTAAAGTAAGGGACTTCCATTATCCCACTCGACGAGTTTCCTAATACACCGTCAGCGTATGCAAGACAGGAAAAGTATCGGTCCTTGCCCAGCGAATTTACAATAATTGCGTTTCTTCTTCTGGAACAAAACTTTTTAACCGTGTCGAATATGACTCGACTATAAGTATCCGCATTTACTCCTGTAAATAGCAGATTTATATCACTATGTAATTCCAAGGCTTTTATTATACTTTCAATTTCTTCCTTGTTATCTGAAGCTGTCTTAAGGGTCGTGGGATGATGTGTAACTATGAGTGATTTTTCTCCAAAGTCAAATCCTATTTCACGCTCCAATGTTCTCTTATCTTTAATAGATGTATTTTTAATAGCATCCACCCCCAATCCTCCAACATTATATATATATTTTGGATCTTCTCCCATTTGAATTATTCTTCTACGGTAAGTTTCTGCAACAACAAAATGTATATGTGACATTTTTGTTATACTGTGCCTTATTGAATCATCTATCAAACCCTGAGTTAGCTCACCTCCATGAATATGTGCAATTGGTATATTTGCAAGCATTGTTGATGTACATGCCGCGTGAATTTCATATCTATCCCCTAACAAAAGAACACATTCAGGTCTCTCTTTCTCTAGCAAATCTGCTAATCCAATCATAAGAGTAGCGGAAGACTTAGTAATTGCTCTAGGAGTATCACTTCCTATTAACATTTCAATTTCATATGATATTGGGATGCCATCTTGTCTTATTTCATCTACGGTGTAGCCAAGTTCATTTGATAGGTGTGAAGCCGTAACAACTAGGCATAGCTCAATATCCTTATCATCATTTGCCATCCTGATTATTTCCTTCAGCAACCCATACTCGGCTCTTGATCCCGTAATTATGCACAACTTTTTTAACTTTTTTGCCATTTAGATTTGCTCACCTGCTTTATACGTTCTTTTTGCTTGTGAGCCGACTATAGTATCCCATTCCATTGGAGACATTCCTGTTGCAGGTCTTTTGCATGTAATCATCTTTTCTCTAATTAATTGGCCCTCTAAGATGTCAGTTGTAGCATATATTGATTTCCTAATATTTATTTTATTCTTATCCTCTGACACCTGAGATAGTTTTATACCATTGCCCATCGCTAATTGAATATTTCTAATTGATTCCACCATTCGTTTGAACATTTTAGGCTCTGTGCTAGCAATATGATCGGGCCCATTCATTCCTGTATCTAGTGTAATATGTTTTTCTATTATAGATGCTCCAATTGCTACCGCAGCTATTGCGACCTCAATTCCTATTGTATGGTCTGAATATCCAATTGGCATTTGAAATCTATTGTGCATTGTTTTGATGCAATTCAAATTGACTTCATTGTAAGGTGCTGGATATTCACTTGTACAATGCAGGAGTGTAATCCTGTCCCTACAATTTAAAATACTTATAGCTGACTCGATTTCACTCATGTCACTCATTCCTGTCGATAGGATTATGTCCCACTTGTACTTTGATAGATTTCTAAGATATGGCAAATTAGTTATTTCACCTGAGGGCACTTTTACCTTACTCATGTTAAAATCTGACAACATTTCTATTCCTTCAATATCAAACGGAGAGCAAAGGTACTGAATTCCTTTGTCAAAACAATATTGCTTCAACATAATATGGTCTTCCTTCTCAAGAGATAGTTTGCTTAGCATTTCATACTGGCTGCTTGCTGCTACCTGAGATTTTTGATAGTCAGCAAGTTGCGCATCATTCGATGCTAAGTGTTCAGCTTTCCATGCCTGAAATTTAATAGCATCACAACCGCAATCTTTGGCAGCATCGATTAATTCTTTGGCTTGCGATACTGATCCATTGTGGTTAACCCCAGCCTCGGCAACGATAAATACCAATTAATTTTTCACTCTATTCATGCTAAGCTACAAGAAGGCACTTGGCAAGTACTAAAACGCCATCTATTCTACAGTTGATATTATTATTTACTGCTTTGATTCTACTATTAGAAGCTAAGAACTTATTGGCGATGATCAATGTATTGCGATAATTTGCGTTTAATCTTTTTCATTCTTACAATTCAACTTTCTTTTAAAGTTAGAGTTCCAAACATCTTCATGGTTAAAAGTATGAGCTTCCAAGTTCCTATACTAGCTTTACTCGTTTCTGGGGCAAATCTATAGATCATTACCATCTAATGTATGCTTTTTGAATATCTTTAATTCCCATGCTTGATATCATTTTGTATATAGCCTTTACAAGGTCACCACTCTCTTCTCTATATTTTATATTGGCTTAGATCTTTTCTTGTTAAACATGGCTTTATTTAAGTTAGTCTTTAATGCAAGTATATAAGTTATGCTTTGCCATAATTTCAGTGCTTCAACCTAGCTTATTTTTCATATAGCTGTTTGCCATGACATGTTGACTAAGCTTTTACTTAATACCTGTATTCTAAGGGGCTATTTCCTTCTTAAATCTAGCTTTGCATAACAATCTCATCTCGTATTAGATACATTCTTTTAATAGCTATATTCTTGTCTTGCCTGTGCCAGTGCATCCGGATCACCAACATCAATCCAATAATCAGAGAATGGATAAACCGAAACCGGGACTTTATCCATAATACTTTCTAGGATTGTTGGCATATCTATCCTCTCGACTTTAGTTCTTTTCATTATTATATCTGAATTCAGTACATATATTCCTGCATTTACAAAATGTAAGTATCTTGGCTTTTCGGTTATGCTAATTAACTTGCCATCCTTTACATCAACAACACCATATGGTATCTGTACTTCATAAGTTTTCACGCACATTGTTGCTCCAGATCCGCTCTCAACATGAGATTTTAGAAGTTGTCTTAGATTAAGGTTGCAGAGGACATCCCCATTTATTACTACAATAGGTAGGTTATCTCGTTCTTTTAATAAGGATAGTGAGCCAGCTGTTCCCAATTCCTTCCCTTCTTCGATATATTCTATCTCTACACCCCAATCACTACCATCTCTAAAGTAATCTATTATTTTCTCCTTCATATAATTTACAGATATCGTGATTTTTCGTAGTCCTTGATTCCTACATGTATAAATAATTAGTTCAAGTATTGGCTTATCGCCGATGCATACCATTGGTTTAGGACATCTTTCTGTATATGGTCTTAATCTCGTTCCCTTACCCCCAGCCATGATAATTACTCTATTATCCAACTCATATATTGGCTTTTTATTTTCCCTGATTTTTAAATCTACTAGCCTCCCCTTCTCATCTATTAAAGGTAAGTGCTCAAGATCATAACAATCCATATATTTCAGAGTCTCTTCATTTGTTGCTGTATCTAATAATGCTTTAAAATTTTTATTCATGAATGTCGAAACTGAAGATCTAACTGACTTACCACTAAGTATCGATCTTCGAATATCGCCATCTGTAATGACCCCCAGTAGTTTTTCATAGTCATCAATAACAAAAGCTACCCCTAAGCCATTTTTTTCAATTACTTCTAGAGTGGTCTGCATGGTAGAATCTTTATAGATCACACAGTTTGAAAGATCCAATAATTTAAATTTCTATTATAACAACTATATCATACACATAGTTATGGCTATTCATTCCGTTCCCATAAGTGCTGCCATTAACCTCCTTGCTTCATTCTTTATTATTTTAGGTTCAACTTTTGATTCTATAAGATTAAATAATCCAATTGGTAACCCCACCCTATAAATCGTTTCTATTCTGTTTCTTACTTCTTCACCTACTGAGTTTTGAGAGTTATCGTAAGTTCCTGTCATCACGTCATTAATTAAATTCATTAATTCATATTTATCTTTGAACGTTTTTTCATTTAGCCCTAGTTCTGCATACGGAGCAATGCTCGAACAAATCACATCTATGCCTATATACTGAGCCTCTATCCCAATACTTCCGTGGTGCGTAATTAATAGCTTTTTACATCCATAGTTATTGTTCAGAATTGAGTAGTTACTTGCATGAGGAGTTATAATCATAAGGCGAGACTGATGCTCCTTTACTATTCCATCTATCAATTTACCTATTCCATCAACTTCCAGTTGATAAAGATCAGCTCTTCTTTCCTTATGCCTAGAATCAAATACATGTGGATGCGGCTTAATAGCTAAGTAACTTTTTTTGTCAAAACTTAAGACTAAATTAGCCGCTATTGAATAATAATCATCTAGTGTTGGAAAACCTGAATATCCATTTTGGTGTAACCCATCTGCGAATGAGTTCATGTATAGAAATACAATCCTGGATGGCTCTCTATTTGAATGTGTAAGTAAATTTTGAATTTCCTCCGGTCCGCTTACAATCTGAGATTTTGTTAGAGAGTTTATTTTTATATCCTCTATACCTATTCCTGTGTTACTACTATCGCCAGAATCCACAGTAGGCGTTTTAATGAGGTTTTTCAGTGTATAACAGATTTCATCTTTTGAATAATGCCTTATACCTCTCATTGACGCTTCCCATCTAAAGTGATTTGTGTATTCTGAGCAATTATTACCAGATTCTTTTACCTTATAATTTATATTCTTTGAATATGAATATGTGAATTTATGTGGATGCAATACCTTGACCCCTAAAAAACCCATGCATTCAGACGTCCATCCTTTTTCATAGACATCATGAGTGAATATAGCGTATTTTACTTTCTTAACTCTATGCAAATAATCACAATACAAATATATCCTTAATAGATCCGCAATTGTATTACATAACTCTTTCGAAGAATTAATATTCATACGATCTTGCCTATACAGAAATGCAATTAAATAGTTTCCAAGCCTTAGTCCATTGAAGGTTAATTTCGCGACCAATGCTCGGTCTGAATGTGTCTTTAGCGAATATTCACCATTCAAGAGCGCGGATATATCTAGATTTAGAAGTTCTCTCCCCATAGTCTGCCCATACATTTCCCAGTCAACACCTTTCAGTATTTCTGAAGCATTAATTGTTTTGTGTCTCGTTTTCATTTCATTTGTATAAAATGATGCATTATTATTACCACCAAGAAAATCCATATAGATTAATTGTAAATCTCCACTACTCTTTATTTCTTCTAATAAGTAGCGCACACATTCTTCGTAAAATAACCCGCCAGTGGTTTCAATTGCAAGCATTGTGAATGTTCTAGATGCTTCTTGCAAACAGTTTAGCCTATGCCTTGCATGTGTAATCCTGATATCTTAATCTGTTAAGTTAAGGCGCATGAAGTTTACCCATAACCTTTATTATGGGATGTCAACTGAAGGCATCTTATGAATGACTGCAGTAGTGCTACCTGCTATTAATCCTACTAAGTAATAATATCACCTATACAACATCATTTCAATTATGGATTCAAATCGCCTGAGGCGAATGCACGATAGTTACAAAAAAGATGCGCGAGTTGATGAGGTGTTTGTCGTCTTGACTATCGGCGCCAGCATGATTGCCACACTGGGGCTTCAAGCAAACAGTGCTGCGGTGGTGATTGGAGCGATGGTTGTCGCCCCATGGATCGAGCCCCTACGAGCAAGTGCCTTCGCCGTGTTAATTGGCGACATAAGACTGTTGATGAATGCCCTCCTAAGCCTCTTCGTAGGAGTGTTCATTACTATCTTGCTCTCCGCCTTGCTGGGAGAAGTCGCGAACCTCCCCAAATTGGGTTCGGAAGTCTGGGACCGCACAAGTCCAAATCTGCTCGATCTAGGCATCGCCTTAGTCGCAGGTGCAATGGCCATATACGCAAAATTGCGCCGAGACGCCGTGAGTTCCCTCGCAGGCACAGCCATTGCCGTGGCTCTCGTTCCACCGGTCTGTGTGATGGGTCTATTAATTTCTTATCAAAACTGGGCCGATGCCTTTGGGGCCGGATTGCTATTCGCTACCAACCTGCTCGGCATTCTTAGCGGGGGGCTTGTGATGATGGCCTGGAAAGAACCCTCCTTTCTTCAGCGACTAAGAGAAAGCAACCTCAGCGCCGCCAAATTTTTAGTGACGTTTGGCTTAACAGCACTACTGCTGATCCCCCTAACCAAACAGTTTGTGAGCCTTGTTGGCGAAAAGGATAGGGAGCAGACGCGTGACCAAATTCAACGCACGATTGAGACCTTTCTGAAGCGAGAGACCCTGACCTTCGGTGGCAAGGAGGCGAAGGCAAAAGTGGCAAGCCTTGAGATCACATGGGAAAAGAACCCACCAGAGATTCTTCTTGTGGTATTAGTGACCAACCCTGCACAGCCCAGCCTCAAGCAGGTCTCAGCTGTACAGAAAGAAATCAACAAACGCCAAGAGCTGGATTACCAACTCATTGTTCAACGCGTTGTTGTTGTAGAAGGTCCTCCAGAGGAACCCAATCTAATCACAGGGAAAGAAGGGAAACTGATCAAAGATCCCACTCCAGAACTCGCCACAGATACCATTAAAGACACAGAAGAACAGTTTCAAATACAACAACTACGCATAGATCAGGAGCAAAAAAATATGCAACAAAGAACTCATGAAGCGACAACTCAACCAGCTGAGGCCAAGACTCCCTGAAGACCTAAGACTTTGACTTTGAACCTGATTCTAAAATTCTTGTTTTGATTATTTCAAAAACACCCTGAGTTAACTGATCTGAACTAACGCAGCAGAACAAGCAAAAAAAAACCCCCTCTTGAGAGGGGGTTGTGAGGTTCAGCTGCTGCCAAACCTTGTATTGAGGATGATCAGATCAGCCAATCGCAGGAGCAATCAGAGCCACAGGTGTGGACTCAGCAGCTGCCAGGTCGAGAGGGAAGTTATGAGCATTGCGCTCGTGCATCACTTCCATACCGAGGTTGCTGCGGTTGAGCACATCAGCCCAGGTTGGTACAACTCTGCCTTGGGCATCGAGAACCGACTGGTTGAAGTTAAAGCCGTTCAAGTTGAAGGCCATGGTGCTAATACCCAGTGAGGTGATCCAGATGCAGATCACCGGCCAGGCAGCCAGGAAGAAGTGCAGACTGCGGCTGTTATTGAAGCTGGCATACTGGAAGATCAGACGACCGAAATAACCGTGGGCAGCCACGATGTTGTAGGTCTCTTCCTCTTGGCCGAACTTATAGCCGTAGTTCTGAGACTCGGTTTCGGTGGTTTCACGAATCAACGATGAGGTCACCAGTGAACCGTGCATGGCGGAGAACAAACTGCCGCCAAACATGCCCGCCACACCAATCATGTGGAAGGGATGCATGAGGATGTTGTGCTCTGCCTGGAACACCAACATGAAGTTGAAGGTTCCAGAGATGCCTAAAGGCATGCCATCCGAGAAGGAACCCTGACCAACGGGATAGATCAGGAAAACAGCAAAGGCTGCCGACAGCGGTGCGCTGTAGGCCACACAGATCCAAGGGCGCATGCCCAAGCGGTAGGAGAGTTCCCATTGGCGACCCAACCAGCAACAAATGCCGATCAGGAAGTGGAACACAACAAGCTGGTAAGGACCGCCGTTGTAAAGCCACTCATCAACAGAAGCAGCTTCCCAAATGGGATAAAAGTGCAGGCCGATGGCGTTGCTGGAAGGAACAACAGCACCAGAAATGATGTTATTGCCGTAGAGGAAAGAGCCAGCAACAGGCTCACGGATACCGTCGATATCAACCGGCGGTGCCGCAATAAAGGCAATGGTGAAGCAGATGGCAGCTGCCAACAGCGTGGGAACCATCAGGACACCGAACCAACCCACATAAATGCGGTTATTGGTGGAGGTGACCCAATTGCAGAAGGATTCCCAGCCACTGAGGCGACCACTGCGAATGGTGGTGGTCATTGAGTTAAGTAAGAAAAAGAGCCCCCGAAGGGACAGCTAAAAAACGCAGGCAAACCTGCTAGATCCAATTGTAAAGGAACATTGCGCAATCTGTAAATGGATTGCGCTGGAAAAGATGTAGTCCTTGGCATCCACAAGGGAACCCCAGGAAAACTTAAGTTTTTTGGCCATGGATCCCTGCAGCAGCTCTTGGCTCTGATCCGCTGGCAAACATGCAAGGCGTCGCCTTAAAGGGATTGCACCAACTCTCCATGATGCATCCTCGACGCAACAGGCTTGAGGCTCAAGCTGAGCTCAACAACTGGAGCCAAAGCCTGGCGCAGGCAAGCTGAACCCACTAGTAGTGGTTTACAACTCCTAATTGCATGCAGAGAATTGCGCCTGCTCTTTGTTCGACCCTCATGATGGTGGCTGGACTAATGGCCATCACAGGATGTCGAAAAAATCAGCCCTCATGGACGACAAGCCAAGCTGAAGCGATCAATCGTCTTGAACTCAGGCTCGATCAGCTCGAGCATCGACTAGGGCAAACGACCCCCTCCGCTACCGACACCAACAGCAAGACCCCCGCCGGGCCGGTCAAGTCACTCACCTTTCGCATGGAATCAACTGATGGCCGCCTAAGGGTTTACTGGGCCGACGGCAGTGACAGCGACCTCCTTTGCACGAAAGAACAATCGACGCGGATTCAATGGGCATGTGGCTGATTTCAGGCACAACCGATCACACCTCTAAACCAACACTGACAAACCTTTGATGGGTTTAGGAAACAACATGCAGATGATGAGATGTTTTCCTCCCGCTTACAGGGCTGCTGCCCCTCTTGCAGCTGTCGTGATAGTCGTCGGAGCATCTGGCCTATCCCATGCACAGAACAGCCTGCCGCTAGCCCAACCAAGAGCAGCAAACCTGGCGCGAATGCGCGCCGAATTGCTCAATGGCGGCCTGGGTGCCTATCGAGCCGATCAGTGCATGTATGTCACCGGAGCCGAAGAATGTCTTGTCTCAACAACCAATGAAGGGTTCCGATTTCAATTCCGAGGGGGGGCTCCAGGCTGGCAACAGCTCAGCCCAGCAGAGCCAACCCTTGAAACCGAGGTGATCATCTCTCGTGATGGTGATCGCATCCTCTCCGTGCCCTACAACGGCCCATTGCGTCAACCTCGCCAACCATAGAAACCTTCGGTTTTTGCGCAGACCAAGCGACGCGTTCTTGCTATTAGATGGGTTGAGCCTTCGAGCAAAGCGATGTCTCTTCGCACAATCTCACTCCTCATAGCCCTTAGTGGAACTGCCTGTTTGGCCGATCTAGCGACACCGACCCACGCCCAAGACCAGCTTCCTTCCTCCCAGATCCGCGCCCTCAACCTGGCCCGTGGCACCGCGGTCAAAGAAAACGGCGGTCTTTCGGTTTACCAACCGGCGCCTTGCATGTTTGACACCAGCAATGGTGGTAACGATTGCCTGATCAGAAACACCATCAATGGCTACACCTATAGCTTCTTAGGTGGGGACCCAGGCTGGTCGGAATATGGCAATCCACCGACCAAAGAAACCGTCATTCAAATTGCCCCCGACGGAAGGTCTGTCAATCAGATCATCTACAACGGTCCCCCTCGTTAACAGTCGACTAACTGCTGCAGGGCCCCTTGCCATTGCTCAGGCAGGGGGCAGACCTCTCGACAGGTCAGGCTCATGGCGATGTGCTTTTCAACGTAGGCCGCCTCGTTGATAAAAACGGGGATAGGAGAATCTCGACCTTCAAATCTGAACACCTCTCCATCTGGCCAGAGAAACAAGGGGGTGCCCATCTGCAGAGGCTGCCAATCACGGCCCTGAAGATATGGATGCACACATGCAGCAGGCTGGCCCAAGGCATCACGGGGCAGGTCCAGACTCCCCAGATGAGAGTGCACCACAAACTGATCTGGGTAGGTCGGCGATCCAGATGCAACGCTGCTCAGAGCCTCGAGACAGGCCTGAACAGCAAGTCGTGTCTGTTCAATAATGCGGGCCTGCAACAGGCCCTGGGGAACAGGACCGATTTCAATCACTAAGCCACAGGGCCAGCGCTCCACCAAAAACCCCTGCTGGTCATCATCCCCATCATGCAGATAGATAGGCAAACCCAAGCGAGCCTGAATCAATGCTGCTAAAGCCAGGTCAACCGGCCGTCGGCCATAAACCACAAGAGTGCTTCCCATTGCTGAAGTGGTGCTGTGCAAATCAATAACGATCTGGCAAGGAGTTGATCCCTCTGGACCAAAAAAACTAAGCAGCTGCTTGGCACGAACAACCTCTCGATCCAAGATGCTGGGAGATCTGAGCAAGTCGAGCCGAAAGCTGCGGTTGAGATCGCAATCCAAATAACGACGGCCCAACGCAAGAGCCTCTGGATTACCGATCACCGGCACCACACCAACACCATGGGTGTTGATCAGCTCAGGGGTCTTAGACCATTGATCGAGAAGCCAGGGACCGTTGATTTCATTGCCATGAGTACCCGCCACCAGAAGCACCTGAAGGCCAGACATCAAGATTCGATCGCAATCCTCAGCCTGACCGAAAATGGCTGCAAAGGGAACAACCATGTCGATCCCCCCCGCAATCGTTGCCGCAGCCCGCATGGGCTGGCACTGGCAATGGATTCAATTAATGAACGGTCTTGCTCCAGCAGATGCCAAGGGGAACTATCGGCGCCCCCCCAGCCAGCATCAGCAAGCAAGATTGCCCGCAGAGCAAGAGCTGAGCAACAGATCAGCAGACCAATACCCACGCCTGATCATTGGGCGCAGCTGTCCTTGGGCACATCGCACCTGGCTGGTGCTTCAACTGCGCAACCTTCAGAGCAGCCTCACCCTGCACCTGGCACGCGCCGACCACAAGGCCGGCCGTTGGCAATTAGATCCAGCCTGGCTGGGCTGCAATTCTCTACTTGCCCTTTACCAACGCTGTGGCTCCCCACCCAGCCATCGCGCCACTGTTCCAGCCCTGGTCGATCCAGGCACCATGACATCCCAATCACCGCAGCTACTCGGTAACGAAAGTGCCCAACTCGTGGAAGTTTTGAACCTTTGGCCGGCGGCTAAAGATGCTCCCGACCTAGCCCCCTCCCATCTTCAAGGTGAGATCAATGGCTGGCAAAAGCTTCTTCAGCCCGCTGTCAACGATGGTGTCTATCGATGTGGTTTTGCACGCAACCAAGCGGCTTACGACAAGGCCTGTAACGAGCTATTCGACACCCTTGCGCAAGTGGACCGCAGCCTCTCCAATAAGGGTCCATGGCTTTGTGGAGAGCAACTCACCCTGGCTGACGTGAGGCTGTTCCCGACCTTGATCCGCTGGGAGATGGTCTATGCACCACTGTTTGGCTGCAGTCAACAGCCCCTTTGGGCCTTCCCTCATCTCTGGCATTGGCGCCAAAGGCTTCTGGCCCTCCCAGGTGTAGCCAAAACCTGTGATTCGCAGGCCTGGCGTCAGGACTATTTCGGCGCACTCTTTCCCCTACATCCGAGCAATATTGTTCCGGCCGGTCCTGATCTGGCCAAACTGGTAAATGCATCAGCCCCTGATCAGCGATGACCAACAACACACAATCCTTGAATTCAGACATCGCCGCTATGGCAGAGAAGGAGTTTGAGGGTGTTTATGGCCGCTACAGAATCACCAGCACTGACGAATTGGAAGTGCAGCGCTACCGCCTTGCTTTACTGCTCTGCGGTGTGGCCTTCACAACAGGGCTGGGCCAGTGGCTGATGATTGGGCCAACATGGGCATGGCTATGGCTACTACCGATGTCAATCGGTCTGGGCTTAGCTCTTAATTGGATTCACATCTACCTCCGCCCGCTACACCAGGCACTGAAGTTGTTATGGGCTTTGGGCTGCCTAGGTGCCGTCGTTATGGCATGGAGTGTCGGTACTGACACGATGCTCTCAACGGTGACCGCAGAGCCTGCTTGGATCTGGGCGATCGGCCCTTTGTTTGCAGCACTCACTGGGGTTGGATTCAAAGAATTCTTCTGCTTCGGCCGACCAGAGGCAATTGGTCTCACCCTGCTCATCCCAATAGCCCTATTGGGTCATCTCAGCGGGTTAATGAGTGGCTCAATCGTGATGGGATTACTGGGCTCTGCCGCTCTACTGCTGCTGGTGTTAGCCCTGCGAAAGTTCGGCATGGACGCCGCTGCTGACGTCGGTGACAAGAGTGTGTTTGCTTACCTGAGCAATCCGCAAGCTAACGAAGCTCTGTGAGCCTGATCAGCCTGATAGAGGCCTCGAAAGACTTCGGCATCAACACCCTGTTTGCCGACCTCACCCTGCACATCAACGAAAGAGAACGTCTAGGGCTGATCGGACCGAATGGAGCCGGGAAATCGACGCTACTGAAGGTGCTCGCCGGAGAGGAACCCCTAGGAGAGGGTGAAAGGAGGTGCTCAGCGCGATTACGGGTAGAGCTCGTGGGACAGGAGAGCGCTGTAAACCCTGGCCATACGGTGCTGCAAGAAGTCTTGGCCGGGTGCGGTGAAAAGAGAGAGCTGCTGCTGCGTTTCAACGAGCTCAGCAATTCGATGGCCCGCAACCCCAACGATGCAACGCTTTTGGCTGAGTTAGGACAAGTCAGCCAGCGGATGGATGACGCCCAGGCCTGGAGCTTGGAACAGCAATGTCAAGAGGTCCTTCAACGTCTTGGTATAACCGATCTAGAGCGGCCGGTTGAAGAACTCTCTGGTGGGTATCGCAAGCGTGTCGGCCTTGCCTCCGCCTTGGTCGCCAGACCTGACGTTTTGCTGCTCGATGAGCCCACCAACCATCTCGATGCGGCAGCAGTGGAGTGGCTACAAAGTTGGCTCGATCGCTTTCCAGGCGCTTTGGTGCTTGTCACCCACGATCGTTACGTGCTCGATCGGGTGACACGCCGCATGGTGGAAGTAGATCGAGGCAAAGCCCATAACTATGCCGGCAACTACAGCACTTTTCTACAACAAAAGGCCGAACTTGAAGCTTCAGAAGCCTCCACTGCTCAAAAATTCAAAGGGGTTTTAAGACGAGAGCTGGCCTGGTTGCGACAGGGTCCCAAAGCACGCAGTACCAAGCAGAAGGCACGCCTGCAGCGAATTGAGGAGATGCGCGCAGAACCATTGCCGCAACTGCGGGGTTCCTTGAAGATGGCAAACGTAAGCAGGCGCATCGGCAAGCTAGTGATTGAGGCGGAAGCCCTGCAAGTCACGGCCAATGGCAAGCCCGACAGTCCTCTGCTTCTAGACAACTTCACCTACAGCTTTAGTCCAGAAGACCGCGTTGGCATCATCGGCCCCAATGGCAGTGGCAAATCCACATTGCTTGATTTAATCGCCGGCAGACGCCAACCCAACGGTGGAACACTGCGATTAGGTGAAACAGTGCACCTGGGATATCTCGACCAGCACACCGAGGACATCACCAAAGGCAAAGGCCTAGAGCGCAAAGTGATCGATTTCGTCGAAGAAGCTGCCTCTCAAATCATTCTGGGAGAAGAACAAATTACGGCCTCTCAACTACTGGAACGCTTCCTATTTCCACCGGCTCAGCAACACAGCCCCCTGGGGAAGCTCTCTGGGGGAGAACGACGCCGACTCACACTCTGCCGGATGCTGATCCAAGCACCGAATGTGCTGCTGCTTGATGAACCCACCAACGACCTAGATGTCCAGACACTAAGCGTGCTGGAAGATTTCCTTGAGGATTTCCGCGGCTGCGTTGTCGTGGTCTCTCATGACCGCTATTTCCTCGATCGCACAGTTGATCGTCTTTTCAACTTTGAGAATGGACAATTAAAACGTTTTGAGGGCAATTACAGCGCCTTTCTTGAACAACAACGAAGACAAGAGCGAGGTCTCAACGAAGCAAATGAGCCCAAATCGATCAGACTTTTGAAGGATTCTGGCCCATCTAGAATATCCACAAGATCCTCTCAAGAGGCAGAAAGCTCTTCATCCCAAGCCACAGAAAACAGCAAGCCAAGACGTCGAAGCTTCAAAGAATCACGTGAACTAGAAGCTCTAAACATTGACATCCCACTGCTTGAAGCCAAGCGGTCTAACCTTGAAGCTGCTTTGTCCGGTGGCGACAAAGACTTAACTCTGCTTAGTCAACAATTAGCCGAGCTGATCGAAACATTGCACAGAGCAGAGGAGCGCTGGCTCGAGCTCAGCGAGCTGACCATATAAGACTGCGCCGACATCGATATTTATAGAGCATTTCTGCATCATCTTATGTCCTTGCGAATAAGACTAAATTAGTCGGAGTATCACAACACTGGCAACTGGTGGCCGTCTATGGATGAGAGGGAGTCATCTCTAAGGCACTGATCCAGAAGACAAGTTTGACCCGTAATCCCTCAACCTCAGCCAAATTCATGGCAGTTGGGCGGCAATCATCTACAGAACAATGCTGGGCCATCTGGTCCCCCATCCGTCTCAGATATAGATCTTGCGACCAATCCACACGGTTGTGATTGGAAGCCTCGCAAGCTTCAAAATGGACCCAAAGCGTTGACTGAGAAAGCCAGAAGAAACACATTGCTTCCACTCCAAAACATCCGCGAAGCTGAGACCACTGCGCTATTGCCTCTTTGCAGAGAGCTCGCAAAACGTTTCTGGACCGTTCATCCAGAACATCCTTTCCTGCTGATCGATGAAATGGCGATCCTGCCGGTCTCTGATCCGTACCATGCCATCAACCTCAATCTGCCTAATCAACTGGAAGGCAATGATGAAAAACCTTGGCAATGGTGTTGTAACGGAAACCAAGTCAGGCCTCCCCCCATGGCGCAACCGACCAAAGTGCTTATGTTGTGATAGTGCACAGAGGCCGGCGCAGGCCAAGACCCTATGAAAACCATCGACGAGCACATTCAGAAGGATCAATCAGAGATCCAAGACGCCAAAGCCCAAGGCAACGACGCCAAAGTGCGCCATCTCACCGACGAAATCCATTCCCTTGAGGAATACAAGGATCACCACCCAGAAGATAAACACGACCCCAATGCCCTGGAATTGTTCTGCGATGCCAATCCAGATGAGCCCGAGTGTCGCGTCTACGACGACTGAGTTGATCCCCAAAAGACAACTTGACTCAGAATGATCTCAAGCGGGCATAAGCCCGCTTTTTTTGCTATTGAACTGAGCGAAGATCAACATCTTGATCCAGTTCAAACATCCTCATTGAAGTCGGACGGACTCCCGGTGAGAGAGCAGACGACCGCTTCCTCATCACTCATTTCTCGAACTTCAGCAATGGGACGTCCCATCCGCCGCAGAGCCTCAATCTCCTGTTGGGTCTGGCAGCGGGCAATCTCCTTGCCCTGCTGATCAAAGCAGCTGTAAAAGGTCATGTCATCAATGGTTTCACTCCAGTTATGGCCAATGACACGCGAACAGACAAGTCTGGATGTGGTCTGCAGACCTGAAAACCTCAGACGCCAAGTTCCTTCCATACCTGCGCCAACAGCCCCTCAAGGCCTAGACCCATGGCCGCAGAAATCAAAATCAAGCTTCGACCACTCGCTGCCTGAAGGGCATCAACCAGCTGATCTTGATGCTGTTCATCCAATAACTCCTGTTTATTGAGCACCAACAGCCGTGGCCTTTCAACCAAGTCATGGCCATAAGCAACCAGCTCCTTTTCAACCACCAGCAAGTCTTCAACTGGATCTTCTGCGCCACCATCCAACACATGAATCAACAGCCTGGTGCGTTCGATGTGGCGAAGGAAATCATGCCCTAGGCCTGCTCCTTGCGCTGCACCGGCAATCAGCCCAGGGATATCAGCAAAAACTGTGCCATCTCCGCTGGGTCGACGCACCACACCGAGATTGGGCACCAATGTGGTGAAGGGATAATCAGCAATCTTGGGCCGGGCTGCCGAAAGCACAGAAATCAAAGTGCTCTTGCCTGCATTCGGCAAACCAATGATCCCCACCTCTGCTAATAACTTGAGTTCCAATTGAAGGAACCATTCCTCCCCATCGCGCCCTTCCGTGAATTTTTCAGGAGCACGGTTGCGATTACTCAGGTAATGGGCATTGCCAAGCCCTCCACGCCCTCCATAAGCCACCACAAGTAGATCTTCAGATCGAGTGAGGTCCCCAAGAAGGATGCCCGTGGAGAGATGACGCACTTCAGTCCCACATGGCACCTTGATGATCAAGTCTTTGCCTGAAGCGCCGGTACAGCGATTCGGACCACCCCGCCGACCATCAGGCGCTGGGAAAAGTCTCTTGTACTTAAAATCGAGGAGGGTCTGAAGGTTGGAATCCGCCTCCAGAACAACGTTGCCGCCATCACCGCCATCACCGCCAGAGGGACCGCCAGCCGGCACGTACTTCTCTCGCCTAAACGCCATGATCCCATCGCCACCACGGCCTGCTTTAACGGTGATACGTGCCTGATCTATGAACTGCACTGCAGGCGCCCAGCTTGGCCAAGCTCCAACCCTAGGATTAGCCTGATCGGGGAACTGTGAGTGGCCGGCGTTCGCTTCAAGGCTCTCAACAAGAGCTACCCAGGCAGGCGGAATGAACCCTCTGTTGAGGTCATTCGTCAACTGAATCTACACATCAACGATGGTGAATTCCTTGTGCTGGTTGGCCCCTCCGGCTGTGGCAAAAGCACACTACTGAGGCTGCTCGCGGGCCTCGAAGCCCCTACAAGCGGCGAGATCTACGTAGGCAAACAACCTGTCTCGCAGCTGCGACCTGCCCAAAGGGACGTGGCGATGGTGTTCCAGAGCTACGCGCTTTATCCGCACTTAAGTGTGCGAGACAACCTGGTCTTCGGCCTACGGCGCAGCCAGCAGCGATCTCTAGGCCAACTCCTGCAAGACCAACTCCATCGCACGACCCGCAACTTTCCTCCACTTCTGCAGGTTTCATCTATACGAGAGCAGCGAATCGAGGCCCGCACAAGCGAAGTTGCTGAAGCCCTGGAGCTTCAACCACTGCTCAATCGCCAACCCAAAGAACTCTCTGGCGGTCAAAAACAACGTGTTGCACTAGGCCGGGCAATGGCGAGAGAGCCGTCTGTATTCCTGATGGACGAACCACTCAGCAACTTGGACGCAAAACTGCGCAATAGCACGCGCACTCAAATCGTTGACCTCCAGCGTCAACTTGGCACCACCACCATCTACGTCACCCACGACCAAGTCGAGGCGATGACGATGGGTCATCGGATTGCGGTACTGAATCAAGGGCAGCTACAGCAATTGGGCACGCCAATCGAGCTCTATCAATGGCCATCAAACCTTTTTGTTGCGCAGTTCATCGGCAGTCCGCCCATGAACGTACTGCCAGTATTTGTTGGCCCAGCCAATACGCTCCTACTAGGTGATCGTCGCCTAGCGGTTGAAGGACCAATGGCCGAAGCGCTGCTGCATTTGGAAGAGGGGCAACCGCTCAGCGCTGGTCTTCGACCGGAGCATTTGCGCGTAGCTCCTTCCACCAATCGCAATCTCGCGGCAATCGTGAGTCATTTGGAAGTCTTAGGCAATGAACAACTGATCACCTGCAAACTTGTTGAAGGGAACCATCTCGTTCAAGTGAGGGCCTCTCCCGAGCTCTCGCTCAGCCCTGGAAGCAACCTGCATCTAGAGCCAGATCCTCGAGGCTGGCGACTGTTTGGTGCCAATGGGGAAGCCATCGCAATGACAGCTCAAGACAACACTGAACAAGACCCAAACAACCGCAAACTCCACTTGCCCATTCTGGGCTAATGCAGCCAAATCACACTGCAACCGGCTCCACCATCACCCTGATCGGCATCGTTTACGCGATGCACATAAGGAACTGTCTCAAGCCACTGGCGGAGCCCTCGCTTGAGTTTGCCGCTGCCGATGCCATGAATGACCCATATCGGACCAGTACTACTGCGCAGGTGCTCCTCAACAGCAACCTCGGCTTCATGCACCCGCAGTCCGCGAACATCCACCGTGTTGCGGGTCGTGCGAACCTCCGCGCCACGGCCCAGACCTGAACGGACCTTCACCTTCACCACCAACTCTGGAGGACTTGGCTTCAGGCCATCAAGGCTTTCCACCCCTGACAGCTCCACCGTGCTGCGCATCACTCCACAACGCACTGTGAGTTGTTTGCCATCTTCAGAGATAGCAATCACTTCTGCCGCCTTGCCAAGGGCCAACAACCGAATGCGCTCTCCCACCTCAGGACGCCAGCCAATGTGCTGTTTGCGTTGAGGCTGAATCCGATGGTCAGCCTGAATGCGACGCAAGCGCTGACCTGCACGTCGTGCGGACTCACCATCGGCACGACCCTCGCGCAACCGGCGAATCAACTGACGGACTTCCTTCTGCCCCTCTCGAATGGAGCTCTCCAACTTCTGGCGGCCTTGTTCCTGTAAATCTGCAGACTGCTTGCGCTGCTTCTGCCAGCGACTGAGAAGTTCCTCATGCAGCAATTCCGTACGTGCCAGCAGAGCCGCGGCATCTTCAGCAGCTGCCTGTTGAAGGCTGCGTTGCTCTTCAAGACCACGGATCACCTCATTCACCTCTCCATCACCACAAGGTCCCAGCAGCTCTTGGGCCTGAGCAATCACTGCGCCGTCTAGTCCAAGCCGCATCGCGATGCTGAGGGCATTACTGCGACCAGGGATTCCCCATTGCAGTCGATAGGTGGGCAACATCGTCTCGCCATCAAAGGCCACAGAAGCGTTTTCAAAGCGAGAATCGCCATATTTGAGGGCCTTGAGTTTGCCGAAATGAGTTGTCGCGATGGTCAGGCGAGCTCGGTCGGCAAGCGTGCGCAGCAGGGCTGTGGCCAGGGCCGTCCCTTCACTGGGATCAGTACCCGCCCCGACCTCATCAAGAAGCACCAAAGCTGGACCAGGCCCTTCGCTCAAGGCTTCAAGGATGCGGCCAATGCGCTTCACATGGCCACTAAAGGTGGAGAGATTTTGTTGTAGTGACTGTTCATCACCGATATCAGCAAGCACCTGAGCACACCAGGGCATTGATGGACTCCCTGTGCAAGGCAACAAGAGACCCGCCCGAGCCATCAGCAAGGCCAGGCCAACACTCTTAAGCGTGACAGTCTTTCCACCGGTGTTGGGTCCTGTAATCGCGACCACTTTCAGGGTGGAAGTGACCTCAACGCTGATCGGCACCACAGCTTCCCCATGGTCACGGCGATGCTGCCAAACAAGCAAGGGATGTCGCAACTCCTGAAGGCTGAAAGGAGCTGCAGCCTCGGCATGCAACGTAGGGGGGACCCCACCAAGCCATTGACCATAACGGCCACGAGCCAGAGCCAAGTCGAGTTGAAGCAGAACCTCTCCCAGGCGCCCAATCGATACGCCGGACTCAGCCACCGCCGCACTCAACTCTGCCAAGACGAGCTGCTGCTGCTCTCGGATACGACCATCCAATTCAGCAAGACGATTACTCAGGGAGATCACGACCTGAGGCTCAACAAAGACTGTGCTGCCAGATGCTGAACTGTCGTGGACCAGACCGGGGAGTTGAGACACTGCAGCGGCCTTCACCGCTAGCACTGGCCGGCCATGGCGATCTGCGATCACCGTGTCCTGCAGCATGGCCGCATGACGCCTGATCACCTCCTGTAAGCAATCGCGACGTTCCTGACGCAAACCTTGCCACTGTCGTCGCAAGCCAGCGAGCTTGGAGCTGACGCGATCAGCCACCCGACCACCCTCTTCCAATGCAAATTTGAGTCGCCGTTCCAGCTCGGGCATCGTTGCGACATCCAGCAACAACGCCGAGATCGTGGGACGAAGCTCTGGATCATTAATCTGGCGGCGCAAGCGGCGCGCTGCTGCCAGGGTGTCGGCAACAGCTAAAAGCTCTTCCCCAGAAGCCACACCACCTTTTGTACAGCGAGCCAGGATATGGCCAAGGTCATGGACACCCTGAAAGCTGAGGCCTCCATCAATCAGACCATCCAAAGCACCGATCTCAAGAGTTTCCGCCAAGCGCAAACGGCTAGCAGACAAATCGGCAGGCAGCGACAAAGTCTGGCAATGACGCCTGCCCTGCAAGGTGCTAGCAAATCCAGCGAGGTGTTCACATAAGCGTGGCCATTCAAGCTGCTTGAGTGTGTCCTGAAAGGCAAGCGAAGCAGTCGAGACCTCAGAGCTCATGACTACAGCGCTCATTTCAACGCTGTTGCGCCCCACTGAACTTGAAAGAAGCCAATCATCCCTGCCCTAACCAAGCGGCTGCATCACAAGCGTGGTAGGTGAGGATCAAATCGGCACCAGCTCGCTTGAAACTCAACAAGGTTTCTAGAACCACCGCCCGCTCATCAAGCCAACCCCTTTCCGCAGCAGCCTTCACCATCGAATACTCGCCACTCACGTTGTAAGCAGCGATGGGTAACTCCGATTCTTCGCTTAAACGATGAATGATGTCGAGATAGGCCAGGCCAGGCTTAACCATGAGAATGTCTGCACCCTCCTGCTCATCGAGTTGAGCCTCAGTAATGGCCTCACGAGCATTGGCTGGATCCATTTGATAAGTGCTCTTGTCTTTAGGGATTGGCTTGCCACCAGCCACGCGCGGGGCTGAATCAAGCGCCTCGCGAAACGGGCCGTAATACGCCGAAGAGTATTTCGCTGTATAGCTAATGATCCCCACATGCTCAAAACCCTCGTCGTCAAGAGCTTCACGGATAGCACCGACGCGACCATCCATCATGTCGCTTGGTCCAATCAGGTCAGCACCAGCACGAGCCTGAACCACAGCCTGACGACAGAGTTGTTCAATCGTCTCATCGTTAAGCACCACGCCCTCAGCGCTCACGATGCCGTCATGACCATCACAGGAATAGGGATCCAATGCCACATCGGTCATCACTGTCATTTCCGGCAACTCATGCTTGAGCTGCGTGATGGCCCGCGGAATCAACCCATGCTCACTGAAACATTCCGCCCCATCTTCAGTTTTGAGGCCCTCAGCGACTTTCGGGAAAAGCACCACACAACGAATGCCCAGACCCCAGGCCCGTTGCACTTCTCCCATTAAGCGATCCAGGCTCCAGCGATTGGTTCCTGGCATGGCACCGATCGGCTCCACATCAGCTCCCTCATGGACAAACAAGGGATAGATAAAGTCAGCAGCAGTGAGGCTGTGCTCCCGCACCATGGAACGCAGGGCAGGGGTACGACGCAGCCGACGAGGGCGATAAGTGAGATCCATCAAAACCGCATAACAATCTCGTGAGCGTAAGTCTCGCCTCAGAGTGGAGCCATCTGAAGCCACGCCTTACGGGGGTCAGTACTGCGAGACTGCTGCAACCGTTTCAACAGCTCCAGCTCATCGGCAGACCATTCAGACGGTAACTTCAGGTTGAGGGTCAAGAGCAAATCACCGCGCCCCCCTGGCGAAGGCCAACCTTTGCCTTTAAGCCGCAGACTGCGGCCTGGCGAGGTTCCTGCAGGAATGGTCACCTGAGCTTCCCCATCAGGAGTCATCACAGTCGCCGTACCCCCCAGTGCAAACTCATCGAGAGCAACGGGCAAATCGGCCCGCAGCTGATCACCATCCAACCGCCATAAGGGATGGGTTTGTACATCAATATTGAGGAAAAGATCCCCCCGCCGGCCAGTACCAGGTTGAAGATTGCCCTTTCCCTTGAGGCGTAAGCGCGAACCAGGTTTAATGCCCTGTGGAATGCGCACCTGCACGCGTTCTTCATTAACAGAAAGGGTGCGTTCGGTACCGCGAAACGCTTCAGCAAAACTCACCTTCAAGGTGGCTTCGGCATCAAGATTCACCGGAGCACGAGAGCTCCCTCTAGGGAAGCCTGCACCACCAGGGAAACCAGCGCCAAAACCAGCAGCAGCTTGAGGCCCACCAAAACGGCCCAAAAGGTCATTAATGAAGTCGTCAAAATTCCCATAACGACCAAAGTCAACTTCAAAACCAGCACCGGCAGGACCTCCACCCCCCATGCCACTGGCCTGATTCCAATAGCGGCCAAACTGCTCATATTTACTGCGTTTATCCGGATCGGAAAGCACCTCATATGCCTCACTCACCTCCTTGAACTTCGCCTCAGCAGTAGAATCACCGGGATTCACATCAGGGTGGTACTGGCGCGCCAGCTTGCGGAATGCTCGCTTGATGTCATCGCTATCGGCGTTGCGCTCAACTCCGAGAACCTTGAAATAATCCCGGTAGCCGCTGCCGGCCATGGCGTTGATTTGGCCCGAGGCCCTACATCTGTTAAGTGTCCCAGTTTCGCCGTACCCCTGCGCCTTGCTACATGGAGGGAAGCCCGAACGATTTGAGAGTGCTTAAGTTTGCCCAACCCCACTCTTCAGCTTCCATGGTTCGGCCACAAATCCTCAAAGGCAACCATGGCCTGAAGTTATGGCTGTCCCTACTCACAGCAATGGGGCTGAGTCTCTCACTGCAAACTGCCAAAACCCGAGCAGGCGATGGCGCTGCCACCCTAGGGGAACCTCTCAAAACATCAACCAGCGAACAACTGACCTTGGTTCGTCATCTGAACACCATCGGAGCCGTGTTCTACGGCTCCTGGAGCTGTCCAGCTTGTTTCTTCCAAAAAAACCTGTTCGGCCAGCAGGCGAGCACGATGCTGAACTATGTGGAATGTGGCAAACCGAAACAGCTACCTGAACAATCAGCAGCCTGCGTAAAAGCCGAGATTCAGGCCTATCCCACCTGGCTCCTTGAAGACGGCCAGCGACGTGAAGGGGTGCAATCGATCGAGGAGTTAGCAGTCTGGACCAAGATGCCTCCCAACCCTTAATAATGAACAGATCCTTGACACCAACTAACAAATGAATGGCCTGAAAAATCTCAATTAAGCGAGCACAAATCAAGCTTAATCGTAATATTGGAAGTCAATCGCAAATCATGAGACAACTTCACTTTAATTCCAGAGAATTATCTGCAAACAATCACCTGTATAAGCTTAGAGAGCTGTGGGGATGCAACAACGAGAACTCCACAAAAGAGCAAGGCAACATCCCTAAAGCAATCGCCTTTCCCCGAAGAAGAGGCAACACTGCTGCACATGAATTATCTTTTAGTCACTTGCTTAAATCTACCAACCAAGAGATAAGTGATTCAATGGCCACACCATCAAGTCACACTTGACCAAACAATTCAGCCATTTATTGTTGCCAACAAAAGTTTAATGAGCAAAAGAGAAGCCCTTGAACAGATCTTGATAGAAGCTAAACTATAAAAGCAAAATATCAACTCAAGGCAAATACAACAACACTTTTAAATCATTCACGAGAAGACTAATTTAGTTCATCACTTGCTTCACTGACTAACACTTATCTGTTTAGATATCAACTGGCCTTGGCTCCGTTTCAAGGAATTTATTTTACAGCAAAGTTCTCTGCAACTGCCAACAAAATTCAAGTTGAAAGAATAAGGTAAACTCAGCAAGCTGTTAACACTTCCTCGATCAGGTCTCATCAACCCAATAAATTTGCCAAATCTTTGTATGGCAGTGCAGTTCAAGACTCAGGGATCAATCCATTCAAGCCGCCTCAAGCATTCTCACGAATACCGAAGTCGTGCAAAGAATGATCCTGCTGGATGCACAACCATTTCGCTCTCAGTCGAAAGATAAGGCTCAACAATCAACATCATCCCCAAAAACAGCCAATCACAAACCCAAACCATTCAATCTCCCAATCATCAGATTCATGAACAGCGTATCCTTAATCTCCGTAACGCCCAAGGCAGAAGAAATCATTGCTTACTGTGCGAGAGTCTCTAATCCTCAAAATCAAGACAATCCTGATGGCGAACGGCTTATCCGCTATCTGATTAAACATCGTCACTGGAGTCCCTTCGAGATGGCCCATATAGTTATGGAAATAGGAACGACCCGAGCAATAGCAGCGCAAATCCTCAGACATCGAAGCTTCTCTTTTCAAGAATTTAGTCAGCGCTATGCTGATGTCTCAACAATGGCCTTTGCTAAGCCGCCTTCACTACGCAGGCAAGACATAAAAAACAGGCAAAGTAGCATCGACGATCTTGATCAAGAGACAGTATCAAAACTGAGTTCAAAAGCGAACTTATTGTTTGAACAAAGTCGCGACCTATACCAAGAGATGCTTGCAGCTGGTGTCGCGAAAGAATGCGCAAGAGAAGTTCTCCCACTAGCAACTCCCACGAAAATCTATATGGCAGGGAGCGTTAGATCTTGGCTTCATTATATCGATCTGCGCTCCGCACATGGCACCCAAAAAGAACACCAAGACGTTGCTATCAAGTGCCGAGAAATACTCACAAAAGAGATGCCTTGCGTATGCAATGCAATGTGGCCTTGAAAAGAAAATATTAAAGCCAGGATTGATATTACCAGAGTTGCCAAGGTTCTAATTTAATCTTTAGCTAGCATGTAAATCAATTAAATTAATCGCCTTAAAGATGACTGCTAATTCATCTTACTCTACACAAAAACTCATTCTTCAAGCTCTAAAGTCAACTTCCTGATCGAACAAATCATCAGCCATGCAGAAAAGATCCGCAAGACAAGGCCTAGTCGAAGGTGCGTTCTCACTAATGCACCCAATCAACACGAATCCCCTTGCGGCTATTCAGGAAGCGATCGATCGCCATTGCTGCAATACAACCGTCTGATGCGGCCACTACTGCCTGCTTAAACGGGGTGTTCCGGATATCACCAATAGCCCATACCCCGTCCACTGTTGTGGCCATGAAGTCATCGACCACAACGCCACCATCCTCTTTAAAAGCCACCTGATCACCTAAGAAATCAGTAATTGGCTTAGAACCACTCATGTAAACAAACACACCTTCAACGGCCAAGTCCTGCTCTGTCTCCTGAGTCCGATTTTTCAACTTGATGCCAGTCACGCCAGCATCATCTCCCTCGATCAACATCAATCTTGTGCGGCTCCAGTGTTGAACATTGGGCTGAGTCATCAACGCTTGCGCGTGCGCGTCATCTTCCTTGGGGTCACTCGTGGTAAGCCAATGCACTCTCGAGGCGAACTTGGTCAGCACCTGTCCTTCCTCAACAGCCTCTTTGTTTGCCCCAACAACAGCTACCTCACGTCCTTTATAGAAAGCACCATCACAGGTAGCGCAATAGCTCACGCCACGGCCAAGGTACTCTGCCTCTCCCTTAAATGATGCTGGGCGCCCCAAAGCGCCAGTCGCTACAACCAGCGCCCTTGCCTTAAAAGTCCCTTCCGGGGTATACACCGTTTTCCACTCACCATTTACGTCCACACCAAAAACCTGGGCACGGCGATAATCACTGCCGAAAGAAACGGCCTGCTCACGCATCAAAGCCAGCAGCGCTTCACCACTCATCTCACTGGAAACGCCTGGATAATTAGCGATCTGATGAGTGATAGCCAAGGCGCCTACATCAGGATTCTTATCAAGGATGACTGTCTTCAAATCGGCACGCGATGTGTAAAGCGCGCAGCTGCAACCAGCTGGGCCACCACCCACGATCACCACATCGGCTTCGATTGTTTCCAAGGGGCAAAGGTCTCCAGCAGGGTGTCAAAGCTGCTCTCAACAGCTCATCAGCTTCAGATCAGGATGCGCCGTTCTGACAACAATCCCAAAAGCCACCCCAACCCTACTGAGTTCAACAGGTGATCTGTCTTAAAAGAAATGCCTTTTCTTTGGGCAATGCCATACCCCATCACTGGATTGGGAGCTTGCAAGTCGATAGACCCTCAAGCGCTTCGCGATACCCTCCCCTTACTGATTTCCCCAGCTTGGTCGATGAAAATCGGCACAAACACACCGAGATGACAACTGATGAGCACTCCACCCAACGATCGTCACACAGCTACGCGAATTGAGATCTCACTTCAGGAGGAGGTCTTGGGTTGCCTCGATGACTATTGCGATGTTTACGCTATAGACAGGAGCATGGCCATCGGACATCTACTGCAGGGCGCCCTGCATAGTGCTCTACCTGACCCTGATTGGTTAAAAGAAGACAAGCCACTCACTGCAAAAACCTCAGCCAACAGCGGGGATTCAGCATCGAGAACTAGCCCAGCAGAAACAAGTACAGCAACACCAATGGCTCCCCGCAATGAAGCACTCGCCGCCAATCCACTCATACAAAAGCGACACAACACCCAAGCCTGAGCAGGCACAAGCTCTCGATTCCAGCCATGCAAGCCAAAAAGGAGCGCTGAAATTAAAACCCTTGCCATACGACAGTCATGGCTTTCACGATGGCGCAATACATATCGAAGTTCTCCAGAACACAAAACACCATCTGAACCGCTGCTTTGATCTAAAGCCACTAGACGGCTCCCATGGTTAACGGCTTGCAAAGCCTGCTCCATGCCACCCAGCCAACCAATTTGTGGCTGGCCCTAATTCTGCTGACTGTGTTGGCTTTGTTGCTGAGCTTGGGGCGCAGGCTCGAGCCTGCCCTGCGACTGGAGCGACTAGGCCTGCCTATTGCCCTGTTGGCCGGCACAGCAGGGCTGCTACTGGGGCCCTATGGCCCCCTACCCCTGCTGCCACTGAGCGTAACGGACATCTGGACCGAAGTCCCAACAGCGTTGCTTACCCTGGTCTTCGCCACCTTGATGCTCGGGCGTCCCCTCCCGAAAGGTCAAGGCTTATGGGAGCCTGTGGCATCCCAGGCCATGCTGGGAATGATGCTCGGTTTTGGTCAATACCTCGTGGGGGGACTAGCGGTCCTACTGGTGTTGATTCCCCTGTTGGGGGTTGATCCGCTCATGGGCTGCCTGATTGAAGTGGGTTTTGAGGGCGGCCATGGGGCAGCGGCCGTTATGGGTGAAAGCTTTCGCGAACTCGGCTTCGCTGGTGGCCAAGATCTTGGCCTGGCAATGGCAACAGTGGGCCTGCTCACATCAACCCTTCTGGGCAGTGTCCTGGTGATTTTCGGCCGTTGGCGTGGATGGGTTGCCCCCCATGGCCCCACAGAAATCGGAGACACAGGAGCTGTTGAAGAAGAAACGAGTTTTGGCCAACAACTTCGCCTGCTGGCCGTCAATCTTGGCCTGGCTGGAGCCGCTGTGGCTTGCGGCGTGTTGATGCTCGAAGGCCTGCGATTATTGGGCCCTTGGCTGGGGGAGTTCTACCGGCAAGTCATTCACGTCTTCCCAGTCTTTCCTCTTGCACTAGGGGGTTCACTACTGATCCGACTCGCCCTGGAAGTCTCAGGCAAAACTCAATGGGTATCACAGTTATTGCAACGTGAAATCGGCATCCTGGCCACCGACCTGCTGATCACCACCGCAATGGCAAGCCTGAATCTGCCGCTGCTGCAACACGACTGGCTTCCGCTAACTGTGTTGTCTGTGACAGGGCTGGCCTGGAATCTATTGATCATGCTCTTTGTGGCCAGGTTCACACTGCGCGAGGAATGGTTCGAGCGCTCGATCACCGAGTTCGGACAGGCCACTGGAGTAGCTGCGAGTGGCCTTTTGCTGCTACGACTGGCCGATCCCCGCAACCTGACAAAAGCCTTACCTGTGTTTTCGATCAAACAATTGATCCTGCAACCAATTCTCTCTGGTGGGGTGATCACCGTTGTAGCCCCTCTAGCAGTAACTCGATGGGGACTACTTGGCTGGACAGAACTTTGCGGCTTTCTTACTGTTATATGTATTGGATTAGCGGCAATCATCAACATCACCTCATCATCAGAATCAACAGAAGCTGCGTGAATCGCAATGACAGACCAATCGACATTTGCTACCAATATTTTGACGAAAACTGCTAATTTCTATACCTCCATGGGGCAGAAAATGAAATGCAATGGATTAGAGGTTTATCGCTGCCAAGGAAGAACTCTCTCAACAATTCACAAGGCCATCAACATAAAGACGCAGACTAACGCCTAAGGAAAGGCCGAGATTGAATAATATCGCAAATGCCTCCAACACAGCGAAGTGATGGCTTCAGAATAATGAATTGACAACCGCAAGGAGCATTGCCGCCAACCATTAAGGATGGAACTTGAGAATAAAATAATCATGATCCTGGAATTGCCAAAAGCAATCAAATGCGATCTAAGGCAGCTTTGGAGAATTAACTTTCCAATAAAATGACTTTTTATGAAAACAAAGTAATCATAATTTCTGGCAATGGATAGAAAAGAACCAATGGCTATTCACTGGCCAGAAAAACATTTAAGCTTCAAGGCGAGAAAGAAATGGCAATAAAGTACACTTATCAAATCACACAATAAGCAGTAACTGGACCAGGCACAAGAAGTAGCAAGAGCTACCTTAAACCGTAGATATTTTACGTTCAACTGGCAACTTGAATACAGCAATTATTTGCTTCTAATGAGATATTAATAATGGCCAGATGGTTCTACGATGCAAGCCAATGTGGAAGATTAAGTCGTCAGTCCTGCGATCTCTACTACTGGGAATACTCATCCCAATTGCCGCTTCTATTTATCTGACCCTGCCCTTGGCAGCTGATGCCACTTATCCAAGTATGTGGGAGAATGATCAGGGTGGAGCTGATCATTCGATGCTAGAGACCAGGAAGAACCTAGATACTCTCAGTCAAAAGTATCCATTTCTCGAACAAGTTGAAGATGGCAAACCCTTAACAGCGGAATTTGTAAAATATGATCTTGCTGGTTTTGATTTAAGCCAGGCTGATCTGCGTGGATCTACATTCAGCGTAACGTCCCTGAAGAATGCAAATCTCCACGGTACAAACTTAGAGGATGTATTGGCTTATGCCACTCGTTTTGACAATGCCGACCTTTCAGAAAGTATCCTACGCAACGCGAATCTAAGGAAGAGTGAATTCGCTGGTGCTTTAATTGATGGGGCTGACTTTACTAACGCCTTACTTGACAGGCAAGAACAGAAAGCGCTCTGCGCAAGAGCTACAGGCAAGAATTCAAAAACTGGCGTAGATACATATACCAGCCTTGATTGCTCTGGAATCTCAGAACGGGTTATTCCGGCCGGCAGATAGATGGATGATTGGAAAAATCAATAATCAAAACAAATAGCCCTCAACCGTGCTAACTGGAAAAGACTTAAAATAAAATTATAGTTTACCTTCTATTCATCAAGAATAAGTGGTGACTAGGCAAGAAATGTATAAAATAGAGAGCTAATAATGAGGTTGGCCAAGCCTGAGAGGTAATACTAGCTTGATTTACATCTGCCATCTGCTTGCAAAGTTTTTTCTCTAAGATTTTGCATTACAATCGCAAGCCGAAGAGCACTACAGGAAGAACTTATTCCTTAATAGATGACAGCCTTAATAGATGATTGGGCGGCATCTTCTGTTGCATGAATCAATCTATAATTATGTCTACACGCTGCCAAAGAAGAATCGGTTGCATTCGAGCATCTTATCAATAGATCACAGCCTTAATATCTACAGCAATAGCTGAATTGAGAGTTAAAAATTAACGGATGTTTTAGAAAGATATATTCGGGCTTAGAACATAAAGCCGTCGACTCTATTCTGGTTATCGAGTAACATCACCATCATCAAGATCAGGATTTGACCATCGCAGAAGCGTCTCAAAGAGGGTTCCGCTTACATCGAACTCAATCAAACGCCCTCCCGGTTCATCTTCTCGTCCCAAAGGGCATGGCTGTACAGCCTCAAAGCTGCAAAGAGTGGAAGGGCAACCAAGCAATAACACATCCTTACGCCCAGGCAATACCTCTTGCCAGTGCTGATGGATATGCCCAAATACCACAGCGCATAACTCTTCTACAGGAGTGAGTAGCTTGATCAACGCCTCACCATCCAGCAGACCAATGGGATCCAACCAAGAAGAGCCAATCGGCAAAGGTGGATGATGCAATGCAACCACTAATGGCCTGCCAGATTGCTCAATATCTGATAAGCGCGAATCGAGCCATTGCAGCTGTGATTGACCAAGTTGACCTGCCGTTTGACCTGAGACATGGCTACTAAGAAGAATGAGACGAACACCATCCACATTCAAATCTGCTGGGGCTGTAAAGGCATGGCGACCAAGTGATGCTTTGATGTACAAAGGATTGTCATGGTTACCAGGAAGAACAGCAACCTTTATTGATGGAGAAAGATTCTGCAATTGATGACGCAACAAAACATACCCACACCAGGTTTCATCATGGCAAAGATCACCAGTAATCAAAAGTAGATCCGGAGAATGAGAGCTTGCCTTTTGCAACGCATACTGTAAGTTCAAAAGCGAATTGTTACCTCGCACCAATTGATGATTAAAGGCAACAAGGTGAGGATCACTAAGCTGTACTAAGCGCATTTCTTGTGGAGCGGATCTACGCAGAGGTTTGGGGTTGGAGTCTATCCCCCTTGTTCAAGCATGGAAAACAAACCATAAGCTGGTTTCTGCCTATTCGTAAATAGCTTACGTAAATTACTTGAATCAACTATCAGGAGGAAGCACGGTTTACTGAAGGTTTTTGGACTTCAAAATCATCAGAGATAACATGGCTCTACATTTACGTTATGGCAATGCAATCATCAGTTAATGAGCGGGAGTGAATCGGGCAACTGATGGTGGCCTTACCTTAAGGAGATGCTGCCAGATATGCCTGCAAGCATCGAAGGCAAGGATCACTAGAGTGACGTTAATGGCCACGAGCTGGATCAGAAACAGACGGAGCGGACCATGCAGGTATCGCCAATAGAAGATGCCAAAGGTACGCCCTGTCACATAGCTCCCTCTCACCATCAAGCGCATCAGGCTCTTCAGGCTTGACAACAAAGAGAAGTCAGCCACAAGTGTCTTAACCACCTTTGACATGAAGACCATGCCAAGGAGGACGATCAGGGCTGTTGAAATTTGAGTGAAATGAATCATGAGCAGTTATCTCACATTCATCTTATTCCAGAACGGATGCGCAAGAGAAAATAAACCAGTTAGGTGGTTCATCAGTGGCGTTGGACTGCTGTGTAGCCTCAATCGCTTTCCAATGTCTCCTTGCCTGCTTTTTATTGAGCTGACAAGGGCTTATTGACAGTTCGAGGCAATGGCTAATTGAGTATAAAATCAAGTCATTTTCAGGGAGCACAAGAACATCCACAACATGCTTAATCTGATCTCGAAATCAAAGCCACATCACATGGCGAAAGGCTCGTACTTTCATACTAATAGCAAAGGCATACACCAGCCATTCCAAAGAATCACTTTGCCTAAGCATTCATGTGATGGTTTCTAGTATAAAACAATTGCAGGCAATGCTAGATTAATTGATCTGAAACTCCGCCAAAGACACTCGCGAGCAGCAAAATACACCCCGAAGAATAATTTTTTCATAGCAATTAGCCTGGCAAAAAAGACTTTAGGCAAGTGAGCGTATCTCTTCAACCATGATGGGAAATGATTCCAACATGCATTATTTATGGAAGAATGGTTTGCAGAAAGAACATACGAAATCCTTCAGCAATTCACTGAGATTTTCTCACCATTCGGCGATTGATAAATCTTCTTTATAATCTCACCATTATCAATAATAAGCCTGACAACCCTTGAACCATTGGGGATGAGAAATGATCTGCGATAATCAGGATCCGGCTCTTCTTCTGCTCCCTGCTTGAGCTCTACATCCAACTCAAATCTGAGTCAGAGTCAATCCGTATACGCCAGTAAAATAGCTCCTGCTCAACTCGTGGAGCGCTATCTTGGCGTTCAAGCATCATAAAACTAATAAAGCTCATATCGGTGGTTAGAATAAATATGCTTGCATAGATCGTAAAGAGTTATTCAAGCTGAAGCATCCGTTCATGTTGATTAGACTATCCAAGTTACTCCATTTTCAATAATGCTATGAGCCCAAGCATGAAATCGTTTCTCGGAGTATCAAGAGTGATTCTTTATTAAGGCATGATTGATTCCTATTGCTGCCTTGCGACCATCTTTAATTGCTTCTTGAATGCTACTGGAGCCTCTAATGATATCTCCACCGGCGAATACATTGAACTGACCATGAACCTGTAGCGTCTCTAAGTCAACCAAGGCGTCAATGTCAACCATAAGGCTTGTGCTTAGATGGTCCCTTAATTGAGACTCAATACGCTGTTGCTCAAAACCTGCCATAATCACCTGATGAGAAGAACTGCAGAGTTGCGATAAGGCGATTGAATCTATTCTGGAATGGATCTGAATTCCAAGTGCTTTCATTTCCTTTAAACGCTTGGCCTGAGCTATCGATTGAAGCTGAGCCTGTTCATCTACAAGGTAAACCTTGCTTGCACCGTTTTGAATTGCCAACCTTGCGATATCAGTGGCAAGGTAGGTAGCACCGACTATTGTCAAGGTCTTATCTCTAACAATAGCTGGCTCATGAGTAAACTCTTCTAAAAACATCAGGCCATGAATCAAATTAAAAGCATGATCAATATCATTGGGCTGGACTCGCTTCTCACCTAGACCACAGGCTAAAAATATTGCATGATATTGAAGTTTTAGCTGAGCAATTGTGATGTGTTCACCTAAAGCTTGATCAAAGTAAATATGAATAGAAGGCAATAATAGATTTTCTATTTCACGTGTCAATACAGAATATGGAGTCCTTGACGTCAGAGTAACCCAACTCAACATTCCAGCTGATGCGCTATTTTTCTCGTAGATGTCTACTTGGTAGCCTAACTGCGCCAAATAGTGTGCACATGTTAGGCCAGCTGCTCCCGCCCCAACAATAGAAATCCGCTTACCATTATCCGGAGCTACCTCTGGCGTGTAATTGGGGACTTTCTCACATACATAGCGATTTAATGACTTAATGGGAATAGAAGCATCAGGGCATAACGATTGCGAACAAGAAGGAGCACAAAAATCGTCTGAATGCGAAAGGTACGAGGTTATTTCTGAAAGTGGATTAATGGCACGTAAGGACTGGGCAGCTCCGAGCCAATTGCCTGCTTCGACAAGACGTGCGATATGGGCTTGGTGAGTGTTATCTGGACCAGCACGAACGCAGCGGGGAGATAGACAAGCTCGAGGCTCTACTTCCACAGTTTTTATCATCTGATGGTCAGGAATCAAATCTGCAGAGTGTTGTTCTTGAGCTAGAGAGGCTTTAGCAAAATGCACATAATTTTTAGGATAATGCTTTAATGGCAGATATTGAGGTTGACGAAGATCCTTTAAAATGGCATTGACTGCACTGATTGCGGACACAGTCACAGACACTACGCCGATCCCTTGACTGGTGGAATCGCCTACACAATAAAGTCCTTGCCAATCACTGCGAGCGGCCAGCCGACTCATATAGCTTTGACTCATATTCACCTGTGGTCCACCAATAGAGCCATGACTTTTAAGGGTATAGCGCTGAATCGTCTGTGGGGTAGCTATTTCCTGAACCAAGATATGTTTTCTAAGTTCTGGGAAATAATTCTTTTCTAAGTAATCAATAATTGCGGATGCTTTTTTCTGCTTTTGATCTCGATATGTACGAGTATGATAATTATCTTTGCCATCTGTTGGTTGTGTGATCTCTGGAGTAGCTTCCGGTAAAAATATGCAGAGTGTATGGGTCCCTGGCGGAGAAGCTTCGGGATCCAACATCGACGTGACATAGACGGTCAGATAACTTGAAGAACCATCGACCCCATAAGGTAAAATCTGGGTAGGTTTCATCGTCTGAGGGACAGCTTCTGCTTTAACCCCGAGATAAACACCAAATACACTATAACTTGGTCTAAATTTCTTTGCCCACTTTCTTTTTCTGCGGGAAATACACTGGGGATCGATCAACTTACCATAGAGATTCCAGATCGTTGTGTTTGAGATTACTGTATGAGCTTTAATTTTAAGACCACTTTGAAGCTGACAGCCAACCGCCTTCCCCTTCTCAATTAAGATTTCATCAATGCGATTGCGATATAATATTTGCCCACCATATTTATGAATAGCTTTTTCTAGCTTATTCGCCAGCATCTGTGGTGAACCTTGAGCATAATAACAACCACCTGTGTAAGATTCCACGTGGATCATTGGGCCCGCGATGGCAGGAGTCTGATCCAATCCACAAGTGGTCATATTTTGATTTAAAAGCGTAAATAGTTTGAGAATCTGCGGATCACGTGTGAAGCGTCGAAATAGTTGCTCTTGAGTTGAAAGCAAATAATTAAGCAACCTTCCCAAATAAAAAGGTCGCGTAAACATCAAATTGATGCCATGTTGCGGTGGCGTTTCCGCTGGCGCAAAAAACTGACCACCATAGCTATCCAATGACTCATGATAAAAAGATTCAAATTCACTTAGTAATGCTTTGATTTCTGCTGATTGGTGTGGAAAACAAGAACACATTTCTGCCCAAAATCTTTCACGTTGTGTATACATGGAGACTTTGGTTTGCTGATCTAGATGGATAGTGAAGGTTTCATCCATCGGCACAAGAGTAATGTCTTCCTCCAACTCATTCATCACAAATTGATGTGGGTTGTAGCCTTTTTCTCCAAACCCAAAAAAGAGAGAAGCTCCTACATCAAATGTAAACCCTTGACGGCGAAAGATGCTCGCGCATCCACCAGGGAGATAATGCTGCTCTACCACCAAAACTCTGTAACCACGCTTAGCAAGTAGTGCCGCTGCAGTTAGTCCACCAATCCCAGCGCCAACTACTAAGACATCATAAGAGGGCAACAAAATATCGCGGTCAAGCACGTGCATTAGCCAAGGGATACACAAGCCAAGTCAATTATCTCACTATTTCATGCAACATTCAGGCTACAAGCGCAAAACGTTGCATGCAGCTTGCAAGCAACAGATGCATAAAATCCAACCCCTCTCACAAAATCACTTATTACTGCGCGCTATAAAACGCATGAGAGGTCAATCAAGGTCTTTATTTTGTTCTAGCTTCAGAAGTTGAGATGCTAATCAACCCTGAAGACGGCGAATTTTTAGCAACTACTGGATGAGGGAATGTATTGATGCAAATATCATCCAAGACTGCGCGGATAGACTAAATATGCAAGAAAGTTGATTTCAATTTCTCAGCAGTAGTTTACTTGCATATCTGCTTGCGGCCAAAAACTTATTGGCTAGCTAAAGGGCTCAGGAGTGATCAGCAAACAATTGAGCAAAGAGTTAAAACAAGTTACACGCTTATGAATAACAGTAACTGCAATTCAGCAACTACTGCCTGCTCTACTATTCTTGAGTTACTTCACTATGCAGAAAGACAATAAAGATTTTGTGCTATTAAATAGTTCTTGGTCAGGCTAAATGGTCCATCCAATCTCAGCCAAACAAATCCTAGCTTTCAGAAAACGTCAACAGGACACTGGCTGGGGTTATGCATTATCTTCTGCTTGGGTTCCTCTTGTCCAGATATATTACGCCATATCTAGAAGATCTATCACCCCAATAATTTATGGGATTGCAGGAACAGCACTTATATGCATAATAATTGGAGCATGTATGAATACTTTCGGAGTCTCAGGCCAAGGGCCTTCCTCAGAAGAATGGAAAGTAGTCTTCTATTTAACTACATATGTTGCTGGACCATTCCTGTACAAAGCGGGAATCCGTCAAGCCAAACGTGAAGCAACGCTAATTCTCATGCGAAATGGAATTACTAAAGGAAAGCTGCGTAGACCGTGGAATCCATCAATGCTTCGTCCAAATCTAAATGTAAAAGACTGGGTTCACGGCGACGCTATCACCAAAACCAAAATGCCAAAGAATGAGAAAGCAGAAACGTTTTTACCAGAGCGGTCGGAAAAATATTTAGTGCGATGGTGGCTCTTTGCAACTGGAGCCAAGCGGCCTTTTGAAAAGCTGGAAGAGCTAAAGCGGCTATATGAACAAGGCTTGATCAGCAAAGAAGAATATGAGATCTCGAAAGAAAAGGCACTAAGAATCAAATAGATCTTACTATACAATTATAGCCAAATAAATAACCAAGAATTGATGATTTTCTTTCATAAGTCTAGCTCGACTGCAAATAATTTAATTTTTTTAATTATAGAATAATGGAATCAATTATACCAAATCCTATCAGAGATTACTGAAAATACCTACTCATCTTCTGCAAACATTTAAAGCCAAGAATATATCCTTTCTGGGATACCCTTCTTCGTCTAACATTCAACAGACTCTAGATTTATCACCGAAATTGACTGGCTAACTTTAATCACATTTTCCAGCTCTGAGTTGATTCGTCTCTGTTCCTTTCTCAAAGCTCTCTATACACTGGAACTCATCAAGCAAGAAAGCGACTTGGATCTCATTCGAATTCTAGTTAGCCTTGGCATTGGTTGACTATATCAAAAGACTAGTAATTAACGAGTTAAGAGTACATTACCTCTGCAGACCCCCGTTTTTTAATTGCTGGATATACGCAATCCGCAATCTTCCAAGAAGAAATCGGCTGAGTCGAATGAAATCAAGCTTGCAAGCCAGATCTAGCTCAAGCACATTGGTGTTGGATACCTTTAATGCATTTCTGATCTAGATCAACGACCGATCAAACGAGTTGTTCAGTGCATTGACCTATTGACCCAGATTGAGAGACCTGTCTTGATGTAATAGAGATAAGCCGCAGCCTTTCTGCACCGACGGCTCTTCTCTTTGATCGTTAGGAGGGTTTTCCATCATGACTTTCGCCCGATTGAGCCAAGTCGAGATCATGCACGGGAGATTTGCAATGGCGAGCCTCGCATCACTTGTGGTGATTGAAGTCATCAAGTTGCAATTAACCTCCTCCTAGCAATGCTCGCTGAGTTGTTTTAGCGCTGTACCATCTGAACAAGAAGACCAAGCCCAACCGATGCGTTGATCAAGCGATAAGTGAATGTCACTGGATTCATTCGCAGTGAATCAACAGGAGCGCAACTAACTCTAAGGGTTTGAACGCATACCAAATCCACACAAGGAGTATCACTAGTAGGACTGATTGATGGATCTAATTGCTTTAGACAGAAGTGTCGCACTAGAATCTTCAGCAACACTTGCGATTGAGCAGCTACCAGAGCACTGGCTGCGCTGGGCGATTGGCCTTTTAACTGGCTTTGCGCTCGCATAAATCCTCAACTGGGCTGTATGACTCCACAGCTTGTAGCCCTCTACTACCTCCAACTTCAATCAAACTCTTTGCAAATTTGCAGATACTTGCCAACGCACTTATGAAGAAGAGGAGCAACGAGCAACTCAGAGTCGAGATATGAAAGTAGACCTTTGCAATATTTTACCCAATGCATGTGAACAAAACAAGTTGCTAGAAGACACGAATCATGGTGTTGATCGTCCAAATTAGTGATCAGCTTTTGCAAGCACTTCATCCCAAAACTAAATTAGTAGAGCAATCTATCCACATGCAGAGTTTGAATCCAATTTAAATGAGTGGTTAACAAAAGTAGCGGCCATTGCAATTCACATTTGAGCCACTTTCAAAGTCATGGCATAAGACAAAAGCTTGCTTTATGCATAAAAAAACCGACCCACTCTAGAAGGGGGGTCGGTTTTTAATGTCTTTGAGTGATTAAGCGAAGCTTCTGAGGATTGGCACCTGGGGCCATTTGTCCAGGTGTGTGGCTATCAAAACTCCTTTAAGGGCACCTAGGACGATGCAGAGGAGGCTCGACTGGTTTGACGCACAAATAGACTTTGTCGCACCAGACGATTAGCCCACGATTTTTTGAGACTGTTGGAGCAGGGGCCAGAAGTCAGCTTGCTTCTGCTGCGTACTCAGGTGGCGTGTCGTCCAATTAGGCGCCTCCGTGTTCGATGTACATACTGTGGCCTTGTCAGCCATTGATGGCAATCAGTCTTAATGCTGATTGCAGGCAGCTCTGATCCAGAGCAAAATTAAATTTTTGGGCTTTTAAGCACTGGTTGATCTCTAGATCAGCATCAAGCGCTATGAGAACCAACCTCTGAGCAAAGAGGTTCCTCTTGAAAACGGCCATTCCCTTAATCTCTTTTCTGGATCTAGAGGAAGAGATGCCGAGGAAGCGCCGCAAACTCAGCAAGGACATGGAAGCCGAGATCGCAGCGGCTCAAAGAAAGGTGGAGCTGGTGATGGCAATGATCTACGACATTGCCGATGAAGAGACACAAGGTGAATATTTATCCGGCTTTGAGCAGATCAACGCCGCAGCCTCTCACCTCTCAGAGAGCTATGTCTTGAAGGGCTTCTGCGAGGAGACAGAGGGGACCCTGGCCCTCTACAAGGGGCTACTGGAGCGTTTTGAGCAGGAGTATGAGCTCTAGCCCTTTTCCACTTAACCTGGAGGTAACTGCGCAGGCCAACCAAGCTGACGCAGCTGCTCACTGCTGACGTTCTGAGATTGATACAACTTCATCCCATACAACTTTAAAACTGAATTCTGATGGGGAATGATCCATTCGCTAAGACATGGACAATGCAGAGAAATAGAACCAGAAAGAACACCTTTGCAGCAAGCAGGTGACATTTAAAGGCAGAAAAAGCCTAATTAATGTTGTTTGCTTTTCAAAGTGCGCAAGACCGGCAATGGCCACAAAGCCAGTTAAATTTTTGCATGCACATTAAAAACAAGACATCGTACAAGGATTCAACTAAGCCAAGAACAAATATCTACAGGAGAAGGCACCGCTGCCATTGTCGATAAAGGACGCTTGAGCTCAGGGCGTTGCTCGTCTTGAATGAACACAAATACCATCAACAGCAAGGGTGCAATGAATGCTGCAGCGGCTACTAAGCCAACGATCTGAGTCGGCCTAATGAATGGGACCTTGACTAAAGGGTCTCCACATTGGCCGCAGACCATCACACCATCTGCACGTTGCTGATGAATCTGGTAGCGACTTGAGCAGAAAGGGCAGTGGTATCTACTCATCTGAATCTGAATCAACCCGAACCTGAAACTCAATGCCCACGCATACGCCAATCGCAATGAGCAAAAGCCCTAACCAGAAACTGAGAGGGGGGAAAGCCAAGGCTTTTCTCTACGAGGCTAAGGCGCACCATACCCCCTACACCCAATTCTCCTAGCAGCCTCTCCCTTAGAAACTATGAAAAAGAAGTGTTTGCTGGAATGATTCTCTAAAGTGGTCGAGTGTGACTCCGTCAAGATCTCCTCCGTAGAAGATGAGAAAAGAATCCGCCATTTGAAGTCATCCAACTTGAGTCTCTAATCAACCCTGTGTGAGACTTGCACAACTTCTGATCTTGTGCATCAAGCGTGACAAGAAGTCCTGACCAACTTGTTAGCCTCTAATGACTAACTAATCTTATCCAGCCTGACTTGAGCATTTCAAGGAAATAAAAATCAATCCATAACTGAGTATATCAATATTTATTTTGCAATGCTCACATACAACTGTATTAACTAGCAATCCATAGACTTTATGGATAAAACAATCAAAAACCAACCATGCAATCTCTGGCTATATATATTGAGAAGCATTGCTAAAAGTTTAAAGCATTTTAGTCGATTTTCAAGATGAAACTGTTCCCATAAAGAAGAAAAAGATCATGCCTTCTAGTAGTAAGTAGTGGGCTGCCGTCTCCTCATCGGTTCATAAAATTCCTTTCTTTGGCTTATCCTTAAATGGTTGGGCGCCAATATTAGGGGGTACATTTTTACTCTTCTCAGACACAACTGCAGCTCCCATACCTCCCATTACTCCTTTGATCCAATTAATGAATCTTGCCAAGGGCGACTCCGCATCGCGCTTTTGATCAGTCATCATAAATTTCCGACTGTTCAAATGCTACACGATCACCCTTGCCAATGCAAAACCTTCTGAAGGATTCCTTATTCATGTCATTACTGAATTCTGAATGTGCATCTTTACCGTTATTCATCGCACAAGTGCTCGTGAGCCAGTTCTCTTCAGCAAATTCTTCTCATCATTATCAATCAACTCTACGGCAAAGGTTCCTAACATCAAACTGATTCCCTAAGCATGAATTTCCTTCACCACAAGGCCAACACCCTCATTCTTATTGAGACAAGTGAAATGACTGACGCAAAGAAATAAAAATGCCTACACCTCCTCCCACCAAGAACACTCTGACTACTCTGAGGGCATGCAAAAAATCTCTTGGATCCATTGAAAGACAGCAGCATCTTGAGGCTCATTGAGCAATTCCAGTTATCCCCACATCCCGAGGGAGGCTGGTACCGGGAAGTCATCCGAAGTGATCTAACAGTAAAACGAAGTGATGGTCATCAACGCAATGCCATCACAGGGATCTTTTTTCTCTTAGGCAAGGATGATAAAAGTTGTTGGCATTGCGTTGATGGTGCAGATGAAATCTGGATTCACCTTCAGGGAGCACCGCTCTCTCTTTGGCGACTAGATCCAAATAGCAATGAAATAGTCAGATTGACTCTGGATGCAGCACAGCCAATGCAAATGATCCCCGCAGGATTTTGGCAAGCTGCTTGCAGCCAAGGTTCCTATACCTTGGTGAGCTGCTGTGTTGGTCCAGGTTTTGACTTCGAAGACTTCAAAATGCTTCGAGACATTCCCAAGCAATGCTGGCCTGAGGAAGCCCTTCGTGAGCTGATTTGATGCTGCCATATGCACCAAAGCGCCGATGCCTGAAGGCTAAAAATTAAGCGGTAATTCCACTTATGGGCATCTCTCTAGCACCTCCAAGGTTTGCGTGTTGGAAGCGCAGCTGAAGGTTTACCACCGCCACATCACCCAGCATTTAAAAATTGGATAAGCGCAAAGCCAATCTATGAGGCAGAGTTGCTTGATCTTTAAGCATCTCTAACCGCACAGCTCTTCCGTGACAAAAAAGCCTTGGTTTACCGCAAACATCCATGCCCCAGGAACAGGACTAGCCTTGGCCCTGCTCGCCATAACCCAAGTTCCAGTTGCCACTGAGGCAATTCTCAGGGTTTACTGCATTATTGAGATGCACAGTTACAAGCAATACGATCTCCCCAGAGCGACTCGCTTTTGCAACGGTGGCTAAAGGCTCGAGATCCCCTTGTTCCATTCCACCATTGTTGCCTAGGGGAACCTATGTGGAGCTCTTGCGCTCTTTAAGAAGGGCTTCTGGCGTGAACGCCCACTCGGGCTGCTGAGCTTTGAATGTTTTGGCCTTGAATCCGAATGTGATGCCATTGATGTTGACCAGCCCTTTGAACTCATAGAAGTTTTTCTGAGCACTAACGATGAGGTACTTGTTGTCCCTGCAAGGTGCTCTGCCTTGTTCGTCTCTCACTCTTGTAACTTCAGCATCTTCTCCAAATTCTTGCTCAGCGCAGTAGGTGATGAACTTCGTGGTTGGCGTAGGGTCCATCAGCAAACTGTAGCCACATGTTGTGTCTGTCATTCAAGCTTTATGTTCAACACCACGCAATCGGAATAGGAGGGTTCACGACGAGCCCTTCAGGTGTTGCAGAAAAGCCAGATAACTTCCAAGAAAAATTGACAACCCCGAAGGATGAGTTGAACATAAATAACTGCAATAAATGTGAACCGCCATCGACCAAGAGCTTAAGACTAAACTTTATCGAAGTCAGCATTGAGCACAAATAACAAATTATTTTGAGACTTTTGTAATACTGAGAGTGGTCACCACAATCTGCAAACCAATCCTCAATCCCTTAGCCTTTCAATACCTCGCTCCCAACCACTTCATCATCAAAGTTTAAACTGATAATTGTCAGCTCAGATGCCATTATCACTGCAGAGCCTTCCCAATCAAATGACAGTAAACAGTCATTTGATTGGGAAGGATATCTCTATCACAAGCCAGAAGATTAATCCTAAACACAACTCACTATTAATATAAATCCAGGTATACCCAATCGGATACCACGAGCAAACCAGCAGAGCAAAAAAAAGCAAAAGGCCCTGCCTTACTTAACCCCAAGGCCTCATCAGCCAGTTCAATTCAAGACAAAGAAGCCTGGCAAAAGAAAACAATCAGCAATCATGAAGTGAAGACCATGACAATTGCATTAAATAAACAATCTCCCCAATCACTAGTGCTCATTGTGATCGGTCGGCATTAGCAATATGAAAATCCAAGCACTTATCATTAAGGCCATAATTGTTTCTACTACGCCGGGAGACACCTCTAGCAATTGATCCATCGCCCTAATTCTCCATTAGCATATCTAAAGCTAAAATCTTTTCAGCAAAAACGTATAAATCTCTAAAGACTATTAACGTTGCAGAGGTTTTGTTAGAAGCCCTATAACCACCCGCCAATCCTTTGCTTATGCCTTTGAGGCTTGGCATATTAGAGCGAGCTTATTGCCTTGAATCGATCCTGACATCCAGCCAAAGCACCATTGACATATGTGTCTCAATGCTAATCAGCTTCTCTGGAGACAACACCTGATGAAAACTACCTCCTTGAGGAACTGGTTGCCAGGGGTGACCAAACCAACTATCCAAACAGAAATCTAGCTATCGATAAAAACAAATAATATGAGGCATAGATACAGTTGAAAACTAGTAGTTGATGCCTAGCAATGGATCAATGCTATGAGGTGAGGAGATTTGTTAAAAGTTGAGTCTTGCGGTGCCGTCTAAGCCTCCATGCTGATTAAAAAGCCCATGAGTGTGGTTATTACTGCCTTCTGTATCCCATATTGAAGCAATTGATCTTCATAGGCTATTTGCAGACATTTCCTTATCCATGACTGAAGAGACCACGACCAAAAAGGACTGCATCAGCAAAAAGAGCTCAATGCTTGCTTATGGCGTCATTCAGATCACCGCCACCGTTGTCTCCGCAATCTCCCTTGCTGCAATTGCTCTGGGTGTCTGCTCCATCAAACAAGAAAGCAAGGTATTCAACGGCTGCGTAGAGGAAACCATCGCCACAGGCAGAAGCAATGCTGAGGCAGTTCGCTTCTGCAATGGAGGCAACTGAAAAGAAGCAGTTATTCCTCCTGCGCCTCTAATCCAACCTGGTTCCATTTGAATGAGGAGTCTGAGGATGCAGACACCCTGAAAATGAGACCTGGACTTGAGGGCATCCAAAGCGGGTGCCCTTCTTCATGCCAAAGGTTTGCTGTTTTTTTTTCATTGAGACTAGTTGTGTAGACATAGAAGAGTATTGAGGCCCTGTTTGGCTTCAGGACTTTTCATCGATTCTGTAAGGTTCGCTCTAACGCCCCATTAGCTTTGCTGTTGGATAGCAAATGTTATGGCAAGTTCTGATGATGCCAAGCTTCGCCCTCTTCCCAATACAGCTGCCCTGAGTGGGGTACTTGAAGCGTTTGCATTTTTTCGCGATCCAGCCTTCGCACAAAAGCGCTTTAAGCGTCACGGGAATGTTTTTGAAACATCACTGCTCGGACAGCCAATGGTGTTCATTCAGGGCGGGCAAGCGATTCGTGATCTGCTAGCTCAACCCGACGCAGTAGAAGGTTGGTGGCCGGAGAGTGTTCGGCAGCTGTTGGGCAGCCATTCGCTAGCTAACCGCAACGGAGCCTCCCATCGAGCACGCCGAAGGGTGATAGGCCAACTGTTCTCGGCCTCAGCACTACAGCGCTACAGCGCTGGCATCATCAGCATGGTGAAAGATCTTGCCGACGAACTGCAAGCTGCAAAAACAGCTCTGCCTCTAGCAGAGAGAATGCGTCGTTTCGCCTTCTCAGTGATCGCCTCTACGGTTCTGGGATTGGAGGGTACAGATCGCGATGAGTTGTTCGTTGATTTCGAGATCTGGACCAGAGCCCTCTTCTCAATACCGATAGCTCTGCCCGGTAGCTCTTTTGCCAAAGCGCTTAAGGCACGGGAACGGTTGTTGAAGAGGCTTCAGAAGGTGCTTTTAAAAGCATCCAATGGCAACGGTGGTCTTGATCTGCTGGCTGGAGGGCTCGATGAAGCAGGTATTCCTTTAACGGACCAAGACGTGGTGGAGCAGCTTCTGCTTCTTCTGTTCGCGGGCTACGAGACCACGGCTTCTTCGCTCAGCTGTCTGATGCGGGAGCTCCTTCTCAACCCGCAAGTGGAAACGTGGCTGCGAGAGGAAATCGATGGACTTGACTGGCCTCCAGCACCCGAGCAGGCCACCACTGCCTATGACCAGGTCAACGCACCAAAACTAGACGCTGTCGTTTCTGAGGTGATGCGGCTCACGCCAGCGGTGGGAGGTTTTTTTCGCCGCACGAAATGCGCCTTGGTAATCGACGGGGTGGAGGTTCCAAAAAACCGTGTGGTACAGGTTGCCCTGGCAGCTTCTAACCGTCATGGTGCTGGCGATCTGGAAGCCTTTCGTCCCCAGCGCCACCTAGATGATGGCTGTTCAGCAACCCTGCTGCCTTTTGGGGGGGGAGAGCGAGTATGCCTAGGAAAACCACTAGCTGAACTTGAGATACGTTTGATGGTGGTCGGCTTGTTTCACCAGTTGCGACTTCACTTGATCCCTGATCAAGACCTCACTCTGCAAATGCTACCTAGCCCTACACCCCGAGATGGGCTGCTAACGAAGGTTCTGTAAAAAGCTACGCAGTTCTTCTTGGTTTTACTGCTTCTTTGCTGTTCATAATTAAACCGATCAAAACTGAGCAAAAAACCTATGAAACCAATAACATTGCTTCTTATCCTCTGGGAAAGGGCTTAGCAATCCCATTGTCAACAAGCAATTCCCAACACAAGATATCAACCAATGAATACCAACAGAACCAACTTCCCAAAGAGGATAAGCAAAGGCTTTGTCTCATTGACCACCTATCAAAAATGGGTCGTGATTTTACTCGGATGCCTTGTGTTGTCTCAGATTCCAGCAGCAGTTAATCAAACAGTAGGAACATTTTCAGGCATTAAGTGTCGTCACACCTTTGTTCATGGTCGCATACCACTAAGGCAAAGACAGCTAAGTCAATAAATCAGTCGAATACAGATCAATAAACTATATATTAACAAGTCAAGGCAGTGCCAATATTCCTTAAACAGCGTATCTCTTTATTCCTGGTATCATCAAGGGAAACGAACTGATTGACTGAGTTCACAACACTGAGCATCATATCAATAACTTGCCATCTTTTTGTCGATCAAAGAAGCTATCATCAATCCCCTGATATCAAAATAACAACCTGAGGCATTTAAGAGCTTTTGCTACTTCTCGGAAGCCTGAATTTAAATCGGGTTAGCATTGAGCAAAGACAAGACAAATCTTTACTTCCAAACCTTTGAGCGATTAAGCAATGGTTTAATTGCAAACTGAGTAACCTCAGGTACAAATAGGTCTTCGAGCTTCCCACTAAAGACACCGCCAGCTAGCCTCAATCTCTTTCTCAGCCAGATTTTATCGTTATAGATTGAGGCCTGCTAAGCTAATCAAGACTTTAGGAGTCTTGATGGTTACTATAAAGTTAGCACTTACAGATTTTTGTTCTGCTGGTAATGCCAGACTATTTCTGCAATGCAATCACACAAATAGACAGCAATCTCAGGACAAGCAATATATTTATCAAATGATCTAGGCAGCAACCTGTTTCATCATACTAAGCAAAATTCAAATCCATTCATTACGCGCTTCTAAGCAGGCTTCTTTCTTGACTGCGGATTTTTCTTCCATGGAAGCGTAAAGGGCCAGAGTCTAATAAATGTAAATAATTCTATAAAATTTTTTTGATCAATGGTTGCATGAGTGAGTGGAGAGCCGAAGGGCCTACAATTCATTCATATTTTGACTTTGAATAGTGTCAATTTTCGATCGCTACAGCACGTTCTGGACTCAGGGTTTTGACTTCAAGAGTCGAACCAAGCGCATTGACTACTGGATCATTGTTCTCGTTAATATTCTGCTCGGCCTTGTTCTCGCCCAGCTGCAAGGAAGCTTTTACTCGATTTACGCGCTTTTTGCTGTTGCAAGCATCGTTCCTGGAGTTGCCATGCAGGTTCGTCGAATACGCGATACCGGCCGACAGTGGCAATGGATATTTATCGCTCTGATTCCGTTCATTGGAGCCTTATGGCTGCTTTGGATTGTAATCGGCCCTTCAGCTGAAAGTTCGCAAGAGGGATGAATCAAGGATACAACTTGATCAATGGATCCTCAAAGACCTTATTTTTAAACTTGGTGAAAATAGTTAGTTGTAGCAAAATCCTATCCTCAAATCTTTAACTTTAAGCAGCTGCTAGCTCCACCATTTGATCCAGCCAAGTCTGCAACTCCTATCCTGAAGGTTGAGCTTACTTGAGCATACTTATTTTGAAATCTCGCTTATGGCCTTTGGCAATATTAACTACATGATCAGCACTTATGCTTACTATTGACGGCTATTAAATTAAAGCCCCATCTTCAACTCTTAGATAGGGCACGCGCTTGAGATGCGCCTGAGTAGCTATAGCGATACACCCTTGACACCGGATGCAAAGTCAGACCTCTATTCAAAGGTGAATGCTGAAACTACAAAAGTGAACTGAAAGCAGATTCCCTCATTGCGGTGATGCGTTCTCAATCCTCACCAAGGGTCGCTTGAGTGCTATCGATGCATGGGCTACACCTGGCAACAGATCGCAGATCGCTATCGCTGTTCAGCCAATCAGGCGAGGAGGTGGGCTATCGCTTGATGGGTTGCCAAGTGTTTGTGGGGCCCGAGAAAGTAGGGCCCCTAAGCCACCTCATCCAGGAATCCCGCCCAGGTCCGCTCGAGCCCAAGGGGGTTGTAGTGGCTTTCTTCAGGTCTAGATCTGCATGCTTGGGGAGTCATTGGTGCTAACCAGACAGCTCTTTCTCCCTCTGCAAAAAGGCCTGGCGCCATTGTTCGTCGGGCTCAGCGCTTTAGATGCAAGGGCAAAAAGAAACCCCGCCAAAGGCAGGGTTTCAAGACTTCTCTTTGGGCGTGTTTCCTTGTTTCCACTCCGAGGAGAAGTCCTCCTCACAAATCAACCATAACGATCGCAACTGTCACTGTGCCAGTTGACCGTGTCAGTTCCGCAGCCGTCACTAGCTGTTCGCTGGGCGTTGCTGTATTGACGACTATTCAGCTCAAGGCACTACTTGCAGTGAGTTGGCTGGCAGAGCTCACTACGCTTTTCCTTTGTCAAAGCCTGCTCAGCTTGGTGCATTGCAACGAGAGAAGCCTCAATACGACGCAACTGTGCCTCTCGTATGGCTGTGTTCTTATCCAAAGTGAAAATACTGTTTGGAGTGCATGTAGCGACCTCTCAACTTGCGAACAATACAGAATTCTTTCGGGGCGACCATGAGCATGGATGCTTATCCATTTCCAGCAAGCCGCCAAAACACTGGACTAATTAGAAGCTGGCTGATACAGATAAGCATTTATCCCTGCTGACGCCTTGTTCCTGCTTGCTTAGACCTAGATCAGGAGTCCGAGGACGTAGAACCCTGAAAACCTGTCCTGGACTTGAGGGCATCCAACGCGGGTGCCCTTCTTCATGTCAGTTGTTTGCTCTTCTTATCAAAAGCTAAGCATGTCTTTGATCAGTCTGTGTTCGGACTCATCGATGGCATTGAGCCAGGTCACTGCGTTTTTAAAGAAGTTGCGTCAACTTATGGATAGCGGTGAAGGATGAAAACAAAAAGTCGTCACCGCCTCAGAGAGAAAAAGTAAATAAGAAAAGCCCTGCTCTCAGGCGGGACTTCACTGGCTAACAAGGGCAGCACGTGATCACCCTTCTGTTGGCCATTCCTGGGGATACCGATAGGAGGGGTCTTAACACTGAGGAATTTGAGAGTCTTCTTCTGATCTTTCGACTGTGGGATCCCTATAGCAACGCTCTTCAATGATCGGCTTGATCCCTTCCTCCAACTCTCTTAAAAGCTCTTCTCTAAAGCTGTCGATATTTTCCAGTGTGGGATGCACAAACCCCGCCTCTTTTGCATCCCAAAACAGCGCCTGAATCGTTCGATGAAAGAGGGGGTGTCTCAAAGGCATGAAGTCAATTGCAAGGGAGCGCCCCACCAGGGAAACATCAACTCAGCGAATAATCCCTGGCCACACATCCAGGAAAAGACAGTGGGCTGAACGCTCAATATGGGCTAACGCATGGTGTCCTGGGCCAGCGCTGCAGCCTCAACGCTGCAATCACGATTTGGTTGCAATCCCCTTGAACGAGCTTCTGAAACCTCAGCTTTCGCAGCTGCGAAGTCAGAACGGAAGTCGGCATTGGCATGAAGCAGCGCTACAGAGGCTGCGCCCATCAGTTGACCGTTGACCACATCGCTATACCAGTGCACATTGCACAGATGGCGGCTCTCCCCGAAGGCCAGTCCTCGGGCAAGAATTTGGTCACGGCGCTCTGGAACCATTTCACTGAGGATCAGAGCCCAGGCCCAGCCAATCGCAGTGTGACCTGATGGATAGGAGGGGTCTGTCGTCAGCTCTGCGGTGTCTTGAGGTGAGCAGATCATCTTCTTATTCACCAAGAAAGGTCTGCGGCGGTTGTAGTTATTCTTGGCTGCATAAGTGGACAAGCCCGCATCAGTAAGGCTCCGGCGTAAAAGCATGTAGAGCCTCGGCGTTGCTTCTTCACTAATGGTGATACCTATTGCGCAGGAAAAGGTGCCGGCTGCCCCAGGAAAATTCAAATCAGCATCAGTAGCAGCAAGATTCCAGCGGGGTGTCCCAGGGAGCGAGAAGCTTCTCTGAGAGATTGTGTTGTCTAGAGCGTGATCAGAATTGCCAAGCTTTGGCGGTGCAGGCAGCAACTGCAAGCTATCCGGCCGATCCTCCTTGTTTAAATATCCCTGAAGTAGACCATGCCCAATTTCAGGCACATCGGCACTCGCGATGAGGCATTCCCGATATAGCTGAGACCCAGCGACTGCAATAGTCGGGTAACTAGTGCCGATCAAAGCCAGCCCAAAGCTAAGAAATATCGCAGGGGCTAATTGCATGATTTGGTTCATTCCTTACAACAATGACTCTATGGATAGCTCATTAGGCAACCAATCAACCATCACGCCTAGGAGGTGCGCTATCGCTTGATTGGTTTTCAATCGTTTGCGGGGCCCGAGAGAGTCGGGCCCCTAAGCCACCTCATCCGGGAAATCCCGCCCAGGCCCCCTCGAGCCCAAGGGGGTTGTAGTGGCTTTCTTTAGGTCTAGACTTGGATAATTGGTGAGTCATTGGTGCTAACCAGACAGTGCTATTACTCCCTCTGCATAAGGCAGGGCTTTTTATTTCTTCAACGACTTCCCTATTTGCTTACAAAGACATACGATACCTGGCACCATTGACTTGCAAAAAGTTGCCTTGATGTCTTCTTTAGCAGGCAACAACCAGAAATGGCTTTTCGTATTCATCGCAAATTTACCTTTAAATCTTTTTGCCATAAAACTACTTATATTCCTAACTTAATCACCACAGTCTGAGAGTTTGATCGCCATCTCTGATTCCATTTTCTCCTCGGAATTGAACTACAATTTGATGTCAATCCTCAGGGATTTGATTAAGCCTTACATCCCAATCCCATGGCAATCATTGTTGGCCTGGTGAAACCCTCTTCCTCTTACTTCTAGTTCTTGGACTGCTCACCAATCGTTTCAGCATGCGGCTGCCCCAATGGCACTTAGGAGCGCCTTTGCCCTTATGGCGATAGTGCTTACAGAGACGCTCATAGCGCTTGGCACAGCCATCAAGCGTTGCCGATAGCCTTAAAAAGGCTGGGTGTCATTCACTGATGCCATCTGCTTTCAACCTGCTGTAGTGGCCAAAGTTGCTATAGGGATCAAAGAATCCTTTTCTTACACCAGCCGCTTTTGGGTTGGCATGGATAGACCTCAAGGTATTCAGCATTCGCCGGTGATCTTTGGGGTGGATCGGCGTTGAGAAATACCTTGCCTCCCAAAAGTGCCCACAACGCCCGCTCAAGCGGTTTAGAGCCATGGCGGAGTACCAAGCGACCCAATGCATCAACCTGGGAAGCTCCTTGGCATCGGTTGGCTTAAGCAGCAAGTGAAGATGGTTAGCCATCAGGCATAGCCCATACACCCTCACAGCAAACTTCTGCTTGGTCTTTTTCAGTACCGCCAGTAAGACATCCCGCCTAAGGGCTTTGGCAATTAAGAACTGCCGGCTATTGCAACGCAGCGTGAGGCATCACCAAGAAGCCGGCACCGTCCTCAAAGGGCGAGAGATTCCTTCGGTGATGGCCGCGGCCTGCAAAGCCTTGGAGGGTGCCATGAACATCGAGGCAACGGCTCTGGGAGTGGCGGGGCTGCTTGAAGATCTCTCGATTTGATGCAGAAGACGACGACGAATAGGGCAACAACAGGCATTGGTCTCTTGTCTCTGAACCAACCATCGGCGTTTCACAGGGAAACCACCTCCCCCATCTGAGGGATTGATCTGGCTGAATTCAGGGGTTCGCATCCCCATTCCGAGGGATGCGGCAAAGCGGCGATTCAGAGCTGTCCCGAGGGTTACCAGCCGCGAAAGAGTATTACTCCCACGGCATAACCGCATTTCTACATTCCTCGCTAACTGGCCATTCTTCCCTACCCCTCCAGGCCGGGGTCACGCTATTCATCCATGCAGCTATTCGAACATTTACACATTGGCCCCATTTGTCTTCTACATACTCAGCGATTGGAATAACAACAGCCAAGGTAATCCCAGGAGCAACAATGAAAATAAGTGTCAACCGCCAAATAAACCAAAGACAACCTTCTTCTTGGGCTTTTTTAGTCATCACTAACGCTGCATCCCGCTGTTCATTATCTCCGCCTAGGTCATCGCTCGGCAGTCCGCCTTCAGACTGACGGCTGCAGCCGAGCGCTGCCTGTATCAATAGGGCGAAGCAAACGTTGTCACCTCACTGGCGGTGAGCACCGCCTCCAGCCCGTCTTGAGCATCTTGTCCCACGCCTCTATGGCGTTGTGCCGAAGCATTCGCCTACGGGTTTGAGGCACTGGTGGACGAGATGGAACCCAGCTGTAAGTGCGAACTGCAACCCACTGCGCGTGGACCGTTGCTGTGTCGGGCTTGAACTGACAAAGCAACTGCTGTTCAGGACTAACCAGCCAACCTTCACCGCCTGGCTTCTCTGGCGGGGGATTGGTGGTGCGGTCCGTGTTAGGCATGGGATGGAGTCTGTTTAAAACCCTCGGCACACTGATCTGGTGCGGGAAACCATTGATGTGGGCAGATCACCTGACGATCACGAGATGCCGCGCTAATCGCACCGTGCCCCATAGTGCAACTGCATCAGACAGCCGACAGGTCACAACAAACAGAACTGCCCAAGGCAATGGAACAAGTCGGTGGGTGGGTCAAAGATCGCTTGCCAACCCGACACAAGGGCCGAAAAGCACGCTTCTGGCGTAAGGCCAATGTTCCGGGGGTTGAGACACCAGACGAGGAGGAACTGTGAGGTTGAGACACTTTCCCGGCCTGAAACCGGAAAAACCGCATGGGGTTGAGACGTTTTGGGGACAGGTTGAGACGGTGGGTTTGAGACACCTAAACCCAGGCCCTGGACAGCCTTTTGAAGGAATTGTCTCTACGTCTCAACCTAAAAAGGAAATCATATTCTTAGTTATTTATTGCATATGTATGGGGGCTACGGAGTTTCAGAAAAGGGGTTGAGACGTTGAGACACTTGGCGAAATCAACCGGCCATAATTGAGGCATGGGAAAGAAGAGCGACACAGCAGAAATTGATCGGCGGATTCATACCGTCGTCAAACTGTTGTCATCAGCCAAAACATCCAGTTACGTCATTCGCTTCTGTTCGAAGGAATGGGGGGTTGGCCAGCGAATGGCTGAGAAATACTTGGCACGTGCCCGAGAGATTATCAAGGCTGACTATTCAGTCGAACGCTCTGACTTCCTTGGAACACGTCTTGCCCTACTAGATGAAATCATCGAAGCCAGCATCCGATGCAAGCAACACAGCAATGCAGTTGGTGCCTTGAAGCTTCAGGCGCAGCTAACAAGACTGTTAGAAGGCAGCTGATGCGATTCAGCATCAAGTGATGCGAACCAACTGCCTTCTACATTTAGGCATATCTCAACTTGTTACCCTCATAATTCTTCTGCAGAATTACTAATCGCTCTGTCAAAGAGTCATGCCTTGCTGCGGCTGCGGAGTTACCTGGATCGATTAGGTCAAATCTGGCAGTAGAAAGATATTCCAGAAAGTCCTTTGGCTCGCACTTTGCACCTCTTCTGCTTTGCCAGCTATGGAAGTCAGCATGGATACTGCTTTCGAGAATCAAGATGTTTTCATGAAGGTCCGCAAGATCTGGTCTGCTGGACTTATTGAACAAGTGATGTCCGTCAAGAGTTAGATTTCTTCCACGTGCTTTACGAGACCCTGTTACCTGGCAGGTATCTCTGACTGCTCGCTTCGCATGCTTGATCGCTTTGGTAATTCTTAGATCTGCACTCGATAGTCTTTTCAGCTCTTTTTTAAAACAGTCCTCAACAACCTCCCCTACGGCTGAGACCCAAGCACGCCTAGACTTTGTAATTGAAGAATTTACTTTCATATCCATGGCAATACTCGCGAGCCCTCTTTGGCTCCATGCTTTTTCGCCGCTCTCATCAAGAACAAAATGCTTTTCAATCTCAAGACCTTCCTGGCCATCCAGGGAATCTGATTTCACAAGCCGATCAACAGCATTATTGATGCCAAGACCATTGGTTTGAAGCACCTTGATAGAAGTGCGTCTATCAACGAACAGCAACTCACCTGAAGCATGAACAATCCCATTGGCTTCGATTAACTCTTGAGTTATTCGGCGTGAAACAAGCATCTGTTTGCGCTTTCTTTTTCGGTGAGTAAACATCTCCATAACCCTAGCGATTACTCCTTCTCTATCGCCTTCTAAGTACTTAGCAATCGCCTCGACGCCTTCTTCGGTAAAACGCCGTTCTTGATAATCACCTGTACTTTGAACAAACTCAAAATGCTCACCCTCGATCAGATCCCATGGGTCACCGTCATACTTGTCGAAGAAATCGACAGTGTCATAAAGCTGATTGATTTTAATGCCAAGGATTTTGGCTGATTCCCTGTCAGTTAGCAGTTCTCTCATGTATCTATTCCTCAATCAATTCATTAATGCGATCAGCGAGTCGCGCATCTTTTGAAGACGCTCAAAAACTCGTGCATCACCTCCCATGTCGGGATGGTGCGTTTTTACAAGTTGTCTGTAGGACTCCTTGATGTCGTCTGTTGTGGCTGTAGACGAATCCAAGCCAAAGACATGCCACGGCCTGAAGTTCTCAAGGACATCTATTCCATTGACGCAGGCAGGACCCTTTTGGCCCCTTTCATCCTCAGGAACTGCAATCCATTTTCTGTATTGCTTTCTCCAGTCTTCGGTCGTTTTTAAGCCAACCTTTTCTCCAGTAAAAGCCATTGAGAATGTCTTATTTTTACGCAGTTCGGTTACTGTCTTGCATTCGAACTTGTTGAGCACAGAATTTCTCATTGCCGTTGCGGTAAGGGCTTTTTGCTTTGCTTGCTTGGGCGTCTTAAAAGGTCCTCGGTTGATAGCCTCTGCGAACGCCAAAAGATCATCAACACTTGGTGAATTCGAGTGAATCAGTAGATCCCGAATCAGCTGCTGGACTTCTGGAAGAGTTAATTTCGTCTTTCTGGTTGCCATGACCTATCTCGATATGTGAGGCTCTGGCCCCGTGAACACACCATATCCGCTCCAATAGGGAATTACCTCCCCCGATCTAGTGATTGTTTTGCCCAATTTCAGGGCTACGCATCCCCCATCTGGGTAGGCAATAAAAAACCCCGCCATTGCTGAAGGGTGGATTGTGTGAGGTTTTGTCGGGAGATGGATGGCGACAACAACGCCCCCTGCCTTTCCCTTTCGGGTCTTGTATAGCTTTCAGCCTCGTGTCTTAGGCATCAGGCTTCCCGACTGATTTCAACATTAAGCATTAAAATAAGCCCAAGAATTTGCCCTTCCTTTTGTAAGTTCCTGTTTCAATATTCAAACCATGATACCTTTGTAGTTGACCTATTCTCTCCGTGTGATCTTTGAGCATGCTTGGGTCCATATCTATGGTCCTACTTTCCATGCGACCAAGCCATGTCACAAATAGATGGAATAGAAAACCGAAAGGATTAACCAAATACGCAAAAGTTTCCGAAAGAGATTGGTCGGTTGGTCACTTTGGTCAACCGCCAGAATGCATGCATGAATAAGTGCACCAAAAAAGAGAAGCTTCGGCGCGTCGAAGAACTTGCTGACTTAATTGTCAAAGGCTGGTCGCAACGTCAGCTGATGTCTCATGTGACATGTTCATGGGGACTGTCAGCAGAACAAGCCCATCGCTACGTGCGTGAAGCGCGTGATGCAGTGAAAGGCGATCAAAACGACATCGAGCGTGCAGACATGCTTGCAGCAAAGATTCAAATGCTGGAACAGATCGCTGCTGATGCTGTTGCTTCAGGTCGCGAGAACAACGCCATAGGGGCTATCAGACTTCTTAATGAGCTGGTTGGTTTCGGCCGATAGGCTCTCACCCCTTCAAATTGAAAAGGAAAGCCTGGTTAACAACCAGATGTACATGTAGATGCCGAGCGTGAGAAGCGTCGGGGATGAGCCTCAATGTCTTGGTGACCTTGAAGTTGCATCAGCTCGTTCTTAGCCGTTAGGTCTACAAGCTGATCAGCCCAGCTCTGAAATCGCTTTTACAGCTTTGGCATCCAGGAAGGCTGGCACTTGCCCAACAGAGATTCAGCGGTCGATGGAACGTAAGCGCTGAATCAGCTAAATGCAGAATGTTTTTCATGCAGGAGCAAACTCGACCCCGTTTGTCACGCCTATGTCACGTCACAGGCTTTTGCCGATAGGAGCAAATCTCCAAAAACCTAGCCCTAGCAATAAAAGAGGGGCCCTCTCAGGCCCCATGGGTCATTTGGGTGATAAGGCTGACCTCACCCCATCTCCCTTATTAGGGTCAGGCAGCCACTAGGGCAGGCTGACGGGAGAAACGAACGATGTTGTTCGCAGTTACGGATTTGCTCTTACCGAGCAGGCTTCAGTCACCCTCCTCATACCCCGTCGAAACCATTGCAGCCCCAAGGCACCTAAGAGAGGAATGGAGCTGAGCGGAATCGAACCGCTGTCCGAGACACTGGTGTGGATCACCTAGTCCGCCAAAAGGTGGACACTTCCATTCTGACAGGGATGCTGTTCTGTCGCTCAACAATCCGTGGGGTGTAAAAGCTCAATGCAAGCGATCGCCGTACTCCCCCAAGGATTAGAAGAAGAAGGCGCCAAAGAGCTCAACACTCTTGGGGCCAAAGCCGTGCGCCCGCTCAGACGCGCTGCTGCTTTTGAAGCCGACATGGCCTGCTTCTATCGGCTGCATCTCCAAGCACGCCTGCCATTTCGCCTTCTCAGAGAGATTGCCCAATTCCCTTGCCGAGGGCCAAAAGAGCTCTATGCCGGTGTGCAATCAGCCTTCAACTGGGAGCGCTGGCTGCATCCCTCAATGAGCTTTCGCGTTGACGTCACAGGCAGCGGCCCTGGCCTCACTCACACCCACTTCACAGCCCTGCAAGTAAAAAATGCGCTAATCGATCTGCAACGGCAGCTATGGAGTGAGCGATCTGATATCGATCTGCAAGACCCTGCTCTCTGCTTGCATCTCCATCTCAGTCGAGATTGTGCCGTCCTGAGCTTGGACGGTTCAGCTGGCAGCCTGCACCGCAGGGGCTACCGAGCTGCAGTTGGCGCTGCGCCTCTCAAAGAAAACCTTGCCGCCGGATTGATCAGACTCAGCGGCTGGGATGGCTGCGTGCCCTTAGTTGACCCCCTTTGCGGATCAGGCACCCTGCTGATCGAGGCCGCCAGTATGAAACTTGGCCTTGCACCAGGGATACAGCGTTCCTTTCTCCTGGAAGGTTGGGCAGATTTCGATCCTCAACTCTGGAGCGAGGAACAAGCACGCGCCAAGCAACGAGAACGCAGAGACCAATCGCTGCCAGTGATCATTGGTTGCGACCGAGACCCCAGCATCACATCACAAGCAAAAGCCAACCTGTCTGAGGCAGGCCTCGACCATGTTGTAGACATTCAAACCTGTGATTTTCGCGACCTAGAACTGCCAACACAACCGGGAGTGATGGTCTGCAACCCTCCCTATGGCATCCGAATTGGCCAGGATGAAAACCTAACCGCTCTCTATGAAAGCCTCGGTCAGTATGCGAAAAAACATGCATCAGGTTGGCAGCTATGGCTGCTGAACGGCAATCCCAGACTCAGCCGATCACTACAGATGAAAGCGAGTCGGCGGATTCCAGTCAGCAATGGCGGCATCGAATGCCGCTGGCTGAACTACGCCATTCGCTGAACCGCAGGGAAACTTGATCTATCAGCAGCAATCTTCAGATTCACGGCACTTTTTAGAGGCCCTAATCATCCAATAAGGACGATGAGGTATCAAAGAAAACCTCAATCTGCAATCTGCCAAGCTCTTGCCCTAAAATAAAAGACAAGCTCAACTGGAAAGATGCTTAGCCACCTCTTAACTCCTACCAACCTAGTTATTTTTGCTGTTGCATTTACAATCAAACTCCTTGTGGCTGGCTACGTGATTTTGAAAGTACGCAAAAGAATTGCATGATCATTTGGTCGTTATTAGGAATGATGGTGCGAGGTGATCTTAAAAATAAAGCCCTAGAGCGAAGAAGAAGATAGTTTTCCTTAGGCAATTAACGTCATACATCAAATCTTACTGTGCTTATTAAGCCATATTGAATTAAAAGCCTGAAAAGTAGGAGCGGTGACTCATTGAAGACCTGATTAGATCTGTTCATGATGTGTTGATTTGATGCCATCTTTGCTGATTTTCGACTCTCATACCAAGCACTCCCTTTAAGCAAGAGAGTGCATTGCTATGCAGATGTCTCGAATGAAGACTTCGCCATTCGCTGAATCACTGGCGACCGAGCACCGCCCGAGTGGTTTTCGACAAACCCTCCAGCGTCTGTGGCAAATACGGCCCTTTGGCGAGCTGACCACCCATGCGCAGGCTCACTCCTGCCAAAACAACATCAAGAACTGCCATAGCCAGCAAACCCTTCATCAGACTCCAGCCCCAAACCTCCTGCATCCAAAGCACCAAAGCCACTTCCACTGCCAACAGCGCCAGAAGCATCAACGTGCCTCCCATGGCCAGGAAAACGCCTCCACTAATCAAACGGCGTTTCTCTCGATCCACCTCCTGCAAAGCAATACGCACATGCAGATCCATTACTGAAGCAGCAATCGCCGTCACGCGCGCACCTGCTCCTGATCCGCTTGAACGTTGCTCTTCGCTCATCAGGACCGGCGCCCTCCGGCGAAAATAACTCCAATCACTACACCGATTCCAGCAGCCATTGCAACAGCAAGCAACGGTCGCTGCCGCACAGGACGTTCAATCCGCGGCCGCAGTGTGCTGTTCAGCTCATCGAGAAGCTGCTCGAGCTGCTGCTCCAATGGCTCCAGGCTGTCGGCCAGATTCCTGGTGCGATCACCAGCAATCTGAAACAGATCCTCCAGCTGATCACGCACACCATGGCTCGTCAATCCCGAATGCTGTGAAATCACACGAACCATTTCGTCAAGGCTGCCTCGTGTCGCTTCCAGTGTGTCCCAAGCCAAATCTGGCCAATACTCTTGGATCGTGGGCAACAAGCTTTCAAATCGTTCACGGAACCTCAGTTCAGAGGGATCTGCAGGACGCGAAGGCTCAGTGTTGACTTGGGTCTGTTGATCGCCGGATGCGGAATTCTCTGATTCCATGAATTCCAGACGGTTGATCTCAGCCTAGTTAGGCCTTTGCGAGAGCGAAACCCCCTGCAGCTGGAATGCATTCAAGCCTGCTGCCTGAATACCAACTGCCACTGCAACCATCACCCACCTCCGAGCAGTGACATTGAATAAGCGTCATTGATTTGCAGAGGATCTGACCTGCTCAATAGTTGATCAACAATCCTTGGGCATCTCAGAACTCAAAGGATCCTGAGCACTACCTCTTGAAACGAATCGCCCTTTCCAGAACGGCTCCTCTAACAAAGCTTTCGCTCAACTTGCCAGATATGGTGTAGCTATCGCTACTACCATATCCAGATCTAGTGCGTTACAACTCCTACATGATCACAACTCTGCATTGATGGAGTCTATGAGCAATTCCGTAGCTGAACGTCCAGGGACTTTGCAACCTATCGTTCCTCCTCGCCTAGAGCGCATCCGGCAGCAAATCAACATCCAAGAGCTTGAACTAAGCCTGGCGCGCCTTGGGTTCACCCCACCAACCTCTAATGAGCTATCTGAAGGAATCACGAGCTAAAACATCTACTCCAGCAGCACGACAATCTTGCCTGCATCGATGAGCAAGACTTGACTCGAATCAACTCCAATATTGGCTTTCTGTCTACAACCAATGAATCAAGCGGATCGACAGCCCTAGATCTTTTGCACCCCAAATCACTCAGACTGAAACATCCTTGCTAGCTCTTGATCGTGTTCAAAGAACGTCTAGCAAATACACCCGTTTGCTCAAGCTCATGAGCTGACCTCTGGCGACATGATGATGATCTCCTTTAGATCAATCCGCGTGGCTGGCAATCTCGGTAGAGATCCTTCTGGAGCTTTGCCAAATTTTAGCGGAAGCGAAGGAGATGCAAAAGGTAGTAGACAAAGTAAAGAGATGCTAGGCCCAGCAAAGGAATACCAAAGTTCCATCCAAAAGTGATAATTCTAGAGCCTTATAACAATGCAACTTATCCCTAAACTTCTACTCTCCTTCTCAAAATTAGGTTTCAGATCAAATCAACAACTCTTCCAAGAAAATATTAATTATATTCTCCAGGTACGTCCTGTTTTCTAACAGTCACTCGGTCCACCTTTTGCCCAGAGATACGAAGAAGCTCGTCACCTGAAAATTCATAACCAAGGCCGCTAGCAAGATTTGCTACCTCATCGGCCGTAGAAGCGCTTAAGACCTGCTGGCGCAGGTCAGCATCATCCTGCATTTTGACAAGAAAGGCTCGGAGTTGCTCGAGGGACAAAATTTAGAGAACAAAGGCTTCAGGCCATGATATTCAAAACCATCCTGCGATGCTGAAAAGATCACGTTTTACAGGGCAAGGCATTTTGAGCATCCTTTTCAAATAGACCTTACTTAAATCAGCCCAAATCCAATGCCAAAGCAGGGGCAGGCAATGTGATCGCTGGTTAATATGGTGGATACAATAGAGAACGTAAATGCGCAGCCGCGAGTACAACATCAATAATTAGTACTGATCAATTGCACTTCTGCTCTTACGAAGAACAGACGGATGCGAGCCATTAAAGATCTCAAACATCAATACAGTGCTTATTAATACTAGCTCTATTCCTATTACTGATTCAACTAAGCTATTGCAATTAGGTTTTTCTCTCTGAATAGATTCGTCCTATTGGAACATCGTGGAGCGCCGAACGATCCGCTCGGATGTCATTTTGATTTGCTCTTGGAAGACGGCCCTTCATGTCGAACCTGGCGATTGCCGCAGATCCCACGATTAGATGGTCCAGCGGTAGAAGCCATTCCTATCAATGTCCATCGGCTGGCTTGGCTGGACCATCATGACGCCGCCGTCTCAGGAGGACGCGGTTGGGCTAAACGCATCGTCGGCGGACTGTTCAGTGGCTCTCTGCCGATCAACTGTGAAGATCGCTTGAGTGTGCGCCTGCAAAGCACTGATCTGAAGGGGCACTTGGAGATCGAGCACAGGCTCTGCCGGATCAGATCCGAACCGGGCAGCAACCCTTGAGCTTCAAAGAAAATTCGGTAAACTTGGCTTGCAAAGAGCCCGTGCAACCTGTTGGTTCACATCAATCAGGTTGGGCTTACGCAGTTCAAGTCCTTCGGGGGGTCGATGACCATCCCCCTCGAAGAGGGCTTCACAGTCGTCACAGGCCCCAACGGTTCGGGCAAGAGCAACATCCTCGACGGCGTTCTCTTCTGCCTTGGTCTTGCCACAAGCAGGGGTATGCGAGCAGATCGACTGCCTGATCTTGTCAACAGCCGAATCCTTCGAGCAGGCAAGGCAGCTGAAACCGTGGTGAGCGTGCGCTTCGACCTCAGCGACTGGCAGCCCGATCCAGCCGAGGCAGGTCTGGAGCCACCAGAGGAAGGTCCTTGGATCAAAGCTGATCAAAAAGAGTGGACCGTCACCCGCCGTCTGCGGGTCATGCCTGGCGGCTCCTACAGCACGAGCTACAGCGCCGATGGCGAACCCTGCAACCTGCAGCAACTTCAAACCCAGCTGCGCCGACTGAGGATCGACCCAGAAGGCAGCAATGTTGTGATGCAGGGTGATGTGACCCGCATCGTCTCGATGAGTAACCGCGATCGCCGCGGCCTGATCGACGAACTGGCTGGTGTAGCACTCTTCGACAGCCGCATCGAACAAACGCGCGCCAAGCTCGATGATGTTCAAGAGCGGCAGGAACGCTGCCGGATCGTGGAACAGGAACTGCTGACCACACGGCAACGCCTGGAACGAGACTGCGCTAAAGCCCGCACCTACCAAGAACTCCGGCAGCAACTTCAATTGGGTCGGCAACAGGAACTGATGCTGGCCTTTGAAACAGCCCAGCAAGGTTTGCGTGATCTTCAAGCCCGGCAGCAACAGCTTGGCGAGCAAGAGGTACGCGACGCTGCGAACCTCCAAGAGGCCGAAGAAAAGCTGGCCAAGGCCGCCGCCAACCTGAAGACTCTGCAAGAGAACGTGAAGGCCCTCGGCGAAGACCAGTTGCTAGCGGTGCAAGCCGAACTGGCGGGATTGGAGACCCAGGCTCGTGAACTCGAGCGCCAAGCAGAGCAACACCAACATGAAGGTCAGCGCCTCCAAGGCGTTCGCCAAGACCTAAGCAACCGCCGCAAACAACTGCAACAGGAGGCTCACAGTCAGACCGAAGATCCCCATCGCACGGCCTTAGAAGATGCTGAAAAGAACTGCAGAGATGCCGAAGCCGCTGTAGAGGTCTCCCGTCGCCGCCTTGGAGACGTTGCCGGCCGCTCTGGTGCTTGGCTTGAGCAACAACGGCAGCGCAGCTCTCGCCGTCAGGAACTTCAATCCACCCTTACACCACTGCAGCAGGAGCAACAACAACTTCAAGAACGCCTGCGACAAGACGAAGAGCGGCGAGTCGAACTCGAAGCAGAGCAGCAGCGTGACGGCACCGAAGACCAGCAGGTACAGAAACAACTGGATCAACTCGAACAGGAATGGCAGACACTCCTCCAGAACATCAGAGACAAGAAAGAGCAGGTTCAGCAAGCCGCTGAAGCCCTGGCAGTGCAGCAACGGACCCGCAATCGACTAGAGCAAGAACAAACCCGCTTGGAAAAAGAGATCGCCCGGCTAGAGAGTCGTCGCGAGACCCTGCAGGAGAGTCGTGGCACAGGAGCTCTAAGGCTGCTGCTTGAAGCCGGTCTGGAAGGCATCCACGGCCCCGTTGCCCAACTTGGGGAGGTAGACGATCGCCACAGACTTGCTTTGGAAGTCGCTGCGGGTGCACGACTCGCTCAAGTCGTCGTAGACGACGATCGCATTGCCGCCAAAGCCATCGAACTGCTCAAAAGAAGGCGAGCCGGCCGGCTCACCTTCTTGCCTCTCAATCGCATCAAAGCACCTGCAGCTAGCAGCAATAGCGCCCTCATGCGAGGGCGAAAGCCTGACAACGCTGATAGCAGCACTGGCCTGATCGGCAAAGCCTTTGAGCTGGTTCGTTTTGAGCCCATTTATGCCGAGGTTTTTGCCTACGTCTTCGGCGAAACTTTGATCTTTGGCAACCTGAAATCTGCCCGGCTGCAGTTGGGACGAACTCGAGCCGTAACTCTTGATGGAGAACTGCTAGAGAAGAGCGGTGCCATGACAGGCGGCAGTTTTTCCGGTCGTAGCAACAGCCTTAGCTTTGGTAGCAGCAACGAGGGAGATGAGGCCGAACCCCTACGCCGCAGGCTGCTTGAACTTGGAGAAACCTTAGTGGCCTGCCGCAGAGAGGAATCTCTGCTCAGCCAAGTTCTCGAGGAAGCTCGCCCCTGCCTCAGGAATCTTGAACAGCGCCAAGCCGCTCTGGAAGCCGAACGCAGCGCAGCCCGCCGGTCCCATGGCCCCTTGATGGAAAGACGTCATCAACGCTCTCAAAAAGTGAAGGAGCTACAAGGTCATCAAGAACAACAGCAGCAACGACTGAACGCTCTCATCGAAAAGCTCTCTCCCCTCACCCTTGAACTGCAGCAAATTGAACAACATGAGCAGGAAGCCCAAGCGGATGGCGATGCAGAGACCTGGCAACGATTACAAGCGGATCTTGAAACCGCCGATGACGCACTTGGGACAGCCAGAACGAATCGGGATCAATTGCTGACTGCCCAGCAGCATCGCCACCTCGCCCTCGAACGCCTAAGCGATCAACAAAAGGGCCTGGAGGCTGAGGAAAAAAGACTGCAGGAAGCTGTCCAGGCGCTGGCAACTGCCCATGCTCAATGGCGTGACCAGCAGCAAGAACTGCAAACGCGAAGACAAACACTTGAAAGCCAACAACAAGACCTACAGACTCGCTTTGGCGAACAACGGCGCGCCAGGGATGCTGCTGAAGCAGAAGTAGCAAACCAGCGCCAAGGCCTACAAGAGGCCCAGTGGAACCTGGAACGCCTCCGACAGGATCGCCAAGCCCTTGCCGAAGAGCTTCGCAGCGGCGGCCTCCGACTCAAAGAACTCCAACAAGCCTTGCCAGACCCTCCCCCGGAGATCCCCGCAGAGCTTCGCAGCGCAGGACTTGAGGCCCTTCAAGCCGATCTGCAGAAGCTTCAAAGCCGTATGGAAGCCCTGGAACCAGTGAACATGCTGGCCCTTGAAGAACTCGAGCAACTCGAACAACGCCTCGGGGATCTGGTCGAAAGGCTTGAGGTTCTCTCCCAGGAGCGAGAAGAACTCCTGCTCCGCATCGAGACCGTCGCCACTCTTCGTCAGGAAGCCTTCATGGAAGCTTTTGAAGCAGTTGATGGCCATTTTCGTGACATCTTCGCCAGCCTCTCTGAGGGCGATGGCCACCTGCAACTCGACAACCCTGACGACCCCCTCGAAGGCGGCCTCACCCTGGTAGCACATCCAAAAGGCAAAGCAGTGAGACGCCTTGCGGCTATGTCTGGTGGAGAAAAATCGCTTACGGCGCTCAGCTTTCTGTTTGCTCTTCAGCGCTTCCGCCCCTCTCCCTTCTATGCCCTCGATGAAGTGGACAGTTTCCTTGATGGGGTGAATGTTGAACGCCTTGCAGCTCTGATCGCCCGCCAAGCAGAACAAGCCCAGTTCATGGTTGTGAGCCACCGCCGACCAATGATCGGCGCCTCCAACCGCACCATTGGGGTAACCCAGGCCCGTGGGGCTCACACTCAAGTCGTGGGATTACCCAATGCAGCGTGAGCTGTTTCCTCAAGCCCTTGAGTCAAAATGACTCGATTCGCCCCCTGTTGAGGGCCTGCGTTTGACGACAAACCCATCCCTGAACGATCCACTGGACAAAGTTCCTAGCGACCGCCTCTGGCTGCGCTCCGAGCTCATGGGGACCCACGTGATCACCCGTGATACCGGACGTCGTCTCGGCGTCGTGGGAGAAGTCGTGGTCGACATTGATCGCCGCGAAGTGGTGGCCCTAGGCCTGCGAGACAATCCCCTAACGCGATACCTTCCCGGCCTCCCACGTTGGATGCCACTTGATCGGATCCGTCAGGTGGGGGACGTCATCCTCGTGGATTCCTCTGACTCACTCAAAGAGGGTTTCACCCCAGATCGCTACAGCCGAGTGATCAACTGCCAAGTGATCACAGAATCTGGCCAGCAACTAGGCAGAGTCCTGGGGTTCTCCTTCGACATCGAAACAGGAGAACTCACCACCCTGGTGATTGGAGCAATCGGTGTGCCCTTATTGGGTGAAGGGGTCTTGAGTACCTGGGAGATGCCGGTAGACGAGGTGGTCAGCAGCGGCGCAGACAGGATCATTGTCTATGAAGGCGCAGAAGAGAAGCTCAAGCAACTGAATAGCGGCTTCCTCGAAAAACTCGGAGTTGGCGGCCCCAGCTGGGAAGAACAGGAGCGAGAGCGCTACAGGATGAATCTTGTGCCAGTGGAAAACCAGCTCAACTCAGGACAGCCCACTGAACAGGAACAGCGCAGGCTCCAACCTTCCACCACTCAAACCTTTGAGCCGGAAGAAGAACTTGAATACGTTGAACTTGAAGAGCGTCAACAGGAAGTCATCCCCCAACAGCGCTATCTCGATGAAACACCCTCAAGCTCCCCAACGCGCTACCGCAATGACAGAGAAGAAAGAATGACCTTCGAAGAACCTCCTGCCTATGAACAAAGGCCAGTCTTCGAAGAATCAGCTGCCTATGAACCAAGACGAACCTTTGAAGATCAACAACCCCAGAGACCAAGACCAGCCTCACGTCGACCTGTTCAGAGCCTTGGTGATCCTCTTGATGTTGAGCCCCTCGACTTTTCAGGACGTGATCAAGCTGGCGGAGACCGAGATGCAGAGGTAGAGGAGACCCCACAGCGCCGTAATGGCACCGAACTGGACGACCCTTGGTGACCTTCGATTCAAATCAAACCTCTGCCTCCTCGGAAAAATCAAGCGAAGCGCTGTTCACGCAGTACCTCTGACCGGTAGGCGCTGGTCCGTCGTTAAAGACATGGCCCAGATGAGCCCCACAACGAGCACAGTTGATCTCAGTACGCTCCATTCCATGACTCGTGTCCCGATGGGTGGTAATCGCACCTGCCTTGACTCCATCCGAAAAGCTCGGCCAACCAGTGCCTGAATCGAATTTTGTCGCTGAGCTGAAGAGTGGAGCTCCACAACAGACACAGCAATACATCCCTGCTGCCTTGTGGTTCCAATAAGCACCTGTAAATGCTCGTTCTGTGCCTCCCTGTCGGGCAACCTGATACTGCTCACGAGTCAACCTGGCCTGCCATTCTTCAGGGCTGAGCTTGATCCAATCCACTGAATCGGAAGCGGAGGAATCAGACCTGGACATGGAAGGGAAAAGAAAGAGGACCTGCAAGACCCTAAACAGCTTTCGAAGCTAAAAAGCACCGAGAGCTTTGGGCAGCAAACGACGCACCTGCTGAACCAGAGCCGACACAGCCCCAGGTTGCCCACGCAGGCTGCGCAGATCCTCGCGCAGCCCCCTGAGCCGTTCAGGAGATTCCAGCCAATCTGACGCCTCATGAGCAATGTCCTGTGGCGAAATTGAGCCCACTCGCTCCGGAACCACCATGCGTCCAGCAGAAATATTGGGCCAAGCCAGGAATCCATGGCGACGCAGCCGCCATGCACTGAGCAAGACACCAATGCACCAACGCAATCCAGGGAGCCGAGCCAGCAAACCAATCCAGCCATCCCATGCCTGCATCACAGCCAAATGCTGGGTGGGCACGATCACAATCATTGGCAAACCAAGCGCCCCCAATTCGGCCGTATTTGCCCCCACAGTGGTGAGAGCTAAATCACATTGGCTCAAGGGACCATGTGCAGGATGGTCCTCTTGGAGATAGATGACCGTGCCAGCCCTGGTGATCAATCTTCGCCAAGGATGATCAAGCTCAGCTGGCCTGACCATGGCAATGGCTGAGCGATAGGCAGCAGCAATCGGATTGCTCGAACTCATAAAGCTTTCCAACTCCTTCACGCTTGTGGTGGGTGCAACAGGAAGCAAAAACCGACATCCAGGTCGCAGCCGAGCCAATTGATCAGCCGCCTCCAAAAGGAAAGGAACCCCCACGCAGAGCTTGGCCCGTTTAGACCCCGGCAATAAAGCCACCCAGTCGCCTTGTGGCAGAGGAGCTTCAGCTCTTGCAAGACAAGACAAATCCGCCATCAGGTCTCCCACCACACTGCAACGGTCCCGGAAACGACGTGGCAGCTGATCCCGCACTTTGGGAGACATCGCAGCAATGCAGTCATTCCAACGAGGCCAGCGGGCCACCCACTCGGCGTAGGTGAGATGGCGGTAGCCCAAGCGGCCTGAAAGAAGCACGCTCCAGAACTGATCTCCACCAAGGAAAACGACCACTCCTTGGCGAGGCCACGGCCCATAGCGTCGGGGAAAGAACAACAAATTCCAAAACTGATTTGCTGGCGTGATCTGCTCAAACTGAATCCATCGCCTAGCCGCATCAGCCTCCTGTCCTGTGGCATTCGGGCAAGGCACCAACACCAGCCTCAGGTCAATAGGCGAGCTTGCAGCGCGAGGACGCATCAAAATGCTGCGATGCAAGCTCTCAGCAATGGGCCTAACCCAAGTCGCTAGTTCCCCTGGACCATTGGAAACCAGAACAACCGCCAGCGAAGTGTCGGGAATGACAGCTGGAGGGAGTGAGGTCAAGTTGTAAGGAAAGAATGCGGATGGCGAGACTTGAACTCGCAAGGCCGAAGCCACACGCCCCTCAAACGTGCGTGTCTACCAATTCCACCACATCCGCGTGGCCGACTCAACCTCGCGGGCTTCGTCGATCGAGGATCATACCGGCCAATGGTCCAACGTTTTGCAAAGTGGCCTGGCAAGGAGCGCTGATACGATCCGCCCAAAGCCTGATTACTGCGGGATGACCATCGGCAAGGTGCTGATCGCCAACCGCGGCGAAATTGCCCTCAGAATTCTGCGTAGCTGCAGAGAGCTGAATATCCCCACAGTGGCTGTTTACAGCACAGTGGATCGCAATGCGCTGCATGTTCAACTTGCTGATGAAGCCGTCTGCGTTGGCGAGGCCCCTAGCAGCAAGAGCTATCTCAATGTCCCCAATATCCTTGCGGCTGCAACCTCCCGCGGGGTCGATGCAATTCATCCTGGCTATGGATTTCTAGCCGAAAACGATCGATTCGCCGAAATCTGTCGTGACCATGGCATCACCTTTGTCGGTCCTTCACCCCATGCAATCCGCTCCATGGGAGACAAGTCGACCGCTAAGGCGACCATGCAACAAGTCGGTGTTCCGACTGTGCCAGGTAGCGAGGGCTTGCTCGCCAGTCCAGAAGAAGCAGCTGAGCTGGCGAAGGGAATGGGCTACCCAGTGATGATCAAAGCCACCGCAGGTGGGGGTGGCCGCGGCATGCGCCTGGTCACCACGCCAGACCAACTGGAAAACCTCTTCAAGGCCGCCCAAGGAGAGGCCGAAGCGGCCTTCGGCAATCCTGGGCTCTACATGGAGAAATTCATTGACCGGCCCCGTCACGTCGAAGTGCAGATCCTCTCGGATCGACACGGGAACGTCATCCACCTCGGCGAGCGTGACTGCTCGATTCAGCGACGTCATCAAAAACTGTTGGAAGAATCCCCCAGCCCAGCCCTCACCCCCGAATTACGCCTGCGCATGGGTGAAGCTGCGGTAGCCGCCGCAAGGAGCATCAACTACGAAGGCGCTGGAACCGTGGAATTCCTCCTTGATCGCAAGGGTGACTTTTACTTCATGGAAATGAACACCCGTATTCAGGTTGAGCATCCCGTCACAGAAATGGTGACAGGCATTGATTTGATCGCAGAACAACTGCACATCGCCGGAGGCGATCCCATCAGCATCAAACAAGAGGACATCCAACTAAGAGGCCATGCCATCGAGTGTCGAATCAATGCTGAAGACTCCACCCACAACTTCCGCCCCTCACCAGGGCAAATCACAGGCTGGTTACCACCAGGAGGACCAGGGGTACGCATCGACAGCCACGTCTATACCGGCTACGACATACCGCCTTTCTATGATTCATTGATTGGCAAGGTGATCGCCTGGGGGCATAACCGAGAAGCGGCACTCAAACGCATGAAAAGAGCACTCAATGAATGCGCTGTCACAGGCATCCCCACCACAGTTGCATTCCATCTCGAACTGCTCAATCGGGAAGAGTTTCTGAGAGGAGATGTTCACACCAAATTTGTCGAACAGGACATGCTCGACTGAAATTCCTTCGCTCAATCTCAAGCAATAGCCTGGCTCTTAAGCAGCATCTGAGAGAGCAGTCCTTGCTGGCCAACCAACAACTCCCTCAACAAACTGATCAATCCAGCCCATATCACGGGAGTGACATCCACTCCACCAATGGGAGCCACCACACGGCGGGTCATCGCCAAAAGAGGCTCCGTAGGCCAGCTCACCAAAGGCCAAAACCCCTCGCTGAGCTTTATCTGGGGATACCAAGAGAGCACGATCCGAAAGATAAATGTCAGCGTCCAAAACGCAAGCGAAAAGGCCAGAACCAGATGCAGCGTTGGCAGCGCTTGAATCAGAACTGGTGTCACAAAGCTCAAAGCATCAGCAGTTCCATCGTAGAAAGTCACCCCTGATCATTAAGATCATGATGGCCTCGCCCAAGTCAGAACCACTGCTATGACCGCTTCTCTCGCCAATTATCTAAGCAGCCTCGTTTGGGCCGCAGTAATCGTGGTAATACCAGCTGCCGTTGCCCTTGTGTTGATCAGTCAAAACGACCAGATGTATCGCAAGTGATCGGGTTGACCGAAACTTCAAAGCACCCTTGGCGCACTTCGTAGACTGAGCCCAACGAGGTTGGTTTTCAACCTCCTGTTCAGGCGTTTTCAGGGGGCGCAATTGTGGTCAATGCCAGTCTTAACTGGGGCAGCATTGTTGGAATCGTGCTTGCAGTAGGCGGTGCTCTGCTGTATTTCATGCGATCGTTCAAGCCTGCCTTAGCACGCGACTACGACGTCTTTTTCGCAGCCATCGGCCTCCTTTGTGGAGGAGTTTTCTTTTTTCAAGGGTGGCGCCTGGATCCGATCCTGCAGTTTGGTGTGTTCCTGCTAGCCGGAACCACAATGTTTTTCGCCTACGAAAGTGTCAGGTTGAGAGGCGTAGCTGTCGAGGGGGCTCGGCGTTCCTCCTATTTCGATGATGAACCAGCCCCTCCTATCAACCAGGGTCGAGGCGGTGGCCTAAGGGGTGGCTGGGATGAACCCTACGACCGCTTTGAGGAACCCCAACCAGTTCGAAGACGCTTCTCCAGTCGAGACAACGACGATGCTGATCGCCCTCAAGAAGACTTATACCGACCTCGCAGAACCACAAGAGCTGCAATACCAGAACAAGCAGCAAGCCGTCGCCGCAACAAGGAGGAAGAGTCCTGGGGCGAAGACTCAGAACGATCTCGTCGCATGGCCCGATTCGGCCGCCAGAATGATGAACAAAACAATCGTCCTGACTTTGGAGAACGGCGCAATGTTCGCCAAGATCAGCGCCGGGGCAGCCGTCCCTCAGCCAATCAACAAACCACCAATCGAACCCAATTAAGCAACGAGCCAAGGCCTACAACTAGAGGGGGCTACGCCTCATCAAGAAAACCTGGTGTACCTCAGGGGTCTCAGATTCGTCTCGAGGCTGAAGATGCGGCCTACTCTCCTGCAAAGTCCAGGTCGACGGGATCCAGACCCACAGCATCAAAACCCTCCCGAGCACAAGGCAATCCCTCAGCCACCAGAACAGACGCCGCGCCTCCTTCATCATCAATGCCTGAGCCAAGACGCTCAGCTCCGCGAAGTTCAAGACCTCGCGACAACAGTTCCCGTTTTGACGACTGAAGCCCATTGCCAACAACCTGCAGCAACTGATCCTGCTTTTGGGGTGCCTGGGCCTTGGGAGCTGCATCAATTCGATTGAGAGAGCACCAGGTGACCTGCTTCAGCGCAGCCAGCAAGACCCTGCCCTCAGCGGCAATGGCGAAATGCTGGCAGTGATCGTCGATCAGCGAGGCAGGCCAACCGTTCAGCTCCGTGATCTTAGAGACGGAAAGATCCTGCCACTACGCCATTTCTCCCGTCACCAACCTCATAGTTCTCCCTCCCTGAGCTGGAATGGACGTTATCTGGCAGTGATCACGCAAAAAGGCAATCGTCGCCTAACGATCATCGAAGACCGTCTAACCGGAAGAATCCACCCGCTTCCCCTACCGGGGGGGAGAGATCCTGTCAGCCTCAGCCTGGCACCAGATGCACGCCAGTTAGCTCTGCAAGTAGCCGATCAGGGGCATTGGCGCGTAGAGCTCTTCGATCTATCACAAATCCTTGAGCCTGATCCAATCAGAGGGCTGAAGCGCTCAACTCCAACGAAAGAAGGTAGACCTTGAAAGATGGGCTCTTACGAGATCTGCCGAGTTGGCTTGTAACTCTGCTTATTTGCTTTGGGCTGGTTGCTTGCGGAAGAGAAACATTGAGGCCACTGCAAGGCATCAATCGCTCACTGCTCCAATCCGCTAGCAGTCGTCGCCAACCGGCCCTTGGCAAGCGTTGGTTGGCCACTCTGGCCAACCATCAAGGAAAAGAAAGAATTGAATTGATCGACCTACGAAGCCGCAGACCGGTACTACTTCCAGGCCTGAATCGACCTGATGCTCAGCCAATCAGTGTGAGCGTGAGTGCCAATGGCGAACGCCTGGCGCTGGTAAGACAGCGTGACGACCAAACGGAACTGTTGCTCTATCACCGCAGTATGGGCACTGTTCATCGGCTTGAGCTCAGCGCCAAAGGGATCCCTCGCCATGTGATTTTGGATGGATCTGGTCGACTTCTAGCAGTTCAAGTCAGCCGAGATGGTCGTTGGGATGTGGACCTGATCCGTTTGCCAGGCTGATTCGACAACACAACCACTCATGGCAGCAAACCGGCCCAATGAAGGAAGGTTTCGCGACTCACCACTTCGATGAGCAGCACAGCGGCCAATCCAATCATCGCGAAACGCCCATTGACCCGTTCTGCATAGGCACTCCAACCAAAAGCTGGCGGGTCTCCCGTAGTCGCACTATTGACGGGTGGCTGTACCTCTGAACTTTCAGAACCCTGCTCGGGTCCGTCAAAGACAGCCTGTTCGCTTGGAATGTCCTGATCGCCTGGGAGATCTTGCTTTGTTGAGGTCATCAAACCAGGCCGGCATCTTGAGACAATAGATAGGTGGCGGTAGGGATCAAACGCCATTTGCCATTCCCTAAAAGTTCAAGCACGGAATCGTGGAAGTCGATAAGGGTTGAGCGATGACCGACGCTGATAACAGCCAAATCACGATCCTCGAGAAGCTTGTAGAGATGCTTCTCGATCTTGACATCCAAAGCACTCGTCGCTTCATCAAGAACAACAAAACGAGGTGCATTCAACAGCAAACGTCCAAAAGCCAAACGCTGCTGCTCTCCAAGCGAAAGGATCCGCGGCCAGTCTTGCTTGACATCAAGATCTGGATAGCGCTCGACGATCTGATGCAGCCTGACCTCCTCCAAAACTGCTTTCAACTGATCGTCGCTGAAACGATCTTCATCCGCTGGATAACAAAGCTGCTCGCGAAGTGAACCCAAGATCATATAAGGCTTCTGAGGAATGAATAACAAGTCACCCGAGGCAGGTCGTTGAACACTCCCCTGACTTGGATTCCAAAGGCCACTAATCATGCGTAGCAAAGAGGTCTTTCCACAGCCTGATGGACCAACCACAAGCAGCTTCTCTGACTCCTCAACATTCATGCTCAGGTCATTAATAATCTGCTGACCTCCATTAGGGGGATATAAATCAGCGTGCTGAATCAAGATGGAATTTCCAGTAGAGAAGCTCGGCGAATCATCAACAGCAGTCTGCCGACTAATCTTCTCAACCTTCGACTGAAAGCCTTCCAAGCGACTAACACCGGCCGTAAATTGTGCAAGCTCATCAATTCTATTGACGATAAAAAACAACGAGCCCTCAACCATATTAAACGCGAAACCGGCTTGAACGAAACTGCCATAATCAATTTCACCCGCAAAGTACGGTACCGCCATAATCACATACGGGAAGAAAACCCCGGCATAAGTCGAAGAACGTTGCATCGCACTAATAATGACCTGCCAAACAATCAACAGGTTGAAGTTTTTCACCACAGATCCAAGCCTTCTTTGCGTCTCTTCCTGCTCAGGCTCTTCACCTGAGTAAAAGGCAATTGACTCTGCATTATTACGTATATGTACCAGTCCATACCTAAAATCAGCTTCAAATCGCAACTGGTCAAAATTAATTTTTACCAGTTTTCTCCCAGCCACAATCAAAACAGCAGTAGCAAAGGAAGCATATCCAAATAAAGAAAATGTTAGCGTCCTGCTAATACTCCAAAGGATAAGTATATTGAGTGAGAATGTAAGAATCGCATCAAAGACGCCAAGGGTAAATTGAAGGCTCTGTGCCGTAAACGAGCGTGTGTCATCTGTAATGCGCTGATCGGGGTTGTCAACGTCCGTAGCCTGCTCGTCATTGGGGTCTAATACGTAATACGCACGATTGCTCATGAAGTCAGCAATCAAACTGCGCGAAAGCCAATCCCTCCAAATGATCCCGAGCTTCAATGTGAAAAAAATCTGCGAAACTCTTATTGGTAGTGCAACAACAAAGCAACAGGCATAAATAATTAAAATCCGATAAAACCCGCTTTCCTCTCTTTCCACGAGTGCATTGGTGAGATCCCTAGCAATAAATCCAATACCGGCATTAATGCCATTCACAGCCAATAGCATCAAAACAATGACAGCAAGCATCAACCAATGCAGCCAGCGTTTGTGACGCAACTGCTGACGCATGCCAAAGAAACTGCCTGCTCCAATCACAAACAGACCAGAGAATGCCCAGCCCCACCAACTCGACCAGATCGTCTCGATCGTGCCAGCAACGCCTCCGAAATAGTTCTCCGTCAGAACTGGCTGAAGTCGTTCAAGGGCTGCAATCAGCCCCGTAAGGGCAACGAGGACAACTCCGCCAACACAAAAAATCAGCGCGGCCAGCAGCCCAATGAATTGCCATCCGTTGGCTTGGTCGAGCGGCAGAAAGAAAGGCTGAGCAAGCCTCCGAAACTTGCCGAGCTGATTAGGCAGGCCCTTCAGAGCCCACCTCCTAGTGGTGGTTGTCATTGCGTCATTCTTGCCCGTTCACACCTCAACCGGGAGGCCAGGCCAGCGAACGGCCACCTATCACATGAACATGAAGATGAAAAACAGTTTGTCCTGCCTTAAGACCACTATTGATCACGGTGCGAAAGTCATCAAGGCCCTCCTGCTTGGCCACCCTGGCTGCCACCAGCAGCAAATGGCCCAGCAACTCCGAGTCCGTGGGATCAGCGGCCCGCAGACTTTCCAGCGGTTTACGAGGAATCACCAGCACATGAACCGGGGCCTGAGGCTGAATATCGCGAAAGGCCAGACATCTTTCATCGCTATAAACCTCATCACAAGGAATCTCACCACGAAGCATCTGGCCAAAAATGGTGTCACCAGCCATTGAGTCACAGACAGAGGATGGGACGGCTTGGGCATGAAATCCATACACCGTCTGATTACAAATGCTGGCACGTTGCCTGAGTGGTTCTCTGCATGGCATTGAGGCCCTAGCCGTCACTGTGGAAGTGGATCTAGTGCCTGGGCTGCCAGGGCTACAACTGGTAGGGCTACCCGACGCCGCCATACAGGAATCTCGTGAGCGAGTGCGATCAGCACTCCGCAACAGTGGCTTTCGCGGGCCACTCGTGCGAGTCGTGGTGAACCTGGCTCCTGCCGATCTTCGTAAAGAGGGACCTTCTTTTGATCTACCTATCGCCCTGGCCCTATTGGTAGCCAGTGGCCAGCTGGATGGTCCGTTGCTTGCCAATCTCTGCTGCGCTGGAGAACTCGGACTCGATGGCAGCTTGCGGCCCTGCAGAGGAATCCTTGCCATCGCCAACCTGGCCGCCGCGCAAAACGTACGAGCGCTAGTGGTGCCATCAGCCAATGCCGCAGAAGCAAGCCTTGTGCCTGGCTTAACAGTAAGAGCTGCTCATTCCCTCAGCGAGGTTGTGGATCTATTGCACCAACCCCAACCACTAGCACCTAAACACATCTCCAAAGCGGACGTCACGGCAAAAATCACGCGCAGAACAAACGATCAACTTCATCCACTACTTGGCTGCGCCTTGGGCCATAAAGCCCTTGCCTTGGCTGCCGCCGGGGGCCATCACCTCCTAATGGTGGGGCCACCTGGCTGTGGGAAAACCCTTTTGGCTCAACATTTAGCCCAGCTGCTGCCGCCGCTCACGCGCCAAGAGGCCTTGGAAATCACCAGTATTCACTCTGTGGCAGGAATGCTGAAGAGCACTCCCCAGTTAATACAACAGCGACCCTTCCGGGCTCCCCATCACAGATGCACGATTGCTGCACTCGTTGGAGGCGGTGCAAACCCCAGGCCAGGAGAACTAAGCCTCGCCCATGGTGGTGTGTTGTTTCTCGATGAACTAGCTGAATTTCCACGCAAAGTTTAGAAATTCCTTCAAATCAATTGATACACCAAGATTCAAGGTATCTTAATATTAGTTAATACAATTTTTATACAATATTTGCTAGGCTGTCCTTAGAGCAAAGGAGGGCGAATTTGCCAAAGATAAAGGAAAAGGCCAAAGTCTTAGGAGGTAAAGGTATTGTTTTCTCTTACGTAACCGATGAAAGCAAATTCTACTACCGGGAGATGGCAAAGGGGACGAATACATATAGATATAAACTAATCAAGAGTGCATATGATCTAGAGACGGCAGTAGAGAAATGCATTGAAGCTTATGGAGAACTAAGAGAGGAAATTAAAGCAATTGAAAATGGTGCAGCCTTAGCAAAAGGCAATTCTGATACAAAGACTAAGACTGAAATAAATAACCTAGGGAAGTACATAAAGACACCAAGACAAAGGTCAAGAGATATACAAATTTGTGTGGATGAGTATCTTAAGCTAAAGCAAAAAGAAGTGGATTCAGGACTGCTAAAGATAAATACATACAAAATCAAAGACAGAAGCTTAAGGAAACAACTAATTCCATATCTAATATCTAATGGTATAACAAAAACTATTCAGATAAGTAACAATACCTTCAATAGTTATCCATTATGGAGGAAAGCACGTAAGTCAACAAGAAGGTTGGAGCTAATTATATTCAAAGAATTTATAGAAAATTTCTGTGTAATGAACAGCCTAGTTGCTAATGAAGTAAATATCAAAACAATGATGCCCAAGATTAGGATAACCGAATCAGAACTAGATGCCAATCCGCCATTAACGGAAAGGGGCAATTGGAATGAGATATTAAAAGGCTTAAAAGTTATTAGAGATAGAAGTGACTTAAAAAGGAATTACAGAGGAATTTATTTCGATAGATTATTTTATAGATGGTGTCTTATCGCTAAGAATAGTGGATTGAGGCCTAACATAGAACTAAATAAACTGCGTTGGTGTGATATAAAGAGAGAAAATGTAGGCAGATGGTCTAGCTCTGATAAAGTTAATAAAGATAAATGGGTTGCAGTTATACATGTTAGAGATACCAAGACTGGTAAACAGCGCACAGTGCCGACCAATGGAGTAGATACTCAATTAAAAGAATGGAGGAAGGAGCAGAATGCATACGTTAAAGAATACTTCCCATGGATTCAGATCACTGATGAGTCACTGGTGTTTGGCAATCCTGCAAATGCAATGAAACAGTTTGAATACACTATGTTCACATCTAGATGGGCTAAATTGATGAAGATATTAGAAGGAAAGCTGAAGCCATATATATTTAGCAATCGTCAATACACTATATACAGCCTGCGTTCAACCTATATTTGCAATCTGATACTACAGGGAAAGGATATCTATACTGCAGCTAAACTTGCTGGGCATACAGTAGCAATCTGCGAAAGGTACTATGCGAAGTTAGACATGGGATCCAGGGCTAAGCAGGTTACGGACTTTAAATATGGTGTGAAAAGTAGAAGAAAAGTAGATAGTGCAAGCTATATGGATGATGATATAAATGAAACAAAAACTAAACAGACACAAAGCAATTGGAGCCAGAATGATTCAGATTCTTATAAACGAACTTCACGCAAAGATAAAGCTAGCATTAACAGAAGCCAAACAGTTACTGCTGAAGAACAGTAAATGTAAAAAGCATTGTCAAAGGAGACAGAGCTGTTCTGATATATCCACTTAAGGAAATTCAAGCATTGAAGTCCTTGCTTAATTACGGCAGGCATCCAAGCAAATAGCCACACTCACGCCACAGGCATGCTACTGGTTCAAATGTATTAGTTCTTGCGGGCTCGCAACAAGAAGGTATCCTGTTCAATAGATATGGGCCAGGTAATTGACCACCTCCGCTATTCAAAGGCTAAGCGACGTTGACGTATCTGGAGTGGTGCTCAACGAGAACGCCGTAAAGGGCCTAAGCCAAGACGAGCGAGGCCTGTTGAAGGCAAGGGTCGTCATTGCGAATGAAGCTTGGGATACTGCAGGGAACTCGGTAAGGGCATGCGCCCAAGTCCTTTGCGATATCCAGATCAACGCTAAAAGTAAAGGCAACTGGACGGCCTTGCTTGACTCTGGTGATCTCCACTTCTCCAAGAGTGTTGCCCAAGACCTAGTCGCTGCCAATAAGTGGTTGTCAGAGCATCAAGTGCCTGACAGATTCTTGACTAATATTTCCGCTAGAACACTTGGCACAATTGCCCGCGTGAATGACAAGGGCATACAGCAGAAGTTGACTCAAAAGATAGTTGAAGTAGAAGGAGCAGGGATAAGCGAAGCTGAGGTCAAAAAGATACTTAGGGAGTCACGACCGAAGAAAGTGCTCAAGGAGTCAAAGAAGGCAATCAAAACGCTTAGCGAAGGTGCCACTAAAGAAGAGACTGTCAAGCACTATCAAGGAATTGTTGAAGGACTAGAGACTAAATTAAATAGTTCAATGTCGAAAATATCTAGACTTGAAAACTCAAATGCAGAGCTTCAAGGCGAACTTGCCAAGGTGAAGGCTACGTGGAAGGCCAAAGCTGAAGCGCTTGAGGAGGAACTGGCTAAAGCAAGAGAGTCTGTATAGAGAATGCAAATCGTCAAATTATTTCTCAAATGTGGATTGTTATTGAGCAATATTCGCATCTAAGCAACTTAATGCTATTTAAGAATTCACTTGACTTGCAAGATGTAGAAATAAAGTGCAATTTACTGCTTTCGTGAAATTCAGGCTATTATTAATTTTATAGATAAACTCCCCAGCTCTCACTCGACTCCAATGCAGCGTTCGATTCGTCTTCCTCTGTCGCTTGCTGGTGCTGCTGCTCTTGCCTTAGCCAGCACTCCCATCCAGCCAGTCGCTGCTCAAGAAGAAGAAGGCAGTGCAGCAGATCTAGGTGTCATGGAGATCAACCTTAAAGACGCTGTGCAGTTCAACTGGGGTTTTCAAGGAGCGCTGCAAGGAGCCGGAACACCGAATCAAGCCGGTATTGGAGCGTTTCTTCCCATTGCCGTTGGTGAGAACAGTGTTTGGTTTATTGATGCTCTAGCCAATGCCAACTTCGCTGATCGAGATGGTGAAAGCAGCATCGTTAATACCGATGTCGCTGGTACCACGATCAGCACATCAACAAGGCTTGGTTATCGCTGGCTCAATGGTGATCGCTCTTGGATGTATGGCATCAATGCTGGCTATGACAGTCGGCCGATGAATACAGGTGATGCGGATACCAGCGTCAATGTCTTTGATAAGCGTGATGTCTTCTTCTCTCAGGTGGCTGCAGGGTTAGAAGCAGTCTCAGACACTTGGGACTTCAATGCATATGCACTGGTTCCTATTGGTGATGTTGAGAAACGCCTGAATAGCCATTACAAAGGTGGTGCTCTTGATACCTACGGCTTAGATGTTGGCTACAGCATCACACCAGATCTCAATGCTTCTGTTGGTTATTACTACCAGCAAGGTGATCTCGATGATGCTGATGGTTCTGGTGTTAAAGGAAGGTTGGCTTACAACATCAGCAATGGTTTAACGCTTGGCGCCAATCTTTCTTACGACGAAGCCTTTGATACACGCTTTACGGCAGACATTAAATATCGCTTTGGAAGCAATGGTTATGGAGCACCAAGCAAGAGTGAACCAGCAGTGATGCCTGCAATTCAGGCGTTATCTGCAACACCAGCCAATCGGGATGTAAGGGTGCACGACACCAGTGAGCCAATTTATCAGCCAATTTGTGACCCTCCTTATGAGATGGACTGTCCTTGAAGAGGATACCCGCCAAAAGCCCCTGCAAAAGCGGGGGCTTTTTATTTCTTGAAACACCTCATTATTGGCTTGAAACAACCATCGATACCTGGCACCTTCTTGCGAATCAAATACTTATGCTGGCGTACAGTTGATCGATGCTAACCCTGGTAATATATACTGGGCAATACTAAGCCAGGTGTAAACTTACATTCTGTTAGTAACAACTTTACTCCTGACCGAAACCCATTACAAACACTACAAATCAAACCATACCCTCCTACTCTAAGAGGAGAGAATACCTAATTCCGACATAATAGGGAGAGAGAGAGGAAGACATAACAATATTAGATCCTATTACTAATGTCCCTGGAGAAGGACATTCTGTAATTACTACATTCACTGACTCTGTTCTACTGAATTACGTGAATCTTGGTTGTACCACCCACTCCAACACGGAATGGAATGTAGTGGAGTGAAGTCTGATCAACTCTGATTCAACCGATACTACTGTTAGGAGTAGTCAATAAAACTAACTCAATAACCAATACCTCGATGTTAAAAAACTCATGAGGTAATACTTCATTCAATCCTTAGTGGAGTGAAGTGGGAGTAGGAACAGATATAGGAAGAAGGGTGGACTTCCTAATGTCTTACGGGTTCAAGTCCCGTTTCCCACTATTAATTCTACCCAACCCAATACTTATAACCTTATGAAGACCAAGTCTAAAGTAGTGAATCAAGGTGAACAACTGAAGGTCAAGCCAACAAACTATCTGACTCCTCCATACCGTAAACCAACACGTACTAGAACTTGCACAACCTGAGAGTTAAAAGATAAACGTATTGAACCAAAGAATAGAGAAGCTACTACAAAAGAATAAAGAGCTGTTGGATGAGAACAAAAGGCTTCGATCTTTGGTTGGCGAGTCGGCCGTTAAGTAATAAATAAGCATAGAGCAATTGGCTTAATAACTATAAGTAAAAGATATTGCCCAAGATTGCAGGTTAATATTGCAATCAATATGGATAGTAATCAAGAATCCAAAGCCACTTTCAACTAAAGAGGCATACAGTGATTAGTTTATGGACGTGAAAAATAATTATAATTATCATAACAAGTATTTAAAGCGTAAATGACATTGAATAGAAGATTAATTGATACTACTTGAAAGTATTAAGTTAGCGAAGTGCTTTGATCCTACTATGCATTAAGATTTTGGCTAGATTACGTTATTAACGTGATTTAATGATTACAATAAATAAACCATGAGAATCTGAGATGAGCAAGGTCGATGCATCTCAATCAAATCAATTGGTTAATGTAGGACAGAGCATTTCAACCATTTCGAAGGTCGATATTATTGACTATGTAGCATATCCTTATTTCATCGATTATGAAGGTATTACTTACAAAGATGGGGTTGCGCTAGATACTTATTATCGCATATATGGTAATTTTGACTATTCAAGTGACGCAGCATTATATGAATCCAACGTTTCATCTATATATTACACTTGGGAGGTACTGGGAAGTATATCATTGACAAGTCTAGATGTTAAAGTAAAGGATATAATGAATGATCCAAATGTATTTTGGGACATGCTATTGGCTAAGAACAATACAATAATTGGTTCGCGGTATAACGACAATATAAGTACTAAGGCCGGAGCCGATTATATTGATTCAGGTGCTGGTAACGATAACATCTATGCTAATGAAGACGCTGACCTGATTATAGCTGGTGCTGGTGATGATAAGCTATATGGTGGACAAGGTGGTGACATACTATATGGAAATCAGGGTGCTGACAAGCTTTATGGAAACTTCCAGGATGATGTTTTATACGGCGGTCAAGATAATGACTGGCAACATGGTGGTCAGGGAGCTGATTGGCTTTACGGCAATTTTGGAATAGATGAAATGTATGGAGGCAGGGATAATGATTTGCTACATGGAGGACGGGAAAATGACAAGCTTTGGGGTAATCATGGAGCTGATAAATTCTTTCTTTCCAAGGGGCAAGATCAAGTGATGGATTTTAATGCTGCTGAAGGGGATTTGATATCGCTGCCAGCTGGTACAGCATATAGCCTTGCCCAACAGGGTACAGATCTTCTAATAGATGCAGCCTTAGGAGATCTTCTACTGGTCAACATTTCTAAAAATGATTTCAACGCAAGTAGCTCTATTGTTGTTGGTTGAATAGAGTCGATAGAGAAACAGTGGACGAACTAAAGGCGGATAACGAGGATATGGAAGCGAAGCTTGCTTGACAGACGGATTAGAATACCTGAAGTGTTAAGCCAAGGGTCCCGATGAACAAGGTATTTCTTGCAACAGCTTCATTATTCTCTATTGCATCCATCCTTTGTGGACCTGCTGAGGCAGATTTAGGAGACGCTGACTTGGGTGAAGCTAACGTTATTATTAATGATGGAAAGATCTATAAGGCAGTATGCGGAAAGGAGGAAGTTGACTGCAATGTAAAGTTTAAGGATGGTCGGTTTATTGTTGGAGATGGTGATGGTATAACTAAAGAACAGGTTGCTGGTGTAACAACTGAGAAGATACATACAGGTGACTTTTTAAGCAGTTGGCATTTTTATGAGTATCGAATTAAATATACTTCTAATGAAGGTAACGAGAAGGCAGCATCACTACGCTTCTATAATGATAAGGTTAATGAGGAATTTCGTAGGAACTTTGCCTACTGGTTAGGAGGCGACTTCCGTGAAATGGGTCCTGACCAAAAAGTTTTTGGTAAGAGATAGATATAGACCTTATAAAAGAGAGGATGTTTAATCCTCCTCATAATCCCATTCGCTGTCCAGTAGTTCTAGAGCGATGGCCTGAACTGTTGTGAACCCTTGCTCTGCGTAGAGCGTGAGGTCACTGAGCATGCCTTCATGGTCACCGCTTTAATAACCAGTGATGATTCGCTCAGCTTCGTCATTGGTCATGCGTGTTTAGAGCAGGACACCACCAGTATAGCAACAGAACTCATAGAAATGGTTGACAAAGGCTCTGCCATCTGCTAGTAAGTGTTTGTCCCGAAGGCTGGGACACAGAATTTGCTACACGATGCAGCTATAACATGCTGTAATCACTAAGTAAACGAAGATACCTAGCTTAGTAAGAGATGGCGTAATAGAAAGTGAGCGTTAAATGGCTATTGACATGAAACATTCATTTAATTCGTTGTCATTGCTTAATCGGGAACATTTATACAACACAACTACTCATGGCTTTGTCTAATGTCATCACTGCCCTTTTTGCAGACCCTAATTCATCAACTACCACACTCACAAAGCAGAACCTTAAGAAAGATATCTGGGACGCCTATCAGGCTTCCCAAGATCAACTCAGCCAGGCTAGAGAAGAGTTATTGCCAGCAGCATTATTTGGAGGTGTTATTACTCTATTAATTGTATTGCCAATGGCTAACTGAATTTTCAATGAGCAGGTATTAGTTTAAGCTAAGTAAATCCTGCTCTGACTTTTTAGCCAGGTGCCTAATCCTTTTTCCTATCAAATACTATTTGATGTAACAAGAATCAGAATTGACCAACTAACTGATTTACAATTTTATTTGTTCACCTCGAAAGACTTCAATGTTAAACAAATTCGCTTTAGCACTTTGTCTTTTAACCGCCCTGACTAATGCTCAGCATGTAATGGCTCAGCCAAAATTAATCGATGATTATACTAACAAGAAAAGTATTTCAATTGAAGATGATACATCAGGGAATATTCCAGCAATATACCTTGTAGTTGCATTTCTTCGAGGACATGGAATGGGGTTAGATGGATCTTCAGTATCTATACCTGTAAGTTCTATTGATCAATGCAATGAGCAGGGAGCTATGATGGTTGGAAAGAATACTAAAATGATCAAGACATTCTTCTGGTGTGTCGAGGGCATTAAATGAATAATCTATTTAAACTTTCCGTCGTTATATTAATGATTTTGTCAGGCTCTGAATCTAAGGCAGACTTTGGAGATGCAGACTTCCCAACAAATTTATTTAATGAAAGTCCAAAAAGTTACCATGATGCATGGTGTCGTAAAATCAATAATAAGTGTCGCATAAGATTTCAAGGACCTTCAATTTGGGTTGAAGGGCAAGGAGGAATCCACAGATCTCAATTCATAAGCTATCACTTTGATCAGGAGAATAATCCTGCTTATCATACAAATCAATACTTTAACTATATCAAATATATAGGAACAAGAGGGAATCAGAAAACAGCATTATTCATATTTGCAAATTTAGAGGCCCAAGGTGATTTTATGACAGCCTTTTCACGCTGGAAAAAACAAGACTCAAGGCCTATTCCAAATTACCGCTTACCAGCAAGCCAAGGACCCCAAGAAACACACGGTAGAGATAAGGGACTTAACCCTTACGATAACCCTCCAATAACAGATTGGAAGGAAAAGACTACTGAATGACAACCCTGCAAGCCCATCACAGGCCTACAGGAGCGCCTGTAAGGGTTCTTGGCCATTGTTTAGGAGGTTAACCGCCTAGCAACTGCTTTCAGCTGTCTGGGGGTCATGCAGAAGGCTCTGGCAATGACTTGCGTTCACACGGGAAGTTTGGTAACTGACGTATACAGAGATAACCGATGACTGACATTTACAGAGAGAACTGACCACTTACCTCTACAGAGAGAACCGACCACTTACCTCTACAGAGAGAACCGACCACTTACCTCTACAGAGAGAACCGACCACTTACCTCTACAGAGAGAACCGACCACTTACCTCTACAGAGAGAACCGACCACTTACCTCTACAGGGAGAACTAATGACTGACATATACAGGGAGAAGCCACATCAGTTACGTATAGAGGATGACCAATGACACACGTATAGAGGGAAAACCAATGACTGATGTATAGAGGGGGATACACATGACTGACCTATACAGTGTTATATGGCGATAACGCACCTATACTGGGAAAGTTCAACCACTTACATATACAGGAGAAAGGTCAAACACTGATGTATACAGGGGAAAGAACGACCACTTCCCTATAACGGGATAATCAAAGTCAAGTTGGACTATAAACGTAATGACATAGCTATTGAGTAATCATTAGTGCGTAAGTTTAGTTATCTTCAATAAAATAACTGTGCTGACAGACATGCTTCTGTTGAAATTAAAGTTAAGTCTTAGATTGATAAGATTCTGATTCTGCTTTCTTTCCAGGTTTTAGGGTTCCTGATTTGTTTGCTGTATGCCTTGGTGACGTCTTTGATTTGAGACTTAACTTACATAGGGTTTTTAGTCCTTTCTTTCACTTGCCTCGCCTGGTGACATATACAGGCTTTAATTCGACAACACAAACCTAAGCTTGATAAATAGCGTACTTAGCTTAATAGAGCCGGTATAGATACAAGTACTTCAGAAGGGTGGACAGATCTACTTATGATGTGCAATTCATCTTCGGCTCATTACTCACAACATACATACCAATGACACGCAATCAATTAAGACCAAATGTTGGTCAACAGTTAAAAGTTATTCAGCCTTCACTGCATGAGTCACTATTGTTACAGCAACAGGAGCTTCAAGCACAACAACCACTTAGCATCAATAAGTCACAGAACCGTAGGTCTAAGCCAACAGCTAAACCAAAGGTAAAGAGTAATAGCTTAGAAGCTCCATATAAAACACCTCAAGCTAAACCTAGGAAGCCAACCCAACAGAAGAAGGTTAAACCACAAGTTAAGCAGCTAACACTTGAAGTTGAAAAGAAATCATCCCTAGCCAAGCAAAAGCGAGAGATGGTGGAGTGGCTAGAGAACGTACAAATTAACTAAAGTAAACTCAACAATGAGGATAATACGAGTTTGGAGGAGGAGGATTAGTATAAAGGAGGTCCTGGCGGTTTTGGGGGTGGTATGGGATTAGGATTAGGGTTAGGGTTAGGGTTAGGATTACCATACTGATCCGGGTTCGAATCATAATCCCAACAAGAACCAGATAAGTCACACCACACTCCACCTTCTATAACTGAATCGTGCACTCTTACATCTCTATTACGTGGACTTGAGAACATAGCCCGTATAACAGGTGTTAGTTCTGGTTGCTTCTTTGGTTTCTTTTGTTCCTCTGCGGCGATTGAAGGCAGTGATACGAGTAATGTTAGAAGTATGAGGATGCCAGGTGTTTTCACTAGACTTATGTATGTTTATATAGTATAGTTATCCTTGGAAGAAATTACCAGAAAAAATAATTTCAGATCGGGCTTGGGTTTTATGACACAATTGTCTGAAGCGATATAACGTAGGTAGATGGATCTCATCGCCCCATAGCCCCCCTTCAGAAGTTGTATATATTGTGGAAAAGAGTCGTCCGAAGATGTCTATACAATAGATTTTCCATCTCCTATACAATATTCCCTGAAAATGACTGCTATGACTGGGTTAGTATACTTTGAGTCAAAGTACTATCAACACTGTCTACAAGATTCTCAATAAATAAACTAATTGAGAACAGATCTTGCCTGATTCGTGATCTGCATGGGCAGCTTTTAGTGATGACATTGCCTAGGGTTTTTAAGCTAAGCGCGACCAAGTACAATATCTCTACAATGATATTCTCAATATTGAGAAGTGCTGCTATGCAGTTAAATAAGAGATAATCCTGAATTTCCACGCAAAGTTCTCGACCAACTTCGACAACCACTCGAGGAAGGAGTCATTCGTCTGAATCGAGCCAGGCAGACATGTGCCTTCCCTGCTCAAATCACCCTTGTAGCAGCAACCAATCCCTGCCCATGCGGGTGGTTTGGAGATGAAGAGCATCCTTGCCGCTGTAGCCAATCCCAACGCCAGCGGTATTGGAGCCGCCACTCTGGCCCCTTATTAGATCGCCTGGATCTACAACTGCGTCTCAAGCACCTACCCGCAGCTCAGCTGCGCAAATCGGTTACCGGCTTCACTCCCACTGATCTCAATGATCAAGAGTTAATAGGCATCGAGCAGATCTTGCGCGCGCGCGCGGATGCTTGTTCGCAATCCTGATGGCAAGCTCAATCGCGACCTCTCGGCCCAGGATTTAGGGCAAATCGGCCAGCTGGATGAAAAGGCTCTAGAGCTCTGGGAGCAAGTTGTGAATCACCGCAGACTCAGTGCCCGCAGCGGTCTAAGGGTTCTTAGAGTCGCTAGGTCTCTGGCCGATCTTCATGATCAAGACAAAGTCAACAAAAATGCGATAGCGGAAACAATGTGTTGCCGTAGTTTTGATTGTGGCGATACCAAAGAAGATTTCGCTAGCTAATCCCCTTCACCTTAGCAATCATCCGTATCAAGCTTATTCCTACAAGGCTAAAATCAAATCAAATCAAATCAAATCAAATCAAATCAAATCAAATGGCGTTGATCATTAATCTTCGCCAAGATTATTCAAGCTGTATTCAAGCCCATAGGCAAACCATTTATTTACACAAGCCATTAACAATATGCACCATAGCGAAGAGACTGTTGAACTGATTTTAGCTACGTCATAACAGCCAATCAGGACGCGAGTAATTTCAGCAGGCAACCACACTGCCCAATCAACTATAAGAAAATTACTTAACCCGCCAAAAATTCACGCCAATGGAATACACTGTGGCTACTAGGATTCTGATTCTTGCGCATATCATTCACAACAGAAGTTTGGTGAAGAAAGGCACTCTTTAGACCAGTAAAGACCATGCTCTTAGATACTTTCCTCTAAAACGGCGCCGGCAAGTTAACTTCGCCAATTCTCTCCAACAATGGACTGGTGCATTGAGCAAGCCACAAATTTGGAGCAAGGCAGAGTAACAAGCTGAATCTACTTATCGATCAAGAGATTCAACAGTTGAGGTCTCAGTTTTTTTCTTCAACAGTTGCCTCCTCAACGACTATTTCCTCAACATCTACCTCCTCAACAGTTACCTTCTCCTCTGCCGTGACGCCTTCATCAGAACTTCCAGGCCAAGTTTCGCTGAACACATACAGATGACCAAGCGTACGTTGCCCATATTGGCGACGCATCAATTGCCAACCAGGCTCGAAGTTCAACTTAAGGAAATCACTGCTAGAAACCCCAGCACCACCAGCCCTGGCCACGATCAGGGATGGGCTAGAGGTATCCCTAGTGGGGATGGCTAGCAAATGCATATCCCGATCAGTCCTTACCACACTCAAGCGATAGTGAGTTCCTAGGTCATCGCCCCCTATCCGCAACGAATACCCATTGCCGTCAATGTATCGATTGCAAATCCCGGTGAAATCAAATCTCGCAAGCAAAGGATCAACAACAGCCGGCAAGCTTCCATCGACTGCAAAACAGGCTCGTTTGCTACTGCGTTGTTCGTAGATATTCAACTGCGACCTTTCACCCTTGCCAATCGGGGCACCCACCAAAATGAATCGGCTCTGATCAACAGGGGCTGCTGTAAAGAGAGATCCCTGCGCCTGGACAGATGATGACCATCCAGTCAGGCCAGTCGCACCTAACAGAACCAGAGCAACTGCAGAGGGGAAATAACGAGCCATCAAGGCCTGCAAGATTCTGATCGAATCGTAAAAGTCTGCCGAGCAATCGGCTGCCCCCTCAGGCCGGTTTGTTGAGTCGAATCATGACCAACTGTGAATCCACCATGCCTGAAGCTGCAACCAGCAGAAGCTTGCCAGTCGCTAAAGCCACAAGAGATGGATTTCACGCGCTTCAAAGCAAGGCAAAGAAAGAACCAATCAAAGCGCGACGCCAAACACATAAGAAACTGTCAAGGAAAGCATCCTCAAAGGCTTCAGCCAAAGCATTCAGCCAAAGCATTCAAACCAGCGGACGAACATCAGCCCGCTTGAAGCCATGCTCCTTTAACTCAAGGCTGAGCTCATTCTCATCGGTGACCCTGTCTACAAAAAGGACACCTTCAAGGTGATCCATCTCGTGCTGGATGCAGCGAGCCATCAGGCCGTCGGCCTTCATTTTGCGTGGTCGTCCCATCTCATCGCGAAAACTGAGCACGATCTCACTAGGCCGCACCACATTGAGATAAACCCCTGGGATGCTCAGACAGCCTTCCTCATAAGTTTCAACAGTTGCACTGGAGCTAATGATCTCGGGATTGATCAACACCACTGGCGGGGTTGTAGGGGTTTCCAGATCAAGGTCAAGGACCAAGAGCTGTTTATGAATTCCCACCTGCGGTGCAGCCAAACCAATCCCCTTAGCTGCGTACATGCTGCGAAGCATGTCCCTCACCAAGTCCCTCACAGATTCATCAACCTTGCCAATCCGACGAGTGGATTGCCGCAAAACCCCATTACCCAAAGTGTGAATTTGAAGAGGCGGATGATCAAGCGGCTCCTTCGGGACTGCAACAGAGCCCTTGTTTTTTTCAGCCGTACGTGCCAGCTGAGCGAAGCTTCGAGCCAAAGAAAAGTCTCAGCATCAGTTGATTGAGTTTAGGCAACTCCACCGCACATCAGACCCCAAACCGCCATGAAAAGCACAAGCCATCACCAGCGAAACCCGCAGCAAACCACTCAACCTCTTTCTGCCAAACACGCTCTCGGACAAACACCCACCCTCAAAGAACCGCGCCTGATTGATGACTGGGTGCTTTGGCTGGAGCAACGTCCTCAGGAGCATGGTCGCACCACTGCCCTTATCCGTCCCTGGGGTCAATCTGACCACCCACCCCAAGAGCTGACACCTGCCCCAGCCAACCTGCGTAGTCGTATTCACGATTACGGAGGAGGGGTTCTAGCAACAGCCTGCCAAGACAACCAGCTACTGATGGCCTGGATCGATGATGCCGATGGCTGCCTCTGGTTCCAGCGCTGGCAGGGCCTCAACCAGGCCACAAAAGGTAAGAATGCATTATCTCCGCTCAAGCCGCCGCTTCGCCTCTCAAAACCAAACGATGCCCAACTTGCTGATGGTCTGATTGACCTCCCACGACAGCGCTGGCTCGGAATCATGGAAGCAGACAAGCGGGACTGGCTGGTGACCTTCTCCCTCAACCATGAGAACCAGGCTGCCACGGTGTTGCATCGACCTGCTGATTTTGCTGGTTACGCAATCCTCAGCCCCAATGGAGATCAACTGGCCTGGGTGGAATGGCAGCAACCGGCCATGCCCTGGGAGGCAAGCCAACTCTGGTGGGCCAGCCTCGACCCTGCGGGTTTGATCAAAAGCTCGGCTTGTCTAGCTGGTAGCAGACCACTTGATCACAAACAAACATCCGTTTTCCAGCCCCTTTGGCTACCCAATGGAGAGCTGGTTGTCAGCGAAGACAGCAGCGGCTGGTGGAATCTGATGGTGGCAAAGCTGACGATTGACCCCACTGTCCAACCCACTTGGCGACGCCCCTGGCCGCTTTCAGCCGAAACCGGCATGCCGCAGTGGGTTTATGGCATGAGCAGCAGCGCATGGGATGGAGAGCAAATTCTGACCGCCATCTGTGACCAAGGTTCTTGGAGGCTGAGCCGCTTGGCCGATGATGGACAGATCAGCACCATCAACCAACCTTTTGATGATCTAAATGATCTGCAGGCACAGGAAGGTCGAGCCGTAGCCATTGCTAGCAATGCCACCACGAGCCCTGGGCTACTAGAGCTCAACCTCAACTGTGGCAGCTGGAAGCACACCCCAGCCAGTGAGCCTTTACTGAATGCTGATGCGATCAGCGTTGCGGAGCCTATCTGGTTTGAAGGCTGCCATGGGCAAGCAACCCATGCCTGGTATTACCCGCCAATCAATGGCAGCAAAGGCCCTGCGCCACTGCTTGTCAAAAGCCATAGCGGCCCTACCAGCATGGCCAACCGCGGCCTAAGCCTCAGCATTCAGTTCTGGACATCCAGAGGCTGGGGAGTGGTGGATGTGAACTATGGCGGCTCCACTGGATTTGGCCGTGCATACCGCGAACGCCTCCGGGGAGGCTGGGGCGAAACAGACGTAACGGATTGCGCCGAAGCCGCACTGGCACTAGTGAAATGCAACAAGGCAAACCCAACACAAATCGCCATTGAAGGAGGCAGTGCCGGTGGATTTACCACCCTGGCCTGCCTTTGCTTCACCGATATCTTTCGCGCTGCTGCCTGCCGTTATGCAGTGAGTGATCTCACCGCCATGGCAGAGGACACCCATCGATTTGAAGCTCGATACCTCGATCACCTGGTAGGCCGTTGGCCCGACCAAAGACAACTTTACGAAAACCGCTCACCTCTCCTGCATGCCAACAAGATCCAATGCCCAGTGATCTTCTTTCAGGGACTTCAAGACAAAGTGGTTCCTCCAGATCAAACAGAACGGATGGCCAATGCCTTAAAAGAAAATGGCATACCAGTTGAACTGCACATTTTTGAGCAGGAAGGCCACGGCTTTCGCGACAGTGATGTCAAGATCAAAGTCTTAGAAGCAACAGAGCAATTCTTCCGCCGCCACCTAAAGCTCTAGCTGTGCTCTCTTAAGAAGCCAATCGTCGCAACCAATTCTTCAGCAAAACGATCGACTTCCTCTGGTGTGTTGGTGAAGCTCAAGCTGGCACGAGCTGATCCAGGGATCCCATAGTGACGATGCAAAGGCTGGGTGCAGTGGTGGCCACTACGAATACAGATCCCTGCTGAATCAAGCAGGGCACCAATATCATTGGGATGCAAGCCATCCACCGTGAAAGCCGCCAGGACCGCCCGATTAGGCTCCTGCTGAGGAGTTGGGCCCAGAATCGTCAACCCATCAATGGCTTGGAGGCGATCAAACAATTGCAGCGTGAGCTGCTGCTCCCAAGCGTGAATACGATCTAAGCCAACCTGGTTCAGGTAGTCGAGAGCAACGCCCATACCAATCGCTTCCCCAATAGCAGGGGTACCTGCTTCAAACTTGTAGGGCAGATCAGCCCAGCTGCTGTGGTCGAGATAAACGTCCTGAATCATTTCGCCACCTCCGAGGAAAGGCGGCATGGCATCAAGCAAATCCTCTCGAGCCCAAAGAAAACCCATCCCGGTAGGACCGCATAATTTGTGGGACGAACCCACGAGAAAGTCACATCCAAGCCGAGACACATCAACAGGCATATGTGGCAAGCTCTGGCAAGCATCGAGCAACACCAGAGCACCAAAGCGATGAGCCTCTGCAGTGACCTCAGAGATCGGGTTAAAACAGCCCAGCACATTGCTCAAGTGAGCCAGGCTGACCAAACGAGTTCGCTCGGAGAGTTTGTGCCGAAGATCGTTTAAATCAAGCTCCCCGCAATCGGTGAGGTCGACAAAGCGCAGCACGCAACCTGTTCGCTTGGCAAGCATCTGCCAAGGAACAATGTTGCTGTGATGCTCCATCAAGGTGAGCAGCACCTCGTCACCTTCATTGAGGTTGGCATCTCCCCAAGTGCGAGCCACCAGGTTGATCGCCTCACTCGCATTCCTTGTGAAAACGATTTCCCGCGCGCTTGAGGCAGCAATGAAATCAGCCACCTTCTGACGTGCTCGTTCAAAATCCTCGGTTGCACGAACACTCAACTGATGGGCACCACGGTGCACATTGGCGTTGTCATGGTCGTAGTAATGCTGTAAGGCATCCAGCACCTGCCGTGGCTTCTGACTTGTCGCCGCATGGTCCATGTAAATCAAGGGCTGGCCTAAGCAGGCGGTCTGGCCTAGTAGCGGGAAATCCGCTCGCGTCAGCTCTGCCAGGTTCGCTGAAGTTTCTACAGCTGCCATTGCCAACGGCATGCTCTGCTCTGAACTAACGGAAGAGGTCATGATCGGCTCAAACCCCATCCAACAATCGAGCTAACGGCTGCCAGGCCTGTGAAATAGATGGGAGCATGCAACTCACCTCATCACAAAACGCGCGCAGTAAAAGCTGTGCGGCTTGATCAGGTGAAATTCCGCGACTTTGAAGATAAAAAAGTGCCTCCGGCTGAAGCCGGCTCACTGTGGCCCCATGGGCGCATTTCACATCGTCAGCAACAATTTCCAACTCAGGCTTGGTGTCAATTCGAGCCCGATCTGAGAGCAACAAGCTACGACTTAGCTGCGCGGCATCGGTACGCTGCGCCTCACGAGGCACCTGCACCACCCCGTTAAAAACACTGCGGCCATGACCAGCTGCAACTACCTTGTGGAGTTGATCCAAGGTTCCTTCCGGGCCATTAAAACGCACACAGGAATGAGTATCAGCAAGCTGATTAGCCTGCACCAGTTGAAGGGCCCGCAATTGACTCTTGGCACCACCATTCAACTGAATCAATTGGGGCTCATGACGAATCACACCCCAACCTTGACTGACACTCACCAGGGAAACATCACTGCTTGGTTCCTGCTCAACAGCAAGATGAGCCAATAATGCAGCTTGAGGATGGCCGAAAGCTAGAAGGCCATGACGCAATTTGGCCTCACTTTGCAAGTGAGCTTCCACCAAAACGCTGGTGAGATTGGCACCTGAACTCAGCTGAACTTGTAGCAACTCAAGCTTGGCCTTTTCCTCAAGGAGCAAGAGCACCCGCACGGCAAAAACACCCCGATCGACGCCGGCATCACACACCAATTCAAGAGGGCTATCCACTATCCCGCGAACCCGCAAGCCAATGACTTGTGAAGCGATGGCCTGATTCAACGCCACAGGCCATTGGCCTTTGGATGTCGCCAGGTTCAAAGTGTGCCCTAGAGAATGCTTGAGTTCCGCATCGCTAAGCGGCGACAGGCCCTTCGGGAGAGTCACTCCACCAAAAGGATCCTGCCCCGTCCCTAAGACCAGACGTGTCACCTGATCAGAAACACCAGGAGCCGATGGCTCACCTAGAGAGCAAATCTGTCGAGGCTCAAGTTCAGCGATGGGTGCAAGATCACAAAAACGCCATGCCTCCTGTCGACGATGAGGAGCAGAGAGGGTTTCAAGGTGATTGCGCGACTGAGCCTGGCAGGCAGCCATCGGACCTGATGGGGCTTCAAGACTGTGCAAGAGCCGCTCACACCAGTCATCGAGAGCTGAGGAGTTCTTGATGGGGGCTTCCACCATCAGGTCATCTCCATTGCATCCAATTCACGATCAACCCATTCATAACCTCGTTGCTCCAACTCAAGTGCCAACGCCTTGTCACCGGAGCGCACAATCCTCCCCGCGGCCATCACATGCACGTAGTCGGGTTGAATGAGATCAAGTAGACGCTGGTAATGAGTAATCAACAGGGTGGCATTGTCAACATTTGCGAGTTGATTGACACCCCCAGACACGATGCGCAAAGCATCGATATCCAAACCGGAATCGGTTTCATCGAGAATCGCTACAAGAGGTTCTAGCAACGCCATTTGCAAAATCTCATTGCGCTTCTTCTCTCCACCACTGAAGCCCTCATTCACCGAACGGTCTAGAAAAGCTGGGTCCATCTGCACCAAACCGAGACGCTCACGCACAAAGTCTTCGAACGCAAAGGTGTCCAATTCCTCCAGGCCTTGTGCTAAGCGACGGGCATTCGAGGATACCCGCAGGAACTCAAGATTACTCACTCCAGGAATCTCAACCGGGTACTGAAAACCGAGAAAGAGCCCAATTCGAGAGCGCTCATCTGGCTCAAGAGGGAGTAAATCCTCACCGCGATAAAGAACACTTCCCTCGGTAACTTTGTAAGCAGGATGCCCTGCCAACACCTTAGATAAAGTGCTTTTACCGCTGCCATTACGACCCATCAAGGCATGAATCTCGCCTGCACGGATGGTGAGATTTACTCCATTAAGGATAGGCTGATCATCAACGCAAGCACACAAGTCGCGTATCTCTATCAGTACTGGAGCATCGGGAGAAATCACTATAAGAAACGAAAAGAATTAGGAGAGGTTGAGCCAACGCAGAAATTCATTATCCAACCGAACCCTCCAATTTAAGAGCCAACAGCTTATCAGCCTCAGCAGCGAACTCCATTGGCAACTGACTAAAAACATCTCGACAAAATCCACTAACAATCATAGAAATTGCAGCTTCAAAATCTATGCCCCGACTCTGAAGATAAAAAAGCTGATCTTCTGAGATTCTGCAGGTACTGGCCTCGTGCTCAATACTGGCATCAGGCTGCTGACTGCGTATATAAGGATAGGTGTTGGCTCCAGCCTGGTCACCAATCAGCATGGAATCGCACTGGCTGTAATTCTTGGCATTGACAGCCTTTGGACCCATCTGCACCAGACCGCGATAGCTGTTCGCCGAATGGCCTGCGCTGATGCCCTTGCTCACAATTGTTGAGCGAGTACGAGGCCCTAGATGGATCATTTTTGTGCCAGTATCTGCCTGCTGACGATGATTTGTGAGAGCAACCGAATAAAATTCACCTACGGAATCAGCACCTTGCAAGATGCAACTTGGATACTTCCAAGTAATCGCTGAGCCTGTTTCTACTTGTGACCAGCTAATTTTACTGCGCGCGCCAAAGCAATGCCCCCGCTTGGTGACAAAGTTGTAAATACCTCCAACGCCATTCTCATCACCAGCATACCAGTTTTGCACCGTGGAATACTTGATCGAAGCATCATCAAGTGCCACCAACTCCACAACAGCAGCATGAAGTGTATTGGTATCAAACATCGGAGCTGTACAACCCTCGAGATAGCTCACAGATGCTCCCTCTTCTGCAACAATCAAAGTCCGCTCAAATTGTCCAATATCGCCAGAATTAATGCGAAAATAAGAAGATAATTCCATCGGACATTCCACACCTTTAGGGATAAAAACAAAAGAGCCATCGCTGAACACAGCTGAGTTCAACGCCGCAAAATAATTATCATTCGAAGGCACAACTGTGCCAAGGTATCTACGAACCAATTCTGGATACTCATTCACAGCATCAGTAATGGAACAAAAGACCACTCCATGCTCAGCAAGCTTTTCTTTATATGTGGTTGCAATCGAAACGCTGTCAAATACGGCATCAACAGCCACATTTGATAAGCGCTTTTGTTCACTAAGTGGGATACCAAGCTTATCAAAAGTTTCCAACAAAGTCGGATCAACCTCTTCAAGGCTATTTTTTTTCTCCTTCTGTTTAGGTGCCGCGTAATAAACAATATCTTGATAATCTATCGGTGGATAACCAAGGCCTGCCCAATCAGGCGTTTGCAATTTAAGCCAGTGTCGATAGGCCCTGATCCGAAAATCAAGCAGGAACTGCGGCTCATTTTTCTTCTCCGAAATCAAGCGAACCACATCTTCGTCAAGACCCTTAGGGATCTTTTCAGTTTCGATGTCAGTTACGAACCCATACTTATATGGCTCTGAAACAAGCTGCCCAACGTGGCTTTGGCTGGTCATAATTGATAGCCGATCAGAAGGGAGTGAAGGTTTTGAAACCCTCTAGACAAAGGCCTTGGCTTGTGAAATATGGAGGACAGCATCTGGCATGACATCGAGAAGGAGGATGGGCCGAGCAACTTAGGCACGACGACATGAATAAACAAGAAGCCGTTGAAGGCTCTCAGAAGAAACGAAACCAATAGGTTTCGTTTCCAGAAGCCTAAGGCAAAAGGCCTTGAGGTGACTGGCCGCTTGGTGAAGCACTGTTCAAGACGCAACCAGATTGTGTCCATAGGATTGCAGCTTGAACCCTGCGTTGAACCTGATCTAACGCAACCTATGCCGCCACCTTCTGTTTCTGCGTGGCATGGTTATAGGAGCACTAACTATCCATGACCACAGAGGCGCAGGCACCTACCCGCGAAGCAACCCTCACTCTGCTATTGCGGCAGGGTGAGAGTAGTGCGGCAAACCTGGCTGCATCGTTGGGCATCTCAGTCCAAGCAATGCGACGCCATCTACGCAGCCTCGAAGACGATGGTCTGGTCGAGGCCAGCCCAACTCCCACAGGCCCAGGGCGTCCCTCGAACCTCTGGCAATTGACAGAGCAGGGACATCATCACTTCCCTGATGGCAGTGAGAATTTCGCCCTCGGCTTGATGGAGTCCATGAAAGCCGCCCTGTCTCCCGAGACATTTACGTCACTACTAAGTCAACAAGCACTCAAAAAAGCCAACCTCTACCGCCATCAGCTCGGCTCAGGGTCAATCCAGGATCGCCTTGAAAAGCTGGTGGAATTACGTCGCCAAGAGGGCTATGAAACGGAATGGCAGCCCGCCCCAGATGGTAGTGGCTGGTTCATTAAAGACTTTCACTGTTCCCTGCAAAGAATTGCAGAGGAGTATCCATCGGTTTGCGAGCAGGAATTACTGCTCATGAGAGAAACATTCCCCGACTGCTTGATTGATCGAGTGAACTGGCGTCTGGAATACGGCAATTGCTGCGGCTTCCAAATCAAGCCAACTCAAGGTCATGACTGACCAGGAGACGTAGTAGATGCATCCTCTCAGCCTGGAAGTCCCTTGGGCAGATCCAAGCCAGGCTCAATCAAATCCGCGACAGCAAAACCTGCAAGCTGCACCTTTGCCTTCCTGATCGAGGTTTAGACCACTGCCATCGGCATTGCCCCAGGTCATACCTTCTACCAATCCCGTGGAGGCAGACCAGCGGAGTCCTTGCCCTGGATGCACTCACAAATACCTATGCATCTCATTAAGGGGGCGTTCCCGCCCCCTTAATGAGATGCATAGCAAAGGTGCATGTCGCAGCATTGAGCTCTGACCCATCCCTGCTTGGGAACAGATCAACAGAAGGTCCCATTCACTGCGAAGAGCAAAGCTGAATTTTTTATTTGTAGGTGCGCTCAATTGAGCATCACCTGCAGATCCCAGTGCGGTCAGTAGATGCTGACCACCAGAGTTCTAACCACCCGTAAACGACCAATTGCCCACAGAATGTGATCCCAAACAAAAACGGAGTTTTTTAGACGTGACCCAAGCCTTATCTTCTATGGCACGTCTCACCATCCGTCAGCTCCGCCAAGTGGCCAGCGATTTGGGTGTAACCCTTTACAGCCGAAAGACCAAGGAACAATTGCTCAGCGCTATTACTGTTCGTCAGGAAAAGCAAGAAAGCAACCGACAGGGGCGAGAAGCTGAACTCAATGAACTCAACTCCCCATCCAGACTCAAGTCCGATACTCGAGTGGTTTTCCTACCCCGCGATCCTCAATGGGCTTATGTCTTCTGGGAAATCTCCGAAACTGATCGCAAGCGAGCCCTATCGAAAGGGGCCAACCGGCTCTGCCTACGTTTAACCGACGTAACCGGCATCGATGACGACAAAGCACATCCCCACACACTCCAGGAAGTCTCTGTAGACAGCCACAGCAACGAATGGTACCTACCTGTTCCAATGTCTGATAGGGACTATCGAGTTGAACTCGGCTATCGCGTCGGTACTCTCTGGATGTCCCTGGCCTTTTCCTCTATAGCCAAGGTCCCAACACTCCACCCCAGCGAGCAAATCCTCGATCAGTTTGTTCCCTTCAGCCTTGAGGGCATCACAAGCAGTCCTGCACCCACCGCTACACAAGCACCACAGCTAGAGGATGATCCCATTGGCGACGCAATTGATAGCGGGCTACACGAGCGGCTCTATCAGAGCGCCACACAACACTTCCGCAGCAGCAGGGTCGGGTCGGAAGTCTTCCAAGAACACAACGGCTTGAATAGCGATCAACGTGGTCTGAACGATTCAGGCATCGGCCTTTGGGCCAGTGGTCGTAATGAGTCCGGAGTGGGTGGAGTACCACCACGCTCAAAAACCTTCTGGCTTATTGCCGACTCTGAGCTGATGATCTACGGCGCAACAGATCCTTCTGCCCGCCTAACCATCGGCGGCGAAGACATTCCTCTCTCCAATGATGGAACCTTCCGAATCCAAGTTCCCTTCCGCGACGGAGAGCAGGTCTATGCGATTGAGGCGACTGCGGCCGACGGTGAGCAAAAGCGCAATATCACCTTGAACTTCCAAAGGATGACACCGACCGATAACACAAACCCAGAGAGCCAGGCAGTCGCAGAATGGTTTTAAATGAGCTCCCCAGATCATGACGACGTTGCGTAGGTTTGTCGCCATCACTCCCCTCGCTGGGGCGATCATCCTCCCTCTCGTTGTACCCCTCAGCATGGCCCGTCTTGGTATCGGTGCAGGAGTCCTCATGACGTTGATGGTGTCCACTATCTGGTTCGTAACCATGCTGCGCACCGCAGAAATGCCCCATTAACAAACTGGGGCGAAATCAACGTGGAACCCTATTAGGGGTGGTTGAGGTAAAAGGTGTGCAAGCAAGCCTGGGAGTGGATGCTCCCCGTACTTCTAGGGTGTGCAAGTTGCAGCAAAGTTGGATCTGTACAGGGCAATGCCCCTACGGAACTGCCCTTACCTGAAAGGATCCAGGTGGTTTTCAACCATCGCGATGGTGCGCGATACCGCAGTCCTCTTCATGATCAGTCTGATGCCACTCCTCTGGGATTTGATTGAGCCGAACATCAAAAGCAAATGGGAGTTGCTGTTGCACAGGTGATATTCGCTTTCTCTTGCTTCTGTTGCTCCTGCTGCTCTGAACCAATCGCTTCAGCATCCCTGAGCCCCAATGGCACTTAGCTCCTGCTTTGGCGTGATGGCGATACCGCTCGCAAAAGCGCTCATAACGCCAGGAACAGCCCTTCAGGCTTGATGCCAGTTACAGGAAACTGGGGTGCCACTCGCTGATGCCATCACACGCCAACCTGCCGTAGTGCCCATAGTTGGATTAGGGGTCATAAAACCCTTTTCTGATTCCTGCTGCCTTTGGATTGGCGTGGATATACCGCAAGGTATTCAGCACTCGTCTGTGGTCTTTGGGGGCAATCGCATTCAAATGGGCGGAAGATTTGGAAGCAAAAGATTAATTTATCTACAAATAATCTTGCAAGATCCAGATAACAACCCATGCACCGATCGCAAAGCCTGAGCCACAATCAACTCATCCAGGGCAGAATGCCCCCATGAGCCCGATCAAAATCCATCCGGCCTTGGCCATACTCAGCCTGGTTGCCATGTCTGCACCTGCTGCACTCAGCGAGGTGGAATACATTCCGTTCCCAACCAGAGAGGAGCTGCGCAGCATCCAGCTTCAGGCCTATGCCTGCTCTCGAGACAATGATGCAGAAGCCTGCAGCAGCACCCGAGAATTGATCGATCCTTTACTAGACCACCCCCGTTTGCCATCTTCTTGCAAGGATGTGGTCTGGGATTTGCTTCAGGTGGCCAACAAAGTCCCTCAAAACAGCTTCCAACGCAGGGATGCCATCGATCAGCCCGCCAAACGACTCTCCATCATTTGCATCAATCCAGCAAAACAAACAGCACCTAAGCCTTCCCAACAAGGTGGTCTAGTCCCCCAACAAAGCTGAACCAGCAAGCACGCAGAAAGCAATTGATGTGGAGATCATCTTGATCACCTACTGCCTCAATGAAATGCTGATCTGCTGACCTATTTCAGACTGTGTAAGAGCAACCTCAAGTCCTGAACATCCAGAGATGGCTCCCATTCATGACCCTGAAGTAATCAATAGGCTCAACAATCAAGGTTCGACAGAGTCAGTGTCGAGTAAATCCAACAAGGTCTCTGCTGTCGTCGTCATCTGAGCAAGACTAAACTCTCCTTCTTGAGAGGCAACTTGAGCCGCCAATTTGCACAATGAGGACGACCGACCTTTTGCGCTGCAGCTCATGGTGAGATCGAGCAGGGCATTTGTTAGCTTGCCGCGCAAGCAACTTTCACTGCCGGACCTCACAATCACAGCCTCAGCAGCTTTACGCGTGACCTGTTCGGCTTGCGGATAAGGGATCTGACGAATTCCTTTAAACGCCATCGACGGAGTTGTTAAAAACAGCATGGCACCAGCGAAAGCCAGCCCATAGGCTTGGCGGCCCATTCCCCAACAACTGAGCTGCATCTCAGCTCCTCTCAATGATCTTTGCGAACACTAGCCGCGAGAACTGGAGGGGGCCAAAACAGGATCGATGATTGCGTTTGATTAGGTTCGATGAAGAACTGCCTTCGTCTCTGATGACCAGCTCGGCCCAGACGGGACCCACACAGCGCCAGGTACATCTGAACACACCCTTCAACGACCAAAAACCAGGGACCTCCGGCCTACGCAAAAGCAGCAAGCAATTCGAACAAACCAATTACCTGGAGAGCTTCATTGAAGCAATCTTCCAAACCCTGGCTGGCGTTGAGGGGGGGACTCTGATCTTGGGGGGGGATGGTCGCTACGGCAATCACCGCGCCATTGATGTGATCCTGCGTATGGGTGCTGCTCATGGCCTAAGCCGAGTGATCACCACCACAAATGGCATTCTCTCCACGCCGGCAGCATCCCATCTCATCCGTGCCAATAACGCCATCGGAGGAATCATCCTTTCCGCGAGCCACAACCAAGGCGGTCCAGATGGCGACTTCGGCGTCAAAGTCAACGGTGCCAATGGTGGCCCAGCAGCCGAATCACTCACAAACGCGATCTACGCATGTAGCCAAGCTTTAGAGAAATACAGCCTTGTCGATGCAGACGTAATCCCACTTGAAACCCCCGGCCACCATGCCATCGGTGGCATGACCGTAGACGTGATCGACGGCGTTGAAGACTATGTAGAGCTGATGCAGAAGTTGTTCGACTTCGGGCGCATCAAGGACCTCATCAAAACCGACTTCCCAGTCGTGTTTGATGCAATGCATGCTGTCACTGGTCCCTATGCAAAACGGCTACTGGAAGGACTTCTCGGTGCCCCAACTGGCACTGTGCGCAACGGAGTTCCGCTTGAGGATTTTGGTGGAGGCCACCCAGATCCCAACCTCACCTACGCCACTGAACTAGCAGACCTCCTCCTCAATGGCAAGGCCTACAGCTTCGGTGCCGCCTGCGATGGTGATGGCGACCGCAACATGATCTTGGGCAAAGGTTGCTTCGTTAACCCAAGTGACAGCCTTGCAATCCTGGCTGCTAATGCCAACGTTGCACCGGCCTATGCCGATGGGCTTGCTGGTGTGGCCCGCTCCATGCCCACGAGCGCCGCAGTTGATGTTGTGGCCAAAGAACTCAATATCGACTGTTTTGAAACTCCCACCGGGTGGAAGTTTTTCGGCAACCTGCTTGATGCAGGTCGAATCACCCTCTGTGGTGAAGAAAGCTTCGGCACTAGCAGCAACCACGTCCGTGAGAAGGATGGACTATGGGCAGTGCTCTTCTGGCTACAGATCCTGGCAGAGCGACGTTGCAGCGTCGCTGATGTGATGACACAGCATTGGAGTCGTTTTGGACGCCATTACTACTCCCGTCACGACTACGAGGCGATTGCTAGTGAAAATGCTCATGGTCTTTACGACCGGTTGGAGAGCATGCTTCCTCGACTAATCGGTCAACCATTCGCCGGGCGCCAAGTGAGCCAGACGGACAATTTTAGTTATAGCGATCCTGTGGATGGCTCAGAGACACAATCTCAGGGTCTACGCATCCTGCTGGAAGACGGCAGCAGAGTCGTGGTTCGGCTCTCGGGCACCGGCACCAAAGGTGCCACATTGCGCGTTTATCTAGAACGCTACGAACCTAGTAATGGCAACTTAAACCAAGATCCCCAGCATGCTCTAGCCGATCTCATCAATGGCATCGATGCGCTTGCCGAAATTCAAAAGCGCACTGGGATGCAACGGCCAACGGTGATCACTTGATCTCAGCGGAGCCACCTCTCCCGTGGGCGGCGGTGATACTCCGCCTCGGTGCTGCTTTGTTGCAGCTGGCGCATGCTTTCAATGACCACTGCTCCAAGCGCTCCAGATAGCGTGACCATGATGAAAAAAAGGTTCAGCCTCTGACTGTGAATGTCTACAGGAGTGTTTGAGATCACCGTACGCAAAAAGAGGGCAACAAGACCTCCGAGCAAGAACCCCACCAGCAGCGCTATCAATACCCTCGTACCGCTGAAGGACTTGTTTCTTATTGAGCGAGAGCGGTTCATTGGTTTATCCCTGCCCAGAGGGGTCTCCCGAATTAAGTAAATTAGTGCTGCCTTGTTCTGTATCACTAAAGGTGCGTACAAGAGCTTTAACAACGACGTAAAAGACAGGCACAACAAACAGCGAAAGGAAAGTGGCAACCAAAAGGCCACCGAATACAACCGTGCCAAGAGAAGCTTGGCTGCGGGCTCCTGCTCCGCTAGCCAAGACCAACGGCATAAAGCCAAAAAGAGACGAAATAGCAGTCATAATGATGGGCCTAAGTCTCGACTTGGCTGCCTGCCTTGCTGCTTCAAGGGCCGTAACTCCCTCAGCCATGCGTTGATTAGCCAAATCAACAATCAAGATCCCATTTTTAGCAGCTAGACCAATCAACATCACAAGACCAACCTGTGCATAAATGTTGAGAACCTCGCCACGCAATACCAGAAACAACAAGGCTCCAAGCATTGCAGTAGGAACTGTCATCAAAATAATCAGAGGGTCTGCATAACTCTCGTATTGAGCTGCAAGCACGAGATAAACCACCAAAATTCCCAATGCAAAAATCACAACAGCTAGTGCGCCAGCTTTTACTTCCTCTCGAGATATCCCTGTCCAATCAAATCCGAGGCTCTTAAGATTCTGAGCTGCAAAAAGCTCCTTCATACCATTAATTGCCTGCCCCGAGCTCTTACCAGCAGCAGGTGATCCTTCTATTTTTATCGATCTGTAAAGGTTAAAGTGAGAGATCACACTTGGCCCAACAGAAGATTCAACTGTTAAAAATTCCGAGAGCTGAATCTGCTCACCCGCCCGATTCTTAACGTAAATTGAAGCTAGCTTTTCAGATGCAGACCGACCCAATTCATCGGCCTGAACATAAACACGACGAACCTTACCTTCCTGGAAGGTATCATTAACATAGGCACCTGCAAAATTAGCGCTAAACACACGCATTGCAGAGCTGAAGTCAACATCAAGAGAGGCCATAATGTCCCTATCGACCTCAACTCGTAGCTGCGGAGATTCAGGAGAGAATAAAGTCCGTACACTGCTAAATAATGGATTTGCTTTCGCCTGCTGAATAATTTGACCAGCTGAGGCAAAGAAGTTGTTTAAGCCATAAGCACCTCCACTCTTGTCAAGTAATTGGAACTCAAATCCACTGCCAATGCCGTATCCAGGAATCGCAGGTGGCTCTACAACAAAAATCCTCGCGCCATCAATAGCCCCAAAGAACTTCTGATTTAGCCGTCCAACAATTGCATCGGCGGATTGATCACGATTTTTCCGCTCATCCCAATTACGCATCCCAAGAAAAAACAATCCTTTATTAGGGCTATTGCCATCAAAACTTGCTCCACTAAAAATTGCTGCTGAAGTGATATCGGGTTCGCTGCGCAATATCTCAGCAACTTGCTGATTAATCTTCTCGGTGACCTGAGTAGAGACACCTTCTGGGGCCTGCAACACGCCGATGGCATAGCCCTGGTCTTCAATAGGAACAAATCCACCTGGAATCGCAATAAAAGCAACACCGGTCAGCAGAACGCCTACCGCAAGAATTCCCATCACAAGAGAACGGCGGCCAAGAACCCACTCGAGCAGATCGGCATAGCACTGCTCAAAGACGGAATAAATGCGATTGAAATGACTAAAAATCCATGGTGTATACCAACCCAAGGTCAAACCTAGGCCAGCGAATAAAACGACTGGCAAGGGATTTGAAACTCCTGCGATGAAAAGGCCAATCACAGCCCCTGCAACAGAGAATGGCAGTCTCAACGAACGGCCAGTCAAGCGAGACAGCACAAAGCCAAGAATTGCAGCCATTGCTGTAGGGATCAAAGCCAGCGCCGCACCACCACCAACAACTAATAGTCCGTATATAAACCCAATAAATGCACCAGAAATTGCATATGTATTGCGTCCCGGAGCTGTGCCTTCCCGGCCCAAAAGCAAGGCAGAAAGCATGGGAGAAAAAGTTAAAGCATTAAAGGTAGAAATCGCGATAGCGAAAATAATCGTTGCTGCAAACTGCTTGTAGATCGAACCCGTAGCGCCAGGGAAAAATAAAACTGGCAAAAACACTGAGAAAAGAACCAAGGATGTAGCAATAACTGCAGAGAAAAGCTCATCCATTGTTGACTTCGCAGCTTCCAAGGAAGTCATCCCTGATGCCTTCTTCGTTGAGGTATCTTCAATCACTGTGATTGCATCATCAACCACTAATCCTGTAGCAAGAACCAATCCAAATAAAGTGAGCTGGTTGAGCGAGAAGCCAAACCCTAAAACCAGAGAGAATGTTCCAACAAGCGCAACAGGGATGGCAATACCAGGCACCAAAGTAGCTTTCCAATTCTGTAAAAATACAAACAGAATAAGAACCACCAAAATGATCGCATCTCTAAGCGAATTGGTCACTCCATTAATTGATGCATTAATAAAGTCTGTATTGTCATAGATTTTCTCCATCTTCATGCCTACAGGCATTTTGGCGGTAAATTCTTCGAGAACATCTTTTACTCCATTGGAAACCTCAAGAGCATTGCTGCCACTCAATTGATAAACAGCCATACTCACAGAAGGGACTCCCTGCAAATCCGTAGCGCTGTTGGAATAGCTTTCACCACCAAGCACAACACGACCGACATCGCTGAACCTCACTAATCCGCCATCCTCTGTGGTCCTAACGACCATATTTTCAAAGCCTCCAATGCTCACAAGGCGGCCATTTAATTGCACAGGAAAAGTAAATATCTGCCCTTCTGCAGATGGTTCACCTCCTATATTCCCAGCAGCAACCAAACGGTTCTGGCTTTCAATCGCCCCTATTACATCCGCTGAAGTCAGGCCAAAGACCTCAAGCTTTTCATTGTCCAGCCAAAGCCTAAAAGCAACCTTACGGTTACCAAAGTAGGTCACTTCACCTACTCCCTTAACCCGCTTAACCTCGTCCGTTAGGCCCAGATCTAGCAGCCCACTAATCGTTTCTACACTATATTCAATATTGCTTGGATCTTCACTAACAAAATTATAAAGAAGCAAGATAGAATTGGAAGCCTTATTAACACTCACTCCTGCCTTGCGCACTTCTTCCGGCAACTGTTGCTCTGCCAGCGCAACCCTGTTCTGAACATTAACTTGATTAATGTCGCTATTACTACCACTTTCGAATGCAACAGCAATCGAGCTCACCCCATCAGCCGAGCTTGAGGAAGTTAAATAGTCCATATTCTCCACACCATTAATCTGCTGCTCCAGCACACTGGTCACACCCTGTTCAACCGATTCAGCATCGGCACCGGTGTAAATTGAATTTACTTTTACTGTTGGCGGAGCAATATCCGGAAGCATTTCAACTGGCAAAATAGGGATAGATATCAGTCCCGCAATGACGATCAACAAACTGCAAACTGTTGCTAAAACAGGTCGAGTAATAAAGTTATTTGATGCAGACATCTATTCGCCTCAGTTTTTAACAGAAATAGGCATACCATGTCTCAATTTCAAAAGATTTGTTGTGATCACCTTCTCGCCAAGTTTGAGCCCCTTTGTAACTGCATAGCGCTGCTTCTGTAATTTTCCCAACGTCACAGGGGTCTGCAGAGCAAAACGTGTGGAGGGGGGTAACTTGCGAAGTTTCTCCAGAGAAACATTGCCAGAGAAAGCCTTAAGCTCTTGGAAACTTCCCACTCGATAAACAAAGCTCTGGCCCGAAGTTTGTGTTACCGCAGAAAACGGAACAGACAACTCCTCTCTAGTATCCAATTGAACCCGCGTTCGCAAGCGCTGGCCATTTCGCAACGATCCATTACCATTCTCAAAGGCTGCCTTCACTAGTAAGCCCTGGGTAGTTCTATTTACAGTCGGGCCCACAGAATTAATTTCACCAGTCGCCATCACATCTGACGATCCAGTCTTGCTGAGAAAGACAGGCAAGCCAATCTTGATCCGATCTGAGAATGTGGCAGGCACCTCAACTCGAGCAAAAAGCCTGTTGTTTCTGATCAATTTAGTGAATGGATCACCAGAGCGGATAACATCTCCAACCTTGACATCAACATCAGCCACAATCCCTGAAATTGGAGAACGCAAATTGCTATATGCAAGCGTTGCTTCTGTGGCTTTTACCTTTTCTCGAGAGGCGATGTACTGGGCCTTGTATTCATCTCGATCCAATGCCGAAGCAGCTCCTTGAGGGACCAAGAATTCATATCGCTGCCAATTGAGTTTGTTCTTCTGCTCCTGAGCTTTGAAATCTGCCAATTCCGCACGGATCTGAGCTTGATCAAGCACAACCAACATCTGACCAGGCTGAACCTGATCACCCTGATCAATCTTTAACTCAATAATTCGACCAGAAGCTTGTGCAGCAAGATGCACCTCCTCCTTCGCCTCCAAGGTGCTCACCGTATCGATATCGTCCGTGAATTGAGCCGTCGTCACAGGTATCTGGCTGACGGTAATCGGCGAGAAAGGTATTTTCGCCTTGCCACAGGCGCAAAGCAACAGCACCGTAAAAACGACAAGAGCGCGCTGCTGATTCGGCACTAACGACTTGTTCAACAGCCTGATTATGGAAAGTTTCCAGCTCACGACAACAAGTCACCCCCTAGCGCAAGAATTGTCCACCAGTGCCAGAGCTCATTGGATCAAGATCTGTTCACATACCAGGGAGATCAGGAGCTAAAGCGCCATGCACCGCTAGCTGATCGCCTGCGCCCTAGAACCCTGGAGGAATTTGTTGGCCAGGGTTCGATCCTGGCGGAAGGACGTCTCCTACGCCGAGCCATTGCTGCCGATCGTGTAGGCAACTTGCTGCTACATGGTCCTCCAGGTGTTGGCAAAACCACCCTGGCCAGGATTATCGCTGGCCACACCCGTGCCAACTTCAGCAGCCTCAATGCTGTTCTGGCAGGAGTCAAAGAACTTCGCCAAGAAGTAGACGCAGCCAAGCAGCGGCTGGAGCGACATGGCTTACGCACCATTCTGTTCATCGACGAAGTACACCGCTTTAACAGTGCCCAACAAGATGCCCTGCTGCCCTGGGTAGAGAACGGCACCGTGACACTGATCGGTGCCACCACGGAAAACCCCTATTTCGAAGTCAACAAAGCGCTGGTAAGCCGCTCCAGGCTGTTCCGACTACAGGCCCTCGAGAGTGAAGATCTTCATCGCCTCCTGAAACACGCTATTCAAGATTGCGAGCGGGGCTATGGCGATCGTCAGGTGATGCTCAGCACAGCAGCTGCAAACCATCTCGTCAATGTCGCCAACGGCGATGCTCGCAGTCTGCTCAATGCTCTCGAGCTCGCTGTGGAGAGCAGCCGTCCCAATGAACAGGGCTCAATCCATATCAACCTTGCCATCGCTGAAGAATCAATTCAGGAGCGGGCAGTTCTCTACGACAAGCATGGGGATGCCCATTTCGACACCATTAGTGCCTTCATCAAATCCCTACGAGGCTCAGATGCCGATGCAGCTCTGTTCTGGCTAGCGCGCATGGTGGAGGCTGGTGAAAACCCACGCTTCATCTTCAGACGCATGCTCATTGCCGCTGGAGAGGACATTGGCCTCGCTGATCCCCAGGCGATCGTGATTGTAGAAGCCTGTGCTGCAGCCTTCGAGCGAATCGGCCTACCGGAGGGTCTCTACCCCTTGGCACAAGCCACCCTTTACTTGGCCTGCGCCGAAAAAAGCAACAGTGTGCAGGGTTTCTTCGAAGCCCTACGCACGGTGCGGGAGGCCCAGCATCAAGACATCCCCAGCCATCTCCGCGATGCCCATCGTGACGGAGCAGCATTTGGAGATGGTGTCGGCTACCGCTACCCTCATGCTTTTGCGGAACACTGGGTTTCACAGCAATACCTACCCACCTCCCTGCAAGGAGAAGTCTTCTGGCAACCGAGCCAAAAAGGCTGGGAAGGGCATCGGCGCCTGCTCATGCTGGAACGAAGGGCAACACAGCTCGCCGCAGCAAGCGAATCAGCCCAGGAGAACCCATTGCTCGTTAGCAGTGGTCCAGAAACCCCTGAACTAGAGAGATGGGTGCAACGCCAGCTCAACCAAGATGGAGAACGACTAAACCACCTGCGCGAACGCCTCTGGTCTGGAGTGACTTGCCAACGCCACCATCGAGTTCTGATCATCGGCGGACGCTCCTTGCTCTGGGCACTCGATCCGCTTCAAGCAGTGCCTGAAGGCGGTGTCACAATCCTCTGCGCAACAGCGCAGGATCAGGCGCGCCTAATAGCTCAACTCGATCTGCTCGACCCCATCATCCGCCCTGAACTGATCGATGGAAGCAGCGATGCACTCCAAGAATTACCAGCAGAACATCAGTTCGAATGGATTGGGGGACGTCTCTCCAGCCAAGACATTGCAGGTACAGAAAAGAAGAAACTTTGGAGCCTAATCAGCCAGCGATGCACCGATGCAACCGGTCTAAGGCTCCTGATCAGCCATGCAGACATCGGGCCGGCCGAGGCCCTACTGCAATTACTAGAGAGCAAAGGAGCCAATCCCGCGGAGAGGAACCTGCTAGCACCACTCATCGCTCGCGAAAAGATCTGGCTTGAAAGCCAGCGCCTCGATTCACTCCTTGCACAAAACCTGAAGGAGTGCGGCTGGCAGCTGACCTGGGAGAGATGGGAGGAACTCCTGATGTTGCAGGTGGATGAGGGCCTTGAGCATCGCTGGCTCAGCGAAGGGCAACCCTACCGAGACCTAGTAGCGAACAATGCATCGTTAGAGGTTCTGGAAAACCTGAAGCTCATGCTCAAGCGCACGCGAGGACAACAACTACCCCAACGCCTGATCCATCAACGCATCATCGGCAGCCGCAGACTCCACTAACACTGCCAAGCCATCGGGAAGACCAACAACAATAAAAAAAGCCCCGGCGATGCCGGGGCTTGAGAGTTGTGATCAAAACGGATCACCAAAGGCCACGAATAGGGGACGAGCTGTAGGACGACAAGTCGTTAGAAGAAGTCTGACCTGTTGTCTTGCCGCCATAAATCCATCTGGGAGCAAGCTGATTGGCCTGCACACAAGCAGGAAGGAAAACGTACCAAGACAACAGGGAGGTGCACTGAGCGTCGCCCTGGCACTTGCCATCTGCACAAACATTCTGGCTGCCGTCATAGGTGCTACAGGTGTCGGCAAGACGGAAAGCAACAGGCAGGTTTGCCATAATCCCCTGTGAAGAGATGCTGCCATCAGCAGAATCAGCAATGATGGCTGCACGAAGGCCCTGCACAGCCGTAGCGGTCATCTTCCAGTAAGGGAAGTAGCTCTTGGTCTGATTCTTAAGGAAGACAACCCCATCATCGGAGTAGAGGAAACGAGTCACGTCGATGAGGTCGACGTCATAGGTTTTGGTCATGCCCTGCTGAATTTCATCAGCAGACCAACCTGAACGGTCAATTCCTTGATCAAGAGCCCGATCAAGATTAGTCTCACCAGTGCTTAAGAAAGTTTCAAAGTCGTTGGAGGTAGTGGTCCAAACAGCACCACCTGAGTTCCAGCGAACGGGTGAATTGGTACCTGCCTGCGCGGGGATGGCTAGGACCGACAAAGAGGCACCGGCAAGCAAACCGGCAGCAAGACGATTGAACACGGACGATTGAGAATAGGAATCCAAACTAAACTAGCTGCAAAAGATAGATTCGCCAACACATCTGATTGCCATGTTCCAAAATCACACTTTTGGCAGGACTTCAGGCCGTAATCAAACTGGTCTTGCACCAAGGCTGAAAGATCGCGAATCTCCTCGTGTCCCAATAATCAAGAAGCCCAATCAAGTTGATGTCGCAATATTCAAATGTTTTTTAAAGGCAAAAATGCATTCCATCCATCTGGGCAAATACCCAAAAAGGGTTTCTTCAACCTAGAAACATTGCCTCTGCAATGAAGTCTCTCGAGCCTAGTGCCGCTGCTGTCACGACGAACAATGGCTAAATAGGCTTCCTCACCATGCTTAGGAGCCAGCCACAACATGGTGAGATTTTTTGATCGTTGCACATGTGCGATTAGAGGTTCTCCGACAGTCAGGCCCAGCTCATCCAACGACGAGGCAAACTCACCCCAATAGAAACGTGTCATCTGAGCTCGGGTGAAAGACAACAACAACGCTTCGGCCTCGCTGCGCAGGTTGAGAGTGGCCTCCCGTTTCGCTAAACGAGACGTCACATCTTCACCACTCGACCAAGTTCCAGAAACCATGAGAGCCTGCTCCTGATGCATCCCCAACAAACCCATCACTGCCAAAAGGACTGCGGCTAAAAGCGATGGGGCTTTCTGTGAGCTCAGCATGCCTAGCATGAGCGTCTCAACAATGACCCTCAAACTAAGCAGAGCATTGGGGAATTAGACATCGCACTTAAATCACTCACCACCGCCATGCTCCAAATGTTGTGATGAATTCGATGCACATCGACCTGATGCCCCAATACCTCATGAACAGCAAACGCAGAGTCGACCCCACAACGCCAATGAATCAGATCCGCAGCCAGGCTGCCCCGCTGCCATTTAATCGCTGCTTCTTTACTTAGCCATTGCTCAAGCACGGCATCCCGCAAAGGCGCACCCCGCAAATGGCAGAGAGCTGACTGATCGTGAGCACAGAAATAACGACGTGCAAGCAACTCAGCAGCAAAAGGACGATCACTACGCTCCAAATCCACCCCGACCCGTTGCCGCGACCAACCCACCAGCAGTGCATCTTCACAGTGACTGAAGCTGATGTATCCCCAGCCATTTGCCAGCTCTGGAGGTTTACCTGGAGGGGCATGCAATGGAATCTCAAGTGCAGACACTTGCCACAAGTCAGCGAGGGCATGACGTACATAGCCACGAGACTGTCTGAACTGCCTTGATCTCCGCGCAGACAATCGCCCAGCCCATTGCTCCTCCTCCGTACTGATAGGCATCAAGGGAGCCTGCATCGGAAATAACCACAACGCCAGTACGCTTCTGCTATTGAGTTGAAGCGGCATCAATGACCCTGAAGATTGGTGATCCAGCACCAGATTTCAATCTCCCCAATCAGGACGGCACCCTCGTTCAGCTGGCATCACTAAGAGGTCAACGGGTTGTGATCTACTTCTATCCGAAGGACGACACCCCTGGGTGCACGAAGGAAGCCTGCAATTTCCGCGACCAATGGGAACGCTTCGAAGCCAATGACATCAAGGTGCTTGGTATCAGCAAAGACGGTGCTACATCCCACACCAAATTCATCAACAAGTATCAGATTCCTTTCACCCTTCTTAGCGACACGGAACCCTGCCCAGTGGCCAGCTCCTACGAAAGCTATGGGCTCAAAAAATTCATGGGACGCGAATACATGGGCATGATGCGCCATAGCTTTGTCGTAGATCCCAAGGGCAATCTGGAACTGATTTATCTAAAGGTGAAAGCCGCAACCATGGCCGATCAAATCCTCAAAGACTTGGGGCTCGACTAATCCGATTGTGCACGTCAACCATCCCCTCCAAGACAAGATTCGGATGATGCACCACATCAAGACCCCTCTGAATGAGTGCTTCCTGAAGAACCGAGGCATCACCTCCACATAACCAAAGCGGTAGTGCCGCCTCACGCTGAGCCTCTAGAAGAGTGCCAAGCAGTGCCTGGAGGCTGCCTCGACGCATGGCCTCGGCCGTGGCGAAAGGGAATGGTTCAGCACTAACTGAGCCAATGCCTGGATCAATCAGACCTTGGGTCCCCTGCGCCATGGCACGTTGCTGCAGACGTAAACCCGGCACCAACTGTCCACCAGCAAAATCACCAGCGGCCGTCACTCGCGTCAAGCTCAACACTGTGCCGGCATCGGCCACAAGCAGGCCTGAAGACGACATCCCGCTGGTGTGAGCTCTTCTCAACGCACCCCAGGCCGCCAAAGCTCGATCAATGCCGAGCCATACAGGCATTCGGGTTAAAGGCACATCCCCCAACCCCAAGCGCCGGTTCGGATCCAAGGCAACTCCCGCAGGGATCGGACCAACAGCAGCCCATGCCAAAAGGGGGGCCTCAAGCGTTTGAAGCTTGAGCGGATTGGGAACGCTATGGCAAAACTGCCATTCATCAGCCTGATACTCGGCCCAATGCCAGCGACTGTTGCCAATCAACAGGCAATGCCCAACAACCTCCACTAGATGCCTTCGCCCAACACACCTGGGAGGTGAAGGCCGCATTCCTGCTTAAGACCTCCAAAGCGTGTCTCCCGTCCAGACGCCTCCCCCCCATCGGGAGCACTGGAATGCCAATCGCCGACCGTGGAGTAACCCTTTTCAAACAGAGGATGCTGCGGCAACTGATGCTCCTGCATGTAATAGAAAACCTCCTTGGGAGTCCAGTCGAGTAAAGGCCTCAATGAAAGGCGATCACGAATCAGATCCAAAAAAGCCATTGAGCGCCGATAGTCGGTCTGATCACTGCGCACTCCACTGGCCCAGCAATGCACATGGAGATCATCCAGAGCCTGCTCGAGGGGCTCCACCTTGCGAATACGGTGATATGTCTCCAGATCCTTCACCGAACCTGTCTCCCAGAGACGGCCATAAATAGCCTCCATTCGAGCAGGAGACATTGGGCTTTGAACCACCTTTAAATCCAACCCAAGCTGACGCGTGAGCTGATCGGCATAGAGATAGGTCTCAGCTGGTAGATAGCCCGTATCCACCCAGACCACAGGGACCACCGAACCACCATCAAGGCCATGAAGCATGTGCAGCAGAACAGCTGATTGAATGCCGAAGCTAGTTGTCAGAACAAAGCCTTGACCAAACTGCTTCAGGGCCCACTCAAGACGGTTCTGGGCAGAAAGATTGGCAAGGTGTATCCGAGCATCCTCCAGAGGCATCTCGAGAGTCGAGGCAACCTGCACACTCGGAGATTGGCCTGCCGCAGTAGACGTGGCAGTGGTCACCGTATCAATGGAGCCATCAGTCATCTCCCCATTCTCCAATGTCGCCGTCCACAACAGAGTGTTTAAGGTTCGAGAATCATCCCAGGCTCGTCGCGCATGATCCCAAACCCGTCAAACGCCAATGCCGTGGTGGTTGTCGGAGGCGGATTTGCAGGGCTAACGACCGCGCTCGCTCTCAGCCACTGCCAACCTCGCCCCCCCATCGTGCTGATTGAACCGCGCCAGCGGTTCGTCTTTCTCCCCTTGCTTTACGAACTCTTGAGTGGAGAGCTTCAGGCTTGGGAAGTCGCACCTCCATATCACTCTCTACTCAGTCAACGCGGTATTGCCCTTCTCGAAGACCGGGTTGAAAGCATCGACACCAAAGCAAAAACGGTCTCCACCAGCTCAGGGCTCAAGCTCAACTACGCACAACTGGTACTCAGCACTGGCTCAGCTCCAACAGATTTCGACATTCCAGGGGTCCGTAAACATGCCCTGATGTTTCACCGTCTCAACGACGTTGACGTGCTGCGACAACGAATTAAAGAACTTCAATTACGTAGAAATCCTCGTCAGGACCTTGTGATTGTTGGAGCGGGACCAACAGGCGTGGAACTGGCCTGCAAGCTGGCAGATCTCCTTGACGGTGCTGCTGCACTCCACCTCATTGAGCTTGGCGAAAGGGTTCTGCCCCGTGCGAAAGCCTTCAACCAAGAACAAGCAGAGCGAGCACTCAGCGAACGTGGTGTTCACGTTCATTTGCTCACGCAAGTTCGAGCCATCTCAACAGACCAGGTTGAACTCATAAGTAAACAAAAGGAACCTGCCATAAGTTCAGCAATAACGCACAGTGGTCTTGTTTGGACAGCCGGCACAAAACCAGTCATACCAGCACTCAGCCCCGACTTTGTCCTTACCGAAGCAAGACTGCCTATCGATTCGTGCCTACAAGTGATCGGACTCAGTGATGTGCTTGGCCTTGGCGATGCCACTTACAACAAAGACCACTCCTGGCCGTCCACAGCCCAGGTCGCACTGCAACAAGGGGAGATCGCGGCTCGAAACGTGATGGCACTACGAGCAAGCAGTCCTCTCCAGCCTTTTGAATTTAAAGATTTTGGCGAAATGCTCAGCCTGGGAGTAGGAGAAGCCTCCCTCACCGGCATGGGTTTCACACTCGCAGGTCCTCTGGCTTTCCAAATTCGCCGAGGTGCCTATCTAACAAAACTACCTGGATTGTCTCTAGGCCTGCGCTCAGGCGGGGCCTGGCTGCTCGGACATTGAAACAAGCCCACCTCGCTGGCCGCACCAAGGGACTACGCCCTTCACAACAAAGACAATTAGAACGCCTCAGCCACCGCCGGCATCCCGAAAGGGAAGGCGCCGATCAGCTAACCCTCGAACGGCTAGCTGAACAGGTGATTGAGCTATGCCAACCACTCCATTTAGTGCTGGATAGCCGTGGATTGTGCCGCCTTCTTTGGGTCGGTCCTCTCGATGGATCCGGCCAACTTCTCGCCCATCTTCCTGAATCACCCCGGCGCAAGACCGCTGGATGGCGCTTAATCAGCTGCTCTCTAACGCTTCAGCGAAACAACCTCAGGCCAGAACAGCATGATGCAATCGTGGCACTCGATCTAGCACCGAACTCCTGGCTACGTTTTGCCCCCACAGCAGATCGAGGAGGTCGCAGGATTGCTGCCCTCTGGCAACCAGACCCAAAGGAGATCTCGGGATGGAGCTTGATCAAAGCCAACGGACTAAGCGAGCTCTGCCAACACAGCCAAGGATCAACCGCCAAGCCAGAAATCAACCCCCTACCGTCAAAGGACAGTAGGGAACGGGTCCTACTACTTACCCTTACGGGACCAGAGCAAAGCCGCAGCGAACGCGACCTTGCTGAGCTCGAGGGGTTGGTGCGCAGTGCAGGGGGGCATCCTGTAGCAGTTGTGCGACAAAAGCAGGGGGCTCCTAACCCTCAGACCCTCTGGGGCAAGGGGAAACTACAAGAGACCGCCTTGGAAGTTCGGCGACATAGCGCTTCTCTAGTGATCACAGACCGTGAGCTCAGTCCTGTTCAAGTCAGGAATCTGGAGCGATATCTCGACTGCCCTGTCATGGATCGCAGTGAATTAATCCTAGACATCTTTGCCCAGCGCGCCTCTAGTGCAGCAGGCCGCCTTCAAGTGGAACTAGCCCAACTTCGCTATCGCATACCAAGGCTGATGGGGCGAGGTCTCAGCCTATCCCGTCAGGGAGGTGGCATCGGCACACGCGGGCCCGGCGAGACCCAACTCGAGAAAGACCGGCGTGCGATTACACGACGCATCGAGCACTTATTACGTGAGGTACGGCAACTGCAAAACCATCGCGCCCGACTCCGCAACCGCAGGAAAGGTCTGCCAAGGGTTGCACTCGTGGGTTATACCAATGCAGGGAAATCATCCCTACTCAATGCTCTCTGCAGTCGAAACGAGCACAGCAAAGTGCTGGCAGAGAACAAACTGTTTGCAACCTTGGATCCAACCACCCGACGATTCTTGATTCCTCAGACAGGTGGAAAACCCCTTGAGCTTCTTATCACAGACACTGTGGGCTTCATCCGTGAACTGCCAGCGCCATTAGTGGAAGCCTTTCGGGCCACTCTGGAGGAAACTCTTGCAGCCGATCTCCTCCTAGTGGTTGTGGACTTGTCAGACACAGACTGGCAAGCCCAACTGGACACAGTGCATCAGTTGCTTAATTCCCTTGGCGCAGAATCAATCCGGCAGGTGATAGCCAATCAAATTGATCGCTGTGATAGCAGTGCACTTGAGACAATCCGCAGCATCGACCCGAAGGTGATTTATCTCTCCGCGGCTTCAGGTGCCGGGCTGCAAGGACTCAAACACTGGCTGAAGGACCAATTCTGGGGTCACAGAGCAGAATCGGCCCCTCTGCGTTCTGTAAATACCTAACTATGGCTGTGCTGAGCACCGCTATTCAAAACCCCCAAGCCCTCATCACCCTGGCGGTGTTGTTGCTGGCGGTGGTGCTCTTCATCAGCGGTGCCCTTGCACCTGAACTCACTGGCCTGCTGAGCATGGCACTGCTGATGGCCACAGGTGTCCTAACTCCCCAACAAGCCCTGGCTGGATTTGGCAGGCCTGCCCTGATTACGCTAATGGGCCTATTCGCGGTCTCTGCAGCCTTATTCCGCAGTGGTGCCCTGGATCGCGTGCGCGAACTGATCGCATCTGAGCGCATTCGCAGCCCACGCCGGTTGATTGCCTTGTTAGGCCTAGTGGTCGCTCCCATTTCGAGTGTCCTCCCAAACACACCCGTCGTCGCCTCGTTGCTACCTGTCATCGAAGCCTGGTGCCATCGACGCCGGATCTCTCCGTCCAAGGTCCTGCTGCCACTATCATTCTCAGCGCTTTTCGGCAGCACACTCACACTGCTGGGGAGTTCAGTGAATCTGCTGGTCAGTGACATCAGCGAGCAATTGGGCAATGGATCTCTAGAACTGTTCAGCTTCACAGCCATCGGCGTGCCGATCTGGCTCGCCGGAACCACGTATCTCATGCTTGCCCCTCAGGCCCTGTTGCCAGACCGTGGCAGCAACAGCGATGAACTAGGAGACAACAAAGACCAGACCGGTTACTTCACAGAAGTCACCATCCCTCAGAACTCGCAACTGGTAGGACAATCCCTGCACAACAGTCGTTTACAACGTCGTTTTGATGTAGACGTGCTGGAACTGCAAAGAGGTCGAGAACGACTCCTACCGCCCCTGGCTGATCGCAGACTTGAACCTGGCGACCGACTTCTCCTGCGGGTCACCCGCGCAGACCTACTTCGTCTCCAACAAGAACACAACGTACAGCTAGCAACAAGAGAGTCGATCGCTCCATCATCACTTTCCCCATCTGGCCTGGGCGAAGGGCAAAGAACTGTGGAAGTCCTCCTACCGGCAGGCTCAACTTTGGCTGGTGCAAGTCTGCGTGAACTGCGATTTCGGCAACGCCACAACGCCACAATTCTTGCTCTCAGGCGTGGTCAGCAAACAGTGCAAGAGCGTCTTGGACAAGCTGTACTACGCGAAGGCGATGTCTTACTGCTGCAAGCCCCATTGGACTCGATTCGCGGCCTGCAAGCCAGCAATGATTTGCTGGTCCTTGATCAGCTGGAAAACGACCTGCCCACAGTGCGCCGCAAACCACTGACCATCGCCATTGCTTTGGCCATGCTGATCATGCCGACAGTGACTGCCCTGCCACTGGTGGCAGCGGTCCTACTTGCTGCAGTCGCGATGGTGGCAGGAGGATGCCTTCGTCCAGGGGAACTTCAGCGATCAATTCGTCTCGATGTGATTCTGCTGCTGGGGTCGCTCTCCAGCTTCAGCGTGGCAATGCAGAAAACCGGCCTGGCAGATGCTCTTGCAAGCAGCTTTGAAACCTTGCTGAATGACTGGTCCAACTACATAGCCTTACTAATCATCTTTCTGGTCACCACGCTCCTCACCCAGGTGATGAGCCCAGCTGCATCCGTTGCACTACTTGTCCCAGTGGCCATCCAACTCGCACCTGGACTAGACCTTGTACCCAATGCACTGGTCTTCACCGTGCTATTTGGTGCAAGCCAGTCTTTTCTGACACCAATGGGGCATCAGACAAACCTGATGGTGTTCGGTCCTGGGCGTTATCGATTTCTGGATGTAACCCGTTACGGAGCTGGCCTAACGGCCGTGATGACCGTGATGATTCCTGGGCTGATCCTTTGGCATTTCGGCGGATCTTGAATACAGCAGAACTGTGCCAACATTTGCAGAATCTGGTTCTATCCGTCTGGGGAGAATCCTCAGGACACCCTTTGACTCTCGTCGCGATAAAGCGGTAACCCATCGGTGCCATTTCCTAACGCCGGCCATCGCACTCAGGATTTGTACCGTCGCCTAACGGTTCCTCAATTCACTGTGGTCACAGGTTTACTGGTGATCATCGCTGGGACTCTGATTCTCGCCACTCCGGTCTGCTCCAACGCCAAGGTGGGATTGTGGGAAGCCCTGTTCACGGCGACCTCCGCAGTGACCGTGACTGGACTTTGCATTATTGATGTTGGCCAAGATCTAACCAACGTCGGCCAGGGGGTTCTTGCAGCGATGATCCTTGCAGGTGGACTTGGGCTGATGGCTATCACCACCTTCTTACAAGGTTTTGTGGTTCGCGGAACGGAGCTGAGATGCAGGCTTGATCGAGGCAAAACCCTCGATGAATTCGGGGTTGGCGGCGTAGGCACGACTTTTCGCGGCATTGCCCTCACCGCAACAGTGCTGATCCTGATTGGCGCGATCGTGCTCTACATCTTTGGCTTCAATGACATCACCAACCATGGAGAGCGACTGTGGGCTGCACTTTTTCACAGCATCTCTGCCTACAACAACGCCGGCTTCGGACTCTGGTCTGACAGCCTGGAGCACTACCGCAGCAATGCGGTAGTCAATAGCGTGATCATTGTCCTGATCGTTCTTGGTGGACTGGGATGGAGAGTCACCAGTGATCTCTGGAGCAATCGCAAACAACTACAACGCCGCAACCTCAGCCTGCATACCCGTCTGGTCATTCGCACATCCCTGATCCTGATCCTGAGCGGAACCGTGGGGCTAGTGATCACTGAATCACTAAGCCAAGACCACTTCCTCTCAAGTATGGGTTGGTCTGAGCGACTGATGAGCTCGCTATTCGGCTCTATCAGTGCCAGAACCGCTGGATTTACCACCGTGAACCTCTCTCTCGAGAGCATTTCCGATTCAGGGCTACTTCTGCTAATGGCGCTGATGTTCATTGGAGCTAGTCCCGGAGGTACTGGCGGTGGCATCAAAACCACCACCCTGGCCGCCTTAATGGCCGCCACCCGTTCAACCCTGCGTGGTCAGGACGATGTCGTCATCCGTAATCGTCAGATTTCCGACAAGGTGGTCTTGAAAGCCGTCGGCATCACAGTGGCATCCTTGCTTTTCGTGCTTGTGATGGCCTTATTGCTGGGTATGTCCAGCAGCCTGAATGGAGAGCAAGCCTTCACCTTTCTAGAAATGTTATTCACATGCATTTCAGCCTTTGCCACTGTTGGGTTCGATGTTGGCGTCACCGAGAATTTGAGTCATTTCGGACAACTCGTGCTGATCGTCGGCATGTTTGTCGGACGACTCGGCATCCTTCTGCTACTCAGCGCAATCTGGGAAGCAGTCAACAAAGATCGGCTCCACCGTCAAAATCGCATCGGCTATCCGCGAGAAGATCTTTATGTCTGAACTTTGGTTTGCTGAGAAAACACAATGAAAGAGTGGTGGAACTGGTCACCCGAACAAGGCACCCCTCAGCTTGGGTTTGCGGTAGTGGGAGTAGGGCGCTTCGGGAGCGCCGTCTGTCGTGAACTCATGCAAAACGGTGCAGACGTGCTGGCGGTTGACCGTTCAGAACGATCTATCGAAGAGCTGCGCCAACTGGAGCCGTCGATCGAAGCAAGAGTTGTGGACTGCACTGACGAGGAATCGATGCGAGAAGCAGGTGTGCTCGAAATGGGCACCGTTGTCGTGGGCATCAGCGAACCGATCGAAGCAAGCATCACAACCACGCTGATCGCCAAGGACAGCGAGGGCAGCAAAGTGCAACAGGTGATTGCCCGAGCCACCAGTGACCTTCACGAAAAGATGTTGAAGCGGGTTGGCGCTGATCGAGTGGTGTTCCCCTCGAGGATGCAGGGGGAGCGGCTAGGTCTTGAATTAGTACGGCCCAACCTGATGGAACGCTTGGAACTTGATGACCAAACCTGCATCGAAGAAATCAAGGTTCCCGATCTGTTTGTTGGACATTCCCTACGAGACCTCAACCTACGCAAGAACTACCTGGTAAACGTTCTGGCAGCTGGCCCAACCAAGGGACTGCACGTCAACCCTCCCGCAACGTATGTGCTCGAAAAAGAGCATGTGCTTGTCGTCATGGGATTGGTTGACGACCTCAAGAAACTTCCCAAAACCTGACTTCAATGCGCGTACTGGGGCTGATGAGCGGCACCAGTGCTGATGGTGTTGATGCAGTACTCGCTGAGTTCAGTGGTTCACCATCTGAACCCAAATGGTCGCTACTGAATCTTGTCTGCACCCCCTACCCAGAGGATCTTCGCCAAATAGTTATCAACGCAGGACAAGGCATCAGGCTCAATAGCCGTGAATGGCTCGAGCTATCTGAGTCCATCACCGAGGTTCATGCTCAAGCAGCTCTGGCCTGTGACCCCAGCGCACAAGCTGAGCTGGTGGGTTCTCATGGTCAGACTGTTTGGCATCGTCCTCCTCAGAAGAATCATCGCGGCGCCAGCTGGCAAATCCTGCAAGCCCCTCTACTGGCTGAACTGCTCAAGCGCCCTGTTGTTCATGACTTCCGAGCCGCAGACCTGGCACTAGGAGGCCAGGGAGCACCTTTGGTACCTATGGCTGATGCCGCACTGCTAGGTCGAGTAGGGGGCTGGCGTGGGGTGCTCAATCTTGGAGGGATTGCCAATCTCACCCTGATTCCTCCCCGCAGCGGTCCGGATCGCCTTGCTTCAGTTATGGGCTGGGATTGCGGCCCAGCCAACAGCCTGATAGATCTTGCTGTTGAACAGATCAGCAAAGGCAAGCTTGCCTTTGATCATGATGGAATCATCGCTGCCAGTGGGCATCCGCATACGACCACGATCGAACGCTGGCTGAAGGAAACCTTCTTCCAACTCCCTCCTCCCAAATCAACAGGCCGAGAGCAATTTGGGCTTGCCGATCTAGAGCAGCGCCTCAAGGAACTCCCCAAGATGTCGAGGGCCAATCGTGTCGCCACATTGACCGCTTTCAGCGCAGCCGTTGTGGCACAGGATCTGGACAATCTTCACCTTAGAAATCTGGTTCGCCCCCTGGAACTCATTGTTGCTGGTGGAGGAAGCCGAAATCCTGTGCTGATGAACGAACTAAGACAACGCTGCCGTGGCATGCGACTCCTCAATAGCGATGAGCTGGGCCTCAGCGCTGAAGCCCGAGAAGGCCTTGCCTTTGCATTACTGGCCTGGTGGCATTGCCTCCAGTATCCAGGCAACGCTCCGGCCATAACAGGGGCCAAGCGTGCGGCAGTTCTTGGTGTGAGAGCTGATCCAGCTTGATTCGCCAAGCAGTTCATTGAAGAACTACGAAGACCACCAAACTCAAGAGGGACGATAGAGGCGGAGACGGCGCGGAGCGCCTCTTAAACGCCTGGGCTGTTGAGCTTCAAGAGCCGATCGAAAGCCTTCTGTACTCGCTAACGATGGGGCTGAAACGACCGAACTCTGCTCCTGCTCGTAACGCTGAATACCCTGCTGAATAAGCACTTTGGCCATATTGCTAACGGTGCGGGACTCAAGCTCGGCAAGAGCTGTTAGGCGCACACAAAGCTCTTCAGGCAACACAACCTGGACTCTCGGAGACTTGGGCTTCCCACTGGATGAGGTTTGACGGGTAGCCACGACCCTAAAAAAGTAAGTCTTACGTACAAGTGTACAGAGGTGTGCAAGGATAGTATCCAGCACTATGCTGAGACCACAGTTCGGAATGGTCTATTCCGATGACCCAGTTCAACAATTCCATGGCCCGTCGAAATACCCAATGCTTTTTCAGCCCTAAAACTCAAGTACCCCCCTCATTCGACTAACAACCAGACATCAGGATTGCCCCATGGACAAACCCACACTTCCAACTTCAACTCGCTTCAATCCACCTCAACAGGCCAACAGCCCTAGCCAATCCAACAGCCCTGTCAAGCCAAACAGCCGTATCAAATCAAGCAAGGGTCGGCGTTTAAGCCGAAGCCAAGAAAATAGCGATGTGCTGGTATCAGCTGTAATTAGCAGCTATCTGCTCACACATCTCCATCAAGTCTTGCAAAGGGCGGAATACGGCGCCGCTCAGGACGGACGCGAATCCCAGGCCAAAAATTTCGCCCAACTGCGCAAAGTCCTCTGCATGGATGCCCGCAGCATGAAAGACGCATCAGCAACAGGCATGACAGAAGTTGAGGTAGAGCAAGCAGCATGAACCAAGAATCAGGTCAAATCACTTCAGGCTGAATACAGTTGCAAAAGACACTTCCCTTCTGATGAGCAGCAACGCTGCAGTGCTCTACGAACGTATTCAGAACGATCCCGAACACACCAAAGCCCTATTTCGCCAGGCACTCCAAGATCCTCAGGGAGCCTTGAAGGCAATCTGCGATCTAGGGCACAGCATGGGACTCCCTGTAACGCTTGACGAAGTAAAAGCGCACTTGGCCAGCCTCGATGACGCTGACACCAAGCAATGGCTCATCAAGGCTCGGGGGGGGCTTTAAGACCAGGCTCTAATTCACGCGAGCGACTTTCTTCTACTTGTGAGGGATTGACGTTTTGCATGCCTCGACGGTCGTAACCGCCACCCCCTGCCAAACTCCAAAAAAACCAGTAACTAGGGATCGCTAGGCCAGCAGCAAGCACAACAGCCGTAATTTGTTCGAATTTCACCATGGCCGGTGATCCGGAATGGATATCCTCCAGTCTGCCCGTATACGAAGCGGGATGATGTTCTTGCGGTTGCTTTCCCTCGGTGCTGCGACTTGAGCACGTCAACAAGGTCTACCCCACGCATGAAGTCCTCAAGGATGTCACCTGGGAAATCAAGCCCGGAGACCGAATCGGACTGGTAGGTGTCAATGGGGCTGGCAAATCCACACAGCTCAAATTAATCGCGGGACTCGAAGAAGCCAGCAGTGGCCAGATTGTGCGCCAGGGGAACCCACGCATCGCCTACTTACAACAAGAGTTTGATGTTGATCCCTGCCGCACAGTGCGAGAAGAGCTCTTTCAAGCCTTTGGTGAGGCCGCTGCCGTTGTCCATCAACAGCGACTCGTAGAAACCGCCATGGCTACAAAGCGGGCTGCAGAAGACAGCGTTTTTCTCGACAGCCTGATCAAAGACCTAAGCCGTTTGCAGAATTGCTTTGAAGCCCTACACGGCTATGAGCTTGAGGCTCGAATCGAAAAACTACTGCCAACACTCCATTTCACATCAGATGGAGCCGATCAACGGGTAGGGGACTATTCCGGGGGATGGCAAATGCGAATTGCTCTCGGCAAGATCCTTCTTCAAGATCCTGATCTGCTCCTGCTCGACGAGCCCACAAACCATCTGGACGTAGACACCATCCAGTGGTTGGAGGACTATCTGCTCAAACAGACCGCCGCCATGGTTGTGATCAGCCACGACCGGACGTTCCTCGATCGGATCTGTACCCAAATCGTGATTACTGAGAGAGGCATTTCGCGCACCTATCTCGGTAACTACACAGCACATCTTGAGCAGAAGGCACTCGAAGAGGAAGCAACTCAAGCTGCGTTTGAACGCCAGCAGAAAGATCTAGCCGCCCAACAGGCCTATGTCGATCGATTCAGGGCAAGTGCCACGCGCAGCACCCAAGCCAAAAGCCGAGAGAAACTCCTCGAGAAAGTAGAGCGAATCGAAGCTCCAGTTAAGAGTGTCAGCGGCCCCAGCTTTCGCTTCCCAGACGCTCCACGATCCGGCCGACAGGTGGCTCTGATCGAAGACCTCAGCCACAGCTACGGAGACAAGATTCTCTTCCTAGGCGCCCATCTGGAGGTGGAACCCGGCGATCGGATTGCTTTCATAGGCCCCAACGGCGCAGGCAAATCCACTCTGCTGCGTCTGATCATGGGCTTGGAAGCTGCCGATGACGGCAGGGCTTCCCTCGGAGAACACAACGTGATAGCTGGCTATTTCGAACAGAACCAAGCAGAAGCTCTGGATCTGCAGAAAACCGTCATCGACACAATGTTTGAAGCTGTCCCAGACTGGACCCAAACCCAGGTGCGCTCTCTACTCGGCAGTTTCTGCTTGAGTAATGATGCTGTTTTCAAAAACGTCGAAAATCTCAGTGGTGGAGAAAAGGCTCGCTTAGCCCTAGCCCTAATGCTGGTCAAACCCTGCAATTTGCTGTTACTCGACGAACCAACAAACCACCTCGACATCCCTGCCAAACAGATGCTGGAGGACGCACTGCAGGCTTACGAAGGCGCCGCCCTGCTGGTCTCTCATGATCGCTACTTCATTTCCCGTGTAGCCAATCGCATCGTGGAATTACGCGATGGCGAACTGATCCTTTACCGAGGCAACTACGCTTATTTCCAGGAAAAAAAATCAGAGGAACAAGCCGCAGCCGCGGCAGCATTGGCCCTGGCAGAAAAAGAAGTCAAGCGCTTAGCCAATCGCGATCGCCAAAGAAAGCGTCAAGCCAGAAAAAAAGGCGCGGCTTAAACCCAAAATCTATCCGTTTGGCAAAAAAACTTTAAAGAAGGTTAGGCAGGAAGACTCATTTTCCTTTGAGCACAGCAAATATGTGCATAAGCTGACTTCACAGCCATGTGTACTTGATGTCAAGCGTCCCTACCCAACGTGCCGAAGACCTTCATATCTCCAACTCGACTAGCGACGCAAACCATGAACACGAGCAAACTTGGGATGCCGTTGAGACCTACTTCGAATGCATCACCACCTGCTCGCTGGATGACGGTGAATGCATCACCCGTTGCGTGGAGCAGTTACGAGACACTGACGAATGAATAGCTTCTAGCCGCAGCCGCAAAATGAGATTGCATCACTACCCGCTCATGGGCTGAACATGTCTTAGATCCTTTTGTAGAGCCTGAGACTGGACTAGTCGGGAGTAGTGCACATAACAACAGGGTCAAGGTGCCTGCATCGCCTTCAGCTCCACTGGTGTAACCGCCAGCTCAATCCGACTGTTGCCCCGGATTAATCCAAAATTGATTGGTCGCCCAACTCCATGACGATCAATCGCGCTCACTACCTCAGCAGGCCCATCAATCGGTAACCCTTCCACCGAAACGATCACATCATCAACCTTCAACCCGGCACGCGCTGCAGGCCCACCCGGCACCACGGAACGAATCACAGCACCAGGAGAGTTGGCTTCCCCAGAACGAACAGATGGCACCGGCGAGAGACCTACACCCACCATCGGATGACTGGCCCGTCCTCGCTCCACCAGCTGGTGGGCGATGGTCCTAGCCCGATTAATAGGAATAGCAAAACCCAGCCCAGCTCCTGGTCCAGAGCGAACGAGTGTATTGATACCCACCACATTGCCCTCAGAATTCAACAGCGGTCCTCCTGAGTTGCCTGGATTGATAGCAGCATCGGTCTGAATTAAATCCAACCGCTTGCCAGAGATCCCTAGCTGAGAGACGTTGCGGTTGAGGTTGCTGACGATTCCCAACGTCACCGTATTTTCAAGGCCAAAAGGGTTGCCAACAGCTATGGCCCAATCCCCGACCCGAAGCTGGTCCGAGTCTCCCAATGGGGCTGTGGGCCAAGGCCCCGAGCCATCCAACTGCACTACAGCCAGATCCGTAATCTTGTCCTGACCAACCAATCGCCCAGGCACCCTTCGACCATCTGGCAATCCCACCATCAGCTGATCGGTCTTCTCCACGACATGAGCATTGGTGAGAACCAATCCGTCCGCCGAAAAAATCACACCACTTCCCTGCCCTCGTTCTATCCGCGAGCGGGGAGCGACTCTGCCAGGCAAACCAAAGAAATGTTGGAACAGCGGGTCTGCTAATAGCCCCTGAGGCAGACCAGCCATGCCCATAGAACGGACCGTCCGACTCGTCTCAAGAGTCACCACAGCTGGGCCGCTGCGAGCCACGGCATCCGCTACAAACGACTGCTTGGATAAGGCTGTCGCGGCTGATGCCGCCTGCAGCCGTTGAGGGGAAAGTCCCGACAACACAGGCAGACAAACCAATCCAGTGCCAAGCAGAAGACCACCACGGAAAACCCTTCTCAAACCTGAAGATTGGCTGGATAACCGCAACTCTGCGGAGGATTCCTCAAGTAACGCAGACATTGGCCAAACGACAATCAATTCATGACTTTGACCGTAGACAGAGCTCTCTCAAACAACAGTGTCAATCCTTGACAGAGCTGTGACCAAATACGCCTGAGCTCGTCTTCATGAAGCTTCATTCCCCCACAGAACAGCTCAACAAGCTCCAAACTGAATGAACTGTTGCAACAAATCCTGGGCGCTAACCAGCCCTTTGCCTGAGTTTCGTGAAGTTTGAAAGGCCTGAGCTTTGCAAGAGCCTCGTGATTAGCACGATCATTCAAAGGCAAGCAATGATGAACGCAACGTGGCGACCACCCAATCGCCTTTATCGCAAACCATGAAGACGTCATGGAGAACCCCTTGTTCCCGATCCTTTACGGCGCTGCTTTCCTGATCCTGCTGTGGCAAGCCTTCCGCGTGATGGGGAAGGGTTTCGGCGCCGCACAGCAACCAATACGTAGCCAAGCAATTAGGAAGAACTCACAAGGTGATCGCACCGGTTTGGTGACCGTTCACCCTGAATTACTAGACCAGGAAGGCCGCCTCACAGAAGAAGAGCTCCTCACAGTTCGTTTCTCAGGAGACAACGAGCCACCCCAGTCAACAGAAACTCCTGCTGAATAAATTAGAAAGCCAGTGTCAAAAGGCTGGCACTGGATTGGACTCGATTGGGGGAGCCCTGGTGGATCAAAGAACGCGCATCGTGGCTGCAGTCATCAAAGCCGTGAAGTTGCCTCCGCGGTTTCGACTGCGGCTGGTCAAAGAAGATCCTGTTCGGCTTGAACTAAGCCTCACCCCTGCTTACGGCAAACAGCCGATCCAAGTGGGATTGGTCGAGTCTCTTGACCTGGTAGCTCGGCGCGATCGGGAAGGACGCATCCCTAGAGACTTGCAGGGAACATGGGATTGGACGGTCCGACACGGCGACGTAAGCACCGGGGGATGGAATCCCTTTCTCAAGGAAGCACTTCAAACCATGTTTGAAACAGGGCTACCAGCCATCGTTTACGAAGAACTCACAGGCGAGGACTATCACCCCGTTGACGGCACCCGCCACGTGCGCTGAGCGTGAAGGATGTGAAGCCCTGCGAACTACCAGGGCTACAAACAGGGACAAGGGGCTAGACCAGTACAGTTCCGGCTCTTAAGGTTTTCTTCATGAGCAGCCTGCAGCTTTCGACGGCGCCTTTAGTGAGGCTTCTCTTTGCGATAGGAGCCCTAAGCAGTCTGATGCTGCTAGCTCTTCTCAATCTGATCAGCTAACTCTTTCTTTGCAGCTTGGGAGTTCTCCCGATCGACTCGCTGCTAACGCAGCTCTGCCACAGCCTTACTGCAAGTGCCACAGTGCTGCTGCAAGCGCCACCAGGGGCAGGGAAAACCACCAGAGTTCCGCTTGCGCTACTTGGTGCCCTTGATGGTCACACCCCTCTTCCAGGCAGAATCTGGATGCTGGAACCCCGACGATTAGCTGTCAAAGCAGCAGCCTCGCGACTAGCCGCAAGCTTGAAAGAACCCTTAGGGGAGCGCGTGGGCTTCGCTATACGACATGAACAACTGCGCTCAAAACGAACTCAATTAGAGGTCATTACAGACGGCTTGTTTCTACGTCGCCTTCAGAGTGATCCAAGCCTAAACGGCATTGATTGCGTGATCTTTGATGAATTTCACGAACGACGGCGAGACAGCGACCTCGCCCTGGCCCTTTTGCTTGAAGCCCGACCGCTGCTCCATCCAGAGCTACGGCTTCTGATCATGTCTGCAACGCTCAATCTTGGCGAATTACAAGATCGCCTACCAGAAGCAACCCTTCTACAGAGCGAGGGGAAAGCCTTCCCCGTCGTCACCCATCATCAGACACCCCGCCCAGACGAACCGTTACCCCATCAGGTGATGCGGGCCATTAAGGCCCATGCCCTACCTCTCACAGAAGCAAGCGATCGCACCAGTTCACACCCCACCGTGCTGGTGTTCCTGCCTGGACAACGTGAGATCAAACGCACCCAAGAACTACTGGCGGTTCAAGAAAGTCTTACTCATTGGAATCTTGCCTATCTTCACGGTCAACAGCCTCTACATGTGCAAGCGCGTGCATTGCTGAGGGCTGAATCGCCTTGGATAGGCAAGATCGTCTTAGCAAGTTCTATCGCGGAGAGCTCACTCACCCTCGAAGGAGTTCGACTGGTCATCGACAGCGGCCTGAGTCGGCAAAGTCGCTTTGACCCCAACACTGGCATGGAGGGACTTGAGACAGTGCCCTCCAGCCTGGCAAGCGCCAAGCAACGCCAAGGGCGAGCCGGACGCCAAGGTCCAGGCCAATGCGTTCGACTTTGGTCGCTAGCAGAACAACTGCGCAAGCCCGAACATGCCCCTCCAGAAGTACTTGTTACCGATCCCATGCCCGTGGTACTTGAGCTCGCTGCCTGGGGCGCTGGCTTAGGAGAAACCCTGCCATGGATCGACCCCCCACCTCAATCAGCGTTGCAGAAGGGAAGGCAACAACTGATCAATCTGAACGCCCTCAACCATGACGGACGGATCACAACGCTAGGCCGCCATCTCTGCAAACTAGGCATACATCCCAGGCTAGGGATCCTGTTGCTCCAAGCCCAAGGATGGGGATGCGCAGCCCTGGGAGCCGAACTAGCCGCTTTACTTGGTGATCGAGATCCCCTCAACAGCCATCAGGTTGGCTCAGACCTGAGAACTCGTCTGGATTGGTTACGTCAGGACCAGCGAGAAATTCATCGATCTGCAAGAAAAGGCCATCAACAGATGCGCCGTCTCAGTCAAAGGCTGCTTGGTCAACTCAAGACCATTAGGCAAGACGATCAATCCAGCAAACAAGCAAATAAAGACCTCTCAGAACATGCCCTGGCAGCACAACTCATTGCCACAGCCTTCCCGGAATGGTTGGCCTTGGAACGACCAGGAAAAGCCGGACACTATCGATTGCGACAAGGACGCGGCGCCATTCTCCGCCAGCATGACCCTCTCAGATCTTCTCCTGCCCTAGCAGTTGCAAGGGTGGATCTTGGCCAGGCCAACACACTCATCCAGCTCGCAATCCCCCTCCCGGTGCAATGGGTAGAGACGCTGAGCAAGACAGATGGGGAATGGAGTGAATCAGTGAGCTGGGATGAAAAAAGCTCGCGAATACGAGCAGAGCGACTGTTGAAGATCGGCGAACTACTAATCCAAAGGGAACGCCTGCCACAGCCCGAACCAGAACACTGCCGCAAGATCCTGCTCGATGTCTTGTGCCATCAGGGTCTAGGGCAACTCCCCTGGGGCCGTCGCAGCCAACAACTGCGTGCACGCCTGGAACTCGCCCACCGCCACCTAGGCACCCCCTGGCCACCTCGCGACCTTAAATTCCTTGGCCATCAGCCAAGTTCATGGCTCAACCAACCGCTGTTGGGCTGCCATAGCTTGGATGAGCTGGGTGAAGAAGGGCTAATAGAAGCTCTCTGGGGAGAGCTCCCCTGGGAGATGCACCAGACACTAGACATCCTGCTGCCAAGCCAACTAACCATTCCCTCTGGTCGGTCTGCTGTACTCAACTATGGCGATGGAGAGGTGAAGTTATCGGTGAAGCTTCAAGAAATGTTTGGCTGCGAAGACGGTCCAAAACTGATCAATGGCAAGCTTCCTGTGACCCTTGAACTTCTCTCTCCAGCAGGGCATACTCTCCAGCTCACAAGAGATCTAGCAGGCTTCTGGAATGATAGCTATCAGGACGTGCGCCGCGAAATGCGCGGTCGCTACCCGAAGCATCCCTGGCCAGAAAACCCGCGAGAAGCCCAAGCAACAGCCAGCATCAAAAAACACATGGCCGGATGAGATGAATACAAGGGGGAAATTGCCTAAAAAATGGGAGTCTATTGCCATGGAGACGGTCAAGCCATCTCCATGCTTTGTTACATTGATGAGATCTTGGAGTTACAAATGGCCGACAAAACTCAGCCCCGTTTCGGCTTCGTTAACTTCGCAGAAACCTGGAACGGCCGTCTAGCAATGATAGGCGTCGTCATCGGCCTCAGCACCGAACTTCTGACCGGCCAAAGCATTCTCTCTCAGATGGGCCTTGGCTGAATCTCATTGCAACCCTTCAAGCAGTAGCAGCCATATGAGGTGATCACTGTAAATCGACAAAGTTTGCGTAAAGCGCGCCCTGCAATAACGATGGGCCACAGTAGATAAACGTTGGAGTGATTAACTTGCCCCCACTCTTCGTCAACAACCGACGCGATGGCGCAAGGCTGCTGAGCAGCGCCCTGGTGATTTTCACAATCGCATCCACCCAACTGGATCATGCCTGGGGGCAAGCTGTTGCTGCGCTTAGCGTCGTGATCTGCCTCTACTGGGGCATGGCCTACCGACGCCTTGACCGCTGAATCCCTTCCCAACTATTCAGTCCGCGATCTCAACGCGGCTATTGGCACTCTGCTGGAACGTGGCTTTGCACCTCGCTTTCTGGTGGAAGCGTCAGTCTCCAAGCCACAGATCAAAAAAGGGCATCTCTGGCTAACTCTGACTGACGGCAACGCAAGTATCACGGCAGTGGCTTGGGCTTCCAAGCTGCAGCAACTCACCTACAGGCCTGCAGAAGGGGATGGGGTAACGGTTGTCGGCAAGCTCAACTTCTGGGCAACCCGAGCAAGCCTGGCCGTGCAGGTCATAGACCTGCGACCGTCCCTATCGACGGTGCTGCGTCAGTTCGAAATTGTGAAAGCCCTGCTACTGAAAGAGGGCATCATCGACGAATCGAAACGGAAAGCGTTACCAAAATATCCAGAGGTTGTAGCCATCTTGACCAGCGTGCCCAGTTCCGCCCTAGCAGACATGCTGCGTACAGCAAAAGAGCGCTGGCCTCTAACTCAATTGCTGATCATTCCAATTCCAGTCCAAGGTGATGTAGCAAAACAAATCCAATCCGTTTTACGTTCTCTGGCTAATCAGCATGATGAGCTGGGGATTGCAGCGATCGTACTGGCCAGAGGAGGTGGCAGTCGTGAAGACCTGATAGTGTTTGATGATGAAGGCCTGTGCCGTGACCTGGCCAGTTTCCCAATACCGGTGGTGACTGGACTAGGGCATGAGGACGACCAAACAGTGGCTGATCTGGTTGCTGACCATAGAGCCGCGACGCCAACAGCAGCGATGGTGGCCCTGTTGCCCAGTCGGGAGTCAGCTCAAAATGTGCTGATGCAACGCCGTCATCGACTTAAAGACCACTGCAATTGGCTCATTCGCAAAGAACGTGAGCGGCTTGTAGATCGAGGCAAAGCGTTGGAGTGTCAACAACCGCTGAAACAGATAGAGCTTCAGCGCATTCACTTAAGCCAGAAGCATCAGCTCCTCCAAGCTCTATCACCAGAACTCTGGTTGATGCGCGGTTTTGCCATCGTGAAGAACAAGCAAGGCAAAACTCTGCGAAGCGTGGGTGATGTATCTGTGCTGGACAATTTGACCATCCAACTCAGCGATGGGCAGATCAATGCCACCGCAGAAGCAATTAATCAGCAAAGGCCATCGACATGATAAAAGCCACTTCATCATCTGAGAAGACGCCGAGAGATTCCGGCTCTAAACAGCAAAAGCACGGCATCAATACTGCGCAATCAACGCTAGATAGCATGCTGAAAGAATGGCGCCAAGATGCGAAATCACTCAGCTACGAAGAATCTCTACAAGCTCTCGATTTACTCCTTACTCAATTGCAGAATGACAGCGTTCCTGTAGAAGATCTCCAAAGACACTACTTACAAGGGAAGGTCTACCTTGAGCACTGTGAAGCACTGCTTAATGCAGTCGAACAAAGCGTGCTGCAGCTCGATGCGAACAACCTAAAGCCTGAATCAGGCACATAATTCAGCAGAAGTTTACACTTTAGGCAAGTCCTGAGTCCAACTTTCTGGAGCCTACTTGCCTAAAGAAATTACAAGTCTATTGCGACCTCTTAAGAATTTTACCTTATAAATTCCAGTCCATCCCCGACCCAATTGAGCTGATTCAACAGCCACAATATTACCCTTTAGAGCCATACATTAAGCGATGCAAATAGCATACCAACCCCCTCTCTTATTTTTAAAGCAACTGATCCATATAAAACCTAGGAGATCAGACTTAATGATGCAAGTTCCTTGGTCTTTAGCTTAGCAAGAGTCAGGGAAAATCACCACCCAATCAACAAACCGAGGCTCAAGAACGAGTTCTCACGTACTCGAGAAAACTAACATTTTCCTATAGGTCTTACGACTAGCCTTGTAAACTGATTCTGCAAATGATGTCTTCTGACTAAAACCTAATACGGCAGCAAGAGGAATGCGGCGAACAATCAATCCACGCATAACCAATACAGCCAACCAAAACCATTTCATAAACTAACAGCAATAGGCTATCTGATAGTTTTACAGGCTTAAATTCAATCGCATTAGAAGCACCTATTTGAGCCCTGGAAAGTGAACATCGCGTATCAATTATTACAATACCTCAATAAATTACTAATTGACTAGTTTTAAATTATTGAAGGCTGTCCTCAGGGGAAGCCCGGAATAATTCGGAAATAAAAAACTACTATTAATACTTTTAGGAGGCAACAGTTACGCACTTAGCAATCAATCAAGACCTGAGTCATTAACAATACGAGCCACAATCACTGAAGCAAACTTCTAGCAATCGCCAATGAATCATGCTCCCTATTGCTTGGCATGATTTCTCATCTGTTCAAATCAGAACCAATCTAAATGCCTTGACGAGTACTAGAGACTATCACTCCAATGATGCTGTTTGCACCTAGCAAGAAACAAATTCTATCAAGAAAATTGTGCTCAAAATCATTTCACTCAAAAATTCTTAAATGTAAAAATCAATAGCACCTTGAAAGGATCGCTACAATGGTTTCAGCTAAAGCAAATCAATGGGCATGGTTCTCAACTACATACTCTTGACCTTTATCAGTTGGCCATTTGTAGCACTGATAGCAGGTTGGTGTTGCCAACCGTTATTTCCAAATAACAAGGCCTTCGACTTACAAAGGAATAGTGGCCGTACAACATTCGCCACTCGATCGCTGATCATCTCTGCTGTTCTCTCAGCAATTGCCTGCTTCATCGATTTACCGCTCATCAGCCAGCCTTCAAGTTTAGGCCTTTAAAGAAACAACTTCATGCCTCTCGTTAACGACCACTGAAAATCAAAGAAAATTCGATCTCTGCTTTGATTGGCAACGCCACTTAAAAACATAATCATGAGGCAGCATTCGCTTTGAGCTTGGCTATGGAGAACAGACATCTGTAATCATTGAAAGTCATCTGTTTACGCTGAAAAATCATGGGCCAAGAGAATCTTTCAGCCAAAATTCAACTCGAGCCATATGATCTAAATGCCAACTTCAATTCCATAAAGACAATTGACAAAAAGCATCTACCCTAACTTGATTGAAACTCCAAAATAACAAGCAGCTCTAACCACTTCAAAGCCATACATTGTGGCCACTATTCGTTAAGGTAATGAGTGGGTATCTTAGGGCATTGCTCAAGCAAAGCAAAAAAGATATTTCCAAGACTTTGCCACTTGTTCTTCAGGCCCAGCGCATTGAACAGCAGTTCGCCTCTATGAAGGCACTGGCGAAACTCAGACCAGTAATCATACATATACAACTAATCAGTGATTTCACATGGCTTCTTCACTAGCGTTGCAACTATCACATCACGAGTGGCATGAAAGCACCAAATAGTTTGCTGCAATGGGTCTACTTGATCCTAGCAATCACTGGAGCGATCCTTCCTACACTAGCCAACATCGACTTTATGCAGCAATACGGCCCAGACTTTGATATCAGCTTATTTGTAGCACTATCGAATGCAAATCCTGCAGCTCAATCTTTATCCCGAGATCTGATCATAGGTGCTAGTGCTATAACCATCTGGATCGTTGTAGAGAGTCGACGACTTCAAATGCGACACCTGTGGATCGTGCTTTTAAGTAGCATCACAATTGCCTTTGCATTTGCCGCACCATTATTTCTCTTCCTGCGTGAACGTCGGCTACAAGAAATGGCTAATCATGCTGAGAACTAGAAATACACTGTTGATAGCTCTAATTGATTTTTTCAACCTCTTATCCAACAAAAAAACGCTCCTCAATAGGAGCGGATAAACACACTGATTAGTGTCTAAAGATCATCAACCCTCTGAACCAGCATCTTCAGCCGTAATATCAATTGTGGCCGCACTAGCAGGGGTAGAAATCCCTCCATCATCTTTAAAATCACCTAACTCTGAAGTATCAGACAGCCCTGCACCACAGACAGGACACTGACCAGAGCTGCCAAAAGTGCGCAATCCACAAGCCTGACAAGTCACCATGCGGGACTGAAGAACACGCCAACCCAACCAACCAAAGCCAGCTAGCAAAAACGGTAAGACCAAAGCGACAAGCATTAACCCACCAGCGAGATCAAGCAAAATCCGCCCGGCTGCAGTGGGCAACAGCAAGATCAGCAGAAGGGCCAACCAAATCAGAGGAGAAGGCCTGGCCATTTCAACGCTGGAAGCGGGCGTCCCGCTCCATCCAAGACTCCAAGGCTGCTAAGACTTCGATCAAAGCCCAGCTTCCAAAAAAGACTCCGGCAACCAGAGCTACCACAAATCCGATCAGCAGCATTACAGGCACCGCCAAAAGAGTAAGACCTGTAATCAGCACAACCGCACCTATCGCCATACTCAATAGAGCCATGCCTGCAAAGGCCGGCGGCAACCGGGCAGAGCGTGCTCGCATCAGAGAAGGCACAACAATCAATTAAAAATCAATTTTATGCTGACTGAAGACGTTGTGAAATCAGCTTTTTAGCGGGTTCGGTTCTCCCCATTGATGCCGACTCCTACTGGCAAGAACCACGCTCCAGCACTGCCCAAAGTAAAGGATCACACCGACCATCCAAACCCAAAAGGTGAGCACCAAAACACCACCGATGAAGCCATAAGCCTGATAACGCGTGCCCAGCGAAAGAATGCTGCGGCTAACGACCAGGTTGAGGATCGTCAAAAGCGTACCAATCAAAAAAGACCCAGGAACAAGAGGCCTCAGTGGGACACGTCTACTAGGTAGCAAAGCCTGCAACAACAACGCCATCCCAGAGAGACCGAGTAATGGCACAACGAACTGACCTACCTGAAGCACAGGCACTCGAGACAACAAAGCGGCAAGCCATGGTGTCGTGCGAATCAGCTCATCCCAAACAGCACCTGGGATCATGCGTAGATTGACGCTGATCTGATCAACAACAACAAGCAGCCCGACCAGGATCACGACCACAAAAGCCTCAATTCGAGCACGCAGGAAGCGGGTTAGCTGAACAACAAATGGTGCAGGTGTTGAAGGCAGGGGCAAGAGGTCTCGCCAAAGACGATCAGCACCACGCTGCAAAGTTAAATAGGCGTTACCAGCAGTCACCATCAGAAACACAGCTCCGAGCAATCCTGCACCAAAGCCTTGTTTGACAAGTTTGACCAATGTTGATTCCACCAAACCAACCACAGAAGGTGGGAGAACCTGCGCAGTAAAATCAACAATTTGCTGATCAAGGCCATGCTGACGGCCAAGAAACCAAGAGGCCACAGACAGCGAGATCAACAGAATTGGGAAAAATGACTGCAACGTGTAATAAGCAAAAGCAGCACTAAGATCTACACAATCACAACGCATCCAGCGAAGGTAAGCCCGCCACAAACTTGTGACCAACCATCTAGCCCAACGTTTCCAACGAAGCTCCACGCTTGGCATTCATCTACTGCTAATAACGCTAGCGCCAGCCAATCAAAGACCTCAGGAGTCTATTTGATTATCTTCTTTAAAAATCACACTGGCTTAGCCATCAAAAAAGCCACCCGTAGGGGTGGCTTTTTCTTGGTAAATCAACAACTCTTTCGCAAGATTGATGATCTACATGTGGAAATATTTTACCTGGCATTGAGCTATTTTCTCAGAGGGCTACCCCTAAAATATCGTCGCCGCTGATGCGTTTCACAACCGAGTTCGAGATGGATCGGAGTGGTTCCACATCGCCATGAACACCAGGATAAAATCATTCCCAAGGAGTGAACCTTGAGAACTGCATAGGTCATCATCCTTGCGAATGATGCTCTGAATTGAATAAAACTTGTTTCTCGGGCAAGAACCAAATGGATGGTCAAGCCCTCGGTCTATTAGTACTCCTCCGCTGCATCCATTACTGGACTTCCACGTAGAGCCTATCAACGGGTGTTCTTCCCGTGACCTTACTGGCTTATGCCATGGGAACACTCATCTTGAGGTGGGCTTCCCACTTAGATGCTTTCAGCGGTTATCCACTCCGCACATGGCTACCCAGCGTTTACCGTTGGCACGATAACTGGTACACCAGAGGTGCGTTCCTCCCGGTCCTCTCGTACTAGGGAGAAATCCTCTCAATGTTCCTGCGCGTACACCGGATATGGACCGAACTGTCTCACGACGTTCTGAACCCAGCTCGCGTACCGCTTTAATGGGCGAACAGCCCAACCCTTGGGACCGACTTCAGCCCCAGGTTGCGATGAGCCGACATCGAGGTGCCAAACCTCCCCGTCGATGTGAACTCTTGGGGGAGATCAGCCTGTTATCCCTAGAGTAACTTTTATCCGTTGAGCGACGGCCCTTCCACTCAGAACCGTCGGATCACTAAGGCCGACTTTCGTCCCTGTTCGACTTGTAGGTCTCACAGTCAAGCTCCCTTCTGCCTTTGCACTCGTCGACTGATTTCCAACCAGCCTGAGGGAACCTTTGCGCGCCTCCGTTACCTTTTAGGAGGCGACCGCCCCAGTCAAACTGCCCACCTGATACTGTCCGCTCCCCGGATAACGGGTGAACGTTAGAACCCTAGCTCTGAAAGAGTGGTATCTCACCATTGACTCAGTAGCACCCACGAGCACTACTTCAACGTCTCCCACCTATCCTGCGCATTCAGAGCCCGGGCACAATACCAAGCTACAGTAAAGCTTCATAGGGTCTTTCTGTCCGGGTGTACGTAGTCCGCATCTTCACAGACAATTCTATTTCGCCGAGCCTCTCTCCGAGACAGCGCCCAGATCGTTACGCCTTTCGTGCGGGTCGGAACTTACCCGACAAGGAATTTCGCTACCTTAGGACCGTTATAGTTACGGCCGCCGTTCACCGGGGCTTCAGTCGCCAGCTTCGCTTACGCTGACCGGCTTCCTTAACCTTCCGGCACTGGGCAGGCGTCAGCCCCCATACATCGTCTTGCGACTTAGCGGAGACCTGTGTTTTTGGTAAACAGTCGCCTGGGCCTCTTCACTGCGACCAGCTCTCGCTGGCACCCCTTCTCCCGAAGTTACGGGGCCATTTTGCCGAGTTCCTTAGAGAGAGTTATCTCGCGCCCCTCGGTATTCTCTACCACCCTACCTGTGTCGGTTTCGGGTACTGGCAGTTATGCCTTAACGGGTATAGGGCTTTTCTTGGAAGCATGACATCACCAACTTCGCTGCCGTAGCAGCTCGTATTCACGCCTTAGCTCAGAACGTTTTCGCCGCTCCTCAACGCCTCGAACGCTTAAACCAGTAACCAACATCTGGCTTGGCTAGCCTTCTCCGTCCCCCTTCCCAAAACATAACCGGTACAGGAATGTTGACCTGTTATCCATCGACTACGCCTTTCGGCCTCGCCTTAGGTCCAGACTAACCCTCCGCGGACGAGCCTGCCGGAGGAACCCTTAGGGTTTCGGGGCATGGGATTCTCACCCATGTTTTCGCTACTCAAGCCGACATTCTCACTTCTATGCAGTCCACGCCCGCTTACGCTAACGCTTCACCCCACATAGAACGCTCCCCTACCATTTAACAAGTTAAATCCGCAGCTTCGGTACAACACTTAGCCCCGTTCATTTTCGGCGCAGGATCGCTCGACCAGTGAGCTATTACGCACTCCTTTGAGGATGGCTGCTTCTAGGCAAACCTCCTGGTTGTCTGGGCAATCCCACCTCCTTTATCACTTAGTGTTGATTTGGGGACCTTAGCTGGCGGTCTGGGCTGTTTCCCTTTCGACTATGGAGCTTATCCCCCACAGTCTGACTGCCTAGTTACACACAGGGTATTCAGAGTTCATCTCGATTAGGTACCGCTCTCGCAGCCCGCACCGAAATGGTGGCTTTACCCCCCTGCTGGAGCACTAGACGCTACGCCTCAACGTATTTCGGGGAGAACCAGCTAGCTCCGGGTTCGATTGGCATTTCACCCCTAACCACAGCTCATCCGCTGATTTTTCAACATCAGTCGGTTCGGACCTCCACTTGGTATCACCCAAGCTTCATCCTGGCCATGGTTAGATCACCCGGGTTCGGGTCTATAAACACTGACGATCGCCCTATTCAGACTCGCTTTCGCTATGGCTCCACCATTTCCGGTTTAACCTGCCAGTGCCTATAAGTCGCCGGCTCATTCTTCAACAGGCACACGGTCACCCGATTTAGTCGGGCTCCCATTGCTTGTAGGCTCATGGTTTCATGTTCTATTTCACTCCCCTCCCGGGGTTCTTTTCACCTTTCCCTCGCGGTACTGTTGCGCTATCGGTCACACAGTAGTACTTAGCCTTACGAGGTGGTCCTCGCGGATTCACACGGAATTTCACGTGCTCCGTGCTACTCGGGATACAGCTAGTTCAGTTCAGTTTTCGGTTACGGGACTTTCACCCTCTGTGGTGTGCCATTCAAACACTTCTCCTAACATCCCTGATACACATTGCTGTCCCACAACCCCGATGGTCGCAACCATCGGTTTAGGCTCTTCCCCGTTCGCTCGCCGCTACTTAGGGAGTCGTTTTTACTTTCCTTTCCTCCAGCTACTAAGATGTTTCAGTTCGCTGGGTTGGCTCGCACCAGCCTATGGATTCAGCTGGCCGTACTAGGGGTTGCCCCATTCGGAAATTCCCGGATCAAAGCGTGTGTCCAGCTCCCCGAGACTTATCGCAGGTAACTACGTCCTTCATCGCCTCTGTGTGCCAAGGTATCCACCATGAGCCCTTTGTAGCTTGACCAATTAATCTCTATAACGCTTCACGTAGTTGAATACGTATTCTTAGCAATTCACCTGGGTTCAATCTCAAACTTCTCCAGTTAAACTGAATTGTTTGTCATTGAAGATGGTTTGAATCACCAATCAAACTTTCGATGCCTCGATGACATCGAAAGAACGCTATAGAGTCTCGGCTCTTGACTCAAGAATCAAACATCATTCTCGTTAATCAACCTCAGCTCTCTACTCGCGCAGATTGCATCAGCTGATTCCCAAGAATCATGCATCCATGAGATGCTTTATTCTTTCCAGACTTACCTATGCAGTTGTCAAGGTTCTGCCAAACATCTCTGCAATTCTTGCGAATTACAGTGAGCCCAGCGTCCTATCAACCTCATCTCAATTGATTGAGTCCTGGAATGATAAGAAGCTAGGGTCTGCCAGCAAACTTAAATTCTAAATCACATCACACAACGATTCTCACCATTGGCTCGTTGTCAGAAGATTCGTCAGTGGAGGTTAGCGGACTCGAACCGCTGACATCCTGCTTGCAAAGCAGGCGCTCTACCAACTGAGCTAAACCCCCAACACCGAATGGGCCATCCTGGACTTGAACCAGGGACCTCACCCTTATCAGGGGTGCGCTCTAACCACCTGAGCTAATGGCCCAGGAGTAACCCTTGCGGGGTGTGACCTAGACAAGTTTAGGAACTAAAATCAATCATCAATCTCCAAGCTGATTAATCAGCTTTTCTTTGATTCTCAACTTGAGGTACCGATCGACCTAAGGTGACAGGATCATGGCCTAAGTATCAATAACTCAGACATCACGATCAGTTGTTGTCTCCCTGTTAGGAGGTGATCCAGCCGCACCTTCCGGTACGGCTACCTTGTTACGACTTCACCCCAGTCATCAGCCCCACCTTCGGCGTCCTCCTCCACAAGGGTTGGAGTAACGACTTCGGGCGTGGCCAACTTCCATGGTGTGACGGGCGGTGTGTACAAGGCCCGGGAACGTATTCACCGCAGTATGCTGACCTGCGATTACTAGCGATTCCTTCTTCACGTAGGCGAGTTGCAGCCTACGATCTGAACTGAGCCACGGTTTATGGGATTTGCTTGCCCTCGCGAGTTCGCTGCCCTTTGTCCGTAGCATTGTAGTACGTGTGTAGCCCAGGATGTAAGGGGCATGATGACTTGACGTCATCCACACCTTCCTCCGGTTTATCACCGGCGGTCTCTCTAGAGTGCCCAACTGAATGCTGGCAACTAAAAACGTGGGTTGCGCTCGTTGCGGGACTTAACCCAACATCTCACGACACGAGCTGACGACAGCCATGCACCACCTGTCACTGCGTTCCCAAAGGCACCCTCTAATTTCTTAGAGGTTCGCAGGATGTCAAACCCTGGTAAGGTTCTTCGCGTTGCATCGAATTAAACCACATACTCCACCGCTTGTGCGGGCCCCCGTCAATTCCTTTGAGTTTCACACTTGCGTGCGTACTCCCCAGGCGGAACACTTAACGCGTTGGCTACGACACCGAGGGGGTCGATTCCCCCGACACCTAGTGTTCATCGTTTACGGCCAGGACTACAGGGGTATCTAATCCCTTTCGCTCCCCTGGCTTTCGTCCATGAGCGTCAGTGATGGCCCAGCAGAGCGCCTTCGCCACTGGTGTTCTTCCCGATATCTACGCATTTCACCGCTACACCGGGAATTCCCTCTGCCCCTACCACACTCAAGCCAATCAGTTTCCACTGCCTTGATGGAGTTAAGCTCCACGCTTTAACAGCAGACTTGAAAAGCCGCCTGCGGACGCTTTACGCCCAATAATTCCGGATAACGCTTGCCACTCCCGTATTACCGCGGCTGCTGGCACGGAATTAGCCGTGGCTTATTCCTCAAGTACCGTCAGATCTTCTTCCTTGAGAAAAGAGGTTTACAGCCCAGAGGCCTTCATCCCTCACGCGGCGTTGCTCCGTCAGGCTTGCGCCCATTGCGGAAAATTCCCCACTGCTGCCTCCCGTAGGAGTCTGGGCCGTGTCTCAGTCCCAGTGTGGCTGATCATCCTCTCAGACCAGCTACTGATCGATGCCTTGGTGAGCCATTACCTCACCAACTAGCTAATCAGACGCGGGCTCATCCTCAGGCGAAATTCATTTCACCTCTCGGCATATGGGGTATTAGCGGCCGTTTCCAACCGTTATCCCCCTCCTGAGGGCAGATTCCCACGCGTTACTCACCCGTCCGCCACTAACCCGAAGGTTCGTTCGACTTGCATGTGTTAAGCACGCCGCCAGCGTTCATCCTGAGCCAGGATCAAACTCTCCGTAGTAGATCAAACCCTCTCGCAATCAACCCTTACAGGCTCATCACTCAGTCTGATTTGCTTCACCCACTCATTCGCACTGGCGTACGACAAGCAGTTGTTGCCCCCTTCCTCTGACAGAAGGATTACAAGAGTGCACTTCAGAATCTCTTCCTTCTGTGACTTTCCAGGATCTCAGATCCGGTCGTTGCTTTCACCTGTCACACCTTTGACATCAATCCTCGCCCGTGAAAGCAAAAATTGATGCTGTAACAGGTTTCTGCAACTCATTTCTTTTGACGGGACCTCACACTCTCGTCGCATATCTGCTCAAACCTTTTGATCAGCTTTTAATCGCTGCTCATAGGGCCTAAACGCGACAAAAGCGTCAGTTCCTAAACTCTTAAGTTGTCCAGGTTCTGCTCCTCCACTCCCTTGTAAGGAGTGTCAGGCGCTGCGATCTTGCGATCGCTTCTAAAACCTACAACACCAGCGGATCGCTCCTGTGATCTTGTAGACGCCCACTGACACCTCAAGCTTTCGCCATCAGCACCGAGTGGGTTTGCGCTACAGGGCTCAGCCCTTCACGCAGTCCAAAAACATAGCCCATTTCATACCCCTCTCGCAATCTTTTCGCAATCCTGACCTGACTCAGCCATGCCGCAAGGCCTCTCCCCAAGAGCGCAAACGCTGCATTTCTACCGGGGAACCAGTCGCTAAAACAGGAAAGTCAGCCGCAGTCAAGTCTTGCCCGGGATGAAGCTGAGCAGGATCTGCAGCCAACCATTGCATGGGGCAATTGAGCTCATTGAGGACTAACCAAGCCGCAGCAAGGTCCCAGATCTTCGGAGTGGCTTCCAAAGCAGCAACGGTTTGCCCCATGGCCACACTCACCAGATTAAGGCTGGCAACACCGAGGAGTCGAATTTTACCGGGGAACGGTTGATCAGGCCTCCGCTGCAAAACCCGAATAGAACGACTACAAAGTGAGACACAGGAACTACCAGTCGAACGCGTTTCATTCGTTAGCCGCTTGCCATTACGCCAAACACCCTCACCTCGAATCGCCACAATTCTCTGGTTAAGGGAAGGAACATCCAGAAAAGCCTCCACTGGCCTTCCTCCAACAAAGCGAGCCATGGAAATAGCCCAATAAGGAATACCGGCTGCAAAATTTGTAGTGCCGTCCAAAGGATCAACCACCCAATAAGCCGGTGAATCAGGAACGCGTTTGGAACCTTCCTCACTCAACACACCCTCCTGTTCAGCAATCTGAGCCAGACCAGCGACGATAGCTGCATCACTCCAACGATCACAAGAAGTAATCAATGAACCGTCAGGCTTGAAATCGGAAACGATATTGCCAAAGTCTTGACGTTGACGATCTGCAACTCGATCAAGGAGTTGATGAACTGCGCTCAGTTGCAAAGAGCCAAGAGATTCAGGCAAAGGCCTACTGCTCATCACTCAGCTTGCAGGATGGAAGCCTTGCAGGCTGGAGTGAGCGGAGAAGGTTTGATAGGAACTGCGGCCGAGTCCAAGAGATCATCTTTCGGCTTCTTATTGGAAAGCTCTAAGGAATCACAAGCCGCAATCTGATCCAGACCTGTACGGCGACTAAGCTGGATCATGCTTTGATTGTATTTCAGCATTGCATCTGCATAGAGAATCTTGGCCTGTTTAAGATCACGCTGATTATTCACAACCTCTCTTTGGGTTGTCACTCCAGCCTGGAATCTCAAACGCGCCAATCGAAGTGATTCTCTTGAAGACAAAACTCCAATACTCGTTGTCTTGATATCTTGATTAGAAGCACGAAGATTAAAAAAACTTTGCTCGACTTCTAGGCGAATCTGATCACGCTTTGCTGCGAATTCAAACTCACTTTGCTGAGCCCTCTGCTTGTTCTGGCGATATTGAGCCCATGCTCTCCCTCCATCAAAAATATTCCAGGTGAAGCCCAAACCAACTGTGTTCGCAGATGTCCATGAATGTTGCTTCCAATCGACAGAATTATCAATGGTTACGCCATTTTGCCCCTCTAATCGCCTTGCTTGATAACTGTTAGAGAGGCTAATGACTGGCTGCACTGCAGCAAGAGCAGCATTGGCATTGCTATTATTAATAGAGATGTCAAGTATTAAACTATCAAGTTCCTCACGAAAAGCATAAGCTGCAACAATGCTCTCCTCAAGTGAGGGCTGCCAGATACCAATGATTTGAACAGGATCAGCAGCTGTAGGAGTTACATCTTGGGGCAAGTCTAATAATTGAGCAAGCTGTCGGCGTCCAGTGTTCTGCTGAGCCAGAGCACGAGTTAAAGACTGAGTATCTCGAGCAAGCTGAGTTTCCGCCTCGAGCACTTCAAGCTTGGTTGCGACCCCTGCCTGCAAGCGTGACTGAGCATCACGCAAGCTCACTAGAGAAGCACGAACGGCATTTTGACCAATACCCACACCTTCATCAGCTCGCTGCAATTGAAAATAAAGGTCTGCAGCATTTAAACGTAAGTCGCGAAGTCCAATCAAATAAGTATCTCTCTGCTTTTCAAAATTATCTCTAGCTGATGCAATTTGAGGAGCTCTTGCAGGATCAATAAGATCCCACTTAACAGTAGCTCCGAAACTTGCAATCCATTCTTCACCAAAAGTATATTCCTCACTCGACAACTGATGATTGTCAGGATTTACACGACTCTCCGAGCCTCTAAAATTGACATCAGAAGAAAGACTTAAAGTTGGATACCAAGTTGAAAGAGCAGCTAAAAGGGCTGACTTTGCTTGCTCAACCTGACTGGCCGCAGCTTTGAGACTGGGACTATTGACTTCAGCTAATTGCTCTACTTCCGCCAAGCTTAGAGGTCGAAGCTCCCGAATCCTCACCTCTGAAGTTTTATTTGGCAGCGCAAGAGTTGGCGTGGCCCCAAGCGAAGAAAGCGGCTCAGGCAAACTAGTTGCTGCAGGCTTCACTACGGAAGGGTCAACCCTGGGGCGAGAGCCCTTGAGCTCAATGGCGCTAGGTAGCGTCGACTGATCAATTAAAGCTGAACCATCCGCCTCAGTTGCTAGCGAGGCAGGTGCTTGATCAGTGCTGCCATGCGGTTGAACCTCAAGCGACTGCTGAGCTCGAACACCAGTACCCCCTTGAGCCAATACGCCTGCAAGGAGCAGCATTCTTGCGGTAGTCAGACGCACAGCAATTTGAAAACTGCGGGGAGCTTAATGAATTTTCTGGCCATCTCCCATCGCAGCGGCCACGATGTCAGCCGCCCCATGCACGATACGTATCGAGATCTGCAGCGCCTCACTTAGCTGTTCCAGAGTCATGTCATCTAGAAAAACAAGCTCACCCTGACGGAGCATCACTGAAGGCAGTAGTAACTGATCACCAAGATCAAGAGCCTTCAATCCCTCAAGCAAGTCATAACCAGTGAGCAAGCCTGTTACAACCTGATCCTGCCCCCAATAAGGACTCGGTAGCCCATGTAACTCCACTGCCAAGCCTTCAACCGCATTAAGTCGTTCACAAGCAGAACCCAGAGCCTGTTCGACCAGCCGACCCACCACCCAACTGCAACGCCTGGGCTGCCTTAACCGCTTGGGAAGAATAGCCGTGGCCTGGTCCAGAGCTTCCAAAAAAGAACGGATACTGCCAACGCCATTTTCTTGTTGTGGGAGATCCTCGTAGGTACAGCGAGGTGGAAGAGGCGCACCTGCAATCAGATACCACTCATCCGAAAGCCACGCGAAACGGGATCCCATAACAGCCTGAAACTGATCCTGAAAAAGCTCGACCTGGCTAATCACACGCCTTGCACAAGCAGAACCAACAGGCAACAATCCATCTTCTGCTGGACGAAAACGAGTCAATCCGACCGGCACCACAGCCACTGAAAGCACAGCAGGCCAATCACCCTTTCCAAAATCAGCAAGCTCACGCAGGGTGCGATCCAGAGCCAAACCGTCATTCAAGCCAGGGCAAACAACCACCTGGGCATGGACCTGAAGATCGCGATCACTGAACCACTGCAACTGCTCCAGTAGAAGTCCCGCGCGGGGGTTTTTCAGCAACTGAGCCCTCAAGGATGGCTCAGTTGCATGGACAGAAACAAAAAGAGGTGAAAGGCGCTGTGTCTCGATCCTTTGCCAATCTGCCTCTTTCAGATTGGTCAGAGTCAGATAAGACCCATAGAGAAAACTGAGGCGATAATCATCGTCCTTGAGATAGAGGCTATTGCGTCGGCCAAGTGGCTGCTGATCAATGAAGCAGAAAGGACAGTGGTTGTTGCACTGGCGAAGGCCATCAAATAAGGCTTCTGTAAAAGCCAAACCCAAACCATCATCAGAGTCTTTCTCAAGATCCACTTGATGAGATGCCCCGGTTGCATCCCTAACTTCGAGATGAAGATCCTCCTCAACGATGAGGTAGCGATAATCAATCAGATCCCTTGGGCGCACACCATTAACACTTAAAAGTTGATCGCCGGGTTCAAAGCCCAATTGCTCTCCGATCGATCCCTGCTCAACCGATGCAACTACTGCAGGTCGTGGTTGGGGCGCCGCAGATTCAGGATCCAATGCTGACACCGCAACACCAGCGGAGGGCTCATTCCACACAAATGAGAAGGGCGGTTTGTTTTAGTTTGATCTGCCGCTCAACCACCAGGCGAGCACTAACACCCCAAACAACAAGCGATAGGCCACGAAGATCCAAGTGCTGTGCCTTTGAAGGTATTTGAGCAACCAATCAATCGCCCACCATGACACGAACGCCGCAGAAACGATTCCAACAAGCAGCGGCAAAACTCCTCCTAAGGAGAGCTCCGCAAAGGCATCTTTGAGTTCAACCAGACCGGCCAGAGTGATCGCCGGGATACCAAGTAGAAAACAGAAGCGAGCAGCATCTTGACGCTGCCATCCATCAAATAGCGAGGCCGTCAGAGTGCTACCCGAGCGCGACACACCCGGAATTAAGGCCAGAGCCTGAGCTAAGCCCACTACAAAGCCATCACGCCCCTTGACTAGATGCATTTGCTTCAGCCGCGGGCCGAAGCTCTCAGCCAATGCCAGCAGCAAAGCCATCACAATCGAAACAACTGCGATTGAAGGCAGACTGCGAATTGAAGAGGCCTCGTAACCAGGCCAGAAAAGCTTGATCGCCATCCCCGCCAACAGAATCGGCATCGTCCCTATAGCAATCGCAAGACCGAGACGGGCGTTCGGTTCACGCCACTGACCATGCTTAAACGCTAAAGCGATGCCCTTAAGGACCTCAGCAAGATCCCTCTTGAAATAAGCGATCACCGCCAAGATGCTGCCTAGTTGGATCACGGCTGTCGCAGAGACGCCGGGGTCACCCCAACCAACCAGCATGGGAACGACCTTCAAATGAGCTGTGCTGCTAATCGGCAAAAACTCCGTAAGACCTTGCACCACTCCCAGCACCAAGTTCCTCCAACAGGCGGCCAGCAGTTCAGAGGTCGCAGCCAGGAGAATCATCAAGGGAAACAGGGGACCCATGGAGGCTATTGCCCCCATGGATCCAATGCCAAAAGCAGCGTAATTCCAGAGAGTCTTATAAGGTTCAATGTCTTGACTGCATAGTGAGGGGGTGCTTTGTCCAGCGGCTTGATCAAAAAAAAACAGCCCGACAGCAGCACATTTGTACGGAATCAACCCCTGAGCAATCCTGTCGAATCGCAAACATCTGAAAAAGATTTCGACGCCAATTTTTCAGACCTTCAGCAATTGCAACTTTGGGCAGGTGCCCTGGTCGTGCTGCCGGTTTTTGTGCAGGCCCCCTGGGTACGCCTGAATCCATTATCAGCCTGCTTATTCACGCTGTTCCTGCTCGCTCTTGGCATTCCCCTTGCCCTAATCGGCCAACGGGGATGGGCTGTGGCTGGCGAGCTTTTGGTCGGGGTTAGCGGCAGCTGGCTCGCGGGATGCCTCTACTGGGGATGGCTGAGAACACAGCCCTTGTGGCACTTACCCGTTGAATCTCTAGTGCTGCCTATTGCCCTGTTGGGGCTTTCGAGCCGCTGGAGATTGAGTTCAAGTTTCTATTTGGCCTCCCTGCTTGGAACAGCTTGCACTGATCTGATGATGGTCATGACAGGCGTCATGAATCAATGGCCTGTTGTAGTGATGGCTCCACTACAGCAAGCACCAAGATTGCTTCACGAAACTGCTCAGCAGCTTCTTCATCCCCTACCCCTTATCGCTCTGGTCTGTGCAGCAACGCTGATCGTGCTGCTGGCGCAAGCTATGCAGCAAAAAACCCGTCTGGCTTCAGAATTTCGCAACACATGGGCTGTAGCCAGTGCAGTACTAGTGACAACGGTAATAATCGATGGACTTTTCCTGATTGCAGCCCTAATCAACCCAGGGTTGAGCGGCTTGATCTGAAACGAACTGCAAAAGCTGATCACAGTCCTGGGTTAAGTTCCTGTCCAAACTTGTAAAGTTGGTAGACCGGCATAGCCGGAAGACCTGTTCCGATCCACTGCGGAGTATTTGATGAAGCGCCTGTTGTCCTTGCTTACTGGGGTTCTGGTGATGACAGGCCTGCTAATGGCCCTGATATTTCCCCAGTCCGCCTACGCCAATGTCTCTGACGAAAAACTCGGAGATAGAGGCGAAAAGGTGGACCTAAACAACTCATCAGTACGAGCCTTTAGACAGTTCCCCGGCATGTTCCCAACCATCGCCGGAAAAATTGTTGTCGGCGGTCCTTATGCCAGCGTGAGTGATGCCTCATCAGTTCTGGATGCCTCACAAAAATCTGTTTTCGACAAGTACAAAGACAACTTCACTGTCACAGACCAAGAAATTGCTGTGAATGAAGGTTTCGATCGGATCAACGACGGTCAATACAGATAAACGATTCCTCACTCAACAATCAGCTCAACCGAAAGCCGTCGGTACACCCGGCGGCTTTTTTGTAGGTTTCATGAGTCTCTCGAACCCATCCACGCCCATTCCTAACGGTCCCTGGGATGTCGTGGTGATCGGCGCAGGGGCAGCAGGGCTGATGACCTGCCTTGAGCTGCCTGCTCAGCTGAAGGTGCTTTTGCTGAACCGCAACACCAGCCGCCACTCCTCCAGCCGCTGGGCTCAAGGTGGCATCGCCGCAGTAACAAGACCTAAAGACAGCGCCGAGAGCCATGCAGAAGACACTCTCAAAGCAGGCGCAGGACTCTGTGATGCTGATGCTGTCAGACAACTTGTAGAAGAAGCTCCCCACTGCGTTCAACGTCTCCAGCAGCTTGGGATGGCCTTTGACCGGGAGGGTGATGCGCTAGCCACCACCTTGGAGGCAGCCCATAGCCATCGAAGAGTGCTGCATGTGCAGGACCAAACGGGCCGCGCCTTGGTTGAAGCGCTGCAAGAGCAAGTGGAACGGCGCCCCAACCTCTTGCACCGGCGAGGGGTACGCGCCACCCAGCTTTGGATTGAGCACAATCGCTGCTACGGGGTACAAGTTCTCGACGGAACCTTGCTCCATTGGCTTTCGGCCAGAGCGGTAGTCCTGGCAACTGGTGGCGGTGGCCATCTGTTCGCAAACACCACCAATCCGGCTCAGGCCTGCGGAGAAGGCTTAGCCCTTGCTTGGCAAGCAGGCGCCACGATCGAGGATCTTGAATTCGTGCAGTTTCATCCCACAGCTCTGAAACTGCCAGGAGCTCCATGCTTTCTGATTTCAGAAGCAGTCAGAGGCGAAGGTGCCGTACTGGTTGATGCCCAAGGGCAAAGTCCTGTAAAGGAATTGAGCGCTGGTGATCTTGCTCCCCGCGACCAAGTCAGCCGGTCCCTCATCCAAACCATGCATCACCAAGGGGTCCAGCATCTTGGCCTAGATCTCACACCCATCCCTTCAGGGCAGGCCGAGGCCCGCTTCCCCACCATCCTGGAACGCTGTCGGGAATTAGGTTTAGATCCACTCAACCAACCGATCCCGGTCGCCCCAGCAGCTCACTACTGGATGGGAGGAATCGCCACCAACCTCCAAGCCGCAACAAATCTTCCAGGGCTCTATGCGATTGGAGAAGTCGCCTGCACCGGAGTGCATGGAGCCAACCGACTCGCTGGCAACTCACTGATGGAATGCATGGTATTTGCCAGACAAATGGCCACAATCGAACTGGGCTCTTTGCCTCGTCTGGGTGTTCATCACAGAGATTCTTCCCCCGAGCCTTGCTGTCAGCAACTCCATGGAACTGAAAGTGCCGAGTCACTAACTCGCGCCATCGCAAATCTGCGAGAGCTTTGCTGGCGAAAGGCGGGTGTAGATCGCTCAGCAAAGGGAATGAAACAAAGCCTCGCGAGCATCCGTAAGGATCTACAGCACTTTGGTGAACAGCCTTTGCTCAAGCTGGTAAGCCATCAGCCCAAAGAGATTGGCCATCGTCTCGATGACACGGCCAGAAGGGACCTCAACTTGCTACTGGACCTCAACCATCGCCAATTGACCAGCTCCTTACTGCTGGAAGCCTGTTTGTTCCGCCGCGAAAGTCGCGGCGGACATTTCAGAACTGATGCACCTGCAGCAATGCCTCATTGGAAACGTCACTCACGCCAAAAACGAGGAGAAGACCTCTCCACAAGGCCAGTGAGGTCCTAACTGGGCTGCTTAAAACTGCCTCGCGCCCTGATAGCCACTCAGATCAGCAAGCTTATTGAGCGGTTTCACGCCGGATTCGAGCTCCCCGTTAATTTCCCAGGTAGGGAAGGCATCAATCCCTTTGCGTTCACACAGATCTCTTTGGCTGTTCTGACCATCTAACGCACACTCAACGACCTGCAGTTGAGCGGCGGCCTCTTCACCAAACATCTCCTTCTGCTCGTGGCAATGAGGACACCAATAAGCGCTATAGAACACTGCTCCAGTCTCTGTGAGATGTTCAGCCAAAGCCAGCGTAGATGGCGTACTCCTCGTCTTCACAACTGGAGGGACCCCTACCCCCCCTACACCAACGCCAGGACGGCTCGGATCAACAACCGAAGACCAAATCAAACCTCCGAGCAACACTGCCAAGGCAAGCAGAACACCCCGAAAAACCACCTTTCCAGGATCATCCCAACCTCCTCCAATCAACGACAAGACCAACATGCCCATGGATAGGGCAGCAGAAAGAACGCAGAAGAAACAAAACGCATCGATCTTGAACACCATCAACCCGATCAAAATCAGGCTGAACACAGCCATACCGCAAGAGAAGGCAAACAACCCCCACCATGTGCGGCGGGACAGGTCTGCTCGGTTCTCTGAAAGCCCTGGCAACAAGGGCAGCACAGCCATCACCAAAATGGCGAGGTAGGACAAAAAGCCCAGCAATGAAAGTGGAATCGATACGCCATCTCCCTGAAACAGCGTTCCCCAGGCGCTGTTGAGAACTTTGTCGCAACCTTCATTCCCCCCAGGACAAGAGAGAGATCCAATCCATCCCCAGCGATGCAGAGTGATTGACCCTGTATCGATCAACCCAACGGTGGCAAGCACCGCCATCGCAATCCGAGGCCACTTCAACCCCTGATCCTGACGGCGGCGGCTGGTGAGGCGAGACGAACCCATTTCGGCTACACAGATCTAAGAATTGTGGCAGCTCTGGAAGAAGCCAGACTCTCTTTAGGGTGGCGCCTAGCGGGAACTGCCTAGGCAGCCCAGAAATCAACCCTTTCCATGACCAAGCCTGCGTTGCGATCCGACATACCAATGAAGCCCACAGTCCACAAACAAGAAAAACCATCGGTGGCCTTTGCCCATTTGGGCTGTGAGAAAAATCGCGTTGACACCGAACACATGCTGGGACTGCTTACAGAAGCGGGCTATAGCGTCAGCAGCGATGAAAACGATGCCGCCGTCGTGGTGGTCAACACCTGCAGCTTCATCCAGGACGCGCGGGAGGAATCGGTGCGGACGTTGATTGGACTAGCAGAACAGGGCAAGGAACTGATCATCGCCGGATGCCTTGCCCAGCATTTTCAAGAGGAACTGCTCGAGTCAATCCCGGAGGCAAAAGCAATCGTCGGCACCGGTGACTATCAGCACATCGTGGATGTGCTGAAGCGAGTAGAAGCGGGTGAACGGGTGAACCGTGTCAGCGAATTTCCCACGTTTGTGGGCGATGAGACTCTCCCCCGGCAGCGCACCACTGACCAGGCTGTGGCTTATCTGAAAGTTGCTGAGGGATGTGATTACCGCTGTGCCTTCTGCATCATCCCAAAGCTGCGTGGCGACCAGCGCAGCCGACCGGTGGAGTCGATTGTGGCAGAGGCGCACCAGCTGGCTGAGCAGGGGGTGCAGGAACTAATCCTGATCAGCCAAATCACCACCAACTATGGCCTTGACCTCTATGGCAAGCCCAAATTTGCAGAGCTGCTACAGGCGCTGGGGGAGGTAGACATCCCCTGGGTGAGGGTGCATTACGCCTACCCCACTGGCCTCACTCCAGAGGTGCTGGCGGCCTATCGGGAGGTGCCAAATGTGCTTCGCTATCTCGACCTTCCACTGCAACACAGCCATCCAGAGGTGCTACGGGCTATGAACCGTCCCTGGCAAACGGATGTGAACGAACGGCTCTTGGATCGGATTCGTGAGCAGCTACCAGACGCAGTCCTGCGTACCACGCTCATCGTCGGCTTCCCAGGGGAAACTGAAGATCACTTCAATCACCTCGCCGCCTTCATCGAACGGCAGCGTTTTGATCACGTTGGCGTGTTCACCTTTTCTCCAGAAGACGGAACCGCCGCAGCCGATCTGCCAGACAGGGTAGACCCGTCAATCGCCGCAGCCCGCAAGGATCGATTGATGGCGCTTCAGCAACCCATCTCAGCGGAAAGGAACCAAAGATGGGTTGGACGCACCATCGATGTGCTGATCGAGCAGCACAACCCCGAAACCGGAGCGATGATTGGCCGCTGCGACCGTTTCGCTCCGGAGGTCGATGGCGAGGTGTTGGTACTGCCTAGTGAGAAAGGTCTGCAGGCCAGTCCAGGAACGATGGTTCCTGTCTTCATTACCGGCTCTGATGTCTATGACCTCACCGGCCAGCTGGTAGACACCAACGCCATGGCGATCACAGCCCAGACGCCTCAGTGAGTCCATTCCCCTGTTTGCGAGCCCATCAACGCAACATCTTTCTGACAGCCTCTGGCATCAGTACTGCAGGCTCCTTCGCTGGAATGACTGCAAAAGGCTGGATCCTCATGGACGGCACCAACAATCCAATGTTGCTTGCCGCCCACTTCGCCGCCCTTTCCCTGCCAACCCTGCTGGTCAGTGGAGCAGCAGGTACCTGCACAGACCGATTCGGCTGTGAACGGGTTCTTGTGCAAGCCCAGTGGGGCCTTTTAGCAGCTGCGTTACTGGGAGCACTGGCCATTCCTCTGATGACAGGAACCGCGCTCGTGACAATGCTATTAACCAGCACGTTGCTTGTCGGGATCGCGAGTGCTTACGAACTCACTGCCCGCAATAAATACTGCGCCCTATTGATAGACGAGCCCAATCAACTGGCCCCCTATCTCTCTAGTTTTGCGGTTGTGTTCAACGTAGGCAAACTCCTTGGGCCTCCCATAGGAGGATGGTTACTAGTCATCACAGGACCTGCGGCTGCTCTCAGCATTGATGCCGCAAGTTACTTACTACCGATCGCCAGTCTCCTCTGGTTACTCGATCCAAACCGAAGCCAAGAACAACGCAGCGTTCCGGGTAAGCAATCAACAATGCTCTATGCATGGCACAACAGCAGCTCTTCGCTTCGACATGTGCTGGGCTTCACCGCAACACTCTGCTTGGTAGGTTTTTTCCACCCTGGTCTAGCCCCTCTAATCGCCGACCAGGTATTGGGTTCAGATCCAAGAGATCTTGGCGTGTTCACCAGCGTGCTTGCAGCAGGGAGCATTGCTGGGGGGCTGGTACTACAACGCAATAGCCAACGATTCTGTAGACGCCCATTTCTCACTCTGAGTGGGTTCGCTCTCATCACTGCCATCGCCCAATTGGGAATGGCTCAAACTGAAAACACGCCACTAGCATTCAGCCTCACAATGACCCTGCTGATTGGAGCTGGTACTGCAGGCCTATTGAGCAGCTGCAACATGATCACCCAAGTGGGGTCCCCTCAAGTCTTGCGTGGGCGCATGGCAGGGCTAAGTCAAATCGCCTTCCTTGGGGGAGGAGGGCTAAGTGGCCTTCTTGCCGCTCAGATGGTGATTTCAACGGGCATATCCACGACCTTCGCCACCGCAGGTGGAATCGGACTTGGCCTAGCCCTCTGGGGGTTCTGGCAAAAAGGCAGAACCGTACTAGAGGAGGTCAGATCAGCTTGATGCCTTTAAGAACCTTGGTTAGTGCGAATGCCGCCACCAGGCCAACTACGACGAACACCAAATAAAAAACGACGCCCATGTGCAACAAATCAGGTGAACACCATTAGATCAGAAATCGGGCCGGCACTTCCTCAAAGCGCCTAAGGTTTCAGCAATTCCCTATCCAACACTCGGAGAGGTTTCAGCCCCGAGTCGACCTTCCACATCTCTTCTCTGTCGCATAGATCTGCATGCGCACTCTCTTTATCTACCCAAAGTTCCCCAAAACATTCTGGAGCTACGAGAAGATCCTCGAGCTGGTGAACCGCAAGGTGCTGCTTCCACCTCTCGGACTAGTCACCGTGGCAGCCCTGCTGCCTCAAGAATGGGAGATGAAGCTCGTTGATCGCAACGTCCGAGAACTCAGCGAAGCCGAGTGGCAATGGGCCGAGCTTGTTGTGATCTCGGGGATGATCGTTCAAAAAGACGACATGCAGCGGCAAATCGCTGAGGCCAAAAGACGTGGGCTAACGGTTGCTGTTGGAGGCCCATTCGCCAGCTCTACGCCAGAAGCGCCCGAAATCGATCTAGCAGATTTCAAGGTGCTGGATGAAGGAGAGATCACCCTGCCAATGTTTGTAGAGGCCATTCAACGCGGTGACACCAGCGGCCGATTCAGTGCTGAAGGGGACAAGCCGGATGTGACCTCAACTCCCATCCCTCGCTTCGACCTTCTCGAGCTGGATGCCTACGACTCCATGTCCGTTCAGTTTTCAAGGGGTTGTCCATTCAATTGCGAGTTCTGCGACATCATCGTGCTGTATGGGCGCAAACCACGTACGAAAACACCAGAGCAATTAATTGCCGAGCTTCAGTCGATTTACGACTTGGGCTGGCGACGCTCGATCTTTCTTGTGGATGACAACTTCATCGGCAATAAACGCAATGCCAAGTTGTTGCTACCAGCCATTCGACAATGGCAGGAAGAAAAAGGCTATCCATTTAGTTTCGCTACTGAAGCTTCTGTAGATCTCGCCGATGACGATGAGATGATGCGAATGATGCACGAAGCGCGTTTCGAAAGTGTTTTCTTAGGGATTGAAACACCTGATGAGGCCAGTCTAGAAACAGCTAGAAAGATTCAAAACACACGTCATCCTCTCGATGAAGCTGTCGACAAAATCACCGCAAATGGGATCCGAGTGATGGCAGGCTTCATCATCGGATTTGATGGTGAAAAAGATGGAGCAGGAGCTCGGATTGTTGATTTCGTAACCCGCACTGGCATCCCCGCCGCAATGATGGGAATGCTCCAGGCCTTGCCAAACACAGCCCTATGGCATCGACTAGAGAAAGAGGGTCGCCTGATTGAGGACAAGGATGCTGCCAAAGGAGTCAATCAAACCAATCTGCTGAACTTCCAGCCCACCAGACCCATCCGAGATATCGCCAACGAATACGTCGAGGCCTTCTGTGCTCTTTATGAGCCCAACGCCTATATGGATCGCGTCTACTCCTACTACCTAAAAATGGGAGCTCCTCGTTGGCAAGGAACGGCAACATTACCCAGCTGGATCGATCTTCGCGCTCTAGCCATTGTCGTCTGGAGACAAGGCCTCAAACGCAACACCCGCAACCGTTTCTGGCGCTACATGCTGGGCATGGCACGAAACAATCCAGCCATGCTTGAACAGTTCTTAGTTGTACTGGCCCACAACGAACATTTCATGGAATACCGATCCATTGTGCAGCGAGAGATTCGCGAACAACTTGAATCAATTCCACCAGAGGAGCACAGCCCCAAAAAAACTTTGCAACCTGTCTGAATTGAACTTCAAAGCTCAATCTTGAACATAAGGCGTACCGCTGAGAAGACAGCTCTCAGCGCGTTGCAGTTCCCGCCCCAAATAAAGAGCATGATCAAGCTTGCTCAAGGGATATGGACGCTGCCCTTCTGTGAGCTGAATCCCTAGCTGCTTGGCAGTTCTTCCCCTGTAGACAGTCGCCGGGGAGAGTGTGCCTCCCCGACAAGCAAGGACCTCGCCAGTCACAGGATCGGTAGCTCGGCCCAGTTCATCAACATCGTTCAGGTAATGCTCCACGACCAGTTCTTCAGCTGAAGCATCCACCTGAATCAAGAAATAGCCATTTGGATCAAGCGCAATAAAGCGCTGCGAAAGCTGATCATCTATGGCACTGAGGGCATCAGACATCACTGGGAGGTCAATGGTTCTCTGGACTATTTCTTAAGCCTACAAATCAGAGCCTTGGATTACAAGCTAGAAGCATGGAATCTGCTCCTGACAATCCTTAAGAAAACAAAGATAACAATCAATCCACGCTCCTCTTCACCATTGACCTCCTAATGCGAAAAGTAAAATGGCCGCCTTCCAAGATCAGTTAAAATTTCACCGCATAGGTTCATTACTTAACACCTCCGAAGCAGAAGGAAATTCATCAGGGTCTTAACTTTGTCGGTGAGCTCAAGATCATAATCTTGAAAATTCAAAAAAAGACATCATCACTCTTTCCAAAATGCAGCACTAGCTAGATCTGCATGAGCATAAAGGCAAACAAACAATCATAAGCCTGGAAGCGCTGGTTTACAGCTTGGATATCTCTTTACAGTTCGCTCAATAACCCATTGATAAATATCAACTCCATGCTCTTTTTCGATTTCCTCTGTAATCACCGAAATACTTATCTTGGTATTCTCAAGACTAAGATGCCCCCATCCAAACCAGGAGCAAGTTGCATCTATCCAACCAATATCTCGTCCTAGATTAATCATCTCAGCGTCTCTAGTCATCTCAGTTGGGTTTTCTTTATTCTCTTCGACTCGAAGCTCAGGCCTAGCATCCACAGGCAGAGCAGTGAAAATCAGTTGCAAGAACAACAGCGAACGCATCATCGCACAGAAGACCATCGTAGGCGCTCTGAGCATTCTAGCTTGACCACATCTGTGATAATCGATTAACAAAAATTGGGCTCAAGCAATCACAATAAGCGCTGGGCCAGATGCATGGAGCATGAGTGAAAGTTATTCCACAATTAACTTAGGGGTAAGCTCAACCCGAAAAGGCAAATCAGCATTCACCGCCTCAATCTCCTCAAGCATTAGAGGATTGACCTTACTCAGCCAGCCACGAATCAAAGCATCCATACGCGGTTCATACCAACGATGCAAGCTGGCATGGGGCTTCGCCACAAAACCCCTACGGCGCTTGTGTTGACCGCCTGCGCCAGGGTCAAAATTCTCTAAACCATGTTCCAGCGCCCAGGCAATCGGCGCGTAATAACAAACCTCGAAATGAAGGCAATCGATCTCCTCCTTGCTACCCCAATAACGCCCCCACAACATTTGTCCATCCTGTATACAAAGAGACATCGCTACAGGCTCTCTAGGACCATCACGATGAGCACTAAACAACACCACCTGATCTCTTAGAGACGAATCTGCCAAGGCCTCAAAAAACGCTTCAGAGAGATACTTGCTTCCCCAAGGTCCCCAACGAGCGCAATGCTGCTCATAAAAGCCATGCATGCACCTCAACAGCTGCACATCAAGTTCTGCGCCTGTCAACGCTGAAACCGTAAGCCCCGCCTGCTGGACGACCTTGCGTTCACGCTTGATATTGCGTCGCTGGTTGGCATTGAAGCTATTGAGATAGGCAGAGAAATCAGACTGCCCATCTGCTGACCAAAGGCTCTGCTGGTTCAACCAAGTGGCACAGCCAGCAGCTTCCGCCAAAGGCCGCCAATGCGGATCAACATAAAGAAAGTTACAGCTGAGAATCTGGTTGCGTCGCGCAAAAGCATCGATGGTTTCCAGCATCAAAACTGTCAACTCTGCCTCGTCCTCCCCTGGCGCCACATAGAAGCGATAGCCCTGCACAGGGCTCACAGGGCTCATCCCCAGCAGTTTTGGGTAATACCCCAAACCAAGATCACCTGCCAGGCGAGCAAAGGCCTGATCAAAAACAAATTCGCCATAGCTATGCCCCTTGAGATAAAGAGGGGCAACCGCTACAGGCGTGTCGTCTCGCCACAGGGCTAAGTGCAGTGGCTGCCAACCATATTTGGCGGAAATGCTGCTTGAGTCTTCAAGAGCAGCAAGCCACCGCCAGCGAAAGAAAGGAATCGCCTGCTCACCAACCAGGCTTTCCCAGTGATGCAATGGGATCTCGTGAATGGAGCGGTGCCAGCGGGCTGAGAGGTTGGCGATTTGAAGCGCGCCTTGAGCACAGACTCAAATGACCATAACCAGCAGCCAGAGAGAAAGGGTATGAGTATGTTCGGCATTCGTAACTATGGGGTTTTTACCTTTGCATAAATGGTGTAATCCCAATAGCTAAGCAGCATCGACGGCTACTACTGCAATGACACAGAGGACAACCACACCCCTGGAGAAGATTGCCGCCACTCCATCAACAGCAATATGGCGCAACAAAGTTAGAGTTTTTGAATCACAACTATGTGCAACAAAAAAGCCTTTCTGCTCAGAAAAGAACTGAGGAGGAGATGCAAGCAGCGATGCTAATTGAAGCCAAGAAAAGTTTTCCGTAAAAATGACGTCCACCATCTAAATCTCACCTAACCAGACAAGCTTGGTAAATTTGGCAATCCTGACTGAAGCCTGCTGAAGGCTTATCACAGGCAAAATCAAATCAAATGCAATGACTGATTGACTCAAATAAACTCAATTACATCAGCAGCCAGGACCTCATCCTTATCCACATCGAGCAGTGTGGTGTGAATACCATCTGCTGTGAGCAATAAATCATCTCCGACCTGCTTAAAGGAAAGCTCCATTCCATTACCAACAGAAATGCCATCGTTTCAAGCGAGTGAGAAGCTGTCAATCACATCATTAGCACTAGTAAGTTTATAGGTATCAGCTCCTCGATCACCTTTAATGGTGTCATCTACATAGCCACAATCAAGGCGATGAGCATCAGTGTCTAGCATTCTTAGTTCACTCAATCTATAAGCAGGAACACCAAAGAATGATTTCATGTAGAGCTCAATCAACTAGGCCAGTCCGCACGGGAACCTTCAACGCGATTGCGGTCGTAACGCAGCAGTAGTTCATTGTCAGTTAAGGGCTCAACGGTTTGCAAATGCCAAGCTTCAGCATCGCCAAGATCATCTGGCAAACCAACGCCTTCAAAGGGAACCCATGCATGCATGCCACCAAGCAATTTTGGGGTGAGGGTGAGTTGCAACTCATCGACAACATCAGCCTGCAATAGCGATGCGGCCAGCTGAGCCCCACCCAACAAAACAAGTCGAGACAATCCAAACTCAGCCAAACGATTGAGCGCCTGAGGCCAATCTTGCTCAAACAAGACCTGACGCTCGTAACCAACAGGAAGAAAAGGATCTTTTGATCCCTTTGCTGAATGCAAATGGGGGCTCAACAGCCAACGCTCAATCGGCTGTTGAAAGAAAGGCACCTCTGCTGCATACCACTGCTGACGACTAACAACCACCGCCGTGGGCTGCGCACTATGCCCGGCAGACTTGCGCTGGTTCAGTAAGTCCTGATCACGAATCAAACATGTGCTGCGATGAGCACGCAACGTTCCCGCACCGAGCAAGGCCCCATCAGCCCAAGCCAAAGCCTCTTCTAAAACCCGTCGATCACCAACTCCACCTAATTGGGCCGGCCCACCAATCGCAGGTGCCAACCGGCCATCCAAGCTGATTGCTAGGACAAGACGAAGCCAAAACTGCTTTTGCAAATGCTTGGCTAGTGAGCCGCGATAGCATGCAATACCTCAGGGATGGCTTCAAGCCTTGGGGTTTCCGCATAGACCTCAGCTGCATTATTAGGGCTTTCCTGCAACCGCACCTTGTGGAGATGGGCTCCGATCGCTCGTATCGGTTTCGCTAAACAATCAGAAATGTACAAGGCAATATTCTCTGCCGTTGGTACACAGTTGGCGAAATGGGGAATATCTTTATTTAAGAAGGTGTGGTCAAAAGGTTCCACAACAATGTCATTCACAAGGCTTTGCAAAGCACCTAGATCACAGACCATGCCTGTTCGGGGATCAATTTCTCCGCGGACGGTGACATCCACAAAATAATTATGACCATGCCCATGAGGCCGCGCGCATTTGCCATAAATACGTTCATTTTCCTCCTGACTCAGTTCAACCCTGGCAAGCCGATGGGCAGCCGCAAAATGGGTACGGATCGTTAGATAGGCGTCCATGGCATCTCCGTGATAATCAGCCCAGAGGTTTTCTTGTTCGTAAAGCCGAATGGCCACGATTGGCAGATGAGCAATTAAACGAGTCCAGATAATTCTTAGCAGAGCCTCCGTGGTCGGTAGGCAGCCCTCTGGCCTGGAAAGATCAAATTCCGGCCAAACATCGTTAAGAAAGCGAAAGTCAAGCTGATCGGTCACCTCAGAACGGATGGCGTGTTTCACCTCAGAGAGGTTCAACACCATGCCATCGACATTAAGCCCGCCAGCCATGGCGACGATCAACTCATAATTGTGACCATGCCCAGCAGGTAAAGCACAGAGTCCAAAACGAGCTGCATTGTCATCGCTTGACAGTTCCGGTAAGTAATAGCGATGGCTAGCACTGAAACTAGCTTTGCGAGTAATCACACAGCCGCGACCATGACCATGGCGTTCCAAATCGGGGACGTCAGTCATCGCTCTCTCATACTAGAAGTCATCCTAGAGATCTATAGACATTTGCGAACCAATGGACGAAAGCCCAGCCCCTCATCCTCTCAAGCAAAGACTTGGCGGTCGCAACCTCTATTTGGTGGGAATGATGGCCAGTGGCAAGAGCAGCACAGGCAGGCCTTTGGCCGAACAACTCAGCTATGGGTTTGTGGATACAGATGCCGTCATCGAACAACTTGCTGGCCAACCAATACCCAAGATCTTTAACGAAGAAGGAGAAGAAGGATTTCGCGCACTGGAGTATCAAGTACTCAATGCCATTGGCCAACGCCATTCACTTGTTGTTGCTACTGGCGGGGGGATGGTGAGTAAGCCAGAAAACTGGGGGGTGTTGCATCAGGGCATCGTGATCTGGCTAAACCCTGGCCGAGAAGAGCTACTCAGACGTTTACATGCCGATAGCGGCAATAGGCCATTACTACAAACAGAAAATCCAGAGGCAGCCTTCGACTGTTTATTTGCCGAACGCCTACCGCTTTATGCCGAAGCAGACTTGCATGTGGAAGTGGGAGTAGAGGAACCAGAGGGGATTGCGCTAAAGATTATTGAGTTCCTGCCCCAGCTATTATCGCCCCCTGTACAAATGAATGGTTAAAGCAACTATTTTGTCGGTACTGAAAGAATAGACTATTTAAGTCAGTAGGGCTGGACTGGTAGACAATACCAATCAAAACAGACGATCAATCCTTACTTGACGATAAACTAAAATCCTAAAGGGCTTGAAGACAGTATATTTCAAGCATCTTATAGGGATTCATTTTGCTAACACATGCAAGACAGTTGACCAGGTAGACATTACTATCTTTTCTAGTTGCCAAAAACAACGGTAAAAACAAGCAAAATAATGAAATCCAATTACAGCAGAATAGGCCAGAGTGAAAGACTCAAGAATTGCTACCAGAAAGAATCATCAAGAAGATAGACGACTATTTTCGAAGGCAAGGTAGACATATCAATCTATAGATTGCGTATTCAGCTTTAATGAACCTCAGGCTGAGCAGGCTGCAAACTGCAAATAAGCCTCCTGTCTCAAGGTAAATGCAAAAGGTGCAATAAATGCCACCAAACCAGAGGCCGTCAACAATACAAGCAGCAGAAGTAATGGAAATATCAACCTGACAGATTTAGCGGACCACTGCAAGTGATTGATCAGAGGTTATGGCTCATCAAGACGTGATAGATAACAAATAGCATTTTCTAAATGATAAGAGGCGGCTAGAAGAAGTGCGATCTCTAAACAGAGGTAATTCTACGACAAATTGAGCCGGCTGGATTGAAATATAAACTGTATTGCAGCGAAGATTATCTACTACACAAACAAGCCAAGAAGGCCAGCAGAAGCTTTATCCAATTTCAAAGAAATTTCATTCAGGCAAGAAAGTAGCAACCTGGAGGACAGCACATCAGCAACCGGGCTGACAGGGCGCGTCCCTGCAACCCGCCTCCATTCCGGCAACCTCTAAGTATAATTACCTAGAGATTTACCTGAATGACTGGGCCTCCAAGAAAACAACGTGGCAAGGGTTGCAGCCGAGCTAGAACAAGACAAGCGGTGGGTCACAGGAAAGGTAGCTTACTAAGCAGGAGAAATGGTCGAATAATAAATGGGAATATTTTATCAAGGAGAATACCACTGAACTACGCATCCTCCTAAAGGCTAGCGCTAAAATGAAAAGACTAAACATAAATGACATTCGTTAGCCTAAACTACATTAGCTGGCTCAGCACTAATGCAGTCTAGGGTCAACTTAGAGCACTAAAAGGTATTTAAATAAATAATGCAAGGGTATTGGCAAAATTCAACTAAATATGTATAGCAAATAAGGAAGCAATTGAGATTATCTATGCTGAGATTCTTTCAAGATGGAACATATAGGGATAGACGAATCAAGAAGCGCAATTTAGAATCGTAACTAGCAGCGCCAAATGAGGAGTTTAATAAGCAAGCCCAAGGGACTAAAGTCTGGTAATTCTCAGATCTCTCATCCAGCAAATAAACTCTTGAGGTCGACGAGCGATGACCTGGGAAAGTAGTTCAAAAATACTCAATTTGAACGACTCGTTCAAATGCGCTAGGGTGCGGAAAGCGGGGTACCTCAATGACTGATTCAGCGATCGACCTCAAAGTCATCTCGCCAGATAGGCACAGTGCCGGTTCCGAGTCAATCGTCCTTCCTGAGGCGCTTACGGAAGGCTTGAATGACGTTCAGATAGGAATCATGAAAGATACGGTTCATGCTGTCAATCTCAATTCACGGATTGCAGCAGAGCTAGTTCGAAGCACTGCTGCTGAGCTCCATCGGCTTAAATGTGTTCTTAAGAAGCAACAGCAATGGACAAGGTTCAGAGAATCTGGCGTCATTCCAATGACTGCAGGCCAGATTAGAGACCTAACCTCGGCATGGGAGTCATGGCTCAAGAATACCGATGTGACCGACCAAGAGTTGGTTGGCACTAGCATGAGAACGCTAGCAGCAATTGGGAAAGCTGATCCTGGAACTCGAAAAGATGCATTAGGTAAAATGAAACGAGGAGAAAAGGTTACAGAGAAAGATGTCAGCGATAAAGCCATTGAGGAGTTAGTTAAAGGTAATAAGGAGTGGGAAATAACCACATCAATGAAAAGGACGGACCTAATGAAAGTATGTAAAGCTCTAAGAGATGAGAATCAAAAGCTAAAAGTTAAGATCAAAGAATTGCAAACCGTTGTAATTTAAGAAAAACATGATGCCAAATACTCCTACGATTCAAGCTGCTCTTCACGAGCTAAACAAACAGATGAACGATAATTGCTTAAAGGATATTATAATAAATGGAAACATTGGACTATTGAGAGATGACAATCCAATGGAATATACAGAGAAGGAATGGAATGCAATCATGGACTATTTGAAGGAAAATATCAATATTGAGATTATCGCTCGGGTCAATTAGTAAGAACAACATGTGATTATTTTAATTTTTTTTAGATATATCCTAAGAGATTTAATTAATGGCGTAAAGATGTTATGCATTTAAACCATATCAGGGTAGATTAGCTAAAATCGAGCAGGCCAATAAGGAATATAGAGGCATATACGATGCACTATATTCCAATATGGGCATATTTTAACTTATTAAATCAAATTAAAAGGTGATATTAGATAAATAGTAATTTTTTATGAAATATATTCTTTCATTCTGTTTTTTCATCTTGAATAGTCGCACTAAGCATCTAATAGTTGCTGCATTAGCCAAAGCATAGAGGGTTTATATAACTAAATCCTTAGAAGAATTTATTATAGTTATTTCAAAACATAAGATTAATATTAGAGCAACAACACTAGCGAAGATTAGGGTAAATATATTAATTTCTTGCTATGAATATAGATAAATATATTTGAATGAGCAGGTAATTTATAATTTTCAATGGAATCAAAAAACGAATTCATTATAGATAAAATAATAGAAATATAGCAATAGAAATTGTGAAAAGATATCGATTCTATCAACATTTCACCTGGCTGATGGTACTATCCTAAATATATATGAGACCTGATAAATAAGGTTATAATTCTGATAAAAGCTAGACATCATGCTACCACTGCCAATCCTTTTTGATCTGCCTCCTATATATTTTCAATATCTATTGGCAGCATCAATTATAGCATTAGGGATACTGGTTTCGAGTATATTATATGTGAAGACTAAAGATAGATTATGAGCAGTAATCTGCAAAGAGATCGATCTTTCATAATTAGTTTGCATTGTGAATATAGATAAAAGACCATGTATTGATGTACAGAATAAGTTGACCACAAAGTGAATTAGTTTACTTCAATGAAACTATTTATACAGATATCAAAGCTTTAGGCCGTCTCTCTATATCTCTTATGAGCCTATGGGAATAATCGTCATAATTATGATGGTTAATCTATATTGAATGCTCTCTAATTTACATAAAACTTGAAAAGTATATATTGCACTTATATGGAATACCAAGCAAAAAATTAATCGCTATTAGTTTTGATATTACTAATTATTCAACATCAGGAAATACGTGAACATTTATTTCGTTTAAAAGCCTGCGATCGACATTATATCCGAATAAATTAATATGATAAATTTAATAGCGATGATATGCGAACCGATCTCTATAGGAATAGATCAATCCCTCCATACTCATCATCTAACATCTAACTTCAACAGCTAATGGCCTTAACAAAGGATGGTATCCTATCAAGTTGCACGATCCCTACCAACTGTGTGCTTATCGAATGGAAGTTTGACAATGTAAAGAAATCATACGACAAGCTTATTGACATTGCAGAATCCCTGCCAAGGGTGGAAGTAGTAGAAAGAACAGAAAGTTATTGGCATGGTGTTGTAAGAAGCCTAATCTTTAGGTTTCCAGATGATCTTGAGATCCTTAAAATACCAAATAAAGGAATTATTCAAGTAAGATCTGCTTCTAGACTAGGAATTGGAGATCTAGGTGTTAATAGAAACAGAATTAAAAAACTCTACTTGCAATTATAAATGGATAAAGACTTAAGATCCAACTCCAATTGCCACTTACACAAAAAACTAGATTATAAACGCTATATATAATTATAATAAGCCTCTAGTAGTTTGTCCGCAATAGTTATCACATGCTAATGCCATTATTAGGGCCTGACGATGGCATTATAGCCCTTTTAGGAAGAATCCAACATTCTTCTGTTTATCGATAAGAAAACTTATTCATGCGAAGCAGCTCTTTACACTAAGTTTAAAGATTCACTAGAGTCTCGTTCTGAATTTACCAAATTACTTGACCATTTCTTTTCTCACACTCCTTCATCGATAATCCTGAAACAGAGCGTTGTGCATCTTTAAGTGCTTTACATCTCTACGGCATTCTGAAAAAGTCCATTCACGGGTAGTATCTTTTCGATCTTGACTGAACAACTCCTTGCACATTTGATCTGAAGACTGCTCAATATCTGAGTTGGGTGCTTCTGGATTAGCGATAGGTGTAATTCAACTTTTTATAGCCTATTAAGCTATAAAATTCAGGAGAAGGACTATATCTTATCAACTTAGCTATATAAATTGTAGAAATAACTGATTTATAATCAAATCGCTTCTATGCCAATTTTCTACATTGGATTAGCAAAACACACTTTAATATTGGCAGCACAGGCATTATCGGACATCAGCACAATGTAATCAATATAGAAATCACTTGCTACATATATTCTTCAAGTACTCGTCAAGATACCCAGAAAACATGCTGACTGGCGGCTTATAAAAAAGAATTTCTAATTGTAAAATAAAGCTAGAAATTACAATGCTGATTAACTTCAATATGAAATCATTATTCAAGGCATTTTGAATAGCACTGTAGAGATATATCTTTTTTTTATTTCAGCTTGCAAGTGAATCCTTCACCCACTCAGTGTATGCTATGCGCAGATCATCTGTCGTTATCGAAAAGCCAGCTGCCTTAGCGATATAAACTAGGTCAGCATTTTCTTTCTTAACTTGGTCTTGCAGAGTTTTATCTTGTTTGACTTTAGTCACGAATGCTTTCAGTTGCTCATAAGACATTGAATCTGTGCAGATTTAAATAAACTAGCAGCTCGGCAAGTATAAAGATACATTCTTAATTAATCAAGATGATCAGTGAATATTTATTAAAACCTAGATTTAGCGAGCATATTTTTGTTTCACAGGTTTAGTACTTTTGTTCCAGTCAAAAGCCTCCTCTTGCTATTGCCTTGCTCTTTTTTAAAATCCTTCAATCTCATACCCATGGCTACAGCTTGTTACTTTGAAGAAAATTCTGCCTCTATCAGAATTTGCAATATAGATCGATTCTCACCAGCTTTTGAAAGTACGCTCGTAAAAATTCAAATAATTATACTCATTTAGGCGTCAGATTCTATATATTTGCCATCTTATTCTCTTAATTTCGAGATTTTAAGAGCTAGTTATTCTATGGGTTACAGGTTTATAGTTGCTCTAATGATAATCTGGCCATCTTTACTATAAAGCTTTAAGGAATAGTAGAAATTATTCAAAACCTTTTTGCATGAGTAGATTGTACTATTGAATGGCATGCAACCCTTGACTAAGACATAGAATAGATAAGAACAAGCATACCTACGATGTTCTCAGATTTTTTTAGTCAGACAAATCTTATGACAATGGCTTGTAATGCACTTTTAACACTCATCATAGGATTTATGATCATCACAGGTCAGCAAAAAGCCCACTAAGTATTAAAAAACAAAATTTACAAACAGTTTATTGATCAGTATATTCGACTAAACTAATCAAATAAATGCACACATGGCTAGATTTCTAAATTATTAAATTGAGAGTTGATCGATAATCTCAGCTACAAGCAGAATGATGACAAATTCTATTAAGATTTACAGAAAAATAACGTGTTTCATTTGAACCAGACGTAATTATACCAAGATAAGTTATGACTCTTGAATAACAGAACGCCTCAAGATCTCGAATAATAAAACTAAAAAACTCAGCATGTAGTCATACGGTTGCCATAGATCATAATTGGTGCTTTGTATGTCTCAATCACTGGTAAATTTAGCAAGATTTACACTTTTATCCTAAAAGCCAAACCCTAAATTAGTTTTTGAAGGAGAATTTTTAGAAATAAGTGGTGGCTTTACTGATTCAGGAAAGCATAAAACTGCTTGTGCCCCTGCCAAGCAACCGATCAAAAAGATGCTAAAAACCTGTAAAAGCTTCATAGCTTAAGGATTGAGCTTACCAATAATAAGCACTATCCAATGCATTGCCAATATCATCATGCAAAAATGTCTAAATCCAATTATTACCAGGATTGGATACCCGAGTCTATCCCTTTAGATTGCCCTAAACTACATATTCTTCATCTCAGAATTGATCTTGAATCAGCTTAATATCCCATATTTCTAATGATCCCAGCTCCCAAATTGACTAGATCTCTTATCTTCGGTATTTATCTAGCAATTAAGATTGTTTAGGGCTGATTATATACCACCTATAACAAAATCCTAGCCAATTAAGTAAAAATATTAAAGAGATTTAAGCCTTTTGTAGATGTCCTAGAACAATGATGAATGATTAATTTGACAAAAGCATAATCCAAGCAATCAATTCGCTAGCCCAGACAACAGCCTTAGTATAACTAATAGGTATAAATACTTGCCGATAGAGCTATCTTGCTGCCATGCTCTAGGCATCGGCACCCCTCTTCTAGGGTTTTGCACAAGTCATTTCGTGGCTGAGACTATAGCGATAAAAGCAACTTACTGAAAGGCAGGATGTCATCAGCAGTCAATTAAGCATCGTCAAATTAAAAAATCAGGCCCGGTAAGGACACATAGCGCTTCGCCAACATTGAGAACAGTCACAAGAGTTAGTGAATGAATTGGCAACGAAAAGACAAGTCTCACATTGATTCCTGAAGCGGGAATCAATACACCAGTTGTGTTGACCAAAAAATTCTCAATGACGGTAAAATTACTGCTCTATAGTTTTTGCAAGAGGCAAATCTAAAGGCCCAAGCATGCAAAATGTATAGCCCCCAGCGAGAAGCGAGACAGTCTTAAAGCAGATCGCTATTCCCTTTTCAAGGTTGCCAATATGAATAGCTTTAACGCGCATATAGCGCGCCATCTATTCATGCTTGCCTATAAAAGCTCAACCTTACAAAGGCAAATATTCTAGAATTCTAATTATTTTTTTCATTGCATCATGACCAAATGGATTCTCTATGCAAATATCACATAAGAGTCAAGCAAGTGATGGTTTAATTGTTTCACCCTTCTAAGCTGACAACTCAGCTTTCCCTTTACTTTGTAGAGATTTTTCAAGACCTTCGAGATCCTCATCCGTGATTTTGGCCTGCATTGGACAATGCTTTGAACCACACATTGAACAAAGCTCAGCTTGCTTGTAAATGTCAGCTGGCAAAGTTTCATCGTGATACTGCTTGGCTCGCTCTGGATCAAGTGAAAGCTCAAACTGTTTGTTCCAATCAAAGTTGTACCTTGCTCGGCCTAATTTATCATCGCGATCTCGAGCACCCGGCCGGTGACGAGCAATGTCAGCGGCATGCGCTGCAATTTTGTAGGCAATCAAGCCCTCACGAACATCCTCAGGGTGCGGTAAACCCAAATGCTCCTTAGGAGTCACGTAGCAGTAAATCGCGAAGGAATTCCAGCAGTCCATCTTCAAGGCCAAAACCACCACAAGGGGTCAGAGATCCCTAGATAACTACCAATTGAACAATCTAATCGATTATCACTCTTTAAGGTTAACAAGAAAATGTTTGTGGCCAACACCCTTAATACTTCAAGAGGGAAGCAAAACAACTAGAGCTTGAAGCAAAGTTCACAAGCAAATCAATCTCCGACAAAGCCAGCCAGCCTTCCACCAAACATATAAATCAATCATTGTGATTTCTTTTGAACGAAACCCTTGCGCCTAAATAATTTGCAACGGAGACAATGCCAGTAGCCATTATTAGCACTAAAATCGTTTAAAGGTACAATGAGACTGGAGAAAATCAATAGGTTGACAATCAAGCCGAACAACTGCGTGGACGCATTCGGACGAAGGAACTAAACGAATAGCAAGAGGCAAATGTAATCTTGGCATTATAAGCATAGGTAACAATAAGACCTGTAATCAAGCCTAGCAGTTTATTAAAACTAGGCGAAATATACAAGCTTAAGAGATAAAAAATCCACCCAGCAAAGAAGTATATGAATGCATCAAAAAAGAAGGCAACTGCCCCAATCAAGTAAAAATTAGAAACAGTCTTAATGGACAAACTTAATTGCGAATCGACCTAATTGTAGATATTTTGGCGGCAGTCAAATAACAAGTCAAAGCCACAGACCACGAAAAACAGCCTAAATAGATAATAATATTTTCTATTTTAGTAGAGGGTGATTCATTAATGAATGCGGAGATAGAGGAAATAAAGATTGCCAAACCCACTAAAAATGCAAAACCGGAAACCTGATAAATAGTGTCGACACCTTGTTCCCCCCGAAAAGGGTATTTTTGCAACCAAGAAGCAAATAAACTTGGCTTTCCATAGGTTTCAGCAAATATCGTACGAGTTGTTAAGTAATCAGAAAAAACGAAAAGGCCACTAAAAAGTAAAAACAGAGATATTACTAATGTATTAGGGCCGCTTGCGCGAGTAAAATTAAAAGCAAAACTCAGAAGCGACAATCCTGAAAAACAAAAAAGCAAAAAAGCAAAAAACAAAAAAGAATACTTAGGACTAAACGACAGCATAAACTTTAAGTGCCTCCAACCATCACGCCATGTTCGCAAGTGTGGAGTTCTTTCAGGATGATCAAGACTTAGGGATGTAGGGACCTCTACTAGTTTTAAGTCACGCAAGGAAGCCTTAATTACCATTTCAGATGCAAACTCCATACCATTAGACTTAAGGCCTAATAACTTTATAGATTCACTCTTGAAAGCCCTCAAGCCACAATGAAAATCACCAATAGGAATTCCAAAAAAAAGACTACCAATTCCGCTTAAAATTGGATTCCCAAACCAACGGTGCAAAATAGGCATCGCGCCAGGTTGAATAAATCCCTTAAATCGGTTGCCCATAACCAGATCAGCACCCACAAATAATTGGTCTAAAAATAAAGGTGCATCCTTAAAGTTATATGTTCCGTCAGCATCACCCATGATGATGAAATCACCTTCAGCTGCCTCTAAACCCGCCTTCAAAGCAGCTCCATATCCTTTTTCGTCTACATTTATTAGCTTGGCACCGTTAGCCAAAGCAATTTCTTGTGATCCATCGGAACTCCCATTATCAGCAACAATAACTTCGTATGACATTTGAGCAAGCTTTCCACCTTCATGACAGTCATCCAAAACTCCTTGCAAGCACATTGATTCGTTAAGACATGGAATCACGAATGAGAGAAAAGTCTTTTTGTTGGTATTCATAAATTTAATTACCTGTCAGCGTAAGCAAAAATGAATTTAATTCTATGGAGCAATCTATCATAGTATCTCCAAATAAATAAAGACATCAAAGGAGAAACCATAGAAAGGTATTTCACAGATGGGAAACTAGTCACTTGCACGAGAACAATCACTATAAAATTAGCAAAAAGCAGTGTAAGTATAAAATTAAGGCCTGGGTCAAGCAAACAAGTAAGCAAGCTTGGCTTCCAAAAAGCAGTGGACAAAAGTACAACCAAAAAACAAACAAGCAGGCATTTCCGAAGAAGGGAACTTAGCTTATTAAAGCTTGCTATTCTTTGATTGAATTTATTTATTTGATCAGGGGTATTATCAGAAGATAAACGAACCCCCATCTTTCTGGCTTGTTCATGATTGTGGGTGACAGGTCCATAGTTAAAAGCATTGGGAGAGATCAACCAGGAGAAGTGAGTCAGAACTGAATCTGAAAAAGCTTTCAAAGGAGATTCACCTTTAGATACCCAACGCGATGGATATGGAAGGTATCCGACAGTAGAAGGCAAGCAATTTAAAAACTCAGAATTTGAAGTGCACACTTGCGCTAATTCTGCATTCAAATGTAAAACTTTCTCTTGAAAATCCAAAGGGTTTTTAATGTCAAAAGTTTCAAATATTGATTGCCTCAATGCCCACACAAACCATCCACCCGCATATTCTTCACACAATTCTTTGTTAATTGCACATCCATCTTTCTTCCATTCCTCTTTTAAATTGGCGAGAGTCCTGGCAAGTTGACTGGTTCCAGACAAAGATATAATTGTACTAATTACATCTTGCTTGATTGGAACAAAAGGCTTATATTCTCTGTCAACCAGTTTAACCGAAGAGAGGTCTTGATAAAAAGATTTAAAGTTTCCCTCCTCAAACTCATTAGAAATTGCAAGCCCATAGCTTGTATAATTTAAGCTTTTAACAGAAGCGACTGGAAGGTTAAACGACAGCAACAGTGCTAGCGCTATTGAAATTAATTTCATATAATTTCTCTTGACAATTAGATTGCATTTGTAGGCCTTGCATAAAAGCAATAAAGCATAAATTATAGAAGTAAAAACTACAACTATACGACCTTCTCTGGTTATGAGCAAAAGACCCAAGCAAAAATAAGTAAGCACCAATGAAGCACTAAATATTCCCCATTTCCGCAAGCTTAAAACTGGAGTCTTTGCACTTAGAGAAGAAAGAATATCCAATGCATAGATGCCAAATGTTAACGCAAGGAGTTCTATTGGTACGTAAGAAACTTGCCTAAGTAATCTCCAACCAGCATTCGTACCAATAAGAATAGGATCAAATAAAAGGCACAAAAATGCTAAAGATTTTAAGAATGTAGACAAGCTGCGAAGAGCAACTGAACAAAATAATGCGCTAGTAGCTGCATAAAAAATACGTAATCCAAGTAATGGAGGCACACCAAAGACCGAAGACAGCCAGATTTGAATCGAGTGATATGGACCCTTTATTAGTGTAAGAGCTCCATATTCATCACCCAGCCAATTACCTGAGGCTATGGATAATGCCTGACCTATAAATAAATCCCCATCATGCGGAGTTAAAGGGGCATCTGTAGGCATGCCATAAATTAGAGAAAAATATATCGTCATTAAAAATATTATGCTAATGATCCAGTCGCACCGATAAGAATGCACAAAATATCTAGAAAACATGCATTTTGAATATTGTCTAAATGATTATACACTAGATGCAATAGATTTCTGTGATATTACAACTAACTGCTATCATGCCAGGGAAATTTATACTTTATACTATGCCCCGTGATCTATTTTCGTGGGAACTAGACAGGTCTTATCTAGAAGATAATTCAACTTAAGAGAATTTTTCATGAGGCAGAAAAATGGACAACGCAGGGAAATAATTTCCAAAAGGTTCGTTGCAAATTAATTTAAAATCAAATGCTACATTATATCTGTATCAATTATTTGACATCCTCATTGCAGATTATCTGTAGCTGCTAGTCATTTGCAAAACATCATAAATCCTCATCAGTGGCATAAATATAAATTAAGCGCTTAAGCGTATCTGAAAGTCCATCCTGCCGGCAAAATATCAATCAACGATGACTTGCTATCAGATTTATAAAATACTCTAATTGACAAACTCAACACTATGGCATCGTCAAAAGAGTGAAGCAAATTGCTTTCACTCTTTTGACGATGCTCATTCAATCTTATCCATCTTCACCCCAGCCAATTCTGATCCAACTCTAACTTCCAGCGCCTTCTCCAGCCCTTCAAGATCCTCATCCGTAATTTTGGTCTGCATTGGACAATGCTTTGGACCACACATTGAACAAAACTCAGCTTGCTTGTAAATGTCAGCTGGCAAAGTTTCATCGTGATACTGCTTGGCTCGCTCTGGATCAAGTGAAAGCTCAAACTGTTTGTTCCAATCAAAGTTGTACCTTGCTCGGCTTAATTCATCATCGCGATCTCGAGCACCCGGCCGGTGACGAGCAATGTCAGCGGCATGCGCGGCAATTTTGTAGGCAATCAAGCCCTCACGAACATCCTCAGGGTTTGGCAGACCCAAATGCTCCTTCGGGGTCACATAACAAAGCATCGCTGTTCCATACCAGCCTGCCATCGCCGCACCGATGGCACTCGTGATGTGGTCATAACCCGGTGCGATGTCTGTCACCAAAGGGCCAAGCACATAAAAGGGTGCCTCATTGCACTCTTCCATCTGCTTGCGCACATTGAATTCGATCTGATCCATTGGTACATGACCAGGACCCTCGACCATCACCTGCACGTCATGTGCCCAAGCTCTCTTAGTCAATTCTCCAAGGGTCTTCAACTCGGCAAGTTGAGCTACATCAGAAGCATCGTGCTGACAACCAGGGCGGAGAGAATCGCCAAGTGAAAAACTGCAGTCGTAGCGCTTGAAGATCTCGCAGATGTCGTCAAAGCGGGTAAAAAGAGGGTTCTGTCTGTGGTGATAAAGCATCCACTGAGCAAGAATTCCACCCCCGCGACTGACGATGCCTGTCAGGCGTCCCTTTACCAACGGAAGGTGCTCAATCAACAAACCGGCGTGAATGGTTTGATAATCGACACCCTGCTGACAATGCTTCTCAATGATGTGTAGGAAGTCATCTTCGTCGAGCTTCTCAATCGAGCCATGCACGCTTTCCAACGCCTGATAGACAGGCACAGTGCCGATCGGCACTGGTGAAGCATTAATGATCGCCGTGCGCACCTCATCAAGATTGACCCCTCCAGTGGACAGATCCATCACGGTGTCTGCGCCATATTTAACTGCCAGCTCGAGCTTCTTGAGCTCTTCAGCTACATCACTGGCGTTAGGTGAGGCGCCAATGTTTGCATTCACCTTGCAGCTGGAGGCGATACCAATCGCCATCGGCTCTAAATTTGAATGATTGATGTTGGCAGGAATAATCATCCTGCCCCGGGCCACCTCCTCCATGACAAGCGATTCAGGCAAGTTTTCACGCTTGGCCACGTAGTCCATTTCTTGAGTGACAACGCCCTGTCGAGCGAAATGCAATTGCGAAACATTGGCCTGACCCTTACGGGCAGCCACCCAAGAGGCGCGCATGATCAAAAGGCGAAATGGATACCAGGGTTTGGCGAAAAACCAATGATCACGTCATTTCACTTCCCTGCGACGGCACAACCCGTATCAGGTTCGGAGGGTGTGATCTCAGCCACTCAGAGATTGCTGAGTGGCACCCCTAGTGTTTTGCAAAACCTAGCAGTGGTTTTTGATCCGAGCCGCAATCCATTCCGCTAAACGTGCAAAACCGCATGGATCTTGTCCTGCAGCGCTTAAAGGTCCAACAGTGATAAAGGCATGGCTGTGTTCAACATGAAGTCAGTGCTAGTGCTCCTCGGTTTGGGTGCTGTGAAGTGCTGCAAGCAGCTTGCTGCGGCGACGGCGGCGGCCCACAGCCCCGCTGATAATTAGACCAGCACCCACCAAAGCTGCTGGTATTGACTGCAATCGATCGCTGCCCTGCCGATGCATCAAACAAAGCATGGCCAAGACGATCAGCAAAGGAGCTGCAAGAGATAGCAAGGGATAGCCAAGAAGCTTCATGTCCTCTCCAAAGCCAGCCTTGAACGCTCATCCATCCAGGCCAATAGGGTCGCTGTCAGTACCCGAATACCAACTCCAAGACTGCTCTCCTCTAGGCAGAACTGACCATTGTGTAAAGGCGCGCACCCATTAGGACCGCTCACCCCTAATCGGAACATTGTTCCACGGACCTTTTGCAGTAGTTCTGCAAAGTCTTCAGCACCAAGCGAGGGTTGTTCAAGCCGCGACACACGCTCTTTTCCTATCTGAGAGATAGCACAACTTTCCAATAGGTCTGTGAGTTCAGGATCGTTGTAAACAGGCGGCGTAATGCTGCGATAGCGCACGATCGCCTCTGCCCCAAAACTTCCACAGATGGCCTGAACAATCTGCTCGATCCAAGCTGGGAGCTTGTCAAAAACAGCCCCGTCCAAACAGCGGACCGTACCCAGCAGCCGAACTCGATCTGCAATCACATTGAAAGCCTGACCACCTTCGATCTTCCCGAAACTCACTACCACAGGATGCAAAGCATCCAAGCGACGACTGATCGCCTCCTGCAGTCCACAAACAACTCGCGCGGCAAGCCAAATGGCATCCATAGCCTGATGAGGCCTTGCACCGTGGCCTCCTTCACCGATCACTTCGATATCCAGCTCTCCCGCCGCAGCCGTCAAGCACCCACTGCGTACACCGATACTTCCAGCCGGCAATTCGGGACAAACATGAACCCCAAACAGGGCCTCGATGCCATCGGTCGCCCCGTCCATACGCATCCAACGAGCCCCTTCGCACAATTCTTCTGCCGGTTGAAACAACAGCCTTACGCCTATTGGCATCGACTCCTCTTTGGCCAAAACCCTTGCAACCCCAAGACCAATGCAGGTATGCAGATCATGGCCACAGGCATGCATCACCCCCTCTCGCCGTGAGGCATAAACAAGCCCTGTGCGCTCTTCCACTGGCAGAGCATCCATATCCACCCGCAGGCCCACAAACGGACCACCGATTGGCCCCAACTCCGCCAACACACCTGTGCGCCCAACCCCCTCAGACACCCGCCAACCATCCCCCCGCAACTGACCTGCTACAAGGACTGCCGTCTGATGCTCCTCACCACTCAGTTCTGGATGAGCATGCAGATGGCGCCGCAACTCAATCAGCTCGGGCAAAACTTGATCAAGACGCTCGCTCCAATGAAGAAGAGGAGTCATGGAGCCTCCAACAAAGCAAGAAAATCCATCAGATCAGCCGTGGGCTGTGGTGGCCATCGGCGGATCTGCAACAACCAATCCCGTTGGCGATAGCGGTTATCCAGCCCGACTGCGGCATTCCAGTGGCTTTCAGCTTCACCAAATGAGCCGTAATGCCATAAAAGACCGCTAAGGGCCGCACGGGGATCGGCAAACATGGGATACCGGCGAATCAATGCACGCAGTTCCTTCTCCGCCAGATCAAAGTCGCCCAGCTGATAAACCGCTAACGCCTTGCTTGAGCTAGCCATAGCAAAGTCTGGGCTGGCGTCAGAGGCCTTTCTGTAAAGAGCTTCTGCCTGCAACCAGTCGCCCTGAGAGCCCAATACATTGCCCAGGTTGTAAAGAGCCGATGCATTGACAGCATCGCGCTCAAGAACCCAGTTGTAATCGCTAGCGGCTTGCTGCCAATGATGCAATACCTCCTCAGCAATACCACGGTTGAGATGAGGGTCAAGCTCTGCTGGGGCCAATTCCATGGCCCTAGTCTGATCAACGATCGCACCCTTGGGATCACCCAAAATCAACTTCACATTGCCGCGATTGCTCCACGCGGCAGGCTGCTCGGGCGCAAGCTCAAGAAACTCATCCCAAAGAGGTAGGGCTGCTTGAAAATCACCTTGCCTAGAAGCCTCGAGTGCCTGCTCAAACAGAGGCTGAAGTGATGGGGTAGCTGCTCCAGTGACGGGATCCATGACCAGCACCAGCACAACTAAAAGCAACCCTGACCATCTAGGCAGCCAATTTTTCAACTCCTGGAGAACGCTCATGGCAACTCCGGCCAACCAAGATGGCGTCGCCCCGCGCCAGTCACCACGCGCCCACGCGGAGTTCGCTGCAAAAAACCCAGCTGCAGCAGAAATGGTTCTACCACTGCTTCAAGAGTGGCTGGATCCTCTCCCAAAGCGGCAGCCAAAGTCTCCAAACCAACCGGGCCGCCGCCATGAGACTCCAGCAACAAGTCCAACAAACGCCGATCACTGGCATCAAGACCCCGAGCATCGACTCGATGCAAAGTAAGGGCCTCATCCACCAATGCAGCATCGATCAAGCTCTCCCCGCCACAGACACTCGCTACATCACGAACCCGTCGCAGCAATCTGTTGGCGATCCTCGGTGTACCCCTACAACGACGAGCAATCTCCTGGCAGGCTTGCGCAGTTAAGTGCAACCTCAGCAGCCCCGCCGCCCGCTCAACAATCGCTTGCAGATCCTCCAGGCCATAAAACTCCAATCGTTGAATAAGACCGAAACGATCCCGCAGCGGCGAGCTCAGGGCACCAGCGCGAGTCGTAGCACCCACCAGGGTGAACGGAGGCAGCTCCAATGCCCTGGTGCGAGCGGTACTGCCCTTGCCCACGGTGAGATCGAGACGCCTATCCTCCATTGCTGGATAAAGCAATTCCTCAGCAACCCTTGTGAGCCGATGAATCTCATCAATGAATAAAACCTCGCGAGGTTGCAGATTCACCAACAGACCAACGATGTCACGAGGGCGCTCGAGAGCAGGCGCACTGGTAACCCGACACTTAACACCCAATTCTTCAGCCAAAACCATGGCCATGGTGGTTTTACCCAAGCCCGGAGGGCCGTAGAGCAAAACATGATCCAAAGCATCGCCTCTGCCCATTGCCGCCTTGACGGCAATCCCCAACACCTGCTTAAGCTCACGCTGACCGATGTAGTCCTCCAAACGCCTAGGCCTAAGCCCATCTTCTCGAGCTGGACTGGCCTCTTCCGGCAAAGGGGAAGCATCTACCACCCGAGACTTTGCTTCTGGCGGCTGGGAATCAGCTCGGCCAGCACTGGAAGACACAATCGCCATGTTGGAAGAGTACCGATCCCTGGATAGGGTCGAAAGCATCGGTAAATGCAGATGGCCAAGGGAGGAAACAAAAAAGCGACTGCTGCAGCTCGAGCCGCGGCCAACCGTCTACTCGCGGACAACCGTCTGGCAAGGCATCAATACGAGATCCTCGACACCCTCGAAACTGGCATTGAGTTGGTGGGAACCGAAGTCAAGTCAATCCGGGCCGGCCAAGCCAATCTCCGCGATGGCTTCTGCCTGATTCGCAAGGGCGAACTCCAGCTCCACAATGTTCATATCTCCCCTCATAGCCATGCCGGCAGCTACTTCAATCACGATCCCCTACGAACACGCAAACTGCTCGCGCACCGCCGTGAGATCGATAAACTTCGCGGCCAACTCGACAGAAAAGGGCTCACACTGATTCCCCTCAACCTTCATCTCAAGGGTTCATGGATCAAACTCACTATTGGGCTGGGCAAAGGTCGCAAACTGCACGACAAACGCCAAGACGAGAAACGCAAACAAGCCGATCGAGAAGTGAAGTCCGCTCTGGCGCGCTACTGATCAGCCAAGGGGGTCAAGGAGGCTGAAGAAAGTTTTCTTTCGCCGAAGCACGAGGCGAGGCAATCTGGGTGTTCTAGAAGGGTGTTCTGACCGAACAAAGAAGCCATGAGCTGTATCCGGCAACGGATTCGGATTCAAAGCTGCTTAAGGCATAAAAGCTTGCGGATCGGCACGACAAGAGAGGGTCAATAGAGCTGTTGCCAAACCCTCGTTGGTCACCAGCACTTGCACAGGCGAGCCTGCTTCTGGCTCAAGGGTCACCATACGCAACGATCCGCGCTCGGCAATGACATCGCCCTGCGAGCCATAGATGGTCATCTGCATCAACGGCGTGCCCTTGATTTCTAGTACTAGTCGATGCCCAGCAGGCACCTGAAGAGAAATCAAGCGCGCAGCCCCAGGAGAAACCCTTGAAGAAAACTCAGTGGGAGTTGAAGGTCTGACCTTGAGGGTTTCGATCTGCACATCAGCCAGGCTGCGCAGAGCTGCCGCATACCAAAACTGCAAATAGGGCTCTGGAGGCTTCTGATCATTGAACGAACCCAAAAGCAATTTCTGTGCTCCTGCTGTAACCAACTGCTCAATCACACGACCATGCACCCCCAATTCGCTCAGACCTTCACGCTGCTCCTGCCAGTCAGTGTTCTTCAACTCACCTAAACGCCTGCGCAGCTGAGGTGATAGCTGTTCGATTCTGACCAACCATTCCTCCGCCAAGTCATTCCAGGCCTGGCGCAAGGGAACATCGTCCAGTGCATCGGAGGGGAAGGGACCACCTCTATGAGGGAAACGAGCTAGCACACTGGCATCCACCAACTGCAGAAACCAACTTTGTTTGACCTGCAAAGCCCGCAGCCGACTCAATAACTGCTGCCGATTGTCCACCTCTACTGCTGATGGGCTCTCCACTGGGCCATTGCCCACGAGATCTCTATCCCTGACAGGATCCATCCCTAGCGGGGAACTACGGCTGAGCAAGAACCAGCCAATCGCCGTACCTACCAATGCAGATGCCAACAAGGCACCTACAACAGACCAAAGTCTGCCTTCAGCAGCCTGCTCCCGTTCTTCAGCCCGCCGCCGCCGCCGCGACTGATGGGCAGAACGATGTTCCGTCAAGAGCGATTGAGACGTACTCGAGGGGTGATCGGATAAAGGCACTGCTTGAGGCGCGAGTGCCAGAGGGCGATCTGCTATGAGCTTAGGGCCGATGCTTTCGGGCATGATCACAGCTTGAAGGGCAGAAATCACATCCGATGCCTTTTCAAAACGCTGGTCAGGAGCCTCACTCAACATTCGCTCCAACACATCGCGAAAAGACCCATCCAGCTCAAAAGACTCTGGCCAGACCCAAGCCCGAACATCACTGTTCCAAAGTTCCTCGGGGCAACGACCAGTCAGCAAAGTCAGTGCTGTAACGCCCAAGCCATGCAAATCCATCCAAGCTTCAGCTGGTTCGGTGCTGCTCTGTGCAATTGAGGCATACGCTGAAGTCACACCACCCCAAGGGGTTATCCCTTGGGGCTGAAGTAAGCCAAAGTCCAACAAAATCGACAAGCCGTCCTGATGACGCCTCAACAGGACGCTGGGATTGATATCACCATGCACCAACCCCTTGGCATGCAAGGCAATCAAAGGAGGTAGCAGCTGCAAAAGCAACTGCAACACTTCTCCAGCGCCGAAGAGCAACTGACGCTCGGCCCGATGCTGCTGAATCTTTCGGTAAGTCACACCCTCCTGCCAGTAACGCACCGCCCAGAGGCTGACCTCCGCCTCGAACAATTCACCACAACGCGGCAACTGAGGATGGGAAAGGGATTGAAGCTCAGGCCAAAACTTCTGAAAGTGCTGCCTTGTAGGGGCATCGCTGATTTGGTGAAGCACCACCGATCTCTCACCATCGAGGATGTCGACCCCACGCCAAAGCACACCCTGGATCGGCATCGCCTTCTGGATGGTCGTATCCAACCGATAGCGCTGTGCCAGCACAGTGCCGGCAACCACGGCGCTGGGTTCGCTCACGTGACGCCGAAGCATTGATGGGCTGATCGTACTAATGGCCAATCCATTGCAACCGCTTCCGCAAAGCTAAACAGCAGAATCGACTCGTTTCCAGAAGAAAGATTGCCTTAAAAATAATCTTTATCGCGGATGATTAAATCGACATAAACCAGCAGAAAAAGGTCCACGACTGTCAACAATAATATGGACAAAGCCACATCCGAAGCCCCATGCATGAAAACAGCTGTGATTAACCCAGGAGCAGTAACCGGTCCCCAGCAAAAATTCATCAGCGACTTGGCTTCATTACTCACCTGACAACGCATTAAAAGACCTTCGTCAACGAGCACCACGCCTGGGCCCGCCACCGCCAATATGAATGCAGCTACAATCGCGACTAGAATGAGGGAAGTCAACTTCAAGGAATCAATCGCGATAAGAGTCAAAGCAAATGCAGCCGTGAGAAGCGCAAGAAGCGATGGTCTATGCCTGCATGTCCTATCACTCATCCAACAAAAACAGGGTGATGCAAATACATTTGAAATTGCAAACCAGATGATTGCAAGAGCAACTAAGCCAAAATCAGCATCTACTCCATAAGTCTATAAGTACCCGACACGGCAAGAACTCCAATCGTCAATCCTGGGAATGAAGCAACTCAAAACTCTATTGCAACCTTGCTGCTATCAATGTAGAGCATTAACCCTAGCCAAGATTATGCTGCCTTAGAAAATCCCTTGAAAGCATCAAAAGCTCACCAAAGCCAAACATTGAAAAAGGCAAGATTATTCCAAGCTCAAAAGATAGAACAACAATGATCAGACCAAATGCTATACCCGCAGCCGCACGGATATAAATAATTGCAATCGCAAAACCGCGCTTGCCAGAACCACAAAAAATTCTGCTCTACCGAACCAACCTGAACAAACGACTGCACTAGAAGCCAGCCCAAATACGTAACCATATTAACCAAAAGAAATCATCACAAAAATAGACAATGGAAAGTCCTATTATTAAAAACTCATTGCAATTAAAGGCTTTTCATACGCACATCTCAGAGCAGCCAAGCGCAACCAATAACGGATTATTCAGCGCGAATTAATATTCAAGGGCAACAAATTATAACGCCACAGCCAGACAAAAGATAGCCTCGGATCAAGCACTAAGAGCACAAATAACAGCACAAAGCCTAGAGGCTGAATCACAATGAACGCGGAAAATAATGGATTCAGCGGCCTTCAAACTTTACACTTTAATTTTCAAGTCGAAACAGAAACTTCAACCGCCCTGACTGATGACCAATTCAACCCAAGCAGAACACGCGAACCCAACATTTTGTGCGATCAGATCGATCGATGCCACTCAGTAGATTGCCTGGATCGTTTTTCCAAGGGAACTTTCCCTATCAGTGCCCTTCGGTGACCAAGAGCTTTTCTATGACCAGATCCATTCGGCCGTGGTGCTTGGGCGCACAAGTGGGGATCAGTAAAACCGTTTCCTCATGCTGAACCTGCTCTTGGCAGTGCGTCAGCGAAGTGAATCGCTGGTTGCACCCCTCGAACCGGAAGATCTCTGCCTTCAGGGCATGGCCGATGCAAGTCCGCCGAAATGGCACCTTGCTCACACCACCTGGTTCTTCGATACCTTTTTGCTTCAGCCCTATCTCAAAGGCTACGAAGGCTGTGATCCCCGCTGGAGTTATCAATTCAACTCCTATTACGAAGCGGCCGGGGCACGCCATCCAAGACCCTCACGGGGTGTCCTGACCCGGCCGACAATCAGGGAGGTCTTGGCGTGGCGGCAACGGGTGGACGCTGCATTAACGCAACTCCTGACCTCCCCGGACGCTGACCAAGAAGACATCCAGCAACTGGCAGAACTGGGTCTACATCACGAACAGCAGCATCAGGAATTGCTGTTGATGGATCTCTTGGATGGCTTCAGCCGACAACCGTTAGAGCCTGCTTATCAAACTGGCGCCGATCATCATCTGGGACCTTTAGAGCCAACCCAAGCCCGCTGGATCTCCTGCGATGGAGGTCTCTATGAAATCGGCCATGCTGGCGCAGGATTCCATTTTGACAACGAGGGACCGTCGCATCGCATCTGGCTGGAGGCCTTTGCCCTGATGGATCATTTGGTGTGCAACGACGACTTCAGGTGCTTTATCGCAGATGGGGGGTATCAGCGCCCAGAACTTTGGATGAGTGAGGGCTGGGCCGTACAACAACAACTGGGATGGCAGGCTCCCCGCTACTGGCGCGGCGACGGGCCTGCAGATCAATGGCAGGAAGAATTCACCCTGGAAGGAAGGCGGCGCTTGAATCCAAAAGCACCGGTGCGCCATTTGAGCTGGTTCGAAGCCGATGCCTACGCACGGTGGTGTGGTGCTCGATTGCCCAGCGAAGCGGAATGGGAAGTGGCCCTACAACAGCATCAACCTCTGATCCACGATGCTCACGGCAAGCTGTGGCAATGGACGGCAAGTCCTTATAGGCCCTATCCGGGATTCCTTCCTGCCCCAGGCGCTGTGGGTGAATACAACGGAAAATTCATGAGCTCCCAGTTTGTTCTTCGCGGCAGCAGCTGGCTCACACCGGAAGGCCATGAGCGCGACACCTACCGGAACTTCTTTGCACCAGCAAACCGTTGGATGGCAGCAGGACTGCGCCTGGCCCGATGAGCATCGAGCTGATTGACCTACATCCCGCCCCTGCGGATCTGAAGCAGCTGGTGCAGTCAGGGTTCAAATGCCAGCCGCGGCAACTGCCAGCTTGGGTGTTGTACGACGCGAAAGGATCACGCCTATTTGCCCAGATCTGCGAACAACCTGAATACGGCCTAACCCGCACAGAGATCAAACTACTGGAGGAGAATGCACCAGCCATTGCCAAAGCCGTAGGAGATGGCGTCATCGTGGAATTCGGCATCGGCAATGCCCGCAAGGTTTCCCCCCTACTCAACGCAATCCGGCCGTCAACCTTTGTGGCCCTGGACATCAGCCAAGCAGCTCTAAGGGATTCGCTAAACAGACTCGCAAGCACCTATCCCATGGTGTCAATACTAGGTATCTGCTGCGACCACAGCAGCATGCAAACGCTACCGCCCCACCCCCTGCTCGAGGGTGTACGCTGCATCGGCTTTTTCCCCGGCAGCTCCCTCGGCAACTTCACACCAAAAGAAGCAGTGGCAGTGCTTCGTCGGTTCCGAAAGCTGCTTGGAGGTGGTCCCCTGCTGCTCGGTCTCGACCAACCCCGTGATCCAATCCAGCTCGAGGCTGCCTACAATGATGCGGCAGGCATCTCAGCAGCTTTCGCGCGCAACCTGTTGCATCGTCTCAATCGTGAGCTGGAAGCAGATTTCAGACCGGACCACTTCTCTTATCGAGCCCGTTGGCAAGAGGAGTTTCATCGCATCGAAATGGCTCTAGTGAGCCGCTGCAGTCAAACAATCGTGATTGACAACAGCACCTGGTTATTCAGCGCCGGAGAACCACTCATCACCGAATACAGCGTCAAATACAACCCACAAGAGGCAGCCAGACTGGCTGAAAAGGCGGGCTGGAAAATCAACCAAAGATGGCACGACTCTGCCGATTCACTCTCGCTGCATCTGCTGGAACCGTCAGACTGAGCTGAGCAGAAAGAAGAAGTGCTAAATGAGCCGAGAGCAGCAACGCCAGAACGTGCGACAAGAACGTGAAAGCCTGATCCGGGAGCTAGAAGCAATCTACCGAAGGGCTTTTGAACGACTGACAGTGCTTGACCTAGGGGAAGGAAGCTTGGCAAAACTCACCCAACTGTTACTGCACTCGCGTGAGGGCGCTATCAAACCCCTGCAAGAAGAGATCGAAGCCCCACTGATCACTCGTGCCCCAGATCAGTCATGAGCGCAACCTGGCTCGACGAACTGGAACGAGTCTTAGAGGAGAGGTTGACCGACTTCCTCCGCGAGAATCCATATCAGGAGTTACTCCTCCACCAACAACACCAAAAAGACCATTACCAAAACCTGAAAAGGCAGCGACAGCAACTTCAAGAAGAAGCAGAGGAACTTCGCCGGCAACTCCTCACCCTTGCCGGCACAGTTCGGGAGTGGAGCACTCGATCGAATCGTGCCAGAAAGGCAGGAGCCTCGGCCCTGGCCGATCGGGCCGATCAACACATAGCCGATTTAATGAAGCAGGGTCGGCAACTATGGTCCGATTTGGATCAACTGGGCAATCGCTTCAAAGACGTCGAGCAGAAATTTTGCGCACTTTCTGAACAGTCAGCAAGAGATAGCTCCACTCTTGAAGAGGACTGGACACGATTTGCAGCCCAACAAGAACTGCAAGAGCTCATGCGAAAACGCGACAAGACCAATTAAGTCAGGCTTTTGGGGCCGGAGGCTCAAGACTCACGTTCTCCGGAGGAGGAGTTGGGTCTGGATCAGCAATCAGCATGTGCTGAAGCACAATTTCTGGACGCTCACTATCACGCCAGCGAATGCGATAGGCGGGCATCTTGGTGCCGCGACTGGTGGTCTGCTCAACGGGTTCCATCACCCACCCGCGCCTGGATCGACCCTGGGGATTGCGCTTGACCACCGCATCGGCGTGTTTGAAGCGGAAACCTACGCGCTCGCCACTCATAGAAATAGGACCATGCCATTGAGTTAATTATCCACTGCGACGGTTCCCGACGTTGAAGATTAAGTTTTGAGCTCCGGTCGAAGCAGAGGGAAAGCAATCACATCACGTATTGAAGGGCTATCGGTGAACAACATCACTAAGCGATCGATGCCAATACCCAAGCCACCGGTAGGGGGCATGCCCACCTCAAGAGCCTGAAGGAAATCCTCATCAACCCCATGAGCCTCAAGGTCCCCAGCCTGACGACGTGCTTGCTGAGCCTCAAGCCGCTGACGCTGATCAAGGGGATCGATTAACTCACTAAAAGCATTGGCTGTTTCCCGACCCACAATGAACAATTCAAAGCGCTCGACCAATCCTGGTTTGCTGCGATGTTGTCGGGCAAGAGGCGAGATCTCAATCGGATAATCGAGCACAAATGTTGGCTGAATCAGACTTACCTCCACTGCTTGTTCAAAGACCTCATTAAGCAAGCGGCCCACACTATCGGCCTTAGACGGCACCTCTAGACCTGCCCTCGCCATAGCCGAAGCCGCTACCGCACGGTCTTTAAAACCCATGAAATCAAGCCCCGTCGCCTCTTGCACCAGTTCGTGCATGCTGGCTCTCCGCCAAGGGGGCGTTAGGTCGATTTCTATGCCTTGATAAGTGATCCTCGTAGACCCACAGATCTGAGTACAAACTGAGGAAATCAGCTGCTCAGTAAGGCCCATCATGTCGATGTAATCCGCATAGGCCTGATAGACCTCTACAGAAGTGAATTCAGGGTTGTGGCGGGTACTCATCCCCTCGTTACGAAAGATGCGCCCAAGCTCATAGACCCGCTCAAATCCACCAACCACAAGCCTCTTAAGATGCAGCTCTGTGGCAATACGCAGATAAAGAGGAAGATCGAGTGTGTTGTGGTGAGTAATGAATGGCCTAGCTTCGGCGCCACCGGCCTCAGCCTGAAGCACCGGTGTTTCGATTTCCAAGAAGGCACGATCATCGAGCCATCGACGGATTGCACTCACCATCAATGCCCGACGGCGAAAAGTCTCACGCGACTGAGGCGACACGATCAAATCCAGATAGCGTTGCCGATAGCGCTTCTCCACATCAGCTAAACCGTGCCACTTATCCGGCAAGGGTTGCAATGATTTGCTCAAGATCTGCCAGTGCTGAACCTTCACCGAAAGCTCACCACGGTCAGTGCGACGAAGCACGCCTGTGACCCCAATCCAGTCGCCCGCGTCAACAAGGGTGGTGAGCTGAACAAAAGTTCCTGAAGCCAGCTCATTTGATGCAGCCGCATCAATGGTGGCCTTCTCCAAATACAACTGAATCGTGCCGGTCTCATCCGCCAAGGTATAGAAAGCCAACTTGCCCATGACACGACGGGTCATCACCCGACCAGCCACAGACACAGTGAGAAGCCTCTCCTCCCCCTTGGCCAAATCAGCATGATCCGCCTGCAAGTTAGCGGTGCGATGGCTTGACTCAAAGCGCAGGGCATAAGGCCCATTCCCCAGCTCTTTGAGGGTTTGTGCCTTTTCCAGGCGAGTCTCACGCAGCTCAGACAAGGCACTCAGGACTGACCTCGCCATCTTGCCGGTCGATGGAGTCGTTGCTCTACTCACCCCATCGACTTAATCAACTCGCAACGGCAACCGAAGCAGGAGCAGGAGCAGAAGCAGAAGCAGAAGCAGAAGCAGAAGCAGAAGCAGAAGCAGAAGCAGAAGCAGAAGCAGAAGCAGGCATATCCCCAACGCGCTGGGAGGAGTAACCAATTCCACGAACCGTAAGGATTAGCTCTGGATTGCGCGGGTCTGGCTCGAGCTTGCCACGCAAACGAGCTACATAAACATCGACCACACGCAAGTCGGCCGCCCGGCGAGGGGGATAACCCCAAAGCTGCTCCAAGATTTCGGCCCTGGGTACCACCCGTCCAGGTTCACGGAACAACAGTTCCAAAAGACTGAATTCGGTGTAGGTGAGGCCAATACGCTCTCCTGCACGACTCACCTGGCGGCGATTGGTGTCAACTACCAAATCACCAACTCGCAGAACACCCTGCCCAACTGGCAGATCTCTGATTTCAGCCGTAGCGGAACCTGGACCAACCCGACGCAGAATCGTGGCAATACGAGCCTCAAGTTCCTTGGGACTAAAGGGTTTAGGAATGTAATCATCTGCCCCAAGATCAAGTCCAGCTACACGTTCAGAAATGGCCTCTAATGCTGAGAGGAAAATAATCGGCACACAAGACTCAGCCCTAAGCCTTCTACAAACAGCAAAACCATCCATCTTGGGAAGCATCACATCGAGCACAAGCAAATCAGGCTGTTCTCGATGAAAAATCTCAAGAGCCTCTTCCCCATCTTCAGCACAAATCACCCGATAGCCAGCCAGTTGAAGTCGCATGACCAAGATCCGGAGGACTGCTGGCTCATCGTCAACGACAAGGATTGTTGCCTTCGGATTCCCGGGAGCCTGCGTCTCAGACCCATCATTGCTTTGGTACTGAGATAAACCCCCAGGATGTGACATATGAGCATTTCCTCATGAAGAAACACAACCTTAACCTTCCGCCTTGAGCAAAAATCGCTAACGAGCTTGAGAAATAGCAGTTTTTCTATTTATTTAAGAATTAAAAGGTACTTATACTTAGGCATCAATGACTAATTGGTGTCACTTTGGGGCCATCTAGCTTCTGCGTAGCGGTTCCACTGACGAGCAGCCTCTTCCACAGCCTCATCGCTGCTGATCTGATCGAGCATCGCCCGCTGTAACTGGGTATAAATAATGCTCTGCAGACGCTTGATCCCCGGCAAAGCCGGAACCAAAACTTTCCCGCGCTTCAAAGTCTTGGCAGACAATGCTCTAGCAGAGCGGATCTGAGCAGCCTCACGCGACTCGGGGCTCTCAGCCTTAAGAGCAATCTGAACCTGTCGCAAAGCGTTTCTAGACGATGGCAACACCTTGGCTTGCTGCGCAAAAGTTACCTGATTAACCCCATTGGTTAGAAACAAGGCAAAATCAACGGCTTCCTGCGGGCGCCTGCTCTGACGAGGCACAACCAACGTCATCACAGCGACATTCGCATTGCCATCACTACCGACAAGCGGTGGATAGGAGTTAGTCACCCTGGCCACAGCCGGAGCGTTTGTCTGGATCGTGCGTAGAAATTCAGCCCCGCTCGCCAACATGGCCAACTCACCGCTCTGATAAAGCTCTATCGCTCGCTTCTGACCCTGGCTTATCACCTCTCGAGGCAGGAGACCTTGCCGATAAAGATCGGTCCAGAAGGCAAAAGCACGTTGACCCTTTGGAGTAGCAAAACCAGCCCGCCTCCGAGAATCCAGCAAAGTGACTCCCATCTGAACCATCGACTCAAGCAGTTCAGTCGAATCGTCAGGGACCACAGTGACGAATAGGCCATAGCGACCTGTGCGCTCACGAATGCGGCGCGCATAGGAAGGTACATCCTGCCAACGTCGAGGTGGAGCATCAAGTTCGGCTTGTCGCAACAACTGCTGGTTAACCAAACTCAGCCGTACCGTGAGATACCAAGGAATGGCGATCTGTCGCCCCTCAGCATCCAGGCCAGACTCCCAAACCGAGGGAAGGTAGCGGTAGGCTGCATCGTCTGGAAGCAAAGACGTCAGATCCCTAATCCCCCCTTTGCTGGCAAGATTTGCAGCAAAGGGGGGATTGAGATTGACCACGTCTGGTGCGGTACGCGCGAACACCGCAGCCAATAACTTGCGCTCTACTGATCCCCAGGGGAGATCTGTCCAACGCACCAGCGCGCCGGGGTGATTCTGCTGCCAGTTTTTGATGACCCCCTCCATATAGGGGTTGAACTTCGGCGCCAGTTGCAACGTCCAGAGCTGCAAATCAGTTGAAGATCCCTGCTTCGGTCGACAACCCAAACCAATCAAGGCTGCACCAAGCACCACAAGGCCTGCAACAAAAACCTTTCTTCGTGACCGCAGCATTCTCATGACCTCTTCAAGCTCAAGCCAGCCGACGCCAAATCAACAGCATCCATGACACCAGCAGAGGAGCAACCAAACCAGTAATCAACGACTGTGCCAAAAAGGTATGCAACCCCCAGGCCTGAAGCCAAGACACCGAGCTATCGAACTGAATCAAAAGCGTTTGCAACCAAAGACTCAAACCAACCAGAGCTGTACCTATCCATGCCAATAATCCGAGATTGAAACTGCCCTGAATCGGTGGAGCACGCCTGCCTAGCCGCCCCCACCACCATCCAAGCGCCATCAACGCCGGCAGTTGACTTGCACCACCAAGGTTAAGGCCATCCAATACCAAGCCAAGACAAAGGCCAGCAGTGAGTCCAGAGACAGGTCCATCAACAAGGGCCCAAGGCAACAACCACAACACCGCCCAGCACGGACCTACCCCAGAAAGGTTCAACCAGGTCGGTGAAGCGAGGGTTAGCCAAGGCACGAAGAGGCTTGAAGCCAAGCAAATCGGTTGCTGATGAAGGCGCGCCATCAGCGAATCTGCACCTGCACCCAATCGATGGCTTCTGGTGCAGCGATTAACTGCACAGCTGCACGAGGAGCCGGAACTGCTCGGTCATCCACTTTCTGAATCACCCCTACAGGCAGGCCGGCGGGCAACAATGTGCTGGCAGGCGAAATGCTGACAAGATCACCTGGCACTGCATAGGGATTCTTATCGAGAAACTCCAACTGAGGCCTACTCGTACCCACACCAACCAAGAGTCCATGACGCTTGGTTCGCGGTATCCAAACTCCCACCCGACTACCTGGCGCAGTGAGCAGTTGAACACGTGCAGTGGCAGGGGTGACACTTTGAATTCTCCCCAGTAATCCTCCTGGCCCCATCACAGCATCACCCTGAGCAATGCCATGCAATCGCCCCTTGCCCAGTTCCAGTTGCTGCCACCACCCCTTCGGGGTACGGGAAATCACAGCCGCGGAAAGGCGACCAGATCCTGAGGCCTGACCAAGAGCAAGCAACCCGCGAAGTCTTTGATTGTCCTGCTCAAGCAACCGAAGTTTGCTCTGTTGCTCGAGCTGAATACCAGACTGGATCCATTCTCGCTGGGCTGATCCAGGCCAAAACGGCCGACTAAGAAGGGCATAAGCATCGGCAAAACCGGCTCCTTTACTCCAACGCACCAAACCAAGCGCTGCCACTAACAACAACCAAGGCAACACTCCACGCCAACGCCACCAACGGAAAGATGCCTGCCACGGGGAACCCCCCATCGATTCAAGCCGTCATTGAAGAGCGAGTGAATTCCGGAGTATCAAGCACCCTGCGAAGTCGCTTGTAATCCTCGAGGACCTGACCACAACCATTGACCACACACAACAATGGATCCTCTGCGACATGAGTAAAGATGCCTGTCTCATGGCTAATTAAATCGCTTATCCCGCGCACCAAGGCTCCTCCACCAGCAAGCATGATGCCACGGTCAACAATGTCAGCAGCTAATTCTGGTGGTGTGCGCTCAAGGGTGCGCTTCACGGCCTCCACAATCACGTTGAGGGGTTCTGCTATCGCCTCCCGCAAGTCTCCTGCCTGCAAACTGATCGAACGTGGCAGACCGGAGAGCAGATGCAGCCCCCGCACATCCATGGCCTGCTGATCAAACTCGTGATTGGGGAAAGCGGAGCCAATGCGGATCTTGATCTCCTCGGCCGTGCGCTCACCGACGACAAGGTTGTGAACCTTCTTCAAATAAACCCCAATGGCATCACTAATTTCATCACCGGCCACTCGAACCGACTCACTCAAGACAGTTCCTCCCAAGCTGAGCACCGCCACCTCGGTTGTGCCTCCTCCTATATCAACGATCATCGTTCCAATCGGCTCAGTAACAGGAAGACCAGCTCCAATGGCGGCTGCAACAGGCTCATCAATCAGATGAACTTCCCGAGCTCCTGCCATACCTGCCTCCCGCACGGCACGCCGTTCGACACCGGTCACTCCGCTCGGGATACCCACCACCAAGCGAGGAGCCACAATGCCTCGACCTTCATTGCCCTTCTGAATGAAGGTCTTCAGCATCTGCTCAGCTGCATCGAAATCGGCGATCACGCCATCGCGCAGTGGACGCACGGCTCGAATATTGCCAGGGGTGCGACCAAGCATCAACTTGGCATCGTCACCCACCGCCAGAGGCACACCGTTCTCCAAGTCCAGGGCTACAACAGAGGGCTCCTGAAGCACAATCCCTTTGCCCGACACGTAAATCAGGGTATTGGCCGTACCAAGATCAATGCCGATGTCGCGTGACAGTTGAAAGCGACGAAAAAACACAAGCGCTGGACTCAAGTCGGCGAATCATAGGTGTCGTAGCCAATGCAGCTTGTTACACCCAGCGATGAGGGTGGAACTCCTTATAAGCAGCCACTTAAACCGTGGCGCATCATTGACCAAACTCAAACAAATAGGTTTCATTCATGAGCGTAAATTCCGTCACACTCGTCGGTCGAGCAGGCCGTGATCCAGAAGTTCGCTACTTCGAATCGGGAACGGTTGTCGCCAACCTCACCATGGCCGTGAACCGTCGCAGTCGCGACGACGAACCAGACTGGTTCAACCTAGAGATCTGGGGCAAACAGGCTCAAGTCGCGGCGGATTATGTCAAAAAAGGATCTCTGCTGGGTATCATCGGTAGCTTCAAACTGGATCGCTGGACCGATCGCAACACCGGAGAAGAGCGAACCAAGCCTGTTGTGCGTGTGGACCGTCTAGAACTTCTAGGTTCCAAACGTGATGCAGAAGCGAGCAACTTTGGCGGAGGGGGATTTGGGGACGGCCCAAGTGAAGAGGAAGTCCCCTTTTAAGACTCATTGATCAATGAGTGTGATGACGCCTGCGCCAAATGCGCAGGCCCAGCCACATCACTGCAGCCAACACCGCAATAACCAGGGCCCCCTTAACAACCTTGGAGACAGGATCTATCCACAGCTCCACATTGCTGTACCCCTCCCCAAGCCCCAACCCAGCCAGGGTGAGTAGCAAAGTCCAGATCAGGCTGCCTGCTGTTGTCCAGATCAGGAAAGGTGCGAAAGGCATCAATTCAATGCCTGCAGGCACAGAGATCAAGGTACGAATGCCAGGCACTAGCCGTCCCCAAAACACCAACGCCGTGCCATAACGATTAAACCAACGACGGCTGCGCGCAAGTTCTGCCGGACTGATACCGATCCAACGACCATGTCGGCTGAGCCAAACCTCAAGCCTTTGCTCATTGATAACCCGCCCAATGCCATACCAAGGGAGAGCCCCCAACAAGGTGCCCAACAAACCGGCCAACACCACTGGTAAGAACTGCAGCTGCCCCTGCTGCACGTAGAAACCGCCAAGAGGCATGATCAACTCGGATGGGATCGGTGGAAAGAGATTTTCCAGAAACATGGCTGCGAATATCGCGCCATAACCCATCCACTGGTTGGCCTCCACCGCCTGGCCGATCATCTCCGGCAACTGAGTAATCAGTTCAGAAAGCCCCATGGAGCCTACGCATCACCAGGCAAGTCTTCCATGAATAGACCCTTCAAGCGCTTGAAAAGGGCAAGAGCTGCCGATCATGCCGTTCAGCTCATCAAAAAGGCCAGTTCACCTCAGCGACCTGTCTCAATAAACGAACCAGAGGAAGCGCGCCCGGGTAGCGATCAACAACGGTAGTGATCGGGCTTGAAGGGAACTTCCACTGGCACATTGATGAAGTCAGCCTGCTGCTGGGTCAGCTCGTTGAGCTGAGCACCGATGCGACCAAGGTGGAGGCATGCCACCATCTCATCAAGGTTCTTGGTCAGCTCGATCTGAGCAAGAACCTTGATTGGTGAAGGAGTTACTCATCACAAAACTCGGGTGATAAGTTCCGACAATTACATGGAGAATTGTAAAGGCGAAATAAGTGTTTCACAACTCAATTAAGTGCTTGGTCTTTTGGGGGCCGGATCAGGCGCTAGCTCTAGGTACAACGTATCGGGAGCAACTTTATGCAAAGAAAACTCACTAGTACAAATTGAATCACTCAAAAACTGACAAGAGGGTGAAAAGTAATTCTCCGCTTCATCTGAATTGCGTTTTTTTAAGTGCAGGCCATGCAACTGAAGCTGACTAAATGAGAAGGTCTTATTGCCATCTAAAAAAGGAGGAATCAGTCGATCAATAAGCGGAAATTTACGCACAGTATTTTGCAAAATAGGCGAACGAGGCATGGTGCCTTTCACCATCAGAAAACGCAAAGTCTGATCCGAAGACTTGGCTTGGAGGAAAGATGCAGCCCCCACAATACGTGAAATGCGGCCCTGCTCAAAACGTGCCTGAGCGGCAAACGAATGGCCATAGGCATAAGACATAACCACTATCAACCAAATTACGGGCAGCACTGCAAATCTCCAAACTGGACGTTTCAAACGCTCTGAAAGCGACAGCAACTGAAGAATTAGACTTGTGACAAATGGACCGAAATAAAGCATCACCCGAGGGTGCCTCACAAATGACTCTCGCAGCAGCAACATACCGCCGGGAGCCAACACCAAAACAATAAATAATCCCGCCAATGTACTTACAGCCACAGGCAAGGATCTCCACTGAATGAGCAAGGCCGCATAGCTGACGAAGAACAGCACAAATGGCAGCAAAACAGGCAAAGAGCTGAAATCTTTGGCCAGCATCTGGAACGGCTCACAGGCTGATATGAAGAGCTTCAATACCAGGGCACTATTGAACTGTTTGAGCTCAGCTGCACCGGCAGCGTATCCATTTAATCTTTGTTCGAAGAACAGTGCTACCACCAAGCGATAGAGACCATAACCTCCTGCATAAATCACCGCACTGATTAACAGACGCCATTGCAGAGAAAGAACCTGCCAATGTCGATCAAGAACTCCGATAGATGAGGCCACACAGAAACAGCCCGTCAACACCAAGAAGCCATTGGCTGCTGGTTGATAGAGGTTGAAAGAGACCAACAACAGCGCTAGGGCAACTGCAATTATTCGCCAGCTTTTGCTCCGATGTACAAGAATTGCAGCCGTAATGGCAGAAGCCAAAGCTAATGCCATGAAGAGTGCATCGAAGCCGTAGGACATGGCCTGAAGCGCATAAGGCTGTGCCATCAGAGGCAGGCTGGCAATAGCTGACCAAAAAGGCGATCGGATGCCATAAGCCCTTGCACAGGCCACACCGACTAAAGACAAAATTGCAATAGCTGCCAGGGTGTACAGAGGTGAAACCCCCGTAGCCGGGCGACCAAAATTGAGCCATCCAACCAGTACATCAGCCAAAGGGCGGCCAACCCTGACCCAATCAAGGTTTCCATACATTGCCCTCTCAATGTCATCGATGTAGAGATCGACTGCAAGAAGCAATGGGAAAAGAGTGAAAAATCCTACTGCAAAAACAGACTTCCACTGACGCTGGAGTTGTAAATCCTGCACCAGATAAGAGCACCACTGCCGAATCATGTATGTACCCAATTCCTTCAACCTAAATATAAAAAAAGCCAGGTCTCGAAAGGACCTGGCAAAACTTCTGAAGTGAGTGGATCAATAGCGATAATGGTCGGGCTTATAGGGGCCTTCAACAGGCACACTGATGTAATCGGCCTGCTGCTTGGTGAGCTCAGTAAGCTTCGCGCCGATCTTCTCCAAGTGAAGGCGAGCCACCATCTCATCGAGGTGCTTGGGCAGCACATACACCTGATCGGCATACTGATCACCTTTCGAAAACAACTCAATTTGAGCTAACACCTGATTGGTAAAGGAATTGCTCATCACAAAGCTCGGGTGACCGGTCGCACAGCCAAGGTTCACCAAACGCCCTTCAGCCAGAAGAATGATCTTATTTCCGCTGGGAAGAGTGATGTGATCAACCTGAGGCTTGATATTCTCCCAGGGATAATCCTTCAAAGATGCAACATCAATCTCATTATCAAAGTGACCGATGTTGCAAACAATCGCCTCATCCTTCATACGGATCAGATGTTCATGGCGAATCACCTGAAAGTTGCCTGTGGAGGTCACAAAGATATCGACATCCTGAACCACCTCATCTAGGCGCACCACCCGATAACCCTCCATCGCGGCCTGAAGAGCACAGATGGGGTCAATTTCAGCAATCATCACAGTGGCACCAAGGCCCCGTAGCGATTGAGCTGAACCCTTACCCACATCGCCATAGCCCATCACCAAAGCAACCTTGCCAGCAACCATCACATCAGTGGCCCGCTTGATGCCATCCACCAAGGATTCACGACAACCATAGAGATTGTCGAACTTGCTCTTAGTCACCGAGTCATTGACATTGATCGCCGGGAAAGGCAATTCACCGCTCTTTTGCATCTGATACAGACGCGCGACACCCGTTGTTGTCTCTTCTGTTACCCCCTGAATATTGCTCTTAATACGGGAATAAAAATTGGAGTCCTGGGCCAACTTGGTACGAATCGAGGCAAACAATGCCGTCTCTTCCTCGTTGCCAGGGTTATCCAATACAGAACGATCGCTCTCGGCCTTGCTGCCAAGCATCACCAAGCCAGTTGCATCGCCACCGTCATCCAAGATCATGTTGGGAGTGCCACCGTCACCCCACTCGAGAATGCGATGGGTATAGGCCCAATACTCATCAAGAGTCTCGCCCTTGGTTGCAAACACAGGCACGCCGCTAGCGGCAATAGCAGCAGCGGCGTGATCTTGAGTAGAAAAAATGTTGCATGAAGCCCAGCGCACATCAGCACCGAGGGCCACCAGCGTCTCAATCAACACACCGGTCTGAATGGTCATGTGCAGACTGCCAGCAATGCGAGCCCCCTTGAGAGGTTTTTCGCTGCCGTGCTTGACCCTGAGGGCCATCAAACCTGGCATCTCAGTTTCAGCAATGCTTAATTCCTTACGGCCAAAATCCGCTAGGTCGATGTCTGCTACTACGTATTGAGGGGGGGCCTGCAACGAGGCCGTTGATGTGGGCACTGCCACCATGGTTCAAAGCTCCCTTGGGGGAATCGTGGACGGAAATCTCAGCGAAGTCGCCGAGACTTCGAGATCGCTTATGGGGCAATCTACAGATGACTCATGGATTCTTGAAAATCTTGATGCCACTCGATGCCTAGGAATAGCACTTGTCCAGCGGCTACCTGCTTTATCAGTGCTGTTGCTAGAGGGGCCCCTGGGAGCTGGCAAAACCTCTGTGGTGCAAGGCATCGCAACCGCTCTCGGCATCCGTGAGCCGATCACATCACCTACATACGCTCTTGCTCAGCACTACCCGGACGGGAATCCTCCTCTGATCCATCTAGATCTCTACCGCTTGGAGCAACCCAGCACTGCCAATGAGCTATTTCTGCAAGAGGAAGAAGAAGCCCAAGCACTAGGTGCCCTCATGGCCGTGGAATGGCCTGATCGATTAAGCCTGAACTTGCCTGAAGCCTGGAGATTGCAATTGCAGCATCGAGCTCAAGGAGGTCGTCTGGCTCAGTTCACCTCACCTGCGAACGACCCCAAAAACTCTTCCACATGCATCTGAGACGGCTGCGGATCGATACCACCAGCCCCTCCACAAACAAGCGCGCCACAGGCTGCAGCAAAACGAACCATCTCCCGAGCCTTGATCAGATCTCCTTGAGATGAGGCATCCATCAAAAATTGATGCAGCAATCCTGCAGTGAAAGCATCCCCAGCACCGGTGGTGTCGAGAACTGAAGGGGGAGAAAGCGCTGCAAGCTCACCAACACAACCCCCTATCCACCAGCGCACCGGACGCGCCCCATCGGTCACAACCACATCCGGCTGCTGCGGAAGGGATCGCGCAATCACTGCAGGGTCGTCAGTGTCAAAGAACCAAACGGCCTCTTCCCTAGCCAGTTTGAGCAGAGAAGCACGCTCAAGAAGCGGCGCAATCGCCTGCAAGGCCTTCTCATCAGGGCCACTATCAGGAGCACGGCCAGGATCCCAGAAAGTTGGACGCCAGTTGACATCCAGGGCTATCTCAAGCCCTACTGTTTGTGCCTGCTCAACGCACCAAAGCAAGGATTGGGCTGAAGCTGGTGTGGCCAAAGGAATGGAGCCGATCAACAACCAGCTCGCCTTACCTACCAGCAAAGGCCAACTGGCCGCCAACGCATCTAAAGACAGAGACTGATCAGCAAAACCGTCTCCGCGATCGCCTGCAAAACCCTGGAACACCCTCTCCCCATCAAGATCACGACGCACCAAAACAATGCGACTGGGTCGGCGCTGATCGATCTGCAGACCAGCAAGGTTCACGCCTCGAGTGTCAAACAATTCGCGAAACCTGGCCCCGATGGCATCGTCTCCCAGACGTCCTACAAAAGCCACCTTGCGGCCAAGCCGAGCTAACCCACAAGCCACGTTGGCAGGGGCTCCCCCTAGGCAATCCTCCACAGGCTGATCCACAGCTGGATCTCCCCCCAGCGGTCCAAGACGATCCACCAGCGCCTCGCCCAAGCAAATCACCTCAGGCTCATGGCTGTGAACAGGATTGGTCCCCGTCATCAGTTAGCAGCTACTGAGATGAAGCTAGGAACGCTGGCTAAGCATGTCTGCGCGAAGATGATCAATAAACGCGGCAATCATGCGCGCATTGGCTGCCGGGAAGGGATAGTCATAAAGATCTTCAGGCTTCACCCAGCACACCTGCTGACTCGCCAAAGGCGTGGGTTCTCCTGAAATCCAGCGGCAGAGATGAACAACAAAGCGAAGCTTCTTATGGCTGTAGGCATGGTCAAGAGCAATCAGCTGCTCACCCACCTGCACTTCAATCGCCAATTCCTCCCTGAGCTCGCGAGCAATGGTGGCTTCGATGGCTTCACCTGGCTCTTGCTTACCACCAGGGAATTCCCACAAACCACCGAGTAAACCCTCATTCAGCCGCTGATCAATTAAGACCTCACCCGCTTCGTTCAGTACGACCCCCACACCAATCACCTGGAAGGGAATGGGCTTGCTCGCATCCTTCACTGGGAAGTGGCTTGACTCTCCAGCAGCGTAGGCAGCACAACTGCTTTGCCAAGGGCATAACTGACAACTGGGGGTCCTAGGCGTACACACCAAACCCCCCAAATCCATAACGGCCTGATTGAAATCTCTTGGCCGCAAAGGATCCAGAAGGGCTTCACTCCACTGCCAAAAGCTTGCCTGAGCTCTGTGCGGGGGCTCCCGGCAAGCATGAAGTCTGGCCAGCACACGACGCACATTGCCATCAAGGATTGGTACTGGACTATTCAATGCACTGGAAAGGATGCTCCCTGCCGTGGTGCGGCCAATACCCGGGACAGCCAGCCAAGCCTCAAGAGAAGAGGGCAGAGGGGAAGCGGCCAATTGACGCGCCGCCTGGTGCAACCTACGGGCACGAGAGTAATAGCCCAGGCCTTGCCACAGCAACAACACTTGGCGCTCTTCAGCAGCAGCCAAATGCTGCACCGTTGACAACACCAACATCCACTGCTCCCAGTAAGGACGCATCACCCTCAACTGAGTTTGCTGGAGCATCACCTCAGCAATCCAAATGCCGTAGGGCGAGAGATCTTCGTTTGGTTCGGGCCAACGCCCATCTGATGTGAACATCCACGGCTTGATGGCGATGTCCTTGCGACCATGGACTTGCCACCAATCCAAAAGCTGCTGACGCATCTTGGGCCAACGTTTATCGAGCAACTCTCGGCACTGTTGACTCGAGCCTTCTAACCCCTGAGCCATAAAGTCGCCAAAATGAATCAACAACTAACCACCAACCTCTCAAGACCTAACTGGGCTGCAACAAGTTTTTAAGGCACCATTGCAGCATTCGTTCAACCAGGCCATTGCTTGAACCAAACGATTCTTGATGTTGACCTGCTGGCTTTTGAACAGGGCACGAAACGTCAACAAGCAGCTGTCGTTGACGGGCTGATGCGCAGCCTCGACACAGGGTTTGTGGTGACCACCAGTGATCTGCCTTCGGCGCTTCTCGATGAGGCCTACGGGATGTTGAGCCGTTTCTTTGCTCTTGAAAAGACAGCAAAGCGACAATTCAACGTGCCCGAAGCTTTTGGCCAGACTGGCTATACAGACACACTTGTTGAAACAGCGGCAGGCGAAAAGCTGCCCGACTGGAAGGAAATGCTCAACTGGTCACTCCCACTACCAGATAAGCATCCGTTACGCCTCCGTTTCCCCACGCTCTATCCAGAACAACTCCTACCAGAAGTAGCCGTGCCAGGCATCACTGGAGTGCTGCAAACCTTCCACCAAACCATCGCCGAGTTGCAGCGTCGCATGCTGCGAATCATCTCTACTGGCCTTGGTTGCCATCATGATTTTTTCACTGATCTGATCCAAGACGCACCAACCCTCACCAGAGCGATCCGCTACCCACCCATGAACGAAGCCCCTGCTGCAGGGCACATGTGGGCCGCAGCCCATGGCGACATCAACCTGATTACCGCCATGCCGCGAGCCACGGCCCCAGGCCTGCAGGTCTACATCGATGGCTCTTGGGTTGATGCCATCGCGCCTGAAGGGCAAGTGATTGTCAACAGTGGCTTGATGCTTGAACGGATCAGCAATGGCCTTATCCCAACCGGCTGGCACCGCGTCTTAGCGCCGGGCGAATGGAATCGTGAGCGCCTAAGCGTTGTGCAGTTCTGTCACCCCAAACCCTCCACCCTGCTCACACCGCTCAACAGCTGCATCAATGAAAGCCATCCACAACGTTTCCCAGGCGTAATGGCCGCCGATGCTCTAGAAGAAGTGCTTTACGAAATTAAACTGATGGCTTAATGGCTGAAATCAGTAGATGACCACCAGATGTCAACGTGCATCTCGATACATGCAATCGAACTGAGCAGTCAGTGTCTAAGTTAAGGACAAACATACTTGCCACAATTCAACTCGCCAATTGGCGGAAAAATAAACAAGCAGAAACGATCAATGCAATGAAAGTAAAATTACTCAATAGAGGGCACGCAATTCACAAGCCAGAAGTCGTCGCCAACAAATTATTAGAAAGAATGATAAGAGAAGAAATAAACCCTATAATGGGCAAGCGAATAGAAAGGCATTACATCCAACCATTCATGAAAGAACATATTCAAAAAATGGAAGAAATGACAATATTGGCAAGCGGGGAGGAGATTGAAATGCTCGACATACCATACAGGAACATCAACGACATGAAAAGCCAATATAAAAATGCTATGCACAGCATGAGAACAGCCGAAGAGATTCTTCCTGTTGCGCTAGGACTAATACAAGCACACAAAACATGAAACAATCACAAATTAATTCTTATTTGATCAGATTTCAGTTGTCAGAACTTAGATATTATTCTGTGTTTTATTTAGCAAAAGCATTGCTGACATTTAGGATCGCCATGTCTATCCTAACTAGCGGATATACATCAGACACAAATGCCCTTAGAAGTATTCAAAAACTTCCTGGCCAACTAAGATGAGCAACATCCTCAAAACATTACATATTCTTGACGAAGAGGGGAAGGAGTTGACAGTCTCAGAGTACCTCAACATGTCAATCATAGCAGCAGAGGTGGCGTATAAAGATGCCATAAAAGGTGACGATCCAGGCACTGTATTGAAAATACTTCTAGCGCTAAGAAGGACAGTAATAGAAAAGAAAGTATATCTAGAGTCTAGAGGTGAGATCATAGGAGGAGTTTTTCGAGGCATGAAGTACCTTCCCACTTCAAGAAACTCTGTCTTAATGCCTAAATTAATTGGAACATATGAGTCCGAAGTGTCCGAACTTTTAATTAGAAGAGGCAAGACCCTGAACTATTTTATCGATGTAGGCTGTGCCGAAGGCTATTACGTTGCTGGCCTTGCATACAGGTTCCCTAAAATTGATTGCATAGGAGTTGATATTGAGCCTGAATCAAGAGCTCTAGCTGCAACGCTATGCGACATCAATGGCTTAAAAGGAAATACTTCGATTTTCGAAAATATTGATGGTGCTACCAAGGATCTAGCGGGGAATGTATTGGCCCTGATTGATGTAGATGGGGACGAGATTAATATGATAAATAAAGTCATTAATCTTACCAAGGGTAATAAAAATATTAGCGCCCTTGAGCTTGTAATCGAGACAGATCGCAATGATTGTGGAACGTCAACAGAAGAAGAAATCAAAAATTACCTTCAGTTACGAGGATTTACAATTCAGCAAATTATTCGACAAGATATACATAATAGGGTTTCATCAGTGACCGAATCTTGGGATTATTATGACCGAATGATCTGCGGGCACGAAAGAAGTTATTCTGAGCAATCGTGGATTGTAACTAGCAATTCATCAACCTATCATCAGTATTAGTTAATTCTCAGTTTTTGCAATCGAGGCGCGATCTGTCCTTGCCGGTGAACTAGTAAGCTAAATTGGGACGAATAATGAGCCAGTGTAACTCATCGGGGAGTGCTCATTCATCCGAATTATGGAGATCTAATGAACTCGCTACTAGTCATTTACTGACTTTATTCAGCCCCTTGCCTCGCGATGCATCCAGCTGATCCAATCAGCTGAAATTTGCTTCGGGCACACCGCCTCACACTCCAAATTGCTGCTGCAACTACCAAAACCCTCCTCGCGCATACGCTCTTGCAACCTCTGCGCCCGGCGCTTGCGCTCAGGTTGCCCCTGAGGCAAATGACCTAAATGGGCCAACTTGGCCGCCACAAACAAACTTGCTGAGGCATTACGACAACTAGCCACACATGCACCACAACCGATGCAAGTAGCCGTCTCAAAGGCAGAGGCAGCTTGATCCTTCCCTATCAACAAGTCATTGCCATCCGGAGCCTGGCCCGTATTCACCGAGCAATAGCCACCAACTGCAATCAACCGATCAAAAGCCGCACGATCCACCACTAGATCTTGAATGAGAGGAAAAGCTCGTGCTCGCCATGGCTCCAGCGTCAATGTGTCGCCATCAGCAAACTGGCGCAGATAGAGCTGACACAAAGTGGTGCCGGTCTGAGGCCCATGGGCCTGACCATTCACAAGAAAGCCACAGCTGCCACAAATACCCTCGCGACAGTCGTGATCGAAAGACACCGGGCGCTTGGCTTGAGCAATAAGCTGTTCATTAAGACGATCAAGAGCCTCCAATAGCGACATGTCGGCAGAAATCTGCTCAAGCCGGTAGACATGAAAAGCACCGGAACTGTTGCTTGACGCCTGACGCCAAATACGCAGCGTGAGCGAAAGTTTACGGCTCATCGATAACGACGTTCACTGGGCTTCAAGCTCGTGAAGTTGAGCGGCTCAGCATGGCGAATCGGCTCGCCCCGCCCACGATCTTGCCAAGCAGCAATGTGGGCAAAGTTCTCATCATCACGCCGAGCTTCGCCTTCTTCTGTCTGATGCTCTTCACGGAAGTGAGCTCCACAAGACTCCTCTCTCGCCAAGGCATCGCGCAACATCAACTTGGCCATCCCAAAGAAATCAGCAACCCTCAACCCCTTCTCGAGTTCAGGGTTCAGTCCCTGAACCTCTCCAGGGATGCTTACCTCAGCATGAAAACGCTGCTCCAGCAATGCCACATCTGCCAACCCAGCACGCAGCCCTTCGGCATCACGGCTGATACCGCAGCGATCAATCATCACAGCTCCAAGCTCACGATGAAAAGCATCAACCGACCGTTGACCCGCACCCTTGAACAAAAGCTCAATCCGCCCACTGGCCCGCGCCAAGGCTTCGCGGCAAGCCAAATGATCACCAGCGACATGCGGGGTGGTATGGCCTGCTAACCAAGCAGTGACGGTCACCGGCGCAATGAAGTAGCCATCAGCCAAGCCTTGCATCAAAGCACTAGCGCCGAGACGATTCGCACCATGCTCAGAGAAGTTGGCCTCACCAAGCACAAACAATCCCGGGATCGAACTCATCAGGTAGTAATCAACCCAAAGACCACCCATCGTGTAATGGGGGGCTGGAGAGATGCACATTGGTGTCAGCAACGGATCCTCACCTGTAATTCGCTCATACATCTCCAAAAGGTTGCCGTATCGCTCCACAATCACCTCTCGCCCCTGACTCGAGATCGCATCACTCAGGTCGAGATAAAAGGCTTGGCCACCAGGGCCCACACCATGCCCCGCCTTACAGAGCTCCCTGGCACGGCGTGAAGCTACATCTCTGGGGACCATGTTGCCGTAGGCCGGATACTGACGCTCAAGGAAGTAATCGCGCTGGGCCTCAGGAATCTCAACAGCTGAACGCTGATCTCCAGAATCTGATGGCAGCCATACACGGCCGTCATTGCGCAAGCTCTCGCTCATCAACGTTCTTTTGCTCTGATAAGGATCACCACTTGGAATACAGGTTGGGTGAATCTGGGTGAAGCAAGGGTTCGCGAATAAAGCCCCCTGACGATGAGCCCGCCAAATGGCACTTGCATTGGATTTAAGTGCATTTGTCGAAAGAAAGTAGACGTTGCTATAGCCACCAGTCGCTAGCAACACAGCCTGAGCAGTATGCACCTCCAATTCACCACTGAGCAGGTCACGGCAGACCACCCCTCGGGCCACACCATCCACCTTGATGAGCTCCAAAACGTCGCGACGACAAAGCAACTCCACCTGACCAAGAGCCACCTGACGCATCAACGCCTGATAAGCGCCGCAGAGCAATTGCTGGCCAGTCTGACCACGAGCATAAAAGGTGCGACTGACCGAAGCCCCTCCCATCCTTCTAGTCGAAAGTGTTCCGTCGTACTCACGCGCAAAGGGAACCCCCTGAGCAACGCACTGGTCGATGATCGCGCTACTGATCTCAGCCAAACGCTGGCAGCCTGCCTCACGCGCACGGAAGTCACCGCCGCGAAGGGTATCGGCAAAGAGGCAGCTGACGCTGTCACCATCCACAAGCAGAGGGCGAGCGGCATTGATCCCTCCCTGGGCGGCCACTGAGTGTGCTCGTCGAGGACTGTCGTGAAAGCTGATCACACGAACTTGATAACCCTGCTCGGCCAAGGTTGCCGCCGCCGAAGCCCCAGCCAACCCCGTGCCGACCACCAACAACTGAAGTTCCCGTTTGAGCAATGGGCTGATTGATGGCAGCGATCCTTGCGTGCGGTTCCATGCATCAGCGATCATGCCTGATGGGAGACGAGGATCAGGCAAACCATTCATCACTGACCCATCTGCAACGCTGAGGCAGAGACCAGCAACGCCACCACGCTGAAACCGCCGCCCACAAGCAACGCCAGCATGCGGAAGACGCGCCGAATGCGAAAACCATTAGCTGGATCAAGCAATCCCAAGCTGCGATGAGCGGCCTCACCACCGTGGAACACATGCAAGCTGACAGCCACAGCGGCCAATAGATAGAGACCCACGTTTGCAGGCTGAGACAACAAAACACCCAGCGCTAGCAGCTCCTCGCCGGCGGGTGGCCTGGGCCAGCGCAGCTGCAATAGATGCACCACCAGAAAGCCAAGCAAGATCAAACCACCAATCGCCTGACTACGTGCTGCTAAGACAGCAAGGAGATCACCTCGGCGGCTAACAAGACAAGCACGATTACCCGTTTGTCGATTAACAATCAGCTTGGCCAGGCTCAGGCCCAAGTGCATCAAAGCTGCAGCTAAAAAGGCAAATTCTGCAAACGGCAACCAAGCAGACTGATGCAAAGCCGCTGCATAAGTCTCAAAGCTCGCCGGTGCAAAAGGCGCCATCGCAACTCCACCCAGATGGAGAAGCAGGAAAAGCACCAACAGCAACCCTGTAGCAGCGCTCCAGACCCTGAGCGAATCCGCCCCCATACATGCGGCGTACAAAGGTCAAACAACCCTAAAGAAACTCTTGGGTCAGAGAATAGGAGTACCTATACCTATCGTTCATCACGGGTCAACCTTCGCCAGAGCAAGCAGATGCGAGGGAGGTTATCGTCCGCGGAAAAGCACGTTCTGATGGCATCTAGCTCCACCACCTTTGCCCTGCTAGGGGCCGTCTTGATGGTGACGAGCTGCAGCCATAAGGCTGCTCACAAATTCATGACGGTTGAGGCAACCCGAATCACCTCAACCAATTTTGCGCCAATGATCAGTGCCGTCAGCATGCTGGAGTCGACCAAAAACGTGGCCTTAAAACCACAGACCGACGGCACAGTGATCAAAATCCTCGCCAAGGATGGGCAACGCGTTAAAGCTGGTCAAACCATCCTAGTGCTGGACAACGAGCAACAAAGTGCTGCCCTCGACTCCGCCAAATCCGAAGCTAAGAAAGACCAACTCAATGCTGAGCGTTATGAATTCCTCTACCAGCAGGGTGCAACATCAGCCAAGACTCGCGACAAATATGCAGTTCAGGCAATCCAGTCGCGAGATCAGGCAAAAGCCGATGCCGCCACCCTCGGCTACAAATTCGTACGCGCGCCAATCAATGGCCTAATCGGCGATCTGGACAAGGTGAAACTTGGCGACTACGTGAAGAAAGGGCAAACCATTACAGGCATCGTTGACGATTCGACGCTGTGGACAATGATGCAAATCCCAGCAACACAAGCCAACCAGGTGCAACTAGGGCAAACAGTGATGGTTGCATCCCAAACCACACCACCATTAACAGGGCAGGGCTCCGTTGTCTTTATCTCGCCCTATTACGAGCTGAATGGAACAAATAAGTCTCCAAACACACTCATGGTCAAAGCAGCCTTTCCCAACCTCACGGGTAAGTTAAAAACTGGACAATTTGTCAAAAGTCAGATAATAACGGGCCAATTTACAAGCCTTGCTGTTCCTGTTCAAGCGGTATTTATGGAGGCCCAACAACCATTTGTCTACGTTGTTGTACCACTAAGCAAAGCACTCCCAAAAATCAAAGCATCAAGCTCATTACCCGAAGCAACCAAAAAGAAGCTCGAATCATTACCTGCTAACACACCGATTGTGTTGCAAAGAGCTGTCACCCTGGGCCAACTACAAAACAACCTCTACCCATTGAAATCAGGCCTGCAAAAAGGCGAACAAGTTGTTTCAAGCAATACAGCACTACTGCGTAACGGCATGGCCGTGAAGATTGCGCCAGCACAAGCCACCAAGGAAGGAAGCAACTGAATAAAGCATGGCGTTCTCCGACAATTTCATCAAAAAACCAGTTCTGACGACAGTCTGCAGCATCCTCATCGTGCTGGTAGGCATTATCGCAATCCCTTCCTTACCAATCGCAAACCTGCCAAATATAGCCAGTCCACTGATCCAAGTCACAGCAAACTATGGCGGCGGAAATTCGCTAGTCACCGAACAAGCTGTCACCAATCCGTTAGAGCAACAGATCAACGGGGTTCCTGGCGTTAACTACATCTCGTCCACCAGTGACATGGAGGGGCAAAGCACAATCAATGTCTACTTCGATGAGTCAACTGATATCAATATCGACCAAGTCAATGTGCAAAACCGCGTTTCCCTGGCCATGCCCCAGCTACCGGAGCAGGTTCAGGCAACGGGTGTTTCCGTTGAACAAAGCAATCCATCCATCCTGCTGGCCTACCAAGTTGGTTCAACGCAGGGTCAATTTGACGCTAATTACCTCAATGGCCTTATTTATGAGCAGCTCTATTACCCCCTTGGCAGAGTCCCAGGGGTTGCCAATGTTGCCGTGCTGGGTGGAGCCAATCCAGCCTATTGGCTATTTATCAATCCCGACAAGCTGGCAGCCAACAAACTAACTGCCGAAGACATCATCAATGCTATCAAAAGCCAGAACAGCGTAGCGATTGGAGGCCTTGTAGGTGGCCCTCCTGCAACAGGAGACCAAGCCTATACATACCCAATCCTGGTTGAAAATAATGGCAATCTTGTCTCCATTGAAGACTTCAATAACCTCATCATTAGTCGCACTACAAGTGGCAATCTTTTGCTGCTAAAAGATATTGGCGAAGTGATTTATGGCTCCAATACTTTTACAGCCGATGCAATCGACGTAAATGGGCACCCAGCCATGACACTGGCTGTCTACCAGACACCTGATAGCAACGCATTAGACGTTTCCAATGACGTCGTGAAAGTAATCGATCAGTTTGCTAGCGCAGCTCCACCAGGGGTCAAGGTGTCACAGATCTACAACATTGGTCAATTTATTGAATCCTCTGTTGAAGGAGTCGTTGATGCCCTTGGGCTTGCAATTGTTCTTGTGCTGCTCATTCTCTTTCTTTTCCTGCAGAACTGGCGAGCAACAGTCATTCCGAGCTTGGCTATCCCAATCTCTCTCATTGGCACCTTTGCCTTCCTTAAAGTCTTCGATTTCTCCATTAATCAACTCACCCTGCTTGGCCTAGTTCTCGCTACGGGATTGGTTGTCGATGATGCAATTGTGGTGATCGAAGCTGTATCAAAAAACATCGAATCGGGGATGCGTCCTCGACAGGCAGCACTGGCCTGCATGGGAGAACTATTTGGCGCCTTAGTGGCCACGGCCTTGGCCCTAATGGCCGTCTTCGTACCAGTGGCCTTCTACCCAGGTGGCATTGGCATCATCTACAAGCAATTCGCCCTAACCATTGCCTTCTCAATTGCGATCTCAGCATTTAACGCCCTAACTTTCTCCCCAATGTTGTCAGGATTGATTCTACGTAGCGACAAGCCTCGAGAGCCAAAAGGTTGGGGCTGGATCCTCGCAGGAGTGTTAGTGGGATTGGCCTTTGGTCGCTTCACAGCAACTGCTTTCGGCAGCTGGACCTACGTACTTGGTGTGGTGTTGGGTGGCATAGCTAGCAGCAACCTCCCTTTCATTTTTCGTCGTTTCAACAGCTTTTTCGATGATTTACAAAAGCGTTATGCGCAACTGATCAAATCGTTAATCAGCAAACGCCGCTTAATCCTGGCCAGTCTCGCTGGTGGCATCCTGCTGACTGCCTTCGCCTTCACTGCCATTCCCTCTGCCTTCATCCCGGAAGAAGACCAAGGTTATGGATTGGGTTTTTACCAGCTTCAAAATGGCGCCTCACTCAGCCAAACCCAACAAACAGGACAGCAAATTGCCGAGCTGCTCAAAACCGAAAAGAACATCGATGCAGCGGCAATTGTCAGTGGCTTCGGTTTCAATGGCTCCAGCCCCGATCAGGGGGCATTCTTTTTTGGCCTTAAGCCTCTCAATGAACGCAAAGGCAACAGCAACAGTGCAGCAGCCATCGTCGATCGGCTTAACGCCAAGTTAGAGAAGCTCAGTAGTGCCATTGCGGTTTCTGCCCAACCTCCTGCTGTCCCGGGCTTCTCATCCCAGGGAGGTTTTTACTTCCAGTTCAATGATCTCAGCAACGGGTCCTACAGCTTCAACCAACTGGATGGGCTTGCCAATGATCTCATCAAAGCCGGTAAAGCGAGCAGCGAATTCTCCAGCCTTTACACCCAGTTCATTCCCAGCGCTCCGGCCTTCGGACTCCAAGTCGACCGAGCTGTGATGGGAGCCTTAAACGTTGACTATCAGGAGGCAATGAACACCATCGCCACCCTGGCTGGAAGCAACTATTCAGGCCTCACATACGAAAACGGTCAAGTCCGCAACATCTATGTGCAATCATCAGCCGAACAACGCAAAGACATTAACGACATACTGAGTTATTACGTGCGCAGTCGTGATGGCGAGCTTGTACAAGTCTCACAGTTCGCCTCCGCAAACCTGAGCAGTGCGCCGCCAGTCATCAGCCATTACAACCTCTACCGCACAGTGCTCATTCAGGGTGCGGAGGCCGTCGGCAAAAGTTCAGGCCAAGCCTTACAGGCCATTCAAAACCTCTTCCAAAAACAAGACTTCTCCAACATCGGCTACGCCTTCACCGGATTGGCTGCACTTCAGTTATCTGCAGGCAGCGCAAGCATCATGGTCTTCGGACTCGGACTGCTCATCGTCTATCTGGTGCTATCTGCCCAATACGAGAGCTATGTCACACCCGTCATCATTCTGATGACTGTGCCATTAGCGATGCTTGGAGCGTTGGCGTTTCTAGCAATCCGCTCGATCGACCTCAACATCTATGCCCAGGTTGGCCTGGTGACCCTCATCGGCCTGGCGGCGAAGAACGGCATCCTGATTGTGGAAGTCGCCGAACAAAATCTGAAAAGCGGCATGCCCCCGAGTGATGCTGTGATTGCCTCGGCCGAATCCCGCTTACGGCCAATCCTGATGACTGCTATTGCAGCCTTAGCCGGCTTCCTCCCTCTAGTGGTAGCCAATGGAGCTGGTGCCCATAGCCAACAATCACTGGGCACTGTGATTTTTGGAGGCCTAGTAGTTGCCACAGTGCTGTCTCTAGGAGTGGTACCGCCCTTTTATGTTGTGGTGAAGCATCTAGAGGAGCGCTGGTTCAGCAGCGAACCACAGATTTGACAAACGCCGAAAATCACATTTGGACTTGGCAGGATTGGCAGGTGGCTTGGAGCAGATCAGGCACTGCAGATCATGCCAATTCAGCAACGCTGCTCATCCACGGCTTTGGAGCCTGCAAAGAGCATTGGCGCCATAACCAATCGGTGTTGGCCCAAATAAGCCCCTGCTACGCGATCGATCTCCTCGGCTTTGGTGGCAGCAGCCAACCAAGGGCACGACTGCGGGGTGAAGCCCCCCATCAAGGTGATTTCTGCTACGACTTTGATGGCTGGGGAGCCCAGGTCGCCGCCTTCTGCCGCGAAGTGGTGCAGATCCCTGTGCGCATTGTGGGCAATTCAATCGGCGGCGTGATTGCGTTACGTGCCGCCCAGCTCCTCGAAGAGGCTTGCGTCGGTGTCGTTCTGATCAACTGCGCCCAACGCACCTTGGACGACAAGCGATTAGACGAACAGCCCAGCCTGATGCGCTGGACTCGTCCCTGGCTGAAAAGTCTGGTTCAGCAGCGCTGGCTAAGCAACAGCCTCTTCCGCAACGCAGCAAACCCGATGGTGATCAAGCGGGTGCTGAAGCAGGCCTACCCCAGCGGAAACAATCTCGATAGATCCTTGGTGAGCATGCTGCAAAAACCAGCCGATAGACCAGGTGCTGCAGAAGCCTTCCACGGTTTCATCAACATCTTCGACGACTACCTGGCGCCAGAACTGATGGCAGATCTCAACATGCCAGTGGATCTGATCTGGGGGGCAGCCGATCCATGGGAACCGTTACAGGAAGCCCGTCGCTGGGCTGGGTTGCTGCCTTGTATCCGCTCCATATCAGTGGTCGATGGTGCAGGGCATTGCCCACACGACGAAGCTCCTGAAGAGGTCAATCCGCTGCTGCTCAGCATCATTCAGCAAGCCGCATAGGCCTCAACCGTTTCACTCAACTGGCGCAGACCATTGAGTCCATGGCGCTCCAGATTGCGAACACGATCACGACTGATGTCGAGGATGCGGCCAATCCCGGTGAGGTTCATCGGCTCCCCTCCGTCGATTCCATAACGCATCCGCAGCACACGACCCTGCAGCTCGGGCAACTTTTCTAGCAAGGTACGTAAATCGCCTTTCATGCAATCCACTTCCACCTTCTCACTCGGTAACTCCTCTTCCCCGGCAAGCAACTCAAGCAACTCCGTTTCATCCCCATCTCCCACCTTCATCTCCAAACTCATCGGCTGACGGGCACGGCACATCAGATCCTTCACCTCCTCCTCGGGCAACTCCACAAACTCTGCAAGTTCGCTCACTGTTGGCGTGCGCCCCATCTCCTGACTTAACTCTCGCTGGCCTTTCTTGAGCTTGTTCAGCATCTCCGTGATGTGGATCGGCAGACGGATCGTCCGGCTCTTCTCCGCAATCGCACGCGTGATCCCCTGACGAATCCACCAATACGCATAGGTCGAAAACTTGTAGCCACGGGTTGGGTCGAACTTCTCCACTCCCCTCACCAAGCCGATCGTTCCCTCTTGGATCAAATCAAGCAGCTCCATATTCCGTTTGGTGTACTTCTTGGCAACACTCACCACTAAGCGCAGGTTCGCAGACACCATCCGCTCCTTCGCACGTCGTCCGCTCTGCAACTTCTTCTTGAGCTGCAACGCACTCAAGCCAGCTGCCTTCGCTAGCTCTTTATGACTCGCTGGCTCACCTTTTTTACCTTCCAGTTCAGACTCAAGCTGCTCTAAAGACATCAACTCCTGCACCTGACGACCCAGCGTGATCTCCTGCTCATGGCTCAGCAGCGGCACTCGACCGATATCGCGCAGGTACGAACGCACCAGGTCGACATCTGCGGGCAACTGACGATCAGGCACAACCGCTGATTTAACAAGGGATTTGGAGGCTGCGGAGTCGGCCACGACAACTCTATTGCGTTTTGTAAAGCTTACCCTCCAAGCGACCCAAAAGACCCTACGGAAAACCCACCTCATCAGAATGCATAGGTAGAAATACCTAGAGCGCTATGCCATTTGTTTGCTGAAGCAGCCAAGCCGCTGTCCGTAAATAGATAAAGACCCCAGCCACATCAGTTGCTGTCGTAATAAAGGGAGCCGACATCAGGGCGGGATCCAGACCCATTCGATCGAACAACAAAGGCAAAGCAGCCCCAGCCGTAGCAGCCAGAGTAGTGATCGCCATCAAACTGATCCCTACTGCTGCACCCACAAGAAGACTTTCACCCCGCCACCAAGCAAAGGGAACAACCACAAGCAACATCAACAAACCCAAAATCCCGCCCGCCATGGCCTCACGCAACACCGCCTTCATGCGACCAAGAGCCTGGATGCGCTGAGTACTCAGACCTCGAATCACCACAGTGGAACTCTGAGCGCCAACGTTGCCGCCCGTACCGATCAACAACGGGATGAACGCCGCCAACAGCACAACATGCTTCAGCACATCGTCGTTCATGGCAATCACTTGACTAGTAAAGCCATTCGCTACCACCAATACAGCCAGCCACACAACTCGACGACGCGCAACAACCAACAAATTGCTCTGGAAATAGTCGTCTTCATCCCCCGCCTGCACAGCTCCAGCGGCATAAAGATCGCGTGTGGCCTCCTGTTCAATCACGTCAATCACGTCATCGACGGTGACGATCCCTACCAATCGCTGTTCTAGATCCACAACTGGGACAGCCAAAAAATCGTATCTCTGAATCGCTCGGGCCACCTCCTCTTGATCTGTGTCGGTGCGCACATTCACCACATCGCGGGTCATCACATCCCCTATGCGTGCCTCCGGCTCAGCAGTCACGAGATCTCGCAATGAAAGGATCCCGGTCAGGTGGCGCTCGCCATCAGTCACATAGAGGCTATAAATCGTCTCCGTGTCAGGAGCTCGACGCCTCACGATCGTGAGAGCCTGAGCTGCACTGTGAAATTCCTTGAGGTCAATAAACTCGGTGGTCATCAAGCGACCAGCGGTTTCAGGCTCGTAACCAAGCAACTGAGCAGTGACCCGTCGCTCTGCTGGGCTCAGTTCTGCCAGCAATCGTCGCACCACCTTGGCAGGCAGCTCATCAAACAATCGCACCCGGTCATCGGGGGACATCTCCTCCACCAACTCGAGCACCTCACCAGAGCGAAGGCGTTCCAGCAGACTCTGCTGAACAGCAGGCTCTAGGTATTCGTAAACCTCTATGGCCTCGTCCTTGCTAAGCAAGCGGAAGGCCAGAGCCTGCAGGGTGCGAGGCAAAATGCCAATGGCTTCAGCGATGTCAACCGGTTGCACCGGATGAAGCAGCATCTTCACGGCGTCATAATTGCCTGCTGACAACAGCGCTTGCAGCTGCTGGGCCACCAAGTCCACCAGGTCAGAGCCGCTGACGACGGCCGCCTCCGGACTGGTTGCCCCCGTTGCCTCGTTCATCGGCCCGCCGTCAAGGCGAGCACACTGTATGGCGTATGGTCATCGCTAGGGTCTTGCAGACAGAATCGAATATCCATGGCCATCAACATCAGCCAGATTGTGGTGCGCACTCCAGAGGGTGCTGAGAAATCCCTCAGCGAATACAACGGCACGGTGCTATTAATCGTGAATGTGGCCAGCCGATGTGGATTTACCAAGCAATACAAAGGCCTGCAAGCGCTGCAAGACACATACGGGCCTAAAGGACTAAAGGTGCTGGGCTTTCCTTGCAACGACTTCGGAGCCCAAGAGCCCGGCACCCTTGACGAGATCAAGAGCTTCTGTTCCACCACCTACGGCGCCAGCTTCGAGTTGTTTGACAAGGTGCACGCCATGGGCAAAACAACCGAGCCCTACACCACCCTCAATCAAACTGAACCAGCAGGAGATGTGGCCTGGAACTTCGAGAAATTCCTTGTTGGCAAAAACGGCAATGTCCTGAAGCGCTTCAAAAGTGGAGTCGAGCCTGAGAGCACTGAGCTCAAGACAGCTATCGACCAAGCCCTGATGGCCTGAACTGCCGACCAATCAAAAAGCCAAGGGCTGCAACACCAAGACCTAAGCCCATGGTTAAACCAATCAATCCCAGCGCTGACAACCAAGCTCCCTTGGAGATCAGGGTGCTGCATTCCACCATCCAGCTGCTGAAAGTGGTGAGGGCTCCACAAAAGCCGACTCCAAGCATCAATTGACGCCGCGGCCGCAAGGGCAAACCAACCAACAGCCCCAAGATGGCTGCGCCCACAACATTGACAACAAGATCGTTATCGGCTTGCCAGCGAATCCAAGCACCAGGTACAGCACCAAGAGCTACCAGACACAACTCAGTGAATTCATTTCGCAAGGTCGTTTTAGCCATCAGCCAACCCAAACCCTGCAGCTGCAGCCAAGAGACCTCCCAAGATCGAGCCCACAGCAAGCACTAGGGCCTCACTCCAGCGATGCTCTCGCAAGGTATTGAGCACCTCTACCGCAAACGTCGAAAAGGTGCTGAAAGAGCCGAAGAAGCCCACACCAATCAACAAGATCAAAGGCGATGCTCCACTTGCTGGTGCACATTTGGCCTGCAAGGCCAAGATCAAGCCAAGAGCGAAAGCAGCAACCATGTTCACGGCAAAAGTGCCCCAGTGCTTCCTCGGCACCATCGGCGCGAGGTGGTTCACCACTCTGAGGCGCAACCAAGCTCCTGAAACAGCACCTATGGCTACAAGTGAAGCCTGCCATCCGGGCAACGCCAGATCAGACATTGAGCCAGCCACGTCTAACAACCCCGGCCAAGCACTCCCTGCTACCCGAGGTGATCTGTACTTGCAGCCAGTCCTTACCATCTTCGCCATGCCAGCGACGGAGCACATTCAAGGGGGTGCCAACGGCCAGTCTTCGCAAGCTGGGAGCCACAGCCAAAGGGCTAACTCGCAATTCACAGCTTGTACCAGCAAACAAAGGTCCTGAGCTATCAGAACGACGAATTTCTGGCTGGCGACGCTCACCCCCACCAGCCGGCAAGGCTGCAGGAGCTAGCAAAGCTACCCCTAGGACCCACCCCCAACGAAGCACAACACCCATCAGATATCTAACGCTGCCATATCGAGCTCAGCACTGTGGGTTTCAATGAACTCCCGGCGGGGAGCAACCTTGTCGCCCATCAAAATTGTGAAGATACGATCAGCCTCTAATGCATCCTGAACCTCCACCCGCTTCATCATCCGGGCCGAAGGGTCCATGGTGGTCTCCCACAACTGCTTTGGCATCATCTCGCCGAGACCCTTAAAGCGCTGAATGGTGTAGTTGGCCTTCTCGGGGAAGCCTGAGAGTGTCGTCTGTAAATCAGCCTCGTTGTAGCAATAGGTATGGTTCTTACCTCGCTCAACCTTATAAAGAGGAGGGCACGCAATATAGATATAACCACCTTCAACTAATTCTTTCTGGTAGCGGTAGAAAAATGTAAGTATCAGCGTACGAATATGAGCACCATCAACATCAGCATCAGTCATGATCACCACACGGTGATATCTAAGATTTTTTGAATCAAATTCTTCTCCTTTGATGCCTAATCCAAGCGCAGTAATCAGCGCCTGGATCTCCGTATTCTTATATATTTTAGCATCATCTGTCTTCTCAATATTTAGGATCTTACCGCGCAAGGGCAGAATTGCTTGAAAGCGACGATCTCGGCCCTGCTTTGCAGAGCCACCAGCAGAGTCGCCCTCCACAATGTAAATCTCTGATTCCGAGGGGTCCCTAGAACTGCAATCAGCCAGTTTCCCTGGCAACGTAGAACTCTCAAGTACGCTTTTGCGACGCACTAATTCTCGAGCACGACGTGCAGCTTCAGCTGCATTGAATGCCTGGATGGCCTTCTCAAGAATAAGATCAATCACCGCAGGATTAAATTCCAAATACTGACTCAATGCTTCACCAACCAAGCTGTCGACAATGCCGCGGACTTCGGTATTGCCCAACTTGGTTTTTGTCTGCCCTTCGAATTCTGGATCGGGCACCTTTACAGAAAGAACAGCCGTAAGTCCTTCACGAATATTTTCTCCAGCCAGATTAGAATCGGCCTCCTTGCGTTTACCACGCTTACGGGCAAACGTATTGAGAGTACGTGTAAGGACTGTCTTCAGCCCCTCAATATGAGTACCCCCATCTACAGTGCGAATATTATTAGCAAATCCGAGAATGCTGTCTGAATAAGCATCAACACACCATTGCAGTGCTGCTTCAACCTGCACATTATCCTTTTCAGAATTCACATAAATAATTTCGGGATGAAGAGAGTCCTTTTCCGCATTCATATAGGTGACATATTCTTTGATACCACCTTCATAAAAATAGACCTCCTCATGAGGAGCACCTTCAGCATCTAAAACAGACTGACGCTCATCACGGAAAACAATCCGCACCCCACCATTGAGATAAGCCAGTTCACGCAAACGAGCAGACAGGGTGGCGTAATCGAAAACAATGCCAACAGTAAATATCTCTTCGTCCGGCTTAAAACAAACGCTCGTGCCAGTGCGTCCCTTCTCTGAAGCAGGCTGGGCTTCGGAACGAAGACTACCGATCGCGATCCCACGTTCAAAGCGCTGACGGTGCACCTGTCCTTGACGCCGCACCGTCACTTCCACCCATTCACTCAGGGCATTGACGACAGATACCCCAACTCCGTGCAAGCCGCCAGAGACCTTGTAACCGCCACTGCCGAACTTGCCGCCAGCATGAAGCACGGTGAGCACCGTTTCCAAGGCACTCTTGCCTGTCCGGGAATGAACGTCGGTGGGAATGCCACGGCCGTTGTCAGATATTGATGCGGAACCATCTGGTCCAAGCACCACGAGAATCTCATCACAGTGCCCGGCCAAGGCCTCATCAACAGAGTTGTCGACAACCTCAAAGACAAGGTGATGCAACCCCCTTGGCCCAGTGGAGCCGATGTACATCCCAGGACGCTTCCTAACGGGCTCTAGCCCTTCCAGCACCTGAATTTGTTCGGCGCCATAGGCAGCCTGGACTTTGGAGTCTTCGCTCATTCAATAAATCCGCAGCCAGGAAGGGTTGTTCTTAGAGGCCTCATCGGCGAGAAACCTCGACCTGGCAAGCTCATTTTACCACTGGCTCACCACTGGCGCTTACAACGGTCACTGAAGCGTCATTGCTCAAAAGGGACGACCTAAACGTTGCTGACATGACACTCATCACAGCTGCTCATGCCCGCCTCTAAGCCGCTTCTGATTGCGCTGCTAGGGCCCACAGCAAGCGGCAAAACATGCCTGGCCTTACAGCTCGCAGAACAGCTGAAACTGAGCGTGCTCAATGTGGATTCCCGTCAGCTCTACATCGGCATGGACGTTGGCACCGCCAAGCCAACCAAAGAACAGCAGCGGCGCGTGCAACATCACCTAATTGATCTTCGTCGCCCAGATCAACCGATCACCCTGCAGGAATTCCAGGCAGCCGCGCAACTGATCCTTGCGCAAAAGCTAAGGGAACAAAACATGCCATTTCTTGTTGGCGGCAGTGGTCTTTATCTCAAAGCTCTCACTTGTGGGCTGCGCCCACCGGCAGTGCCACCCCAACCAGAGCTCCGCAAGCAGTTAGGCGAGCTAGGACAACGCACCTGCCACCACCTACTCCAAGCCGCCGATCCCAACGCTGCCAACCGAATTGCCCCTGCTGATGCCATGCGCACCCAACGGGCTCTGGAAGTGGTTTATGCCACTGGCAAACCGATCACCACTCAACAAGGCTCAAGCCCACCCCCTTGGCGCGTGCTGGAACTAGGCCTCGACCCACACAATCTGCGCGAACGCATTAGCCAACGCACAACACAGCTCTATGCCAATGGTCTGATCGAAGAAACCGAACACTTAAGTCAGTGCTTCGACTCCGATCTGCCCTTGCTGCAAACGATCGGCTATGGGGAAGCACTAAAGGTGATTCAAGGCCTACTCAACCGTGAACAGGCCATCGCCCTGACCACACGTCGTACTCAGCAGTTCGCCAAGCGTCAGCGCACATGGTTCCGCAGACAACATCACCCCTATTGGCTCAAAGGTGAGGAACCGCTGAGCGAAGCGCTATCACTGATTCAAGCGGGTCTAAGGTAAAGGGTGCAGACATAAAACCTTCTGGTCTCCTTGTCGTCTGCTCTATTCCCTTATCTCACTGAATGCCACCACGTCCTCGTTTTGACCGTCGCGCACCCGTCAGGGAGCTCCCCAACATTAATGACCGCATCAATTATCCCAAGTTGCGGGTCGTTGACGCAGACGGAACTCAGCTCGGGGTGATCAACAGGGAAGAAGCCCTTGATGTAGCAAAAGATAGGGAACTCGATCTGGTGCTTGTCAGCGAGAAAGCGGATCCACCCGTTTGCCGAATCATGGATTACGGCAAATTCAAGTTTGAGCAGGAGAAGAAAGCCAAGGAAGCCAAAAAGAAGTCGCATCAGACTGAAGTCAAAGAAGTCAAAATGCGCTACAAAATCGATCAGCACGACTACAACGTGCGCATCGGCCAAGCCGTGCGATTCCTCAAGGCTGGTGACAAAGTCAAGTGCACCGTTATCTTCCGGGGTCGGGAAATTCAGCACACTGCCCTGGCGGAAACGCTGCTACGACGTATGGCAAAAGACCTGGAAGAACAGGCCGAAATTCAGCAAGCTCCTAAGCGTGAAGGTCGGAACATGATCATGTTCCTTACACCGCGCAAAACACCGCTGATCAAAACAGATAAGGAAAACCAAATCCCTACACGTGCGGTTCGCACCATCACAGCCCCACCTCGAGCCACTGCTGCTGCCAAAACACAGCTCAACAAGGATCAATAAATCCCTAACTTCAGAGAAATCAAGCACCTGCTAGTGCTTGAAAGCAACCTGAACCACCAAGTGTGTTCTGGTCGATCAATTCAGAGGGGTCGACCCCTCTGAATTCCCTATAGCAACAACGCTTTTTCAAAAACCTGCTCTGTCCAGTCCAAGCCTGGATAGCCCGCCTACACATCTCGCCAGGCAGAGAGTCGACCGGACCAAAGAGATTTGGCCACTCTCTTTGCAGCCAGGCAAAACATTCGACCTGAGAGCAGCAACAAGGCGGGCCTGTATGCAAATTCTTTAAATGAGCTCAAAAACAAACCACTGTCAGGCGCAGCCATGCCAAGGCCACAGTGAACTGTCACAGCATCACAGGACACACGCGCGATTGTCATGAAGGCCTCCTGCTCTTTAAGGTGGCCGCATTGCAACCTGGCCTACCGGCGTGCGATTCCATATTCAGCAGGAAAGCGACATTCCGGCTTCGGCCCAGCTTTACAACCAAATTTGTTTCGCAATCGCCGCACGTCATTACCCACCTGGCCACAGACTGCCCAGCACTCGCCAGTTAGCCATGCAAACTGGCCTTCATCGCAACACGATCAGCAAGGTCTATCGACAGCTGGAAACAGATGGGGTCGTCGAAGCCATGGCTGGTTCAGGTATCTACGTGCGCGACCAGCAAAAGCCACGCGAAATCAAAACCCCTCCCCATATTCGCAATCGAGGCACCCCTGACCTTGACCAGGAAGTGCGCAAGTGCGTCGATGGTCTGCTCAATGCTGGTTGTACTCTCCAGCAGACTCGAGAACTATTAACCCGCGAAATTGACTGGCGCCTTCGCTGCGGGGCGAGAGTGTTGGTAAGCACTCCGAGGGAGGATATTGGCGCCTCCATGCTGATTGCAGAAGAACTGGAGCCCCACCTTGATGTTCCAGTTGAAGTGGTACCGATGGAGGAGCTGGAAAGCATTCTTGAAAGCTCAAGCAACGGCACTGTGGTAACTAGTCGCTATTTCCTGCAACCGCTGGAAGAACTAGCTAAACGCCACGGAGTTCGGGCCGTCGCAGTTGACCTCAATGACTTCCGCCAAGAGCTCGCCATGCTTAAGGAGTTGCGGCCCGGCAGCTGCGTGGGGCTGGTAAGCATCAGCCCAGGGATCCTACGAGCTGCCGAAGTAATCCTGCACAGCATGCGCGGCAATGAACTCCTGCTCATGACAGCAACACCGGATGTAGGCAGCCGCTTACTAGCCCTGCTCAGAGCAGCCAGCCACGTGCTCTGCGACCGCCCCAGCCTGCCCCTCGTCGAGCAAAGCCTGCGCCAAAACCGTTCCCAATTGATACGCATGCCCCAACTTCACTGCGCCGACAGCTATCTCAGCACCAACACGATCGAACAACTGCGCAAGGAGATCGGCCTGCTCAGCACCTAATTCAGCTCACTAATCTGGGCAAATGCTCACAGCCATTAAGACCGACCTAGCCATCATCAAAGAACGAGATCCAGCAGCCCGAGATCTGCTTGAGATCCTGCTTTGCTATCCGGGCTTTCAGGCCTTGACACTGCATCGAATCAGTCACCGGCTTTGGCGCTCCGGATTACCTTTGCTGCCACGACTACTCAGCCAGATCACACGTGCCCTGACTGGCATAGAGATCCATCCAGGCGCCCAGATCGGTCACGGAGTATTCATCGATCACGGCATGGGTGTTGTGATCGGCGAAACAACGGAGATCGGCAACCGCTGCCTGCTCTATCAAGGCGTAACGCTCGGTGGCACAGGAAAAGAGCACGGCAAACGCCATCCAACCCTGGCAGAAAACGTGGTCGTTGGAGCGGGCGCCAAAGTTCTTGGCGCAATTCACGTGGGGGCCAATACAAGAATCGGAGCCGGATCAGTTGTTGTGCGGGACGTTGAAGCCGACAGCACGGTTGTGGGCATCCCAGGGCGAGTGGTGCATCAAAGCGGTGTCCGTATCAATCCATTAGCCCACTCAGCACTACCAGACGCAGAGGCCGATGTCATACGCAACCTGATGGAACGTATCGACCAACTAGAAAATCAGGTGACAGCTTTGCATTCTTTCCTACAAGAGCTAAGTACTGATCGTGTTCCTCAAAATCTTCAAACCGGACAAGCTCAAAACCTCAAAGACAGAGAAATCATTGAGTTCCTAGGGGATACTCCCAGAAGCTTACAGTAAGTTAGACAAGCTATTCAATAAAATCAAACATTCGCGGCCTCTTGAGCAGGAGCAGGCTGGAACATAAACATCGAATAAATCACATTACGACGCATATTTGCCATCATCTCGAGAAACATATCGTAGCCCTCATTCTTGTATTCAATGAGCGGATCTTTTTGCCCATACCCTCGTAAACCCACAGATTCACGCAGAGCATCCATCGCCTGCAAATGTTCCCGCCAAAGTGTATCGATCTGCTGAAGGATAAAGAAACGTTCTGCCTCCCGCATCAGCCCTGGTCGCTGCTGCTCAATCTGACCTTCCTTAATGTCATAAGCATTGCGCAGTTGCTCCTGAAGAAAAGACTTAAGTTCCTCCATACTTAGCCCGTGCAACTGCTCAGGCTTTAGATCCTCAAGCAGGTAGACAAATTCCTGAACCTTGCTAACCAGTTGGCCTAAATCCCATTCTTCAGGGGGCAAGTCAGGGTTCACATATGCCTCAACAACGTCGTCCATTGTTCGCTCTCCATAACCAATCACCTGCTTCTTGAGCCCGCGACCCTCAAGCACACGGCGACGTTCGGCATAAACGGCACGACGTTGATTGTTCATTACCTCGTCGTACTCAAAAACCTGCTTACGAATGTCGTAGTAGTAGGTTTCTACCTTTTTCTGAGCCCCCTCTAAAGAACGGGTCAGCATGCCCGACTCAATGGGCATGTCCTCCTCCACGCGGAAAGCATTCATCAACGAAGCCACCCGTTCTCCTCCGAAGATGCGCAATAGGTTGTCTTCCAAAGAAAGGAAAAAACGGGTACTACCTAAATCCCCCTGGCGGCCGGCCCGACCACGAAGTTGATTGTCAACCCTGCGAGATTCATGACGCTCTGTACCAATCACATGCAGACCACCTGCTTCCCTCACTCGAACCTCCTCCTGGGTCACTACCACGTCGTATTCAGTCTTTACTCTTGCGATCGACTCTCTTAAGGCAGCAATCTGCGCATCATCGGTAGGTGCTTTTTCAGCAGCAGTGGAGATGCGATCCTCTAATTCGATCACGCTCAGTGCCCTATCTCCCCAAACCTTCACAAGCTCACGAGCTAACTCCGCAAGGAACTGATCAGTGTCATCAGTGAGCGAGCAAGGATAGAGACTCCCGATTGCACGGGCCTCGCTTAAGACATGGCCGTGAGATCCATTCGAAGCAGCGGCCTTGGCAGCGGCGAACCCACCACCTGTCTCGGCAGCCCTCTGCAATGGCACTGGTGGACGATGACCCTCCTCAGGCCGCACCAATCTTGGCAGCAAAACCTCACGCAACTTTAGGCGAGCCATGTAATCGCTATTTCCGCCAAGGATGATGTCTGTCCCACGGCCAGCCATATTTGTGGCAATCGTCACAGCACCTGCACGGCCAGCCTGAGCCACGATCTCCGCCTCACGTTCCACATTCTCCGGCTTGGCATTCAAAAGATTGTGGGGAATCTCTTGTTCTGAGAGCAGGGAACTCAACAATTCGCTTTTCTCAACACTGGTCGTGCCAACCAGAACAGGCCTTCCCTGCTTATGAATTTCGGCCGTCTCGTTGGCCACGGCTCGCCACTTGGCTGATTCAGTCTTATAAACCTGATCCACCCAATCCGCACGAGCCCGAGGCTGGTTAGTAGGGATCACTGAAGTCTCAAGTTTGTAGGTCTTTTCAAACTCCACCTCCTCGGTCTTAGCGGTGCCGGTCATGCCAGCCAAGCGGGGATAGAGCAGAAAGAAATTTTGATAAGTAATCGAAGCCAGAGTCTGAGTTTCAGGCTGAATCGCTAGCTGTTCCTTGGCCTCAATCGCCTGATGCTGTCCGTCGCTCCAGCGCCGGCCTGGCATCACACGACCTGTGAACTCATCAACGATCACAGCTTCACCATCGCGCACGATGTAATTCACATCCCGAACAAACAACTCCTTGGCCTTCAATGCATTGGTGATGTAATGGGCCCAGGGATCAGCGGGGTCAAACAGATCCCTCACTTTGAGGTTCTGCTCAGCCTTGGCAAAGCCTTCATCTGTGAGTGTGCAACTGCGTTGCTTCTCATCAACCTCGTAGTCACCCTCAGGATCAATGCCATCCTTACCTTGTTCGGCAGCCCGCTCGAGAGCAGCGGCCACATCTGCAGCCTGCTGATACTTCTCCTGGGGACGCTCCACCTGTCCGGAAATGATCAAGGGAGTACGCGCCTCATCGATCAGGATCGAATCCACCTCATCGATGACGCAGTACTGAAACTCCCGCTGAACCACGTCACTCAGATCGGTGGCCATGTTGTCACGCAGGTAGTCAAAACCCAACTCTGAATTGGTTGCATAGGTGATATCGCAGGCGTAATTGCGCCGCCGTTCAGCAGGGCTCATGTCCTGCTGGATCAAACCAACACTGAGACCGAGAAAACGATGCACCTGGCCCATCCATTCAGCATCGCGCCGTGCCAGGTAATCATTGACCGTAACAACATGCACCCCCCGGCCAGTGAGGGCATTGAGGTAGCTAGGCAGAGTCGCTACAAGAGTCTTCCCTTCACCAGTCTTCATCTCACCAATCTGACCCTCATGCAGAACCATGCCGCCAATCAGCTGCACATCGAAATGACGCATGCCGAGCACCCGTTTAGCAGCCTCACGTACAACAGCAAAGGCTTCTGGGAGCAGCTCATCAAGTAAAACTCGCTGCTTAGGAAAACTGACGACAGTCTCAAACTGCTGGCGAAAATCGGCCGTTTTAGAGCGCAGCTGGTCATCGCTGAGCAAGGCGATGTCCTCTTCGAGGATATTGATGTCAGTAACGATCGGCTGGTAACGCTTCAGCTTGCGGGCATTGGGATCACCCAGCAGGAGCTTGAGCATGGAAGGAGGCAGTCGAACTCATCTAGCCTATCTACAGCCACTACAAAGGCAGCTCTCAAGGCATGTTCGCAAAGTTCTGGCAGTCAGCAGAAGCCGCAAGAACGACAATTCAGAGGTAGTTCTGGCCAACCTTTGAGAAATCATTCGGTTATCGACTCAATCAGATGGATCCTGATCAATCAGGAAAGCCCGTTAAAAAACCCTTGGAACTCCACATCGCAGGTAGCTGAGAACCAACCATCGAGCTATCGACGACAAAGGATGCTGGCAAAGAAAACCTTGGTAGACTGCTAAGTCAGAGAAACGAGTAGGGCTCGAAGAGGCGTATCCAAGATCCAATCCCGAACAAACAAACTTCTTTCTATCCTCAGACTGGTTAGCCCAGGGCAGGAAAGGTACCAATGTGCCATACCTACGTAGAGGTGTTGAACGCCAAAGCAGCAACTCTTGCAGCAATAGCTGCAAGTTCCTCAATGCCAAAAGCTACGGTAGTGCGATAAGAATCAAAAATGGGTAAATCTGAAGCCACCAAGTAGAACAACTGATCTCAACCATGAAGTGATCAGTAACATTTTATAAGCACTTAAAAATAAATCACAACATGAGCACATCCTCGAACCTAACAATTACGCTTTGCATAGTGCCCTAAGTAAAGCTCACAAGCCTTCTGATAAATAGGGATTGAAGCAAGCATCTACCCAGAAACATCAAGGCCACAATCTTATTAAAGTAGATTACAAAACCTCTCCAAGCTCCCATCAAAAATATAGCCAATCATTTGAAATCACATGCCTTACGAATGATGATCATTTCAAGCAGCCCGATGGTAATAACATGAGACAGGAAAGATCTACTAAGCGCTTATAATCAGCAACTAATCCATGGCTATGGTGAACGATTTCTTCCCGTCCATCAGTTGGCTGATGCCTCTAGCGCCTAGCGAGGCTCCAGCATTACTGAAAACAACATTGGATTGCCTAGAGAAACAAACACTGCAAGCGCAGGAGCTGATCATCGCTGCTGACGGTCCATTACCCCTCGATCTTTGCCAGGTCATCGAATCCTGCCACCTACCAGTAAAATTAAAGCAACAAGAGCAGCCTCAAGGAATAGGCGCGATGCTTGAAATTGTAGCGCCTTGCTGCAAAGGAGATGTGATTATACGTATCGATAGCGATGATCTATATGCAGCCAATCACACAGAAGTAATGGCATTGAGTTTAATAAGTAGGCCAGGCATAGGAGTTTTAGGTTGTCAGCTTTTAGAGTTGGATACAAGCCGGTGTTATCAACAGTCTGTGCGCAAAACACCAACATCAAAAAGTGATGCTCAGCGATGGCTGCCTTGGCGTAATCCACTCAATCACCAAACAATCGCGATCCACCGTCACGTTCTGGTCGAGGCAGGAGGCTATCGCCATACGCCTGGCTTCGAAGATTGGGATCTATGGATCAGAGTCGCAGCTGCTGGCTACGGAATCGTGAATCTTGCGAGCTGCACAAGCGCAGCTCGAGTCAACGATCGGCATCGAAAGCGACGAAGAGGTCTTCAATACATCCTGCAAGAAGTCAACTTTTATGCACTGCAGGTAAGAGAAGGAAAGATCAACCCTTGGATAGCCATCATTGCTTGCCTGAGCAGGCTGCCTTGGCGTCTACTTCCTGCAAGAGCATTGCGATGGTGGATGCAAAGCAAGTGGCGAGGCTCACCAACGTTCGATACTGCCTGGGTCTCCGAGTTTGTTCCTAAGGGATCTAGGCCACAATCGATAAGGTAGTAACAACAATGGCAATGAAAGTAGAAGAGCTTGTAGGTAACTTATGGAGATCAAAGCGAGGTGCATATGCATGCGCCAACAGTTCAAGCCAAGTCTCTGATCACCATAAAAATGCTGCACTCGCAGACACTTAGCAATATTGCGTTGCCAATCGGAATGCAAGAGCAGCTTCAACAATGCAGATCGATTTTGGGCATCAATGAAGCCACTGAAACTCGCAAGAGTGATCACCATCTCAAACCAAGTCGCTGCCTTGGGCCACGAGGCATCCGAGATGCCATGTTCGACTGGCTGCAACTTTGAAAACATCAGCTTGGCATCATCCTGAACACAAGCCTGCAAAGCCGGGAACAAGTGAGAGATTTTGCTGGAATAACCAAGATAAGCACTAGCCAAATATGGTCTATAAGACTCAGAGCGGAACAACCAGTTTGATATTAAGCAGAGATTGTTGAAAGCATCAGGATAGTCACGAGGAGAGAGCTGGTCTACATAATCGCAAAGTCCTGATGAAACACATGCAGGCTGAAAACCAAACAAACTTGAATCAAACTTCACTGCAGCGATGTCGCCTCCAAGTGAGGCAATCATTTCCTGAATTCGATCAGCCGCTCCAAAGTTAAACAAGTCATCATCACCGACAATCATTAACCAAGTGGTAGTGCAGCATTCAAAAGCACGTAAAAAGTTGACACCGGCAGATAAATTTGCTGAATTGCAGCGATAAGAGATATTATCAGGCAGATTCGCTTCACCAGTCATTAATGCCTTAGCCAAAGGGCCTTCAGGGTCATTATCAGAAATTACAATTTTAGCGAGATCAACAATCTTAGTCTGAATAACATTATCTAACAGCTGTTGCAGTTGCTGTGGTCGACGAAATGTTGGGATCCAAATTGTTAAAATCTTATCTAGGTTACTCATTTCGAACTATTTAATATTTTAAGCAAACTTAAAGTTAGGCTCCGAATAATCAAGTACAGCCTGGCACATCCAAGCTTATGCCAAAGCTGCCATGCAGGAGTCAGTAGATGAATGGAAGCCAAACAATTGGCAGTATCGTCAAGCATCTGTAGCGCTTTGCCAAAATACCGGTGAAGCCAGTATGGAGATTTAAAGCTGTAAGCGTACACGTCTAAAAAAGATGAGGACAATGACTGGCCATCTTTAAGAGCTTGAATAGAGCGACTTCGCAAAATAGTTCGACGGTATCGATCAATCGTATCAAGAGACTTTTGATTAACTCGGTATGCCATCGCCTCAAGAGGCTCTGGGTCCGCCAGAAAATATTTACAGAAGTCTACTGATGATTTATTTTTCGCAATCAAGTCTTCGAATCTCAACCGAGGCAGGGGGGATGAGTCTAACAAACGCTGAATAAAATAACCTGGTGAAGCAGTAATCAAAGAGGAAAGATCTACTGGAAAGTCACGAAAACAAGAATCAGGGAATGGATTGGAAGTTAGGTATACAGGCAAACCTAGCAAAGCAGCCTCAAGATTTAAGTTCGTCATCGGATCACAACTAATTAAGCCTCTCGAATTGACCAACAACTGTATAAGTTCAGATTTTTCAGAAGGAAAGGATCGAGTAATTATTGTTATCTTGTAATCCAATAAATGTCTATGTAGGCTACGAGGCAAAGACTTTAGCCTGCCTTTACCAGAATAGAAAAGCACCTGCTTATTCAGCGAGTTTTGATGGCGATGTTTAATCAGTTGATGCGCAAAAAAAACATCAAGTTCCGGTTGTAGAAAAAGATGCTTTATTTGTCCAGGCAAAGCAAACTCAGAGAAGGACAATAAGTAATCGCCAATCCTTATATCCGGGCAAAAATCAGTCAATACACCAGAAGGAGCGAGTAACCACCAGATGATTTTTTGGAAATAGGGGCGCAAGCTTTTTACCAAAAACTTTGGTGCCGATTCCGGAACCATCAAGATCGACGCTGGCACCTCAGATGGATCAGCAATGAATGAAAGACTTTTGTATCGAATAGGAAGATTCTGATAATACTTCCGAAAGAATGTTAGGGGCTTAAAAGGAAGAAGGTGAATCTGGCAACCTGCAGATTGCAACTCCAAAGCCAATGTAAGCATACAAGCATGACCGTTACTACGAGCATTGATCTCGGTGGGGATCAACATCACCAAAGGCCTGTGTACTGGCTTAGGCATGAGTGAAAGCTGACGAGCACTTTTACTTTCATACAAGCGCTTGGATGGATGCAGAGGTGAACTCAAGAAGTGATGAACAAATAGCGGATGAGCTGTATTGCCAAATTCACGCAAAGAGCAGCCAAGCCAGTATTCAAAATCGAACCGAAAATCAGGAATCTCTGACATCCACTGATCTGAGCTCATTGCAACTAAAGAGTGCCCTCTTTTTTGAAACAGTTTCTCGTATTCTTGAGCACTCAAGCCGTAAGCCAATCCAACCCAAGTGCTTGATATACAACAACATCTAAAGCTCTTCTCTATCAAGCAACTGAACCATGAATCTGATCTCGCATTGACTTGCTGCACTATTGATTCGAAACCGATCAAAGCCTGGCTAACAACGTCAGAACAAAGCAACTGGACAGCCGGCGAAGGAAGATCCACACTGCGCGTATGAGAATAAGACGCAAAGTTATTGATGTAGTCAGATTTTGCCAATCCTTGAGCCAATGGAATGTAAGTGTCATTAGACAAAGGCAAGTTGGCATAACCTGCTGAGATACAAATCTCAGGCTCTTGAATGCTCAAACAGGGGAAAGTAATCACCTGCCAACGAGATGAGCTCTCAAGCCAAGGAATCAAGCTTGAATCAAACTTATCCAATAGCTTGGAGCCAATCTGCAGAACAAGTAAGGGCTTATCATCAGGAACAGTACTATTAAGTTCTAGACATGAAACGAGGCTAACTTGCAAGCCATCAGCAGCCTCAACAGGTGAAACTGGTGAAAAAATGTTAGGTGGCTGTACAAGATATATTTGATCAAAAAGAATGCCTGAACTTTGAATCGATTGAAGCGTAGATTGCAAGTAACTATCCATCCTCAAGTCGCCGAGAAGCAAAATATTGCAGCGCCTTATCGAAGCACCAGAACCATCTTCACTACGATCAATCCCAAACTTATAATGACTAGCTGATTGCTGGTCTAAAGCGACACGAGTAGTCTCACCTCGATGCTGATATGCGTCATCCAAAAATTCAATGGCTTTCTCTAGCAACTGTTGCTTAGGAGTCGCAGAGGATGCAACAGAATGATCTGAAAGGCGCCATGCATAAAGAGGCAAAGGCAAGTATCCAACCTGTTGTGGAGTCAATAGCTTGGTCAAACGAATATAAAATTCCCAATCTTGAATGCCGTCATATTTTGAGTTCATGCCACCACAAGCTTGATACAAATCAATCCTAATAACTGTAAGATGAATTAAATAGTTAAATTCCAACAGCACATCTGGGTTCCAAGGAAATTTTGCGATGTATTGAGATCTACTCCCATCATCTGCAAAAGCAATATGGTCACTATAAAGAAAGCCGCACTCCTCATGTTCACTAAGGTGACGGTTAACGAAAGCCAGTGCTGCAGGATGCAAAAGATCATCTTGGTCAACGATGGCGACATAGGGAGTCTGCAACTCCTTCACGGCAAGATTCAATGCTGCTGAAATACCTTGATTAGTAGGCTGATGGATTATTCTTAGCCAAGAATAATCATCAGCTAACTGTTCTAAATATTTCCTCGAAGCTTGAGTCGAGCCATCGTTGACCAGCAATACATTAAACCGTTGATCACTTTGCTGTTGCAAAGAAAGCAACAACTGTTCGAATTGATCAGGATTAGGGTTAAAGCATGGAACCAAGATCGAGACCAAATAGCCTGACGGATAATCACCGTCCAGATCATGGGCTTGCAAAGGTCCGCAGTTCCAATCTGCGACAATTCCTCTGACTTCCTCTGGCAAATCGTCGCAAGGGAAAGGAGGCCAAAGCTTTGAGAGATCAGTTCGTTTCACCATCAGACTTCAGTAGCTAATTGAGACTTAGACAAACCATTAAACGTGTCAATCACCTGCTGCTCCATCGTCATTGGCAATAGATTTTGCTCATTCATTGCAGTCAAAAATGGTTCAGACTCTGCGATATAACTGTTGGGCAGCGCAGCCTGGTCAACAGTGGATTGCACAGGAGGCAAGTCGTAAAGACGAGTAATGAGGATGGCAAGGTCAAATAAATTGGTTGTGCAACTCGTCGCGGCCAAAATATTGCTTAGGTTGTCAACATTATTATTGAATAGCCATCGCCAGGCAAAGGTGGTGATATCACTTGCATTGGCATAACTTCGTAGAACAGGGTTGGGTGAAGCCAAGCGAATCGGTTGCTGGCGAAGAGCTTTAAGCAAAAAGTCCCCCAATGCAAATCGACCAGGTTCACGAATAAACCGGCCCGATAGTGCATAGAGGCGCAACACCAAGCTGGTTGGTAGCAAGCTCAACAAAAGCTGCTCCTCTTCCCATTTAAGAACTCCATAAGGGTCTGATGCAAGATCGGGCCCTAACTCCTGATCATGAACAGCGGCAGCTCCAGATGAAATCACGACAGCACGAGCATGAGGGGAAGCTGTTAAAGCCGATGCGACCTGTGCAGTAATCCAACGATTGGTTGCCACGTAATCATCCAGACCCACTTGTTCAACACGATCTCGTGTCAGGAAAGCTGTGTGCAGAACAGCGCTCAAAGATTCAGAGGCTGCCAGATCTGGCAAGTCCTTGAGAGAGAAAACAGGAATACTGAACGGAGCTAAATCTGTATAGCCAGTGGACAGAATCGATCCAGAGCTGCTGGCAAATAGGCGGACACGGTCCAAAAAATTGTCCGGTGCCAACAACCTTTGCAACTCATGGACAGCGGTGCGACCAACCCAACCAGTCGCTCCTGTCACCACAATGATGCAATTGTCAGGCAAAGAACTGCTCATCTATCAATAATCAACTCAACTTTGCTCTAAAACCTTCCAGCGACTTTCGAGCATTTGGATCCGAGTCTGATCCTCATGATGCATGACTCCATAGTAATCGCGCTTATTGAGAAGCCAAAGCAACTCAAAATGCACAGCCTGGCGTAAAGCATCGGGCAAATTCTTCTCACCAAGCGCTGCAGCCTTAAAAACAACCTTACGAGTTTCGAAGCGATCAAGATGAACATTATTGAATCGCCTCAAACTCACCAATGCATCACTAGACACAGCCCCTCCGACAACAAATTCGAGGCCATGATCCTTGCATAAGCGAGCGACCGCTTCACCCGCGGAAGTGACCTGCTCTGTTTCAATTCCTTCTCGCCCAAGCCCTAACGATCCACTGAAATCAACACGACCAAAGACAACACCATCACAACCAGGATTCTTTGCTGCCAATTGAACCATAGCTTCAATATTGTCAAAAGCTGTCGATGTCTCAACGTTAAACAAGAACGTCACGTCTTCAAGTTCAAGATCTGAATAGATCTTCCCTTTGGCTGCAATATATTTCGAGAGTGCATAAGGTGTTTCCACCATGGGAGCAATGATGTACCTCACCCCAAACTGTTTGGCCTCAAGCAAGTCACGAATAGCCTCACAGCCACCAATCTTCAAAGCCAAGCCAACATCAGCCTTGTTAGCAATTTCCAATAGACGCAATAACTCATCAGTTCGTGTTCCTTCCGCCTCAAATTCAGCCTTGGCTGCTACGACGCCAAACTCATCGCGTCCTTGGCGCAGGATATCAAGCATCTTGCGCTCATGAACATTCATGCCAAAAGCAATCCAGAATATAATTATTCTATCACAAATAACATCGCTGCAAGGGAGTTAAGAAGCTTTTTTTGGAATAAAACGTGTTACCAAAGCCTCAAGCTCTTGATCTAAATCCGGACTCATTCGATGCAAGGGATTTGATTCCATGCTGCCATTAGCACTAATCCGACTAGCGATCTTAGGAGAATATGTCTGTTCAGGATGCAATGGAACCAAAAAAAGAGCAGGGCCCTGGTGATTCCACAAATGATCAAACCGTTCAGCATCCCACCAATTCTCATCTAACTCAAAGCAATCAATCCCATAAGCCTCGGCAAGCTTTGACCAATCAGGAAAGCCTAAACCCGAAGAAACATCACAACCCATATAAGCGCCATCAAAGTAATTCTTTTGTGTCATCCTGATAGATGCATAACCATTATTACAAAAAAGGAACATCTTTAGATTGAGATTATTCACCGCCACAGTTGCTAACTCCTGAAGATTCTGGGTGAATCCACCATCACCCTCGACTAGCACTGTACGCACATCAGGGTCAGCAATCGATGTTCCGATAGCACCTGATAGGCCATAACCCATGCTCGCTAACCCCTTATCGGTAATCATCGTCTGACCCTGCTGAAGCTCAAAAGCCTGCATCATTACAGTGAATGCTCCTCCACTGCTACAAGGAACAATGTGATCAGAAGCATTGCAAAGCTTGGATAGCTTAATCACCATCTCAAAGGGATTGAGATAACCAACAGGTGTGATGTTGCAGGCTTCAGAAATAGGCAATCTGGTTTTGACATCAGAGCAGTAAGAAAACCAATCAGGGTGACTACCTAAGTCATAACTGAGCAACTGTTGAATAAAATCATTAGCATTCCCTTCAATGGCTAGATGAAGTTTTGGATTGGCCTTAGCCAGCTCAGCTGGATCAATATCAACCTGAATAACTTTCCCAGCTGGCACAAATTCTTGCCAATTAAAGCCTGTCTGCTGGAGCCCAAGACGGCTGCCAATCGCAACCAAAAAATCTGATTGCTGAATCAGCAGATTGCTATAGCGCTGTCCCCATGTATTAGGCCTGCCAAAATAATTGGAATGCTCTGCACCATAGCGATCGGCTCCATTCCACGTCGTCATTACTGGCAAACCAAGAGAAGCAAGCTGAGGCTCTAACTGCTGAGCCGTTACACAAGAGATCCCCCCTCCAAGCAGCAAGACAGGACGCTCAGCCGCAGCAATAGAAGCTGCTAATGAATGAACCATGTCACTGTCGATGACAGGGCCAGCGTCATCAACCTTGTTGCTATTGGCTTCATCGATGCCAGCGACCCAAGCATCAGGAACTTGCAAGGCTTGAACATCAAGTGGAAACTCTAGAAATACAGGGCCAGGACGAGCCTGCCAGCCTGAAGATACTTCGGCCAAAAATGCTTGTTGCTCTAATGGTTCTCGCAAGCAAAGGCTCCTTTTGCAAACGGGAGCGGCCATGGCAACACCATTCACCTCCTGAATGCCCAATTGGCGCAAACCAGATGAAGCAAGATCCGCCACTTTCGCCTGACCACCAAGGAGGAGGAGCTCTCGGCTTTCTAACCAAGCCCCAGCGAGGCCCGTCAGAGCATTGGTTAATCCAGGGCCTGCTGTGACCAGAGCAATGGCTCGCCCCTTTGGCTTTGCTACCTTGCCAGATGAGATGGTTGCATTGTGATACTCAGCAGCCACAACTGCTGCAACTTCATGAACCACAGGCACACAAATCATCGTCTGCCTAGCTGAATTGAGGAGGTGCATAATATTGCCACCCGCCACAAAGTAACAATGGCTATAGCCACTCCGTTTAAGCCATTGAAAAACAACATCAGAATATTTCATCATAATCGATTGGCCAAAGACTTTTCATCTGATAGTTCATCAGAAACAATAAGCAAAACCTCTTGCATCGCCTTCAAGATACGAGCCAACGAATCATCATCGGATCGCAAGCGAATCTCCTCAACACCCAATCCAGAATCAGCCAAAGCCGTAGGGACAATCAAGTGAAAATGCCCTGGAGAATGTTTCTTGTCAGCCCGAAAAGCTTTGACAAAAACATCGGCATCAAAGACAGTCAATTGCTCAAGCAACAAGATCGGCTTCAGAAGATTCATGCAATGTTCCCATAGCAAAGAGTCGGTTATCTCTGTACCAATAAATCGTATGGCTGCCATCATCCCAAGACCTACTGCCAAGCCATGGGGAATGGCAAAGGCTGTTGCAGATTCAAGGGCATGGCCCCATGTATGGCCAAAATTCAGTAAACGCCTCTCAGCCTGATCAAATTCATCTTTTTCGATAAACCACTTCTTAACGGCCAAAGTTGCATGAAGCAAGTGAGCGAGTTCTTCTTCTGTCCAAACTCCAGCAACAACTGGAGATGCTAACTGCTCATAATTCGCGAAAGTTGTCTTGCCTCTACAAAAAGAAATCTTTGCAGCCTCTGCCGCTCCACCTGCTATCTCGACCATCGGTAAAGAGCGGGCAAAAACTGGCAAAATATCAATACGGCGCGGCGGATGAAAGTTACCGACAAGATTCTTATAAGGACCAACATTAATAGAACTCTTGCCACCTAAGCAGGAATCAACCATGCCCAAAAATGTAGTTGGGACGTAACTCCAATCAATTCCGCGCATATATAAAGACGCCACAAAGGTTGCAATATCTTGAATAACTCCACCGCCAATCGCGATGAGATGAGAGCCACGGCCAAGGCCTGCTTGCTTGAGAGCGATAAACACATCAATGGTGGCAGGCAGTGCCTTGGCATCCTCATTCGCCTCAATCCAAACCACAGGGACATTTGCAGGCAATGGCAGGCGATCACGAAAAAATACATCGACCAAAAAGGCGTCAGCTTCAAAGCAACATTCGCTCAAATCATTGAGATCCGAAAAAGCAACCTTGTAATTGGCGTAGGAGCTTTGGATATCGAGGGTCAACGGATCAGCCATAACGATTCTCAAGAATGCTTCACACCAATGAACCCAGCATCAACTGTAAGGAACTGACCTGTGATCGCCCTGTTGGAGGAATCCGCCAAGAACGCTACGGCAGAGGCGATGTCTGACGGTTCAGCGAGGCGACGGAGTGCTGACTGATCAATAATTCCTTGAATCTGCTCAGACGACATGTTGGCGCGAGTCATCGGCGTATCCACTACTCCTGGCAGTACCGCATTAATCAAGATGCCCCGCTCACCAAGATCAAGCGCACACGATTTAACCAAACCATGCAAGGCAGCCTTGGAAATCGTGTAGGACATTTTCCCAGGTCGACTTTCTTTCTGCCAAATCGAGCTGACGACAACCAGGCGGCTACCAGCAAGTAATTTTCCAGCTTTCAATAAAGCCGATAGACTTGAGGCAATAAATACCACATTGGATTGCCAGAGACGCTCTAGATCTTCTAAATCAAAATCAGCAATCACATCGCTACAGTTCAAGCCATGTGCCCAAATCACGACATCCAAAGAAGGCAAAGGAGAAAAGTCACTTGCCTCTTGTGGTCGCTGATAGGCAACCTGCAGATGATTGTTGATGGCATCATCAGGCCCTGAGCCAGCAGTCAAAACACGAAAGCTTTTCTGCGTCATTACCTTTTCAATTGCAGAGCCTAGAGCGCCGCGCGACCCAAACAGAAGAGCATTCCCACTCATGAGATCGCAGTATTGCGTTGGCTAATATTATATTTTTTCTCCTCAACAAAAGCAGAAATCAAAGCCAATTCTCGATCGATCATTTCCTCTGAGAGGCCTGGATAAGTTCCTAGGAACAACGCTTCTTGCATCAATTGATCTGCTCCTGGCATCTCAGGCATAGCCAATCGCATGGCATCAGGTCGATCCCTCCGCAATTGCACAAAGGCAGGCTGCTTTAACAAATTCCCGCCAAACAACATCCTGGTCCCCACTCCATTTTCGGCAAGATGGCGGCCGAGCTCTGAACTGGTGAAAGGCGCCTCTGGGCGAACAAGAAGCAAAAAGCCAAACCAGCTGCAATCAGTGCTTGCTCCACTACTGTCCCAAGCGAAAGATCCACTAGAGGATTCAAATCTCGTGGCATGTGTCGGCAGGCAAAAATTAAAGACATCACTCAAGTGATCTAATCCCTGTCGTAATCGCTGCCAATTGCGTTTACGCATCTCAATAAATTCTGGCAAGCGACGAATCTGAATGCGGCCGATTGCAGCCTGAGGATCTAGTGGTTTGAGGTTGTAGCCAAAGTGGGAATAAATGTACTTATGGTCATACCCCTTAGGAAGTTCACCCAATTGCCAGTCATATCGCTTGGAACATGTGTCATCACGTCCACTTGCACACCAACAGTCACGACCCCAATCGCGAAAACTTTCAACGATGCGCCTCAGTAAAGAACTTTCCACGATGTTGACTGCTCCCCCTTCTCCCATCGTTAAGTGATGGGGTGGATAAAAACTCTGAGTACTGATATCTCCCCAGGTCCCTGTCCAACGAATCACATGGGCATCGCCAGCATCTAACCCAGGACTGTTCTGATCAAATCCAAGCTCTTCTGCCTGCTTTCTCCGCATGGTGTAACTGCATCCAAGGGCATCGCAGTTGTCCTCAATGAGCCATAGATCATGTTGACGACAAAATGACAACACACCTCCCAAGTCAAAGGGATTACCAAGTGCATGAGCAGCCATCACGGCCTTGGTTCGCCCAGGAACAAAGGCAGCTTCAAGCTGATCAACCTTCAAATTGCCTGTTAAAGGATCGTTATCAATAAAAACAGGAATACAACCGTTCTGAAAAATTGGGGTCACGGTCGTTGGAAAACCGGCCGCACAAGTGATCACTTCATCACCGGGCTGCAGCCTCTTCGACGCAGGGAGCAAATGTGATGTCAGCGCAGACAAGGCCAATAGGTTGGCCGAAGAGCCTGAGTTAACTACTAGGCAAGCCCGAACCCCCAAAAAACCAGCGAGTTCTTTTTGAAAGGCCTCTCCCTCATTGCCAAGCGTGAGCCAAAAATCAAGAGTGCTGCTGACTGCAGCCTCCACCTCATCTTCAGTAAAAACACGGCCTGCATAGGGAATGGATCCTCCTTTGGAATCAAAGGCAGGTCTTAAGGGGTCTCCAGCTGGACGAAAAGCGCGATGAGCAGATGCTGCATAACGGCGCGTCAATGAAAGGATTTCAGCTTTGAGAGCTTCGAGTTCTGCTGGACTCGCCATTGATTCAGCGCTAATGGGAACAGACAACAACAGCAACCATTACTGAGGGCAAATTATCAGCCCTGCACGTAGCGATCGATCTGTTCAAGGCACAATTGGCGCGCATCTTCTCCAGCATGAAAGCGGCGATACCAATTCACCGTTTCCGCAATCGTGACCTCAAAACTCCAACGAGGGCTCCAACCAAGCTGGTGAAATGCTCGATCGGTGGTTAGATCTAGGCGCCCAGCTTCATGATTAGCCTTGGGATCGGATTGATCAAGCCATGATCCAGGCCAATGACTGAGGATTTCTTCTACAAGGTCTGCCACTGGCCGGTTGGCGCTTCGTTCCGGACCAAAATTGAAGGCGGTCGCAAGATTGGGATTCTCTTGCAGCTGCTCAGCCAAGGCGAGATAGCCACCCAGAGGCTCAAGCACATGCTGCCAAGGCCTTGTCGATTCAGGCGCACGCACGACAATTGGCTCTGCCTTGATCAGAGCACGTATGGCATCAGGAACAATACGATTTTCAGACCAATCACCACCGCCAATCACATTGCCTGCGCGCGCTGAAACCAGCTTCAAATTTGGCACTTGATGGGGTAAGAGACCACAAAAACTTGCTCGCCAACTCGCAATCGCAAGTTCTGCTGCTGCCTTACTACTGCTGTAAGGATCATGACCGCCGAGGGGATCATTCTCCCGATAGCCATAATCCCACTCTTGATTGTCGTAGACCTTGTCGGTGGTGATCATCACCGACACACAGGGATGATCCAATTGACGCAAAGCCTCGAGCACATGGCAGGTACCAATCACGTTGGTCTTCCAGGTCTGCAAAGGTTCTCGATAACTTCTGGTCACAAGCGGCTGGGCAGCAAGATGAAAAACCACCTCGGGCTGAAAGGCGCGCAGCCGCATGACTAGATGGTCAGCCTGCGCCAAATCAGCGCGCTCATCGCGTGACAGCGCGGCCGCAATCCCAAGGCTGTCGAATAGGGAAGGTCCACCAGCCTGGTCTGGATCAAGGGCATAGCCTTCCACTACCGCGCCCCAATGCAGCAACCAAAGAGCCAACCAGCTGCCTTTAAAGCCTGTGTGACCACTGAGCCAGACGCGTCTGCCACGCCAAAAATCTGGATTCCAGCTCTCAGCCATCACCATGTTTTCCATGGGGCGCGATCATCCTTCCAAAGTTCTTCAAGCAGCTGACGATCGCGCAGGGTATCCATGGGTTGCCAGAAGCCATGGTGCTGAAATGCATTGAGTTGGTCTGCAGAAGCGATAGCTGGCAAGCAATCCCTCTCCCACACGCTTTCATCACCATTGATCGTGTCCAAAACCTCTGGCTCCAGAACAAAAAAGCCACCATTAATCCAAGATCCATCACCCTGTGGCTTCTCCTCAAAACCCAGTACCCGCCCCCTTTCAAAAGCAAGCGATCCGAAGCGACCAGGAGGCTGAACAGCGGTGAGTGTGGCCCAGCGACCCTCAGTGCGATGGAACTCAATTAAGGCCGTTAAATCCACATCAGCAACTCCATCACCGTATGTAAAACAAAAAGATCCGCCATCTAAATAAGAAGCAACCCTACGCAAACGACCACCGGTGAGAGTTGATTCACCAGTGTCAACCAGGGTGACTTTCCAAGGCTCAGCATTCTGCTGATGCACCTCCATTTGATTCGTACTCATATCAAAGGTGACATCACTACTATGAAGAAAGTAATTAGCAAAGTATTCTTTAATCACATAACCTTTGTATCCACAGCAAATCACGAAATCATTGATGCCATGCTGCGAATAAATCTTCAGAATATGCCAAAGAATTGGGCGGCCTCCAACCTCAATCATCGGCTTTGGTTTGAGGTGCGTCTCCTCTGAGATCCTCGTACCTAGCCCACCAGCAAGAATAACGGCCTTCATTGTCTAGACCCAAAAAGGCATATCGTAGCGAACGCGCTTCAGCCAATAGCAAACTATCCATATTAAAATTATATTCACAAACAGCGTCGCAAACTCGGCCCTAAAATAAACATCTCCATCGATCAAAGCTGTACGCAAAGGAGCAAGGGCCCGATAGAAAGGGTTGATATCTGCAATTAATTCCATCTTACCTAAGCCCTCTTTCTGATACAGGATTGGAGAGAGCAAAAAAGTTAATTGCATCAAGATCGGCATCAGCTGAGCCACATCCTTAAAGCGAGAGCCCAACACAGCCATCAAAACCGTTATCCAAAAGCAAAAAAGCAACACATTAATGAGTGGCAACCAAACACTTGTCAATGCATGCAGCCACAACACCGGCTTAATAAATAGGATCGGAATCATCACAATCGCCAAACTCTGTGCAAATGTCTGAACCTGAAAAGCCCATTCCTCAAGGCAATAAAAAATTGCTGGCAGAGAATTATTGATCAACTGATCACGACGCATAGAAAACAGCGTGCAGGAACTAATCACAGTCAAGCTAATAAAACCCCAGATCGTATAACCTAGTCCTAGATAAACAACATAGTCCCAAGGATTGGCAATATTAAAAACCGCGCCATACACTGCTCCCAAAAGAGCCACACTCAAAAGATTGCTGAGTCCTAGCCAAAAGCTGCCAAAGTAAGTGCGGCTAAATCGCGCCAAGGTTCGCAGCCAGGCGCTATACCACCAAGCCCGAGCCGTGCGCAACACAAAAATAAAGCCAAAACCTTGTGCAGGAGAAGTTTCAAGAAGAGCTAGCTGATCTTCAACACGAGGCACTCTCATGATGCAGTCACCCCTTTTGAGTAATGAGTCAAAGCCTCATGCAAAGGCCCATCGAAGACCACCCGACCATGATTAAGAACCAATCCCCTGTTGCAAAACTGACTCAGCAACTCCACCGAGTGAGACGCCAAAATCAACGTGCCCACCTGACCAAGAAATTCACTCAATCGCTGACGAGCACGAGAAAGGAACCACTGATCCCCTGCTCCAATGCCCTCATCGAGGGCCAAGGCCTCATGGCGAAAAGCAGTTAACAAGCCAAATTGAAGACGAGTTTTCATGCCGTCGCTGTAGGTACGGATTGGTAGATGAATAAAATCCGCGAGCTCGGTAAATTCCACAAGTTGATCAAGAAATTGATCAAAACCATCAATGGTGTTTCGACTCAATAGGTACTGAGCTCTTGCTGCATGACGACCACTGAGGTCAGTATCGACCCAGAAACTTTTATTAATCAGCGGGGCAATGTGTCCATTACGCCAGATGCGCCCCTGGCTTGGTGCATAGACATCAGCAAGCAAGCGCAACAACGTGCTCTTTCCTGCGCCGTTATGACCCAACAAAGCGACCCTGTCGCCCTTTTGAATGGTGAAGTTCAAGTCAGAAAGAGCTTGAACCCTTAAGCCGCGAGTACGGCTGCGATTGAGCAAACCCCCTGTAAGCCCGCCAACGAAAGCCGACTTCAGGGAGCGACTGCCCACTCCATCAACAGGAATGTCAAGACAAACATGCTCAAGTTGAACCAAGGGATCGTTGACTGCACTAGTCAGAGGAAAACCTTTCTTGATCCAACAAATTTAGCGGCCGTGGTCATCTGGTTCCAGTTGTGCCACCAACACAAGTCAACCAAGGATGCCGTTCCTTGAGCAGATGCTCCAGCCCGCGCACATTGGGTAAAGCCGTGACCGCCGTCATCGAATCTTGATGCACGCTGTAGCGGCCAAGGGGATTAGGGCATTGAACCCCAGTCCAACCGGCATCAATAAAAGAACAGCAGAAGTCATAGTCTTCCCAGCCGCCTGGAATGTGGACATAACCGCCAACCTCTTGCCAGGCCGAACGCCTGATCAACGCCATCGCATCGACAGCATTGGAACCAGCAAAAATCGACTGTTGCCAAGGGCGCCCCTCGCCTTGAAAACCCTGCGGCGAGGCCATTGGCGGCACTGTGAGCAACAAGGGGTGCACAACTGCAACCTGATCATCCACGCACTGAGCTAAATGATGAGATTGCTCAAGAGCACTTGGAGCTAAAGGGTTATCGGCATCCTGCACCCATACCCATGCAGTTGTCGTTGCAGCGAAGCCCGTATTGCGAGCAGCTGCCAAGCCACCATTGTGCTGATGCTGGAGCAATCGAACACTGCAGAAGCAATCCTGATGTTCCACAAGCCACCGTTCCACCCTTGCAGCACCCAAATCGGTGGATGCGTTATCAAAGACGAATTAACCATCAGCTGCAACGCGCTTGCCATTCCAGAAGCAAGCACTACCCCAGTTCAGGAGCCAACACAACAGCTTCCTTCATGCTGAAGCTTGCAAGCGCCTTAATGGATGGGCTCAAACCAACGAGGATCTGTGAGGCCAAGCTTCAACTTTGCAAGCCGTAGAAGATCCTGATGACTATCCTTCTCCGCCAACTCCAAAGCACGGAAAGGTTGATGTAAAGCTTTAACGCCAAGAAATTGCAGGAAAGCTGTTCGCTGAGGATCAGGGTCCAGCAAGCCTCCATGCCGCGAAACCCCCCAATCCAACGTGCCAGCTTCTTTGTCGAAGCCAATAAAGATTGATCAGCCAATCACCAGAAGAAGCTATCCGTTCCTAACGGTGCAAGTCCTCAGCATCCTCAAATACATGAAGCCTCTCCGAGGCAGATTCTTCAATGACAAGTTCATCAGGCAAGTCATTGTTGGAGGAATTGGTGAAGATGCCAGCAAAGACTGCTGAGGTTGCAAACGCAAAGCAAATAAAGAAGCTTTCTCCTTGCCAAAAAGATTTAAGTTTGCCAGCAGTTCCTGCAAGGCGCTTGGGGACAAACCAAAGTTCTGCGGGCCACAATCCTCGGTGATTCCAAAGTTGCAGCCAATCGACCAGGGCAACGGATAAGAGCGCCGAGCAGCAATACTCCCCTAAGGCCGCACCATAAAGATTGCCACAAGAATGTTTCAGGCCTGGATCCGTGGGATCCCCCCACAAACAGCTACAAGACAATGGACAACTCACTCAACCGCACCAAATCCAGGTGGCCACTCCCGAAAACTGCACAAAAGGAGGATCAGCTTCAGGTCTCATTTGGGGATGACGGCGGCACAAGCTCATACTGAATCGAGAAAACTCTTGAGATCATTGAATATTTCCTGGCAGGAATAATTGTTCTCCAAGTTCCCCTGCAACATCAACCGATAGGACTCAGCGTGATAATGGTCAAACTAGCAAGTGAACGTAATATGACCAAGCAATAGGAAACATTGTCGATTTCAATGGCTAGACCATCATGAGGAAGAAAACAAATTGAAGCAACCTAGCTGCCAAGCCTGCTTAAAGCAGATCAACAACACCCCTAAAGAAAGGCCAACCACATCCCCGAAATGGGAGAAACTTTCAGAAGAACAGTAACAGAGATCAGTCTTACTCGAGCAAAAATGATCTCCTTTAATATATTAGAATAGCACAAAACTTCAAAAAGAGAGTCCAAATGCTGAGCGCTAACTCATTAACAATGGCGCCACATAAGATCAGCTGTAGATAATTATTGAATGTAAATGCTTCAAATAATAGCCAGAAAAATGCAGCCAGCGATGAACAAAGGCATATGCAATAATTGGCTAGCAATAGCAACACCAAAGACGCTCTAGAGCCGCTAAAGAAGTTAAACTACAAGGATGCCAATTATCATTCTACTGAGTGAAGCGGCTCAATAAGCTCTATTCACAAAGCCAATCATGATGGCGCATTCTAACAAGAGTCAGCCAACGATCCATGAAGAGAAGCCTTCAAATCATCGCTTAATCTGCACTTCAACTTTACAAGCATCCTGCCCAAAGCACAACAAAGAAAGCTACTTGCGCAGATTAACAATGGAAGCAAGGAGAGACACACTCTCTTGCATAGCCATCCTTAATGGACTCGAGATTATATCAAGAAAATAGCGTCTATCTGCTTTTGATGACTTTAACCGTAATGAACTCAAAAAGCTTTCTTTTTACTAGTTTGAAAGCATCGACGCCACGGCGCAATGGTGCTGTAAGACGCCAAAAAAAGGCCTGCTGCATTTGCTCAAGTCTTTCATTGCTAATGCGCAACTCCTCTTTCAGCAATGATGCTGAATCATCAGGGATTGACGATCCTTCCATGGCATTCACCTGTTTTTGGAGACCATGGAGCGTGTCAAGCAAATCAGCAAAGGTTGAGATTATGGTCTGGTCCCTCTCCAACTGTCCGGTCTGGCAGTCAGCGGATAGAATCGTATTGTTATGACGAAATTCAAGAGAAGGTTCACCCTCAGACAAAATCTGATCATATTTACCTATCAAGAAAGAAGGCACTGCGTGAAACAGCTCACAGAAAAGATCAGAAGAAAAGCCACCGGACTCAAGTTGGCTATATAGATCTCTGCAAAAAAAGGTGAGCTCTCCTTGACTAGAGCCTTGATTAGGAGCGCTTACTTCGGAAAAAGTACCCAACTGATTACGGCGAAGATGCGGACGAGTGCACTCAGCATGCTTGACGAGAACATGCCGACGCACATCCATATCAGGCTGCTGCAGGCTTAACGAGGGGGCTACAAAAGAGATCACGCGGTCGATCTGATCGGCTTGACCGTCCATAAGAGTCTCATAAGAAATCAAGGCATCGAGAGACGGATCAAAGAAGAGGGAACAGCCACGGTTGTAAAGCCACCAAAGCAATAAACCCTTCTCTATAGAAAAACCATCACGCCAATGCAAAGACTGAGCAACCTCAAGGGGGTTGCGCATTGGGATTAGACAGGGAACCCGCTTAAGCAACAAATGCTGAAAAAGTGGAAACGTAATTGAAAGGCGAGGATCTTTATCAACCCAGCCCACCTTAAGTGCATAGGCTTCAAAATCCTGTTTCCGCTGATTAACACAATGCAGGTATTTACCCTGACTCCACCACACAGGCAACAATGGGGGGCGATCCCATGCATATCCTGCCAGTTCAAGCAGCTCATCATTAAATGGACGCAGTAAAGTGGACTCGAAGTAACCACGAGGATTGTCAACAGTTCTATCTAGGTCTGAGGGTCGAGAGCAATTCATAATGGCTGTCAACAAACTCGAGACGTATGACGTACCCGAGCGATGGCAGCCAGCAACAAACATTTTTTACTTCTGATCTTAAAAAATCAGATTAACACATCATTTCTTGAAGCCTGTGATTCACAAAACCGATAGCAATAAACTAGCGCTACTCTCAGCCACTATGAATAGTTTGAGATGCTTAGATTAACGTCACAATTCCTGCCAATTTGCTTTGATCAACTAGCTGGCAGCATAAGGCCTCACTGGGAGGCAGGTCCTTCCCGAGGCAATGCAATCGAGGCTTATTGTGAATATTTAGATGCACCTATTCCAGATCAACCCATAGCAATCCATTGCCATGTGTATTACCTAGATCTTCTGCCTACATTTATCGATGCATGGGAAAATATTCCCAATCGCTGGCTTTTAATCAATACGGATACAAGCACTAAAGCCAGAGTCATCGAAGTCATGCTGAAGGCTCGCAAGGAATCCTGCTATCACATTAAAATCTGCCCAAATCGAGGGCGAGACCTTGCCCCAATGTTGATCAACTGGAGAAAGGAAATTGAAAGCTGTGAGCTATTAATTCACTGTCACACAAAAAAAACGCCGCATGCCGATGGAATCTTTGGCAAAAAATGGCGAGGGTCTCTGCTTCAAGCCACCTTCCCAAAAGAGAAAAATTGCATCTTATTTCAACAATTATTGCAGAAAAAGAATGCTGGTCTCATTTTCCCCTGGCCGCATCGGTCTGTTGCTCATGTCGTGAACTGGGGGAACAACTTTCCTCAGATCTACTCCTTGATGAAAGCAATGGGACATGAAATCAACAGAGACACATTCTTATTTTTCCCAGCTGGTTCTTTTTTCTGGACCCGAGTCGATGTTCTACAGTCTTTATTCAATCTAGAGCTAAGAAAAGAAGACTTTAGTCCGGAACCAATTGGAATTGATGGATACCTATCTCATTCCATTGAGCGATGCATTGGTCTTTTGCCCATGCTGATGAACCGGCGCAACTATGCCTACTGGATGAGCGATGATGTAGATGAAATCGATTCTGGAGTTCATGAAGACCTCTTGGCTGAATTACCACTCGAAAACGAAGTCACTCCATCTTCCACATCCTTATTCAACCAAGGAATGTCTCAAGCACTCGCTTCGTCAGGGCCAAGAGTTCAGTCCATCCCGTTGCCGCGATGCCAACCAAGAACTCATTCAATGGGATGAGTTGCTATATCTGTGAAAATTATTTAGCACACAATGAGGGCAGGACTCAATGATGATTTTTTCTACCCTCCCAGCACAACCTTCTGTGTGAGGTAATACCATATCAAAATGGTGAAACAAAAGCTCGTTCACAATCGAGACTTACAACTTGTATGTGAAACTGATTCGAGTAATACTTCAATCCAAGTAGCCACCTCCCAAGCTCACTCGGCAATGAGCTCAGAGAAAAGGAACAAGCACTCATTAGTCAAAGCGTAACAAGCTTTAGAGATCATCAAGACAAAAGGAGTGTGCCAGAAATATGCATACTTATACTCCGAAATATCGCGTAAAGACAGCTCACAAAAAAATATGGCGCTGCTCCGATAGAAAATCTAAAAGTGGGGGATGATCCCAAGCTGACGGGCAAAGAGGTGGGTGGCTCCAACTGCACCCGATTCGCCCAAGAAGCTGATCATTGCATTCAACTAAGCGACGCGATTCATAAAAGCCCAATGGATTATCAAGCGCAGGAGGAGCACGCTGAGAAGCTTCATCCCAGCCAAGTTGGAGGACTTCGCCAACCAAAGAAGCCAACAGTGAAGTCCCTGAGGGATAACATCCGGCGACAAGCATAAAAGAGCCTCAGAATGATTACCTGGACAAAGTCAAGCAATATGCCCAAGCATTAATCTTACTGGGCTGATCAATCAAGTCAGAAAAGGCTCAACGACTATTCTGAAGATCTTCAGTACCTTTGGTAAATACATCCGTAAGCAGAGTGATGACTGGACGCTGACGCACAATGACATTCGTAGAGACTTGCATTCCTGGAGCAAGACGGCTCATTATAAATTTCTTATCCTCATTAGGCTCTAGCTCAACAATCATGGGAAACGTATTTGGCCTACCTGAGCTCTCATTCTCCCGAAGAGAGTCCGCACCAATTCTCAAAACACTTGCCTTTAAGTAACCATATTCACCTGGGGGAAAAGAGGAGACAGCAATTTTTACAGGCATTCCTTCCCTAACAAATCCGAGGTCACTATTAGAAAGAAAAACCTTGGCTTTCAAGCCACCGTCGGGGATAATCCTCATAACCTCAGCTCCATTACCAACCACGCTGCCAGGAGCAACCATGAGGTTAAAGACTGTGCCTGATTGCACCGCTTTCAAAGTGAGGTTACGTCGCTGCTCTGAAAGCGCTACAAGCCTAGCCTCTAGACTGAGGATCTGGCGGTTGTTTGCAATGACCTGTCGGCCTGCTCTTGCAGTTACAGCATTGATCTCTTCCTGTGTCTGAATAACGCGAGATTCAAGCTGCTGAATCTCATCGACAGATGCAAGATAATTAAACTTTGTATAACCACCACTTTCGTAAAGCATTTTAATCGATTTCAACATCTCCTCCTTGAGTTTAAGAGTACGATTTTCCGATGCAAGCTTTGCCCTCAACTGCCTTAATCGTGATGCTATCTCCTGAACAGTGAGCTGCAGAGATCTGGTTTTATCCTCATCAGCAATCAACTCAGGAGGAGCTGGGAGCTGGGTACTCGCATAATTGCCTTGTTGATCAAGGAGCAAGTTGTACAACTTATTCTCATAACTATAAATAGCCAACTGTTTCCGAGTGGCCGCCAACTGGGCCTCAGTACCTTCGTTTTGCACGACCATGAGAGATTCCCCCAAGGAGACCTCCTCTCCTTCCTTCACGAAAAGCTGCCTGACAATGCCCCCAGTAGGAGTTTTCACGGCCACCTTTCCAGTCGCAGGTTCCAGTGTTCCAATCGCCATGACAGTCTGATCCACCTTGCCTAAAAAGCCCCAAATCACTGCTGCGGTGGTGCCTGCAGCAATCGTCCAGATAACAAGCCCACCCCAATGGTGAGACTGCTCAAGCAACCCCGGGCTATCGTAAAAAACAGCCTTACGCTGAGCAAGCTTAATTGGCAAAATACGTGCAAGTAGTTTACCGGGTTTTGACAGTGCACCGGGTTTTGACTTTTCAAGCCCCTCCTTATCTGCTAATGGACTATCTTTTTCTTCAGATGTCAAAGCTGAATCAGGTGAAGAATCAGAGTCAGGCACTTGAGGCATCCTGTTGTCGATAAAGGGCGTAATAAAGACCTTTGCGGGCCAATAGTTCCTGGTGAGTTCCCACCTCCTGAAGCAATCCATTCTCTAACAACATGATCGCATCAGCTGAACGAATCGTAGCCAGTCGATGGGTGATAAAGAACACTGTGTCTCCTGATAACTCCCTACGCAAGTTCTCACATAAAGTTCTCTCAGTAAGATAATCTAAAGCACTAGTGGCCTCATCAAGAATCAGCATCCGAGGGCGACTAAGAATTGCTCGCGCAATCGCTAAACGCTGACGCTGGCCACCAGACAAGGATGCACCCCGCTCCCCAACGCGAGATCCATATCCCTGAGGCAAATCCATAATAAATCCATGGGCACAGCTAATACGGGCAGCATGAATAACCTCTTCATCGGAAGCATCCGGTGCATTAAGCGTAATATTTTCACGCACAGTGCCATCGAACAACATGGAGTCTTGAGGAACGATACCTATCTGTTGGCGCAAGGAATCAATATCAACTTTGGCGATGTCGTAATCATCAATGCGAATCACACCTTTCTCAAGCCGATAAAGTCGTGGTAAAAGCTTCATGATCGTACTTTTGCCACTGCCGCTCTGGCCGACGATGCCGACAAATTTGCCGGCTTCGATGCAAAAACTTACCGACTTCACCACAGGAGGTAAATGGGGGTTGAAGCTAAAACTCACATCCTCAAATTCCACCTTGCCGCTAATCGGTGGCAGAGCAATCGGAGTCTCATCAACAGGTTGCTCTGTGGGTGCATCAACGACATCGGAAAGACGTTCAATGGAAATCTGCAGACCCTGAATCGTTTGCCAAGTCCCCGCAAGACGGATGATCGGACCAACAACATTGCCGCTAATGATGCGGAAGGCAATCAGCTGACCAATAGTCAAGTCACCCTTTAGCACCAAATAGGCTCCAACCCAGAGAACAGCCAAACCTCCGACCTGCTGAAAAAAGCCACCAATTGCACCTGAGGTCGCTCCAATCAATGAGGTTCGAAAACCGGCAGAGATCGTACGGGCGTGTCGCTGTTGCCAACGCCAGCGGAGAGTCGTCTCAGCATGCTGCGCCTTAACAGTCTGAATCCCCGTTAGGGATTCAATCATCAAGCTCTGTGCAGCAGCAGCTGATTCGGCAGCAATGCGCAGCTGGCGCTTAATGATCGGAGCCACCAAATAAACCATTGCCAAATAAAGAGGCACCACACTTAAAGATACAGCTGTTAGCAGACCGCTATAGCTAATCAGAACGAAGAGATAAATTACCCCAAAAACCACATCAAGAATCAAAGTTAAGGCTGTACCAGTTAGAAATCCACGGATACTTCCTAACTCTGCAATACGTGTTGAGATTTCACCGATCGGTCGCTTATCAAAAAAATCCAGTGGCAGCTTAAATAAATGGGTAAAAATATTTCCGGTTGTCGCAATATCAATCCTATTGGTCGTATCAGTAAAAAGAAAAGTGCGGATCAAGCTTAAAATATTAGAGATCACACTGCTACCAATAAGAAGCACACCAAGGAAGTAAAGGGTATTAAAGTTCTGCTGACCAATAACCTTGTCAATAATCTGCTGAATGAGCAGTGGCTGAGCTAGATTGAATATTTGCATAAAGAATGACGCAACAAATACCAACGCCAAAGACTTCCGATACCTCTGCAAATAAGGAAAGAAGTAGGTAATATCAAATCGACGGGTTGATGTATCTGGGCGACGGCTGATAGCAACAGCACGAGCAGAAGAATGTTCTTTTTCAAGACTTGCCAAGTCCACATATCGCTCTCCCTCACGCGGATCAATGACCCGCAAGTGCCCATGTCGTTCGCCTGTAAGGAGAACAAGAGAATCCTCATCAGGAAGTTCAAGCAAGGCCGGCAAGGACATCCGAGCAAGATGAGCCACCGGTATATTCATTAAAACTGCAGAAAGTCCCAGACTGTCAGCGATCTGGCCAAGACACTCAAGCGTAGGCGAAGGCTTTTCTCCAACCATGCCCTTCAACATTCGATCAACAACATCGCGTCGGAATGGCACACTGAGAGATTCACAGATCATCTGCAATAGCGCGATTCCCTGTTCAACTCCGCTACTGCCAAAAATGGGTTTCACCAGCAGGCCCTGCCGATCCTTTTGAGGGCGAGGATTCTCCTCCTGCAATGCTGCCTTCAGCAGGGCTTCCCCATCAGGGTTTTGCCATTCGGGCAAGGCTTCGACAACCTCTGCATCGGACTCAGGCTCGCCATTTGTCTCCAAAGGCAATGAAGACACTGAGGAAACCATGAGCTCCTCCAGCGCTGCAGCAGGGCAACCGATCAAGCGAAGGCCATGGGTTGATCGCTCCAATGCCTGAAGCAAAGACTCACGAGAGAGGCCTTTTGGCCCTTTTAAAGATATCTCTGCTAAAAAATGATCGTGGCAGGGCAATAACCAGCTCGTGCTGTTATCAGAGGTCAAGCCATCTAGATCGGAAAGGCTAAGCAACTGCGCCGTTGTCAATGAAGACTGGAGATGATCCAGCTCATCGAGAATGGAGCGATCCTGACGGGGTCGCTCCACGAGCAAAGGACGCAGGGCCGCATAAACATCCTCCCGCTGAGGATGAGATTCCACCCAAGCCGCCAAAGATGGCACCTCTTGCCACCAGCGCTGCCACAACTCCAATGGAACTGCCAAAAGTTTGGTTGGGCCGGTGGTGCGGCAAGTCGACGCAGCAACTCCCTGCAAGCCGCTCCAGAGTCCCCACCACTCGCCAGCGTGAACACGACGAATCGTAAACGCCTGCCCCATAGCATCCCTACCGCTGACGCGAAGGGTGCCATCGACGACAAGGCATACATAGGCAAAAGGGACATTCTCAGCAGCTAGCTGCTGACCTACGTCCAATTGCCAGGCTTGAACCTGATCTTCACTGGAGGCTAGCAACTCTGGATCCACCCGATCCAATGGAGCAGACCCAAGCAATAGCCGCACCCTTGACGAAATGGATGCAGTCATAAGGAGGGAAGGTACTCAGGAGGCTCAATACTCTCACCCGACTGAAGAGCGGTCAGCTGGCTAGCAAGCCACTCTTGATAAAGCTCATTGATCAATTGCTCTTGCAGCTGTTCATTAAAACGGGTAGTAATTCGGGTATCAAGCCGCAACAAAATATGGGAATTATCAATAAGAAGGGGACCGATCAAATCACCCTCATTCGCCTGTTCTAGGCGACTATTCACCTCAGCATTACCCGTATTTGGGTGAATAGGACCCACGCGACCTCCCTGCGCACTTTCCGGCCCCTCAGAGAAACGAATAGCCGCGGCGGCAAAATCCATCTCTCCCTCACGAATCGCTAGAGCAAGCTCTTCAATGCGGGGGAGACTACTGCAGCGAAGCATAGAAAAGATAATTCGGTCTCGCTGACGTTTGGTGCGACTGAAGTGCTCCTCAACATGCAAACTAAACGCCGAATTACGAAACAACCTAAGACGCTCTTGGCGACAGCTTTGTTCATCACCAAGCTCATCACAAAGTTGTTGACTAAGCGGTACTAATGCGGCAATCAAATCCTCTAACCAAGCTGTAAGCAGAATATGTGTCCGTCCCGTTCGCTTCATCAATTGGAAAGAAGGAGTGTCTAATTCAGGCCAACGCCACCGACCCACTTCATCAAGCTCTGGTGGAATGGCTGGACTTGGTCCTTGCCAAGAGCATTGGGATTGAATTGCTATATAACCCTGCTTGTCGAACGATTGAATACTCATAGGAACAGAATCATTTGTTGATTTTAGCTGCTTCTTTCTTTTCGCCAAGCAACATGAGCAAACGGTCCCGAACTTGTTCAAGAACACTGCTCCAATCGCCCAGTTGCCGCTGCCGAATTAAAGTCATGGAACGATACCAAGGCGTGTCCGACCTCCCCCGCATCCAGCGAAAATCAGCATTGTGCTGAAGCATCAACCAAACGGGCTTATCCAGAGCTCCAGCGAGATGAGCGACAGCAGTATCAACTGTCAAGACAAGATCCAACTGACTGATCACACAGGCCGTGTCCAAGAAATCATTCAGATCCGCGGCATGGTTGACTACCCCCCGCTCCCCTAACCATGGAACGAGCTGATCAGCATCTGAACCAATCTGAAGCGAATGAACCACCACTAATCGCTGCTGCCGCCAATCTTCAAAAAGCTGCATCAGCGGCTCTAAAGACATTGATTTATCCTCATACATATCTTTGTTATCTGGTCCAGAAGCCCAAACGAGGCCAATATGAATAGCAAAAGGTTGGCGATGCACACGCAACTGCTCAGGAACTTGACTGGGCTCTCGTAAATAACCAGGCATCATCGGCACAGTGTCGCGACTCGTGCCACAAAGCCGAGGCAAGCTCAATAGAGCCACATGATGACGAAAGCCTTGCAACTCCTTGGGTATGTGCTCAACAATCGCCGGAGTATGAGGTACCAAGCACTCACGCATGAGTGAAATCAAGGGCTTGCGGGTGGACAGGGTTACCTGAACACCTGCCTCGATAAGAATTGGTATGTACCGTACAAACTGGATATTGTCGCCATAGCCTTGCTCAGCCCAAACCAATAATTTCTCACCACGTAGTTTGTCGATGTCACCATCCCACATTTGATGTGGAAGTGGAGTTTTGACCTTGTCAGGCAAGCTCAATCGTGTGTCATAAAAGTGCCATCCTTCTTCGAACTCACCAATTGTGAGCAAAGTCAGTCCAAGGTTAAACTTGGCATCGTTGCAGCTGTCATCAAGAGCAACCCCACGCCGCAAGGCCTGACAAGCCTCTTCAAAACGCTCCTGAACTGAAAGAGCACTACCCAAATTGATATAAGAAGGGGCATGCTCGCTCTTCTGACTAATCGCCATCTCAAATGAATCTATGGCCTTGTCCCAACGTTCCTTGAGCTGCCAAGTCAGGCCCCAATTGCAGTGCATATCAGGGTTGTGATGCTCTAATTCATCCGAAAGACCATAGTGGGCAATAGCCTCATCAAGACGCTTCTGATCACGTAAACAATTTGCAAGATTATGATGAGCAGAGGCATGTTTAGGATTATTTGTTAGGCATCTCTGGAAGTTATTTATCGCTTCATCTTGCCGATCTAGCTCACACAATGCATTGCCGCAATTGTAATATACATCCGCAAATCCTGGCTGCAAGCGAATCACCAATTGATAGGAACGGATAGCTTCCTCTATGCGGCCAATTTTGCGCAAAATGACACCATAGGTGTTCAAATATGTTGGGTTGGTTGGATCCTGTGCGACAGCAGCGCGGATAGCAAGCTCTGCTTCTGGCCCACGTTCAAGCTGATGCAAGCAGGCCGCCTCCAAATGGCACATCTCTGCTTTGAGCAAGGAGGATGGCTTGCCTGAATCTGCTTCTGCTTTATCTATAACCAGCCTGGACTGCTCCAGAGCCTGCTCCAGACGGCCAGAATGGTAGTGATCAAGAGCCACCGATCCAAGAGCCTGAATTTCAGTGCTGGAGAAGGTCACTGGCGAAGCTGCTTGAGCACAGTCAATTTCAATTATCTATCAAAGGGCATGGGAAACTTACTGAATCGCGAATCAGCTCTGTGAGCAAAAAGGGTACTTCCCGCAAAAAGGGTACTTCCAAACTAAAAGGCCCAAAGGGGATCAAAGCTTCAGCAGTCAAATCGCCTGTTGGTCAAGACAATCCAGCTGAATCCTTTTTCCAAACAGGTTGCCTAGCTCACCAAAAGGGAAATCTTTGTAAAGCTATTGAAGCCTACAAAGCCTGTGTAAATGCTAATCCAAGCCATACGAGTGCTTGGCGAAACTTAGGAGCGTTGCTACGTCAACAAGGCCAAGCAGCTGAGGCCAGAAAATGCACTGAAAGAGCTCTTCAGCTTGACAGCACAGACGGATCGCTTTGGGGTAACTATGGGAATGTACTGCGTGATTTAGGACTACTTGAGGAATCTGCTGATGCCTTCCGCAGCGGACTACAGCGAAATCAAAAATCTCAAGGACTACTACACGGCCTTGTTATCACTCTTGGACATAAAGGGGAGCACCAGCAAGTTATCGAGCTGCTTACTCCTGTTGTGGAAGCAAACAGCAACCCAATAAACGGAAGCAATAGCCTTGCAGAGCTGCTGCTAGAGCTGGGCAACGCCCATCATGCTCTTGGCCAAAAGGATCTCGCGCTTCAATATTGGCATCAAGGCACCCATGGAGCTGAAGGCGATAAACGCCTATTCATTGGTCTGAACATTGCGCAAGTACTCTGCGGCGATCAGCAATTTGATCAAGCCAGCAAAATCTGCGAAAGTCTCGAGCCTCTATTCCCCAACAGTGCCAACCTCATGTATGCCGAAGGCGTGATCGCCAAAGGCAAAGGTCAATACGAAAAAGCAATCAATCTTTTTGAACACTCACTAAAATTAGATCCTGCCTATCCGATCTGCCTCAACACATACGGCCTTCTGCTTCGGGACATTGGTCGAAGCCATAAAGCCAGGGGTTGCTTCGAGGAAGCATTGAAACATCATCCAAGCTTCGGGCCAGCCATGAACAATCTGGGCTCGGTGTTGAAAGACGTTGCTCGCTATCAAGAGGCTTTGATTTGGCTGCGCAAAGGAGCTGCCGCATTAGACAATCCTGCTGCTCATTCTAATGTGCTATTTACTCTAGTTGGCTATGAGCTTGAGCCTTCTGAAAAGCGCTTTGCCGAAGCCATTCATTTTGCCAAACGATTTGGGAAAAGCACTTTCGAACGCTGGCGGGATTGCATTCCCGACCCCGCACCCGAACGTCTACTGAAGATAGGGCTGATCTCTCCGGATTTCTGTCGACATGCGGTCAGCTACTTCGTGGAACCGCTACTAGAACATTGGGATCGAAACGAAATAGAAATCACGCTTTACTCATGTGGGGAGCAACAAGATGACTACTCAGCAAGACTCAAAGAGAAAGCAGATCAATGGCGCGATTTCCGCGGACAAAATGATGAGGCGTGCATCGCCCAAATCCAACGTGATGAAATCGACATCCTGATTGATCTAGCTGGGCACACTGCCGGCAATCGCCTTACTGTACTGGCCGCCAAACCTGCACCAATTCAAGCCACCTACCTGGGCTACTACGGCACCACCGGACTTAAAGAGGTGGATTACTGGATCACCGACAATGTCCTTCATCCCGTCGAGAACAATGGCAATGATCCTTGCTCTGAAACTCGATGGCACCTCAAACGTTGTTACGTCAGCTATCGGCCACTAGAAACGGCACCTCCAGTTTCACCACCACCATGCCTGACTCAAGATCAAATAACCTTTGGTAGCTTCAATCAAACCCGCAAAATCACAGAGCAGACTGCCCAGAACTGGTTGGCGGTTCTGGAGGCGGTGCCGAATTCACGCCTACTGCTCAAAAGCAAGAACCTTGGCGAAGAAGTTGAGCAGGCACGAGTTAGACAGCTTTTTTCAGCACTAGGCCTAGCCCCAGAGAGACTTGAATTGCGTGGACATTGCAACAGCCTCGAGGATCATCTGGCCACATATCAAGATGTAGACGTTGCTCTAGACACCTATCCCTACACAGGATGTACAACCACTGCAGATGCCCTTTGGATGGGAGTGCCTGTCCTAACAGTGGCAGGTCAATCGATGGTCAGCCGACAAGCAGCAGCTGTGCTCGCCGGCGCGGGATGCGCAGACTTGATCTGTGCAGACGCTGCAGCAATGACTTCAAGAGCCTTAGAGCTATCCAAGGATCGCGAAGCTCTACGCCATCGACGTCTACAACAGCGTCAACAATTAGCAAATAGTGAACTTTTAGATCACAAAGGACTTGCGAAAGAATTATCTACCAGTTTCCGCGAATGGTGGCATCTATGGCTGAACACACAAGGCTGGAAAAATCCTGACAGCCAAATGAAGCAAGCGGCCTGGCCCCTGGCCTGTTCAACAGCCAGTTCAATTCCTTTAGATGCAGATACTCATACTCCAAGCCAAAAACTTCCTATGTGGCTTGGAGCCATGACCCCTAACGATTCGCGAAGCTGGCAAGATCAAGGAATAGTAATAGTGCCACTTCAGACCCTTAGCACATGGGGTGGAACTGTGAAACTGTTCCGGCCTTACAACAAACAACGGGTTCTTGTCTGGATTGAGCAAGGTGTATCAGAGAAGGATCTGAGCTGGTGGCAAAAGGTATACCCCCAATTGCAATGGGATCTGCAAGGACCGCTCAGCAGATAATGCGACTTTTACTGGTCCATCAAAACTTCCCTGGCCAATTCCGAGATCTATCACCTGCCCTTTGCGACAAGGAACATGAGCTCAAGGCTATCGGCTGTAGCCAGCGCCCATGCGATAGCCGCATCGAAGTTCTGCGCTACGAGCATGGTGATCATCAGCTAAACGGTGCCCACAACCAAACGACGGAGGTGGATGACTGGATCCGACGCTCTGAGAAGGTGGCTGAACTTGCCATGAGCTTGAAGGAACGAGGCTGGGCGCCGGATGTCATCCTGGCCCATCCAGGCTGGGGCGAAGCGATGCTGTTGCGCGAAGTCTTCCCGGCCAGCCCACTGATCATCTGGCCTGAGCTTTGGCTAAAAGCCAACCATCTTGGATTGGACGCCGAACAACAACTATCCGTGCAGCAAATGCACTACTTACGAACCAAAAATTGGTTAGTGGACGGGGCCATGGCTGATGCAACCATCGCCGTCCTACCCACCCATTATCAGGCTAATAGCTTTCCCGCCCGTTGGCGCAACAAGATCCGCGTCATCCACGAAGGTGTACCCGAAGCGATGCTAAAGATTCCACGACTTCAACAACTCGCCCTCGGGAATGGAATCACACTTGGGCCTGAGGTACCTGTGGTGACTTTCATCAGTCGCAATCTGGAACCCATGCGCGGATTTCATACTTTCATGCGAGCCTTACCAGCTTTACTAAGACATCACCCTGAGGTGCAGATTGTGGTGGTAGGCGGAGATGAGGTGAGTTATTCGAGTGCCCCGGATAATAATCAAAGCTGGCGACAGGTAATGCTGAGTGAACTAAGTGGTCAGTTCGATCTTAAGCGAGTGCATCTTTTCGGCCGCATACCCCATGAACAACTTGTCAAGCTCTATCGCCGCAGCAACCTGCACATTTACCTCTCCAATGCTTTCGTCCTGAGCTGGAGCCTGCTCGAAGTGATGGCCTGCGGCACCCCAGTCCTGGCACAAGCCAATCCAATGATGGAAGAACTAATCAAGCCTGGAGTCAATGGTGCCTTATGGCGCGGACACCATCCCGAAAGCCTTGCCATGGCCATCGTGGAGTTGCTCAACCAACAAGAGCAGCTGAATCAATGGGGAGAGGCTGGCAAACTTCACCTGCAGCCAACATATCTACAATCTCACTGCATTAATCAACTAGAGACTTTGCTTCAAGAGCAAGCCGCTCGCTTCTGATTCAGCATCAACTGAAGCTGCTCAACGAACATCCGCGGCATGACATCCGTATCACAGACGGCAGAGGATCTAACCGTTTCAGCAAGCTCCCTTCTTGATGCAACACTCTTATAGCGATCTGTAAGCCATCGAGCTTGGCTAGACAAATCTCTAGGGTCTCTACAAATGTGATCAGCCAAGCCAGCATTTTGAAGCAAAGCTGCCGAGATGGCACCGGCGTAGTAAGGGGTTGGACAGGTCAGCACCGGAATGCCCATGGCCAATGCATCCAAGGTAGTGGTCGTGCCGCTGACTGGATGACTGTCGAGATGTAGATGAATACGGCCGTAGTCAGCCATAGCCTCACTGGCGGAGCGCGCATACGGGAGTGGCTGCAGCTGATTGGGAGCAACACCGGCATCCTGTAAACGAATCAAAAAGCGGCGGCGAACAGCAGGATCGTGAAAGGAATGACTACGGAACTGCAAGACCGCATCTGGGATGTCATGCAAGATTGCACCGTAACGCCGCAACGTTGAAGCCGTCAGTTTGCGAGTGTGATTAAAACTGCCAAGGACAGGATGCAGCGGCTCGCTGTAGCGGATCGATTCAACGGCTGGCAGATCATGAAGCTGCGGCAGATAACAAAGGCTTGAGCCTGGCAAGGCCCAGAATGACTCAGCTCCTGGATATGAAGAACTGATCCATTGCATCAGCGCCTGATCAACAATCCACCAATCACAACAGCAGGCATAGGTGGGGCCAAAAAACCCTAAATAAGTAGCCTGTACCGTCGCCAAGCGCTGTGAGAGAAATACGGGATGATTATCAGCTGTGTGGCCGCCAAGATCGAGAAATAAATCCGGTTGTTGCTGGCGAATCCTTGAGGCCATCTGAGGCACCTCGTTCGCCTCCAATGGCCACCATTCGTCTGAAAGCTGACGAAGCTCCTCACGGATCGGATCGTAATCACGAGGGTGACCAGCAACACTAATCACCTGAAAGTGCGACTTAAGCGTGCGGGCGATTGGCAGCCAGAAGCGGCCAACAGGATGGTTTCGCAAATCAGCAGAAACCACAACCAAAAGTGGACGCTCATTGATGGTGAGCCTCTTTGAGATTGGCTCAGCTATATGCTCTTGTTCGGATTCCACAGATCCGAGCATTTTTTTTGCTAGTTGATCGAAGTGGGTACACAACTGCTCCAGAAATTCATAGGGCAACTCCTCTAAACCCATCGAGATGAAGAGCAGATTGCTAATCGAAGCAATAGTGAAATCACCAGCAGATGCCTCATAGAGCCGGCGGAACAGATCAAGGCAACGTGATGCCTCACCAATAATGGAGAAAGCTCGAACATTATGGTCACTTATAGGGAAATAGCGGCCATCAATTTGTGCTGCTGCTGCTGAAATGAACATCTGCTCATAACGCCCTTGTGCCCAAGCAACCTGCAACATAGGTAGATAGGGTTGATTATTCGTATACCAATCACGAGGTTTCAACATGCGTTGCGGGGCACCCTTATTCAGGGATCCCGTTGGGTCATTTATCAAGCAGTGATAACTAAGATCCTTCCTTGCAGGAAACTTTAAATAGAGATGAATGGCCAAACGCTGAAGCAGGTGTATTTTTTCTTCCGTTTCAATCAACTGCGGCAAACGGTAATGAAGAATCCAAAGCATTAACGCATCAGGCAACTCTGCATAAGCAAGCAACTGCGTTAAAGCCTGTTTGGGCTCAGATGTGTTTCCTATCTTCTGTTGAAATCGCTCAAACGTAGTTAAAGGGGATCCTGTCACGTTGACGCCATGACTTCGCTGAACCAAACGACAGGCTTCTAAAGCTTGAACGACATCTAGATTCCCCCGCAAGCGTGCTGCATGAATAGCGACTTCTGCTTCCAAGCGTCGACCCTTATAAAAGGCTTCCTCCCAAGGAGAAAGCGGCACAAAGCTGTTATCGATCACAAGACCATGCCATTAACAAGAGATTAAAGGAGCACGAACAAGACAACAAAAAAGCCCCCTTGCGGGGGCTTGATTGAAATTGGCTGACGAATAGAGAGATATCAGCTGAAGGTTGGGAAGCCCTGTGCGATACCGAAGTTGGCCGTACCAGCACCAGCCACAAAGCCTGCTTGCTGATAGAAATCGGCCGAAATGCCTGCGGCACCAACGAAAGTGACCGAAGCTCCACTGGTCCAAATTAAGGATACATGGCTGGTTCCGGTGCTACCCATCGTCACCAAGCTGGTGTTGCCGGCATTTGCCGAAGAGTCAAGACCAATCGAGAACAGATTCGAGGTCGCTGCACTGAAGATATCAGTCGAAGAGATGTCCCCATTCGTTCCGTAACTAATGATCATGCCTGCGCCGATAGTAATGCCAAAGCCAAAACCACCAGTCACCTGAGTCGCCCCAGCAAGGATGATCGAATCTGTGCCCACATGCTCGTTCCAGAAATAAGCCGTGTTAGTGGCATTACTAATAGAAGTGAAGTTGAAGACGTCTGCTCCGCCACCACCCCAGAAGCTCACACCACCAACGCCGACTGAAATGTTTCCAGTAAAGGTATCGATAGCGTTATCGCCAGTTCCTCCGTAAACAGTCGTGCCAGCAAGAGCAGCGCTGGTGAAGTTAATGCTGTCAGCACCAGCTCCAACATCGATTGTGGCTCCTCCAACATCACTAGCGAAGCGCAAGGTGTCAGCACCCGCGCCGCCGTAGATCGAAACTGCTGCGACGGAGCTAGAGAAGGTCGCCATATCTTTACCGGCGCCGAAACTCACCATAGATCCAGCAGCAAAGGTGGCTATGGCATTGCTAAATACGATTGTGTTGGTTCCATGCAGCAGCAGTTGATCTCCACTGTCAGCAAGGGCATCAATCGTGCCGCTCGTATCTACAGCGCCGGTGAAACGCAAGGTGTCAGTACCAGCACCACCGTAAATGGTGCCTGCTCCAATGGCTCCTGAGAAGGTAGCCATGTCGTTACCAGCACCGAAGCTTGCAATGGATCCAGTACCAAGAGCGCCAGTGAATAGCGCAGTGTTGGTTCCAGAAAGGATGACTAAATCTCCGCTGTCAGCAAGAGCATCAATCGTTCCTCCAAAGTCACCACTGAAGCGCAAGGTGTCAGTACCGGCACCACCGTAGATATTGGCACCGGCCGTGACATTGCCAGAGAAGGTCGCCAGGTCGTTGCCAGAGCCGAAACTCAGCTGAGAGCCAGCTCCAAGCGTGACAGCAGGACCGAAGACAACCGTGTTGCTTCCAGTAAGGAATACCTTGTCTCCACTGTCGGAAAGGGCATCAATTGTCGCGCTCGACCCCACAGCGCCTGTGAAACGCAGTGTGTCAGCACCACCACCGCCGTAGATGGAAGCCGCACTGATCGCACCAGAGAAGGTCGCCATATCTTTTCCTTCTCCAAAGCTCACCTGAGCTCCAGTTCCGATCGCACTGCCGAACACCGCGGTGACCTCAGATGCGAGTTCAAAGGTCAGAGTGTCATCGTCATCAACACCAGTGATGGTGGTACCAGCGATCTTCGCACCAACGAAGGAGATCGTGTCAGTACCAGCACCGAGGCTGATGAAGCCACCACCGAAACTGCCGCCGAAGCGCACATCATCTGCACCACTGCTGAACACGATCGTCTGTTTGCCGCCTCCACCATCAACTGTGGAGCTCGTTAACGCACCACCGAACCAAATGGAATCAGCTCCGGAATCAGTAGAAGCATGAACGTTGCTAGCAGCGCTGACGAACTTAATTGAGTCATCACCACCACCACCAGAGACAGTTGTATCGGAGTAGTTACCGCCTGCACTGAATATCAAGGTGTCATTGTCCGTACCGGCATCAATCGTTGTGGCTCCTACAAGAGCAGCGAATTGAAGGGTGTCTTTGCCTGTGCCGCCAAAAACAGACGAGGCAGTAACGGTGCTGGCAAAGACCATCACGTCAGATCCAGCATCCCCACGGACGCTGCTGCCACTCAGAGTTTGAGCAAAAGAAATGCTGTCGTTACCAGCACCACCATCGAACCTCGATGCAGTCACAGCCGCAGCAGTGGTCACTACAAAGGTGTCGGCACCAGCGCCACCCGCAATGGTGGTATTAGAGGCATGCACACTGAGCGTGAACGCTTCATTGCCTGCTCCAAAGTCAATTGTGGAGCCATAAAGGCTACCCGTGATATTGACGACATCGACATCGTCACCGCCATAAATGGCTGCATTGCTGAGCGTGCTGATCGTGAACTTGTCGGCTCCCGCACCACCAGAGACGTTGCTGGCCTGAACAATGTTGGATGCAAACACATAGTCCGCTCCAGCTCCAAGGTTAAAGGTGGCAATACCGCTCGCGTTATCCAAGAAACGAACAGAGTCATTACCACTGTTGGTTGTGATGCTGTTCACACCAGTCAAGGCCTTCTCAAAGGTGATCGAGTCGGCACCACTACCGGTCGTGATCACAGCTGATGTTGCTGCTTCTTGATAGGTAATCGTCTTATTACCAGTCGTAGCTGCGCTTGCCACCTTGACCGTGTCATTCTCGCTCGATTTCGTGAACAGAACCTTGTCGGCACCAGCACCCATATCGATGGTTACGCCTGCTGTACCAGTCGTTCTGGTGCCGGACATCACGATGCTGTCTGCACCAGCACCAGCAGAGATACTGCCACCGACCACAGAACCAGTGAAGGTCAGTGAGTCATCACCAGATCCACCAAACAGGCTGTCACCAGAGAAGAGATCGAGAACCAAACTATTGGCTCCGCCGTAGAGACTGATCGAATCAGCTCCCGCACCACCGGCAATCGTGGTGCCATTGGCCAGCGCCGACAAAGAAGCGAAGTTGATGAGATCAGAGCCGGCATCGGAGCTGATGTAGCCGTTGCTCATCGCAGCGCCGATGTAGAACGTGTCAGCACCAGCTCCACCCTTAACAGTGGTACTGGTTAATGCACCACTGATGGTGACCAGATTATTGGTATCACCAAAGAGGACGGAGTCGATACCAGCGCCGGTATCAACCAAGGTATCGCTCGTAGCCGAACCACCGGTGAAGTTGAAGCTGTCATTGCCGCTGCCGCCATAAATCGAATCCGCGGTCATACCGCCTGAAATCGAAATCAGGTCATCGCCTTTGCCAGAAAGGAGCGAACTGCTAATAGCACCAGAAGCAACAACGATGCTGTCTGCGCCAACGTTGGCTTCTAGGTAGCCCTTGGAAACGCTCACGATCGTAATCGTGTCGTTACCACTGCCACCAAGAACACTCGTCAGCTCATTCAGACCAGCAATGGAGAGGCTGTCATTACCATCACCACCATCCACGTACCACTGAGTAGAAGCACCAGCAACTTGGATGGTGTCATCATCAGCAGCACCAATCAAAGATGATGTACCGGCAAGGCCATTAACACTGAGGAAGTCAGCACCAACACCACCGTCGATCAGCGCAGAGGTGGAGGCTCCGTTCACCACCCAGACGGAATCATTACCAGAGCCGCCGTAAATGCTGCTGGCAATCACACCACTGTCGAAGGAAATTCGATCTTTACCGAAATTGCCGTAGATCTTGCTACTGCTCACCTGGCCTGTAATCGAGATCGAGTCAGCTCCGCCAGTGCTGCCACTGGACTCGTCTCCAAAGATGGTGGAAGCTGTGACAGCAGCCATCTTGAAGGTGTCTTCGCCAATGCCGGCCTGGAAATAAGAAGATGTAACCGCTTGACCGGTGAAATCGACGGAGTCATTGCCCTCGCCGCCATAGACCGTGGCCTTCGTTCCAGTACCAGAGACACGGAAGGTGTCGTTACCCGAGCCGCCATAGACACCACCCTCAGAGATGCCTCCCTCAATGCTGAACATGTCAGCACCATCACCCTCGGAATTGCCGTTACTGGCGCCAAAAATGCTCGCTCCGCCTAATAATTGGCCCGTAAGCGTGACGGTATCCGCGTCTTTGCCACCTTCAATAATGCCCGCAGAGAGCGAGCGCATCGTGAAGACATCATTACCGGAGCCGCCATACAGCGATGCCGCCGTGGCATCAGTGCCCACACTGATGGTGTCATTACCAAAGTTCCCGTAGACAGCCCCCTTAGAGATAGCTCCAATCTTGATGCTGTCATCCGCTTCTTCTGTGGAAGGGGTCGAATCGCCGTAAACAGCGCCACTACCCTGAAGCGTTCCGGTGATGATCACCGAGTCAACACCGCTACCGCCCAAAATCTCACCAGCACTGAAATTGCCGTCGATACTGATTAAGTCGTTAGCCTCTCCGCCATACATCGATGTCGCTGTGGCAGAGCCAGCCACGCTCAAAGTGTCAGCGCCAGCATTGCCGTAGAAGGAAGACGCAGAAGCAGCGCCAACAGTAATTAAGTCCGCACCATCATTTGCATCGCTGCCATCAGCAGGATTGCCACCAAACATCGTCGTGCCATTGGCCGCACCAGTAATCAGGATGCTGTCGGCACCAATACCACCAACCAGCGACGAGTTCTTAGCCTTACCAGCAATAGCGATCGTGTCAGAACCACTGCCACCAAGAACACTCGCGGCATTAGCAGTACCTGCACTGAGCGAATCATCTCCGTCGTTCAAAGCGGTCAAGCCAGAAAGGCTGCCACCGACAAGCACCGTGTCATTACCGCTACCGCCATACAGCGAACCGGACAGTAGATGGCTATCCAAGCTGATGAAATCTTCACCAGCTCCGGCGTAAATGGTGCTGTTGGAAACCGAGCCAACCACCTTCAAGGTGTCAGCCTCATCGCTTGTGCTATCAGGGTCTCCAGCGGAGGTCATGCTCACCAGAGCATCTACAACCTTTCCGCCCACGCTCAACGAGTCAGCGCCAAGCTGACCGCCGACTTGACCGCCAACAACAGCAGCGATGCTCAAGCTGTCATTGCCCTGGCCACCAGCGATCAACGAATTGCTGACTTGCTGAGCAATCGAAATCGAATCATTGCCGGAATTACCCTCAACATTGCCGCCGACCACACTGCCGCCGACAATCAGAGTGTCATTGCCCTGACCACCTAAAACGGAGCTACTGGTTACAGAACCACCGACATTGATGCTGTCATCGTCTTTGTTGCCATAAAGCTGTGAATTACCGACAACATTGCCGCTGATGGTGATGGTGTCAGCACCATCAGCACCAAAGACAGTGGTAGCGCTCACGCTGCCGTCGACACTGATCAAATCAGCGCCAATACCACCCAGAATGGAACTGTTCAGGGCATTGAGGGAAATATTGAGCGTGTCAGCACCACTGCCGCCGGTCATCGTGCTACCGGTCAGACCTTTGCCAATGCTGATCGAATCATTACCATCTTGAGCAGACAGCGAGCTGCTGACCACTGAACTCGCAACAGCAATCGTGTCATTTGAGTCACCAGGTCCAGCATCAAGATTTGAACCCGTCACTGCTTTGGTGAGATTCAGCAGATCAGCGCCACTGCCGCCACTCAGCGTTGAATTACTAACTACTCCTGAAACGGTGTAAGTATCGTCACCAGCACCAGCATGCAAGAAGCTGTTTGTAACGCCACCAGCAATGTTGAACGTGTCGTTACCGCTATTGGCCTCTAAATAGGCATTGTTGACATCGTCACGCAGACGGATGCTGTCTTCTCCTTGACCTCCATAAAGACTGGAAGTATTCAGCTCGCCTTGCAGATCAAAACTATCGTTTGCCTGGTTGCCATAGAGAGCAGCACCAGCTAAGTCGTAATTTCCAAAATTAAAGCTGTCAGCACCGTCACCACCCTCAACCGTGTTGTTAGCACCAAGCCCCGGAACTTTCGAATTCGCAAAGAAGGTATCAGCGCCCCCAGAACCAACCAAGCAACTGTTGGCGTAATTCGAGCCAATACTGTCTCCGGCTGTACCCCCCTGAATCAGCTGATCCGTAGCTGTTCCCAGGAGAGTGTCCCCTGTATTGGAACCTGTAATCGTGCTGTTGATGTTCGCCATTAGGTGGTTCTGCTTAAGGGTGCCGTGCGGCTCTGAGGGGTGGACAGCCGAGCCGCAACTCGACGACGACTAGTACTAAGGCACTAAAAAGGTGCCGAATACATAATCCATCGCAAACAATACATACGAAGCTGAGCCAGGTCAATAACCTATTAGCGCAATGGTCAAAATCCATTACCAAGGCTGTTGAAAAGCCGTAAGACAAACCAACTATTAGCTGGTTTGTTCACGCCAAGCATGTAATTACTGCTTACTTGGCTGATTGCAATTTAGGCTCCAAGTCAGTAGTAGTCGTTGTAGTGACTCGCTCAAAAATTAGTAATAGCGTCAACGAAAAAGCAAGCCCCAATACGTAAGTACTGGTAGCTATCCATTTTCAAAAGACATCATCCCAAGGAGAAAGCGGCACAAAGCTGTTATCGATCACAAGACCATGCCATTAACAAGAGATTAAAGGAGCACGAAAAGGCAATAAAAAAGCCCCCTTGCGGGGGCTTGATTGAAATTGGCTGACGAATAGAGAGATATCAGCTGAAGGTTGGGAAGCCCTGTCCGATACCGAAGTTGGCCGTACCAGCACCAGCCACAAAGCCTGCTTGCTGATAGAAATCGGCCGAAATGCCTGCGGCACCAACGAAAGTGACCATAGCTCCACTGGTCCAAATTAAGGATATATGGCTGGTTCCGGTGCTACCCATCGTCACCAAGCTGCTGTTGCCGGTGGCCGAAGAGTCAAGACCAATCGAGAACAGATTCGAGGTCGCTGCACTGAAGATATCAGTCGAAGAGATGTCCCCATTCGTTCCGTAACTAATGATCATGCCTGAGGCAGCAGTAATGCCAAAGCCAAAACCACCAGTCACCTGAGTCGCCCCAGCAAGGATGATCGAATCTGTGCCGGCATGCTCGTTCCAGAAATAAGCCGTGTTAGTGGCATTACTAATAGAAGTGAAGTTGAAGACGTCTGCTCCGCCACCACCCCAGAAGCTCACACCACCAACGCCCACTGAAATGTTTCCAGTAAAGGTATCGATAGCGTTATCGCCAGTTCCTCCGTAAACAGTCGTGCCAGCAAGAGCAGCGCTGGTGAAGTTAATGCTGTCAGCACCAGCTCCAACATCGATGGTGGCTCCTCCAACATTGCTGCTCGAGAAGTGCATGGTGTCAGCACCCGCGCCGCCGTAGAGGGAAGCCGCACTGATCGCACCAGAGAAGGTCGCCATATCTTTTCCTTCTCCAAAGCTCACCTGAGCTCCAGTTCCGATCGCACTGCCGAACACCGCGGTGACCTCAGATGCGAGTTCAAAGGTCAGAGTGTCATCGTCATCAACACCAGTGATGGTGGTACCAGCGATCTTCGCACCAACGAAGGAGATCGTGTCAGTACCAGCACCGAGGCTGATGAAGCCACCACCGAAACTGCCGCCGAAGCGCACATCATCTGCACCACTGCTGAACACGATCGTCTGTTTGCCGCCTCCACCATCAACTGTGGAGCTCGTTAACGCACCACCGAACCAAATGGAATCAGCTCCGGAATCAGTAGAAGCATGAACGTTGCTAGCAGCGCTGACGAACTTAATTGAGTCATCACCACCACCACCAGAGACAGTTGTATCGGAGTAGTTACCGCCTGCACTGAATATCAAGGTGTCATTGTCCGTACCGGCATCAATCGTTGTGGCTCCTACAAGAGCAGCGAATTGAAGGGTGTCTTTGCCTGTGCCGCCAAAAACAGACGAGGCAGTAACGGTGCTGGCAAAGACCATCACGTCAGATCCAGCATCCCCACGGACGCTGCTGCCACTCAGAGTTTGAGCAAAAGAAATGCTGTCGTTACCAGCACCACCATCGAACCTCGATGCAGTCACAGCCGCAGCAGTGGTCACTACAAAGGTGTCGGCACCAGCGCCACCCGCAATGGTTGTATTAGAGGCCTTCACACTGAGCGTGAACGCTTCATTGCCTGCTCCAAAGTCAATCGTGGAGCCATAAAGGCCACCCGTGATCTTGACGACATCGACATCGTCACCGCCATAAATGGCTGCATTGCTGAGCGTGCTGATCGTGAAATTGTCGGCTCCCGCACCACCAGAGACGTTGCTGGCCTGAACAATGTTGGATGCAAACACATAGTCCGCTCCAGCTCCAAGGTTAAAGGTGGCAATACCGCTCGCGTTATCCAAGAAACGAACAGAGTCATTACCACTGTTGGTTGTGATGCTGTTCACACCAGTCAAGGCCTTCTCAAAGGTGATCGAGTCGGCACCACTACCGGTCGTGATCACAGCTGATGTTGCTGCTTCTTGATAGGTAATCGTCTTATTACCAGTCGTAGCTGCGCTTGCCACCTTGACCGTGTCATTCTCGCTCGATTTCGTGAACAGAACCTTGTCGGCACCAGCACCCATATCGATGGTTACGCCTGCTGTACCAGTCGTTCTGGTGCCGGACATCACGATGCTGTCTGCACCAGCACCAGCAGAGATACTGCCACCGACCACAGAACCAGTGAAGGTCAGTGAGTCATCACCAGATCCACCAAACAGGCTGTCACCAGAGAAGAGATCGAGAACCAAACTATTGGCTCCGCCGTAGAGACTGATCGAATCAGCTCCCGCACCACCGGCAATCGTGGTGCCATTGGCCAGCGCCGACAAAGAAGCGAAGTTGATGAGATCAGAGCCGGCATCGGAGCTGATGTAGCCGTTGCTCATCGCAGCGCCGATGTAGAACGTGTCAGCACCAGCTCCACCCTTAACAGTGGTACTGGTTAATGCACCACTGATGGTGACCAGATTATTGGTATCACCAAAGAGGACGGAGTCGATACCAGCGCCGGTATCAACCAAGGTATCGCTCGTAGCCGAACCACCGGTGAAGTTGAAGCTGTCATTGCCGCTGCCGCCATAAATCGAATCCGCGGTCATACCGCCTGAAATCGAAATCAGGTCATCGCCTCTGCCAGCAAGGAGCGAACTGCTAATAGCACCAGAAGCAACAACGATGCTGTCTGCGCCAACGTTGGCTTCTAGGTAGCCCTTGGAAACGCTCACGATCGTAATCGTGTCGTTACCACTGCCACCAAGAACACTCGTCTTCTCATTCAGACCAGCAATGGAGAGGCTGTCATTACCATCACCACCATCCACGTACCACTGAGTAGAAGCACCAGCAACTTGGATGGTGTCATCATCAGCAGCACCAATCAAAGATGATGTACCGGCAAGGCCATTAACACTGAGGAAGTCAGCACCAACACCACCGTCGATCAGCGCAGAGGTGGAGGCTCCGTTCACCACCCAGACGGAATCATTACCAGAGCCGCCGTAAATGCTGCTGGCAATCACACCACTGTCGAAGGAAATTCGATCTTTACCGAAATTGCCGTAGATCTTGCTACTGCTCACCTGGCCTGTAATCGAGATCGAGTCAGCTCCGCCAGTGCTGCCACTGGACTCGTCTCCAAAGATGGTGGAAGCTGTGACAGCAGCCATCTTGAAGGTGTCTTCGCCAATGCCGGCCTGGAAATAAGAAGATGTAACCGCTTGACCGGTGAAATCGACGGAGTCATTGCCCTCGCCGCCATAGACCGTGGCCTTCGTTCCAGTACCAGAGACACGGAAGGTGTCGTTACCCGAGCCGCCATAGACACCACCCTCAGAGATGCCTCCCTCAATGCTGAACATGTCAGCACCATCACCCTCGGAATTGCCGTTACTGGCGCCAAAAATGCTCGCTCCGCCTAATAATTGGCCCGTAAGCGTGACGGTATCCGCGTCTTTGCCACCTTCAATAATGCCCGCAGAGAGCGAGCGCATCGTGAAGACATCATTACCGGAGCCGCCATACAGCGATGCCGCCGTGGCATCAGTGCCCACACTGATGGTGTCATTACCAAAGTTCCCGTAGACAACCCCCTTAGAGATAGCTCCAATCTTGATGCTGTCATCCGCTTCTTCTGTGGAAGGGGTCGAATCGCCGTAAACAGCGCCACTACCCTGAAGCGTTCCGGTGATGATCACCGAGTCAACACCGCTACCGCCCAAAATCTCACCAGCACTGAAATTGCCGTCGATACTGATTAAGTCGTTAGCCTCTCCGCCATACATCGATGTCGCTGTGGCAGAGCCAGCCACGCTCAAAGTGTCAGCGCCAGCATTGCCGTAGAAGGAAGACGCAGAAGCAGCGCCAACAGTAATTAAGTCCGCACCATCATTTGCATCGCTGCCATCAGCAGGATTGCCACCAAACATCGTCGTGCCATTGGCCGCACCAGTAATCAGGATGCTGTCGGCACCAATACCACCAACCAGCGACGAGTTCTTAGCCTTACCAGCAATAGCGATCGTGTCAGAACCACTGCCACCAAGAACACTCGCGGCATTAGCAGTACCTGCACTGAGCGAATCATCTCCGTCGTTCAAAGCGGTCAAGCCAGAAAGGCTGCCACCGACAAGCACCGTGTCATTACCGCTACCGCCATACAGCGAACCGGACAGTAGATGGCTATCCAAGCTGATGAAATCTTCACCAGCTCCGGCGTAAATGGTGCTGTTGGAAACCGAGCCAACCACCTTCAAGGTGTCAGCCTCATCGCTTGTGCTATCAGGGTCTCCAGCGGAAGTCATGCTCACCAGAGCATCTACAACCTTTCCGCCCACGCTCAACGAGTCAGCGCCAAGCTGACCGCCGACTTGACCGCCAACAACAGCAGCGATGCTCAAGCTGTCATTGCCCTGGCCACCAGCGATCAACGAATTGCTGACTTGCTGAGCAATCGAAATCGAATCATTGCCGGAATTACCCTCAACATTGCCGCCGACCACACTGCCGCCGACAATCAGAGTGTCATTGCCCTGACCACCTAAAACGGAGCTACTGGTTACAGAACCACCGACATTGATGCTGTCATCGTCTTTGTTGCCATAAAGCTGTGAATTACCGACAACATTGCCGCTGATGGTGATGGTGTCAGCACCATCAGCACCAAAGACAGTGGTAGCGCTCACGCTGCCGTCGACACTGATCAAATCAGCGCCAATACCACCCAGAATGGAGCTGTTCAGGGCATTGAGGGAAATATTGAGCGTGTCAGCACCACTGCCGCCGGTCATCGTGCTACCGGTCAGACCTTTGCCAATGCTGATCGAATCATCACCATCTTGAGCAGACAGCGAGCTGCTGACCACTGAACTCGCAACAGCAATCGTGTCATTTGAGTCACCAGGTCCAGCATCAAGATTTGAACCCGTCACTGCTTTGGTGAGATTCAGCAGATCAGCGCCACTGCCGCCACTCAGCGTTGAATTACTAACTACTCCTGAAACGGTGTAAGTATCGTCACCAGCACCAGCATGCAAGAAGCTGTTTGTAACGCCACCAGCAATGTTGAACGTGTCGTTACCGCTATTGGCCTCTAAATAGGCATTGTTGACATCGTCACGCAGACGGATGCTGTCTTCTCCTTGACCTCCATAAAGACTGGAAGTATTCAGCTCGCCTTGCAGATCAAAACTATCGTTTGCCTGGTTGCCATAGAGAGCAGCACCAGCTAAGTCGTAATTTCCAAAATTAAAGCTGTCAGCACCTTCACCACCCTCAACCGTGTTGTTAGCACCCAGGCCGGGAACTTTCGAATTTGCAAAGAAGCTATCAGCGCCGCCCGCACCAACCAAGCAACTGTTGGCGTAATTCGAGCCAATACTGTCTCCGGCTGTACCCCCCTGAATCAGCTGATCAGTAGCTGTTCCCAGGAGAGTGTCCCCTGTATTGGAGCCTGTAATCGTGCTGTTGATGTTCGCCATTTAGGAGGTTCTATTAATGGTGCCGTGTGGCTCTGTGGGGTTGGACAGCCGAGCCGCAACTCGACGTATTGAACTTGCCTAACAGGGACATATAAAGTCCCCTGCAGCCCAAAACTAGTCCATTCATACAATGGCGAGGCTACATAAGGGATTGCCTAAAGGTCAACATTAAACAAGTCGTTGGCAAACAGTTTCAACAGTGGCACCAGGGAGGGGCTGTGTTTGAGTGGTCGAAATGAGCATGGTGAATTTCCACGTCATGGCCTGGCAACTGAACAAAGCTGAAGCACTTGCAGCACAGCCAAATCCTGAAGCTGAGCAGGTAGAGCAATGCTGTATTGACCTGGCAAAGTTCATTACAAGTGCGCCAACAGATTTTCTAGAACCGCTTCTTAACAGTCCTTTCGGACGCGTTTATCGATTATTCCTAGAACGATGCTGCACAAAAGAAGGATTCACGAATACAGCAACCCAACAACAGAAAAACGAGCTGAGTCAGCAATTGCGTCATAAAGGATGCGAAACCCAAGAGGGTTGGGCAGTGCTCTTGGCCTTAATGCCTTTTTTCCCTCCAGGCCAGTTGAAAGTAGAAGAAGCATCCTTAAAGCTACCAGCCTGGCTATTAACGCTATATAGCAACCGCTATGAAAAGAGCACCACATCCCCTGATCCTGTTCATACGACAACAGTCCAGCAAGATCCAACCTCAGAAGGGCAACCTTCATTTGAAGACCGGATCTTTCTCAATAGAGTATTAGGCCTATCCAACCTTTATTACATTGACCCAGAAGATCAAGAGATCCTGGAGGAACTCAGAGATATCCGCCTGCAGACGATCAGCTTGATCTTGGCCACACCACAGGAAGAACTCGGGCGGCATTTTCAAGCAGACTTCGGTGATCGCTTCTGGGCCATGGCCCAAAGTGGAGTTCAAAGAGAGCCTCTCAATGCCCAGGAAACAGAACAGCAGAACTCACTCCAGCATTGGCTGACAACAACGCCTAGGAGCTTGCATGCGGAAGGAGGGATACAACGCTTCATCGCAGCCATTCTTTTTTCTAATCCAGGCAGTGTGAGACTTGCCAATCCTGAGCAGAACCTTCCCGCCTGGTTCATCGAAGGCTTTAAACGCTACTGCTCCATGAGCGCCGCTTGAGAAAAGTAAAACGTGCGAATCCTCTTCGTTCATTGCAATTATCCCGCCCAATTTCGCCATCTGAGCTGCCACTTTTCTGCCGATAGGCAGCACGAAGTGGTCTTTCTCTCCCAAAACAGAGAATGGACCGCCACTGACATTGAAGGCTTGCGACATGCTCGTTACCAGCTTGGACGAGATCCGCAGGGTGATCTTTGTCATCCTTACCTGAGACGTTACGAAACTGCTGTTCTTCATGGTCAGGCAGCCCTTCGCGAAGCCATGCGGCTGAATCAGCAGGGATTTGTACCAGATCTAATTGTCGGCCATTCTGGCTTCGGGAACACTCTTTATCTCAAAGAGGTGTGGCCGAAGGCCAAATTCATTGGCTACTTCGAATGGTATTACAACAGCAGAGGGTCAGATGTGGGCTTTGGCAGTAAGCAGCCTCCCAGCCCAGACACATCTCTAAGGGTTCACACCTACAACAGTCCGATCATGATGGATCTGGCAAAAACAGACGGAGCGCTCTGCCCAACCCACTGGCAGGCGGCCCAATTTCCGAAAAAAGTCAGAGGCCTGCTGAATGTGGTCTTTGATGGCATCGACGTGGAAACCCTGCAACTGTTCCTGCCCGAACAACGACAAAATGCACTAGACATCCGCGATGTAAAAATACCCGCCAAGGTTCCTTTGGTTACTTACGTAACCCGATGTTTCGAGCCCTACCGAGGATGGCCTCAAGTTGCCGAAGGCCTGGCAACACTCCTGCAACGCAATCCGAGGACCCATATACTGTTGGTTGGATCCGATAATGTCGCCTACGGTGCCAAGCGAGGAGATGGCCTGAGCTGGAGAGAATGGGCGCTGAAGGAATGGTCGATGGACCCCAGTCGCCTCCATATCCTGCCCGCTCTTCAATATGAGGAGTATCTCTCCGTACTGCGTCGTAGCTGGGTACATGTCTATTGGACAGTGCCGTTCATTGTCAGCTGGAGCCTGATGGAGTCTCTGAGTAGTGGTTGCTGTGTGGTAGCCAGCTCAACACCACCCGTTCAAGAAATGATTGAAACTGGCAAGCAGGGCATGTTGGTGGATTTCTTCAACCCAGAGGCTCTGGCACAACAAGTTGATCAGCTTTTGAACGATGAGTGGAAACGCCGGGATCTAGGGATAGCGGCCCGCCAAAGCATCATCAACAAAGGCTATGACCTCAACAGTTGCCTAAAGGCTCAGCTGGAGCTAATCGATAGGGTCATGGCTGAATGATCAACAACGGGCAGCGCAATGCTGATCCCGTGTCCTGCAACAGTGCCGGTCTCGACATGTTTGCCGCAGGAGATCCAGTGGCCGCCGAGACACTGCTGCGTCAGGCCTACAAGCTGATGGCCGATGAACCAGGGATTCTTGTGAACCTAGGCCTTGCATTAATGCAGCAAGGTCAAGTGAATTCTGCCGAACGCTGTTACCGCATTGCCCTTAAGAGCCCTGATATCAAATGCCGGCGAAGCGCAGCTAAAAACCTTGGATTCCTGCTGCTTTGGAAAGGAGATTTTGCCGAGGGTTGGTACTGGCATGGCCAGCGTTTTGCAGAAGAAACATTCCTACAAAGCCAATGGCGGGGTGATCCCCTCAAGGGTCGAACCCTAACCATCTGGAATGACGTTGGCATGGGCGATGCCTTCCAATTCGTGCGATATACACTGCCACTGATCAAAAGAGGGGAGAGAGTGCGTTGGGCCGTAGATGCCAGTCAGATCAATATCTTCCGCCAACGCCTGGCCTGGCCATTAAATGAGGTAGTAAATCGCTCGGTAGTGGATCGAAATCAAGGTGAGCAAATTCCATTGATGAGTCTGATTCCTCTAATGGATATCGACACCAGTTGGGGCAGGAACTTCCGCCAAAACAGCTGGACAATCCAAGACAAATCTGAACGCAACCAGATCGGTATCTGTTGGGCGAGCAATCCCAAAGATAAAACCATGCATGCCTACAAAAGCAGCTCGCCAGAGCGTCTGATGCTGCAACATCAGAGCATGAATCCCAATCTTCCTCTACTTAGCCTGCAGACCGATGAATATGAGGCCCACAAAAGGCTCGGCCTCATCAGCCCCTCACGGAACTGGCTGAATACACTTGATCTTATTAGCCAATGCCAAAAGGTGATCAGTGTGGATACGGCCGTTTCCCACCTGGCTGGAGGAGCAGGTTGCCAAGTGGATTTATTGTTAGGCCATCCACCGGACTGGCGATGGCGACAATTCCCAGGGATACAAGCGCTCTGGCACAAGAATCTCACGGTTCACCCTCTTAAACCCGACTGATCGGGCAGCCCCGCACGCGCATGAGCAAAGGTACCTCTAAGGTGCGGTGATGGGAAATGCCATGTTCCCAAAGGCCATCCTCACCCCAACAATCACCATGATCGGCTGTAATGACAATCGTTGCAGCAGAAAAGGCCTGAAGCAAATCGAACAACTGACCATCCACGTACTCCAAACACCAGCGTTGCCGGCGTCGACAATCTTTGCGGCGATTCACAGTCTGAAAAGGCACACAAGGATTATCTTCAGGGTCCCAATTTGCACCCTGATACCAATAGGGAACATGAGTCTCGCCTATATTTAAAAAAATCAAAACAGGGCCTTCAGGCAAGAGCTTGAGGGTTCGCTCCAACCAGTCCAACTGGTCAGGAAGTCCCCAGGTGAAACCTGGGAAAAAAAACTGATCAAATTCCTCAGTGAGACATCGACCGGTCTCGCTATTGGGATCAAACCAACCCACAGCACCGGTACCAATTGTGGGGTATCCAAGGCGTCGAAAACCTTCGATGATTGACGGACCCTCCAATTGAAAAATTTCTCCCTGCTTGCCTGGCCAACCACCATGGGCCAAACGAAAAAGCTTGGCAAACTTTGAATTCAGGAATGGTGCAGGCTCCAGAACACTCGGGAGAAACCCCTTGAATATTGCGGAGTGGGACCCAAAGGTGAAATGACTTGGTGCCCAAGCACGATGCAAAGGAGCTACCGCTGAAATTGCAGAAGTGGCACTGCCTCGGAAGGTGTCATATCGACAGGAATCAAGTGTGATCAGCAACACTGACTGGTCATGAATATTTGGCCAGGTCACGGAGATTCCAACTCCTTCAGCAAATTCATCAATCGCTTCATACTCATCTTCCAACTCATGCCTTGCATGGCAGTTGCCTGCTGTTGACCTTGACGCCGCCAGGAAGCCTTCTCAGAGATGATCTTTAACCACCATTGCAACAGCTCATCTGGATCAGTTTCCCCCCAGAAACCACGCTTGTCTCGACCATAACGTGCAATTAAATCTGGATTAACACAGCCAACACCAGCAACGCCCACTGGCAAACAGTGCCCCATTCCTATATCCAGCAAATCAAGGTGACCCGTATTGGCACTTACTAAAGTCGGCACACCGCAAGCCAGAGTTTCCATAGCCATCAAATTGGTACCACCCTCACAACGGCTGGCAAAAACTGCCACATCAGCCTGCTTGATTAGATTGGGCAACTGACGATTCACTAGGCATGGCAAAACCCAGACGTTTTTGTCAACCACTCCATTAGCATCTAACCAAGCAGAAATACCCTGAGCGCGGCCCTCTTTAGGAGCTCCCTGAACATAGGGAGAGCCACCAATAGTATCGACAGCCACGTTGCCCACATTCCCCCAGGCAGCTATCAACAAAGCATCAGGATGGAGTTGCAATAAGCGTCGAAAGGCAGCAATGACAATATCCTGGCCCTTACGGGTCTCAAGTTTGCCACCAGAAAAAATCACTAGCGAGCGTTTGATCAGCTTCGGAACTGGCGCAGGATTAAATAACCCCGTATCAACACCCTGATGGACAAGCTGGGATTGTGATACACCCAGATGCTGCAACAAAGACTGGTTCCAACGAGAGCCCGTCACCACCAAATCAAAGGTTTGCAAGGTTTCCAACTGCTGCTTGGAAAAATCACTACATTCAAAAAAAGTGACACCAACGTGGCGTTGCGCCTGACAGCGAGGAGGTGGTACGACATTTCCCAGGGGTGAGAAAGCAACAGCAGCGGAGGTGGGCAAAGGTAGGGCTCCCTTCTCAGTGGCCTCCTCTAGAGAGCGACAAATACTTTTTGAGCCAGATTCGAGATACTCAAGAGCTGCCAACCAGTGCAAATCACAGTGATCCGTGCGGTCATTAGGTGCCACCAAAACAGGCTGATAACAACCCTGCTCCATCAGTGCCTGAGCAAGCTGAATACCGTAATTTCCCCAACCGGTATATGGCGTGAGCGGCCAATCAATCAGAGCTTTTCTCATCGAGACAACGACTTGACAAGGTTCATGAAATTGCGACCAGCATGTTCAACAGTCAGAAAGCGTCCATTCTCAAGAGCAGGTTTCATCACCTGAAAAGTCTTTAACATTCCAAGAGTTGCCGCACTTTCAAGAGGACCATGAAAAGTTATATCCACCTCGCCTGCATGACCACTAGAACGATAAATCTCGGCCTGAGTTCGATTTAAAAAGAAGCAGCCAGAATGAAGATTAGATGGCTGATCAAAGCGAATCATTTCGCCAAGATGCTCCAAACACAGCTGATGAGAGCCGCTACGGCGATAGGCCTCAGATGCCAAAGGATTGTAATCACCGTCGATGTAAAAGCGGCTTATGTGGCCAGAATTCTCCATTGTTTCTAGACGGTTAGGCATAAGCAGATAGTTATCACCAAAAGCATAGTTAAAGTTCCTTAATTTCAAGAAGAAATCAATATCGGTAATCACGATATCATCCTCTAAATAAGCAATATAATCGTAGGGATTCCCATCCTCCTTTGCCTTCCTGCTCACCATGGCCAACATCTGCTGACAGGCAAATCCGAGCAGACGTGGATCTTCCACATCACAGCAAGTCTGACGATATAAAGTTGAAAGCTCAGGCAGTTGATCAAGAACATGATCCCCGCCAATGACGCAGATCCGCAAATCCACTTCCCCGCCACCATCTACCACGGCATCAACCCTGCGCTGACAATGGTTAAGCGTGGCAGCTGAAGCACCAAATAGGCGATGCAAGCTAAGTATGAGTTGACTAAGAGCTCTAATCCTCGGAGCCGGATCTGCAGCTAATGAGCCATGCCGCCCATCACCTGATCGGTAAAAATGCACTACTCCGATCAATAGACGCATAGGGGAACCCGTTTCTGGATCAACAAACAATGAACATGACATTAGTCTTCCAATTATGGATTCAGCCTCTCGCCCCGCCCGGCCTCTAACTCTGCGCCGACGTTATAAGCGTTTGCTTGTGCGTATACGCACCTCGCCAGCACTATTTCCGACCTTGCTCGTACTTTTTTACTTGGCAATAATGGTTGGGCTGACTCAGGTGGCCGATTCCTGGATCGTTGGCCTGGCCGCGATGCCACTATTTTTTGCAGTGTTTCTCACCATTGGCTGCCTGCTGGCTTATCGCCGAGACTTCTACGCATGAGCCGCACATATCCCGCAGCTCTAGTTCTTCCAGGTGATGCCTTCGACACCGACCGAAATCAGGTGATGGGCCGAAGGGTGGCCGGCAGCGGCTTTGCACGAGGAATTGCCTCCTCCCTTCACAATGAGGCTCTCACTGTGATAGTGAGCGACCGCAATGACCTCGCCAAGCTGCGCGATCAACTGCAGCCCTGTCTAGAAAGCGGCAGCAATATCCAGCTGCAAGTGGGCCTGAGCAACACAACACTGCCCAGCGCCGGCTGCGTGCATATGCCTGATCCAGGCTTAGCCCACTGGAGCTGGTTGCGAGCCGGGCGCTCCGCTAGCAATTTCTCGATCACTGGTGTCACACATACCCTCTGTTCCCGAAATGTAATGAGTGGCCTGGAACAACTGATCACGGCACCACTAGAGGAATGGGATGCACTGGTGTGCACATCACGAGCAGCACTCGGAGTCGTTCAAGAAGCCATGGCCTGTCAGCGAGAACAGCTCTCACGTCGCTTTAGGCAATCCTTGCCAATTCCCACAGGACCCCAACTGCCCATCATCCCGCTAGCCATTGATCCAACGCCCTACCAATGGCAAGGACGCTTCAATAGCCGGGAGGATCAGCGGCATGAGGCCCGTCAAGCACTGCAAATACCAAGCGGTGCCATTGTCGTGCTGTTTTTAGGACGACTCAGCTTCCATAGCAAGGCGCATCCCCTACCGCTATATCGCTCTCTCGCAGAACTGAGTCAGCGGCACGACATCATGCTATTAGAATGCGGCCATCTCTTCAGTGATGTTATTGCTTCGGCCTTTGACGAGCTTGCCAAGCAATTCCCATCCCTGTCGATCCGACGTCTTGGCGGCCGGGTTCCAGCAAGTGAAGAAGACAAAAAACTTGCACTCGCAGCAGCGGATATCTTTTGTTCTCCAGCCGACAATCTGCAAGAGACCTTTGGCTTGAGTGTGCTGGAAGCCATGGCCAGCTCCCTTCCCGTTGTGGTGAGCGATTGGAACGGGTATAGGGACCTAGTAGAACCGGGGATTAGCGGACACTTAGTGTCCTGTCAAGACATTCTGAGTAGCCAATCAAATGCTGATGCGATCGAACGAGACTATCGCTTGGGGCTGATGGACTATGACAGCTTTGTGGGCCTTCGTAGCCTGGGGGTGTGTATCGATCACCGCGACCTGACACAAGCACTAGAGAGCCTCTGCAGCCAAAGCAACCACCGAAAAGAAATGGGAGAGAAGGCACAAGAGCGGCTGAAAGAGAAGTTCAGTTGGCCAGTCGTTAGTCGTCAGTACCGAGAGCTCTGGAATGAGCTCAACAGCCGACGCAAAAACGCCGCTCTGGATAATCAGCAAACCCTGCCATGGCCTACAAGTCACTCCGGAAGACTGTTTAATGGCTACAGCCATAGATGTTTTCCACGAGGACCCTGGCGACTCCATCCTTCTTGCACAGATGCAAACATCCTTCGGGGGACAATGCAGAGGAGTTTCATCGGCCGTTTTTGCCAAGATTCAAGTCTGGACACCCTCAGCACCAACCTAAAACGACTGCAGCAGCAGAACACTAGCCTTGGTTCTGCCGAGCTCAATCAACTCCTCCTCTCCAACCAAATTGCAGCCATTCATCATCCAACAATGACGGCAACTCTTCTGAAGCTGGGAATCCTGGAAAACACTGGTTCATGAAACGAAGACGGATCCTGTTCGTCTGCTATCCAGACACGAACAGTCCTATTGGTGGCGTAAAACAGATCTATCGCCAAGCAGAACTGCTTCAACAAAACGGCTGGGATGCGCTCGTTCTTCAGCAAGAGCCAGGCTTCCGTGCCGATTGGTTCGAGAGCAAAGCTCGAGTGATCGATCTTAAAAGCTATCTAGACAGTCCGCCCACCGCGGATCACGACCTGATCGTTCTTCCTGAAACTTGGCTAAAAAATGTGCCGTCTTATTTGGTCGGCATTCCCAAGGTGATCTTCAACCAAAACGCCTTCTACAGCTTTGGCCTAGAAAGTAACTGTGATCCATCAACCCTGGAGCTTTATCAACACCCTGATATCAAAGGTGTGTTAACAGTATCGGAAGACAGTCGTAGACTTTTGGTTGAGGGCTTCGGCATCGACAAAAATCACTGTACTGCGTTAATTAACGGCATTGACGCAAACCTTTTCTATGTACCCAACCAGAAAGCTCCACACATCGTCTTCATAGGGCGAAAGCAAGCTGATCACGCTCGCAAGGTTGCATTGATGGCGAGAGGGCGTCCTGCCTTTTCAAATTACAACTTTCGCGAACTACCGAGAATGCAACACGAAGAAATAGCCAAGGAACTTCGTGAAGCCTTGATGTTTCTGAGCTGCGGTCATCCAGAAGGATTTGGCCTGCCCCTTGCTGAGGCGATCGCCTGCGGATGTTTAGTTGTGGGATATCACGGGCTAGGAGGACGTGATTTTGCGCTCCCCCACATGAAAGTGGTTGAATTTGGAGATCTGATGGGCTTTCTTGATGGAATTGAAGCAGAGCTGAAGCGCTTCGAAGCCAACCCGAATGCAGTAATCCAAGAACGATTCCAAGCCTCCAAGATTATTCAAGAGATGTATAGCGTTGAAGAAGAACGCCTCTCCTGCCTTAATGCTTGGCAGTCTTTGACTATTTAAGAATTCCAAATATGCCCATGCACACCCAGCTCGCTTGCCATGCATGAGCCCTCTGTCCAAAGGTACGACGGCCGACACCTTGGTACAAAAACTCACATAGCCATTCTAGGAAGCTGCAAGGTCGGGAATTTCGTCGTCACACTGCCACTGCTGCGGCTCATACGAAGGAGATATCCAGCAGCAATCATCGATTTCTGGGGGAGCGAGGCTACGCGTGATTTTGAAGAGGCCCTCTGTGGAGAAGATGAAAGACAACCTCTGAGCTGGCGTTTTTCCTGGGATCCAAAAGACTCAGTCAATACACTGCAAATCATCGCCGAAGCTGCAAAAGCTCGGACAAAAAAAGCTGGCCAGATTGATCTGCTGATCAACTGCGACGGATTCAACCCTCTTACCCAGACCCTGGCCAGCTGGCTGAGACCAAAATTCGTAAGTGGAGGCAGTTTGAATGCGGCAGGAAGAGATTTATTGGCCTGGGGAGAGCTACCTAACCAACGTTTTCTTGCTGATAAAGATTGGGACTCACAAGATTTCATTGAACGCTATAAAACTCACTTCAACAGCAACTACATAGCTGAACTGTTATGTCGAAGTGCTTTTCTGAACCCAAACAAAAAGGACCTCACGAATATTAACCTTCCGTCTTGTCAACCAAGCTTTAAAGTGCCAGATATTTTAATTCACTGCACAACAGCACGTGCTGCAAAAATATGGCCCTTCAAATATTGGCATGAGGTTATCAATTGGTGTCAACATCAAAGCATCAGTGTTGGGCTAGTTGGCGCACCTCCGAAACACCAGAAACTCGAATACCATGCAGGCAATGAAGAAGAACAGTTACTAGATAACTATCCAAAAACATTAGTGGATCTAAGAGGGTGTACAACACTTATCGAGTTAGCAGGAGCTTCTAAAACAGCCAAAGCCGTTATCAGCGTTGATGCCGGTCCGATGCATGTCGCGGCAGGAGTTGGTACTCATACACTGGCTATTGTGGGAAATGACAAAGATGGAGATGGGGTCAGTCCTATCCGGTTATGGCTACCACGAACAAATTGTCTCGAGAGAACGATATCCAGCTATTCCAGCAAGAAATTCAGCCAAAACCATTTCAAAAACGACGATCTGGAAGAAGCTCGTAGGTGCATGCTTGGAGTGGAACCTCTTCAAGTCATCAACTGGCTCAAGCGAGTTCTCTCATGAACCTACTGGTCATCACAAACCTTTACCCACCGCAAGAACTGGGTGGATATGGTCGCTCTATCGCCGACTTCGTTTGGGGCCTGCAGGAACGTGGCCACCGGGTACAGATCATCAGCAGTGATTCTCCCCACCTCGGGATCAGCAATTCAAAGGGGCCGAACAATGAAGAGGTGGACCGAAGGCTACAACTGAAGGGCACCTATGAAGGTGGCGTCAAGCACATACAAGACAGAAAGGCTCTTGCAGCAATTGACAATGCCAATGCTGATTTGCTGAATTCCTGGCTATCACAAGTACATTGGGATGGAGTCTTGCTAGGCAATCTCGATCTCATCGGTCCAGAGCTTCTGCCACGATTGCTTAAAAAACAAATCCCCGTGCAGCATCACGTGGGCTTTGTGCAACCACCCTTCCCAGCGAACCTTTGGCCGCAACAGGGTTCTTACAGAATGGCTGCGGCCAGTCAAGCCGTGCGGCGTGCTCTTACCGATGCTGGGCTTTGGGTCAAGGAAGAGGCCGTGATCTATCCAGGAGTACGCATAGATCTGTTCGGATCCTCCGTCACAGGCATGCCCCGACCATTACCTGCCACTGGGTCGCCAGATCGTCCCCTAAAAGTCTGTTTTGCCGGACTGCTGATGGCAAGCAAGGGAGCGCACACGCTAGTGGAAGCACTGATTCTGCTTCGCCAACAGGGTTTAGCCATACAAGCCTCTTTAGCAGGTGACAAATTCCAGGCCGGTTACCAGGACCAACTAGAACAACTACTAGCCAGGCACGACCTTGCCGACATGGTGCAATTCGTAGGTCAACTGAATCGGCAGGCGCTGGCTCGCTTCTACGCCCTACACCATGTAGGTGTCTTCCCCTCAATCCATCCTGAAGCCTTCGGGATCGTGGCAGCCGAAATGATGGCCTCAGGCTTAGCCCTGGTAACCAGCGGCGTCGGCGGAGCAGCTGAGCTTATTGACGATGGCATTACTGGCCTACAGTTTTCGAGCGGTGATGCGTATGATCTTGCCGAATGTCTGAAGCGCTTAATCCGAGAACCTCTATTGACAGTAAATCTAGCCAAACAGGGCCAAAAACGAGTGGTGGAGAAATTCAGTGTGATGGTGGCTGCAGAACAACTAGAAGGATGGTTTCAGAGAGAAAGCTTTCAGATCAAAAATCAGCCCCTCACAATCTTCTGAGCAAGCAGAAAGTTATAAGAATCAACAGCGCTTCAACTTTTAATGATGATCACATGATGCCAGAGACCTCTTAATCTGAATAAATTGAGGTATAAACATCTATTCATACTTTGTACTACTTTGAGGTAGATTGTTTAGAGTGCGGCTCACAATCTGAGCAAATAAGAATTCAACCAAAATCCAATGCTTCGCTGGTTAAAAAAATTGATCAGAAGAAAACCCAACAAGGGCACTGCAGGCACCCCATCCATACAGTGGGAATACAAAGTCGTGCACATGGTGGCCGAAGCAGCCGCCAATCCCAAAGACGCCAGCGATAGGCTTGGTGGTTCCTTAAGCCCTGAAGCGCTTAAGGAGCAATTTCCCGAGTATTTCGCCGAAAACAACGGTCGGCAACAGATTCAGGATTTCCTCAATCGTATGGGACAAGACGGCTGGGAAATGATGCAAATTCAGCAGGTTGGTGGGCTTCCATTAATGTTCTTCAAGCGTGCCTTTGCTATGCATCCTCCAGCAAATAGGGCTAAAAAAGAAGCAGGGAGTTCGATACCATCTCATGCCCCCAAAAAGACCTGACAATAGGGACTTTACTCACTTGGGCTGGCAAAATAATGCCAGTTCAAAAGCTACAGAAGAGGACCATCTGGTCCTCCACATCGATCAACCCACTCCATCGGGCACCCCAGATTTCCATGAAGTGCATGATGCTGAAATACCCTCACCAACTCATCTCTGGCCAACTGATGATGAGCAATATACCAATGAAGACTCATCAATGATTGCGTTCGACTACAAGGATGCCGATCAATCAGCAACCACATCGGTCTTTAGTTAACCAATTCAGAGCAACCCAAGCCTAATAGCGAAAGCATTTAGATTTAGATAGGTTGCCAAACAAAACACATGGCAGCACTATGAAAGTGCATTGTCCAGGCAAAGGTCGCCAGAAAGTAGTTGACAGCATTCAATTTACCATTTCCTCTCAGAAAGTGCTTGAATCTTGAAACGGAGATAAGCCAAACTTCGCAATAAGTTTTAAGGCCATCATCTGATTGCAAACCTCTTACAAGGGTTGTACAAAAACATCAACGACTTCTTTAACCACTTTCGGCACACTAGTATCATCATGGCCTCACACAAAACTGCCCTGATCACGGGGATAACAGGCCAAGATGGCAGCTATCTCGCAGAGCTACTTCTTGAGAAGGGATATACGGTGCATGGCATCAAGCGCCGGGCTAGCAGCTTTAATACCAGCCGCATCGACCACCTTTATCAGGACCCACACGAGCTCGAACAACGCCTAGTACTTCATTACGGCGATCTCACCGACAGCAGCAACCTGATCGGAATCATCCAGACAATCCAACCGGATGAGATCTACAACCTAGGAGCTCAGAGCCATGTGGCCGTGAGCTTTGAGGCGCCAGAGTACACCGCTAACTGCGACGCACTAGGCACCTTGCGCATTCTGGAGGCCGTACGCATGCTCGGGCTTGTCAGCAAGACCCGCATCTATCAAGCCAGTACCTCCGAACTCTATGGGCTGGTGCAAGAAATCCCGCAAAAGGAAACGACTCCTTTTCATCCCCGCAGCCCTTATGGCGTCGCCAAGCTTTACGCCTATTGGATAACCAGAAATTTTCGCGAGGCCTATGGGATGTATGCCTGCAACGGAATTCTGTTCAACCACGAAAGCCCGCGGCGCGGAGAAACCTTTGTGACACGCAAAATCAGCCGCGGCCTAGCCCGAATTGATGCAGGACTTGATGAATGCCTTTACATGGGCAACCTGGATTCCTTGCGCGACTGGGGCCATGCCCGAGATTATGTCGAGATGCAGTGGCGGATGTTGCAACAAGACACTCCCGAAGACTTCGTGATCGCTACCGGCCGACAGGAAAGTGTGCGGCGATTTATTGAACTAACAGCAGCCCAACTGAATTGGAACACAGTGAATGGCGATTCAGCCATTCACTGGGATGGTGAAGGGTTGGGAGAAGTGGGGCGACGGGCAGATAACGGCAAAGTAGTGGTTCGCATCGATCCTCGTTACTTCCGACCTGCAGAGGTAGAAACGCTCATGGGTGATGCCACTAAAGCCAGAGAGAAGCTCAACTGGACACCGAGCTGCAGCCTGGAAGAGCTGGTGTCTGAAATGGTCGAACACGATCGCGAAGAAGCCCGCAAGGAGGCCTACCTCAAAGAAAAAGGCTTCCAGGTCGTAGGACCCCGCGAATGAAACTTGCTTAACAATGAGCCTGATCCACCCAAATGATCGCTTCTTTGTGGCCGGTGCCGGTGGCATGGCTGGAGGTGCGATCGTGCGTGCACTTAAGGCCGGCGGCTTCGGCGACAGCTCCCATGGAGGGGCGCTACTGACCCCTGGCCGGAAGACACTGGATCTTCTCGATGACAACGCAGTCAAAGACTGGATGGCTAGCGAGCAGCCCGATATCGTTGTGCTTGCCGCAGCCACTGTGGGTGGGATTGAAGCCAATCGAAATCGACCTACCGATTTTTTACTTCAAAACCTGCGCATCGAAACCCAAGTCATCGAAGCAGCATGGCGATGCGGTGTGCGCCGGCTTTTGTTTCTCGGCAGCAGCTGCATCTATCCCAAGTTTGCGGCACAACCGATTCGGGAAGAGTCATTACTTACAGGGAAGCTCGAGATCACAAATGAATGGTATGCAATCGCCAAGATCGCAGGTATCAAGCTTGGGGAAGCCCTACGCAAACAACATGACTTCGATGCGATCAGCCTGATGCCCACCAATCTCTATGGACCGGGCGATAACTATCACCCGACCGGCAGCCATGTTTTGCCTGCTCTGATCCGCAGATTCCACGAAGCAAAAGAAGCTCATGCCGATTGCGTGATCTGCTGGGGTAGCGGAACACCCTTACGAGAATTTCTGCATGCCGATGATCTCGGCGAAGCCTGCGTGTTTGCTCTAAAGCATTGGGATCCAGCATCCCCTAATGCCCCACGCAATGACAAAGGCGCCCCTTTGGCCTTTCTCAATGTCGGAACAGGCGTAGATCTTTCGATCAAAGAGCTGGCTGAACAGATAGCAGCCACCGTCGGATTCCAAGGCAACATTCAATGGGATAAAAGCAAGCCAGATGGCACGCCGAAAAAACAACTTGATGTCAGCAGGCTGACATCAATTGGCTGGAAAGCAAAAATCCCCCTTCAAGAAGGCTTGAAATTGGCCTACATCGATTTCCTTTCCAGCTTGAACACAGGCAACTTGCGGCGCTAAACAGCTCAAAAATTCATTCCTAACGAACAGTTCCAATCCGCTCGCCGGTGTAACCAGCATGGGCTCGAACGTTATGGCACCACTCGAGATGATCGAGATACCAGCGAACTGTCACCTCCAGGCCCTGGTGGAAATCATGCCGCGGTTGCCAACCCAGCTCAGTGCTGATGCGCGTTGGATCAATGGCATAGCGTCGATCATGCCCTGGACGATCAGCCACGCCTGTAATCAAACGCGCGTGAGGCGCACAATCCGGAATCAGCTGATCCAGCAGGGTGCAGATCCTTTCCACAACCTGCTTGTTCGTCCTTTCTCCATAACCACCAACGCAATAACTGCGACCAAGCTCTCCGCACGTTAACGCCAACAACAAGGCATCAACGTGATCCTCCACATACAACCAATCGCGAACGTTGGCGCCATCTCCATAAACCGGAATCGACTCACCAGACAAAGCTTTAAGAATCACCACTGGGATGAGCTTCTCGGGAAACTGCCAAGGTCCATAGTTGTTGCTGCAATTGGTGATCACAACTGGTAGGCCATAGGTGTGATACCAGGCATTCACCAAATGATCACTGGCGGCCTTAGTAGCCGAATAAGGACTCCGAGGGTCGTAAGGCGTCGATTCTGAGAAGCGCCCCTCGGCACCCAGCGAACCAAACACTTCATCCGTGCTGATGTGCTGAAAACGAAAACCGTCTTGCCGCTCCTTAGGCAACTGCTCCCAATGGCCCCGCACCGCCTGGAGCAAGGAAAACGTACCACTTACGTTGCTTGACAAGAACACTTCCGGGCCGTCGATGGAGCGATCCACATGACTCTCGGCGGCAAGATGCACCACCAGGTCAGGGTCTACCTGCTTTACTGCCGCAGCCGTAGCCTCTGCATCAGCCAGATCAACACTTAGAAGATGATGTCGACTTTCAGCTTTTGAACCTAGCTCCTGCAGCTGCTGTTCAATGCCGCTGAGGTCACTCGCATAACCAATTTTATCGAGATTGAAGACGGTAACGCGGCTATCGCGAAGCAAGCGCCGCACCAAGGCTCCGCCAATGAAGCCAGCACCTCCGGTTACTAAAACCCGTTTAATCGTCTCGGGCAGCAGGACAGACATCAACTTGAGGATGGCTGGGCGGAGCGTAATTGCTCAACCTCTTTGAAAACCGCAGCCAGTGCAATGAGCCAATGCTGTGGCTCCAGATCAAGCAAGCAACGGGTCTCAGTGCAATCCAATAGCGAATAAGAAGGCCTCATTGCTGGCGTGGGGTAATCAGCCGTCGTAATCGGTAGCACCTGAGCAGGACTATCAACAAGTGCCAGCTGCTGGCCAAGTTCGCCCACAGCTAGCGCTACGTCATACCAACTCGATACTCCTGCATCACACCAATGCATCAGTGGCGGCAACAGAGTGCCCTGCCCAGCAATCTCAATCACTCGCCAGCAGGCCTTCGCCAAAGTGAGCGTGCTAGTGGGACAACCCACCTGATCTGCGATAACACGAATCTCCTCACGCTCCTGATGCAGACGAAGCATTGAAAGAGCGAAATTACGGCCCACAGGCCCCATCAGCCAACTGGTGCGCAAGATCAACCCTCGGCCAACATCACCGAGCCGTTCTTCCACAGCCTCTTCTCCAGCGGCTTTACTAGCGCCATACACGCCAAGGGGGGCACGGGCCTGTGAAGGGCGATATGGCCAGCCTTGGCGTCCATTGAAAACAAAGTCTGTGCTCAGCTGAAGCAATCGGCCTCCAGTTTCCAAAAGCGACTCAGCGAAAGCTTGAGGGGCATAGGCATTAATTGCATAGGCCAAGTCTGGCTCACTTTCCGCTTTGTCTACCGCCGTATAGGCACCTGCATTAATCACCCAATCAGGCCGATGGTTCAGCACAATGTGTCGACAGGCCTGCAAATCGCCTAAATCGAGCTGTGCACGGGTCGTGGCGATGAGCTCGATCCCATCAGGTTTAGCGGCAACCAGTGCCTGACCTAATTGGCCGGCCGCCCCTGTGAGCAATACTTTCATGAGAACAATTCCTCGCCCGTCAAAGCCTCTGCCAAGAGCGGAGAAACCTCATCCTTGCTCGAGAGCTGTGGCAACTCGGCGATCTCCGGCCAGGTAATCGATAAACTCGGATCATCCCAGCGGATCGCCCTTTCACAGTCGCTACTCCAGAAAGCAGTGGTTTTATAGAGCACCTCAGCATGCGTGCTCAATGTCAGGAACCCATGGGCAAAGCCAACTGGCAGCCAAAGCAGCTGATGGTTCTCAGCGCTCAGATGAGCTGCGACCCACTGCCCAAAGGTGAGGGAATCCAGGCGCAGATCGACAGCCACATCAAAAATCTCTCCCAGCACACAACGCACCAACTTGCCCTGAGGATGTGGAGGCAATTGGTAATGCAAGCCTCGCAAAACACCCCTAGACGAACGCGAGTGATTGTCTTGCACAAAATCAAGAGCTTCCTGCCCATGACTGGCCAAAACGTCTTCCCATCGACGCTGATTCCAACTCTCAAAGAAAAATCCCCGCTCATCGCCATGCACCTGAGGAGACAACAACAACGGTCCATTCAGCTCGATCCCATTCGTAGTTTTCAAGACTTCAGCTTGCATCTGCTGACACCTCTTGGGGATTCTCAAGCACCTGCAACAAGTAGTTGCCATAGCCGCTCTTGCACAAAGGAACAGCCAAATCAGCCAGCTGCTCGCCGGTAATCCAGCCCAACCGCCAGGCCACCTCTTCAGGGCAGCCCACTTTGAGCCCCTGGCGATGCTCCAAGGTGCGGATATAAGCAGCCGCCTCATGCAAAGAATCACAAGTGCCCGTATCGAGCCAGGCCATCCCACGACCCATTAATTCCACTCTCAGCAATCCTTCCCTCAAATATTGACGATTGAGGTCCGTAATTTCGAGTTCTCCGCGATGTGAAGGTTGCACCCGTCGAGCACGCTCGACCACCGTGGAGTCATAGAAATACAAGCCCGTCACTGCATAGCGACTCTTCGGCTTAGGAGGCTTTTCCTCAATGCTCAACACCTGCCCATCAGCAGCGAACTCGACAACGCCATAACGCTCAGGATCACGCACCGGATAAGCAAAAACTGTCGCCCCAGCCCCTGAAGCATTGCTAGCCAGAAGCTGAGGGACCAAATCATGACCGTGAAACAAGTTATCTCCGAGCACTAATGCTGCTGGGGCTTCAGATAAAAAATCAGCCCCAAGCAAAAACGCCTGAGCTAAACCATCCGGACTGGGCTGCACTGCATAGCGAATCTCCATCCCCCAAGCCCTGCCATCGCCAAGCAAGCGCTGAAATGATGACTGGTCATGTGGAGTGGTAATGATCAGCACCTCGCGAATGCCAGCCAACATCAACGTGGTGAGCGGATAGAACACCATCGGCTTGTCGTAAACAGGCAACAGCTGCTTACTCACCGCTTGGGTGATCGGATGCAGACGCGTGCCGCTACCGCCAGCAAGGATGATGCCTTTGCGCTCCATAAATGCCTATCCCTGAATGAATGCTGCCATGTCCGTAGACCAGCGGAATAGCCAATTGCTCAACGACGCCAGCCTGCCGGCTATGGCCATGCTTGGGTAAAGCACGCGTTGATCGGCTCCTAAGAGCCGTGCTGCCATCCGCCTGGGAAAATGCTGCCATCCAATGTCTGTCATGGCTGGTATTCGCCTGATCCAACACGCTCCAGGGGCACCAGGTCTGCGCTTACTTGGCTTAGGCCCAGGGCTGAAGCCAACGCGGGGGTTGCTCAAGCTGCAACGGTTGCTTAATAAACATGCCTTCTGGGCCCAAGGCCGCAGCACAGCAAGTCTGCGTAAGATTCTGGCTGGCAGCACAGTGGTCGTTAGCCTCTGGCGGGGCAAGCGTCTCTTGGGCTTCGGACGTGCGACCAGTGACGGGATCTGCCGAGCGGTTTTATGGGACGTTGTCGTCGCTGGCGATCTACAGGGTCATGGCTTCGGACGGCAAGTAATCAAGGCTCTATTGACCACTCCTGCCATAAGCAATGTTGAACGTGTCTACTTGATGACCACCAACAGCAAAGGCTTCTACCAGCAACTGGGCTTCACAAGCTCACCCAATCAACAGCTACTGCTGTTGAAACGCCAAAACACCTAAATTTTTTTCAAGCTGGAAAGCGGATGAAGAGATTCGAACTCTCGACCCTCTCCTTGGCAAGGAGATGCTCTACCACTGAGCTACATCCGCAGGTCGTCTCTTTCAGGTGTAACCCCTGCGACACTAACAGGCTGCACCAGAAGAGGGGACCTGGTCAATTCCAATCGCTTAGCGAGCAGAGACACCAGAAGCCAGGATCCCCATCAGTGAGCCCATCTCCAAGGCCTGCAGCCCAAAACTCCAGCCCAAATTGCTCTTAATACCAGCCCGCTCAAGCGCTTGTTGCATCGTGTCGGTTGTGAGTACACCAAAAATGACGGGGACTCCTGTCTCTCTGGACACTAAAGCAATCCCCTTACTGGCTTCCGACACCACCACATCAAAATGGGGTGTATCACCACGAATCACAGCACCCAGGGTGATCACCACTTGATAACGACCACTACGCGCAAGATTCTGAGCGACAAGAGGCAATTCAAACGAGCCTGGCACCCAGGCCACATCAAGTTGTGAACTGTTTGCAGAGGTATCAACCCCATGGCGAGCCAAACAATCCAAACAGCCACTTAACAACTTTGTGGTGACCAGGTCATTAAACCTGGCAACCACAACAGAAATTCTCAGACCCGACGCATCCGTAAAGCGTCCTTCAAATGTGCCCATCCTTGGCGAGCATCAATTAACAATTCTATGCTCCCATCACAAGGGCAGCCTTGACCAATCTTTAGACCACGAAGTAGCTCATTCCCAAGCTAACAGGCACCAATGCAAGCCAAACGATGGGCCAATCAAGATCAATGTATTTGGAACGACCACCGTCTTCTTTTGAGTTTTAGAGGACAGAGTTACCCCAATGACCATGGCGAACTAAATCCCCAACCAGGCCAGCACAGTGAGGATATTGAGAATCTGCATGGATCACTGGCGGAAGGATCTATGACGCAAAAACAGCGACCCCACCTGTGCAAGAAAAGATTCTCACAAGCCAGATCCACTCAACCTGTATCCAGTTGAAAGATCCTTCACAAGTGGTGGCGACTCCAAAGCTGCCATGAACGAATGAGCTACTGAACTCATCCATCCCAATTACGATCAGACACCGATTGCGAGCCTGCCTTGGCCGCATCCTCGGGGCAACAGTCGGAACTAACACTGCAGGGAAGCCTTTTTGGCCGCGAGCCTGAACCAGCAAAAGCTTCCAATCAGAACAGCAGTGAAGGCTTCAAACCGTCGGAAGATTTAGATGACAACAGCCTTGTTGTCGATGCAATGACGCGACCTCGACAGCAAAAAAAGACTGAATCTGAACCAATCAACTCCGGAGAAGAAGACAGCAGCCAAAACGGTGCCAACGCAATTAACAACGGCGAAAGCACTGGAGACGACGACCAGCCCGCCTGGGTTCATCAAAACATGGTTGATCCGCTGCAGCTCCCTCCAATGCTGCGCACAACGTCGAGCTCAAAAGAGCTAATCCGGAAAGGATTCTCCTCTACAGACTTGGAGACTTTTTTGAATGTTTTTTTGAGGATGCCATTCAGCTCTCACACTTGCTCGAGCTCACCCTGACAGGCAAAGAAGGAGGCAAGGCCATCGGACGTGTTCCCATGGCTGGCATTCCCCATCACGCAGCCGAGCGCTAATGCACAGAACTGATCCGTCGCGGACTCTGTGTGGCCCTATGCACCAACTAGAAACAACTTCTGCAAAAGGTGCCCTACTCAAGCGCGCATCAGCAGAGTTCTGACACCAGGAACGGTGATTGAAGAGGGAATGCTGGCAGCTCGCCGCAACAACTGGCTCGCCGCCGTTGTGGTTGAACCCGCTCACAATGGTCAGCCCTGCCAATGGAGGCTTGCCAGCACAGATAGATGTGAGCACAGGCGAATTCCTAGTAACCCAAAGGAAAGAAAACGCCGCACTGCATAAAGAACTGACTCAACTGGATCCTGCCGAATTGCTCTGGGGTGATCCAAACGGCTCCCCAACCTGGTGTCCGGAACGCCTAAAGCTGCCCAAGATGGCGAGTGCGTCGTACTCCGCCAACCACAAGTCCTGAATAATTTCAATCCGCTGAATAGAAGGAATCTATGAATGCAAATAGAAAGCACGTAAGCGCTTCTCTAATAGATAATCAGTTACGTCTTCAGCCATACGCTTGGCGAGCATGATCAGCAGCACACACTCCTGCTGCGCTGAATTTCTACCATCAAATGATCAACCTCATCTTGGACAAACGACCCTCTACTTAAGGATACAAGACGATAGTAGAACTAATCACCTGCTCAGCAATTTCACTATCACTGTACTACAACTCTCATTGATTATGAGGGGCGATCACAAAAACTATTTTGCTGACCTTTCCCCAAAGCTCTTCACTCTGTCAAGGACGATTATCAGCTGACCTGGGAATAAGAAGCCATGCTCAATCAAGACCCTCTTGCGGTCTTGATCACCATTGTACATCGCCTAAAATTGAGGACTAGTCAAATAACATCAGCCAACAACTAACAGCAAATCAATTGAGAGGCAATCTATCAAATATTCAGAGGATGTTCCATCTTGAAGACCAGTAATGTGACGCGCACAGTTCTAGACATCATGGCAATAGCAAACCTCCCTGCACATGTCCCAGTCATAAGCTTGGCTTGGCTCCTAACTCTGAGCCTCCAACAACTTAAGATCACCAGTAAGAGCATCGAGCATTTTCTCAACTCATCTCTAATCGCATGCACAGCCGCCGAAAGGCGATCCTTTGACGCCACTAGATACTTTTGAGAATAAATCTTGATCAACTCTAAATTCTGCAATATTTCACCCTTGATGGGCTCGACATTGCCTATCACCTGAACCTCATCGCCAAACAACTCAATACCAAATAAACGACCCTCATAGACCTCGCCGCTCTGAAGCACATCGACCTTCACCCGAAAGCGACCACGACCAGTTGCTCAAGCATTGCGCCTATCTTGATTATTCAGCAGCTCTAACAATAAGCAAGGAAAATCAAAGACACCTCCCACCTCAAGTTCAATTACTGCCTTAAGATGTTAACCGGTAGTTTATAAGCCATAAATACAACTATTTGACCGACTAGAATCACATCATGGCTTTCAAGCAAAGTTCGCATTAGCAAGTAACGCAACCCATCATTCTCTTCATAAATCGAGGTATTTACAACGCCATACATAGGCCCATATTCTTCTGGCCGATATTAATCGTAACAAGAAAAAATATTCAACAGAATGATCAAGGGAGATCCCCGCAGCTCATTAGAAAGCTGGGCAGTATGAGTTTTGTAATGAACCAGTACAAGTACCGAACGCCCTGTCTGGACAATCAGATTGGCAATCGTGAATGTTTGGCCTATGCCGGTCGTACCCAGAAGAGTTTGACAACGCTCACCTCAGTTCACAACCTGAACCAAACGGGCAATCTCAATGGATTGATCACCCTTTGGGCTATAAGTCGCCGTGAGGTTGCATTAGCCCATCAAAGTGCCAATGTTCAGCCAATCATCTTATTCCGAGTGAAAATAAAATAATGGTTACAACCACCATTCTCTTTCACTACGGAGCCTTTCAACCCCTCTGGCAGCAGCAAGGGCTTCTGCAAGCTGGCCCACAGATTAGTGACATGCCCAATGGGCTTAGAGTAACAAATGCGAGTATCGAAACACTGATTTCGGCCCTTAAGGATCGCGGAATGCCTTTAAGGGGTGTTTTGCTGCATTACTCGGATCCTTTCCTGATGCGCTCGGCGCCTCTCCGAGACTTAAAGGTTTGGCCAGGACCAAGGCTACTGGCCTGCGGTGATCTACACCACGGCTCGCAACCAATCGACTGCCTAGTCGAGTACCTCGCAGCAGAATCCCATGACGCTGTGCTATTGACCTTCAATCCTGCACTACTTGATGAGGTGCGTCAGCGAGTATCGATACCAGTACGCTCAATTCCACCCACGTTCTTCCGCTACCCAAGCGCTATTCCGGCAAAAGAACAGCACCTAGAACTTCTACATGTGGGCAGCCTTGGCCCACATCACCCACAACGCCGCGAGTTAGTGACATCTCTGCATTCTCGAAGACGTGTGCCAATTCACCATGAAACGACTAAAAACTCAAAGGAAGCTGCAAATCTATACGCAAAGTATCAACTTGTACTAAATGTACCACTAAACAATGACCTCAATCACAGATTCTTTGAAGTAATGGCAGCGGGTGTGCCACAAGTTTTGTTTGGAGATCAGGGATTGATGGGTAATTACCGACATCTGGCTGAGAGGCCAGATGTGTTTTGGGCCTCATCTGTAATAGAACTAGAAGAATTGGTGATGGAATTGTTTGCTGAACCCCAAAAATTAAGAAGTATTCGTGTTGATCCACCACCTTACCTAGACCTTAAGGAGCTGCTAAAAGCGGCTATGGCTCCATAAATGACAAAGTTCAGAATAAAGACACTAATAAAAATTCGGAATAAAAAGTAGAATAAGCATTTGTGGAGTGAGGGGATTTTGAAAAACAGTGCATAAAGCCTAAAAGAGATTGATAAATCAATAAGTTTGGGAGAGTCGTGGAAATTGAATTCTATGTCTGAACATACATTATTTTGAAACTAAACTCTAAAGGCGTAAGACTAAAGTCAAATGATATTAAATTGAGAGGCAAACGATAGAAAAACATAAAGATAATTAATTTTAGCATTTATACGAAAAGCCAGCCAACTTTAATGTGGCCAGATATAGGGCTGAGAAAGAAAGAAACTGAAAGAAGATAAAAATAGTGAAATCATGACAATGAGTGGAAAAGGATGGGATGAATTGGCTGGAGAAAGAGGGTCTGGTAATATAGAAATTAGAAAAAATAAAAAAGAATGAATATTAACATGGTAGCTGAATTTATGATATTAAATTCGAAGTTGCTAAGTGATATGAATAAAAGTGGAAACTATCATCTTTAACATGCAGCAACAGGGAAGGCAGAGCGCTTGCAATGAATTATTAAAGGTTAAAATCTCATAGCCATTCTTGAAGTTCAAGGGGAAGGTTGGTATTGAAAAATCCTTTAGGAAGAAAGGTTGTTAAACCTTGATCTTCTGAAGCACAAACCTTTTGCATGTGATTAACTACATGTACACAATTAACAGGATAAGAACCAATGGCAACTTCAGCTGCAAGTACAACCCCTGAAATACCTTTATGGAGAAGTGAGTGTAGATCGGAAATTTCAGCTCTAGAAGGTAGAGAAGAAGATATCATTGTATCTAGAACATTAGTAGCAACATAACACTTGGTGGAGTATTGCTTAGCTAGTTCAATAACAACATCACAGGCATGGGGAATTCGAGAAATAGAGATCTCTCTGGACAAATCTCCACGATCAATCAATATTCCATCGACACAAGGTAAGATCTGAGTCAGGTTTGCCAAAGATTTAACAGTTTCTATTTTTGCAATTAATCGAACATTAGGATAGTCTAATTGAGAAAGAATGGACTTTAACATCTGAACATCCTGGGCAGAATTGGTGAATGAGATGAAAATAGAATGTATTGAACGCCCTGACATCCGTTCTAGAACATCAATATCAAATTTAGTAAATGGAGTCAACTCCAAAGTTTTTCCTACGACATCAACGGCTTTATTAGGTTTTACAGTTCCGGTACTTAAAGAGCGTAAATGGAGTGTTTGTTCTGATCGTTTTTCTACTTCGAAAAGTAGTCCTTCAAAATCGATCCTTAATAGGTCGCCAACCATAATTTGGTGGAAGGCTTCAGCATGATTTAAAAAGAAATCATATTGAAGCTTTTGATCATTTAATTGCGAAGTTCCTGAAAAACCGACTATAGCACGATCATTAGTTCGGAATTTAAATAAACTTGTATTCGACGATGTACGTAATTGGGCTCCTTGAGTATCCAATGAAGCAGATATACCAGCTTGAGTAAAATACGACAAGTATTGATCAATAGAATCTAGAGTTGAATGTGAAAGGTTTATCCTAAAACAACTAGCTCCTGCATCCCTTAAGGCTTTTAAAGTCTCGATAGAATTAGAGGAAGGTCCAATCGTAACGATGATTTCAGCAGGAATCACAGGTCTAAGTAATTTAAGTAGATTATAACAAGAAAATATTGTTTATGCTTAGGTTGATGGGAAACTAGAAACTTGGAGCGAATGAATTAGGGCGGTTTCGTATACACTAATCAAATAAGAATAGTACCTATAGAGTATCGTAGAAAATTGATGAATTCATCAAGATTAGGCTTGAAATGAAGCAAAGGCTCATTTAGTCGCTCGACTAGTAATTCAGGCTTTTTGTCTAGTAATTTGATGGTTTCAAAACATGATTCTGCATTTTTGTAATCATAGAGATTGATGAAGGATGATGGCCTAAAGTCGTTTTTCACAAAAGAGTCAGCTTTATAGATTGGTAAAGCTTTTGCTAGTTTAGAATGGATGCATTTTTCGGTATAATATCCAGGTTGGTATGAGTTTTCAGGGCAAAGATTAAATTTATAACCACTAAGTTTAGCTATCTTGTCTTTATAATCATTGTAGGTTGGGAACCAGTTGCCAAAAGGTTTGCCAAAGCCAGTGACAGTTTTGTATGAATTAAGTAATTGGTATAATAGTACACGTTCTCCTTCAGGATTATTGAATACGGTGATGCAGAATTCATGGTCAATGATGTCATCAGGAGTCAAGTTTAGTCGGTCAACAAGTTCAGCCTGAACATTATCTATGTGAACAACACCTAATCCTGTACCGTACCAGTCTATTTCTGAATACCATAGGGGTTGACGAAAGTTTGTATTATTATAATTATGAAAATCAAAGGATATGGAAAATGGACATCCATAATCATTGGGTCGCTTATTCTCGCCTAGCCAAAGGATACATTTATCTCTATAGTTATTAATTACTCTCTTATGATTCGAGCCGTATATGGTAACGAAAACGATGTCAGCTTCATCGTGAGTAGTAGAGACTTGTACATTAGGTGCAATATGCTGCCTTATAGTATTAGTTATTATGTTATTGAAGGGATCGTGACCTTCCCAGAAATCGCAAAAGCTTATTGCAAAAGGCATTTATGATTGTCTCCATGATTTGACTAACCCAACGGAGCTACCGTGGACCATAATGTCACCATCGAGCCAATACACACCCATACGTTGATTACGTGAATGAAGAGCTACTGAAAGGGACCAATCTATTGGCATTACAGGACTTGAAAGTGTGGTGGAAACCACAGAAGCAGAGTTTCGGGATAGTATATAAGCGCAAGCGGTTCGAGTCGCACAATTAGTTTTTTCTTCCAAATAGAAAGTATCCAGAAGGGAAAGGTGATGTTCATGAACTTTTAAGCCATCTCCCCCCGCTATATCAATAAAATCAAATATATGCTCTTGAATTAATCTATTTAACTGTGAAATTGCTTGTGGTGCAAGAATGACATCGTCTTCCATTATGAGTAAATAGTCCTCAGAAGTAATTAGAAAGTCGTTTACAGCTCGTAAATGCTTAGATATTACACTAAGGTCTCCTAATGTGAGGCGACGAGGTAACATCCATTGTGGGAGTTGTTCCATAGGTTGTGAATCAGGGAATATTTCCGGCAGAGGGAAAGAATCGGATTGACCTAATAATTGCATATTATCCTTAAGACTTTGATATATAATAGAGAGGCATGATAGCCATCGCTCGCGTGTCAGTTCATCGTATGAGTAATTAAAAGAAAAAGAAGTTGGCTCTCGTGAATAGACTTTAAAGTCATAATCCATTAATGTCGTGTCATTATTAGACAAGATATTTACTAATCTGCTCGAAAACTTAGAGCATGAAACAATTGCAATTGAAAGGGTCTTCATGTATTATTAATAATATCCTCGAGAATGCCATGAATAGTTAAAGATGGTTTCCAACCAAAAAGTTGGGACAAGTTACTAAAGTCAGAGATATACCATTGATGGTCTCCAATGCGGGGCTCATCGACAAATTTGTATGGGAACTTGAGGCCAAAAGAAGAAGATAAGATATCTATTGTCTCAAGAATTGATACTGAATTGTCTCTGCCACCTCCTAGGTTCGCTATAATCGGATATTTATCAGAAGGTATATTAGCTTTATTTAGAAAAAAAGATGTCACCAAATGTCCGATGTCCTTGGCGTGAAGGTTATCTCTTACTTGCTTACCTTTATAGCCTAGAATATTATATTCATCTTTATTAATTGCTGTCTTGACAAGGTAACTTAAAAAGCCGTGAAGCATTGCGCCTCGGTGGCGTGATCCTGTAAGGCAGCCACCACGTAAAATTAAAGCTTTTAAGCCAAAGTATCGCGAATACTCCTGCACATATAGGTCGGCAGAAGCTTTCGAACAACCAAAGAGTGAATGAGTGCTATTATCAATACTCATGGAAGTGTCAATACCCATATAAAAGGGGTGAGTATTATTGAGGTCATATCTTGAGTCTAATTCATCGAGGGGAAGACTATTAGGAATATCCCCATAAACCTTGTTAGTACTTAGGTGAACAAAAAGTCCTGAGTAATTAAATTTTCTCAGGGTTTCAAGGATATATACTGTGCCTAGAAGATTAATATTAAGATCAGTCAAAGGTGATGAGGATGCCCAATCATGTGAAGGTTGGGCAGCGCAATGGATAATAATTTCTAAGGAACCATCAGATATTTTCTGAGAAATAAGTGTATCTATGCTGCTTTGGTCTCGAATGTCAATACTATGATGTTCATCAACTCCTGACAATTGGTTGAGTTGGTTGATTTGTTGATGAGTTAAGAAAGAAACGTCAGGAAATAATTGAGCGCGAACATCACAGTCTATACCTATAACATAAAAAGATTGTTCCGATAAGATTTGAGAGACATATGAACCAACAAGACCAAGACTACCTGTTACTATAGCTTTTTTCATGCTGCAAGTTGATGTGCTTGTAATTATAACTGAAGCTAGGTCGAGGAAAAGCTAATTGAGCAAGACAAAAGCATAGCATACATAAGAAATACTAATAATGGCTAGAAATGGGGAAGTAGTGTTAGAATAGTAAGTAGTAATTAAAAAAACAGTTGACCAAAAATAATGACCATTGGATAAGCTAATACACAAGCAGTGAAAGTGAGCAATGCTGAAATTTCAAATGCTGAACTGATGAAAGTGGAAAAGTGAAGAATTTAATCTGCTTAAGTGTGTTTCACCTTTGGAAGTATCACACTGACTGTGATTTATTTATAGTAAAAGAGATGATCAGTTCATTCAAGCCTGAATTACTGACAATAATTATGTGCAATGGAAAACTTAAACACTGTGACTTAAAAAAGAATTATGGAGACCAGGGTTATTCGAATAAAGAAATATGCAGAAGCTGTATCTTATCAAGGGATAACTCTATTAAAGAGTTTAAGGAGTTGGCTCAAAATGAAAACATTGAAATAAACATCAAGTTCATTAATGAAAATTCAAATTCGACAAAAAAGAGAATTAGCAATAATTGCAGCGGAGATTTTGTATTTGACCGGCCTTATTATCTTTCAGAGCTATGTAGTTACTATAGATTGGATGAACTGTCAATGACAAGAGTCATTCAAAACTCAAGCAAAATGTTCGTGGAGCTCAATACTCAAAGTAAAGAACTGATAGAATACTTTGAAAATAATATTCAAATTGGGGACAATATAAGTTGTCTGGGAGTTGTGTTTAATGGAAGGTTAAGTCCACATTCAGATTTCATTAGATGGGCTGAAATTAAATGTTTGAATGTTGTTGTACATGAAAGAGGACGCGTAGATGGTATCTATAATATAAGGCTTAACAGAAGTGCATTAGACCAATATGAATACAATTATTTTAAGAGGGATTATCTGAAAATATGGAAGCCTAAGTTATACCCATTGATCATGGATAAGATACAAAGAGAGTATCTTGAGAAAGGTAATACAACATCAAGAATTTGGAAGGAGTCTCAAATAGAAAAATATCAAAAAGGCATGATAAAGGATAGTGATTTGGAAGAAATCCTGATAATAGTATTTATGAGTTCAACAGATGAAGCATTTGACGATAATGGGACATTACTGTTGGAATTGCAGTTGAAATTGATAGAGATACTAGTAAATATAAAAAAAGAGTTAAAGATAAGAATCAAAATCAAGCCTCATCCAGATACAATATCAAGAATTGACCTGACCTGTCAACATTTGATAGTCAATAAACTACTCAGCCTAGATAATGAAGTGGAAATTTTGTGGCCAGAGGCTAAGAATACAGTTACCGAAATTTGTAAGGGTGCTGATATAGTATTTGTACCACATTCTTCAGTTGCGATTGAATTAGCATATAGTGGTATAGGTTTCGTCTCATTTCAAGATAGTCCATTTGCTGACTTTGCTGATGCCAAAATGAATGTTGGTGAAATAACAGAGATGGAATGCTTGAAAATATTGATGATAGACTATATCGAGAACAAGCAAAAAGTTAGAGAACGTTTTTCTGAGCTAGAGTCTATAGACAAGCATTTGTTAAGCTGGTTAATGTGGGATGCAATATTCTCAGGGAAAGAATCCTATATAAATCAAAATGTAGCTAATGCATTAAATAGAATCAGCAGAAACACTCTCAGGGAAATAGGCTTGTTGGCGAAAAATGATAGATTAGATCTTGCTAGTTTTAGGCATACACTAATAAGTCAAGCGAAAGCGATAGATACTTACTTAATTGCATATGAAGCATTAAGAGGCTCAGATAGCAAGATAGAAAATGATTTGGTTGATCGTAAGAATGTCAGGGAAATTTACGAAGAAGGAAATAATATTATTGTTAAAAGAACAGAAAAAGTCTCTATTTTTAAGAACTACAATGATTCAGATGCAAATACAAGCGAGGAAGTAAAAGTATTTGGTGATCTGCTTTTTTGTATAGGGGAGTATACACTTATAAGAAGCAAGATAGATTTATTACCCGATAAAGTTCATAGGTTTGCAAAAAATGGTGTAGTTCTAATCAATGGAATCTTAAGAATAGATGATATTGTAACAAGGTTAATTGGATGGGATGTCCCCAAAAAGGCAACACGGTCATATGAATTAAAAGAAGATTATAAATTACCTAATCAGTCGGCAATGTTATTGACAGCGTCACAATACATCATGAACATCCTGAGAGTTGAGTATGTAGGTCTAAATCAATACAAAGAAAGTAGAAGTGAAGTAACTAAAAACAAAATGTTGCTTAGCTATATGGAGGCAAACGCTATAGTGTATATGAAATATAGAGAGCCTCTCGTTATGTGCAGTGTTAAGAGTGGGTATTCAGAGGCGACAAAGAAAAAGTGATTCTAAAACGTATTAGCCCATGTGATAGCTTAATGATGAGCATCAATGAAAATGGACTTGATGGCATAATACATACAAATACAATTGATAAAATAGTAGATAGTTTGGACAGGAAAGTTGATGAGCAAATTGAAAAAAGACATACAAGCACGGTTATTGATCCTGATATAAAAACAGGAATTCGAGAGCTTATAAATGTGGCCTTTAGTAAAGTGAAACTGGACGAAGTTAGTAAGGAAAATATGAGTGAGTTTATGTGGAAGAAAACCAAACGTTATTTAACCTCTGGATTTACCCAGCCGTACTCTTCTATTGTCAAAGGAGGATACTTTAATTACGAGAGACTAAAGGTAAAAATGGAACATGAAATGGTGAAAGAAGTGGAAGGTACTTTATCTCAATTAAACAGACAATATCAATCGACGGTCGAAAAATCAAATTTTCAGCAATTGCTATGCAATTATTCGCCAGATTCCAGATTGTCAAAATGTATCTCTATTGGGATAAAAGAAGTAATGTCAAAATATGATAGGCTTAAGGATTTAAAAATAACAGTAGGTGGGCAAATTAAATTACATGCTCCGAAAATATGTGATGTTGATTCAGTTGTTTGGCATTTTGATGGAGATCCAATGTTTATAAAAGTGTTATGCTTTCTATCATCTCAACCAGAGCCTGATGGATCATTTTGTATCAGATCAAATTTTAGAAATAATCTTTATACAGGTTCTCATATAAGGACTATACTACAATCAATTAACTGGAATGAAACATGCAAATTTATACAGCTGCCATGTCTTAAAGATTATAGTATTTTCCTGCTAAGTTCACATATGCCTATGCTAAATAAAAGGGGGAGTAGAAAGGAGTTTTCAAGTGACAGTACAACCGAGATAGTTGATCCTGCATATTTAAGTGCCGTGGTATTTAAAGGGGTTGAGTGCCTTCATAGAGGTGGAGACAATAGAAGGTTTAGTCGTCCGGTTTTTCAAGGTCTTGTATCAGGGATAAGAAATTAACAAGGATGCGGTAAGTAGCAAAAGGTTATTAAACCAAATTTAAAAAGTCGTTCTGAATAGAATGTACGTGCCAATCTAATTTTTTAAGATAAAATGAAAAGTGTTGAGAAATTATGCAAAATTTATAGCGCTATAAACCATGCAAATCTAATTGGTACTTTTGAATGGGCTGATTTAGGAAGTTTTGGTGCAGCAGATTCCTATCTAATTCCACTAACATCTCTAGATGGAGGCTGTCTGTGTATAGAAGGACGAAATGATACGAAGGATGCATCAAATGCATATATGGCTAACAAGGAGATAAGTGCTAATATAATTCCCATAAAAACGTTCATTTCTGGTAATAACGAGAAAAGATTCTTTTTCGAAAGTCCTGAAGGTGGAGGCTCTACATTTTATCCATGTCAAGATATATTATCAAGATGGAGTGAAGATGTAAAACCTACAAATCTAAAAAGATCTGTCATAGATTGCAAGTGTCTAGCTGAAGTAGTGAGGGATAATCTCTCGAGTTGTATCTTTTTAAAAGCAGATCTTGAAGGAGCGGAAATTGAATGTATAGAATCTATAGTAAATAATAATGGGATAGAGAATCCTTTATTACTAGAAGTTGAGATTAATGTAGGAGAAAGAGGGCCTAGTGAATCGATGGCAGATGGTCTACGGAAATATGAAGCAATGGGTTATAGATTACTTGATATGAGGAAGACCTATTTTTATCCTAGCTCTGAGAGTAAGTTAATTGAAGAAATAAAAAAAGAGCATGTTTTTGCACCTTATTTTCAAGGGTGTATACATCAGTTTGACTTCTTATTAATACGAGTGGAGATGCTAAATAATCTAAATTATATGAATGAGGAAGATGTTTTGAAAGCCTGTTTAATACTTTACCTATACAGACAATTTCACCTGACAGCTTTCATATTGGAAAGATTAAACTCAGACAAGTCAAAGGTATTGCTTGATTTATACGGACCTAAGATTTATAGTGTATTCAAAGAGGCTGCATTTAATAATCAATCATCTTTGTGGGGGTATGATCCACTTTTTAATTGGCTAAAATCAACATGATTTAAATTAGAGTTTTGACGCATGGCAGAGAATTAATAGCTTAATGATGAGAAATTATTTGGGGCGTAGAAACATATTTATTGTTTGAATCTATATAACCTAGTATAAAGCTTGGTGAATTTGCATCATCAACCACCAAATCACCTGATTTACCAGAGAAGCCACCACTGACTAGATTACGGATAGATCCATGAATATTATGTTGCTTTGTTCGTGGAAATGATGTTAATACTTCTCCAGAAAGATTTCCGTTGATGAATTGAATGATGTCTTGACCAATATCTAATCGTTGATAGGTCAATCCATCAATTTGAGAAATATACTCTCGAGTATGTGCATTAAGACTTTCTTTGCCTACATCAAGTATAAAGGAAGTAGAAATGTCTCTAAACATAAGTTGCTTAATATCTAAGAAAGCTTTGGAATTTGTTGCTAAAATCAAGATGCTTGAAGAGGCTATGGCGGTGTGAATGTTGGTATAGTGTACAGCAGAGCTAATTGTGTAGGAAGATTTAATGTCATTAATCGAGTGAACTAGTCTAGATGTCTTCTCATTATTTCGACTGTGACATGATACATTACATCCTTCCTCTACCAGTGAGAGAGCTAACTTAAAGCCTATACTTCCTAATCCTATTATTGTAACATGATTGCCACTTAGATTGCCTCCTACAAATTTGCGTAAATATTTTACTGCTGATTCTGAAGTGATTCTGCTTGGTGACCAAGGAATAATAAGTGAACTTGTAAATAGTTCAATAGAGGCAGCAAAAATATTAGAATATATTGGTCGAAAATTTTTCGTTGAGGTTGATGGGTCAATAGTCGTATCTATGTTTTGAAATGGATGCTTTTTTTCGACGTCTACAAGTATTGCAGTTGAGATTGAATCAAGTAGAGGGGCTAATGGTTCAAGTTCTTGCTGAGAAATGTTTACAATAGATACCAGTAAAAATGAGTCTGTTAATCTAATCCCTCCTAAGTAACAGCCATTAGATAATTCAATGCTTGATGAAAGGCTAAATATCAAAAATATCCCACGTGACTTTGCGAAATCACCTAATTGAAAAAGTAAGGATTTAAATGATGGTATTGTTTTGTCAGTCATTCGAAAAAGAAATGTTAGAGAAAGTAATTGGATGAGCGTCGATGATATCAGAAGAAGCTATTAAGCAATTATTTTCTAAAAGTACAGGGGAGATGCCAAGAGGTGGTGAGCGTAAAGCAACATTATGGTAATTAATCTCTTCACCTTTAGAGATATTGCCAAGAGCATATAAGGATTTTCGCTGCGTCTTCCAGGTAAAATATTCTGCAGGCTGTAAAGCTTTATTTGGCAGACCTTTAGCTGAGCTATAAAAAGAATAAAACTCTTTTATGTGCTCTATATCTCTGGATGTTTTAGATAACATCTGATCTGGTCCTGATACGCGTTTATCATCTGTAAAATGAACCTCAAGTATAGTGGCGCCGAGTGAAATTGCAGCTAAGCATGCATTAACTCCTACTGAGTGATCAGAATAGCCAATTCCAAGAGTTGGGTTTAAGTCAAGTAAATAGGAGATTGAACGAAGATTAAGGGAGCTATCTGGAGCTGGATAGCTAGATGTACAAGCCAGAAGATGTAATTCATGGAGAGAATCATTATAAATCGACAGAGCTGCATTTATTTCTTGTATAGTTGACATACCGGTAGAGATATAAACATGAAGAGGTTTAGAATAACTAGCAATGTATCTATGCAGAGGGTAATTATTTAAATCCATCGAGGCAATCTTAATATGATCGACTCCTAAAGATAAAATATCTTTGGAATCCTGAATGCCAAAGACGGTACACATGAACTTTCTGTTATTATTATATACCTGTTCGCGAACAAGTTGGATATCATCTAATGTTAGTTCACAACGTTTTAAAGTATCAGCTATTGACTCTTCTACATCTTGGGCTTTTTCTACATAGTTAACTTCACGGACTTGAGCACCAATTCGGTCTGGCAATTGAAAGTATTGTACTTTTACAATATCAGAAGTTTCACATGCTTTAGTTGCTAGCTGCAAAAGTCTCTTAACGTCTCCATTATGATTAATTCCAATCTCTGCGATTAGTGAAAGCGAGGGTTCATCTATACTGTCTATGTTTTTAGTAGTATCCAAAGAAGAGGAGCACATTTTGGAAAATGTGCTCATTAAAAGCGAAGTGCCTCGTTTTGAACTGTATATATCTTGAGCCATCTCCTTAGCTTGCTTAAAAATAACTTGCATGTCATTATAAGCATAGTTAGAACCGGTTCCAATAAGCTCTATGTTGTTAATTTTTATAATTCTAGATGCTATCTCTCGATACAATAGTTTATTGGCATGAGTTTGGATAGGGTAGACATAAGGTTCAATATTGATAGCTGATTTATCAATATTGTACTTTGAAAACATAGGTATATTATTAAAGTCACGTTTAGTGCTTTCTATAATTTGAGATGAAAGAGAATCATAAGGTCTCGATGAGTCGAGGGTTATAGCCTTCTCGCAAACAAGGTATGTACGGTCACTAGTAAGGAGATTTAGACTTTTAGAAAGTTTGGTAGGTTCTGTTATGCGATTAAATACAGAATTATCAGAAAAATACAACCAAGAGTATGGATCGGGTAGAAGAGTAGGTATGTCCTCAAATGCAAGATAAACGGATGCTATGCCTCTAAATTTGATGCTGAAATCAAATCCAAGTAATCTAGAGAAATTAGAAATAGGAATAGTAGATATGATTAAATCTTCTGAATTAACATCGACAGTCCTTTTGGTTGTTTCGAATGATTGCACATGATTATGGTGAATATTAATTGAAGTGATAGGTTCATTCAAATTAATAATTGAACCTTGAAGTGTAATAGATTTCTGAATTTTTGAAAACAAGTCACCTGAACCATATCTAGATATACCTGAGTACTGGTCCTGAAAAAATGATTCTTGAGAGTCACATGTGCGTAGTCGCTTTGGTGCCCAGTCAGGGAGCATTTCAGTTGTAGAAATATCCCATACCTTCTCAGGGTAGCGTTTAAAGAATATATTTGATAAAGTAGAGCCGACTAAGCCATCCACGTATTCAGAAAACGAAGTGGCTGACGAAAGCATCTGCAAGTCAGGCTTATCGCATAGTTCCGATTTAATAGATTCCAGCTGTTCTGTTGACCAATAACTACTCGTTAAGACCTGCGGCAAATTGAGTGGATAGTCAAACAGATATTCTTGGGAGCCGTTGGACAAGTAATTCGCAGAGAAAAATTGCTGCTCAATAAGATCTGGTCCTAGGAGTAGTTTCCAATCATCCCAAATATCCTTTAAAGGCGTATGAAGTAAATGTGGCCCTGTCTCTAACAAGAAATGATTCCATGTCCAAGTGCGTGCCATACCACCAATATGATTTGTCAACTCAAATACTGTAGATTTTATGCCGAGCTTAGATAGGTAATAAGAGAGAGAAAGACCTGCTGGACCGGCTCCTAGTATATAAACGTTCACTTAATTCTATTTCAAATGAAACGCGCCATCTACAAGTAGATCTGTTCCGTTCATAGAATCTGGTGAATGAATAAGTGCCCATATTATAGTTGAAGTTACTTCGGAAATATCAACAAGCCTTCCAGCAGGGCAGAGGCTGCTGTATTTTTTAATGAATTCATGGTCTTGGGAAGATTTTATTCCTCCAAAAGATAGTGAGTTACATCTACCTCCAGTAGGAGCAAAGAATCGAGCGGCTTGATCTCGCAAAGGAAGTTGCGCATATTTACCTGAAGAATAAGCTATGGGCTTGTAGACGGAAGAGTTGTCGGAATATAAAAAAGGGTCTGGTAAGATTTGATTATATATAGAGCCTATTAACCATATCGACGGATCAATAAAATTGTACATTTGTATTTGTCGAATCAGGTTATATGAGGATCCTGCAGTAACACCTAATGAAGCAATATATTGCTGGGTAGACAGTTGAAATGGGCTGTTAAATTTATCAGATAAACCCAAAGAGGTGACGGGGTAGTCATGGGCTATAAGGTTTAATGCATCAAGCTTAAATAAATCACAAGACACAGGCAGATGCTGAAAGTATTCTGTATGGACTGCGTCAGCTTCGATAAAGGAAAGGCTGGTTGATCGCGAATCTGGTATAGCTCCATTGATATTTATGTCTATACAGTAGATATGCTTATATTTGTTTAGGAGTTCATCGACGTTTTGAAGTAGGGATGTGCCAATATTACCACTGCTTCCAAGTATGAGTAATATATGTGATTTAGTTCCAGCCGGCATCGTATTGAAAATGTCCATTAAGACTTGAAAGAGAAGATGATCTATAGGCTTTAACAATATCAGAAAGCGATGCTGACTCAAGATCTAATTGTTCTCCTAAAGTCCTTAAGACTGTAAGATCTTCTAGATAGTCTAAAGTGATTCGAACATCGTTAATAGGATCCTGAATCAAAGAATTTAAAGTCATACAAGAGTTCTGTGCTCGTCCATCCCAAAGTGGAAACGTAACATGCTCCTTATCCCTTTGTTCGTAAAAATTATTTGCTAGCATATTAAGTGTATCAAAGCTAAAAACCTCTATATCGCTACCATTACAAAATTTTGATGTTGAAGCAGGTGTGTATGTTGAAATATAGTCAATGTCAAGTGCTTTGAAGAGGCTAATAGCAACATCAACCCAAGTTGGGTCCACCAAAGGGCAATCGCTTGTAATACGAACTATTGTATTCGTATCTGTAGGACAAGAAATCAAATGCCTTTGAAGAAGGTCATACTCTGGTCCAACTGAATAGTTGTATTGATTGTAGTCAAGCCATTCTTTAAGTTTTTGGTTTGCAGGAGTATACGGTATTATATAAATATGATTGTCCAGCAATTTGGATTGTTGTAATCGTGTATGTAGGAGAGATAGGGCATTATGCTTTTGGGTGATTGGCATTAAAATCTTGTTTGGCAAACGAGTGGAGGTTAATCTGGCCTGTGTGAGGCAAATAGTTGTCATAATTTTTGTGTTCTAGAAAAGCCTTGCTCAACTGGGCCAATTTTTTCTAGTTCAATTCTTAATAATGAAGAATTATCAAGCATATCATCACCTAGCTGGCTACAGACACTTGATAAAGCTGATCCGAACCGATGTGAGTAATGTCTTGTGTGTCGAATAGAAGGATATATAGTTGTACTAAATAGAAATCCCAGTTTCAACATTCGACTAATCAATAAGGTTCGCAACTCAATGGAGGTAAATCCTAACTGAGGTAAAATTTCAAAATTAATCATGGTAGGGATATTGTTGATAGTTACTTGGAGCCTTGAAGCGTTAAATGCTTTGTTAATCATATCATGAATAATCATGCCATTTGTATTTAACTGAGAAATTATTGTCTCCCAATCATTAAATGCTTCTAGGGTAAGAATACCGGCTCTAAGACCTATAGACTCTGTCCAATAGGTACTACTCAAAAAACATTCTTGTAAGTTATCATGATATTTCTTCAATGCTCCAACCGCTGATATCGCATACCCATTGCCTAATGATTTTCCTAATACAATGAAATCAGGGATGATGCCGCATTCAAAGGTAGCTAATTTCGAATTGAATCTAAAGCCACTCGTAACTTCATCTGCAACTAGGATACCTCCTTCATTTTGGAATTTTTGGAGTAGCTTGACACAGTTTTGATCGAGTAGCTTATACCTACATGCCTCAAAGAATATAATTCCAGGGTGGTGAGATTGGATACTATGTTCAATCGTTTGAGCATTTAGCTGTGAAATATTAATCGTTGTACCTGAATATTCATGTGGAATACCATTCGGAGTGATGCCTTTGAGAAATATCTGACTAAGCCCATCCTTTATACTAAGGTTTGAAGAAAGGTACCAATCATGAGTGCCATGGTAACCACAGACTAAAATACGAGTGTTAGTGGATATGGCTCTAGCAAGTCTTGCGGTAATGGCTAGTGCTTCTCCTCCGCCTCGACAAAATTTCCATACCCTTGACTCACTAAAAAATTCATTTAATTTAAATGCAAGTTCTGGCTCGTAAGGAGATAAAAGGGTTGACAAAGGTGATTGCTTCTTCAGCAATTTTAAAATGCTATTATGGGATTTTGATCGATAACCTAAAAGACAACAACCGATAGAAAACTCAGTAAAATCAGCATAAGTAATATTGTCCAGAGATTTAATAAATATATCCTTTGATTCTTTCATATAGGTAGGCCATGTTCTGGAAGAATATCTTGTAGGCCTCTTTGAAAGCAATCCACATCCGCCTAATACGACTTCGGAGGCCTTATTCCATAAATCAATACCTTTTGTAGAATGGGAGTTAAGTAATGATTCTCGGATTTTTTTAATAGTCATTGTTACTATTTAAAGTGTATTCAGGCATTGAGTTAGTGATACAAAGGCATCTTGAACATCGTTTAGCAATGGAATATTTTTATAAGTGACTGAATTATTATAACGGGCCATAAGCTCTATAGACACTGCTTCTTTTGAACCACTATAAGCATAGCCAGAGCTTAAGCAAGTTGCACGACCAGGACCTCCAAAAAAGCAAGGTAACCTGGACGAAAGAAGTTCATTATCTGTAAGCACGCTAGATGTGTAATTTGAACTTTTAGAAGTTAAGAACTTAATAATATCATATATATCTTGAGAGGAAACTAGTTCCTCTGAAAATTGTTCTTGAGCTTGAAGTTGAGTGTTTGCGCTAACGTAAAGTAGCGTAGGGGTTGCAACCTTATTTAAAGATACCGATGAAGAAGTAGATTGATTGCTTAGATGATGATTGCTGAGGTCTTCATCAGTAATGTAATCTACAAAACTAGAACCATGATCGGAAAAGAGGAGATAACTCGCAGAGTCACCAAAATAATCAACAATGGCTCCTATTGAATTATCAATTTCTTGATATCTTCTTAGATAGATTGAAACTTTATCTGGATGTATAGAACCAGTTATAGTATTCTCCGCCATTATCATACTATTTAGGAATTTTAAATCATCAAAGTCAATCGATGCATCTCGATGCGGATAATTTATTTTTGGTATAGTGTGTCTATGAGCATGGTCCAAATCTATGAATATTAAGCGATCAGAATTCGATGAATTAAACACAGGAGACATTTCATTAAGCGCCGCATTAGTATTAAAGCCAGATTTTTCCATCGAAGTTGTATAGTATGAACTCATTCCATGTCTCCAGGAGTGATTTAATGAGTTTTTCATGCCATATATATTCGAATTTGAGATATTCCTAGTAAGGGAAAAAGGATGGTACTTAAAGTTTAGGTATTCTTGGTGTAATTTTTCTCGCAATAATAAGAGACGGGCATCCTTTTTATCTAAGTTAGGCAAAGAAGCCTTAAGGAAAAGATCAGCTGGCCATGGAGTTCTCCAAAGTCGTAAATCAATAGCTGAATTAATTCCACTGTAAATGCTAGAGAGTACTGGGTATGTCCAAGATGCTGAGGAAGTAAAGCCCCTAAACAAAGTCCCCTTGTCTCTTAAAGAAAACAAATTTGGAAGTATCTTTGCCAGTAAAGGATTCTCAAATATTCGTCTATCTAATGAATCAACAAAAATAGAAATTGTGGTTTTCTGTTTTTGAAGCGGACTGGTTGAAATTTTATGCTCTCTTATAGCAAGCCATTCAAAATGCTCGAACTTACAAAATTTTAAAAAATCATTTTTATTGGAAAAAAGATTGGTTAGGTTTTTTCCACTCAAAAAGTATTTCCATGATCTTTGGTTGGAGGTATTAAGTGAGAAAAAATGTATTTGATAGATTGCCGAAGGGCTGAGGTTTTTAATTAAAGATGGTAGGTTATGTTTCTTTGCAAATTCGAATAATTGGTTTGTTGAAACAAGGTTTTGCCATGGATAAGCTTCGATCAAATACTTTTTATTAGATAAAGCATTTACAGATGTTTCCCAAAACTGTGGTCCAGGATGTCCTGCTTGGTACTCGATATTAGATCTAACGTACAAATTAGTTTCATCAAAGCGTAGCGCTAAAACAGTCTCTACGAGATTGAAGTAATCCGCTACGCGCGGACTAACTGATCCATCAAGGCTTGAAAGAGTGTGATGAACAAATTTATCCTGAAGCAACGCTTGTAGTTCAAGATTAGCAACTTCGGTCAAACCAGAAGAAAAAAGTTTTGTTTGATTTAAATTTTCAGCAGATATACGATGCATTGCTAAGCTAATCTTGTCAAATAATTCTTTCATCGCTTAAAGATCAAGAAAGTATTTGCGCATATGTTAACATGCTTCCATTCTGGTTCTAATGAAAAGTAACCACTTATACTGGAAAGGAATAAAAGCCTGGTACTTATAGGGTAAAATTATAGTATATCTACTGGCAAAAGAATGCTTTTCAACTACCCTGATAAATTCGTTAAAAATATACCGCATTATGATAATTTGGGGCATTTAGTTAATACTGTTATTCATGTTGGTGTTCATGAGGCAGAAGAGCTTCTTTTTTATGTAAGTAAATTAAAAGCCAGGAACATTATGCTTTTTGAACCAAATCCTGACAAGTTTAAAATAATCAGTGCTGCTATTGATTATATAAAATCGAACTATATGGTTAATATTATTTTTTATCCATTAGGACTCGCTAGTGCAACTGGGAGGCATACACTAACCTCATTTGAAGGTAGAAGTTCTGGGTTGGCAAGCTTATTGAAGCCAAAAGTCGAAATAATCAGATCTGTATTCGGAATGGATTCGATGGAACTAAGTTCACATGGCGGCGGAGTAGACAAGCCTCCATTACATTATGAAGTATTCACAACAACATTGAATGCTGCTATCAACAGGAATCCGGATTTTTTCGCTACAGATCTAATGGTTGTAGACACACAAGGCTATGAATTAGAAGTTTTGAAAGGAGCAACTAATCTATTGCCTAACGTGAAGAGTATTGATCTAGAAGTTACAATCAACTCTATTTCAGGTTTTTATGAAGAGAATCCCTCGGAAAGAACGTGTACAGAATTTCTATCTCATTATGGTTACGAACCAGATTTCAATACGAGTAGTTTTTGGGGCAAAGCACAGCATGGAAGATTGCTATATAGAAACAGTACTTATAAAGTTCCCCAATGACAGTAGCTAAAATATATACCATAATTAATAGAGCCTCTTACATACACATGCGGTTCTAAAGAGAGTTCATTAAGAATGAGTTTATATTTTACCTAAGTCCACAATGTTCATTAATAATACGCAAGACCATCAATGTATAGAAGTTTAAGGTGAATTTATATATATTTGGATCGATGCATGAGATTAGATTTCTTTAATGCATTCTTCTTTCTACTTATCTAAGATTCTTGACCAAAAAGATGACATTGCATGCCATAATGTATGATCTAACTTATTTAGTTCAAGGAATTTATATGCATTCTCCTGTGATAACTTGGAAACTTTTGCTGCCATCTGGTGGGTCACATTCACGTGTAATTCTCCAAGATCACGTAAAATTTGTGCTTCATCTATTGCTGGAAGCTCGGAAAATATTGTAAATTTTCTAAATGCCTCTGAATTTTTTATTAATCTTGCAAATGATCTATCTAGCAGCTCAGTTGTTAAAAAAAGGCTTTGTGTAGGATTTTCAATCGATTTTATGACAAATTCTCTACCGAATGCAGTGTGCAGATAAGAAGACTGTGAATTACGCCTAAAAATATAATTACTATTCACCATTCTTGTTGAAAGTTGGGAAAAAAGTTGATTTTCCTGTAAGTATTCAATTGCCTTGTATTGGGCTTTGTCTGCATGAGAATCAGAAGTGCCTTGATGACACCAAAATGATTCATAAAGTCGAAATATTGAATTCATATCAAAGCAAAAGTCCTTATAACTCTGATTGTAAATACCTTCTATAGAGCCATTCTTAAAGCTACGACTTGCTAGCGGCAAATCAAGATACGCTTTATTAAAGTAAGCATCCTTGCATAAACTTTCATATTGCTGTATTGGATTTCTAATGATAGAAATCAATAAAGACTCTTTTAGATAGGGTAAAGTATCTTCTCCTAAAATCTTTGATATTGATATTGGCTTGCCCCCATGAATCTCCACAATATCTGATTCAAAAAGTTTTTGTTTGATAATGGAGGGTTCATTCTGTCGCTCTTGATCGTTTAATTCGTAGATATTTGCTTTTAACCATCGAAGGAAACTATAGCCGCCAGTTTTAGGAATATGGCAGAATAATATCCTCTTGAACATAATTATGGTTGAATGTAAATATCCATCTTATCATGTCTAATGTAAGCTCCTTCGATGGTTGTATATGATGAATTACTGTTTCAGTCTCTCAATCACAAGCTGCCCAATAATCATAAGTCCAGGCACTAACTAATTTGAGTAACGTATAAATATTTTTCCAAGTAGGCTAAAAATTTATAGATATTTATTTACGATAGCTTTATGATCTATATTCGCTTTGGTTCGAAGGTTTGTAATTAGAATTACTATCTAAATTAAATTATAAGTAGAGCTTTGGCTAAGGTACTGCTTTTATTCTTTATTATTGGTGATTTAAAATTGTCTAATAAAAAACACGGTAACTATTTTACAATATATAAATTGCTGTGATCAGAGAATGTCAAAATCGTGCAATTCTTCAATGCGCAGTAGATCATTTAGAGATCCAACTCAAAAATCTATTGGCAATAGAAAGTGATAAGATCAATCAAAATATCGATCCTGCATTGTTATCTATAAGAATTCAATAGATCTACAAAGGCTGTGAGTTTTATAACAAGATATCAGACTATTAATTTTACATCAAGAATATATTGGATGTAGCGTCAACGAATTATCGATCCAAGCAATGCTGCATGTCTCTTCGCAACAATACCATGAACATTGAGGAACCAAGCATAACTTCTTTCTCCTGGGAAAATACGATTACCTGTATGGAATGAGTAGATATCAGAAGCTGTTGGAGGAGATATCTCTTTGTAAGTTTCAATTTCTGCATAATTTTGAATATTAGAATTCCTAAGTGAAAAGAGTGATGATACGGATTTGTAGTCAAATATTCGGCGATCAAAATTGCATCTTTCCCAGCGAAAGCTTTTTAAATCTGATTTTGCTAAATTGCCAAAATTTAAAGGATAGTAGTAGTCTGGCTTCCCAACTAAAAGGGATAATGAGATATCTAACATATGCCTAAGCGAAAAAATAGTATCACGTGAGCCAAAAAATACGCGATCAGACTCAGTATAAATATAATCATCAGATATGTCTTTAGTGGTTTTAATGAGATCAACTAAAACATCCATATTAGGATAGAAATAATCTGGACGAAGCTTAAAGATGTTATTTATGCGCATTGAATATTTTCGTTCAATACATGAAGCGAGTTTCAGGCATTTGTTGAATTTATACCATTGGTACAAAAATTGATGTGGAAGTTGAGCTTGTTCTTTACCGGCTTTATTATGAGGAGTCAATATATAAACTAAAGCATGAGGGAAATCATAAAATATCTCCAAATTTGGAATGCAATAGTCCTCTGTGCATATTATTGCAAATGCATGCCCCTCAACAGCATGAAGAAGTGATTTAAAATCCGATAGGTTCTCCTTAACAAGGCCAGGCACTACAATAACATTATTAGGTATAGGGTCCAAAAGCATCCTTGCAGATTGAGACTGTGAGATAAGTATAATATCTTGTAGGTATCAATGTGGATACTCCCTAATATTTAGGTATATATATCTGTGATTAATCTCGAAAAGGATATGATCAAAATGTAAGTTCCTCAAAATTAAACATCAACAGGTAGATTAGTTTGTGTGCTTACATGTATAGTAAGCTTTACTATATCGGCAAGGTTATTTATTAATGCTACTTCTCCAATAATATCATTGGGCAGTTCTTGGTTATAAATTATTATAATTAAAGGATCTGTTCTGCTGAGTCAAATTATATTATTACTGATTAAAATATATTGGCCGAGTGCTTCCACAACAGAAAGCTTTCAGGATAAAGATTTGTAAGCTTAGTACGTAGTACTAATGATATCTGTGGGTCTGCTTCAATACTATTAATGTGAGGGACGTGAAAACCAGGCTTTGTAATGCCATCAATCTCTAGTCTATTTACCAAATGATTAATATTTTCGAGAGCGTAGTATTCATATTCAGGTATCTCAAGATATTGACGGAGGGAGTTGAACTCAAGGCCAGAAATGAAGAGGTTATTATAGGCATTGACCTGTGTCTGAGACCTAAGTGGTAATGGTGTAAGAAAATAATTTGGGTTAATGCTAGATAGCAATTCAATTGGATAATTATTCAAAGACATTGCAATGTTAGTATTATCAGGGCTGTCTGCATAAAAATTATCTGGAAGAATACAACTATATATATTATCACAAAGGCTAGAACGATTGCCTCTAGTGAATTCAATCTTCTCAGCAACTTTTAGAGACTTTTGATTTAATCCTTTAAAGCGAAATGGAATGCCGTGTTCGGAATCATCATTAAGACTTAAATTTCCTGCGGCTTTTATCCAAGATATAGACCTCTCCATAGGGTTTCTTAGGATTGTCAATCTGATATCGGATATCTTATATATAGAGCTCCAAAAATTAATTACTAGTTTACGATTAGCCAAAGAAGGTTGGTGAGTATGCCCAATCATGATTGCATTTGGTGAATTATCATATCTATGAAATGCCATGATTAATTCTTTATCTGACTTAATCAATCGAGAATTGATAATAATCAATTCTCCCTCAAAAGAGTTCTTGAAGTACTCCATCAAAGACGTACCTCCGCAACGAGATATATGATTAATAAAGATTTTCAAGGCCTAGTTCATTATTAGAAATAATTGTATCATGCCGTTAATTAGTCCTCTAAACAAGCCCTCAGAATAGCAAGGCTTTAGTAATGGTTACGATATATATTTTTTCAAATTAATGGACTAATCATCCCAAACATTCTTAGTTGATGGGATTTATAGCTTTAGCGTGATAATCGTTGAGAGGAAATCGAAGGCAAGCATTTTGTGCAAATTTATAGAGTGATCACAAGTTATCCCAAACGCTTTCTATAGCACTCTTAATATAAATCAAGAGGATCGGAGAAGATCGATCTCGAGTCATTTGGCAATGAAAGAATCAACCCAAAAAGTATTCTCAATAAGGAGTTGAGTTTACTTCAATTTTAGGCTAAATAACTAGAAATGAAAGCAATCTATAAAAATAATTTGTATTTGATAGGATATTGTATGCCAAGCAAATCAAACCGCTATTGATCCTATAAGTCTAACTTAGACACTTGCTATGCATACTAATTAAATTAAAGCTCGTGTAAATGATCTCTAATTATCAAGAGTCAAAATCAATCTGGTTAGAGGCAAATGTCCTAAATTAGTCAAATAATTTCGACAAGATCAAACTTTTGGCTTTAAGCAGAGAAGAGAAGTCGCTAATTCTGAACTATAGTCAAATCACAAAATAATCTGTGCTAAAAAGCTTATTATTAGTGAAATCCTTTGAAATCTATGATTTTGACCAGAATATCTATTTATTAGTATGTTGAACTCAACAGATCACTAAACTCTGATGTTAGCGCATTGTTTAAATAGAAGAATTAGTATAAACTTAATCTTAGGTCTAATGCTGCAGAGAAAGAAAGTATTTAATTATTATCCTATAGATAAATACTCTAACAGAAGCAACTTTTCAGTCCATCCTTTATGTTCTCTCCTGGCAATGGCGAAAGGGATGGGATGGGCTATAATAATTAAAGGGAAATTCTAGTTTTATTCAATGTTAAAAGATCTGCCTATTAAATATGTTTACCTTGAGACGACTAATCATTGTAATTTAGATTGTGTATTTTGCAATAGGCGTGAGGTTGTAAATTCACAAAACTTGCGTCATATGAGCATGAGTAAATGGAAGATTTGCCTGGATATCTTAAAAAACGAGCCTATTAGTGAAGCTAAATTAATGGGTCTTGGAGAACCATTTTTCCACCCTAATTTTGATGAAGTGACAATGCTTTTTAAAGAATATTTCCCAAATTGCTTTACTATTAGTGCAACTAATCTTCAGTATAAGGTTTCCAAGAAGTTCTTTAATGCCTCATCTTATTTGAATTTACTATATCTTTCAATCGATGGTTATGAGAAAACCTATGAAGAAGCACGGCCTGGTTCGAAATGGACTACGCTAATTAATTCACTTAATGAAATTGACACTTACTACAAATTAAATAGTGAAATGGTTAAGCCACGCTATGAAATCAATTTTGTAGCAACTGCCCAAAATGTTGAGTCATTAGAAGCAGTCTATAACCTTGTTGATCAATATGAGTTTATCGATGATATGAGAATAAATATTGCACAATGGTGGGGCGAAGAAAAAGAAATTGATCATACTCAGATCCAAAAAGTAAAAGAATACTTAATCCCATATTCTCACAAAGTTAAAGGAAAATCTCCATGGGATTTTAAGGACTGTTGGTGGCCAAGAGAGGGGATTTACATGACAGTCGATGGGAGTCTAAAAATATGCTGCATGAATACCTCCACTAAATCAGTTGGGAATATATTCATAGACAACCTTGATCAGCTAAGAAGTTCAGGACCAATAGCTGATTTAAGAGAATCACTTGCAAATAACAAGCAAGAAATAGATCATTGTAAATTCTGTTCATACAAAACATTAGAACCAATTCTAGCTAATGTCTTAGCCATCTAAGTATGCAGATAAAATCATTATCGAATGGATTAAGTGGAGCAGGTGTCGACTTATACCTAAGTGAAAAACAACTTTATGTAAAAAAGTACGTATTATCCTCTACTGGGATTTCAACCTTAATGCAACAAGCAGAGATTATGAAATCATGGAATAATTATTTAATAAGAATGCCATGCATTATTGCCTCTGGAAGCAATAATAGCCATCCTTTTTTCATAGATATGGAATATATAGAAGGTGACACTTTATGTCACTCTTTTGCGAACCCAAATGTTATGATTTCTCGCGATCATCATCTCTATAGAGAAATTTTAGTCAGCTACATGTTGGAATTAATAAATAAATCAAAATCCAATGTTGAATCAGATTTATATGAGCTAGCCATAAATAAGCTCAAGCTAATTACTAGTAATATTCAATCAAGGAATCTTGGAAAAATGGATGCCTTTAATCTATACCTTGTCTCTATTTTGGAAAATGATTTCCACAAGCATAGGGATAGTATTCAGCTCTTATCTTCTAATAGTAAGCACAATGCCGTGCATGGAGACTTGACACTGTCCAATATCATTGTCTCCAAAGGCAATATGGTATTCATAGACCCTATTCGTCATTACCTTAATAATAATATCTTAGCAGATTACTTCAAGCTAATCTTTGATCTGGAATTTGGACTATCTTTTCAAGTTGAGAGAAACTTTTTGCCAATCAAAACCTCCATTTCTCTTTTCATACTCAAAATGCATCAATCGCTAAAAGGAATATTTACTGATCGATTTATATCTCTTCCTGAAGTTGAGCATCTTTTTATAATGGTTGAAGCTTTGCGTGTATTACAATATTTAGATAGTCATTCAAAACTTGCTACATCACTTTCCTGCTATATTGAATCGAAACTAGGGAGAAATGATGCCTAGATCTACTCTAATTGCACCTTGTGCTGGGTCATCAAGTAGGTATGGTCCTGGTAAACCAAAATATTTGTATACTCTACCTAATGGTAAGCCGCTTTTCTATGAATCTCTAGCTCCTTTACTGAAAAACTATAATGATATTGCTTTTGGAGTATTGAAGGAGCACGATGAAGAATATCACGCTTCAACCATCATAGAACAGGTATTTTCAAAATTTTCAGATATAATCCCTAAAATTAAAATAATTGATCATACTCTTCGAGGACCTGCATATACTGTAAAAGTAATCATAGAATCACTATCAATAAAAGGGCAAGTTACGATTAAAGATTGTGATAGCCTATTTTCACTTCCGTCAGGCATAGAACTTTCAGGCAATAAAGTTTGTTTTGCAGATGCTAAAGAAAATAATATTGAAAGGCTTTGCTCTAAAAGTTCACTAGAGGTTGATTCTCAAAATAGAGTTCATAGAATAATTGAAAAAATGCTATTTTCTCCTTTAATTGCAGTTGGTGGTTATAGTTTCCAACATTCGTCTGAATTTCTAGAGGCCTTTAATGCTATCTCTAGTGAGACCCAGGGTGAAATATTTATTAGCCACGTAATTGAAAATATGATCGAATCAGGAATGCCGTTCTGGGCTCAAAAAGTTTCTGGTTTCAAAGACTTAGGGACTAAAAAAGACTTTATTTCATTTGCCAAGTCTTATTCATCTATATTCTGTGATATTGATGGAGTCATCTTCAAAAATAGAGGTATGTTTGGAACTAAAACATGGGCTGATAAGAGCGAGCCCTTATCCAGCAACATTAATTGTCTGCTTTCCCTTCAAGATAAGGGAGCTACTTTTATTTTTTCTACATCTAGATCTGAAGAGTATCGTGTCAAAACATTTAATGATCTTGTCGAACTTGGCTTTAAAAATTTCCAACTAGTGATGAATCTACCGCATTCACCAAGATTAATTATCAATGACTTTTCACATTCAAATCCCTATCCTAGTTGTTCATCAATATCAATTCTGCGTGATTCTGACCTTAATCACTATGTAGAAGGAACTTAGCTGTTTATGCCTTTAGCCCGCATTTTCGATTATTCCCTACCGGTCCATCTACAAGTTAAATTTCTTTTTGACTGTATCAAGATCATCAATAGAGGCTTTTTAACTAATGATCGGTTTGTAAAAAAATTTGAGACAAAGTTAGAGAAGCTCTATCTAGATAAAAAAGTTATTTGCACCTCCTCGGGGACTTCAGCATTACTAACAATGCTGTCATGTGTTTCTAAGCCCGGTGATCATATAATTTTACCTAATAATACTTTTATTGCTACGTGGCAAGCTGCAGCGGCACTGAATCTAATTATTCATGTAGTTGACACAAATGAGAGTGGCATTGGTATATGTCCCATATCTCTAGAAAGTACTCTTGACGAACTTAACTCAAGAAACATCCACCCTCTTGCGATTTTAGACGTTCACATTGGAGGCTTTATTTCTAAACATTGGGAAAAAGTATTGGCAATTTCAAATAAATATCATATTTTATACCTTGAAGATTCTGCACAAGCATTTAATGCTTTAACTATTTGCGGCAAACTAGCTGGATCTATCGGTCATATGGCGATTCATAGTTTTCATTTAACCAAAAATCTAACGGCTGGTGAAGGAGGTGCACTTATTTTGCACAAAAATGATATTCATCTAGCCAAAAGTTTTCGTCAGTTTGGTATGTGCTTAGATAATCCGCTTTTATTTAAATATCAAAGTCTGAACTCTAAGATGTCAGAGTTCATCGCTGCTTTTGGTGCCAGGAATCTAGAATGTGTTCATAATAAAATATTCAAGAGAAGGCAAATAATGAATAAATACAAATTACTTCTGGATCCTTCTAGGTATCAAGTCTATGACGACATCTTAATGGGATCATTTTCATCTTCATACAAGACAATAGTAAAAGTTGATGACAGTTATCTATACAATAAGATCATGAATTATTCAGACCAAATACCACTTACAGGTTACGTATATAAATATACATTAAATCAACAGCCTGTCGTGCTTAAAAGCTCTGATACATTTTTCCATGGCACTCTAAATAACTCTATAGGATTCTCCTGCTCTCACATATGCCCGCCTACCTACCCAGAATTAAGCCTAAGGAGAGTCGATTTAATATGTCAATTTCTTAACAAGATATAAGATCAATTGGAACAATATTCCTGCCTCTTTTATGCACTCTGCTCTACGCTATGAGCTAAATGCTATTAACTTCTTAATATGCATAGACATGCCTACTTGACTTTTAGTATTCATTTGACAAATAAGTTGATGTGAAAACAAGCTTTATATTTAGTGAATTTTCAGTGCAACTAACTGGCCGTAAGCTAATATTCAATTAAGCAATGGTGCGTATATGATTTACGAGGTTTGATGAAAAGAAATTAACGGCCCACTGTCCTCGATTAAAGCCTAGACTTGTTTGAATTCATGCACAAAATGCTCAGCAGATAATACACTAATCAAGGGTGATTTCTCGTCCTACTGAATGTGGCAGTTATTCGTCAAATCTCACAATTAATACTGTTCAAAATCTATAGCATAAGGTCAATAATCAATTGTCAATAGCTTTTTAATGTCTACGGCAGACTCATCAATGAGCTGCAATTGCACATCTCAATCCAGAACTTCTATGTAATCAACAGAATGGTAGGCCACTCAAGTATCAGGGCGGCTTGCTTAATCATTAGCTCAACGTCGGCACCGCCCTAAGCATTCGCAAGACATAGCCAACTCTGTTCTGATGCTGATAAGCCTCCGCTTCTTGCCTAGACCCAGTGAGCTCTATAAGCTCAGCGGAGGCAGGCCAAGCCAACGTCGGCACGCCCCTGAGATCGCCGTGAATATGCTGCAGCACATGAATGAACTCATGGCTGATCAACTTGCATCGCACCTCAGCACTCATCGGTCTTGGTTTCAAGGTGATCGTTCCAAAACGGCCAGGTTCTGCACGGTAAGTACCATCTTTACCCTTCAATTGAGGAGTACCTGAAATGACCTTGATACCAAGACGCTGTCCTTCCACTAGCAAATCCTGATCAAGTGAAGGGTCCTGATCACAAGTTATGCCCGTTCCAGGAGGAGGCACAGTCAAGTCAGGAAGTGGTTGTTGCTTCTCCTTCTGAATCAACACCTCAGCCGAATGAGGAGATTTAGAAGTAACCGCCAATCGCCAGCTGCCTATCAACAACACACTGAGGGGCAACGCCAACGGCAATAAGCTACGCATGCCTAATGATCAAGGGTGCAAGTGCGACATCCACATCAACTAGGGCAACCACCAGAAAAAGACCACACTGCTCAGGGAGTATGGGCCCCAAAGGAAGCTGTCGCTCAGCAGGCCATTCTTTAGACGGAAACCAGGAAGCAAACAAGCAACCAATCCAAAGGGAGTGATCGTGATCAGCCAATGACAAATCAAGGAAGCTGGCTAAATCAAGCCACCCTTTAAGGATGTGCTTCCCCAAAGCGGTCCAAGATCAAGCTTCAAGTGATGGACTCAAACCACCAAGAAGCTGATTGCTCCGTTGAGCAAAACAAGGTGGAACCAAACCCCACCAATGATTTCGATCTTTTTGATTTCAGGGTTGCGGCGATCGCCTGGGTTTTTTTGGGTTGCATAAAGCACTGGAATCCCAACAACCAAAAGCAATGATGCGAACAACAGGGCGTTCACAGCGATGTCGGAAATGATCTGCATGGAGTTGAGGCGGCGGAGCCAATGCTCTGATCTTTGAAAATTCTCCCATGAGGGCGAGACTTCTCATGAAAAGGCCGCTGCGGGTGTCGCGAGGCTTCACATCCTGCTAAGCACACCAGCCTTACGATGCCATTTCTGTACTGGCAGGATTCGCCGATGGCTGCCAACGCTGAGTCGTTACAAGGCAGTCTATTTGGTGATCTGGAGCCGCAGTCCAACGCTGAAGGCTGCGAAGAAACCATTAGAGGGGTTCTGCGTATCGATCTCTCTGATCAAGAACTCGTCGACGAATCACTGAGAAGGCCCCGCAATCGACATAAGCCAACATCCGTTCCAAACATCCCACTTGATTCTGAAAGCCAAGAGCAACTCGAAACAGCAGGTCAAGACAACGATCTGCCCACCTGGGCACACCACAGCCTTGTTGACCCTGAACAGCTCACCCCAATGCTGCGTCACTACGTGGAACTCAAGACCAAACATCCCGAAAGGATCTTGCTCTACAGACTCGGCGATTTTTTTGAATGCTTTTTTGAAGATGCCATTCAGCTCTCAAGGCTGTTAGATCTGACTCTCACGGGCAAGGAAGGAGGCAAAGGGATCGGCCGTGTGCCGATGGCAGGCGTCCCCCACCATGCTGCAGAGCGCTATTGCGTCGAATTAATCCGACACGGTTTAAGTGTGGCCCTTTGTGACCAACTGGAAACAACTCCGAGCAAAGGCACACTACTCAAACGTGACATCACCAGGGTGCTCACCCCAGGCACGGTGCTTGAAGAAGGCATGCTTACAGCTCGTCGCAACAATTGGTTAGCAGCTGTTGTTGTTGAGCCAGCCCAGGGCAACCGACCGTTTTGCTGGGGTCTAGCCAACGCAGATGTCAGCACAGGCGAATTCCTGGTCACACAACGAGAGGGGAGCGCTGAGCTGCACCAACACCTTGCTCAGCTCGAGGCTTCGGAACTGCTCATAGCTCAACAGATCGGAGAAAGCATTAGGCCTGCCTGGTGTCCAGAGCAGTTGTTCCTGACAGCGATAGCCAACACACCCTTCAGTCAGCCAGAGGCCGAGCGGGCCCTGCTCGGGCATTACCGGCTCAGCACACTCGACGGTCTAGGGCTGAAAGAGGTGCCCTTAGCACTAAGGGCCGCCGGCGGACTGCTGACTTATCTAAGGGACACCCAACCCCTTGCTGAAAACGTCGATGAAGGCATCGCCCCGATGCCCCTGGAACATCCGCTCACAGTCTTCGCCGGCGATGCCTTAGTACTCGACGCCCAAACCCGACGCAACCTAGAACTAACTAGCACCCAACGGGATGGCCAATTCCAAGGATCCCTTCTTTGGGCCGTAGACCGTACCCTCACTGCCATGGGAGCCCGCTGCCTGCGCCGCTGGATCGAGGCCCCCCTCCTAGACAGCAAAGCCATCCGCGCCCGTCAAGCGGTGGTGAACCATCTCGTGGAGACACGCTCCCTGCGGCATTCACTTCGACGCTTGCTGCGACCGATGGGAGATCTAGAACGGCTAGCCGGCAGGGCAGGCGCCGGTCATGCTGGTGCCCGCGAACTCGTGGCTATCGCCGATGGCATTGAACGATTACCACGGCTAGCAGAGCAACTACACAATGCATTGAGCTCTGCCCCACACTGGCTCGACAACTTGCTGACTCTGGATAAGAGCCTGCCAAAGCTGGCGGCGAGTATCCGCGAGCAATTGATCAACAACCCACCGCTCAGCCTCAGCGAGGGAGGCCTCATACACGACAACGTCGATCCGCTGCTGGATGGCCTACGCAATCAACTGGATGACCAAGACAACTGGCTTGCAGGTCAGGAAGTCCAAGAACGAAAACTCAGTGGCAACCCTAATCTGCGCCTGCAATACCACCGAACCTTCGGCTACTTCCTAGCCGTAAGCAAAGCCAAGGCTTCCATGGTGCCGGACCACTGGATCCGCCGGCAGACCCTGGCCAACGAGGAACGCTTCATTACTCCAGATCTCAAAACCCGGGAAGGGCAGATCTTCCAGCTCAGAGCAAGGGCTTGCCAACGGGAATACGAACTGTTCTGCCAGTTGCGCGAGCAAGTGGGAAAACAGGCAACTTCAATCCGTAAAGCAGCCCGGGCCGTGGCAGGACTCGATGCGCTAGTCGGCCTAGCAGAAGTAGCCGCCACTGGAGACTATTGCTGCCCAGAAATCGATAACAGCAGAGAACTACAGCTCAAAACCTGCAGACACCCAGTGGTGGAGCAACTACTGGTAGAGAGATCCTTCATCCCTAACGATGTAGAACTTGGCAAGGACATTGACCTCGTCGTACTCACCGGCCCAAACGCCAGTGGCAAAAGCTGCTACCTGCGTCAAATCGGCCTCATACAATTGCTAGCCCAGGTGGGTAGTTGGGTGCCTGCAAATCAGGCCCGTGTTGGCATCGCAGATCGCATCTTCACCCGCGTCGGCGCCGTCGATGACCTAGCGGCAGGACAATCCACCTTCATGGTGGAAATGGCAGAAACAGCCAACATTCTCCATCACGCCAGCGATCGTTCCTTGGTGCTTCTCGATGAGATTGGACGGGGCACCGCCACCTTTGATGGCCTTTCGATTGCCTGGGCGGTGAGCGAACACCTGGCAACAGATCTAAGAAGCCGCACTGTGTTCGCGACCCACTATCACGAACTCAATGGGCTGAGCCAAGAATTGGCCAATGTCGCCAATTCTCAAGTTTTGGTGGAGGAAACAGGCGACGACCTGGTGTTCCTGCATCAGGTGGCCGCAGGTGGTGCAAATCGCAGTTACGGCATTGAAGCCGCCCGTCTAGCTGGTGTGCCGGATGACGTGGTGCAACGAGCACGGCAGGTGTTAGCTCAGCTCCAAGACGATGACTCATCTCTGCAAGCCCTGCCAAGCGCGAAAACAATCAGAAGACAATGCTGAGAGCCTTTCGCCTGCAACGGATCAACTAGCCTCAATTGGCGCCCAAGGACATCGTGGACGACCTCCAAGAGACCGTTCGGGAGAGCCTCCACAAGCTCCCTAAAGACATTGTGGTTCTGCTTCGCAGTAAAAACCTGTTGAGGTCACTCGTGCAGAGGATGGTCATTGATCAAGCCTGCGCAGCTGTTCAGTTACCCGCAGAAAAACTGGATCAGGCGATTGCGAGTTTCTGCGAGCAGCATGGGCTAAGTGATGAGGAACGTCTCGAGCGATATCTCTTTCATCAAGGTCTGATCAAGCCAGACCTCATTCATCAACTCGGGATCCCTTTGAAAGTTCAATATTTAAGTCTGAAAGAATTCAGCGCCAAGGCCGAAGCACACTTCCTCAAACGTAAAGAAGAGCTCGATCAATTCACCTACAGCTTGCTCCGAGTGGAGGATTCTGATCTAGCCCATGAGCTTTACCTCCAGATCGAAGCAGGAGAAGCCGATTTCACGGTGCTGGCAACAGAACATTCCCAGGGCAGAGAAAGAGCGTCCCACGGCCTCGTAGGGCCTGCAAGTCTAGGTAGAGCCCATCCCCTGCTTCGCCAACGCTTACGCACAGCAACCCCAGGGGTCTTACTGGAGCCTTTCAAAATCGAGCAATGGTGGGTAGTCACGCGGCTTGAAGAGCGGCAACTCGCCACATTTGACTCCAACATGCAAAAACGCATGGCGATCGAATTATTCGATAGCTGGATTGAGCAACAAACCAATCAACTGATCTCAGCTGTTCGCGGCGATCAATTTGAGACTGGTGCCCTCACATGACACTGGCGAATCTGAATCACCCCCTTGCTGCACTGCAAAATGCTTTACAGATCAAAGGTGAGCGGCTGAAGTTTCAAATCGGTCAATCCCTATGCGAAGAAAATTATCTCCCTGGTCATGTGTTGCTGATCGAAAGCGGCACCGCCCGTCTGCTTGGTAACAGTGATGGTCGCTTGACCACACGCATCAAACTTGAATCCGGCTCCTTGATCGGAGCAGTCTCTCTATTAAGAGGTGAATCTTGCGAAGCCGTACGAGCTGCAACAGAGCTTGTGGCTTGGAGCATCACAGACGCAACCTTCCAACAGCTCTACAACTCTGAAAAAGACATTCGAGACTGTTGTGAGGCTTACCTCTGGGACGCTGAAATCGCTGCCCTTCTCCAGGGGATCCGTGCAAGCACACCCAAGAACCACCATTCCCTGGAGGCATGGCTGAAGATGCTCGGCCCTCTGGCCACATTGATGCGCGCGAATAACGATGAAGCAGAAGCAGCCCTAAACAATGGCAAACGTCTATTCCTCGCCTCGTCGATACCCAGCTGCCCGATCAACACTGAGCTGGACTCAATCGCAGCAATTCGCGAGTTAAGCAAACCCCAATCTGGTTTCTGCCTAAGGCTGATTGCCCTACCAGCCGACTCGCTAGCCACTCTGCTCAGACCAGCAGTCGATAGCAAGAGCAATGCAGCTCTGCAGAACGAAGAAGAGACCCCTGAGACAGCACTGTCACTCGCACCATCAAGACCACCCGTCAGCAGCCTCAATAGCCACTCAAGCTCCGAAGACTTCTTCGTTGGCGGTCAAGGCCCTCTCCAAGAAACCCTGGCCTGCTTCCAGATGCTGGCCAAGCTGATGAAGCTGCCATTCAGACGCGACTCTATCGAGAAAATGCTGCGTGACAGTCTGCGCCGCGGCCAAACTCCCACCCTGCGGATGTGCGGCCAGATCGCAGCCGGACTTGGCTTACACGTTGCCGGAGCCAAGGTACCAGCCTTGATGGGCACTCGCTTACAGACGCCCACCTTGGTGCCATGGAAGCAAAGCTTTGCTCTAGTAACACGCAGCGATCAACTAGGCCTCACCCTGGCCTCACCAAGCGAGGGTTTTATCAAGCTAGATCCGAGTCAGCTGGAGGAAGCCTTTCCTGAAGGCATCGAATTGCTGCTCCTCGACCGTTCCAACACCACTCCTGAGCAGGCCTTTGGACCAAGTTGGTTCTGGCCAGCACTGCAGCGCTATCGGGGTGTCTTAATCCAAGTTTTGATCGCCGGTTTCGTGGTCCAGCTCTTCACGCTGGCCAACCCCCTGTTGATCCAAGTCATCATCGATAAGGTCATCAATCAACGCAGCCTTGACACACTGCAGATCCTTGGCTTTGCCCTTGTCATCGTGACTGTGCTTGAAGGTGTGTTGGGCAGTCTCAAAACCTTTCTCTTCGCTGAAACCACCAACCGCATCGACCAACGCCTAGGCGCTGAAGTGATCGACCACCTACTGCGCCTACCACTGAGCTATTTCGACAAACGCCCAGTTGGCGAATTGGGCTCAAGGGTCAGCGAACTGGAGAAAATCCGCAACTTCCTCACCGGCCAAGCATTGACAACCCTGCTTGATGCTGCCTTCTCTGTGATCTATGTGGTGGTCATGGTGATCTACAGCTGGCTGCTGACACTGATTGCCTTGGCTGTATTACCAATTCAGGTCGGACTCACACTGCTGGGAGCACCTCTTTTCCGGCGTCAATTCCGACAAACTGCCGAGGAAAATGCCAAGACTCAAAGCCACCTGGTTGAGGTGCTAACAGGCATCCAAACAGTGAAAGCTCAGAACGTAGAAATGATCAGCCGTTGGAAGTGGCAAGAGCGTTACGGCCGCTACATCAGCCGAAGCTTCGAAAAAACAATTAGTGGCACCGCCCTAAGCCAAACCAGTCAGGTGCTTCAAAAAATCTCCCAATTACTTGTTCTTTGGGTAGGCGCAAGCATGGTTTTGGCTGGAGAGCTAACCCTGGGACAACTGATCGCCTTTCGCATCATTTCCGGCTATGTCACCCAACCGCTGCTAAGGCTCTCAACCATCTGGCAGAGCATCCAAGAACTGCGGGTGAGTTTTGAGCGTCTTGCGGATGTGATCGACACCCCCCAAGAATCAAATGACCTCGATAAAGGCAAAGTTCCACTGCCACCGCTTGAAGGAGATGTGAGCTTTGAAGATCTCAACTTCAGCTTCAGCAAATCAACAGCACCAGTTCTGAAAGACATCAACCTAAACATCAAGGCCGGTACCTTTGTGGGCATCGTGGGTCAGAGCGGAAGCGGCAAGAGCACATTGGTCAAGCTGCTGCCTCGTCTCTATTCCCCAGATCAAGGCCGCATCCTCATCGACGGCTATGACATCGACAAAGTGGAGCTCTACTCCTTACGACGTCAGATCGGGATCGTGCCGCAAGATCCTCTGCTGTTCTCAGGCTCGATCAGCGAAAACATAGCCCTCACCCAGCCTGATGCCGATAACGACGAAATCATCATGGCTGCAAAATTGGCAGTCGCCCACGATTTCATCATGACGCTACCGAGCGGCTACAGCACGCCGGTGGGTGAAAGGGGCTCCTCCTTGAGCGGAGGTCAACGTCAACGGATCGCTATCGCTCGAACGCTCTTAGGCAATCCCAAACTTCTGGTAATGGACGAAGCCACCAGCGCTCTTGATTACGAAACCGAACGCAAAGTTTGCGACAACCTCGTCAACGCCATGCATGACTGCACGGTTTTTTTCATCACCCACAGGCTCTCCACTGTTCGTCGAGCCGACCTGATTGTGGTGATGCATCAAGGGGCAATCGTGGAAATGGGCACTCACGAAGCCTTGATGGAAAAACGAGGTCGGTACTACGCCCTCTATCGCCAGCAGGAGTCGAGCTGAAATGAACAAAAAGCCAAACCCCGTCGGCGGACTGATCCGCAGAGCTCAAAACCAACTAGAGCAGAAAGTGAGCTCTGTGTCACACGATGAAAGCGTGCTCCAGCAAAGCCGCTTTTGGATGCGTGCCGTGACCTGGAGCCTGATCGGCACGACAGCCTTTGCAGTGGGCTGGTTGACCATCGCGCGCACGGAAGAAATCGTTGTCGCACAAGGCAAACTTGAACCATTAGGCGATGTCAAAGAGATTCAAGTCCCAGTTGGAGGAATCGCTAGGGACATCCTTATCAAAGGAGGTGATCGCGTAAGTAAAGGTCAAATTTTGATCCAGCTCGACACTGAAGCATCCTCAGAACAAGTGAACTCCTTAGAAGCTCAGTTAACAAAAAAACAGCAACAACTAAAGCTCAAACTTGAAGAACAACAGGGAACCCTAGATCTCAGCCGAGAACAAGTCGCCACAACCAGAGATAATCTGGCCCTTGAACAAAAAATCCTTAGCCGGTTTGAATTTCTTAGCGCACAGGGCGCTTCCTCTGAGCTTCAGTATTTACAGCAACGCAACAAGGTACGAGAACTACGTGGAAGGGTCACCAAAGAGAAATTGGATGGCGCTCGTCAACAATCAATCCTCAATCAAGACATTGAACAGCTCAATTCCCAATTAGCCCAGCTTAAGGCTCGACTCACTGAAGCAAAAGTAACGCTGAAATACCAGTCTTTGCGTTCTCCAGTGGATGGGGTGGTTTTTGATCTCAAGCCAACCACACCTGGCTTTGTCGCCCAGTCAAGTGAACCGGTGCTCAAGATCGTGCCCTTCAACAACCTGGAAGCCGATGTGGAAATCCCCAGCAACAAAATTGGTTTCGTTCGCAAAGGCATGTCCGTTGACATCAGTATTGATTCCTTCCCCGCTACAGACTTCGGGGTACTGGAAGGCAAGGTTACTTCGATTGGATCCGACGCACTTCCACCCGATCAACAAAAACAACGACAGGAATACCACTTCCCAGCCACCATTGAGCTCGACAGCCAACAACTCAAACTCAAGAACGGCACTACGCTTCCCTTGCAAGTAGGAATGTCGCTAACTGCAAATATCAAACTGCGCAGTGTGAGCTATTTACAACTACTACTTGGCCAGTTCCAGAGTAAAACCGATTCACTCAGGCAACTATAAACTACACAAGAGAACATCAAATTTGACTGTCAGAACGCCAGGGCAACAATAAGGGAAGATTAAATAAAGCTAATGATTGACTGAAAAAGCAAGCGGCATCAAAATGTAGAGATGAAAGCCAAGGTATTAATAGCATCAGTATCAAGATTAATCTAGAACAATCAAATTCACAATCCATATCACATCTCATCAATCGTTGTAGAAAATAAAGGTGTGATCTACGTCACAATTGAATGTGTGTAAGTGCTCGACTCTAAAAGCTCTAGATCACATCTCAATTCATAAAAGTGATGGAAATTGATTGAGTCATTCAAAAAACATAGCCTTTTCTCCAATCATGAAGCGACTCTTCAGAACTATCACCACAAATAACAAGCAATCAAAAAGCAGAGACTTCATCAGTGAATCTCTCAATTTAGCAAAACCAACAGAAAATCAGGATACTCAAATTAGCGAAGGACATGCAAGCCACTATTACTATAATAGTAGTGAAATGCTTGAACAAGAACAGCCCTTTGAGCTAGAAGCGAGGAAAGAATCAAATGCAAGCAACAAAAACGAAGATCCTAATCGCGAAAGCAAGCTATCTTTTGGTAGACAAGAGGTTTCCAATTCTCGTAACCAGAATGACACGAGCCTAGAAGATCCGATTCTAGTAAATCAGCCGGCTCAAAACACATTTAGCCTACGCTTAAAACAGCCGTTTTCTTCATTCAATCATAGAGGCTTCTATTCCAAGGGCAATCAGCATGATCACGCTGCATCAGATCGTGATTCTAGTCACCATGAAAATTCCTGGGCCAGGGGCAATCAATCACCCGATGATTTCAATCACCAAGGCCAATTTAAAAGAAAGTCAAATAAGTTTTCCATGGGAAGACAAAACTGGATGGAAAGAAAAGCTCAACATGAGTTACCGCAAGATCGTACAAGCGGTGAACATGAAGCTGGCGAAGAAAGTGGATCACGCAACCCATTTAGCAAAGGTTTTGGTCAACAATCTTTCAATCATCTCCCAAGAGCATATGATGTCGATCTAAGCATAAGCATCAAGCCATGTGACTTGAGTGTAGGAAGTCCATTTGATTATGGTTATACCCGAATTTATGATGCATCACACGACGGCACGAAAAAAGAAGTGTTTGAAGATGGTGCAATCAGAATCAATTATGATGGCGATTTCTTAAATGATAATAGGTTGGATTTCTCAGATATTTTTGGCTGGAGTTGGGGCCCATTCTCAACAATGAAGATTGGCAGTGTTGAAGCTCAAGTCAATGCAATTCACTCCACTACAGGAGAAAATGTAGACCTAGGCGCATATACACTAGATCTCTCAGAAGATCGTTTCCTTGTCGATCTTAACGGTAAAATAGAAGCCTCTGAAAGCTTCCTCGACAGACGCAGTAGCTGGGACTTTGATGTAGATATTGATGCTGTTTTCGGAGGTGTAAGGCAAAACATAGAAGACTTTGATGAAACATTAACAATGATTGATGCCCTTGACTGGGGTACATTTGATGGAGACATTGAAGCCAATACTTTTAATTATTATAATATGGATATCTTGGGGTGGGTAGGTTCTGAATATGATTCAGGCAGAATTTACAAAGCTCGTGGTGGAACCGACGAACTAATACTCAATGGTATTGATAGTGCAGACATCAAGAGCTTCAATGGCGAAACCTTCAGCGGTCTGACTGATTACACAACGATCGGCGAACAGGCAATTTATCAAGGCACAGCTTTCGACATCTTGAGCCTCAAAAATGGAGATGAGATTTATCTACAAGGTTTTGAGAGGATTACCACCGAAGACGATAGCTACCGCATTAGAGAAGGAATGAGCGACAGTACAAAAGAACAATGGAATCTAAATGCTATGGATGCTGCAAGTGCATGGCGTTTCAACAAAGGTTCTGACAAGGTCAAGCTTGTTTCTCTAGATACTGGTCTTAATGACGTTGCAGGAAGTGTAACTGATGCTCATGATGAAATTAGTCATGTGCAAAATAAAAGTACAAAATCAAATAACTCTCATGGTCATCGAGCGATGAGTGTGATGGGCGCTAAGCATGACAGTGAAAACCTTGCAGGGATTGCTCCAGGGAGCCAACTTGTTGCCTATAACGTTTGGAGTGATACTTTTTATGAATCAATTGAAGATGCAAAAGATCAACGCAATTGTGATGAGCGTCTAGTATTTCAAAACGCAGCCTGGCTCACTAATCCTAGTTCTAACTGGCCTAGCGCAGAGGCAATGAAAACCTCTTTTGAAGAAACTCAAGAATATGCCTTCTTCTCTATTGCCGCCGGTAATGACTGGAATAAAGACACAGTTTGGGCTGCTGGGCAACAACCAGATGATTTAATTCCAGATGACACAACTGAACTGGATAATATTGCCATCGTTGGTGCTCTGAAGTTCACAGGCACAGAAGAAATCGATGCTATTACTGGTGGTTCAATTACTAATGTGACAGGAACTGAACTTGCTGGTTACTCAAATGCTGGTGATGGAATGACGATGGTTGCACCGACAGATAGCCAATCTATTGATGCCAATGGAACAGTAAGTTCTTTTGGCGGCACCTCTTGTGCAAGCCCTAATCTTGCTGGTGCAGCCGCATTGGTCTGGAGTGAGAATTTAGCTCTTACGGGTGTAGAGGTTAAAGACATCATCACGACTAGTGCTATGGATCTGGGAGACCCGGGGACTGACGACAGCTACGGTGCAGGCACAGTCAATATTGACTCAGCGGTCCGTCGTGCTCACGCCCTCTCAGCCGATCATGAATTAGCCAGTCTCTATAGCAATACAGATTTTCTAGCTTGATTCACAACGCTTTCTAAACGCATCTACTTTCATCGCCCTGGGCATATGTCCAGGGCTTTTGCTAGGAATTCAATCTCATTGATCCAACCAAGCACGACGCAACAGAGCATTGACCGTCGCTGCAACCAGACCAGCACCACCACGACTGCCCTCAAGGCGAATCTGAGCCAGCCCACTAGCCGAAAGCCTGCGCTTGCTTTCAGCCACACCGATAAACCCCACAGGCATGCCGATAATCAGGCTAGGAGGGGGTGCACCTGTAGACACCAAATCCAACAAAGCTTCCAAAGCCGTTGGAGCACTTCCAATCAGCACAATCGGCGCTTGTTGATCCGCATCTCTAGCCGCCAATTCTTGCCATGCGCATCGCAAGCCCTCAGCTGTTCGCGTGGAACCGTTTGGTGCCTCATCCGGAGCCCACTCGAGCACACTGGATACAGATGACTTCAACGTTCGCAGCGCCATCGGCTGCACTGCTACAGCTGCCATGGCCGTATCTGTGAGAATTGGCGCTCCGGCCTGCAAAGCAGCCAGTCCAAGCTCACAAGCCTCTGGAGTAAAGCGCAGCAAAGAAGTTAGGCCAAAATCCCCACTGCTATGGATCAAACGCTCCAGAACTTGCTGCTGCAAGGGATCCAAACCCGTTACACCCAACTGCTCCCGAATGCGGCGAATGCTTTCCGTGAAGATCGGATGATCAAGCGACTTCACGTTTCTGCCTTAAGCCGGATAGACATCAAGCATCATCAGATAACGATCTTCGGTCTGCCGCTGCAATGCCGATCCATCTCATCTGGGGCGATGATGCCGCCGCCCGAGACCACGCCATCGAGACTCTGATCGGCGATGTTGTCGATCAAGCATGGAGCAGCATCAACCTCAGCCGCCTCGATGGAGCTGATGCTGGGCAAGCCAGCCAAGCCTTGGCAGAAGCACGCACACCACCCTTCGGAAGTGGCGGACGACTGGTGCTGTTAAAGCGCAGTCCGTTCTGCAACGCTTGCCCTAGCGAACTTGCCAATCGTTTCGAAGACGTACTCGATCTGATTCCAGAAACCAGCCACCTGGTGCTATGCAACCCCAACAAACCTGACGGCCGACTGCGAACAACGAAGGCCTTACAAAAGCTTGTGAAGTTGAAGCAAGCCAGCGAAAAAAGCTTTCTCCTGCCAGCGATCTGGGATGGTGCCGGTCAGCAGGAGCTGGTAGAACGAACCGCCCGCGACTTAGGTCTGCAGCTGGAGCCTGAAGCCACTACAGCGCTGGTGGAAGCCATCGGCAATGACAGTACGCGACTCACCGCAGAGCTGCAAAAACTGGCTCTCCATGCCGACATTCGCCAAGAAAGCGCAACTGCTAACCAATCACCAACTTTGATTAAAGCCGAAAACGTAGCCGCGCTGATTGAAGGAATGGCCACCAATGCACTACAGGTTGGAGATTCACTCTTGGCAGGCCATGCCGGAGAAGCGATCGCCCGTCTTGATGCACTCCTTGATGCCGGTGAGCCAGCACTTCGCATCGTGGCCACCTTGACAGGCCAAATCAGAGGTTGGCTTTGGGTGAGTTTGCTGGAGCAGCAAGGGGAACGAGATGTGAACGTGATTGCCAAAGCAGCAGGCATTGGCAACCCCAAGCGGATCTACGTGATGCGGAAACAACTACAGGGCCGGCCACCGCAGCGATTCCTCACCCTGCTCAGTCGCTTGCTTGAAGTAGAAGCCGCCCTCAAGCGAGGTGCAATCCCTACTGATGCCTTCCGCGACGGGTTACTCAGCACTCCCTAATCCAGTGACGACACGCTGAAATAATCAGAACGTGTATCAAAGGCATGGATGGCGTTGCTGGTGCAAAAATTCGGCGGGTCATCCGTCGGCAACGTCGAACGCATCCAAGCCGTCGCTGAGCGGATTGCGACCAGCAAAGATCTCGGCCACGACCTGGTGATTGTGGTATCCGCTATGGGCCAAACCACTGATGAACTCACAGCCCTAGCGAAAGTGATCAGCAGCAATCCCCCTCAACGGGAAATGGACATGCTGCTAGCCACCGGAGAACAGGTTTCGATCTCCTTGCTTGCAATGGCACTTCATGAACTGGGCATACCAGCCATTTCGATGACTGGAGCCCAAGTGGGCATCGTGACAGAGTCTGCCTATGGCCGCGCTCGAATCCTAGACGTCCGCACTGAGCGCCTGCAATCCCTTTTGAGCACTGGCAAGGTGGTAGTCGTAGCAGGCTTCCAGGGCACAAGCCTGAGCAGCGTTGGCACCGCAGAGATCACCACCCTCGGCCGCGGTGGTTCAGATACATCTGCAGTTGCTATAGCAGCCGCCCTAGGAGCAGATACCTGCGAGATCTACACCGATGTACCAGGAGTACTCACAAGTGATCCACGTCAGGTAAGCGATGCCCAACTGATGCAAGAAGTGAGTTGCGACGAGATGCTTGAGCTAGCCAGTCTGGGCGCCTCCGTGTTGCACCCTCGTGCAGTCGAGATCGCCCGCAACTTTGGAGTCGCCCTGGTCGTGCGTTCTAGCTGGAGCAACGAAGCCGGAACCAAGCTCACAAGCAAAACAAAGCGCCCCATCGGTCGAGAAGGTCTAGAGCTTGGTCGGCCTGTGGATGGCGTTGAACTTGCCGAAGGTCAAGCGGTGATCGCCCTCTCTCACGTGCCAGATCAACCGGGTGTCGCAGCCACACTTTTTGAGAACCTCTCTAGCGATGGCGTGAATGTGGACCTAATCATCCAATCAACCCATGACGGCAACAGCAATGACATTGCCTTCACAGTGGCCGAAGCCGACTTAACGAAAGCCCACTCACTTTGCGAAGGGCTGCTTAAAACCGTCGGTGGCCAACTCTCAGCTGAAGCCGGAATGAGCAAACTAAGCATCAGCGGAGCAGGAATCATGGGACGCCCCGGTATCGCCGCAAGCCTTTTCGACACGATCTCACGGGCAGGAATCAACCTACGGCTGATCGCTACCAGTGAGGTGAAAGTCAGCTGCGTAATCGATGCAACGCTGGGCAGCAAAGCCCTGCGTGCAGTCAGCACAGCCTTTGAACTCAGCGACAGCCAAGTACGCATCAATCCTTTGGTCAACGGCAAAGGTGAACCAGAGGTTCGAGGGGTAGCACTCGATCAAGGTCAGGCCCAGCTAAGTGTGCGAAGGGTGCCGAATCGGCCTGGGACAGCAGCAGCTCTTTGTTCAGCGATGGCAGAGGCAGGAATCAGCCTCGATGCAATCGTGCAATCGGAGCGACAACATGACGATGGAAGCCGGGATATCAGCTTCACCCTCAAGCGCGATGAGCGAGAGCAAGCCAATAAGACTCTTGCCCCCCTACTTGCGCAATGGCCAGGAGCCAATCTGGAAGACGGTCCTGCAATAGCCCGGGTGAGCGCAGTGGGTGCAGGCATGCCCGCCACCGCAGGTACAGCAGGGCGGATGTTCCGAGCTCTCGCAGATGCAAAGATCAATATCGCCATGATCGCCACCAGTGAAATCCGCACAAGTTGCGTGGTAGCTGAACCCGATGGGGTCAAGGCGCTGCAATCAGTGCATAAAGGCTTTGGGCTAGGTGAAGAAGCTGATCATCCAGTGCAAATCAACTCGTAATGGCTTAGAAGTTCAGCTAGGCAATCATTCAGCAGAAAGACAGACAGTTTTCATGGCTTGATTCAGCTTCAAATAAACGTTGCGCCAACCTTCCAGTGTTGTTCTGATGGGTATAGGCCTCAGCTTCCTGCAATAAAGCAAAACGGCTAACAGCCTCAGCAGAGACAAGTCATCCCAATGGCTCAACACCCTTTAGATCACAATGAAGATATGAAGCAAATAGATGAACTCATTACTAATCAAGAGGCAGAGCACCTCTAGAGATATCGACCTTCACTGCAATGTAATAGTGCCCAATGAGCCATTAAAGCCCCTATGGCTGGCATGCTTACGAGCTAATCAGCTGCACCGCTAAGCACCATTACACCAATTCGCGGCCCTGTCTCAATGAACTCATGCGCGAACTCAATAAGCCGCCCAGCACAAAGTTGTTTCGAGCTTATTTCGGCTACAGAAAAACTCGCTCAAGACTCCTCAAGTCGTTGTCTTGATTCAAAGAACCACGCCATTCAGACTAATGAACAAGGATCAAGCTTCCAGCAACTACAAGTATCAGATGGAATACAAACAAAAGGTGCTTTATACAAAAGAGGATCGCATGAACAATGGCAAATGATCAAGTATTGCGAATCAGCTTCTGCCTGAACTTCTTGATGCGATCGCGCAGGCTTGCTGCTTCCTCAAAATTAAGATTCTTGGCAGCTTCTTTCATCTTTGTTTCGAGCTGATCAATCAACTCAGGCAAAGCATCAAGGGCTAAGCCAGCATCCTGAGCTGAATCAAGCGCATCAACAGCCCGCCCAGTAATCTGAACCAAGTCAGCATCTTTACCATCCGTCTGTAAGCGCCTTGATAACTCGAGAAACGAGAGGATCGAATTGCTCGCTCTCTTACCCGCTGGCCTTGGCACGATGCCATTCAGTTCGTTGTAAGCCTTTTGAATCTCGCGTCTTCGCTCAGTTTCACTAATCGCTCTTGCCATCGCATCTGTCAAGTTGTCTGCATAAAGAAGTGCCATCCCATCCACATGCCTAGCCGCACGACCAATGGTCTGAATCAGCGACCGCTCTGCTCTCAAGAAACCTTCCTTATCAGCATCAAGAATGACCACTAACGACACCTCCGGAAGATCCAAACCTTCTCGAAGAAGATTGACACCCACAAGAACATCATATTCGCCTAATCTCAAATCCTGAATAATCTCAATGCGCTCGATTGAATGGATCTCAGAGTGTAGATAACGAACGCGCACATCATTCTCAGCCAGATAATCGGTAAGATCTTCCGCCATACGTTTGGTCAGGGTGGTAATTAACACTCTCTCCTGCTTCTTTGCTCTGATACGTATTTCTCCTAACAAGTCGTCGACCTGGCCTTGCGTCGGTCGCACTTCCACCAAGGGATCAAGAACCCCTGTCGGCCGAATCACCTGTTCAGCCAGCTGACCATCACTCTGCGTGAGCTCCCAATCACCTGGTGTCGCACTAACAAATACAGTTTGCCTCGCCTTCCTCCAGAATTCCTCACTCTTGAGAGGACGATTATCAGCAGCACTAGGCAATCGAAAACCATGCTCAATTAAAACTTTCTTACGAGCTTGATCGCCGTTGTACATCGCCTTAAGCTGAGAACAGGTCACATGACTTTCATCCACAACCAGTAGCCAATCATCAGGGAAATAGTCAATCAAGCATTCAGGAGGCGTGCCCGCGGAACGTCCTGCCAGATGGCGAGCATAGTTTTCAACACCATTGCAATAACCAACCTCCCGCAACATCTCCAAGTCGTAGGTAGTGCGTTGCTCCAAACGCTGCGCTTCCAAAAGCTTGCCTTGTTCATTGAGCACCTGCAAGCGCCCACGCAGCTCATCACGAATCGCTTGAACTGCAACATTGAGTCGCTCTTTAGGAGTCACAAAATGCTTGGCCGGATAAATATTAATGGCTTCCAAGCTTTGCAAAATCTCACCTGTTGTTGGGTCCAGATAACGGATTGCCTCTACCTCATCACCAAAAAGCTCAATACGCACTAGCCGATCTTCATAAGCAGGGCCAATCTCCAAAACATCCCCTCTCACGCGAAAGCGACCCCGCGTAATGTCGAAATCATTTCGACTATATTGGTTCTCAACCAACTCCCGTAATGCACTGCGAATATTGAGTGTTTCACCAACTTTAAACTTGACAGCAGCTTTTAGATATTCACTTGGTATTCCTAGGCCATAAATGCAGCTGATTGAAGCTACTACAATGACATCATTTCGCTCAAACAAGGAACGCGTTGCTGAATGACGTAGCATATCAATTTCTTCATTAATCGAAGATGTCTTGGCTATGTAGGTATCACTAACAGGCACGTAAGCCTCTGGCTGATAATAATCATAGTAAGAAATAAAATATTCAACAGAATTATCAGGAAAGAACTCCCTAAACTCATTGCATAGTTGGGCAGCAAGTGTCTTGTTATGAGCCAAGACAAGAGCCGGACGTCCAGTCTGAGCAATCAAATTGGCAATCGTGAATGTCTTACCCGTACCGGTCGCTCCTAAAAGCGTCTGATAACGCTGGCCCTGATTGACCCCCTCCACCAAGCGAGCAATCGCAGTGGGCTGATCCCCCTTGGGGCTATAGGGCGCCTTGAGGTGATACTTCGGCATTAGGGCCGTAACGGGCAGCCGCTTAGCTTATGAGCAGATGCCATGAACAGGCTATTCCAGACTTTCTCCAACGCTGATGACCTTCTAACCAATGCCTTGAACTCTCAGGCTGAAAGCAAAGCAGCTCTCATGAACTCAACATCAGCGATGCCGAGAGATGACAACACAATCGTGCTCACAACGCTGTAAAAGACAGCGCCGCAGATGGCACTAAGCAAACCGTTCTTGAGCCGAAAACCATTAATCAGCCAGGCTGCCAAAGCAAATAAAAAGACCGTGATCAACCAGTTGAACAAAAACGACACTGGCCAGATCAGCCCCCCCAAGGACGTAAGTGCCCAGAATGGACCCAACAGCAACTTGAGAGGCACGATCAACAACGTACCCAATAGGCCAATCATCACGGCCGACCACAAAGCTGTGCTGAAATTGGCCATCTCAATGCCAAGGGGCAACGCAGCAACCAATAACAAAATGAGGGCCCGAATGGGCCATTGCAACAACCAGCCGAGCGATTCCAGCATTTAAAACAACCTACGCAAAGCAGCTGACTAAAGAGTAATTAACGCTAGTGAATTACTGCAGATTTGGGCGTACTGAGAGCTTCACGCAAGCCCCGCACAACAGCAATCATTGCCAGCTCATCATTGAGACGGTTAACCGCCGATCCAACACCGACACCAGCAGCACCAGCAGCAATAGCCATGGGCACCGTCACTGCCGATAAACCAGAAGCACAAAGCACAGGAACTACCCGATCAGCAGCCTTCAGTGCGCTAAAAATGCTGTGTGCAGCAGCCAAAGTTGGAGCAGCTTTCTCAATCAAGCCAAGACTTCCAGCACTAAATGGCTTAGCGCTCGTGCCGCCCTCCGTCTGAATCAGATCGGCACCGGCAGCAACCAGATCCACTGCTAGTTGCTCCTGCTGATCCATCGGCAACACATGGGGCACGGTCACACTCAACACCACCTCAGGCAACAACACCCTGGTTAAACGAGTCAGCTCCAAGACTTCGGCGGCACCAAAGATCCGGCCCTGAGGATAAAAAGCATCGAAATTTCCAATTTCCACCATGGCAGCACCAACTGCAACAGCTGCAGGGAACAGCTCAGGGTCCACCGCTGACACACAAACCGGAACTCCAGCGGATTCCCGGATCGCCAGTTGCACCAGCTCTGGATCACAAGCCACATCAATCAAATCAGCGCCACCGTGGCCAGCAGCCCGCGCCACCTGCGCCACCGAGAGGGCCTCGAAATTCATCAAACCAGCGATCACCTTGAGGGCCGAGCGCTGCTCGAGACGCTGACGCAAGTGTGTTGACAAGTGAGCGAGGCGGGTCATTTCATCAACGATCTGTAGATCCATACTCCCATTTGCCAGGCACCTGCACGGCAGACTGGCCTCAGCTGAATGACCACTGCGCTATGGCCTCATCCAGCTCAGCGCAGCTGCCCTGGAGCGCCTGGCACGCGCGTCTGCATCACAAACTGCTAGCGAATCCAGATCTACTGCCAGCAGAAGTCTCACTATTGATCGCCGTGTCCGGCGGTCAAGATTCGATGGCCCTGCTTGGCCTATTGATCGATCTCCAACGAAAACATGGCTGGTCTTTAGAGGTGTGGCATGGCGACCACAACTGGCATGAACAATCGGCAACGATCGCAACTCAACTCAAGAATTGGTGTGAATCACACAACTTGAGCTTCTGGTCTGATCAAGCCAAACCTGAACAAACCAACAACGAAGCCAAAGCGCGACATTGGCGATATGAACAACTGACGCTTCACGCAGAACGCTTGTCATCCAACAACCCAAACCATCCATGCCGGTATGTGCTCACAGGCCACACCAGTTCTGATCGAGCTGAAACCTTGCTACTCAACCTTGCCCGTGGTACGGACCTCGCTGGACTGAGCAGCATGCGCCAATGCAGGCCGATCAGCAAAGACAATCCTCACAAAAACGTGCAGCTCATACGCCCTTTGCTGGGGTTCTCGCGTAAGGACACCGCCCTGATTTGCAGCGAGCTGTCCTTACCTATCTGGCTTGATCCTGCCAATTCCAATCCAGACTTCAGCCGCAACCGAATCCGCCAAGAAGTGCTACCAGTACTGGAATCGCTGCATCCGGGCTGCAGCCTGCGCATGGCCGCTCTCGCCGAAAGGCTCAACCATCACCATGCAGACCAGCAAGCCATCGCCATGCTGGCTCTAAACAACCTCAGCAAGCAAAGCGGCCTCTGTCGTAAGGACCTGGGCCAACTACCGATCACAGCAAGAACAACTCTGTTGGCCTATTGGCTAAAGCGATCAGGAGCACCAAGTCTGCCAGCAGTCCAACTTGAACAGATCAGCCAAAGCATTGCCCCGGGAAAACCACCTGGCTCTCTACACCTCGCGCAGGGCTGGAAAGTCCAATGGCAGCGAAACTCGGTACAACTAGAACATCACGACTGACTCCGGTGGACGGCGACTTCCAACAGCAGTACCTGGCCGCCGAGAAGGCCTATGGGGCAGGAAATTACGAAGCAGCTCAATCAATCTGTGAACGCCTGCTAGGCCAACTAGAGCTGCATCAGAAAGGCCCTGAGCAAGAAGCAATGCTGGCCTGGCGGGCCTTTGTTGCACTGCTAATGGGCCACGTCCTGCTCTACGGAATGAACGATATCCAACAAGCCAAACACCACTACAACCTGGTTCTAGATAGCCAACCACAAGACACTTTGAAAGAACTCGCCGAACAAGGCTTAGAACGATGCCAAGGCGAATTACAACGGCAACCAGCAACAACACAAGCAGAAGCGAGAGAGGCTGGCTCAGCATTTGAACAACAAGAAGCTTCACAAGCCTTGCAAACGGAGGCCAGCACAAGCGCGCTGCTACCTGAACTGCTTCGCGACCCATTCCTGAAGGCAGATACAGCGATCAACACCCAAGCCAATGGAGCAGAATTACCGGTATTTCTTCAACATCAAGACCCGGCAGAAGCAATCGCAAAGGATGCCAATCGCCAGCAATCAACAGATCTCATTCGTGATCCATTCCTTTCTCAAGAGCACACAATCATCAGCGCAACAAATACGCAAACAACAACACCAACTTGGCTCAAATCAACAACTGATAATGATGGTAATTCAACGTCAAAGGAATCAACCCAAGCAGCTAAAGAACATTTTAATAACAAGAGCAGCGATCAAGAATCGGTTCAAAAATCAGGGGGAAAAAATCAGTCAATAAAATCACAAATCATTGAGCAAAATGTCAACTCATCAGAGTCATTCATTGAGGAAGAAAAGGCAGAGCCTCAGGATACAAAAAATCGCGAAGTCAGCGTAATCAAGCAACAACAAAACCCAGAATCAAACAGAGAAATTGAGATCGGACCAAACTCTGAATCCAAAGAGATCCAATCAGACGCAAAAACCGTCGATGTCGCCATCGTTGAATATAAGGAGCCTAATGATAGCAATGACGGCTTTGAGATCTCCAAATCACAATCAGAAATTGCTCTGATTACAAGTGAGCATGAAGACAACGGCAATATACAAGACAATCTTCCAGAAGACTTGCCAGCTGATATTGCACAAGACCTACTCAAAAACTCGATCATGCGGGTGATGGTGCCGCGCACAGGAGCAGAAACGCAACCACCTCAAGCAAAAATAGACAATAAAGCAAAAAAATCTGCAATTAAATCCATCAATAAGTCTGCCGAAGTCCCCAAAACAAACGAAGTGCTTAACTCCAAGCTTGAAGTCATCAAAGCAATCAAAGATGGTTGGGATGGCTTCCGTAAATCTCCCCGAGAATTTATTGTCTTCACTCTACTTATCGGTGCATTGAGCTTAGGCTTTCAAGCAATAGGCAGCCTTCTAGTTAATGAGAACAACCCTATAAATAATGGCACGATAATCATTATCGTCTGCTCAATCCTTGGCAATGCAATTGTCAACCTTTGGGGCTTGACAGGAATGATTCGAGGGTCCTGGATGGTACTCAACGGCCAACGCCCTAATTTTGCTGATTTCATCCGCTGGGATGGTAGTGCTTATTTACGCCTATTTACCAGGCAATTAGTTTTTGGATTCTTATTATTTCTGCTCATCATTACTGGCGGCCTGCTTGCAGGTGGCCTGGCAATCATTAATCAGATTGTGATGTTCATACCAGTGATTATTATTGCAATTTTTGGGGTCATTCTGAGTATTAATCAAATTTTTCTTCCCTGGATCGCTTTACTAGAAGAGCTTGGCCCAATAGCAACAATCCAGCGCGGCTGGCAGGTTGTCAATCCATCCTGGTTGATGGTGGCCCTACTTGCCCTCTTCCAACTCCTGATCTTGACGGTCGGAACACTGCTCTGTTTTGTTGGGCTGTTGGGCGCAGCTCCATTAGCAGCTTGCATCTCCACGGCTGCCTACCGACAACTTTTCAAAGCAGAAGCTGACCAAAGCGTTGCTCTAAGCAACGCCAACTGAATCACCAGGGTCTAGTCAGAGCCAAAACTGCGTCAATGCAAACCAGCCAAAGGGTCTTGCCTTAGGCAACAGCTGAGCGACGGCGGCGTGTGCGACCAGAAGGCATCTCTGCTGACTCAGGTTCAGATTGAGTCTTGACATTGGCTTGATCAGAAACCGTCTTAGTAGCCGACCTTGCTGACACAGCTGCCGCAACCTTGACAGGAGCCGCAGCTGGAGTTCGGCGCCCGTTACTAGCCAGATCACGATCGCCACGAATGCGGGTCACCGATCGATCCTCAGGTTCAGCATCAGCCATACCCTTATAAGCAGGTGTTCCGCCTGGTGCCGGCTGCACTAGGCACAGAAGCAAAGGCTCAACTTGTAACTCACGACGCATACGACGACCCAAGCCCACTTCCACTTCTCGCTGCAAACCCATCCAATCCACTTCAGGAGTTTTGCCATCCGTTTGACGAGAAAACTGCTTCCAGCGGTTTTCCAACACCCAGCTTATTTCCCGTTCAGTCCAAATCGACATCTTGCGGGGGTCAGCAGCGGTCACGACACCTCGCAAGTTCACTCTTGGCGGTGCAACCATCACTCCATCGGTACTGATTGCAGCCAGCACAGTGACAACACCATCTTCAGCAAGTTGCTGGCGCTCTTTCAAAACACGAGCATCAACAATGCCATTGCGAGAAGCATCAAGAAGTTCAATTCCTGCTTTTACTGAGTCTCCTTTACTAATCGAATCAGCTGAAAGTTGAACGACATCACCATTATCAAGAATCAAAATATTTTCGCTAGCTACGCCCATCGACTGCGCAGTCTTACTGTGGCAAATAAGCATGCGATGCTCACCATGTACTGGCACAAAAAACTTTGGCTTTGTTAAAGCCAGCATCAACTTGTGATCCTCCTGGAAGCCATGCCCAGACACATGGATACCCTCTCCCTTGCCATAGACCACCTTGGCTCCCAGCATCATCAAGCGGTCAATGGTATTAACAACTGAGATCGTATTACCCGGAATCGGACTCGCCGAAAAGATAATCGTGTCAGTATTCTTGACCTGCACATGTTGATGTTCTCCGCGTGAGATGCGACTTAACGCAGCCAACGGTTCGCCCTGACTCCCTGTCATCAACAACAGAGTCTCGCGATCAGGCATATCACGAATCTGTTTGATCGGTACGAACAGATCATCAGGTGCACGCATATAGCCGAGTTCACGCGCCTTAGCGATCACATTGAGCATCGATCGCCCAAGCAAACCAACTTTGCGTCCGTTCTTTAAGGCCAGCTCCAAAATCATTGAAACGCGGTGAATAGAGCTCGCAAAAGTTGTAATAATCACTCGACCATCAGCTTGAGCAATATGGCGATCTAAAGCAGGAAATACCGATCGCTCAGGTGGGCAGAAGCCAGGCACCTCAGCATTGGTTGAATCACTGAACAAACACAAAACACCTTGCTCGCCGTGATGTGCAAGGCGAGCCATATCAAAATTTTCACCATCCACAGGAGTATGGTCAAACTTGAAGTCTCCTGTGAAGATCACCGAGCCAACAGGAGTGGTGATGGCAAGCGAAAAGCTATCTGCCATCGAGTGAGTATTGCGGATAAATTCCACCGAAAAATGTTGTCCAACCTTGACAACATCTCTTGGACTCACGGTCTGGATCGTGGTGCGATCTGTAACACCAGCCTCTTCCATCTTTCCCTGGAGCATTGACATGGCCAGACGCGGGCCATAGATCACTGGAATATTGAAGTGCTTGAGGTGATGAGGAATCCCACCAATATGATCTTCATGACCATGGGTCACGATCATGCCGCGGATGCGCTTTTGGTTCTCGCGTAGATAACTGGTGTCTGGCATCACCACATTGACGCCATGCATTCCATCACTGGGGAATGCCAGGCCAGCATCCACCATCATGATGTCGTCGCCGTACTCGAACACGCAGGTGTTCTTGCCAATCTCATGGAGCCCACCAAGGGGAATCACTCGTAAGCAGGGCTCTTTGGCTTTACCGTCTCTAGAAGAAGTGGATCTGGAAATGGTGGAACTGGACGTCATGACAAAAGCGTACGAAAACTATTTGGGGACTGAAATGAAGCGAGCGCTCATGGCGAAAAGCTAAAGCGTCAAGCAATCAATGTGGGAAACAGCCGTGGCGTCAGGTCTGACACAAGGCAGTCAAGGTGTTTGAAAGAGCATCTCGCATAACGGGATCAAGGGGAAGCAAAGGGAGGCGGGGGGGTCCGACCGGCCAACCGCTGAGCTCGAGGGCTGCTTTAACAGGAATCGGATTGGTGGTGACAAATAGAGCCTTGAATAAAGGTTGCAACTGCTCGTGATAACTGAGGGCAAGAGCACCCTGACCATTGAGATAGGCCTCAATCATCGCCTTAAGCCGACGACCTACAAGGTGACTTGCGACACTCACCACCCCAACAGCCCCCACCGACATCATGGGCAAAAGCAAGCCATCGTCGCCGCTGTAAACAGCCAGTTTTGAACCACACTGCAACCTCAACTGCGTCACTTCATCCGTGGTGCCACTAGCGGCTTTGAAACTCACCACATTCGGACATTCCATCAACCTTGCAACTGTTGCTGGAGCAAGCGAGCAGCCAGTCCGCCCAGGAATGTTGTAGAGCATCAGCGGCAACTCAGGGGCAGCCTGGGCAATAGCCCTGAAATGGGCTTCAAGACCTTCCTGCGGAGGCTTGTTGTAATAAGGAACAACCACCAATGCCCCATCAGCACCCACCGCAGCTGCCTGAGTGGTGGCCTCTATCGCTTCAGCGGTGCTATTGCTACCAGTACCGGCAAGAACCTTCACGCCTGGCCCCACTGCCTGACGGACCACCCCAAGCAATTGATGTTGCTCCTGCCAGCTGAGAGTGGGCGATTCCCCAGTCGTGCCGCAGACAACCAGCCCATCAGATCCCTCATCTACGAGATAGCGAGCAAGACGACCAGCCAAAGCCAGATCAACGCATCCATCAGCGTCAAAAGGTGTGACCATGGCCGTCAGCAAACGGCCAAAAGGAGTTGGAGACAACTCAGCAGCAGAGCTCATGATGACGACAACAACAATTCTGCAATTTGGATCGCATTTAGAGCAGCACCTTTACGGATCTGATCCCCGCATAGCCAAAGCTCGAGAGAATTGGGATCACTGATGTCCTGCCGAATGCGACCCACTGCAACCGGATCGCGATCAGTGACATCGGTAGGCATGGGAAAGCGATTCTGCTCAAAATCTTCGATTAACTCGAGCCCCGCTGCCACCTTCAGCAATTGGCGAGCTTCTTCCACTGGAAAAGACTCGTCAAACTCAATATTCACAGCCTCCGAATGGGCTCTAAGTACAGGCACCCGAACACAAGTTGCGGTAAAGCGCAAATCAGGAAGGCCCATAATTTTGCGCGTTTCATTGACCATTTTCATTTCCTCCTCGCAATAGCTATTGGCCATCAATGGAGAGTTGTGCAGGAACAAGTTGAAGGCAAGGGAATGAGGAAGCACTTCACTACAAGGGGTGTCGCCCGCTAATACAACCTGAGTGAGCTGCTTTAGCTCCTCCATAGCGCGTGCACCTGCACCACTCGCCGACTGATAGGTGCTGACAACAACGCGACGCAAAGCACGTCTTGCAGCCAAAGGTGCCAGCACCAGAGTTAACAAAATCGTGGTGCAATTCGGATTTGCAATCACCCCCTGATGCTCTGCAACCGCCTCAGGATTGACCTCTGGCACCACGAGTGGCACGTCGGCATCCATCCTGAAGGCACTGGAGTTGTCAATCATCAGCGCACCGGCTGAGTTGATCACTTGCCGCCACTGACGCGATACGGATCCACCAGCTGAGGCCAGCACCAAATCAACCCCCTCAAAAGCAGCTGCGCTCACCTCCTGAACGACGAGGCTGGAGCCATTCCAAGGTTGAACATGGCCCGCAGAACGCGCAGATGCCAATAAGCGCAACTCACTAATGGGAAACGAGCGTTCCTGCAGCAGCTGCAGCAGCTCCTGACCCACTGCGCCACTGGCACCAAGCACAGCAACTGTGAGGGGACGATCGGGAAAAAACGATATGGGAAGCAAGCGATGAGATCAGGTTGTTGACTGAGTTCAGGGGTTCGATCTCAATAAAAAATTGAGCCCAGCTGGGATAAAGCCCTAGAGCCTCAATCAGGCAAGACGTTGAGACCACAATACGTGTTGAGAGAAGACCTACCGCTTTCTTAGGGTGGTCTTCTGCTCGCAGTCGTCCGTCCATGAGTGCCACAGCACTACAGGTCAAAACCACGCAGAAACCCAATAGCCGACTTGCTGTCGAAGTAGCGGTACCAGCAGAGCGCTGCCTGGCCAACTATGAGGCCGCTGTCACCCGCTTAAGTCGCACCATCAATCTTCCAGGCTTCCGCAAGGGGAAGGTTCCGCGTGCCGTTCTGCTGCAACAGATCGGCCCGGTAAGAATCCGTGCAACAGCCTTAGAATCGCTCGTTGATGCTGTCTGGCGTGAAGTCCTCGAACAAGAATCAATCGAGCCACTTTGCGAACCCGAACTCAGTGGCGGCTTTGACGCTCTTCTTGAAAGCTTTCAGCCCAGCGAGGCACTGACCCTCACCCTTGAGACAGACGTCACCCCAACCCCAAAACTTAAAGCCACCAAAGGACTCCAAGCCGAAGCAGAAGTGGTGACTTTCGATCCCAGCAAGGTCGATGAATTGATCGAACAATCCCGCAAACAACTAGCCACCCTTGTACCCGTCGAAAGTCGCCCAGCAGCAATCGGCGATATCGCTGTGGTTAGTTTCAGCGGCACCTACGACGACGACGGCAGCGCAATTGAAGGCGGAAGTAGTGAGTCCATGGATGTCGATCTTGAAGATGGACAAATGATCCCTGGCTTCGTGGAAGGGATTATCGGTATGAACTTGGGCGATGAGAAAACTGTTGATTGCCACTTCCCAGACGATTACTCAAAAGAAGATGCTCGCGGCCGTAAAGCCAGCTTTGTAATCAACCTCAAAGAACTCAAAACCCGAGAGTTACCTGATCTTGACGATGCTTTCGCCCAGCAGTCCAGTGACAAAGCAACTCTGCAAGAACTTCGCAACGATCTAGAACAACGTCTTCAGGAAGACGCAAAGCGTCGTGATCGCAGCAATCGTCACGACGCACTGCTGGAAGCATTGACTGAGCAGCTGGAAGTAGATCTACCAAACACCCTTGTGCAGCAAGAGATACGCAACCTTGTTGAACAAACTGCCAGTCAATTCGCCCAACAGGGGATGGACGTGAAATCAATGTTCACCCCAGAGCTTGTGCGTTCCTTGATGGAATCATCACGCCCAGAAGCCGAAGAGCGCCTACGTCGCAGTCTTGCCCTCACTGCACTAGCTGAAAGCGAAGATCTCAAAATAGAAGAGAGTGAAATCAGCGCCAAGGTCAAGGAAGTAAGCCGCGAGCTTTCTGGCGAACGCGATATTGACCCGGCAAGGTTGCGTCAAGCTGTTAGCGACGACTTACTCAAAGACAAATTGCTGGACTGGCTCGAAAACAACAACACCATTACCGAAAAGGTGCTTGAAAGCGAGGCAAAAACCAGTAAGCCCGCTGCAAAATCCAAAGGCAGCAAAACTAAATCCACAAAAACCAAGACCAACAAAGCCAAGACTGAAAAACCTGCCTCGGACAAAACCAAGTCCTGAATAGCACCAATAGATTGATAAAAGTGCTCCCCTCAAGCCCAAACGAGTGATCAATTCCTGCTGCTACCACCCCATCCACAATTGCTGGCCGGGCATTCGTCCTGTCTCATCACCAGGGATCCTGCCCACAGTGGTGGAACAGTCGGGCCGGGGAGAACGCGCATTCGACATTTACTCACGCTTGCTACGTGAGCGAATCATTTTTCTTGGCACTGGTGTCGACGATCAAGTGGCAGATGCCCTCGTTGCTCAGATGCTCTTCCTTGAAGCCGAAGATCCCGAAAAGGACATCCAGATCTATATCAACTCCCCAGGTGGTTCAGTGACCGCTGGTTTGGCTATCTATGACACCATGCAGCAGGTCGCTCCAGACGTCGTGACCATCTGTTATGGCCTTGCTGCCAGCATGGGGGCTTTCCTTCTCTGCGGAGGTACCAAAGGCAAGCGAATGGCACTACCCAATGCACGGATCATGATTCATCAGCCCCTGGGTGGTGCCCAGGGCCAAGCAGTAGACATCGAAATCCAGGCCAAGGAGATCCTCTTCTTAAAAGAAACCCTCAACGGCCTTCTCGCCGAACACACTGGCCAACCCCTCAACAAAATCGCTGAAGACACTGACCGCGACCACTTCCTTTCTCCAGCAAAAGCGGTTGAATACGGACTGATCGATCGGGTTGTGGATAGCCTCACAGGCGGTGGAATCGTTACGGAAGGGTGACGCAACCCTTATCTGACACGATCCTGAGCGTTCAGGCTGGCCAACATTCGTCAGATCCTGTCTGCCCGTTTGAAGTGATCACAGCCCGATGGCCAAATTCGACGCCCATCTAAAGTGCTCTTTCTGCGGCAAGTCTCAGGACCAAGTACGCAAATTGATTGCCGGGCCAGGTGTCTACATCTGCGACGAATGCATCGATCTCTGCACCGAGATCCTGGATGAAGAACTTGTCGATAGCCAAGGCAACCCACGTCATAGCAGCGAGTCAAATCGCAAGTCTGCAACTGCTTCCCATAAAAGTGGAAAGCCAGCACCCACACTCGCCACAATACCCAAACCTCAGGAGATCAAAAACTTCCTAGATAAGCAAGTGGTGGGGCAAGAAGCTGCCAAAAAAGTACTTTCAGTCGCCGTCTATAACCACTACAAACGTCTGGCTTGGCAAGGTGACGGCCAAGGCGAAACCGATCTATCTGCAACCAGGCTCCACAAGTCAAACATCCTGCTCATCGGTCCAACAGGCTGTGGCAAAACCCTATTAGCTCAGACCCTGGCCGAACTCCTGGACGTGCCCTTCGCCGTTGCTGATGCAACCACACTGACCGAAGCCGGCTACGTGGGCGAGGATGTCGAAAACATTTTGCTGCGGCTATTGCAAAAAGCCGACATGGACGTGGAGCATGCTCAGCGCGGCATCATTTACGTCGATGAGATCGATAAGATCGCCCGAAAAAGTGAAAACCCCTCCATTACCCGCGACGTATCCGGTGAAGGAGTACAGCAAGCCCTGCTAAAGATGCTCGAAGGCACAGTGGCCAACGTGCCGCCCCAAGGAGGGCGTAAACACCCCTATCAAGACTGCATCCAAATCGACACCAGCCAGATCCTCTTCATCTGCGGTGGTGCCTTCATTGGCCTCGAAGATGTGGTGCAACGGCGACTAGGCCGTAATGCCATCGGCTTTATGCCCAGCGATGGTCGAGGACGCAGCCGGGCCAATCGTGATCTACAGGCCTCACAGGTGCTTCACCACCTTGAAGCCGACGACCTCGTGCGTTATGGCTTGATCCCTGAATTCATTGGCCGCATTCCCGTGAGTGCAGTGCTTGAACCACTTGATTCACAAGCACTCGAATCGATTCTCACGGAGCCTCGTGACGCACTGGTCAAGCAATTCAGCACCCTGCTGAGCATGGACAACGTGCAGCTTGAGTTTGAATCAGATGCCGTAGAAGCTATCGCCCAGGAAGCACATCGGCGCAAGACCGGGGCCCGAGCACTACGAGGCATCATCGAAGAGTTAATGCTGGATTTGATGTACGACCTTCCCTCCAAGAAGAACGTGAAGAAATTCACCGTGACCCGCACGATGGTTGATGAACATACCGGCGGCAAGGTGCTGCCTCTACCAGCCAACGACGAGCGATCGCATCAGGAATCAGCCTGATCCAGTGGCGACGGCTGACCACCTCAAGGTGCCCCGCCAGCACGGACTTTTTTTGCATCACGGAATTGATCTTGGAGATGGCAGCGTGGCCCACTATCTAGAAGGTCGGTCAATCCTGCGCAGCTCCCTTGAAGACTTCTCTCGCGGTGCAACTGTGAACGTGGTGAATCACACCCAGGCCTCTCCCTCAGGCGTGACCCTGAGACGAGCGATGAGTCGCATTGGAGAGCAGCGCTACAACCTACTTTTCAATAATTGTGAGCACTTTGCCAACTGGTGCAAAACCGGGCGACATCGAAGCAGCCAGGTCGAGGACTGGATGCAAACCAGCAGCCTAGGAGCGCTGGCACTGGGTCAAATCATCCCTGCTGCCCTACTGACAGGATTATCACTACTCCTTCGGCGAGGAATGGTGGATGAAACCTCGCGGGAGCGTGCAAGGCAAGCAGTAGCTCAACTGAAAAGTCTGCGCGTGAACTTACTCAACAAACTGGAAGCAACACTGGAGCAAGCAGAGGGATGGCTTCATGGCGAACCAGACAACAACTTGATCGATCACCACAACTCCCGCAGCCGTTCTTTGCTGTTAAAAGGTCAGACCCTTGCCGATGAACTAGCAGCAATAGAAGATCTAGAAGCCCGCATCACTGCATTGCTCGACGAACCAAAAGCCAAGCCTGAGTAACCTCAACATCCCGCCAGCAGCGCATGAGCCAGGCCTACCAGCCGCTGCATCACAAATATCGACCACAGCGTTTCGATGCCCTGGTGGGGCAGGACGCGATCGCCGCGACCCTCATTCATGCCTTGCGCAGCAGCCGGATCGCACCGGCCTATCTATTCAGCGGTCCACGAGGCACTGGTAAAACCTCCAGTGCTCGCATCCTGGCCCGATCACTCAATTGCTTGAACTGCGACCAGCCAACACCCGAGCCATGCGGAAACTGTGAGCTCTGCAAAAGCATTGCCGCCGGCACAGCACTAGACGTGATCGAAATCGACGCCGCCTCCAACACCGGCGTAGACAACATTCGCGAACTGATCGAACGCTCCCGCTTTGCCCCGGTACAAGCCCGATGGAAGGTTTATGTGGTGGACGAATGCCACATGCTCTCAACCGCCGCCTTCAATGCCCTACTGAAGACCCTTGAAGAACCACCGCCACGGGTGGTGTTCGTACTAGCAACAACCGATCCACAGCGAGTGCTGCCGACCATCCTCAGCCGTTGTCAGCGTTTTGATTTCAGGCGGATTCCACTGGAAGCGCTTGAAAAACACCTAGAGATGATCGCCACTCGTGAAGCCATTCCGATTGAGCCCGAAGCCCTGCATGTGGTAGCCCAGCGAGCCCAGGGAGGGCTTCGAGATGCGGAAAGCCTGCTTGATCAGCTCAGCCTGCTTCCAGGGCCCATCAAAGCAGAAGCTGTATGGGAGTTGATGGGAGCCGTGCCAGAGCAAGAGCTGCTGAAACTAGCCGCAGCCTTGGCCCAAGCCGATCCACTCTGCTTATTGGAAACCTGCCGAAACCTGCTGAATCGAGGCCGTGATCCAGGTGCACTTCTGCAAGGGCTGGCAGCGGTGTTGCGAGATTTGGTGCTCATGACTGCCGCACCCGATCGCCCTGAACTCACAAGTGTTTCTCCACAATTCCGCAATCAATTGCCGCCCCTAGCCAGCCAAATAGGTCGTCAACAGCTTTTGCAATGGCAGATCCAACTCAAAGGAAGCGAAAGTCAGCTACGTCACAGCGTTCAACCCCGTCTCTGGCTTGAAGTGCTTCTGCTGGGTCTGCTGGCCGAACCACCTTCCAGTGAAGCTGTAACCGCAGTGCCAATAACAAAGACACCTCAACCAATAACCCCAGCTGCGCAGGCGATCACTGCCAACGCATTGACCCCGACAACACAAATCCAACAACCCCCTTCTGGATCAACGACGACCCACGATCCAGTCTCAGCAATCACCCCAAACGCAAAACCCGATCCACCCCCAGCTCCAGCCCAGAGAACCCCTATCGGCAATCTGCAGGAGTTATGGCAACAAATACTTGGCAGTTTGGAGTTACCTTCCACACGCATGTTGCTCTCTCAGCAAGCCCAGCTAGTGCGCCTTGATGACAATCGCGCCGTGGTTCAAGTTGCCGGCAACTGGATGGGAATGGTGCAAAGCCGTGCAACCCTCCTGGAACAAGCAATAGCAAAAGCCCTGGGAAATTCCAGACAGCTTGTTCTCGAAAGCCAAAGCGGAAGTGCCACACCAATGCCAAGCCCACAAGAAACGGGTGCGACACCAACACCAAACACATCCGCTTCCACTGCTGAACCATCACCACAACAACAAGTTCAATCCAGCTCTACAGGCGCTTATCCCCCAGATCCTGCAACCAGCGCCGCCATCACAGACCAGCAAAAGCCTCTAGAGGAGGATTCTCCTACGACTCAGCCCACTTCCTCTGTAGAACCCATCGACAGCAAAGCAAAGCGACTAGCTGACTTCTTCAACGGCAAAGTGCTGGACGTGGACCTTTAAACATTCAAACCTGAACAGGCTGTTGGCCATGATGACTGGTCTTGGCCCACACCAAACTCTTCGGGAACAGTGCCATCCGTACTGTGACCCAAGGGATGACCACAAACCAGTGAGATAAATAAGTAATCGCCACCACAAGATTCCACGGGGTTGGCGATGGCAAAGCAGGCCCATCACTGATGCTCCTACAACCGCGCCAGTAAGCCATCCCTGAAATGCTGAAGGCCACGATCGAAAGGGGCCAATAGGTTGGGATAGTGCGTGTCAACAATGTGGTGAACAGATCAGCGAAAGACACCACTGGGAGGGCATATTGAAGGAGGAAAAAACAAGCCAAATCACGACGCTGAGCAAGAGTTAACTTGCTGGACATCAAGACTGGCCAGTAGTCAAAAAATCGCTGCAATCCACCCTCCGCCCAACGTTGCCGTTGTCTCCAAAGAGCTGACAAGCTCTCCACTGCCTCCTCCTGCACTGGAGGGTTCCAGACAATCCCGACCAAAGCTCCAGCTGTAAGTAAACGGAAACTCAGATCAAGATCATCTGTGACCGTATTTTCATTGAATCCCCCACAAGCCTCCAGCGTGGAGCGTTGAATCAACTGGCCATTTCCACGCAGCTCAACCACGCCTCCCCCCGCTAAGCGTCCTTGTTGAATCAAGGCATCCATAGCCATCTCCATCGCCTGAACCCTGGTGAGCAGATTGTGCTGAGAGTTGATCACCGCCTTCCGCAACTGCACAGCAGACCACCCACCCTGTTGGGCAAAGAACACCAGACGCTGGAGCAGGTCATCCTGCAACTGGGCATCAGCATCAAGAATCAAGAGCCATTCACCCTGAAGCTGCTGGAGTGCTGCATTAAGAGCTCCAGACTTTCCGCCGCCTGCTCCAGAAGGACGATGAATCACGTTTAAAGAAGGAAACTGCTCCTGCAACTCATCCAGTAGAGCTGGCGTTCGGTCCTGACTACCATCATCAATGATCCAAGTAGACAGCTTGTCCTTGGGATAGTTCAGACCCGCAAGACGTTCCACCAACCGATCAACCACAGCTTCCTCATCCCTGGCAGCGACCAAAACATCAACGCTGGGCCAGACATACTCAGCAGAGGGCTCAAGCCCTATTTCATTGGCATTGGCAGACGAGTGTTGCCTATCGCGCAAAACCGTGCGCAGGCCATACCCTCCCAAGACAAAAGCCAGCGTAATTGCAGGCAAAAGACTTCTACCTACTTCCAACCAAAGGTGGGGTGCGGCACCAGCCCAACCGCAAGCAATCAAAAACAGGGCTGTCTTGCCGCGTCGATGATCCCCAATGACAGCGGCGGCGGCCATGCATAGACGCGAAGTCCAGGGACTCTAAGGGGCATCCTTCATCTCAGGCAAAGGTCCATAGGTCGTTCCTGGGTAGTAATGACTAAGAATCTGTTCAGTTGTCCAGCCCCGACGGGCCAGATCAACTGCTCCGGCTTGTGAAAGCCCAGCCCCATGGCCAAAACCACCGCCAGAAAGTTGCCAAACTCCGACACCAACTTCCTCAACCACGAAGAGAGTGCTTGGTAACTGACGCAAATGACGCCGAATACCGTCTAATCGAAGCACCACAGAGGGCTGATGGCCTTCATCACTTATCTCCAAAGACAAGACCCGACCACTTGGACCCCGTTCAAGAACAGTCAATCGCTGGGGCATTGACAAGCTAGGCGCCACCAAACGCAAAGCTTGTTGCAACTGTTCAGCAGTCAAAGTACGGGTCCAACGAAAACGGGGATGACCCTGGCCATAAGCACCATCGGCATTATCCAGCAATGACTTCACGACCACTCGTTCTGTGAGTGGCAAAAGGAAGCGATCTACCCATCCAACGGATCCATCCAACTGAGCCCTTAGGTATGGAACAGACTCCATGGACCAAGCTTCAGAACCAGCGGCCATCACACCACCATTGCTGGCGTGATACACAGCATTGATCGGTTGCTCCTTCCAGCTCAACACCTTGCCAGCAGTGCTCACAATCGCCTGGCGGACACCAAAACTGGCCTGCCTTGGATCGCTATAAACCTGGCACTGAGTGTCACTGCACAGATGGTATCCATCAAGGGCAAACCGATGGCTATTGGCAAGCGCCCAGGTCCTAGCCAACACCGTCTGAGCAGCTAAGGCTGCTGATGGAGCGCCCGCTCCAATCTCATGGGGCACCACTCCTTCCAGATACCTCTCCAGGGGCACATGTTCCACCAAAGTCCAGCTTCCGTAGGCATCAACCTGCAGTTGAAACGGCCCCAAATACACCCCACCCTTCCAACTGAGGCCATCAGGCGCATCAATCTGAATCGGACCCACCAAGCTGCGATCACCACTATCCCCCTGAATCACAGGCTGAACAGCTGTAGAGACGATGCCCTGCCAAAGACGAATGTCCACACCTGGGAGAGGTTGTACGCCTTGCGGTGCCCACACTTCCCATTCGCTTGGATGAGCAACCACGGCCGCAACGCCCAGCTCTCGCCACTGCGATGCAACCTGCTCCGCCGACTCGAAACTGGCGAATGGACCAGCCACCTGACGTGACAACTGCAGGGGCTCCTCGAGAGCTACCAACTGCCAGGTGATTGTGATAACTGGAGCCCGCTCCACATCACCGCGCGCATCTTTGAGCAATAAGGGCTGATGCCCAGCACTGATCAAACGTAATGATGGAGCTGAGCGACTAGACGTCGTGCCCTGCCCCAAATAAGGCTGCAAAGCTACCCACAACAAAGACCTACCTGACATAGGAACCGGCGGAGCTTGTACCGCCTGATGAGTAGGCATACCAACAGAACCAACTGGTGGAATCACCTCTTGGGCGTCACAGCCCACCGTGCACACACCAAGCAAGACCAGGGCGCCACTCATGACTTGCTTTGAGCGAATCAGCGAACGATGAAAAGTCTTGGCCAATGCTTCCCCTCGGCAAACACCCATCATGCGAAATTTGGCTTCTGGCAGGTCTTGATCGTATGGTTGTCGTTTGTGCGCAGACCGTCAGAGATGCCTAAGCTCAAGACCCGCAAAGCTGCTGCCAAGCGGTTCAAGGCAACTGTCACTGGCAAATTCATGCGCCGTCGTGCATTTCGCAATCACCTACTGGACCACAAAAGCCCGAAATTAAAGCGCCATCTCGCCACCAAAGCCGTTGTAGATGAACGTGATGCGGAGAATGTGCGTCTGATGCTCCCTTACGCCTAAAGACCAAGCTCAACTAACAGGTCTTAAACAAGCTCTGATCTGATTTCATTCCCTTCTTGATTTCTTAAACCATGGCCCGCGTCAAAAGAGGCAACGTTGCCCGCAAACGCCGCAACAAAATTCTTCGACTAGCCCGCGGCTTTCAAGGCAGCAATGGAAGCCTCTTCCGCACAGCCAATCAGCGGGTCATGAAGGCTCTTTGCAATGCCTATCGCGATCGGCGGCGGCGCAAACGTGATTTTCGTCGTCTCTGGATTGCTCGCATTAATGCAGCCGCTCGGATCAATGGAGTCAGCTACAGCCGCCTGATTGGTGGCCTTAAAAAAGCCGACGTACGCATCAATCGGAAAATGTTGGCCCAACTGGCAGTCATGGATCCAAAAAGTTTCACGAGCGTGGTTACCTCCGCCAAGAGCTGATTCACTTTTTGGCTTATCAATACACATAGTCAACAGAAACTCCAATCTGAAGATCTTTCTGGATGCCTAGCCAAAAAACTTTCATCTCTGTTTAATGACCAGAGCATCTTGAACTCTTGATAGTGGCTTGTTTTTCTCTACCGTCTATTGCTTTTGAGGATCATCCAATCCATCAAAGCTAAAAAATCATCAAGACATCAAAATCAGTTCTGGCTTGATAGCTGAGCAAACCTTAAACCTGACTCCAAGGCTTGCCGTTGCGCTGACCGCTCCAAGCCAATGTGGGCAATACTCCTGCATGTAAGAGAGCGCGGTCTTCGCTTATCGGCTTGCTCCGGCTTTGCCTTCGCAGCCGATGAACCGAAAAATTGACTGATTTCAACCACTGAGGCCTGCAACCCACAAGCTCAGGCAAAATCTCAATGGCCTACCCACACTTCAGACATGCAGCCACAAAGACTGTGATCACTCTGCTGAACTGAGCAAGCCCGTTCAGCAGCAATTGATCTCAAAAAAGCAGAGAACAACCATGAATGTGCCGATCAGAGGAGGTACTGCAATAGGAGCTAGAAGTCGGCTGATGTTCTGAAGCCAAGGGATTTGCAGCGATGGGTCCAAAACACACAAGCAGGACTAAGACCCTCCTCTACGTCTCTCTCATGCTCGAGAGCAATGAATCTGACGTGCTGATGCACGCAGAACGTCCTATACCTAATCTGCTAGTCCAGCAAAGACTCGTTCTCGTCTGAGAAGATATCAAACCATCAAATGGTGGGAGCTACTTTGAAAAGATGGTTGGAAGCCTCTAACCCCTCAGTGCTGATCTCTAACCAAGCGCAAATTTCCCGCAAGTGCCTAACTCAATATCGATGAACCTGCAGAGCAAACTCTTTGAGCCATTGGGAAAATGGTTTTTCAACCAGAAAAGCAGATGTTAAAAGTTCAAAGTCAATTCGACTACTTCCTCGATTTGACTGCAAATGCCAACTCATCACTAAGAACTGCCCCTAAACCATGAGCGCCTTCCTGCCAGAAACGCAAACCTACCTAATTGGCCTAATCGGTTTGCTCGCAATCGTGGCTGTCATCGTGGGCAGTCAAGTTTTCAAGACTCAACGCGACGAACGGGCACTGATCCGACTTGAAAAAAGTGGAGCGGGCTCTTCCAAAGAGGCATCCAAACTCTATGAACTGGCATCTGTACAGCTGCGTAAAAGGCTCTATCCCCAGGCCATAGCCTCCCTTCGCAAGGCCTTGAAGCAACTGACTGGTGAACCAGATGAAGCCAAAGCTCTGATCGAAAATGCCCTTGGGTTTGCACTCGCGGCTCAAACAGACTATTCATCTGCAGTTAGTCACTACCAGTCAGCCCTAAAAGCCAAGGCTGACTACCCCGTAGCACTCAACAACCTTGCCTTTGCTAAAGAGCGCCTTGAGCAAGATGCTGAGGCCTACGAGCTGTATCAAAAGGTGCTCAGCCTGGATCCCAAGAACAAGACAGCGCGCAAAAACCTCAAGCGATTGGCAAAAACACAACCAACAAACTCACCAGAGCCCGCGGATGGGCAAGGGTTCTGATAAGGGTTCTGATGCCTGTACTGAACAGGAGCTGTTTAAGTCGAGCATGCCGCCCGTATTGGTAAGACGAGGTACCTGCCAACCCACCATTGTTAACTCCTGAAGGCCGATAAAAAAACCACCTGGCTCCACTCCAGGAATCAACTGATCTGAAAGGGGTAGCAACTCCAGCTGATCTGACTTGGCATTCAAGTTTCCCTGCACAGGAGTTGTAACGCTGCCAAGACGCATCTCTCCACGCAGATCAATGATCTGACCAATCGGTGTGAGCTTGGACAGATCCAAGTTCACATCAACATTGGAGCCATCTCCAAAAGACTTGTAAGTGCCACACCACTGGCGTGGCATTGTCTCAGCAAGATCAACGGCACGCGCTACCGGATCAAATCTCTGAACAGAGCCCTCCACGACCAGCGGCACAGCCAATTGAGAGGAATCCAAGGGCATAGTGAGCTCGAAGGGAACCTCACTGTCAATCGAGAGATCCATGGCGAGCAGGATGGGCATGGAAAAACATGATGATGGGCACAAGCTAAGGCCAATCGGCTCAACCGGGACACTCCGCGATGACGTTCCAACAACCTCAACAGCGCCAATGGTTCTGACGCACTCCTCACCTGACCTACTCACAATCGGCAAACGCAACTTCCACAGCCGACTTTTTGCAGGCACAGGGAAGTACCCAAGCCTAAAAGTGATGCAAGAGAGTCTGCGCTCTTCAGGATGCGAAATGGTGACGGTTGCAGTCCGCCGTGTACAGACAAGGGCATCAGGCCACTCCGGCCTGATCGAAGCCATCGACTGGTCAAAAATATGGATGCTGCCCAACACCGCTGGCTGTGCAACTGCAGAGGAAGCCATTCGTATAGCCCGACTCGGCCGCGAACTCGCCAAACTGGCAGGCCAGGAGGACAACAAGTTCGTCAAGCTCGAAGTCATCCCCGACAGCCGCCACCTCCTACCTGACCCTTTCGGCACCCTTGAGGCCGCTGAACAATTGGTAAAAGAAGGCTTCGAGGTCTTGCCATACATCAATGCCGATCCCCTCTTGGCTAAGCGCCTTGAAGAGGTGGGCTGTGCGACGGTCATGCCACTGGGCTCACCGATTGGATCAGGTCAAGGTCTGAGGAATGCCGCCAACATCTCCCTAATCATTGAAAACGCCCGAGTGCCAGTCGTTGTGGATGCTGGCATCGGTGTCCCCAGTGAAGCTGCACAGGCCTTGGAAATGGGTGCCGACGCAGTGCTGGTTAACAGCGCAATTGCCTTAGCCGGAGATCCAATCACCATGGCCGAAGCAATGCGCTGGGCAATTCAGGCCGGTAGGCAGGCTTACAGATCAGGTCGCCTACCCGAACGCACCGCAGCCTCGCCAAGCTCACCGACAACAGGGATTATTACGGAAGCCAAGACCAAACAATTATGAAGGAACGTAACGGAAAAGTTCCTGCAAGCAATCCTGTCCATAGGGTCCGCCGAGTTGTAAGTGTTACATGCAAGTCACCGAGGAAGAGGGTGGTCGACTCAACGCCTTTGCAAGAGAACCCCGTATGGAAGTGATAGCTGAAAAAGGCAGCAGCAACGCCAACACTCGCCTGCTCCTCATCGGTGGAGCCCTGCTTGTGACATCCCTAATCATCGTCAGGATCGCCATCAGCTGAAAAACCTTGTAGTAGCTTGCCCTGACTGAGCGAATTGCTCGTTCCTGCAGGAGTTTGAGTTGAAAGTTTTCGTTCTCGGCGGCGACGGCTTCTGCGGATGGCCTTGTGCAGTGAACCTTGCTGATAGGGGTCACGACGTATTGATCGTCGACAATCTCAGCCGCCGCAAGATCGATATCGATCTTGAAGTCGAGTCACTCACACCAATCACCAGCATTGGTGACCGCCTTAGAGCCTGGCGAGAAATCGGAGGCAAGCCAATTCGTTTTGAGCACCTAGACATCGCCCATCAGTACGACCGATTGGTGACAATGCTCAAAACTGAACGACCCGATGCGGTGGTTCACTTTGCCGAGCAGCGTGCAGCTCCCTACTCGATGAAGAGCAGCTCCACCAAGCGCTATACCGTCGATAACAACGTCAACGGCACTCACAATCTGCTCGCCGCCATCGTTGAAAGCGGCCTAGACATCCATATCGTGCACCTGGGAACGATGGGGGTCTACGGCTACGGCTCGCACCGCGGAGCCACCATTCCTGAGGGATACCTCAAAGTGGAAGTGCCCCAGCCTGATGGCAGCCGTTTCGAGGAAGAAATTCTTCACCCAGCCAGCCCTGGAAGCGTCTATCACATGACCAAGACGCTCGATCAACTGCTTTTCCTCTACTACAACAAGAATGACCAAATCAGGATCACCGACCTTCACCAAGGCATCGTCTGGGGTACCAACACTGAAGCAACCGCTAGGGATCCACGACTAACCAACCGCTTTGATTACGACGGTGACTACGGCACAGTTCTCAACCGCTTCCTGATGCAGGCAGCAATCGGTTATCCGCTCACTGTCCATGGAACAGGAGGTCAAACCCGTGCCTTCATCCACATCTGCGATTCTGTGAAGTGCGTACAACTGGCTCTTGAAAACCCACCGGCTAAAGGCGAACGAGTCAAGATTTTCAACCAAATGACCGAGAGCCACCAAGTGGGTGAACTTGCCAAGAAGGTAGCTGCCCTAACCGGCGCCGAACTAAACCATCTTCCAAACCCACGCAACGAAGCAGTGGAGAATGATCTGATTGTGGATAACCGCTGCTTCATCGAACTTGGACTCAAACCAACCACCCTCGACGATGGCCTACTTGCTGAAGTAGTCGATGTGGCAAAACGCTGGGCAGACCGCTGCGACCGCAGTCGTATCCCATGTGTATCGGCCTGGACTTCGACCCAGGCGGAGGCCATCAAGAACCCCTCCTAAACAGCCTGCCCACACCACCCGCTGAACCAGTGAAGATCGCCTTTTTCACAGAGACCTTCCTCCCAAAAGTGGATGGAATCGTGACACGACTCACCAAAACGGTGGAGCACCTGGTTGAAGCCGGTGATGAGGTGATGGTGTTCTGCCCGGAAGGCTGTCCTAGCGAATACATGGGAGCCGAATTGATAGGAGTGCCAGCCATGCCACTGCCGCTCTATCCGGAACTGAAGCTTGCCCTGCCCAGACCAGCCGTTGCCGAAGCTCTAGAAACCTTCAACCCTGATCTCGTACACGTTGTCAATCCGGCTGTACTAGGCCTTGGGGGAATTTGGCTAGCCAAAACCAGCGGAATCCCTCTAATCGCTAGCTACCACACCCACCTCCCGAAATACCTAGAGCATTACGGCATGGGCATGCTGGAACCCTTGCTCTGGGAACTTCTCAAGGCAGCCCACAATCAAGCAATACTCAATCTCTGCACCTCAACAGCAATGGTGTCTGAATTGAGCGAGAAAGGGATCCAAAACACCGCCCTGTGGCAACGCGGCGTGGATACCGAACTCTTTCGACCGGAACTGCGCAACGAAACCATGCGCTTACGCCTTTTGAACACAAACGACGATCAAGGTGCCCTGCTTCTCTACGTAGGGCGGCTCTCCGCCGAAAAGCAAATCGAACGCATCAAACCTGTTCTCGATCGCATACCCGAGGCACGATTGGCCCTAGTAGGCGATGGACCTCACCGCCAGCAACTGGAAAAAACATTTGAAGGCACTGCTACAACATTTGTGGGCTATCTCGAAGGGGAAGAACTAGCCAGTGCATATGCAAGCGGGGATGCCTTTCTATTCCCCTCAAGCACCGAAACCCTTGGGCTCGTTTTACTGGAAGCAATGGCAGCAGGTTGTCCTGTAGTAGGAGCCAATCGTGGCGGAATTCCAGACATCATTACCGACGGAGTCAACGGCTGTCTCTACGAGCCGGATGGAGTGGATGGAGGGTCCACCAGCCTGATCAATGCAACCCGACGACTGCTCGGCAACGATCTCGAGCGTCAAAGTCTGCGCAAAGCAGCCCGTCAAGAAGCCGAACGCTGGGGATGGGCCAGTGCCACGCAACAACTACGGAGCTACTACAGAACAATCCTCGGCCAACCCCTCAACCTGGCCGCCTAAGACCAAACATCAGTGTGTTCTTAGAGTCAGTCAGTGAGTTCAACTAGAGCGTGTGCGATTCCAAGCCTGAAGCACCTGCCGTGCCATAGGCAACGCATGGACCGAACCGCCACCAGGAGTGTTCTGGGCAAAAGCAACAACGACGATTTCTGCTGACTGATATGGCGCAAAACATGCAAACCATGCGTGATCAGAGCCACCGGTACTGTCCTCGGCAGTGCCCGTCTTGCCAGCCACTTGCGGAAAGTTGGGCAAATTGAGACCTGAACCAGTCCCATCCTGCACAACCTTGCGCAAACCACGCCGAATCGTCGCCAATGTGGATGGCTTGATATCGACCTTGATGCGTCGCAGTGATGAAGTCCAGTCGATCGCACCATCTGCCAGATGAGGAGTGACCAAAAACCCCCCATTGGCAAATACTGCATAAGCGCGAGCAAGTTGCAAAGGAGTGATCTGAACCACAGATTGACCAATCGAGGCGCTGGCCATGTCCTCGAGAATCCAAGGAGTTGTTCCAGCTTCAGCCCAACCCCGACCTTTAGCCGCCCAGGCCTGATGGCCCACCAAGCCCTTACTCTCCTCATAGCCAATCTCAATCCCAGTGCGGGCATCGAAACCAAGCTTGATCGCGGCTTCATAAAGCGCCTTAGAACCCACACCCACACCCACCTGATAAAAGAAGGTATTGCTGGAAAAGCGCAGCGCATCCTCATAACCGATCGTGCCAAATCCGACACCGTTGTGGTCAGGGAAACAATGCCCCCCATAAGTGATGCATGCCGCCGTCTTTAAACGCACATCAGGCAGAAACTTGCCACTCTCCATGCCCGCCATACTTGTAACAGGTTTCCAAGTACTCCCAGGGTCATAGGCATTCATGGCCCGACTGAGCAATGGCTTGCTCGACGAAGCAAAAAGCTTGTCGTACTCCTTCTGCGTGGTGACCAGTTTTGAGAAAAAATTGGGATCAAAGACAGGGCGACTAGCCATGGCGCGAATAGCACCGTTACGAGGGTCGAGTGCTACAACTGCACCGCCAGGCTTATCTTCAAGAGCCTTTTCAGCAGCCAACTGCAAATCAAGGTCCAGTGTGAGGAGGAGGTCTTTACCCGCCTGTGAAGGCTTGTCACCAAGACTGCGCTGCACCTCTCCCATAGCGTTGACTTCAAGCATCTGACCACCCCACTTCCCTCGTAAATGAGATTCATAGGCCGCCTCTACTCCAATTCGGCCAATGCGATCTCTAATCTCATAACCCTGATCAGCGAGAGTTTGAAACTCCTTTTCAGTAATTGGCTGGGTATAACCCAAGACATGAGCCGCCAAAGTGCCGTGCGGGTAGTGACGGAGTACATCCACATCGACCTGGGCCGCTTCAAAACTGCGAGCCTGCTCTCGAAAACGCAGCACCTGCTCAGGTTTCAAATCAGTTGCCAAAGTGATGCGATAGCCATCCATGCCAACCCCCTGTCGCCTGCGCTGATCTAAATCCTGCTTAGGAAGATTGAGCAACTGAGAAAGACTGTCACGAAGCCCAGGCCAATTAACATCACTAACGAGTCGAGGCTGCAAATAAAGGTTGTAACTGAGCTTGCTTGAGGCAAGTACACGGCCTTGACGATCGAGCAGCCGACCACGAATCGGTGAGCGGGGTACCAAGCGAATCCGATTTTCATCTGCCAACTCTCGGTATCGGGCCCCTTCCAACAGCTGTAACCAGGTCAACCGCGCCACCATCGCACCACTAAACAAAAGCACCAGAGCAAGCAAGACCTTGGGCTGCTGGCCTAAACCACTGTGCCGCTGATTGGCACGTCCCAAAGGCCGCGATCCGCTCATCAACGTCAGCTTTGTTCCACGCCTGATGTTGGCGATTTTTCACCAACATCTTTCTGCAGGTGAAGCTGAAGAGCATCAAGCCGTCCCTCAATCCTGGCCAGCACCTCCAGCAAAATCTGCTGATCCTGAGGGTCTGGGGAATTCACAACGACATCATCAACGGCCACATTCACTGCCATCACAGGATTCCCCAGCCCTGGGCTGACCTGATCTAATCGATCACGTACGGATCGAGCAGCAGCTTCTCCTTCAACACGCAGCTCCTGGAGGGGATCACTTGAGCCCGTAAAAGCTTCCACCATTTTTCTCGCTCCACCACGACGAACCCGATCAACCATCGCCAAGCCAACAGGAAGAGCATCCTGCATCAGGGAAAGGCGAAGGCTGTCGAACGAATCGTCGGCCATGCAAGCCTCAAAGGTCTACCTAACAACAGTTTGCTCGGAAGGGATCAAAAGTGTTGGGCAAGACGTTTGAGACATTCCCATCGACCAGCCCCCAAAACCTGCCAAAACCAATAACGCCACCATTGGTCCCACAGCATGATGCGTTGTCTCCAAGCTGAACCATTCCCTCCAAGACCGCAAAAAACGCTCACGAGCAAAGCGCTTGCGCTCACGACACTCTTGTTTGAAACGCCTACGAAACGACTTCTCGACCCAGCGCTCAAAAGACTGCTTCTTGGTGACCGCCATCTTGCGCTCGACCTCAAGCAACTGGCCAGCTGTAAGTTCAGGGTGAAAAGTGCCGATCAGCTCCAAACTTTTAAGGAACATCTCAACAGCAGCATCCTTGATATCCTTTTGGCTCTCATCCAACAGGGCCCAATCAAGCTCAGGGTAAAAGCGACCACGATTGAGGCTGATCTGGTCTTCACCCAACTGACCGGGCTCCCTTAACCAACGATCGGTGTTGCTGTCAAACCGTCGCCAATACAGGAAAGGGTTGATATAAACGGTCTTACCCGCAAACTGAATGCTGTCCTGTTGCAAACGGCGATCTAGCTGTATGTCTTGCTGGTGGGCGACGGTCAAAAGTCTCTAGGCCAGTGGCCCAGGTTATCGAGTCATTCTGAGCTTCACCAGTCCCTGATCACCTCAACAGAGTCGACTTTCACTTCAAGGGTACGAATCACCAAGATTGAGTGATGCAGAGCATTCTCGAAGATGACTTGAGCTCATGCAGCCAAGTCAGAGCAGAGAGGGTTGGCGAACAAGATTCGACGCTAGAAAGATCATCTAATGTTTGTCACCATCAACACATCGGCAATGATTGCCAAATAAGCGAAAGTCAAAGTTGATCATTAGCAGCATGAAACAAACTGATTCAAACAACAATTGACAAGAGAAGTGCAAGCTTATCAAAGGCCAAGATAAATAACATTCTCAATCCAACTAAAATCGCAGAGTTCTTAAAACTGACACCAGAATGTGCAACTCTGCATCACCTCCAATAAAACGTGAAGCCGCAATTTAGAGTGAAGAAAAAAATTTAATACTTAAACTATTCCCACTCAATCGTTCCAGGAGGCTTACTGGTGATGTCAAGCACAACCCTGTTTACACCTCTCACTTCATTGACAATTCGATTGGAGATACGCTCCAAAAGTTCATGAGGTAAACGCGACCAATCCGCTGTCATGCCGTCCTCACTGGAGACACATCGCAGCACAATCGGCCAGGCATAGGTGCGTTTATCACCCATTACCCCGACAGAGCGCACCGGTAGTAATACTGCAAAAGCCTGCCAAATCTCGTGATATAAACCCGCCTCACGGATTTCCTCTCGCACGATTAAGTCAGCATCGCGTAAGCAATTAAGCTTTTCATCGGTAACTTCATCAAGGATACGAATCGCCAGACCTGGCCCAGGAAAAGGATGGCGGCGGACAATCTCCTCAGGCAGCCCCAAAGCACGGCCTACCTTCCGCACTTCATCCTTAAACAATCGCCTCAGCGGCTCCACCAATTTGAACTGCAAATCTTTGGGAAGACCGCCCACATTGTGATGGCTCTTGATCTTCACGGCCACCCGCTCTCCGGTTTTCGGATCGATGTTGGTGCCAGAACTCTCGATCACATCCGGATAAAGAGTGCCCTGCGCAAGATAATCAAAGGGACCTAGACGATTGCTTTCCTCCTCAAACACCCTGATGAATTCCGTGCCGATGATCTTGCGCTTTTCCTCAGGATCAACTATCCCCTTAAGCTTAGAAATAAAACGTTGGCGAGCATTAATGTATTCAACATTGATATGGAACTTTTGATCAAAGAAATCCATCAAGAATTCAGGCTCACCTTTACGCATAAAACCCTGATCAATAAACATGCACGTGAGCTGATCTCCAATAGCCTTTTTTAATAGAAAAGCCAAGGTTGAGGAATCAACTCCTCCAGACAAAGCAAGCAAGACCCTTTTCTGACCCACTTGAGCCTGCAACTGAGCAATCGCTTCTTCAATAAATGCAGTGGTCGTCCAATTCGGCTCACAACCACAAATGTGGTAAACGAAGTTTCGAATCAGAGCAATTCCATGGCTTGAATGCACCACCTCAGGGTGAAACTGAACGCCATAAAACTGACGATTATGATCAGCAACCGCCGCATCAGGAGTATTGGCTGTGTGAGCAAGCCGCACAAACCCCTCAGGCAAATCCCTCACCACATCACCATGGCTCATCCACATCGTGGAGCCACTTTCAACATTGGTGAGAAGGTCCCTAGGGTCCTCGACCTGCAAGGGAGCCTTACCGTATTCAGCCTTGCCAATAGCAGCCTCCACCCGACCACCCAGCTGCTGCACCATTAACTGCATGCCGTAACAGACACCAAGCACAGGAATACCCAAATCCCAAATGTTCGGATCACAAAGCGGCGCTCTCTCGGCATACACAGAGCTAGGTCCGCCACTCAAAATGATGCCCTTCGGGGCAAGCTGGCGAAGCTCATCCGCTGAAGTGCAATAGCTCATCACCAATGAGTAGACCTCTGTTTCTCGCACCCGACGGGCAATCAGCTCTGAATACTGAGAGCCAAAATCGAGAATGACGATTGCCGGCTGGCGCTTACCTTCAGACTGGGAATTGGACATATCAGCGAAAAAGCTCCTCTGGAGTCAACCAACAGAACGTTCAGGGTAGAGAAAGGCTTATCGGTGAATCCTCAGGGGTCACTCCCAAGACAGCCAACTGTTGAGACCCTTGGGGACCAGCCCAGCGCAACCGTCGCTGACGATCGAAAAGAGCTGCCCCAATAGCTATCGACCATGAGCCATAACGAGCAAGGTAGGCAGCACTGCGCTGCTCCACTGTTGCCGCCAGCCGATACCAAAGCTTGCGTACCAGCTCTGGATCTTGAGCTTCCAGCATCTTCAATGCTGCCTCCATGGAATCAGCCTGGCCAAGTTGCCGGATCAGATCCAACGGCAATCCTTCACGCACAGCCATGGCCGCAAGCACCTCCAAACGACCATCTGCCAGATGGTGATGAGTATGAAAAATCCCCCCTGCCAACTTCACCAACTTGCCGTGATACCCCAACAACAACAATTGCTCCACCCCAGCCTCTGCCGCGGCCACGATGACAGGCCCCAACCAATTGCCAATCTTGAGGAGCGGCTGGGCAGCCAACCCCAACTGTCGAGCTAGATCAAGACCATTCTCACCAATCACCAAAGTCATTGCTCCAAAAAAATCTGAAGCGGCACTTTGCCGACGTAGTTGCTCAATGGTCTGCTGCAACTGATCAGGAGAGGCGCTGACCTGCACATCCGCCTGGGTACCAATCAAGGCCAAGCCATCCACAACCCCAAAAGCTGCATTACTGGTACGTGCTGCCAAATCTCTACCCCTAGGCAACACAACTTCCAACTGCAGCCCTCGACCCGAAGGCACCAGGGGGTACAAATTACGACTCAAAAGCTCGCGTGCAAATCGAGACACACACGCCTCTCCACCGGACCCCAGCGTGCCAACACCCTTGCCTGCCACGAGATTCAGCCAGGCTTCTGAATGAACATTCAACTCATCATCATCAACCAACTCCTGCCACTGAACACACACCCAAATCTCCAAACCTCTTGTGAGATCCAGACCTGAACCTGGATCGCAATGGCTGATTGCCAAAGCCTGTTCACCTCCAGCCAAAACCGCTGCCGAGGTGACTGGCACAGCAAAAGGTTCGTCGCGATCAGGCAATTCAAGCAACTGAGAAGCACTGAAAGGCCTGCCAAGCAAAGCTTCGGTAGCAGCTCGGGCCGCAGCCGCGACCCAAACCGGGAGCGTCAACCCCCTTGAATCAGCATCGGCGTGATCGATAAAAAACCCTTGCTTAGGTATTTTTTAGGATGGTTCATTACTAAGCCTTAGGCCGTGCAGGACAAACTCACCCTGATGATCCCGGGTCCTACACCGGTTCCCGAAACAGTACTCAAAGCCATGGGTCGACACCCCATCGGCCATCGCAGTGGAGAGTTTCAAGCCGTCGTTAGACATACCACCGAGCAGCTGCGCTGGCTGCATCAGACCAAAGCAGATGTTCTAGTTATCACTGGAAGCGGCACCGCTGCGATGGAAGCAGGAATCATCAATACCCTCAGCTACGGCGACAAGGTCCTCTGCGGCGACAACGGCAAGTTTGGACAGCGCTGGGTAAAGCTGGCTAAGGCTTACGGCCTGGACGTACAAGTGATAAAAGCAGACTGGGGACAACCGTTAGACCCAGAAGCCTTCAAAAAAGCACTGGAAGCAGATAACGGCAAAACAATCAAAGCCGTAATTCTCACCCACTCGGAAACCTCAACCGGGGTCATTAACGACCTTGAAACCATCAGCAAATATGTCCGCACCCACGGCAAAGCACTAGCCATCGCTGATTGCGTTACAAGCCTTGGGGCCTGCAATGTCCCCATGGATTCTTGGGGTCTAGATGTGGTTGCCTCCGGTTCCCAAAAGGGATACATGATGCCTCCAGGTCTCAGCTTCGTGGCCATGAGTGAACGAGCCTGGCAAGCACATCAACAATCGGATCTACCGAAGTTTTATCTCGATCTGGGGCCATACCGAAAAACTGCCGCTCAAGACAGCAATCCATTCACCCCTGCTGTGAATCTCTACTTCGCACTGGAATCTGCGCTGGGAATGATGCAGTCAGAAGGACTGGAAGCCATCTTTGAACGTCATGCTCGCCATCGCGCAGCCGCTCAGGCCGGCATGAAGGCCATCTGCCTGCCCCTGTATGCAGCTGAAGGACACGGCAGCCCAGCGATCACCGCAGTCGCACCTGAGGGAATTGATGCAGAGCAACTGCGCAAAACTGTCAAAGAGAAATTCGACATCCTGCTAGCAGGTGGACAGGATCATCTAAAAGGGAAGGTCTTCCGTATCGGCCATCTTGGATTCGTATGTGATAGAGATATCCTCACTGCCATAGCTGCCATCGAATCCACCTTGCAATCTCTTGGCTTGCATAAAGGCAACATGGGAGATGGCCTGGCAGCAGCAGCAGCAATTCTTAGATAACAGTGCTCGCCAACAAAACGAACTAAAGCTGATCTAAACTGATCAAATGCGGGTGTAATTCAGTGGTAGAATGTCAGCTTCCCAAGCTGAACGTCGCCGGTTCGAATCCGGTCACCCGCTTATCAAAGGATTAATCAAGGTTCATAGAATACTCCTTCATATTTAACAAACCAAAAAGCCTGCCTAATTGAGAATAGGCTTCAAAGCATTATTCAATGCAAATTCAGGATCTGGGCTTGATTAATTGAAGAACTTGTGGGCCAACCACTCCTGCACGACGCTCCTGATCTAATGCCTTAAGAATCAAACTGCCAGCAGCCTGAAAATCTCCCGCTTCAGCCTGTGCAGAAGCTCGGTCAAAAAAACCACTCGCGGCCTTCAAGTAAACCTCGCGTTGAATAGAAGCGGAATTCGTGCCCGATGTTGTTCTCAAAAAAGTAGACGTCAAGACTGCTGAGCTGAACCCCTTGTTTGAAAGTTTAACGCGAATTGTCTAGTACAAGCAATATCGAGCATCAAAACAGCAAATGTTGTTGCCCAAATCAGCCAATTGATATGTATAAAAAATATAAGGGGGCTAAATCAGGTTCCTGGCTCCTCAATGTTGCCTCCCATAGTTTCGATCTGAGCTCTTAAGACTGACGCACGAGTCTGGTCACCACGAGTTGCGGCAACAGCCAATGCAAATTCAAGCTTCTCGAGCTGATGCCCACCCTCATGGAAGGCCTGAATTCTGATAGAAGATCTCGCTAACGGTGAAAATACTGAGCTGGTAACCCCAGCTTTGCCAGAGGCAGAAATGGTTAAAGCCATGGATGCCTTTCTTTTTATTGTGCACCCGATGCCACCCTCATGCCGCAAGAGTGTCTGGTTCCCCTGACCAAGACTGAGGTTCTTCTCGGGCTTGATCCTCAGCTTGATCAGAACTATCAAGAAGTTCCTGGCACTCTTTTAAAAGCTGCTCAACCCCATCGAGCATCTCCATTTCCTCTGCGGGAATCCTCTGAGATTCGCTCTGCTGTCTCAACTGAAACTCCAAAGCCTCCTGACGCTGCTCCAATTTAACGAGCCTCTGCGATAAAGCAGTGATCGTCTGAACCAGGTCTTCTGCAGTACGAGTAATTCGAAAAGAAACTGACGAGGACATAGACACAAACAAATACTTTGTCCCGATGACAACACATGAGGAATAAAGGCTCAAGTCATTAGGCAGATGGTGAGGAGAATCATTTGCACTCAAAGTATCTGTACTGTTTCAAATCGATCCCATGCCTTCTCTGGCAACGTTACTGATTTATCTCATGGCAGGAACAGCATTGGGTCTGCTGACATTGCGCACTGGCATTCCAGCAGCACCCCTTGCAGGTGCTCTTTTAGGTGCAGGGCTCGTGAGCATGACCGGTCGCCTTGATGTTGCTGAATGGCCCTCAGGGACACGCACCGCAATTGAAATCGCCATCGGCACGGTGATCGGTACCGGCCTGACCAAAAGCTCCCTAGGGGAGCTGCAAAGCCTCTGGAAACCAGCCCTACTGATCACTCTGACCCTTGTACTTACTGGGATCGTGATCGGTCTTTGGAGCAGTCGATTACTAGGTATTGACCCTGTGGTTTCTCTCCTCGGCGCTGCCCCAGGAGGCATCAGTGGCATGAGTCTGGTAGGTGCAGAATTCGGCGTCGGTGCTGCAGTGGCCACCCTGCATGCTGTGAGATTAATCACCGTACTTTTGGTACTACCCCTTCTGGTGAAGCTATTGGCCCCATTAGGACTAATTGATTCCTGATTAAACCTGGACAGGACAGTTTCAATCGATAAGTTGATCAATACTGTGTTGACTTGCAAGCGATGAATCGAAATCGAGTTGCCCTTTCACTCACACTGCTAGGCCTTGTGGGAATCAGTCTTTCTGCCACAGCTGCCCAATCAGCAACAACTGATGCCGCAAGCAAAGGAGCCCAGATCTACTGCTTCATGCGTAGTAATGGCAATAACCATGAGGTGAGCTGGACTGCCTCTTATGCCCTAATCAAACGCCAGGGAAATAGCCTTTTCAAGACCTCACCAAAGCATGCTGCTGTATTAATTACTGAAGCAGTGGTCAATGAACCCAGCAGTTATCCAAACTGCGGTCAATACCTTGGCGATCTCTTCGGAAATAGCAAAAACTCTTTGTCAGTAGCTGATCAAGAAAGTAGTGATGAGACTGTCATCGACTCCTATAGCTCTGGCAATACCAACACCACCACTCCTTCAAGCACAGATCATGAGCAGCACTACAGCTATTAAATTCCCTCGCTTCCTTGCCAAACTATTTCTGAGCGGATTGCTGCTTTCCGGTCTTAGCTGCAATAGTCGCTCAGCACCAACCAATCCATCTGCTGACTCGAATATCTCGTCCCAAGCTTGCTTGGAAAATCTTGACCTCAAAGGACTCGACCAAGCCCTACTGCGCTGCAATAGCGTCGTGAGCCAACATCAAAACGACCCTGAACCACTCAACGACCGGTCACTGATCTACACCCTGCTTGGCCAAACCAATTTGGCTTGTGAAGATGTATCCAAAGGCTTAAAGCTTCTGAATCAACAAGGCGAGTCAGCTGATCCGATGGTGCGTCACGAACTAACCGTGCGTAAAGACTCCTGCATGCAACATCTCAACATGACTGACAACGGCTGACGCTTGAGTCCAACACGACGAGAACCAAGCAATACCTCAATCCGCTCGGCCTTACTTGCTATCAGAGCATCCACCAGCTGATCTGCAAAACCCAGTTGGAACCAGTGACTCGTGAGTCCACCATCCATCCCCAATCGATGGCAACGATCCTCAGCCTGATCCACATCACCAGGTGTCCAGTGACGTTCAAGCAAAACCACATGCCTAGCGCGATGCAAGGTGTAACCAAGCCCGCCTACTGCATAGGTTGCCAACAAAAGGGAACTCATCCCTGATTGAAAACGATTTACAGCTTCTTGACGCTGGCCTGGACGCTGACGACCAGTTAACAACTCACCCCCTAAGCGTTGCTGCAAAAGCAACAAAGGACCAACAAAACTGCTGAAAAGGACAACGGCTTGCCCCTCAGCAAGAAGTGCTGCCACAACAGTCTCCACTGCTGGCAGCTTGAACTCCGCTGCAATCTGACGCAAAGCCGTAAGCACCGCAAGCGATTCCGCATCTGAACGCACCAAACCCTGCTGAACACGATGGCGATAGTTGTCAGTGACAAGAGCTAGACGATGGTCAAAACCACGAGACTCTGACTCTGTAAGGACAACCCGATGCTCTTGACGACGTTTTGGGGGCAAGCCAAGCAAAGTCTGCTTGCGTCGATGCAGAACCAATGGCCGTGTGAGCTTCCCTAGAGCATCGAGATCACTCGCACCACGTGAATGCCAGCGTTGCTGTCCACCTTGATCTCGCCAGTGACCCTGACAAAAACGCTCTTCAAACTTACGTTGATCTCGAGCCAAAGGATGATCAATGGCAGCCAGCAGTGGATAAAGCTGATCAGGACGACCATTTTTCATCGGCGTCCCGGTGAGTAACCAAATAGCCCTTAAACGCGGATGCCGCGCAAGCCTTAAAAGAGCCTGAGTTCGTCTTGACTTGATGGACTGGCCGAAATGCGCTTCATCCACCAACAGAAGCGTTCCCGCCGCCGGCAATTCCCTAGGCAGACGAGCCCAGCTATGGATGCACACCGGCAAATCAAGACTTGCAGCTTCGATGCGCCAGTGGTCATGAAGACCCACCGGCGCCACCACCATGACCCGTACATCAGCACATCTCACCATGGCGCGAGCCGCCAAAAGAGAGGTAAGAGTCTTACCAAGACCCATTTCATCAGCCAAGACTGCACCGCGCCGCGCCAACAACCAACGGGCTCCAGAGCACTGATGCGGAAGAGGTCTACGACCATCTGGCAAAACAACCTCAAGGTCTGCATCGCTGACGAGATCGCGATGGGGCGGCATCGGTGGCAAAGGCTGTTCGAACCAACTCAGCCACTGAGCCAAGTCGTCCTGCACCAAAAAACGTGAGCCAAACTGCCTCTGCAAATGTTGAGCCGCAACCAAAGGAAATTCCCAGCCCTGGCGCGTACCACGCCAAATTCCACGAGGCCTCACTTTGCGAAGCTGAGCCTGAGTCACCGCATCGAAAGGGAACGCCACCTTGACCAAACCCGCCGCAGTCAGACCCAAATAACAGCTGGAAGAAGATTTAGGCGTGAGCTTCACTGCTCAAGGAACACCTAATTTACGCCCCATTGCCTTACTAGCAAGAGCGAAACCAACCACTGTAAAAAGCAGCGCAAAGCAAATCAAAATAGATATTTAGACACATTGACTCAAAGAGCATGCGCGGCACACTGCACAAAACCGAGGAACTCGGATGCACAATAGGGACGCGGTTTTCCTCGAAGATCTCTGCCCCAAATTACGTGTGCGAAGATGGAGAAAATCCCTTCACAACTATACCGCTCAAAGTTGTATCTATTGCGGCAAACCTTCTGAATCAATTGATCATATTTTGCCTCGCAGTCGCGGTGGCTTAAGTATTACTCAAAACTGCGTTCCAGCCTGTCTATCCTGTAACGGTCACAAATCAGATGCCCATGCCTTCGAGTGGTATAGGCGCCAACGTTTCTATGATCCGCGACGGGCAATGGCCATCCGCGCCTGGATGGATGGCGATCTCAGACTGGCTTTAAGGTTGCTTCAATGGACCCAACCCAACCATAGAGAAGCTCCTGTTATCAGCCAAGATGAAGAATTGATGCCCCAGCTGGCCTAAACCAATCTCACCAGACCTGACAGGCCACCACAGGGTGATGTCTTTGGCAAATAGAAGCCTGCTGCTCAGGTTGCTCCGGAGCCAGAAGCATCGCACCTGTCAAAAAAGCCAAAGGCAAGACAAAATGAAAAGCCGAACTGATCTGCCGACCTTGAACGATCCTTGGACATGCCCGACGCGGCAGCATGGACACTGAAATCGCGGAAGCGCGCAAATAGGAGCTCGCCATGACCAAACCTAGAATATAATACATTTGTACTCATGCTCACAGAGCTTGTCAAGCGGAGTCCGCCTCTCCCCACCGGCTCAAAGTTGCTGGTTCTCGGTGGAGGATTCAGCGGTCAGCATGTAGTGGCTCTAACGAGAGCACTTGGCAGCACTGCTATCTGCAGCCGCAGAGACATCAACAGCCCAGGCGCAGACATCGCATTTGATAGTGCCACCAAGCTGTTGCCAGCCACGAAAGTTCTAGAAGGAGTCACGCATTTACTCAGCTGCATACCGCCAGCAGCCGATGGGAAAGATCCAGTCCTGAAATGCTTGGGCGACCAGCTCAAAGCGTTGCCATTGCAATGGGTTGGCTATCTCTCCACCACAGGGGTTTACGGAGATCGCCAAGGACACTGGGTCACAGAAATCGATCATCCTCAGCCTCAACAAGCACGGAGCAAACGAAGATTGGCCTGTGAAGAGGCCTGGCAAGCTTCGGGATTACCCCTGCAGATTCTGCGACTGCCTGGCATCTACGGACCAGGCCGCTCAGTGCTTAAAAGCGTCAACACAGGTCAAAGCAGAATGATCCATAAGCCCAACCAGGTGTTTTCAAGAATTCATGTCGATGACATCGCAGGCGCCATCCTGCACCTAATCCAATGTGCTGCTGATGGACAGCGACCCATCGTGATCAACGTCACCGATGACATGCCAACAGCTTATACAGACGTACTCGGGTTCGCCGCCCAACTACTTGGAAAGTCCCTACCCGAAATTGAGCCATTTGCAGTTGCCGCTGCACAGATGAATCCCATGGCACTCTCCTTCTGGCAAGAGAATCGCAGGGTCAGCAATCAGCTCTTATGCCGCGAGCTTGGCTATTCCCTGATGCATCCCAACTATCAATCCGGCCTTAGAGACTGTTATCTGGCAGAAGGTTTCAAGGTCTCACAGACGAATTTTCCTTAGTTGTTGAACGTTCCCGATCCGGACCACCAAGAATGAACTCGTTCCAATTGAAGGGCTTCTCTGGATCGATAAATGTCAACCCGGCATCGCGCAAAAACTGACTCCAATGCACCACCAACCAACCATTCCGCAACCCGGTACCAAGACCAAACAACAGCAAACCAAGCAGCAACCAGCGCATCATGGCTATGCCTTCTGAAGGCTTTGACGCTAATCAACTTATCGTTATCGCCATCGGCGATCCCGCTGGCATCGGGATGGAGGTCACCCTAAAGGCCCTCGCTTCACCAAGCTTGCCATCAAAGCTGCATCCCCAGCTGGTTGGCTGTCGAAAAAGCCTGGAACTGACCTATGCCCAATTACAAGCTCAAGGAATCTCTCCCCTAGCCAATCCAAAGGACCTCGATATCAAAGATCTACCCCTGCAGAGCACACTTCAGCCTGGATACCCCACAGCACAGAGTGGAGCCGCAAGCTTTCTATGGTTGACAAAGGCAACAGAACTCCTCTTGAAGGGTCGAGCCCGCGCCCTTGTTACCGCTCCTATTGCCAAGCAGGCCTGGCATGCAGCAGGCCATCACTATCCCGGTCAAACCGAACGACTTAAAGAACTGGTGGGAGCTGATCAAGCCTCCATGCTCTTCACCGCGATCTCACCTCATAACGGCTGGCGGTTCAACACTCTGCTAGCAACAACCCATATCCCGCTAGCAGCAGTCCCACAAGTGCTTACCCCTGAGTTGGTTAGAGCGAAGCTCAACGTACTCAAGGCATTCTGCCAAAGATTCAAAACCGATCCATCCATTGCAGTCGCAGGCCTCAATCCCCACGCTGGCGAGCAAGGCCAACTGGGCCATGAAGAGCTGAAATGGTTGATCCCAATGCTGAACAGATGGAAAACGGAGCACCCTGAGATCCAACTAGACGGTCCTTTACCTCCCGACACATGTTGGCTTTCAGCTGCAAAGGCTTGGCATGGCATCCCTTGCGCCCAAACCCCAGACGGCATCCTGGCCTTATACCACGATCAGGGTCTAATCCCAATGAAGCTGCTGGCTTTCGACTCGGCCGTCAACACCACCCTTGGGCTTCCATTTCTACGTACCTCACCTGATCACGGCACCGCCTTTGACATTGCCGGAAAGGGATGTGCCAGACCCGACAGCATGTTGGCCGCCCTAAAAGCCGCCTGGGAGCTCACGGAATCACGCTGATCAGCCAGGCTTAACACGCATCAAAACCTGACCGAACTCAACTGGCGTGCCGTTATCTACAAGGATTTCAACTACCTCGCCACTGACTTCAGATTCCAACTCATTCATCAACTTCATGGCCTCCAAAATGCACACGATCTGACCGACACCGATGCGACTACCAACTTCTACAAATGGGGATTCCCCAGGGCCAGGAGCACGATAAAACGTGCCGACCATCGGTGCCGTTACCTCCAGGAAATCAGTTCTTGAACCTGGTACCGCTGGAGGCGGAGTCCCAGGTCCGACCATCTCAACTCTCGGTTCTGGAGCCGGTGAAGGCATCTCAACGGTCGAAGACAATGGCATCATCGGAGCCACCACTGCTGGTGCAGGGATGTTCCTCCTGACCTCTAGACGAAAATCATCTCCCTCAAGGCGAAATTCCTGTATGTCGCTTTCCGCCAAGGCTGCAAGCAACTGGTGCAGTTGATCATGATCGAGCTGCATAGCCATTAGTTCTCGCGACCGAGGTAGCTGTCGTTACGTGTATCGACTTTAATTTTCTCGCCCACAGAAAGAAACAAAGGAACCATCACCTGAGCCCCAGTCTCAAGGATGGCGGGCTTAGTGCCACCGGTAGCGGTATCACCCTTAACACCAGGATCAGTTTCAGTGATTTCAAGCACCACAGAATTGGGGAGCTCCACCTCAAGAGGATTTCCGTTCCATGAGACCACATTCACCTCCATCCCTTCCTTGAGGTATTTACGACTGTCACCAATCTGCTGCGCTGTAAGCCTGGTTTCCTCATAACTAGACATGTCCATAAAGACATAGTCACCGGACTCCATATAAGTGTGTTGAAGAGTCGACTTCTCAAGCAAAGCCTGCGGAAGCATCTCCCCAGCCCTAAAGGTTTTTTCCACCACGTTGCCGCTCTGCACCGCCTTCAACTTGGTACGCACAAATGCTGAACCCTTACCCGGTTTCACATGCAAAAACTCGACTACACGCCAAACAGAACCGTCTAATTCAATCGAGGTGCCAGTGCGGAAGTCGTTACTTGAGATCATTCCCGCTGAACGGATCAGATGGATCATACGGCTGTGCCAAAGTCCCAGCACAAGAAGAGTTCCACATGCCAAATACTCCTCTACTGACCAGCCTGATCACAGTGCTCGCAGTACTTTTGCTGAATTGGGGTGATCCTGTTCTGGCTGCTCTGCCAGCTGGAAGTGCAGTGACCGATGGTGCCGCAATCCTGCGAAATGCCCTACCAATCGAACAAAAAGATCTCCGCCAAATGCAAGCCACCCTTGAGGCCACTAGCAAAGTGGTTGGGTCTTCAAAGGGCAATCGCTGGGTTGCGCTAAACGAAGCTGCTTCTTCTAGTCAGTTCCTAGTAATAACCCGCAAAAAGAGCATCCTCGCAGCCATCCCAGAAGCATCTCGAGAAAAGGGTGAAGCACTTTTGGAATCCTTGGGAGAAACGGTCCAGGCCCTGGGGGATGCAGCCAGTAATCAAAACGTAGATGGCTTCATCGACCTACGTCGCGAAAGTCTCAAGCAGATCGGTGATCTAGAAGCGCTATTGGTGAATGATTTTCCTTACACCATCCCTGAGGAATTCAACTCACTACCGCGGCTTCTTGGAAGAGCAACTGTATCGATCAAAACCACAAAAGGGAACATCACTGCTGTCATTGATGGCTACAACGCCCCTCTAACAGCCGGCGCCTTCGTAGACCTAGCTCTCAAAGGCTTTTATGACGGATTGCCATTCACACGCGCTGAAGACAATTACGTACTACAAAGCGGTGACCCCACAGGACCTGAAAGCGGATACATCGACCCAACAACCAAGAAAGAGCGTCAAGTGCCTCTGGAAATCCGTATTCCAGAGGAACCAACTCCTTTTTACAACCAAACCTTTGAAGACATCGGTCTTTACAAAGCCACACCAGTCCTTCCATTCGCCGCCCTTGGCACACTCGGATGGGCCCATTCCGACCAGGCTATAGACGACGGTTCCTCCCAGTTCTTTCTATTTCTCTATGATGCAGAATTAACTCCAGCTGGTCTCAACTTGGTGGATGGCCGCAATGCAGCCTTTGGCTATGTCGTTGAAGGTACCGAGTTACTTAAAAAACTCGAAATTGGTGATCAAATCTTATCCATCAAAGTTGTCGATGGAGCTGATCGGCTGAAGCCCCACGCCTGAGGACTTGTGTATGGGCGAAACCCTAGCCCAACTTGGTGAAAACGAACTACTGAATCGACTAGCCCGCTTTGCTCCTGCTGGCCAACTTGACGACGACACAGCGCAAGTCCACATCAATGACGGAGAACTCCTCATTAACACCGATGTCATGGTGGAAGGCATTCACTTCAGCGAAGACACCACGACTCCAAAAGATGTTGGTTGGCGTTGCGTAACCGCCAACCTGTCCGACCTAGCAGCCAGTGGCGTTGATCAGATTCTGGGTATCACTGTCGGACTTGTAGTCCCTCCAGAGACCCCCTGGGACTGGGTAGAGAAGGTTTATTTAGGCATAGAAGCCGCATTGAAACAGTTTGGGGGGACCTTGCTGGGCGGCGACTGTTCCCGAGGGGATCAACGACTACTCGCAATCACCGCCCTGGGCACTCTCGGGCCAGTACGGTTGCACCGCTCCCAAGCCCAACCTGGAGATTCTCTTGTCGTCAGTGGTCCCCATGGCCTCAGCCGTCTTGGCCTGGCCATACTTCGCTCAGATCCACTGATAGAAGCAGCCCTGCTGCCAGACAAACTCAAACAAAAAGCGATAGAAGCTCATCAACACCCTCAACCATGCCTGAAGGCACTCCACGCTCTTCAAACCTGTAAGCCTGCTGAACTTCCATGGCGAGCTGGGGGCACCGACAGTAGTGACGGACTTCTGGCAGCGGTTCAAGGCCTTTGCAGAAGCAGCGGTTGCCGGGCGATTCTTGATCCAACAGGCCTACCCAAAGACCCTGACTGGCCACTAGGCCAACACTGGGATAGCTGGTGCCTAAACGGCGGAGAAGACTTTGAACTTATTCTCAGCCTGCCACCGAAATGGGCCACCGCTTGGCTGCAAGTTCTTCCATCAAGCCAAGTCATTGGTGTCATGGAACAAGGCCCACCTCGGGTGGAATGGGCGCATGGCAAAGGAGAAGTGAGCAACTTCTCAAGCTTCAAACATTTCCAATAAAGAAAGAGAACAAACCCCTCGCTAATAGGAGGGGTTTATAACTCAAAAAGAAGCTAGAAGCTCAGAAAGTAGTAATCCTCTGAAAGATCACTTCCAATTCTTGGCCACAATCTCAGCGAGATCGACAACCCTCTGGCTATAACCCCACTCGTTGTCATACCAAGCAACAACTTTCACCAAATTGTCGCCAATAGTCATCGTGAGATCCTCGTCAACGATGGTGGATTCATTAGTACCGGCGTAGTCACTAGAAACCAAAGGAAGATCACCATATTTAATGATTCCCTTCATGCCACCCTGAGAAGCCGATTTGAGTGCAGCATTCACTTCTTCAGCAGTCGTGGAACGACCAGACTCAAAAACTAGATCGACCGCTGAAACGTTTGGGGTTGGTACACGCATGGCAATCCCCGTGAGCTTGCCCTTCATCTGTGGATAAACCAAAGCCACAGCCTTGGCAGCGCCAGTTGAGGTCGGAACAATATTCATGGCTGCCGCACGAGCACGGCGAAGATCACGATGGCTGTTATCGAGGATCCGCTGATCACCGGTGTAGCTATGAATAGTCGTCATCAGGCCCTTATTGATCCCAAAGGTCTGATCAAGCACCTTCACGATTGGTGCCAGGCAATTGGTTGTGCAGCTGGCATTACTGAGAACATTGAAATCACCGTGACGGTACTGATCAGCATTGACGCCCACGACATATGTGCCAACACCATCTCCTTTACCTGGAGCCGTGAGGATCACTTTCTTCGCACCAGCCTCGATGTGTTTACTAGCCCCCACATCAGTATTGAAAACCCCGGTGGACTCGATCACAAGATCGATACCCCACTCCTTCCAAGGAAGATTCAAGGGGTTGCGATCTGAAAAACACTTAATGGTTTTGCCGTTGATAACAAAAGTGTCATCGGTATAACCGATCTCCGCATCCTTGATCTGTCCAAGAATTGAATCGTACTTAAGCAGATGAGCATTGGTCTTAGGGTCAGAAGTGACATTGATGCCAACCACATCAATACCCGTGTTCGCACCACGACTTAGCCAACAACGCATGAAGTTGCGACCGATTCGGCCGAATCCATTGATCGCAACACGCAGAGTCATAACAAAAACGGGGAAACCGCAAGGGAAGTGGCCGCCGATCATACAGAAATAGGTTGCACTTTCCGCTGTTCCGGATGAGGAGGCGGCCCATACCTGGCACAAGGTCAACCCCGGCCGGACCTCTCCAAAACATAAGAATGACGGGCTTTTAGCCCAAGACTGGCTTATCTTTTGAGCCTATGGTTTTGGCCATTGACCAGCACGCTCAACCGCCAGCAACCCATCCACTTCATAGGTGTTGGCGGCATCGGCATGTCTGCACTAGCTCTAATTCTGGTAAATCGAGGTCATATCGTCTCCGGCTCCGACTCACGAGAAAACACTACCGTTGAGCACCTGAGAGCTCAAGGAGTAAGGGTCTTCCGCGATCAAAGCGCCGCAAATATCGATGCCATTTGTAGCAACGTAGATCTCCTTCCTTTGGTTGTGATCAGCACAGCCATTCCCAAGAGCAATCCTGAGCTCAAGGCAGCCAAGCTGTCTCAATTGAAAATTTGGCATCGCTCAGACCTCCTTGCTGCCTTGATTCAGGCACAACCATCTATTGCAGTAGCTGGAAGCCATGGCAAAACCACCACCAGCACCCTGCTCACCACACTGCTGGCCACAACCGATCAAGACCCAACAGCTGTGATTGGTGGTGTCGTGCCTTACTACGACAGCAATGGCCATGCGGGCAAAGGACGACTGCTAGTAGCAGAAGCTGATGAATCTGATGGATCTCTCGTCAAGTTTCAGGCAACGCTCGGCGTGATCACCAACTTGGAGTTAGATCACACCGACCACTACGCCAATCTTGATGAACTGATCAACACCATGAAGCGGTTCGGCCAAGGTTGCCGACGACTGCTCGCCAACTTCGACTGCCCAATCCTCAAGGAGCATTTCGATGCCACAGCTTGGTGGTCAGTCAAAACCTCAGCAGGTGTTGATTTTGCAGCTTTACCAATTTGCCTCAATGGCGATCAAACAATTGCGGACATTTACGAGCAGGGCAAACCGATGGGGCAAATCACACTGCCAATGCCCGGACTTCACAACCTCAGCAACGCTATGGCAGCCATCGCAGCCTGCAGACTCGAAGGACTGTCCTTTGAGGACGTGCAACAAGGTCTTGCTGACCTGCAGCCTCCTGGGCGCCGTTTCGACTTCCGAGGCACTTGGGAGGGTCGCCAAATCGTTGATGATTACGCCCACCATCCAAGCGAAGTCAGAGCCACACTCACAATGGCGCGCTTGATAGTAACTAGTGGTCGTAGCCAATTACCGAACCCACCCAAACGCATTTTGGCCGTGTTCCAGCCTCATCGATACAGCCGTACAAACGAATTTCTCTACGACTTCGCAAGGGCACTCGGTGAAGCGGATGCTGTTCTGCTAGCACCCGTTTACAGCGCAGGAGAGCACCCTATTCAGGGAGCAACGAGTGAGAGCCTGGCTAAAGCGATCAGAATCCAACACCCCAACCTGCCAGTCGCCGTAGCTGAAAACTTTAATCAGCTAACCCTATTGGTGCAAAAACACAGCCTCAAAGGTGACCTAGTCCTCGCCATGGGTGCAGGCAATATCAACAATCTATGGAGACAACTGACACATCTTGACAACGCAAAGAGATGCCCACCCTCCCTGGCAGCCTGACCCTAGTGAAGGGGATCAAGCCCCAACCACTGGTTTCTCTTGCCAACTTCACGAGCTGGCGCGTCGGAGGACCTGCGGAATGGTTTGCATCACCCAGCAGCGTGGAGGAATTACAAACACTGATTGCTTGGGCTTATGAACAAAAGATGCCCTGTCGAGTCATCGGAGCAGGATCAAACCTACTAATCAACGACGCTGGCTTGCCGGGCCTGAGCCTTTGCATGCGCAAACTCCAAGGGAGCGACCTAGATCCAAAGACTGGCATTGTCGAAGCCTTGGCCGGTGAACCAATCCCCAACCTTTCCAAACGCGCCGCAAAGGCTGGCCTACATGGCCTGGAATGGGCCGTTGGGATTCCTGGAACAGTTGGTGGTGCAGCCGTCATGAATGCTGGAGCCCAGGGCGGCTGCACAGCCGACTGGCTGGAATCTGTACAAGTCCTCGACCTCAATGGCGAGGGCCCTTTTGAACTGAGCCGCCAAGAGCTTGACTACGCCTACCGACAAAGTCTCTTGCAAGAAAAAACACTCGTCGTGCTCTCAGCCAGATTCCGCCTAGACCCCGGGCATGATCACAAGGAGCTCAATCAAATCACACAGCAAAACCTCACTCATCGCACGACGACCCAGCCTTATCAATTGCCTAGTTGCGGAAGTGTCTTTCGCAACCCAGAACCCCTCAAAGCTGGTCGTCTAATCGAAGCGCTGGGTTTGAAAGGTCACCGCATTGGAGGAGCTGAAGTCTCCCCTATTCACGCCAACTTCATCGTCAATATTGGTGGAGCCACGGCTGCCGACATCAATAAAATGATCACCCTCATTCAGCAACGGGTACAGATGGCCCATGGAGTGATGCTTCATCCTGAAGTGAAACGACTTGGTTTCGAAGCGACCGCTTAATCTGCCCATTCCTCCAGCAACGCAATGGCAGGGTTCGGACTTCCCAATTTCGGCCAACTCACCGAAGCCTTCCGCAAGGCCCAACAAATCCAAGAAAACGCCCAAAAACTGCAGGAAGAGCTAGATGCCATGGAAATTGAGGGCAGCAGCCCAGACGGCAGAGCAAGTATCTGGCTATCTGGCAACCAGCAACCACTGCGTGTGCACCTTGAACCCTCACTGCTTGCCGAAGGACAAGATGCCAGCGAAACCGCGATCTTGGCCGCTCTTCAATCCGCCTATGAGCACTCCACCACCACCATGAAAGAGCAAATGGAAGAACTTACAGGAGGCCTGAACCTGAACCTCCCCGGGATGAGCGACTGAGGCACTCCATCTCCTCCAAAAAACGCTTATAGATTGGATATCGTTCCCAACTTTTGTCGACCCCACAACCGGGCTCATCACGATGGAAACAGTCCCTAAATCTGCAGGGATAATCTTCAATCTGTCCATCAAGTTCAGGGAACAACACCGCAAGCTTGCGCGGATCAGCAGGAAGTTCAGGTCGATTAAACCCTGGTGTATCAGCAACAAGAGATCCTTCGCACAGTCGAAAGAGTTCAACATGACGAGTGGTATGCCTGCCACGTTTCAACCGGCCAGAAACAGCGCCTACGCGCAGGGATAGCTGGGGCAAGAGCTGATTGAGCAAACTGGTCTTACCCACACCTGAAGGACCACAAAAGACAGCAAGTTGTGTACTGCTGAGTTTGTTTTTTAGGGCACACAACCCCTCTCCGGTCTGCACAGAAACCGCCATAGGCCGATACCCCCAACCCCTTAGCCGCACGAGCTGCTGCTCGAGCTGATCCGAAGTGATCAGATCCCGTTTGGTGAGGATGAGGTGAACATCAACACCAGTCTGCTCAGCAGACAGTAGAAAACGACTCGCTTGGTCAGCGTCAAAGCAAGGCTGCTTGACTGCCAAGGCAACTACAACAGCCGTAACGTTGGCGACTGGCGGGCGGTTGATCCAACTCTGCCTAGGTTCCACATCACCAACCACAGCTCGACGCTCCTGCCAATCGATTGCTTCCACCCAAACTCGATCCCCCACATGCACGGCAGCCCCGCGATGGTCCAGGCGCGTTCGACGAGTACAAAGCAAACGCAATGGTTCATCATCCGTTGATCGTGTCCAGCTCACCAATGAAGATGGATTAAAAGTCTCGAGTTCTACCTCGAGAAAATTTGCTTGTAAGGCCACCACCATCCCTGCAAGCCGCGGCGCCTCAGCCTCCGCCACAGGTCACCATCAACCTCAGCCAAGTGTTTTCCTGAGCAATAATCTCAACGCGATGACCTGCCTCTACTAACCCTGGAACCACCATCGCCTCAGGTTCCCCACGATCAAGATCCACCTGTAGACGTTCCTTGTCCTTAAGACCCTCAAGAGCCAAGCGACAGCGAATAAAATTGATTGGGCAAGGAGTACCGCGCAAATCAATCTGCTGATCAGGAACAAGCTGGGCGGTCATCCTTTCTGGCCAAACAAACGAGCAAACAAACCACTGTTGTGATGGTGATGCTGCCTACCTTTAGCGGAATGATGGCCAGCAAGATCTTCAAGCAAGCCCCGCTCCTCATCAGAAAGACGAATGGGCAACTTCACATTGATAGAAATAAGCTGATTACCTCTTGCTACTGGGTTGCCTAGTTTGGGAATACCCTTGTTTTCAAGGGTGAGTACAGCATTGGGCTGAGTTCCAGCAGGAATCTCAAGACTGGTGTTGCCATCAACCGTATCAACCTCAATGATGTCGCCAAGGATTGCCTGGAGATAACTCACGTTGACTTCTGAAAGCACCGTGATCCCATCACGTCGCAATTGGGGATGGGATTTCACCGTCAAAAATACGTAAAGGTCTCCAGAAGGTCCACCCCGCAAACCAGCATTTCCCTCACCGGCAACTCTCAGACGAGTTCCGGTATCAACCCCAGCGGGAATATTGATGCGCAATTTCTTGCGAACCTGACGTACACCCTGTCCAGCACATGCAGAGCAAGGATCTGCAATCACCTGTCCAGTACCTTCACAACTGGGACATTCCGCCACCTGAGTGAAGCTCCCGAAAGGTGTTCTGGTCGCTCGTCGAACCTGACCAACACCACCACAAGTGGAACAGGTCGTTGGTCCACTACCCACCTTGGCGCCAGTGCCGTTACAGGTGTCGCAGGTTTCAAGATGGGGAATTTTGATTTCTCGTTCCTGGCCGAAAACAGCTTGCTCAAAGTCAATCTTCAAGTCGTAGCGAAGATCATCTCCTTGCTGCGGTCCCCGTCGTCGTGGACGACCACCACCAGATCCACCAGCCCCACCAAAACCACTAAAAAAGGTCTCAAAGAGATCGGCAAAGCCACCCATATCGCCCACATCGGGCATCCCCCCTGCACCCCCAAGCCCAGCCTCGCCAAATTGGTCATAACGGCCACGAGTCTGAGGATCGCTAAGCACCTCATAAGCACGACCGATCTCCTTGAAACGATCCTCTGCACCAGGATCCTTATTGATATCTGGGTGATACTGACGTGCCAAACGGCGATAAGCCCGCTTCAGGGTATCGCCATCAGCATCTTTGCTGACCCCTAGCAGGTCGTAATAATCAGCCATCAGCTCGTCAACACTCCTTCACCCTAAAGGGGAACAGCATGCAATCAGACCCCTGGTTGGGCAGGATCTGCCTCCCCTTGAAAAGTTGCAGTGGAGTCATCATTGGATTGAGCGGAAGAAGGAGAGGCGCCACTCTGCGGGCCTGGTCCCATAGACACCTTCACAAGAGCATGGCGAAGCACCCTGCCATTGAGGTGATATCCACGCTGAAGTTCTTCTGTGACTACATCCTCTGGATGCTCCTCACTGGGCTCTCTTGAAACAGCCTCATGGAGCGTGGGATCAAACGCCTGTCCAACAACCCGCATTGAAGCAACGCCCAATTGCTTGAGCACCTCAACAAGCTGTTTATAAAGACCCTGATAACTGCGATGAAGAGCCTGGGCCTCCTCCCCCTGAGGCTCTAATTGCTGACGAGCTCGCTCAAAATTGTCCACCACCGGTAGAATTTCACTCAAAGTAGTACAGATGAGCTGCAATCGAAGATCGTCCTGATCGCGACTCTGACGTTTGCGGAAATTATCGAAATCTGCAGCAATCCGCATGTACTGACTGCGAAGAGTTTCGTGCTCTTCCCGCAGGCTGCTGTGCTCCTGCTCCAACTGCTGTAAGCGAGCCTCATTATCCGCTAATGGTGCAGATTGAGCTGAAGGCTGACCATCATCGGAATTCATCGATGCCACTGATTCCAGAGGCACGGAAGCCTCTAAACCCTCAGCAGCAGGATCGTGAGCTGGGGTAGGAGCGTCGCCACTCATGCTGACCGGTTGCAAATTCACGTCTATACATGTTGATGGGAGTAGCACACCTCCCACAAGCGGCGGAAGCCCGCACCTCCAATTTCATTTCTTCTTCGTGACCCAGGGCCGACCAATCCCCAAAGCAACCAACAGCATCCAGCAGCGACTGGAACTGGAACTGCTCCTACAAGTCAGTGTGCTTAGCCACGAAGAACTTGTTGCCGGAGTGGAGCTAATGGCGAACCACAACACCACTCTTGACATCTCAACGTGGCAACAATTCCAGGCCCTGCCAATCAACATGCACAACCAACATTTGGTTGTAGCCATCTCGGACCAATGCAATGAGCAAACCAAAAATCAACTGATCTCAATGCTGCAGTCCCAAGGCTTCAGCACTGAATTCCGTCTCGCGCTGGCATCCGACATCAGCCAGCTGCTTGCACCAATGAGATCTGAGCAGCATGTTGAATCTGCATCCAAGTCAAAAGCAACAAAGCCAATTGCACAAACACCAACCTCCTTGCTGGCAGGATTTAGTGCCGAAGGCGTGCTCGAAGAAGATCCGGAAAAACAAGCCAGACTTGCTAGTTCCGTAGAGGATTTGGAGTCCAGCTTGATGGACTCAGACAACTCACCAGTCTCCCTGCTGGCAGGATTTAATACCGAAGGCTTGCTCGAAGAAGATCCGGAAGAACAAGCCAGACTTGCTAGTTCCGTAGAGGATTTGGAGTCCAGCTTGATGGACTCAGACAGCTCACCAGTCATCAGCCTGGTGGACCGCATACTGCTAGAGGCACTGCAAAAAGACGCCAGCGACGTACACGTTGAGCCGCAACAAGACGGACTACAGATCCGCTTCCGTAAAGACGGTGTATTGCAACGCTATATCGAACCCCTCCCGAGCCGGTTGATCCCGGCTGTTACCTCACGCTTCAAGATCATGGCCGACCTAGACATCGCAGAACGGCGCATGGCTCAGGACGGTCGCATTCGTCGCTCATATCGCAATCGTATGGTCGATTTCAGGGTGAATAGCCTGCCAAGCCGTTACGGGGAAAAAATCTGTCTGCGACTCCTCGACAGCAGTGCTACACAACTCGGGCTAGACAAACTGATCAGCAACCCAAACGCTCTCTCTCTCGTACGCAACCTGGGCTCTAAGCCCTTCGGCATGATCCTTGTGACAGGTCCAACAGGATCAGGCAAGTCAACAACCCTTTACTCCCTACTGGCAGAACGCAACGAGCCTGGTATCAACATTTCCACCGTAGAAGATCCCATCGAATACACCCTCCCTGGGATTACCCAATGTCAAGTGAACAGGGAAAAAGGCTTCGATTTCAGTACGGCACTTAGAGCCTTCATGCGTCAAGACCCAGACGTTCTACTGGTCGGTGAAACCCGTGACCTAGAAACCGCAAAAACCGCCATCGAAGCCGCACTGACTGGTCATCTGGTGCTAACCACGCTGCATTGCAATGACGCATCAAGTGCCATCGCCCGCCTCAACGAGATGGGCGTGGAACCATTCATGGTGAGCGCCTCGTTGATTGGCATCGTCTCTCAACGACTTCTACGAAGAGTGTGCAGTTCTTGTCGTAAGCCCTACCACCCAACTGAAAAAGAACTGGGTCGATTTGGATTGATGGCCCATAAAGAAACTGGCGTGACGTTTTTCAAGGCCCACCATCACACTCAAGAAAAACAGCCGTGCCCCAACTGTCAAGGCAGCGGCTACAAGGGCCGAGTTGGTGCCTATGAAGTACTGCGCATGAACGAAGAGCTCGCTACAGCCGTCGCCAAAGGTGCCACTACTGATTTAGTAAGACGTCTGGCGCTCGAGGCTGGTATGAAAACTCTGTTGGGCTACAGCCTCGACCTGGTGCGAGAAGGCCACACCACCCTTGAAGAAGTAGAACGAATGATCCTCACCGATTCCGGATTGGAATCAGAGCGCCGCGCCAGAGCCCTGAGCACTGTCACCTGCAACGTCTGCGGGGCAGGCCTCCAAGACGACTGGCTCGAATGTCCCTACTGTCTAACCGCACGCCAATGAAGGGCCCGTCATGGATCTAATGATCGAGGACCTGATGGAACAGCTTGTTCAAGGTGGCGGCAGTGATCTGCACATTGCTACCGGCCAGCCCCCGTATGGACGATTCAGCGGTGAATTAAAGCCAATGACCAATACCCCCCTCTCCGAAGAAACATGCAACAAGCTGATTTTCTCAATGCTCAACAACAGTCAGAGAAAGACTCTTGAACAAACCTGGGAGCTTGACTGTGCCTATGGGCTAAAGGGTGTGGCGCGCTTTCGTGTAAATGTCTATCGACAGAAGGGAAGTTACGCCGCCTGTCTACGGGCTCTTGGCAGCACGATCCCGAGTATTGAAAGTCTCAACCTGCCACCAGTAGTCATAGAAACCAGCAAACGACCAAGGGGATTAGTGCTAGTAACAGGACCAACCGGATCAGGCAAAACAACAACCCTGGCTTCCCTGCTGGACCACATCAATCACACCAGAAGCGAACATATCCTCACGATCGAAGATCCAATCGAATTCGTATACAAAAGCGATCTCAGCCTTGTGCACCAGCGACAGCTCAATGAAGACACACGCAGTTTTGGCAATGCCCTGCGTGCGGCACTACGTGAAGATCCTGATGTGATCCTAGTGGGCGAAATGCGCGACCTGGAAACCATTCAACTGGCCATCAGCGCCGCCGAAACAGGTCACCTCGTGTTCGGCACCCTGCACACCAACTCAGCGGCACAAACGGTCGATCGCATGGTCGATGTTTTCCCCCCAAACCAACAAACCCAAATCAGAGTTCAACTCTCAGGAAGCCTGCTAGCCATTTTTTCGCAAACACTCTGCCGTCGTCAAAATCCACAACCAGAACAGTTTGGGCGAGTCATGGCTCAAGAAATCTTGATCAACACCCCAGCCACAGCAAACCTGATCAGAGAAGGCAAAACTGCACAGCTCTACTCCCAAATTCAAACCGGAGGAGAACTAGGGATGCAAACACTAGAAAAAGCCCTTGCGAGTCTGACTAAAAAGGGTGAAATTAGCCGCTCTGAAGCCATCGCCAAAGCCAGTAAACCCAGCGAACTGGAGCAACTCCTCAACGATGGCTAAGAGTCAGAACTAAGCGATGACCTCCTTTGTCGCCACCTACGAATCTGCAAGTGGTCAAACACGCACGATGACCATCAAAGCGGCCGACCTAACAACAGCAAAAAAATTACTACGTCGTCGTGGAATACGAGCAACTGACCTACAAGCAAGCCTCAACAATAAAGGACAAGAAAATAGCAAAAAAATAGACCGCCAAAACAACACAAAATCATCAAAAAGTGGACTATTTTCCATCGATCTAAGTGCCGCTTTCGAAAAGCCTCCAGGTGTAAAAGAAAAAGCAGTTTTCGCAAACAAATTCGCAACTCTGGTAGATGCAGGCGTTCCGATCGTGCGCAGTCTCGACCTAATGGCTAGTCAACAGCGCTTGCCTATGTTCAAACGTGCCTTAATGAAGGTGAGTCTTGATGTAAATGAAGGCAGTGCCATGGGCACTGCTATGCGCAAGTGGCCAAAGGTATTCGATCAACTCAGTATCGCCATGGTGGCAGCCGGAGAAGCTGGTGGTGTTTTGGATGAAGCTCTCAAGCGACTCGCCAAGCTATTAGAAGACAATGCCCGACTCAAGAACCAAATCAAAGGGGCCCTGGGATACCCAGTCGCCGTGCTGGTGATAGCGATCCTCGTATTCCTAGGCATGACCATCTTCTTAATCCCAACCTTTGCAGGCATCTTTGAAGATTTAGGCGCCGAGCTGCCGCTATTCACCCAGTTGATGGTCGACCTAAGCAACTTATTACGCTCCTCCTATTCCCTGCTATTAGCAGGTGTCCTAGTGGTGTGCGCTTTGATTTTCAACCGCTACTACGCCACTTACCAAGGACGACGTCAGATCGATCGACTGACGCTGCGAATTCCCCTATTCGGAGATCTAATCATCAAAACTGCCACAGCTCAATTCTGCAGAATCTTCAGCTCACTTATCAAAGCAGGCGTACCAATCCTGATGTCACTAGAAATTGCCAGTGAAACCGCTGGCAATACAATCATTTCCGACGCCATTCTTGAATCACGCACCCTTGTGCAAGAAGGGGTGCTCCTTAGTGTTGCCTTGATTCGCCAAAAAGTGCTTCCAGAAATGGCCTTAAGCATGTTGGCCATTGGCGAGGAAACCGGAGATATGGATCAAATGATTAGCAAGGTGGCTGATTTTTACGAAGATGAGGTCTCTACCACGGTGAAAGCTCTTACCTCAGCTCTTGAGCCCGCGATGATCGTAATAGTAGGTGGCATCGTGGGCTCCATCCTGCTGGCGATGTATCTCCCCATGTTCACCGTGTTTGATCAGATCCAGTAGCAAGCTGCAAACCCTTTGCAATCGCCTGACCAGCAAGCCAACCGCTGGTCCAACAATGCTGAAAGTTGAACCCTCCCGTCAGCCCATCCACATCAAGAAGTTCCCCAGCAAAATAAAGACCTGGACACACTCGACTCTCCATCGTCGCGAGATTCACTTCGCCCAACTTCACTCCCCCAGCCGTAACGAACTCTTCTCCAAATGGCCCCTTGCCACCGATTGAGTAACAGCTGGAAACCAAAGCTTCAAACAAAAGACGTTCCAAACGGGCAGGACAATCCGCCCAACGCAAATCCGGATTAGCACCCACTTGAACCAACAAGGACAACCAAAGACGACGGGGCAAGTTAGGCACAGGACGAGCTGCTCCCAGAGTGCGTCGACCTTGGTGATGACGTAGGTCACGAAGTGACTGCTTCACCAGATTGTGACTACTCATGCCAAGCCAATTGACAACAAGTTTCCCCCGATAGTGATCACCTTGCAAAACCCTTGCAGCAAAAGCAGTAAGCCGCAGAATGGCGGGCCCACTTAATCCCCAATGAGTAATCAACACCCTGCCGGTCTGCTGAAAGTTTTGACCTCCAGCCTTAAGACTGAGATGAACGCCATCGACAGCCAAACCAGAACAGGCGATTAATGCAGGTGCCTCCAGAGCAAGACTGAACAGAGAAGGAACAGACGGCACAAGCTGATGACCCATCGCTGCCGCCAAGCGACGACCACTGGGATGCCCACCCGTAGCCAATAAAACCCTTTGAGCCTGAAAAGAAGACCCATCCCGACATTGAACTAAAAACCCTGCAGCACCACGATGCTCCAAACTCTTTACAAGCTTCTGACTGCGCAAGCGGACCCCAGCCACCACTGCTGCCTGCTTCAGACACGCAACCACTGCAGAGGAGCAATTAGCCACAGGGAACATTCGCCCATCTGGCTCTGCCACAAGCTCAAGGCCCCGATCGGCAAACCAAGCCACCGCATCACCGGTAGCAAAACGGCTAAAGAGGCCCCGCAATGGGCGTTCACCTCGGGGGTAATGGGTCACCAAATCACCTGGCTCCCAGCAGGCATGGGTCACGTTGCAACGGCCGCCACCACTGATCTTCACCTTCGTCAATGGCTCAGAGGTGGCCTCCAACACATGAACAAAAGCCAAACCCTCCTCAGCAGCGGTGATTGCCCCAAAAAAGCCTGAGGCACCACCACCAACAACGATCAAATCAACTGGCGGGTCGGAAAGTAAGGGCAACTCCGTTATTGCAATAGCGCTTGCCGGTTGGCCTGGGACCATCATTGAAGACATGTCCCTGATGACCACCACACCGCCGGCAATGATATTCGCTGCGAGGAATAATCAATTTGAAATCTACTTTCGTTTGAATAGCTCCAGCAAGGGGCTCCCAGAAACTTGGCCAGCCAGTACCACTATCGAATTTCGCCGCAGAAGAAAACAACGGCAGATCGCAACCTGCACAGTGATAGATGCCCACACGCTTCTCCTTGTCGAGAGAACTCGTAAAAGGGCGCTCGGTTCCCTCCTCTCGAAGCACCCGATAAGCCTCAGGCGAAAGACGCTGTGCCCACTGCTCATTACTAAGCGACCAAGCAAGATCCTCAGCCCTCGTAGCAGCAAAGGCTGCTGCAGGTCTCCTATAAACACCAAAGGCTCCTGCAATAGTGGCTATCAGCAGAGAACGACGACTCAATAGCAAAGCAGTAATGGGCATAAGCGCAGCCAAAATCAATGACCTTGTTTCTAGGAAAGCGCAACACAGCTATGAAGGCAGCATGAATCAATGATTGCTCCTTTCACGCCACAGGTTGATGGTGCTTATCGGTTCAGCGTGGCTCCAATGCTCGACTGCACAGATCGACACTTCAGGGTACTAATGCGACAAATCAGTCGCCGGGCGTTGCTTTACACGGAAATGTTGGTGGCCCAAGCTCTGCATCAAAGCAACCGTCTTGATCATCTGCTCGATTTCGACATCATCGAGCATCCCCTGTCTCTACAAGTAGGAGGCGATGATCCAAAAATGCTTGCAGAAGCAGCGCGCCTGGCCGATGCCTGGGGCTACGACGAAATCAACCTCAACGTTGGATGTCCCAGCTCAAGAGCAAAAGCAGGCAACTTCGGTGCCTGCCTAATGGCTAAACCTGATCAAGTCGCACGTTGTGTTGAAGCGATGGCGATAGCGAGCCCTCTTCCAGTCACCGTGAAACACCGTCTAGGCATTGATGATTTCGATAGCGACGCTCTACTCATGACCTTTGTCGACCGAGTGTCCATCGCAGGAGCCACTCGCTTTACTGTGCATGCACGAAAAGCCTGGCTAGAAGGACTTGACCCCAAACAAAACCGCACGATTCCACCACTTCAACATCAACGAGTCACCCATCTCAAGCAACAACGCCCGCAACTCACTATTGAAATCAATGGAGGACTAGAACACCCTGCCGACTGTCTAACAGCACTGCAAACCTGTGATGGGGCAATGGTTGGACGAGCAGCGTATGCGCATCCGCTCCGCTGGCAGAGCATGGATGAGCTGGTTTATGGAGAACAACCACGCTCAATCAAGGCTTCTCAAGTCATAGGAGGATTACTCCCTCATGCCGAAACCCACCTAAGCCGAGGTGGCCGGCTATGGGATCTTTGCCGACATCTTTTACAACTCGTTGAAGGGGTAGCGGGCGCCAAATCCTGGAGGCGAGACCTTGGCATCAAGGCTCAAAAAGCCGATGCCGATATAAGAGTGCTGCAAAAAGCAGCCCAGCAACTTGAAGATGCCGGGCTATAAGCACTTAACTCAGCCCTCCGCTCCCCCATATCCGCTGTAGCTGTCACCACCTTCACCCTCAGGTGCAGCGCCTCCCCTCCGACGACGAGTGCGGCCCTCGTCATAGGAACTTGTTTCAGGAGAAGCTCCGCCATAACTGCGATCTTCCCAACCACGAGCTCCCGAACCACGATCTCCACCGCCGCCACCACCACCGCCATATCCACCGCCGCCACCGCCATATCCACCGCCACCACCGCCATATCCACCGCCACCACCGCCATATCCACCGCCGCCACCACCACCATATCCACCGCCGCCACCGCCATATCCACCGCCGCCACCGCGACGGGGCGCACTGCCACGTGGCTCTGCCTTATTAATCCTCAAAGGGCGACCCATCATTTCCGCCCCTTGAAGAGCTTCGATAGCCGCAGGCTCAGCTGACTCATCAGCCATCTCAACAAAAGCAAAGCCCCTTTTGCGTCCTGTGTCGCGTTCCAAGGGCAAAGCACAATTCGCAACCTCACCAAAAGGTGCAAACAATTCAATAACGTCTTCCTGCTCAGCGCGGAAGGGAAGATTGCCGACGAAAATACTCACTTTCCTTGTGGACCGTAAAAAAAGTAGTGGACCAATTGGCCAGGTATAGCCATTAGTTCATGATTCGGGAATGAATCAATCCACCTTTGGCGCTATCAGAGTAGACCCGCCGAGGCATTTCGATCATGACAGTACGGAATCAAGGCGGCTACGCCAGTGACGCAGTTGCTCCTCAACTCGATCAAAACCAGTGCCACCTTCACTAATCCGTACAGCCACAACCCGCTTTGGAGCCAATGCTTCATGCAAATCCTCAGCAATAGCGGAGTGAAATTCCTGCCATTGTTCAAGGCTTAGATCACAAAGCAAAATCCCTTCGTCTAAACAACGCTTCACAACCGCACCCACCAGTTGGTAGGCCTCCCGAAAGGGCACTCCTTTAGCAACCAGGTAGTCAGCCACATCAGTGGCATTGGAAAAATCGGATTCAACGGCAGCTGCCAAGCGTTCCGAACAAAACTCCAACCCTTGCTCCATCAAAATCGCCATGGCTTCCACACAATCTTTAGTAGTGCGAACGGTGTCAAAAAGAGCTTCCTTATCCTCCTGAAAATCCTTGTTGTAAGCCAATGGCAAGCCCTTAATCATGGTCAGGAGACCCTGAAGGTGACCAAACACACGACCACATTTGCCTCGTACCAATTCAGGCACATCAGGATTCTTCTTCTGAGGCATCAAGCTGCTGCCAGTGGCACAACGATCGCTGAGACGCACAAATCCAAATTCCTCAGACGCCCAGAAAATCACCTCCTCCGCCAGGCGACTGAGATGGACCATGACCAACGAAGCCGCCGCTGTGTACTCAACAGCAAAATCGCGATCACTTACCGCATCAAGACTATTCGCGTAAATACACTCAAAACCAAGTGCTGCTGCTGTATTTTGGCGATCAATAGGCACTGATGTTCCTGCAAGGGCAGCCGCGCCAAGCGGCGAAATATTGACTCGTCCGCGAACATCTTTAAGCCGATCTCTATCCCTTTGGATCATCTCGATATAAGCCAAAAGATGATGGGCCAAGCAAAGCGGCTGGGCACGCTGTAAGTGGGTGTAGCCGGGAATCAAAGTTTGACGATGGGATTCTGCCTGTGTCAAAAGAGCATGCTGAAACCGCTCCAGTTCACAATCCAAATCATCCAAGCGACGCCGTAACCACAAGCGCAGATCCGTGCCTACCTGATCATTGCGACTTCGGCCGGTATGAAGTTTCTTACCGACAGGCCCCAATAAAGCGATCAGGCGCCGTTCAACAGCGAAATGAATATCTTCATCAACAAGTCCTGGCTGAAACTCTCCTGCCGCTGCCTCTGAGCGGATTTTCTCAAGGCCGCCCTCAAGCTGAGCCGCCTCTTCAAGACTGATCACTCCACATTCGCCAAGCATGCGTGCATGAGCGATAGACCCATCCAAATCTTCTTGGAGCAGAGTGATGTCAAAGCTGATGGAAGCATTGAACCGCTCAATAACCGGATGCAATCCCTCTTCAAACCTTTTGCTCCAGCCTTCTGCAGAACCACCGGTTACTCCACCTGCCATCCCTTCATGAGCAGCGAGTCAACAGCTTGTCAGGCCAGGGACACAGACGGCAGCGTTACCTCCTCTGGCACTTTCAAAACCACCATTGAGGCATCATCTTCTAGTTGATGGTCCACACCGACAAACCGATCCAAACGGTCAAATAACTGATCAAGAATCCCCTGTGCGCCTAAACCACTTCGACAAGATCCCTCCATTGTGCGAATCAAGCGAGCTTCATCAAAACGATCTCCAGTGATGCCAGGAGCTTCGGTAACACCGTCTGTGTAGTAAATAATCACGTCACCAGGCTTAAGCAAAACTTCACCACAGCTGTAATCCGCCTCTGGCTGAAGTCCAATCAACAAACCAGGCACATCAAGCCGACTCACACTGCGTTGCTCAGCTCGCCAGATCAGAGGAGGATTATGAGCAGCATTTGCATAGCGAAGACGACGCGTGCGCGGATCGTAGTCAGAATAAAAAAGGGTCACAAACCTGTGGGACTGAGCCAAGTCCTCTTGAGCTAGCTGATTGAGATCATGGAGAATCCGATTGGGCGGCAAACCACTTAACACCTCTGCACGCAACATGCCCCTGAGCATGGTCATTAATAAACCAGCAGGTACACCCTTACCCATCACATCTCCCATCACAAGACCCCAACGACCTCGTTCCTTGCGTCGACCGATCAGTTCTGGACGGGTAGGGATGAAATCGTAATAGTCGCCGCCAACCTGAAAGGCGGGACGGCAACGAGCCGCAAGCTCGACACCTTCAATCACAGGACAACGATCCGGCAAGAGCTGAGCCTGAATCTCTGCCCCGATACTGAGTTGACGATCAACCCGCTCGTGAAGACGGGCCTCCTGAAGCATCAGATCGTTCTCAATAGCCACCCCAGTAAGGTCTGCCACCAACTGCACATGGCGACGGTGAACATCACTCCAAATCAGAGCTGCTTGAGGATCAAAAACATAAAGCCTGCCGCGCTGCTGCCCGCGAGCAACTAATGAGGTGGCAAACATCCCGGCCTTAGCCAAATGGCGCTGAACGAGCTGATCCATAGCAAGAACCTGTGCCTCATCAGTACCGAAACCTGTGGCAAAACCTGCTTCAAATGAAGCCAACTGCCTCACTAATTCCTGACTCTGATCAAATGGAACTGCCTGAAGCTGCTCCCTCCACAAACGACCATCAATCTGAAAAGGCACGAGCAATGCTCCTTGTACCCCCACCAGGCGGGAGGCCACCACAGGGACCAACTCGAGAAAACGATGCAGATTGGTAAAACTGCGCAGGGCAAAACCCAACGAAACCAACAAGTCCTGATTGCGGCGCTGCTCCCTCGACAAGCTATCAAGCAATTGCCGCAAGGACGTAGAGGCTGACACCTGCTGAGAAGCGCTACGAAAAGAAGGTGTCGGATGTCGCCGTGGCGACTTACTGCTCACAGCAACGGCACAGCAGGGTTAGAAAGTTAGCAAGATCAACTGCTCAGGCAGCCGCCAGAACATCAATAGTTAGCCAAGAGTGCCTCAACAAATTCAAAACTGTTGAACGGTCGTAAATCACGAATCCCTTCACCAGCGCCGATGAAACGAATCGGCAACCTCGCTTCTGAAGCCACCGCTAAGGCCACGCCACCACGAGATGTGCCATCCAACTTAGTAATCACTACCCCTGTAAGAGCGGCCGCCTGGGCAAAAGCCATGGCTTGTCGCAATCCGTTCTGACCTTGACTGGCATCAAGTATCAAAAGAGATTCAACCCTGGCTTCAGGTGCTAAACGATCAATAATTCGTCGAACCTTCTGTAGCTCCTCCATCAAATTGTGCTTTGTCTGCAAACGACCAGCTGTATCAACAAGCACAAGGTCCGTTGATTTAGATCGGGCCGCACCAATTGCATCAAACACAACAGCAGCAGGATCAGCATTGGCAGTGGAATTAGCTATGACCGGAACACCACTGCGAGCACCCCACACCTTGACCTGTTCAACAGCAGCGGCCCGGAAGGTATCAGCAGCAGCAATCAAAGCGGTATAACCACTGCGTACTGCCAAGTTTGCCAACTTGCCAAGAGTGGTGGTCTTGCCAACCCCATTGACTCCCACAAATAACCAGATATTGAGACGACCCCGTTCTGGCGCCAAAAGATCAGTGCCAGTGTCCTGAATCGGAGCCTCCAAAAGATTGCAAAGTTGTTGTTTAAGAAAGCGAAGTCCTTCAGCAGGATCCACAACTTCTTCGTTCATTCGACGACGAAGCGCATCGAGAACTTGATCCGTAGCTTCAACTCCCGCATCAGCTCTCAAAAGTAATGTTTCAAGGTCATCAAGCACCTCAGGGGTAAGGGGATCATCTCCGAGGTTTTCCAAAAGGCCTTTGACAAAACCTTGACGGGTCTTTTCAAGACCACGCCTGAGTCGACCCAACCAATCAATCTCCTCTAAAGAAATTTTTTCCGGCTTGCGCCCCTGTGCTGCAAGCACTTCTGCAGACCACGCAAAGGTTTCGTCAAACTCACCAAGCCTGGGTTCGGGCGATGTATCCGAAAACTGAGATTGCTGAGCTAGTTGAGGCGAAACCTCCTCAACCCTTGCATCAAGCTCTTGTTGACGAACCTGCCTCTGGAGCGCAGCTTGCTCCAATAAAGAACCCCCAGCCTCAAGACTTGAAGACTGAGCACTAAATTCAGGTTGATCATTCGCAGTAAGGGCTATTTCGCTAGCAGAGTCAATCTGAACTGAAGCCTCTGACGTTTTCTGCTGCGCCTGCTGTGCTTTTAAGCGGGCGTAAGCACTGCGAGCCCACTCCAAAGAGGATTCCTCCTCGTTCATTGGAGAAGATTCCTCTTGATTATTAGACGAATCGGAGCTGACCTCCTCAGAGCCTTCTAGCTTCTCCTCTAAAACTTTCTCAGTAGAAACATCGTCACTAGCTTGACGATTAAACCAGTCGTAAACCATTAGGCCAACGTCATAGTGGAGGCATCATGCAACCGTCTCAAGACACCATTAATCATGCGACGACCTTGATCATCGCTGTAGCGATGGGCCAATTCAACAGCTTCATTGCAAGCCACAGCAGATGGAGTCTGAAGAGCAGTCAAGTCCACCACGGCCAACCTCAAGATATCCCGATCAATACGAGGCAAACGACTCAAGCGCCAGCCCTCCATAACGGCATCAATACTTGCATCAATGCTATTGCGTTGTTCTATTACCAACCTCACACGCTCTAGAGCCCCAAGCCGAATCTGTTCCTGGTTTCCTAACGCCAGCAAACGGGGGATTTCCAAACTTGTTGAAACACCATTAATCACCTGTTCTGCACCAATAAGACAAGCCTGTAAATGCTCACGAACCTGACTCGTAGAGCGCGAATCACGATCTTGAAACTCACTATCGAGTAAATGCTGTTGAGCATTCTCAAGCTCAACAGCACAAGTATCAAGACCCTCTCTCCAGTGCTGACTTAGGGTATCAAAAGCCTTCTGAAGAAGACTCTCCAAAGATATTGTTTTCAACCTAGAAATTTCACGTTCGGGAATCTGACCAAGCACCAAAAGAGCCAGTTCTCGAGCAAGTGATCTAGACTGCATGATCGACACAAGAACGGGAGGAGACGAACTCAAACCTGGGTCGTAGTCGTAGAAGACGGGGCAGTATTAGAACGCAATTGAGTCATCAAGCTTGAGAAACTGCGATTCATAGGAGGCACTTGTTCATCAGGGTTCACAATTCCTGCTGAAATAATTGTACGGAAAGCATCCTCCACGGAAATATTTAAATTGCGAACAGAAGACTCCGGCACCAAGGTATACCAACCTGTGGTGGGATTAGGGGCCGTGGGAATAAACACACTAAGCAAGGGCTGATCAAGCTCAGCTTGTAATGAGGGACCTACCAAACCGGTCACAAACCCAACACTAAACAGGCCCTCACGAGGATATTCCACCAACACCACTCGACGAAAACGCTTCGAATTATCTCTTAGGAAAGTTTCCAAAAGCTGCTTAAGGGTCTTATAAACAGAACCAGCAAGAGGTATCCGAGAAAGAGTTCCCTCACCAAACTCAAGCAGCCAACGTCCAACAATATTGCGAGCCATCAAGCCAATCAAAAGAATTCCAAGCAACGGCACCGTAAGGCCAAGGCTCAAATTAATCAGATCCTGAAGAAGTGGATTCAGGGTGATGAACGGATTGACCTGTTTGGGGATCGACGTAAGAAATGCCAGTACAAATCTGCTGACAGTGGTAGCCAGCCAGATCGTTGTCGCCAAAGGTATGACTACCAACAACCCTGCAATGAGATCGTTCTTGAGATCCTGCTGAAGCCTTGAGGTCAGCGGAAGATCTGTTCTGGGATTGGACTGCACCAAGGAAAGTCTGAGGCCAAAAGCGGACTTGATTGAACCAACCTAACCAGCTGTCTGACTTCTGCCGAGTTTTTAAAGCACAGCTGTGAGCGCCAGCAACACAAAAGCCACTGCAAGCACAACAGCACTAAGGGTGCCACCAAAGCGACGTTGATTCACTGCAAGATTGCGCTGCCGCTCCATTTGCTGGATCTGCTGATCCATCTGAGTCAATTGACCAGCGACGAAATCATTGGCTGCCTTTTGCTGATCTTCATCTGTTGCAGTAGCAGGCAACTGACCAGCTTGTGCAAGCTGATCACCAAGGACCTTAAGAGCTTCAGGGTTCTGAGCCTGTCTACGGGCTTCCTCAAGCTGATCTCGCCTTTGCTTCAAAGTTTGATTTGCCTGTCCAGCGAGAGTCTGATTACCGGAGATCGCCATTGGAATCACTGCGATCATGGCAATAGCAAAAAGACTAGAAAAAGCACAAATCAGCCAGCGAATCGGCAGTTTTGCTTTGCCTGGATGATCCAGCCTGGAACTGATCAACATCAGCAACAGACCTATAAATCCCATCGGAGAAAGCGTAACCAAACGCTGAACCATCACTTGCTGAAACTCCTCCGAAGCCCAATCGCTTGCACCAAGCAAGACAACCATCTGCAACAGCAGCAAAATCACGAGGGTGAGTCCGAGCCAGCGCATCAAAGGATTTAAACGACCGGCTGAACTTGATCCCAACTCAGAAGCAGGCAAGGCACGATGCCAAAAGGTAATCAAGTGTACGGTTGATGGTTGTGAAAATCTGCGCCAACCAAGATCAACTCAGCCATGAGCTCAAAGAGCAAGCAAAAAAACAAGGTTTTGATCCTGTAGGAATTGCCAGGTTCCCTGGTAGTGACCGACTCCAACTTCGCTCCGCTGCTCTACAGCGCTGGCTAAAAGCTGGTCATCAGGCCGACATGGCATGGATGGCCTCATCGCAAAGGCAACAGGCGGACCAACTACTCGAAGGGATGACAAGCCTGCTGGCGGTAGGTCTGAACTACTTCGTAAATGTACAAAGAGCTCCAGGCAAATTATTAGTTGCTCGCTATGCATGGGGACGGGACTATCACCGAGTAATCAAGCAAAGGCTCCGAAGAGTAGGTCGCTGGCTTGAACAACAGCGACCTAACTGCCGCTGGAAAATCTGCGTAGATACCGCTCCATTACTCGACAAAGCCTGGGCAGAAGAGGCCGGTCTCGGTTGGATCGGCAAGCACAGCAACCTGATCAATACCCAGCGAGGTTCATGGATGGTGCTGGGTCATCTTCTTTGCACCGAACCACTCACCCCAGACCAACCCGCCAAATCCCTGTGCGGCAAATGCCAATCCTGTCTGGAGATATGTCCCACCGAAGCCATCACCGAACCCTTTGTGATCGATTCACGTCGATGCCTGGCTTACCACACAATCGAAAACCGCAACCCTGACTTACCAGAAAACATTGTGAGATCATTGGGGGATTGGGTTGCCGGATGTGACATCTGTCAAGACGTCTGCCCATGGAATCAACAATCTCTTCCCCATAGCAAGGATCCTGATGTACAGCCTCGTGATTGGTTGCTCAAGCTGACGCGCAATCAGGCCCTCTCATGGAGCGATACAACTTGGAGTGAACAATTACGAGGATCTGCTCTTAAAAGAATCAAACCATGGATGTGGCGTCGAAATGCAGCCTCAACGCAGACCAACAAACCTCCTACGCTGCAAAACAACTAAATCCATGGAATGAAACTGAACCAGCTGCGATATAAACCTCTTCACGGCTGGCTCAGAGGAACTGTTCTAGGGCTCATCACCACAATTGTGGCAACACCTCCTACTCATGCCCTCATTCCCTACGTCTACGAGCCAAGTCCTCTTGAATTAAAAGGAGCCAGCATCGGCATTGGACGCACAGCCGCCCAATTGCTGCAACTGGGTCAACCCAAAGAAGCCGCGCTCTTGGCAGCACTTGCTGTCCGACTGCAACCAGAAGATGAGCGTCTCTGGTCAATTTTTGCAGAAGCCCAATTACGCAGCGATCAACTTGATGCTGCAAGCCATTCTCTAGCGCGAGCAAAACAACTCAACCCCAAGAAAGCAGGCCTTTGGTTCGCTGAAGCTTCCCTTGCCCTCCGAGATAACCGGCCTGCAGACGCCGTGAGCCTCCTCATCCAAGGCCTAGAACTCGACCCAGACAATGCTGGTGCTTACTTTGATCTAGGCAACGCAAGAGTGATGCAAGCCAATCTTCAAATCGCTCTCGAGGCTTTTGAAAAAGCATCCGGCTTGCAGCCAACATTCTGGGAAGCCGTTAACAACCAAGGAATCGTGTTGTTTGAAATGGGCAAAATCAAAACTGCCATCAACCGCTGGCGGCGTGTACTACAAATCAAACGCAATGCTGAACCAATGCTTGCCCTTGCGGCTGCATTGAATCAAATCAACCCTGGCAGCACAGAAGCACTCGCACTTGCCAACCAAGCCCTTGCAGAAAATCCAAATTACGTCTTACCAAGACACCAGAAAGAGCAGCTCTGGGGAGAGCGCCTTCGCCAAGCAACCAGTCATTTACTGACAAACCCAAATCTACGATCAGCTGTGGAACGAGCTGAAGCCAACGCTGATACAAACCAATAGGCACTGATCAACAATGCGGGTATCCGCTAAGTAGATCTGTAGGCTGAGCGCTTTAAGCCCTCTAATCCCAAATCTGGATGGCCGAGGAGCGCCTTCAACCAATCGCATTGCATCAAGAGATGCAACGCTCCTATCTCGAATACGCGATGAGCGTAATCGTAGGAAGAGCATTGCCCGATGCCCGAGATGGCCTCAAGCCAGTTCAGCGGCGCATCCTATTTGCAATGCACGAGCTAGGCCTGACGCCAGATCGTCCCTATAGAAAATGCGCCCGTGTTGTTGGAGATGTCCTAGGGAAATATCACCCTCATGGTGATCAAGCCGTTTACGACGCACTCGTTCGACTCGTTCAGAACTTTTCAAGCCGTTTCCCAGTATTGGATGGACACGGCAACTTCGGCTCCGTTGATGACGATCCTCCTGCCGCCATGCGTTACACAGAAACGCGTCTGGCTTCAATCGCCCATATGGCGTTGTTGGATGAAATCGGAGAGGAAACAGTTGATTTTAGTGCGAATTTTGATGGCTCCCAACAGGAGCCCTCAGTACTGCCAGCCCAACTTCCCTTCCTACTACTAAATGGTTGTTCAGGAATCGCCGTGGGTATGGCGACCAGCATTCCACCCCACAACCTTGGCGAAGTGGTCGATGGATTGATTGCCCTGATACGCAAGCCCGATCTGAGTGACGACAAATTACTTGGTCTAATTCCTGGCCCAGACTTTCCAACTGGTGGAGAGATCCTGCTGGGCACTGGCATCCATGAAACCTACCTCAAAGGACGCGGCAGCATCCCAATGCGTGGCGTCGCCCATGTCGAAGAAATACAACCTGGCAAGGGTCGGCACCGCCGAAGTGCTGTTGTCGTCACTGAATTGCCCTATCAACTCAGCAAAGCTGGCTGGATCGAAAAACTGGCAGATCTTGTTAACAATGGAAAAATCGGTGGCATTGCCGATATTCGCGACGAAAGCGACAGAGAAGGAATGAGGATAGTGGTGGAACTGCGCCGAGATGCCAACCCAGAGAATGTTCTCGGCGATCTGCATCGACGCACCTCCCTGCAAAGCAATTTCGGTGCAATTCTTCTCGCTCTTGTTAACGGCCAGCCACAACAACTTTCACTGAGAAAATTGTTACAAACCTTTCTCGAATACCGAGAACTGACAGTTATCCGAAGAACCAACCATGCCCTAGAAAAAACAAAAGATCGCCTGGAAGTGGTGGAAGGATTAATCACAGCATTGAACGCACTAAAAGCTGTCATTGCAATGATCCAAGAGGCTGCCGATGCTGCTGCTGCAAGAGCCCGTCTGATGGTGCAATTAGATCTAAATGAAAAACAAGCCGACGCTGTTCTGGCAATGCCACTAAGACGACTTACGAGTCTGGAACAAAGCAGTTTGAGGCAAGAAGCCAAAGAACTACAAGGAAAACAAGAACAACTTCAATTCCTTCTCGAAAATCGAGAAAGCATGCTGGAAGTTCTCATTCAAGAACTTCGACAGCTTAAAAAACGCTTTAACAACCCCCGCCGAACTCGTCTTGTAGAGGGTGGCGATGATCTGGTCGCTGAGCGAGCGGCAAACCAAAGACCGAATGCGGAAGTTCAACGACAACAAGCACTATCCGCCCTGCCAAGTGATGGACGAATACTCATCCAGCAAGACAGCCAGGTCAAGATAATGAGCCCACAAATCCTCGGCCGACTTCACCTCAACGAAGCCTGCAAACTCAGCGATGGACCTTCGCCAGCCAGATTGATCTTGCCAATTGAACCAGCCCCTCGTCTACTTGCGGTGACAAACAATGGTCGAGTAGCTCTAGTCCGCTGGGAATTTGCAGGGCAACAACCCGGGTCGCTGGAACGCTTCCTACCAGGAGGATTAGAAAAAGAAACATTGATCAACATATTCCCCTTGCCCGTAGATCAAAACCTAAGCCTAGGCCTACTTAGCAGCGATGGACGCTTCAAGCGATTACCCTTAGAAGAAGTAATGGAACTTTCCGGAAGAGCAGCAACCATTGTTAAATTGAAAGATGGTGTTATATTAAAATCAGCATTCATTTGCAAAGCAAATGATGATGTTATTCTAGCAAGTAATATAGGAAGAGTAATCAGAGTTAATGTAAATAACGACAGCATGCCATTGATGGGAAAATTAGCTCAGGGGCCTATGACAATGCGACTATTACCAGAAGAAATGGTCGTTGGAGCAGTTTCTTGTCCACCAAACTGTGAAAGCACTGTATTACTTGCCACACGCCTAGGTAAATTCGCCAAAATATTGGTCTCTTCGATAAGAGTCTGCCAGAGAGGAGATTTAGGGGAAATTGGATTAACAATAAAAGATTCAAGCCGAGATCAAGATCGAGTCGTTGACATCTGTAATGGCAATAGGTTAGTCGGCCTAGTCAGTAGCCAAGGTCGCCATGGCCGTATCGAAGCTGGAAAGCTGGAACTGACCATACCGATCAAACCGAGTCTAAATATCGTGGAGTTAAAAGACAACGAAGAAATTCAAAAACTGGTACCACTAATCACAACTAATAATATTTTAGATTAAACATTTAACACTTAAGTCCTTGATGATCACCTTTATTAAGACAATTGTGTGCGTTCTATCCAATCGAGATATTCAGAAGTAACTGTCCCTGTAATATACTCTCCGGTAAAACAAGAAAGCTCAAGTTCAGAAACACCTGAACCTTCAACAATTGCTGCTTCTAAATCAGCAACCTCTTGATAGACCATGTGATCCGTTGAAAGTTCAGAAGAGATTTCAGGAATAGTGCGATTATAAGCAATCAGCTCATGACGATTTGGCATATTTATACCATAAACATGTGAATACCGGACTGGTGGTGCTGCAGAGGTAAACGTGACTTTATTCGCACCAGCAACTCGAGCCATTTGTACTATCTCCTTCGAAGTCGTACCACGTACAATTGAATCATCCACAATTAAAACATTCTTACCTTTAAATTCTGTTCCCATAGCATTTAACTTTTGTCTAACAGATTTCTTACGTTGAGCTTGTCCAGGCATGATAAATGTACGGCCTACATAACGATTTTTAAAAAAGCCCTCACGATATTCAATCCCCAGCTGTCTAGCCACTTGCATAGCAGCAGGCCGTGAAGAGTCAGGAATTGGCATCACAACATCTATATCTCCAGATGGCGTGTACTTTGCAATAGTTTCTGCAAGTCGATCCCCCATCCTTAATCGAGCCTCGTAAACCGAGATTCCACTCATCACTGAATCAGGTCGAGCAAGATAAACATACTCAAATGAACATGGCACAAGACGAGGATTCTTCGCACACTGACGTGAATAAAGCTCGCCATTTTGAGTAATGAAAATCGCCTCACCAGGATCAACATCCCTAACAATCTCATAATCACCATTCTCTAATACCAATGACTCACTAGCCACAATCCACTCATCAGAACCTTCTAAAGACTTACGTTTACCAAGTACCAATGGCCTAATCCCAAACGGATCACGAAAGGCAAGAAGACCGTGCCCTGCAATCAAAGCAATAGATGTATAAGAACCTTCTACTCGTTGATGTACAGATGTAACAGCATCAAATACCTGATCTGGAGTAAGATCACTGCCATAAATTTTCAATTGCAATTCAGTAGCTAGAACATTAAGCAACATCTCCGTATCACTCTTTGAATTTGTGTGGCGACGATCAATATTGAACAAGTCGCGATCAAGCTCTCGAGTATTAGTAAGGTTACCGTTATGAATAAGAATGATTCCGTAAGGAGCATTCACATAAAATGGTTGTGCTTCTTCTTCCCGCTCAGCTGCACCCTTTGTTGCATATCTAACATGACCAAGACCAATATTACCGATTAAGGAACGCATATCACGTGTGCGATAGGCCTCCCGCACTTGCCCCCTTGCCTTATGCAAGTGAAAAACACTGCCATCCATGGTGGCTATGCCAGTAGAGTCCTGACCCCGGTGCTGTAGAAGCAGCAAGCTGTCATAGATCTGCTGATTGACCAGCGCAGTAGAAACAATGCCAACAATGCCACACATGTGAAGCTCAACTCCTCAAATGCATAAGCCAAGGAAGACATTTTGCACCAAAGCTCAACTCAGACGCTTGAAGAGAGATCCAAGCCCATACGACGAGGGATTCCCTGCTCAAAGCACTCCCTCAGCTGATTCAAAGGAAGCTGAACCAAGCGATTGCCAGCCTGAGTGATCAACAACTCCTCATCAGCCGTAACAACACCAAGGTACTGATCAAACACTGAGCCAGGGGATGTGGTCTTTGCCTGATTTAAAACCTTTTGCCAGGCAACAGCCTGCGTGGATGGAACACTCACCAAGATGCGTGAACCACCTTCAGCAAATAACAACCGATCCAATCGAGCATCGCTGGATGGTAACTCAATATGTGCACCCAAATTTGCAGCAATACAACACTCAGCAACTGCAACTGCAAGACCTCCATCACTTAGATCATGAGCAGAGCGAACAAATCCCTCAGTAATAGAATTGCGTAGGAAAGATTGAACTAAGCACTCAAGTTTCAGATCAATCTCCGGAGGCCTACCCGTAACTAAACCATGAATACATTCAAGATAACTACTACCCGCAAGGCTAACGCGAGGATCAACCGCAACTGTTGTATCGATAGGCACGCCTAAAAGCCAAATCAAATCACCAGGCTCAAGCCAAGACTGACCACACACATTTACAAGATTATGAACTAAACCAACCATTCCAACAACTGGTGTTGGGTGAATAGGTTGTATTTTTCCATCAGCTAAGCGAGTCTCATTATATAGAGAAACATTTCCTCCAGTTACTGGTGTTGAAAAAGTCTTGCAAGCCTTAGAAAGACCACGACAAGCTAAAGCCAATTGCCAATACCCAGTAGGCGTTTCCGGAGAAGGAAAATTGAGATTATCTGTGACAGCCAAAGGCTCCGCACCAACACAACTAAGATTTCTGGCCGCTTCTGCTACAGCGGCCATAGCACCACGTTCTGGATCAAGAAAAACCCATCGATTAGGACAATCAACAACTGCCGCAACTCCCCGCTTTACCTCATCTACAGAGCCTTTACCTTGCTGTGGACGTAATCTCACAACAGCAGCATCAGAAACTCCTGGGGCTGAAACTGTATTGGCTTGAACCTGATGGTCATATTGACGATAAACCCAACGTTTTGAAGCAATCGTAGGGTCATCAAGTAACTTTAGAAGAATTTCATCCCATGAAAGATTAATACCAAAATGAGATTGTGAATTTAAATTGATCCCTTTTAAACCAACAACTGGTAATAGATTCTCCTGCCAGTCCCATTTGGCCTGAATCTCTAGCGGAGGATCACTCACTAATTCATGTCGATCAATTGGAGTGTCATCAGCTAATGCATTAGCAGGCACCTCAGCAACAACTTCTCCTTTTTGCAAAACACGAACCACCTTCTCTTCAAGAACGCAACCAACAATTGCTGCTTGCAACCCCCAACGAATAAATCTCTCCATCAAAGATTGCTCTTGTCCAGGCTTCACCACAAAAAGCATTCTTTCTTGAGATTCCGAAAGTAAAAACTCATATGGAGTCATCCCAAGCTCACGAGCAGGAACTCGATCAAGATCGAGTTCAATACCAAGACCACCCTTAGCAGCCATCTCCGAACAGCTACAAGTAAGACCAGCCGCACCCATGTCCTGAGCAGCAACAACATCGCCACTCTTAAAAGCTTCAAGACAAGCTTCAATTAAACCTTTTTCCAAAAATGGATCACCAACCTGAACCGCAGGACGATCATCCAGAGAAGCTTTTGTGAGCTCTGCACTAGCAAAACTGGCACCACCCATACCATCACGACCAGTTGTACTACCGACATAAATCACCGGATAACCAACACCATGAGCCCCAGAACAAACAATCTCGTCTGTTTCCATCAGCCCAAGAGCCATTGCATTAACTAACGGGTTGCCGGAATAACTGGAATCAAACGCCACCTCACCACCAACGGTAGGAACTCCCACGCAATTGCCGTAATGAGCAATACCTTCAACGACCCCCTCCATAAGACCAACATTACGTTCATCTTCAAGAGGTCCAAAACGTAAAGCATTAAGGAGCGCAATAGGTCTTGCACCCATAGTAAAAATATCTCTCAAGATTCCGCCAACACCTGTAGCAGCTCCTTGAAAAGGTTCCAATGCAGAAGGATGATTATGGCTTTCGATTTTGAAAGCCAAGCTCTGACCATCTCCTAAATCCACGACACCAGCATTTTCTCCAGGACCAACCAAAATCCGATGACCACTTGTAGGAAAACTGCTGAGCAAAGGCCTTGAATTGCGATAACAACAGTGTTCAGACCACATCACACCAAACATTCCCAGCTCAACTCGGTTAGGTGCACGTTGGAGACGACGACAAATCTCGTCGTAATCATCTGGTTTAAGACCTTCATGACGTAAAGCCGCAGCCACGTCATAGTCAACTCTCAAATCGGGACCCTGACACACGAGATCTAACTCATCTCTTCCCAGTTTTGCTTATAAAGCTCAAACCCAAGGATCATCCTGACCATCGCCTCTACCGTCCGGACGGCCGCGGCGACGTAATTCTTCAATTGATTGGGAAAAATTGTCAGTCTCTTGATCATCCCAACCTTCTAAGGGATCCATTTCAGCCATATCAGAAGACTTCCAAGAACGCTCAACTGGTTCATCCCAGGGAGGATCCTCCAACCAGCCTTCCAAACGATCACTGGCCCGGTCACCCATCTTGTGAAGTTGATCGCGCCAATGACGGGAACGCTTGATTAAACCCTGACGAAGACTGGAATGAACCAAGGGAAGATCATCTAAACCACGCAAAGCAGTAGCAACCATTCCTGGTTGCTGATCAACAATGCGATCAGTTGTTAATCGCCATCGACTACTGCCTGGAAGCCGAGGATCACTGCGAGAGACCAAATAATGAAGGATTTTCCCTGTTCTGGGAATAAAAACAAAATCAGCCACCAAACCGAGGCGATGCCCATCGCGATCCAACAAATCAGCATCTAACAAAGTCGGAAGACGCTCAAGCGTGATCTGATCAGAAACAGCCGGTTGCCCTTTAACAAAAACCTCTTGCTCATTAATCCCACGCGACTGATCTAAACGCCAAACATCCCTCGACACTCGAAGTGCTGATGGACGACTAACCCAACCAAGTAAACGATGAACAGGAGGATGCATCCAAGGCATTACACCAGGGCCGTGATCTAACCCCTGATCACAACGTACACGATGATGCAACAAATCACTCAATAAAATCTGATCAGGAAGATTCAAAGTTCAAGAACGAATTTGTACTGGCATCACCAAATATGTAAAACCAATATCATCATCCTTTGGCGAAATAATTGCAGGTGTAGTTGGAGCATTACAGCGCAGTACAATACGGTCACTATCCATCACCTTCAAACCATCTAGTACATAACGAACATTAAAAGCAATCTGAACAGCATCCCCAGTAAATTCAGCCGATAGCGATTCAGAACCACTGCCTACATCCTGAGCATCAGCACTAATTTGTAGAAGCTCAGAAGTATTGTCACCACTAACCTTTACAACATTGTTATGTTGATCAGCTAATACAGCTATTCGTTCTAAAGCTGCAATAAAAGTACGCCGATCAACATGGAAACTCCGAGCAAAACCATCAGGAATTAACTGACGATAGTTAGGATAGGTACCGTCTAATGTTCGACTAGTTACGACTTGATCAGCAGCTAAAAATACCACCTGACCTTTATCACAAAACAAACTCACTTGATCATCACCACGCCATCCAGCGATCAAACGCTCTACTTCCCGCAGAGAGCGAGAAGGAAGCGTTACGGAAAAATTCTCACCTTCATCATCCATCTCAGATGAGACCGTAGTCTCAACAGCTAAGGCATCTGCCAAGCTTAAAACGGCAAGGCGGTGACCATCAGTTGCCGCTGCTTCCATCGCTTTACCATCAAAATGCAGGTGAACTCCTGTTAGTAACTGTTTGGCTTCATCTGAACTGCTAGCAAAAAGAGTTCCTCGAAGAGCTTTCAAAAGAGCCATCGCATTAACCTTGACAGCCTTTCCACTTTCAACAAGAGGTAATTCAGGAAAATCATCAGCAGACATCCCACGCATCTGATAACTCCCGCTTGAACTTTTGAGTTCAACCTGTTCACCAGCCTCATCAGTGGCCAAAGTGATAGGTGAATCACTTGAAAGCCTTGAAACAATTTCCCCTAATAGGCGCGCAGGCAAAGTAATCGCGCCACTCGATTCCACCGAGGCATTCAATGCCGTTTGAATACCAAGGCTCAAGTCAAAACCCGTGAGGCTCAGACGATCAGTGCCAGCATCAGCAGTGAGAAGCACGTTGGCTAGCACTGGATGAGTGGGTCGTGAAGCAACGGCTCTGCTAACGAGCTGTAGTGCTGTATTGAGTTCAGCCTGTGAACAAACCAGTTTCATTGAATTAATGTCACGACTAGAACAAGAACGCTGAAGAGGTCTCCCAGAATTTCACAAGCCAGCAAGAAGTGCAATGGCAGATCATTCTCATTCATAACCTCCCGTCTTTATTAATTAAATTATTAAAAGAAATTAAAAGAACCGTAGTAGTAGGGCTTGAGGAAATCGTGGAAAATTGTAGAAATCCTTTATGGTGACTGGACTCTAATGCTTATAGACTTGTGGAAAGGATAGTTTGATATGTGGAGAGATGGCGTTCTTTCCACATTTTAATCAATTGGGGAAAAGGCTGAGGTTTTTAAATGGTTGGGTTTTGCGGCCTTTTCCCCAATTTCAATAATAATTTGAGCATGATTTCCACAGTCAGATTTTAGATGGTCTATTCGAGATGCTGGTGTTTGCTTGATCCTTAAAAACCCATGACATGAGCCACAGTGGTTAGATCTGGATTTAGATCTGCATGAAATGTTGCATCGTTGTTATTGATGGCACAATCTGGATCTTTTAAACCGTTGCCAGTAAGGACACATACAACTGTTGCCCCTGAAGGGACTTCAGACGCACGTTTTAATAATCCTGCTACAGAAGCAGCACTTGCAGGTTCACAGAAAATGCCTTCCTCGCGACCAAGCAATTTGTAAGCTTCTAGAATTTTTTCATCTGAAACATCAAGAAAGGCTCCATTGCTGCTTGACTTTGCGGCAATGGCCTTTTCTTTGTTGACTGGGTTGCCTATTCTAATTGCCGTTGCAATTGTATTTGGATTGTTTACGGTTTTGTTGAAAACTAATGGAGCAGACCCACTTGCTTGGAATCCCATCATTTGTGGTAGAAGTTGACATTTTCCGGCTTGTTTGTATTCTTGAAAACCCATCCAATAAGCAGTGATGTTACCTGCATTACCCATTGGGATGCACAGCCATTCTGGCGCTTCTCCGAGAGCATCAACAATTTCAAAGGCTGCAGTTTTTTGACCTTGAAGCCGGTAGGGGTTAACGGAATTCACTAGAGTTACTGGGTATTTCAAGGCCATTTCTTGAACAATGTCGAGAGCACGATCAAAATTGCCTCGAATTGCTAACACCTCGGCGCCATAAACTAAAGCTTGAGCTAACTTTCCTTGCGCTACATAACCGTCTGGAATTAATACAAAAGCACGCATACCAGCGCGTCTTGCATATGCAGCAGCAGCAGCAGATGTGTTGCCTGTACTGGCACATATGACTCCTTCACAATTAGCTTCTTTGGCCTTGCTGATCGCCATCGTCATGCCTCTGTCCTTAAAGGACCCTGTGGGGTTGAGGCCGTCGTATTTCACGTAGACCTTGACTCCCCTGCCAATCTGTTCAGCTATGGAGCTGACAGGGATCAATGGCGTCGCTCCTTCTTTGAGGGTCACGACAGGTGTGGTATCGCTTACCGGTAACCAGGATCTATACGCTTCTATTAGGCCAGGCCAATCCTGCATCACAGGCGTTGTGGAGATAGCTTGAGGGAGGTTTTGGCTGAGGGACACCAATAGAGAGCAAGAGAGCAGTGTTTAGTTGGAATCTAAGCCTTAAGGCTTAGATTCCTTAAGGCCGTCTAGTGGCGAATCGGAAAAGAATTTCACTAGACCAGCGATTGACTCAGCTTTTTGCATGATTCCAAACAGAGCCGGTAGGTTTACTGTCATTGTTTCGTTGGGATAGGCTTTTAGAAAGTGGATGGCATTAAGACCGCCCTTCCCTATTTGCATGCCATTGATGACTCCAGCTCTGAATGCTGGAACGCTTACCGAAGGGTTTGGCACGTTGAGAGGGTAGATGATTTTGGATATGCGGTTGATGATTACGTTGCCAATGCGGGTGGTCATTAATCGACTGGTAAGCCCTATAGGAAGTTCTATCTTTTTATTGAGGAGCTTTGAAACAGTTTCTGGGTTTTGTCGACTGAATTTCAGGGCATCTTTTAACAGGCCTCTGGCTTTTCCTGTTTTTGCTAGATATTCCAAATCTGACACTGAGATTGAGCGGCGGAAGGCACCACTCACTAAGGCCACTTCTTTGGCTGCTTCTGCTTTCGGAATCGTTGAAAACAGACTTAATCCCAAACCTAGGCAGAGAGCCATCAGAGATCGATAAGAATGTTTTTTGGATTGATTCATTAGTGAACCCTTTAGTCACAGAATTTAGGGTGAAACTCCTGCTGCTACCTTGACAAGACGGACAACACTACGTTCGGCGAGACCCTGCGCAACTTTTATACCCATTTTGTGGGTATCAGGTTCGCGGATCAGTCTTGGTAGGCGGCTGAGGACTAGTTCAGGAGTGAAGCCTGGCAGGTTTTGCAAGATAACGATCAGTTGTCGAATTGGTTCTAAATCAAGCAGTGAGCCATCGTCAGAATTTTCAGAGTCCGAACCAATGGCTATAAGTGGAGGTTGCAAGGATCGCGGTAGGTTACGACCCAGACGTTGAAATGTTTGCCAGCCAAAGGCGTCAAGGCGTTTGATTAGTGCTTCAACAAGTTGTTCTCTCAAGAGACCACCGTTGATTGAGAAGAGGAAATCGATGACCTGATCAATTAAGCTGTCCAAGTCGAGCTGGGCTTGGCTTGCAGCACTTGCTACAAGGTTTTCTAGTCGAGTCCAGCGGAAGATTTCTCCGTCAAATAGCATTTCTTTGAGGCTTTCGCGTAATTGAGGGTCGGGATCTTCCATGAGTCGCCGAGCGAAGTAAGGATAAGCGGCACCAAGAATTTTGAATTCTGAATCTACGCTTAATGCGATGCCTTCAAGGGTTATCAGTGAACGAATAATTAATGCGTAGTATGGAGGTACCTTGAAAGGGAACTTGTACATTACGCCAGAGAGGTCATCAGTTACGCTTTTGAAATCAAGGCGACTTACACCCATCTCTAGAGCTTGGCTGAAGACACTTTCAAACGCAGGTACAATTGGTTCGAGATTGACATCTTCTGCTAGAAAACCGAGTTTTACAAAGTCTCGTGAAAGGTTGTTGAAATTACGGTTTACCAGATGTACTACTGCTTCAATTAAGCCTGTACGTGATTCTCGGCTCACCTCACTCATCATTCCGAAATCGAGGTAGCAGAGCCGCCCATCGGCCATAGCCAGAAGGTTGCCAGGATGTGGATCAGCGTGGAAAAACCCGTGTTCCAACAACTGTTGCAAGCTGCAGTTGACTCCGACTTCAACCATATTATTGGGATCGATTCCTAGCTCTCTCACTGCCTTTAGATTAGTGAGTTTTACTCCATCAATCCATTCCATTGTAAGTACTCTACGGCTAGTAGCTTGTCGATAGATTATTGGTACAGCGATGCGTTGATTATGGCTGTGAAGCGTGCGGAAACGCTCTGCATTGGCAGCTTCATTAAGGTAATCCATCTCTTCAAATACTCTTCGGCCTAGCTCATCAATCAGCGCCACAAGATCACTACGTATCAACCTCACATTGCTTTTTAGCCATGCGGCAATGTTCCGTACGATGTAAAGATCAAGGGTGATTTGTTCACGAAGTCCTGGTCGTTGTACCTTGACGGCCACCTGTTGACCTCCTTTGAGTACGCCTCGGTGAACCTGTCCTAGAGAGGCGGCAGAGATGGGTTCTTTGTCGAGTTGTTCGTAGATTTCTTCGATTGGTGTTTCAAGGTCTTCTTCTATGCAGGCCATAGCCATGACACTGTCGAAGCCTGGCAATTGGTCTTGTAGTTGTGAAAGTTCTTCCAGTAGAACTGGTGGTACTAGGTCTGGTCGACTGGAAAGAGCTTGTCCAGCCTTAATGAAAGCAGGGCCAAGCTCTACTAAGAGTTCCGCGAATTCTCGTGCTCGGGAACGAGCACGATTTGCATCGTTCAGCAAGCCAAAAACTTTGTCCCCTGCTAAGCCAATCAGGAAGAGACCTATTGGTAGAAGTGTTTGCCAGAGTCGGCGCAAAAGGCGCTGTGGATGGCCGGCATAAATTCTGGTAATTGCAGCAGGGTCGTATTCAAGTAGGCCTGCCGCCTCGATGAAATCCCCGAGTTCTGTTTCCATCCTGAGTGGGGTCTTGATCATTCACCCCTTCTAAACGAACCGTGCTGCCGCTACGGTCGGAATCATCACAGGGCTGGACGTGCTCACCGGTCTGCTGCTGCAGAACATAGCTCTGATCGAGAGTCTTGAACTGGAGTTCAGCTCCGGCTTTACGGTGCTCACCGGCGAGACCGGCGCAGGCAAGTCGATCCTTCTCGATGCCCTCGATGCGGTGCTGGGTGGAGCGCAGGGGGCCAGCGGCGTTCGTTTGCTACGCGCTGGTTCTGATCGAGCCAGGATCGAAGCTGCGTTTCAACTCAGCCCTGCGCTTGAACAGTGGTTGATCGGGGCGGAGTTTGACCCTGAAGAGGAGCTCCTGATCAGTCGTGAATGGAAACGGCAGGAGGGTGATCGCTTCTCCAGTCGCTGCCGGCTGAACGGCAGCACGGTGAATCGTCAGCAGTTGCTTGAGCTCAGACCGCTGCTGATTGATCTCACTGTTCAGGGCCAGATCCAGCTGTTGTCGCGTGCGGGGCAGCAACGGTTATGGCTGGACCGTCTCGGTGGTTCTTCTCTGGCAGAGGTCAAGGCACAGGTGGCTGATGCCTGGACGGACTGGCGCGTTGCTGCAGATGCCCTGATGGCTCTCGAGCAGGAACAGCAGCGTTTCGAACAGGAGCGGGTTGAACAGGAGCAGCAGTTGGAGCAGCTTCAAGCTGCTGATCTCGAGGATCCAGACGAGCAGCAGCGGCTGGAGCAGGATCAGGATCGCCTCGTTCATGGCGTGAGGCTTCTCGAGGGTCTGGCCTTGTTGTTTGGGCGTCTCCGCGATGGTGCGGATCATGGGCCTTCTCTGCAGGATCACTTCTCGGCGTCCATCCAGGAGCTTCAGGCCATGGCCCAGCTGGATGGTTCCCTGGAGCCGCTGCGGGATCAGGCTCTGGATCTCGGGGCCGGTTTTGACGCCTTGCTGCGCTCCCTCGATCAATACGGTCTGGCGCTCGAGAGCGATCCAGATCATCTGGAGCGGATCCAAGACCGCCTGTCGGTACTAAAACGCCTGCAGCGCCGCTATGGCCTTGATCTGGCCGGTTTGATTCTGCGTCGCGATGACCTGCTTCACCGTCTGGGTGCTGAAGGATTCGCGGCTGATCTCGCCCGCCTGCATCAGGACGAGAACGACCGACGCCAGAGCCGTGATCAAGCCAATGCGGCGTTGCATCGCGAGCGTTCCAATGCAGCGGAGGCTCTGGAGGCGTCGTTGCTTGAGCTGTTGTCCCCAATGGGCCTTGCCAACGTGCGTTTCAAGGTGGATCTCACCCCATGTGATCCCGCTGACCATGGTGCGGATGCTGTGCAATTTCTGTTTTCCGCCAATCCTGGCCAACCGATGGCACCGTTGACGGAGGTGGCGTCCGGCGGTGAGATGTCCCGTTTTCTGCTGGCGCTCAAGACCACTCTTGCCGCAGTGGATGGGTCCAGCACGCTGTTGTTTGACGAGATTGATGCCGGCGTCAGTGGACGCGTTAGTGGAGCGATGGCGGATCTTCTTCAGACCCTGGCGCGTCAACGCCAGGTGTTTTGCGTCACCCACCAACCGCTCGTGGCGGCCGTGGCCGATCACCATTTCCGGGTAAGTAAGCATGTGCAGGACGGCGTGACCCACTCGCGAGTGTCCCGACTGCGGGACACTCAGGAACGCCGCCAGGAGCTAGCTGACCTCGCTGGTGGCAATCAGGCTGATGCCTATGCAGCGAGCCTGCTGGACCAGCGCACAGCTTGAAGGCTTCGGTTCTTCCTAAGCTCTTGAGCTTTCCAACGGGTCCTGATGGCGCAAGCTGCTGCCAAGATCGCTGACTCAGCTGGCCGGCTGGCGACTCAGGACGACGTGATTCGCGTGAGGGGTGCCAGGCAGCACAACCTCAAGAACGTCGACGTCACCATCCCCCGCAACAAGCTGGTGGTGTTCACCGGAGTCAGTGGCAGCGGCAAGAGTTCGCTGGCCTTCGACACGATCTTTGCGGAGGGACAACGCCGCTATGTCGAAAGTCTGTCGGCCTATGCCCGGCAGTTCTTGGGGCAGGTGGATAAGCCCGATGTCGATGCGATCGAGGGTCTCTCGCCGGCGATCTCGATTGACCAGAAATCCACCAGTCACAACCCGCGGTCGACGGTGGGCACCGTCACGGAGATTCAGGATTACCTCCGTTTGCTGTTCGGTCGCGCTGGCGAACCCCACTGCCCCAAATGTGGCCGCTCGATTAAGCCGCAGAGCATCGACGAGATGGTCGATCAGATCCTTCTTTTGCCGGAGGGGACCCGCTATCAGTTGTTGGCGCCGGTGGTGCGCGGCAAGAAGGGCACCCACACCAAGCTGATCAGTGGCCTGGCAGCAGAGGGTTTCGCCCGGGTGCGCATCAACGGTGAGGTGCGCGAGCTGGCCGACAACATTGAGCTGGACAAGAACCACAGCCACAACATCGAAGTGGTGGTCGATCGTCTTGTTGCCCGTGAGGGGATCCAGGAACGGCTGACTGATTCCCTCCGCACGGCCCTCAAACGCGGCGATGGTTTGGCTCTGGTGGAGGTGGTGCCCAAGAAGGGTGAGGAACTTCCCGACGGCGTTGAGCGGGAGCGTCTCTATTCCGAGAACTTCGCCTGCCCGGTGCACGGCGCTGTGATGGAGGAACTGTCGCCACGGCTGTTTTCCTTCAATAGCCCCTATGGCGCCTGTGAGGCTTGCCATGGCATTGGCCATCTGCGCAAATTCACCGTGGACCGGGTGATTCCGGATCCATCCCAGCCGGTGTACGCCGCTGTTGCTCCCTGGGCGGAAAAAGACAACAGCTATTACTTCTCACTGCTCTATTCAGTGGGTGAAGCCTTTGGCTTTGAGATCAAGACCCCATGGAATGAGCTCACGGACGAACAGCGGGATGTGCTGCTTAATGGAAGCCGCGAACCGATTCTGATTCAGGTCGACAGCCGGTATCGCAAGGGCAAAGGGGGGTACACCCGCCCTTTTGAGGGCATTCTTCCAATCCTTGAGCGGCAGCTCCGTGATGCCAGCGGAGAAGCCCAGCGCCAGAAGTTGGAGAAGTACCTCGAGCTGGTTCCTTGTGAAGCCTGTGGCGGTCAGCGGCTCCGACCCGAAGCCCTGGCGGTGAAGGTGGGTCCTTATCGGATTACTGAACTCACTTCTATCAGCGTGGCGCTGACTCTTGAACGCATCGAAAAGCTGATGGGCGTTGGAGCAGCTAATGGATCTGAGCCTTTGCTCAATTCACGTCAGATCCAGATCGGTGATTTGGTCTTGCGTGAGATTCATATGCGTCTTCGCTTTCTTCTTGATGTTGGGCTCGAATATCTCAGTTTGGATCGACCCGCGATGACCTTATCTGGCGGTGAGGCTCAGAGGATTCGTTTGGCGACACAGATCGGCGCTGGTCTTACGGGTGTGCTTTATGTGCTTGATGAACCAAGCATTGGTTTGCATCAGCGGGACAATGATCGTCTGTTAGCCACGCTCAGACGTTTAAGGGATCTGGGTAACACTTTATTGGTGGTAGAACACGATGAGGACACCATTCGCGCCGCTGACCATCTTGTCGATATTGGTCCAGGGGCAGGGGTGCATGGGGGTCATATTGTTGTTGAAGGATCTTTGGATCATCTGTTGATGGCTGAAGAATCTTTGACAGGTACATATCTCAGTGGCCGCCGCTCTATTCCTACACCTAGAGAGAGGAGAGAAGGAAGTAGTCGCAGGCTTCGTTTGATTGATTGTGATCGCAATAATCTTAAAAATCTCACCGTAGATTTTCCTTTAGGGCGCCTTGTTGCGGTTACAGGAGTCAGTGGTAGTGGTAAGAGCACTTTGGTGAATGAGTTGCTTCATCCTGCCTTAGATCACAGTTTGGGTTTGAAGGTGCCTTTCCCTCAAGGCTTGGGCGAGTTGCGAGGTGTCAATGCGATCGACAAGGTGATCGTGATTGACCAGTCTCCAATCGGCCGTACACCGCGTTCTAATCCAGCCACCTACACCGGTGCGTTTGATCCGATTCGTCAGGTATTTGCTGCTTCCGTTGAAGCAAAGGCTCGTGGTTATCAGGTTGGTCAGTTTAGCTTCAATGTGAAAGGTGGTCGCTGTGAGGCTTGTCGTGGTCAAGGGGTGAATGTGATTGAAATGAACTTTTTGCCAGATGTTTATGTTCAGTGCGATGTCTGCAAAGGTGCTCGATTTAATCGGGAGACCTTACAGGTCACTTACAAGGGACACACCATTGCAGATGTTTTGCAGATGACGGTTGAGCAGGCTGCAGAGGTTTTTTCTGCTATTCCCCAGGCGGCTGATCGATTGCGCACGTTGGTTGATGTGGGACTGGGATATGTGAAGTTAGGCCAGCCTGCGCCCACGCTTTCAGGTGGTGAAGCTCAACGTGTGAAGCTTGCTACCGAGCTCTCAAAGCGCGCTACTGGCAAAACCCTTTATTTGATTGATGAACCAACCACTGGCCTCAGTTTTTACGACGTGCATAAGTTGATGGATGTTATGCAGCGTCTTGTTGATAAAGGCAATTCAATTATCGTGATAGAACACAACTTGGATGTAATTCGTTGTTCTGATTGGATTATTGATCTTGGCCCTGAAGGAGGAGATTGTGGTGGCGATCTTCTGGTCACGGGGACTCCAGAACAGGTTGCATCCCATCCCACTAGCCATACGGGGCATTATCTCAAGAAGGTGTTAGCGAAGCATCCTCCTGAGACTGTGTCTGTTGCAGCTTGATGATGTTTTTTCGTTCCCGTCTTTGGCTGTTTGCAATCAGTTTTGGAGCGGGGCTTGGACTTTTTCCAAGCTCTGCTCCTGCACTTGAACGCTTGGTGTTTGATCTGCCTGTACTGGAAAGTCAGATTGATTTTGAGCTTGGCGCTGCTCAGAGCGCAGGCGATCTAATTGATGCCAATCCCGATTTTGTGGAGTTGGATCGGGCTACGGATGGTGCTTTTGTGCGACTTCTCAATCAGGTCTTTAACGCTCCCCTGCCAGCGCAGATTGAGAAGGTGATTGAGAAGTCTGTCGGGCAGCCTCTTTTGGAGCAGGCTCTGATCGTAGTAACCAAGTTGGTTCAAGTTGAGGGGTTGCCCCAAGACACCAGTGGAAGGATGTTGCTTGAGGCGCTTTCGCGTGCTTCCAAGAGTGGTCAGCCAACTGTGCTTGGTTTGTTGCGACAAATCCCTGGTCAAGCTGCATCCATCAACTTGTCGAAATTGGCCAGCTATGTCTCACGGCTTCAACGTAATCAGCTAGCAGCAAATCTGCTTGTGGAGAAAGAGGCTCCTGTTCAGATTACAACTGGATTACGCATGCCGCTTACCGGGTTGTGGTTAAGTCAGCAAGTTGATTTTCAGGCTTCCCATCGCTCGAAACCGATACGGGTGGTGGTGATACAACCGAAGTCTCGCTCAAATGGTCGCTTGGTGGTCATTTCACATGGGCTTTGGGAGTCTCCGAGAGATCTTCAGGGTTGGGCTGAATATCTTTCTGCTAACGGTTATACGGTGTTGCTCCCGGAGCATCAGGGCAGTGATGCTGATCAGCAGAAGGCGATGTTGGCGGGTGATCAACCTCCGCCGGGACCTCAAGAGTTGCGTCTTCGTGCGATGGATGTGACTGCGATGCTCTCTGCTGTGGAGTCAGGTGGTTTGTTGTCAAGACTTTCCCTCAATACAGATGAGGTCGCTGTTGTTGGTCATTCATGGGGGGCGACTACGGCGATTCAATTGGCTGGGGCACGCTCAACTGATGTGAAGCTCTCTGCTCGTTGTCATAACCAGGATGACCCTGAGCGCAATATCAGCTGGATACTGCAGTGCAGTTGGCTTTCCAAAATGAATGAGTCTTCTGTTGAAGACTCACGGGTCAAGGCAGTTGTGGCGGTGAGTCCGCCGTTACGTCTTCTATTTGATCCAAGTAGAACTTCAGTTTTGACAGCCAAGGTTTTGTTGGTTAGTGGCACTCGTGATTGGGTCGTGCCTCCGGTGCCTGAGGCTCTGGTGCCCATGCGTGATAGTGGTGCTTTGGAGTTTGGCCATCGCCTGGTGCTTGCCCAAGATGGTGGTCACTTCAACTTGATGGCACCTGCAAATCAGCTTCAGCCGGCCACTTTGGCGCCCCTCATTCTTGCTTGGATTAATGAACAGCTTGCAAATCCTGGTGTAGTCACCTTTAGTGGCGGCGGTTGGGGTGATGCCGTGCATCCTTTAGTGGATGTGACTGATGCGGCTCTGAACCTGTATCGCTGAGGCTTTTTGGCCTGGCTTGTTGCGAGCAAGAGGCTTCATTATTCTGTCTTTGAGGTTTGTATTTCTCAACGATTCGTTCTAGGATTTTTCTGTTTAAAAGAGAAAACAGATAGAGGGAATATATTGTTGTCGTTTCTAGTGAGCTGGGAGGTTTGGTTCTCATCCTTTCTTTAGGCTTATGAGGATGGAAGTTCCTTGATTATTTCTTGATGGCCATCCGCATCTGGATGGTTTCGTTGATCGCCTTGGAGGCATCAGATGGGTTTGAGATTGCTTCATCTGCATCTTCATGGACTGTTTCGATCTCACGACTTGGAATTGGGTCGCGATGCTGATACAGGAGGCCAGGCTCTTTATGTGCTCGAGCTTGTCAGGGGCCTGGCTGCGCGTTCGGAAATTGAGCAGGTTGAGGTGGTTACCCGCTTAATTCATGATCGTCGTGTTTCTACTGACTATGCCAATCCCATTGAGGATATTGCTCCTGGGGCCAAGATCATCAGGCTGCCTTTTGGACCAAGACGATATTTGCGCAAGGAGTTGTTTTGGCCCTATTTGGATGATTTAGCGGATCAGACCGTTAGCCATCTCCAGCAGCAAGAACATCTTCCTGATTGGATTCATGCTCATTACGCCGATGCAGGCTATGTGGGAGCCCTTGTGAGTCGCAGGCTGGGTGTTCCCTTGGTGTTTACAGGTCATTCCTTGGGCAGGGAAAAGTTGCGGCGTCTGTTGGGAGTTGGTGGAGATCATGAACAGATTGAGCAAACATATGCCATTGGTCAACGCATTGATGCTGAAGAGTTGACTCTTGCTCATTGCAGTTTGGTGATTACGAGTACTCGCCAGGAAATTGATCATCAATACGCTCGCTATGGGCGTTTTGTTCCGGAGCAAGCGGAGGTGGTGCCTCCCGGCGTTGATTCCATTCGCTTCCATCCACTCCAATCTTCTAGTGAAACGGATGTTGTTGATGGATTGCTCGCGCCCTTTTTGAGGAAACCTTCTTTACCTCCTCTTTTGGCCATTTCCAGAGCTGTGCGTCGTAAGAATATTCCTTTTTTGGTGGAGGCTTACGGCCGCTCGCCTGTGTTGCGTCAACGGCATAATCTTGTGCTTGTACTCGGCTGTCGGGATGATCCTCGTCAGTTGGAGAAGCAACAGCGGGAGGTGTTCCAGCAGGTTTTTGATCTCGTGGATCGTTACGACCTCTATGGCCGGGTGGCTTATCCCAAACAGCACCGTCGTGATCAGATCCCAGCGATTTACCGATGGGCAGCCTTGCATCGTGGTTTGTTTGTGAATCCAGCGCTTACCGAGCCCTTTGGGCTCACTTTGCTTGAAGCGGCGGCCTGTGGTTTGCCGATGGTGGCGACTGATGACGGTGGTCCACGCGACATCCTTGCTCGTTGTGACAACGGCTTGTTGGTTGACGTTACTGATCTGGAGGCACTTCAGGATGTAATGGAGCAGGCTGGTTCAGACGCAGATCAGTGGCGTATTTGGAGTGATAACGGGATTGAGGCGGTCAGTCGGCATTTCAGTTGGGATGCTCATGTTTGCCATTACTTGGCATTGATGAAGCAACGTCTTGAATTGTCTCAGCCACGAATCTGGGCCACAGATAAAGAGTGTCTGGGCAGTCCACTGGGGCAGAGTTTGTTGTTGCTTGATCTTGATAGTTCTCTCGAAGAACCCGAGGCAGAGGGCTTGGCTTCGCTGCGGGAGGGATTGGAATCCATTGGCTCTGGCGATGCGCATGGTCTGGGAGTATTGACGGGTCGTTCTGTGCAGGCTGCAAAAAAGCGTTATGCAGAGCTGAATCTTCCTTCTCCTCGGGTTTGGATTAGTCGCGCGGGTACTGAAATCCATTACGGATTGGAGGATCAGTCGGATCGCTTTTGGCAGGCCCATATCGACGTTGATTGGCGGCGACAGGCAGTGGTGTCTGCTTTAGCTGATCTCAAGGACCATTTGACCCTTCAGGACGATCAGGAGCAGGGTCCTCACAAGGTGAGTTATCTATTGAAAGAGCATGGTGAGGCGATTTTGCCACTCGTCCGTCAGCGTTTAAGGCAAAGGGGTCAGGCGGCACGTCCTCATTTGCGTTGTCATTGGTTTTTGGATGTGGTGCCTTTGCGAGCTTCCCGAAGCGAAGCCATTCGCTATCTCTCTCTTCGTTGGGGACTACCTCTTGAGCAGATTTTGGTTGTTGCCAGTCAACAAGGTGATGCTGAATTGGTAAGGGGATTGACTGCTTCAGTAGTCCTTGCAGAGCATGATCCTTGTCTGGAGGGTTTGCGACATCAGCAACGAGTGTTTTTTGCTAACAACCCGCATTTGTTTGGACTTTTAGATGGCTTAAATCACTATCGATTTTTCTTAAAGTCTTAACTGACACCCTTACCCTTTATTACCTGGATGGATGCGGCGGCTCGATCAGCTTTAGAGCGAATTGCTTCCATAGACTTGCCTTTGGCTAAAGCAACCCCCATGCGACGCCCTGGTCGAGCATTGGGTTTGCCGAACAGCAATATCTGGGTGTCAATTTCTGAGAGGGCTTTCTCCACTCCTTTGTAGGAAATGGATGAGAGATTGTCTTTTGCCAGGATTACCCTGCTTGCTGCTGCATCTGCAGTTTGAATAGTAGGAATAGGTAATTTCAGCACTGCGCGCAGGTGTAGTTCGAATTCACTAAGGTTTTGGCTAATAAGAGTGACAAGTCCGGTGTCATGTGGTCTTGGTGATAGTTCCGAGAAAATCACTTCATTGCCACATAGAAAGAACTCCACCCCGAACAATCCCACACCACCAAGATTTTTGGTAATAGTCAGAGCCATTGATTGGGCTTGCTTGAGTTGTTCAGTAGAGAGTTCTGCTGGTTGCCAGCTGCATTGATAATCTCCTCCAATTTGTTCATGCCCGATTGGTTTGCAGAAGAGGGTGGAGCCATCCTCTTGGCGAATTGTGAGCAAGGTAATTTCTAGATCAAAGTGAAGGAACTCTTCCACGATGACTCGCGGTGAGTTACCCCGGGACCCTGCCATAGCGGCTTGCCAGGCTTGCCGAAGGCCTTCAGGATTGCTAACCACACTTTGGCCTTTGCCGGAGGAGCTCATGACTGGTTTGACTACCACTGGCCAGCCCAGGGGCTCAGCTGCATGTTTGAGTTCTTCGGCACTGCCGGCATAAGCAAATTTTGGGGTCAGTAGAGACAATTCAGCGCTGGCGAGATCTCTGATTCGATCGCGATTCATCGTTACGGCTGTGGCTCGCGCCGTAGGGATCACAGTGATTCCTTCGTTTTCAAGCTCTGCCAGTGCATCCACCGCGAGTGCTTCGATTTCAGGGATCACCACATCTGGTTGATGACGACGAACCACAGCTTTGAGGGTTTCGGCATTGCTCATGTCCAGAACCTCTGCTTGGTCTGCTACTTGCATGGCCGGGGCCCCGGAGTATCGATCACAGGCGATGACATGGCAGCCCAACCGTTGAGCGGCGATTGTTATTTCTTTGCCGAGTTCTCCGCTGCCAAGTAACAGCAAGGTTTTTGGTAAGACAGTCATCATGAAGGTGTTGATGATGAGTTGATCTTCGCGCTCGGCTGGTTAGGGGAATTGCCTTAAAAGTGGTATTTGAGATCCCTTTACACTTTGAGATCAGGGATCAGCGTGAGCTGTCGAAAGGCTGGTTCTTCGCTGATGAACCCCCAGGCTTCGAATACACCGGGATCAGGATGAGTGATGCGTTGTTTTTTCATGTTCTGTTCCAGCTGAAAGCCTTCTCGGGCCATGCGTCGCATCAGACTTGCAGCCTCTTCGAAACGGGAAGCCATGGCTTCAAGGCTTGCGCAGTCGCTTGTGAGACCAGCCTCTTTCCAAGTGAAGTAACTCATTTTTTTAATACACCAGATTGATGGAGATGAAGACTGGGTGTGTGAAATTTCGAGGTTCCATAGACCACATTTGCTATTGGGTTGGTATGGATCTTTCTCGTTGGCAGTTGCTCTGTGTTAACAGTTCAATCATTATCGGCGGACTAACCTGCCCGACGGAGAGAGGCTGTTCTTAATAAGTACGACACAATTGAGAGTTTCAGGCCTTTGCCCCCATTGGCTTTGTTTGCACCAGCAAAACGCTCACTTTGCTTGATAAGACTTGGATTTTAGTGATTTCAGAGTGCTGCACCTTGAGCTGCCTTCGTGGGTCTGTGCTTGACAAGTCTCAGAGGAAGCAAGACCAATGTGTACACCAGGAAGGGGATGTAGAACTTTGGGTCTTCACGTGTGTGTTCAACGTAGGTGAGCAGAAAGACGGTCCAAAGCCAGTGGCTGCCAATCAAATGAAGTCTCTTCCAATTTTTCATGCCCATCCATTGCTGGGCTCGATCAGTGGAAGTTAAGGCCATCAGGAAAACAAACACATAACCAAGACCACCGAAAATCCACTGGCCCATTGATTGATCTTCGAGAAAAGGTTCTGGGAAGAGCAACGAGATCAACACAATCAGGCTGAGGTGAATGAAGTGTGAAGCTGCAAAGCTCAGTCCGATGTAGCGCCTGTTGCGAAGAGTCCAGGTCGTAAAAGGTGTTTTCCAGAGGGAATAGATACTCGAAGCGGTAAAGGCAATGGAGAAGAGAAGTAGAGAGCTTCTACCGGTGTAATCAATGCCTGCTTTGATCGTTTCGGCACTCCATCCGCTCAAAACGAAAAAGATGGTAAGCATCAGAAGGATCAGGCCAGCGACCAAAGTAGTGATCTTCAAGCCCTGTAGTTTCATGACCTTCGTTTCGGTATTGATATTCTGGAACTGATACGAGTTGCTTGCAAGAAGTGAGTTTAAAAGTGCATCCATCTTTCATAGAGAGGGAGGTATTCTGCCAAATGTCTACCCTCTTGAAGAGCCTGTAAGCTTTTCTATGCCCGATCAATTGATTAGTAATGATGCACTCATCAGTCATGTGATGTAAGTATTAGCGTAGTTAGGCAGTATGGAAAATAAAAAATCATACAATTCGCTTATACCTGAGCTTATTTTCTTGGTAGCTTTTTGAAGTTTTGACAGTCTTGGCTGTTATCTATTTTGAGTGTTGCCTAAAAGGGCAGTGAGTATTAGGAGCCTAAGACTTAAAATTCATAAAATAAGTTATCAAACAAAAGTCTTGCCTTAGGAGCCTTCGCAGTGATCGATACCACAAGCAAGTCAACTAATCAGCGAGCATATTTTTAATCACGTGAACTACGTATAGTGCACTTTCCTGGCCTTTTACCAGCGCAGTAATACGCGCTTAGGCTTGATAGGGAATTGTCGTGTCCTGCATGTCCGCAGCACTCCCCCAGCTGCTAGATCAGGTGTTGCATCAGATCAATGGCGTTGTTTTAGGCAAACCCCAGCAGGTGCGTCTTGCCGTTTCCTGTCTACTAGCACGCGGACATCTATTAATTGAAGATCTTCCTGGCATGGGCAAAACCACCTTGGCGGAAGCCTTGGCGCGCAGTTTTGGCTTGACCTTCAACAGGGTTCATTTCACAAATGATCTTCTACCTGCTGATCTCATCGGCGTATCGATTTACGAAAAAAAAACCGAAACCTTTCAGTTTCATCAGGGGCCGTTGTTTTGCAATGTGCTGCTTGCCGATGAGATCAACCGCGCCAGCCCACGCACTCAGAGTGCCCTCTTGGAAGCTATGTCTTCCAACGTAGTCAGCGTTGATGGCATCAGCCATCCACTACCTCAGCCATTTTTTGTGATTGCAACTCAAAACGGTTTGGATCAAACCGGCACATCGCCACTACCTGAATCACAACTCGACCGCTTTCTGATGCGGCTTTCAATTGGTTTTCCCGATCGAGATGCCGAGCGCAATTTGCTTTTAGGTCATGCCAATCCAGTGGATCAGTTGGAGAACGGCATCGATTGCCGTGGCTTGATCGAAGCCCAGCAGCAATGCAGTGATTTAACAGTGCAAAGCTCACTTGTGGACTATGTACTCGATCTATTAGCAACCAGCAGATACCAAAACAGTCCTGCCGCGCTCTCACCAAGAGCTGGCCAAGGCCTCATCGCCGCCGCCAGGGGCTGGGCACTACTAGAGCAGCGCAAATACGTGACCCCAGCCGATGTGATTTCCGTGTTTACAGCTATTGCTGAACACCGATTGGATGCTGGTCAACCAAGAGGCCCAGACAGCCTTAGCGAACATTTACTCAAACAGGTGGACGCCATTCGATGATCCAGGGTTTTCGCAAGCGGCTGAAGCAGCGTCTTACCAGTGAAGGAACGCAGCTAACCCTCAGCATGCGCAAGCTCTACATCCTGCCTTCAGCTTTTGGCGGACTCTGGCTGCTTGGTATCGCAGTGCTCTACCTGATTGGCATCAACAGCAACAGCAATGGGCCATTACTTCTGGCCTTTCTCTGCTCCGGCCTGTTCCTGTTAAGCATGTTCCTCACTCAGTTCAACCTGCAAGGACTTGAGCTCTCCATTGCCGCAGTTGATGCTGGCTTTGCAGGTGAACTGGTGCCTTATCCCATCTGTCTTCAAAGCCGCCATGAGAGGTATGGGCTGCGGCTTGTATTCAGCCATCAACCCTTAATGGTGCAACCATTGGTGCCAATAGGTATCTCTTTGGCACAACCATGTTGGCAACCAAGCCGGAGAGGCCTCCAAACGCCTGGGCGACTCAAGATTTTCTCAAGGGCACCACTAGGCCTTTTTGTTTGCTGGAGCTACTGGTTACCAACCCAACAACAACTTATCTATCCCAAGGCTGTTTCAGGTCCGGTCATCGAACAGTGGCGACCATGGCAGCAAGAACATCAAACCACGAGCCATACAAACCATGCCAGCGGCACAGACGACTTCCAGGAACTCAGGCCCCATCGACCGGAAGAAGGTCTCCAACGGGTTGCATGGAAACAACTTGCAGGAGGGCGTGGCTGGCTGACAAAACGCTTCAGCGCCGCAGCCGCAAGTCAACGCGTACTCAAGCTAGATCCGCAGTTGCCCTTCGAGACAGCTCTTGAGCACTTGACGGATCGAGTCATGAAGCTCTGTCAAAGTGATCAGCCCTTTGCCATGGAACTACCAGGGTGCAACCTGCCCCATGGCCGTGGTCGGCAACATCGCGACGCTGCATTGCAAGCCCTGGCTTTGGCATGAGCAATATCCGCCTTGCCATTTCTTTGCAAAGCGGATCATTGGCGACGTTATGGCTCCAATTGCTGAGCATGCGTGAAGCCCAGCCGATGGTGTTGATCAGCTTGCCGTTACTCATTTTTCTGAAATTGTGGTCGCCCCCTCTACTTCAACGTCCGGGCTGGCTTCCCAATGGTTTGCTGTTTGGCTTGGGAATGGCCTGGCTAACCCAGATTTCGCTCGGTGCTATGAGCGGTTTGCTGATCAGCTGCGCCAACCTGTTTTGGCTATTAAGCGGTCTCAAGTTGCTGGAAGCTCTCCAGCCAGCGGCGATTCGTCGCACTGGTCTGCTGCTTTTACTAGCCATTGGGATGGCTGGTGTTTTCGCCCAAGGGTTGGGATCCAGTCTGATGCAAGGGATCTCAGCTTTTCTGGCAGTGGGGTCTCTACTGGGCCTGGAGCTTGGTGCCGCAAAAGGCCGCGGACTTCTACAAAGTCTGCTGCTTTTGGTGAGCGTCAGCCTGCCGCTGATGGTGGCCTTGTTTTTGCTTGCACCGCGAATTGGGCCCCTATGGCAATTGCAAACTGGTCATCAGACAGGCCTTAGCGATCAACTGGTTCCAGGCTCAATTGCCTCCCTGGTTCAAAACAATTCCACAGCTATGCGCCTGCAGTTCAAAGGCATGGCTCCTCCTCCTCCTGCTCAGCGGTATTGGCGAGTGATGGCGCTGAACGAGTTCGATGGTCGCCGCTGGTCGATCTCTAAGGCAGAACCGAGCCTGGCCTTACCGACACCGCCAACTTCGGAGGCCTTACTACCGCAACAACTGGTGCTGCTAGAAGCCAACAACCTGCATTGGTTGCCATGGAATGGCCGTGGTCTACCCATGCCTTCTGAGATTCGTCGCACCAACAACGGTGGTCTTTGGCAACCAATGCCAGTGCAAAGCCGCATTGTTTACAGCCTGGTAGCGGCGGGCCCTGATGCGAAAGAGCCCTGGCGCCAACTGCCTTCCAGACCGACTGACAAGTATCTTCCCAACAACAGCAACCCACGTTTAAAAGCTCTAGGCAATCAATGGAGTCAATTGCCCGAACCCGAACAACGTCTGGAGAGAGCCAAGCGCTGGTTTCTCGCTCAAGGCTTCCGCTACACACTCAAGCCTGGTCTTCTTCCTTATCGAGATGCCCTTGATACCTTTCTCTTTGTAAGCCAGAAAGGATTCTGCGAGCATTTTGCTGCTGCTTTTACTGCTTTAATGCGGGCCGCTGATGTCCCCGCCAGGGTTGTGATTGGTTACCAGGGCGGAGAATGGATACAAGATTTAGGCAATGAAAACGGTCACCTTAAGGTGACACAGGCTGATGCACATGCCTGGAGTGAAGTCTGGCTTCCAGAGCGTGGCTGGATCCGTGTAGATCCCACCGGGTGGGTCGTGCCAAGCCGCCTAGAGCAGAATCTTTTCAACAGTCTTGGCGCCGCAGGCAGCAGCGATGATCAACGTCTGCTGGCCAATGCACCTAGCTGGATGCGATGGCTGCAAGGGCATTGGCAAACCCTTGATTTGAACTGGAACTTATGGGTGATGCAATTCGACCAGTCCAAACAGGAAGAACTGCTGCGCAAGCTTTTTGGTGCTCATGCCAGCCGCTGGCAAGGCACACTTTTACTGGCAAGCATTGCCATCTTGCTTGCAGTCGCTCTTGTGGTGCTGGGCTGGCTACAACCAAAAAACAAAAACAAGCTTCGCAAGGAACTAGATGACTGCATGCGAAGACTGGGTATCAAACTCAAAGAGGGAGAACCGCTTGAGTCATGCTTGAGGAACAACAGGCTGTCAGCAGATCTCAACCAAAAGCTTGCGCAGCTCGTGATGGCCTATCAGGAACACCGGTTTGCCGAGAACCCCAGCACTCCTCAACGCCAGTTGATCATTCAGCTGCGCACGATCAGGCGTCTGAAAAAGACAAACTTCATTTTTCAATTCAGAACGCGTGCTAAATCATTAATAAAACCTGGCTGAAGCCAAACTACAAGTCTTAAAACAACAGCTTTCCAACAAATAAGCCATCGATCAAGATAGCAAGGGTGACCGGAAATGATAACGAAATTACCGCTGACTATTGTTATGATATTCTCACGGCTTATTTACTTAAGAGCGAGTAAATAGTTAGGGGTGATAAATTAGGCGGTTCTTATAGTTTTGTTGAGTGATAAGAGGGATAAATATTTTATCCAGAGTTGGTTTCTGGTCGTAAGATTGGATATCAGCTAGATTTTTTATCAGTTGCAGTAATGATCAAGAAGCTTACGTGCTTTTCCAGGCTCTCTGCTATGGGAATAGGCTTCGCGCTCTATTTGCAAATTGTCTTTGAAATTTATTGCGTATAAAGGGTGAGAAACCTTTTCATCTATAGATACGGAATATTTGAGTGGCAGTCCAAGGGGGCGCGGTTTATTATTAATGGAACCTGACGCACAACTTTGGGCCACATGGATTGCTTCGTGGCTTAGCGCTTCATGAAAATCTGGCGTTCCATTGTCAACTAATAATTGTCGAAGTATTATTCGATTGCTTGACGGATTCCATGTTCCTATTGCTTGAACAGAATGTGTTTCTCCGATAAAAATGGGTATCCCAAGTGACCTCAACTTTTTGATAAGTTGAGCAATAGCAGTTTTTTCAGCCTCAAAGTTACTGGGGTTCTTGATTCTTTCCTTTAACTCCTCCAACGTAAGGGTTCCTTCATGAAGTCTTTTTTGATATGTATAGCGCTTTGAGCCATCTGCCATTGTTATAACCTTTGGCCTCCATCTTTTATCTGCAGAAGCCAGACGGTTGATCAATGCCGAAACATTGGTGATCTCCTTTAAGTCATGAACATGATTTGAACCAGGACTTCTGCTCTTGCTATGAACATTTTTTCGCCGTGTTAAATCATCTGTTTTTCTTGTCGGAAAGTTTGCCGATTCTTTATTGCAAGAGGAGACAAGCAACGATAAAAAGGTTGCCACAAAAATAAAGCTCTTCATGAATTATTTAAACAAGCTTTCTCCATGGCTTAGCTAGCATCATTAGTTTTGAGAAGTTCTCGTTTAGAGGTTTCTGCAAAGACATAGAGTTTATTGACCAGGTCATTAACGTGCTGATGGAAAGACCAAGGCTGGCTTTAAAGCATAATAATCATGTTAGTGCTGTAGTCATGGCTGACAAGCTTTATAACCTAGTTTAGTGGATGAATTTCAAAATATTGCCTATTCTTATTTGTTTGTTTTTATTAGTGTAGCGCTGCTCATTCTCCTTATCTATCTCACGCTGGAATAGTACATTGTATAGGTTTTCTGTAGCGATTTTCTTGTCTTCTTCAGAGGGATATAGGCCCCTTGCTTTATTTAATTCTCCACCATCTAGCCAGATTCCACCACAGTTTGCACATTCATCGACCACCACCTTTCTCTTGATGCTGAAGTAATGTCGCATGAGCTTAATATCAACACATTTGGGGCAATTCCTTCTTGTCTCTAAATCTACCTTGATATTTGAATTAATTTCAATGTCAAGAAGTTGGCCAGCCTCTTCGTGCGGCTCGTCGAATTTCTTTAACTCATAATTATCAAACCATATTCCACCGCAGCCTCCTTGGCATACATCAAGCTCTGTGCCGCAAATGCTAATATGTGTTGTTTTTCTCTCACATGCTGGGCATTGCATAGTGACTTTACTCACTTTATTTATATAAAACTATAGCCGACTTAAGCCTTGCGACCATAATGTTGCTAAAAGCGCTTGACAATGCTGCTGTCCCTATCACAGTAAGAGAAGTTGGCATGGACTAGTGAGCGATAGCAATCGCATAGTTGTTTCTATGCAAATGACTATTGAAAGTCACACTAAAATTTTGCTGAAAAATATCTTGCCAAATTTTGAATTCAGCATGAGCATTTTCGATAAAATCAGCCAGTAAATGCTAACTGTAATTGTTGCTAAAGCTTTGAAAGCCAAGACTTGAATATTGCTGTTTGTCTAGGCTGTGCGACTCTGCGCTAGCATTTTTTACAAATACATTACAATTGCCTTTGTTTTGCATTGATTTTGTGGGAACAAAAAGATGGCTTAAAGTCGTCTTTAGAGTGGCTTTAGAATCCTGGCATTCTCCATTTAAATATTTTGATGAACGGTATATTGATAAGACTTGGATTTTAGTGATTTCAGAGTGCTGCACCTTGAGCTGCCTTCGTGGGTCTGTGCTTGACAAGTCTCAGAGGAAGCAAGACCAATGTGTACACCAGGAAGGGGATGTAGAACTTTGGGTCTTCACGTGTGTGTTCAACGTAGGTGAGCAGAAAGACGGTCCAAAGCCAGTGGCTGCCAATCAAATGAAGTCTCTTCCAATTTTTCATGCCCATCCATTGCTGGGCTCGATCAGTGGAAGTTAAGGCCATCAGGAAAACAAACACATAACCAAGACCACCGAAAATCCACTGGCCCATTGATTGATCTTCGAGAAAAGGTTCTGGGAAGAGCAACGAGATCAACACAATCAGGCTGAGGTGAATGAAGTGTGAAGCTGCAAAGCTCAGTCCGATGTAGCGCCTGTTGCGAAGAGTCCAGGTCGTAAAAGGTGTTTTCCAGAGGGAATAGATACTCGAAGCGGTAAAGGCAATGGAGAAGAGAAGTAGAGAGCTTCTACCGGTGTAATCAATGCCTGCTTTGATCGTTTCGGCACTCCATCCGCTCAAAACGAAAAAGATGGTAAGCATCAGAAGGATCAGGCCAGCGACCAAAGTAGTGATCTTCAAGCCCTGTAGTTTCATGACCTTCGTTTCGGTATTGATATTCTGGAACTGATACGAGTTGCTTGCAAGAAGTGAGTTTAAAAGTGCATCTTTATTTCTTATAGAAGTAACTCATGCCAGCACTTATCCAGTGGGGCGTAATAGCAGACCAATCAGCACTAAGCCTCCAGTGCTCAACCAAAAGCTTCGCACCACCATTTGCTCGTCGGCACCTCCGATTTCATAGTGGTGGTGAAGCGGGGCCATGCGGAACACGCGTCGTCCAACTCCGTCAGGTCCTTTGGTGGCTTTGAAAACCCATACTTGAATAATCACAGAAAGGGATTCAGCCAAGAACACACCACCCATGATCAATAGCGGCCAGAGGCTGTTGGAGAGGATTGCGACTCCACTCAAGGCGGCCCCCATTGCTAGTGATCCTGTGTCGCCCATGAACACCTGGGCTGGGTTGCGGTTGTGCATCAGGAAACCGAGCCAGGCCCCTGCCATTGCCATGCAGAAGCCTGCCAGTACAGGACTGCCATCATTACCTCTGAGCATCAGTTGCACGGCTAGTCCAGTGAAGACAAGCGCCCCGCAGCCACTGGCTAGCCCATCGAGTCCGTCGGTGAGATTGGTGGCGTTGCTTTCCGCTAGGAACACGAAAAGTGCTAGTGGCCAGATCATGAATCCCATCTGGATGGACATGCCAAAGGGCAGGGCGATGCTGGAGTCGATCCAGTGTTGCCAGCCCGCCCAAGCGAGAAAGATCAGGCCGGCTGCGGTTTGAAGTAGAAGTTTTCCGCGAGGGGTAAGACCAGTGTTGGTTCCGCGCGTGAGACTGCGCCAGTCGTCGAAGCCACCGATCACCATGTAAGCCAGGGTGATGCATGACAGAGCTAGTAGTTGCTTGCTGCTTTCGCCATTCACACTGACCAAACTTCCGATGATGAGCCCCACTGGCACGACTAGCAGCCCACCCATGGTTGGTGTGCCAGATTTGCGCTGATGAGTCTGTGGTCCGTCTTCTCGAATCACTTGCCCCATTTTTAGGGTCCTTAACTTTGGGATGCCCCAGCTTGCGATCAGCACTGAAATCAGTGTTGAAATCATCAACGGCAAGCTGAGCAGACTGTTGGCTATGAAGCGGTCCGATGTGAAGCTTGCAGCAAAGATAATGATGCCGAGCAAGCTTGCGGACGTTGTCCCTTTAGTCCACCACCTTTGCGTATCCGTATCAGCTAATGACTTCGGAGAGTTGCTCACGTCAGGGCTTGATTGGCGGTGCGTAATGAAGTGAGCAGGCTTCTTCGGTTTGAGAAAATTGCTATTCTTCCCAGTTTTCTTCTGTTTGCTCGTCGTCGGCTTTGTAATCTTCTTTCTCTCCCATCAAGGCCGAAAGCTCCTCTTCCTCTACTGTGCTGACCTCTGGTGAGGTGGATTCTTCATCGGCGACTAGCCTTCCACTTGCTTCGAGCCAACTCAGCAGATCTGGTTCTTCGCGTAGGGGCAAAACGGGGGCAGCTTCTGTTCTTCTATAGCGCGTAAGAGCAGGGTTGATGCCGTCGAGTGCGCTCAGGTTGATCGTATCGAGGGCGCTCATTTGTGAGGACATAGACCAATCAGCCAACATAGTTCATTGACTTCCTTTGATCAGGTGTTTTTTTCTTCCAAGCTGATCTTGATGGTTCTTGCCTGGGGCTTGGCCTTACTACTCAGCCTTGGCTTGCGGTTTTGGGGTCTGTTGCATCCTGAGCCTTTTGTAATTCGGCCCCTCCTGGTGGCGTTGTTGCTCTTTGCTCCTGCGGTTGGCCTCTGTATTTGGGTTATGCGGGTGGGATTTTCTACGGCTGATTCCGGGTCTTTGGTCAACGGGAAGGGAGAATCTTTGAATTGTGATTCGGAGTCCAGTTGATGGGGCGTGCGAAGAAGGTGGTGCTTGCTTATTCCGGTGGTGTTGACACAAGCGTTTGCATCCCATACCTCAAGCATGAATGGGGGGTAGAGGAGGTGATCACCTTTGCTGCCGATTTAGGTCAGGGCGATGAGCTGGATCCCATCCGCCTTAAGGCTCTTGATGCTGGTGCTAGTCAGTCTCTGGTGGGAGATTTGATAGAGCCTTTTGTAGAACAGTTTGCTTTGCCGGCGATTCGTGCCAATGCTCTTTACGAAGGTCGTTATCCACTGTCTACGGCTTTAGCTCGCCCCCTGATTGCTCGTCGGTTGGTAGAGGTTGCCAGGGAGGTCGGGGCTGATGCGGTGGCTCATGGCTGTACGGGTAAAGGCAACGATCAGGTGCGTTTTGATTTAGCCATTGCAGCACTAGCACCTGATCTCAAGGTGCTAACTCCCGCTCGGGAATGGAGCATGAGCAGAGAGGAGGCGATCGCCTATGGCGAACGCTGTGGGATCCCTGCCCCCGTGAGTAAGAAATCGCCTTATTCGATTGATCTGAATCTGTTGGGTCGGAGTATTGAAGCGGGTCCTCTTGAAGATCTGATGGTGGCTCCGCCCGAGGAGGTCTTTGCCATGACCTCCTCGATTGACGCTGCACCCTCTCAGGCTCAGGACATTGAGATCAGTTTTGAAGCTGGTAATCCTGTGGCTATTGATGGGGTGCGACTTGATTCGGTGGGTTTGATCAAGGAGGCGAATCGTCTTGCTGGACGGCATGGTTTTGGTCGCCTTGACATCATTGAGAATCGGGTGGTTGGTATCAAGAGTCGGGAGATTTATGAAACTCCAGGGTTACTTTTATTGATTCGTGCTCATCAGGAATTGGAGAGTTTGACACTTGCTGCGGATGTGTTGCGCATTAAGCGTCAATTGGAGATGCAATGGGCTGAGCTGGTCTATCAGGGTCTTTGGTTTTCCCCTTTGAAGGATGCTCTGGATGGATTCATGGATCGCACTCAGATTTATGTGAATGGCTTGGTGCGGATTCGTCTCCATAAAGGCAATGCCATGGTGATTGGTCGGAGCTCTGACACCAACAGCTTGTATATATCTGAGATGGCTACCTATGGCAGCGAGGACAACTTTGACCACAGGGCTGCTGAAGGATTTATCTACATCTGGGGACTTCCAAGTCGCCTTTGGGCAGCAGCTCGGCGAGTCTAAGTTGTGATCTTTTGATTAGTTTTCTTGTTGAGATTGTCCTCTGCCGCCAAGCCATCTTGAGCGAAGCAGGGAAGGTACTCTTAATGGGTGAGGCTCCTCAAGCATGATTGACTCAGTGTGAATAGCAGAGTTTTGAGTATGCGTGATTAGGCGATAGCGCTCTAGTAGGGGGATGAGTCGTTGTTGAAATTTTCGTTCGAAAATGTCAGGGAGTTCTTTTAGGAGTGCTTCGTATTCCTGGACTTGCTCCTTAAGGTCTTTGATTTGACTTTTAAGTAGATCTTGTTTGTCATAAGGATTTTCTTTGCGGTTAGATCTGATCTCAGCCTTGGTTAGCAGCAATTTGCCTGTGGATTTCCGCCATTTTTGGATGGCATCACGTCTGGTTATTGTTTTATTTTCTTGTTGTGTTTCCTGTTTCTTCCAAATTGGAAGAGGGGCCTGATGATGGTCCTGATGGGCAGCGCGCATGGCAGAAAGCTAACGCTAAGCAGCTTTTTCAACAATGGTGTTGATCAGGCTTCTACGGCTGCGGCTTCCTGCTGTTGTACTGGCTCAGGCTCACTCCCGGGGATCCCGGGGACGATTCTGGGAGCGGGTAGAGGACCTTCCTGCTTCACAGTGAGGTAGCGAATCACGTCTTCACTGAGACGCATGGCTTTTTCCAGCACGGCCACTTGTTGTCCATTGCCGTTGTGGCTTAGCTGCACATAGATGCCTTCCTTGTGATTTGAGATTGGATAGGCCAGGCGACGCTTGCCACGCATTTGATTGTCGAGGACCTCTGCCCCAGCTTCAGTCACCATCTCGCGGTACTTGGCGACATGTGTTTCTACTTCCTCTTCCGGGATGTCCGGCCGGAGGATGTACATGGTTTCGTAATAAGGTTGTTGACTCATCAGGTGTTCCGACAGGGACTTAAAGGCTCACGGTAGTGAGCGACGGAGCGACCAGCCTATCTCTTTGTGGTCAGTGTTTTAGGAGAGCTGCATGCGAACGGCTTGGCTGATACCTGGCAGGTCTGGTTCACGTCCTCTTAGGCATTCGATAAGGGCGAAAATCACGATGGCAAGCATTGCTACCAGCACAGTGCTGGTTAGCGTGCGCAGCATGAAAGCACCACTAAGAGGTTGTAGAAGGATTTGGATGGCATAGCCCAGCAGTACGACAACAATGTCTACTAGTAGTGCTTGCAGTGTGTTGAAGCGAAGAAAATAGGGAACTTTAGGGTTCCTTACAACTGCAAGAAAGAGCAAGAAAAATATTAGAAGACTTCCGAATGGGATCCCTTGTTCCAGGATCATGAAGGGCAGGGCTGGAAGTGCAAGCAATTCAAGCAATGGAAATTGCACAAATAAACTTCGCCCAAATGGAATGGTGTCGCTCCAAGGGAGCATGTAAATCAGCACTCCCAGCAACCGTTGCCAGATAGGGATCAGCATGGGGGTCAGATCACTGTTATGACGCTAAACCTTGAGCCAGCCCAGAGCAGCTTTTCTCATCTCTTCGACAGGAACGTGCTTGTTGCCGCTCCAGAGCCTTAGAGAGGCAGCGCCTTGTTGAACAAGCATTTCGAGGCCATCTATGCAATTGCAGCCATGTTCAGTTCCTAAGGTCAGCCAGGCGGTTGGTTTTGGTGTGTAAATCAGGTCATAGAGAGTTGTCTTTGGGCTTAGGTTTTGCCAAATCTTCTTCCCTAGGGGCATTGGCGCTCTAGGAGTTGATGTTTCCGAACGGTTTTGGGACATGCCTACTGGTGTGGTGTTGACCACCAGATCGGCTTTGGTTAGCTGTTCAACCAGAGCAGGTTCCTGTTGGAGAATTCCTTGCAAGAGCACTTGGCAATCAGATTCGGAGCTGGCTGGGTTGGGCTGGAGATCATCGAGAAATCTCTTCAGCGCATCAGATCGGCGGCCAACCACCATGATTTGAGCCAATTTTAAATCTTGCAGACCTGCAACGACTGCTCGGGCGCTACCACCGCAACCGAGCACGACTGCACGACGCCCATGCCACTCGCACTTGCTTTCTTGAAGGGGTGCAATAAAACCGGCCACGTCTGTGTTGGTGCCTGTCCAGCCGCCGTCGGCATGAGGGATCAGAGTGTTGACGGCTTTAAGTCGTTTTGCTAATGGGCTGAGCTCTCGACAGGTTTTGGCCACGTCTTGTTTGTGGGGGATGGTGATGTTCAGGCCAAGGCAGTTGATCGAACGCAGAGCGCAGAGCACATTGGCCAGATCGTTGGTTTCGCAGGGCATGGCCATGTAGCACCAGTCGAGATTCATTGCAGTGAGGGCTGCGTTTTGCATCACCGGTGAGAGGGAATGGTGCACTGGTTGGCCGAGCAGGCCTATTAGGGAGGTTGTGCCGCTAATCATTCCCATTGCTTGATCGGTTCTATGCCCAGCCTGCCGGGCGAGCTGTTCGGGAACCACACCTCGCCTCTAAGTGGCCTCACTGCCGAGGATGCACCTGTTCAAGACAGAGATCTTTAGGAGGTCGGCACGAATGGGAAAGGTTGTTGGCATTGATCTTGGAACCACGAACAGTTGTGTCGCCGTAATGGAGGGTGGCAAGCCCGTCGTGATTGCTAACGCTGAAGGGTTTAGAACAACTCCCTCCGTGGTCGCTTATACCAAAAATCAGGATCAGTTGGTTGGCCAGATTGCCAAGCGCCAAGCGGTGATGAACACTGATAACACCTTTTATTCAGCGAAGCGCTTCGTTGGTCGTCGGGTTGATGAGGTAAACGAAGAGTCGAAGGAAGTGAGTTATGAGGTTGAGAAGTCTGGCTCTAATGTGAGGTTGAAGTGCCCGGTTCTCGATAAGCAGTTTTCTCCTGAGGAAGTGAGTGCTCAGGTGTTGCGCAAGTTAGCTGAGGACGCTGGTAAGTATCTCGGTGAGAACGTAACCCAGGCCGTGATCACAGTGCCTGCGTATTTTAATGACTCACAGAGACAGGCCACCAAAGACGCCGGCAAGATAGCTGGCTTAGAGGTGCTACGCATCATTAACGAGCCAACCGCGGCTGCGTTGGCGTATGGCCTCGATAAGAAGAGCAATGAGCGCATTCTGGTGTTTGACCTGGGTGGTGGAACCTTTGATGTTTCTGTGCTCGAGGTAGGTGATGGTGTTTTTGAGGTTCTATCTACCTCTGGTGACACTCATCTAGGCGGAGATGATTTCGATAAAGTGATTGTTGATCATCTGGCTGCAACTTTTAAGGCCAATGAAGGTATTGATCTGCGGCAGGATAAGCAGGCTCTTCAGCGCCTAACTGAGGCGGCAGAGAAAGCCAAGATCGAGCTTTCCAGTGCTACGCAAAGTGAGATCAACCTGCCATTTATTACTGCTACCTCTGAGGGGCCTAAGCATCTCGATCTAACCCTGACACGTGCCAAATTTGAGGAATTGGCTTCAAAACTGATTGATCGTTGTCGCGTACCTGTGGAGCAGGCTCTTAAGGACGCCAAACTCTCTTCTGGTGAACTTGACGAAATAGTGATGGTGGGCGGCTCCAGCCGCATGCCTGCAGTTCAGGAACTTGTGAAGAGGGTTACGGGTAAAGATCCCAATCAGACTGTCAATCCTGATGAGGTTGTTGCTGTAGGCGCTGCCATACAGGGCGGGGTATTGGCTGGTGAAGTTAAGGACATCTTGCTGCTTGATGTCACTCCTCTCTCCTTGGGTGTGGAGACTCTTGGTGGTGTGATGACCAAGATGATTACGCGTAATACGACTGTTCCTACTAAGAAGTCGGAAACCTATTCCACAGCGGTTGATGGACAAACCAATGTGGAGATTCACGTGCTTCAGGGTGAACGTGAGATGGCCTCTGATAATAAGAGCTTGGGAACATTCCGTCTTGATGGAATTCCTCCTGCCCCTCGTGGTGTTCCTCAGATTGAGGTGACCTTTGATATCGATGCTAACGGTATTCTTAGTGTTAATGCCAAGGATAAGGGTAGCGGTAAGGAGCAAAGCATTTCGATTACTGGTGCTTCAACCCTCTCTGAAAATGAGGTTGAGAAGATGGTTAAGGATGCTGAGACCAATGCCTCAGCTGATAAAGAAAAGCGTGAGCGCATTGACATTAAGAACCAGGCTGAGACTCTTGTTTATCAGGCGGAAAAGCAGCTCGGAGAGTTGGCTGACAAGGTTGATGCTGATTCAAAGGCAAAGGTGGAAGATAAGCGCGTCAAGCTTAAGGCTGCCATTGAGAAAGATGACTTTGATGCGATGAAGTCGCTATTGGAGGAACTGCAGCAGGAGCTTTATACCTTGGGTGCTTCTGTTTATCAGCAGGCGGGTGCTGCCGCCGCAGAATCCGGCGCTGATGCTGGCGCGGCTGGTGGTGGTGATCCCAGTAGTGGTGATGATGTGATCGACGCAGAATTTACTGAGTCGAAGTGATGGGATGGTTTGTTTGTTGATGTCATCAAGACTGATTTGAATACTTCCCTATAGTTATCAAGAAGCTTGAAGCTCTTCTTCCTGATATTTCCTTTTCTGTGCTGTACGATGAGCAGTTGCTCCTAATAGCTTTTATTCTTTAATTAGTTAAGCATGTATCAAGAAACAAAGGATTTCTTGGATTTTTTTGATCACATATTTTGCTCTTCTGAAATTGACCCGAATGCGTGGAAGTCTTACTTAAAGGCACTGCCCTCCTTTTATAATGGCAAAATCTCGGTTAGGTTTTTTCTTGAATGGCACTGGTAAATAGATGTTAATGATGAATGGGCTGGTATGAGAAAGTATTATTCTGAAGAGACTCAATGCCTAATATTTGTAAAATAGGTCGATTTGATTGAGGGCCTTGTTAACGCACTATATGGATTAAATAATAAATTTAGAGAGCTATTTTGCTTTCATGCAAGAGTTGATCTGATCTATGCGCAAACAGCTTGTTGGAGGTTGGAGGTGTGCTGCCCACTGACCTTTTATTTGATTGACTTAATATGTCTAACTGTATTAATAGTGAGACACCCGATTATTTTGACGTAAACGATGGATATGTATACTCTGACAAATACATACCTGATGCCAGGAAGAGGATAATTCTATGAAATGCTGAGGATGTTTCTACTCATGTGCCGCTAGATTTGATTGATTTAATCTTTTTTGCTGCTTGTTCTTTAGCATATCAATGATTGCCTGGTAGTACTCGAATCTTGTGACCAGTGCTTGAAGAGTGGAGTAACTCATTACTCTTATTTTGCACCTATCTACTCATATTTTTTGCAAGGTGACCATGCTTGATCCCGTAGGATTTTAAATTCCCTTAAAACCTTTGGGATTTCATCTTTTGTCTCATAACGATCAATAAAGAAAGCTTATTGATCTAGGAATTAATGATGCAAAGGAGGCTCAGGTCTTTTTGGTAAATATTAACCTTAATCGAATTCCGAATCGTTTGATGTGCGAGGATTATCAGAGAATCTTAAATGAGTCATCATTTTATGTTTGGCATTAGATCGTGAGGAGGCTGTGAATCTTTCAAAGTATTATGAGAATATAGTTGCAGAAATTAGAAACTTCAACTCTAGTATTTGCAACCTCATCACGATTGGATTTAGGGTTTATTCGTTAAATAATGAGTTGTTATCGATGTAGGTAGCAATGTCTTGAAAATTAGGATGAGATTAAATTGCTTATGTTTTTCGCTTATCGCTTAGAGTGTTTTTGCTCTGTAAATCTTAATGCTCTGAGTCAAAGGCTGCTTAGGAAGGCCTGTTGTATGGCAACTTCTAATGAACTTTTTAACGTGTTAATGTTGCATCCACTTTCTATAGGCAGTGATCTGTGTTATAGCTTGCAGGATAGAAAATCCTATTCGCTAAAAGTTTATGGAAACCCTTGGAACCATTTTCGCTTGTTTGCTGGCAGTAGTTCCTGTTGGCCTGTTGTTACATTTTTATGCCAGGCACCGAGACAAAGAGATAACTCTGAACTAACCCTGCTTGCTTTATTTCTTCAACATCATGGAGTCGCACCATCTATAGAAGCAGCATCTTCTTACGCATTGAGTACGTCTAAATAGCGTTTGAGGGGCTTGATCAATTTAGATGGGCACTGGCTTTTCGAGGAATTAAGGCAATCCAAGTGTGCGTCCACCGGCTCATCGAGATTTCTTTGATGCAGCAAACTGGTGAACTTCGTATGCCTTGCTGTTGGATGATTGAAAATTGATCAAGAGTCAAGTCAAGATCTTGTCTTGTTAGCGAGTTGCTCTTTTACCCATGCAGCGCTGGCTGGGGCCAGCAAGACGCCATTTCGGTAATGGCCCGTAGCCACGATTAGCCCGGGCTCTAGTTTTTCTAAAAGAGGTGCTGGACGTTCGACAGGTCGAGCGCGCAATCCATGCCATTGGTTTTTCACAGTCGCGCTCTCTAACCAATCCGGGGCATCTCCTGCGAGGTGTTGCATGGCCTTGAGGTGGCTAGACATTGGTTGAACTCCTGGCTCGAGAGTGGCACCTATCCAGATCTGATTGGTTCCGTGGGGGATCAGGTTGATGCCATGGCTCACGAGTACTGCAGGCCAGCCGCTCCAATTGTGCTGATCTGAGATCAGCTCTAGATCCAGCACTTGTCCAAGCACTGGGGCCATTGGGAGACTGTGGCCTATAGATTCCAGCAGGGCTTTGCTGCCCAGTGCTGCACAGATCACGACAGCGTCTTGGTTCAAATTTGTTCCTCCCGCAAGTTGAAGGCGCCACTGTTTGTCTTCGACAGATGAATTTCGTTCCAGCGAGACGACTGGCTCTTGGATTTGTTGTACGCCTTGGTCTTGTAGGGCGGCCCGTAGGCATTTTTGTAGGGCGATCGGGTCTAGATAACCGTCTTGATGAGAGATCAGACCCCCATGTTGTGTGTTTGGCCATGATCGGCCCATGCAGGGATTCGAGTTTGGTGAGATCGGCTCAAGGCCGAGATGTTGCCGTTGTTCTGTGAGTTGCTTCATCAGGGTGGCTTCTGCTTCGCTACTCGCAAGTTGAATCAGAGGGGTGTTGAGCTTGAGCGGATGCTCTTGACTGCTCAGCTCTGCAACCCACTCTGGCCAGAGGGTCATGCTGTGTTGTCGAAGTCGCCAGGCTCGTCCACTGCTGCGCCTGAAAACATGCCCCATAAGTACCCCTAGTGAAGCAGTTGTTCCCGGGAGGGTCCCTGATCTGTTGATCGGTCGACCCAGTTTTGGATCAATCAGCATCACTTGGTGGCCATGCTTGGCTAAAAACCAAGCGGTGCTAGCGCCAACAACACCAGCGCCAATGATTGCAACGGTGGAAGCAGTCATTCTTGATATTGACGCGCGATGCATCTCACTTTGAGGTGTTCTTGGTGCGGACGTTCGTCAAGAGAGAATGAGTTTTTGCAATCAGGTTGAGTGAGCTGCCCTCTTGGTGCTGTATCGAATCCTTATGGTTGCAAGCTTCGTGTGATCCTGCAGCTCATCTGTCCAGATCGGCCTGCTTTGGTGAGTGAGTTGTCGGGATGGGTGGCTGTTAATGGAGGCAATATTCTTCATGCTGATCACCATACGGATGTTGGGGCTGGACTGTTTCTGAGCAGGATCGAATTTGGGATTGAGGGCTTCGGATTGCCTCGAGAGGCGATAGCACCAGCTGTGAATGCCCTTGCAGATCGCCTCGGGGGTCAGGCGCAATTGCATTTTTCGGATGAGATCCCTCGGGTGGCGATCTTCGCCAGCAAGCAGAGTCACTGTCTGTTGGATCTGCTTTGGCGCACTCGCAGTGGGGAGTTGTCGATGCAGGTGCCGCTTGTGATTGCAAACCACTCTCAATTGGAGCCTTTATGCAGGGAGTTTGGTGTTTGTTTTGAGTGTGTTCCTATGACGCCTGCCAGCAAGCCTGAGGCGGAGCAAACCATGTTGGATTTGTTGGCTGAGCATCGGATTGAGCTGGTTGTGTTGGCCAAGTACATGCAGGTGCTTAGTGGTGCTTTTCTAGAGCGTTTTCCTACCGTGATTAATATTCACCATTCCTTCCTGCCGGCTTTTAAGGGGGCACAGCCCTATCACAGGGCCTGGGATCGTGGTGTGAAAGTGATTGGTGCCACCGCCCATTACGTCACTGAGGATCTGGATGACGGGCCGATTATTGAGCAGACCATCGAGCATGTAAACCATCGTGATGAGGTGGAGGATTTGATCCGTAAAGGACGTGATATGGAACGTCTCGCTTTGGCAAGGGCCTTGAGATTGCATCTTTGTCGTCAGGTGATGGTCTATCGCGGTAGAACCGCTGTTTTTGCATGACGGTGTTGGCTTGGATGGCTCGATGTCGCCCTGCTGCTGCGACCTCCATTGGTTGGCTTGTTTTCCAGTGGGGGCTTTTTTTGTTGCCGTCTAGTGCATTGTTGGCAGGCATGTTGCTGCTTACGGCCCTTGTGCTTGGTAGTTGTCAGCGACAGCAACCGTTTTGGCGCGATCCCTGGAATTGGCCTTTGCTGATTGCCGCACTGTTGATGGTGGTTGGTTGTGTTCAGGCCTATTCGGGTGGACGTGCTTGGGTTGGCCTGGGGAATTGGCTGCCTTTCTTTTGGGCTTTTTGGGGTTTTCAGCCTTATTTAGTTAGTGATGAAGCCCGTCGACGTTGTGCCCTTTGGCTTGTCGCTGGCACTGTGCCTGTGGTGATTACCGGTCTCGGGCAGCTCTGGTGGGGATGGCAGGGACCATGGCAATTGTTCGGTGGCTTAATCGTCTGGTTCATGGCGCCCGGTGGGGAGCCTACTGGCCGTTTATCTGGTTTGTTTGATTACGCAAATATTGCTGGAGCCTGGTTGGCCTTGGTTTGGCCATTTTGTTTAGCAGCTCTGCTTCAGCCTGCCCTAAGTCGTTTTCAACGCAGTGTGGCTTTGGGGGTAGCTATTGCTGTTGTGGCGGCATTGGTTCTTACCGACTCACGTAATGCTTGGGGAGGGTTGATGTTGGCGATTCCTTTCGTTTTTGGGCCCGCGAGGTGGCCCTGGTTGTTGCCGTTGATGGTGTTAGCGCTGTTACCAGTGACCCTTGCAGCATTACCAGGTAGTCCTTCAGGTTTGCAGCAGTGGGCACGCAGGTTTGTGCCTGAGGGTATTTGGGCGCGTCTTAATGACATGCGCTATATCCAGGATCGTGAGTTGATGTCAACTCGCATGAGCCAGTGGGGAGTGGCGCTAAAGCTCATTGAGACTCGTCCCTGGTTGGGTTGGGGGGCGGCTGCCTTTTCAGTGCTCTATCCGTTGCGGACTGGTCAGTGGCATGGCCATGCCCATAACCTTCCTCTTGAACTTGCTGTGAGCCACGGGATACCCGTTGCTCTGCTAGTGGTGGGGACTGTTTTAGCCCTCTTGATCACAGTCTTGCGTCGCGGTGTATTGACTGGTGGAGTATTGATAATTAGGGGTTTGAGTAGCACGGTCTTTGATCGTGCCTGGTGGACGGCAAGTTTGATCCTGGTTGTGATGCACGCTACTGATATGCCTTTTTTTGATAGTCGGCTCAATATTGCTGGTTGGATTCTTTTGGCTGGATTGCGTTGCATCATTCTTCCCCAGCAGGCACTCCAACATGCTCGTTTAGGGCTTGATGATGATGTTGGATGAGTTGTTTTTGGTTGAGGGGCCCTTCTAGATGGGTCCAGGGCAGTGTTCGTGATGGCTGCCATGATTCATGCACCACTTCGTCCCAGGCGGGTGGGCGGGGCAGTGGTATGGCTTGTTCAGTTGTTGCACTGAGATCCCCTTCGCGTGCTGCTCTGTAGGCCTTTTTCCAGCTGCCCAGTTTGTTGTGTGAGCCCCGGACAGATGCAATCACCGGGGCGAGGCGTCGGTCACTGCGTGACAGCAGAGCCTGGATCGTGCTCCATCCGAAGCTTTCTGGTCGCACCTCAATGCCTTTTGGTTTCAGTTGTTTTGCTAGTTGTTTTAGTCGTTTCTCCGCTTTACGGTTGATCCCGTGCCATTGAAAGGGAGTATGAGCCTTAGGGACAAAGGTGCTGACTCCCAGAGTGAGGCGTAAGCCTGGCGTTGTTTTTTTGAGGTTGATTAACAGATTGCTCGTGTCGTCTATATCGGAGTCTTCTTCGGTAGGAAGTCCAACCATGCCGTAGAGCTTCAGACCACTGAGGCCGCCTTCAAACGCATATTTGGCAGCCGCAAAAATTTCTTCTTGAGCAAGCTTTTTATTGATCATTGCGCGAATGCGCTCGCTGCCGCTTTCGATGGCAATTGTGAGTGATTTACTGCCGCGGCGGTTCAGGATCCTGGTCAATTCTGAGTTCACTGTGGCTGCCCGTACGGAGCTAACGCTGAGGCGGATGTCGTTGAAGCGATCTTTGTCTAACCATTGCAGTAGCTCACCAAATTGAGGGTGTTGGGTAACAGAGGCGCCTAGTAGTCCAAGTCTCTTAGTGGCTGTGAGTCCTTTCTCAATGGCAGGGATGAGTCCATCGTCTAAGGATGGACTGCGGAAGGGCAGTGTGAGATAGCTGGCAAGACAGAATCGGCAAAGTTCTGGGCAGCTGCGCACCACCTCAACCATATGGATGTTTGGCCAGGCAGCATCTGGCGTGATCACTGTGGAATGAGTGAGGGTGTTGCCGCGCCAGGTTTGCTTCGCGATTGAGGGGGGTAAGTCGGATTCGACGGGCTTTACTGTCAGCAGGGTGTCGTCAGCGTCGTAGATGGGTTCATAGAACCTTGGTACATAGACACCTGGAATCTTTGCCAGAGCTCGCAGGCGATCAGTTCGTGGCAACTGTTTCACTTGTTGGAGCGTATCGATGAAGGCTGGCAAAAGTTCTTCCCCGTCTCCCAACAACACCACATCGAAAAATGGAGCTAGGGGTTCGGGGTTAGCTGTGAGTACAGGACCACCACCAAAAACAATTGGGTTGTTTTCTCCGCGTTGATGACTCCATAGCGGGATGCGTTGTTGCTCAAGTAGATCAAGTAATACCGGACCATCCAGTTCCCAGCTCAGGGAGAGTCCGAACAGGTCGCATGTGCGATGGGGGATGTCCCCTTGATCGGTAAATAACCGCCTTACATCGATGTCTTCACGTTTAGCGAGGGTGGCCCAGATAACTTGATATCCCAGGCTGGTAATCCCAATGCTGTATGTGCTCGGGAACGCCAGCACGGCTTGGAGCGCTCCAGGTTCGGGAACGGCGGGTGTGAATAGGAGGGTTTCCTTGTTCAGGAGGTCAACCTTGGCAACATGAGTTCATCCTGAAGAGGTTATTGGCATCGGGCGCGAAATCATCTGATGTACGTCAATAAATCAATGGTTAAGGAATCAGCCCTTCGTCATTGGGTTGATTGACCTTGCTTGATTATATGTTTTGACCTGCCAGCTGTCTTTAGCAAATTCCTTGCTTCACTTTATATTGATGGAGTAACAATTTAGATGACTGCCTGCCTCTTAGGGATCTAGATAATTGCGATATTTAATGGCAGCATTGGCTGGCCTGCTGAGCTCAGGAGCGGATATTTACGAGTCTTATTGTTCAGATTATGAGAATTCAAATAATATTAGCTGTCTGTAAATTATCCAGTTTATTTAGATATAATAAGCAGTAGATTGCTTCTTTCGATTGGTTACTCTTTGTATTCCATTGTGATTTGTCTTTCATAGATTGAGTGTTCATTAAAGAGGCGAGTGACGAGGAAGCTTGATAGGCATGCCACTAGAATTGGTTTGAGGATTAGCAAATCTTTTGTTAGTGCGAAGGCCAAAAACATGGCCGTGATCGGTGTGCGTGAGCAGCTGGCTACGAACGCTCCCATACCTGCAAAAATGAAGGTACTGGGTGCATGGCCAGTCAGCATTTGTGCCCAGTCTCCACAGGCCAGGCCGATTGCTCCTCCTAGGGTCAGCATCGGAACAAATAAGCCTCCTGGTGCTCCTGAGGCAGCTGCTAGCCCGGTAGTGAAAAACAGCACGACGAAGGTGCTGAGAGCCATCAGAGGACCAGCTTCTCCTCCACCGACCAGATCTTGGAGGTTGTCCAAATTCCTAAAGCTCTCAGGAAGAGCTGCATAAACCCCTCCGAGTACACCACCACTGAGCACCATCCTTAAAACGAGTCGATTGCCGAACCAGGTTTTACCTTTGCGTTGCATCGCTAGGACGTAGCGGCAGTAAAACTCCGCCAAGACTCCAGTGACCAAACCAAGGGCGATTAGGTAGCCCAGGTCGATTGGTAGAAAGTGCACTAGGGGTGTGTATTCACGTTCCAGTTGAAAGCCCACGCCTTTGCTAAGACTTCCAGCTGATGGACTTAGCCCTAGAAATCCGAACACATCTGCCCAAGTATCAGCCCAGAAGGTGGTGACAACCACCAGCAACAAGACGGCAGGTTTTGCAGAATGAAGTAGCTCTTCAATTACATAAACAAAGCCTCCTATTGGCGCACTGAAAATAGCGGCTAGACCTGCTCCACCTCCAGCAGCGACAATGACTCGGCGAAAGGCAATTGGTGCCTTTAACCATTGAGCAAATTTCCAAGCGACAGAGCCTCCCATTTGCACTGCTGGTCCTTCTGGACCAAGTGGAAAACCACTGCCGATGGCGATAACTCCTGCTACTAGCTTGACCATCCCAACCCTCAAGCCCATTGGTACGGATCGATGGCGTAAAAACGCCATGATGTGGCTCACCCCTGAACCGCTCGCAGAGGGGGCTAGACGGGAAACAAGCAACCCAGAAACCAAGCCTCCTGTGGCACCAAGAGCTGGTAGAACGATCCATGGCGGAAGAAGTTCAAGAAGCTGGAATCGCCACTTGGCGAGGCTATAGATACCAGCTTTGAAAAGCACTCCTGTGAGGGCAGCTCCAAGGCCCGTAAGCATCAGAGCCAGCACAACCACAAACCAGCGCTGCTCTAAGAGTTTGCGGATGCTGCGACTGGACTGCATCAATTTTTGTTGCTGGTTTAGATCATTCGGCATGGCCATTGGTGGGTGAGAACTCTGCAAGAATTTCTGCTTGTATGTCGTTACTTACCACGCGCCCTTGATCTGCAAAGCCATCAATCTGGTTGAAATTTAGATAGCGATAAAGCTCAGATGAGAGGGGATCGATTTTTTCTGTTGCAATCGAAAGATATTCTTTTGGTGTAGGGATTCTGCCTAATAATGCACATACTGCTGCCAACTCAGCACTGCCTAAATAGACCTGGGCTCCTTGGCCTAGTCGATTGTTGAAGTTTCGAGTGCTTGTGGAGAAAACGGTTGTGTTGTCTTCCACGCGTGCTTGATTGCCCATACATAATGAACAACCAGGCATTTCCATGCGGCTCCCTGCCGCTTCGAAGATTTTGTAGTAACCCTCTTCTTGAAGCATGGCTTCATCCATTCTTGTTGGTGGGCAAACCCATAGGCGAGCTTTGCTGGTTCCAGACCCTTCAAGAATTTTTGCCGCAGCTCTGTAGTGGCCGATGTTGGTCATACAGGAGCCGATAAAGACTTCCTGCACTGGATTGTTTGCAACCTCACTGAGTAGTTTTACATTGTCGGGATCGTTGGGACAGGCCAGTACGGGTTCTTTGAGTTCGTCGAGGTTGATATTGATGATTTCGGCATACTCTGCGTTTTGATCAGCGCTAATCAATTCTGGTTTTGCCAGCCAAGCTTCCATGGCTTTGATACGTCTTGCCAGGGTGCGAGTATCCTGATAACCGCGGGCAATCATGTTTTTTAGCAATGCAATATTGCTGCGAAGGTATTCAGCAACCGTTGATTCAGAGAGTTTGATCGTGCAGCCAGCGCAGGAACGTTCAGCAGTGGCATCGGTTAGTTCAAAGGCTTGCTCCAGCTTCAGATCAGGTAATCCTTCGATTTCCATGATTTTGCCGCTAAAGACATTGAGCTTTTTGGCTTTTTCCACGCTCAGTAGACCTTCTTGAATCGCGATCAAGGGGATCGCATTGACTACGTCACGCAGTGTGATGCCGCTCTGTAGTGAGCCGCTGAAACGAACCAGTACAGATTCCGGCATGTCTAGGGGCATGGCACCGATGGCTGCAGCAAAAGCCACCACGCCAGAACCTCCGGGGAAAGAAATGCCTAAGGGGAAACGAGTGTGGCTATCGCCGCCTGTTCCCACTGTGTCTGGCAGAAGCATGCGGTTCAGCCAGCTGTGGATGATTCCATCGCCTGGATGAAGTGCTACTCCACCACGCTGGGCGAAGAAATCGGGAAGTTCTTTCTGGGTTTGTAGATCTACAGGCTTCGGGTAGGCAGCGGTGTGGCAGAAGCTTTGCATGACCAGATCTGCTGCAAATCCCAGGCAGGCGAGCTCCTTCATTTCGTCCCGAGTCATTGGTCCAGTTGTGTCTTGGCTGCCTACAGTTGTCATCAGCGGTTCGCAACTGGTCCCAGGTCGTATTCCTGCGAGACCACAAGCAAGACCAACAATTTTTTGGGCCTGGGTATAGCCCTTGCCCGTTTCAGGAGTGTCTCCTGGGCGGACGAATAGATCGGATGTTGACAGTCCAAATTGAGAACGCACTTTGTCGGTTAGTGCTCTGCCGATCAGTAGGGAGATACGCCCACCCGCGCGCACTTCGTCGCTGATGGTGATTGGTTTGAGCTTGAAGTGAGCAACGATTTCGCCTGCTTTGTCTTCTCCAAAGGCCCGTTCGATGGTGCCGGCATGTGGACGGATGGTGATCACATCGCCACTTTGCAGCTGACTGACATCACATTCGATTGGTAGGGCGCCGGAGTCTTCCGCTGTGTTGAAGAAAATGGGAGCGATTTTGCCGCCAAGGATGACGCCGCCGGATCGCTTGTTGGGTACGTAAGGGATATCGGCTCCTATGTGCCAAAGCACCGAATTGATTGCTGATTTGCGAGAACTACCCGTACCCACTACATCGCCCACGTAGGCAATGGGATGGCCTTTTGCCTTCAGGCTGATGATCGTGGCAAGGGCATTGGGATCCCGTGTTTCCAGCATGGCCAGAGCATGCAGGGGGATGTCTGGTCGGGTGGTGGCATGGGTGGCGGGGGATAGATCGTCGGTATTGGTTTCACCATCAACTTTGAAGACTGTGACTGTGATCTCTTTGGCTAAGACTGGTTTTGAGGTGAACCATTCAGCGGCGGCCCAGCTTTCTACAACTTGCTTTGCGAAGCGATTGGTTTCAGCTAGCTCGATAACGTCATGGACAGCGTCGTAGACGAGCAGGGTGCGACTCAGGCCTGTAGCGGCGCATTCAGCTAGCTCGTGGTCATTGTGTTGAAGCAGCTCAATCAGAGCTGCAACGTTGTACCCCCCAATCATCGTGCCTAGTAGGTTTGTGGCTTCTAAGGGAGTAATGAGTGGGCACTTGCTGTTTCCCTGGGCGATAGCACTCAGCCAGGTTGCTTTCACGTAGGCAGCTTCATCTACTCCTGGAGGGATGCGTTCACGCAGCAGGTAAAGCAGTTCAGAGTTATCTCCTGCTGGTGGATTCTGTAAAAGTAAGGTGAGTGCTTGGGTTTGCTCGGCAGTGAGGGGCAGGGGGGGGATGCCCTGGGCGTCACGTTCGGCGGCGAGCTGGCGATAAGCACTCAGCATTGGGGTGATTCCTCGGCAGCGGTCATGGCCCTTCTATTGTTATTTGCCGTCGATCCCTTCTGGAAGGAGATCGATATTGAAATGCAATTACCGGATGCTGCCACCTTGCTGGTTTCCTAGCCTGGGTTGTCATGAATTCTGGCGAAATGACCACCACCTCGGACTTGCATGTGGTGGATACGCGGCCGTTGGTGTCGCCCCTCTTGCTTCATCAGGAGCTGCCCCTCGATGTAGTGGCTCTCAAAACCGTTGCAGACACTCGTAAGCGAATCCAAGCAATTCTGCGTGGTGAGGATCCCCGCTTGTTGGTGATTGTTGGTCCCTGCTCGGTTCATGACATTGCCTCTGCAAGGGACTATGCCCGTCAGTTGGAGCCCTTGCGACAGCGATATGCCGCCCAGTTGGAGGTGGTTTTGCGGGTCTATTTCGAAAAACCTCGCACCACCGTTGGCTGGAAAGGTCTCATCAATGATCCCCATCTCGATGGTTCCTATGACATCAACACTGGCTTAAGGCGTGCGCGGTCATTGTTGCTCGACCTTGCCCGCGAGGGTATGCCGACGGCCACTGAATTGCTGGATCCGGTTGTGCCTCAATACATCGCTGATTTGATCAGTTGGACGGCGATTGGAGCCAGAACCACTGAGAGTCAGACCCATCGGGAGATGGCTTCTGGATTGTCAATGCCCGTCGGTTACAAAAACGGTACCGATGGCAGTGCCAAGATTGCGATCCATGCGATGCAGGCAGCATCTAGACCGCATCATTTTCTTGGGATCAATCGGCAGGGTCAGGCTTCGATTGTGCATACCACTGGAAACCCTGATGGCCATCTCGTATTGCGGGGAGGTAATGGCTGTACCAATTACCATCCAGAAGCGGTGGAAGAGGTTGCAAAAGAATTAGTGAAGGCTGGCTTGGCTGATCGGTTGATGGTGGATTGCAGCCACGACAATTCGAATAAAGATTTTCGGCGACAGTCAGAGGTGCTGCAGGCTGTTGCTACTCAGGTACGCCAAGGATCAACCCACCTCATGGGTGTGATGTTGGAAAGCCATCTTGTCGAGGGCAATCAGAAGTTGCCTGAAGACCTCTCTACTCTTGTCTATGGTCAAAGCATTACGGATGCTTGTATCGATATAGAGACAACGGCAACTCTGCTTGAGGATTTGGCGGCTGCAGTGGCTTCAGTGACGTTGTCACCAATAACTTGAAGAGTCTTTAGATCGCTGTCATCCATGACCAGGCGACTGCGACTCCCATTGGCACAGTGAGGTTGTCGATACCCCAGCGACTTAGTTGCTCTAGTCCAACGGCAAGGCCTGTGACGGCGAAGATGCGTAGGGGATGGAAGTTAGCGTCAATGAGCAGGCTTAGAGTGAACAGAATGATTAGGGTTATCACAGCCATGGTAAGAGTGCCTGCGATTGATTTGCGTTGACCCCATATCAACCAATTGGGTGAGCGTACTTTGCGACCGATGAGGCCAGCTAACCCATCGCCGAAAGCCATCACAAGCACTCCGGAGCAGACCGCTGCAGCATTTTCTGGCCAGAAGAAAATCAGCAACAGGGTGATTGTTAGAGCGTATGCCACTGTGCCGTAGCTGTGTCGATTGACGTCTTCAATAGCTGGTAGTAAGCGCCAGCGGTGGTTGATGAGGATCACAATGGTAATGAGGATTGCCATTGGAATTGCCCAACTCGATGGGATTCCGAGCCACCAGGCCAAAGGGATCACTGGGCCGGTACCGATGTGAACGATCTTGCGACTTAGTTCTCGTTGGTTAGGCCAGCGGACCCTGCAAACCACAGCAGCTGAAAGCACAAAAGCTATCCAGCATGCAATGGCAACCAGAGAGTTGATATACCCCAAGATTTAACTCATGCAGCTTGTTGATGGTTGGTCATCATCCGTAGCTTGAGAATGGCTTTGGCCTCTAACTGTCGTACGCGTTCTCGTGAGACGCTGATTTGCCGACCGATTTCAGCGAGGGTCAGTGGTTCTTCACCATCTAGACCGAAGCGCAAGCGCAGTATTTTCTGTTCACGTTCATTGAGCTGAGATAGCCAACCTCCTAGGTGTTCCTTTTGGATGCTGCGATCTAGGCCTTCCATTGGTTCGGCCCCATCGGGGTCGGGGATCAGTTCACCTAGGGTGCTGCGGTCTTCTTCTCCGCGGGCATGGGCATCGAGGGATGCGCAAGGAGCGCTTTGAGCGATGAGATCCTCAAGGTCTTGGGGTTGAATGCCCATGGCATGGGCTAACTCCAATCGATTTGGTTGACGGCCGAAACGATGGGAAAGCTCTCTTGAGATGCGTCGCATCTTGGAGAGTTTTTCGCTGATGTGGATGGGTAGTCGGATGGTGCGGGCACTGTTGTCGATGGCCCTGGTCATCCCTTGACGAATCCACCAATAAGCGTAGGTGGAGAACTTATAACCCATGGCTGGATCGAACTTGTCGACAGCACGTTCGAGACCAATGGCTCCTTCTTGGACTAGGTCAAGGAGTTCAAGGCCTTGATTCTGATATTTTTTGGCAACGCTAACCACGAGACGGAGGTTGGCTGACATCATGCGGTCACGGGCTCGTTTGCCCATGCGAATTTTGTGGCGTTGTCGCGGAGTTTGGTCTTGCTCTGGTAACTCCAGCAATTCCTTCATCGCTTGCACATGGTGGGCCAGCTCAATTTCCTCAGCTGCGGTCAGTAAAGGGACGCGTCCAATGCTGCTCAGGTAGAACCCGATCGCATCAGTACCCAAACGACCACCTTGGCGATTTTGATTACGGGATGCCTGCCCGTTACGGCCAGCTCGATTCGCTGTTTCTGAACGGCGCTTAGATGTAGACGGTAATACAACTTCTGACGAAGGCGTGATTGAAGCACCCTTCGCAGATTCCAGAGGGATCCCCATCACCCTGGCCTCCTAAATTAGATTTGCGCGGAATGTAGCACTCATAGAGCTTAGAAACTTGGTTGAAGCAAAAAGTTTTTGTTAGCCCATGCGAGTGATCAGTTGATTGGTCGCTTCTAAGTAAAAAAACTGTTTTGCATGCTGATTATTCCTTTTTAGGTAGCAAAGAGCACTTTCTCACAGTTATGGTCTCTTGAAGCACCGAGTTTCACCCTGCAGGGATGCCTTGTTGCCAAAGGTTGATCAGCTGTTGCTGTGCACGATGCTCTTCACTATTGGGATTGGGTTGGCGCTGTAAAAAGCTGCCATCGCTCTGCATATCCCAGGCTTCGCGGTTGTCGTTTAGATAGAGGTTCAGCAGTCGCTCTAGGTGTTCCTTTTGCTCTGGTTCTTCAATTGGAGTAATGGCTTCCACGCGTCTGTCTAAGTTTCGAGGCATCCAGTCTGCGCTGCCGATATAAACCTCTGGGTTGTTGTCATTGGCAAACCAGAAGATACGGGAGTGTTCCAGGAACCGGCCGATGATGCTGATTACGCTGATGTTTTCGCTGAATCTTTTTCGCCCTGGGTAGAGACAGCACATACCGCGGATGATCAGTTCGATGCGAACTCCAACTTGGGAAGCTTCGTAGAGCAGGCTAATGATGGCTGGATCCACCAGAGCATTCATCTTGGCGCGGATGTGTCCGCCTCTACCTTCGCGGGCGTGTTCGATTTCGCGGAGGATGAGTGATTCCATCCCCTTGCGTAGGGTGACAGGGGCCACCAGCAGTCGACGGAAGCTTTGTTGCTTTGAAAAGCCAGTGAGATAATTGAATAGCTCAACTAGATCTTGGCTGAGTTCCGGTCGTGCAGAGAGCAGCCCAAGATCGGTGTAGAGACGTGATGTCTTCGAGTTGTAATTACCTGTGCCGATGTGTACGTAGCTGCGTAGGCGCTCTTTTTCTTTGCGAACGACCAAGATGGTTTTTGTGTGGGTTTTTAGTCCTAAAACGCCATAGACAACGTGAACGCCAGATCGTTCTAGATGACGGGCCCATTGAATATTGTTGCCTTCATCGAAGCGTGCCTTGAGTTCAACCAGAGCCATGACCTGCTTTCCGTGTTCGGCTGCACGGATTAGGGCCGCAATGATTGGGGAATCCTTGGATGTTCGATAGAGCGTGATCTTGATTCCCATGACGAGGGGATCGTCTGCTGCCTGATTGATGAATTCCTCTACAGAGGTCGCGAACAGTTCGTATGGGTGGTGAAGGAGAATGTCTTTGCGGCGAATCACCGAGAAGATGCTTTTGAATTCTTCTTCTTTGATTGATTCGTCTTCAAGCATTCTGCGCTGGCTGCGGGAGAGAACTTTGGCGGTCAGGCCAATGTGGGGTTGGTCTTTGAGTTGTTCCAGAGGTAAACGCATGAGACCGAATAGATCATCGAGGCCTAGTAGTCCCTCGATGCGATAAAGGTCTTTTTCTTCAACAGCCATACCTTCAATCAGCATCTCAACGACTCTCTGGGGCATTTCGTTTGTCACTTCGAGTCTCACCACTTCTCCGCCCATCCGCCGCTTATGCAGGCCTTGTTCCATGGCGCTCATGAGATCGTCGGCTTCTAGGTCCCTAAGTTCAAGGTCGGCATCGCGGGTGACTCGGAAGAAGTAGTGCTCTTCAATCTTCATCCCGGGGAAGAGCAATTTGAGGTTGAAGGCCACCACTTGCTCCAATGGAACTGCTGTGTGAATCGGTTTGGGATTGATGCCACTTAGATCAGGAGGTATCTCTACAAACCGAGGGATCGTTTTTTGTGGAATCTTGACCCTGGCGAATTGTTGTTGGCCTGTTTCCGGATCGAGGATCAGGGTCGCAATGTTGAGGCTGAGATTGCTAACGAAAGGGAAGGGATGGGCTTGATCCACGGCTAGTGGTGTCAGCACTGGGAAAATGGCTGTCTGGAAATAATTGTCAATCCAGAGGCGTTCTTTTGGATTGAGTTGCTCATAGTCGAGTAGGTGAACACCATGCTCGACTAGCTGGTTTTTGAGGTGTTTACGGTAGTGATCTTGTTGTTGCTCGATGAGAGGAACAAGGTGATCTCGGATCGTGAGGAGCTGCTGAAGAGGGGTTAGACCGTCTGCGCTGGTTTTGGTAATGCCGGCTTCCACTTGTGCTTTGAGGGAGGCCACGCGAACCATGAAGAATTCGTCGAGGTTGTTGCTGAAGATGGCACTGAACTTGGCTTGTTCCAGCAGCGGGGTGCGCGTATCCAGTGCCTGAGCAAGGACCCTTTCGTTGAAGGAGATCCAGCTGAGCTCTCGGTTGATGTAGTGCTCCGAAGCTACCGCTGGATTACTCATTGAATGCCAGTTTGTTGATCCACTATCCAGGCAAAGTAGCAATCATGATTGTTTGATTGTTGTGTTACTTGTGCTTGCAGGTAGGCCTCCTGCAACAAGGGCAACAACTCCCACTAGTACGAGGATGGCCAGCCAGAAGGGACTTCGAGGGCCTATTTGGTCGTAGGCGAATCCTGCAGCCGCTGCCCCAAGGAAGGTCCCTAGACTCTGCAGGCCTTGAAGGCTACCGAGTACTGCCCCTTGGCCTGCGTTGTCGAGGCGTCTGGAGACGAGGGCTCTCAAGCATGGCACTACTAGACCTGTGCCAAGGGCTAGTACCGATACGGCAGTGAATACAACAGAAATCGAATTCTGCTGACTGGCCATGGGCAATAGCAGACAGCCTGCAATGACGAAGCCAACGCCAGCAATGGTGAGTCGCCATTCGCCGAAGGATTTGACCAGTGGACCGATGAGCAGACCTTGAACCACCATTGCGATCACGCCTACAACTGCAAAGGTCAGGCCTGCTAAACCGACTGTCCATGAAAAGGCTTGCTTCAGGTAAAGCACCAGCACAGCTGTGAAACCGTTGAATGCCATGAAGAACAGGAAGAAGGCGAAACAAAGGCGGCTTACTAATGGATTGGCAAAGATCTGTGCTAGCTGGGTGATCGGGTTGAGTTGTCTTTTGCTTGGTAGGGAATTGCGAGCTGCTGGCGGGTGTGTTTCGGGAAGGATATAGATCACAAGAAGCAGGTTCGCGACTGCGAAGGCTGTGGCGGCTATCCCAGGTAGAGCGATATTGATCTCTGCTAAGCGGCCACCGATATAAGGGCCCAAGATGAACCCGAGGCCGAATGCAACGCCAATCAGGCCGAATGCCTTTGCTCGGCTCTCAGGTGTTGAGATGTCGGCAAGCACTGCTGTGGCGCTACTTGCTGTGCCACCGCTAACGCCATCGATGATTCTTGCTGAGAAGAGAAGGATCAGGGGAACAATGCCGATCCAAGCGGCTGGAAGTATGTTCCAGTCAATCCATACTGTGATAGCGAATAAGCCAAGGCCTACTACTGAGCCAGCAACGCAAGCGGTTAAAATTGGTTTGCGGCCAAAACGATCACTGAGAGCTCCAATTAGGGGAGCCACGACGAATTGAGCCAATGCATAAGTACCTCCAAGTAGCCCCAGGATTGTGCCGCTGTCTGTGAAGCGTCCTGGCAGGTATGGAAGTAATGGCAGTAAGAGGGTTTCACCTAGGCGATCGTTCAACAGAGTGACAAAGGCACAGAGAAAGATGGGAATCTGTGGTCGGCGCAATTGGGAATGAGTCAGGATGAATGTCACGATCCCATAGAGACTTGACGCCATTGATCTAAATGGCAGGCTCTTGTGACTGGTCGCCGCTTAAGACCCCTTACAAAAACTGATCATTTTGTTGTCAGGGAGATTTATGCCGATGCGATTGAATCTCAAGGGGGAGGCTTGTATTCCCCTGTTCAGATCAGTGCATGGGCAGCCTTGGCCTGGTTACCAGGAGTTCTGGATCGGCCACTGATCGAAGGACGCGGGTGGTTGAGTCTTGAGAACGACGAGGTTGAGGCTTTCGCTCTTCGTTATCCCTCTGATCGTTTGGCGCTGCTGTATTGCCGGGGCCGGTCTGCTCGTTGTGGCCATGCCACTGCGTTGCTTGAACAGGTGGAAGCTGAAGCCTTGCAGGAAGGAGAGCTAATCTTGGTGACGGAAGCCAGTTTGTGTAGTCACCCTTTGCTGTTGAAGTGGGGCTGGATTGAAATGGCTAAGGAAGTGATTCAGATCGGAGGTGTGAGTTTCGATCGTTATCGCATGGCGAAAAACCTACAGGCTCGCTTCAAATGATGGCCTCTCTCCAAGCAATGAGCTGCTCAAGCGTGGTTTGGGCTAAGCCTGATTGCAGACACTTTTCAGCATGAGCGATACCTTCATCGAGGTTGTCGGCCAGGCCAGCTAGCCATAGGTAGGTACCAGCATTCCAGAGGAGGGGCTGACTTAATGGCCCGCGATTGTGCAGAGCTTCCATTGCTTGCTCGCTCCACTCCGTCAGGTTGCTCCACTCAACGTCTTGGCTAAAGCAGCCATGGTTACGGGGGTGGAGGATGAGTCGTTCTGGCTTGCCATTTTGAAATCGGGATGTGATGCAAGCTCGACTGATGGGAAGGTCTGTGCTTCCTTCGAGCCCTTTCACAGTCACGAGATTTGTTTCACCTGCTAGCGCAAGGGCTTTCCAGGCCCGCTCTTCGGTGGGGGGATGCACGAAGCCGCTGACGAGTAAATGCTTTCCTTGATGTGCTGTCCAAAGCAGCTCCAAACTGGCCACAGGCGGTCGCTTGCCGATGTCATCGCGATAACTGATCAAGCTTTCGGCTAGCGGGAAGTGATCTGGCTGGTAAATCAGTGCCAGACCATGTTGTTGAAAGCCAGCTTCTAGGTTTGCTATTGATAGGCCTTGGAGTTGTAGCCCTAAGACTTTGAATAACTCTTCTGTGGTGACGCCATATTTGATTGGCATACGCTGCCCCCCTTGCAAGACGACGGGTTGACCAGCGTTGAGTAGGATCAGTGCTGTGAGCGGATAAATCGGGGCTGTTCGCTTGCGGCCGTCGAATGGCATCCCAAAGCAAATGGGTCGTTTCTGGCCATTGGCTGATTTCAGTTTGGGCCCAAGCACTCTGTATGTATCGAGCATGCCGGCGAGTTCCTGGGGCTCGGGTCGACGAATGCGATGGGCGATGAGGAAGGCGCCAATTTGAGCAGGGCTGGCTTGGGCTGTAAGGATGAGATGCAAGGCATCAGCTGATTCTTCACGGCTCATGCCACGACTGGTTTGCTCTCCACTTCCCACCTTCCTGAGGTGGGCTTTGAAGCGTTCACGGCCGGATAATTCGGGGCATGTGGTCACGATTGATTGCGGGAACTCATTGGATCTTTCTGTAGTCATGTAGCTGCGTGGAGTAGCGATTAAGACATCCTTGTGACATGTCTGCTTGGCACAGGCCTAATTGCCTCCGTTGGGCTTTAGGAATCACTGCAACGATAAAGCGAGGCTGTTTGCATTTCAGCGTAGTTATATTTTCTAAGTGCAATGTTCGAATCTCCAAAGTTTTTGCGCTGGGGTATTGATCAACGCCGAGACTGGTTTTATGCTATTTTTTATTTGATTATCGGGCTTTTGATTGCAAGGGCTCGTCATGCATCTTGCATAGAAGATTCATCTAAGAGTAAGAGTGCTTTTGTGGCACCGTAGTTCTGCTTTTCAGTAGTTGATTGGTGTCAATGAAATGAATCATCAGATACGATTGCTTTTGCTTGGATTGCAGTTTTCCTTTATTACCATCATTCTCTTTTTGATTCAATAACCCATATTGGCGTATCCGTTGGCTATGGATTTATTGCCATGATCTGTATTGCTGAGCAAGTTGTTTTTTGGCTAGGTCTCGATGGAGATCAGTCGGCAGACTTTGGCTGAGCTTGAACAGGTTTGATTGACTGCTGGATGTGCCGATGCAGCCCAGGGCTAGTAATGCTGCTCGTGTTGTAGCTTCGGAACCTTTTCTTGCCACTTCGGCAATGCGGTTGCTGATGTCGACACCATCGCGTCGTTGCAGAATTCGAATGGTGCTTAACACCACCGGATCGCGTATGTCGTTGAGGAGGTCGTCAAGGAGGTTCAGCAGCTCGTCATCGCTGAGTTGGTATGCCTTGAAGTTCAACAACTCCAGACCAGCCATGCGCATTGCTTGGGAAGGTTCTCTGAAAATTCTTTTTATAAGCAAAGTTGGCACGATTGCTCCCCAGCAGGCCATTGCTTGTAGTACCTCGAGCTCCAGTTCTTCTTGATCACCAAGTTGTTGGATGAGCCAGTCTCGAGCCTCAGGTTGATGGCAGAGGCCAGCTGCATGGATGAGTTCGGACTGCTTACCATGTTGCTTAAGCAGGGTTTTTAATATTCCCCAGCCATCATCACCAAGTAAACCCAGTCTTTCGGCTAAGGCTTTACGCAGATCAGCAGAAAGGCTGGGGCAGTAAACATTCCCCAGCCAGTCTGATTCTAGAGGAGTCTTACCTACTTTATTGAGACGTTCCCAGAGAACGGCTTCATCGAAGCTCATGAATGTTCTAGATCAGCGTGCGCCTAGTTCGGCTGCGAGTTCACGTTCCAGCTTCTCATCGTGAACCGTCGGCAGTACGTTGCTCATTTGGGTGCGATGGGTGCTGTAGAAGAGCATGCCAATAAACACCATCCCGCCAATGATGTTGCCGAGGGTGACTGGAATGAAGTTCCAAACAATTACCTGGCCAAAAGAAACGCCTGAACCAAGCATGGGTCCGGCGGTGTGTAGGAACATGTTCACCACGATGTGCTCCATTCCCATGGTTTGGAATGCTGTGATCGGCAGCCAGCAGGCCAAAATTTTGCCAGGTACGCTCTTACTAACTAGGGCCATGGTCACACCCAGACAAACCAACCAGTTCGCGATCAATCCGCGCAGGAAGGCCAAGAAGAAGCCAAGGGATTGAAGGTTCTCGTATTTGGTAACAACGTTGGTTTTGTTGAGGGCAATGATCTTCGCTGCTACCTGTTGCCACATGCCGCCACCATCGGCAGCGGAGGCGGGATCCACGGTGCCACCGCTGGTCAGGCTGATTGCCATCAGTAGGGCAACCACAGCAGTGCCGATCCAGTTGCCGAGCCAGACCCAACCCCAGTTGCGGAAGGTGGCTCCCCAGGTGCTCTTGCCGGCCCATGTGGCCATAGGCAGCAGAGCGAAGTTACCGGTGACCAGTTCCATGCCGAACAGCACGATGCTGGCAAAGCCGAAGGGGAAGAGCAGGGATCCCAACCATGGTTGACCACTCTTGAGACCAACTGTGAGTGCAAGGATCACAGCAAGGCCGAGAATGGCCCCGGAATAGAAGCCACGCACCAGCAAGTTCTTGACGCTGACAGTGGCTTTTTTCCCGCCGGCGGTAATCATGCCGTCGACAAGTTCGTTAGGTAGGACGTAGTCCATTTGTGACGCCGTGGCGCTCATGTTGGTAGATGCGTAGGTTTAACGAGAGGAGGATTTTTAGCCACTGATGGTGTTCATCAGGCGTGAGAAGATATCTCGGCCACCTTCTTTTTGATTGATTGCAGGCTTGTCGCTACCGCTGTTGCTTAACCAGTTGACAAAGCGAGAGAAAAGATCACGTGCTTGGGAAGTCGATTGCATGGTGGGGCTTGATAGGTGATTGATTTAAGAACGGTGGTTTAGCGATCGCAGCTCAAGGGGATGGGCTGCTGTTTTCGCCTAAATTGCTGAACCAGTTCATGAAGTTGGAGAAAGGGTCGCTGTTCTGCTTCGGTTGGCTACGAGGTTGAGCACCGAAGCGTTCGATCAGTAATTCCCGCAGCACGTCTTTCAGTTCGCTGCCAGGAATGCCTTTGCGATGCAGTGTCCCGATTCGGGCATCCGGCCCTTGCCGGCCTTCAAGGCTGAGGTCATAGGCCTCAACCATGCCTTGGCCCCCGTTCGGTGCACGGGCTTTGGTTCCTGTGAGGCCGATTGCGCCCATGTAGGCCTGGCCACAGCTGTTGGGACAGCCAGTCCAATGGACTTTTATTTCCTCAGGGAGGATGAGTTCTGCATCCAGTTCATGTGCCATTGCCATGGCCTGATCTTTGGTGTTTGTAAGGGCGAAGCTGCAGTACGTATTTCCTGTGCAGGAGACAGAGCCGGCGGCAATGGAACCGGGTTCAAGTGGAAAACGCTGTAGCAGTGGATCAGCTTGAAATTTGTCGAGGTTGGTATTTGATAGCCCCACCAAAATGATGTTCTGGTCTTCAGTAAGACGAATTTCACCACTGCCATAGTTAAGACTGGCGCTAGCAAGATCCTGAAGATCTTCTGCGCGTAATCGTCCAACCGGTACATGCATGCCGGCGTAGTGAAGACCTGTTTGTTTCTGAGGGTGGATTCCGTAAAAAGAGCGAGGCTTGTCGTCAAATACAGAACCGGGATCAGGAGTTAGCGGTCCAAATTTTTCCGCCACCATGGTGCGAAACGCTTCGATGCCCACGCTGTCGAGGTACATGCGAAACCTGCCCTTAGGGCGATTGTTACGCTCACCGTTATCTCGCCATAGCGTTAGAATAGTGCCGGTGAGCCGACAGATTTCATTGGGTTTAACCCAGGCATTTAAAGGCAGCGCATAGTCATTCATCTGCGAGGAGAGGATCCCTCCGAGCCAGACGCCGAAACCCATCACCCCATCGTGTTCCACTGGATGGAAGATGATGTCGTTATGGAGCAGGAAATTATCGCGGGCCCCTGCAACTGCCGTATTCCATTTGCGGGGAAGGTTGGAGAATTCATGGTTTCCTTTTCCTTGATTCGTGAGGAAATTTTGTAGTTCAGTTGTGTAAGGGCGAGTATCAACAATTTCAAGAGGGTCAATCCCAGCCAGTGGATTTCCTGTGACATTGCGTGGGTTATCAAAACCTGATTGGATTGTGTTGAGGCCTGCCTCTTCAAGACGTCTGAGGATTTCGGGAAGATCACTCAGTAAAACACCACGAAGTTGTAGGTTTTGGCGTGTTGTGATGTCGCAACTGCCGTCTTCTCCGTAGCGACCCACGATTGAGGCCACTACTTTTATTTGGTGGCTATTGAGAACACCATTGGGTATCCTTAGCCGTAGCATGAACTTGCCAGGAGTTTTCGGTCGCCAGAACATTCCATACCATTTCAGGCGCAGTTCGAGGTCTGTTTTATCGACCTGTTCCCAACCAACCTGAGCAAAGGTTTCAAGTTCATCACCAACATCTAAGCCATCTTTAAAAGCTTTGTTTTGCTCAATTTTGTTGAGCTTCTTTCCTTGGAGAAATTGTTTAGCAGGAGAGCTAATAACCATGACATTTTGTTGAAATTAAACTTGAAAAGAAGTGATCATGTTTTTTAAACTTTATTCGCTTATTCGATGCCCATGGTTTTTAGACTCTGCGATTATTGAAGTAAGGGTAAGTTGCGAATGGAGTCATTAAGCCTGATGGAAGAGGGCATTGGCGGTATCAGATTGAACAAAACTGAGCATTTGTGTGAAATTCAAGATTTGGTGTCTTTGTATACATTCTGAGCCCGGCTGATTTGACTGAGCCAGGGGTGTTGAGGATTCAGGTCACGCTGCGAATGGAGTCATTAAGCCTCAATGAAGAGGGTATTGGCGGTATCAGATTGAACAAAACTGAGCATTTGTGTGAAATTCAAGATTTGGTGTTTATCGATACATCTAGGTGCACAAGTTTCCTTCTTTATGGTTGCTGTGTATAAATTTTAAGTGATTTCAGTATTGGCGGCCTATCTCTCCCAACCAGCGGATTGTGCCTTGTCTGAGCATTTTCCACACACGGTTCATGGCAGCTAAATCCCTTTCGAAGTCACTGTTAAAGCGTTTTGAGCGGGTTGCACCCTGTCTGCCTTGGCGACCACTCGTCCTCAACCGAGTTTGCGACTGTGTTCGATAGCGACGGGATGCCATGGTTGCAGTCGACTATTAAGACTGGAATGACTTCACCAGTTTCGGATGTCTTAGATCCGTGGCCGTTGTTACGAAAGCATGAGCAGGTTGGTTGTAAGCGCGCTTTGCGTTTGATCGTGCATGGCCGTGCTGGTGGGTATGTTCCTTCTTGTGTGCGTTCTTTTGCTCTGCAGGTCGCGCAACGTCGTGGCACACCTGTGCTGGTAGAGGCCTTAACGGCTACTGATCGCCATGAGCAGAGTGCAGATCCTATTTGGCTGGTTCCTTTGTTGTTGCTGCCTGGTTCTCATGTTCGAGAGGATGTGCCGTTGATTCGTCAGCGACTTCAGCAACAGGGTGTGAACACCAGGTTGGTGCCTTTCTTGGGTGCCTGGCCCTCTTGGTGGCGATTGTTACAGGAGTGGGTGCAGCGTCAGGATTGTCGTGATGGCTCTCTTGTTTTGGTTCACCATCCCCTTCGCCAGGGTGTTGCTCATCGCTATTTAAGTTTGCTGCAGCAGCGGCTGGCGTTGCCCATGCTTTCCTGGGACGACTGGCATGCTGATGTCGCTTCAGCGAAGGAGGCATCCACGCCTCTTTTCCTTGCCTTGGCGCCAATCCAGATGACGCAGACGCTGCGCGATTCTGGGGTGATGACTTCCCTACTTGAGATTGAGTTATTTCGATTGGGTTTGATTGATTTGCTGGCTGCATTGCCATGAGCTCTTTGGACTTTGGCACTGTGTATTTGGTGGGTGCAGGCCCTGGTGATCCTGATTTGCTCACACTGAAGGCTTATCGTCTGCTTCGCCAGTGCGGAGCCTTGGTTCACGATGCTCTGGTGCCTAAGGAAGTACTCGAGTTAGTGCCCGAGTCTTGTGAACGGCATTTTGTTGGTAAACGTCGAGAACGTCATTGGGTCCCACAGTCCAAGACAAATGAGTTGCTTGTTGAATTGGCTCAGCGTCATTCCTGTGTAGTACGCCTAAAAGGTGGTGATCCTTTTCTGTTTGGGCGGGGTGGTGAGGAGGCCGCCTATTTGCAGAGTCATGGGGTATCGGTGGAGGTGGTCCCTGGGATTACAGCGGGGATGGCTGCGCCGGCCTATGTGGGTATTCCTCTGACCCATCGTTGTGGTGGTAGTTCTGTCACCTTTGTGACAGGTCACGAGAAGATCGACAAACAGCGCCCTTCTGTGAATTGGAAGGATCTTGCTAGCGCAAGTGACAGCCTGGTGATTTATATGGGTTTGCATAACCTTGCTTATATCGTCGAAGAGTTGATTGCCGGTGGCCTCGATCCAGCTACGTCCGCAGCAATCATTCAACAGGGCACTGTCGTAGGTCAGCGCTACCTCAAAGCTCCCTTGGAACAGTTGGTTCAAAGGGTGCAGAGCGAAGGGTTTGCAGCGCCGTCGATTGTGATTGTGGGTGCAGTAGTTGATGAACAGGTGGCAGCGTGTGCTCCTCAGCCGGCTGAGGTTATGATGCCGATCAAGACTTGATCTATGACTTAGCAACCTAAAGGTAGATGTTGAATTTAGCGTTTAGATTAGGAGATATCGCTGGGCCATTGGTAGTTCTTCTGCGGGGTCGCATGTGAGTAAATCGCCGTCGGCGAACACCTCGTAAGTTTGTGGATCTACCTCTACTTTTGGTAGTGAATTGTTGTTGTGCATTTCTGCTTTGCCGATCGTGCGGGTGTTCAGAACGGGAATGCAGGCACGTTGCAGCCCCAGCTTGTTTGGAAGATCTGTTTCGATGGCCGCTTGGCTCAGGAAGGTGAGGCAGCTGGGGGCAAGGGCTTGGCCGAATGCTGCAAACATTGGTCTGCCATGGACTGGTCCAGGTGTTGGAATCGAGGCATTAGCATCGCCCATTTGCGCCCAGATGATTGACCCGCCCTTGATGACAAGTTCTGGCCGCACGCCGAAGAAGCCTGGCTTCCAGAGCACCAAGTCTGCCAGTTTGCCTACCTCTACTGAGCCAACATGGTTGTCAATGCCGTGGGCAATGGCGGGGTTGATCGTTACCTTGGCGATGTAGCGCTTTAGGCGGTTGTTGTCGTTACGAGTGCCACGTGGATTGGCAGCATCTTCTGGCAGAGGGCCTCTCTGAACTTTCATCTTGTGAGCGGTCTGGAATGTTCTGGTAATCACCTCTCCGACTCGTCCCATCGCTTGGGAATCACTGGCAATGATGCTGAAGGCACCGAGGTCGTGGAGAATATCTTCCGCAGCGATCGTTTCGCGACGGATGCGCGATTCGGCAAAGGCCACATCTTCAGGAATCGCTGGATCGAGGTGGTGGCAAACCATGAGCATGTCGAGGTGCTCTTCCAGGGTGTTGCGGGTGTAAGGCCGGGTTGGATTTGTGGAGCTGGGCAGCACGTTGCTTTCACCACAGATACGGATGATGTCTGGTGCGTGGCCTCCACCGGCCCCTTCGGTATGGAAGGTGTGGATGGTGCGTCCGCCGATGGCTCGGATTGTGTCTTCTACAAAACCTGCTTCATTGAGTGTGTCTGTGTGGATGCAGACCTGGACATCGAAGCGATCGGCTACCGAAAGACAGCAGTCAATAGCTGCTGGAGTGGTACCCCAGTCTTCGTGGAGTTTGAGGCCGCAGGCTCCGGCTAGTACTTGCTCCTCGAGAGCTTCAGCTGTACTGGCATTGCCTTTACCAAAGAAGCCAAGATTCATCGGCAAGCCTTCGGCTGCTTGCAGCATGCGGCTGATGTGAAAGGCGCCAGGTGTACAGGTAGTGGCATTGGTGCCTGTTGCCGGACCTGTACCACCACCGAGCATGGTGGTAACGCCGCTAGCTAGGGCAGTCTCGATTTGCTGTGGGCAGATGAAATGGATGTGGCTATCGATGGCTCCGGCGGTCACGATGTGACCCTCTCCAGCAATGGCTTCAGTGCCTGGGCCGATCACAATGTCAATCCCGTCAGTGATGTCGGGATTGCCAGCCTTGCCGATGGCAACGATCCGTCCGTCTCGTAGGCCGATATCTGCTTTGACGATCCCCCACCAGTCGAGGATCAGGGCATTGGTGATCACGGTGTCAACAGCACCATTGGCGCGGGATTGCTGGGATTGCCCCATGCCGTCGCGGATCACTTTCCCTCCACCGAATTTGACTTCTTCGCCGTAGGTGGTGAAATCGCGCTCCACCTCCAGGATCAACTCGGTGTCTGCTAGGCGTATGCGGTCGCCTGTGGTGGGGCCGTAGGTTTCGGCGTAGGCCTGGCGATCCATCCGGTAGGCCATAGCAATGCAGCGAAAGGGACGAGGTGTAGAAGCAGTTCAGTCGAGTGGTCCGTTGACCAGACCATTGAAACCAAAAACCTTGCGGTGACCAGCAAGGGAAACCAGGCGCACGTCACGTTCGTCGCCGGGTTCGAAGCGGATTGCTGTTCCAGCAGGGATGTCCAATCGGTGCCCCCGTGCAGCATCACGATCGAAGTGCAGAGCTGTATTGGTCTCGAAAAAGTGAAAGTGGGAGCCAACTTGGATCGGTCGATCGCCACTATTGGCCACGCGCAGGGTGAGGGTTGGCCGGTTGCTGTTGAGTTCAAGCGTGCCCGGTTCAGGAATCAGTTCACCGGGGATTAGCGGAGGCATGGGGATTTTTTAGCGGATGGGGTCGTGGAGGGTGACCAATTTGGTGCCGTCCTTAAAGACGGCTTCGATTTGCACCTCCGGGATCAGTTCGGGAACACCATCCATTACCTGATCGCGACGCAGCCAGGTGCTGCCTTCGGCCATCAGCTCCGCGACGGATTGGCCGTCACGAGCGCCTTCGATGACAAGGAAGCTGAGCCAGGCCACGGCTTCGGGGTGGTTGAGCCGCAGGCCGCGGTTGAGGCGTCGTTCTGCAAGCAGGGCAGCGGTGACGATCAGGAGTTTGTCTTTTTCCTGGGGGCTGAGGTGCATGGAAGCCAGGATTTCATTTCAGTGTGGCGAGGCAGAAGGCGATTGATGGTTCTTTGTGAACCTTTCGTTTGAGAACGTTCCCTCTTCTTGCAGGGGCCATTCTCGTGGAGGTTGAGGAGTGCTGAGCCGCCGTAGCTGGCGTGTGCGGGCCCAGAGGCGGGAAAACCATTGGCGTGCGGCTTGGCTTGATGGCCCTATATATCGGGCCACTAAGCCTTGATCGAGACCACCACAAGCCATGGAACCTTCTAGGTTTGCGCGATCTGTTCGACAGTTCCGCAGAAGTATCTCCATCACGTCGGCAGTCAGAGGATTCGGTGCGGCCCAAACAAAAGATCCGAACACGGGCTGTGTCCCCATGCCGTGCAAACTCTGCAGCACTTCGCTGTTGAGCTCGAGTTGATCGACTAGTTCCCATTGACGACCAATCGGGGTTTGTCGGCAGATCTCCAGGCTTGACCTCCAGGCGCCTTCGTTCAGTGTTTCTCCAGCAGCTGTGCGACCTAGGCGCACCACTTCGGCGCAGAGAAAACTGGCTTTTGGTTGCAGTTCGACTTGCATCCGTTGCTTGTAGAGGCCTCCTTGAAAAACCACGAGCTCTTGGGGTAACCATTCCAGGTCAGCATTGGTTGCTAGTTCGAAGTGACACTCTTGACTTGCCCAGCGGCCTTTGGGGTGTTGTTTGGAGCGGCCTACGGAGCCATAGACCTTCTGGGCAGCCACACTCGTGACCAGGCCGCGGCTGTCTGCTCCGGCTTTGACATTCACACTGAGCTGATCTCCTCCGACCAAACCCCCTGCGGTGTGAAGTAAGGGCAGTTGACAGCGGCCGTCGTGATCAAGATTGGCACGCTGAATCTTGAATGGAGCCGTGCATTGGCTCTGATGCACGGTGAGCCGGGGTTGAAGATCGTCTGTCGCAGTTTTGCTGATCAGTTGCAGGGAACATTGGCCGTGCCAGGGTCTGTCGCCAGTCATCGGAGCACGCTGTGATCGAGCACGGTTTAACTCTTTAGCAACACTCACGGATGGAGCAGTTGCCGTTTGGCAGGCTTATGGTCATGAGCTTGGTCGATTTTCCTTCTCGCGACACTGTTCCGGTGCTCACCCGCAGGCTTGATGCTGTTGGGGTTGAGGCTTGTATGGAATTGCCTCTCACTGCTGAAGAACGCACCCGTTTGCGGGGGCTGCGATGCACGGCTTGTGGTCAGTCCGTCTTATTGCAATTGCCGCGGCAGGGCCCATTGCAGCCTGGAGAAAGTCTGGCTGCGGCGGAAGGCCCTGTTTTGGTGAGGGTGGTCGCTGCTCCTGAGAAACTGTTGGTGGTTAGGGCTCCTTCAGAACTGGCTCTGCTTGAGGCGGCTTATCACTTGGGTAATCGTCACGTGGCACTAGAGCTACGCACGAAGCAGTTGCGGTTGCTAGATGATCCTGTCTTAGCCGATCTGCTGCGGGTGCGTGGCTTGGCTCTGGAGTCTCTGATGGAGTCATTTTATCCGGAGCCTGGGGCCTATCAAGGCGTCCATAGCCATGATCAACAGCCCATTGATGGGCAGCAACAACGTCATCACTGATGAGCAGTCTCGCTTTGCTTCAGCTTGTTAGCCCGGCTTTGCCGGTGGGTGCGTTCAGTTATTCGGAGGGTTTGGAACTGCTGGTGCAGCGTGAGCAGCTTCAGGATCGAGCAACTTTGGCAAGTTGGTTGGAGGCGGAGCTCAGTCGCGGGCAGGTCATGATCGAAGCTGCTGCTTTGCGTCCGCTGCGTCATTCCCTCAGCCAATGGAAGGTGAGTGCTGAGCAGGACAAAGTTGACCATGGCACTGCTGTGCGGGATTGGGCTCAATGGTTGATTGCACTGCGAGATGCGGCTGAAGTAAGAGCGCAGCAGCAGCAGATGGGTCGCTCTCTTTTGCAGTTATTAGCTGACCTGGGTCATCCTCTCCCTGATGGAGGAGTGGATTTTGGTTGGCCAGTGGCTTGGGCTTGGGCTGGTTTGTCTTGGGAGATAACGCCTTTGGAGGTTGTTCAGGGTTACCTGTTTGGCTGGGTGGCTAATCAGCTCAGTGCGGCCGTGCGTCTTGTTCCGCTGGGGCCAACTGAGGCACAACGGTTGCAACGTCAGCTTCAGCCGCTGATTGAAATGCAGGCGATTAGCTTGCTTGATGTGGATCCACAGCAGCTGTGGTGCGGAGGAGTGGGTTCTGCTATTGCGCAGCTCTCCCATGCTGAGCTGTATTCCCGATTATTCCGGAGCTGATGAGTAGCAAACTGCGCTTAGGTGTGGCTGGCCCGGTGGGTTCGGGTAAGACAGCACTAGTGGAGGCAATGTGTCGCCGTCTACGAGATCAGTTGCAATTGGCAGTTGTCACCAATGACATCTATACCCAGGAAGATGCAGAGTTCTTGACGCGTGTTGGAGCTCTCGAGCCAGAGCGTATTCGCGGAGTGGAAACAGGCGGTTGTCCTCATACTGCTATTCGTGAGGATTGTTCGATTAATCGCGCGGCCGTAGAAGATCTGGAGCGAAATTTTCCAGATCTTGATGTTGTGCTTGTTGAGAGTGGTGGCGATAATCTTGCCGCCAGCTTCAGTCCAGAATTGGTGGACCTTTGCATCTATGTGATTGATGTGGCGGCTGGCGACAAGATCCCTCGCAAGGGTGGCCCTGGGATTACACGCTCGGATTTATTGGTGATCAACAAGATTGATCTCGCTGTCCATGTCGGGGCCGATTTGGAAGTGATGAAGCGCGATACGACGCGGATGCGGGGAGAGCGCCCTTGGTGCTTCACCAACTTGCGGAGCGGCGATGGCTTGGAGAGCGTGCTGCAATTTTTGTTGCAACAGCTACCAAATCGCCCTTAGCAATGATCAGCGCAAAGGGCTTTGTATCATTCACTACAGAATCATGCCTGGCTGATCTTTACGTTCCCCAGGCCGCCCGAATAGGCGTGCTCCATATTCTGCCTATCTACGGTTTCAATGAACGTTTCATTCTCAAAGCGCCTTGTGGCTGGCTTCGCCGCAACCGCCGTTGGTGTCAGCATTACGGCTTGCGGTGGTGGTAGTGATAAAACCGCTAATACCGATTTCGACGACACGGTCACGGTTGGTATCCTCCATTCCTTAAGTGGCACCATGGCCATCTCGGAGTCCACCCTTGTGGACACCGAGAAAATGGCGATTGAAGAGATCAACGCTGCCGGTGGTGTTGAAGTTGATGGCAAGAAATACAAGATCGACTACATCGTTGAAGATGGCGCTTCTGATTGGCCAACCTTCGCTGAGAAGTCCAAGAAGTTGATCGATCAAGATAGTGTTCCTGTTGTCTTTGGTGGTTGGACTTCCGCAAGCCGTAAGGCGATGCTGCCGGTTTACGAATCGAAGAATGCATTCCTCTATTACCCGATTCAGTACGAGGGCCAGGAGTGTTCCAATAACATCTTCTACACAGGTGCGACTCCGAATCAGCAGTCGGAGCCTGCAACCAAGTTCATGTTCGAGAAGTCGCCCGCTGCTGGCAAGCCCTTCTTCCTTGTAGGTTCTGATTACGTTTTCCCTCGCACCTCCAATACCATCACTAAGGAGCAGGTCAAAGCTCTTGGTGGGAAAGTGGTTGGAGAGGATTATTTGCCCCTCGGCAACACTGAAGTGGCGCCGATCATTGCCAAGATCAAGAAGGCATTGCCTGATGGTGGTGTGATCATCAACACCCTCAATGGTGACCAGAACGTCGCTTTCTTTAAGCAGATTCAGGATGCCGGACTTACTCCTGAAAATGGCTACTACGTGATGAGCTATTCCATCGCGGAAGAAGAGATCAGCACGATCGGGCCTGAGTTCCTTGAGGGACACTATGGGGCTTGGAATTACATGATGTCGATTGATACGCCTGCTTCGAAGAAGTTTGCATCTGACTTCAAGGCCAAATATGGCAATGATCGTCAGGTTGCTGACCCTCAGGAGTCGGCTTACAACATGGTGTATCTGTGGAAAGCTGCGGTCGAGAAGGCCAATAGCTTTGATGACGACAAGGTACGTGAAGCTTTGATCGGAATTGAGTTTGATGCGCCTCAGGGTCCTGTGAAAGTGATGCCAAACCATCACCTGTCCCAGACCGTACGTATCGGCAAGATCACCAAAGATGGTCAGTTCGAGATTCTCGAAGAGACCGATGGCCCTGTGGCTCCACAGGCTTGGAACCAGTTCGAGCCCAGTTCTAAGGGCTATGCTTGCGACTGGACTGATGCCAACAAAGGCGAGAAGTACAAGCTTTGATTGCCTCGCCAAGGCGTTTTTCCGCTTTGGCATTGTTTGGGAGGAGTCCGGAAACGGGCTCCTCCTTTCGTCGTTTTTCCGGTCTCTGATCTTCGCCCGTGCAACTGCTTCTTGAAAGTCTTTTCAATGGTGTGGCCATCGGCTCGGTGCTGCTGGTTGCTGCCCTCGGACTGGCGATAGTCTTCGGCCTGATGGGTGTCATTAACCTCGCCCATGGCGAGTTGATCATGCTCGGGGCCTACACCACTTATGTGGTACAGCTGATCTTCAAGCTGCCTGCTCTGCAGCCTTTCTACAACGCTTATGTGTTGGTGGCGATTCCTCTGGCCTTCATCGTTAGTGGTGTGGTTGGTATCTTGCTAGAACGCACCGTGATTCGTCGTCTCTACGGCAACCCGTTGGAGACATTGTTGGCGACATGGGGCGTTAGCCTGATTCTGCAGCAGTTTGTGCGCAGTTTTCCATTGGCTTATGCGGCTGGCTTGGTGCTGGCGTTAGTGTTTGGCTTCAGTCTGCCGATCATTCTTCCTGACAAGCTTTTGCAGGGGCCGCGGGCCCGCCTGGTGCGTGCTGGAAGCTGGCTTGTGTCGGCTCTGGCTGGGGTGTTACTGGCGGGTGGTTTGGCCTCTCAGATCAGTCGTATCTCTCGTGCGACCTCTCGCAATGTCGATGTCACGGCACCTAAGTGGATGCGTGGGGGGATTGAACTGTCGGGCATGACCTTCCCTGTACCACGTTTGGTGATCATTGTGATCACGATCCTCGCTGTACTCGGTATCACCTGGTTCTTGAATCGCAGTGTGTGGGGGATGCGCATCAGGGCAGTGACTCAGAATCGTTCCATGAGTGATTGCCTTGGCATCTCAACCGATACTGTGGATGTGCTTACCTTTGGCATCGGCTCCGGTTTGGCTGGCATCGCGGGGGTAGCGGTGTCTTTGTTGGGATCCGTGGGACCCAACGTCGGCACGTCTTATATCGTTGGTTGCTTCATGGTGGTAGTGCTTGGAGGTGTGGGAAATCTGTTCGGCACCGTGTTGGCCTCCTTTGCTATTGGGGTGCTAACAGACCTGATCGGTGCTGGCCGTTTGCTCAGTATCTGGCCTTCGATGCCTGCTCCTTTGGCGAGCGTGGTTGATTTTTTTGCTACCACGAGCATGGCCCAGGTGATGGTGTTTGCGCTGATTGTGGTGTTCCTTCAATTCCGTCCTGCTGGTCTGTTTCCCCAGAGGGGACGCATGGTGGAGGCTTAAATCGATGTTGCAAGCGTTTCAACAACGCCGTTGGCCCCTGGTGATTGTCTGGGTCTTGATCATTGCTGCGATTGTGGCGGCGCCTGCAGTGGTGTCGGTATTTGGGCTCAACCTGCTCGGTCGTTTTCTCTCTCTCTCGATCGTGGCCCTCGGCATCGATTTGATTTGGGGTTTTACAGGCTTATTGAGCCTGGGTCAGGGCATCTTCTTTGCGCTCGGTGGTTACGCAGCCGCAATGTACCTTCAGCTCAATAGCTCGAGCGAACAACCCAACGGGATTCCAGAGTTCTTCGGCCTTTATGGGGTGGATCAACTTCCTGGATTTTGGCAGCCGTTTCATTCGCCTTGGTTCACGCTGATTGCCATCTGGTTGATCCCTGCACTGCTTGCCGCGCTGTTAGGCAACTTGGTGTTCCGCAACCGGATCAAGGGAGTTTATTTTTCGATTCTTACCCAGGCCGCCTTGCTGGTTTTCTTTAATTTCTTCAACGGACAGCAGAAACTGATCAATGGCACCAACGGTCTTAAGACCGATGTCACAGAGCTTTTTGGACAGCAGGTGGGCTCTGCATTCATGCAGCGAGGCTTCTTCTGGTTAACGGCCGTGATGGTGATCCTGGCCTGGTTGGCTGTGCGCTGGGTGGTGCGTGGCCGTTTTGGTGAAGTGTTGATCGCCATTCGCGATGATGAGCCGCGTTTGCGTTTTGCTGGTTACAACCCCACCTTGTTTAAAACCATCGTGTTTGCGATGGCTGGTGGCTTGGCTGGCATCGGCGGTGCTCTTTACACCGTGCAGTCCGGCATCGTCTCGCCTCAATACATGACTGTTCCCTTCTCAATCGACATGGTGATTTGGGTGGCAGTGGGCGGACGCGGAACTTTGATTGGTGCCATTCTTGGCGCTCTAGTCATTAATTTGGCGAGGAGCCAAATCAGCACGGTTTGGCCAGAAGGCTGGCTATTTATCCTGGGAGGCTTGTTTATTCTCGTCGTTACGGCACTACCAGAAGGTGTTGTGGGCTGGTGGCAGGCGGGTGGGCCACGAAACCTGCTTACTCGCTTGGGTGTCGCGCGCAGGATCGGCACCTATCCACGCTTGGAAATGGATGGCAAGGAGGAGGTGAAGTCATGACAACTGCTTTGCTTGAGCTGCGTCAAATCAGTGTCAGCTTTGATGGCTTTATGGCACTGCGTGATCTCAATCTCAGCCTGCAGCCAGGAGAATTGCGTGCCGTGATTGGTCCCAACGGTGCAGGCAAGACCACCTTCCTGGATGTGATTACTGGCAAGCTTCGACCAACGGCAGGTGATGTTTTGTTTAAGGGCCAATCTCTTTTAAACAAGCCGGAACACAGGATTGCGCGGCTTGGGATTGGTAGGAAGTTTCAGAGCCCGAGAGTCTTCGAAAACCTCACTGTTGAGGAAAACCTCGCCTTGGCGGTCAGTCATCCAAAGCGCCCTTGGCCACTTTTAAGCGCAGGTCTTAATGCTGTTGAGCGCGATCGCATTGCCCATTTGATGGGTATCGTTTCGCTGCAGACACGTGCGCATCAAGTTGCTGGATCGTTGTCTCATGGGCAGAAGCAGTGGTTGGAGATCGCCATGCTTGTGGGTCAGTCACCTGACCTGTTATTGGTTGATGAGCCAGTTGCTGGTTTGACGGATGAGGAAACAGATCTCACTGCGGATCTGCTCAAGTCTCTCGTTGGTGATCACACTGTTTTGGTGATTGACCATGACATGGAGTTCATCCGGCGCCTGGAGAGTCAGGTTTCTGTTCTTCACCAGGGGCATGTTTTGTGCGAGGGCTCGATGGATCAGATTCAGTGTGATCCACGCGTGATCGAGGTGTATCTAGGTCGTAATGAGGAGGTTGCCTGATGCAGCGCTTTCTACCTATGCAGTTCATGATTCTCTGCAGCCGATGACCATTCTTGAGATCCGTGGTCTAAACACCTACTACGGTGAGAGCCATATCCTTAGGGATGTCGACCTCACTGTGAAAGCAGGTGAGATGGTCTGCTTGATTGGCCGCAACGGTGTGGGCAAGACCACCTTGTTGAAATCATTGATCGGTCTGTTGCGTCCTCGTAGTGGAGAGATTCTGTTTAGCGGCGAAGGCTTGGATCGCCATCCTCCGCATCAGCGGGCCCGTGCGGGTATTGGTTATGTGCCTCAGGGGCGAGAAATTATTCCCCATCTGACGGTGGAGGAGAACCTGATGTTAGGGATGGAGGCATTGCCCGGCGGCTTGGCGCGAAACCACAGCATTGACTCGCTTGTTTATGAGTTGTTCCCGATCTTGCAGGAGTTTTTGCCGCGTAAAGGCGGAGACCTCAGCGGTGGGCAACAGCAGCAGCTAGCGATTGCTCGGGCTTTGCTTGGTAAGCCGAAATTGCTCCTGCTAGATGAACCGACGGAGGGTATTCAGCCCAATATCGTTCAAGACATTGAAAGGGCTGTTCGACGCATCATTGCCGAGACAGGGATTGGCGTTCTTTTGGTAGAGCAGCATCTGCACTTTGTTCGTCAAGCTGATCGCTACTACGCCATGCAACGAGGTGGCATTGTGGCCAGTGGTCCGACCAGCGACCTTAGTCAGGCAGTGGTGGATCAATTCCTAAGTGTATGAGTGCGTATGGAGATGTTTAGGGCTGGGGCATTAATCTGTATGTCTGGGAGCAGTGTCAGTGTTGTTGGCTTTTAAGAGGGAGTTCCAAAGGCCTTCAGGATTCGACCATGCTCTGAGCAGATGATCATCGAGCTTCACGATGGGTTGGCAGCTGAGGCTATTAATCAGTAGCCATTGATCATCTTTTTCTGGTGTGGCTTCTAGTTGAGTTTCTTGCAGCCATCCTTGTTCGAGGCCCTGTTGTCGCATGACACCTGGTAGACAGCCACTAGCAATCCGAGGTGTGAGCCAATGATTGTTTCGTCGCACGATGAGGTTGGCGGTACTGCCACAACAAAGTTCACCGCTTGTGCTGAGCAGGATGGCCTCATCGCAATTCGCTTTCTGTGCTTCGTGGCGGGCCTGTATCGCTTGACCGTAGGCGAAGGTTTTGCAACGACTCAAGCGACTATTGGCGTTGCGACGCTCATGGCAACTGATGATCGTCGTAAGTGGAGTAAAGCAGGGCTCCACTGCATTCAGCTCTAGCCAGAAGCGATGGGTTGTTGAACTCGGGTTGCTCTGGGGCAGACTGATGCCTCGGCTTGACCTATCGCCACGGCTCCAGTTTAGGCGCAGGGCCCCATTGCCATTGTCCAAGTTGCATTGTTTCAGGCCCTCTTTGATCAGAGGTGTCAACCATTTCGCTGTAGGCGGGGGGGCCATCTCTAGCAGGCATGCGCTGGTCTGCCAGCGGCTGAGATGAGCATTGAGGAGTTGTGGATGTCCATCAAGGATCAGAATTGTCTCAAAGATGCCATCGGCAAGCTGCAGGCCTCGATCTCCTAGCGGAAGAGCGAGCTCCGCAGTGCTACCCCAGCTGCCATCGATCCAGGCAATCTGGTTTTTCATTGCAGTGCCTCCAGTAGTGGCAGCAGTTTCCAGTTCAGCTCATCAGCTTCGCAATAGGGGTCGGAACCGGTCACGATGCCGCAGCCGGCATGGGCTCGTAAGGTGTTGCCCTCGAGCAACATCGAGCGAATCAGAATGCTGCTGTCGAGCTGCCCATCCCAGTTGAGATGCAACAACGAGCCGCAATAGGGCCCGCGTGCTGTTGGTTCCAGTTCGTTCAGCCGCTGACAGGCGCGCAGCTTGGGGGCACCGCTGATGGAGCCTCCCGGCCAACAGGCTTGTAGTAGGTCTACCCAAGATTGGTCTGATCGAAGCCGTCCTTGCACTACTGAGGTGAGGTGATGCACATGGGGATAGCTCTCAAGGCTTACCAATTTAGGCACTGTGATGGAGCCGGATTGACAGACTCGCCCTAGATCGTTGCGCAATAGATCGACGATCATCACGTTTTCAGCTCGGTCTTTGCTGCTGCAAACAAGATCAGCTGCCAGATCAGCGTCTTGGCTTTGATTGGGGTGGCGTGGTCGGGTCCCTTTGATTGGTCGCGTTTCAACTTCTCCTGTGGGGAATGCTTTTAGGAAACGCTCTGGAGAGGCGGAGATCACGGCTTCACCTTTTGCAAGGCCTGCAGCTATCACTAGGCCGGCAAAGGGAGCTGGGTTGTGGTGGCGAAGTTTTAGGAAAAGGTCTACGGCGAAGCTTTCTGAAGGGATCGTGGTGGTACAGCAAGCGCTGAGATTGGCCTGGAAAATATCGCCGCTGGCAATCCAATGTCTGATCTGCTGCACATCACGTGCATAGTCAGCTCTAGTGGTGAGCCATTGCCATGCATTGACGGGAATGTTGAGGTCTGTTGTTGCAAGTAACGACTCATCTTTGCTGCTTTTAGGTGCATCTTCAGGTGGGTTGGCTTCTAGCCAGTTAGCTAGTTCTTGCAGTCGTTTGGGATCACACCCTTCGATCCATAGCTGATGCTTTTGAAGGTCGAATCGCAGTACAGGATCATGTTGCGCCATCCACAGAGTCGCCATGGAATCTGCTTTCCAGGGATTTTTGGGTTCTATCCAGGCTGCTGCTTCGTAGCTGAGCCAGCCTGTCCAGTGTCCTGGTTCTAGATCACGTAGGGCTTCGAATGGGTTGCTGGCGTCTTTTTCGCCAGGGATGCCTCGGCAACAAATCTGATGAATGGGATCGACTGCCAGAGTCGCCCAACGACCTAGACCACTGCCGTCTCCATCCAGCCAGACAAGCCCAGCTTCTCCCCAAGTTTTGGCGAGTTGTTTTGCCAACTTCGCTGGTTCTTGCCAGCGGCAAAGTCGCCGCTCCAGAGAAGTCATGGTGTTGGCTTGCTGCAGAGATCTGATCTGCCAGCCTCGCTCAAAGCTGCATCGCGGATGCGGCAGCTGTCGCATATGCCGCAGGCATGATCACCTCCGCTATAGCAACTCCAGGTTTTATCGATTGGTACCCCTAGCCTCAGCGCCTCTTGCACAATTCGTTTCTTGTGCAAATGCATGAGTGGAGCCCAGAGTTTGATCCCATGTCCTTCACGGCCAGCTTTATTGGCCAGATCAGCCAAGCTCTGATAGGCCTTGAGATAGTCAGGTCTGCAGTCTGGGTAGCCGGAGTAGTCCATTGCATTGACCCCTAATACCAGCTGATTGGCATTGCGGGCTTCGGCAAGACTGAGGCCAATGGCAATGAAGACCGTGTTGCGCCCAGGTACGTAAGTGTTGGGGATCACTCCGTCCACGACTCCTTCACTGGGTACTGTTTGCGTTAGATCGGTGAGGGAGGAGCCTCCCCAACTGCCAAGGTTGACACTGATTACATGGTGTTCGGTTAGACCCATGTGGGCCGCTAGCGCGTCAGCGGCTTGCAGTTCTTTGCGATGTCGTTGCCCGTAATCGAACGAAAGTCCGATGACCTTTTGACCTGCTTCCACTGCCAAGGCAGCGGCAGTGGCGGAATCAAGACCTCCTGATAGCAGGGCAATGGTTGTTGAGTGGATCATGCTGGCCATTCTCTAGCGCTTGTTGGTATGCAGGCATCAATTCAGAACAGAATCTTTTTCGGGCTGGTTGTTTTGTGGTCGACGACAGTGTTGGAACCCCTGCGGGCAATACCTCGAATGGATTTGAATGATTACCCGCAGCCGATTGCTGGACAGCAACGCTGGGTGATTCAGCTCCCAGGGTTGCTAGCAAAAGTTCTGATCCTGGCCTGTCCACTAATGCTGTGGATTGGCGGGTCCAGTTGATTGTGGGTCGAACGATCCAATTGGACTGCAATCAGTATCACTTGGCTGGTCAAGGGCTGAGGATGGAGCGGCTTCAAGGAGCTGAGCAGCGGATGCTCTATAGCGTTGCAGGTGCAGTCAAGGTGATGTCCACCCGCATGGTTTGTCCTCCTGATGAGCCGATGCGTGAGAGCTTTCTGGTTTTTGGCAGTAAGCCCTATTTGGTTCCCTATAACGCCTCCTTCCCGATCGTCGTTGATGTACCTGGTGGCTTAGAGGTGCGTTGGCGGTTGTGGAAGGCTGAGATCACTCAGCGGGAGGCAACCAAGCTTTGAGGTTCAACGTATACCAAGCCACTTGTGGGTTTGCATGCTGAGTCTCCAGGTGGGATGACTTCGTACGTGCTCGAAAGCTAGTTGTTGACCTGTTGTTGTCTCCCAGCCAGGTTGAAGGAAAAGGAGTGGTTCCTTTGATGTGTTGCTGAGGTGTGATTGTGAGGTGTTGTCGTTCTTTCTCGCTTCTAAGGCAGCTTTGGCCATGTCTTCGGCGAAGTTCAGATCGTCTGTTTCATGAACTACAACTTTAAGCTCATGACACGCTGCTAATAAGTCTGTGCGAGGTGGCGCATGGCGTTTTGGCGAGAGAGTGATCCATGTGGGAACACCGCTGAGCTGATTCACTCCGCTGGTTTCTAGATGGATTGGCAATGGCCCGCCGTGGTTTGGTGCTGTGGCAATGCGTAGTGCCTCACATAGGGGCGCGATGTTGTGTTGCAATGGCTCACCCCCGGTCAACACCACAAAGGCCGCGCCATCTTTTGCTGCTGTTGCTGTTTCCTCTGCTAGTTGTTCAAGCGTGATTTGCGGATGGTTTCTCGAGTTCCAAGAGTGCTTGGTGTCGCACCATGAACAGCCGACATCACAGCCGGCGAGCCTGATGAAGAAGGCGCTGCGACCGACATGGGCTCCTTCTCCTTGTAGGGAATGGAAGGTTTCTACTACCGGCAGATTGCCGGTCATCCAATCCGGCTGGGTTGCTCCTGAGCGGAGATGTTGGTCTGGCTTTGTCGGCGTAGGGCTTCGTCAGGTGAGGCTGGTAGCCGTAGTTGAGCTGCCTCAATCAATCCCCGGAAGAGGGGATGGGGTTTTCCGGGTCGGGAGAGAAATTCAGGGTGGTATTGGCAGGCTGTGAAGAAGGGATGACCTTTCAGCTCGATCAGTTCTACGAGGCGTCCATCGGGTGAGCTACCGCTGATGGTGTAGCCGGATTCAATAAATAGGTTGCGGTAGGAGTTGTTGAATTCATAGCGATGGCGGTGGCGCTCGTAGACAACCTGTTCGCCATAAAGCTTCTGTGCCAACGTGTCTGGTGCGATGCGGCATGGATAGACTCCAAGCCTCATTGTGCCGCCTAGATCGACTACGTCTTGTTGCTCTGGCAGGAGGTGGATAACAGGATGGCTGGTGTTGGGCTCCAGCTCGGAACTGCTGGCTCCAGTGAGTCCTGCCTGGTTGCGTGCCCACTCGATCACAGCGCATTGCATGCCTAGACAAAGCCCTAGGAATGGCACTCGTTGTTCTCTCGCCCAGCGAATGGCAGCAACTTTGCCATCGACGCCGCGGTTACCGAAGCCTCCAGGAACTACAACAGCATCCATTCCTTTGAGTAGGCTTTCAGGACCATGCGTTTCGATCTGCTCGGCGCAGACCCAAGACAGCTCGAGGGAGGCATCTTGGGTGAGGCAGGCATGGCGCAGGGCTTCTACTACTGAAAGGTAGGCGTCGTTGAGTTGCACATATTTTCCGACTAGGGCCACCTTCACAGCGGGACCTGGGTTGCGCAGCTTATGAACCAGCTGAACCCAGCTTTTCATGTCGCTGTCATGGTCAGTCAGGTTGAGTACATCCAGCATTTCTAGACAGAGGCCCTCTTCCTCTAGTGAGATGGGTACGGCATAAATGCTGTCGGCATCAAGGGCAGTGATGACAGCCCGGTTTGGTACCCCGCAGAAGCCTCCAATTTTGCTCTTTAGGTCTTCATTGATTGGGCGGTCGCTGCGGCAAACCAGTACATCTGGTTGTATGCCGATTGCGCGCAGTTCTTTGACGGAGTGCTGTGTGGGCTTGGTTTTGAGTTCACCGGATGTGCCGATGAACGGGAGTAGGGTTACATGGATGTAGGCAAGGTCGTTGCGTCCTACGTCACCACGGAATTCACGGATTGCTTCGAGGAAGGGCAGAGATTCGATGTCTCCGACAGTGCCGCCGATTTCTGTGATCACGACATCTGCGCCACTATTGGCTGCTACTCGGTGGATGCGTTCGCGAATCTCACCAGTGATGTGGGGGATCACTTGCACAGTGCCGCCGTTGTAGTCGCCGCGCCGTTCCTTATTGATGACTGCTTGATATATCGAGCCAGTGGTTACGCTATTGAGGCGTGACATTGCTGTGTCAGTAAAGCGCTCGTAGTGGCCAAGATCCAAGTCGGTTTCGGCGCCGTCTTCGGTGACGAACACTTCACCATGTTGAAATGGACTCATGGTGCCTGGGTCCACATTGAGGTAGGGATCCAGCTTCAGGATCGAGACGCTGTAGCCACGCGACTTGAGTAGGCGACCAAGGCTCGCGGCCACAATTCCCTTGCCGATGCTTGATACGACTCCACCGGTAACAAAGACGAACTTGGCCATGAATTTCAGGCTGATTCTTTAAGTTAGCTCGGCTTTCTCATGCTTCCAGCAGGCTGCGCAGCATCCAGGCGGTTTTTTCGTGAATCTCAAGCCGCTGGGTTAAGAGATCGGCGCTGGGCTGGTCATTGGCGGCTTCAGCCAGTTTGAAAATTTCCCGAGCGGTGCGTGCCACTTCTTCATGACCATCGACCAGCTCGCGCACCATCTCGAGGGTGGCGGGATGGTGCTCCGCTTCCTTGATCGAAGCGAGTTGTCCGAGGGTATTGCCGCCGAAGGGTGCCAGAAAACCAAGGGCACGAATGCGTTCGGCGATCACATCGAGGGCATTCCAGAGCTCGGTGTATTGCTCCATAAACATCAGGTGGAGCGTGTTGAACATCGGGCTGGTTACGTTGCAGTGGAATCCGTGGGTTTTGCCGTAGAGCATATAGGTATCGGCGAGAACCCTTCCAAGGCCGTCAGAGATTGCCTGTCGTTTGTCTGCTGGGATGCCGATTTCAAGGAAGGAGGTCTGAGGTATTGAAATTCAGTGCGTTTGTGAAGTGTTAATCAGGAATCGAGATTTTGAATGTAGTCCCGTACCTTGCAGCGACGTTGCGGTTGACGCAATTTCAAGAGGGCATGGGTTTCAATCTGACGCACTCGTTCTCGCGATAGATGCATTGCCTCGCCAATTTGCGTCAGGGTTTGCGGAGTGTCGTCTTCAAGTCCAAAACGTCGTCTGATGACTGTCGCTTCGCGGTTGCTTAGTTCATCCAGCAAGATTTCAAGGTCGTTGTGCAATTGATCGCGGGTGAGTTTCTCCTCTGGGGTCGCGTTGCTGTCTTCCAGCAGATCGCCGAGTTGGCTGTCTTGTTCTTGGCCTATTCGAGTGTCCAGGGAGATAGAACGTGGAACCCTCATTAGGGTTAGGCGCACTGTTTCTTCACTAAGGCCAAGAGCCTTGGCGAGCTCGGCAATCGAAGCTAATCGTCCTTGGTTGCTAGCAATCTCCTGTTGAACCCGTTTGATGCGGTTGAGTTTTTCGGTGATGTGCATCGGCAGTCGGATCGTCCGACTTTGCGTCGCAATGGCCCTGGTGATGCCCTGACGGATCCACCAGTAGGCGTAGGTGCTGAAGCGGAAACCTCTAGTGGGGTCGAACTTCTCTACTGCGCGTTCCAAGCCCAGGGTGCCTTCTTGCACCAGATCCAGCAGCTCTATGCCCCGTTGTTGATATTTCTTGGCTACAGCCACCACAAGTCGAAGATTGGCCTGGATCATCTGATCCTTGGCACGCCGACCAGCTCGCAAACTTCGCTTGAGTTCCAAGGGATCAAGACCAGTCAGGGCTCCCCAGGTTTTGTAACCAGTCTCGATTTTCTCTTGCAGCTCGGCCAGGCTGAGCCCAGCAGCCATCGCCCATTCCTGTTTGGTGGGCCAGTGGCATGAATGGTTCGCTTCTCGTTGCTGCAGCTCCTCCAGTCTTTGTAATTCTTTGATCGCTTCTTGGTTGGAGGCCAGTTTCCTTTCCTGTTTGAGTAGGGCTTCCCTGCGCTGCACAAGTCTCGCCAGGGTCACTTCCTCTTCATTGGTTAGTAGCTCTACGCGTCCAATGTCCTGCAAGTAGAGACGCACAGGATCTGTGCTGCCGCTTCTGCGGACTCGGGAAGTCTTGGTTTGCTGGGGGCTGCTCTTCAAGTGTTGCCCGCGAAGATATGCCTTCAGGGTTAATGAAGACGCCCCTTGTTGTCTGGAATGCGCTGAATCTATTCGGGATCGACCCAGGTGCTTTCTACATGCAGTTCCTCTAATTGATGGTTGGAGACACCTGCGGGGGCTTGGGTCATCAGGCAGCGAGCTTGTTGGGTTTTTGGGAAGGCAATCGTGTCGCGGATCGAGTCTTCTCCTGTGAGCAGCATGACGATCCGATCCATCCCGAATGCCAAGCCGCCATGAGGTGGGGCTCCCATCTCAAGGGCATCGATGAGGAAGCCGAATTGTTGATTTGCTTCTTCTAGGGGCAGACCGATGGTTTGCAGCACTTGTCGTTGCAGTTCGGCATTGTGGATGCGCATTGATCCGCCGCCAAGCTCCAGCCCATTCAAGACAAGGTCATAGGCCTGAGCACGGGCTTGAGGTAGGCGCTCCATCCAGGCGTCGGGATCGTCGCCTAGATCGTCTTTATTTGGTGCACAGAAGGGGTGATGGAGAGCCTCAAGGCGGTTTTCTTCTGCGTTCAACTCGAACATCGGGAAGTCCACGACCCAGAGGAACTGCCATAGCTTGTTGTCTTGGTCTGTGGGGATCAGGCCCAGCTCGCGGCCCAGGAATTGCCGCACCCGGTCAAGGGCGCTGTTGACGGTGGCGGTCTTGCCCGCTCCGAACAAAATCAGGTCACCCGCTTTGGCTCCAGTCTGTTTCAGCAGGGCTGCCTTTTGTTTGCTGTTGAGGTTGTCTTTGATCGCACCGATGCTGTCGATCTCATCGGAATCGCGTACACGGATGAAAGCCAGGCCACCGGCCCCAGCTTTTTGGGCTTCGTTGAAAATGTCTCCGCCGGGTTTGATGCGCACGTTGCTGATCAGGTCGTTCCCGTTTGGCACAGTGATGCACTTCACGGAGCCTCCAGCGGCTATGGCCCCGGAGAAGACTTTGAAGCCCATGTCTTTGAGGATGTCGCTGACATCATTGAGCTCCATTCCATAGCGGGTATCGGGCCGGTCGGTGCCGTATCGGTCCATGGCCTCATGCCAGGTCAATCTTGGGAAGGGAAGTGGTAGGTCGATGCCTTTCACTGCTTTCCAGATGGTGGCGATCAGTCGTTCATTGAGCTTGAGGATCTGTTCTTGATCCATGAAACTCATTTCGATGTCCAGCTGGGTGAATTCCGGCTGCCTGTCGGCGCGTAGGTCTTCATCGCGGAAGCAGCGAGCGACTTGGTAGTAGCGCTCCAAGCCGCCCACCATGAGTAATTGTTTGAACAGCTGGGGGGATTGAGGCAGAGCAAACCATTCACCGCTGCATACCCTTGAAGGCACTAGGTAGTCGCGGGCTCCTTCGGGCGTGGAGCGTGTGAGAACAGGAGTTTCCACTTCGATGAATCCCTCGTCTTCTAAAAAACGACGAGCCGTTTTAATGGTTGTGTGGCGTAGCTGGAGATTGCGGCTCATTCGCTCCCGGCGCAGATCCAGGTGGCGGTGACGCAGACGTAGCTCTTCTTTGACGGGTTCTTCGTCGTGAATCGAGACCGTAAAGGGCAGGTTGCCTGTGACGGGGTTGAGTACCTCGAGACCATTGGCTAGTACCTCAATCTCGCCGGTGCTGAGTTTGCTGTTGATTGCATCGGCCGGCCTGGGTCTGACCAGACCCGTGATCTGCAGGACGGTTTCATTACGCAGGCTCTCTGCGCTTGCGAAGAGCTCAGCACCTTGATCGGGATCCACGGTGATTTGTATGGTTCCACTGCGGTCTCGCAGATCGATGAAGATCACTCCGCCATGGTCTCGACAGCGGTCAACCCAGCCACACAGTTTCACGTTGGAGGCGATGTGCTTACTGCGCAGTTCGCCGCAACCGTTGCTGCGCATGGGGAAGGCTTCAGGATGAAAAGCGAGTTTCCCACAGGGGCTTGTTGCCGCTTATTAGAACGACCCGTTTTGGCGATGGCCTTCAGCTAAGGGAAGGACGGCGATAAAAGGGGCGCTTCACCACCGTTGCCCGGTGGTGCTTGCCGCGGATCTCTACCTCCACTTCGTTACCGATGCGGGCTAGAGCTGTGGGTAGATAGCCCAGGGCTATCGCTTCTCCCAGACTGGGCGACCAGGTGCCGCTTGTGATTTCTCCCACTTTGTTGTTGTTGTGAAGCAGTGGGTATCCATGACGGGCTATGGCTCGTCCAGACAGCTTTAGACCGACCAAGCGGCGAATGGGGCCTTGCTCTGCTTGTTGCTCTAAGGCAGTTCGACCCATGAATGGAGCAGGCATTTCCAGGTGTACCAACCAGCTGAGACCAGCCTCGAAGGGTGTTGTATTGATGTCCATGTCCTGTCCATAGAGGTGCATTGCTGCCTCTAGACGCAGGGTGTCACGGGAACCGAGTCCGCATGGGATGACTCCTTCGGCGAGCAATTTGAGCCAGAGGGCTCGGCCGGCTTCTGCCTCCAGGAGCAGTTCAAAGCCGTCTTCGCCGGTGTAGCCAGTTCGTGCAACGAAGACTGAAGAGGGATCTTCCGCTCCCAGGCCGTAAAACTGGACTTGGCGATGGCCGAAGCGGGGAAGGCTCGCTAGTGATTCGCCACTTAAGCGTTCCAACACCTTGGTCGCTTGGGGTCCTTGTAGTGCCAGTAAGACGCCATTGTTCTTGGCATCCGAGAGTGCGATGCCTGCGTGCTGCAAATGTTGCTTTAACCAGATGGTGTCGGTTTCGCTGCAGGCTGCATTAATCACAATCAGCAGGCTTTGGCTGTCTTGCTTATTGGTGCCAAGGTCGTAAACGACTAGGTCATCGAGAATTCCGCCTGTTTCGTTGAGCAGCACCGTGTAGCAAGCCTCACCTGGACCGATGCGATTGAGGTCGGTTGGCACTAGTGCCTGCAAGGTGTCTTTGGGGTTGGTTCCTTCGAGACGCAGCACTCCCATATGAGAGATATCGAACATTCCCACCTTCTGACGCACTGCCTGATGTTCTTGGAGCAGGCCAGAGAACTGCACTGGCATGTCCCAGCCGGCAAAGGGCACCATCCGGCCTCCTGCATCTCGGCAGAGGTCATGGAGGGGGGTGTGTTGCAGATTCACGGGCTGGACGTTGCAGTGCCGAAATCCTATGGAGGGTGCTATCTGGTTTGCAGAAGCGGAAGGAAAGTCGCAGATTTGACGATTTCAGTAGTCCAATCCGTCAACAGTCCTTACCCTGAGCGTCATTCGGGGATTGAAAAATGTCCACGAGAGCCAGCTGCAAAACCTGTGAACACTGTGGTACCAGTCAGTTGGCGGCTGCAGGTTGGTGTCGTCTTAGACAAATCAGCGTGCATCCTGAGTTGGCGCACGTTGCTCTGTGTCATCACTGGACAGAACAAGCCCCATCACTGCCATTGTTGAAGGAGAAAGTGACTGAAACTCAGATGGACCGGCAGCTTGAGCTTGGTCGTACTTTGGTTGGTTGTCTTAGTGAGGATCTTTGATCAGGGGATTCAGGAGCTGTTCTTACTCTTGTTGGATGTTTTCCGAGCTGCTTTGAGTGTTCGAAGATTCTGCTCGAAATTCTGCTGAAGCAATGCAGTCAGGGTGCTCGCTTTTGCTCAGTTGCTGCAGACAGGCTGAGCAGCATGAGCAGGCTGCGGGTCACCTTGGCGCCAAGCACACTACTCATCCCTGAAGGATCGAGTTGGGGGGCGAGTTCCACCACGTCGGCGCCGACAAGCTGATGTTGTCGTAGTACATCCACGACGGCGGCAAAATCGCGCCATAGAAAGCCGCCTGGTTCAGGTGTGCCCGTCCCTGGCAGGACGGATGGGTCGAACCAATCCAAATCCACGGTGAGATAGATGGGTTTGCCTTGATGGGGTGCAAGGGCATTAGCGAGCTCAGTGGCCGCTTGGCCGGGGTTGTGGTTCACCAGCCGTTGTTGGTCGTGTAGCTCTTGAAATTCTGCGCGAGTGCCACTGCGGATTGCTAACTGCAGCAGCTGAGTGCTGGGCAGTACCTCGAGGCAACGGCGCATGGCACAGGCATGGCTGTGTTGCGCCCCTAGATACTCTTGGCGGAGATCTGCATGGGCATCGAGTTGCAACAGCACGAGATCTGAATGCAATTCAGTGATTGCAGCCACTGCGCCGGAGCTGATCGAGTGCTCGCCGCCTAGCATCAGCGGCCTGAGACCCATCTTCAGCACGTTTTGGGTGGCTTTTTTGACTGCTTCTACAACGGGCTTAGGGTCGCCACAGGGAATGTCAAGGGCGCCAAGATCGGTGAAGGCAATCTCTTCTAGATCCAGATCAAGCTGTGGGCAGTAGGTCTCTAGGCCATTGCTGACGTCGCGGATGGCTACCGGACCGAAGCGGCTGCCTGGGCGGAATGAAGAGGTGCCGTCGTAAGGCACGCCAAACAGTCCGACGTTGCATCCGACAGGGTCGCGACTGGCAGCCATGAAGATCGCACCTTCGCTGTCGAATCTTGCTGCAGTGGTTGTTGTGTTTTGGGGCATCAAGTCAGCTCCCGTTCAATGAAAGCTGGGATGGCTTGAAAGGCACCCTGTTGCCAGCGGGGGCTCCAGATTTCACAGCCTGCGGAGATGGCGGCTGCTCTTGCTGGGAGTGGGTTGCGATAACGAGGTCCATCGATGGCGGCGAAGGTCCAGCTCCACCAGCCGCTTGGATACATCGGCACCCAGCCGTAAAGGGGGTCGGCATGGCCGAAAATTTGACGGATCAGACGCACAGTGTCGATGTGAACCTGACGGAATGCTTCTGGTGATTCGCTTTGAGTAGCAAAAACTCCTCCGGGCCGCAGGATGCGTCGGCAATGCTCAAAGAAGGTTTGATTGAAGAGACCTTCTGCGGGTCCAGTCGGGTCTGAGCTGTCCACGAGAATCACGTTGTAAGAGGCCTCTGCTGCATTGGCCGTCCAGGCAATGCCGTCTTCCAGGTTGAGCTGTAAGCGGGGATCGCTCCAAGCATGGCCTCCAAGGCTGGGCAGATGCTTTTGGCTCAGTTCCACGACTCGGCCATCAATTTCCACCATATCGAGGTGTTTGACGTCTTGGTAGCGCAGGCACTCCCTTGCTGTGCCGCCATCGCCTCCCCCAATCACCAACACCTTTTCAAGTTGGGCAGCGCTACACAGAGCTGGGTGAACTAAGGATTCGTGATAGTGGCGTTCCTGGTGTTCAGCGGTCATCCAGCAGCCGTCGAGCAACAGCCCTTTCCCGTAGCGGCTGCTGTCGATCACCGTGATGCGCTGGTATGGGCTTTTTTCATCAACCAATACACGGCCTTGAAGGCCATAGCGAACACCCCGGTGGTGTTCATCGATCCAGCCACTTGCTGTTATCGAAGGGCTGTCCATGGCAAGGAGGCCTAAAACTCTCTTCCAGCTAAGTCCCCCGTAGGGCTTGGATGCCAGCGTGGGTCCATGGTGCAAGACCTTCTGATCACGAATCGCTTGTTGATTCCCACTGCTGAACTGCAGTGGTGTTTTCAAGGGCTTCTGGGCCTGGAGGGCAGGCGAGCAAAGGAATTGACTTAATTCAATGTTTTGAGTCCTTTTTGGTTGTTCTGTCCGAAGGACATTGTTTTGTACTTAGAAGTGCATCTTTGCATAAATAATTAACGCAATTCATGCTGGCTGAATGCTAATTAGGCATCGAGTGAAGGTTTGGATTGTCGGGTACGTTTTAATTCGCCGCGCAGTTTTTTGGCTTGAAGACGACGTTTCTTTGCTGCTTGACTGGGTTTGGTTGGTTTGCGTGTCTTGGGAACTGCTTCTAAGCCCATTCGTAAAAAATAAGCCAGTCTCGAAAGGGCTAACTGACGGTTTTGATATTGCGAACGTTCTTCCGCTGCAACCACACGTATACAACCAGCCACCAAGCGATGTTGAAGTTGATTTAATAAGCGTTTTTTTCGAAAAGGTCCTAGTGCAGAGGTTGCGTTGAGATCAAAGATCAGTTCAACTCGACTATTGGTCTTATTGACGTTTTGCCCACCAGGACCTGAAGCTTTGGAGAATCGCCATTGTAATTCAGCTGATGGGATGACTAATTGTGAATTAACTCTTAGATCGTCCATTGACTTTAGTAGCAGATCTTGGAAGTATTTTTTAGGAGTGTGACTCTATTGAATTGGGCTTAGTGGCATGGCGCATGTTAATGATTAAAACACATGATTGTTGCAGGTCAAGATTTGGCTAGGCCAGATTTAACTGGCCATGGCATTGGTGCTAACCCTTCTTTTTTGAAGGTTGAGATTGTTCATACTTCTGCTTATGGAAACTTCGTAAGACAAACTTAGAATCTTCTCTTAAGCTAATGACTGGGTTTTGAGGTCGCATCGCTTTTTGGATGCTTTCAAAGCCAAATACTCCCAATGATCCATTCAATGAATAATTGACGTCCAAGGGCTAAATTAATAAGCAGGTGATCATTCTTCTTTTTTTTGATTATTACGATTTCGGAATGCCCTCTCGCCTGTCCAAAATGCGATTGCAATTAATACGGCTGTAATCGTTAGGGGAAAATCGGTAATTGATACAGCGAACATTGGATAAATCATCTCTGGCTTTACCTGAAGTAAATGGCTTGAGTTTGAGGTTGTAAATTTAGGCTATAGAACTTGTTCTCATAAGCCTTCAATGTGTGTTAATTCGATATCTTTTTGTCGTCAGCCTCTTCTCGAATTGCTGCTTTGGCTTCTTGCCAAAGTTGTTCTAGTGCCGTCAGTGCTTGGCCGCTTAGCTGGCCCTCGAGTGCTGCTTCAACGCGAGAAAAGCGATCAAGAAAGCGTTGGTTTGTACCTGCAAGGCCTTCTTCTGGGTTTAGGCCGCACCAGCGAGCAACATTCACAAGAGTGAACAGCACATCACCAAGTTCTGTTTGTGCATGGGCTTGGTCTTCATGCTCTACCGCCTCTTTGAGTTCCTCGAACTCTTCTTGCACTTTTCCCCATACTCCATCGATGGTGTTCCATTCGAAGCCAACGTTCGCGACCTTTTTTGAGATGGCCATCGCTCCAGCCAGAGCTGGCTGACCTCTGACCTTGCTACGTAGACGATCGCTTAGCGGACTTTTAGAGGCTGAGCTGGGTTGCTCGCTCGCTTTAATCGATTCCCAACTTTGCCGAACTGCTTCGCTGTCGATTGCGACTGCCTCTGCGAACACATGTGGGTGTCGGCGAATCAGCTTTGCGCTGATGCCTCGGGCGATGTCTTCAAGATTGAAGCGTCCTTCTTCGTTAGCGATCTGAGCATGTAGAACGACCTGCAGAAGAAGATCCCCTAGTTCTTCGCTGAGGTGGTTGTCATCGCCGTTGCGGATGGCGTCGGCCACTTCGTGGGCTTCTTCCAACAGGCATTGAATCAAGGAGGTATGGGTCTGCTCTAGATCCCATGGGCAACCTCCCTTTGGATCCCTGAGCTGGGCCACGATGTTGACCAGCTCCGCGATGGCTTCTGTGGGAGCCAGATGCTGTTCGGCGTCCATGGCCATTGGTTTGTATTGGCCTACCTTCTCATCGATGACGCCAGCGATGCCATTCGGCGGGCAGGGGATCGCCATCGAGAATGAGGTGTAGCCAAACACTGGCTTCCAGCCCGAGCAGCAGTGACAGGATTGGTTGAGGATTAAGCCGTAGCTGCTCATTCAATGCTTTGGCAAGGCTGAGCGGTGCAGGACAACCCAGCGGCTGCAAGAGCATCAGTAGTAGGCCAGTCCAACTCATCAGGTAGGCGAGCCTTAGACCGGTACCGATCAGTGGGCCGTGGGAGAAGAGGGAGCGATGGGGAATCAGTTTGCGGTAGGGCCACCAAAGTCCTTGCAAGACCCCCCAGCGCTTCAATGGTTTTGAGTCAGTGTCGAGGTCTGGGGAAAGCCACAGTCCGCCGACTACAAAGGCGAGCCCACCCATCAGACCACTAGGCAAGCCCATCACAAAGCTCAGAGCGAAGCCAAATGGCAGGCTCCAGAAGCAGGTGGCTTTGTCGTGGTCTTCGCCTGAGGCCATGTCTCTTCTATGGTGATCAAGTCCACCCTGACCTCTTGGGGCACAATTGTCTCTAGGGGCGATTAGCTCAGCGGTAGAGCGCCTGCCTTACAAGCAGGATGTCGCTGGTTCGAACCCAGCATCGCCCATTCATTGGCCTCAATGAATTTTTGGTTTGCCTAAAACTCATAAAAAGCTGTTCACTCAATTCAATGAGCCTTAAATGCGATTGCTAACTGATGGGATTGGCAAGCCAATAAGCTGAATTCTGCACCTTGCATTGTGTCAAGACATGCACCTGAAAAATGTTTCATTGCATCTTTAATTATGAATGCCTTTGAATCTGACTTTTGAGGCCATGAGTTAAGCTTTTGCGAACTGAAATCTGTTGTTGGGCATGCTTTTAATGTGCTAATTGGCTTACGGTCTTTACAAATCACATTGCTTGATGATGAGTCGTGATTAGGGCAACAAAGTCATGCTTCAAGTTTGCCTGAGCTAGGTCGAGAGGAGTTGCTGGTAGGCCGTCTATGTTTCAATTGAGTAGCAATATAAATATTGCCCCAGTTCAGCCATTCTCTCAAATCAATCTGCTTGCACTGTTTAGAGCTCTCTGCCTGCTCTGCCGATTTAGGCAGGGTTTCATCATGATCCTCATCAATTCAGCATGAGGCGAGCTTCTGATCACAACTCCCTTTAGACCCATGAAGGCTGACCCGCATGATCAAGCCAGGATTCCCAAGTCCTAGGCCTGAAAGGGACCACTGCAGAGCTAGATTTCTTGAGAATGAAGAATGTCGCTAGGGATGCAATAGTGATTCATCGTTAATTCTTCGAGATGGAAAATGGTCCGCGCCTAGGGATTACGCCAACCGCCGCAGCTGAGTTGGTTCGACAGGCTGCTTTGGCCGGCAAGCCAGGCTTGATGCACCTTGATTTGATTAAGGCCACCTACGATGAGGGTTGGCTGTACATACGACTCCAGCCTGGTGAATGTGGTGGTGTGCCTGTCGCTAGAGCAGATGGCATCACTCTTTTTGCACCGGTTGGCCAGTTCCATTTACTTTCGGGTCTCACCCTCAATTATTATGGAGATTTGAGTGGTGGCGGCTTCTTGATTAGTTTGCCTGAGGGAGCTGAAGCATCTGCTTGTGGTGGAGGTTTTCGTTTTATAGAAAAAGAACAGTAGTTATTTGTAGCAAGTGCTCTGGCCTATTTAACATGCCATGTGAATCTTGGCATGGCTAAATTGTTCAACTGTGATTTGATTTGCTGGTGATACTTTTTTTGTTGATCATTTTTATTGCTTTGATGTATGAGCTTTGCAGGAGGTTGGGCCGCTGCCTAAGCGTTTCTTCAGTGAGATTTCAGGTCAGGGTTTGATCCTTTTGGCAGCTCTCACAGTGACCAAAGAACTCAAGTGTGTGGAAGATCAGCTGAAAATTATGACTTTGTTCTTGCGGGATGTTGAGGTTGTGCAAAGGGCAATGCTCGATCGGCAGCGTTTTGCCGCAGTCCACGCATGTGAGGTGATGAATGTCTCTTTCCACTGGCGCATAGAGGGCTTCACCTGTAGGTAGATGTCGGCATCTCACCAGTCCTCGTTGTTGAAGCTGGCGCAAGTTTCTGTATACGGTCGCAAGTCCCATGGCATAGGGGCTGTCCTGCAAGGCGCGATACAGCTGCTGACCGCTCATTTCATCGCAACAGCCACGTAGTTCTTTCAAAAGTTGCTTCTGTCGCAGTGTGGGCTGGCGCTGATCTAGAGGCATGGATGAGCTCGTTCACTTGATCTTTTAGCTCAGAGGAGCTGGCAAGAGGATTGCTTTTGACAAATTTTTTGTATCAATGATTCTAGAGAATCAACGAGCAAGACCATTGCAAGAATTCAATTTTATGCAAAAAAGCAGATGTTTAAGCAGATCTCAAGAGAATATAGAATCTTTGATTGATAAACTCTTTACCTCATTTTGAAATGACATTCGTCAGAGCTTTGGTTTGTGATTCAGTTTCGGCAATTGACTCACTGATGTGTCATTAATCGCGATGATTCGCAATCAATGACTAAGTTTTATATTTTTTGCTGAAAACTAAGCCAGCCCTGCAAGATATTTAAGGTCGTTATTCTCAAGTGGTAGTAAATCCAGTGACCCTTACGTCGATCGCTAATCAAGTTAGCATCCTGCAAGGGCTGGAGGTGAAAACAAACGCGTGATTGTTCAAACTGTCACTGATTAATCAGAACATACAATATTTATCAGACCAGGGAAGTTCTTTTATTTTTTGCATGACAATAGGATCTGGAAGCGTCTTGATTAGAGTTCTCGCACTTGCTTTTGCAGCGCTCTCATGAGAGTCAAGTGGAAGAATATCCGCCAAGCTTTTGCACTCACAAGGGCAATTAGCTTAGTCTGATTCTCAACGCGAGTCAGCCACTGCTGTGGGTTATAAGTAGTTTTTAAGGTTGTTTTGGGTGCTCATGTCATTACATGATGAGCAGCGATCACTGGGCACAAGTGTTCAATCTGATCCATCCAATATCATGAAAAATTCTGCAAAAGAATTCCATTGCTGCAGAATTAGCCACATGCACAGTTGAGCTAGATGGATAGGCTCGCCACAGCCTGGGCGATATTTCAGGGCCTTCTGCTTGAAGCGATTCCCTTCCTGTTGCTGGGTGTCACCATTGCTGGCCTGGCCCGCTGGCTGGTACCCCAGGGTGCCTGGATCGGACGTCTCCCCCGGCATCCACTGCTAGCGCCGATCACGGGTGCCTTAATGGGTTTTGCCCTACCTGCTTGTGAATGTGGCAATGTTCCTGTCGCCCGCCGCTTGCTGGCCAGCGGTGCTCCTTTGGGCACAGCCTTCGGCTTTTTGTTTGCAGCGCCAGTCCTGAATCCGATTGTTCTCGCCAGCACCTGGGCCGCTTTCCCTGATCAGTCTTGGTTGCTGATTGCTAGACCACTGGGAGCCTTTCTCATCGCTTTGTTACTCAGTGCTCTTTTGGTGCAGCTACCAGAAGCGCAATTGATTGAATCGTCCCTACTGGCAGAACGGAGTCTTAGCCAGCCCTTGAGCAGCATCGGCCTATTAGAAAGAGGCGCTGGGCTGATCGGAGCCGCGCTACCCGATCCACAACCAACGAGAATTGAGCGACCTCAACTCAGTGAGGTGCTGGAACAAAGCAGCCGGGAATTTCTTGACCTGCTTGCTCTACTCGTACTCGGTTGTGTGATCGCGGCCCTTGTGCAGAGCTGGCTGCCACGCAGTTGGCTATTGGCGGTAGGCAGCGCGCCGACACTCTCGATTGTGGCGTTAATGCTGCTGGCGATTGTGGTCTCGGTGTGCTCAAGCGTGGATGCTTTTCTGGCCCTTGGCTTTGCTGCCCAGGTGACACCAGGAGCCCTGCTGGCGTTCCTGTTATTGGGTCCGGTTGTGGATCTGAAACTTGCAGGTTTGTTCACGGTGTTGCTCAGGCCAAAAGCGATTGGCATCACGGCAATCGTGGCCTGTTTAGGCGTGCTGCTCATCGGCCAGTGGGTCAATTTATGGCAACTTTGAACAGGAGAAAACGATGATGCGTGCCCTGCTTCTGCAGCTGTGGGGATTGATGGTGGTCTGGAGTGTTCATTCAGGTCGTCTCGACCTCCTTCTCGCTGGTGGCTTCCACAAACTTGTCAGCGCTTCAGGAGTGGCGCTGCTGATTGCGGGTGTGATGGTGGGACTTAAAAGCCGCAAGCGGAAAGAATCAGTCTCATGGCCCTGGCTGGCCAGTGCTGGGATGGCAGTCCTTGTGTTAGCAGTGCCTCCGCAACCTTCCTTCAGCGACCTGGCAGCCTCGCGCCCGCAAGGCCTACTTGAACCGCCGGATCTTGCTTTCGTGCTGCCGCCTCAACAGCGCACGCTTACGGACTGGGTAAGGCTATTGCGCAGCCAGCCTGACCCGGATCTGGTGGATGGCAATCCTGTCAACATCAGTGGATTTGTGCTCAATAGAGGCGACCAGCCAGCCCAGATCGCACGCCTTACTGTGCGCTGCTGTCTGGCGGATGCCACCCCTGCAGGTCTACCGGTGTCCTGGCCAGTGGACGCTAAACCCAAGGTCAATCAGTGGCTCAAGATTGAAGGGCATATGAAGGTGGAAACACGTCAGGGCCAGAGAGTCGCCGTTGTGGTTCCCGAGACAATCACCCCGATTCAAAGGCCGGAACGACCGCTGGAACCATGAAGCAAAAGATGTGGGTGCTGCTAACAAGTTTCGCGGCTCTGGTACTGGTGCAACAGCAACTGCTGCTGAGCCGTCCACCCCGATTGCTGTCACGCACACCGCAGCCCCTTCAGTCAGGTAGTGCTGCCCTTGACCTTCGCTTCAGTCGGCCTATGCAACTGGGGAGCGTGGCGGCAGATAGTCAACTACAACCGGACCTACTTCACCGTTGGCAGGGGGAGAACAATCTTCTGCGTTTGTTGATTGATGCCAATCAGAGAATCAAGGCTTCAATTCAGCTGACGGTTGCTGGACAGGATCATCGAGCCCAGGCTCTACCTCCCCAACACTGGTGGTGGGATCCGAGACCCTGGCTGTTAGTGAATCGCCAGGTGGATGGCGGAGACCAACTGCAAGTCCAGAGCCGCGATGGGCGTTGGATACCCCTGGGCCCCACGCTGAATCAGATTCAGAGAGTTGTTCCCCTTGGCAATGGCAAGGGAGCCGCCTTGATCGAAAGGGATAAGGACTGGAAGCAACGACTCTTTTTGCTGCCTTTGTTGCCACGCAATATCACGGCTCATCGCGATCAGCTCGCTGCTCCAAAGGCAGGGAAATTGATGCCATTGGTGCCAGGGCAATATCTTTTTGCTGATCTCAGCAGCAACCTGAACGGTGATCTGCTTGCGCAAACAGGAGGATTCTCTCCAGGAAGTGGACGCACTGAACTGATCAAAGCGGATGGCCAGAGAAGAACCCTTGAGATCAAAGCCTCCGGTCCGATCCAGCTGCTTCCGGCCGGTGGTGGAGTGGTTGTGCCCACCTTCAACGGGCTGACACTGCGTCCATTGATTGAAAACTACAAGACCCCCCAACTCCTCCCCGGGGCAAGGGATCTCGGAGATTTCTGCCAAGCCACGGGCAGGGCAGTGCTCATCCGCCATTGGCCGGACTATCGCCGTTCCATCGAGTTGGTGATTCCAGGATTGCCCCCTAAGCAGCTCTGGCTTGGCGAAGAGTCAGTGCTGGCCTTGAGTTGTGATAACAGGGGCGAGCGTGTTTGGGCGGTTCTTGGTCGCAGGCAGGATCGCCGCATGCAACATGAGCTTGTTCTACTGGATGGCGACGGCTTGGTACTGGGCCGCCGCCAACTAGCACCATGGACTTTTAAGCCACGTTCAATGCTGCAGTTTGACCCTGTGGGCGAACAGTTGTTGATGACCGTCACCAAGCCAGAATGGGATGCAGGTCGAGCGGCTCTGATGGATGCCACCACGCTTGAATGGCTCAAGGTATTGCCAATACGAATTAAGGAGGCACTTTGGTTGTCCGCAGGGTGATCTATCGCTGTTGGCTTAGAAGCTGAATGTGACGCCGGTGCCGACGTGGTGCTGCCAGCCTTCACCCCAGCCTGAGCCTCCTTCTGAACTGTAGGTGGGCTGCCAGTGGGCGAACAGAACAGTGTTGTTGCCGATTGGATATGCAACTTCCAGTTCGCCTGCGAAATCGGTGCGCTGTTCTAGTCCGGAGTAGCTGCCTGGTACGTAGAAGCGTGGTCCAGCGTTGAGGCTGATGTTCAACAGGTCGACATTGAAACCGACTCCAAGACGGGGATCGGTGTAGTTGCCCATCCATGTGCCATCCGATTCCCATCCCTGCCGATGCTCGATAGAGAGATAAACGCCATCGATTAGATCTTCGAGGCGATCGCCGAGAGCAAAATTGACATCTCCATCACCCAGTGCCCAAACCACTTTCGCGCCTAGTTCATTCTTCAGACCCTTAATGTCTTCGCCTTGATCCTTGGTGACGTAGTAGGGATTCCAGGAGACCGAGAGGCTCAGCCGATCGTTAGGGGAATAGCGCGCCTGTAGGAAACCGCGGACATCGGAGCGTTTGTAGTCGGTGTCATGGGCCCCATGGCCAGCATGATCATCGTCGTCCTCATGCTCGTCATGCTCGTCGTCCTCATGCTCGTCATGCTCGTCGTCATCATGCTCGTCATGGTCGTCGTCATCATGCTCATCGTCGCTATGGCTATCCGTCTCTTCGTCATGCTCATCGACATGAACCTTGCCGTAAAAGTGTTCCGCTTCACCCCACACCAGGGCTGGACCAATGGCGGCTTCAATCGCGAAGCTACCGTTATTGCCAAGACCCCACTCCATCACTACGCCAAACAAACCATCGATGGCGTAGTGCTCAGGGCTGCCCTCGAGGTTGGTTTCGAACCCTCCATGGCCTTCGATGGTGAGAACGGGGGATGTACGAAATTCACCTGCCTCTAGCGCTTCTGCGCCACCGCCGCCATGGTTGCCACCTGCAACGCCGGGGCGGCAGAGGGTGGCATCAAGCGTTGTTGGAGCAAGTAGGAGCGCTAGAAGTAAAAGCTTGGGCCGATTGAAGAGACGATGAGACATTGGTTTGTGTAGGAATGAATTGAAAGGGATTCAACAAAGGTGAAATTGATTGTTCAACGAATTGCGGACCAACGCACCATCAGTTCATCGGCAGCAGCCTGATCACACTGGCCTCCTTGGCCTTGGACCACAGTGCAAATGTTTAGCGTTGCCGTGCCCACTGTGGAGCGATCGGGAGCGAGGCCATCGGCGAAAAGAGGTGAGCTATAAACGGGCAGACCAGTGCTGCGGCTGATACGGCGCAGGGTCTTGCTGACAGGCAGAGATTCAGGGAAAAGGGTTTGGGCGCCGGAGCCTTGCACTTCAGCTGTGATCGTTCGAAGGCTAGAGGGGCGCAAAACGCCTCCGGTTGTGAAGGAATCGAGCATGGTGATTTGTCTCAGCCCATAGCGATTCGTAAGGTAGCTATAAGCTTTGTGTTCACTCACGAGAACGCGCTGATTCTCAGGAATCGTCGCGAACTGGTTACCGCCCCAATCACCAACTGCATTGAGCACGTTAATCGCTTCTGCCGCCCGAGCAGCCAATGCAGCCTGTTGCGTTGCAGGCAGGACAGGAGCGAGACGCTCAGCAATAACGGTCACCATCGCGGCCGAGTTGGCGGGATCGTGCCAGACATGGGGGTCTGACTCGTCGTGGTCATGAGCACCATGCTCCGCATGGCCGTTGTCGTGGTTTGCGTGGACCGTCGTGGGTATTGCTTTCTCCGCTACGGCAACCACCTTGGCTGAACCGCTGATTTTGTTTGCACTCGGGGTGAGGTTGTAGCCGTTGTGCAACACCAAACTCGCACTGCTCAGAGCTTGTCGATCACTGGGTTTGAGCCGGTAGTTGTGGGGATCGCTACCCGGTTGAATCAGGCAAACTACCTTGGCATCTGAGGCCACAAGGGTGCGAGTGAGATCACAGAGCACACCATCAATGGCGACCACGGTTGGCTGACTTGTCTGTGCAGAAACTGGAGTAGCAGAGACTGTGGCTAGAACAAGCAGAGCGTTTATTGCTGAAGGTGTGATACGGCGAGCTGCAGCCAAAATGTTCTAAAATGAGAATGATTCCCATTTTTATGGCCAGGCGGGGTTCTGTGCGTTCTCTTGTTTCAGTTCCAAGACAGGACCAAGGTCTTTATCAGTTGGGTGTTGGCATTGCCTCAGCGATGCCGAGCCTCAGCGTGCAAGGAGTCTCCTATGACTACGACAACTGCCCTGCCATTAAGAGTGTTGATCTCGACCTTCACCCTGGGACGCTTACAGCCCTCGTCGGTCCTAATGGTGCTGGTAAGTCCACCCTGCTTCATTTGATTCAGGGTTGCCTTAGAGCGAATCAGGGCACGATTGAAAGCAACGGCAGTATTGCTTTGATGCCACAACGGGCGTCGATCGACTGGTCGTTTCCGATCACGGTGACGCAGATGGTGGAGTTGGGAAGATTGCGTACGCGCAATCGAGGGCAGCAGCTTTCTGCGCAGCAGCTACTCAATCAGGTTGGGCTGAATGGTCTCGGTGCTCGACGGCTCGACCGGCTGTCAGGAGGCCAGCAGCAGCGGGTGCTGCTGGCACGGGCACTGATGCAGCAGACCAGCATCTTGTTGCTCGATGAACCTTGCAGCGCCATCGACCCGCCGACGCGTGAACACCTACTCACAGTGATGCGCCAGCAAGCAGAATCGGGACAAACCCTACTCGTGAGTAGCCATGATTGGGGCAGTGCCCTCGACAGTTATGACCGAGTGGTGGTGCTCGACGGTACGGTGCTTGCCTGTGGCACACCCGAGGAAGTTCGCCAGAACCTCACCGACATGACTTGCATGATGGGCAGTCACTGCTGTGGATGACTTTGGCGTTTGGTGGCTAACGCCACTGATCTTGGCTCTGATGGTTGGGCTGATCTGCCCGACGACTGGTGCTCTGCTGATTACTCAGCGACGCATCCTTTTAGCCAATCTGATGGCCCATTCGGTCTTGCCAGGGCTGGTGCTTGCGCTGGCATTCGAGCTGGATCCCCTAATCGGTGGTTTGCTGAGCGGTCTGCTTGGTGCGTTGCTGGCAGAACAGCTCAACCATCGCTTCAAAGGCCGGGAGGAGGGCGCAATGAACACCGTGCTGGCGGGTTTCACTGCCCTGGGGGTGCTGCTGGTGCCCCTGCTGCAAGCGCGAATCGATCTGGAAGCCCTTCTTTTTGGAGACATGCTTGCTGGCAACGGTAGCGATGTGATCCGGACGCTGATCGCTGCCGTTGCCTTGCTGCTGCTGTTGCTCAGTCGTTATCAGGATCTTGTGTTTCTCGGTGTGGATCAGGAGGGAGCGATCGCGGCGCGACGACCGGTCATGCAGATCCGTTTCATCACGATTCTGATCACCGCTTTGGTCGTGATCAGTGCAATCACTGCCGTTGGTGTTGTGCTTGTGATTGCCCTGCTTTGCGCTCCTGTGCTGGTGAATCTTGATTGCAGCGAGAGTCTGCGCGTCTTGATGCTGCGCTCTGCTGGCACTGGTGTGCTGCTGAGCAGTGGCGGATTAATGCTGGCGATTTTGTTGGATCTGCCGCCGGGGCCTTTGATTGGGGTGCTTTGTCTGGTGTTGTTGTGTTTTTGGCGCCGTTGACCAAGGTTCAGATTGACATCGCTACTGACGGCAAAAGTTGTTCTGAGCTGCCATCCCCTCGCTAATCGGGATTCTCCTTTCTAGATGTGCACGACCCAACGGCTAGCCAGCGCCAAGACCAACAATGCTCCGCTAGCTGTTAGCCAGGGTTGTCGCTGGCGGCTGATTAGACGCCGAAGTAACACCACACAACCAAGCCAACCAACCGCAATTGCCAAGCTTTGGCAGAAGCCAATCACCTTGGGATCGGCGCTCCATTGAGGCCAACCAATCGGCAACACAGTGCCGGCCTCTGCCATGCCAATCGGTAGATGACGCGCCAAGAGCACGCTCCACAACAGTGGCAAGGCGGTATACAGCCAGCGACGCTCCACCCACAGACCTGCAGCTGCTGGCAGGCTTAGCGCTAGTGCAGCAAACACCAGTCGCGCTAAAAGGGGCCCCTCCTGGAGAGACTCTGGAGCCAGGGGCAACCAGCCCAGTAGTCGTTGCCAATGATGCAGGGTGATTCCACCTGCCAACACCAAGATCAATCCCTTCTCGCCTTTTGGACCATGCATGCTGCGTTGCAGATCTGCGGCTGGAGGCCGCAGTCGCAATTGCACGGAGTGGTGCGGGCATGCTTGGGCGCAGGTCAGACAAAGGACACAGTTGCGGTTGTCGCTGAGATGGGCTGGATGGGTGCCCAGGGGGCAACCTTCGCTCGCCATCCCTTCGCCTTCAGCAGGACCTCCTTTGAAACAGGCGTAGGACGTGCAACTCCCTGAGCAAGTGCCCGATTGCGCACGTAATTCGAGGATCGAAAGCTTTGCGAATAGGCCATTCATGCCGCCAACTGGGCAGAGATAGCGGCACCAGAATCGCTTTTCGAAGACCAGTGAACACAGCACAGCTCCTGAGGTAATCAGTAGCAAGAGACAACTGCTGAGTCGAGCGGTGTCTTCTAGGTTCCAGACCTCTTCCCAGATCAGGATCGCTGCGAACCCTATCGCCAAAACTGGTGCGCCCCAACTGTCGTGATCGCCATGGGGCCAGAGTCTTGGTTGCAACCAACCGGCAGGTAAACCCAAGGTTGAGATCAATTTTGCGAGAGCCTTTTTGCTGTTCTGAGCAATTTCGCCCCAGACCATGAATGGACAGACTGCACACCAAAGTCGCCCAACTAGCGGGTAAGTCAGCAGGATCAGAGGCCACCACCAGGCCCAGAAAAATTTGAGCATGCTGTTATGTGCCCTGTCTTGTGGGCCAAACCACAGCCACAGGTTCACGAGCACGAAGACCCAGCTCACCAGCCCAAAAAGCAAGCCGTTCCAGAGTTGGGGTGAGCGCATCAACTGACGTAGTTGAGGCTTCCAGCGCCAGATCTCAAAGCGCAGGTTGGGTTCCCGGCTGTTCACCCAGAACACGTCTTCCGGCAAAGCTGCGGGTAGGACCATGGTGATTGCAGCGCTTGCTTGCTCAGCCGCGGCCTGGCTGCGGGCTTGTTGCAGGGCCCGTTCCACCACGCTGTCCAATTCGCGGATGTTGTTCGGGAAATCGTGGCTTTGCAGTCGCCTGACAATTGCTTCGGGCAACTCGGGAGGGCGACTCCAGCCCAGACTGGCGCTGCGCTGGCGCAGGCTGTAACGGAGCCAATCGCCCAGATCGGATCGTCGCACTCTTAAGGGTGGCACTCTGATCTGAGTTGCTACCCCCTCTAGCTCTTTGAGGCTTGATTCGGCAGTCAACAAGATCCGCCCCGAGAAGGCAGGGTGGCCTTCAGTGGCAAGGGCAATCAGACGTGCTTGCAGTTGAGGCTCTGCAAGATCAATGCAGTCGATCAGCAGATTGCCATTCCCTAGGCAATCGAGCAGAGACAGTTCATGAGAGCCTTCTCTGCCAAAAAGTTCAACGCCTTGGCCTCGTATGTTGCTGGCATCGAAGCGCATCAAAAGAAGGCGTCGATCGGCAGAGCCGAAATGCACCAGTCTGGCGATGTTGTCTTTTTCTAAGCCTGGTTCACCACTGATTAAGACTGGCTTGCGCTCTGGATCATTGGCTGCTTGGCGAATGGATTCCCGTAACTTGCAGGCATAACGGCTGCCGCCCACGACGCCGCGGCGTGGGCGACCGATTAGGTAGGGAGCCATCCGCATCATGTATTGATGGCTGGGGGTGGTGGACTCCATACCGATCAGACACGACGGACATCCAACTCATCCAAGCTGACAGCAAGCCATTGCGGCTCAAGCTCATCTTGATCAATTAATTCATGGGGCTAAGCGCTCGATGCGCCAGGTTTGCGCATGGTTGCTGTCTTGTTGGGGTCGGTAGCGAAATCGATCGTTTAGCCGGTTCTCGCGTCCCTGCCAGAATTCGAATTCAGTCGGAGCCACCCGAAAGCCACCCCAGAACTCAGGGAGGGGTACTTCACCATTGGCGAAGCGACGATTCATTTCTTGCCATTTCATTTCCAGGATCTGGCGCGAGCTGATCACTTGGCTTTGCTGCGATACCCACACCCCAAGGCGACTCCCGAAGGGCCTTGAGCTGAAATAGGCCTGAGATTCAGCTCTGCTGATGCGCTCAGCAGGGCCCATGATTGCGACTTGCCGCTCAAGGTCATACCAGGGAAAGAGCAGGCTCACATTCGGATGCGCAGAAATGTCTTGGGCTTTTCGGCTGCCGTAATTGGTGAAGAACACAAATCCGCGCTTGTCAAAGGCTTTGAGCAGCACTGTGCGGCTACTGGGGCGCTTGCCATCAAAGGTGCTGAGCACCATGGCTGTGGACTCTTGCAGATCAGCTGCGATGGCTTGCTGAAGCCAGCGACGGAATTGCTCCACTGGATCGGCATCTAGGTCGACACTGCGCAGGCTTGCTCGTTGGTAATTCCGCCTAATCGCTGCAATGTCTTGATCAGGGGAGGGTGCACCCATGGGAGCGATGGGGTTAAGAGGATTCTGAGCCAATGCCGCTTGGGCCCGCCGCTTGATGTTCTATCTGTTTAGCAGGGTGTATTACTGCTGAGGATTAATCCTTTCAGTAGCGGTTTTGAAAGATCTGCATTGGCAGGCCTAATGAAGATCAGCATCAGCGCCTTGCCATGGGCTTAGCAATGGATTGATTGGTTTTGAGTTTTAAGGTTTTAGGCCTTTGGGTAGCAGGGCTCCCTCAAGGCGGGCGCCCTCCAGCTGGGCTCCTTCTAGCTTGCTGTTTCTCAGAGCGCATCCACGTAGGTCCGCTTCGCGTAGATCGGCCTCGCTAAAGGATGTGCCCTAGAGGCAGCAGCCAAACAGGTTGGCTCCGTGCAGATTGGCTCTCTGTAGCAGGGCATAACCAAGGTCTGCGTTGTTGAAATCTGCTTTGCCTAGGTCAGTGAGTTGATCGAGTCCTGAACGGAAATTTGCCTCGACTAGCCGGGTGTGATGCCATCTGCTGCTGGCAGCAATCACGCCTCTTAAGCAGCAGCGATGCATGACAGCCTCGCTGAAGTCTGCTTTTTGCATACGGGATCCGGAGAGGTCAGCTTCGTGCCAAAACGATTGCTGAGCTTGAAGATTGGAAAGATCTGCCCCCCATAGCAAGGCTTCTTGAAAACAGCAGCCCTGGACGTTGGCATTGCTTAGCTGGGCATGACCAAAGCGGGCTTCCTTGAAACAGCTGTCGGTGAGTTCGCAGCTTGAGAGATTGAGATCAAGACCATCGACTTGAATGAGCTGAAGCCCTGGAAAAGAACGCTTGCCATCAGCAAGGGCTTGTCGTAATTGGTCGTGCTTTCGTGGGTCCAGAGAAGGAAGCTCCTCGATCAGATGATGGAGGAGAGTTCGTCGAGCTGTTGGCGGCGGGCGGTCATGATCAGTTTTTGCGCCTGGCTAATCAGTTTGAACACAGCCTTGTCCATCACCTCGTAGTACACGAGGGATCCTTCAGGGCGGCGATGCACCACTCCAGCGATGGTCAGCAGCTTCAGGTGTTTCGATACCAGGGCCTGGCTTAGGTCAGTTTTTTCAACAACGGCAGTTACATTGAGCGGTCCGCTCCTGAGTGCCTCAAGAACTGCCAGGCGATTGGGCTCTGAGAACACTTTGAAGTACTCGGCGAGGAGCTCCATATCAATAACTTGTATAAAACAGAATAAACTTAGCGTGACCTGCTGAGACTTGATGAGGTATATTAACGCAATAGCGTTATATTAGCTTTAGCGTCCTTGCTGGATTGCTGTCTGGGCTGAAGCCCCTGCAGGCTTGTAGTTACAGGATTGCTGATCAGCCTTGAGGCCTCTAGATCTTGCGGGTTCTTGGGCGCGATTGGCTGTATCGAGGCTGCTTGTGTTCCTGTGTTGTGATTTGGATACTCGGTGTATTTTGCGATTGCCTAAGGGAAAGGGCGATTTTTAAAGCAAAGGCCTTATGATCACTTGCCAGTTAGAGCAAGGTGATGACGGCCACTACTGCTACTGCCCCTACCATGAGAGGAGGAGGGAGGAATGAGCTTCCGCCACACCTTGATGACAACCTCCTGACTCCGCGTTTTTACACCACAGAATTCGATAAGGCAGCCAAAACTGATCTTGACATCGCCCGCAAAGATTTTGAGGCGATGTTTAAAGAGATGGAAGCAGACTACAACCTGAAACATTTTGATCGCAAGGCTTCTCTAGAGCGCCTTTCTGAACTCTCTCCTGAAGACAAGGCTATTTATGAGAGCTATTTGGTTCGCTCTGTTGTCTCAGAGTTTTCTGGATTTTTACTCTTTAAGGAGATCTCAAATAGATTCAAGAAAGCAGGTCGTCAGGAATTAGGGCAGTTTTTTACATTTTTAGCAAGGGATGAAGCTCGTCATGCAGGTTTTCTTGGTAGGGCATTAAAGGCAGAAGGAATTAATGTTGATTTGCCAAACTTAGGCAACAAAAGAGCGGCCACATTTTTTCCGCTCAGCTGGGTGCTCTACTCCTTATATCTTTCTGAGAAGATTGGCTATTGGCGTTATATCTTGATTAACCGTCATCTGAATGACAACCCTGAGAAGGTATGTGCGCCTTTATTTGACTTTTTTGAGCCATGGTGTCAGGACGAAAATCGTCATGGTGATTGCATCAATCTGATGATGCGTTGCTGGCCAGGAATGACCAAAGGCTTCCGAGGCAAACTGCTAAGCCGCTTTTTCCTTTGGAGTGTTTTTCTTACTCACACACTCACTGTTTGCGAGCGGGGTGATTTCTATGGGCTTTTGGGTATCGACCCTGTCCTTTTTGATGAGGAGGTGATCATTCAAACCAATAACACTTCTCGCAATGCATTCCCTTGGGTTTACAACTTCGATGATGGCAAATTTCTGGAGATGCGTATGCAGATCTTGAAGGCATTTCGTAATTGGAGGGAAAGCTCTGGCTTGGCTAAGCCGGTAGCTCTTAGTAAGTTTGTTTCATTGATTCTTAGGCAGTTCGCCTTGCCAATGCAGAAAACAAATGCAGTTCGCTATGGATAAATTCTTCTGCTGAAGAAGACTTGACGAAATCCTGAGAGTTTTCTTCAGCGTACAGCACAAGTTATATTTCCGTAGCCTTTGTTGCTTGAGTTTGTTTATAGATCAAAAGGGCTGCCTGCTTTAGATTTAATGTTGCCCAAATCTTTGCCGAACTGCATTTCGTAGACCTCATCCTCATCCTGAGTCTCAACTTCTAGATCTCCAGTTGCTCTTGCCACGCAAAGCAGCCCATATCCTTTGTCGCGCATTTCTTTTGAAAGGCCAATACCAGCTGTTTGATCCATCTCGCCAGATAAAATTCTTACGGCGCATGTTGTGCAACAGCCATTTCTGCATGAAAAAGGCAGCTGCTCTCCACGTGACTCGAAAGAGCGCAGAATATATTCCCCATCTGGCACATCAACAGTAATTGTGCGGCCTGCTTGGCGGTGGTGGATTGTGATCTTGTGAAGGGATGTCATATGAGTAGCAAGAATGTGAAAGTGTTTTTTCGATGTAGTAAGGATAGGTATTTTTTTATTGCTTCGCTAGCAGATGAGTTTGTAGTGTTGGCTTGGTGTTGATTGATCACCCGTATCAACTGCCAGTGCAATTATTTATTGAATACTAAGATCCCTATTTGTTGGTGCCGGTGGTAATGAACTTGCATGTTCATGTAATTGATCCACATCTAGTTGAATGCTGCAACTCTCACCACCAAAGCGCATTTTCAGCCAATTGATTGCTGTGAGTTCGTTGGCAACCACTGCTTCCACTCCTGTGCCAGGCAGATTGAATTTCTGAACCAGTTCAGGAGAAAGATACCAAAAAGCTACATCGTCGCCATTGCGCTTCCGACGTTCGCGAATTGTTTCTCGTAATTGCCCATTGCCGGTCAGTTGGCCGGTAGGGGCCAATAGTACGTAGAGAGCTTGGGTCTCTGACATGGTGAAAAGTGCTTAGAGAAATCCTTTAAATCAATCTTATACGCCAAGTTGTTTTGTCTTTGCAGGATGGAGCTCAGCCTTTAGTGGCAATGGTAGGGCGGTGCTTTGATTGTTTTATAGGTTTTCGCCTTTGCCTTCTTCAGTTTGGTTGTGTGCTCTACGTGGCTGATTGTTCAAGATGATTGCACTGATATTGCGTTTGAACGGAATCTGAAGCCATCAATCACACTATTTTCAGCTTGTTAGTCGATCCCGTTAGCTCTACTGGCTAAGAGCAGCACCGCCAGGCAATGTCTTCACGCTGCCTACTTTTTCGCGCCAAATATTGAGGATTGATGCGGTTTGTTGTTGGGCCATTGTTCCTTTTTGCAAGAGTTGTCTTAGTTCTTGCCTAAACGTGGGTGATTGTGGCGGGTTTGCCAATCTTGGAAATCGCTCTGAGTTTTGTAGATGAGCGGTGATCACTGAGGGAACACCTACCAACGATCCTTGCGAGCAGGCCGTTGTATCAGTCTTGATTTGTCCTGATTCGTTGCTGGCCACTATTCCTAGAGCTCAAGTTTTGAGATCTGGCTTTTGAAAAGCTTCTCCTGAGATGCCACCTTTGCTCTCAAGCGACTGCGTCCAGTGTGTTCAACCAGCCGATGCTGCCATACCTGCATGGTCCTGATCGAATGTGCTGACCTTGCCAGCTTCGTTGCCTTAACTTTGCCCATCTCATCATCTGCTCTATGGAGGTGCCAGCAAGTGCCATGTCTGCTTGGGGGATCTGCCATCCAGCGCAACCATGCCTCATCGATCAGTGAAGAAGATCTAACGAATGCTTCCTAGGCAGCTCATGAGCAGCTCAGGGGATCAGCGATCAAGTTCAGTCTTCTGGGAAAAGCAGGTTGGCGAGTTCTTCTGCATCAACGTCATAGACGCGCGCCAGGCTGGTTTCAATGGCGCTGGTCACGTCTCCTGGAAGAAAGCGCATCGCATTGAGAGCATCTTCCGAGATCTCATCAGTGAGCAGCTGATCCTCAGATTCGAGCTTTTCATCATTGATCACGGCCAATACCCACGTGATGTAGGCATCCACCAAATTCGAAAATTCGAGTTCGGGATCGTTCAGATCCAGGGTCATGGGCCCTGCCGGATTAGACACCTCATCAGTCTGCCTGCTGGAGGAGAGGATGTCTGCCATGGACGATTCCCAAGCAATTCTGTTTCAGGGCAAATTGGTTGATTTTGCTTTGGCTGAGCTGGTGCGGCAGCACCGGGATAGCTTTCAGCCCCTCTGGACGGTGGATAGTTGGGCCAAGTTGCTGATCTGGATGGCCCTCAACTGTGGTTTGTCGGGAGAGCGCGAGAGTCTTGAGTTATTTGCCGAGGCTCTGGGGCCGAGGTTGACGGGTCGCTTGCGCGGGTTGTTTTACGAACGAACCTTGGAGGATCTCGAATTGCAGCTGATGGCTGATCCAGCTGAGCCCCAGGTGCTGGTGATGCCTATAGCCCCTGGGGCCGTAGTGACACCTCAGCAGGCTTCCAGGGCCTTGGATCAGGTGGGGTTGCTGGAAAGGGTTGAGTCCGACCGCAGTCGCTGGCAACAGCTGGAGGCAGTGGTGGCGATTCCTTGGAAAGTTTCTCAGTGATGTGGGTGATGGTTTCGAGCCGTCATGGATGCGCCGCGGCCTTTTGCGAGCATGGTTCGCATGCCGTCCACTTCCATCGTGACTGAGCTGAGCGCCGCAGACCCAGCCTTTGTTCAGGCGGCTGATGCCCTTGCTAAGACCTACGACCCAGCTGGTACGGAGAGTCGCTGGCAGTGCGCATGGGAGGAGAGTGGTGCTTTTCACCCTGACCCACAGGCTGCCGGCGAGCCTTTTTCGGTGGTGATCCCCCCCCCAAACGTGACTGGCAGTTTGCATATGGGGCATGCCTTCAATACGGCTCTGATCGACACAATCGTGCGTTTTCAGCGCTTGCAAGGGAAAAATGTGCTCTGTCTGCCTGGGACCGATCACGCATCGATTGCTGTGCAGACAATTCTTGAAAAGCAGCTCAAGGCTGAAGCGATCACTCGTTATGACTTAGGCCGGGAGGCCTTTCTTGAACGTGCCTGGGCCTGGAAGGAGGAAAGCGGTGGGCGGATTGTTGATCAGCTTCGCCGCTTGGGTTACTCGGTTGACTGGCAGCGTCAGCGCTTCACTTTGGATGAAGGTCTCAGTGCGGCTGTTCGTGAAGCTTTTGTTCGCTTACATGAGCAGGGCTTGATCTATCGAGGTGAGTACCTCGTGAATTGGTGCCCGGCTTCCGGATCGGCAGTGAGCGATTTGGAGGTTGAGATGAAGGAAGTCGATGGTCATTTGTGGCACTTGCGCTATCCCCTAACGGGTGGCCCAGCCGCTGATGGCACTACTCATCTTGAAGTGGCCACAACTCGCCCTGAAACCATGCTTGGCGATGTGGCTGTTGCGGTGAATCCGGCCGACGAGCGTTATCGCCATTTGGTGGGTCAAACCCTCACATTGCCCCTGCTGGGGCGAGAGATTCCCGTGATTGCTGATGATCATGTGGATCAGGATTTTGGGACTGGTTGCGTCAAGGTGACACCCGCCCATGACCCCAACGATTTTGCGATTGGACGGCGGCACGACTTGCCTCAGATCACGGTGATGAACAAAAACGGAAGCATGAATGGTCATGCCGGTCGTTTTGAGGGGCTGGATCGCTTTGAGGCCCGCAAGGCAGTGGTGGCGGCCTTGCAGGAGGAGGGCCTATTGGTGAAAGTGGAGCCCCATCGCCATAGCGTTCCTTATTCCGACCGGGGCAAGGTGCCGGTGGAGCCTTTGCTTTCCACTCAGTGGTTCGTGCGTATGGAACCTCTAGCGGCCCGTTGCCATGAGTGTTTGGATCATGGAGCACCCCGCTTCGTACCCAATCGTTGGCAAAAGGTCTATCGCGATTGGCTAACTGAGATTCGTGATTGGTGCATCAGCCGGCAGCTGTGGTGGGGCCATCGCATTCCTGCCTGGTTTGTTGTCAGTGAGACTGACGATCAGTTGACCGATGCCACTCCTTATCTGGTGGCTCGCTCGGAGGAGGAGGCATGGCAGCAGGCTCGTGATCAGTTTGGAGAGGCTGTGGTCATCCAGCAGGATGAAGATGTTCTTGATACCTGGTTTTCCAGTGGTCTTTGGCCTTTCTCCACCATGGGCTGGCCTGATCAAGAGAGTGCAGACCTTGAATGTTGGTATCCCACCAGCACTTTGGTCACAGGGTTCGACATCATCTTTTTCTGGGTGGCGAGGATGACGATGATGGCTGGTGCCTTCACCGGTCACATGCCGTTCGCAGATGTCTATATCCATGGCTTGGTGCGGGATGAGCAGAATCGCAAGATGAGCAAAAGCGCCGGCAATGGTATTGATCCGTTGTTGCTAATCGAGCGTTATGGCACCGATGCTTTGCGCTTTGCTCTGGTGCGTGAAGTTGCCGGAGCTGGTCAAGACATCCGCTTGGATTACGACCGTAAGAGCGACACCTCAGCGACAGTGGAGGCGGCCCGGAACTTCGCTAATAAGCTCTGGAATGCCACTCGTTTTGCCCTGATGAATCTGGGTGGAGAGACGCCGGCGTCGCTTGGTGAGCCTGATCCTGCGAGCTTGCAGCTCGCGGATCGTTGGATTCTTTCTCGCCTAGCTCGCATGAATCGCGATGTTGCTGAGCGCTACGACAGTTATCGCCTTGGTGAGGCGGCTAAATGCCTTTATGAGTTCGCTTGGAACGATATTTGCGACTGGTATTTAGAGCTGAGTAAACGACGGCTACATCCGGGTGAAGATGCCAGTGGTGAAGTTCTGGCGGATCAGTGCACAGCTCGTCAGGTGTTGGCCAAGGTGCTTGCTGATCTATTGGTGATGCTTCACCCATTAATGCCTCACTTGAGCGAGGAACTTTGGCATGGGTTAACTGGTGCGCCCAAAGATACTTTTCTGGCTTTGCAAAGCTGGCCAGCAAGCAATAAATCATCTCTTGATGATGCTCTTGAGCTGTCGTTTACTGAGCTGATTGAGGCCATCCGGGTGGTGCGTAACTTGCGTGCAGTTGCTGGTCTGAAGCCAGCTCAAACAGTGCCGGTTCAATTCATTACAGGCCGCCCTGAGCTGGCGGCTTTGTTAGAGCAGGCAACTGCGGATATCACAGCTCTCACGCGTGCTGAGAGCGTGGTGGTGGCGACCAGTGCTCATCTGAAGCAGCGCTGCTTAGCCGGTGTTAGTGGGGAGTTGCAAGTGCTGCTGCCCATCGATGGATTGGTGGATCTGGATGCTCTTAGGGGGCGCTTGGAGAAGGATTTAGCTAAGGCAGAGAAAGAGATTGCTGGTCTGGCGGGTCGCTTGGCCAATCCGAATTTCGCAATCAAAGCTCCGCCGAACGTCGTTGAGGAATGCCAATCCAACCTTTTTGAGGCTGAGGCTCAGGCTGAGCTTGCGCGTCAGCGGTTGTCCGATTTGGGCTGATGTGGTGATTGAGGTAGAGCAGCTCAGTAAGACCTATCAAGTCGCGGATAAGAGTCCTGGTTTTGTTGGCACGCTCAACCATTTTTTTCGCCGCAAGACTCATGATGTTCAAGCGGTTCGTCATGTGAGCTTCAGCATCCGGCCAGGGGAAATGGTGGGCTTCCTTGGTGCCAACGGTGCGGGAAAAACCACCACCTTGAAAATGCTTTGCGGCTTAATTCATCCCAGCGCAGGAAGGGTGTATGTCGCTGGTTATGTGCCTCAGCGACGTCAGGCTGCTTTTCTCAAGCAGATCACTTTGGTGATGGGTCAGAAGCAGCAGCTGATCTGGGACTTGCCGCCACTCGATTCGCTCTCGGTCAATGCTGCGGTCTATGGCATTGGAGAGAAGGAGGCCCGATACCGCATTAATGAGTTGGCGGAGATGTTGGAGATCGCAGAAGAGCTCACCCGCCCGGTGCGTAAATTGTCCCTTGGACAGCGCATGAAGGCTGAGTTATTAGCGGCCCTATTGCATCGTCCCTCGGTGCTTTTTCTTGATGAACCGACCCTTGGCTTGGATGTGAATGCTCAGGCGAGGGTGCGTAGTTTCCTGGCCGAGTACAACCGTCAAACGGGCGCAACGGTGTTGCTGACAAGTCACTACATGGCTGACATCACTGCTTTGTGTTCGAGGGTGTTATTGATTCATCAAGGAGAGCTCATTCACGATGGTGGCCTTGATGCATTAGCCACGAGCCTGTCTCCCTTCCGTCAGGTTCGTCTTGAGCTCAATCGGTCAGCTTGCCCGGAAGACTTCGTCGGTTATGGCGAGTTGGAAGCACTGGATGATCGAGCCGTGCGTCTTCTGGTTTCACGCAGTGAGCTCACTGAGGTTGTGGCACGTCTGCTGGCCAATTTTGATGTTTTGGATCTTGAAGTTAATGATCCACCGATCGATGAATTGATTGGCAGCCTGTTCCGTAAGGGGAGGGTTGTATGAAGATTGCTGGCCTGTCTTGGCCGGTGGTGAGGGCCTTGTTGGCTTCTCAGCACGCCAACATGGTTCAGTATCGCGCTGAGATTGCCCTTTGGGCTCTCTCGGGTGTACTGCCATTCATCATGTTGAGCCTTTGGAGTCAAAGTGACGCTGGAGCGTCATTTGGCTTCAAGGGGGTGGGCTTGGCCCGTTATTACCTCAGCGTCTTCATGGTGCGTCAGTTTTCAGTGGTTTGGGTGGTTTTTGCCTTTGAGGAGGATGCCTTGCTCGGGCGTTTATCTCCCTTTTTGCTCCAGCCTCTGCATCCACTTTGGCGTTATGTGGCTGCTCATGTGGCTGAACGAGTCACTCGTTTTCCTTTTTCTATTGGCATTGCAGGCATTTTTTTCTTGCTTTATCCAACGTCTTTTTGGTTACCGTCGCTTGGCCAGTTTTTGTTGGCTTGTCTGGCCATCTTGCTGGCTTTTAGTATTAATTTTTTGCTACAGAGTTTGATTGCCGCACTCTGTTTTTGGAGTGAGAAGGCTAGTGCTTTAGAGCGCTTGCTGCTGATTCCATATCTCTATTGCTCTGGTTGGTTGGTCCCTATTGCTGCCTTCCCAGATGCGGCGCGAACGGTTTGTTTCTGGACCCCGTTTCCCTATCTGATTGATTTCCCGGCACGGGTTCTGGCGGGTTTGCCTGTTGATTTTGTTGCTGGCTTTGCGGCTCAGTTGTTTTGGTTGATGCTGTTGCTGCCGTTGGTGGTAATTGCTTGGCGCGCTGGGGTGCGTCGCTATACAGCGATGGGTGCTTGAGATGGGGCGCTACTTGCTCAGCTTGAAGCGTTTTTGGGGCACGGCATTGGCTGGGCAGTTGGAGTATCAGGCCAACATGCTGATCGATTTGCTGGCCATGGTCGGCAGTTTGGCTGGCAGCATCTTTGTGCTGTCTGTGTTCTTTGGACAGGGGCGAGATCTGGGTGGTTGGAGTTGGGAAGCTGCCCTTGTGGTTCAGGGTATTTACACCTTTTTGGATGGAGTTTCAAGCACTTGGCTACGACCAAACCTCGGTGCGATTGTCACCCACGTGCGTGAGGGCACTTTGGATTTTGTGCTTTTGAAGCCGATCGACAGCCAGTTTTGGGTCTCGCTACGCATCATGGCGCCTGCGGGCCTTCCGGAAATGGGGTTGGGGTTGGTTTTGATCGTCTGGGCTGCATCTCGGGCAGGCGCATCTTTCAGCCTTGGCACAGTATTGGTCGCTGTTTTGATGCTTTGTGTAGGCGGTGTGATTCTCTATGCCCTGTGGTTTGTGATTGCTGCTACGAGCATCTGGTTCGTGAAGACCTGGAATGCCACTGAAGTGCTACGTGCCGTACTGGCTTCCGGTCGGTTCCCAGTGAGTGCCTATCCGCCGACTCTGCGCTTGGTGTTCACTTTGGTGTTACCGGTTGCTTTTTTGACCACGGTTCCAGCAGAGGTCATCCTTGGTCGTGCGGCCATGCCGATGTTGGCTTTGGGATTGTTTTTGGCTGTGATTTTTTTTGTTGGAAGCCGAGCTTTTTGGCTGTTCGCTTTGCGTTATTACACATCAGCTTCGAGTTGATGTGTCTTGTCGGTGGGCATTGGTTTGAGGCTTGAATTTAGGTGTAGCTGCCGACGCCATGGTGTACTCGGAAAAGATTGGTTGGGTCGTAACGTCGCTTGATACTCAGAAGGCGCTCGTAGTTCGGGCCCCAGAACTCCTGCTTCCAGTTTGGTTCGAAGACATGACCTTCGTTCACGTAGTTACTGATGTCAGGTGTGGCTGTGCGAATTAGGGCGATGGCACGATTCACATCCTGTTGTTGCTTGTAGTTTTGCCCAAGTAAGTGTGGCTCTGATTAGACGTGTGCCGAGGCATCGGCGAAGTTTGTTGATGACTGCTGTTGTGTTCGTAGCTTTCGCTTGTCGCCAAAGCGTTGGTAGGCCTATGGCGGAGAGAGTGGCCAATCAGGCTTGCTGCAGAGTTTGCGCCGACGCATCGCCAACTTTGCATGAATCTTGAGTATGAGATGTATTGGTGTTGAATGCAGATCGCTTGTGTTGATCGACCCGGGGACTTGGTTGGAGTCTTGGCTGCCTTTCTTGCAGACACCTATTGGTGCCGTTCTGTTTGTGCCTCTCTATGCACTTTGGGTCACCTTGTTGCTGCCAGGTGTATGGGCCTCGATGCTTGCAGGTGCGCTCTTCGGGACTGGGTTAGGCAGTTTGCTGGTGTTTGTCGGGGCCTGCTTGGGTGCAGAGGCATCCTTTCTGCTTGGACGTTACTGGCTAAGGAATTGGGCTCGACGTCGCTTGGCAGTTGTGCCAAAACTGCAGGCTGTTGAGAAGGCCGTGAGTCGTGAGGGCCTCAAGTTGGTGCTCTTAACCCGCCTGTCTCCGGCGTTCCCTTTTAGTGTGCTCAACCTTGCATATGGCCTCAGTGAGGTGAGCCTGCGGGATTATTCGATCGGTTTGATCGGCATTCTTCCTGGCACTGTTTTGTTTTGTGGTTTTGGTGCACTGGCTGGAGATGTGGCGCGATTTGGCGATGCTCTCTCTGGCCAGGCTGACCCGGCCACCTGGACTCTCAGGATTGTTGGGGTGTTGGCCACGGTTGTGGTGGTATGGCTGGTAGGCCTTGCAGCTAAGCGAGCTCTTCAGGATTCCGAGCCATCCAGTTGATCTGGGTTGTCTAGCTGCCAGTCTTTGAGGGCGGCAAAGAACACGAACCAGCTCAGCCGGAGGCGTGCAAGCACCCCAGTGCGTTGAGCCAGATCTGCATATTTGGCACGTCCGCAGGCTGTTTTGATCCAGGTGTTGATGTTGGCTTGGCTCATGCTCTTATGCAGTGATTAAAAGCCTAGGGATGGAGAACTTCAGCTGGCCAAAAGTTTGAGCAGCTCCTCCTCCTTCGACTGAGAGGAACTCGGCTCGATCGAGTATTTGCAATTTTGTTATGAATTAATGATGGGCGTCGTTTTGGCGTCTGATCTCTCAGGCTGAGTCGATGAATGTTTCTGATTCTGACTACTTGTTTTGCCGAGATCACGTGTATTCATCATGTTGTTTGAAAATCAATTTTAATGAATGAATTTAATAAGCGTGACTTTCTGGATATCGCTGCTGGCTTTATTCATTGTCAGGTTTCATCAACCTAGGCGAGCTCGAACATGATGGACATGGTGGTGATGCCTCAGGACATCGTCATGAAAGTCTTGAAGCTGAATCAAACATGTCGCAAGTTGCGCTTACCCACACCACTTCAAAGCCTCTGGTGCAATGGTGCTGCTTCTGCTGATGATTTTTCCATCAAGCTCACTGATGTAATTCACATTGAGATGTCGATTGGAGGAGTTGATGGTCATTACACGTTCGATCACGAGGCCGCTGCTACCCACTTCAAGAGATGCATCTTTAATGGGGTAATTCGCTAATGGATTAGCGTGCTGACAATGGCTCAACTCAAATCGCATCGGAATGTCCTGATCTGTTGCCAAGCCAGTGCAGGAAGTTCCCTCGATGCATTTCCAACGATCAGACTGATTTCGAAGCATATTGAGATCTTCGCTGATCTTTGCCTGGATAGCATTACGTTGACCGCTATGTTCTATGGTTCGGAATGAGTTCATCTGAGATTCCACGACTGCCATAATCACAATCATCAGAATCAAGGTTGAGATTAGAACCTCGGCTAGGCTGAAACCTTGACGAATTAATAATCTGTGCTTTGAAATGTGGGATTTACGATGACTCATTAATCTGAAATCCTCACTAACTTATCCTTGAAAATCAATTGTTCAACGTTGCTTAATTTGGCAGTTGCTCCCTCACCAGATAATCGTACTTTGATATCGCATTCACTGGTGTTGCAATTTATGGTGGAATAATTTGACTGATTCTCCTGCATGTAAACACGATCGAATCCTTCTCCTCCATCAACCTCAACGACATCGGTTTCTGTTGAATTTGCGGAAAAAGGAATAATACTGTCATCTCCTTCGAGTCCCTCAAGGACATCACTGCCACCACGACCGACCAGAGCATCATGCTCTGGTCCTCCCCTTATCTTGTCATTGAGTGAGGTGCCAAGTAAGACATTCCGACCTTCTCCTCCTGCAAGGTCAATACCGTTATCATTATTTTGACGACCAGGTGTTGGTGAACCATCCATCACGTAGTTGCCGACAATATAATTATTTTGATTATTAAATCCACGTATTCTATCCAGCGCTCTTAGTTCTCTGTTTGTGCAGTAGGTTTTTGTCCCAAATAAACTTTCCTGTACGATGACATCTCTGGGATCATAGGCAGTGATTGTGGTGACGATTCCCAGGCATGCGGTACCCATTTCTTTACAGACTTTCTCGCATACCGATTTCTCGCCTGGGATTGGTGGAACTTCATTAATCCGGGAGAGACCACTGCTTCCTAATCGAATTGTCCTGTTTGCTTCAGATTTGATTTTTTGAAGCCCTCCTTTGAGTGCCAACTCGAAATTAATGAGTTTATTGTTGTTATCATCTTTGGATATTGTTAGGCCATGATTGACTGACATATCCAGATCATCTGCCATTACAGACTGTTGATAAGGCCCCCCTTGATTGTAGGAGGTACTGCCATCTGAATTGATCAACAATTCAGGTCCGCACCGGATCAATACGCCGGCATCAGGCCAACCAATCCACTGGTTCCTCTGGCCGGGATATTCGTCTTCGAGGCTTGCAATGGATCTGATGCCATAGATGACATCAGGAAGTGTCCCTGGCAGATGCATCTGCAGTTTGAGGACAGCGTCGTTGCTGTTAAGCCACTCGCACCCATCTGCCTTGAGACGGATCGGTTCATCGTCGTTCTCGCTGAGAACTGACTGGCTCATGGCTATTTCGTCCTGAAGCAGATTTGTGGCACGGTTCCAGTCTTCGAGAAGTCGTCTTCTGCTTTCGGCTGTTGCATTGCTCTCTGCATTTTGAATCAGAATCGTTACTGTTAAAATTGAGATAAAACCGCCAATAGCAAGCGCTGCCATTAATTCAACAAGGGTGAATCCGTGGTTATGTGGAGAGATGCAGCGCTTCATTGAAGTATGCTCAATATGAGGATTGATATTTGCAGTCCGAAGCGTTGTCAGTCGCAGAACCATCTCTGATCATTCCGATCGGGGAGATAATGCGGATGCAACGCTCAGTTGAGATTCCTTCAAGCCTGAGCCTCAATTCGACTGTACCGTTGGATGTTAGTTGATGATTCTGACTTAGTCCGCGGAAGGAAAAATGTATACCTCCCGGCTCTGTGGATGAATCTACGCTTGGAGACGACGTTATAGATAAACGTTCGTGCTTGTTACCGAATGACTTTCGAAGATCAAAAACATCTCCTGAGTTGCTGATGAGCTTTTTGTTTGCAGTGTCAAATGTAATTGTATAAGTTAAGCTATTTTTTATCGCATTCCGTCTTTGTGCATTCAGCCAATTTTCCAAACCTCGTGTTGTGGATAGCAGTCTTTGATCCATCCAGCTGCGTGAATAATTGACTAAAGCAACACCGCTCAGGATCCCGACGATGGAAACTGTAACTAATAGTTCGATGAGTGTAAAACCCTTCGTTCTGGATAACCTGCGGTGGATTTTCATGGCATCACCGGTCCATCTGAACATAATCCCACCGGTTTGTTCCAACTGCTACATACTCCAAGTCTTCATTTGAACTGTCTGAATTCGTGGAACAAAGACCGTAATTATCACAAAGGGTTTTGCCCGCATCTGTAGGGACTCTGATCTGTGCGCAGTCTCCAGTGGCCTCATAACGATCGACGATGGCAGCACCTCGTAATACTAGTGGTTCAATGAGAGGGTTACATATCCCACCTGAGAGAGAGACTTTGGTCTTTGGCATATAAAGGAATGCATTGATTTCACCTCCGCCAGAGAAATTCAGACTCGATGTTGAATTACTTCCAAAAATCGCAAATTGGCCGAATTTTGTTCCTTCTGGAACAAAAAATTGTCGACCGGAAAGGTTAATTGCTGCACCCTCGATGTAAAAACGAATCTCCCCATCAACCCCAGGCTTAATTGTGAATTTGCTGTAATCAGATGTGACAATTGAATTGATTCGACAGTGCGTGATTGGTTTGCCATTTTTGATCTCTGTGTAACAGCTCTTACCTGGATGAGGTCCTACATAGTCGAGGTGTTCAAAGGTCTCATTTTTGTTGACAAATGTCATGGGTTGCATTTGCCCGCCTTCTTTAGTTCTCCAGTTTGTATTCCAGCGAGGAGCCTCAGGAATCTCGATATTATTCCTGGAGCGCTCACCAGAAACGAATCCTGCAGAATCTTCTGCAATATCAATTTTATTGGTTAAGCCACGGCAAAGGGATTGCTTGGATAAAGAGATCGTCTGACCTGTTGCACCCCACGGCGTACAAACGTTTTCAGGTGGATTCGTCGTGCAACTACTGCAATTGATATTGGCTCCACTGACAGCGACGTTTGGATTTTCATCAATCACATCTCCAGTTTGTAGTGCTACTGAATTTGCTGTTAAACCATATTTCCACCCTTCAGAAACACTGCATGTTTCAAAAGGAGCTAAATCACAGCATTTTGGAACTATTGTTACTTCTTTTTCAAGAATTGCTGATGAGACTATTCGTTGATTATTGGAGGAACCATGACGCAATTGCCCCTGGACTTGAATGACTGCGGTACCACCCTGAATCTGATCTCCGAAGAACTCGTAACTTCGCAGCCTGTAAAAACCTTTGCCTCCAGGAGTGGCTTGGTAGACAACGTTCATAATGTTTTGTGGGTTTTGTGAACGTTGACTGCAAGCGCTCAAAGGATTTTCGTCATTCAGGAGATAAGAGCTCCATCCCTCATCACATTCCGGAACTTGCATTTGTTGTGCGGCTGAATTATTTGTGACATCGCAATTGATGACGAGCAAGTAAGGGTAGTTTTGATTTAATTCCTGGATGATAATATTTGCTCCGCTTTCAGCAATTTCTTCAGCTTGTTTGGCTTGGTTCTGGCGGATTGAACCCGTGAGACTACTGAAGCTTCTTGCCGACAGGATGATGGCGCCAATCATTAAAATTAAACCGCCAACAATCACCATTGGCAGAGCAAATCCCATTGACAACTGAGTCTGTGTTTTTGATATTCTCAGTAAGCTAAGTCTGTGATGAGCGAACACCCTTTTTCTTGATCTGATTGACCTGCTTTTGGGCAGCATAGTCAGCAGAGCAACTTTAGTAACAACTATACAGGCTGCAGCATTGATTGCAATGTTGATAGAGTGCCAAATTCAGTGTCCTTATCGTTCTGTCTTAATTCCCATCTGTCTTGTTTTGATGTGAGGTGTTTGATAAAGGCATTTGCCAGAATACATGCTCTTTGAATTACTGGCTTTGAATGTATTCTCCTGATGTGTCTTCCGTCAACATCTTCATCCACTCAGAGCTCAATATCACTGATGTGGTGTTCACTCTCAGTGGTTTTGTTTGTCGAGAGTTGTTCAGGTTCCTATAGTATTCAGCGGCTGGTTTGTATTGATTAGAATACCTCGCGTCTTCGCCAGGAATGCTGAGTGAGGTTGTCGGCAACCCTTCGGACAGAAAATAAAGGGTGTTCGTTTCTGTGTCATCGAAAGAGCGTTTTAAACCCTCCCAGGGATTTTCCCCACCTCAAGTATTTCCTGCCGCCTCATCTGGAGAACTGACAAAAGCAAGTGCCGAATCTTGATCACCTAATGTCACGAGGCCGTTTTTAGATTTCTGCCACTGACGGTTATTGTAAGGCCCGGGTGTACTGAATACCTAAAGGCTGTTATCGGTTTCGAATCGAAATGCAGGTTCAAGATATTTGCGAATTGGCATGGTGTTGTTATTGACAGCGTAGCGGTATTCGTTGCCGTGCCCTTCAGTGAGGTACTGAAGAACCTCTATCGCATTGATTTCATTGACGTTCTTGTTGGGAAATAGTCTGTTTTCATCAATACATTCTCGATCACTGTTGTAATCAAGACAGGGCATCATGATGATGCCATCGATGACCGATGCTACGAATGCATCTTTGTCATTGTCGTAGCGTCAATCCAGCCCCAGTGGTGTGTCACATCGCTTGATGGCAAAGGTTTTGTTGCTGCCAGGTGTATGGGCCTCGATGCTTGCAGGTGCGCTCTTCGGGACTGGGTTAGGCAGTTTGCTGGTGTTTGTCGGGGCCTGCTTGGGTGCAGAGGCATCCTTTCTGCTTGGACGTTACTGGCTAAGGAATTGGGCTCGACGTCGCTTGGCAGTTGTGCCAAAACTGCAGGCTGTTGAGAAGGCCGTGAGTCGTGAGGGCCTCAAGTTGGTGCTCTTAACCCGCCTGTCTCCGGCGTTCCCTTTTAGTGTGCTCAACCTTGCATATGGCCTCAGTGAGGTGAGCCTGCGGGATTATTCGATCGGTTTGATCGGCATTCTTCCTGGCACTGTTTTGTTTTGTGGTTTTGGTGCACTGGCTGGAGATGTGGCGCGATTTGGCGATGCTCTCTCTGGCCAGGCTGACCCGGCCACCTGGACTCTCAGGATTGTTGGGGTGTTGGCCACGGTTGTGGTGGTATGGCTGGTAGGCCTTGCAGCTAAGCGAGCTCTTCAGGATTCCGAGCCATCCAGTTGATCTGGGTTGTCTAGCTGCCAGTCTTTGAGGGCGGCAAAGAACACGAACCAGCTCAGCCGGAGGCGTGCAAGCACCCCAGTGCGTTGAGCCAGATCTGCATATTTGGCACGTCCGCAGGCTGTTTTGATCCAGGTGTTGATGTTGGCTTGGCTCATGCTCTTATGCAGTGATTAAAAGCCTAGGGATGGAGAACTTCAGCTGGCCAAAAGTTTGAGCAGCTCCTCCTGGTTAAGGACCGTGACTTCAAGTTTCTCGGCCTTGTTCAGCTTGCTGCCCGCTTCAACTCCAGCCACCACATAACTGGTGTTTTTGCTGACAGAGCTATTGACTTTGCCACCGGCGGCTTCGATCAGGGCTTGGGCTTCGCTGCGGCTCAGGGTTGGCAGAGTGCCGGTTAATACAAAGGTTTGGCCCTCCAAGCTAACCGTTCTTTGGTTTTGATCTGTGTCGTGAGCGAGCTCGTCTTCATTGGCTTCCAGGGAGATGCCTAGCTGTTTCAACTTGGCCAGAAGCTGTTGATTGGCGGGGGTGGCAAACCATTGTTGTAGTGACTGCGCAATTTCGTTGCCGACTCCGAACACTGACGTGATTTGTTCGGGTGCCTTGCAGGCGGCGTTGGCCAGTGTGGCGGCGCTGGGGAACTTTTTAGCTAGGGCTTTAGCGTTGACTTCACCGACGTGGTGGATGCCTAGGCCGTAGAGCTGCTTATGCCAGGGCTTGCTTTTGGAGGCTTGCAGGGCGGTTATCAGGTTTGCTGTTGATTTACTGCCCATACGATCCATGCTTGCCAGAAGGCTTGCCTCGAGGGCATAGAGGTCAGCAATCGATTGCACTAGACCTCGGTTTACCAGCTGTTCGATCAGCTTGCTGCCGAGGCCATCTACATCCAGAGCTCTTTTACTGACCCAGTGACGTAGTGTTCCGCGCAGGATCGCTGGGCAGCTACTGTTGACACAGCGTGTTGCTGCTTCGTCTTCTTCCCGCACTAGGTCTGATCGGCATTCCGGACAGATATGAGGCAGCTTGAGTGTCTGTGCTCCTGCAGGTCGTAGTTCTCTCAACACACCTATCACTTCCGGGATGATTTCGCCGGCCTTGCGCACCACGATGGTGTCGCCGCTATGGAGATCGAGCTCGCTGACCCGATTGGCGTTGTGCAGTGTGGCGCGGCTCACACTTGTACCCGCTAGTGGTATCGCTTCGAATTCAGCCACAGGTGTTACGGCGCCTGTGCGTCCCACCTGGCAGGTGAGTCTTAGCAATTTGCTTGGGGCTTCTTCAGCGGCGTATTTGAGTGCAATCGCCCAACGTGGGGCCTTTTGAGTAAAGCCTGCGGTTTCTTGTAGTTGTAAGTCATTGAGCTTTACGACTACTCCGTCGGTGGCGTATGGAAGTTGATGGCGATCCTTATCCCAGAGCTTGAAGAAGTTTTCTACCGCAGTTAAATCCGCAAGCAACGCGGTGTTTGGATTCACTTTGAAGCCGATGGCCTGGAGCCATTGCAATGCTGCCCATTGGTTCATGGGTCTGGCTGGATCATGAGCTTTCGCTTGCCAGTTGTCTGTTAGATGCAGGGTGTAGGCAAAGAAGTCCAGCTGACGTGAGGCCACCACCTTGGGATCCAGTTGACGCAACGTGCCGGCACAGGCATTACGGGGATTTGCAAAGGCTACCTCGCCCCGTTTCCCTCGGGCAGTGTTGATGTCTGCAAAGGTGCTATTCGGGATAAACGCTTCTCCTCGCACTTCCAGCAAGGCTGGAGGATGCTCAAGTTGTAATCGCAGCGGAATGGAGGCAATGGTGCGGACGTTGGCTGTGATCTCCTCTCCATTAGCCCCATCACCGCGGGTGGCTGCGCGTATGAGTACGCCGTGTTCGTAGCTGAGGGCTAGCGCGTTGCCATCGATCTTCAGTTCGCCCACCATCGATAGATCAGGTTGAGGCGTTTTAGGGTTGGTTTGATGACCAAGCAGCTTGGCGAGTCGGACGTACCAGCCCGTTAGTTCGTCAATATTGAAAGCATTGTCGAGGCTGAGTAATTGGATGCGATGCTGAACACTTGCAAAGCCTTGAGCAGGGGCTCCACCAATCCTTTGGGTGGGGCTGTCTGGGGTGAGTAGCGATGAATCTTGAGCTTCTAGGTCCAGTAGCTCGCGATAGAGGCGGTCGTAGACGGCATCCTCCATCGTTGGTGTATCAAGTACGTAGTAAGAGTGGGCGGCCTGATTGAGTAGTTTGCGTAGCTCGGCTGCCCGCTCTGGGGGTGTTATCGACGTCGGGGTCACCGCAGCTGTCTTAAGAACGATCGGTCATGAATTGAGGGGCACAATGCGATCGACTCGCCATGAATCGTCAATCTTGCTGAATGTGAAATCCATTTTTAATTCATCTTTGCCATCAGATTTGAGTTTGATGGTGAGGATGACCTGGCCTTCTTGGAGCCTAGGTCGACCGGATTTGAGGTTGCGATATCGGTTGAGTTTCAGACTCGCCAGGAAGCGGATGAATTGTTGTCTGTTGACGTGCTGCCGATAGGTCTTGGTGGTGAGTAGGTAGGCAGCATCAATCCGACCTGCCGCGACCTGAGTGAAGAACTGCTTGACCAAGGGGTTGATGCCCCTTGCACTGAAGACCAGCCTGACGGCCGTGATGGTCCAGTAGAGCAGTAGGGCTCCAGCGCCAGCTAGTAGGGCTTTGGTCCCAATGTCCCGTGCCAGGGCTAGATCCATCATCTTGATGCAATTGAAAAGAGAGTCTGACTGACCGACTTCAGAAATATGGTTCTTCAGCGATTGTGTGAAGTGGGCAGACTGTCCAAGCTTGATTTAAGGGCCTACCCCACGCGCATTAATGCCCCTGGTGCCTCTGCTGCCGCTGTTTCATCGCTTCAATAGGGAATATTTCAATGGCGCCCTAGCGATTGGATCTCAGCCTCTTCTGTCTGTGCGGTGGAGTGATGGTCGATTGCGCAAGACAGCAGGTTTTTATCGTCGTGGTTTAAGGGTTGACGGTCGCAATAGCTGCGAGATTGTTCTTTCTCGTCCGTTGCTGGAGCTTCTGCCTCAGACCGCCACTGAAAGCACTCTTTGCCACGAAATGATCCATGCCTGGATTGATCTTGTACTGCAGGTTAAGGAGAGTCATGGCCCCAACTTTCATGCCCGGATGGCTGCCATTAACGCTGCCCAGAACCAGTTTCAGGTGAGTGTGCGCCATCAGTTTCCCGTGCCTCAAACGCCGCCGCGGTGGTGGGCGGTTTGCCCTCGCTGTGGTCTTCGTTCTCCTTATCAGCGGCGTGTTCATCGCGCTGCTTGTCGGCAATGTTGCGACCGTCACTATGGGGGTAGCTGGCATGCCAGCTGTGTGTTCGTCTATGAACCTGCGTCACCGGAGGCCTAAGTGGACATGTTTTTCTGGGTGCTTCAGGTCAGTGGGGTCTCGATTGCCCTAATTGGTTGGCAACGGGAGCAGTGGTTGCACCGGCGGCGCCGGTAACGTCGATGCATGGATACACGTCGTCAACGTCGCCAAAGGTCCAGGGATCCGTTGGATCGTCGTTTGGATCAGTGGCTTGAGACAGGTCGTCAGTTGGTTGATGGTGTGGCCGGCACCCGCCCTGGACAGCGTGGATCTGGTCGTACAGACCGTCGTTCCGCTGCGAGCTTGGGAACGGTTGGTCGCTGGGTGGGTGACAAGCTTGAATGGTTGTTGGAAGAGGACGAGGACGATGGTTGGCTGGAGCCTTGGCAGTCCGAGCCTCAGTCCACTGAAATGCGAGTGAAGCGACCACTGGAAGCGATCTCTCGCCGTGTTCCCCCATTGATTCAACCTGCGTCTTCTCGCAGTGAGGTTGTGCCTCATGAGGATGACTGGCCCGATGAGTCCACCTTCCAGGTTGATCGTTGGCAGCGTCGCCCATCAGAGCGGCTTAATCCTGAGGCCGCTTCAAACCGAAGCGCATCAGAATCATTGAAGCGACCGCTGGAGCGGAGACCTTTGCCGCGTTCCAGTCGTCGGCGAGATTGAGCGTGCGCGATTCAATCAGGCTGCAGCGCTCAAAGATGGCTGATGTGGTTTGTGCGCTACGCGAAAATGGCAGCCTCGCAGTGCGAGTTGATCATTGACGTCACCTACCAGTTCTTCAGGTAGATCTTCAGCCATTTGCTCTGCTGTTGCATTGATAGAGGGCGATCCCTCTTCAAGGGCCTCAAGTAGTTCGGCCCATTGCTCCACCTGAAGTGTTCGGTTGATGGGTTGGTAGCCGCTTTTCTCAAGCAAGCCTTTGCAGATTTTGGCGTTCCAAAGAGCTGTGCGTGGAGGGGTTTGTGGACCGTGCTTATGGGCTGCACCAGTCTCAAGGGCTCCTGGAGTTGGTCGTCCATGTCGATCGCGCAAGCCCTGCAGTTGAAGAGCTCGGCCGCAATTGATTGCTGAGATGCCGTAGATGCGTCCCAGATCAGTGAGGCTCAGCCAGCTTGGGGAGGGTGCCATGGAGAGGGGAACCGCTTGAATAATCTTCCCGAAAGCACAAGAGTTGGCAAGTTGTCAAGTTAAAAATCGACAAGTCGAGAGCTCTGGTCATGAACAGAGTTGAAGCTCTTGTCGTGGAGTGGGTCCGAGCCATTTCTCGAGCTCAGGGCTGAAAACTTCTCGGATCACTGTTAGTTCACGCTCTTGGCGAAAGAAGCGATAATGACGGCTCCAAAATGGCCCTGTTTGGCCGAATGCGGATTCGAGCCAATCGGCAGCGACAAGGCCCAGTCCGTCGACTTCACGAAACAGTTCGGAACGGCCTTTTGTGAGACTGTCCCAGATGGGTTGATTGCGATTGTGGAGATGCTTTTCGGCCTCATCGAAATTCCACCAGCTTTCTGCCCAGGCAAGGGTATGGGAGTCGCAGATCAACCACACCTGGCGCCTTAGTAAAGGTGGTTTGAGTTCGCGAACTTCTTGTGGGGCTGTTGCATCCGGATTGGGTTCCGGTTGCATGGCAATGAGGTTGACTTGCACTTCATGGCCTGTGAGCAGTCTCAGGTGGCGGGTTGGGCTGCCATCCCCAAGCAGCATCAATCGCCAGGGTCCGGGCAGTTGCCAGGGGCCTTCACCAGAGAGCACTGCCTTGCTAGGGGCGTCCCAGACCCGTGCTGGTGAGATCAGTCCTGAGGGTGTCTGGTTCAGAAGGCGCCTCCAATGTTGAGCTGACGTTGCTGACCTTGATTTTTGATGACGGCACCATTGGCGTTGACAGAGTCCAAGCGCCAGTTGCTGCTACCGATGTTCTCTCCGGGTTTTGCGGAGGTGGAGGTTTGCTTCAGCTGAAAGATTGCTGAGCTGCTGCCTTTAGGGCCATGTACGACACCTACAAGTACGGGGACTTCGCTTGCTTTTTCCTGCAAGTGACTTGATTGGCTGGAGAACGTTTCTTCGCGGATGGGAACGATGACAGGCTCCAAACTTTGGACCCATTCAGGATCAAGCGGGGTTTGGGGAAGGACTGCCAGCTCAGCGTTTGTGTTTTGGGCGCTAATGCTTGAGCTGTTGCTGGGTTCTTCGCTGGTCGTTCGAGATGCGGCGGGTAACTTTCTGAGCCGCTCCATGACTAGCAAATTTCGTTCTCGGTCAAGCTGGGCTTGGGAGGCCTGCCAATTGTGAGCTAGCCAGACACTGCTGATTAGCCCCGCAGTGGCAAGACCAGTAAGAGTAAGAGTTTGCCACTGAGGTGGCTTCGCCTTGAGTGATTCGTGGACATGCACCCTGGCAGAGGTCAGATGATTGTCTTGCTCGTGGAAGACGCGGTCCATCACCTGTTCAGCTCGTAGGTTCCAGTAGGCCCGCGAGGTGGTGAGCTGAGAGGGCACCGTTCGTTTCCAATGTCATCCAACGTTATCGATCGTGACCAGAGGCGGCGAGGGTTCGACGCTTCTGCAGTTCCAGCCAGACCAACAGGGCGGTTAGATCTGCCTTGCTAACACCGGGAATCTGGCTGGCCTGAGCGAAATTGAGTGGCCCTACAGCGGTTAGTTTTTCGCGGGCTTCCTTAGAGAGGGTGCTGATGTTGGCGTAGTCGAGATTTGCAGGTAGGCGTCTTTGGCTCTGCCGCTTTAATTGATCAATTTGTTGTTGCTGCCGTTGTAGGTAACCGCTGTACTTGATATCAATTTCTGCTCCTTCTCTTACGCCTAGGGCAAGCTCTGGATCGACTAGGCCATGCTCGATCAGATCAGCACTACGCACGCCAGGACGTCGGAGCAGATCGGCCAGAGTTATGGATCCTTTGATTGTTGCGCCTGTTTTGGCCTCGAGGGCCGGTGCGGCTGGATCGCTAGCTTTGAGTCGCTGCTTTTCGAGTCGTTGTTTTTCATCCTCTAGAGCGGTTTGTTTGCGTTGAAACAGCTGCCAACGGCGTGCATCAATCAGGCCTAGCTGATAGCCCAGAGGCGTGAGGCGTCGGTCTGCGTTGTCGCCCCGCAAAATCAGGCGGTATTCGCTTCGACTGGTGAGCACCCGGTACGGCTCGTGTAGATCCTTGCTGACAAGATCGTCGATCATTGTGCCGATATAGCTGCCCTCGCGCGGAAATTGCACTTGCTCTTGGCCTTGGACGAGACGGGCTGCATTGAGACCGGCAACCAGCCCTTGGGCGGCGGCTTCTTCATAGCCGGTTGTGCCATTCAGTTGCCCAGCAGTGAAAAGCCCTTTGACGCGTTTGGTTTCCAATGAAGGACTGAGCTGTGTGGCGGGAAGGTAGTCGTAATCGACTGCATAGGCGGGCCGCAGCATGACGCATTGTTCAAGCCCTGGCAGGGTGCGTAGCAAGTCGAGTTGCAACCGCTCAGGTAGTCCGGTGGAGAATCCCTGCACATAAATTTCTGGCGTGTCGCGACCTTCCGGTTCGAGAAAAATCTGGTGAGAGTCTTTGTCAGCAAAACGGACGATCTTGTCTTCGATTGATGGGCAGTAACGCGGCCCTTTGCTGTCGAGAAAGCCTCCATAGATAGGCGTTAGTTCGAGGTTCTCTTTGATCAGTTGATGGGTTGATGCGGTGGTGCGGGTGATGTGGCAGCTCATCTGTTCACCGCTGACCCAGGCGGTTGGGTCGAAGGAGAAGAAGCGATCAGCGGCATCGCTGGGTTGCTCTTCCAGTTGATCAAGAGCAATGCTGCGTCGATCGACTCTGGCCGGAGTGCCTGTCTTGAGGCGATTGGTTTGGAAGCCAAGTGACTCGAGGGCTTCGGTGAGCCCTTCTGCGGCTTGCTCGCCGGCACGACCTGCCGGCATGGATTGATTGCCAACCCAGATCTGACCACCAAGGAACGTGCCGGTGGTTAGCACGACGGCTTGGGCCCGATAAATACTGCCGAAATAGGTCCGTACGCCTGTGATTTGTGCTGCATGTCCTTGAGCTGGCTCCCAGTCTTCCCCGCCACCAGATGGATCACCTTTGACTTCGAGGCCAGTCACCATCGCTTCTCTTAGAGAGAGGTTGGCTGTTTGTTGAAGCAACTGCAGCATTTGGCGTGAATAGAGGCGTTTGTCGGTCTGGGCGCGTAAGGCCCAGACCGCAGGGCCGCGGCTTGCATTCAGCACACGTTTTTGCAGCGCCGTCGTATCGGCAAGGCGTCCGATGACCCCCCCAAGGGCATCAACTTCATGCACGAGTTGACTCTTGGCTGGCCCTCCCACTGCGGGATTACACGGTTGCCAGGCAATCCGATCGAGGTTGAGGGTGAATAAAGCTGTACTTAGGCCTAAGCGCGCTGCCGTAATCGCGGCTTCACAACCGGCGTGCCCAGCGCCGACGATGATGACGTCGAAGTGTTCGGTTGGGGGAGCACTGAAGGGCATGGGGCCCGTGACGTTCTAGGGAACAGTAGAAATCATCAATGTATTGCTGCTTTAGGCCGCCAGGTTGCGGAACCGTGTGAATTGGGGCTCGAACAGTAGTTTTACTGTGCCGACAGGGCCGTTGCGGTGTTTGGTCACGATGACTTCGGTGATGCCGCGGTCGGGGGTTTCTGGGTTGTAGTACTCGTCGCGGTAGATCATCAGCACCAGGTCAGCGTCCTGTTCGATTGAGCCTGACTCGCGCAGGTCGCTGAGCATTGGGCGTTTGTTGGTGCGGGATTCCACCCCACGGCTGAGCTGTGATAAGGCAATCACAGGTACGTTCAGTTCCCTGGCCATGCCCTTAAGGCCGCGGGTAATCCGGGAGAGTTCCTGAACACGGTTATCAGGCGTGGAGCCCTCCATCAGTTGTAGGTAGTCGATCACGATGAGTCCGAGCTCTTTGCCTTGTTCGGCCATGAGCCGCCTGGAGAGAGAACGCATCTCCAGGACGCCTGAATTGGGTTTGTCATCGATGTAGATCGGTAGCTGGCCAAGGGTGTTGATGCCCTGGCCCAGAAGAGGCCACTCTTCCTGCCGTAAACGGCCTGTTCTCAGTCGACTGCTCTCAATGCCAACCTCCATTGAAAGGAGGCGATAGGTGAGTTGTTCCTTGCTCATCTCCAGGCTGAACAAGCACACAGGCAGGTTGTGGAGTTGAGCAACGTTTTTGGTCAGATTGAGCACCATGGAGGTTTTGCCCATGGCTGGGCGGCCAGCCACGATGATCAGGTCACTGCGCTGCAGACCCTGGGTCATGGCATCGAGGTCGTAGAAGTTCACAGGGATGCCTGCGACGGAGGTACCTAGCGAGCGGCTTTCGATCTCGTTGAAGGTGCTGGTAAGGATTTCTGCTGTGGGGGTGAGACCTTTGGATGGCTTTTCCTGGCTGATCGCAAAAATTGTTTGTTCTGCTTTGTCGAGAACCTGTTCCATCGGTAGGCCCTGGTCAAAGCCGAGTTGAATCACTTCGTTGCCTGAGCGAATCAACTGTCGCCGTAGGAATTTGTCCATCACCAAACGGGCCACTTGCTCGATTGATGCAGTGGAGGCGACGCGCTCTACAAGCTCGATCAGACGGTTGCTGCCACCTACCTTCTCCAAGGACCCTGTGTCGGCCAACCAGGCGCTCATGGCTGTGAGGTCGGTGGGTTTGCCCTGGCTGTGAAGCATCAGGGCTGTGCGGAAGATCTCTCGATGGGCGTTGAGATAAAAAGCCTCAGGTTGGAGCACATCGACCACTCTGCCGATGGCATCAGGATCAAGAAGGATGCCTCCTAGAACAGCTTCCTCTGCCTCTAGATTTTGAGGAGGCAAGGAGTCTGGCAGGGCTTCAAAGCTCGGTTCTCGAGATGTAGAAGAGGCTTTCCTGAAGGGACGGGACCCCTCTGCGGCGGTATCGCCGTTGTTTGGCAGGGGGGCGCTCACCATGGATGAGGAGCTGACGTTATAAGGAGACCCACTTTGGCTTGTTTTTCAAGCCTTGCCAGCAATCAGTAGCTGACGACTTCGAGGTTGATTTCGGCGTTGACTTCATTGTGCAGTTTCACTTGCACCTTGTAGCTGCCGGTCCGGTGAATTTCCGGAACGATGATATTGCGTCGGTCGATCTCCTTCTTTGTGGCTGTTTCGATTGCTTCAGCGACATCACCATTGGTGACTGTGCCGAACAAGACGTCGTCTTCGCCGATTTGCTTTTTAACGGTGAAACGTCCAATTGTGATCAGAGCGGTTTGGAAGTCCAGGGCTTCCTGCTTGATTGCTGCCTGATGTTCGGCCTGCTTGGCACGTCGGTGACCGACTTGTTTCATCACGGCTGGGGTCACAGGCACAGCCTTGCCGAAGGGAAGCAGGAAGTTGCGGGCATAACCAGGAGCCACCTCAACTAGGTCGCCGTCCTTGCCGAGGCTGAGGACGTCTTCGTTCAGGACGACTTGTACGCGCTTGGCCATGGCGATAAGAAGACGGACGACGACTGTTGAGCGATCGACAACCTTACGATGTGATCGGTAGCCGGATCTTGCGAGCCAAGCCTAGGGCTCGCATGAGGCGGATGTGCTGCCAGGTGAGGTCGATCTGACCGCGCTGGAGTCCATGAATGGCGGAGTGCGGGAAGGCGTGGTGGTTGTTGTGCCAACCTTCGCCAAAAGTAAGAGCTGCTACCCAAGGGTTGTTACGCGAGTTGTCACCGCTGTCGAAGGCCACAGTCCCCCAGCAGTGACTGGCGGAATTGACCAGCCAGGTGATGTGATAGACGATCGTTAGGCGCAAGGGGATACCCCACAGCACGAGGGCCCACCCACCGGCTCCACTGACGCTGCCGATCCAGAAGAGCAAACCGGCTAGCGGCAGCTGCAACAGTAGAAAGTACTTGTTAAGCCAGCGGTAATAGGGATCCGCTGCCAGGTCAACAGTGAGGCGTGGCACGACCCGCATGGCTGGAATGGGTTCAAACATCCAGCCCATGTGGCTCCACCAGAAGCCCTTATGACTGTTGTGGTGGTCGGGGTCAGTATCGGAAAACTTGTGATGGTGGCGATGGAGTCCTACCCAGTCGATTGGACCGTGTTGGCAGCTCAAGGTTCCGCAGGTGGCAAAGAAGCGCTCCAGCCAGTGGGGTACTCGGAACGACCGGTGTGAGAGCAGACGGTGGTAGCCGATCGTCACGCCGAGGCAGGCCGTGACCCAGTAGAGGACGAGAAGGGTTGTGATCGCTTGCCAGCTCCAGAAACGGGGCAACAGGGCCAGGATGGATAGGGCATGAATGGCGATCATGAATCCGATCGTTCCCCAGCGTCTTGATTCTTTGGGTGGGCAAATGGCCTGGCTTGTGTAGGAGCGCTGAAGTTTTGTAGAAAGGCTTGAGGCCTTATGCGAAGCTGCAGGTCGGCTTATCGTTGAAGGCGTAGGTATCACTCTGGAGGCCATGAGCGATCTATCGAATGTGCATAAACTATACATGATACGGATCCTTATCCAGTGACTAAGCCTGATGTTGAATCTGATTCGGCGACCAGGGGCTATCGCGAGCGCTTGGATGATGGGCGGCGGGCCATGGCTCATCTCATTCATGTCTGGCATGAGCGCAATGGTTGGTCACATAAGGTCTTGCCGGCTCTGGCTGAATGCCTTGATCTCGGTCGGGTGCACAATTCGCAGATCTCTAATCTGCGCAACGGCAAACTCGCTTCACCAGGCCCCGAAGTGTTTCTGGCATTGGGTCAAGCCAACGCCATCCTTCATGCCGGTCTAGAGCCGATTCGTGATCGCTTGGTTGAGGGGCATCCCGACTTACTCAAGGTGCTTTCGGAAAGTTCTCTTCCTCTGGAAGGAGCAGATGGTGAGCCACTCGGCGCTGGCGCTCTGTTTGAGATTTTTGTTGGTCTTGCTGCCTTACCTGCTGGCTTTGATTGGCGAATTGAAGAAGATGAGGCCGCAGCTCTTAGTGCTGCTTTGGCTGATTGTCTATGCAATGGAAAATCGTGGCGTCAATGCCGGGACAAGGTGATGGAGGCTTATCCAGTCACTAAGGCGCAGCGCAGAGAACGTTTTGCGGAGGTGATGGCTGGTTTAAGGGATTACAACTCTGAGGAGCTCGATGGTGAATTGCTTGATCTGCATGCAACTCAGGTGGCCTTGGGTGGAGTGAACAGACAGGGAGCAGAGGGGTTTTTGGATGATCTCAGGGCCCGCTCAGAGTTGTTGGTTGCTCAGGAAGCGCCGGAAACATAGCGGGCTTGCTGGACTCGACGAGCCAGGCCAAGACGACGCAATGCCTTCACGTGTTGCCAGGTGATGTCGAATTCAAACCATCGCAGGCCATGACGGGCGCTGGAGGGATAAGCATGGTGATTGTTGTGCCAACCCTCGCCGAAGGACAGCACCGCCACCCACCAGCAGTTGCGAGAGAGGTCTGGGCTGTCGAAGTTGCGGTAGCCAAATGCATGGGTCGCCGAGTTCACAAACCAGGTCACGTGGTACACAACCACCAGTCGCAGGGGGATGGCCCAGAGCACCAGGCCAAGTCCTCCACCGTGCACCTGGGCGACTTCTCCGTACCAGTAGAGCCCAAGACCGAGAGGGATCTGTAGCAGCAGGAACCAGCGATCAAGCCATCGGAAGAAAGGGTCGGCTAGCAGATCTCCTGCAAAGCGGTCCATGTGATCCAGCGCTGGAATCTCATGCAGCATCCATTCACTGTGGGCCCACCAGAGGCCACGGCCGGCGTCGTGGTGGTCATTGGTTTGGTCGGAGTAGCGGTGATGGTGGCGATGCAGAGCCACCCATTCGATGGGGCCACTCTGGCAGGCAAGCGTGGCCATGATCACCAGAATCCTCTCCAGCCAAACGGGTACGACAAAGCTGCGATGAGCGACCAGTCGATGTAATCCCAAGGTCACCCCGAGCACCGTGGTCCAATAAAGAACGGCAAAAGCGACCAACCCTTGCCAGCTCCAAAAGCGTGGTAGCAGTGCGAAGGTTGCTGCTACATGCATGGCCAGCATGAAACTGGTGGTGCCCCATTTGAATCGACGTTGTTTTGCTGGTAGTGGGTCACGATGAGCCTTTACAGCAGCCCACAAACGTTGCTGACGGTTTGTGGCTGAAGAGACCGGAAGAGGGGAAACCAAGAGGTACTCCTTTGGATGGGTCGGCCGCTTGGCTGGTAAGGCGAGTGGAGCGGAAAGGGCCGAGACATGTTCAAATCTAAAGGAACTATGGAACCGTTTCCAGGGGCCATAGCTCAGCTGTGCATCTTCTTGATGCGTTTTGAGCTATTGCAGTTTTGCCAATGATTTGCGCTGACTTGGTTTGGTGAACTGTGATTTTGGCAATGTTGTGCTCTTGCTCTTCACTTTCGATTTCGTTTGACGTTCAACGAGCATTCAGCATGGGGATGATTGATCCTGACCACGGGTTGGTTTGAAGACATTCCCCGCAGCTGGCTTTGATGAACTGCTGGTGCAGGCCTGGGCCAGGCGGCACGTCGGTTTTGTCTCTAAGCGCCTTGAGGGGATCGCATGCGAGCGGACGGCTGCCGTCGCGGTTCGCCTTGCAAAGGTTTTGGAGGCTTTCAGCAGCGAACGAGTCGCCACGCAACACTTTGCTTCCATCACCGGTTATGGCCATGGAGATCAGGCCCGGGAGGTGGTTGATCGTGTATTTGCAAGGGTGCTTGGTGCTGAGAAAGCAGCTGTTCGCCTCCAGTTTGTGAGTGGTACCCATGCAATTGCGACTGCGTTGTTTGGCGTTCTTCGCCCTGGTGACCGACTCGTGTCAGTGACCGGAGAGCCTTACGACACCCTTGAAGAAGTGATTGGTCTGCGTGGATCCGGCCAGGGGTCTTTAATCGAATTAGGGATCTCTTATGACCAGCTGCCCCTCACGGCCGAGGGATGTGTGGATGTTTCAGCCTTGGAACGCGCCTTGGAAGTGCCAACAAGGATGGTGTTGATACAGCGCAGCTGTGGCTACAGCTCGCGGTCATCTCTTTCGATCAAAGCCATTGGCGAGTTGTGTCATCGCATCCATAACTCTCAGCCTGGATGTGTCTGTTTTGTCGACAATTGCTATGGCGAGCTTGTTGAGGATTTGGAGCCCCCAGCAGTTGGTGCTGATCTGATTGCGGGCTCTTTGATCAAAAATCTCGGTGGCACGATTGCTCCAACTGGTGGATATGTCGCCGGTCGGGCTGATTTGGTCGAGCAGGCTTGCTGCCGGCTCACTGCCCCAGGGATTGGTAGTCAGGGGGGTACTGGCTTTGATCTTTATCGGTTGGTGTTGCAGGGGCTGTTCTTGGCTCCACAAATGGTGGCAGAGGCATTGATCGGAGCTGATTTGGTCGCGGGTGTGTTCGACACTTTGGGCTTTGCAGTGAAGCCCTCGATGGGAGCCTTTCGTAGCGATTTAATTCAGGCGGTGCAGCTTGGAGACCCTGAGGTTTTGAAAGTTGTTTGCAGGGCCTTTCAGGCATGTTCGCCTGTTGGGGCCTATCTCGATCCTGTGCCGGCTGCGATGCCTGGGTATGCAAGCGATTTGGTGATGGCGGGCGGAACATTTATTGACGGCAGCACCAGTGAGTTTTCTGCAGATGCTCCCTTGCGCCCCCCTTACAACCTCTATGTGCAGGGAGGTACCCATCGCACTCATGTGGAATTGGCACTGATTCGAGCTTTGGTGGCTTTGGTTCGCGCCGGTTTGCTGGATGTACCCCAGACTGGGTGAGCTTTGCCTCGCCAGGCTCGATGGCTTTCCAATTCCCCGACCACTTTCGGTTTGCCGATACGCATGAATACGCCAGTTTGGATGGTGATTTGGTGCGGATAGGCATCAGTGCTTTTGCTGTTGATCAGTTGGGTGACATTGTGTTTGTGGATTTGCCGGAGGTGGGCGATCTGCTTAATCGCGGCACCACTTTCGGTTCCGTTGAGTCGGTGAAAGCTGTCGAGGATTTGCATGCTCCGATCAGCGGTGAGCTGGTGCGGATTAATGAGTCGGTGCTTTCCAGCCCGGATGAACTTCAAAATGATCCTCATGGTGAGGGGTGGTTGCTCGTGGTTCGCCCGGCGGACCCAGCTCAATTGCAGGATCTGATGGACTCAGCCACCTATGCCAACAAGGTGGCTATCGAATCAAGCAACTAAGCACCTGATGAAGTGCGATGGTTCTGGGCCAAATTTTCTAAACTTCTGTCCATCTTGTTGATGAATGTCCCTTGACCCTGCTTGAACAGCGTGCAGTTGAGGCTTCAAGCATTCAGTCTTCACCTTTTTTGGTGAGGCACATTGGGCCCAGCTTGGAAGACCAGCAGCAAATGCTGCTGGAGCTTGGTCATCGTGATCTTCAGAGCTTTGTTGCTGCTGTAGTTCCTCCAGACATTCTCGAGACAACGGCACCCAGCAGTTCCCTTCTTGAGGGCTGTGGTGAAGTTCAGGCTATGGAGGAACTGCGTCTCATCGCGGCGGCGAATCGGGTGAGGCGTTCTTTAATTGGGCTTGGCTATTACGGCACAGCAACGCCTGCGTTGATTCAGCGACAGGTGCTTGAAAATCCTGCTTGGTATACCGCTTACACCCCTTATCAGGCTGAGATCTCTCAAGGACGGCTTGAGGCTCTGTTCAACTTTCAGACGCTGATCAGTGAGCTCACGGGGTTGCCGATCGCCAATGCTTCCTTGCTTGATGAGGGAACGGCAGCTGCTGAGGCGATGAGCCTCAGCTTTGCGATTTGCAAGCGCCCTGAGGCCCATCGTTTTCTCGTTGATGCTGAGGTTCTTCCCCAGACTCTTGCCGTGTTGAGAACTCGGGCTGAACCTCTGGGCATTGATCTCGAGGTGGCCGAGCCGATGACCTTTCAGTTTGATGCTGAGGTCTTTGGTGTTTTGCTTCAGTTGCCTGGACGTAGCGGCAGGCTCTGGGACCCCACGACCTCCATTCAGGCTGCTCATGAGGTAGGGGCCCTGGCAACTGTTGCCATTGATCCTCTTGCTCAGGTTTTGCTTGCTCCAGTGGCTGAATTTGGAGCTGATATTGCTGTTGGCAGTGTTCAACGGTTTGGGGTGCCAATGGGCTTTGGGGGACCTCACGCCGCCTTTTTTGCCACCCTTGAGATCTTCAAGCGCCAGGTCCCTGGACGTCTAGTCGGCCAGTCTGTGGATGCGGAGGGGCAACCGGCTTTGCGATTGGCGTTGCAGACCCGGGAGCAACACATCCGCCGAGACAAGGCCACCAGCAATATCTGCACGGCGCAGGTCTTATTGGCTGTGATGGCGTCGTTCTATGCAGTGCACCATGGACCCGATGGGCTCGCTGCAATCGCTAGACGAGTCCTGCGTTTACGGGCTCAACTGGAGAGGGGATTGCACCAGTTGGGCTATCCAGTCCAGTCGATAGCTCGCTTTGACACGATTGAGGTGATCTGTCGTGAAGCTCCTGCTGTTCATCAGGCAGCCGCTTTGGCGGGATTTAACCTACGGGTGTTGCCTTTGGGTGTTGCTCCAGAGGCAGCCCATGGATTTGGAATTAGTTTTGATGAGCTCAGCACCGATCAGGAGCTGAAGTCGATCCTCCAGATTTTGGCTGAGGCTGCAGGTCAGCCTGTGCCAGTTCTCGAAGACCCTGGAAACCCTCACCTTGAGGAGCTTGTTGGCTTGCCGTTGCGTCAGCGACCTTGGCTGCAGCAGCAGGTGTTCCATCGCTATCGCAGCGAAACCGAGTTGCTTCGTTACCTCCAGCGACTGGTGGGCCGCGATCTTTCATTGGTGCACGGGATGATCCCGCTGGGCAGTTGCACGATGAAGCTCAATGCTGCAGCTGAACTGATCCCCATTAGTTGGAGGGAGTTTGCGGCGCTGCATCCTTTTGCTCCTCAGGATCAGTGCCAGGGGTATCAGAGATTGGTTCAGGACCTGGAACATTGGTTTGCAGACATTACTGGCTTTGCCGGGGTGTCTTTGCAGCCGAATGCCGGCTCTCAGGGGGAATTAGCTGGCTTGTTGGTGATTCGCGCTTGGCATCATTCCCGCGGAGAGCAGCAGAGAGATGTTTGTCTGATTCCCACCAGTGCCCATGGCACCAATCCAGCCACGTGCGTGATGGCCGGTTTGCGGGTGGTGCCTGTGGCTTGTGATGCAGAGGGGAACGTGGATCTCAATGATTTGGCTAGCAAGGCAGAGGCCCATGCTCCTCAGCTGGCAGCCCTGATGGTCACCTATCCCTCCACCCATGGTGTCTTTGAACCGCAGATTCGTGAAATCTGTGAGCTCGTTCATAGTCACGGTGGCCAGGTGTATCTCGATGGCGCCAATCTCAATGCGCAGATCGGTTTTTGTCGTCCTGGGACTTATGGCGCTGATGTTTGTCATATCAATCTGCACAAAACATTTTGTATCCCCCATGGCGGTGGTGGACCAGGGGTTGGTCCGATCGCGGTGTCTGCTCATTTGATGCCCTTCCTTCCAGGTCATCCCCTCGCTGCCTGCGGCGGCGAGCATGGAATCGGCGCAATTTCGGCTGCGCCATGGGGCAGTGCAGGCATCCTGCCGATCAGCTGGATGTACCTGCGCATGATGGGTGCGGAGGGATTGCGGCAGGCCAGTACCGTTGCACTGTTATCTGCTAATTACCTAGCCCATCGGTTGCATCCTCATTACCCGGTGCTGTTTCGGGGTCAAGCAGGGTTGGTTGCCCATGAATGCATCCTCGACCTGCGCCCCCTTAAGCGAAGTGCAGGCTTGGAGGTGGATGACATTGCAAAGCGGTTGATGGACTACGGCTTTCATGCCCCAACCGTGAGCTGGCCGGTGGCAGGGACTGTGATGGTGGAACCCACTGAGAGCGAGAGCTTGGAGGAGCTCAACCGCTTCTGCGAGGCCATGATTGCCATACGCGAAGAAACGGCAGCGATTGAGTCAGGCCAGATCGATCCTCAGAACAACCCGCTGCGAAGGGCACCTCACACCTTGGCGGCCGTCACAGCAGAGGTTTGGGATCGTCCATACTCCCGCGCCGAAGCTGCTTTCCCATTGGCTGAGCAGCGCCAAAGCAAGTTTTGGCCTGCGGTTTCGCGCATTGATAATGCCTATGGCGATCGCAATTTGCTGTGTAGCTGCCCATCGGTTGAGGAGCTTGCTGATAACGCTGTTCTTCAACCTCCCCTGGTGTGAACAGATTAAAGGCAGTAACTTTTCACTGAAAACCGAATTTTTGGTTTTTAATTCAGCACATGTGGCAGTGTTTTGACCATACTGTCCCGCATCTGCACCATCGCTGGGGGGACAGCATGGATAGCGACACTTCATTGAACCAAGTAGATCAGTCCTCTAGGGGGGCTGGGGTAACTCTTCCTACCATTCCAGATGGATTGGAATCAGCTCTGCTGCAGGGACATACCTTGGCGGTTGATGGAACCAATGTGGTGCGTGTCCCTTTTGGTGTCCGTCAGCCACGCCGTCAACGACCTGAGCGTCCAGAGCGATGGGCAACATTGGTGCTGCCATTTCAATCTCAAGGACACCCCACACCTCCTCCTCATGCTGCCTAATTGATCAGGCAGCATCAAGCAACTTTGATTGTTGAGAGAGACGCCAATCCAGCATCGACTTGACATCTGTCAAGGAACAGATTGGGGTGCGGAACGGCAACAAAAGCATTGGACTGCGTTCAGGCCTAACTAACCATGTTTGGTTGCTCTGTGGCAGGAGCAGAAAACCGCGGTATCGAACAGCAGCGTTTTGGCCAGGCAGAGATCCCATCGCGCCGAGGGCTGAATGCAATGACTTGTGCATTTCAAGCCACAATATCTAGCGTGCCAATCTTTTTTAGATTGTCTTTATGATTGGGATTATGCCTGGCTTTTGTTGCTTCTAGACAGGGCAAGGCTTCTGGTAGATCAGGCTTTTGCTCTCATTCTTAAGTTAGCAAAACCAGATTTTTTGCGTTTAAAGCTGTAGACAGTTTCTTTTGTAAGAATCCATATCTAGTGTTCACTAGATTTAGTTTGTTTCGCAGTTCTAGGCCTTCGAACGTTCGGCGAGAAGATCCTTATCGAGGCTGGTGCAACAAGGTGATTGGTTCGGATGGATCAAAGCTTGAGAGGTTGCATCTGCATCAGCAGGTGCACTAAGTCTCGAATGGATTCGTCTTTGGCGGGTTTGGCGTGGTTACTCATCAGCTGCCGTCCAAGCACTTGAGCGCCGAGGTGGCTGAGTTGACTGCGCAGGCTCATCGACATGCTCATGCCGCCCCCGCCGGAAAAGCTTGCCATTGCGATTGGCCTGCCGTTGAACAAACTGCGGAAGTCATCTCCTTGTACGGAGAGCCAGGCGACGGCACTTGTGAACGCAGGTGGAATCGAGCCGTTGTATTCAGGCGCGCAGATCACCCAGTGCGTGGCCGCCATCAGCTGTTGATGGAGTTGGGTGACACCGTTTGGCATGCCAGCCTCCTTTGCTACAGGCGTGAACAGTGGCAGGCCCAAGCTTGTGAGATCGAGAATCTTGGCTCTGTGGCCCTGGTGTTCAGCTTGAGCGGCGATGCGACGAGCTAGCTTTAGGTTCTCGCCATTGCTAACGGCGATGACAAGCAGATCGGGGGGGGGTGATAAAGCCATAAACCTGGTCTAACTCAAGAGATGCTGTGCTCACGCAACAAATTTGTACACGGTTTTGCAGCACCTCAGCCAATCTCAGGCCGCTTCTTTGAGTTCGGCTTCTCGGTAAGGCACGAAGTTGGCTTTTCGGGTGTCGCAGATGGGGCAGACCCAATCTTCAGGGATTGCTTCAAATGCGGTTCCTGCGGAGATGCCTGACTCGGGATCACCGATGGCTGGGTCATAGATCATCGAGCACACTTTGCAGATCCATTTACCAGCTACGGGTTGATTCGCTTCGCTTACGACGCCCTTGCCTTCCAGTGCTTTGAGGGCAACGCCGTAACGCTCAGCATGATGTTGCTCGATTGGCACTAAAAAGCCGAAGTTGCTGGCTGCACGACGAAAAAGGCTCTCGTGTTGCTGAGACTCTTCGATCTGTTCGTTGAATTCTGCTTCTGCAGTGCTGTCTCTGTCCTGGCGGGCCTGAGTAGCGAACTCTGGGTACATGGTGGTGTACTCATAGGTTTCACCTTCAATGGCCAGCTCGAGGCAGCGGGTGAGGATTTTCTGCTTGTCAGTATCGTTGAGTGCGGCAGGATCTTCGATTAATAGCTCAGGATGGAGCAAGCGGAAGTGTGCGAAGGCGTGTTCGGTTTCCTGGGCCGCAGTGTCGCGGAAAAGCTTGGCTAATTCATTGTTGCCAAGTTTTTTGGCAACGTCGGCAAAGAAGAGGTATTTACGGTTGGCCATGCTCTCGCCGCCAAAGGCCGCCTCAAGATTGGCGTTGGTGGTGAGATTCATTAATGGAGGGATGCGTAATATTTGGCAGCGTAACTCATAATCGGTATGAGTTATGAGGAGCGTATGTCCCTGTCTGCGCGAGTCTCTCGCAAGGTTGCTTCTTTAGTAGTTCGCCCCGCTGCGGCGCTGATGCACAGCCGTCGTGCCTTCTCGCTCTAGTAGGGCACCATGGCTGATCTCGGCATATAGCAGCCAGTGGTCTCCACATTCCATGCGTTGCTGTACGCATCCTTCAAGCCATGCCAGAGCATTTTTAAGCAGCGGTTGACCTGCGGGACTGGCGTCAAGGTCTAGCCCTGCGAATCGGTCTGAACCAGCTGGGAATGGTTGCAGGAAATGTTTCATCAGTTCGTGTTGCCTTCCTGCTGCCAACACATTGAGAGCGAAGTGGTCGCCCCGATGCAGCAAAGCTTCAACGGCTCGGTCTTTGGCGACGGCCACGCTCAGCCCTGGCGGTGAAAAGCTGGCTTGGCTGACCCAGCTTGCGACCATTGCGCCGCTAAGCGCTGTATTCCCTTCACCTTTACGAGCCGTCAAGATGCATAGTGAGCCCACTAACCGACCAAGGGCAAGCACGGCTGGATCGCTACGGCTTGCACTCATGCCACTGCTTGCTCGTGGTTGCTGGCGTTGTTGTTGCTTGAGAAGGTCTCGGCCAAAGAGTGTGCCTGTCTCTTCCAGGGTTTTCACCATGGCAGCATCGGGACTGAACTTCACTTTGATTGGCTCGAATCCAAAGGAGAAACCACCATCACGTAGCTTCTTTTCGAGAAGTTCCAATGCCTCTCCACTCCAGCCATAGCTGCCGAATATGCCTACCTTTTTGTTGCGGTCACCTTCGGCCAGCAAGGTTCCTAGGGCCGATACGATTGGTGTTGGTGCATGCCCTCCAAGGGTTGGCGATCCAATCAAGTAGCCATCAGCTTGTTGGATTGCATTCACCAATTCATTCGCAGGTGTGAATTCGCAGTTGAGGCTTTCTACTTGAATACCAGTACTGGAGACTCCTTTTGCGAGTGCGTCAGCAATCGCCGCTGTGTTGCCGTAGGCGCTGGCGAAAAGAAGAACGACTTTTAAAGGGGCTTGTTGTTGGCTTTCACCCCAGCGGCGGTAGTCATTCAGCAGGCTCCGCCAGCTCGTTTCTATGGCTGGCCCATGGCATGGGGCGATCGTGCGGATGTCTAGCTCTTCAAGCCGCTCTACTAAGGTGTCGACCTGGCTGGCCATTGGAGCCATCAGGCAGTCATAGAAATGCCTACGCTCCTCTTCCGTGCTGATGCGATTGGCTTCTGCCCATTCGCTTGTGCAGAGGTGGGCGGCGAATAGTTTGTCGCTCATCAGCAAGCCAAGGCTTTCCTCGAAGGCCAGTAGGCCGCCTGGCCAGCGAGCTGTTGGCGCTGGTAGCAGCCACAATGCGTGTTCGTTGCTGAGGGAGAGCTTCTGTTCTTGTCGAACAACCTCAATGGATGGAAGAGACGGAAGGGATGACTCTTCCTGTTCATTGTTGTTGGGTGTTGCTGGTTTGCGTTGTTCCCAAAGCTCTCTGAGCAATTTGGCGCCGGGATTGGAACTGATTAACTCCAGCTGGGGGTAGCTGTTGGCCAGCTTTTTGAGTAGCGCAACTCGGTTGGGGTTGATGTGACCAACGACCACCTTCAACGTTTTGGTATCTGAAGGTAGAGCCTTGGCGAGTGCAGGCATGAAAACCTCGGCATAGGCGTCGCCAGGGGGGTGTACCAGGACAGCCGATTGAGGTTGCTCATGTGAGTCGTCACCGGCAGAGAAAAGAAAGCTATTGGCGGTACTGCCTCGCTCCAGGGCATATTCCAGCTCAAAGCGCAGCCGTTGTGGACTAAGGCCGCGCAAGCTGATCAGGCCCTTTTCGATTGGGAGTGTGATCACCGTTCGCTGCGCTGCTTCTGCAGGCTCGTGGATGGAGGACATCGACATCAGTAGTGGTTCCCTACTTTGCGGTGATGTACTGCTGTTTTAGCTTCAGCATCCGCCACATTGCCTTGTTCCACCAGGGCGTAGATGATCCAGTGATCGGGGGTTTCTAGTCGCTGTTTGACGAGGCAATCCAAGAAGGCCAGCGCATCCACGAGTACGGGGCCTCCTTTAGCAACGTTGTTGAGTACATTCACTCCTTCGAAACGATCGGCTCCGGGGGGGAAGCGTTTAAGGAATTGCCTTAGTAAGGGTTGATAGTTGTCTTCTCTTAATACGTTGATCACGAAACGATCCCCTACTTGCATGAGGGTTTCTATGGCTCTGTCTTTGGCTACTGCGACGGTTAGCCCTGGCGGTGTGAAACTTGCTTGACTTACCCAGCTTGCGATCATGGCGCCACGTCGTTGGCTGGACTCTTCATCTTGGCTGGCGGTGACGACATAAAGGCCGCCACTAAGGGTACCCATGGCCTTGTCAAGTTCAGTATCTAAGCTTTTCATGGCCGCAATATTTTGCTTTTGGTTGAGCAGTTGTCCAAGGTCGGTACCAGCTTCTTCGAAGCGTTGGTAGAGATTCCCGTCAGGAGCTTGCCGCACCCTTAAAGGTTCGAAAGCTTCTTTTTGCCCAAGGCTACGCAGCTGCGCTGCTACTGCATCAATTGGCTCATCATTGCCGCCATAGGCATCGTAAACGGCAACCCATTGCTTTTGATTCAAAGCTGCCAATAGGGTGCCAATTGAACTCTGCAGTTCTGCATCTGGTTGGGATGGCCAGGTTGGTACTACTACTGCCTTTGCTTCACCAATTAATGCGCTCAGTTCTTGTGCATCAGTGGCTCGAAGATCGACTAGTTGTACCTCTCCTTTGGCTTTGCCGATGCCGTGGGCAATGGCTTGGCTGAGCCGGTCGCAAAAGCCGTAATAACTGAGATAACAGATGGCTGCATAGCTTTCTCCTTGGCTTCGTTGGCTGCTCCAGTCGCGATAGTCCTCGACCCAAAGCTTGAGATGGTGGCGGAGTAGCGGGCCGTGACCAACGGCAATTGTGGTGATCTCTGGTAGCTGATCCATGCGCTTCAAAGCTTGGACAACACTGCGCGCATTGGGCCCCATTAGGCAGTCGTAATAGAAGCGGAAGTCTGGGGCCAGTGCGGAGGGGTCCTGGTCGAAGAGTTCATCTGAGCAATAGTGCAGACCAAATGCATCACAGGTGTAAAGAATCCCTGTGGCGTGGTCGAAAGAGAAGATTGTGTCTGGCCAGTGCAGGTTGGGCGCACTCAGAAATTCGAAGCGGTGAGCGATACCGCTTGTTGGGTTAGTGCCTAGATCCAGTTCTTCGCCGGTTTTGACTTCTCGCGATCGGAAGGGGCGATGCACCTGATCTTCTAGGAACTTGATGGCGACCTTCGAAGCAACGATTTCGATCTCGGGATTGAGATCGATGATCTGGCCCACTAGACCGGAATGGTCGGGTTCGGTGTGGCTGATGATGAGATAGTCGATCGCTTTTGGATCGATTTGCTTCTTAAGCATCGGTAGCCAGGTGTCCTCAAACTTGAGGTGGTTGGTATCGATCAGTGCTGTCTGGGCACCTCTCACCAGGAAGCTGTTGTAGGTGGTGCCGTTACGAAGGCCGAACTCGATATCAAAGCGGCTGCGGTCCCAATCGAGGGCACGGATCGTGGTGGTGTCGCTAGCGATAGCTGCGCATTGGAGTGACAACCTTGGAGCAGTGCTGGTCGTTGTCACCGTGGTGTCTTTGTTCGCGACGTTCATGGACCCTTTACACCAATGCCAAAACTCTACGGAGGGTGTTCGGAGAACTGTGCTTTCGTTCAGGAGGCGGCAAGGTTGGGCAGCCAATCCACTAGGGGTGGGGCTGCAATGATCAGCACCAAGACAGCGATTTGCAGGCCCACGAAGGGCAGTGCACCCTTATAGATTTCTTGTGTGGTAATGGTTTTAGGGGCTACTCCGCGTAGATAAAAGAGTGCGAAGCCGAAAGGTGGGGTGAGGAAGGAGGTTTGCAAATTGGCGCCGATGACCACACCTAGCCAGATCAAGGCCTCGGGTCCAAGGATTTCGCGAGCTGCTGGGAGTAAGAGCGGAACGGCAATAAAGGCGATTTCAAAGAAGTCGATGAAAAAGCCGAGGCCGAAGATCGTGAGCATGCTCACGGCCATAAAACCAACCTTGCCGCCGGGTAGGTTGAGCAAAAGATCGGCAATGAGTTGATCGCCGCCTACTCCGCGAAAGACAAGGCTAAAAGCTGTTGAGCCCAGTAAAATCGCCATCACCATGGCGGTGGTTCGTAGGGTTTCATCGCATACTTTTGAGAGGCTGCTGCGGCTGAACCCTCCATTGAGCGCTGCTAGGGCCATAGCTCCAGTGGCACCAAGAACGCCAGCTTCGGTGGGTGTTGCGATTCCAAAGAAGATGCTGCCTAGCACCAAGAGGATCAGGCCTAGGGGCGGGATGATCACACGCAGCAGTTGGCCAGGTTGCATGGGGATCAGTTCTGCTGGATTCAGTTGGGGGGCGAGATGAGGTTTGAGGTGGCTGATCACGAGCACATAAGTGGCAAATGCACCAGCCATGAGCACCCCTGGAATCAGTGAGCCGAGGAACAGATCTCCTACTGAGACACCCAACTGGTCGCCGAGAACCACCAAGACAATGCTGGGTGGGATGATCTGGCCAAGGGTGCCTGAGGCAGCAATGACCCCCGTGGCGAGTGAGCGGTCGTAGCCCGCTCTCAGCATGGCCGGTAGAGAGATCAGCCCCATGGTGGTGACTGTCGCTGCTACGACTCCGGTGGTGGCAGCGAGCAGTGAGCCCACGAGCACGACGGCCAGGGCCAGGCCACCGCGCAGTTTGCCGAGTAGACGTCCCATGCTCTCGAGCAGTCGCTCTGCAATACCTGATGTCTCGAGCATGGCGCCCATGAACACAAACGCCGGAATGGCCAACAAGGTGAAGTTGGCCATGATCCCCAGGATTCGCTGCGGCAGAGCGGTAACGAACAGTGGATCGATCACACCAAGAGCCATGCCTAGCAACGCGAAGATCACGGCAATGCCACCGAGGCAGAAGGCCACTGGATAGCCGCTCAATAGGGCGAAGACCAGGGCTATAAACATCCCAGGCCCAAGTGTGGTGGCGGGATCGAAACTGATCACATGGTCAAGTAGTTCAATCTCAATCAAGGCGATCTCCGCCCTGTTCACCTTCAGATTTGAATGGTCTCAATGTTGGGGCTTTTAGTTTTGCCCAGGCTCGAATGGCTTCGGCGATGCCTTGTAGGGCCAAGAGTAGGAAGCCCAATGGGATGAGGGATTTAACCCAGTAGCGCGGCAGGCCGTTGGGGTCGGGTGAGGCTTCGTCGATCCTCCAAGACTGCAGGGCGGGTTCGAGCGAGATCAGCATCACTCCCAGGGCAAATGGCAACAGGAAGACCAGGGTGCCAAGCAGCTCCATAAGTGTTTGGTGCTTTTCTCCCCAGCGGCTTTGAAGCACATCAACCCGCACATGCCCATGGCGTTGGAGGGTCCAGCCCAGTCCCAGTAGGAACACCAGATCAAAGAGGTACCACTGCCCTTCGATGAGACCGTTGGAGCTGAGATTGTGGCCGATGGACACACCCAGATAGCGCCCCACAACGTTCCAGAGCCCTAATCCCAACATCATCAACACCGACCAGCGCGCAATGACTGCAAAGGCCTTATTTAAGGCGTCAAGGCGTTCTGCTAGGTCTAGCCAGCGTCTCATCAAGTTCCTTGCAGCTGGTTGTAACTGAAGCGAGCGAATGAGAACTCATTGACGTTGTTCCAGGCGTAAACCTGCTTACGGAAGCCTTGCCATTGCTGAAGCAGGCTGCGGAAGCTGGCATCTTTTGCGGCGGTATCGCTATAGAGCTGGAAGGCTGCTTCCTGGGCAGCTTTAAGGATGCTTTGGTCATAGGGAACCAGCTCGGTGTTGCCCTTTAAAAGCCTTTGCAGAGCAGCTCCGTTGAGGTTGTCGTATCGGCTGAGCATGGTGAGGTTGGCTTCGTAACAGGCGGTGTTGAACATCGCTTGATATTCGCTCGGCAGCTTGCTCCAGGCTTGTTGGTTGACCAGAGCGGCAAGGGTGGGGCCGGGTTCCCACCAACCTGGGTAGTAGTAGAAGCGTGCAGCTTTGGCTAGGCCAAGCTTTTCGTCATCGTATGGGCCGGTCCATTCAGCGGCGTCGATCGCGCCACGCTCTAGAGCCAGGTAGATCTCTCCACCAGGCAAAACCTGGACGTTCACACCCAGCTGGGCAAGCACCTTGCCGCCCAGGCCAGGGATACGCATTTTGAGTCCCTGTAGAGAACTGAGGCCCTCGAGTTTGCGCTTGAACCATCCGCCCATTTGTGCACCGGTGTTGCCAGCGGGGAAGCTGATCACTCCGAAATCGGCATAGAGGTTGTTGATGGCGTCGTTACCGCCTGCTTCGTAGAGCCAAGCGTTCTGTTGTTGTGCGGTAAGGCCAAACGGTACGGAAGTGCCGAAGGCAAAGCCGGGATTTTTGCCAATGTAGTAGTAACTGGCGGTATGACCGCACTCGACGGAGCCCGCCTGAACCGCATCAAGGACTTCTAGGCCTGGTACGAGCTCGCCGGCCGCATAGGGCTTGATTTGGAAGTTGCCTCCGCTTAGTTCATTCACCCTTCTGCTGATTGTTTCGGCCCCCCCGTAAATCGTGTCTAGTGAGGGGGGCCAGCTGGTGGCCATTCGCCAGCGGATCTTGGGCTGGCTGCTACTGCCGCTTTCTTCCTCTCTACGGATTGTGCAGGCACTGATAATGCCTGCGCCGACGGCTGCTGAGACAGCCGTAGCACCAGACCCGAGTAGTTTTCGACGTTGCATACAGTTCTCTGGGTCGCTGCGATTTTACGGCGCCTCTACAAGTTCAGAGCAACGATGTCAGTTGAAGAATGAAGCTTGGAGTTGCTTTGCGGGCTAGGGCTGGTCTCAAAGAGTACGCCTCCATAACATTGAGCCATGCTTAAAGGGTCTTGTTGGTATTACACGTTGTTCTTCAGCTGAACCGTGTTGGCGATGTGATGCTTGGTTTTTGGCGACGCTGATCTCGAGAATCGCACTGCGCTAGGCCACTTTTGTCTGTTCGCGCTCTCGCCCTTAGGGCCAGTGGCAGTGATGATGCAAGACCCCATAGCAGAATGTTTTGAGAAGTTTATGGTCCAAAACTTTGACAGCAGGATCAGAGACTCTTTGTTGTTATTTGTCAGCGAAGTGTTTTTATCTTTGTTTCGCCCTTAAGCATTGAATATCAGGGTCAGTTTGGTAGTTTTTTAAACTCATGGCGGCTTGGTCTCAATCCGACCCGTTGACGAAATTGTTTGAGTTTTATTTCTGTTTGCACAATTTCAGTTGTGGTAATGAGCTGGGATTTGTCGAGTTGTTGTTTCAGGCGTTTGAATAACTCAAAGGAAGATTGGTTTTTGATCAGCATTCTTGGATTCTCAGAGCAGAAAATATTCAGGGCTTAAGTGATTGCTCCAAAGTCAATCTGTGGATTTTATCCGAACTTCATTTGTTAGAAAATTGTCCATGCGTATTGGCTGATGATCCCCTTAATTTTTGCATGAACTTGGTTTCAAGGCAGCGTGAAGATTTGATTGTTAATGGGCTGGTGTGCACTCATAACCAATACCAGCTGCCGATCGCAGCAGCTTGGCCGATGCGTAGACCTTCTTGATTCCATAGGGTCCATATGCGTGCGTTCTTGATTAGAAACCTTCGCCCTTCATGGTTAATACGGATCCCTTGATAGTCCTTGATTGCATCCTGTTGGAGCGCTTTGTCTAAGGCATTGGCGCGTGCATCTTGTTCGCTGGTTGGTGCTGTCAAGCGGGAAGGCATGCCGACCATCTCTGCCCAGCGCCGTCCCCACAGCTGAAGTGCTGCAGCATTGGCATAGCTGAGATTTGGATCGTGCCCGTCACTATGGGCCAGTACGGGCTGTGTTGAGGCAAACAGTTCCTGGCTGGCAAGACGTTGTGAAGGCCGTCGCCGCTCACATGCCAGAAGTGGGTGATTGAAAGCTTGTTGGTGAGAGATTAAAAGCAGGTTGACTAGCTCCTGCTTCTCCGAAGATAGCCAGGGGGCTTCAGCCACCGGTCGCCATTGCCTGAAGCATGGCTTGCTGGGATAGGGCTTGTCCCTGCTCCCTGAGATGATTTAGAAAAGTCTGACGGGCTTTTGGGAAGCGGGGTTCTTCGGCCAGGGGTAGATCACCTGCTGCATCGAGCCCTGTGTCGCCTTCCATGGCTGGAGTAATCACCACCAGATCGGCATCGAGGCTGGAGTCGTAGCGCCACCATAAGCTCGGGTCCACAACGGCGGGATGGGGTGGTACAGGCAGGTCGTCGCTGCTGGATGGCTCAGCAGGAACCTCATTCTTTGCGGCAGCTGTTTCTGCCAGTTTTGCGAGTGCATCGCGCCGTTGTTCGGCTAGATCCGCAAGCAATTTGTTGCGGGTGCGACCGCGTAGCTGAAACAGTACAAAGGGATCTTCGCTGAAGCGATCCCCCATCAGGAAATAGATGGCGCTGATGTGTTTGCAGGGATTGGCTTTATCTGGGCAGCTGCATTCACTGCGGACTTCCTGCAGCTTGAAGGGAAAAAGACGTCGACCACTGGCTGCAAATGCCCGCTCGATGTCTGCCGGCATGATCCCTGCCAGCAACTGGGCAGACCAGCGCGCTTTCTGGGTAAGGGCTTCCAGTACATACCCCCAGTCTTCGTCGTTGAGGACATCAAGCCAGAGTTTCACCTTGTAGGGGTCTTCACCGGTGCCCTGGACGCGGGCATGAACTCGGCGACCCTCGAAGCGTATTGAGGTGACATTGCCTTCTCTGGCGTAGCTCCAGGCACGCTCAAGTCGCTTTTTGAAGCGATAGGAATTAATCAATTCCATCCATTGCTCCACCCACCAAGGCTGTTGCCCTAGCCCCTCTTCCCCTAGGGCGGTTGTGATGCTGGTGTTGTTGGTGCTGTTTGTCATGACGTCATCTTTGAATCAGCTGTCTTCTAGGGCCACTAGTTCGCGCAATTGACTGACGCCTAAGCCACCTAACCAGTCTTCTCCAGAGCCAATGATGTCTTCGGCAAGTCGAGATTTTTCACGAATCATGCGATCAATTTTCTCTTCAACTGAGCCGCTGGTGATGAATTTGTGCACCATCACCCGATTGGTTTGCCCGATCCTGTAAGCGCGATCAGTGGCTTGGTTTTCTACGGCAGGATTCCACCAGCGATCAACATGAAACACATGGCTAGCCCGCGTGAGGTTGAGGCCTACGCCACCGGCTTTGAGTGACAGCAGGAACAGTTGGGGGCCACGTGGATCCTCCTGGAAGCGATCAACCATGGCCTGGCGTTCAGTTTTGCTTGTGCTGCCGTGCAGGAAGGGAACTTCAAAGCGCCAGCGTTGTTGCAGGTAGGCCTTAAGGAGATGCCCCCATTCTGCGAATTGGGTGAATAACAGGGCGCGATCACCTGCCTCGATCACTTCTTCGAGAATTTCTTCCAAACGCAGCAGCTTGGCGGAGCGGTCCATGAAGCCTTTTGCAACGGTTTGTTCTTTGAGGGCTAGGGCGGGATGGTTGCAGATTTGCTTCAGTCGGGTAAGCAATCCGAGCACCTTGCCATGACGTTGACCCCTGGGTGCGCGGGCAATGGCCTCCAGTGTTTCATCCACTGTGTTGCGATAGAGGGCTGCCTGTTCTTTGCTCAGACCCACCCATTCGCTCAGCTCTACTTTTTCGGGTAGGTCGGAGATGATTGCCTTGTCGGTTTTTAGTCGTCTCAGGATGAAGGGACCAACACGGCCCTTGAGGTCTCGCAGGGACGACATGTCGCCATAGCGCTCAATTGGCAGCCGGTAGCGCTGGTGGAAGAAGTCTTCTTCACCGAGAACCCTTGGGTTGAGGAAGTCCATCAGTGCCCAAAGTTCACTGACTCGGTTTTCTACGGGTGTGCCGGTAAGAGCAATCCTGAAGCGATTGTTTTTGTCTGGGCGACCCATATCGCGTGCTGCTTGGCTCTGTTTGGCGTTGGGGTTCTTAATGGCTTGGGCTTCATCGATGACCACTCCTTGCCAGTCGACCGTTTCCAGGAGCTCACTATCTCGTTGCAGGAGCCCATAACTGGTGAGAACGAGGTCTAAGCTTTTGAGTGCTTTCTTTAAGGCGGCGGGGGTAGAGGGCCGACGAGGCCCATAGTGTTCGCGGACATTTAACTCTGGTGTGAAGGCCAATGCCTCTCTCTTCCAGTTGGTGAGTACGGACGTGGGAGCGATAAGCAATACCGGCCGTTTGAGTTCCTGTTCCGCCTTGAGGTGTTGCAGGAATGCCAGGAGCTGGATCGTTTTGCCCAGGCCCATGTCGTCGGCTAGGCATGCCCCTTGATCGAAGCGATGCAGGAAGGCCAGCCAACCCAGACCCCTTTCCTGATAAGGCCTTAGCTGACCGCAGAAGCCTTCGGGAGCAGGTAGGGGGTCTGGTGCTTTTTGTTGGTGGTACTGCTCCAACACCGCCTGTAGTCGTGGACCGGCCTCAAAGCGGTGAACGGGCAGTCTCATCAGCGTGTCGCCATCGGTTGCGGTAAGGCGCAAGGCATCGTCGAGGCTGATGCCTGGATTGACGCTGCAGAAGTGTTCCGCATGTTTGAGATCGTTGGGGCGTAATTCGATCCAGGCGCCCTTGTGGTTGACAAGCGGGCTGCGCTTGCTTGCTAGTCGCTCCAGTTCGCGAAGCGTCAGGGTGACGCCACCGATCATGAGCTCCCAACTCCAGTCGAGGGTTTCGCCCAGAGTGAAACCTCTAGATCTCTCCGATAGCTCCGCCTTGATCGCTAGGCCTAGGCGACTGGCCAGCCCTCCCGAGAGGCTGGCAGGCAATTCCACGCCAACGCCAACATCACGCAGTTGGGTCGCTGCCGTGCGCACCAATACAAAGGCTTCAGCAGGGGTGAGCTGCATTGCTTCTGGTGTGGCGCTGTCGAGGCCTCGTTCGATCGGTGCAAACACCGTGAGGGCTCGCCCCATGCCTTCCAGTAGCACCTCGCCTGGATGTTCCACACGGATTTCGCCTAGTTGCAGCACCTTGGGACCAGCTGCCCAGGCTGCTGCGGCCGGTACTTTGATCGTGGGATCAGCCTCAGCCTGTAAGGAGAAGCGCAGCTCCCAGAGGTCTTCCCCTTCTCCGGGAGTGAAGAGTTCTAAGCAGGCCCTGGCTGGTGCGACGTTGCCAGCCACGCCTTCACGCCAATGGTTGCTTGCTGTAGCTAGACGTTCGGCTTCCTCATCGGGGAGGTTGATCACGCCGCTGTCCGACCCCAGTGCTTCCTGCCAGGCTGTGAGCAATGGGTCTAGGCCTTGCTCACTCGCTTCAAATCCGGTGCGCAGTTGGGCATCCAAGAGTTCTTCCAGCAAGCTGGCTACGCGAAGGCGACCGCTGCGGGGTCGGCATGAAGCCACAGGGTTAGCGGCTCGCATCGCCTCTGGTCTTAGGCGGGTCATTCGGTTGCTACGCCTTCCGGTGGGCTCCCGCCAGGGGAGGGCGCAGGTGGCCACTAAGGGAAGTTGAGCGGCAAGGTCTTCGAGGCGGCGGCGATCATCTTCACGGTTGAGTAGCGGTGTCCAGCGTGCTCGGTGGGGATAGCCCTCTCCCTTGCTGAGTTCCACCTGGGGTAGCCAACGTCCGCGAGCAATCATGCTCAGGGCCCAGCGCTGTAGATGGCTCCACCAGCGCAATTCATCGGCCAGATCAGGATGATCTCCTGAAAGAGGCAGTTTCGAAAGCCAGGCCGTTGCGGCAGCAGGTTCCACTGCCAGGCCTTGCACCTGCCAGGGCCACCATTCCGTTTGTTTGGGAATGGGTTCGCCTGCTTGTAAGGGCAGTCCTGTCCAACTTGTTTTGTTGTCTTTGGCTTCGTCGGATTCAGTGGATACGTTCTTGGTTTTGTTGCGCGGTTTGACTGTTCGGCTAGGCAGGGTCAGACATGCTGTGGCGTCGATGATTTCATCAGGCAGTAGATCGCGCTCAATGAGCCAGGCACGTAGATCGTCTGGGCTGAGGGTGAAGGGGTGGAGTGCGGGAGTTGCTGCTGGTCCTGCTGGGGTAGCGACTCGCCAGGTATCTGCCCACACAAGGAGCGCGGGGCGACCGGAGCTGGTCGGAGTACGGATGGCTGGAAGCCAGGTGGCGTGCAGCAGGCTCATGGCCGCGACGCAAAAAGTATGTGTTGGGTTTCTTGGAGCAGGAGTGCACTGCCGATCAACGGCAACCATCCATGCAGGAGTTCCACATCCAATCATGCCAGGGCGCCGGTCCCCTAGCTATGGCCAGCTGCTTTCGAGGGGGTGCGGCTGTGGATTGCGCAAGCTACAGCTGCCATAGAGCAAGCCCAAGCCTTAGGAGCGCAAGTCCATTGCCAGTTTGAAGGGCAGGTTTAACAGGGCGGCACGCATGCCTGAAGTTGGCATTGCCCAAGCGAATGCAAATACATCTGGGCCCCAACCATTGGGTTGTTTGGGGTGGCGGGCAACCTCATATGGAGGTCCAAAGGCGATCATGGCTGGTGGATCCTTGTTCCACGTCCGAATTCTTTATGGCCGTTGCAAGATCATTGCGTTCTGGTGATTCGCGACCTCGCACTGGGTCAGAGATCCGCACTGCTTTTCTGACATTTTTTGCTGAGCGTGCGCATCAGGTGATTCCTAGTGCTTCGTTGGTTCCTGAAGACCCCACGGTGCTACTAACCATTGCTGGCATGCTGCCGTTTAAGCCCGTTTTCATGGGTCAGGCTGAACGCCCTGCGCCGCGGGCCACCAGTAGCCAGAAGTGTATTCGCACGAATGACATCGAGAACGTGGGTCGCACAGCGCGGCATCACACGTTTTTTGAGATGCTTGGCAACTTCTCTTTTGGCGATTACTTCAAGCAACAAGCGATTGAGTGGGCCTGGGAGCTCACGACTGAGGTGTTTGGACTTGATTCGAAGAATTTGGTGGTGAGCGTCTTTCGTGAGGACGATGAGGCTGAGACCATCTGGCGAGATGTGGTGGGGGTGAATCCCAAGAGCATCATTCGTATGGATGAGGCTGATAATTTTTGGGCTTCAGGGCCGACTGGCCCCTGTGGACCTTGTTCGGAGATCTATTACGACTTCAAGCCTGATCTGGGCAACGACGACATTGATCTGGAAGACGACGGTCGTTTTGTTGAGTTCTACAACCTGGTTTTTATGCAATACAACCGAGATGGGGAGGGCAATCTCACCCCACTCGCGAACCGCAATATTGATACCGGCATGGGCTTGGAGCGGATGGCTCAGATTTTGCAGGGCGTCCCTAATAACTATGAAACTGACATTATTTACCCATTGATCGAGACGGCTGCTGGGCTGGCGGGTCTCGATTATCAAAAGCTTGATGAAAAGGGGAAGACCAGCTTCAAGGTGATCGGCGATCACTGCCGCGCGATTACGCATTTGATCTGTGATGGGGTTACTGCTAGCAACCTTGGTCGCGGCTACATCATGCGGCGTTTGCTTCGCAGGGTGGTGCGTCATGGGCGACTGGTCGGGATCGAGAAGCCTTTCTTGCAGGCCATGGGGGAAGCGGCGATTGCCTTAATGGTGGAGGCTTACCCCCAGCTTGAGGAGCGCCGCAAGCTGATTCTGGCGGAACTCAATCGCGAGGAGGCCCGCTTCTTGGAAACGTTGGAGCGTGGTGAGAAGGTGTTGGCTGATGTGTTGGTTGCTCATCCCCAGATGATTTCAGGGGGCCAGGCCTTTGAGTTGTACGACACCTATGGCTTTCCTTTGGAACTCACCCAGGAGATTGCTGAAGAGCATGGTTTGACTGTGGATCTCCAAGGATTTGAGCAAGCGATGGATCAGCAACGTCAGCGGGCTAAGGCCGCTGCAGTGAGCATTGATCTCACGCTGCAAGGGGCTATCGAGCAAATGGCAGCTGAGTTGGAGGCCACTCGCTTCAAGGGTTATGAGGTCTTGGAGCAGCCTTGTTGTGTCTTGGCCCTAGTCGTGAATGGGGAGTCGGCCGAACGAGCCAGCGCTGGTGACAGTGTGCAGATCGTGCTCGATACCACGCCCTTCTACGGTGAAAGTGGCGGCCAGGTGGGTGATCACGGTGTGCTTTCGGGTGAAGGGTCCGGCGGCAATGGTGTGATCGTGACTGTTGACGATGTGAGTCGTCATCGCAACGTATTTGTGCATTTTGGTCGTATTGAGCGCGGCACGTTGGCCTTGGGTGACCTGGTTAACGCTCAGGTGGATCGGGCCTGTCGTCGCCGTGCCCAGGCCAATCACACTGCAACTCACCTCTTGCAGGCGGCGCTCAAGCAGGTTGTTGATTCGGGGATCGGTCAGGCAGGTTCTCTGGTGGACTTCGATCGCTTGCGCTTCGACTTCCACTGTTCGCGAGCTGTTACGGCCAAGGAACTTGAGCAGATTGAGGCTTTGATTAACGGTTGGATCATGGAATCTCATGATCTGATTGTTGAGGAGATGTCGATCCAAGAGGCCAAGGCTGCCGGTGCTGTAGCGATGTTCGGAGAGAAGTACGCCGATGTTGTGCGCGTGGTGGATGTGCCAGGTGTGTCGATGGAACTTTGCGGCGGAACCCATGTGGCCAATACAGCTGAGATCGGCTTGTTCAAGATCGTTGCTGAGAGCAGTGTTGCTGCCGGAATTCGGCGGATTGAGGCGGTGGCTGGTCCGGCGGTGCTGGCGTATCTCAATGAGCGCGATGAGGTGGTGAAGAAACTTTTGGAGCGCTTGAAGGTGCAGCCCAGCGAAATCGTTGAACGGGTGACATCGCTGCAGGAGGAGCTGAAGAGCAGCCAAAAAGCGTTGACTGCAGCACGGGCTGAATTAGCGGTCGCGAAGTCAGCGGCCTTGGCAACCCAGGCGGTAGCTGTTGGTGAGTACCAGTTGTTGGTGGCCCGTCTTGATGGGGTGGAGGGTGCGGGCTTACAAAACGCAGCTCAGGGTTTATTGGATCAATTGGAGGATGGTGCTGCTGTTGTGTTGGGAGGTTTGCCTGATCCGAGCGACGAAGGCAAGGTGATTTTGGTGGCAGCTTTTGGCAAGCAGGTGATCGCTCAGGGTCAGCAAGCGGGCAAGTTCATTGGCTCGATCGCTAAGCGTTGCGGCGGCGGCGGCGGCGGTCGCCCCAATCTGGCTCAGGCGGGCGGACGCGATGGAGCGGCTTTGGATGGAGCATTAGAAGCGGCAAAGGTTGAGCTGAGGCAAGCTTTGGGCTGAGCTTTTAATTTGAAGGGTAAGGACGTGCCTAAATGCTTGATTATTGACTGGCAAAGTAATGTCTAATCCTTAATGATTTTCCTTGTTTAAGTTAATAAGTAAGATGATATAGGCTCTTGGTTGCGTGATTTTTTTAATTTTTTAAGGGTATGGTCGATAATTTTGGGATAGCTGCCTGTCTTGTTGCTGAAATTGCTCCATGCTAATCTAGAATAAGAAGGGATACTTTTTGGAACTCAAGTTGCAGTTAAAATCGTTTATCTTGGGAGCTGGAGGCTAGATGTGGAGATGAATTGACTGAATCTTAAAATGCATTGGCAGAGGTATTGCGATGCTTTGAATTTAAATTAAGCAGGGTTTTATTTGTCCTTGAATGATTTCACAAGTCATTTATTTTTCTTGTCGAGCATCTTGAGTTGTTGGGCAGTTTGCGAAATATAGCTGTTCAGTCTTGTTAAGGCTATGAGCCCTTTGTCCAATAAGATATCGTCTTCTTTGTGTGCTGCATTAATGCAATCAAGTAGCAAAGCGATCTCTTTGTTGGCATTACATGCCCGATCACTAACCAGGGAAAGAAGCTCGATTAGCAGCTCTGAGTCATAGATCAGTGCTTTGAGTAGAGCGTCACCGCAGACTTGGAGCAGTTCGGCTGGACCATCGACCACGCGTACGTCAGTGGAGTGGGTGCCACTACCAAATAGGCCCATTTCCCCCACAATCGCTTCGGCTTCAACCACCGTTAATGTGTGAGGTGACTGACCTTGGTGTTGGACCTGAATCGCTACCTTTCCCCGCGTCAGCAGGAATAGGTGTTTGGCTGGTGCGTCTTGCTTGAGCAGGAGCTCTCCTTGCTTGGCATGCAAGGTTGTGGGGTGGAGTTCATTGGTGTGGGTTGCCAGCAGTAACTTCAGTCGCTCGCGGACTTGCTGAAGTTGAGGCTCTTTTCCCCACATGGCTGCCGTGGATGGCTTTCATTATTTTGGTATGACTGGCCACAACTTGCAGATCCAATGCAAGCCGTTGCTTTATAGGGGAAGAATTTTTAAATAAAAATAGTAATATTGGCGTCTGGACATCTTTTTTCAAGATAATTATTTTTGGACCAACTATTGAGATTAAGTCTTAATTTGTCTTGCAGTCAGTTTGCGCGGCAATATAGAATTATGTTTTCATCGGCAACACGACTTGGGCCACGAAGCTGTTGTGCAGCATCGACAAATGCCAGTCCGCGAAGCTCTATGTCTCTGGGATAGAGCAAGCCAATGCCGCTAATTACCACTCCAAGGCTTTAGACAGCCGCTTGGTGCTTGGCCCACTTGCCCTTTGACGCCATCCATGCTCAGGACGGCTAATGACCATTTTGATGCCAGTCGTTTTGAACAGCCAGCTCTTGTTGCATTAGGCAGAAACAGCTTTATTTTGAGATCGACTGTTTTCATCAGGAATAGTTCATGCTTATTGTGTAAGTGGAGGTCGATTAATGCACCTATAATTGATTGTTAATGAGCGATTTCGAGGTTGTATTTTTCTTGCAAGTTGACTTGATCGGAATTTTTGCATTACTATTTAATAGCTAAAAAATAATTGAAATGGCTGTTTTCAGCGTTGAGCAGTTGCAGGCGGTGCAATTTTTTTCGGCTTTAACAACTGATGAGTGTCAGCAATTATTGGATCGCCATCTTGAGTCCAGTCATGGTGCTGAACAGGTTTTCGTGATGGAGCAAGACTGGGGGGAGTCGGTCTTTCTGTTGTGCTCAGGTATGGCCAAAGTCCGCACGTATACGGCTGATGGCGAAGAAGTTGTGATGTCAGTGTTGGGGGAGGGGGATTTGTTTGGTGAGATGGCTGCTCTTGATGCAGCACCTAGGTCTGCTGATGTTGTGGCTTTAACGCCAGTGAAGCTTTTGAAGATGAGAGCGTCGCCTTTTGTGGCTTTGCTGCGCAAGGAAGTGGGCTTTGCCCTTGCCCTTGCTCAGCTTGAGGCATCTCGCTTGCGGGATCTAAATCAGCGTTTTGCAATCCAGACAAGTGATGCCACGACGCGCTTACTCAATGCATTGGCTTACTTGGCCCGCAAGAGTTCTTCTGCCGATGATCCCCAAGTGGCGATTCCACCTTTAGCCCAAAGGGAGCTGGGTCTCATAGCAGGTTTGTCCAGGGAGACTACCTCCCGGACATTGAGCAAGCTGCGGAGTCGTGGAACACTGGAGGAGATCGAAGGCTGCCTGCGTTTGGTGGATCTGCAGCCGCTTGTGAAACGAGGGCTGTTGGCGCTTGCTTCTTAGAGGTTTTGAGTACGGTTACTTGTTGAATTGACTAGCCAGAACAGTTTTAGATCAAGGTGTTTTAGGAAAGCTTTCAGTCAAACAAGTTTCTGATCTCCAGGCATGAGAAGCTTGAGTGCTCAATGAGTAGCTGTGATCACAGTTGCTCATTTATGCGATATAAAAAGGATGGCAAGTTCTAGCCTTGAAGGTACGTCGCCTGACGCAGGCTCGCTTCTAGATGGTCCATCAGCCGCCGCACATCGTTGATCTTTAGCTCGCCTCGCTGAATCGCAAGTTCACTAGCCAAGCGCAGCCGCTCTAGTAGGAGCTCAGGGTTGTGCTCCATCGCTTCGAGCACCTTGGAATTGGTGTCGCCTCGCACAACGTGGTCTACTTGGTAGCCACCACCTGTTGTTAGCCTGATGTGGACTGCATTGGTACTGCCGAACAGGTTGTGCAGATTGCCCATCACTTCTTGGTAAGCACCGCCGAGAAACATGCCAATCATGTAAGCCTCGTTTTGGCGCAGGTTGTGAAGCTCCAGCAGAGTTTTGGTTTGCCCATTCCCGATAAAGCGGTCCAGTTTCCCGTCGGAGTCGCATGTGAGATCAGCGAAGTGACCTAGTCGAGTTGGCTCTTCATTCAATCGGTGAATCGGCATGAGTGGGAAGAGTTGATCGATGGCCCAGGTGTCTGGGGCTGAACGAAATATTGAAAGGTTGGCGTAGTAGGTTTGAGCGAGAACAGCTTTTAAACTCTGTAGCTCATCGGGAATTGTTTCGTTGCAAGGCAATTGGCCCACAATTGTTTCGGCGCAAGCCCATGTGAGCTGTTCTGCCAGAGCCCGCTCTGGCAGAGTGATGTAACCCAGGCGGAAGGCAGCGAGGGCATCGTCTTTGAATTTGATCGCGTCGTGCCATGCTTCCTGTAGGCGCGATGTCTCAGTCACAGCACTCTTTTGAGTTGCCATTAATTCGGCGAGAGTCTCCCTGAGGTTGTTAATGGTGAGGGGTTCCTCTCCTGTTTGCTGGGGGACAGCGCCTGGCACAGTACTTGTGCCGAGTATATCGAACACGAGTATTGAGAAATGACTAGCGATCGCGCGCCCGCTTTCGCTCACAAGGATAGGCAAAGTAATGCCATGGGGTTCACAGCATTCGCGCACCGTTGCGACCACATCATTGGCGTAGTTTTGTAGGGAGTAGTTGGTCGATGCTGCGCTAGCGCTGCGGCTGCCGTCGTAGTCGACACCCAGCCCACCCCCAACATCTAAATACCCCATGGGGGCTCCCAGATTGCTCAGCTCTACGTAGATTTGGGCGGCCTCTTGAAGCGCGTCTTTGAGTACGGCGATGTCGTTAATTTGGCTGCCGATGTGGAAGTGCAGTAGGCGCAGATCGCTTAGTAGATCAGCTTGCCTTAAGGCTTCCACTGTGGCTAGCAGATCCGGGACTGAGAGGCCGAACTTGGCTTTCTCGCCTACTGAGCTACTCCAGTGGCCCGTACTGCGTGTCGTTAGCTTTGCTCGTACACCGATGAATGGTGCTGCGCCAAGTTCTTGGCTGGAGCGGATAATTCGTTCCACCTCATCGGCTTGTTCGATCACCACAACAGGCTGGCGGCCGAGTTGGCGTGCCAGGATTGCGGTTTCGATATATCGCTGATCTTTGTAGCCGTTGCATATCAATAAGGCTTCTGGATCGCTTACCAAGGAAAGAGCAATCAGTAGTTCGGCCTTGCTGCCAGCCTCGAGGCCAAAGTGCCAGCGACGGCCACTCTCTACTAGTTGCTCAACCACGTGACGCTGTTGGTTGCACTTCACAGGAAAGACACCCTGATACCGATTGGTGTAGCCGTACTGAGTGATGGCTCTCTCGAATGCGCCGTGCAATCGTTCGAGACGATCTTCGAGGATGTCGTCGAAACGGATGAGTAATGGCAGGTTGAGATCGCGGCCGCGCAGCTCTTGCACCAGGGCCACCAGATCAAGAGAACCACCGTGGTCACCACGTGGCTGTACAACCACATGACCGCGTGCATTTGCTGAAAAATACGGTTCACCCCAGCGATCCAGGCCATAGAGGGTGGTGCAGTCGGCAACGGTCCATGATTGGTTGGCTTGGTTGGGTTCGGCGACCGACATGAGGCAGGTGGATGGATGTCTTCTGGGGATTCTTAAGGAATCTAGGCCTGTTCTTGAGTTCTGTTGTTGATTGCTTTTGCGGGATTCGCGATTAAGGCGGCAATGCTTCTAGCAACTCTGAATGAATGCCATTGAATTTTTGCACTTAAGATTTTTTAATTATATGTGAAAGCCTTGAATATATTGGGATGATTAATTGGGCCATTGCAGGCATTTCTTGCGCAAATTGTTTGACTATCATTGATAGATTGATGGCGTTCAACTTGGGCCAAGATTGCAGGTTTAATTCTTCAATCATAGATAGGTGTCGCTGAGAAGATGATCTTTAAAAGCGATATTGCAGCCGTGCATAAAGCCCGTTGCCAATAATCCAGTCTTGCCAGATTCCAATATTGTCATTGGTTTCGAATGAATCAGCCCATCCAAGTTCCATTAGCCAGGCGCCATTGATGTAGCGGCCAAGAAGGCCGCCAGAACCGACCGTATCTGTAATAACAAGATCAGAGAATTCGGTGCGAACGCCACCCATTCCGAAGAAAGGAACGATCTGAAATGCTTGATTACCTTTCTGCCAGGCTGTGAAGACAACTTCTCCTCTCCCCATCCAGCCGCTGTCGCCACTGATCAGGCTGCCTGGTAAGCCAATCAGGCCAACATCGCTGCCAATACCGAAGCCCATATCGCTGGGAAGCTTGGTGAACCCCCATTGCCCTGCTGCACGCATGTTGACCTTCACGTTGGGTTGTATGGTCCAGCCAAGGTTGACAAGACCGCCAACCGCTCGGGCTTCTCCGGGCTTGATTTCAAAGGCTGCTAGTTCTTTGAGTTGATCCTCGGTGCTGAATCCAGAGATTCCTTGCAGGCCGTATACATTTCCACCCCAGTTGAGCTTCCCACTGCCGCCGCCGAAGTTAACTCCTGCTTTGAGATAGCCACCATGCAGCCATCCATTGAGACCTCCTCCAGCCACAAGCGGAGCGTTATACCCCCCGAGGTAGCCGTCATTGCGGCTGCTGCTGATGCTGGCAAAGGCGCTCCAGAATTGATTGTCTGATTCGTAGAGGGTGGTGTCGAGCTGGGCCATGCCTTGAAATTGGCGGAAGCTAATCTCGTGGCCTACACCGAGAGCTTCCACTAGCCAGCGACGACTCCAGCCCATGGAACCAGTGAGCCGCCAAGTATCTGATAAAGGCCAGGTGTAGCTGGCGGATGTGATTGCAGCGCCAAGCTCTGGATCATCATCTCCATTCACTTCCATATAGAGAAGGAAGGTGTCCTTGCGTTTGAAGAGACTGTTCTTCACCACCGTTGTGACGCCGCGATAAGCACCTGTGCCGGCGTTGCCGTCATTACGGAGACTGAAGTCACCCATCCATGGGATGGGAATAGAGTCGATGGAGAGGTTGAGAATGGCCTGGGTGGCATCGCTGCCTAAGCGACCGAGATCGCCCGTGATTTGTCCAACACCTGGAATGCTGCGCACACTCACCAAGGCTTTCTCGAGGGTAGGCAGATGCAGAACGCTGCCGATGAGGGGATTGAGTTGTTTTTCAACATCGGCTTGGATCACTTGGTCAGTGCTGGTGATCCGTAGCTCGGCGATGCGCCCTTCTACAACCTCTAGGGAACCCGGACTTGGTTTTGTCAGGGTGAAGACGCGCGTGTTCACAAAGCCATCACGCACCAGCTGCGCTGTGAGGCTGGCAGCACAAGTTTGTAGGGTCTTTGGAATTGTTTGGCGACCACAGGATTTGAGAATGCTCCGCAGTTGCTCGGGGCTATAGGGAGTGGTGCCTGTGATTGGTGGCCGCCAGCTAGAACTTGGGATCCCTTCCGTCGCCTTTGGTATGCGTTCTGGATCGCCTGGTCGCGGTGGCTGGGGGGTCAGGATCACTGGCTGTGTGCTGTCGTTTCGCCTAGGCCGTGATTCCATTGGAACCTGCTCAGGCAATCGAACCGGGCCGGGTTGAATCGGCGGGGCTACGAGCTGGGCAAGCAGAAGCATTATTGATGAACAGTTGTTCTTTATTGCCCACCATCATGCGGGTTATTGGTTGATTTGTGAAACCGTGCCAGATTTTAAAAATACGTCTTTAGACCTCATTTTTTTTTCGATTAGCATCACTGGATGATTCCCAAATCATTACGCTTGATGCCCTTGACCCTGGCTTTGGCTTTGGGTGGCTGGTTTTGGATTGGCTCTGCTGTCAGGGCTGATGTGCGGGCCACCGGTCTGGGAGGCCTTGCCACGCAGGTGAATGGCAAGACTGGGGGTGTATGCAAGCGGGGCAATTGTCACATCAGTGGTGGCACCGATGCGGGTAAAAATCGCTTTCACAGATTCAAAGATTTTGATACGCGTGGTGCTATTACCGGCATCAATTTCGACACAGGTGGTAAGCGGAATTTAGTTGTTGGTGTAACGGCGCCTGGTGGAACTTATCTCAATAAACAAGTGAGCTTGTCGGCGCCAGCCAATTTGTTTTGGCTATCGCCCGGCGGCATTCATCTCGGTGCTGGTGTTGGTTTTGTGAATACGTCGCAGCTTCATATGAGCACGGCGAGTTCGTTGCGTTTTAATTCTGGTGCGTTCAATGTTTTCGATAGCACTCCGCAGCAGCTTGCAGGCTTGGGTTCGAACCCTTTGCCTGGATCCCATGGCTTGGTGACTGATCCTCAGCGATTGGCGGAGCTTGGTATGAGCGCTACGCCAAGAATTTTGCTGGAGGGTATTGATATTTCTGTAGATCAAAGCCTGTTTGTTGATTCACCAGGCGGCAGCATTGAAGTAGTTGATAGCAAGCTATCGGCGAGCTCAGACGAGGCGATTGGCGGCAATATCACGCTGACGGCTGATCAGGTCAGAGTCGATGGTGGCTCTCAGCTTTTGGCGACTGGTGCCACTGGTGGAGGCTTGATTCAAGTGGGTGGTAGTTGGCAGAACAGTGATCCAAGTGTGCGCCAGGCGGTTCATACAACGATTGAATCGGGAGCCTTATTGGACGCTTCCGCACTTGATCATGGCGATGGGGGAACGATTGTGGCGTGGAGTGATGTAAAAAATCCGAACTCATTCACCAGTGTTGTTGCTGATTTGATTGCTCGCGGTGGCAATCAAGCTGGTAATGGTGGCCGAATTGAAACTTCGGGGTATCGACTATTTGTTGATGGTTCGAATGTCGATACTTCTATATCTAGTGTGAAGTATGCTTCTGGCGTATGGCTTTTAGACCCTTATGATATTGAGATCAAAGGGGCAGATAACAACCCCAGCAGTTGGTCCACTACTTTTACGCCATCAGGTTCTCCTTCGACGATAAATGTTGCAACGATTACGAGTAACCTAAATAATAATGTAACCATATCTACGACGCCTAGCCCAGATAGTGGGACTGAGCCGGGCGACATCACGATTTCTAGTAACATTGATACCACAGGACTGTCGGACAAGACGGGGACGTTGACATTGAATGCAGATAGAAATATCAATGTTAATGCAAACATAACTCGTACTTCTACTAACTATGGGGATGTCATTTTAAACGCGGGCACAACAAATTCAACTGGAGAAGTTACTGGATCAGGTAACATTGCTTTGGGAAGTGGTGGTTTGACAATTAATCAGCCAGACACCTCGCCAAGTGGAGAATATAGTGGAGTATATTCTGGGACAGGGACTTTTACTAAGTCTGGAAATGGCCTGTTGCTCTTCTCGGGGAATAATACATACAGTGGATTAACTACAGTCGCTGCTGGAGAGTTAAGGGTGTCTCATCAGCAGAGCTTAGGAACAACTGGCAGTGGTACTGATGTAAAAGCTGGTGCCTATTTGAAATTTATAGGTGGTGTAGATGCAGCAAACGAACTTGAAATAGCTGAGTCCATTTTTCTTAATTCTGATAGTGGTAGCTCTGCTGCAGGCCTAGGCGCTTTTTCAGGTTATACGGAGTTGACATCTACCCTCACCTTGCAGGGTAAATCAATCATTAAATCCAATTCGAATTCAGATTTGTTGCTGGATCCCGCGAGTGGATATGCTATCGATATTGCAAGTGTTTCTTGTACGGCGGCCAATAGTTGTCTGCTAAGCATTGAAGGTCAAGGTTCTGTGCAGACTGACGCTGGCCATGGAATAGATCTTTATAATGGTAGTTCTAATTATTCCAGTGAAAACGTTTTAACTAAAAAAGACTCTGGTGAATTAACGATTAGAGGAGCCTCCGATATGCAGGGTAGGGTCGATATTCAGGAAGGGGTCTTAAATGTTGGCCATCAAGATGCTTTGGGTGAGATTAACTACTTATATCTAGGTTCTTCTACGAGTGGCGCTACTTTGAGATTTAGTGCATCTTTACCTGCTGATCAGACTGATGCTAACTCATGGGTCGAGTTAGGTTCGCAAGGAGGAACGATCGAGGTTGATTCAGGAATCACGGCCACACTAGATTCGTCTGTCGCCTTGCAAGGTTCAGGTGCTTTATTCAAGACTGGTGATGGCACATTAATTCTCGAGGGAACAAATACATACTCTGGCGATACAACTGTTAGCGGCGGCAGGTTGACAGTAAATAGAACTCCGCCTTCTAGTGCTGTTTGCTCCGGAAATGGAACCAGCAATATTTGTCCCGTCCGTAGCAGTGGAGGCAGTGGCAGTGGTGGTAGCGGTAACCCTCCAGTCAATAATCCTGTAGCGAATCCAGTTAATAATCCTGTAGCGAATCCAGTCAATAATCCTGTAGCGAATCCAGTCAATAATCCTGTAGCGAATCCAGTAAATAATCCTGTAGCGAATCCAGTCGTTGATTCTCAATCTGGCTCAGTGGATGCCAACCCTGTTGCTAACCCAGTGGCCACCCCAGGCTTTGTTGAACCAGCTGTCTTTAATTACGACTCCGTCGTTTATAGCCCTGCTGGCTTTGATACAGGTGGCCCCGTTGGTTTTGATGCAGGCGGCTCCGGTGGCTTTGATACAGGTGGCCCCGTTGGTTTTGATGCAGGCGGCTCCGGTGGCTTTGATACAGGTGGCCCCGTTGGTTTTGATGTAGGCGGCCCCGGCGGCGCTGAAGGCCCAGGAGGTTTTGGCCCAGAGGGTCCTGAAGGCCCAGGAGGTTTTGGCCCCGGCGGCGCTGAAGGCCCAGGAGGCTTTGGTCCAGAGGGTCCTGAAGGCCCAGGAGGTTTTGGCCCCGGTGGCGCTGAAGGCCCAGGAGGCTTTGGTCCAGAGGGTCCTGAAGGCCCAGGAGGTTTTGGCCCCGGCGGCGCTGAAGGCCCAGGAGGTTCTGGCCCCGGCGGTCCTGAAGGCACAGGAGGTTTTGGTAACAACGCCGGAGAAACAGCATTTGATGTGATGGAGACGGCGGCCATCAGAGCGACCCCTGATGCTTTGAATCTTCCTGGTGTTGCAGTGGATTTGACGTTTGAGGCAGCTTTTGATGTGGCATCAGCCGGAGACTTTGGCTTTGATCCAGGAGGTCCTGGCGGTTTTGGCCCCGGCGGCGCTGAAGGCCCAGGAGGTTTTGGCCCCGGTGGCGCTGAAGGCCCAGGAGGTTTTGGCCCCGGTGGCGCTGAAGGCCCAGGAGGTTTTGGTCCAGAAGGCGCTGAAGGCCCAGGAGGTTTTGGCCCCGGCGGCGCTGAAGGCCCAGGAGGCTTTGGTCCAGAAGGCGCTGAAGGCCCAGGAGGTTTTGGCCCCGGCGGCGCTGAAGGCCCAGGAGGTTTTGGCCCCGGCGGCGCTGAAGGCCCAGGAGGTTTTGGCCCAGAAGGCGCTGAAGGCCCAGGAGGTTTTGGCCCAGAAGGCGCTGAAGGCCCAGGAGGTTTTGGTCCAGAAGGCGCTGAAGGCCCAGGAGGCCAGGATGGAGCTGGTGGAGCTGATGCAGAAGGAGGAGGTGCTACTGCAGACGGAGGAGGTGCTACTGCAGACGGAGAGGTGGGAAGAGCTGCTGCAGAAGGAGCGGCGGCTGAGGAAGGTGGCCCTGAAACAGGAGATGCTGCTGCCGAGGGAGGCGAGGCTGCTGAAACAGGGGAAGCTGGCGGAGCTGCTGCTGAGGGAGGCGAGGCTGCTCAAACAGTAGAAGCGGAAGGGGCTGAAACAGGAGAAGCGGAAGGGGCCGCTGCAGAAGCAGGTGCTTCATCGACGGCAGTCTCCGGCTCTACTTCTGTCCGCAAGGTCACATCAGTTCAGGCGATCGCCAATGTCGCCAAGTCTGATCAGGCGGCCACGAACCAAACAGTTCAGTCGCTCAATATCCCTGATATAGGGACTCGAGAGACGCCGACGCCAAAACAGCTCCAGAACGGCATGCTCAAGGCTATTCAGCGTTTTGGGGGCCCTTAATGACATCAGTTCTGACGACCTTCAATGTTGCTAAGTCCTTATTGCTTGCCTGGGTGGCCACAGCCAGTACAGCTGGCCAGCTACTGGCATCAGAGCCGTTTGAGTTCGATGCCAGTCCACATGCTTCTTGGCTGATTGCTGCCGCTGCTGGTGAAACAGATGTGCTGGGATCAACTCTCCAACCAAGTTTCAACCGGGCTGCATATAACCCTGCTGTTTTGCATCTGCGTTTTACTCAAGCTTCTGGAAAAACCACCTCCAAGGCCACTGATGCTTTTCTAGATTTAACCTTGATTCCTTCTGATGGTGAGGTTGAGGGGCGTCGTGTTGAGCTCTCAACCCGCCAGTTCGGTTCCCTGTTGAGGCAGCTTTACCAACAACTCTCGCGACAAGACTCCCTGGATGAGGCCAATCCAGACTCAGCAACCCGTCAATTGCATCAGCTATTGATAGGAAGTATTAGCCCATTGCTGGATAAGTACAACGTCAGCACTTTGTTGATCTCAGCTGATCGTGGCTTGCAGGGTGTCCCTTTTGCTGCGCTGAGTGATGGGGAGAGGTTCTTTGGTGATCGCTATGCCTTTGCGATTACTCCTTCCCTTGCGCTGACCGATCTGAATCTACCCACCCAGACTGGAAACAAGTTGTTGGCTTTAGGGGCCTCGCAGTTTGAGGGTGGTCTTGCCTCTCTGCCTTTGGTGCCTCAAGAACTCGAGCAGATTGCTGAATCTGAGCGTAAGGACCTTTACTTCAACAAGGCCTTTACGCCATCGTCATTGCTGGTTACAGGAGGTGAGTCTCGCTATAGCCGTGTGCATGTCGCGACTCATGCTGAGTTTCGCCCAGGAGGGCCAACTGCATCGCAGCTTCACTCCGGGACAGGTCCGATATCTCTAGACCAGTTATCCAAATTGCGTCAGCAGAGGAAAGGCGTGCCGATTGATTTGGTTGTATTGAGCGCATGCCGTACCGCCCTTGGGGATCCAGACTCTGAACTTGGATTTGCTGGTTTGGCATTACAAGCAGGTGCCCGTAGTGCTGTAGGTACTCTATGGTATGTCGATGATGTGGTGACGTCTGCTTACTTCATTCAGATGTATCGCTATCTTGATCAAGATATTCCTAAAGCAGAGGCACTTCAACTCACGCGTCAAGGATTCCTGAGAGGTTTGGTCACTCTGGAGGATGATCAGGTGATCGGTGTTGATGGAACACCACTACTGAGAGGGCTCACTATGAATCAGCAACGTCGCGTTGTTAGAGGTATGAAGAACCCATTTTTCTGGGCTGGAATTGAATTACTTGGTTCTCCTTGGTGAAGAAGTCGTATTGATACCACACCAACATATGACTGCTTGCTTTAGATATGTTGTTTTTGTTTGCTTCTCCTTGAGAGGTGTTTTGCCACAAGTCCAGGAGAGGGTGCAGGATGGATGCAACTAGAATTCAATTAGGTCGTAATGCGTTTATTAACGTCTATGCGCGCATCAAGGTTAGTTTGCCCATTTTCATTATTTTCGTTTCTGGCGGCCTTTGCGTTGGCTCCAGCAGTTGGATTTGCTCAGGCAGACCTTCGCAATACTTTCCCCGGCAGGCGAGTGGGAGGGGGAACACGAGGTGAATGTAGTGCTCGTCTATTAGCTCATCTGGTCCCTGCAAACAGTATTTATGCCCCTGGCAGGACTTTGCAGGTCGGCTTGCTTGAAGGGCCGACTGCTAACCCTAAACCCATTGACATACAGTTTCGTCGATGGAGCGGCGCCTCGAGTGATCAGATGTCTGGGGAAATGCTCACCACTAGTGAATTGCCGGCTTCCACAGCAGGGATCACTTTGATCAATCTTGAAGCTCTTAATGCTCCAGCTGTTTGGGAGTCAGCTTATCGGTGTGGTGATGATGAGAGCACGAGCAGTGATCCTCTAGCTTTCGTTCAAACCGCATCACCCCCTGCATTGAGCTTGCTTGTTAGCGATTTAGAGGCCGATGATTTGAGTATTCAGAAAGCTCTCGCGAGCTTACGAACTCAGTGTGGGGCAAGTGTTTCGACTGAGACTTTCGCTCATGCTTTTAGCCTTGGGGATGTTATTGATGCGGATTGGCCCGCTGAACTTCCGGTGCGTTGTCCATCTTGAGTTCGGCAACGAGGAGGGGTTCTTCCCTTCCTTTGACTTGAATCTCTCCCCACTCTTCCCAATGCAGAGAGTTGTTGAGCTCGTCTCCGAGTAGTTCTCTGGTGGTTGATGAAACCAACACGCGCAGAACTCCTACATGGCGACTTTTTTCGAAACTCTCAAGTCTTGATGCACAGTTCACGGTGTCGCCAATGATCGCGTATTCCAGCCGCTCGCTGCTACCCATCGATCCTGCTAGGACGACACCCGAGTGAATGCCAATGCGCATACGGTTGGCTGGGGCACCCTCTTTTGCTAATTCTTCATTGAGCTTCACCAGCCCAGTTTGAATTTCGATTACCGCTTCAATGGCCGCGCGGGCGTCGCCTTTTGGGTCTTCACTGAGGGGGACTCCAAAGACTGCCAACATTCCGTCACCGGTAAATTTGTTGATCATTCCTCCTCGAGTTGTCACTGCTGGAACGCAACTAGCCATGCCTCGGTTAAGCCAGTCCATCAGCTCAGCAGGTTGAAAATGCTCGGATACTGTTGTGAAGTTGGCTGTATCAGTGAACAGCACCGTGACTGGTAGTTGACGACCTTCGAAACGTCCGTCTTTTAGTAGTTGATCACGCTGTTGCCATAGTTGATCGGCAACGGCAGGAGAGGTGGCTTGGCCGAGCAGCCGTTGAACTTCTTTTTGGTGTTGCTGGCTGGCTGCGCCCCTGCGCAGCCAGGCCGTTCCTGCCATGATTGTTAGACCAGCAACCGGCATGACGCTACCGATCCAGATGTAATTGATGAGCAGAGCCATCAGCGCAGTGCTCAAAGCAACGACTGAGGTTGCGACAACAATCACGCTGCGGCGCAGTGTCAGGAAGGCTTCGCCAAGCCATAGCCCCATCCCACCCGAGAATAGGACTAGTAAAAGGTTGCCCCAACCGGGCATCAGGAAGCCATGAACGAGGATTCCTTTTTTGCGGTCAAGCAGAGTGGCCACACGAAGTGCATGAACTTCCACTCCAGGCATTTTCATGTGTACTTCCCCTTCACTAAAGCGGCTATGAGGAATTTCGAAGAGATCCTTGAGTGAAGGTGCTGTACTGCCAATTAATACCATATGGTTCTGAATGTCTTTCTGCGGGATGTCTCCTTTAAGCAGAGCGGAGAGAGAGTAGCTGCGGAAACTACCTGGTTCGCGGAAGAGTAGGAGTCGTTGCATGCCTAGGCCTGCATCTGTTTCGTTGTAATAGCCCCCGGAATTGGCGGTTAGCCAGGCATCATTGATCGACCCAGCCTCCAGTTGCTGGCGTAATTTTTTATCACCTGTACCCACTTCGACGATACGCAAAGGAAAGGCTACGGTGGCTTTATCTTGGCCGGCAACGTGAACAAGATCTCGCCTGATGACATTGTCATCATCCACGGAGACGTCGTTGTAACTATGTCTTTCAGGAGGCGTTCCTGGAACAGCTGGAATATTGCTGGCTACGTTGAAAATCGAGATCAGTCGAGGATTATTGCGAAAGCGCTCGCGCAGGCACTCCTGATTCGGACCCACGCCCTGATCGCGATAGATGTCGAAGCCAATAGCAACAGCTCCATTCTTGCTGAGTTGGTCGATTCCTTTGCAGAACAGGCCATCATCGATTGGCCATCCATGCGTTCGAATGTCATCTTCCCCGATGCCAATGATTGTGATTGGTTGTGTTTTGCCTGAGGCTGCAGGTCGCAACGTGGTGACGAGGTCGTATAGCAGTAGATCAAGGCTCTGGGCTACTCCTGAAAGCTTTAAGCCAGTGAGTAAAGCTAAACCTCCCAGGTAGGGGGCTATTCGTTTCACAAGCTTTCCAGGGGCAATGGATCTTCTTCTTGTTGCGTTTGACGAATAATCTTGTTGCTTTGTCTTGCTTACTTTGTCTTTTGAGGTTAGTTCCATCATCTAGGCTTCTTTTGCCCTTAGCCTATTAGCATCGCCCTATCTGTTTGACTTAAATGCAAGTTTATTTACTTAATAGTTCTGGCAACAGCTCAATGCGACCCTTCCTCTAGATAGGTGGTTTTAGGGGGTTATTTCCTGAGTATTTATTTTTGCAAAGAGCAGGGTTTAAAAATATGCATAGATGGCTTTCTCTGGTTTGTGTTAGTCGCGAAGAGCTGGCTGGTTTGGAGCTGCTCACAAATGACGCTATCTTTTGATTCATTTGTTTGAACGAGATCAGAAACACAAGCTGTTCAGATTTGCATTGATCCATAGGTAAACCTTGATTTGATAGGTTGGTACCCTGCAGCCCTTTCTGTTGGCTAAGATTTATATTGTTGGAAATCAGTTGTCTTTGAGTGCTCAGTTGATGTAATTTTTGGGCTAGGGCTACTTAATCCCTTAAGGCTGTCCAAGAAGAAAATATGATTTATTTTAAGACTTAAAGCCGATCGATTGACTAGTTGCCAAGAAACACGTTGTATAGCCTTTGCATGGAGCGAATGAGCCGATTGACCGATGATGTATTGGATTCATTTTTCCCCTTGTTTAATTCTCCAAGTTCAATTTGTCTGAGATGTATCAATCGGGCTAACTTTTCCAGTAATGTCTGATCTTGATCAATCAATGGTTGCAAGTCACGGCGTTCTACTTCAAGGAGTACAGACTCTTTTAGGGCACGAACTGTCGCATTGCGTGGTTGATTACTGCATAGAGCCATTTCTCCGAAGATTTCATTAACACCAAGCTTTGTAATAGTCTGCATCTGACCTTGCTTAGTTGTTTGCGATACCTCGAGCATTCCTTTGATGACTTGATAGAGACAATCACCTATCTCTCCTTGCCTGACAGCTGCCTCACCTTTAGCAAATCGAACGCAACGTGTATTTTTTGCTAGGTTTTCAAGCTGGTCTTGACTGAGATCCGTAAAGAGTGCATTGCTAGCCAACCATTGGACCTTACGTTGAGTATCAGCGCACATCGGATCGTCTTTGGCCAAAATCTGTGGATTAGGGCCGCCCATGCGGACCGGGAAAGGAATGCTCTGACCTATTCTCTCTAAGGCATACCAAATCTGCTCAAGTAGTTCTCCCCGTATACTTCTATACTTTGAGTAATCCATATGCCAAACCAGAAGGGTATAGCAGATTGAGCTGTCGTCGAAACGTTCCACCCAAGCCTTTGCTGGTGGTTGGGTAAGCACACAATCATGACTATTGGCCACACTTAGAAGAAGGTCTATGGCTTGTGAAGGTGGAAAGCCGTAATCAAGACCGATGTCAAAACAATTGCCATAGGGATCGCTATTTTGCATCCGTTTGATCGTTGATTGGCTGACGGTGGAGTTAGACATGATCAGAGTTTTTCCCGTAGGCAAGCTGTAGAGATAGGTGTTCATGAGGGTGAGGCCTATAACTCTTCCACTGTCATCTCCTATTTGAACCCAGTCACCTTCTTTAAAGGCTCGGTCGACTTGGAGACTCACTCCTCCAAAAATGTCTTTTAGTGGTTCTTGAGCAGCAAAGGCTAAGGCACCTGTTAGTAAAGCTGATGTTGTAATTAGCCCTACAAGCTTGACTCCAGCTTGCTGAAGAATGACTATCGTTATGATTGAAGCAAGGATCAGTTGGCCAAGATCACGCACAATTTTTGGTGGCGGATGCCAAATGCCAAGAGTTCCTGGAACTTCAATGAGTACCCAACTCCCCACTCTAAGAGTTGCATAGCTAAGTGCAATATGCCCCACGGTTGACAGCATCATTTGAGATATCAACCATGTATCCCCTATGGGCAGAGCACTTATCATCCAAACCACGAGTCCACACGCTGGCAGCACTACTGGTGCTTTTGGCCACTTGGCGCGAATGCGGTTGAGTTGACGTAGAGCCATCAACATCAAGCTGATAAGAATTGTCGCGAGTAAGCGCAGTTCAAAATTCATACGAATCGAGCCTTCTGATTAGGTGTTTTGACAGTTTTCGGTCGCTAGCCATGTCATGAAGTAGACATAATGAAGTATTAGCCATTTCTTTGACTCTGATGGCATGCTCATGCTTGAGGTCATCAACTCACCCGCTGAAGGGTTTGACTGTTGCATTATTAATGATTTTTAGTTTCACGTCTTTACCGACTGTGGCTCAGCAATCCTCTGAGGAGGGTTCTTCAATTGCGCCTCAAAAACAAGCGCCAGATGATGGGGCGCTTCCAAAAAAATTGCTCTACACTTTGTTTCCTGGCCGGCGTGTTGTTGGATCAACTAGGGCGGAATGTACCTCGCGCCTGTTAGTGCATTTGGTTTCACCTGAAAGTGTTTATTCGCCTGGGCCTTCAAGGTACCTGGCTTTGTTGAAGGGGCCAACCACTCGCCCAAGACCCGCTGTTGTGAGTTTTCGTACTTATCTGAAGGAGGGTTCGACCTATAGGGTTGGCGCAGTGTTTCAGCAGAAGCAGCTCGACCCTGCTGGACCTGGGGTTTATTTGCTTAGATCCCCAGGCTTGAGAGAGCCCATCGTTTGGGAGTCATCCTTTGACTGCCAGGAAGATGCAGATAGAGAGATTGGCCTATTCGGATTTGTTCAGGCTGCTGCTCCTCCTGCAATTACCCTTCTTCTCGATGCGTCAATGCCGGGAGATCAGATTGTGGCCAATAACATCTCTTGGCTGACTGAATCTTGTGATTCCAACATTGTTGTGCAGGAATTATCTCGTCGTTTTCAGCTAGCTGAACTTATTACTTCAGATTGGCCTACTGAGCTGCCAGTGCTGTGTGCTGATGCTGCTTCGCGCATTTCACTGCACAGTCCCAAGATCTCTATAGGCTCTTGAGCCTTGTAATGCAAGGCGCCTCTCTGCTCAGGTGCCATCGAGATGTCTGGCTCTTGCGAAGAGTTCATGGCTTGTTTGATCGGCTTGCCTGGGCAAATTTTCTTCATAAGTGGTTCGTTCATGAGCCAATGCTTGAGTTGCCTCCCTGTGAGCACTGCTTATTTGCAGCATCTCCTTGGTCTGAGATGTGGATAAAGAACTGTTTGGCTAAGGCCAGATAGATGTCTTTGTACCAGTGAACCAGCATTTGTTAAACCATTGGCTTGCCAAGCGGTAACTCCAACACGGACGATGGCCCCAATAACGACTAATCAGCATGGCCATGGAACGCACCTTTGTTGCCATCAAGCCCGATGGCGTCCAGCGTGGTCTGGTGGGAGAAATTCTGGGTCGCTTTGAGCGCAAGGGCTTCAAGCTCGTGGGGCTCAAACAGGTCACCCCCAGTCGTGAGTTGGCTGGTGAGCATTACGGTGTGCACCGTGAGCGCCCTTTCTTCGCTGGGCTTGTTGATTTCATTACCTCCGGTCCTGTGGTTGCAATGGTCTGGGAAGGTGATGGTGTGATTGCGAGCGCCCGCAAGTTGATCGGCGCCACCAAGCCTTTGGAGGCTGAGCCGGGCACCATTCGCGGAGATTTAGCTGTGAACATCGGTCGCAATGTGATCCATGGTTCCGATGGTCCAGACACCGCTCATTTTGAGATCAATCTTTGGTTCTCTGCTGAAGAGCTCAACGCATGGACTCCTTCAGATCTGAGCTGGCGCATTGAAAGCTGAGGCTGCAAGATTTTGCTTGCCTGATGGGGACAAAATGATTTTGCTTTTGATCAGGCTTTGGTGATGGTTGGAGTTGACAGCATGCTCCTGCAGTCAGTGGGTCTATTCACTGGCGTCAGTTTGATGGCCATGACGCTTTCGAACTACTTGCAAGCTGCAGAGACTGCAATGGTTCAGGAGATCCTCGGTGGCCATCAGTGGTACATCGATTCCCAACAGGCGAAAGTTAATCAAAAGGCTACTGAGTCTCAGTAAGTCAGCACGGGTGATAGTCGTGGCTAGCTTCTGTTCAATTCCGGAGCATCTGGTCACCTGAATCAGTTTTCCAGGATGCAATTAGGTAGTCGTTGTTATCAACTGACCCAGGGGCAGATTTTGGTGTCCGGCAAGCAAGATGGCTCTACCCGTTCAGACCGACTGAGTGTTCGAGGCACTACTTACGTTCTGGAGGTTTCGGACGACGGGGCAACAGAGGTTTTTGTGTTGGAGTGTGAGGCGCAATATTTTGATATAGAGCCTCCAGCTCAAGTTGATCAAACTCCCAGGAGGGATCAAGCTAAGGCTAAACCTTTGAGAGACAAGATTGTTATTGACCAGTTGATTTCATTGCGCTGTACGATGGCCTAATTACCGGATTGCATCTTGAGGTATTAAGACAATTTCGCAGAACCTTCAGATATAAATTGTTGCTACCTGATCAATCTATTCAGCGGAGCTTAAGCAAAGTGGATAACTTTTCTTTAGATCATATTAGACCTTCCCTCCATGCTCCTCCTGGGCTCTCTATATGATTACATGGATTACAAAGGTCTTTCGTGATTGGCTCATACGCTTTGGCGGGTCTTGGTCATACCAGGCCAGCAGTCATCTTTAATTCGCACTTCAGAATAAGTTGCTTTCATTCCATGCTCAAGCTGTCTCATGTGTTACGAGCAAAGTAAGCCTATCTATCGGTCTCAAAATTGCGCCTCAAGCAGCAGAAGAGCCTTCTGAATAAATAATAATCTCCCAATTCTTTTTTGTTCAAATTGTGTCTTAATGCTCTTTTATTTGTTTAGGCTGTAGGGGCTAATTGGCGAAGAGCAGCAAGCCTATGCTGTCAGGGCTGCATGGCTTAATCTTCATATTTTTATCTTAAATCGATTCCACTGAAATGCTTCTAACACCTGAATTTGTTCCGCAGTGATTCCCTTGCCGCTGATGTCGGCTTCGATTAATTCAGCTGTTATGGCGGCGAGCAGCACACCATTGCGGTGATGTCCAGTGGCTAGCCAGAGGCCATCAATGGATGAGCGGCCTAGTAGTGGGCCTCCGTCAGGAGTGCAAGGTCGGAACCCCCACCAACGTTCCATCGGCGGCCATTGGCTTGCTTCTGGCAGGAGAGTGTCTATGCCGGCTTGTAGTTGTTGTTGCCCGAAAGGGGTGAGACCTTCCATGAAACCGGCCTCAGGTTCGCTAGTGGCACCTACCACGAGTAGCCCATCTTCACGAGGTACGAGGTAAGTGCCCGGACCAAACACAATTCGCTTCAAGCTGTCCCGTGGACCCTGGAGCGACAGCATCTGACCCTTCACGGGCACGATGGCTAGGGCTGGGAGCAGTTGGGCACTCCAGGCACCGCAACACAGCACAGCCTTTTGAGTGGTCAGCGTGTGCAACTCCCCTTCAGCGTTGCGCATTCGCACCCCTCTGAACGTATGGCCGTCTTGCAGAATCTCCTGCACTTCTACGCCTTCTTGGAAGCGAACGCCCAGGCTCACACAGGCTGTCTCCAGTGCCCGCATCAATCGTCGGCGATTGTCGATCTGGCCGTCTTGACTGAAGAGCAAGCCGGCCTGCCAGCTCGGTCCAATGCCTGGTACTTCTCGTTCCAGGCCTGAACGATCGAGGCTTTCACCTAAGCAGGCGGTGGGATAGAGATCTCGCTGCACCGCTGTCGCGAAGGGCACCACAATCCCGCATTGGCGCAGTCCGCAACAGAGGCCGCTATCGGTTTCGATTTGGTTCACCCAGGCTGGGATGAGATCCAGGCTTAATTGGCCTAGCCGTAGTTGCTCTCCGTGAAGCCCTTCAGCATGGGGTGCAAGCATGCCGGCGGCAACGAAGCCAGCGGCCTCATTGCGGCGTCTGCTGAGTACTTCTACAGAGCGACCGTGCAGCGCCAATTTGTGGGCTAAAGCTAGGCCCATCAAGCCGCCGCCCAGGATCAGGACTGATTCAGTACGCACTGTTGCCATTGTCAATGCAAAGAGCAGGCCAGATCAGTTCAGTGTTCCAGCCTCTCGAGCTAAGGGCGCTGATGTCAGGGGACCTTTCCATAGGATCAATCGCAAACCAGGTGATAGGAGATCGGTCATGGCATCAGCCACTAGCTCTGCCAAAGGCGCATGGGAAGCCGTGATCGGGTTGGAGACACACGTGCAGCTAGGTACCAACAGCAAGATCTTCACATGCGCTTCTACCACCTTTGGTGACGATCCCAACACTCATATTGATCCCGTTGTTTGTGGTTTGCCCGGTACTCTGCCGGTGCTTAATCAGATGGTGTTGGAGTATGCGGTTAAGGCGGCGATGGCACTCAATCTCAACATTGCTGAGCACAGCAAGTTTGATCGCAAACAGTATTTCTATCCCGATCTACCGAAGAACTATCAGATCTCTCAATTTGATGAGCCGATTGCAGAAGAAGGTTGGATTGAGGTGGAAGTTGCCGAGAAGGGGAAGGACACCTACACCAAGCGAATTGGTATCGAGCGTCTCCATATGGAGGAAGATGCTGGCAAGCTCGTTCATGCTGGCAGCGATCGACTCGCCGGCTCTACCCACTCCCTGGTGGACTACAACCGGGCCGGCGTGGCGTTAGCTGAGATTGTCAGCAAGCCTGATCTGCGCACTGGGCGTGAGGCGGCGGAATATGCCTCGGAGATTCGCAGAATCATGCGTTATTTAGGGGTGTCTGATGGAAACATGCAGGAAGGTTCTTTGCGTTGTGACGTCAATATCTCCGTGCGCCAGGGGTCAGATGCTCCCTTTGGCACCAAGGTTGAGATCAAAAATATGAACTCGTTTTCGGCCATCCAGAAAGCTTGTGAGTACGAGATTCAGCGCCAGATCAAGGCCTATGAGGCCGGTGAAGCAGTGGTGCAGGAAACCCGCCTTTGGGATGAGGGCAAGCAACTCACTAAGAGCATGCGCTCGAAGGAAGGCAGCAGCGATTACCGCTATTTCCCGGATCCTGATCTGGGTCCGATTGAGGTGATTGCATCTGTACGTGAGGGTTGGCGTACGGAGTTGCCAGAGTTGCCGTCGGCGAAGCGTCATCGCTATGCCGAAGAGTTTGGTTTGTCGGTGTATGACGCCAGGGTGCTTACTGATGAGTATGCGATGGCGGAATACTTCGAGGCGGCCGTGGCGGCAGGTGCCGAGGCCAAGGGAGTGGCGAATTGGATCCAGGGCGATATTGCTGCTTACGTGAATGCCAATCGTCTTTCTTATTCCACGCTGCCATTTCGACCGGAGCAGTTGGCAGAGATGGTGCAACTGATCGACGGCGGCAAGATCAGCGGCAAGATCGCCAAGGAAATCTTGCCTGAGTTGCTGGAGAAGGGCGGCTCAGCGAAGGCGATTGTTGATCAGCGTGGTCTGGGGATGATCAGTGATCCGGCGGCTATCACAACGATTGTGGAGGAACTGTTGGCGGCTCATCCTCAGGAAGTAGAGGCCTTCCGCGGCGGTAAGACCAAGCTGCAGGGTTTCTTTGTTGGGCAGCTCATGAAGAAGACTGGCGGCAAAGCCGATCCCAAGCTCGCCAATCAGATTCTCAGCAAGAAGTTGAAGGGAGAATAGTTTTTACTAGGTTTGTCGCCCAGCATATGTTGAGTGCGCTGATATGAAAACTTGAGATTTTGATTATTAGTTTTATGATTGCTAGTAGTTCACAAATTAGTTGTACACTTACCTTAGGAAAGCATTGTTTAAGCTCAGTGGAGACATTGCTTGATAAGCTCTAAACTATTTCGCTGCGATGCGAAATAGACAGTCTCAAGGCAATCATGAAATGAACTTGTCTCCCTACTCGTAGATCATTGATTGATGAACATGTATCGAAGCAGGTTCCAGGCGGGAAAGCATTTGATTTTGTCGATCCATGATCAAAGCAAGAAAACCCAGAATTACTGAACTATTGAGCAGCATTAAAACAATCAGCGTGGCGATCCCGGGCGCCATACTGCTCCAGGCGAGAATTTTGATTGCGATGGCTAGAGGAACGCTAACAAATGAAAATAAGGCTAAAAATAAAGATAGTTTACCCGCGTATGTAGGGAAGCGGTTGCTATTGCGTACGATCGTTTTTAAGGCTTCGCGAATATAGTCATACAAGCTATAAGATGTTTTGCCATGCAGTCTGGTCTGATGTTCATAGGGAATGGCCTTAATCTTTGATGTGCAGATTGGTAATAAAACTCTCAGACTCGGTTCCGTGATATGAACTGTGCGGAATACTTCTAAAAGCTTGCGAGAATACAAGCCAAAGCCGCTATAGCGCATGGGAATCTTGATAAGGCCAATCTTTTTTAAGATCCAGTAATAGGCCCCACGCAAGTACCACATTAATTTATTTTCTTGAGTGGTTTCTTTGCAGCCGATGGCAGCCTCGTACCCCAGCTCTAATGCATGGATAAAGGGAATGATTAGATTGGCTGGTTCTTGCAGATCGGCAGCGATCAGGAGAACGACATCTCCTTTGGCATTGAGCAGGCCGCAAAAAGGTGACCAGATCGGGCCATAATTCTGATCATTCACAAAGATTCGTATATTTGGATCAGACTCTCTTAGGCTTAGGGCCACATCTACGGTGGAGTCATTGCTGCAATTATCAATTACCAAATATTCATACTCATTGTATTGAGAGTATCGTTTGTTCAGCCACTCAAGTTCATGCATGCATGCTAAATAATGAGCTCTGAGATTGCTTTCTTCGCAAAATGTAGGCACGACGATGCTAATTTTCATCAGCTAAACTCCTAAGGCTTCCTAGTTCCATCGAGCTGCTGTCGGATACCTCATCGTAAATGACTTGAGCGGACCAGGCAATACACGCTTGAAATTTAATGCCTGGTTTTGGATCAAGATATTCGAGGCATCAATAAAGATTGATATTGTGGCTGTCGATATTGGACGGGTTGATTGCTGAAGTCATGCGAGATCTTTGCATTGTATGTCCTCGATTGCTAGCCCAATCTGAAAGGGTTAAATTAAGAGAGTAATTTAGAGAACAATGGCAATCATTTACCAACTCACTTTTTTGCTATCAGTTATCATTGTCGCCTATATCATCGGCTGGTCTATGACTGGCTATGTCTTTAAGGCCCCTAGGGATTTAAGCAGTAAGCCTTTTCTCGTTATTGCTATAGGATTGGCTTGGATTGTGATTGCATCAGCCTGGGCACTTCTGTTAAGCAGGCTGTTTCCATTTTATATTTATCTGCAGTACACGATTGTCTTCACACCTGTCTTCGTTGCGATTCTATTGAGAAAAAGAATCCAAGTACATTCCACGATTAAACAGCATGCAGCTAGACTTTTGCAGGTTTCTTGGCTCTTCTTTGTTCCAACTTTGATTCTTGTAGCGTCTGGAATCATGTCTTCTATGCACCATAAGGTGCAATTTGGTGTTGACTCTGCACTTTACATTCAATTAGCACATCATTTACTTCGTTCGCCAACGAACCCCACAGACGTCTCGAATCTTGTCGAGACAGGTAATTTGGCTTGGGCAGGTTTTGTTCAAAGCCATCGATGGGGTTTGCCATTGCTTGTCCAATTTTTTAGCTCGAGCATTTTTAGTGATCTTGCCAAGAATTCCTACACCCTGTGCTCAGTATTTATAGTTTTACCAGCTGGTTTGATCGTAGAGAACCTTCCCGTTGTTAATGATGCCAATAAGCGTATTTCGATATTGAGGAGATATGTACTTTTGCCATGTGTGGGATTAAACTGGTTTCTTTTCTCTCTACTACTTGAAGGGCAATGGCCTAATCTTGTGGCGTTAACATTTTACTTTTTAGCGTCCATTTTTATCGTCGACTCCTTATACGACATACTCAGCCTAAATTCTACGAAGTTGATCAGTCTTTGGAAGATCGTATTGTCTGCATTGTTTTTTTCAGCAGCTTGCACAATCTATGGAGAGTTTTTCTTGTTGCATTGGATGTCAGTCTCTATCTTGATTGCCGTTAGCCTCGGATTAAGTATTCGCTCTGTTTATTCAATCGGATTCAAGGTAGGCGTGGTCTTACTGCGCTACCTTTTGGTAGTAGTTGGCTCTTCTATTTTTCTCTGTCTGCCATATTTGCAGCGTGCATTTTCTCATACAACGGAGATAAAACTGACTTCTGTTGGTTACCCTCAGCCACGACCATTGCTTCTCCCAGATCTTCTTGGAATTGATTCTCCTTGGCTTTTAGATGATTGGCGCTCCCAAATAAATTCTTTGACTGAAGCGGGGCAGGCTGTAAATAGATTGGTTGATTCTAGTGATATCAAATATTATGTGCTCCTTGCTTTTGTTGGCATTTGTGCATTGGCGGCTTTATGCATAAGTTTTGCATTCTATGAGTTGGATCTCTCGTCTCGTCAAGGTAAGTTGTTTTACACGTTCGCATTGCTTGTTCCGACCTATTCTTTGGTAGCTACTTTTTATACCTTTAAATCGGTCTCTGGTGCAGGCGTGAATGCAGACTACATATGGTTGAAGCTATGCAGCTATTTGTTTTTGTTTTTTCAATATCTTGTTCTTTCAGTACTTTCGATTTCGCTTGCCAATAAGAAGGATTTGACTCGTGCATCAATAGATCAGTCCTTTTATGGCCGCTCATTATCCTATCTCTTTGCATCCCTTTATTCTGCAATGGTTGCATTTACGTGTTTCTTTTATCTGAATTTATTCTCCGAGCACTCAGCCCGGGCTCGCATTCTCTCTGAAGAGACGAAAAATCTGCTTTCGAGTGAGTACTCAGATTGCATTATTGTACTACCTCCAAGAGGAGTTTCTAGGACAGAGAGGCGTTGGGCAGATCGAACAAAGGAATTCATTACAACCTCTACCTCGCCTAATGCCACTTCTTCCTCTCGAGCTTTAAGGTTTTTAGATAGTTGGTCTTTGCGGGTTGAGCACATGAGTAGTCTTGCTCACCCATTATCCATGACAGGCAATATTTGTCTATTGGTTGATACAAGCCGAGATTCATATGATAGACGGTTCATTCAAGCCAATCATCGCTTATCTGATTGGCAACGCACGCTCCCAGATGATTGGACTTTATACGTAACAGATTATACTTTTGGTGATCTTCAACGAATTGGCACTGTTAATCTCTACAGGAAACTTTACCGTGGGATTAAAAATTAGGAGCGCTTTCCAATGGCGCTCTTGCATTGGCTTACTCTTTGATATGATTCAATTATGGCTTGTCAATACCTTCTCCTATCGCAAAGTCAACTTGTCATTTAGAGCCTATGGATGTTGCTCTAGTTTAATTGCTGATCATCAATTATTAGGCTGATTTTATCCCAATCAATGGGCCCCCTTTCGTTTGATCCCTTGAGTTCATGGATATAATTCTACGATCTTCGCATCGTTATCTGATATCTGGAGTTGTCTTCACGATATTTGGGCCAACGTTATTTTGGCTTCTCTATCCCTTAGGAGCCATGTTGGGTTTGGCTGTATCTATTACTGTCGCCCATACGGCTCGCTACTTTGTATTTAGGGTATTTGTTTTTACTCGCAATCAAGGCTACCGAGTTAGTCCGATTCGCTATCTGATGAGCATCTGCCCTGCAGTGTTGGCAGAATTTTTCGTGACATCAATGACCTATCGATTTTTTTCGAGAACTGTCGTTGTTGCGTTGGCCACAGGGGTTTCAATATGTATTGGTTACTTGTCTAGTAAATATATATTTTCCCGCCCTGACTCTCAACTCAATGTTAAAGGTTTGGGCCTTAGAAAGTGATCAATTCGATATCCATTCTAATCGCTTGCGCCTGCACTTTCCATTTATAGCTAAATGTAATCGCTTGGATGTTTAAACGGTATACCTAAAACATCGAACTGTGCCAATGAAACTTTGGCGTGAGCGGCTGTAGATTCTTTATGACGAGGTGAACCTTTCAAGCCACTGATGGTCTTCTGTAGACGGCATGTTGTTATCAAGCACGCTTTTGTGTGCTGTTGATGTATTGCTCGATTTGCTGACGACATGATTCAACTGTTCCACTGTTATCGATTACTAAATCCGCGAGAGGCCGTTTCTGCTCCAGTGGCCATTGTGCAGCGATGCGTTGCTCTGCTTCTTGGAGTGTCAGGCCATCACGAGCGATCAGCCTTTGGCATTGTTGGGCTGGGCTGCAGTCCACCAACCACACTGCGCTGCAAAGCCCGCTGAGCTTCGCTTCAAACAACAGCGGAATCATCAGCACCACCACCGGCTCTGCTGACAGATCACCCAAGGCCACATCAAAGCGCTTTGCAACGATGGGATGAATGAGCTGCTCTAACCAGCGGCGCTCGTCGACGTCGCTAAAAATAATGCTTGCCAGTGCTATGCGATCAATGCTTACCGGATTGTGTTGACCTGCTTCAGCTACAGCGTTTCCATATCGTTGCAGTACGGCCATGGTGGCAGCGCTGCCAGCGACTAGAGCGTCTCGGGCGTAGATATCGGCATCCAGCACAGGCAGGGCATGTTCCTCTGAAAGGTAGAGCCCAACACTGCTTTTGCCAGTAGCGATTCCGCCAGTGAGGCCGATGCGACGTTGCGGGCCATGCCAGCGTGGCAGTGGCACCCTGCTGGAGGGCTCGGTGGTCATGGCGTTGGTGGAGGATGTATTTAGTTTGTCTCCTAGGGCCGTGAGCTCTACGCTGGATTCCCTTTGGCGCCCCATCCAAGGTGGTTTAACGGCACCTTTGGGCTTTCAGGCTTCAGGGATCACGGCTGGATTGAAGGACTCTTGCAAGCCGGATCTTGCTTTGCTGTTAGCTCCAGAAGGTGCTGTTTGTGCAGGTACGTTTACTACTTCATTGGTGCGGGCTGCCTGCGTCGATCTTTGCGCGGACCGTTTGAAGGCTTCTGCTGGCAAGGCACGGGCCGTGTTGATCAATTCTGGTCAGGCGAATGCCTGCACCGGTAACCGTGGCTTGCTCGACAGTGTTCGAGCCACTCAGGCTCTGGCCGACCGACTTGTGCTACCAGTTGACCAGGTTTTGATTTGTTCAACCGGTGTAATTGGTGTACCTATCCCCATGGAGACCTTGCTTGCAGGCTTGGATCCCCTTGTGGAAGCACTGAACGATGAGGGTGGTGCTGAGGCGGCCGGCGCAATCCTTACGACCGATTTAGTAGAGAAGCAGTTTGCGCTCGAAGCTGAAGTCGGTGGTCGACGTGTACGAATTGGAGGCATGGCAAAGGGATCAGGAATGATTCATCCCGAGATGGCAACGATGCTGGGCTACCTCAGTTGTGATGCCGGTGTTTCGGTCGATGTTTGGCAGGCGATGGTGAAGCGGGTTGTTGATCGTTCCTTTAATGCGATCACGGTTGATGGTGATACCAGTACGAATGATTCGTTTTTCGCTTTTGCAGCCGGTGAGCCTCTCGAGCTTAAATATCTGGAGGCATTAGAGGCTGGGGTGCTGGCGGTGGCTCAGCACCTAGCCAAGGCAATTGCACGTGATGGTGAAGGGGCTACCTGTTTACTGGAGGTTCAGGTAGAGGGTGTCGTTGGCGATGTTGAGGCCCGCCGTATTGCACGCACTGTTTGCGGCTCTTCTTTGGTAAAAACGGCCGTCCATGGTCGTGACCCCAACTGGGGGCGAATCGTCGCGGCTGCAGGGCGTGCTGGTGTGTCTTTTGATCCTGCAGCAGTAGCCCTTTGGTTGGGCCCTCATCAGTTAATGGAATTCGGAGAACCCGTGCCTTTTGATCGGGTCGCTGCATCTCGCTATATGCAAGAGCGGGTTGATGGGAATTATTTAAGTGATGACACAGTGAGGATTCGTTTGGTTGTGGGTGATGAAGCGGGCGATGGCATTGCCTGGGGCTGCGACCTTTCGGATCAATACGTGCGCATTAACGCCGATTATACAACTTGACTTAAAATAATAGTGATAGCAGGGGGTTAGGGTGATCTAAAAATCATGCTCACAGTTTGCTCACACTTACCTAATCACATGCTTGGACGGTTATTCATGGCATTTGCTTGCCCTTGCTTTTAATTGGCAACCAGTCTTCGGAGTAGGTACTGGTCCATCTCGCCTTACGCCACTCATCAAACATCACTGTGCCTCCATAACGCTTGATCAGGTCATGGAGGACAACACCATTGAGAGTGCATCCATCAACAGGACATGCCAGTACATAGGTGTCCTTAGAGCGTGCATAACCCATCACTGCCTTGTGCTTCTTGCAGTTAGGGCATTGAACCCTGAAGGTTTCTTTGCCGTTGAAATTATCTCTTCTTTTGATTCCACCTAATCTTGATGCCATTTCAATGAAGAATGGATATTCAATATTGAGATCAGTTTTGAACTCATAACCCATAAGATTATCTCTCTACTTGTTATCATAACTTAACACAATATCAACAATTAGTCAACAACTTGTATAGATAGAGTGGGTATGAAATTTTGGACTTCTTGAGTTATTTAAGACCCTTAAGGAACAGAAGATCATAGGAAACTATAGATAAATAGATTTAAAAGATTGATTTAAATATGGTCTCATGATTCATCTAAGTCAGCATTGCATCAAGATCACTATCAGGAACTATTTAGACCATCTACATAAAGGATATAATCTATGACAGTATTAACTCCATTTAGAACGACAAAAGAACAGAAACAAGTCAAAGTCTCCATCTCGTACCAGCAACAAGAAGTTGATAAGGTACTAAAGATGGAAAGTGAACTCATGAAGCACTATGGATACAACAGAAGTCAACTGCACAAGACCCTAATTAGAGAAAGATATAGTCAGGTACACATGCTATGAAGATGGTTAAATTATCTTCTGTTCACTATGAGATGTTAGTTGAACTATCAAAGAAGAACAGAATGAAACCAGATGATTATATAGAGGTGCTATTACAAGAAAAGTATAATAAGAAAAAATGAACTTTATAACCTACAGAGGTAACCAAATTCGAGGTCTATAACTTGTTAAAGAAAAAATTCTCCAAGAAATTTTAGTCGCTCTTGAGTAAATAAAGAACTTCCAAATCCTGCATTGATTCTGGGACCTTGCGTCTTAGAAAAGTAATGCATTATATTGGTCTAACCAATATCCTTGTGCTGCTTTCACTGGTGCAGTCAAGAGAGGTAAAGTAATTAGAAAAACAATAGGCGCTTTCATATAAAAATCAGATCAGTCAACCTGATCTGTTGGTTGCTGTTGCACGGGAATATTTGCTGATGCACGACCTGTGCGGAATCTCCATTTTTGATAATCACTAATCATCCCTGTTGCGGACTCAAAGATCACACCTGCTGCAAGCAGAAATACAGCGAACTGCAAAATTGGATCTAACCTCCACCCTTGAAAGAATAAGATTAACCCCGCCAGTGGAAGCATCAGCATTCTTCCCAGTGATTGAAAAACAAGAAAAATGCTTTTCCCTATAACTGCAGGAGAAGTGTCTGCTCTTCGTTGCAGGACAAAAAATAACTGGAACAAACCTAAAACTCCTGCAGGTATACCCCAAAGGAAAATTAGGATTCCAACAATACTGCTCCAATTAAGTGACGCATTAACCATTGAATTTTTTACGCTTGATTGTTTTTAGCATTCTTTCTGTAACTGGAACCTTTTCTAAAATAAAGATTCACGCTCATCTGCTTTCTTTTTGCCTTATGCCCTATGGGTTCAACTCAAGTGCGGGATAAAATATTTAAGTTTGCTATTAAAAACGTCGAAAAAATTCTCCAAGAAATTTTAGTCGCTTTTAAGTAAATAAAGAACTTCCAAATCCTGCATTGATTCTGCAACCTTACGTCTTAGAAATGTTAAAGCATCGCCATCCATGCTTGATTCGGCAATCATTGCTTCTGACTGTTGGATGGCATGCTCTAGATTCTTTATTTTTAATTGCAGAACCTCTTCATCCTTGCTGCATTGATCCAGCGTGTAGGCATCAATCATAGGTCAGCATGTTGGATTTAATGAATAATCAATCGTTCAAGTATCAAGGCAACAACGACTCCCTTAAAGAACATAAACCAAAGCAATCCATAGTCGCTGAGTCCAAGTATTTTTTGGTACCAAGCAATGAACTTCTTGTGCTTTACGATGAAACCCATTTCTGTTGTTACTACTGCTGCTCATTCTTGCATCAAAGGGGAGGTATTGTTTACTCTTCTTCTGGATGGCAACCATTTATAAAGGAACTAGTGCATAGATGCCTTAATTTTAAACCGGACTAGAAGACTAAATCCACAAGCGCTTTGCCTACCAGAAACACAAACACACCTTCTGCAAAGAGCAACCAGGCAATCGTGGAGTTGCTCAGACCCAACCTTCTATAGCGATCAATCGTCGAGTCATGCACTTGTCGGATACGAGTAAGCATTTACTGTGCTCCTATAACTTTGACTTGATTTCCATCCTCACTTAATTGCATCCAATTCTTTAGATCCTCCTCGGCATAGGTCTCTAACCTTTTTGCATATACAGCATCTGCGTCTAAATCTTCAATCATTTCATAACCAAAAAATTCCAATAATTCTTCTTGACTCTTAAAGCATCGATCACTCCATTCGTAATTTTTATTACCCTTAGCATACTCATACTCATAACATTCATAGAAATAAGAAGTCTCATAACTTGCCACTAAAGCAAACTCATTTTTATCTTTTTCAGTCAGTTTGTCGTAGACACCCCAACCAATGATCAAGACTGGCATTACTTCTTGAGTTGAGAGCGAAGGACTAACTGACGCTTGAGTTTCACGTTCTCATCTTTTAGTTCTTGCATTTCCTTCTGGTACTCGTCGATCAAGTTCAGCGTCCACTTCCAGTCCCTCTCAGTGCAGTGCTTTCTGGCAGCATCCCAGTCCATCGTTAGCACTCCAGATGCATTGTTCTCTTTGTCATCTTCCTGCTCCCTCTCTTAGACGATAGAAAGTTTCCTCGCACCTAATAACAACACCCTTGTACTCAGGTGGGAACGATTGCATCCATTTAGGTATTTCTATACTTACTGGCAAAACTCCCTTGATATGGAAGACCACTTCTTTCTTCTGTTCGTCCAAGAAATGTGGTGGAAGGTTCAAACCGCTACGACCTCTTCCTCCACGATGATCCTTCTGATGGTTGAGAGGGCAAGACCTGTTTGCGCTCTTATAGATCTGTAGGAGCACCCTTCCTTTCTTAGGCGTAGGACAAGACTTTCTTTTGCACTACTGGTCTTCGGTCTACCTCCCAAGTTCCCGCCTGTTTCTTTGCGGTGTTGGATGCTCTCAATCGTTCTCTCTCTGGTCAGTGAGCGCTCTACTTCTGCAAGACCAGAAAGCAGACCAATAAGCACAGGAGCGAATGTCCCAAGTCCTCTGGTGTTGATCAGTCCATCAAGAGTTCTGATGTGGATGCCTTGCTGCTGCAGGTCATGGATGCGATTGACCACCTCGACTTGGGTCCTACCTAATCGATCCATCTTCGAGACCACCAACTCATCACCTTCATCGAGAGCACTGAGTGCTGCCATCAGTTGAGGTCGTTCTTTCTCTTTGATTGTTGTGCTGATCGTTTCCTGGAAAACAACGCAGCACCCTTCTTTCTTCAGATCAACAACTTGCCCTTCTGTGGTCTGCCCTGAGGTGCTGACGCGGGCATAACCAATCGATTTGTAGTTGGGTTTATCCATGAATGATGGTCTCTCGAACTTGCGCTTTTGGAATTTGCCCATGCCCGTTCCAAAAAGAGGGGTGTTTCGCCTGTATTTCTACTTTAGCAACCAGAACGCCTTAATGGAACACATCTGAGATTGATTTCACTGGACTTTGAGGGATGAACGCTTCTTTGCCACAATGATCGCTAACCGATCGCTTATTGGAACATAAGAAATAGGCACTACTGCTCATACCCCCATTCACTCTCCGTGCTTAGACCTGTATTAGGAGTCCGAGGACGTAGAGACCCTGAAAACCTGTCCTGGACTTGAGGGCATCCGACGCGGGTGCCCTTCTTAATGCCTTGTTGTTGCTGCCCGAGGGGAGAGAAAGAACGTCTGCTATTGATCAGTTTAAGGAGTTAAGGAAGTTGTATTCAAGATGGTGGTTCACTCGCGCGCTTTGCTCGCTCGTTCACCGCACGTTCAGACATAAGGTGGAATGAATGCTAGTTGGTGGCAGCCTAGACACTCAAAGCCCTTGCATTAGCAGAGACTTTTATTTCTTTAACCACCTCAAAAAGACATCCGAGACCTGGCACTATCTTGAGACTCCTGAATCCGATGCATTCTGGAGGTCAAGGATTTTACGTCAAAAAAATTAGTTTGGCTTTGAGAGGTCAAAAGTGTCTATAGCATTCATCATGAATTTAACAATCGAATCTCCAATAATATCAATGCCAGGTATAAAAATCATTATCAAAGGGATGATGAAGAATATTAGAGTCATCAATAATACAAATTTTAAATCTGCCTCACTTCTTAAATCGTTTTGATTTTTCATCATTTATTCTAATCAGTAGAAAACTATGGATAGCAACACTCTATAATGCTCAACGTCAAGTGCAAAGAAGTTGCCAATACCGCTGTTTTTCCAGGCTTTAATGACTATTTATCTGTATCAAAACTAGATAGACCTAGCTGCTGGACAGGGATTTAATGGCCTGTTTTAATTAACTTAAGGATGTAGTTGGACTAACAAGCCTTAATTCCAGAGAAACTATGTTTGAAAGGGGGTGCATGCGGGGCAGTCAGGGCCTTGTCATAGCGTTATATCGCTTCAGGCATATTTGTCGTAAAAGCTTGGCCCCTTTCCGAAATTATCGTTTCTTGTAATTCCTTCTAAGGATAGCTATGCTAACAAGAGTTAAATATAATCAATGTCAGAAGAACAACTCAGGGCATTCATCGCTAAAGTTCAAGCAGACAGCTCTCTTCAAGAGCAGCTAAAGGCAGAAGGTGCCGATCCTGTTGCTATTGCTAAAGCTGCTGGGTTTGCGATTACAATAGAAGACTTAAATGCACATCGTCAAAACCTCTCTGATAGCTGGCAGGTGGCAATGGTCCAAGGAGTTCTGCGAAGGAATGGCTGGTGGCAGCGATTTGCACCAAAATAGTGCGCGTAACCTGGCCCAAAACCCAGTCACTCCAAGTCAATGCTTCTGCAGGCGCTTTTTATTTCTTTAACCACCTCACTATTGGCTTAAAACGATATCCGAAACCTGGCACGATCTTAAAGAATAGAAGCTAAGTAATCTCCGGTAGGTTTTTCCAACACTCAACTGCCTCTTGTTTAAGAGCTTCTGGCTTGTGTTGGTCTCTTGCTAGAATTAACTTAGTATCTCCGAAGGTAACGGTTCTAGATTCAGGTTTAGCTGTGGCCTTCTTGTAAGGAGCTTTTAGGTTGTTAGCTTGTTTTGTCTGTTTAGGTGTTTGGCATGCTGTTCTATTTCAGGTATGAGTAGCTGTTGAACCTTGAGTTGTCTTCTTGCGTTGGGCTTGGCTTTTTTGGAGCGTAATGATTGAGTAGGCACTTATTGATCAGTTTAAGGAGTTAAGGAAGTTGTATTCAAGATGGTGGTTCACGCGCGCGCTTTGCTCGTTCGTTCACCGCACGTTCAGACATAGGGAGCTAAGGAGCTGTTGTGTCTTTCGTAAATAGTGTGTGGTCCTTATGAGCAGATCAACCTTTCCAGCCTGTCCATCAGATGGGTGTGCTGTTGGTAGAGATGTTTGATTGTCTCTGTGTCTTTGTCCTCTTGTGCTGCTAGCAAGATCTTTTCGTAGATGCCGACTTTGCTGAGCATGGAGCGGCAAAGCTTTTCTTTAGCGGTAGTGAGTGTGGTCATGGTGTTGGCATGTCTATGTTGTCTTTCCTCTTAGAGCAGGGGGGTAAGTGTCTTTTTCTTGTGCTTGCAAGGGTTTTCAGTCAAGAGCATCAAAGAAGCGGTTGATGATTAGCTCTTCTGGTGTAGTTGATGCTTTAGGTCTTTTAGGAATCAGCTGTAAGGCGGTAGGCGTTGGTTGATTTGCTTTGTCTTGAGTCTCTTCTCTAATCCCCTTTAGCCATTCATCGAGCATGTCATCTGTCATTTCAGGTTCGAGTGCTTCTGCTTGTTTTCGTTGTTGCTCTTGTTGCCAGATCTCAGTTGCGAGCTGCTCATCCCAAATCTGGTAAGAGAGCATGATGCGGAAGATCTCCTCTTCTGTTTGATCTAAAGCTTCTGTGTCTTTGAAGTCATTGATGATCTGATCGATGAGTACGTCTGCTTCTCGCTGCAGCATGGCATCGATGGTTGAGAGCTCAGCTTGATTGCCAAGCTGCTGCATCATCAAGCCTCGTTGCTCGTAGAGCTGCTTGTCTTTTTCTTGGCCCAATGCTTCTGCTTTGCTGTAAGCAGCTTTGGCTGATGCTTTGAGCTTTGTGAGTTTGGATGGCTCGCCTTTGTGGGTTTGACTCCATTGCTTAGCCAATGAATCTTGCGAGAGCTTGGGAGTGTCTTGCAGCTTGGTGATGGTTTCATCTAAGCAGCATTAGAACTTGACTCGAGAATCAGAGGAAAGTAGTGGTGAAGAAGCATGAAAAAGAGCGCCAACGTCGGTCAGCGCCCATACCTCAAAACCTACTTCAGAAGTATCGCGCCTTTAGTTTAATCGATAACCAACTAATCTTCTGCATTTTCAAATTGCTTTGCCAATTTGAATGCCTTTTTGATAATCAAATATGCGCCGTATAATCCAGCGATTAAGGGAAGAATAATGAATGGATTAGTACTGTAGTTGGAATAATCCTTGACGCCATCGACGTATTCAATTCCAGAACATTTTAGATAGAAGAGACTCATGAAAATGATCCCCCATCCAAGGATTGAAAGAATTCCTCCTTTTTTATCCCCCTCATAAAACCTATCTAAACCCCATCCCCAGCCAATGCCGAGTAAGACACCTCTTGTGATTGCATTTTTTTCTTGCTTGCGAAGCATTGGTCAATTAATGGTTAAAGTTCGAACTAACCATAACTGATTCTTTCTGATAGTGTGTAAATAAGCAAATTACCCTCTAGGCGCAGGGCGAAAAAGGTCCGTTTAGGTTTTAGGAAAAAGTCTTGAGATTATGCCTAAGTTGCATGCATCAAGAACCATGCGCAAGGCTGTCCTTGCTTAACAGTCACCATTGCACTACCTGATCCTGCCGAGCACTGGAGGCCAGAACAGTCACCATCAGCCGCTTGACCTAAGCGGCCCTCTTGGGCTAGTACAGGTGTACTTGATGCGAAGGGCCTTATGGCACGGTTCTCAAGCAGGCAGCTATCACCCAGTCCTTCTTCTGACCCAGAGGAGTGGCAGTGCATGGATGAGGGCACGCTCAAATCCTCGCGATCAGGAGCAGTGTGCATGACCTGTCATCACTTCCGTTATGCGGTCGGGAAGCAGTGCCAGACCTTTTTGACCTGTCCTGTCCATCAACGCTTGATTCCTCAAGGAGAGCACCTCAATTGCAAATGCCATCAATGGATCATCAGAAGGGAACTGGAGATTGGTTGGGCACCTGAGGTTGCATAGCAGGAGGGGTTGGTAGAAGATCAGATGCATTCAAGAAAGAAGCAACGATGTCTCTGGTACCTCGCTGGGAAGTCATGACCGATGAGGCAAAGGCAATCACCAAGCGGATTGCTGTTTCTGCCTTGGTGCTCTTGTTTGCCCTTTGGATTGTTAGAGCATTGATTCCGTGGGTGATCGTCGCGATCTGCGGTTACTGGGCATATCGGTGGTTGGCGAAGAGCAGTTAAGCGGGTTGGGATGGGATGAGTTACTCCGTGGTCATCGGTATAGGGATCACGCATCCAGCCATTGCCCAATGCACTTTTAAGTCGCTTTCTGCCAGTTGAGGGTGCTTCTGTTGAATGCTTGGCGTCGTAATGGACGTCATTCTCTTGGATGCATTGGAGAGGTGTCTTAGTGGTTGCAGGCCGTGGCAATGGCTACACCTCGCGCTAAGGCCAGCGTGATCCAGGTGTGCCGAAAGCAACTATCAAGTCAAGGTTTTAGCAGTGTGTAACGCTGCTTTGCGGCAGTTGTTGGAGTCTTCTGCTGACCAGGTAGCGAGACCAGCTTCCACCAGCATTTCAAGAAGTCCATCACCTCAGGTCCGAGAATTGAATGCTTTGTCTGTATGTTGATTGCAGAAAAGCAGATCGACCTTCTTTCCTACGTTGAGTCTCTGCATCTGTTGTAGTTGTGTTCTTTGTACTAGTGAGTTTGTTGCTTGAATTGATTGGCTTATTATTGTAAGTGGGCATGTATGGGGGTCAGCTCAGATGGCTCTATTTAGATAAGACTTGAGAGATATTCGCTGTAAAAAAACTTTAGTCGATTGAAAAATATCTTCTCTGGGTCGAACCTTGATACGCTTTCAACATCATTTATTCAATAACCATATGCTGGTAGCTTATTGTCCTTGTACATGGTTAGAGCATAGGAAGTTGGCAGATCAAGGTTTGTACAACAGCTTTGGTTGGAACAACTTCTTTTTAGGCAATGCCGCAATACTTATAGAGGCAAAAGTCGCAATGGCTACAGTTGCTTGCCTCTGGCCCCTAAGACAGCTGACCAAGAATAAGGAGTGGTATATGTTTCATTAGATGTGGCGCGCGCTATTGTTGTTTAATAAAGGGAGATATTCGCATTATTGACTCATGATCGCTCTATGATGTGGGGGGAATAGTGTCTTTTCTCTTTTGTGCATCGCTGGTTGATCTTTCTCCAGCTTTAATGGGTGATGTATCTTTGCTGTCTAGTACTTTTAGATTAAATACTCGTCTTCATGTCTGATGCTAGATAATTTTTCTCGTCAATATCAAGGCTTCTTTTGAAGCGACCAGGCAAGCATGAAATAAGGAACCACTTTTACAAAAAAACACCTCGCTTGAAGGTTGCTTTAATCCACACAGATTGCTTTCAACCAAGCCTGCAAGGGCTGCCAATCATCATGTTGTTCGATCGCTTGCCAAAACTCCTCAATCACAGATCGAATTGGTGTTTTGACAAAATTCCAGCGCTGCAATCGCGCATTGATGGCTTGTGCCTCAGTCGGCTCAGCAGACACAGCTTCCCGTTGCTGTGTCCACCAACGATCTCTCCAGGCCAGCCAGGCATCCCTTGGAGGTTCAGGACCATCTAAAACCACGGGCAACAATGCTTCTGGTTCTTCCGGCAACCCGTTGGTCGATATTTGAGCAGCAAGGCCTGCAAAGAAGACGCCATAACCAACAGGCCAAGCGGCGAGGAGTGCAAGAGTTTTACGCACGGCATCATCACCACCTTCAATATTGCCATTGTGATCAAAACTGCTCGGAAGACCAAGACGACGCTGCATGCAAGCTCTGTAATGAGATTGATAAATTGGAGCGAACGTCTCTAAAGACTGCTCCATTGGCTGCCGTGGCAGCAGCATTGCCAATGGCTCTTGAAGCAGTCTCAGGTTGTTATGGCAAATCCCAGGTTGCCTGCCATAGGCATAGAGGCCTGTTTGATCAAAATAAGCAGCCGTAAATCCAGGCTCCCATTGATCCAAAAAGGCGAATGGACCGTAATCGAAACTCTCTCCCAGCAGAGACATGTTGTCGGTATTGAGGACACCATGGGTAAAGCCAGCCGCCATCCACTCCGCTGCCAACCTGGCAACCCGTTCCACGAGCTCTGCGTAGAAAGCCAGCAACTGAGCTTCGATCGCGCCAGCAGCATTGCCGTCTTGAACAGGATGGGCAGCGGCAATCAGCGGATAATAGACATCAACCACATGACGCAACAAACGCTCTAGACCCTGAGCATTGCGCAAGTGCAGCAGCCGCTCGCAAGTACCAAAGCGCAGATGTGTGCGCGCTATGCGCACCATCACTGAACTGCGAGTAGGAGAAGGCTCATCACCGCGCCAAAGCTTCTCACCGGTTTCTACCAAGCAAAGAGTTCGGCTCGTGGTGACGCCTAAACGGTGCAGCGCCTCACTGGCGATGATCTCCCGCACACCCCCTTTGAGGGTCAGTCGACCATCCCCTCCACGGCTCCAGGGAGTTGTACCAGATCCCTTAGTGCCAAGATCCTGAAGCTGTCCAAATCGATCACGCAGTTGACCATAAAGGAAGCCACGACCATCCCCAAGCAATGGATTGTATGTACCAAATTGATAGCCGTGATATCGCAGAGCTAATAGTGGAGTACGAGCCTCAAAACAACCATAAGCCTGCTCCAAATGATGATCTTCTACGGCATCAGGGTCAACCCCTAGCTGCCTCAGTAAAGCATCATTACGGAAACGCAATTCAGTGCGCGGAAACCGCGCGGCATCGACCACATCCCAATAATCAGAACCCAGACTTTCAAGCTGCGGCTCAAAGTTCAATGCGAGTAGCAAGTTAGTCAATCCAACACAAAGCTGTCGTTACAGGTTGTTCTCAAATTCATAGACAGCCCTCATGCATTCATGGCGAATATTTTATTCCCCTGTTTAGCCATATAGCAGCGGTTGAGGGAGACCTCATCGTTGTATCGCTCGCAAAGCCTGCCAGAGCAAGGCAGTGCACCCTTGGCAATCTTGATGCTAGCCCAAGGCTTTTATCTGATAGATTGTAGCGCATGATTCTAAAATCTAATTCACAAGCTCTGTTGATATAGAGGGCGCTAAGACAGTCTTTGTTGACAGGGCTTGCGGAAAACTTGGTATCAATCAATTGATCATCAACATGACTCCAGCGCCAAAGAATGAGCCAGGAACTCATCGGCTAAAACCTTGCAATGCTCCCCAGCACTTATGGTTGCTGTACTCGTTGGCTAACGTGGTTATCTTGTGATTCTCTTTTATAGAATTAGTGACTAAAATGGTGAACAGCGCAAGGTCGCTTAGTGATCGTAGAGATCTATTCGTTAAGGGTACATCTACTCGGTAAGATGCTCTTGACATTTGCTATTCGAGCCTGACCCCCCCCTAGCAAGCATGATCAACGTGAGCGATTGCAATAAGATCTAAGACTAAGTTGACTGATCCAAAGCATCGCTTACGATTTCATTACTCTGATCTCATTTAGATATCAGAGTAATCGCCGTAGAGATAACAATCCCCATGCTTCTCCATGAGCGCTGTATTGCATGCAGTCATGCTTTGGGAAACAGCACGTAGAGACCACCCCTAAGCCATTAGGTAAGGAATAGGGCAGCCAAGACGCTTGAGGGCCTGAAACAGCTAGGCAGGGGAGCGGCTATGTAGAAAGGGCATGGAGCTAGATCCATAATGGAATGGCACGATACGAAACAGCTGCTCATATAGCAGAGATGCCTCACGGCAGTAGACGTAGAGACCAAGTTCAACCAAGAACGGAACGGCCAGTAAGAGACATCCCAGTTGCTTTTGCCTGTTTACATCGCGCTGTCTTAGCTCAAGCCAGTGCGGGCGATATCGAGAACATCGGCCATCGAGCGAATTTGATCCATCATTGAGACCAGCTGAGCAGCACTGTTGAGCTCAACCCGCAAATCAATGCAGGCGGGTTTGCCATAGGATGTTTTAACCCTGGCATCGCTCACATTGATGTGGTTGTGTGAAAGACGCATCAGGATGTCTTTCAGAATTCCCACTCGGTCAATTACTTCAATACGCAACTGCACTGGGAATCTCTCGCCTTCGATGAAGGCACCTTGATTCCAGCGCACCGGCAATCGTCTTTCACTGGGGATCGAGCCAACATTGACGCAATCCTGCCGGTGAATCGTGATGCCGTGATTACCAAGAGCAACCGTGCCAAGGATCGCTTCTCCTGGCAGCGGACTACAACAGCCGCCCAGGCGGTAATCAAGGCCCTCCACGCCAAGGATCGGTACGCCATCAGACGCAGGCAGCCTGGCTGGGCTTGACTCCACTTGAGCCACAAGCCGTTTCGCAACATTGACATTGCTGAGTGGTTGCTCAGGCTCGACAGTCTGAAGACGGATTTCTTCTCGCAAACGATTCAGCACTTGTTGCAAGGTCAAAGCTCCAAAACCAAGCGCCGCAAGCAAATCCTCTGTAACCGGTAAATTGCAGCGCTCTGCCACGCGAGTCATCGCTTCGCTGCTGAGTAGCGCATCAAAACCATTGCGACCGAGTTCACGCTCCAACAGGTCTTTCCCCCGTTGGATCGTTTCATCACGATGGCTTCGCTTATACCACTGACGGATGCGATTACGGGCTGTGGGAGTAGCCACAAAGTTCAGCCAATCGAGGCTTGGATGCGCTGTTTTGCTGGTGAGAACTTGCACGAAATCACCGTTCTGTAATGAGGTAGACAATGGACAAAGCCGATCATTAATGCGCGCACCATGGCAATGGTTGCCAACCTCTGAATGAATCCGATAGGCGAAATCAACAACTGTTGAGTCTTTGCGCAAGCCCACTACATCGCCTTTAGGAGTAAATACAAACACCTCCTCATCAAACAAGTCTTCTTTGATCGAAGCGAGGTAGTCGTTGTGGTCATCATTGCCTCCTTCCTGTTGCCATTCGACAAGCTGACGAAGCCAATTAAACCGCTCCTTATTGGCGGCAGCTGGGGAACCACCTTCTTTGTACTCCCAATGAGCCGCAATGCCAAATTCAGACACACGATGCATCCCTGGAGTGCGAATCTGCACTTCAATGGGCCGATGCTTGCCGATGACCGCCGTATGTAGCGATTGATAGCCATTGGGCTTGGCTAAACCGATGTAATCCTTGAAGCGTCCGGGAATAGGCCGGAAGGTGTCATGCACGACAGCCAAGGCGCGGTAGCAAGTCTCCACACTGGGAGCGATAATCCGCAAAGCCGCCACATCGAAGATCTCATGGAATGCCTTTTGCTGGCGTTGCATCTTGCTCCAGATGCCATAGAGATGCTTCGGTCGCCCAGTGACTTCACAAGCATCAAGACCCGCAGACGCCAGTCGTTCCGTTAACAGTTCAACCGTGGTCGCCAGACGGTTCTCCCGTTCACTGCGCTTGGTAGCCACCTCTTGCTGAATCTCTCGGAAAGCCTCAGGTTCAAGAAGCTTGAAGGCCAAATCCTCGAGTTCCCATTTGAAGCGACCAATACCGAGGCGATTGGCTAGAGGGGCATAAATCTCGCGGGTTTCACGAGCAATGCGCTGCTGCTTATCAGCCTGCAATGAGCCAAGCGTGCGCATGTTGTGAAGCCTATCGGCCAATTTCACCAGCACCACGCGGATGTCGCTGGCCATTGCCAGAAACATTTTGCGCAAGTTCTCAGCTTGGGCCTCAGTGTGGTTAGTGAAATTAATCCCCCCCAGTTTGGTGACGCCTTCCACCAGTTCCCGTACCTCAGCGCCGAAATAATCTTCCAGTTGCTCGGGGGTTAAATCGGTGTCTTCCACCACATCGTGAAGGAAACCTGCAGCGATTACGCTGGCGCTAGCGCCGATATCCCGCAACAGATCAGCCACTGCCACGGGGTGAACGATATATGGGTCACCACTGGCTCGAAATTGCCCCTCATGCAGCTGAAAGGCCAAATCAAAAGCTGCTGCCAGTAGGGCTTCTGAATCGATTGGGCAACTCTGCCCAAGACCAGGAGGAATGTGCTTAATACAGTCTTTCAACCATTCCGGCAAGGCAATGCCGTAGTCATCAACACTGCTGAACGGATGTGTCCTGATCTCAGGTAAACCACACACCTCTGAACCACAGCCAGCATTGGCCTGTGTTGATTTTGGGGCAGTGGTGACGTTGAGCATCCGACCCAGCGGATCAATCCATGGTATTCAGTCTCAAGACTCCGTGCTACTAACGATGCCCAGCTCTTCAGAGCAGGTACTCGAGCTCAGCCAACTGCGCATGCGCTATCCCCGCAGCGCTGATTGGACACTGGATGGACTGAACCTAAGCATCAAGTCAGGAGAGAGACTCGCGCTGGTGGGCCCTTCAGGCTGCGGCAAGAGCACCGTGGCCAAAGCCGTACTGCATCTACTTCCCCCAGGCAGCATTTGCCAAGGGGGGTTGCTACTGACCGGCCAAGATCCAAGACCATTGCAAAAGAAGCGATTGCGGCAACTGCGTGGTGAAGCAGTAGGTCTGGTTTTTCAGGATCCAATGACCCGCCTCAATCCGTTGATGACGGTGGGAAAGCATTTGCTGGACACTCTCAACGCTCACCAACCAGAAGCTACCCCCAGCTGGCGAGAGCAGCGGGCAGAGGAACTCCTGGAGCGAGTGGGAATCGGGGCGAACCGGTTCCGCGCTTACCCCCATGAATTCAGTGGTGGCATGCGTCAGCGGCTGTCCATTGCTCTAGCAATCGCCCTCAATCCCCCTCTGGTCATCGCCGATGAGCCCACCACCAGTCTTGATGTCGCCGTGGCTGGTCAGGTTATGGCCGAACTCAGCAACCTCTGCGAGGAGCTCGGCAGTGCTCTCATGCTGATCAGCCATGACTTGGCGATGGCAGCTCGCTGGTGCGAGCGCATGGCCATTCTCGATGGGGGGCGCATGGTGGAAGAGGGCCGGAGCGAAGAGCTGCTTTCTCATCCCCGCTCAGCCATCGGCACTCGGCTCGTGGGTGCCGCCAGGGGGCGTGAAGGCGGAAGCACTCCAACTTGCTCGTATACCGCTGCCGTCGTTCTAGAAGTCAATGCTTTGCGCTGTTGGCATGCTCTGGGAGGCTGGCCCTGGTCACCGACCTGGCTCAAAGCTGTTGATGGAGTGAGCTTCAACATCCGTGCTGGCGAGAGCCTTGGTGTGGTTGGAGCATCTGGCTGTGGCAAAAGCACCCTCTGCCGGGCCCTGATGGGTCTTACGCCGATCCGGGGTGGTCAGGTGCATCTCCAAGGCCACAACCTGCTCAGCTTGCAAGGACAGCCATTAAGGCAAGCTCGTCAGGCCTTGCAGATGGTTTTTCAAGACCCCCTCGCCTGCCTCAATCCAAAAATGACGATCGCAGAAGCCATCGCCGATCCACTGCTCATCCATGGAATGGCAAGCCGAGCTGAAGCAAGGCAAAACGGGCGAAAGTTACTTGAGCAGGTGGGCCTCAGCCCAGCGGAGGACTATCAAAACCGACTGCCTCGCCAGCTCTCTGGCGGCCAGCAACAACGCGTCGCCATTGCCCGAGCCCTGGCCTTAAAACCGAAGGTGCTGATTTGCGATGAGAGCGTCAGCATGCTGGACGCGGAAATTCAAGCTGAGGTGTTGGCTCTATTGCGTCAGCTTCAGAAAGAATTGGGGCTCGCGATGCTGTTCATTACCCATGACCTCTCCGTTGCCAGTGGTTTCTGCCACAGAGTGATCGTGCTCGACCATGGGCAAATCGTTGAGGAAGGACCAGGCGATCAGCTCCTTCAGAAACCCCAAGCAGCGATTACCCGCATACTCGTAGAAGCCTGTCCGAGACTGCCAAACCAAAAGGCTTAGAGGTATGCAAAGACCACAAGGCAACACGCATTAGCCTTTAAGAACTCTAGTGAAATCGTAAAAATTGAATATCTATTGCGAAATCAACACGCCTCAGGATGTATTTATCTTTGATCATTTGCCATTAAAAGCATGGCCAAAAGTGCAGGAATGGATGTTATAAAGAGGCGTTTCTTTGAGTTTCAGATTCTGGGAGCATTAAATGCCTGCCCGACCCTTGGAACATTTTCTACTCATGATAATCGCGCTTCCTCAAGAGGAGGTAGGCTCTCAGTAAAATAAAACATCAAAAGCCAAAACAAAGCCATCAAAGACTTAGCTTGCATCGACGCAAAGCTATCAAGCAAAAAATAGGCTAACCTTCGAATCTGGAGCAGATGCAGCGATTATAGGAAAAAACTCGGGAAGAGAATATTGCCTTGCTTTTTCTCCTCAATCCCTCCCCAAATGAGCCTTTATCTTGATCCATAGATATAGTTTTTCTGCGAGTCATTAATGCAGAAGATCTATCGAAGCTTTCACCTCCTTGAATCGAAGTTTAAAATTTAGAAGACGAGAGATATGGCAACTAAAGCATTGCCAATTGACCATAGGCCTCCATAAAAATAGCCGGTGATCACATGTAATGGCCCCTGCAGCACTTTGGAGAAAAAATTTAACTGCTGTTATGGAAGGTTAAGGCATGGAATTCTGCAATAGACAAAATCTGAGCTCGAGAGCAAAAACCCTTCATTTGAAGGGTTGAGAAATACAAGCATCACTCGTAGACCTGAACCAACAGATCAATGAGGTCATGACATCACCATTACATGTCTCAATTGGAGGCCAACTCTGGTGGAACGGTTTTACCGCTGAACTGAAAATCACTAATACTTCAAGTGAATCTCTCGCATCCTGGAGTTATAGCTTCACGACACCTCACACCATCTCAGGGGTGCCATGGGGTGTCACCACATCAGCCGAACAACTCGCTAACGGACAAACAAATTACACATTGATAGGAAGCGACTGGGCACAGTCAATTCCTGCTGGAGGCTTCGTCACAGTCGGATTCAATGCACAACAAGGTAAACCAGTGGGTAACGCAGGAGCACTGACCGCTGAACTGTTGATAAGCACTGCTTCAGAGACGGCTACTAGCGTCGAACCATCGAGCCCGGTTAGTGATTCAACAGAAGTTGAAATGCAAGGAGATGAACAGACCGACAACAACTCTTCTGACGATATCGACATCGCCATGAACGATGGCGATCACGAGCATATGCATATGGCGGAGATCAGCAGCGACTACATCGATATCACCAGCTGGGGAAGCTTCCATGGATCGAACGATAATTCCGAGCACAATGAATTGGTGGGTGGCCGCACGGCAATCACCACAGAAGCGCTTGAGGCTTACAACGCTCTGCGCATGTTCAGTGGCCTTGAAGCTGTGACTATTGAAGCAGTAGGGGAATGGGCATTTGCGAATGGTCTGACCAACAACAGCCAAGCCTGGGGTAATGACGAGCAAGGTGTGGGCCTGTGGTACGCGATGCAGGGGGCGAAGGTGGGCTGGATCGCTGATGAGGCTTATGACCCTCAGATCCTCGCTGATATTCAGAGGACAGCGCGGCTAGGTGATCCTGCTGATGCAATGGCAATGGTGGAGGAGTTTGGACATCAGGGATTTGCTGAGTATTTGCAGAGTAATCAGCTTGTGGAGACCTTCATCAACACGCTGAAAATGGAGCCGCATTACGGCGGCTGGATGCATGGGCGAACCCATGGATTTCTTGATATCGAGGGTGGGGCAATTGCCCACGACATTAACCATCTGACGGTACTGGGCTGGGATCAGAGTGAGCCGTTCATGAATGACACCTTTGATTGGCCGCAATGGCCTGCCTTAGATGTCTCCGATCAGGTCGTCATCGACTACTTCCAAAGCATGGTGAGCCTGGGGGGTCCACTGGGATCAAACTTGGAGGCTATAGGTACACCGATAAATGAGGAGGATGAGAAACCTCAACAGGAACCAGTTGTTCTCGTTGAGCAAAGCCAGGTTTCACAGATTGATCCAATCACCGGTAGCGCGATGGATGTTGAGGTGTCTGGTGATCTTTGGTGGGGTGGCTTCACCGCGGAGATCACCATCACCAATAGCAGTGATCAGCGTCTGGAGAATTGGGCGGTAGGCTTCAACAGTACCCATCGCTTTTACGGCGAGTCCTGGGGTGTTGATGTCGCTACCGAAGAGATCGCTGATGATCTCTACAGTTATAAAATCTATGGAGCTGACTGGGGTCAGTCGATCGGAGCTGGTCAATCGATGACTGTGGGCTTCAACGCGCTAACGGGTATGGAGCTGGAGCGTAGCGGTTCTCTCACCGCCGAGAGCCTATTTGCCGAGGGCAGCGAGCTTGTACTGCTCTAACGGTTGCATAGCCTCAGCCCACTAAACAGCATCACCATTAGTGCAGCGATGGGGGGCTAACGCCAGTGGCTTGCTTTCGAGGGTAGGAGCTGCATGGTCATGAAAAAATCAATGCTTATGTTCCATCCATCCATACTTTCTTATCTAGCCACTGCAAGAGGAGCCTCTCAATCTCACGATTTTGCTTATAGAGAGATTAGGCCTGAGCACGTCTCAAATCAAGTTTGAGTCCAAGGCAAAATAGATGTTCTGCTAACTTGATCTTGAGCTAGTAGAAAGCTTGACTAGTTCAATCAAAATAATCACGCCAAAATGCAAGAGTTTTTACCGGTAAATTTTGCTGAATTGAATTGCATATGCAACCCATTACCGATGAATAGAATTCAATCCTAAATCAATAGCCAATGATTCAAGTCCCTGCCTTTTTAAGCCAAACCATTAAATGGTTGAAGCTATGTCTTGAATCTAGTTCGTATCATCAAAGTATTGATTTTATGTGACAGCAAGCAGGGACGACTTCAAAAAGTGATCCAGGTGATAGCTGGCCTAACATCAAAAAGATCAAGCAATTATTTGAGTGTTATAGGTAGAAAGAAAAGGCTGAATCTCAACCAGAGTATAGTTTCGCTAGGCATGAGAAGTTTCATCTAGAGATTATTTTTATGGAGCACCTTCTTTGCAAATCATGGATGTCCATTTCCGATGCAATCATCTCGCACCATTCAAGACTGAGGTTGTGCCTGCTCGTCGACGCAACACAGTCAAAAGCTTCTCAAATAGATCTGGTAAAGGTGCCTCAAAGATCATCCGCTCACTCGTGAGCGGATGATCTAAGCCAAGCTGCACTGCGTGAAGGATCTGGCCAGGTAAATCCATCGGCAATTTGCGGCAGCGGCTGTAAATGGGATCACCAACAATTGGATGACCAATGTGTGCACAATGAACACGAATCTGATGGGTGCGCCCCGTATCAAGCTTGAAACGCAGCAAGGAATAGTCAGCTAATCGTTCAACCAACGTCCAATGGGTGCAAGCATGACGGCCTCCGTCTTCAGTGACCACGGCATATTTTTTGCGATCCACCGGATGGCGACCAATCGCTGCCACGATCGTGCCTTGGTCGCCAGAAGGAGCGCCATGAATGACAGCCAAATAGTTGCGCGATGCAATGCGTTTCTGAATCTGCTCTTGCAGTTTCACCAATGCCTCCTGACTCTTGGCAATCACGATGCAGCCAGTGGTGTCTTTATCGAGCCGATGCACAATGCCTGGTCGCAACTTGCCACTGATGCCAGGCAGGTCCGAGCAATGATGTAAAAGACCATTCACTAACGTGCCGTTTCGATTGCCTGGAGCTGGATGCACTGTGAGGCCCGCAGGTTTGTTGATCACGATCAGATGTCTATCTTCAAACAGCACATCCAGCGGCATCTCCTCCGGCTGCAGATAGGGCAGCGGTTCCGGTGGTGGCATCCACAACTCCACCTCATCGCCTTGACGCAAAGGAGTCTTAGCTCGCCCGGTGATGCCGTTCACACGCACAAGACCAGCCTCAATAAATTTTTGGATGTGTGAACGGCTCTGCTCCGATCGCTGGCTCACAAGCCAACGATCTAGTCGCATCGGCAAGGGCTTGGGGTAGTGCAGCTTCAGCAATTCACCCTCACCTTCCCCGAACGCCAATGTCTGTTCGTCCAATGTCATGGCAACGGCAACTCCAGTGCGATCGGCCCCAACAGTGCTCGGCGAAAGTCATCCAAAAGCCGTTGGGCCATTCGCCCTGTATCACCAGAGGTGTGGCGTTCGGCAACAGTCATCAACCAAGCATGGGCATCAGCTTGATCACCGGCCAAGTTGATGCCGTAACGCTGCTTAAGGATCCCTGCAACCACCCCAGCCTCCGCTTGTTTCTCCAACACACTCAGCGTCTCCAGCAACGCGAGGGCCACCAACTCAACGTCATAGGCGGCCTGGCCGATGTCATCGCAAAGGGCGAGATGCAAAGCAGCCTGTTGGTCATCGAGGCGGGGTGGCAAAACGCCGGGGGCATCAAGTAAGTCAAGGTCTTGACCCAAGCGCACCCAGCGCAGGGTGCGGGTCACGCCAGCGCGACGAGCACTCTCCACAACTTTCTGACGGACCAAACGATTGATCAGGGCGGACTTGCCCACATTGGGGAACCCCAAAGTGAGGGCTCTTACAGGGCGTGGTCGCATACCACGGGAGCGGCGGCGCTGATTGAGCTGATCTCCAGCTCTTATGGCTGCTTGCTGAACCTGCTTAACACCTGTGCCAGCCTTGGCATCGCACCACCAGGGGGTTTGGGCATGGTCACGGAACCAACGATCCCAAGATTGTCGAGCCGCAGAGGAAATCATGTCGCGGCGGTTGATCACTAGCAAATGCTGCTTGCCCTTAATCCAGCGCTGCAGCTGCGGATGAGCAGTGGCGATCGGGATGCGAGCATCCCGCACCTCAATGACAAGGTCAATTTTGTCGAGATTCTTGCTGAGTTGTTGTTCCGCTTTAGCGATGTGGCCTGGATACCACTGAATTGTTGGAGTGCTCACGGCACTACCAGCACCGGACAAGGGGCCAACTGGATCACCCGGGCGGCTGTGCTCTCGCTATCGCCATCCAAATTGACACCGCGTGTGCTCATCACGATCACATCCACATTTAATTCATCAGCCACATCGCAGATCACGAACGCAGGCTTACCTTCTCTCTCCAACACTTCACAAGAAATCCCAGCCTGCTCGACTTGCTCTCGAGCCCGTTTCAATAGAACTGCCACAGCCTCAGGATCATGCATTTCAGGCCGCTCAGCCTGGACCACAGACAGGATGATCAAACGGCTGTTATGGCTTCTAGCCAGTTCCAAAGCCTTGCTGGCTGTTTCCATCGCTTCCCGGCTCTGATCAATCGGGAAGAGAACGGTTTCAAACATGTGTTTGAACTAAATGCTTGCTTCAATCTTGTCTTAGCGCCAACCAGATCAGTGCGCCGGCCCATCAAGGCAACCAGCTAAACAAAACACGGGTTAATGTCAGCGGGTTTTTCTTACCGTACGGCACAACCCCCATGGCGAAGCGTTCACTGTCCAGTCTCAGCGCAGCGGACCTACGCAGTAAGCGTGTGCTGGTTCGGGTTGATTTCAACGTGCCTCTCAACGAGAACGGCGCCATTACTGATGACACCCGCATCCGCGCTGCTCTGCCCACCATCAATGACCTGATCGACAAAGGTGCTCGGGTGATCCTCTCGGCTCACTTTGGCCGACCAAAGGGTCAAATCAACGAAGGTATGCGGCTCACACCAGTAGCAAAACGCCTCAGCGAACTACTGGGTAAAACCGTGACCAAAACCGAAAGCTGCGTTGGTAGCGATGCCGAAGCCAAGGTCAATGCCATGGCCGATGGAGAGGTCGTACTGCTCGAGAACGTGCGTTTCTTCTCAGAAGAAGAAAAAAACGACGCCAACTTCGCCCAAAAGCTCGCAGCACTTGCTGACGCCTATGTGAATGACGCCTTCGGTGCTGCACACCGCGCCCACGCCTCTACAGAAGGGGTCACGAAATTCCTCAACCCCAGCGTTGCAGGCCACTTGATGGAGAAGGAACTTCAATACCTTCAAGGTGCCATCGACGACCCCAAGCGACCCCTTGCAGCGATCGTGGGTGGGTCCAAGGTCAGCAGCAAGATCGGCGTGCTGGAAGCCTTGATCGACAAGTGCGACAAGGTGCTGATCGGTGGCGGCATGATCTTCACGTTCTACAAAGCGCGTGGCCTTTCAGTCGGCAAGAGCCTGGTGGAAGAAGACAAGTTAGAGCTGGCCAAGGAGCTAGAGGCCAAGGCCAAGGCCAAGGGGGTTCAACTGCTTCTGCCCACTGATGTTGTGCTAGCCGATGACTTCGCCCCCGACGCCAATAGCCAGACCGTATCTATCGACGCCATTCCCGATGGTTGGATGGGCCTGGACATTGGCCCCGACTCAATCAATCTCTTCCAAGACGCACTGGCTGACTGCCAAACAGTGATCTGGAACGGCCCCATGGGCGTGTTTGAGTTCGACAAGTTTGCCGCTGGCACCAACGCCATTGCCACAACCTTGGCGGACCTCAGTGGCAAGGGTTGCTGCACAATCATCGGTGGTGGTGACTCCGTGGCCGCTGTTGAGAAGGCGGGCCTCGCCGAGAAGATGTCGCACATCTCTACCGGTGGTGGCGCCAGCCTTGAGCTGCTGGAAGGCAAGGTGTTGCCAGGTGTCGCCGCTCTCGACGACGCCTAAGTAAAGACCTCGCTTGTTTTATCGGGCCATTGCCTTGCATCACTGCAATGGCCCCCTATCGATTTGTCTGCAAAGAGCTCGACAGCAAGTCTCTATAGATACGATTGATCTGAAAGCCAACTTTCACTCTTGCAATCGCAGCACGTATGAATAGCGAAGAGTGCTGTAACTGGCTAGACGATTGAGCGCCTTGCAAGCTTTGAGCTATCTGAGTGCACTATTTCAAATTCTTTTAGGTCAAGCTCGTCCAGCATCACCAGGCAAGATCCTCAGTTTGCAGGTTTGAAGCAACTGCCAATGTTGAGCTGAAGCAGTAAAAATCGAAGCAGCTCTACTGACAAACATGAGCAAAGCTCAGTTCATCCCAACGTCTAGCCTTGCCTTTGTTGGCCTCGGCGCATTGGGTTTGCCAATGGCTGCCAATCTGCTGGCTGCGGGTTATGAGCTGAAGGTTCACAGCCGCAGTCGTGCGGCTGAACTGAATTTGGCTTTAAAAGGTAGCCGTCCCTGCAGCTCACCAGCAGAAGCTGCAGCAGACAGCCAGGCTCTACTGATCTGCGTTAGCGATGATGAAGCAGTAGAAGCGGTTCTTTTTGGTTCTCAGGGAGCAGCTTCTATGCTCAGCTCCGGCGCCGTTGTGGTGGATTTTTCGACGATCGCCCCAGCAACGTCGATCACCATGGCTGAGCGACTTGCTCAGCAAGGGGTGGCCTATCTGGATGCACCGGTAACCGGAGGCACTGAAGGGGCCAGAGCAGGAACTCTGACCGTTCTAGTGGGTGGCAACACACAAGTTCTGGCAAGGGTGCAGCCACTGCTGGAAGTGATCGGTGAGAGCATTCATCACTTCGGTTCGGTGGGACGGGGCCAGCAGGTGAAGGCGCTCAACCAAGTGCTGGTGGCCGGTAGCTATGCCGCATTAGCAGAAGCAATTGCGCTAGGGCAGCAGCTGGGTCTACCGATGCAGGAGGTGATCAAAGCCTTACAGCATGGTGCCGCAGGCTCATGGGCCCTCAAGCACCGATCAACAGCGATGTTGGAAGATCACTATCCGCTCGGCTTCAAGCTGGCTTTACATCACAAGGATCTCGGCATTGCCCTGGAAACGGCAGAACGAGTGGGACTACAACTGCCCATCACAAGCCAAGTGCAATCGATGGAGGCAAACCTGATTGAACTCGGCCATAGCGATGAAGATGTATCAGTGCTGAGGCGGTGGTTTGATCACCAATAGGCAGAATCTCAGCAATTCTGATTTAGCCTTCGATAGGCTGGAAAAATTGCGAAGTCCGCTTCAATTGAAAGCTAGTATTTCATTCAAATAAAAGCCAATAGATTCAGCCCGAATGCTTATTCATGGCCTACTATGGCACCAACTTCAACTGATACTTTTAGAAGTGATTAGCCATGACATCAGCACTATTTGATTGAGTAGCTAGGCTACATAAATCAATTCAATGCAACGACTAAAGGCACACAAGACGCACCTGAAAACTCACTGATCACCATGGTAAAAAATGACAGCCTGCATCACCAATCAAGTTATCCAGCGCCTTGAGCTTGATGTCGAATCCGTTGTTGTATAGCTTCCGTCGCTGCCCTTATGCAATGAGAGCCCGATGGGCTCTTTTGGTTTCTGGTCTTTTGGTGAACTTGCGAGAAGTGGCTCTAAACAATAAGCCGCCAGAGCTGCTACAGGCTTCTCAAAAAGGAACCGTGCCAGTGCTGATGACTGCAGAAGGGACAGTGATTGATGAAAGCATAGATATCATGCACTGGGCTCTTCAGCAAGCTGATCCCTTCGATGGGCTGCGAAGTGGAAAAGCCGAAGAACAAAAAACAATCCATCAATTTATCGAACAGAATGATGGCCCATTTAAATATCATTTAGATCGTTTTAAATATGCCTGCAGGTTCAAAGGAGAGGATGCCGAAGAACATCGCAACATGGCTAGAGACATTCTTTTGGAATGGAATGCGCGACTAGCACAACAAGAATCAAGTGATTGCTATGGTTGCTTCATTGGAGACTCTCAGAGTTTGGCAGACTGGGCTCTATGGCCTTTTGTGCGTCAATACCGTCTTGCTGATCCATCAAGCTTTGATTGCGATCAAGATCTTCAAGCCATCAAAAGATGGTTGCAAGCCTTTCTGCAACATCCACTGTTTGCAAGATTGATGACACCAGTCAAACCTTGGTTGCCAGAACATCAACCGCAGACTTTCCCTGCTGATTCAAGTTTAGTTAAAACAGATCAACCATTGTTTCATCTGGCTTTGCTTGAAGACTGGCAAGACGCATGCAATCAAGGGGTTTATCAATTCTCTACTCGCGGATTAAAACTCAAAGAGATTGGATTCATCCATTTGAGCTATCAGCATCAACTTGAGTCTACTTATCATCAATTTTATCGTGATCGAGGCCAGGTGCTTAGCTTGAAATTAAACCCAGAGCAACTGACAATGCCGCTTCGAGCCGAACCCTCATCAGCAGGGGAGCTTTTCCCTCATCTTTTTGGAGCCCTGCCTTTGAGCGCTGTAGAACTTGTGGAAACTTATCCATGAATGAACGCGTTGATGCCTATCAAGATCGTCTTCACTTTGCAGCAACAGAGAGGAACCGTGATGCAATTGCTGCTGTTCTGAGCAAGGCGCTGCCGAGTGATGGGAGAGTGTTGGAACTTGCAAGTGGCAGTGGCGAACATGCCGTTGCTTTTCAAAAATTGTTCCCAAAGCTCATTTGGCACTGCAGCGATATTGATCCAATGCATCTTCGCAGCATCAATGCTTGGATTCATTTTGAGCAGCTTGAACAGACCATGCCGCCCCCCCTCAAGATCGATGTCAACGCACGCCCCTGGCAACTGCCTGATGGATTAACTGACCATCTTTCTGGGGTTATTTGCATCAACATGATTCATATCTCTCCTTGGAAGTGTTGTGAATCTTTAGTCCAAGAAGCTGCTCAATTACTGGGCAACTCTGCACCACTAATTCTCTATGGGCCATACAAGCGTAATGGTCTTCACACGAGTGAAAGTAATGCCAGATTTGATGATTATCTGCGCACGCAAGATCCAAGTTGGGGAGTGCGTGAGCTGGAAGATGTAGAACGTCTTGGTGTCAGTTCAGGCCTCTTGTTGAATGAGGTGATTGAAATGCCTGCCAACAACCTCTCCTTGATCTTCACGCCTAGGCAATCATGACTTGATCACGCTAATCAAGACATCCCATCTCTACCGCTGACGGCAATGAAGAAGATTTACGCCAACCAAAACTCAAGGGATCAGTTCGTCTTTATTGCTTACCACCCGCACACGCTTGGTCACTGTGATCACACCATCAGGATGCACCAACATCGCTGCCCATGTTTGGCTGCCAGGCGTTAAAGGGGCCTGCACCGATTTAAAGATGCCACCACCATGCATCGGTGCCAGCTGGATATCAGGCGTGCTTTGAAGACTCACCTGTGCAGGCGTAAGAGCAATCAAGCCACCGGCAACCATCGCATGGCCCAAGGGCTGATCAAAGATCACGTCAACGTCGTAACGACTACCTGTGAGCACAGCATCAGGAATCAACAGGCTGATCGGCAAAGGTTTGCTGGCGCTACGCAGGATCGACTGCTCGCTGATCACTTCTTCGCCAGTGATTAGCTCACCTTCAGTGAGCAATGCCAAGCGTTGGCTTGCTTCAAGGGCATAGCTAAGGCTTTCCGCTTCACGACTAGCACTTACATCAACTGCAAATGTTGAGCGTCCGTCTTTTAATGGGCTGGCTGAACGAACAGACCAACGGGCATCAGGAAACCTTGCAGAGAAAATGCGCAAACGACTCTCCAGATCAGAGGCATATTCGTCTGCGAGCAGACCAGCGAGGGCGTCACCTCCAGGTGTATTGAGAGCCTGCTGCAATCGGCTGCTGAGAGGCACAGCATCTGCAGCCCTACCAATCAATGGCATCAACGCTGAACACAATGCCAGCAGACTGGAGGCCAAAGCGACTGGCTTGAGATGACGCACTGGAGGCTTGAGGGCACTGCCGATAAGTTAGGCCCCACCTTCATGCTCTGCCCACTGCCATGCCCCGGCTTCTGATTGCTGCAAGCGGCACGGGTGGCCATCTTTTCCCAGCACTGGCTGTTGCCGAAGCCTTGCCAGCCTCATGGAGCGTGTGCTGGCTGGGAGTACCAGATCGCCTAGAAACCCAACTAGTGCCAGAGCGCTATCAGTTGACGACTGTGCGCGCAGGTGGCCTACAAGGTCGCGGTCTGCGCAAGCTGGTGCAGTTGCTGCAATTGCTCGCGGCCACTGGCCGAGTGAGAAAGCTGCTGCGTAAACAAGGTATCCAGGCTGTTTTCACCACTGGGGGCTATATCGCCGCGCCGGCAATCCTGGCGGCACGCTGGTGCGGCATCCCTGTGGTGTTGCACGAATCCAATGCCATCCCCGGACGAGTGACGCGCTTATTGGGCCGCTTCTGCAGGGTCGTGGCTGTAGGCCTGCCTGTTGCTGCCGAGCGCATCCCAGGCAGCAGAGCGGTGGTCACAGGAACACCGGTGCGCTCAGCATTTCTTTTGCCACAGCCCTTGCCGCGTTGGGTTCCTTGTGGGGATGGCCCATTGCTGGTGGTGATTGGTGGTAGCCAAGGGGCTGTGGGCCTCAACCGCATGGTGCGAGGCGCCCTGCCATCGCTGCTGGAGGTCGGTTGTCGCGTGGTGCATCTCACTGGCAACAACGATCCAGATGTAGGAGAACTCGATCACGCCAACTTGGTGGAACAGCCTTTCAGCGATGAGATGCCTGGCTTACTGCAACATGCCGATCTGGTGATTAGCCGTGCGGGCGCCGGCAGCCTGAGTGAATTGGCCGTATGTGGCACACCAGCGATCTTGGTGCCCTTCCCCCAAGCGGCAGACCAGCATCAAGAGGCCAACGCAGCCTGCGCCGCAGCGCTTGGGGCTGCCGTGATCGTGCATCAACATGCCGCCGAACATCGGACTCTTAGTAATGCTCTGCAGCTTCTACTGGGCTCTCGCTTACGTGGCATTAATTCAGAAGAGGATCCATTGCTGAAGATGAGGCAAGGCATGCAACGGCTGGCTGTGCGTGATGCTGATCAGCAATTAAGCCGTCGACTTGAAGATGTCATCCCCTAAGCCAGAGGGTGGCGTTGTAGTTCCAGTCGCATGGCGTTAATAATGCGGCGATTATCGCGGCGGCTTTGATAGCCAATCCGCAACCAGTTTTCACCCAAACCATCAAAGGAACGGCAATCACGCAAGAGAATGCGATGACGAACTTCTAAGGATTCACGCAGAGGCAGCAGAGATCTCTGAGCACGAATCAACAAGAAATTCGCAGCCGAAGGCATGGCCGTGATGCCTGGCAATGCATCGAGCTGCCGCTGCAACCAAGTGCCTTCGCTAGCGGTCCAACGTTGTACTTTCTGGCACCAACGCTGATAGCGACGCGGATTGCGCAGCAAGCGTTCGCCTACCGCCGCGGCGATGCCATTGATAGGCCAAGGGTCACGCCAGCTCGCCCAACGCTGCAAGCGTTCGGGTTGAGCCAGGGCATAACCAAGCCGCAGGCCGGCGATGCCATAGAGCTTTGTGAGGCTGCGAATCACCACCAAATTGGCGTGAGTGACTACAAGAGGTATCAACGACTGGTCTTCACCATCGGGCACTAGAGGCAAAAAGGCCTCATCGCAGATCACCAGGCGATAACGCTCCAGCAGAGGCTCTAAAGACGCCCGACTCCAGAGTTGCCCTGTGGGGTTGTGAGGATTAGTGATCCAGGCCACTTCGGCCACAGTCATTGGCGCCTGGACTGCTGTTGAACCAGTTGCTGGCGGCCCGGGTTCTGGGGAAACAGCAGCTGGTGCTGCTGAAAATCCTGGAAAAGCCTGCGGCAAAGGGCCAGCCCAATCCAGCGCCAAAGGAGTGAGCTGGGGAACAGCCTGCCAACAACGCAGAGCTCTGCCGTAATCGGCAAAGCCAGGCGCATGCAGATGATTGAGGCCTAATGCAGCAGCATCCCGCGCTACCCAGGTGAATAACTCAGCGGCACCATTGCCGGGCAGTACAAATGCTGGGTTGAGATCGTTGTGTATGCGCGCTAGCGCAGCACGAAGGTTGCGATAACTGGGATCTGGATAAGGCCTTAGATCACTGGCGGAGAGGTTGGTTTTGCATGCAAACGGCGCCAGTGAGGCACTGGCATCAAGGAAATGGGCCGCTCCATGCTCTTGCCTGCGTGCAGCGCCATGGATGTCACCGCCATGGCTAAAAGACATGGCGGGCATGACTCAAAGGCCTAAACAAAGCAAGCCACACAGAAGAATTTCCTAACAGATAGGCAATACGTTATGCATAGCCTGCTTGGTTGAATTGTTGACAGTCTGGCTAGACACCACGATGATTAACCTAAATCTCAATTGATTCGAATGACTGCTTTGCAGAGCTATCTAGCCTCTTCCAAAATCCAAAAAGTCCTCAACCGTCGCCCAGGCGAGGAAGGCTTCTCACTGATTGAGCTGGTTGTTGTTGTGGCTGTGCTGGCGATTCTTGCTGCGGTGGCGATTCCTAACTTCACATCATTGACTGATGATGCTCGACTCAATACAGCAAAGGAAACCTTGGCAAGTATGTACAAGGAATGCGAATACAACAAAGCTCGCAAAGGTGAGGGAAGCCATAAAAAAGTAAGCGTTGACAAAGATGAAGTGATTAATGGAGTCCAATTTTCTGGCACAAATGATGAAAAATGCGAGGCTGCTGCTGGAGCCACAATTACAGTCGGGGCAAATACATGTTATATAGAATTACTGCTTGGAGGTGATGCTTCAGGAGACGCCGCCAAGAAATCAGGCAAATCTAAGGATTCTACTGCGACTGGCTGGAAGAAGACATTTGAAGAATGCTCAGCATAGATATTGTTCTATGCGCCAAACGTTAATTTAAATGAATGCGGAGCGAGAGCATCAATACATACTCTCTCTCCGCAAAAAGATTCTTCCAGGCAATAAATTATGAAACCGAGAAGATGTGACGTCAAAGGGGGCAAATCCCCAGAACAAACATCTAGCAAAGCAAGAACATTATCGGCTTAAAACAATAAATACTCAGGGTTAACAACTTGGCAAACAAAAAAGGGCACAAACGAATATCCGGCAACAAGGCAAGATTCTTGCTTCAAACCTATTTGTTGTCAAAAATTGCGGATAAAGAGCAATCTGGTTTTAGTCTGTTTGAACTGGTCGTCGTTGTTGTTGTTCTTGGCATCCTTTCCTCTTTTGCTCTCACAAGCATTGGCAATGCAACTAAGTTTGCCCAGCTCGATGAAGCCAAAGCTCTTTTAAATGCTGCAGCAGCTGAATGCCTGCAACGGGTACGTACCCATCCTGATGATTACCAAACATGGCAACCTGATGCGCTTAAATCCAGAGAAATGAAGGGAAGCATTCAATTGCCAGGCAATTACCAATATAAAGACTCTATGAACACCTGCGCGGAGGTTTCTATTCATGATCCTTCTGATGAAAGTTCACTATTGATGGATCTTAAATTCAGCGTGATTGGCGGCAAGATTATTAAAGAGGCAGTGAACAAAAATAACGAAACTGAAAGTGCTTGCATCAGTTGGGGCAATTGCGGTGGCAGTGAATCCGCCGAATACTTGAAAGCATGCAACAAGACCAAGGACACATGCAATAGCAATCTCAGCAAAGTTATTAGCACCGGTTCTAATGCAGACAAGGGCTATAAATGGGTCGGTCAGTGCACATGGCCCAAGGCCAATCCGCTGCCAACTTGTTCTGATGATTGCTGGGTTTTTGAAGGGTCTTGTTTTAGCGAACAATCAGATTACCTTGCCGCCGATGCAGCAAGCAAAACACAGAAATGTAATGACTATGAGGCATCCTTAAGATCCTCAAATTTTGATGGCCAAGATCTTAATGGCACCAACAACGAATGCGATCAAAATTATTGGTGGTGTAATGGTGAAAAGATGAGCTCCAAAATCAAATATGATGAATGCAAAGCCGCAGAAAATGCTGCGGGTTGCGCCAGCGAAAAAGCAACTTGGCTGAAACAAGGTGGCGATGGAAAAATGCCCGATTCAACCACTTACACCTGCGCTTCAAGCTATAAATGTAGCGGTACAGAAGTGGATTATTCTGAATATATGAATACCTGCGGAAATGCATGCAAAATTGAAAAAGATGCTTGGTTGGCTAAAGGCGTTGACGGGAAAATGAAATGGCCCAATAGTTGCCCTTCACAATACTATATGTGTAGCGGCTCTGAAGTAACTGAAGACGTATACAATGCAACTTGTGGGGCTGTAAGTACTAAGCCATGTTGTGAAAAATCGGATTTGGAGAAGGGATATGGTAATAGTTGTAAAAAGAGCTTAAGCTTTATGCAACATCCCGGGTGTTGTGGATCTGATAAGGATTTTTGGTCTGAACGCTGCCCTGGCCCTTAAGCAGGCAGAATGGAAATCTATACAAAACAATTTTCAACTCAAAGTACTTGAACTGAATTCAATAATCGATTCAAAACAATGAACCAAACCAAGGAAAGACGCAAATTAATTGATAAGCACTTCTCACTCGCTTGGTGTCGAGAAAATATTGTCATTCCGCTAGGGGTAGAAACCGCTGCTTTCCCTAACAAGCAAAGGCTAACTGTTGCTGTCGGTAATTTCAGTTATCTCGCCACTATTGGTGAGTCCATTAAGAAACGGGCTGCAGATGCAAATCTTGAATGCGTATTCATTGAAAAACCTGCTGATCAAATTCAAGCCTTACTCGATGAAGCCGCTACAGAACGACTCATTAGTGGCGAAGGGCTTGAAAACTATGACTATTCCGATGATGCCATCCTTGAAGCCTTAAAAGCAGCAGAAGATGATCAAAATCCAGTTGGCTTTGACTTCGATTTTGATGACAACGCAGAAGCAGAGCTTATCGATGAAGCTTTAGATTTATCCGCTGAGATGCTAGGCAGCAAAATTCAACAAGCTGCTGCCAACATCTTGATCCACTCAACGCGCAGTAACGTTTCTGATATTCATGTGGAGCCAAGGCTTGAGGAATACAAGATTCGAGTCAGGCGAGATGGTGTAATGCAAGATTTTGTGCGTATGCCCCGCGCAGCAGGCATCAAGCTGACTGCATGCCTAAAAAATATGGCCCAGATGGATATAGCCGAACGCCGTGCTTCTCAAGATGGCAAGATCTTCAGACGCTTTGAAGGCCAAAAACTAGAATTTCGCTGCTCAACAGCACCAGGAAAACATGGAGAAAAGATGGTGCTTAGAATCCTCAACAGTGATGAAGGTATGCTTAGTCTCGACGTACTCATTACAAACGAGGAAATCAAAAAGAACTTCCGGCGCATCATCGAAGAAGCCAATGGAATTGTGATTGTGTCCGGGCCAACAGGCTCTGGTAAATCGACAACTCTCGCTTCGGCTCTGCGTGAAAAAGACACTGGCGAATTGAATATTGTGACTGCTGAAGATCCAATTGAATATGACCTTGGCGGCAACATTCAACAGTTTCCTGTGATGCGAGCCAAGGGTCAAACATTTGCCAACCTATTGCGCACGTTCCTACGCCAAGACCCTGATGTGATTTTAATTGGCGAGACTAGAGACCCAGAAACTGCTGAATCCTCCATGGATGCTGCAGAAACAGGCCATTTAGTGTTTACAACCCTTCATGCCAATAGCGCCTCCACTTCATTGACCCGCCTACTCGACATGGAAGTACCGAGCTACAAGCTCACAGCATCACTTCGTGGCGTGTTAGCACAACGCTTACTTCGTAAGGTTTGCCCAGAATGCAGCAGCAAGCGGCCGATTGATGATCTTGAAAGCCGCTTTACAGGTTTACGGCGTGGTACTGAAGTGAGAGTTGCCACAGCTCTCAAAGCAGAAGAAAAAGAACAACGCAAGCGGGAAGGCACACTCTGCACGCGCTGCAGTGGCACTGGCTATAAAGGACGCATCGGCACCTATGAGCTGATGACGGTCAACAGGAGAATCAGTGATGCAATCAAACAGAAGAAATCAACGCGTGAAATAGAGGATATTGCAGTCGAGGATGGAATGTTGACTCTCAAAGCTTACGCTGTAGATCTCATCAAAAACCAATTAACAACCGTTTCCGAATTGCAAAAAATTTGCAATACTGAGTACTAAAAGCTCAAACACATCTGATTTGCACACCAATGTCTATCGCACGCCAGATTATCGGATTTGCCATCAAGGCTGGCTCCTCCGATATTCACCTCGAAGAAGGCTCACCGATTGCGATCCGCGTGCATTCAGATATCAAGATTCTAGAAAATGAGCTTAAGCCTGCCGCTATGGATAAATTACTGCTAGAAATTTTAGGTCAGCAGAAAGTAGAGGAGTTCAATAAAACTGGAGATCTTGATACATCGATTGGGCTTGAAGGATTATCAAGAATCAGGATTAATGCCTATGTCGCCAGCGAAAAACGCTGTTTAACGTTGCGAATCCTGCCGGAAAACCTGCCAAAATGGCAAGATTTAGGCCTTCCCCAACCTTTTGTAGACCTTAGTGAAAAACATCGTGGCCTGGTGCTTTGTACAGGCCCAACTGGGTCAGGTAAGTCAACAACCTTGGCAGCATTTGTGAACTGTATTCTTGAAACACAAAAACGACATATCCTCACGATTGAAGATCCGATTGAATTTGAATTTCACCATTCCGCCAACTCCATCATTCATCAACGGGAGGTGAAGCGAGATACAACATCATTCGCCACAGCGCTGCGCGCCGCATTACGCGAAGATCCAGATGTAATTTACATCGGCGAGATGCGCGATCTGGAAACGATTCAACTAGCGATTACAGCAGCAGAAACGGGGCATCTTGTTTTAGGAACACTGCATACCTCATCAGCCGCCAAGACAGTGGAACGCATTGTTGATGTCTTCCCCGGCGATCAACAAGAACAAGCCCGTTTACAAGTTTCTACTTCACTGCTCGGAATCATGTCTCAGACGCTTTGCAAAAACACTGCCGGCAAACGTTCCTTGGCTTATGAATTACTGATTAATACACCTGCTATTGGTAATCTGATTCGTGAACGTAAGGTTAGCCAGATCTACTCACAAATCCAAACAGGTAGCAAAGATGGCATGAATACATTGGAGCAATGCCTTTCTGATCTAGTCATCAAAGGCAAGATCAGCAAAGAAGAAGCGATTGGCAAAGCATCGATTCCTAAGGCAATCCTTACTGAAGCGAGTTAGCCATGGCTGAATACGGCGAAGCCAGCCAGCCTCAGCAATCAGCGCAAAACATCAGTGAAGCAAATCAGCCCTCCATGGCTGCAGCATCAATTCCGCAAATATCTCCGAAAAGGCTCAAAATACCCCAGAAAGATTTGTTGGTTTTTTTCAGGCAACTTGCAGTTGTCTTGCAAAGTGGTGTGTCTTTGGCACAAGGTTTAGTGCTGATCGGCGAAAACATGACCAATAAGAAATTTCGCGCCTGTATTGTTGCGATTGCTGCCAGGCTCAATGCCGGTGAAGACTTATCCTTTTGCCTCAAGCAATATCCCAAAGTTTTTGCGCCAATCACTGTTGGTTTGATTGAGGCCGGCGAAGTTGGCGGCATCCTTGATCAAGTCTTAGAACGGATTGCACTGCTCTTAGAAGAGCAAGCCAAGCTGAAAGGCCAAATTATTGGTGCCCTAATCTATCCAGCTATTGTTCTATTGCTTGCTGTAACTGTGAGCCTGGGGCTGTTAATCGGCATTGTGCCTAAATTTGAAACGATGTTCAGTAATATGGGATCTGAGCTGCCTGCGCTCACGAAGTTGATGCTCACGTTGTCGCGGCTTGTGACGACGCCTGGATTCGCCATTGGAGCGCCTGTTACTATTTTTGTATGCATATTTCTGTTTCGAGGCTTCTACGCGAGCAAAGAAGGGCGAATCGCTGTTGATACTGGTATTTTTGCGATTCCTTTGTTTGGCGATCTCATTCTGCGCTCAGAGATGGCATCTCTCTGCGATACCCTCTCCACTCTGGTGACCTCAGGGATTCCATTAGTCGACAGCTTGCAGCGCTGCATGACCGCCAGTTCCAATCAGCTGATTAAAAATACAATTCAGCTCGGCATACAACTGGTTCGTGAAGGCCAAGAACTGAACTATTCATTCAATCAATCCAAGATCATGCCTAGGCTTGTCGTCTCGATGATCAAGATCGGCGAAGAAACTGGTGAACTCAGCTTCATGCTCGAAAAGCTCTCTGATTTTTATAAGCGCGAAGTGGAGTCGACAGTTTCTGCACTCACCAAAGCCATGGAACCTGCGATTATTTTTGTCGTTGCTGGCATCGTCGGCACGATCGTGATTGCGCTCTACCTACCAATGTTTTCAATGATCAAAGCAATGAAAGGAGGGTAGATAGGTAATGAAATCTATCTCACCAATGATGTTTTCCAAGATCTAGTCTCATAGCGCTCTGCATAAAACGCTAAAGACAATCCCTGAAACCCCACTTGCTTGATTAAAACAATTGTTGAATTGGCTAACAGTTATGGATCATCGCCTGAAAATTTCAACTCGCCAAGTGGGAACTCATCTTGTTCGGCGATAGCCTCTTCTGAATCATTTGCTTCAGTGGTTTTTTCTGAATGCTGGTCTTGATCTTGCTCAACTTTACTCTCTCCTAATCCAGCAATCACGAGCTTTTCTTCCTCTAGAGGATCCTCCTCATGAGCCGACTGCTCAGCCAGCAAAGCGTTTTGATGAATACTGGGCCATTTCTCTTCTTCTTTTTCTTCTAGCTCATCGGCCTCTTCAAGAACAAGCTTCTGCTCGCTTTGTTCTTCGCCGAACTCTGCAGCCACATCAGCATTTATAACTTTCTTTGTTTCTACAGCCTGCTCCTTCTCAGTTGCTTTTTCGCCTAACTCAGCAATCACGAGCTTCTCTTCCTCTAGAGGATCCTCCTCATGAGCCGGCTGTTCAGCCAGCAAAGCATTTTGATGAATACTTGGCCATTCTTCCTCTTGCTGTTGCTGATCAATTGCTGGTTCTTCTTCTTGCACATTGGCCTCTTCAAGAACAAGCTTGCCCTCCTGTTGTTCTGCGACGAACTCTGCAGCCACATCAGCATTTATAACTTTCTTTGTCTCTATAGCCTGCTCCTGCTCAGTTGCTTTTTCGCCTAACTCAGCAATCACGAGCTTCTCTTCCTCTAGAGGATCCTCCTCATGAGCCGGCTGTTCAGCCAGCAAAGCGTTTTGATGAATACTTGGCCATTCTTCCTCTTGCTGTTGCTGATCAATTGTTGGTTCTTCTTCTTCTTGCTCATCGGCCTCTTCAAGAACAAGCTTGCCCTCCTCTTGTTCTTCTACTAACTCAGCAACGACACCAGCATCGACAACTTCTTGGGCTTTTACAGCCTGCTTTTGCTCTGTTGCTTTTTCGGCTAACTCAGCAATCACGAGCTTCTCTTCTTCTACAGCATCCTTATCTTTTGCCGGATGCTCAGCCAGCAAAGCATCTCCGTGAACACTCGGCCATTTCTCTTCTTCTGGCTGCTTATCAATCACTTCTTCTGCTTCTAGATTTTCGAGTAACTCCCCTGCGAGGGTTACTTTTACCATCCCTTCTGCTTCAATATCAACGATGTTTTCATAGGTACCAGCTCGCGCATTTTCTTTTTCATCTTTAATTGGCGGACTCTCTGTTGCCGTTATTAAAGCTTTCCCTAAATCTGATTCTTCTTCTACAGGTTCCTGTTGTTCATAATCATTAAATGACAAATACTCTGTATTATCCTTTGGCAGGATGGTAAGACCAGAACCTAAAAGCCTGCCAAGACTTTGGTGTAACAATGGCTGTGAAAATAGAACATTGCCAACACCTTCAGCACCCAGAGGGCGAATCACCTCTACAGGTAGATCTAATGCTGAGCTTAGTAATTTATCAATCTTAGGATGGCCACTATTCACACCGGTAAGATAAATAGATTTACAAATAGATTCTGGGGCTTTTTCGGAGAATTCCTTCATGAAGCGACGCAGTTCGCTGATCAATACTCTCAAATCCATTTCAGAAATAGGCAAGTAACTTTCATCTGCTAATGTGATCGCCTCGGCTGAGTCATGCTCAGCCAGTGATGCGTTGACTGCAATCTGATTATTAGCAACCTCAGGCTCTGGGAACTCACGAATAGCAGCCAATCTCAACAGAGAAACTGGGCCCGAGGTTGCAATAACAGTGAGATGAGTACATTCCGGCAGCAATTCCAACATCAAGCAAATTTCATTTTGCTTCAGCAAATCAAGAGCGCCTGCTATTAAACGTAGCTGAGCGACGGAACCAATTTCAACCGCCTGTAATTCCAGTTCAGCAGCCTCAAGAGTATCCAATAACTTGTCAATTAATTTTTGTGGAACACTCATCAAAAGATAAGGCTTTGTATTGGCTTTATGCCTGCTAAGCAAAGGCAAATTAATCGGTAGAATATCGAAATCTGTTTGCTGCAAAGGGATAGGAATCTGCAGGCCCGATTTCGGATTTTTCACATAATCCCATGCTTGTAGCTGAGAAAGCTCTGCTGGAATATCAATCGATGTCGTGAATACAGCCTCAGGAGGCAACACGACCACCGTTCGTTGAGCATAAATGTTTTCTTCTTTACAGATTGACTGGATCAATGCAGCCATCTTGTCCGGTTCGCTCGGCACACCTCTTTCGATTGCGTTGGCCGGCAATGATACTCTTTTCAGATGTTTGAATTCAACATCAAGCCCAGTATATTTCGCTTCAGCAAAAGTTAACGATGTGGTGCCAAATTCAAGCAAGAGCAAGCGCTTGGAAATCGATCTTCGAAATGACAAAAGACGGTCGACCAGTCCACTCATATTGATCGTAAGACCAAAAAATGATTGCCCAACTGGAGGAGTGGCTGTCATGGCAAGTGCAATTACGTTGTAGGAACACAAAAGGGTTTTGGTCGGCAAAATATCCTTCTAACAATTGGCAACATCGCCACTGTTTTGTACTGATCCAACGGTTTGGCTACCAAAACATAAACCCTTTGATTATTAGCACCTGTTTCACCAGAATCAAACAGGCAAAATTCATAGCGGGAGGCAAGCTGAAATTCCGACTCATTTGCTGCAAGATTATCAAGCGAAAAAATTCCGGCCAAGGCTGGGGCAACCTTCTGAAGAGGATTGCTAGAGCAATTCGCTATGCCAAGAGGGAATAATGCTGTGTCAGCTCCTGGCTGCTCCAAAACGCTTACCAAGCGATCCATCGCTGTTGACAGCCTTTCGGCAAGAAGGATTGGCACTGGGGCCTCTTCTTTCTCACTGCGAGCCAAACTGCTATCTGGAATAAAGTAAAGATTGAGCTGCTCTGAAACAGCCAAAAATACGGCTCCAAAGATCACGAAAACAGCCAGGGCAAAAACTACTTGCAGAAGAGACATGCCCTGATCTTCACAGCTATATTTCTCAGCATCACCATGACTCACATCATAAGAAAGCATTCTCATAGGCTTGTATTGGCGAGAAAATCCTTGAAAGTAGTTTTCTGAGCATCACTCAAACCCGCAGCATCCAGGACATTTAGCTCGTAAGTAGACATCCCAGTATCAAGAGAGTCCTTACGCGCAAAGGACGCCTCTGTGAATTCAACCGCCAAGGTCAAGGCGGATGTAGCAATCGTAGCGATAATCAAACCCAATACAGCATCAATCATAATTTATACCTATACCTCAAAATCACACTTGCTATCTTTATTTACTGGGTGATTGGAAGGAAGCGCACATGACCATAACCCCTTAGCTGAATCGAAAATGATCCGATGGCTAGACGAGGCATACGAGCATCCGCCTGCAAAATCAGCAACACTGCTGGAAAAAACATATGCGAGCTTATCAAGATTAAGAGATTCCTTGACATCATCAGCGCTAGCAGCATTGCAAACATCCAAGCCAGGATTCCCCGCAATCGTCTGCGTAATAACTTGATCCTTCAGCTGAAGTCCATTGTAATAGAGGCTTGAACTCGCTATAGAAGCTGGCTGCCAAGTATTTTGAAATTGCACATAACTCGTTGCCATCTCAAATATCGCCATAATTCCTGTTAACATCGCGATGCCCAAACCAGCATAGAGATAGGCCATACAGCCTTACATCTGCAATCGCTTTTCAATCTAGGCCAAAGATCATCAGTTGACACTAAAAAGAGTCGAAGACGAATACAGAACTCCGTTATCAATTTTGCACCTGGCTGCTACGTCCATAGGCTGAAAGCTTTAGCTTTAGTGTTGTCTGGCTAACAGGCTCGCCAGCGGCAGAATTTTCGCTACTCCTTTGCTTCGCTGCTTCTAGCCTCAGCTCAAGATCACTTGCAATCACAATCACCTGCAGCTGCTCCATCTGTTGTAAAAAAGCGACAATCCTTCTGAAAGGACCCTGCACCGTTAAGAGCGCCGAGCGCTTTTCCAGTTTTTGAACCAGTAGTGGATCTTCTGGAGGTAGAGGTGGTGCCGTGGCATCATCATCAGCAGTATCAGCTGGCGGCGATGCAGGCTTGGGTGCCGGGCGTTCAATTGCCTGTGGTTCTACCTTCACGATGGAAACACCTTGCTCCACTGCGAATTGATTGAGCTGAGCTAAAAACGTGTGCAACTGAGTTGTTCCTGCCACCAGATTCAGCAAACGCTCTTGCTGCGCCATGCTTTTGGCCTTCTTTTTAGACAATGCGGCCAACTGTTGTCTCAAGATCGGCAATTCAGATTTCTTCCTCTCCATTCCCTGGAGCACGTCCCGCTTCTCTTGAACTTGCACCAACAATGGAATAAGGCCAAACAACAAGAGCACAACGCCAACCATTGCACCGGCAATAATTGGTATCAGCAACACTGCCCGCTCAGGTGTGATTAAATGTGGTTTTGATCTCTCGACGACCTGGAAATTTGTCATCGCAGCAGACCTTCATTGCGCAACAGCTCAAGGCGGTCAGCCAAACCTCTAGAACCCAAAGCTTGCAGCCGGCCTGGCGTTAGCTTTTGAGCAGAATCCGGAAGAAAAACGGCATTCATGTCAAATCTCAGCTCTTTAACAGGCATCGACATCGCAGCCCCAGGTTTAACTGACACCCGCTTGCTGGCCATTTCCACAGCTTTGATCAAACTGATGCCTTGCGGTTGAAAAAATGACGAACCAGCTAACGTCAACTGAAAGGCATTGACGACATAAAGCCCCCTCGGCTGATTCGTGACTCCAGACAATTCAAGTCTGTTAGGTAACGCTTTAATCTTTGTGAGCTGAACGGTTTGTGGGGTCAGCCTACTGATTTCAGTAAGTAGTGCAGAACCAGAATTCAAACCAGCAATACCTTCAGCGATGCTCTTGTTGCCATTCTGGAGAGATTTCAACTCCCGATTGCCCTGAATCAGCAACGATTCATTGTTCTCATACTCTGAGACGGCAGAGGCAAGTTGCTGCTGGCGCGCTTCTAGATTGCTGCCATATAACCATGCTCCGAAACAAGCCAGCAGCACAGCAAACACCAAGCCACCACCAACCAAGCTACCGCGCCATAACAGAGAACGTTCAGCAACAAACTTGGGAGCTGCCAGGCCAAGTTGCTCCCGTCGCCGACGCAGCAGATCCAGTTTGAGCCAGGAGCCTTTTGCCAAAATCAACTGCTTTGTAATCCTATTAAAACCTCTTGGAGCCTTGATCGCCAATGCTGCTTATAAGTGGTACAAATAGGATGCAAATTGATATTCATAGATACCACGCCTTATCTCTTGACTTTCGCAATCAATGCATCATCACTAGCACTAAACACTGTCAAGTAATCCCATCAAGCCATGATGCGCATCAGACCACCAAGTATGAAATCACTCGTTAAGGCTGTCTTGGTGATCTGCAGCGTTGGTGTAGGGATTGGTGGAACACTCGCCTACCAAAGCTGGCAAAAGACTACATCTAGCAAAACTGAGGTGATCCCAAGAGAACCGCTCCATTTAAAAACAGCCTTACTCATTCAAGGAGATCCCAGCCTAGGCAGCCCAAAGGCACCGATCACCATCGTGGAATTCAGTGATTTTGAATGCCCCTATTGCCAGCGGTTCCACGACGACGTCTTGCCAAAAATCAAAAGCGAATACATCAACAAAGGCCTCGTTCGCTTCGTGCACAAAGATCTACCCCTGCCCTATCACAAGAATGCTAAACAAGCAGCCCAAATCGCCCGTTGCTCGATGGAACAAGATGATTATTGGCTTGCCTATAAGGCCTTATTCAAACGTCAGAACTGCCTGGATTGCCAAGGCGCACTAAGCATTGCCACGAGTGCTGGCCTCAATGAAACAAAGCTAAAGAGATGCCTGAAATCAAAAGAAGTCGCTGCGATTATGAATTCCAACCGCTCAGAAGCTCAGCTCAATGGCATCCGCGCAACACCAACTTTTGTGATTGGTCCATCCCAGGGAGACAAGCATCATGGCGATATCATCGAAGGCGTACTGCCATGGCCTAAGTTTCAGCAATTGATTGAGAAGGCACTTGCTAACACCAGGAGCAATAGATAATTTATGCCGAGTAAGACTAAAAAGCTAGACCCTCAAATCTTGATGCAAACATCCAACCAGCCAGCCTCAATTAATCAGACTGAAGGGCAATTAGCGATGCAATCTGCAATCGTTAATGATCGCAACTGGTTTGATCAACACCCCAGGGAAATTGTCAGATTCAGGCCTGCACTAAATCACGAGTTCCAGCAACTCGAGGAGCTTGAAGAGCTGCCACCCACATTTATTCCTTCCGGTTTTAGTGAAACTTTGCCCAAAAGCTGGGTTGCAGTGGTGGAGATTATGCGAATGACAGATGCTGCACATGGCTCACTTCACGGAAGTCTTCGCCTCAGGATCTGCACAGTGCCCATACGCTCAAAGGCCAATCAAGCCAATGCAGCTAGAGAATTGATCAAAGCCATCAGCAATGAGCTTTTGGATTTGGGCTACAATGACTTAATCGATCAACGAGTTACCTATAAAGCCGCATAAATTTATGAGATGATTAATCTTGTAACAATCGAACCACAGTATTCATTAAGTAGTATTCAATAATAAGCATCAGTGAGAAAGGAATTCGCCCAAGCAACATTGATGCCAATACAGCCATTCATCGCTGCCGACGCTCGCCAGTCGACGCGATGAATAAGAACCGGTACAACGGCGATAGAAGACCAACGATTTTCATCCTCGACGATGCACCGTCACCTACTTGCCTTCATGGTGATCTTGGCTAGTAGCGCTGGAACGCTTGGCATCGCTCAACGCAGCGAAGCAGGTAGCAACTTCGATGATCTTGTGCAGCTGCTGGAAACACAAACTTGCATGGAGTGCAGTCTTCAAGACGCCGATCTCATGCATGCTGACCTTCGTAAGGCAAACCTCAAGCGAGCCCATCTACAACGAGCTGATCTTGGTCGCGCCCAACTTGATGGAGCCAACCTCAGCGGTGCTGATTTGAGCTTTGCCACCCTCCGCCATGCCTCATTACGAGGAGCAGACCTTCGCGGCGCCATTCTCACTGGAACAGACTTGATGGGAGCCGATCTTAGTAGCGCTCAACTGGATGAAAACGGTTTATCCAGGAGCCACTGGAAAGGTGCGAAGGGAGTAGAAGCGGTGGCCAGCAACTATGCCTCGCTGCATAACGCAGGAGTGGAAGAAGCCCTTAATGGTCGCTATCCAGAAGCCGAGGATTACTTCAACAAAGCTTTGATTCGCCGACCCGATGCTGCAATCACATGGGTCGCGCGAGGCATCAGCCGAGCCGAGCAGGCCAAGCGAGAGATGGCCTCCCGCGATTTTGCCTATGCCGCTGAACTATACGATCAGCAAGAGCAACCTGCTCTTGCTCAACAGATGCGCAACGGTGCAGAACAAGTGAAGAAAACCTCATCTCATCCTGGCGGGAATGGTGTTGGTAGCTCTTTACTGAACGGAGCAACAAGCATATTTCAAAACTTATTGCCTCTAGCGCTCAAATACTTTTCTCCCATCGCCTTCTAAGCTAGAGAATTAACACTTTATTATCATTAAATCCAGCTATTGGCGATAGATCAAATTACGCGATGCTGAAGTTGAAGGGCGATATCCATAGCCGTAAGTGGCGCCCTGTTCATCATTGATAATGCGTGGCGTAACCATAATCACAAGTTCGCTCTTTTTCTTTGTTCGCGTCGAAGCCCTGAAAAACTGACCGATAACAGGAATATCACCCAAAATTGGCCATTTTGTAACCACATCAGAATCCGCATCACTAATCACGCCGGTAAGAATTAAAGTTTGTCCATCGCGAACACGCACTGCCCCAGTCTCCAGCATTCTTTCATTAACAGTTTTGATGTCTCCACATTCACCCTGCCGAACTGGTTCGCCAACTTCAGCCGAAAGATTAGGCTCGAGCGTAAAGGTCACGAACCCATTGTCGTCAATCTTGCTGACCATGGCGCCAAGAGATAATCCCGCAGTCTCAAATGTTGGCTCACAGAAGATGTTGCCATTGTCATCTGATGTGACACTAAATGCCGTGACAACTTTATCGCCAAGACGTACAAATGCTTCATTGGCATTGCCTCGACCAATCTCTCCAGGAATACTCTCTGAACTCTCGGAGAGGATCAACGTGGGCGAAGCCATAATCTTGGTATTAGACGATACAATTTGAGCTTGCAGGAAATCATAAAAGGCTTGGTCTGGGTAATTTAAAGATGGATTTGGCGTCCTTGTGGCCGCAGCGGGAGTTGTTGAAGACTCGGCCGTAGTAACGTCATAATAGATTGGCCCTCTGCCGCCATTTGTAGCGACTGAACCGTCCGGGTTGTATTGCATTCCCTCTGCCTTTACAGTCTTTCCTTCATCATCAGTCTCAACTATTCCTGTAGAAAAACCTTGAGAATCAACATAATACATTAAACCATAGTCAACAACCTGAGTTGTAGTAGTACTTACTCCACTTTCAGTCTCCACTGGTGCAGAGCTAAAAGTTCCTTCATTAGCAGGCAAATTACGCCCAAATGCGGCCAATAACTTCCCTTGATCATTGACAATTAGATTGTTGCCAAAACGCAATGAAAAACTATTGTCCATGCCTTTTACATTGTCCAAATTGACATCTAAAATCTTCACTGATAATGCCACCTGTCTTGAGCGCAGATCGATCTGCTTTAGATAACTCTCTGCCACAGTGATTAACTTAGAATCTCCCACCAATGTGATTGTTTGTAGCCGAGAATCTGTTACACCAGTTAACCCCCTTAATGGCCCTATAGAAGCTCCATATGTCTCGATACGGGAAATAGAGTTGTTTGTTTCAGATGTTTGATTACTTGGCTGAGTTATCCCAGTAGATGCCGATCCGATCTCCCCTGCCACGCTTAAAACGTTCACCTTGCTAATCGAGGCTCCCAAGCTTGCCAGGTAATCGGCTGCTGAGGAAGCACTCGCTTGATTAAGCCTATAAACCTTTGAAACCTGAGGACCAAATGTTTTGCTCGCAACGGTACTGCCAACAAGCAACGTGCGGCCATCAAGTTTGCCCTGTAACCCTGATGCCAACAGGACCCCATTGAGGGCACGTGCATAACTCTCACTTTGAAAAGCCATCGAAACCTTCCTATTGCCACCATTCACTTGCGCGTCTGCTGATATGCCTTCCCCAGTCGTGCCTTCACTGTCTGAATCATCGCCGACAAAAATGAATCCATAGCCTCCCAACCGAGCAAGAGACATCAAGGCATCTTTGGCAGGAGCATTGTTCAACGTCAGAGTTACTGGTGGACCACTCACCTGCACAAAACTGCGGTTACTCAGCACCATGGTGCCCACGGCCATATCTCCCAGCGGAGGCGCTACAGCTCGTTGTCGCAAGGGCGGTGCATAAGCGTCTTGAGGCACTCTTCCTGGTGTTTGCAGATCCAAGCGACCAATTTGCTCAGCCTTTGTATCCACTCCAGGAAAGCTAAGGATCAAATTACGGCCATCAGTGCTAACCACTGGTTCCGTCAACTGCCTTCCTTCCACCGCGACCACACTCAGCTGATAGCTTTCACCAGAACCAGATAGGCTCAGATACTTCAGCCCCAGATCAGGCCTAGAAAGCTGCTGGTGTGGACCTGTTCGCAATCCAGGTTGGCCCTTGGTGCGCAAACGGCCTTCCCAACTCTGTCCCTTATGGCGCTGTTCCAAAACAGGTTCTTGACCCACCCCTTCAATAACAACCTCAATACCGTTCTGAGATCGACGAAGCTTCAGCTCCATGCCCTCCTGAATCTGCGCCTTCAACGGATGAGGCAGTATCAGGTTCTCAGCGATAGGCGTGAGACACAACCCAAAAGCTGTAATCAGAGGGACCAGTCGCTGGGAACGAGACATACGGCGACCCAAGGTCGATCTGGCAGACAATCTGAACGGATGGTATCGATTGATTTCGTTGTCAACCAGGGGGGTCAGGCTTCAGGAGGGAATCCTTCCTCAGAATCAAGAATCCTTCTCTCCCCTTGCTTGGCAGGAGCGGATGTTTTGTCATAGAAGGTTAGTTTCAGCTTGAGCTGCGTGAGTGCTGGTCCTGTTACGACCTCATCTTCTGGCCCCTGCTTAGGGTCGAGTGCTGTTAGCTCAAGATCACTGGGTTGGACCACAAGCTGCAAAGCTTCTATCCCTCTAAGAAAGTCCTGCAAGGCGATAAAAGGTCCACGGGCCTGAAGTAGGATGGCTGTTTTCTCGTAACCACGTCCTGCCAGTAGGTTTTCAGGGCTGATCTCCTCGGCATCTCGCTTCGATTTCCTTCCAGGTTTTTTTTTGCTAGGAGCCGCCGATGCTGGTGGGGCTATGGAAAGAGGTTCATAGAGCTCCAACACCACCCCTGCCGCCATGGCTTCGCGGCTCAACTGAGCCAAAAAGGTCTGAATTTTGTCTTTCCCTGCCACCAGATTCAGTAACACTTCCTGTTGCTGCTGAACCTTGGCCAGCTGTTCAGTGGCTGTCTTCAACTGGCCAGTCAGCAAGGGTAATGAGGCCTCCTGGTTGAGCAGCTGTTTCAGACGTTGCTGCTGGTCTTCCAAGCGAACCAAGCTAGGCAATACAACCGTGAAGACCAACGAGCAAGCCACCATGCCGCCTACCACGAGCGGCACCCCCACCAAGACACGCTCACGTGTGATTTTGCGCCGCCAACTCGGCCGTTCTTGGCTGAGATTGGTCATGGCGCTACCCCCTGCTCCTCAAGCAGTCGATAGCGCTCCACCAAACCGCTTGCACCCAACTCAGTCAACTCCTGCAGAGAAGGCTTCGCCTTGGGATCCAAAGTCACATCGACGCTGAATTGCACGAAGTCCCCATCCTCACCAGCCCCCTCCCTCACCACTTTCAAAACCTTCACCCCATCAGGTTTCACCATCGGCAGGGCCGCAAGTTGCAGAACTAATGCATTGATGCGTTCAAAGGAACCCGGAGAACCATCGCCCAAGGATTGACCGATGATTTTGATCTGCTGAGTCTTGACCGCAACCTCCTTGAGCTGTATGCCTTGAGGTGTCAGCCGGCGCAATTGTTCCAACAGTGCAGAGCTCGCTCGAACCGCGACCAACTGTTCAGCGATCTGGGTGTTTTCTTTACGGATGACTGCTGTACGTGCCTTTAGCTGCTGCAGTTGCGTCTGACCCAGCCGCAATCGTTGCTCTAGTGGCTGCAAGCGATCAAGCTCAACCTGTTGTTGACTTTCTTGCCAGGTCAACCAAGCGGCCACTGCCACTACAGCAAGCACCAGCAGCGCCCCGAGCCCTATGCCCTTGGCAAGCAAGGAACGCAACTGAGGAACAAGAGCAGGCTGAGCGTTTAGACCCAACTCCTGGCGACGTTCCTGCAGCAGATTCAACTCAGCCCTGGTCAATGGAGCCATCAGCGTTGCTCCCAGGCGCCCGCCAGCGCCAAGCAAGCCAAAGCTGCGCAGTCACCCTGCCAGAAATCAGGCTCTGGCCCTTCAAGGGCCGGTTGCTCTTCACCAACCACCCAAACCTTTTGCTTGCTTAGGCACTCTCCTTGACCTTGAGATTCCAACGCTAAACAGAGTTGCTGTTGATCAACAGCAGCGGCTGTAACCCACCATGCCAAAGGCGGCGACGCCCCTTCGCTGCGTAAACGCCAAGCTTGTAAAACCTCATTAAGCTCCTGCAAAAGATCCTGCGTCAGATCGTCACCATCAAACGAAGCCGAAAGAGCATGGTCGAGCTCAGGCAAGCCGCCGCGTAATAGCACTAAACGCCAGTGTCCATGATGCTTTAACAACCAAGCTAGATCTCCTTCAAAGTGTTGGCTGGCCGCACGGACAGCTCGCCAGGCAGCTGTCAGCATCCACTCAAGGCTCAGTAGCGGTAGATCCGCGGCCTCGATGACATCAATCCAGGCATGCACCATCGACCGATCAGTCACAACCGCTAAAGACAGCGGTGTTGGCGGCGACACAGATCCAGCAAGCTGCACTGATGAAACAGCTAAATAAGACTCCGATAAGGACAATGGCCAATTCAGCTCAGGGTTTAGCTCTCGCAGGGCCTTTGCCTGATCCCCCTCTGGTTCACCATCGGGCCAGCAGAGCAAGCGCCATTGACAGGTCTGCATCGGCAACAACATCTCCAGCTGGCCTCCGACAAGACCGATATCCAGAAGTAGGTCCCCTAACAACTCACCCAAAGCTTGACGCTCGCTCGGCATGCCTGCACGACAAAGGCCCTGAGGCAGGGGTACATGTCGAAGAGTCAATTTCTCCCCCTGTTTCCAGAGCATCACGAGAGCAGACTCATCAACAACAAGCAGCACCCGTTGTTTCACAAGCCACCGCTCCGCCATGGCCTGCAACTGTTCCAGCTGCGGAAAACGTTCGCGTAGACCAGCCAACACCAAGTAAAGGCAACCCCGCTCTGGACGAAGGGTATCGGCTACTGCCAGGGCACGCCGCTGCCGACAGCCTCAGATACATGCCGGAAGCCATGGCGGTCAAGCTGGCCGATCAGCCCATCCAAAATATTCGGCACCAAATCTGGACCCTTAAAGATCCAACCGGTGTAAAGCTGCACAAGTGAAGCTCCGGCACTGATTCGCTCCCATGCAGCCTCTGGCGAGTCGATGCCTCCCACGCCGATCAAGGGCAACGCGGGACCTGCTGTGGCCCGCAGCCGACGCAGCACCTCCAAGGCCCGTTGACGCAGTGGCGCTCCACTGAGCCCACCAGCCTCCTCCGCCAGGCTGCGACCCGTTTTGGGAAGGACCCGCCCGTCGAGGCCGAACCTGTCGAGGCTGGTATTCACAGCAATGACACCTGCTAAACCCTCTTCATAAGCCAAGCGAGCCAGGCCATCAATGGCATCATCCTCGAGATCCGGAGCGATCTTCACCAGTAGTGGCGGGCATCCTTGCAATCGTCTCAATCGCTCCACCAGGCGCTTTAACTGGCTGGCATCCTGGAGATCACGCAAGCCGGGTGTATTAGGAGAGCTGACATTGATCACGGCGTAATCCGCCAATGGTGCAAGCAACTCAAGCGACAAGGCGTAGTCGTCTGGGGCCTGCTCCAATGGCGTGATCCTGGATTTGCCCAAGTTGAGACCCAGCACAGCTGGACGCTGGCCAGGTGAAGGCAAAGCCTGTTTCTCCAAAGTGCGACGCATCACCTCAGCACCGTTGTTGTTGAAACCCATCCGGTTCAAAGCGGCCTGCTCAGCAGCAAGGCGAAAGAGTCGGGGCCGAGGGTTACCGGTCTGCCCATGCCAAGTCACAGTGCCGAGTTCGGCGAATCCAAATCCAAAGCGATCCCAGATACTGGCCGCCACTCCGTTTTTGTCAAAGCCAGCCGCCAGGCCAACAGGATTACGAAACCGGCAGCCGAACAACACTTGCTCAAGCCGCAGATCATGGCGTTGCAAATCCAAGGCTATAGCTGCCAACACAGTTGACACGCCTGGCCAATCTCTACGTAGGGACGTCTGGCTAAGGGCACTCAATGCTGCTTGAGTCAACTGTTCCGGATCTAAGCCCTGATCATTCGCGAGTATTGGTCCCAGCCAACGGCGATACAACCCACCGGTGGAGTACACCTTTGCAGGTGATGGCTCAGCCATCCTGGGCCTCCTCAGATCTGATCCGATCCTGCCGCGCAGCGGCGCAATCGCCAGCGGTTTTCCCCCACAGGCTCCAATAGCCAATCGCGCCAACGCCAGGGGGCAGTCTTACTCGCAAGCTGCTCGATTGGTTGCTCCACCAATTGGGCCAACTCAACCAGGCTGAGGCCATACCCCCGCACAGCGAAACGATCCGCCAGCTCCAGTCTTGTGAGCAGCCGCTGCAAATCAGAAGGGGCATCATCTTCGCCATCTCCAGCTTCTTTGATCGGCTCAACAAGACCGAGTGCAATAGAGGCTGACCCCTGTCCAGACACCAACGCTGGAGCACCACCTCCTTTGGAAAAGCTCACTGCGATTTGGTCAACCCTTTCATTGTCTGGGTCACCGCTGTGACCTTTTACATAAGCCAGGGGCACATGATCCAAGCGAGCACGGTCTAGAGCTCGCCAGAGATCTTGATTCAGCACAGGCTTGCCAGCCGCCGTACGCCAACCCTTACGTTTCCATCCCGCCATCCATTTGCTCAAACCATCAATTAAATATTTGCTGTCGGTACGGATCTTTAAATCGGGGTGACAAGAAAGCTCTTTGAGCTGCTCCAGAACATGAAGGGCCGCCTGAAGTTCCATGCGGTTGTTGGTCGTGGCCGGCGCATAGCCTCCGAACTCTTCCACGCTCCCATCCTCAAAGCGCAGCAGTGCCCCCCAGCCCCCAGGGCCAGGGTTTCCACTACAAGCCCCATCAGTGGCAGCAGCCACAACCCGTCCACGACCATCAGCCATTTGAGAAGTCTGTTGTTGTTTGGTACAACACGGTTCGCTGGGTTCCTAGTAATTAGACGCTATGTCGCGAACCTACCTCGAGCTCCTCATGGCATTGAGAAAGCCAGGCAACAGGCTGTTGGTTTTAGGTCTTGGCTTATTCACTTTGCTGACGACCTTGCCAGCAATCTCCAAAACGATTTTCAACAGTCAGCCTCTCAACCAAGAACGCTTGGTCGTACTGGCTCAGGCAGTGGGAGGACATCGCTGGAAACTGCTCGTACTCGAACAAATCAAGCCTCTGCCACTGTGCTGGAAAACCCGTCCAGACGGATTGGTTAACCCAACCCTGAATAACTTCAACTTTGCAGGAATCTGCAATCGTTACTTAGACAGCAACGGCTATTCCTTACGCAGTAGCGGCGAAGACGTGGCTCACAGCTTTCGGCTGCGAATCAAACAAAGCCGAGACCGTCTGGAACTAAAAGCCCTCGATCCTGCGCGGTCGGTTCCAATTACCGTTGCCAGCGCAATACTTCCTCAACGCAATCGTGATGCGTTTGTGAAATTAAACTTGGAACCCGGTTGGAAGCTGGAGCGTCGCATATACCAAGGACGCAAACTCAGCCACGTTTACTTTGCTCATCCAGATCCTGTGAACCTCTTAATTGCCAAAGCATCAGCTCATCACGGAACTTCCGCCTTCAAGCAACTAGGAGCTCCCAAGGCACCACTTCCTCCCCCAATTTCAATAGCAAGCAACAGGGTTATACATGGTAAGGGCCCCATTCGACTCGTTGTGATTCCTTATCGTCCCTGACGCAGACCACTACAGAGAGGACAGTTGAAGTAGCGCCCCTTAATACTAGTAACTTTAAAGATTGCCTCATATCATTAACATTGTGAGGGGTGCTAATCAACAGTTCAGGGTCGAAACAAGGAAAGACTCCTGAATCTGTCTCACCTAAAAATCCCTGCCTTTGGCGGGGATTTTTTTTGCATATTTTCCACGCAAAAAAACCGGCCCCGAAGGACCGGTTATGTATGAGTTAAAAAAACGGATGCATAGCAACCAAGCTGAAGGCCGCTATTCGCTGGCAATCACTTGAGGCTGACCTTACCGCCAACCTCTTCGATGGCCTTTTTGAGAGCCTCAGCATCATTCTTAGCAATGCCTTCCTTGATGGTCTTAGGAGCGGCTTCGACCATGGCTTTAGCGTCGCCCAGGCCGAGGCCGGTGGCTTCACGAACGGCCTTAAGGACCTTGATCTTGGCTGAAGCGTCGAAACTCTCAAGCACAACATCAAATTCGGTTTGCTCTTCGGCAGCTTCAGCAGCAGCACCACCACCAGCAGCACCAGCAGCCATCACAACGCCTGCAGAAGCAGCGGCAGAGACGCCAAAAGCATCCTCAATCTGCTTAACCAGCTCAGACGCCTCAAGCAAAGAAAGGGTTTTTAGCGAGTCAAGAATGTCGTCGGTTTTTTTAGACATGGTTTGGATTAAGCAACAGATCAGGGAGAAACAGTCGAATCGAAGACGTTCAGCTCTCGCCACTCTCGGCGTGCTGATGAAGCGCTCGGGCAAGGCCGGAAGGAACCTCGTTGATACCCACAGCAACCTTGGTAGCCAAGGCATTGAGGGAACCTGCGATCTGCGCCATCAGAACCTCCTTGGTCGGAAGATCACCAATAGCCTTGATCTCACCCTGTGAGAGGAGCTTGCCTTCGAAAAGACCACCCTTCGTCTCGGATTTTTTAGTGTCCTTCTGAAAAGCCTGTACGGCCTTAACAGCACCACCAACATCGCCCTTGATCAGAACGAAGGCGTTGGTACCAGTCAGTAAGGATTCGAGATTCGACCAGGCACCATTCCCATTAATGGCGTGGCGCATCAAGGTGTTTTTGGTCACCTTGCACACCCCGTTGCTGGCCTGCAAACGCGTGCGCAGATCAGACATTTCCTTAATGGAGAGGCCCTGATAATCCAGGACTAGTGCCATTTCGGCCTCGCCGAGAAGCCCCTTGAGCTCTTCGACAATCTGTTGCTTGCTCTCCAGAGTGCGGCCCATAGGAATTGGATCGGATCGGGTGAACAAGCTGGACACGCACTCGCCAAGTGCTCAAAAAAGAGCAGAGGCCGCGTGTCGATCCAATCCCAACAGGGATAAACCTTCGCATCTACCTCGACAGGACTTAAACAATCTCAAATGATGCATGAAGCATCAATGCAAGATGGCAACCTGTTGTCTTGGGCCGGGCGCGAGCCCGTTGGCTTTCGCCAAGGGGCAACCCTACAGCAACAAGGTCAAGCGTCCTCTTCGATGTCCTGAAGAGCATTTACGTCCACTTCCACTGAAGGACCCATGGTGGAGGTGATGTACAGACTCTTCCAATAGCGACCCTTGGCACCACTTGGCTTATTGCGATCGATAGTCTCTTGCAAGGTCTTCAGATTCTCGAGCAGGGCGTCTGCGGAAAAACTTGCCTTGCCGAAACGCACATGCACGATGCCAGCACGATCAGCCCTGAATTCAAGCTTGCCGGCCTTGAACTCCTTGATCGCAGCCGCTAAATCCGTGGTTACTGTTCCAGCCTTAGGGTTTGGCATCAGGCCACGAGGACCTAGCACTCTGCCCAGCTTGGCCACCTTGGGCATCATGTCAGGGGTAGCGATCAAAAGATCGAAATCCATCTGGCCTTTGCCGATGCTTTCCACCAAATCATCATCCCCAGCCAACTCAGCCCCAGCTGTCTTTGCCTCAGCTAATTTCTCACCCCTGGTGATCACGGCGATGCGCACGCTCTGACCCGTACCTTGAGGCAGAGCAACAGTGGTTCGCAACTGTTGATCGGTGTATTTGGGATCAATCCCAAGGCGCACATGGGCTTCGATGGTTTCGTCGAACTTTGCTGTGGCGTTCTCTTTGACGAGCTGAATGGCCTCAATGGGCTGATAAACACGGTCTTCAACTTTGGCGAGAAGACCAGTAATACGTTTAGACAGTTTTGGCATGGCAGATGTGGGGTGCAGGCGACACAACGTGTCTCCCCCGAAAAATGGTGAATAGATGAATCTTGAAGATGGACGCTACATCAGTGTCAGTCGCTGATGGAAACGCCCATGTTGCGAGCAGTACCTTCAATGATGCGCATGGCCGACTCAATACTGGTGCAATTGAGATCAGGCAGCTTGGTCTTGGCGATCTCTTCAAGCTGAGAACGGCTTAAAGAGCCGACCTTGCCATGGGCGGACTCACCAGAACCTTTTTCGATCCCGGCAGCCTTCGTGATCAGCACTGATGCTGGGGGAGTCTTGGTAATGAATGTGAAACTACGGTCTTCAAAAACCGAGATCTCTACCGGAATCACTAATCCGGCCTTGTCCTGCGTGCGAGCGTTGTACTCCTTGCAAAACGCCATGATGTTGACTCCATGCTGGCCAAGGGCAGGACCCACAGGCGGAGCAGGATTAGCTTTGCCAGCCTGAAGGGCCAGCTTGATCACAGATACAACTTTCTTGGCCATGGACGAGCGGGATTGAACGATTGCGGATGACCTGGCCCTTGGGACAAGTGCGGCAAGATGGTGGCCCACCTCTTTGGCCGCCCTCCGCAGGGAGACGGCCGCCGTTAGCTCAATTCTGTTTATTGATTTGAGAAAACTCGAGTTCCACAGGGGTTTCTCTGCCAAAGATTGAAAGAAGAGCTTTCAGCTTGCTGCGCTCTCCAGAGACTTCGATCACCTCCCCCTGGAAGTCCTTGAAAGGACCCGAGGTCACAAGGATCTGATCGCCCTCCGCGAGATCGACCTTGACGAGTGTTTTTTTCTCAGCAGCACGCTTGAAGATGCGATCTACCTCCTGACGACTGAGCGGTCGGGGTTTGATGTGACCACGAGCTTTCCCTGTGGCGCGGCGGTCCTCAGCCCCCACGAAGTTGATCACGTTGGGGGTGCTGCGCACCGCCATCATTGTGTCTTCATCAAGAACCATTCGTACCAACACGTACCCCGGAAAGACTTTCTCCTCAGTGGACTGACGACTGCCATCCTTTTTCAATTTCACCGCTGGGGTCTGGGGAATTTCGATCTCCAGAATCCTGTTGCTCACACCAAGGGTGACGGCCCGCTGCTCAAGAGTTGCCTTCACCTTCTTCTCACAGCTCGAGGCCACCTGAATGGCATACCAGCGGGCTACGGTTGTTCTGGCTGCAGGAGTTGGGGCCTTGGTACCCGCCTCTCCATCATTAGGAGCCGGCAGTTCCAGAACCTCAGATGGTTCTTGTGGTGTGAGCTCGAGTTCTGACACTTGCGCTGATAAGAAGCTAATGGTTTGGGAAAGACGGTTGAGGCAAGACAGCAAAACCGCCCTACACAATCAAACGAAAATCTGGGACGACGCCCAGCTATAAAAGCGACTCACGGCAGCGATGAATGCAGCCGAGAGACTGACCATCAGGATCACGGCGATGGATTCGCTGAACAGCTGCTGGCGACTGGGCCATACCACCAGGCTCAACTCCTCATATGTTGCTGCAAGAAACCCACTCTGACGGGTCGGTTCTGCCTCAGGAGAATCGCTGGAGTCTGTGGTGTCCTCGGCAGGAGATTCGCTGGAGTCTGTGGTGTCCTCGGAAATAGGGCTGGTCACGGAGCTTAGGCCGGTGGCTATCGCCGGTGCTGAAGCACACGCCGGCAAACGAACACTTTACCGGATACCTGTTTCAATCCTCAGGAAGGAACTGAAATGGTTCGGAGGCCTGAGCACCGGGTATCACGCGCACGGCGCGGGCACCGCTGAAACGCTCTCCCAGCAATTCCGTGGCCAACGGGTTCTCAACCCGACGACGCAGTACACGCCTTAAAGGGCGAGCGCCATATTCCGGCTCATAACCTTGCAAAGCCAAAGCCTCAACCGCGCCTGCCGCCACACGCAATTCAAGACCTTGCTCAGCAAGCAGGCTGGAGAGATCGGCCAATTGCAGCTGCACAATTCGCTGAAGGTCATCAGCCTTGAGCGGGCGAAAACGTATCACTTCATCGATGCGATTCAAAAATTCAGGCCGAAATTGCTTATTGAGGGCCTGATCCACCTTTTGAGCCAGGCTCTGATCAAGACAATCCCCATCTGTCCCCTCCTGCTGCGCCAAGCGAGACGCATCAAGGATGGCGCGACTAGCCAAGTTGCTAGTCATCACAACCACGGTGTGACGGAAGTCCACGGTGCGGCCCTGCGAGTCAGTGAGACGGCCATCGTCCAGAACCTGTAGGAGCACATTGAACACATCAGGATGAGCCTTCTCAATTTCATCCAGAAGCAACACCGCATAAGGACGGCGACACACCGCTTCGGTGAGCTGTCCACCCTCCTCATAGCCGACATAGCCGGGAGGAGCCCCCAAAAGACGCGCCACGGCATTGCGTTCCATGAATTCACTCATATCGAGTCGCACCAGCGCCTCTTCCTCATCGAACAAGGAGGCCGCAAGCGCTTTTGCCAGTTCTGTCTTGCCCACGCCAGTGGGTCCAAGAAACAAAAACGAACCAACAGGACGGCGCGGATCCTTCATGCCCGCTCGAGCCCGACGAATTGCTGCCGCCACCGCCTGAACCGCTTCGGGCTGACCAATCACCCGCTCGCTTAAATGGGCTTCAAGATCTAGCAACTTTTGCCGTTCAGCCGCCAGCAACCGCTGAACAGGAATCCCAGTCCAGCGTGCAACGACATCGGCAATGTCTTCAGCCTCCACTTGTTCCCGTAGGAGTGCCGAACCAGATGCCTGGGCCAAAGCTAACGTTTCTTCAAGGTCGGCCCGCCGTTGCTGAACCCTATGCAATTGGTCGTATTGAAGACGTGCAGCCGCCTCTAGATCACCGAGTCGCTCTGCTTCAGCAATGGCATTGCGGAGATCCTCGTCTTGTTGCAACAAATCCCGCAGCTCGGCCAGATGATCCCGTTCGATCTGCCAGCGCTCTTGTAAATCTGTGAGCTGAGATGCCGCAGCAATCCGAGCAGCCTGTAATTGCACCCGTTCAACCTCCGGTGCCTGCTCAGCCGCCAGTAAAGCAAGCTCGACACGTCGCAGCTCCGCCTCCGCCTCTTCAACCACCTGAGGCTTCGAGGTGACATCCATCTTGAGCTGGGCTGCAGCCTCATCGATAAGATCGATGGCCTTATCAGGTAAGCAGCGGTCACTGATGTAGCGATCAGCCAAGCGATTTGCAGCAGTCACCGCACCATCGGTGATCGTGACGCCGTGGTGAAGTTCATAGCGCTCTTTCAGGCCTCGCAAGATTTCAACGCTCAATTCAAGACTCGGCTCCTTGATTAAAACCTGCTGAAAACGCCGATTGAGTGCCTGATCCTTCTCCACTGTGCGGCGATAGTTCTCAGGGGTCGTGGCCCCAATGCAGCGGAGGTCTCCCCTTGCTAAAGCCGGCTTTAGCAAACTTCCAGCATCCGCACTGGAACGATCGCTGCTCACCACCGTGTGCAGTTCATCGATGAACAACACCACACCTGCATCTGGATCGCTTACCTCTTTCAACACAGACCGAAGCCGTTCCTCAAATTGACCACGAAACTTGGCACCAGCGATCAGTGCACCAAGATCAAGGGAGACCAAGCGCAAACCTTTCAGGGAATCAGGAACCTCCCCAGCCACAATGCGTTGAGCCAACAGCTCGGCGATGGCCGTTTTACCAACGCCAGGAGCTCCAATCAACACCGGATTGTTCTTGCCGCGACGTGATAAAACCTTGATCAAACGGCGAATCTCTGGATCTCTACCGATCACAGGATCTAGCTGACCTGCCTGAGCTGCAGCGGTAAGGTCACGACCATAGGCCTCAAGAGCCTGAGGTTCTTGCTGGAGTTGTAATGGAGTTGGCTCCCCAGTAGCGACGGCAGGTTCTTGGATAATCGGCGGGGTAGGAGAGGAGACAGTTCTCGCTTGTGGGGCCACCGATGCAGGTGGCGCAGAATCGGGCGCAGGAGGAGAAGTCGGCGTTGATGTGCGCAACTGGCGCATGCCTTTGGGCAAGCGTCTCAACTCCGCTTCCAAGCGTTCACTGGGCATTCCTAGCTCTTCAAATAGCTCGGCTCCAATGCGCGGATCGCGCCCCAACGCAATCAGCAAATGAGACACGTCAATCAGCCGAGATCCCCAGCGAACTCTGGAACGGTCTGCTTCTTCAAGGAGGTCTTCAAGGTCATCGCCGATGAACAACTCATTACCTCGAGCCATAGGCTGCTCGGCCAAAAAACCTTCCAAGCGATCCAGCAGCGCAGTTGAATCAATGGGCAGAGCCAACACCCAATCGCTGTAACGCCGATCACTGAAAAGCACCTGGATCAAGTGCTCCACATCCAGCTGACCATGTCGCCAACGGCGGGCGACATCCTGACCGACAAGCAATAAATCCCAAGCGTCATCACTGAATTGATCAGGATCACTTGTGAGACTTCCCTGGGCGGAAGCCGCTTGACTGGTCTCAGGATGCATAGGGTTCAGCTCGCGGCCTCACGAGAGGCCAGTTGAATCAGCTCCACCTTGTAGCCATCGGGATCTTCCACAAAGGCAATCACGGTGCTTCCATGTTGCATAGGCCCGGGTTCTCGCACCACACGCCCCCCTCGCTTTGAGATGGCCAAGCAGGTGGATTGAATATCCTCCACGCCCAAGGCGATATGGCCATAGCCCTCTCCCAACTCGTAGTGATCTTGGTCCCAGTTGTGTGTGAGTTCCAGCACAGTGGTATCACTCTCCTCGCCATAACCGACAAACGCCAAGGTGAAGCGACCTGAGGGGTAGTCCTTTCGCCGCAACAGATGCATGCCTAGAACCTCGGTGTAGAAGCGCAGAGAACGATCCAAATCCCCCACCCTCAGCATCGTGTGCAACATCCGCATCTCGAGCGACCCTGACCTTTAAGGCTCAGTTCATTCTGCGTCGTTCTACGACTGACAACAGCCTCAGCATCAGTAAAAGGGCTAGGCGGTACACAGTCCGCGGGCTGGCAAACCATAGGATCCACGCAACTTCAATTCGTCACAGGTGATCGATTCCCTCGACCTCGTCATTGACACCATCGTGGCCAGAGAGGTTCTGGACTCTCGCGGCAACCCCACAGTTGAAGCAGAAGTGTTGCTCGAAGCAGGTGCTAACAAAAACACCTGGAAGTAAATCTTCCGTCTTTCGAACGGTTTGTCTGATCGAGTTTATATGTCGATGTTAGGTGACAGAAATCAGCGCTCGTGACTACGTAATGAGCCTGAAAATCCAATGTTTGGATTAGTTAAGCTAGAACTCATGAAGGCAAAAGTAAGGTTTTTCGTCTATTAAATAGTCCGCATACTCTTGGCAGAGTAGAACTATCAATCGATCAACCAGTGTAAATAATAGGGTCTGAATACTTCCCTTGCCTTTAGAGAGAATTGACGATTGATTCATAGCCTATTCTTTCATCTGAAATCACTTTTGCACTGGAGCGTTTGGGATGGGCAGACCAATTTTGAAATCAGATGAGTTATCCAAGGTGAATAGAGACGCTCAAATCTCTTTTATACCTTTGGCAGATAAATTGCATAATATTATGGTTGTTGATGATTTCTATCTTTATCCCGATCGCCTGAGCGCATTTGCGATAGGGCTAGATCATAAACGGGTTGGATATCATCCAGGTGATCAAGCAAGTGCTGACTTGCCCGATGCAGAAATAAGCGACTGGATTCATAATCAGTATGTTAAGAAAACTTATACTAATATACCGGATGTGATACTAACATCATGTAGCTATAAGGTATGGTTGTTCTCGATCTTTAAAAGACATCAATATGAACTGATAGAGCACATGTGTAAACCTCATGCAGACAGTGGATTTATTGCAGGGATTGTTTATCTCAATAAACCACAAGATTGCAAGGGAGGAACCGGCTTTTTCCACCATAGACGATCTGGCATCAACAAGATAATAGGCTCCGAGCTTAATGCCATTGATCCTATACTACTTGCACAGCTATATCGTACTTATGGTGTATTTTCTGATTTTGAGTATCAGCGAGAAACATGCGGATGGAACTCATATGAAGATATGAGATTAGAGATATTGAAAAAAACAAAAAATCAACATCAAGGCTATCAAACCAAGTCCAATGATGATTGGGTGCTGGACTTCATTGTTGAAATGAAATACAATCGACTAATCCTATTTCCCGCCTACCTACTACATTCACCAATTATAGAAGCAGATTGGTTCACAAACGATAAAAAAGCTCAGCGCCTGACGCAGAATATTTTTGTTTCATGGCCTAATAAGAAAAGCTTGAATAAATTAAGCCAATGGATATTTGGTTGAGATAATTTATCTTAATTTAAAATAAATCAATTGGGCAGGGCTGCTGAGGAATGAAATCAACCGCTTGGAGGAACTTCAGATCGCTTTGATCTAATTGACTAGTTACCACAGCACCTAATTCTGTTGCTTTGCGTTGGATTTTGCAAAATTCTTCATTTGGTTCAAAATCTGAGTCATTCGCAGTAAAATTTTCATGATAACAACCACCTCCGCATGTTAATTTCGCGAAGCAATTTCTGCATTTAGGATGAATCTCTATGTTGCTCTTTTGATATTCATCTAGAATAGGTTTGCCATTAGAAATACTGCCTACCTTATGTTTTTTATCACCTACAAATCTATGGCATAAGTAGACATCTCCAGAAACTGAGACGGCTGCATAGTTTCTACCGGCATTGCAATGATATTGTCTCTTTGGAGCTCCAAGAAACTGCTTAACGCAATTCCAGACAAGGCCATTTTGTCTGGAAAGATCAGAAGAGTTTCGATCTGTAATTAGTCTCATGATCTTCTGTTTTTCTTTCGATAGAGTCTTAAGGATTTCTGAGACATCGCGTTTATGCTCAACAGTATTATTTTCAGTTCTTAGAGGTGTTTCAATGCTGTAAGTCATAGATTGGATTCCGATATTTGATATGGCTTTTTCAGATCTCTCCAAATCATTCCTTTCCGATAGGACAGTATGTACATGGGTTTGTGCATCAGAGCTTAGAAGAAGCTTCAAGTTTGGAACGATTTTGTCGTATGAGCTTTTGCCATTCTTAAGTGGCCTGACTTTGTCTTGGATAGCTTTTTCCCCATCAAAGCTGACACTTATAGAGGTATTATGTTGTGTGAGAAAGTCAATTATCTTCTGGTTAAGTAGAGTCCCATTTGTATTCAAACCAAAAGAGATTTTTTTGTTATTTTGCTTGCCTTTCGTTTCCGCATAATTTATTGTTTTCTCAACCAAGTCAAAGGCCAATAAAGGCTCACCGCCAAAAAAGTTGATTTGAAGTTCTTTGTTTTCATTGGATTGTTTAATAAGCCAGTCGACTGTGGAGTAAGCCGTTTTCTCGTCCATTTTTCCACCGGACCCGTAGCGGCCTTCTACGCCATAGCAATAGGTGCAGCTCATATTGCATTCTTGTATTACGAAGAGCGCAATGCTGTTTATAGATATTTGTTTGTGATTTGATGAGCAATCAGTGGTTTTAACTAATTGTTGATGATCTCCAATCCCCAAGCGGTTGATCACCGTCTTCTCTAAGTTGGTCCACGAAGAGTCAGGTTGCTCCAAATAACGATAGACAAGCTCCTTAATACTCCTTGTGAGCTCACACGCCCAAAGCACATTGGCATTAATCATATAGTCTTTATTCGCATATCTGAAAAAATATAAATTTGCCTGAGAATTAATTGGATTGGGATTCTTCATACTGGACAATCATAGTATCCGCAGTATGCGCCTTTGTTGGGTGTTGGATCGGGCCCTCTTCCCGTTGGAGCTCTCATCCCTGATATGAGCCAGCTAGGCATTCTGGATAAAATTTCTCTTGAACCAAGTTGGCGTAAGGAAGTTCCTTGAGGAGAACGCGAGCTGCCCATGGCAAACCTACTATTTCCTCCTGCTATTGCCGCAAGGTCATCGTCGGTTAGTTCCTCGTCAGAGAGAATCTCGGTAGTCGTCTCATCAAGTTCTTTCTCGGTGAAATCAAAGCCTGCAGCTTGGACAAGCTTGAAGCGGGAAGATGAGTCAGGAGCCTCTTCTAATGCATGACAAAATTCTTCATCATCCAGCATTCTTTGAAGAAATTCAACAGCTGATTGCTTGCTCATAGTAATCCTATCACTCTAAACTATAAAATAATACATGATTTTTACAAATTTGCCAATAACTGGCATTCTTTTATTTTGGAGATAATACTTATTGGCCTTGGTCCAGGTCCCTTGGGCATGATTACCCAAGAAGCAATGTTGATATTGCAGGAATCAAAAAAGATTTTCGTGCGTATGCCTGTTCATCCTGTCGTTCAATGGCTGTATCAACAAAACAAGGAGGTAAGGAGTCTGGACTTTATATATAGAATTCGTGGGATTGCCTATGATCGAGTCTATTCCATATTAGCAAAAACGCTTGTTCAAGAAGCCCAGATACATGGCAAAGCAGTCTTGGCTTTACCGGGCAATCCCCTTGTCTTTGAACAAACGACTGAAAAATTGCGGAACTTAGCTTCATTACACGATATTCCCTTGAGAATAATCTTAGGCATAAGTTTTGTCGATCTAATCTATTCTCAGTTGTCAATTGACCCTTCCCAGGGAATTCAGATTCTCCCCCCTTCACTTGGCCTTGGCAACTCTTCTTCGCTTAACACGAAGTTGGCGACTATAGTTGCCCAGTTTGGACAAACTTTCTCCCCAACTGGTGAAGAAATCAATGCAAGCAATCTTACTTCAAGATTGAAGAGATGGTATCCAGAGTCGCATCAAGTTACTATCATATGGACTGATGGGCTGCCGAACTATAAAACGCGAGATTTATCTGTTAACTTGTCAGACTTGGATAGGGCTTTTAAGCCAGAAATGGTTTTTTCTAGTCTTTATTTACCTCCTTATAGTCCGTAAAATAACCCACATCCTATGATTTATACTTGTCGGTCCTAAGCTTGCCTGAAGCTAGATGCTGCCATCGCAATCAAGGCTTGGATGCTTTCTTTATGGCCTAAGGATAATGATTCGGGTGATAATCTTTTTTCTAAGCTAATGTATGAACTTGTAGTTGTCTTGCCCACATGCTTGATACCATCTCTGCCATGGACAGCCTGGGTTAGTTCATCTTTAGGAATGTATCCAATAGTGTCATTGATTAGGAAGGTGTGCTTTTATTTAATTTAGAAATAGACTCTTTCAATCGTTGGCAATATAGAGCATAGTTCTGCTTGGATTCCGATCAGTTTGAAACGTTTACTTCATAAGAGAATGATGCAGGGCTGTTGTTCTTTTGTTAGTTATATTCGCCAGTCCCCTGACTGCGTGTGTTGCAGTTTTTGTACGGCGCCGGAGCATCCAGCTGACCATGTCGCCAACGGCGGGCGACATCCTGACCGACAAGCAATAAATCCCAAGCGTCATCACTGAATTGATCAGGATCACTTGTCAGACTTCCCTGGGCGGAAGCCGCTTGACTGGTCTCAGGATGCATAGGGTTCAGCTCGCGGCCTCACGAGAGGCCAGTTGAATCAGCTCCACCTTGTAGCCATCGGGATCTTCCACAAAGGCAATCACGGTGCTTCCATGTTGCATAGGCCCGGGTTCTCGCACCACACGCCCCCCTCGCTTTGAGATGGCCAAGCAGGTGGATTGAATATCCTCCACGCCCAAGGCGATATGGCCATAGCCCTCTCCCAACTCGTAGTGATCTTGGTCCCAGTTGTGTGTGAGTTCCAGCACAGTGGTATCACTCTCCTCGCCATAACCGACAAACGCCAAGGTGAAGCGACCTGAGGGGTAGTCCTTTCGCCGCAACAGATGCATGCCTAGAACCTCGGTGTAGAAGCGCAGAGAACGATCCAAATCCCCCACCCTCAGCATCGTGTGCAACATCCGCATCTCGAGCGACCCTGACCTTTAAGGCTCAGTTCATTCTGCGTCGTTCTACGACTGACAACAGCCTCAGCATCAGTAAAAGGGCTAGGCGGTACACAGTCCGCGGGCTGGCAAACCATAGGATCCACGCAACTTCAATTCGTCACAGGTGATCGATTCCCTCGACCTCGTCATTGACACCATCGTGGCCAGAGAGGTTCTGGACTCTCGCGGCAACCCCACAGTTGAAGCAGAAGTGTTGCTCGAAGCAGGTGCTATCGGTCGGGCCATCGTGCCCAGCGGAGCAAGCACCGGTGCCCATGAGGCGCATGAATTAAGAGATGGCGACAGCCGTTACCTGGGCAAAGGGGTGACTAAGGCTGTGAACCATATCGAGGATCGGATTGCCCCAGCGCTCTGTGGGATCTCTTCCCTAGATCAGGCCAGTGTTGATGGCACCATGCAAGAGCTTGATGGCAGCGACAACAAATCAAGCCTGGGCGCAAACGCGATCCTGGCCGTGAGCATGGCCACTGCCCGCGCGGCCGCCAATGGCTTGGGTTTGCCCCTCTACCGCTACCTGGGTGGCCCCATGGCCTCATTGCTGCCCGTACCGCTGATGAATGTGATCAACGGTGGTGCGCATGCTGCTAATAATCTCGATTTTCAGGAATTCATGCTGGTGCCCCATGGAGCAAGCACCTTCCGAGAATCGCTGCGCATGGGCGCAGAAGTATTCCACACACTCAAGGGCCTGCTCAGTGCTCAGGGGCTCTCAACGGCAGTTGGAGATGAAGGCGGCTTTGCACCCAATCTGACCAACAATGATGCAGCAGGAGATCTGCTCATTCAAGCAATCGAAAAAGCAGGCTATTCGCCAGGTAAGGATATTTCCTTGGCACTAGATGTAGCCAGCACAGAGTTCTATCAAGACGGCTGCTATGCCTTCGGGGGTGGTCGTTACACCAGTACCGAAATGGTCAATCAGCTCGAAAAACTTGTTGATCGCTACCCAATTATTTCGATCGAAGATGGACTAGCAGAAGATGATTGGCAAGGTTGGGCTCTACTCACAAAAAAATTGGGGAAGCGTATCCAACTGATAGGTGACGATATTTTTGTAACTAGTACTAAGCGCTTACAGCAGGGAATTGATCAAAACGTAGCCAATTCCATCCTGATTAAAGTGAATCAGATCGGCTCGCTAACGGAAACGCTTCAGGCCATTGATCTTGCTGGGCGCTCTGGTTACACCAGCGTGATCAGCCACCGCAGCGGCGAAACGGAAGACACCACAATTGCAGATCTTGCCGTTGCCACCCGTGCTGGGCAGATCAAAACGGGCTCCCTAAGTCGCAGTGAACGGGTAGCGAAATACAACCAACTGCTGCGAATCGAAGACGAACTCGGTAGCCAAGCGGTCTATGCCGGTGCCACAGGACAAGGGCCACGGGGGCGAAGCTAAGCAAAGGCCTCAAAGGGGCTTGACGGGGATCACTTTGGAAGACTTTCAGCGACTCTGACTCGACACATGATCCATGCGCGACTCACGTCCCAGCTTGATCTGCAATTTGAACCAACCGAAGCCCACCGGGAGAGCCGCGACCAACGGCAAGACAGCCCAAATCGGCCGACTACTTGCCCCCAAAAGAGCAGCTGCAATGCCTAGAGAGCCCAATAACACCGATTGACCAAGGGCCTTCTGAACGCTGATCATGCGCCGCAACTGTCGATCGGATTCACCCATCCGGATCTGCAATTGCAGATCTCCTTGTTCCAGTCGTTCAAGGCTTTCGTCCAGACGCCTTGGCAAGGCTGCAGCCCGGCTGCCAATAGCACCGACCTGACGTCCGAGCTCATTGAGCAAATCGTTTGGACCAGAACCGCTTGAAGTCATCAGTGGCAGTAAATATGGCTTGGCTATAGCCATCAAACTAAAGCCTGAGTCGAGGCTTCGCCCCACCCCTTCAAAGGTGGAGAGAGCACGCATCACAAAAATCAGCTCAACTGGCAGCCGAAAGGGTTGGCCATAAATCAACTCGTACAGATCTCCGGAAAGTTTCTCGATCACATTGGCGCTGAAGGGGGGCGTCAAAGCGTCTTGAAACATCACTCGCACCAACCGCCGCACAGGCCCAACGTCGATGCCATAAGCAATCAAACCAGCAGCCTGCAACTCTTCAACCAGGGCTGCCGCATCTCTAGCCGCCGCCGCACGAATCATCGAACCGAGCCGACTTCGCAAAGAATCGGAGAGCAGCCCCATCATGCCGAAGTCGTAGTAAATGAGAGCTCCATCAGGGGCCACGGCAAGGTTGCCTGGATGGGGATCGGCATGAAAAAAACCGAATCGCACGAGCTGCTGCAGATAACTGGCGGCTCCAAGCTCGGCTACGGCCGAGGGATCAATTCCGGCCTTCAACAAAGCCTCAAGATCATTCACCTTGATGCCTGGCAAATAATCGAGACAAAGAACACGCCGGGTGCTGAGCTCCCAGACCACTGCAGGCACGCGAATACGAGAATCATCAAGAAACTGTTGACGAAACCGAGCTGCGTACTGAGCCTCCACACGAAAGTCGAGCTCCCTTAACAAGACCCGACGACATTCCTGAGCAATCCCCACCCAGTCGCGCCCACGTCCCCATTTGGGGTGACGTTGCAGTACAGCAGCGACCTGCTGCATGATTTGCAAATCCAGGCGAAACAATCGCTCCAGGCGAGGCCGTTGAATCTTCAGGACAACTTGCCGACCGCTGCGCAGACTGGCGCGATGAACCTGAGCTAGGGAGGCGGCTGCAAGGGGCTGATCATCAAGATCAATGATCTCTGCACAGCGGTCCCCCAATTCCTGCTCCAGCAGAATTTGAGCTTGCTCAAAACTAAATGCAGGGACCTTGTCCTGAAGATCAGCCAGTTCAGATACCCATTGAACTGGCAAAACATCAGGACGTGCCGAGAGCAACTGGCCAAGCTTGATAAAAGCGGAACCAAGTTGGAGCAATTCTGTAGTGAGCCAACGAGCTCGAATCGTTTGGCGGGCCTGCCGCCGCTCACTGGTACAACCACCTGGATAAGTCCATTGACGGGCATCCCACCAAACAAAGATGATTAACGTCAAAACTGCACGCCAAATACGCAGCGCACGCAGCCCACGCCGAATCGCTACCAGCAGGGACGGACAAGCCATTACTGGTTGATCTCAACTTGGCGATTGAGGTCTGCCACCTTTGCCCTAAGACGATCGATCTGATCCTGAGCCCGTTCTTGATTAGAAACTGGCGATGAGGCTGCCTTTGTCTCACTGACCTCGCCAGATTCCTGCTCCAGACGATCGGCCTCTGCAATCACCTCTTGCTGAAAAAGATCCCATTCCTTTCTAAAGCGCTCTGGAGCATCCTGCGCTAGCAAGGCCAAGCCAGCAGCAGCGTCAGCAAGCCCATGACCCAATCGTGCTGCTAAGCGGTTCAAGGTCGCTCTGCGTAGGGAATCAGGAGAACTCATGACCACAGCACGGATGTCTGAAACTGTGGCAGATCCAACTCGCAATCAAAGCACTGAAGGAGCGTTGGGAGGCCTTGTCAAAGTATGAGGTGGGTCGCTTGGAAATGGGGTGATTACTTTCAAGGGCTTTTAGGGATAGTTCCTCCTAAGAAAGTCTGATACTGGCGAGTGCGGCTCTTGAGGGGAGTCTCCCCTGCGAAGGAAATCTGATGCTGGTGTGCTTGCAGGCTGGGGCTGTGGCGCTACTGGTTGAGGCGGCGTTGGCCTGCCAAAAGAGTTTGATGCTGGTGTGCTGGAAGGCTTTGGCTTTGGCGCTACTGGTTGAGCAGGTCTTGTTCCTTGAGGGTTGATTGGTGTAGGCAGTTCTGGAGCAGCCAGACCGGGGTCTGCCGAGTCGGCTTCTGTGGCTTGGCGAATCGCTTGAAGTTCCTGTTCTCGACGAAGAGCAGCCGCAGCAGCCAACTTCTCTGCTTGTTGCTTGGCCTTCTTCTCAGCCTGCTCTTTGGCCTTACGTTTGGCTGCAACTTTGGCCTCCTTGGCAGCGACGTCCGCCTGTAGATCTGCACTGCTGCCACCATGCCGACGACGCAGTCCTTCTAGGCGCTCTCCAGGAAATGGAAAAGGAGTCGGTCCAAAAGACTGCTGCTGCGGCTGCTGCATGTTCCCACGCAGAACCATGATTCTCTGGGTCATGCCATAGCCCAGGGCAAAACACCCACCCACCAACAAAGGTCCAAGCCAAAAGCGTGGGCGCTTGCGGTTCTTCTGCTCAGTTGGTGATGGTTTGGCCACGTGATCAAGCATATCCAGTCGTCTTGATCAGCTTTAAAGTTCAAACAAGGGCAAAACAATCCCTGAGGCCAATCAGTGCTAGCTCGATCAAGACTGATCAATCATCCATACTTAGATGGGTCAAAGTAGATGCAAGCACAAAAGATTGAAGCTAGAAGCTTTGAAGAATTTATAGACGTAGAGCAGGATGACCTAAGTGTTGCTAAAAGCTTCCAACTGCTGGTTTCCCACTAATTGCGATATTAGGTTTATAGACAGAAAGGCAAATTAGCTCGCGATCCCAACCATTCATAACATGTCCTTGTCGATAGCCTGAGATAGAAAGTAAGCAAACAGAATCCTGATACACTTGTAAAAGTACGTCATACTAGTTTGGATTGCTGCATCACCATTAGCTTCAGCAAACACACGCAAATTCGTGGTTTAAAAAAAAGAAATGAGATATTTCATGGCTGCCAAGTCAATGAACTTGAAAAATCCGTTGCTGAATGGCAAGAGACTATGAGATAGAAATCACTGGAGCATCGTGGAGCTCCAGTGTGTTTGAACCAAGCTCAGCAGACATTTCCCTTGAAATGTAGATCAATGTCCATTAGTCGTACAAACACTGTTGACAATATGGCCAATCCAGGCGCATTGACGAATGGATAAGTAAATGAACTCGTGATGAGCATGTATTCTCCTCTCAATCACTCTGAAAATATTGCGCCCGGTGGTATTGACGAAAGTAGGATTCAGGAGAGATTTAAGTTGGCTTTATTAACATATAATTTCCACTTTAAAGGATTGCCTTTGCGTTGATGCATGCACTTATACAATAAGAATATTGCGAAACGAATTACTTTAATCTGCTACGCGGCATAATAGAGAAACTGAAAGCAAGGAACGGGCATCTAGTCATAGTTGCCAATCATGATTGGTGTTATCGTTTTTGCTAGGGTTCATGCAGGAAAAACTTTTGATCATAGACAAGCTTCTAACAATTCAATTCTAAGCAAAAAGTTGATATCCAAAAGCAGAACTTGAAACATGAAATCTGGTGGCCTCTTAGATAAGTAGAAAACAAACAACTGCAAAACTACTCAATCAGCTTAGGAAGTCTTCCGGCCTTGCGCGCAGCTGTACAGGTCACTGAATTGATATTACTATATTCTGGGTGCGCAAGATATCGAGATGTAATGGCACAAAGTTTCCAACCAGTGTAAGGTTTTCGTTGCCCCGTAAGGTCTTCTGAAAAACCATTCGCTTTACACCAAGTTGATATAGGGAATTGATAAGCACCAACTTTATCTTCACAGGCAACATTAGCTTGATGGAAAAAGTAGGTATTTCCTTGGTCCCCATTGATTTTAATGCCGACGTCTTGTTGTGATTGAGCCTGAGCACTACTTGTGCCAGAGAATAGAAATGAAAGCAGTGTTGTCATTAAAATCGGGAGCCTTGATAATGTTCTCAATTGCTTTGCACTTGATTGATTGTATAATAACAGTCTCTAACACGAAAAGGTAAGCTTTTAATTTAATTAGCTCTATTCTTAAATACTATTCTTGTGATGATCGATTAAATCATCACCTAACCTATGAGCTAGCTTGAAAAACAAGTCGATAGACTTTTGGATTATTTATATGTGATATTTGAAAGTTGTCAATTGAGCCAATGCGTCCTTTATAGACGAGCTGGCTTCTCCCCCCAAGCAAGAAAGATTAGAGACAGTTTTCTTGATAGAAAATAATTTGCGAACTTACGATATTTTCTATCAAGAAATAGGCCGTTGTGAATTTAATCAAAGTGGGGCGATGGTTAATCAATATATTGTCAACACCAACATACTTTGAATCCGAGGCTATGGAAATAATAGCCAAAACTTCTTATAGAAATATAAGTATTAGTTTGGTTATACTTCTCTAAACAAGGCAAAAAGCTTGACCTGCAAAAAAAGGAAGGCATTCCCCTGGAGCGTATGGACCTTATGACAAACTTTGAGGGAGTGCGACAAGTGAGCAGCTGAAATGACCTTTGCAGTAAAAGCTAGGTAAGGGAGCTCTATCTTTAATGCCAAATCAATGATGCCGACCACTAGGCGCTTTAACAGCTAGAGATTGGAAAGGACAAAGTCTTGAAATTTATCTCTCAATGAATCAAACTCTTTACGAGTTTGATCATTGATTAGGCCCACATGGCCATTTTCTATGGCAGTGTGGGTTTCATTCAATGCTTTTAGCATGTAATAAATTTCTGATTGGGATTCAAAAGTAAATTTCATGGTAGAAGATATTAATATTTTTAAAGTATCGCCGAGAAATAGAATGGGGCAATCTGTATAAACACTCATAAATTTAAATAGTGCACATGTATATCGAGGGAATTGGCAGGTTGTAAATGTGAAGGGAAAATGAAAATAGTTAGGGAGGCTACGGGAAGCATCAAGAAACTGTCTCGCGCAAAAGATTACAGACGAAGCTTTAGTGGGCAAGCTCAATGAGTATTAACCTTATTCAAGGTGGCATTACCTAAAAGGTAATGTTATGATTACCAGTTTGTAATTGAAATGATCGAAAATAAGCCTCTAACTGTCGTGAATCAGTATTATAGACTCATGCCTTGACTTGGCTCTATCATACTGATTATATGCTGGTAAGCCTATATGGGTCATCCTATTGAATTGGTCATTGCGATTGCCCTGTTGTGCACTCTCTGGCGACTGTTATATTTCTCAGATGCTGCCAGGAGCTAGGGCTGAGAGAAAGAGATCTAGGCATAATAAAGATAACCTAAAAAACAGTTGTTATTGCTAATTCTTAGCAGGCCGGCACGGCTTTCATTCATCAGAAGAGATTAATATTTTACGAACACACACTAGACATCTTGGGCCTACTCAATCGAGTTTCAAATAGTCTTAAAGATAGGGTGTATTCTCCTGCTGAAGTTCTCTGACTATGAAGAAGTACTTTTTATGACTTGCCAGGCAAATACTAATCTTGTTGGGACCCTTTGCTCACCTAAATCAACAAAGGGACCACTCGCTAAAGAATATCTTAGCTTTGATGCTCACAGTAAATCGTGTTGTCCATTGAGGGAATGCTCTGTATGAGATCTTCCAGAGGGATTAATTCTGCAAAGAATAAGCTCTGCAAAATTGTGCTCTATCAGATTCAGCAGCCCAGAGCGAATCACCCTCAAAGGATATAAAAAGACTATCGTTCCAATACCTAGAACAAGATGCCGATGAAATAACATGCTGGCATGATTTCTTGATAGCAGTGGATGTGGACTGTTTATACTCACGCCCAAATGCCTTAAGAGCTCAATAGGTTGAGAAAAGGAACTACTCTTGACTATCCATCGTAAATATGTAGTACAAAAACCATCCCACACCAACTAGCAATAGCATGACAGCACCGACTATGTCCCAAGGAATGGAATCCATGATCTACTTTTCAATCCTCACAGTAATAGCTTCATAGCAACTATAATAGCTTAACCACAAGATCAAATGGAACAATGAAAAAGTACGCCTGCAAGGTTTGCACCTATGTCTATGACCCAAAAGTTGGCGACCCAACAAATGGAATCCCACCGGGTACGAGTTTTGCTGATTTGCCCAGAGATTGGAAATGTCCACAATGTAAAGTAGGAAAAGGAAAATTCAAACCATGTAATTGATTCTGCGATCTCCAATTAACCATGTTTTGCTGCAAAAGTAGAGGGTGTGGTGAAACCACCAAAGCCTTGAAGCTGCTAACAACACTCAAATAGTTCTTAACGTATGAAATCTGGCAATTTTCAATAGCCAAGTGGCCTATAATTATAGATGATGGTTGTTAAGATTTACTGGCCTGTCGACATCAACTTGTAGAAGATATTACTTAGAACAGAGTTCTCTGCCAGTGCTTGGGAGCAGACAAAAAAACAGAATCAACGGAATTAATTTTGCCCGCAAGCTTTAAGACTAGCTTGGCTTACCAGACTACATCATGGAATATGAAATATCAAAGACTCGTTGTGGGGAGATGTGTTGCAGACAACCTTCATTTGACCCAAGCCCTATATTTTCTTAATTCATTGTCATCCTTATTATTGCTTTATTTAATAGAATCATTGTCTTAGTATTTGTGAAGCTAAGTATTGCCTGAGGCATTGAGAATATATTCCAATCAGCATCTATTATATGCGCCACCGCCTCATTCTGCTAGGCAGCTTGAGATGTCAGGACATTAAACTATTAAGCAATGGAAGTGATTACTCGATCGACTGTATGGATGAGGACCCTCAGATGAATGCCACAAGCTGAGATGAAAGCATGCATCGCACCTTCTTCAGGCACGTGTAGCAAATATGAGGGAGCACAAGAACACGGTAAGTTTGCTTATTAGTGGTCTCATGGTTTTCAAATGGAGATTTTGAATCTCTAATTCGGACACTACCTATCATATGGCTTGATAAACCAACAAGTCGATAAAGCAATAACTTGATTGATTTTAATCTCCTCTTGACTAGCCAATATAATGATATTGATAGTCAATGAAGCCCGATGCTTAATCTGTTCAGTGATTCTCCACTGTTAGCCTCTTGTCAGGCTTCAATAGTGTTCATTTTTGGAGTCATTATGCTTCTTAACGCACGTCGAAGCCGTCCTAACCTTAAATGGCATCCAGAATATCGTCAGTTATTAACCAAAGCCTATGATAACTCACCCTATGTAAAAGGCAATAAACTATAAACCCCAAGCCTAATCTCTGTTGTTGATAGATGTGAATCATGCCATGTTCATTCGATTTCTGCATGCCTTGCATCCAATATAGAAAATTCAGATGAAAATTATTCTTCTAAATTAAATAGAATTGCAGGCTATTTTTCAGCCCAGATCAATTGTGAGGAACCATTCGACTTATCTCTACACATTCATTATAAATTCGGGCCTTGTTTACTGCAGCGATCTGTTCGATTTTAGATCTTCACCAAAGCGACTAATTGGATTGTCATCGTTCAGGTTTGGCGCCGGATAGAGGGTTGTGCAATTGAACGCAAAATCACCACCAGCTTTCTGAACAATGTCTGCAATCTGGAGGAAGACCTCCTGTTGAATATCTAGCCAGTCTTTCCAAACAGTTGTTTTAGTAAAGCAATACACCATCATGTTAATCGAGGAGCTATCCCATTCGTTGAAATTCACCAAGATGCTCTGTTTTTGATCTATGTCTGGATGGTTTACCAGCAGACTTCTAACACTATTGGTAATTGTCTCGATACGGGGCAGATCTTCGTAGCGAAGACTAATGCTGGCCTTGATTCTTCTATTATACATTCGTCCAGGATTTTCAATCGGAGTAGTTGCAAAGATCGAATTTGGTATATAGAGTGGTCGACGATCAAAGGTGCGAATGCGGGTGTGATACCAGCCAATTTTCTCAACTGTTCCATCATCAAAGTGTGAGGTGCTAATCCAGTCACCTTCTGAGAACGGACGAGTAAAAAAGAGCATGAATCCTGATAGGAAATTCTGAGATATTTGCTGTGTCCCAAAGCCGAGGCCAATGCCTGCTCCACCAAGCAAAGCGCCTACTGCTGCGGTAGATACCCCAAAAGTCACCATCAGGGCCGCGATAGTTAAAACAATGACTCCAATGGTGAAAACCCGATCCAATAAGGCGGTCAACATAGCTTCATCTCTGGGATCTTCTACCTTCAGCCAGCGTTGAATGCGATTCGATTGCAAGAGCAGTACCCGGCCGAGATTGATCGTGGCCCAGCCCAGAGCGATCACCACCAGAGCAGTTGAGATTGCTGAACTTTTAATCGGCAACAAGGCCTTAGCTTGCAGTTCCAAGAGATGTAACAGCCAACCCAAATACAGAGCTGACCCAAAGCCAAGCAATAAGGGCCTTCGGATGGATCTCGCTACCAGAGGGCCAAATCGCCTTCCGTACTTATCCAATAGAACGAGTATCAACCAAAGAACAGCTAAGAAGACAGTTCCGACCAGGATCCCTTCTTGACTCTGAAAAAAATCGATTTTGTTGAGCAGCTCTTGTTGCGTATTGGGCATGCGGCTTGATCAGGTTTGAGCAAATCTTACTGAGGAAAGTTCAATCAGGGTAGAGATAAAACTGCCTTCATCACAGCAGACACAATTGATCAAGAGCAAGATAAGCCTCTCTTAAGAAAATGGTCTGATCAAGGAGTGGGGTGTCTACCAGTTGATCTACAAGACATAGATGCACTGTCTCTCAGTGAATCAGATGCAGCAATCTTCCAGACGATTGCAGAACATGTAGAGGCAGAAAACTAGATCAATGAGAGCAAGAAGGCTCACAGTCACTGCTGCCAATGCTGATTCCACCCTGAAGAGAAACCGTGTCGCTGAGGCCTATCTCTTCAGTTGCAGCAAAGAATTTGATTGATTCTTGCTCATCTGCCGAAGACGAGCAGATTGCTGTTGGTTATGGAGTCAGCATTCCTTTAAGCAAGTTTACGGTGCTCTTTTTACTAGAGGTGACGGCTTTCACCACAAATAACTTGATTTAGACAAGGATCAGCTTTTTTCTGAGATGATTGAGGGCATTCTTAATCAAGTCCAAAAAAACTAATTAATACCCAAGCAATCACCTTTTGATGCAAATGCCTCAAGCCTGGCGGGATCGCTAGTAAACAAGAATTAGCCAGTCAGCTTAACCTGAGATTAGTTCCGATCATAACCAGTCAGCTTAAGTTAAGTCAAAGAAGCCTTGTCGGTACAAGAAATACAAGCAAATCTGCCAATGAAGATCTCGGCTATGGATTTGCTAATGCGAAGTCTGCAAACTTCTTGCGTAATTTCTGAAAACTTTTGAGTGACTTCCTGTCCATTTCAAGCAATCCATTCTCAACACACCATTGAGTCTGGTTTAAGGCCTTCAACATGTAATAAATCTCCGTCTGAGATTCAAAGGTGTACTTGACAGCCATCGGAGATTGCTCTTTTGTGGTATCTAGCTTAATAGGAATCAAAGCAAAACGAGCGCGACAAAGACTTGTGCCCCATCCCCCATCCTAATTAGTGGTGAAGGTGCGATTGGCTTGCTACTTTTAATGAAAACAACCTGATTGTAGTCAGCGTTATCTGAGGCTTACCCTTGAAAGCAAGTTGACGGAGATCTGTGAAATAATGTTGTTGCTATCCAGATGACCCTACTTGATTGCTGCCTAGATTCATATTTGGCTATTTCAATGCTTAATCTCCAAGCAGCCCAAATGAATTTGATCATTAGTTTAAATGTATATGAGAGCTTGTTTCTCTGGGAAAATATAAACAACTCCATATGCGACTTAGCTATAACACCGCTTCTAAGGATTCTCTTTAAGGAGTTTCATGAGAATCTTTTTCTGCATCATAGTCGCACGGAGAATATCTCTTTCTTGTTCGGCCAATGCTAATTCTTTCTGAAGACGATCAATGCGCTGATCGAGCTCTTTCGCACTGCTACTCATGTTGGCTTCCGATCCATTAGTGGTAGTCTTGAGGTCTTTGTAGCTTAGATGCTAGCCCTTCTTAATGCAATTCCCATGAGAAACATGATAAATATCTAAATTGAAGCAGGCACCATGGATATAAACAAAATAATAAGAGACTGAAGCACAGCTGCCAGACATTTGTTTTGAATTTGTTGAGCATATAAGGCTTACTGTTGATGCTCTTAGGATCAGCACGCCACTCCGGAGAGAGTCCGTTGACTTCGTACTTTGTGCCAGTGCTTGCGTTGCCCCTGTTAGCGTCTGACATCCACCTGCAGAGGATACGAATCGTTGGCTAACTGGTAAAAGTTATTGAACAAGCTTGCTTAAAGGGTGAGGATGTCGATTGAGCCTCTGCAGATATGGTGGATAAAATGATAGAGAAGACGGCTGTGAGTATTTGTTCCGCTTGACATTGTGAATGTTTTGTAATAATATAAATTTTATGAAATGCTCAGATAGAAGAATGTATGTTGCTGATGCAACATGACGCAAACCCTCATGTTTAAACCTTGACATTCGATTAAAACAGGCATGTAACTTTTACTAAGGCGATGCCAACTCTTTCACTTCTTACTATCCTGGCAATTGCAGTACTGGTAGCTCTTATGCCTATTGCATTTGGTGGCTTTCTTGCAATCAAGCGCCGCGCAATTCTGAGCTAAATAATTCTTGTCTCTTAATAGGTATCGTTTTAATGTAGAACTCAAAAGCCTCTATTGCTACGATACCAGCTGCTTTTATTCAATCAATTCGATCCTTGATGGCCTGCTAATTAGCCTGAGTGAAGCGAGAATCCTCAGCATTGATCGTGATGAGTGTTGACTTTCAAAACCACCATCTTCAATCAATTGCTTTCGTCATACCCGGTCAGCAGTAAATAGAAATGTGTTGACTGCTAATAAAGTCTTGATTGGCAATGGCAAATGTTTTGATCTATTGATCGCAAATTTCGCATTGTTGCCCATCTATTAAGGTTAGAAGGATAAACTTCTGCCAAGCAAAAGGTTTGTCTTATCTTGGTCATTGGAGCATCTATAGCCAGCCAATACTGCTCTTGCGCCTACACCTGAACACATTTCATGTTTTGCCCCAGGCTAACTTCGTAGCAGTGGTGACGGTGTGCTGTGCCGGCTTGACGCTTCCTTTAAGGGCTGAAGTTGGTTGTGCAGCATTTGAAGCTATTGGATGGAAGGAAAATTTAGCCTCTGGTGCAAAGTCAGGTTTGATAACTGGTGGCAGTTGGAGATGTTCAAATACTTACGCTGCTGGGGCTGGCTTTGTATCTGATGAATATGCAGTTACAGTACATACTTGTTTTGATGAAATATTTTGCAGTGATAGGGGCTTTGAAGTAGGGGCAATATATGTTCAGGTCAATAAGGATGGTATAAAAGGAAATTTCAGGGCTAGAGGACAGGTTCTCAAGACAGATCGTAAGAGCATGAAGGTGAAGCAGGTGGACTCGGACGTCGCATATAGCTGGACTGATGGTGAATACAATGAGTTCAATACTGCATCACTGTTGATAGAACGCTAGCATTAGAAAAAGGTTGTAGTTGCTAGGATTAATATCAAGTAACGGCTGTAAATAAGATGCCTACATCTAATCGATGGCTAAGGTCTTGGGTTAAATTTATCTAAGCCCCACTAATTCAAGCATTAATGGATTGACTCTTTCACCTTCTATGTCTATCTCCTGGGGGTTGATTCTTTGTTTAGTGTCTATATTGTTGCACTTTATATTGCCATCATCGAGTGAATACTAGAATTAGTATCAATTCTGTTGTCTTGTCCTGGCCCAGGCGTTGAGGTTATCAATGAGCTGATTATTTGCACACTTGCAATTTTTCTATTAAAGTCCATATTTATAAAAAATAAACTTATCTCCATAGAGATTTTATCAAGTAAGAGTTTTAATACAGAAAATCGTAGTTATTTTCCTCAGTCTAGGTCTTCTTCGTCAAGGAATCGATTGGCGACAAGGGCATCGACCACTGCGAGCAAGGCGCCGCAACCCCAGATCAAACGCCAGATCTGTTCTTCGGCAAATAAAGAGAGGCTGAGCAAGACCAACGCCAGCACCACGTCGAGAAGAAGTGCACGGCGTATCAGTTGCGGGGGTAGTGGAGCCATGAGCTAACTTAGCTCCTTTACTTGATAGTCTGGATCGTGAGATTCACCAACTCAAGGTCGGAGAAGATGGCTCCATCAACCTCTTTGATCAAATTAACTGTAGCTAGATGTTGTGATTTTAAGGCGATAAACTTAAATCTTTTATAATTACAGCTATTTGGCCAACTCTCGACACCCCCATCATTTATGACATTCAATGCAGGCCTTTCGTTTGATTCCTAAGAGGATAGCCATTCATTAGATCTCAGTCTAAGTAGTCTAATTTCGGTTTAATCATGTTGGCTTTGGCTTCGCCGGCGATAAATCTGCTGTCGCTTTCTTGATGCTCTTGGCCCTTTGAGCAATCCATAGACAACACAGCTTGTTACTAGAGCTGCGATTGCTCCTACCAAGCTTGATCCAAGTAAAAGGCGAGTGCTGAAGGCCAAGCCTTGAGTCCAAAGATCTTGGTCCTTGAGTTGAGTGAGGTCAAAGTCATTTTGCCCTTGGCCAATCAGGTAACAGCCAACTTGATAATTGAACCAATAGAGCGGCAAATAGGTGATCGGGTTACTGATCCAGGTGCCTATAGCTGCCAGTACATGGTTGCCGCGCACCATACTGGCCAAGGCGACACCCAGCAGTGTCTGTAAACCGAAGAAAGGGAAGCAGCCGCTGAACACTCCCGCTGCGACTCCTCGTGCCCGTTGCCCGGGTGTTCCTTCTTGCTGCCAGAGCCAAACAAGCCAGCGGCGCAGTCGCCTGCTGATGCCCTGGAGGGTTTGCTGGATCATGGCCAGACCGAAGCAATGGTGCTGCAGGGTGGCGTTGATCGTAGGAAGGGCTGAAGGTACCAGTGATGATGTCTTCTTCTATCTCGCATCAACAAACGATTGCCGCAGTGGCAACAGCGGTGGCACTAGGCCAAGGGGGTATTGCTGTGGTGCGGCTTTCTGGGCCTGCGGCTGAGGTCGTTGGGCGGAGTGTGGTGTCTGTCCCGGGGCAACAACTTTGGGTTAGTCATCGTGTGTTGTATGGCCATGTGATGGATGAGAGCGGCAAGGAACGGATCGATGAAGTTGTTGTGTTGCTGATGAAGGGGCCACGCAGTTTCACTGGCGAGGATGTTTTGGAGATCCACTGTCATGGTGGATTGATAGCTGTTCAGCGGGTGCTTGAGCGTGTGTTGGCTCAGCCGCATGTGCGTCGGGCACTACCTGGAGAGTTCAGCCAGCGGGCGGTGCTCAACGGCCGGCTTGACCTCACCCAGGCGGAGGCGATCAGTGAACTTGTGGCGGCGCGTAGTCGTCGAGCAGCCCAGTTGGCGATGACGGGAGTCGATGGAGGCATTCAGCGCCGCATCACCTCCCTGCGGGAAAGGTTGTTGGATCAGCTCAGTGAGCTGGAGGCCAGGGTTGATTTTGAGGAGGATCTCCCTCCTCTTGATGGTGCTGAGCTGTTGGTTGAGTTGCAGTGCGTGCGGCGAGAGCTCGAACAGCTTGTTGAAGATGCCAAGCGTGGTGATGTGCTGCGTCAGGGGCTACAGGTGGCTCTGGTTGGTCGCCCTAATGTTGGTAAGAGTTCCCTGTTGAATCGCCTCAGCCGCCGGGAGCGGGCGATCGTGACGGATCTTCCTGGTACGACCAGGGATGTCTTAGAGAGCGAGATTGTGCTGGAGGGTGTGCCGATCACCTTGGTAGACACCGCAGGCATTCGCGCCACGCAGGATGCGCTGGAGCAACTTGGGATAGACCGTAGCCATCAGGCTCTCGCTGCAGCTGATGTGGTGTTGTTGGTGTTTGATCTCAGCCTGGGATGGACAGCCGACGATGCGGCGTTGCTCGCTCAGATCCCAGATGATCTGCCAAGGCTTCTTGTGGGTAATAAAGCTGATCTTCAGCCTGCCTCGATGGCTGCTTCGCTGATGGTTGATTCGCTGAGCAATGAGGTTGATGCCAAGACCCCGGATGTGATGTTGAGTGCACTCACTGGGCAAGGAGAAGAGGCCTTGATTGAGGCTGTTTTGAAGACTTGTGGGGCCAGCGAAGCGCAAGGGTTGGTGGTTGCTCTCAATCAACGTCAGCGTGACTTAGCCCTCGCCGCGGCTATGGCCTTGGACCGTAGTCAGGAAGCTGCAGAGCACAAGTTGCCCTGGGATTTCTGGACCATTGATCTGCGGCAAGCGATCAGCAGTTTGGGGGAAATTACTGGCGAGGAGATCACAGAAGCTGTGCTTGATCGAATCTTTTCGCGTTTTTGTATTGGCAAGTAGGCGTCAATGGAAACTCACTATTGTTAATTCATAGTGCCAAAATGCTTTTTTCTGCCTAGTTAATCACTCCTCGAAAGATTGTATTTTTGTTTGCAAGATGTTTTCTATGCCAGTCTCTTCACCTTCGCTGACCTTGACTCCAGAACTGCGAAGCAGGCTTGAGAGCTGGTTGGCAGAAGATCTCGGTCGTGGTGATCTCACCGCTCCTGCTTTGCGTGGTTGTCATGGTCGTGCGTGTTGGCGAGCAAAAGCCGCTGGTCTGTTTTGTGGTGGAGTGTTCGTTGAGCCATTGCTGCATGCGCTTGATCCAAAGGCCAGGGTGCAGCTTCTCGTCAATGAAGGGGCTTCAGTTTCAGTTGGCCAAGACTTACTGCGGCTTGAGGGGCAGGCCTCAGCGTTGGCGGCTGTTGAGCGCACAGCACTGAATTTGGCGATGCGATTGTCTGGCGTGGCAACCGCAACTGCCGCACTCGTGGATCAGTTGCGTGGGTCGTCTGTGCGCTTGGCTGACACCCGTAAGACCACTCCTGGGCTACGTGTGTTGGAGAAGTACGCCGTTCGCTGTGGCGGGGGAGTCAATCACCGTTGTGGTTTGGATGATGCCGCCATGCTCAAGGAGAACCACTTGGCTTGGGCTGGCGGCATGGCTGCAGCTGTCGCCGCTGTTCGCACAAGCGCACCATGGCCAGCTCAAGTGATCGTTGAAGCTGAAACTGCCGACCAGGCTGATGAGGCGATTCGGGCTGGAGCCAATGGTGTGCTGTTGGATGAATTTTCCCCTGCTCAGTTGCAAGACTTGGTGCCTCGTTTGCGTCTATTGGCAGAGCAGCGAGCTGAAGGGTCTGTGGTTCTGGAGGCGTCTGGTGTGGTCCCTGGCCAGTTGCATGCCTACGCGGCAACGGGAATTGATTTGATCTCGACGAGTTCTCCGGTGACACGCAGTTCCTGGCTTGATATCAGCATGCGGTTTGAACCAACGAAGCCTGCTTAATTGTTATTGAGGTTGTTCGGATTGAACACCAATTCTTCATGCCAACTCAAGGACTGACTTCAGCTTGTCTTTGCAACTCAGTTTTTAAAGCAAAATTGGTTGATAGATTGGTCAATCGACGTGCTGCGTTCCCTTCGTCTTCCTCTATCGATAGCGAGTGCTACTGCTCTTTCCTTAGCTGGTTCTTCAATCCTGCCTGGTGTTGCTCAAGACGATGGCAATGCCGCAGATCTGGGGGTGATGGAGATCAACCTAAAAGACGCTGTGCAGTTCAACTGGGGTTTTCAAGGCGCACTGCAAGGAGCAGGCACACCCAATCAAGCCGGTATTGGAGCCTTCCTACCGATTGCCGTTGGTGAGAACAGCGTTTGGTTTATCGATGCTTTAGCCAATGCCAACTTCGCTGATCGTGATGGCTACAGCAGCATCATCAACACAGAGGTTGCGGGTACCACGATCAGCACTTCAACAAGGCTTGGTTACCGCTGGCTCAATGGTGATCGCAGCTGGATGTATGGCATCAATGCTGGCTATGACAGCCGGCCGATGAATACAGGTGATGCTGATACTGGTATCACTGTTTGGAACAAGGAAAGTGCCTTCTTCCAGCAAATCGCAGCAGGTGTAGAAGCTGTATCAGATACATGGAACTTCAATGCTTATGCACTGCTTCCTATTGGTGATACGGAGCAACGCTTGAACAGCTTTTACATGGGTGGTGCTTTAGATACCTTTGGCTTAGATGTTGGCTACAACATCACACCCAATCTCACTGCCTCCTGTGGCTATTACTACCAGCAAGGTGATCTCGATGAGGCTGATAGTTCTGGTGTTAATGGAAGACTGGCGTACAACATCAGCAATGGTTTAACGCTTGGTGCCAATCTTTCTTACGACGAAGCCTTTGATACACGCTTTACTGCCGACATTAAATATCGCTTTGGCAGTAATAGTTATGGCGCACCAAATAAGAAAGAATCAGATGTGATGCCTGTAATACAAGCACTATCTGCAACACCAGCCAATCGAGATATAAGAATTCATGATGCTGGTGCGTTTGAATACTGCTCTTTACGGGGTGTTATTGAGAAATGGAATATAACAACAAGGGAAGGGCAAGATAATTATAATAGATGCATGTGCACTGCAACCGTCATTTCAATGGAACCATGGCTCTATCCTACTGGTTTCCAATGCGAGATTGGCGAGTCATGGAGAGATGCAGCTGATAGATGTAGCAAGGACAAAAAATCATGCTAATTCATGCCCAAAAAGTTATTTACAAAAGCTTATGACTGATCGAAAGCAGGCTAGATGTCACTTGCTTGAAACTCAAAAAAACAGCTAATAATTTTTTAAATATATAAAGAACAACTTCGTTCAGGCAAAAAGTAAGTCTCATCGGCCTCTTTGTAAGCCAATATCACCATCACTGCATTCCAATGGCATTCCTTAATTTGACAGGAACTTGATACCATTTCGTTGGCATTTGATTGAGCAGTACATCCCAGTCCTAGATCCGTTGCTATTGGCCTGTTGAGATCAGTTGCTTCAAATTATGTATTGGATTGGTAAAACTATTTGATTTTAATTATGCTGGTTTAAATATTTTTACCTTGGCTAAGTGCATCTTTCCCTCCGCCTTCCTCTATCGATAGCGAGTGCTACTGCTCTTGCCTTGGCTAGCGCTCCAATCCAGCCTGTCAGTGCTCAAGAGGATGGTAGTGCAGCAGACCTGGGCGTGATGGAGATCAACCTAAAAGACGCTGTGCAGTTCAACTGGGGTTTTCAAGGCGCACTGCAAGGAGCAGGCACACCCAATCAAGCAGGCATAGGAGCCTTCCTGCCAATTGCTGTTGGCGAGAACAGCGTTTGGTTTATTGATGCTTTAGCCAATGCCAACTTTGCTGATTTTGATGGCTACAGCAGCATCCTCAATACTGAAGTTACGGGTACCACGATCAGCACTTCAACAAGGCTTGGTTACCGCTGGCTGAATGGTGATCGCTCTTGGATGTATGGAGTGAATGCTGGCTATGACAGCCGACCCATGAATACAGGTGATGCTGATACCAGCGTCAATGTTTTTGATAAGCGTGATGTCTTCTTCTCTCAGGTTGCTGCAGGGTTAGAAGCAGTCTCAGACACTTGGAACTTCAATGCCTATGCATTGGTTCCCATTGGTGATGTCGAACACAGGCTGAACAGCCATTACGACGGTGGTGCTCTTGATACCTACGGATTAGATGTTGGCTACAGCATCACACCAGATTTCAATGCTTCTGTTGGTTATTACTACCAGCAAGGCGATCTCGATGATGCTGATGGTTCTGGTGTTAAAGGAAGGCTGGCTTACAACATCAGCAATGGTTTAACTCTTGGTGCAAACCTCTCCTACGACGAGGCTTTTGATACACGCTTTACAGCAGACATTAAATATCGTTTTGGCAGCAATGGCTATGGAGCACCAAGCAAGAGTGAGCCAGCAGTGATGCCTGTAATTCAAGCGTTATCTACAACCCCAGCCAATCGGGATGTAAGGGTGCACGACAAAATGGCGAAGGACAACCTATGCACTAAGATTATTCAATTAGGTGGTCTGGCCAGCAAAACTGATGTTCGTTGCGATTTCAACCGAAAGGTATATTAGACAAAATTGATGTTCGTTGCAATTTCAACCGAAAGGGGCCAGCATAATTTTACGACTGGATCCATATGAATTGACAGTTCATTGTCAGTACAAGATCTAGATTCTGATATTGAGAAGATGATTGCTATTGCCAGAGAGAGCAATGTCAGCTTCACTGCTGAAGAGGTGAAGTCATACTTGCGTTAATTGGATGAAGACAACGAGTTTGATGAAGTTGAGCTGAATGAGGTTGCACTGGCGGCAGTATCCGGCAGCGGAAAAGGCAAACTAACAGGGAATGATTCCTACATCGCGAGTGGAGACAGAAGTTACTGTCCGCCAGAATTGGCAGAAGCAAGGAGGAAAGAAATGATACGTAATAAGATGTTGGGCAGTTTAAAAACGTTGAGTGATACCGGGAAAAAGATAAAGTAGCCTACACCTAAGCAAACATAGTAGAAGCAATTGCTGACTAATCGCTATGCAATTAAGACTTGAATCAGCCTTTAATATCTGGCACCTTCTTGCTAACAAGCTACGCGTAAAGACGTTTAGTTGATAGAAGCCTGCTCTGAGAATAGTTAAGTGCCACTAAAAAGCTAACCATCAACTTCTGGGCTCTAATCAATACCTATATCTCCTCAGCTCACTCTCAGAATCTGAACTGAATATCACCATCTCTGATTCCATTGGCCCTGCGGAACTTCACCGCATCCTGATGCCAATCCTCGGGGACTTGATTAAGCCTTACATCCCAATCCCATGGCAATCGTTGTTGGTCTGGTGAAACCTTCTTCTGCTTGCTTCTAGTTCTTGAATGACTGACTAGCCGTTTGAGCATGCGACTACCCCAGTGGCACTTGGGACCAGCTTTGCCGTGATGGCGATAGCGCTGGCAGAAACGCTCATAGCGCCTGGCACAACCATCCAGTGTTGCCGAGAGCTTTAAAAAGTCAGGGCTCCATTCGCTGATGCCATCTGATTGCAACCTGCTGTAGTGGCCATAGTTGGAGTAGGGATCAAAGAATCCTTTCCTGACCCCTGCTGCTTTGGGATTGGCATGGATAGACCTCAAGGTATTCAGCATTCGCCGGTGATCTTTGGGGTGGATCGGCGTTGAGAAATACCTTGCCTCCCAAAAGTGCCCACAACGCCCGCTCAAGCGGTTTAGAGCCATGGCGGAGTACCAAGCGACCCAATGCATCAACCTGGGAAGCTCCTTGGCATCGGTTGGCTTAAGCAGCAAGTGAAGGTGGTTAGCCATCAGGCAGAGCCCATAAACCTTCACGGCAAATTTCTGCTTGGCCTTTTTAAGTACTGCCAGTAGGACATCCCGCCTAAGGGCTTTGGCAATCAAGAACTGCCGGCTATTGCATCGCAGCGTGATATGGAAACGGCACCCAGACGGCAGTAAGCGTTTGGCTCGAGCCATGCGTAGTACCCAGTTATCGGCAGGAACTCGTCCGAGCCATGTGCTGACGGCATCAGCGCACAATCATCAGCAAGGGAACAATCAATAGCGAATTACGAGAACGAAATGATTAGTGCATGGGCTCTGGTTATCCAGCTTTTATTGAGCCGAGAACCTAGAAGGAGAAGGAAGCTTTCAGGTTTAGCGAGCCAAGCACGTCCTGATGCCCGTTCACTGTTCAAAAGATCAGCGCGCAGTGTTGTTGGTGATTGCTTGAGAACAGTGCTGAACCAGGCTTGCTGATTGCCGGCATCGTGGTCAGTGATGATCAGGGTGATTGCAGGCCCATTTCGCCTCGGAGTTCATGCTCAGCCTTGCCCACGCTCTGGAGAGTCAACTGCGTGCGGCGATCGACCGTGCCTTTCCTGAAGCCGCAGCCTCAGCACGTGTGAGTGGCACTGGCTTGGATCCACAATTGGCCCCAGCCAGCAAGCCTGAATTTGGTGATTTTCAGGCCAATGCTGCCTTACCCCTCGCTAAGCCGCTCAAGCAGCCTCCGCGTCAAATTGCTGCAGCGATTGTCGACCAGCTGATGGTCGATACGGCATTCACTGCCATTTGCTTGACGCCAGAAATTGCTGGGCCAGGTTTCATTAATCTCACCGTGAGGCCCGAATGCCTGGCTGCTGAAGTGCAGGCAAGGCTGGCTGATGCTCGTCTGGGCGTGCCGCTGGTGGAGGCCGATAACGATGGGCAACAGCCCACTCCAGTGGTGGTGGATTTCTCCAGCCCCAACATCGCCAAGGAGATGCATGTGGGTCACTTGCGTTCCACGATCATTGGCGATTCCCTTGCTCGGGTGTTGGAGTTTTGTGGACACCCCGTGCTGCGTCTTAACCATGTAGGCGATTGGGGTACGCAGTTTGGGATGTTGATTACCCACTTGAAGCAAGTAGCACCAGAGGCTCTGGAAACAGCTGATGCTGTTGATCTTGGCGATCTTGTGGTGTTTTATCGCCAGGCGAAGCAACGCTTCGATGATGATGAGGCTTTTCAGACCACCTCTCGAGAAGAGGTGGTGAAATTGCAAGGGGGTGATCCTTTATCACTTAAGGCCTGGGGTTTGCTTTGTGATCAGTCGCGCCGTGAATTTCAAAAGATCTACGACCGGCTTGATGTTCGTCTCAACGAGCGCGGCGAATCGTTTTATAACGCCTATCTCGAGAGCGTCGTTGGGGATCTGAATGTCTCCGGCTTGCTCGTTAGCGATGACGGTGCTCAGTGTGTCTTCCTTGAGGGTGTTACGGGTAAGGACGGTAAACCTCTGCCTGTGATTGTTCAGAAGAGTGATGGTGGCTTCAATTACGCCACCACCGATCTGGCAGCCATGCGCTATCGCTTTGCTGCTCCTCCCCAAGGTGATGGCGCTCGGCGTGTGATTTACGTGACCGATGCTGGCCAGGCCAATCATTTCGCTGGTGTCTTTCAGGTTGCTCAGCGCGCAGGCTGGATCCCTGATGCTGGACGTCTCCAGCACGTGCCTTTTGGCCTGGTTCAGGGGGAAGATGGCAAGAAGCTTAAAACGCGTGCTGGTGACACTGTTCGTCTGCGCGAGTTACTCGATGAGGCTGTCGAGCGCGCTGAGTCTGATCTGCGCCGCCGGCTGCAGGAGGAGGGTCGTGTGGAGCAGGACTCCTTTATAGAGCAGGTGGCCACCACGGTGGGGCTGGCAGCAGTGAAGTATGCCGATCTCAGCCAGAACCGAATCACCAACTACCAGTTCAGTTTTGATCGCATGCTTGCTCTGCAGGGCAATACAGCTCCCTATCTGCTTTATGCCGTTGTTCGTATCGCCGGCATTGCGCGCAAGGGGGGCGATCTTGATGTCACTATGGCTGAGCTTCAGTTCAGTGAAACGCAGGAATGGTTTTTAGTGCGGGAGTTACTCAAGTTTGATGCAGTGATCGCCGAAGTTGAGGAGGAGTTGTTACCCAATCGTCTCTGCACCTATCTGTTTGAGCTCAGTCAGGTGTTTAATCGCTTTTACGATCAGGTGCCGGTGTTGAAAGCTGAGCAGCCCTCTCGTAGCTGTCGTCTAGCGCTCTGCCGGCTCACGGCAGATACCCTAAAACTAGGACTGTCGTTGTTGGGTATTCCCACGCTGGAGCGGATGTGATGGGGTCTTCACCTGCACGAATGAGTTCTGGTGCCCCCGCTCCTCGGTTGGAAGTGGAGTGTCTGAAGGCCTATAGCGCTCCGCTCGAGGGTCGCCGTGGATTGCTGCGCCTTGATTTTAATGAAAATACGATCGGCCCAAGCCCTCGTGTACTCGAGGCGTTGCGAGCGATTCCTGCTGATCAGATCGCCGTTTATCCGGAGTACGACGGGTTGCGAGAAGCGGTGGTGGCCAATTTGAGCAATCGTGATCAGGGCCGACTAGGGCTGACCCAGCCCCTTAGCCCTAGTCAGATTGGCTTATTTAACGGCGTTGATGCAGCGATTCACGCCATCTTTCATGCCTATGGCGATCGTGGTGATCGCTTACTGACAACGAGCCCTACCTTTGGCTACTACACGCCCTGTGCCCAGATGCAGGGGATGGAGATTTTGGCGATTCCCTATGAAGGCAGCGATTTTCGCTTCCCTCTGCAGGTGATCCGCACGCTTTTGCAGCAGAAGCGGCCGAGGCTGCTGTTGCTTTGCAATCCCAACAATCCCACTGGCACTCGCTTGGCGCCTGAGCAAATCCTGGAGTTGGCTGTTGCGGCGCCTGAAAGTTTGGTGGTAGTCGATGAGCTCTATGAGGCGTTCACAGGTGACAGCGTGATGCCTCTCGCAGACTTCACTGCCACCCCAAATTTGTTGGTGTTGCGTTCGCTGGCCAAAACCGCAGGTTTGGCTGGTCTTCGCATGGGGTTCGCGATCGGCTCTGCTGATGTCATCGATCGCGTCAGTCGTGTGACTGGGCCTTATGACATCAATAGCTTTGCGGTAACAGCAGCTTTCGCGGCTCTTGATGATCAGGCTTACGTGGATGCCTACGTGGCTGATGTGTTGAAGGCGCGTGAGTGGCTCAGAAGCCGCCTTGATGCTTCTGGTGTGCGTTACCACCTCGATGGAGGGAATTACCTGTTGATCTGGCCGCAGCAGCAACCAGCAGAGGTGGAAGCAGCCTTACGCAAGCGGGGCCTCTTGGTTCGGCTGATGACTGGCAAACCCCTGATTGATGGATCCTTGCGCGTCAGCATCGGCACGATTGAGCAAATGCAGCAATTTTGGCAAGCCTTTGCCGCTGTTGAGTCTCTTGCAGCCTGAGTGACCGGCAAGACATGCTGATCGACTCACTCAGGCTGTGGATGCGCTTTAGCGCATCACCTCAATGACGGGTCCATCGCCCAGCTCACTCGGCAGGCTGATAGTCGTTCCTGTCTGCTTGACCGGTGTACCTGCCATTGCATCAAGGAATGGTTGCACCCCTGTTTGATCGCAGTCGCTTGGAGCTGCACCACTCACGTATTGCACTGGGATGACTCGGCGTGGATTGAGTGCATTGACGACGCGTGCTGCTTCAGCGCCGTCATAGACCTTGGCGCCACCCCCTACGCCGATGATCAAGACGTCGGGACGTCCAAGTAGAACTTTGTCTTCTCCCGATAACGAGGCAGCGCTGCCGCCCAGGTGAGCAAACTGCAGCCCACCTTGTTGCCAGCGCCATAGGGTGGCTTGGCCGAAACGGCGCCCGCCAAGACGGTCATGGGGAGCCGCAAATCCCTCCAGGTTTAAGCCGCCAATGCGGTATGAGCCTGGCTGCACGAGAAAGCGACCACTCGCGACTCGAGCCCCTTCATCAGCGAGCTCAGAGCTGGCAAGGATCACAGTGGCATTGACGCGAGGCTCGCGGAGGCCTGCGGCGCAGCCCACGGCCTTGAATGGGTTGAGCAACACCGATTGCCCACCACCTTGGATCAGCAGGGCACTGTGGCCATAACTGGTGATTGTGACCCCACCGGCCATCACTGAGGATGCCGTAGACAGCATCAAACCCACTGCTGTTGCGGCGGATAGGCTGCGCGGCTTCAGAACCTTGAAGCGGGAAGGCATGAGTGGAAGTGATTAGGGTATGGAAGTTAGCAGTGCTTTTCGTTTGGTTCTGTCAGACGCAAAAAGTTGGTAAGCAGTTGATGGCCGGCTTCAGTGAGCACACTTTCGGGATGGAACTGCACTCCTTGTAGATGGGTGTGTGTTCGATGACGTAGGCCCATGATTGTTCCGTCCTCTAGCCATGCGGTGACTTCTAGGCAGTCCGGCAGGCTCTCTCGCTCTGCAATCAGGCTGTGATATCTGGTAGCAGTGAGTGGTAGCGGTAAGTCTTTAAACAGCCCTTCGCCGTTGTGCAGCACAGGCGAGGTTTTGCCATGCATCAGTTCATGAGCTTGCACCACCTTGCCTCCGTAGGCTTGAGCTAGGGCTTGATGCCCTAGGCACACCCCGAGGGTGGGGATTGTGGGAGCCAGCTCGGTCAGCACCTCTAGGCAAACTCCGGATTGATCAGGATTGCCTGGGCCTGGTGAGAGCAGGATGGCGGCGGGATCTAGCTCCCTAATTTGGCTTAGGCAGAGAGCATCGTTGCGCTCAACCCGTAGATCAGCAGCGACAGGATGCTTTGCGGCCAGTTCCCCTAAATACTGCACCAGGTTGAAGGTGAAGCTGTCGTAGTTGTCGATAATTAGGAGCATGGGGCTGCAGGGCGTCAGAGCCCTAGGCGGATACGTAGAGGAGGGAGCAGCAGCAGCAGGGCAATCAGTAGAGAGCTAATGGCGGCAACCATCACAGCAGCAGCAGCAGTGTCTTTGGCGATGCGGGCAAGGGGGTGAAAGCGGCGACCGATTGCTAGGTCCACCACAGCTTCGATGGATGTATTGAGCAACTCCAAGACAAGCACTGCCGCCACCGTGAGAACCAATACGGCTAGATCGTTGAGATTCAGTTGCAGCCAGAGCCCCAAACCGAAAACGACGGCGCCGATCACGACATGGATGCGGAAGTTGCGCTGACTGACGATGCCATAGGCCAGACCTTGGGCTGCGTAGCGAAAGCTGCTTGGTAGGTCTGCTGCAATTCGCCAGGCTCCCCGCCGGGCAGCTTGATGCCCTTGGCTGGATAGTGGGGTGATCTCTTCGGACAACAAATTGTTGGTCTGAGGGAGCATGTAGTGATCTCTTGGATTGCATCACTAGTGGTGATGAACCTTACCGTTGATGCTGAGAAGTTGCTCCTGGTAGCTCAGCATCGTTTTCAGGCTCTGATCTGTTGGGTGGTCCCAGCCCAGTAGATGCAGAAGGCCATGGCTTACCAGCCAGCGGAGTTCTAAGCCAAGTTCATGGCTGTGTTGTTTGGCTTGGCGTTGTGCTGTTTGCACTGAGACGACAATGTCGCCCAGTTCGACGCAAGTGTCTGTTGGTAGGACGAGGCTGTTATCCAGTGCTGGGAAGGAGAGGACGTCAGTCGTTTCAGATCGTTGACGCCAAGCGTGATTCAGTTCAGTGATGGTGGCGTCATCCGTGAGTTGAAGTCCCAGGCTGAGCATTGGGCTGAGGCGCACAATCTCAGGACAGGTCAGGGTTGGGTCACGACGGACGCTTTCAATCCAGGCTGAGAGGTCTTGCTGCCAGGGACTTGCGTGAGTGAGGCGGCGCTTTGTGTCTGCATCAACCAAGCTCGTCAAGGCATCATCGTTGGCGGGATGAAAGGCCAGATCGAGGTTGATCGGAGAGGTTTGAAGTGCGCTCATGCGCGCATCAATGGGGAAGTGTGGGCCTGCCTAGCCAGGCGATCATCAGGATGAACCCCACAACGCCAAAGGCGGTCAGTCCGAAGTGCCACAGGCTCTGTCCACCTTTGCGCACCATGTTGCGCATCGCCAGTTTCACGAAGCTTGGCGGTGGTGTTGCTTGTGATGGAGGCTCCTTGGAGCTTGGATCTGTCGTCATTGCATGTCTGATTTAATGATCCATATCACTGCCTGGACGATCGACACCCTGACGTAGCAGGGTCTGAATGAATCGGTCTAAATCACCATTCATCACCGCTTGCACGTCTGTGGTTTCTTCTGCTGTGCGCAGGTCTTTCACCATTTGGTAGGGATGGAAGACATAGTTGCGGATCTGATTTCCCCAGGCAGCTTCAACGATATCGCCGCGGATGTCAGCGATCTCGGCAGCACGCTGCTCCTGGGCGATCACCATCAGCTTGGCTTTCAGAAGAGCCAACGCCTTCTCTTTGTTTTGTAGTTGTGAGCGCTCTTGCGTACAGCGCACCGCTAAGCCTGTTGGGATATGCAGAATGCGTACGGCTGTCTCCACCTTGTTGACGTTTTGGCCACCGGCGCCCCCGGAGCGGCTGGTGGTGACTTCTAGATCTTTTTCGGGGATATCGAGCTCTACTTCCTGATCGATTTTTGGCATGATCTCCACGCCTGCAAAGCTTGTTTGGCGCTTGCCATTGGCGTTAAAAGGAGAGATTCTCACCAAGCGGTGGGTGCCCTTTTCATTACGCAGGTAGCCGTAGGCATAGCGGCCTTCAATCTCTACCGTGGCGCTTTTAATTCCCGCCTCTTCCCCTTCGGAAAGCTCGTCTACGGTCACTTTCATGTCGTGATCCTCTGCCCAGCGGGTGTACATCCTGAGCAGCATCTGAGCCCAGTCTTGAGCATCTGTGCCACCAGCCCCAGCGTTAATTGAGAGCACGGCTCCTTCCTTGTCGTACTCGCCGCTAAGTAGTCGTTCGAGCTCCCAGCGATCAAGGCCTTGGCGCAGCTGTTTCAGCCCCGATTGGGCTTCGCTGAGCATCTCGTCGTCTGGCTCGAGGTCGTAGAGCTCTAAGGTTGCCTGGGCATCATTGACGGCACTGCGCCAGAGCGTGATTTGCACCAGCTGGGCTTTGACTTCGTCCAGCTGACGCATCTGCTTCTGGGCGTTTTGCTGGTCGTTCCAGAAATCTGGTTGAGCAGCGAGTTGCTCGAGATCTTGTTGGCGAGCGTTTAGAGCAGGGACGTCAAAGACAGTCCTGGGCTTGGCCCAGGCGGTCGGTGAGCTCAGAAAGATCGCGTTTGAAGTCGGTGAGGTCCAGCAACGTTGGTGCTTGAGTCCAGAGATCTGACGCTATCAGCGGGGCCAGCCTGCATAGGATCTCGGTGACGTCATCACAGTGCCATGGCCAAGGTTGAGATCTATACCTGGCAGTCATGCCCATTCTGCCTGCGGGCCAAGGCTCTCTTGGATCGCAAAGGGGTGAGTTACCAGGAGCACGCCATCGATGGCGACCAGGAAGCCCGCGCAGCGATGGCGAGCCGGGCTGGGGGAAAAAACACGTTGCCCCAGATCTTTATCGATGATCTGAGCATCGGTGGCTGCGATGAGTTGCATGCCCTTGAGGGGGCTCAAAAACTTGATGGTTTGCTCCAAGGCAAGGGCTGACGCCATGCGACAGCTGTTCGTCTTGGATCCCCTGCAGTCCATTCAACCTGCCAAGGATTCCTCAGCTGCGTTGATGCAGGCGGCCCAACGGGCATCGATTGAGGTTTGGGCTTGTACACCCGCTGATCTTCAGGCTCGTGGAGATCAGCTCTCTGCGATTGCCATTCCTGTGGTGCCTGAGCCTTGGATTAGCACTGGTGAGCCCCGGAGCCTTCCTCTAAAGGACTTCGCCTGTATTTGGATGCGTAAGGATCCCCCGGTCGATGAGGGCTATCTCTATGCCACCCATTTGCTCGAGCTGGCAGAGCGGGCTGGTGTGTGCGTGCTCAATAGGCCAGCGGCGCTGCGGGCCTGGAATGAAAAGCTCGGTGCGCTGCGCTTCAACAGCCTGATGGCTCCCACGCTTGTGGCCAGTCGGGTCAGTGAGCTTGCGGCCTTTGCCCGCGAGCAAGAAGAGGTAGTGCTCAAACCTTTAGCGGGTCGAGCTGGTCAGGGGCTGGTGCGAGTTGTTGGTGCCGCTCCCGGACTTGAGGCCTTACTTGAGTTGGTCACAGATCAGGAGCAGCTACCGGTGATGGTTCAGCGGTTTTTGCCGGCTGTCATTGAAGGAGACAAGCGCATCCTGTTGGTGGATGGAGAGCCTCTTGGTGCAGTGAACCGTCGTCCTAAGGCTGGAGATTTTCGTAGCAACCTTGCCATGGGTGGTCGCCCTGAACCCACAGAGCTAGACAGTCGTGAATTGCAGATCTGTGCAGAATTGGCACCCGTTTTGAGAGAGCAGGGTTTGTTTTTTGTGGGAATTGATGTGATTGATGGCCTGCTGAGTGAGATCAATGTCACCAGTCCTACTGGAATTAGAGAGGTTGAGCGCCTCAAGGGGGTTCCCCTGGCTGATCAAGTGATTGCCCGCTTGCTGGTCAGTCTTGGTTGATCCTTAGCATCCAGATCGAGTTGGTCGGCCAGTACAGACAGCTTCATGCCAACTTCTTGTAATTCACGTTCGACCACAGACCCTCGGACCAAACCAGCTCCAGCAGTGAGATCAAGCACTGAACCTCTGGCGTGGCCACAACGGATGGCTACGCGCAGTTCCGTGTCGCCTTGGCTGTCGATCCAGCCAATCGGCGCCGCATAGCTGCCACGTTCAAAAGGTTCCAATGTGCGCAGCCAGGCCATCGCCTCCCGGCAAGGCAGACCCGCTACCGCCGGTGTTGGATGGAGAATTTTGGCCAGATTGAGGGATGTGTGACCCATGGCCTTGGCTGTAATCGGTGTATGCAGATGCACCAGTTGGCCATGACGAGCGAGCTGGGGATTCCGTGGTCGCCTTGGGGTCAGTCCTTGATTGAACAGTTGACTGGTAATTGAGGCAACGACAAGTTCATGCTCGCGACGGTCCTTTTCCGAGCGGAGTAGGCCCTGTCCATCGTCATTGCGATCAGCAGTGCCGGCCAGAGCGTCGGTGCGTAGCTGATTCCCTTGCAGGCTGAGTAGACGTTCAGGCGAAGCTCCAAAGAAGGCATCCTCGTGGCTTCTTCGCCATAAGAAGCGGCAGCTACCTGATTGTTGTTGACGTAGCTTGGCCAGTACTGGCAGCGGGTTTAAGGGTGCTTGGAGCTGAATGGATTGGCGCACAGCCAGCACCAATTTGTTGAGCTCACCGCTGCTCACTAAATCCAGTCCGCGTTTGAGAGCTGGTCTGTAACACTCCTGCCAGGGCTGGAGTTCAGTGGTGCCGCGGACGCTGCTGGGCCAGAAATCTTTTGAATTGTGATTGGGGTCGAGCAGGTTTTCCGCCATCAGCCAAAGCTGTTCTGCTAGGTCCCGCGCTTCTGCTTGCTGGGTGATCACGCCATTGAGACGCAGCCAACCGTGTCGACCCTGGCGGCTGAGTTGCCAGCGCGGCAGTACCGCTTGAACTGCACTGGTGTGGATCTGGCTGCGTTGTCGTTCTGCGGGATGGTCGAAAAAGGAAAAGGCCAGCAGGATTTTGGCTCGAGCCTGGGCAGGGGCGTTGGGCGTCGCGTCTGTGAGGCGTGCCAGGGTTGTATCGCTGAATCGTTGGGCCAGCTCAAAGCGTCTGGGGCCTGCAAGATCAAGGCTTTGGCACTGACCTGCTGCTGCAAAGCAAAGGCCTGGTGCACTATCCCAGAGAAACTGGAAGGGATGCTCATCGGCCAGTAAGGGCAGGTGGTACAGGGGATCCACCTCGTCGAGAGGCAGGGCCAGGCTGAGGACACCTTCATCGCCCTTTCGCTCGCACCAGCCCCGGGATGCGGCAGTTAAAAGGTTGCTGAAACTACGGTCAGCTGTCATCCGGGATCGGAGTTGAGCGCGGGTGCTGCTCAAATGTATGGGCCTTTCCCTGGTTTCCAGGCTTCTTTCCCATGCCAGACCAGCAGGATGTTGCATCCCTTTACGCCAAGGCCTCCACAAGGCGAGCTCTTTGGAAAGCCGCAATCAAGTGGCCGATGTACTCCGTGGCAGTGATGCCGGCGTTGCTGGCGGCAGGTTGGCGGGTGGGGGCAGGCGAAGCAGTGCGTCTTGATCAACTGCTTGGCTTTTTGGTTGCGGCTGTGCTGCTTTTGCTTTGGGAAAACCTCAGCAACGACCTCTTTGATGCAGATACCGGCGTGGACAGCTTCACCAAGTTGCATTCGGTGGTTGCGCTGCTGGGTCATCGGAGACCTGTGCGCCGTTTTGCCCACTTAGCGCTCGTGCTGGGCTTGTTGTTGATGTTGGTGTTGGCTTTGCGCAGTCGTGCTGCTGTGCTCTTTTTGGTGCTGGTGAGTTGTGGTTTGGGATACCTCTACCAGGGGCCGCCCTTTCGTTGGGGCTACATAGGCCTCGGTGAGCCGCTGTGTTGGTTGGCTTTTGGCCCTTTCGCTACTGCCGCTGCCTTGTTGGCGTTAGCACCGCTCAACGGTGATGGATCAGTTATTCCATGGGCAACGGCGTTCACCCTGGGGAGTGGTCCGGCCTTAGCGACAACCTTGGTGCTCTTTTGCTCTCATTTTCATCAAGTCGCTGAGGATGCGGCTTTTGGCAAACGATCGCCGGTGGTGCGCTTGGGCACAGCTCGTGCGGCGGCTTTGGTGCCCTGGATTCTTTCGCTTGTGTTTGCTCTGGAGTGGATCCCTGTGCTGCAGGGAGATTGGCCGCTGACAGCTCTGCTTGGCGGCTTGGGATTGCCTGCAGGAGCAGCGCTGATCCGTTTGCTTCGCCATCACCATGATCAGCCAGAGAAGATTCGTGGCAGCAAGTTTTTGGCATTGCGCTTTCAGGCTCTCAATGGCTTGGGGTTGAGCTTGGGCCTAGCGCTAGCGCCTTGCTTGGGCTTTGCGATGTCTAGCGCAGGCTGAGTTGATGGCTCTCAAGTTTCAGAGCAAACCGTTTTCATTTCGTTTGAGTCGGGTGTTGCAGACGGCTCAGGGGGTTGTTGAAGAACGGCAGGGTTGGTTGCTGAGATTGGAGGATTGCGCGGGTCGTTGTGGTTGGGGGGAGGTGGCTCCGATGGATGCGGCTGGTTTAAAGGCCTGCGGAGATTGTTTGGCCAAGCTGCGCTTGGCACCAACGCGTTTGGAGTTGGAGGATGGAATGGCGTTTTGGCCTGCGCCTTTGGCTTTTGGCGTGGGTGCAGCTTTGGCGGAATTGGATGGCCTCGTGGGGTCTGTGGCAACAGGCGGTTGGCTTGCTGCGCCTGCCTCGGCTGTGTTGTTGCCGGCGGGGCAGGCTCTTTTGAAGGCTTTGGATTCCATGCTTGAGATGGATCCCTCAGCCGCTGATCCCTTCACCGTGAAGTGGAAGGTGGCGGTCGCTCCAGATGCACTGGAGCGGCGCCTCTTGTTGCAATTGTTGGAGCGGCTGCCAGACCATGCGCGCTTCAGGCTTGATGGCAATGGCGGTTGGGATCGCAGTGTGGTCAGCTGGTGGGTGGAGCGATGTCTGCAGGATCCGAGGCTGGAATGGTTGGAACAACCTTTGCCTGCTAGTGATCTTGAGGGGTTAAGAGCTTTGGCTCAACAGGTTCCCGTGGCTCTTGATGAGTCGCTTGTGCTTGAGCCATCACTGCGAGAGTCATGGTCTGGCTGGCAGGTGCGGCGTCCGCTCTTAGACGGTGATCCAAGACCTCTGCTGAGGCTGCTGCAGGAGGGTGTGGGCTATCGGATGTTGAGCACGGCCTTTGAAACCGGTATTGGTCGGCGTTGGCTCCACCATCTCGCTGCTTTGCAGCATCAGGGCCCTACACCAGTGGCTCCTGGCCTGGCCCCGGGTTGGTGCCCTGATGGACCTTTATTTAGCGCTGATCCCGAAGTGGTCTGGGCGGCGGCATGAGGGAGTTGGTTGCCCTGCGTTGTAATCCCGCTCAGGCTGAGCAAAGGGCCTTGCAGCTCGCTCAGGCCTTGGAGCAAGGCGATTGGGTGCAACTGCTGCCGCCCGTTGGAACTAGCGGTTTGATCCCTAGGACTCTTTTGCCTGATGGTCCTGGTGTGGTGGTCGCAAGTGGAGGCACCTCCGGCGGACAGCAGCACTGTTTGCAGCCTTGTAGCCATCTCGACTTATCAGCTTCGGCCACAGCTCAATGGCTCCAGCAGCAGGGTTACGACCTGCAGCAATGCATGTTGCTTAATCCTTTGCCGTTGCATCACGTTAGTGGCTTGATGTCTTGGTGGCGTAGTCGTTGTTGGCGAGTTGGGCATGCATGGCTACAGCCTGGCTTGATGAGGGATCCAGACGCTTTAGAGCAGTTGTGTGGGTCGTTGCCGGGATGGGGAGAGCAACAGATCTTGATCTCTTTGGTGCCAACACAACTGCAGCGGTTGTTGACGCATAACGCTGGTGTGCGTGTGTTGAAAGCTTGTGCTGTGATTTGGGTTGGTGGAGCAGTGCTTTCGCCAGTGCTGATGAAAGCGGCACGGGCCGAAGGGTTGCGCTTGGCACCCTGCTATGGAGCGACTGAGACGGCGGCGATGGTGACAGCGCTCGCGCCTGAGGATTTCCTGGCGGGTGCGACGGGCTGTGGATCACTGCTTGAAGATGTGGAGCTGCAGTTGACGCAATCAGGCGCTCTGCAGGTACGCACAGCTCGGTTGGCGTTGGCGCGCTGGTTGGGTGAGGGCTTGGAGGATGTTCGAGATCAGCAAGGCTGGTGGACCTCTGGAGATGCTGGTTGCTTGATCACTGAGAGCAACCAGCTTCGGCTCCATATCGATGGCCGTTTGGATGGGGCGATTCACTCTGGTGGTGAAACGGTGTTCCCTGAACAGTTGGAGGCCCGTTTACAAGTGGCGGCGGTTGGTTTGCCTCTTGAGGCTGTGTTGCTGCTTGCTGTTGAAGACAGGGAATGGGGTCAACGCTTGGTGGCGCTTGTGCGTCCTGCTGCTGGAGCGAATGGAGAGGATTTGATCAAGCAACTACGCCATCTCTGTGCCGACTGGCCGCCTGCCGATCGGCCGATGCATTGGCGGCTTTGTCCAATGCTTGCTCCGATGGCGAATGGAAAATGGCAACGGGGCCATTGGCAGCAATGGTTGCGGTTGCTAGAAGCGGAAAGTACAGAGTTTTGACTATGGCCAGTCTTTCTGATGCTGAGCTTAGTAATAAGAAATTAGCCGCGGGTTTGCTAGGGATCTTTCTTGGCGCTTTAGGGATTCATAAATTTGTCTTAGGCAAGAATAATCCGGCGATTATTATGTTGGTAGTTTCGCTTGCGGGAGGCTCTATTACTTGTGGGATCGCATATGCAGTCATGCAAGTTATAGGTTTAATTGAGGGCATTATTTATTTAACACAAACACCGCAAGAATTTAAAGAGATTTATCTTGATGGTGACAAGGAGTGGTTCTGATGAGTGTTAGTTCAATGCGCATATTGCCACGGCTGATGCTTGCAGGATCCGCTCTGATGAGTTGTAGTATCTTCGCGTCTATGCCACAGGATGCCTTTCATCCTTTTGCATTGATGGCAAGTTTTTTACCGCTGCAGTTGGGGGCGTTGGCGTGGGTCAGATTGAGTCAATCTTTCCCACACCAGAAGCCTCTAGCCAGCGATCAATGCCTTCTGGTAGTGCACAGCGATGACGTGTCTCGGCATTGATCGCTAGATGGCGGATGAGAGCGTGAGCTGCGATGTGGTCTTCGCAGCGGAATTCGAAGTGAACTTGGAAGCTGTTTGGATTGAGTCGCTCTGGGCGTAGCTCTACAACCAAGGCTTCTCCGGTGTGAATCGGCCTGCGGAAATCTGCTTGACAGTGGATGATCGGCAAGGCCACTTCTGGTGTGGCCTGAGAGTTGCGGCTGCCAGGAAAGATCTCTGCGGTGGTTAGGCCATATTGCTCAAGACTTTCTTCCCATGCTTCATGACACCAGCGGAATAGCTGATGGAAATGCATCACGCCGGCGGCATCAGTATCGCCAAAACGCACCACGCGGCGCAGCAATAACCAATTTTCTGGATTCATGTTTGGGATTCTGGTCGCAGGCGAAGAGCACCATCATCATTGTGATGGGGTGATGCCGGCAGATTTTATTGGTAGCTGCTGTAATCGTTTGAGTGTTGTGGATGCGCTAGCGATTGATCTGCTGGACAATCCCTGGTTGGTGATGTTATCGGTTTAATCAAATATGTGGTTTAAAGTCAGTGTTCCTCTTCCTCTTCCTGTAGAGGATCCTGACAGCAGGATGAAATACATAAAAGACCACTACTTACACCAACGAACTGATGATGTAACAGGTCTGCTGAGTAAAGGCAGGCAAGCCATCTAAGCCAAAGAAGAACATTTTTAATGGACTGGACAAGTGGCCCATGTATAGTTATCAGAATTAATGCTGTCAATGAGGAGGTGTTAATACTGTCAGTCTCTCGAAATCATATACTTACTTTGAACCCTAATGGCTAGTCATGAGAGTCAATCTCAACGGGGAGAAGAATGCAGCAGGTAATGTCTTCGCTTATATCACGATTGGCTTAACATTAGGGCTAAATGGATTGGTGATAGCAGCTTGGTTGATTTGGACAAGATTGAACTAGTCAGTATCTATTTCGATCTCAGTAAAAGGCTCCGCATCAGCTCAAAACTTTTCTTGTCTTTTGCTCTTTGTGGATTCCTCAGTACATAGGGAATGCTTGCATTTCTAGGCCAAAGTTCAGGCCAATTCTCACGAGCCAGTAGCTGATCAACGCAATGGCTGCCACGATCCAATGCCAAGCGTGGATCGCAAAGGGCATCAATCTGCGCTGCTGGATTGCCAGAACCGACCAGACGATCAACATTGCTGCCACCACTGGCCCAAAAGCATGCCATTGCATTGAGCTATGCAGATCTCCATGTAGTGCTTCAGTCGTGGCCCTAGTAAGGAAGCAGGTTGGGCAGGGAATGCCGGTGAGAGCTCTGAGTGGGCAGGGCCAGCCTGGTAGCGATGGATGTACACCCTTGATCCACAGGCAGCCAGTGAGTGTTGCAGGCAGTAGATAACCAGCCCGTTGGATCCGTCGCAGAAAACCGTTCAGTGCCTTGTGCCTTAGCGATCCACAGAGCCCATGATCACGTCGATGGAGCCAAGGATCGCCATGATGTCTGCGACTTTCGCTCCCTTGAGGATATGGGGAAGGATTTGCAGGTTATTGAGGTCAGCAGCGCGGATTTTGAAACGCCACGGTGTGACGTCATTATTGCCCTGTAGGAAGACGCCGATTTCTCCTTTGCCTGACTCAAGCCTGGTGTAAAGCTCACCATTAGGGATCTTGAAGGTGGGTGCAACTTTCTTGGCGACGTATTGATAGTCAAATCCCATAAAGGGGCTTGTCTTACCCTCCGCCATTCGCTGAGCTTCGAGGTTTTCTGTTGGCCCTCCTGGGATCATCTCGCAGGCCTGGCGCAGGATCTTCAGCGATTGGCGCATTTCTTCGATCCGAACGCGATAGCGCGCATAGCAATCGCCTTCTTTCTCCCAGGCGACATCCCAATCGAAGTCGTCATAGCACTCGTAGTGATCCACTTTGCGTAGATCCCATGGCACTCCTGAAGCCCGCAGCATCGGCCCCGAAAGGCTCCAGTTGATTGCCTCATCTCGTCCAATGGCGCCCAAACCTTCGATGCGGCGACGGAAGATTGGGTTGTTGGTGATTAGTTTTTCGTACTCATCGATTTTGGGACCAAACCAGTCGCAGAAGTCTTGGCATTTCTCTAGCCATCCCCAGGGCAAATCACAGGCGACGCCACCGATGCGGAAATAGTTGTTGTTGATCAATCGTTGCCCTGTGGCGGCTTCCCACAGGTCGTAGATCATTTCTCTTTCTCGGAAGATATAGAAAAAGGGTGTTTGGGCACCCACATCAGCCAGGAAGGGGCCAAGCCAGAGCAGGTGGTTGGCAATGCGATTGAGCTCGAGCATCAATACGCGGATGTAGCTGGCTCGCTTCGGCACAGAGATGTTGGCCAAGCGCTCCGGAGCGTTCACCACGATCGCCTCGTAGAACATTCCGGCTGCATAGTCCATGCGGCTCACGTAGGGCACGAACATCACACTCGTGCGGTTTTCGGCAATTTTTTCCATGCCCCGATGGAGATAACCGATCACCGGTTCGCAGTCCACCACGTCTTCACCGTCGAGGGTGACCACCAGCCTCAGCACTCCATGCATCGAGGGATGATGGGGGCCGAAGTTGACGACCATTGGCTCCGTACGCGTTTCCAGCTGCGACATGGGGCCTTGAGTTGCAGAGCGTTAGCGGGATCTTAGGAAGGAACCCATGCCCGATTCGTCCATTAACTCTGATTCAGGTTTCAAGCATCTGTCCGTACTGGCAGATGCCGTGTCGCAGCGTGTCGCTGCTTTGCCTGCAGAGTTGCTCGATGGTGGGTTGATGATTGATGCCACCCTTGGCGGTGGCGGCCACAGTGCTTTGTTGTTGGAACGTCATCCAGATCTCCGTCTGATCGGTTTGGACCAAGACCCAACGGCTCGTGCGGCGGCGGCTGACCGGCTGGCGCTATTTGGAGATCGCGTCACGATTGTGGCGACTAATTTTGTTAATTTCAGCCCTGCCGAGCCGGCAGTGGTGGTGATGGCTGACTTGGGAGTAAGCAGTCCTCAGCTGGATGTGGCGCAAAGGGGTTTTAGTTTTCGCCTCGATGGTCCGCTCGACATGCGCATGAACCCCCAGGTGGGCGAAACGGCGGCTGAGCTGATTGGGCGTCTCGAAGAAACCGAGCTGGCAGATCTCATCTATGCCTATGGCGAGGAGCGCTTGTCCCGTCGCATCGCCCGGCGCATTAAGCACGATCTGGCAGAGCAAGGACCTTATGCCGGCACCGCCGCTTTGGCTTATGCGGTGGCTGGTTGCTATCCGCCGAAGGCCCGTCGTGGTCGTATACATCCAGCCACCCGTACTTTTCAGGCTCTGCGCATTGCTGTGAATGATGAATTGGATGCCTTAGATCGCTTCTTGCAAAAGGCCCCTGAATGGTTAGTCCCAGGTGGTTTGCTCGCTGTGATTAGCTTTCATTCCCTCGAAGACCGTCGTGTCAAGACCGCTTTCTTGCGTGATCAGCGCCTGGAGCGGCTAACCCGTAAGCCTGTGGTGGCCAGTGAGATGGAGATCGCTGCCAATCCACGCAGCCGTAGTGCAAAGTGTCGGTTCGCGTGCCGCTTGCCTCAAGCGATGACTGCCGATGCCCGCTGATCCAATCTGGTGGTGGGCTTTTGCAGTGCAACTGCTAGCTCTCCCTGGAGCATTGTTGCCGGTGCTACCGAGTTTGTTGTGGTTGCCACTCGGTGCTGGTTTATGGGTTTGGCATGTGGGCTGGAGTGCAGGTTGGCTCAGCCTTGGATTGGCCTGCATTGTTTTTTTACTTGGCCTTATTGCTGATCTGTTAGCGGTAGCTCTTGCTTCTGCTCGTTTACGCGCAAGCCGCTGGGCAGTTTTGGGTGCTGTATTGGGGCTGATGTTTGGCTTGGTGGGTTTGTTGCCGGCTTTGCCTTTTGGAGGCCCATTGCTAGGGGCTCTCTTTGGACCTTGGCTGGGTGCTGCTTTGGTGGAAACGTTGACGGCTAGTCAACCTCCGTTAGCTCTTGGATGGTTGCTTGCAGCTCGTCGTGGTGCGCTGGTCGGTCTTGCAGTGGTGGCTGGCTTATTGGTGAGCCGAGTAGCCCAATTCGTTTTGGCGCTACTCGGCATCGCTGGTTTTTTGCTGCTCAGTTGGGCTTAAGCAGGCCAGTGTTGTCTGTGCTGCCGAACAACTGACGGTAGGCCGCAGTTGAGATGCAAACCATGGCAGGAACCATCACGAAGAGGCCTCCATAGTGGAAGGTGGCGGCGATGGCATGGATCACAGCCTCCACGATCAGCAGCCAGAGCACGATCCACCAGGAAGGGTTGATCACATCGATACCAGAACGTAATGCATTGGCTGAGTTCTTGCTGCCAAGCAGGCTGTTTTGAACGAGGAACTGTTGGGTGACCAGGAACCAGATTGCAAAGATTGCTAGGGCAATGCTTGGAATCACGATTAGGGCTTGATTGATCTGGCCGAGCCCCAGGCCTATCAGGTAGGCAATCACCGAGGCAACAGCTACCACGACGATATAAAGAATCAATGAGCCGAGTAGCCGCCAGCTGGAGGTTTGATCCCAACGTGTAAAGACTGCGAAGTCAGGCTTTTGACCATCGAGTGCTGTCCAAGCGCCTCGGATTAGTCCCACAATTCCCCATAGCACCACGATGATGTAACCGATCAGGCCAACGACAAGCAGTAGATAACCGAGGACTGGGTGTAACCATGCAACTTCTTTGACAGCGGCGATGCGAGTACCGCCAAGCACGGCAATGCCGATGAAGGGGAGCGTTACCACCCCCACCAGGATTTGGAAAAGCAAAAAACTCCAGGGAGCTTTACAGAAGGCGTTCCAGCCGTCCTCGACGGCTTTGAGCACCTGAAGGCTGGAGCCGGTTGGAGTAGTTGCCACCGTCTAATACACAGATTTTATTAAAAACTAGCCGCAGTAACAGTTTTGCTCAGGATTTTTTGAAACTGCGACATTGATTGTGAGGCAGTTGTTGCTATCCAGCTCTCAGGTCGGTCACGACATTGCTAATCGACTCCACAGCCTGAGTGATCTCTTCGCTTGAGGTGTTGCGACCCAAGCTCAGTCGAAGCGAGGCTTCCGCTTCAGCTGATGTGCGACCTAAGGCCATCAGCACATGGGATGGGGCTCCTTGGCTGCAGGCAGAGCCGCTGCTGCAAGCAATAAGCGGTCGCAATTGTTGATGCAGGCTGGTGCCGCGCACTCCTGGAATTGTGATGTTGAGATTGTGAGGCAGCCTGTGCTCTAGCGATCCATTGAGGATGAGATCGGGGAGGCGTTCTCGTAAACGATCCCAGAGTTGATTGCGCAGCGTGCAGAGCTTGTCTTGGCGGCTGGTGATGTCCTCCATGGCTAGTTCTACGGCTTTCGCGAAGCCCACAATTAATGGCACGGGTAGTGTCCCAGGCCTTAGGCCCTGCTCTTGGCCCCCACCCCATTGCAAGGGTTTGATTGGCACTTCAGGACGTACGACGAGTGCGCCGATCCCTTTAGGGCCGTAAAGCTTGTGGCCGCTGATGCTGATCAGATCGAGCCCGAGAGCATCTGCATCGAGATCGACGTGACCACAGGCTTGTGCGGCATCGCTATGCAGAACCACATCCCGCTTACGGCAAAGCTCTGACAGCTCTGCTAGGGGTTGGATGACGCCCGTTTCATTGTTGGCGACCATCACGCTCACGAGCAGCGTGTCGTTTTCAAATGCCTCAGCCAGTTGCTCCGGTCGCAGTAGACCATCAGCCCCTGGTTGTAGTTCGGTTAGTCGGAAACCTTCCTTTTGCAGTTGGCGCAGCGGATCGAGTACGGCGTGGTGTTCAGTAACCAGCGTGATCAGGTGGCCTGGTGCTCCGCGTTGTTCTGCTTTTGCCCTGGCATGGCCCACTAGCGCCAGGTTATTAGCTTCTGTGGCACCGCTCGTAAAGATCACTCGTTGCGGTGTGACGCGCAGATGGCAGGCCAGTTGCTCTCGAGCGAGGCTCACTGTGGCTGCGGCCTTCAATCCAGAGCGATGTTGGCGGCTTGAGGCATTTCCCCAGTCCTCGCTCCAGTAGGCGGCCATGGCCTTGACAACCTCGGCAGCACAGGGTGTGGTTGCCTGATAATCCAAGCAAAGGGGGGATTGTCTTAGGGATCCACTGGAAAGGCTTGGCAGCATGGTGGAAAGTTCCGTTGCTCTGTCGCGCATGCGTCGTTCTTTCAGGATCGTTGGTCTGAGCCTCACGGCCTTGTTTTTGTTATGTCTCCGCCCTTCACAGGCTATTGAGCCTCAGGAGGTTATTGAGCAGATGAAGAAGAGTCGGCCTGCCAATTTGGTGGTGTTAATTAAGCGCCCTGATGTTGGTGGCGACTATCTCTTGGGGATGTATGCGCTCAAGACGGATAAGTTTGATCAGGATCTGCGCCGCTTCAAGCTTTGGCAGGAGTGGTCATATGACCTCAACGTTCACACGGAGTCAGTGAGCTGCAGCACCGAAGAACCTCTACGGATCACCCGTGATAGCAGAGCGGTGTATGTGCGTCGTCTTAATCCAGGGGGGATTGTGAACCCAGCGAATCGGGAGGACCATCTTGTGTGGTGGGCGGCTTGTGTCCCAGAGCTGGGCGGCACAGATCCAACCAATCTGAAAGATAAAGCTCTATCACTCGGTTATTCAACCGTGTTAGTTGAATCCCAAGAAGTCTTGGTCGGACCAGTCCGTTGAGGTCCCTATCGCTTTAGGACTGTTGGGGCGATCGCTTCTAGATTTTTGCAGCTTGCAATCCTGTTGGCCCATGAGTGAGACCCTTCCCCAGAATGTGGAGGCTGCCCCGTCTCCGCGGTTACTACTGGTTGATGATGAACCCGGACTGCGCACTGCGGTGCAGGCTTATCTGGAGGATGAAGGATTTGAGGTCGCCACTGCTGTCGATGGAGACGATGGCTGGCAGAAGGCTCAAGAGATGCTGCCTGATTTGGTCATCAGTGATGTGATGATGCCGCGTTGTGATGGCTATGGACTGCTTAAGCGGATGCGGGAGGACGAGCGCTTGGGTGGCACTCCTGTGATTTTTCTCACTGCTAAGGGGATGACGGCCGATCGCACCGAGGGTTATCTAGCTGGGGTGGATGACTACATCCCTAAACCCTTTGACCCTGAGGAGTTGGTGGCTCGTGTTCGCAACGTGGTTCGTCGGCAAGATCGCCTTCTTCGGGAAGCAGCTCGTTTCGCGGATACTGATGTGGGTCAGATGGCCCGGCAGATCACAGAGATTCGCACCATGCTTGCCCATGGTGATGGCAGTTCATCCAAGGATGTAGCGCTTCATAATTTCACGCCGCGGGAGGCGAGTGTTCTGCAATTGGTGGCTGAGGGGTTGATGAATAAGGAGATCGCTCGGAAGTTGGAGACATCAATTCGCAATGTTGAGAAGTATGTGAGTCGTCTGTTCATCAAAACGGGCACGTCAAGTCGCACTGAGTTGGTTCGTTATGCCTTGGAAAACCAGTTAGTGACATGACCATTGGCAGGCTTCAATGGCGTGTCTGATGCGGATTGGCTTTCAGCCAGCTTCAACCATGGCTGGACCTACAGCCAACGCATTGCTGCTGTGGATGCTGGTCGAGGGTTGGTGGAGTTGCTTGCGGTGTATTACACCCACTCGAGTCGAGATGTATGGCAACAGCGTTTGCAGGCGGGGCAGATTCGGCTGAATGGCGAGCTGGTGCGATTGGATCAGCTGCTCGCCTCAGGTGATCAGGTGTGTTGGCAGCGCCCTCCATGGCTGGAAGCTGCGGTTCCGGCGAGCTGGGAGGTGATTTTTGATGATGGCGATCTGCTGGTCGTCAATAAGCCTTCAGGGTTGCCGGTGATCCCAGGTGGGGGGTTCCTTGATCACACGCTGACGGGGCTGCTGCAACGTCGTTGTCAGCTGGATGGGCAGTCTCGGCTGCCAAGGCCGGTGCATCGCCTGGGACGGTTTACATCGGGACTGTTGATCTGCGCTAGGCAAAGGGAGACTCGAGCGAAACTCTCAGCGATGTTTCGTCGTGCCACTGCCGGTGATCAAGGCTGCAAGAAGATTTATCGCGCTTTGGCGCACCGCAATCTGAATGTCCATTGCGATGAGGTTGCCACGATCAGGGTCCCGATTGTGCAGACGGCTCACCCCATGGTGGGCAAGGTTTGGGTTGCTGCTGATTCATCTCGGCAACATGATTCAAAGCAGTCTGAATCTCGTGTTCTTAAAGCCTTGTCAACTGTGCGATTGCTGGAGCGACGTCAGGATGCAGATTTGCTGGAGGTCGCAATTCACACTGGGCGTCCGCATCAAATCCGAATCCATCTGGCAGCGATTGGTTCGCCCTTGATTGGCGACCCTCTCTACGGTTTTGATGGGCAGATTTCTGCAGCAGCAACACCAGGTGATGGTGGTTATTGTCTTCATGCTCACAGGCTTCTGGATGTGCCCTATCGCAACCGTCTGCATGGCTTTACAGCCTGCTCGCCGCGGCGCCTCAAGATGAAGACGGAAAGATGAGCGGCGCCTATTTCACCAGTTAGGGTGCTCGTTGAATCCCCAAGAGCTCGTGACTTGTTGATGTTGAAGCGTGGGTTGCTGATTGCATGCTCTTTGATGGGAATTGCCGGTTGCTCTTTTAATTCTGTGCGCCAGCATCAAGTGTTGCAGCCTGAAAGATTGGACCTGCAATTATTAGTCTGTAAAATAAAATCTACGTTTTTCTCTGATGCAAACCAGGACGGACAAATTTCAGTTGGAGATCATATGACCTATGTTTTTAATGTTTCTGAGGATGCTGCTTGTGCTCAGTCGCAATCAACCTTTTATGGTGTTGAGCAGATTGTGATGAGCCAGGCTTTGGGGCATGATCGGCGGCAGACTTTTGTGACCCATTTTCAGGGAACTTTTAAGTTGAAGAAAGGCAATCTTCAGTTACGAGGCCTGGGTTCTCTTGGTTTAAGCGCTAGCAAGTGGAAAGCTATTAATCAATCCGGTTCTATTGATCTTGTTCTTGCCAACATCTTTCCTAAGAGCGATAGGCTTTCAGTTATTGGCGAGGGTGGTTCTTATACTGGGCTGGTGGGCACCGCATTTGTCAAGCCTGGAGATGTAGTGTCAGTTGATGTTAACTTGTTTAGCCAATTTAAGCTTGATTGAGTTTAATAGATATTGTCTTCCCCTATTGTTTTTGCCAGAAGATTTGGCTGTGATTCTAACTTTTCTTGAACTCAATTAGTCGTGAAAAGTAGAATGGAGCCTGATTGAGTTTGCTGCGGATGGGTTCGAATCCGCAGCCCATTGCGGCTTTGATGATGCCGTCTTCGCGAAGGGTATACGCGCGAGTGGTTTTACTAGGCCCTGGGAACAGCTGGCCAATGCGTTTGAGTAGCGCTAGTAGAGGGGTGTAAGGGGCAAAGCTCACTAGCAAACTTTCTTGTGTGAGTCCGCATAGGTGACGGACCATCTCTTCAGCTGCCTGTTGGGGGTAGTGGATGAAAACATCCAGGCAAATCACGGTGTGAAAGCAACCCTGCAGGCTTTCGAGGTCGGAGGTCGTGAAGGTTAGTCGGCTTAGATCCAGCTCTGCATCTGCAGCGCGTCGTTTGGTTTCGGCCACCATGGCGGCGGAAATGTCACTTGCGGCAATTGATCCAGCCCCCATTGCGGCCAGAGGAAGGCTGAGGCTTCCTACCCCGCAGCCGGCGTCGCAGAAACTCATGGCACTCAGATCACCGCGTTCCTGAAGCCAGGCGAGCACATCATCCACCGTTTTTTGATGGCCGATGCGGATGTTGCGCTGCACTTTATTGACGTCATCACTTTCGCTGTAGATGCGATTCCAGCGATCAAACCCTGTTCCGTTGAAGTAGTTGGCTACTTCAGTTTTTTCGGCCTGTTTGAGCTCTTGGCGCTGTTCCATGGCCATTGAGTTGGGTTCAGACGATCGGGATCTTAAGCAGCATGCTTCCAGATCAGCTCTTCAGTATCCGGTTTCCACTGCCAGCGGAGTAAGTCTGTTAAGGGCTGATTCACAAGTCGCTCATGCAGTGGGCGGCCATTGCCCATTACTTGACGAGGGGCCATGGTGGCAGCCCAGATGGCCGCGGCAGGTTCACCACTCCAAGTAGCTAAACGTCGACTCCCTTCCAGGAGCGGCAATGTGACTCCTGCCAGAGTGCCATCTTCCAAACGACAGGTTCCTTTTTCGACCAGCAGAACTCTTTCATCCCAGCGATACTTGCCATCTTTGAGGCCGTAGGGAGCGAGACTATCGCTCACAAGTACCAGCTGTTGTGGTGCCAGTCTTTGCAATAGCACCGCCATGGTGGGGTCAACATGAACTCCATCGGCGATTAGTCCCATAGCGATCTCTCCATGCATGCAGGCTTCCCCCACCGGGCCAGCTGCACGATGGTGAAGACCGGGCATGGCATTGAAGGAGTGGGTCAGCATTCCAACTCCCTGGGAGAAGGCATCGGCAGATGCTTCCCCATCTGCGTTCGAGTGCCCTAGGCATATCACGATGCCTAGGGTCCTGAGTCGTTCAATCACTTCAGATGATCCGGGCAGTTCTGGAGCCAGGGTCATCAAACTGATGTCTTGCTCAAAGCCGCGAATGCGTTCATCCAGTGCCCTTAGGCTCGGAGCACAGAGATGCTCCAGGGGATGGGCGCCGTGGCGTGCCGTTGCCAGAAAAGGGCCTTCAAGGTGGGCCCCCAGTAGTTCACAGCGTTGCGGGCAGTGTTGTTCTCGGGCTGCATGCAGCACCGTTAAAGATTGACGCAGGGCTGCTACCCCGCAGCTCACAAGCGTGGGGCAGATTGCCTGTACACCGTCTTGCCAGAGTCTGTCGAGCAGCTTCAGGAGCTGGGGAATGTCTTTGGCGGTGAGCTCTGGGAAGGCCAATCCAAGCCCTCCATTGATTTGTAGATCGATGCCCATGGGGCTGAGCCAGTCGCCCTGCCAGCTCTCCCCGTCCATGGCAGAGCCATCTGCCATGGGTTGAACACTGAGCACCCGCTCGTGTTCATCTACGGCCATCCACCACAGCTTGGTGTCCACGGCTTTGTTGAGAGGTTGGGGCAGGCGGATGTGGGTGATCCGATGCATGGGAGGTGGCCAGGCGGTGCTAGTGCGGGACCATGGCATTGTCGTCATTATTCATCGTGACCTCTGCTTCTCTGCCTGTGCCTTTGGCAGCTGCTGAATCGCCGCCGCAGGTGGCTGTGGTGATGGGTAGTGATTCTGATTTGCCAACCCTGCAACCGACTGTCACCGTCTTAGAGGAGTTCGGTGTGAAGGTGGAGGTGCGTGTGCTTTCTGCGCACCGTACGCCCCTTGAGATGGTGGCCTTTGCAAAGGAGGCTCATCAGAGAGGTTTGAAGGTGATCGTGGCAGGTGCCGGCGGTGCTGCTCATTTGCCGGGCATGGTGGCGTCACTGACCACGCTGCCAGTGATTGGAGTACCTGTGCAGAGTAGAGCTCTTTCCGGGGTGGATTCCCTGCATTCGATTGTGCAGATGCCTGGGGGAATCCCTGTGGCAACAGTGGCGATTGGCGGAGGGCTTAATGCTGGCTTGCTGGCGGCTCAGATCCTGGCGATCTGTGATCCACAGCTTGCAGAGCGGTTGAGGGCCTACCGCCAGGATCTTCACGATGCTGTGGTAGCCAAGGATGCTCGCTTGTTGGAGCTTGGCAGTGAGGCTTATTTGGGGCAGATGTGACGGTCTTGTTGGAACTGATCAACTCTGATGAAGCCATGGGTATGGTCCCGGCTTGATCATTGCGTATTGAGGTTTGATGCTCAGTCATCCAGTGGCCCGTCTTCTGGCTTTTGCCGTTGTTCCGGCTCTGATCGTTTATGTCGTTGTTCTCGCCCTTGCGGTTGCCGCTGGCATTGAGCCCGGGTTGGTTGTGCGTGACCTGATGCAGACCTGCAAGTACCCAATTGGTGTGGGCATGCTGTCCAATTTGGGCATTCTGCTTTGGGCTGCGGCTGCGGCGATTAGTTTTTTTGCTTGTTTTTCGGGGTTGGTTGTTCAGCGTGGTTGGCGTCAGCTGTTGCTCGTAGGAGGAATCTTCTCCACCACGCTTTGCCTCGACGATCTCTTCTTGCTGCATGATCGCCACGTGTTAGGGCACGAGGGTTCTTACTACATCCTCTATGCCGTTCTTGCCGTGATCATTTTGTTGCGCTTTCGTCAGCTTGTGCTCCAGGCTGATGGTGTGGCTTTCCTGGCGGCGGCCTTGCTGTTGGGCCTCTCGGTGTTGAGTGATCGCTTCCAGGAGTCTTTACCCATTGGCTACGCCACAGTGCAGTTGTTTGAAGAGGGCTTTAAGTTTGTTGGCATTGCCTGCTGGCTTGCCTTTTGGTGGCAGGCTTCTTTGCGAGGAGCCAAGCTTGGCGCCAGCGATTGATCTGCTGAGGGTCTCAACGAGAGTTCTCTGATGCTTGGGCCATTGGTATTCCCTATCTGGTTGCGGCTCAGCCTGGTTTTACCTCTATTTGCCCTCAACCTTTGGGTGCTGCGTCAGTTACTACTGCCTTTAGCCCCATTCCCTGGTCTGTTTGTCACGGCAGCGCTCATTGCATTTTTGCTAGATATCCCCAGTCGCTGGTTGAATCAGCGTGGTCTGTCCCGTTGGTTGGCTATTGGGGTGGTAGCCGTTGTGACGGTGGGTTTGTTGGTGTTGGCGGGTGTTGCTCTGGTGCCCCGTTTGATTGATCAGCTTGGTCAGTTGATCAATGAATTACCCGGCTGGCTTGTGGCTGCAGAAGGTTGGGTGACACGGCTGCAGGAATGGGCTTCGGCTCGGGGCTTGCCCAGTGAATTTGGAGACTTCAGCAGTGATCTACTGACACGATTGAGCCGCGTGGCGACTCAGTTGAGTCAGCAATTACTCGGCATTCTTGGAGCCACTCTTGGCATCACCATCAACACGTTGTTGGTGCTTGTCTTGGCAGTGTTTCTTTTGTTGGGGGGCGATCCAATTACTGCAGGGCTGGCTCGTTGGTTGCCGGATCAATGGAGGGAGCTTGTTGTCGATACGATCACGGGCACATTCCGTGGTTATTTTGCTGGGCAGGTCTTGCTTGCATTGATTCTCAGCGGAGGCCAAATCGCTGTTTTTACGCTGCTAGACATTCCCTTTGGAGTGTTATTTGCGGTCTTAATTGGTTTTACGACTTTGATCCCCTACGCCAGTGCGATCACGATTGTTGGTGTTAGTGCACTGCTCGCATTACAGGACCCTCGCATGGGCCTAGAGATTTTGGCCGCTGCGATCGCTGTTGGTCAGATTGTGGATCAAGTGATCCAACCTCGCCTGATGGGAAGCATCGTTGGCTTGCAGCCTGCTTGGTTGCTCATTGCTTTGCCGATTGGTGCCAGAACAGGAGCATTATTTGGTTTTGGTCAGCTCTTGGGGTTATTGCTGGCCGTTCCCGTGGCGAGTTGCATTAAGACACTGGTTGATGCTTGGCGGGAATCACCTTTCGATCCAGCAGAGTCTTGAGCACGATTTCAACGCACGTTTCCAGACTCTGTTCACCGGTATTGACCTTTAGTTCGGGTGACGCAGGCTCTTCATAGGGGCTTGAAATACCGGTGAAATCTTTGATTTCGCCTGCCCTGGCTTTGGCGTAGAGCCCTTTGGTGTCTCGCTCTTCGCAAATGCTTAGGTCTGCTGCACAGTGGATTTCGATGAAATCATCAACATCTACAAGCTTGCGGGCTTTGTCTCGGTCAGCTCGAAAGGGGGAGACGAAAGCGGTGAGCACGATGACACCAGCATCGAGGAAGAGCTTTGCAACTTCGCCGATGCGGCGAATGTTCTCCTCTCGATCTGAGTCGGAGAAGCCGAGGTCTTTGCAAAGGCTATGGCGAATGTTGTCGCCATCTAAGACATAGGTGGCAAGACCTTGCTCAAAAAGGGCAGCATTCACTGCATTGGCAAGGGTGCTTTTGCCAGAACCAGATAGGCCAGTGAACCAGAGGATTGCACTGCGGTGGCCGCGTTGTTGTGCTCGCGATTGACGGTCTACGGAGGCTTCATGCCAGACAATGTTCGTGCCCTTGGGGTTTGTATCTCCTTGCGGGGCAGAGCTCATGGTCTTGATGTTGATTGGGCAGCCATTCTCCATTCCGCCTAGCTGATCTGTCAGCTCCTTTCAGCCACCAGCTTGTTTGGGACGGAAGCCCTCGCTTTGCAGGAAGTCCATCACCAGGGTCACCTGGTCGCCCTGTAGCTCGAGTAGATCGTCTTTGACTGTTCCGCCTGTGCCAGCGCGGGCCTTCAGGCGTTTGAGCAACTCCTTGGCTTCTGCCGCGGGGAGTTCAAGCCCAGTGATCTGGGTCACTGTTTTGCCACGCTTGCCCCCGCGTGTGCGTTGCACCCGTACAGCTTGCTGCTCCTTGGGATTGGCTTGGCTGACATCGGGGCGCTCCATCGCTCTGGATTGCCCTGAAAAACCACCTGGGCCTGTGAATTCCTGCCAGCCACCTCGGGGCATTGTCTGATCGCCAATGTTGTGAATGTACGGGGGTTGGTGTTTTTGCATGCCATCTTCGAGGTGATCAGATGCAACTCCGCGATCCGATGGCTGCTGGTGATGCTCTGCTGGATGGTTGCTGCAACAACGATTGCAGCGCTAACGCGAAGGAATTCAGCGTGAGTAGAGAGCTGATTCCAATTGCAGCGGCCGCATCCTGATTGCAGATGCCATCAAGCTGGGGGCACCGTGGCGTCTGTGAGCGATGGCATGAACGATGCACCGGTGATTGCTCGCGCTGATGTAGGCATGGCGATGGGAGCACTCGGCTCTGATGTCGCTATTGAGACCGCTGATGTGGTGAGCATGAGCGATGCCCCTTCTCAGCTCGCCAAGGCGATTGATATCGGCAAGTGCAGCAGGCGGATTGTTTTGCAAAACATCGCTATGGCCCTGAGCGTGAAGGGGCTGTTCATCGCCTTGGCTGCCTTTGGTGCGGCAACTCTTTGGTCGCCTGTCTTTGCTGATGGAGGAGTTGCCTTGCTGGCAATCCTCAATGCCTCGTGCGTTTGGCGCCGTTGAGTTGGCTGGCAAAGACTCCCTCTAACTTTGCGGCTTCAAACGAAAGCACTCTTTGCTGCTTGGGGTGATTCTTTCGATTCCTAGGCTGGTGTTGTTCTTGCCTGGCGTACCGGTGACCAGCACTCTGCCCTCTCAGCCCAAAGATGCGGACCTCGCTGTGAGTGCGCGACCTTCTGCCCAGGGGCGTTTCGGCAGATATGGGGGCCAGTATGTTCCCGAAACCTTGATGCCTGCCTTGGCTGAACTGGAGCAAGCAGCTGCGCAGGCATGGAAAGATTCTGCCTTTACTGCTGAGTTGGATCGGTTGCTGCGTCGTTATGTGGGTCGGGCGACGCCGCTTTATGAGGCTGAGCGACTCACAGCTCATTACTGCCGTTCAGACGGAGGCCCCAGGATTTGGCTTAAGCGTGAGGATCTCAATCACACCGGTGCTCACAAAATCAATAACGCTTTGGGTCAGGCTCTGTTGGCGTTACGCATGGGTAAAAAGCGGATCATTGCCGAAACAGGTGCGGGTCAACACGGCGTGGCCACGGCCACGGTGTGTGCCCGCTTTGGCCTTGAGTGTGTTGTTTACATGGGTGCTGAGGACATGCGCCGTCAGGCGTTGAATGTGTTCCGCATGCGTCTGCTTGGAGCCACCGTGCAGCCTGTAACTGCAGGCACGGCCACTCTGAAGGATGCGACGAGTGAGGCGATTCGTGATTGGGTCACCAATGTGGAGAGCACCCATTACATCCTTGGCTCGGTGGCTGGTCCCCATCCCTATCCGATGCTTGTTAGAGACTTTCATGCCGTGATTGGTCAGGAGGCCAGGCAGCAGTGTGCTGAGGCTTTCGGTCGCTTGCCTGATGTTCTCTTGGCGTGCGTGGGTGGAGGGTCCAATGCCATGGGTTTGTTTCATCCCTTCGTGCAGGACCGCTCTGTGCGCATGATTGGAGTTGAAGCTGCTGGTGATGGTGTTGAAACTGGTCGTCATGCGGCAACAATCACCGAGGGTCGAGTAGGCGTTTTGCATGGAGCGATGAGTTTGTTGCTTCAGGATGATGAAGGTCAGGTGCAAGAAGCCCATTCGATTAGTGCCGGCCTCGACTACCCGGGAGTGGGTCCAGAACACAGCTACTTATGTGAGATTGGTCGGGCGGAGTATGCCGCTGTTAGCGATCAGCAGGCTTTGGATGCCCTGCGCTTGGTGAGTGAATTAGAGGGAATTATTCCTGCCCTGGAGACGGCCCATGCCTTTGCTTGGTTAGAGACGCTTTGCCCCACGCTCGCCGCTGGAACAGAAGTGGTGATCAATTGCTCTGGTCGTGGCGATAAGGATGTCAACACCGTGGCAGAGAAACTTGGTCATCAGCTTTGAGTGATGGCTACCGGCAGTCTTAAGGCACTCGCTGCTGCCTGGTGATGAGCTGCCGGGAATAGCTAAGGGCAAGAGAGCTGATCCCCGGCCAGAGTGGGGAGGGGGCAAGTATGCAGCCACGGTTTGGAGCCACGGTCATTTTTTCGGCCATCTGATACCAATGGATCTGACCATAGTTCTTCGTGCTCATAACCCGAAGGTCGGGAGTTCAAATCCCCCCCCCGCCACCACTTAAAAGCCCCTCTCTGAGGGGTTTTTTAATGTCCTGGACTAGGAAGTTCTAAAACTGACAGGTTGGGCCTACCTGTTCTAGTTGCCCCTATTTGCACCCAGTTTTAACGTTAATAGGCACGCCGAGTGTGCCCGTACGGAAGGCTAAAAAGGGGCTTTAAGAGGCGCATAGCACAAGGACGACCAAAAAGATCACAGAGCATTTGGGGCCGCCTTGTGGCCGATTTGAAGGCTAAAGATACCTGGCACCTTCTTGCCAATAAGATGCTTGTAAAGGCGTGTAGTTGATAGAAGCAGGCTCTGAGAATAGTCATGCGCTACTGAAAAGCTAACCATCAACTTTTCGCCTCTAGCGAATATCTATATTTCCTCTACTAATCATCAGAATCTGAACTGGATATCACCATCTCTGATTCCATTTATTTTTCTAAATCTCACCACAAGTTGATGCCAATCCTCAGGGATTTGATTAAGCCGAACATCCCAATCCCAAGGCAATCGTTGTTGGCCTGGTGAAACCCTCTTGTTCTTGTTTGTAGTTCTTGCACTACTCACCAATCGTTTAAGCATGCGACTCCCCCAGTGGCATTTAGGAGCAGCTTTGGAGTGGGCGCCCCGTGGTATTTAATACCCCGTTGCACGGGGCATTATTTGGTCGTTAGTATTCAACCCACTATGGGCCAGCAACGCCATAACCTGCAGGGGCGAACGCTATCTGATGCAAGACACCTGCGAGAGTCAGACAACTACTTAGAGAGCTGAATCAAACATTTTCCCATGGGCCTTTGGTTAATTTAGCACCATCTGAACCAGGCCATGGAGGCATGGTCACTACATGCGCTACAGCTTCCAACTGTCCAGTATTACGAAATTGCATCGCTCCACCGCAAGGTGCATGTAACGCGGTGCCAGCATTAAAATTCACATGTTTTTCAATGCCTTCATGCTTTATCCAAAACACCCCTTCACCTTGAATAAAATACCATATTTCTTCTGTACATAATTGAATGGCAGCATGTGAAATAAAGCCAGGGGGGAAACGGCACAAGTAGGTATTGCCATGCTCAGTTTGAAGCATAAACTCCATTACACTGCCATCATCAGCCCTGCCTAAAACCCGCTCCTCAGGTTGACATACTTGCTTAAGAGTTTCTGGCGTCGGCATTTTTGTTTTATCTGCGTGATCAGAATACTTCTCATTCATTTGTTGTTCATCACTTAATCTCCTAGGCTAATTATAGCGTATAATTGAAAATATAATTACAAACACATAAAGTAAGAGCAAGGTGGTCTCCCTCTCCTCCGATGGTTTAAGCAATAAGTGAAGGTGTTTAGCCATCAGGCAGAGCCCATACACCCTCACGGCAAACTTCTGCTGGGCCTTTTTAAGTACCACCAACAACACATCACGCCTCAGGGCTTTAGCAATCAAGCACTGCCTGCTATTGCATCGCAGCGTGATGTGAAAACTGCAGCCAGTCGGCAGTAAGCGTTTTGCTCGAGCCATGGCCTTGCGGCATCAGAGCTCGATCATCAGCAAGGGGTTAACGAGTAACTGATCACGAGAACGAATGATGCAAGGATCAATCAGTGCATGGGCCTCATTTCCAGCTTTTGTTGAACCGTTTATTCCGCCGAAAACCTAGTTGCCGAAAATCAGTAGTCGTAGCAAAAAAGCTTCCAACTCATCGCTAGTTGTCTCGCTTAGCAGAGCAACCTTTCAAGGTGATTCGCCACGCTGCTGACGGCTGCCTTGGCTGTGGCATAAGCCATTCGCATCGGCCCAACCAGAGCAACTTGGCCGATGCCTTCCCCGGAGCTGTGATAGGTCGCTTGCACCACGGAACAGGCTTCCAGGGCGCTTTTGGGGTGCTCAGCGCCAATCCACACGCCTCCCAGTTGCTCATTGCCAACTGGCACCACTGCAGCTGGCTGCGTATCCATCAGTTCAAGTAAAGGTTGGAGGCTGGCGCTACTGCTGAATTCTGGTTGGGCGAGCAGCCTTGACATCCCATGGAACACTGCATCTGATTCAGCCGGTGTCTGAGCTTGGCTGTGGCTGTGAATTGCCTCTCGTAGTAAAGATCCGCTCAGATTGAGCTGCGGTGGCAGGCTCGACCAGTCGAGGCTGCCGTTGCCCGTTGTGGCCAGTTGATCGCGGGTCCACTCTTCGATGGCTTCGAGTTCGTTGCTGGCTTCATGGGGTAGCCGCAGATTGAGATGACTGGCTTGGTTGGAGCTTTCCACCAGCATCACCAGCAGCCGGTCGCCACTGCGCACCAGGCGTACGGCTTGAAGCGTTGGCTTAGGGCGTGCGGGCCTTGTGATCAAGCTCATCAGGCCGGTGAAATCGGTGAGGCGACGGGCCAATTGCCACATCAAGTCATCGAGAGCTGCCCAGCGCAGACTGAGGTTTGTTAGCTCCCGTTCAAGGTGCTGCGCCGCCGATCCTGGAGGCGGCAGCAAGCAGTCCACATAGTGGCGATAGCCCTGCGGGCTCGGCACTCTTCCCGCCGAGGTATGAGGTTGGGTGAGCAGGCCACGCTGTTCAAGGGCTCCCATGGCCGAACGAACCGTTGCGGCGCTGGCTTTGAGGCCAAAGCGTTGCACCAGGGTTTTGCTGCCGACGGGCTCAATCGTGTCCACGTAGTGGTGCACCGTTGCTTGAAGCACCTGCTGTTGTCGTGCCGGTAGCGACTCCAAAGCGGTGACGTCGGGATCTTGATGGTACGGGTGGGTCGTCCTGCTTTCGTGATCTGTCACGAACTCATTAAGCCGGCCTCAGTGTTGGCGCAGTTTGCTTGCAACCCAGCATCACCAACTAGCGATGCTTCTTTCCAGATTGCAGCTTTTGTGTTTTTCGTCGTGCAGCTAGACAAGATTTTGTGGCGGTAAGTGTGTGGCTGTTCGCGATTCAGTTGGCTTGCGCAAAGAGGCCTGTCAATCGCCTCATTGTTGTTGACTTTGTGAGCGCTTCATACTGGGCGCAAGACGATCAGACGATTAATGGATAAAGATGATCTAAAGAGTCTCATTGCCGGCCCATGAAGGCCCGCCCGTTTTTGATTGCCGTGCTAGCCACGGTGTTTGTCCTGTTCTCATTGGTGGCGGGGCTTGGATGGGCTATGGCTCGCCAAAACCCTCTTCGTTTGGTTGATCAGCCACTGGAGTTGCCACGTGCTGCAAGGTTTGTGCCTCGAGAGGCTGCTCTTGCCGTTCATTGGTTGATGGATCCAGTGCGTGTGCCGGCCTATGCCCAGGCTGTAGCGCCGGCACGCAACCGTCGTCAGGCTCGTGATGGTGCTCAGCAGATTCGTGATGGTGCTTTCGCACTCGCTGGTTTGGATTTTGAGTCGGAGTTGGTCGACTGGCTTGGTCCGCAAGTGAGCATGGCTTTGTTGGAACCCGACGTGCCAGAAGGATCCATGGGTTGGCTTTTGGTTCTAGAGAGTCGAGATCAGGATGGCGCGAGGCGGTTTTTGCAGCGCTTTTGGCAAGCACGCAGCTTGGCTGGCACAGATCTGCAGATCAGCCGCTATCGGGAGATGGGAGTGATTAGTGGCAAAGGGGCTTTGAGCGGACGCAATCCCCAGCCTTTGGCAACAGCATTGATCGACGATGACCTGCTGTTGCTTGCCTCCGGCCGGGGGGTATTGGAACAGGCTCTTGATGTTTCCCAGTTGTCTGACCAGCATCAACTTGGCGATCAGGAGCTTGTCGAGATCGTGCGCCAGCTTGGTGATGGTGTGGCGCTGATGGTCGCTTCGCCGCCCGCTCTTCATTCTTGGTTAGGCCTACCAAAGCCGCTCAGCCAGCGTGAGGATCTGTTGGGTTTGGTGGCTGCCTTGAAGCCTGAAGGGTCCGATTTGGCCCTGGAAGGGCTGTTGCGTTTCCAGCAACCCCTGGAAGCCGTTGCGAGTGAGGCTGGATCAGCTGATGGTCTTGCTCAGCTCACTGCCTCGGCTGGTGGTCAGGCGGAGGCACTCGCTTTGCTGAGTTCACCTTCTCGATTACTTGATCCCTCAGATCAGGATCCTCTGGTGCAGTGGTTAGGTCCTTTACTGCGTGAGCAGTTGACGTCAAATGAACTGTCTTCGGCTGCCACGATTGCTGGTTTAGACGATGGACCATTGTTGTGGCTTCAGCAGCCCGAAGGCTGGGTGGTTGCGACCAAGCAGGACCATCCAGCTGTCTCGGTGGTGGATGATGCGCTGACTGAGCAGGGTTTTATTCGTTCGGATTTGCCGTCTGATGACGAATCTCTGCAGGTGTGGACGCGCTTGGCACGTCAACAAAGCTCCAGTAAGAACTTGCTTGAGGCTCAGTTGGGCGTGGCTTTGGCCGAAGAGCCAGACCTGGCCTGGTGGGGTCAGACCCTTGCGGCTCTGCAGCAGCGCAAGCAGGGCAAGGCGTTGCAGCCTCGTCTTCGTCAGCTGAACAATCTCAATCGAGATGATCGTCCGCTTACTCAACAGCTGGTTCTTGGTGCAAGTCCTGGTCGCGTGCAGCTTCAGCATTGGCGCCCCTGGACGTTGATGCAAACGCTTGCTGGTGGTTCATTGCAGCCCAGTGTGCAGGGGTTAGCCATGGCTGTGGGGCCTGATCAGGATGAGCAAAGCTCTTCTCTTCGTATGCGTGCCCGCCTCAACCTCGGTTGATCTTTTCTTATTGCGCCATGGCATCGCTGAGCAGCGCTGCCATGGGGTTGATGATTCGCTACGCCCACTTACAGAGCAAGGAATTCTGCGCACGATGGAGGTCACTCGTCGCTTGCGAAGCCTTGGCTTTGCTGCTGATCGTCTGCTGAGTAGTCCTTATCTGCGTGCGGCTCAGACGGCAGAACTTGCGCAGCAGGCGGGTCTGGCGGGGCGGGTGGAATTCGAGAGTGGCTTGCTTCCTGGCAGGGATCCTTGGCCTTTGCTTGAAGGATTGATTGGGCGCTGCCTTTTGGTGGGTCATGAACCTGATTTGACCCATCTAGCAGCAAGGTTGCTTGGCATCCCTACGGGCTGCCTGGTGTTGAAGAAGGCTGGTTTTGCTCACCTCAGATGGTCGCAGCAGAAACGAAGCCCTGCTGGCAGGGCAACGCTGCAGGTGTTGTTGAGGCCGACGGTGTTGTTGCCCTGTTCCGCTTAGGTTGCCAAGGAGTTGTCGAGATGCGGTGGGGCAGGAGCAGTTTGGGGAGATTCGCCACGATCGCAGTGGCGTCAGCTTTCGTCCGGGGCTGGAGGGAGTGCCAGTAACCCAATCCGCCATCTGTGATATCGATGGACTGCAGGGGCGGCTTGCTTATCGGGGTTATCCAATTGCGGAGCTCTCAGCGCATAGCAGCTTTTTGGAAACCACCTATCTGTTGATCTGGGGCGATCTGCCCAGCCCACAGCAACTTCGTGATTTCGAAGCTGAGGTGCAGATGCACCGTCGCGTGAGTTTCCGGGTACGCGACATGATGAAGTGCTTCCCAGCTTCGGGGCACCCGATGGATGCACTTCAGTCGAGTGCGGCATCCCTGGGGCTGTTCTATTCCCGTCGAGCCATCGATGACCCGAAGTACGTCTATAACGCTGTGGTGAGGCTGATCGCCAAGATTCCCACGATGGTGGCGGCCTTCAAGATGATTCGCAAAGGGCAAGATCCAATTCAGCCTCGTGACAACCTGGCCTACTCAGCCAATTTCCTCTACATGCTCACCGAGCGTGAACCGGACCCTTTGGCGGCAAGGGTTCTTGATCGCTGCTTGATTCTGCATGCGGAACACAGTCTTAATGCCAGTACTTTTAGTGCTCGCGTGACCGCCAGTACGCTCACAGATCCTTATGCAGTGGTGGCCTCCGCAGTGGGCACCCTTGCAGGACCTCTACATGGTGGAGCCAATGAGGATGTTTTGGCGATGCTCGAAGAGATCGGCAGCCCAGAGCATGCTGGTGATTACTTGGATGAAGCGATTGCTTCTAAGCGCAAGGTGATGGGCTTTGGCCATAGGGAATATCGGGTCAAGGATCCTCGCGCTGTGATCCTTCAGGGTCTTGCAGAGGAGCTGTTTGCCCGATTTGGCACCGATGAGATGTACGACGTGGCCAAAGCGTTGGAGCAGGCGGCTGCCACCCGTTTAGGCCCTAAAGGGATCTATCCGAATGTGGATTTCTATTCCGGTCTTGTGTATCGCAAGCTTGGAATTCCACGCGATCTTTTTACTCCTGTGTTTGCCATCTCAAGGGTGGCTGGTTGGCTAGCTCATTGGCGAGAGCAACTTGGCGCGAATCGGATTTTCAGGCCTTCGCAGATTTACACAGGTGCCCAGAACAGAACTTGGATCCCTAGTGATGAGCGTGTCTCTTCTACGGGCGCCTAAGTTGCAGCCAGCTCAGCCATCACCATGGTGACCACCTTTGCCACTGCAACCTCCGGCTTGGTGAGTTCTGGCCTTGATCTGGAGTTGAGCTTTAGTCAGTCATTACAAGGGCTGGGGCTTTCCCCTCAGGTGGCCCATCTCATTTGGCTGCCGCTACCGATGCTGTTGGTGCTGACTGCGGCGATGGTGGGCGTTTTGGTCACCGTGTGGCTAGAGCGGAAGATTTCGGCGGCTGTTCAGCAGCGGATTGGCCCTGAATACGCAGGCGCCCTCGGCGTGTTGCAGCCGATGGCCGATGGCTTGAAGTTGCTGGTGAAGGAAGACGTGATCCCTGTCAGGGCGGATGGCTTGCTGTTCACTCTTGGTCCGGTCCTGGTGCTTGTGCCTGTGATCCTCTCCTGGCTGATCGTGCCCTTTGGTCAAAATCTGCTGATCAGCAATGTGGGGATAGGGATTTTCCTCTGGATCTCCCTTAGCAGCATTCAGCCCATTGGCCTATTGATGAGTGGCTATGCCTCTAATAACAAGTACTCACTCTTGGGTGGGCTGAGGGCTGCAGCTCAATCGATCAGTTACGAAATCCCTCTTGCCTTGGCTGTTCTGGCAGTGGTGATGATGAGCAATTCGCTTAGCACGGTCGACATTGTTGCCCAACAAAATGGTGCTGGCTTGCTGAGCTGGAATGTGTGGCGGCAGCCTGTGGGCTTTTTGATCTTTTGGATCTGTGCCCTGGCCGAGTGCGAACGACTTCCTTTCGATCTCCCTGAAGCTGAGGAAGAGCTGGTGGCGGGTTATCAGACCGAGTACGCAGGGATGAAGTTTGCCCTGTTTTACCTCGGTAGTTACATCAACCTTGTGCTTTCGTCCTTGTTGGTCGCAGTGCTCTATCTAGGGGGATGGGGCTTCCCCATCCCGGTGGAATGGCTGGCTGGTTGGCTTGGTCAGTCGGTTGATGCTCCCTTGCTGCAGGTGATCACTGGCTCCGTTGGCATTGTGATGACAGTGCTGAAGGCTTATCTACTGGTGTTCTTAGCCATCTTGTTGCGCTGGACTACTCCACGCGTACGCATTGATCAATTGCTTGATTTGGGCTGGAAGTTTCTTTTGCCGATCGCTCTTGGAAATCTGCTGATTACCGCTGCTCTTAAGTTGGCTTTCCCTGTTGCCTTTGGTGGTTGATGTAGCCAAAGCGCTTGAAGGTGCTGGATCTCGTCCTGGGAGGGCTAAGCACTTTTACTTATCCTGGTTAAAAAGCTTGTAGGATTTCTGGAATGCTCCTAGTGGGCCTCTTAGAGGTTCCTTTCGCATGTTCGGGTTCCTCAAAAAAGTTGCTGACTACACCCGCGACGCTGCGGATGCGGCGAACTATCTGATCCAGGGCCTTGCGGTCACATTCGATCACCTGCGCCGGCGTCCGATCACGGTGCAGTATCCATACGAGAAGCTCATCCCCTCAGAGCGTTATCGCGGTCGTATCCACTACGAGTTTGATAAATGCATTGCTTGTGAGGTTTGCGTCAGGGTTTGTCCCATCAACCTGCCTGTTGTGGACTGGGTGATGAATAAGGAGACGAAGAAAAAGGAGCTGCGCAATTATTCCATTGATTTCGGTGTCTGCATCTTCTGTGGCAACTGTGTGGAGTACTGCCCTACCAATTGCTTATCGATGACAGAGGAATATGAGCTGGCTGCGTACGATCGCCATAGCCTGAACTACGACAATGTTGCATTGGGTCGTTTGCCAACCAGTGTGACGACAGACCCATCTGTGCAGCCTTTACGAGAGCTGGCCTATCTGCCTAAAGGGGTGATGGATCCCCATGATGTCCCTGCCAATCAACCTCGTGCCGGAAAGCTCCCGGCAGAGGCGCTCAAGAGTCTGAGCTTGCAACAAGAGTCTGTTCAAGGGGATGAGGGACAATCGTTGCAGGATGCTTCTGATCAAGACCAGCCCAGCGGATGACGATTGCTACTTCCACAGAATTAATCTGTTTCCTGGTACTAGGCGCCGTGGTGGTCCTCGGCAGTCTTGGTGTCGTCTTGCTGGGCAATATCGTCTACTCCGCCTTTTTGCTTGGTGGCGTATTTATGGCTGTGGCTGGTCTCTATCTGCTCCTAAATGCCAGTTTTGTTGCAGCAGCACAGGTGCTGGTTTATGTGGGTGCAGTCAACGTGCTGATTCTCTTCGCGATCATGCTGGTCAACAAGCGAGAAGATTTGAAGCCGATCGAGGGATTGCCGATTCGAAGGCTGCTCTCTGGTGGAGTTTGTGCAGGATTGTTTGTTCTTTTCTTTCGTGTGGTGATCACCACACCCTGGGCAGTGCCGGGCCCCGCAGCGATTGGAGTAGGGGCTACTGAGCGAATTGGCGAACACCTATTTACTGACTACCTTTTGCCTTTTGAGCTGGCGTCTGTGCTTCTACTGATGGCCATGATCGGTGCAATTGTGTTGGCCCGCAGAGATGTGCTGGAGACTGATGTTGGTACAGGTGATGCTGTCAATCAGGGTCTGATCGAGAAGGCTCAAACCCCGTTGCTTGTCGATAAGTCCACGCCCTGATCAGTTCAGGACACTTTGCTTTTTCCCCTGATTGATCCCATGCTCGAGTCCTCGTCCGGTCTTGTTCCTCTTCAGGCCTATCTCTTGCTTGCTGCGATGCTTTTCTGTATCGGCGTGTGGGGGCTGATCAATAGCCGTAATGCTGTTCGGGTTTTGATGAGCATTGAGCTGATGCTCAATGCGGTGAATATCAATCTGATGGCATTCTCTTCATATATTGATGGTGATCTGATCCGCGGTCAGGTCTTTGCTGTGTTTGTGATTACTGTTGCTGCTGCAGAGGCAGCTGTGGGTCTTGCGATCCTCCTTTCCTTGTACCGCAATCGCGTCACTGTGGATATGGAGCGCTTCAATCTGCTGCGCTGGTAAGGAGACCCAGGCATGCGTCTCGATTTGGTCTGGGTGATCTATCGGGCGGGAAGTCATTCTGCGCATCGTGAAGCATGTTGTTGTGTTGACGAGCTCCAAGCGCTAGGAGTGACAGTGGTGATGGCCATGAGTGGAGTGACGGCCAACCCTTTCCCCGATTTATTGGCCTCAGAAGCCGGCCTGCCTGATTTGGCTGTTGTGCTTGGGGGCGATGGCACGGTGCTCGGTGCAGCCCGTCATCTTGCCGTTCATGATGTACCAATCCTTAGTTTCAACGTCGGAGGGCATCTAGGTTTTCTGACGCATGAACGCTGTTTGCTTGATGGCGGTCAGCTATGGCAGCGATTGTTGCAGGACAACTTTGCTTTGGAGCGCAGGATGATGTTGCAGGCTGCAGTGGACAGCCGCTCCCTTGCTGAACGAACTGCTCGACCTACTGCTTCGCTCCAGGATTTGAATGGGACTAAGGCACCGCACTGGGCCCTGAATGATTTTTATATGCGTCCTTATCGCGATGATGTGTCGCCTACCTGCACCCTTGAACTAGAGATCGATGGTGAGGTGGTGGATCATTACCGTGGCGATGGTTTGATCTTGGCGACACCCACAGGGTCTACCGGCTACTCGATGGCGTCTGGAGGGCCGATTCTTCACCCTGGCATTGATGCCATCATCGTGAGTCCAATTTGTCCGATGAGTCTCTCTAGTCGTCCCGTCATCGTGCCTCCAGCTTCACGGCTCGTGATTGGGCTTCTGGGAGAAAACACTCGCCGGGTGAAGCTCTGGAAAGATGGGGCGAGTGGTGCCCTGCTTGAACCAGGCCAGTGTTGTGTTGTTCAGAGGGCTCGGCACCATGCATTGATGGTGGTTCTTGAACAGAGCCCCTCTTATTACAGAACTCTCACGCACAAGCTGCATTGGGCGGGAAGTCTGCTCAACAATCAACCATCTCCCAGCTGAAGCTCATGGGCCTCGAGATCGAACGGAGGTTTTTGGTGGTGGGAGAAGAGTGGAGATCTTTGGCAGGACCGGCCTTGCCTTTGCGTCAGGGTTACCTGGCCGGGTCTCCTCAAGGGTTCACTGTCAGGATGAGAATCATGGCGATGGAGCAGGCTTGGCTCACCCTCAAGGCTCCTGCTGAGGGTATTGCTCGCCATGAGTTCGAATATCAGATCCCTCTAGTCGATGCAGAGGCTCTCTGGGGTTTGGCGCCTGATCGTCTGATCAAGACACGTTATGAACTCAGCCTTAAAGGTGGTGATTGGGTGGTCGATTGCTTTGAAGGAGCTAATGCTCCTCTTGTACTAGCGGAGGCGGAACTTGTCTCTGCGGAGGATCGGCTAGAGATTCCCACGTGGTGTTGGCAGGAGGTGACTGGTGCATCTGAGTGGAACAATGCCGCTTTGGCACGCACCCCGATTCAGCAATGGTCAGATCATAGGCGCCGAGATTACGGCCTGGCTTGACCAAAGCGCCCCAAGGGCCTTTATAATCTCTTAACAGTTCCGATCGAGTGAACTGGTTGTTCGGGCAGCAGAGGCTGCGGGAAGGCAACTTGTGTTTGGTTTGTACGATACCGATGGCATCCTCCGCTTTACGTGCCGGGATCGTGAGGCTTGTATGGCCTATGTCGAGTTGTTTGATCTTGAGTCCGAAGGATGTTCTTTGATGTCCATCCCAGAGCCCGCTGTGCTTGGGTTTAGGAGTCAGAGTCGGAGTCGTCTGGCAAGGAGCAGCAATTGAAACCATCGCGGCAGATCTTGCCGTGATCCATGGCCCAGTTCAGAAGGGCTACACGATTTTTTGAGCCTGTTTTGGTGAACATGTTGCTGACATGATTGTCGACAGTTCGCTTGCTGATGGTTAGCTTTTCAGCGATTTCTTGATTGGTTAGACCATCGGCGACAAGGTCAATGATTTCCATTTCCCTTGAAGAGAGTGAGATATGAATGGAACTGGGGATTTTGCCTGTGGCCATTTCCTCCCCATTGATTATCTCCGGTCATCTTACGCAGACTTTGGGCAAGCGATCCCTCATAGTTGGTGAGTAAGTGAAGGACATCTTGATTTGAGTTCAGCCTTGCAGCGCTCCATCGAGGCCGGAGCGGTGACGATCACTGCTGAGGTCATGCCTCCTCGTGGTGCAGATCCTGTTCATTCCTTGATGATGGCTCAAGGTTTGAAAGGTTTTGTTCATGCCATCAATGTGACTGATGGCAGCCGTGCAGTGATGCGGATGAGCAGCCTTGCTCTCTGCCGGTTGCTGTTAGATGAGGGGCTTGAACCGATTTTGCAGCTCGCTTGCCGTGATCGCAATCGGATCGCCCTTCAATCAGATTTACTTGGAGCTCATGCTCTGGGTATTCGCAACGTGCTCTGCCTTACAGGTGATCCGGTTCGGGTTGGTGATCAACCTGAGGCGAGACCTGTTCATGACTACGAGTCGGTGAAATTGCTGCATCAGGTCGCTGCCTTCAACCGTGCTGAGGACCCTGTTTCGGGATTACTCCCTGATGGAGCGACTGCTTTGTTTGCTGGGGCCGCTGCTGATCCCAATTGCCAGAGCTTGAGTGGTCTGCGGCGTCGCCTCGAACGAAAGAAGGAGGCCGGCGCTCGCTTTCTTCAGACTCAGATGGTGATGAAACCCGCTGTGCTTGAACACTTTTGCAATGAGGTGGCCAATCCCCTTGGGTTGCCTGTGCTTGCTGGGGTGTTTTTGCTGAAATCAGCTCGTAATGCAAGCTTCATTAATAGGGTTGTGCCTGGAGCATGCATTCCTGAATCACTTGTGGTTCGGCTGGAGCAAGCATCTGATCCAATGGCTGAGGGGATCGCTATTGCTGCTGAGCAGGTCAGGAGTTACTTGTCTCTTACCCAGGGAGTCCATCTGATGGCCGTGAAAGCAGAAGAGCGCATCCCCGAGATTCTTAATCAGGCTGGAATCAGCTTGGTGCCGGTGTGAGGTCTGTGCCAAGGAGTTCGGCCATGGCCTTCTGCTGAGGAGATGGTTCCACAAGGTCTTGGCGCCTTGCATCGGTGATCAGCCAATCAAGGGCTGCTTCTTGAAGGTCAAAGTGATCGCCGTTTTTGCCAACGCAGTAACGGCCAAACACCAGCTTTTCCACCAGCTGCACACCAGCTCCAATACGGGAATAGTCAAAGATGATCGAGTTGTCCACTGTTGCCCCTTCGCAGATGCAACAGCTAGGGCCGATCATTGATGGCCCAATAATTGTTGCTCCATCTTCGATGCGGGTCATGCCACCCACATAAATTGGACCTTGCACATTGATCTTGTCCCAGTTCGCGGCAACGTTCAATCCTGTGTAGATCCCAGGACGGACTTCCTTGCCAGGAATGCCTACTTGGCGAACCTCTCCTTGCAGCACGCTGCGAATGGCTCTCCAATAATCAGGGACCTTGCCAATGTCCACCCATTCGAAATCCATAGGTAGGGCGAAGAATGGTAAGCCCATCTCCACCAGCTTGGGGAATAGGTCAGAGCCGATATCGAAGGGTTGGTCGGAAGGAATGTGCTCGAAAATCTCTGGTTCAAAGAGATAGATGCCTGTGTTGATTGTGTCGCTCAGCGCTTCATCAGTGGAGGGTTTCTCTTGGAATGCCTGAACACAATCATTCTCGTCTGTGACCACCACGCCATAGCTGCTGACTTGATCTTTGGGGACTCGTTTGGTCACCAAGCTCGCCAGAGCGCCTTTGGCACGATGGCGTTTCACGGCTTCTGAGAGGTCGAGATCAATCAGGGCGTCGCCACAGAGCACCACAAAGGTGTCATCAAAGAATTGTTGAAAATCCTGGATTTTTTTGAGGCCGCCAGCGGAACCAAGGGCGTCACCAATCAGTTCTCCCTCTTCGATGCGTCCCTCGAAGCTGTAGGCGATTTCTACGCCAAAGCGCTGGCCATCGCGGAAGTAGTTTTCAATTTCCTCAGCTAGGTGAGACACATTCACCATTACTTCTTTGAATCCGTGCTCCTTCAGCAGTTCGAGCAGAAACTCCATCACGGGTTTCTGAAGGATGGGAATCATCGGCTTGGGGATCACGTGGGTGATCGGCTGGACGCGAGTCCCTTTGCCGGCCGCCAAAATCATCGCCTTCATTGGCGTTGTTAGGCCTCAGCTCGGTTAAACAACATAGACCTCCATTCAAGCGGCATTCACGACCTCGGCCGGAGTGGCAGCTGGCACGTTAAGGCTGGTAAGCGGGAGCTGAGCAATGGTTCCTGGGGCCAGCAGTCGCTTCAGTCGTAGGGGGGCATAGAGGGATCCTTCCTGTGCCAGTTCCACTTTTCCCTGTGAGCATAGAAATAACAGAGCCCAGAACACGCCCACCCGATCAGTGTCCAGGTCTGCTGCTGAGACTTTTTCCCACTGACCAACCAACTGCTCGAAATCAACCCAGTGCAGGGCCTGCTCCCAATCGTTGAGGAAAACTCCTAAGGCTGCAGTCGTTTCAGGAAGTTTTTCCCGGTGCGCCAGAGCGGTGACTTGGGCAATGGCCTCACGCTCGCTCAAACGTTTATTGCGTTTGCGGCGTCGCTGTTGCAGTTCGTCGGATTCGAGTTGTTCGGCGATGGATTCCAGTTGTTCGATGAGCTCGCCAAGAGTCACTGGCCTGCGAAGGGGTGGTGGTGCTGCCGGACGACGTAAGAGGTGGCGCTCTGGGCGCCTGGGAAGCGCAAAACTTGGATCTAGCCAGCCTTGCTCTCCCAGCTCTGCTTCGAAGCCTTCTTCAAACAGAGGTTCCGGCGGAAAGGTTTGGGCTTCGAGAACCTCTGCTTTGAGACCAACCAGGACTGATGCGGCCAAAAAGGCTTCGCTGCTGTCTGCTAAATCCTGTTCATAACTGCCGCCTTGCCGTTGAACTTGTGCGGCCACTTGCTGGGGCACCTCAATTCGCTGGCGTAGTTGATCGAGGAAACCATCAACCACAGCGATCACATCGACATCCCAGGGATCTAATTCACCTCGCTCTGCGGCATCTTGCAGCAGGCGGATTGCAAGGCGTGCGCCTGAATCAGCCCCCCTGTTCAGTCCATCATCCTGCAAGGTAAAGATCACGCTTGAAATAAGTTATCGATCTTGTTAGGCGCGCGCTAGGGGGATTCCATAGATCATCATGCCTTTAAAGAGTTATATGAATTGTGTTGGGAGGAAGCTGATGAGGTGGTTTCTAGTCAGCTTTCGTCTCAAAGTTTGATCGTCTTGCTTGGTCTTGGTCGGTTGAGTTGGTGGCTTAGAGGCTGAGGTCGGGATTGCTTGGCATGGTTCTAGATCAGCCACTCCCGGCAGAGAATAAGCATCTATTGTTAGCCCTTAGACCTGCAATAACATCCAAAAGGGCTCGAGATAATTGTGAATCGCTTTGTTGAGTTCGAGGCAAAAGATCAAGATGAAAATGATCTGGCGAATCCCTTAAAACAGCAACTAGCTAATCATTGCTTCTGCAGACTTCAGGGTGGTTCGCTGTGCAAAGAAAGGCTGAAGCTCTTACTTCCTAGGGAGCTGCTCCTATCGCGTTTGAGTGATCGGCAGACTTGGGGATGAGACCACAGCAGGCGTCATGGTGGTGTTTCGAATCATCAATGCTGAGGGTTTTTTGATGCGTTGCAGGGCTAACTCATCTCGCTTTACTAATTCTTGGATGGATGCGGTATAGCTATCGGTCATGAGTCGGGGGTAGAGGCCAATGCCGATTATCGGCACGAGTAAGCAGCTAATGATGTAAACCTCTCTTGGTTCGGCATCAACCAGGTTGGTATGGGAGACAAGTTGGTCATTCTCTTTGCCAAAGAAGATTTCTCTCAGCATTGAGAGTAGATAGATGGGGGTAAGGATGACGCCGATTGCCGCAAGCCCTGCAATCACAATCCGGAAAGTCAGCGTGTAGGCCTCATCGGTAGCAAAGCCCACGAACACCATTAATTCAGAAACAAAACCACTCATGCCAGGCAGAGCGAGGGAGGCGAGTGCACAGACAGTCCATAGGGCGAACATGATTCGCATCTTTTGACCCACTCCTCCCATCTCATCAAGTTGCAAGGTGTGGGTGCGGTCGTAGGTGGCTCCTACAAGGAAGAACAGACTGGCGCCGATTAGGCCATGACTGATCATCTGCAGCATGGCGCCACTCGTTCCTAGGGCACTGAAGCTGCCAATGCCGATCAGTACAAAGCCCATGTGGCTAATTGAGCTATAGGCGATCTTGCGTTTGAGGTTGCGCTGGGCGAAGGAGGTGAGAGCGGCATAGATGATGTTGACCACCCCAAGCACGATGAGAAGTGGGGCGAACTGGGCATGGGCTTCAGGTAGCAGTTGAGCGTTAAAGCGCATCAAGGCATAGCCGCCCATCTTCAGCAGGATGCCTGCAAGCAGCATGTGAACTGGCGCTGTTGCTTCTCCATGGGCGTCTGGTAGCCAGGTGTGTAGAGGCACAATTGGCAGCTTGACGCCGAAGGCAATGAGCAGTCCGGCGTAACAGAGCAACTGGAAACCTGTACCAAAGCTTTGTTGGGCGAGGTTGGTGTATTCGAAGTTGGGTGTGCCTCCGCCAAAGAACCCCATGGCTAGGGCCACCAGCAGAATGAACAGCGAACTGCCAGCGGTATAAATGATGAATTTTGTGGCTGCATATTGCCTTTTTTTGCCACCCCAGATCGCTAGCAGCAGGTAGACCGGCAACAATTCCAGTTCCCAGGCCAGGAAGAACAGCAGCATGTCTTGAACGGCAAATACTGCGATCTGGCCGCCATCCATTGCCAGTATCAGGAAAAAGAACAGCTTGGGTTTGAACGTCACTGGCCAGGCTGCCAGGACTGCCAGTGCTGTGATGAAACTGGTGAGCAGAATGAGTGGCATCGAGATGCCATCTGCTCCGACGGCCCAGGTGAGGCCCAGATCAGGTAGCCAGCTCACCCGTTCGGATAGTTGTAAGCCGCTCAGACTGGGTTCATAGCCGTATAGGTAGGCAGCCACGGTAATCAGAAAGGTCACCAGGGCGATGCCGAGTGCAAACCAACGAACCTGCTTACCCTCCCCTTCATCAGGGATGAACGGCACCAGAAAGGCCCCCACAATCGGGAACAGAATTGAGAGGCTCAGCCAGGGGAAGTTAGCGCTCACCTGATCGCTCAGCAGCTCGGCACCTGTGTCCAAGGGTGCGCTTATGGCAAACTCCAGCACGGACAGGCCTTTTCAGCACTGGTCGGAGTGTAGAAATGCTTGGCGTTCTGACACTGCATCGATAGGGGATAACACACAATTTGGTTTATCAGCTCACAGGACTGCCTAGGACGCCGAAAAGCACGACCAAAGCGATGACACCACCGAAAACGATGAGGGCGTAAAACTGAGCGCGGCCTGTTTCAAAGTACTTAAGACCTTCGCCACTTCCAAGCGTGAGTAGGCCGGTGAGATTCACCACGCCGTCAACCACCTTGGCATCCACTTCAAGCACTTCACGAGCCAGTTTGCGGCTGCCGCGTACGAAGATCTTTTCATTGATGTCATCCAAATACCACTTGTTGGCCAGAAAGGTATTGATGACAGGGAAACGATTGGCAAATAGTTCTTCGAGATCGAGGCGGTGCAGTGCATAAGCCAAGACAGCCAAGCTGATGCCTGCTGTTGAGATCGCCACTGAAGCACCTGCGAGTGGCAGGAATTCACTCCAGTTGAATGTTGCGGCCATTTCAAGGGCCTCCTCTGGGTTGAGCAGGCCTGCAAAGCGGCTGTTCCAGGGGGTGCCGAGTAGACCAATCAGCATCGAGGGCACTGCCAAGACTGCTAATGGCAGAGTCATGGACCAAGGCGACTCATGCAGGACCCCGCCTTGATGAGGATGCTCGTCTTCACTGCCTTTGCCCGCAGCAGCAAGCAGGTTTGCCTGAAGGGTTTTGTCTTCTCCGCGGAATGGCCCTTCAAATGTGAGGAAGTAGAGGCGGAACATGTAAAAGGCTGTCATCCCTGCTGTCAGAAAGCCCACAACCCAGAGCAATGGGAAGGTTGTGAATGCTTGTCCAAGAATTTCGTCCTTGCTCCAGAAGCCTGCTAAAGGGGGAATACCGCTGATGGCAATGCAGCCGATCAGGAAGGTGATGGCTGTGATCGGCATTTTTTGGCGCAGGCCGCCCATCAGCCTCATGTCTTGGGCCAGGATGGGCTCGTGACCAACAACGTCTTCCATGGCGTGGATCACTGAACCTGAGCCAAGGAAAAGCATGGCCTTGAAAAAGGCATGGGTCACCAGGTGGAACATTCCTGCTACGGGAGCGCCGCAGCCCATCGCCAGCATCATGTATCCAAGTTGAGACACCGTGCTGTAAGCCAGTCCCTTCTTGAGGTCCATCTGGGTGAGCGCGATGGACGCTCCTAGAAAACAGGTGATCGTGCCGATCACGGCGATCACCAAACCCACCATGGGGAACTGGCTGTAGAGAGGTTCGAGCCTGGCAACGAGGAAGACACCGGCTGCCACCATGGTTGCCGCATGGATGAGAGCTGAAATTGGTGTGGGTCCTTCCATGGCATCGGGAAGCCAAACATGAAGGGGGAATTGTGCTGACTTGGCCATCGGCCCCATGAAGACCAATAGACATAAGGTCAATGCCGCCCAGCCTGGAACGGAGCCGTTCGCGATGGCATCTGACAAGCCATTAGCAATGCCATTGAAATCAAAACTGCCCGTTGCCCAAAAGAGTCCGAGAATGCCAAGGAGCAAGCCAAAATCACCCACACGGTTGACGACAAAAGCCTTTTGAGCTGCATGGGCGGCACCATCTCGGTCGTACCAGAAGCCCACCAGGAGATATGAGCACATCCCTACCAGCTCCCAAAACACATAGATTTCGAGAAGGTTGGGGCTGATAATCAAGCCCAGCATCGAGCTGCTGAATAGGGCTAGATAGGTAAAGAAACGCACGTAGCCCTTGTCGTGGGCCATGTAGCCGTGGGAGTAGATCATCACCAGCAGAGCGATGGTGGTGACCAGGGCAAGCATCACGGCTCCAAGGGGATCAATCACATAACCCATTGGCAGAATGAAACTGCCGGCGCTGGCCCAGATGAAGAGATGTTCGACAGGTGCCTCACCGGTTAGCTGCTCGGCGAGGACTGCATAGCTCAAGACGGCGGCAGCACCTAGAGAGGTGAGCAGCAGCAGAGCTACCGGCTTACGCAGGCGGTTAATGGTGCGGTTGAAACTGATTAGTCCCAGGCCTGTGGCGATCGCTCCGAGTAGGGGGAACACCGGGATTAACCAGGCGAGGTCGGCGGCCGAGGTCATCCGGTCCAGGCAGGATCATGGGAGTGTAGGCAATTCAGCTCAGCAGGCCTTCCAGCTTGGAGGAGAGGAAGGCCGCGCTGCCGATGGGGATGAAGCGATGGGCATACCAGAACACTCCCACAGCGATAGCGATGCCGAGCTGGGAAGGCTTCAAAGCTTCTTGCCATAGCAATTGTTGTCGTCCATCGATCACCGCCCTGAAGGGGATTACGGAGGTTTTTTGACGCAGTTCCTCAAAAGCATCGCCGAAGCGGGCTCGCAATCTGCGGTCGCCATGCCAAACAGCAAATAAGTGATGGCCGATCAGCCCTAAACAAGTCACCAGCATGAAGCTGCTGCCAATCCAGAGCGCATGGGAGAAACACCAGAGGATTTGGCCAATGGCTTGGGGATGTCTACTGATGCGGATGATCCCCGTGGCATAAAGCCGTACTTTCGGCTTGAGCAAGGCTGGGATTTCCAGCAGGTTGTAGGTGGCGGGATAGAGGAAGAGGAAACTTATGGCCGTGAGGACCCAGATCATTGGCACCATGCCTGGGACCCCTTGCAGATTCCAGAGCCGCACCCCGTCATAGCGATGTGCGAGGAAGTAACCGATCACCACCACAGCGGAGGGAATGCTTGTTGCTGCAAAAATCAATCGCCATGCCCTAGCCCCGATCCTGGTTTCGGCATGGCTACGTAGGGCTGCTCCGCCGCTGTGGATCACAGCGAAGAGAAACAACAGAACAAGCATCACAAGGGTGCTGTGATGGAGCCCAGTGGATGACAATTGTGCCAAGCGGCAGTGGCAATGATTATCGATTCTGGCGTCCAGGCTTTTCCGCTTACAGTTTTTCTGTTGTTACTGCCGGGTTGGCAGGTCCTCCATGGCCGATCTGCCGTTCACACTCGATCAGTTGCGCATCCTCCACGCCATCGTGAGTGAGGGCAGCTTTAAGAAAGCAGCCGATAGCCTTTATGTCACTCAGCCGGCGGTGAGCCTGCAGATTCAGAACCTGGAGAAGCAGTTAGAGGTCTCCTTGTTTGATCGTGGGGGCCGCAAGGCTCAGCTAACCGAAGCGGGCCGACTTCTGTTGAGCTACTGCGAGCGGATTCTTAGTCAGTGTCAGGAAGCCTGCCGAGCTCTTGATGATCTTCATGACCTCAAAGGTGGATCATTAGTGATTGGGGCTAGCCAGACGACTGGCACCTATTTGATGCCGCGCATGATTGGCTTATTTCGCCAAAAGTACCCGGACGTGGCCGTGCAATTGCAAGTGCACAGCACCCGACGCACCGGCTGGAGCATTGCCAATGGTCAAATTGATCTAGCGATCATTGGAGGCGAGCTGCCATCGGAGCTCAACGATCTTCTTCAGGTTGTGCCTTACGCCAGCGATGAACTGGCCCTGGTTCTTCCGGTGAAACATCCTTTGTCTCGGCTTGTTGAACTCACCAAGGAAGATCTCTATCGCTTGGGTTTTATCAGTCTTGATTCCCAGTCCACCACTCGCAAGATGCTGGACCAGCTCCTAGCTCGATCTGGCTTGGATGTGCAGCGCTTGCGGATAGAGATGGAGCTCAACTCTCTTGAGGCGATCAAGAATGCAGTTCAATCTGGTCTTGGGGCAGCCTTTTTGCCTGTGGTATCGATTGAACGTGAACTAACCGCCGGCACAGTGCACAAACCGTTGGTGGTTGATCTGCAGGTGCGTCGTCAGCTGAAGTTGATCAGCCATCCTGCGCGTTACTGTTCACGCGCAGCAGAAGCCTTTAGGCGTGATGTGCTGCCAGTGTTTGCTAGTGCCGACAGCCCCATTCGTCAGAACAGGGCCGTTCTTGCAGATGGCAATGGTTAAGAGTCGACTCAGAATTGATCAGCTTCCGGTGTTACGCCCACGGAATCGTCAGCAACTCCTTTAGTAATAAATTTATTCTCTCTGATATCTGTCTGGTAGACGCAGCGGACGATGGGTTTATCGCGGATTGAACCGATATAAGCGAAGGTGTTCATGCGTTGCTTGCACTCTCTCACCTGGTTATTGGTGACTGCACCTTGTTTTTCCAGCACCGTCCAGTTTTCCCTACGAATGACACAGCCAGGCTGCAGGCTGGGCTGTGTGACAAAACTGCTTGAAGGGTTAAGCGTGGTGTACATCTCAACGTCGATGACGAAGGCGCTGGCCCCCCATTGCCGACAGAATTCAGGATCAGGCACAGCCATGTCCAGCTGCTGACTGCTGGCAATGTTTCCTTGGTCGCCTTGGGTGGTGCTAGTGACAGCACTGCCGATCCCGATCCCAACGATCAGAACCCCTGCGAGTACAGCCAGGCTGGCTGTATTCAAGCGGATGCCATTGCCTCCTCCTCCTGGTGGGGTGGGAGGGCCAGAACGACTTGAAGGGGAACGGTCATAGCTGGAGTCATCGCTTTCATAGCGGTTGCGGCGCGAGTAGCGGTCCCCGCGCCCTCCCTCTTGGCCATAGCTCTCAGGAGGCGATTGGCGGTTGTAACGGGAGCGATTCACAACAGCTCAGGGGTACGCGGGAGCCCCATGGAGTAGTTCAGCACGCGGCACTCTGGGTTGTAGCTTAATTTTCCAGCCTGAAGCAGCTTTCGGATTGTTCCTTCGAGTTCTGAGCCAATTCTGCGCAGGTTGTAGTCGCTAAGTTCGCCTCCGGCATGCGAGGCCACCAACTCTGCGAAGCGTTGCTGGATCTCTTTTGTGACGGATTCTGTCCATAGAAACTCGTTATCAGGATCGAGATCAAGCGTGAGCTGGTCGGGGTCTGGAACGAGATCATTGTTTTCAACCCTGGCCGTGAAGATCCTGACGTGTCGGGTCGTGCACTTCAATAGGGTCTCGTTCATGGCATGGACCGGTCCCGCAATGGGGTCCGCTAGAGCAAGTGAAGGGACTCTAGGAAGAGAATGGGGGAGGGCTCCTTTTAGGGTTGATGTTTACTTGTCGTGAGAAGCATGCGCGTTGCCATCGCAGGAGCAGGTCTGGCTGGACTCTCATGTGCCAAATATCTAGTTGATGCGGGACACATTCCAGTTGTTTATGAGTCTCGTGATGTGCTTGGGGGCAAAGTTGCGGCTTGGAAGGATGACGATGGTGATTGGTATGAGACTGGTTTACATATCTTTTTTGGGGCTTATCCAAATATGCTCCAGTTGTTCCAAGAATTGGGCATCGAGGAGCGTTTGCAGTGGAAAAGTCACTCGATGATCTTCAACCAGCTTGAGGAGCCTGGAACATACAGCCGCTTTGACTTTCCTGATCTTCCAGCTCCATTCAATGGAGTGGCTGCCATTTTAGGTAATAACGATTTGCTCAGCTGGCCAGAGAAGGTTGCCTTCGGCTTGGGTCTCGTACCGGCAATGTTGCGAGGCCAGGATTACGTGGAGGAGTGTGATCAATATTCTTGGACTGAATGGCTGAGGATCCACAACATCCCTGAGCGGGTGAATGAGGAGGTTTTCATCGCCATGAGCAAGGCATTGAACTTTATTGACCCTGATGAGATTTCAGCCACTGTCATCCTCACGGCGCTCAATCGATTTCTTCAGGAAAAGAATGGTTCCAAGATGGCCTTCCTTGATGGGGCCCCTCCTGAGCGGCTTTGTCAACCGATGGTGGAGCATATTCAGTCTCATGGTGGCGAGGTTTATCTCAACAGCCCCTTGCGGGAGATCAAGCTCAGTGAAGACAGCAGTGTGGCGAGCTTTCTGATTGGAGGTGAGCCTGGGAGTGAATCTAGGAATGTTCAAGCCGATGCTTATGTAAGTGCTCTTCCTGTGGATCCGCTCAAATTGCTTTTGCCGGCCCCTTGGAAGCAGATGGAGGTGTTTCGCAAACTCGACGGACTGCGCGGTGTTCCAGTGATCAACATTCATCTCTGGTTCGACCGCAAGCTCACGGATATCGATCACCTGCTCTTCAGTCGTTCCCCTCTTTTGAGTGTCTACGCCGATATGAGCATTACCTGCAAGGAGTACGCAGATCCAGATCGCTCTATGTTGGAACTGGTCTTTGCTCCAGCCAAAGATTGGATCGGCCGTAGCGATGAGGACATCATCGAAGCCACATTGGCTGAGCTCAAGAAGCTTTTCCCGATGCACTTCACAGGCGAAAAACAGGCCAAACTGCGCAAGTACAAGGTCATTAAGACACCCCTTTCGGTTTATAAGACCACCCCTGGGTGTCAGAAGCTTCGCCCGAGCCAGGAGACTCCGATTGCCAACTTTTTTCTCGCTGGTGACTTCACAATGCAGCGATACCTGGCGTCGATGGAGGGTGCGGTTCTCAGCGGCAAGTTGTGTGCAAATGCCGTGGATAGCTGTGGGGAGAAGTTATCCACGGCCCAGTCTGTTAGCAAGCCTCTCCAGGCCTGAAGAATGACTCAGCTAGCGCCGGATTCGTCGATTATCAGTGCTCAGGCTTGCTTGAGTCTTGATGAGGCTTATGAGGCTTGTCGGAAGGAAACAGCTCAGTGGGCGAAAACCTTTTATCTCGGCACCATGTTGCTTCCTTCGATCAAACGCAGAGCGATTTGGGCCATCTATGTGTGGTGTCGGCGAACTGATGAGCTGATGGATAGCGCCGAGGCTCAGACGCGTCCTGTTTCAGAATTAGCAAATCGGCTGGATCAATGGGAAGAACGCACTCGAGCCATGTTCGCTGGCCAGGTGCGCGATGGCCTGGATGCGGTCATGGCAGACACTCTTGAACGTTTCCCTCAGTCCATACAGCCTTATCTGGACATGATTGAGGGGCAGCGCATGGATTTGAATCAGCATCGATACGCCACCTTTCAGCAGCTAGAGCTCTATTGCTATCGAGTGGCAGGGACTGTGGGTTTGATGACCCAGCACGTCATGGGTCTTGACCCTGCATACACAACAGCCCCTTGGAGTTCTTCTCCAGAGACATCAGATGCTGCTATTGCTCTGGGAATTGCCAATCAACTGACCAACATTCTTCGTGATGTCGGAGAGGACCGTAGTCGTGGCCGTATTTATATTCCCCAGGAAGATCTCGACCGATTTGGTTATTCAGAAGCTGATTTGATGGCTGGACGTTTGAATAGTGCTTGGAAGGATTTGATGGCTTTCCAATTGGAGCGTGCTCGCGAGTGGTTTGCCCGGTCGGAAGCTGGAGTGCGCTGGCTATCTCAAGATGCCCGTTGGCCAGTATGGGCTTCATTGCGACTTTATAGAGGGATCCTCGATTCCATAGAACGCTTGGACTATGACGTTTTTAATAATCGGGCTTATGTGAGTCGCTGGATGAAGTTGGTTGATCTTCCTCTGTCATATCTGATGGCCCAAGCACGCTGAGGCTGGACAAACAGATTTTGAAAGAGGAGTAACGGTTCAGTTCAAACAGTTGTCTTTTGATTGGCGAGGAGATCCTTCAGTTTGGAAAGTTCTCCAGCCCAACGTGGGTCGGGTGCTTCTTCAGCAGGCGCATCACTGTGTACAACTTTGTTGGCCGATTTTCTGGCTGATCCTGGGGCATTGCCGCTTGAATTTGTACCGTTGCGGCGTGAACCACCACCGGATCCTTCGTTTGTATTGCGGCGTTCAGAACGCTCAACCCGCAAGTTGTTTCCGTTGAATTCTCGGCCGTTGAACTGTTCAATTACCGCATTGGCAATTTTCTCATCATTGACATTAGCGAAGCCGAATCCACGACAACCTCCGGTTTCTCGGTCGAGAACTGCCTTGAAGCGAATCCCATCTCCAACGCTGGCCAGCTGCGTTTCCAGCTCTTTGCTTTCAAAAGTTTGCGGCAGGTTGCCGATGTAAAGGCGAACGCTCATGAAAAAGAGAGGGGAATGAGAAAAGGATGTGGATCAGGCCGATCGATGTCCTTATTGCCAGAGCAGTTAATCACAGCAAGGTTTGTTTTTGTTCCCACCAGTAAGTTGCCGCCTTAAAAGCTTGCTTTCGATTCTGTACCCGGCCAAAGGCTTTTTCTTTGCAGAGATGGCGAAGCAGCTCACCTAGAGCTTGACCTTTTGGGAGTTTGAGGGTCTTTTGCAGTGCATAGCCGTCCACAGGAGGTGAGGGGTGGAACAGAGGATCATCGGCGTTCCGCCAACGCTCTAGCCACTGCATCTGGCTGATGTGCGGGAGCTGCAGGATGAGGGCTGGAAGGTCTGTTTCTAGATCAAGGTGCAATTGCAGCCGATCCAATTCGCTGAGGCTTGCAAACGCCATACCGTCGTTGCGTTCTTCCCAGTAACGAAGGAGTTGGCAGCGTTGACATTGTCGTCGGCTGAAGCGCAATGCGCTCAGCCCCTCATTGCTGAGCAGATGAGTGAGACGAGCCAAGGGAAGTGCAACGGCTTGCTCTTCAGGTTTGAGGGATTTGGCAACCTTTAAACATGGTGCTGGTTGGCTGATTCTTTCAATGCTGTTTTGCCAACAATCCAGTAGGCCAGTGCGCAGCAGCAGCGGCAGCACGTCATCGGCCCAAGGCGCAGCCACGATCCGTTGTAGTTCTGCCTGAATTCGTTCAGGAGCTGCTTGGGGCAGAAGTCTGTGGTGGCAATTGATCCACGCCAAGGTTTGCTTTCCCAGGCTGAGCTGCAGTTCGGCTATCAGTCGCAGACCGCGCAGCAACCTCAGGGGATCGTCGAGCAGGTTTTGCTCACGTACCGCAACAAGTTTTTTTTGCTTCAGATCACTCAGCCCTCCCGTTGGGTCCACGAGCTGAGGGGTGGCTTCGAGGGTGAGGGCAATGGCGTTGAGACGGAAGTCCCGCCGCCAAAGGTCCTCTTCAAGGGTGGATCCCTCTTGGGCGGCGATGTCGATGGTCCAGCCTTTGATCACCAATCGCGCCATGTCCCTTTCTGCGTCCAGCACCACACATGTGCCTCCCAGTGTCTTGGCCAGAATGCGTGTGAGCTCTAGTGCCTTGCTGGGCACAATGAAGTCGAGATCTGGTTGCTGCTGGAGTCGGCCAAGGAGGCCATCACGAACGGCACCTCCTACTAGGACCGTTCCAGCAGGAAGGTCTTGAATCGATAGTGGCCAGTGATCAGGATGTAATTGTTCCCAAAGGGCCTGGACCCGGATGGTGGGATCACCCTCCAGAATGGGGGCAGCAGAGCGAAGGGAGGGCATGTGTATTTGTGTCGACTGCCGCTGGGTTGATCGTTGCCAGGCCTATCACGCGGTGGAGCGGCAGCACGGGGTTGCCCATCTCAATGCGGCACCGGATCTGGAGCCTCAGAACCCACGCATCCATATCAGTGTGATTGATTTGCCTGAAGGAGTGACAGGCGTGGAATGGGATGTACGGGACTGCGGTAGTTTTCTTTTAGATCATGGGCGCTGGAAGCGATTGTGCCCTGGTCAGGAGCTGCCTCGATGAGCTGTCAGACCGGTTCATCCTTGGAAGAAGATCAGGCTTTTTTGCTTTTGGCACTCCACAGTTCTTCAGAAACGCTTGGTGTCGCTGTTCAAGATTGCCGTGATCCCAAGACCAGTCGGCGTACTGCAACTTTCCCACTGGGCCGCGGGCTCTCAAATAGTTTGCTCAATTGTGTAGAGGAGCTTTTGCCAGCAGCCTCTTGGCCTCAGTTGGCTCGCTTGGCCGTGGCCATTGGTCCTGGCGGATTTACCGGGACTCGTTTAACCGTCGTGATGGCAAGAACTCTGGCCCAGCAGCTTGGTTGTTCCCTCGATGGGGTGAGCAGTTTTGCTTTGATGGCTCCTCGGTTGGCGGTTGCGTTAAGCCATGAGCAAATGGAGCAGCCATTTTGGATCGTGAAAACCCTGCCCCGGCGAGGAACTGTGGCTGGTCGTTATCAGTTGCAAATGGCTGCAGAAGTTGGCGCTGCAAAGGTTGTTGTGGAGTTGGAATCGCCCCATTTGTTAGCAGAGGATTTCAAGGCCTTCCCTGCCCTTGATGCCCAAGATGATGTGGCGAAGGATGTGGAGCTTTTACTTGAGCTATGCGCCACGGCGCACAGTTTGGGCCAGGAGGTCGCCTGGACTGATGTGCTTCCTATTTATCCGACATCTCCGGTGGTGGTCTCGCCTTGAGGAGTTGGTGTCGTCCTGGGACGATTGTTGTAGGAGGCCTCTTGTTCTGGCTAATTGCTGCCGGACCTTTGCGTCCTTATCGGCAAGCGCTAACGAATGGGAAGCCTCCTCAGTTGATCTTGGTACTAGGAGGTGATGTTGATCGTGAGCATCTTGGCATCCGATTAGCGAGGGATTTGAATTTGCCTCTGGTGGTTAGTGGTGGTAGCAACCTGGAATATGCCCAGTGGTTGGTTCGTGAGGTGGGGATTCCTCCGAGTCAGGTTCAGCTCGACTACCGCGCTAAGGACACCCTGGGTAACTTCACGTCTCTTGTGGATGAACTGCGGTTAAAGGGCATCCAACATGTCTTACTGGTGACTAGTGAGGATCATTTGCCCCGTTCCATGGCCGTGGGTCATGTTGTGGCTGGTAGCCGAGGGATTCGCCTGACAGGCATCTCTGTCTCTTGCGCTAATCAATGTCGGGAGGAGGGGTTGCGCAAGCGGATCAGCGATTGGGTAAGGGCTTGGGCTTGGGTGGCGACAGGTCTCGATCTTAAGGAGTGGGCCCAGCGGCGCTGGCCAGAGGCACTCAGCGCTGGCGGCGGAGACGTTCTTCTGCCGAATTCAAAAGTCCTTGATCCAGCAGCGCATTGATTCTTTTTTGGAGTTCTGCGCTGGTGGCTTCCAAGTCGTTTTTACGACGGCTGGAAGGTGGGGGGATCGGTTTGCCGATTCGAAGTTGTATTGGTATGAGTCGGGGTAATGGTCCACGTTTACCAAGGGCACGGTGGCTATTGATGATCGCTACTGGAAGTAGGGGCGCATCGCTGCGAGCCGCTAGCAGTGCGGCCCCAGGCATGGGGGCATTGACGCGGCCGTTGGCTTGGCGAGTGCCATCAAGGAAGACCCCTATGGCCCAGCCTTCGTCCAGGCGGGCAGTTGCCATGCGGATGGCTTCCCTGTCACTGGCGCCGCGTTTCACGGGGTAAGCACCACAGGCACGGATGATTGCTCCTAAAAAGGGGATCCGGAACAGTTCTGCTTTGGCCATGAAGGCCACAGGCCGCCCAAGAGCATGGCCAAGGAGGGGCGGGTCAAGGTGAGAGCCGTGGTTGGCGACGACCACAACAGCACCTTGACGCGGAACATTGTCGTTGCCATATGTGCATCCCCTAAATAGAACCCGGAAGATGGGAAACACAAGTAGATAGCTCACGAGTCGATAGGTGAGACTTGGCTGCGGTGTCATTAGCACCGGCATGCTTGAGCTCAGTCGGGGTTTGGTTTGGGTCAAAGTTCAATTCCCCAGGTCTGCAGCACAGCTCAGCTGGATGGTCGCAACTCCTGGAAGAGATCGCTTGACTAGACCACTCAGCACATTGCCAGGGCCGATTTCGACCACTGTGTTGACCCCTTGGGTGGCCATGGTATCCATCGTTTCGCGCCAACGGACGCCTGTTGTCATTTGATCTTTTAGCCGTTGCTTCAGCAAGTTGGCATCGCAGGTTGGGATTGGATCGGCATTGCAGAGAACGGGGACACGGGCGTCTTTGAAAGGCACTTGATCCAGTTCAGCTGCAAATTCTGTGGCCGCTGTGGCCATGAAAGGTGAATGGAAGGCTCCCGAGACTGGCAACGGAATTGCTCGCTTGCAGGTCAGCTGGCTGCTGACCTTGCTAACAGCCTCTGGGGTGCCGGATAAAACCACCTGGGCAGCACTGTTGTCATTGGCGATCACGACTCCTTCTGTGTCTGCTACCAGAGCTTTTAGCTGTGTGCGGTCAAAGCCCAAGATGGCTGTCATGGCCCCACCACCGGCGGAGGCCATCAGTTCTGAGCGGCGTCGCAGCAGCAGCAAGGCTGTGTTTACGTCAAAAACCTCAGCTGCGTAGAGGGCTACAAGTTCACCCAGGCTGTGCCCTGCTATTAGCGATGCCTCACGACCCTGCCTGCGCAGTTCATCCACCAGTAATGATTCAACGACAAAAAGTGCCGGTTGGGTATTGCGGGTGTCATTGAGGTCGGCCGGGTCATGATTGGTTTGGTCGCTACCACGGCAAATCGCAAGGAGATCACGTCCCAGTAGTCGAGAGGCGAGGGCAAAGCGCTCTTCGGCATTGGGCAAGCTGATGATCGGGTCAGCCATGCCCAGCTTTTGTGAGCCCTGACCAGGGAACACCCAAGCAATCGACATCAGAACGCTATAGCGATTTAGCGGGAGCCTAGATGGGCCCATGCCAGCGGATTAACGCTGCACCCCAACTGAGACCAGCTCCAAAACCGCTACTTGCGATCAGTTGACCAGGTTTAATTCTTCCGTCTTGTACGGCTTCATCAAGCATGAGTGGGATGGTGGCTGCCGATGTGTTGCCGTACTCAGCCAGGTTGCTGAGCACCTTTGCCTGCGGAATGGCGAATCGATCCCCTACAGCATCGAGGATGCGTTGATTGGCTTGATGAAGCAGGAGCCAGTCCAGTGACTCCGGGGCTGTGTTGGTCTCTTTGAGAAGGGTTTGGAGGATGGCAGGTACTTCTCGGACAGCGAATTTGTAGACCTCCTGTCCGTTCATCTGAATGGGCTGAAAACCGCCTTGCTGATGGCTATTGCCCGCTACCAGGGAGAGATAGTTTTGAACTTGCGGCAGGTTGAGGCAGTCGCCGCGGCTGCCGTCAGATTTCAACTGAAAGCCCAGCAGCCCGTTCTGAGCAGCACTCGTTGCTTCCAGAGCAACAGCTCCGGCTCCATCGCCAAACAGCACACAACTGCGCCGATCGTCCCAGTCGACCCAGCGGCTTAGTTGGTCCGCACCGATTACGAGTGCTCGCCGCATCGCACCAGTGCGAAGGAACTGGGCGGCAGTGATCAGGGCGAATAGAAAACCACTACAAGCGGCTGTGAGATCAAAAGCCACTGCTTGGCGAGCTCCCAAAATGGCTTGCAGTTGCGGGGCTGAACCAAAGAGATCATCAGGGGTTGATGTGGCCAGGATGATCAGATCAACACTTTCGGATTCCCAGCCAGCCATTGTTAGGGCGTTGGCTGCAGCTTGATGGCTTAGGCCTGTCAGCGTTTCATCCGGTCCGATAACACGTCGGGCACTGATTCCAGTGCGGCTACGGATCCATGCATCGCTGGTGTCAACCCTTTGGCCGAGTTGGTCGTTGCTAATCCGTTGGGATGGTGTGGCACTGCCGCAGCCCACCAGAGCTACTCCACTACCGATTGTGGACGTTTCAGCCAAGGGGCAAGTGGTCCAAGGTGGCGTCAGTCAATCACAGCGTTTCGGCAAAGCGCCTTTAGGCTCTTTCAACAGGTGCCTTTTGCAGTTCGGCTAAATCGTCCATGACACCATGGCTCGCTGCGGAGTGGGCTAGTCGTAGTGCACTGACCACCGATAGCGCCTTGCTGCTGCCATGGCCGATCACACAGATGCCATTCACACCCAGCAATAGTGCACCTCCATGTTCTGCATGGTCGAGGCGTTTCTTAATTCGCTTGAGGTTGCTGCGTAGGAACGCAGAACCTACCTTGCCGCGTCTACCTCGGGGCAGTTCGGCTCGCAATACATCAAGCAGCACGCTGCCGACAGACTCCAGGAATTTGAGGAGCACATTGCCGGTGAAGCCATCGCATACCACCACGTCGAAAGCCCCTGAAAGCACATCTCGCCCTTCGCAGTTGCCCGCGAATTGAAGCCGATGCTCTTCGCTGAGAAGCTCATGAGTGCGAATGGCTAGATCGTTGCCCTTGCACTCCTCTTCGCCAATATTCAGAAGCCCGATGCGTGGTCGAGCCACCTGGAGAACATCGCGGGAATAGATATTGCCAAGTAGGGCAAATTGGTGGAGGTAGATGGGCTTGCAATCCATGTTGGCGCCCACATCCAGCACTAGCACTGGTTGTGTTGGATCTTTGGTTGGGAATAGAGCACCTATGGCGGGACGGTCTATCCCTGCTAGACGCCCCAGTCGGAAGATGGCTGAGGCCATCATGGCTCCGGAATTTCCAGCTGAATACATTGCTAGAGCTTCGCCCTTTTTGACCAGGTCCATGGTCAGGTTGATGCTGGCGTCGCGTTTGCGGCGCACCACAGTGGCCTCTTCATCCATGCCCACAGAGGGACCGCTTGCGACAAGCTCCAGATGACCAGCGGCTGTGGCTTGGTTGAAGAGTTCGGTGAGACCCAGGTCTTGGACAGCGCCTAACACTTTTTCGGTCTCTCCGACGAACTTGATGCGGAGGGGAAGTCTTTGAATCGCTTTTAGACAGCCATCAAGAATGGGGCCAGGAGCCTGGTCTCCACCCATGCCATCGACGGCAACCCAGAGCCGATCGCTATTTTTGATGTCCTCCGCTTCTGCGTTGTTTTCGCTGCTTTGTAGTCGCCGCAGGGGATCAAAAACGAGTGGCTGAAGCATGCTTCCTGCCATTGATCCAGCATTAGACACGACGGATCCAGCACTTGAAACAACTGTTCCGGCTACGTTTCCAGCGGCGGAAGCTGAGTTTGTGGCACTTCCTACCAGGCTGGTAACGGCTGCATTGCGGCGATACCAGATCACCAGACGCCTAATGGCTCTGGGGCGGGTGGTCTTGCTCCGGGGCCCGGAGGCCGTGGAGGGATCAGAGTCCTTCGGGGGCAAGGGAGTCGATGATGCGCTGGAACAGGTAGCCGGTACCTCGAGCGGTGAGGATCAGCTCGGGATTGGCGGGATCGTCTTCGAGTTTGGAGCGAAGACGTGAAATATGAACATCCACGACCCTGGTATCTACATGTCGTTCAGGTGTATAACCCCATACCTCCTTGAGGATTTCGCCGCGGCTGAAAGGCTCCCCTGAGCGGCTGACCAGTAGCTCAAGCAGGCTGAATTCCATACCGGTAAGGCGAATCCGCTCATCTCCTCGGAAAACCTGTCGTTTGTTGGTGTCGACTCTTAGTTCAGCCACTTGAATCACCCCTGAGTTAGGGATGCCGGCAACGTGCTCTTTCTCGACTCTCCGAAGCACGCAGCGTATGCGTGCTTCAAGTTCCTTGGGGCTGAAGGGTTTGACGACGTAGTCGTCTGCACCCAGCTCAAGCCCCGTGATTCTGTCGGCGACATCTCCAAGGGCCGTGAGCATCACGATCGGGACATCTGATTCTTTGCGAAGCTCTTGACAAACGCCATAGCCATCAAGCTTGGGCATCATCACGTCGAGCACAACAAGATCAGGCTCACAGTTGTGGAAGATATCGAGAGCTTCGTTGCCATCACATGCCGTGACCACTTGATAGCCGATCATCGAGAGGCGGGTTTCGAGGATCCGACGAATGCTGGCCTCATCGTCGACCACGAGGATCGTCTCTTTAGATGGGCTGGTGGCCGTCATTTTTTTCTTTGGCGGCTGCAATCAATGAATCTTAGATAAGAGCTGTTAAGGCTTACCGGCCTTTTGGTTCATTTAAAGCCAACTTTCTTTACCTATCTTAGTAAGTGCGCACTGCTTCCGTCTACGTCTGTCAGAGCTGTGGCGCTAAGACCAGCCAGTTTTTTGGTCGCTGCGCCAGTTGCGGGACTTGGAATTCCTTGGTCGAACAGGTCGCTCATTCAACCGATGGTCGCCGCCGGAGTAACAGTTTTGATCCGGCCGTGGAACCAGCGGCGCGGCGCTCGATGGCGATGGCTTCTCTCGGGGGGCAACCCGTTCGCCGTCTTGCCAGTGGCTACGACGAATTGGATCGAGTCCTGGGCGGCGGGCTGGTGCCTGGATCAATGGTGTTAGTTGGAGGTGATCCTGGGATTGGCAAGAGCACGCTGCTTTTGCAGAGCGCCACGGCTATGGCACTGCAACACTCTGTGCTTTACGTGAGTGCTGAGGAGTCTGCCCAGCAGGTGAAGTTGCGTTGGCTGCGCCTTGAGGGGGTTGCGTCGGACCTGCAGCTTTTGGCGGAGACGGACTTGGAATTGGTGCTTCAGGAATTGGAAGCCCTGCGGCCTGCGGTGGCGATTATCGACAGCATTCAGGCTTTGCATGATGGGTCCCTTTCCAGTGCGCCTGGCTCTGTCGCTCAGGTGCGCGAGTGTGCAGCAGCTTTACAGCGTTTGGCTAAGCGTCAGGACACAGCCTTGGTTTTGGTGGGACATGTCACCAAGGAGGGGATGCTGGCGGGCCCCAAGGTGCTTGAGCATTTGGTCGATGCAGTACTCACTTTTGAGGGCGATCGATTTGCCAGTCATCGCCTTCTGAGGGCTGTAAAAAACCGCTTTGGAGCCACCCATGAGCTGGGGGTGTTCGAGATGCAGGGGAAGGGCCTAGCTGAAGTAGGGAATCCCAGCGAGCTCTTTCTCAAGGGTGAGTCTGCTTCTGGGGTGGCCACCATCGTGGCCTTTGAAGGGACCCGTTCATTGGTGGTGGATCTGCAGGCTTTGGTGGGTGTAACCAGCTATGCCAGTCCACGCCGTACCGCTACAGGATTAGGCACCAACCGTTTGCACCAAATTCTGGCCGTATTGGAGAAGCACATGGGCTTGCCATTGTCACGCTATGACTGTTATCTGGCTGTTGCTGGCGGATTAGAAGTCGAAGAGCCTGCTGCTGATTTGGGTGTCGCCGCTGCTGTTGTTTCCAGTTATCGGGATCTCATGCTGCCAAAAGGCACAGTTTTGATTGGGGAGTTGGGCTTAGGGGGGCAATTGCGGCCAGTGGGGCAGCTTGGGCAGCGTCTTAAGGAAGCAGTTCGCTTAGGTTTTCATCGTGCCGTAGTGCCGCAGGGCAGTGGCCTAGGACCCATCGGCAAGGAGCTGGAGTTGGAACTACTTGAGGCTGCGAGTGTGACTGAGGCTTTGGTAATGGCCCTCGGTGTGAATCCAGCTGATGATGGCTGCTGAAGGATGTTTTCGCTTTAGAAATAGACGTCTATGTTGCTTCGGCCTGTTGTTTTCAGCCAGTTCTCAATATCTAGGTAGCCGCCGGGATAGAGCCTTACCGCTTGGGTCCATACATCTGCAGCTCTGTCGAACAATCGATCAGCTTCGTCTTGCAGACCAGCTTCTTGCGCTGTGCGGCCGCGTTTTTCGTAAATCAAGCCCATGTTCTTTAGGCAGGAGGGCTGATTTGAGTTTTGGTCAAGGGCCCTCTGATAGGTATCAAGAGCGAGGTCCTCGTCCCCGTTGCTCATATAGATGATCGCCATGTTCTTGAGGGTTTCACTGCGGTCGAAGGGGCTTTCCTCAAGTTTCAGACTCTCTTCATAGTTTTCCAGTGCCTCTGCATAGTCGCCTGCGTTCTGGGCTGATAGGCCATCGCGGTAATACACATAGGCTCTTTTGGCCTTATCGTTGATTGGCATCATCTTCACGATTAGATCGGCCATCACCGTGAAGGTCTTGTCAATGAAGTTGTCTTTGTTTTGGGTGCGTGGCACGGCGTGAATAAAGGAATCACACCATTATCCTCGCCTTATTCTGAAAAGACTGTTTTGAGTCTCTGGTGAGATCTTTGGGCTGCTGATATGGGATGGGCTATCGGTAACTATTGTCATTAGCGTGCGGGAACATTTCACCGATCCGTGAGCCGCAACGACCGTCCATTGGCTCATCTATCCGTCTCACTCGATATCGAGGGGATGAAATGCGGCGGCTGCGTTCAATCGGTAGAGCGTATTTTGCTTGAGCAGCCCAGTGTTGCTCGTGCCAGTGTCAACTTGGTAGCCCGCACTGCGTGGCTGGATCTCAACGATCCAGGCCAGTCTCTTGAGCCGATCCTTGCTGCTCTGGCAGCTCGGGGTTTCTCTGCTCAGACAAGAAATACGGGTTCATTAGAACAGCTAACGCCTTCAACGCGTGATTCCCTCGGGGCTTGGTGGAGTCAGTGGCGTCAGTTAATGGTGGCCTTGGTGTTGCTGCTGCTGTCGGTTCTTGGCCACCTTGCTGCCGGTGGCCATCTTGAGCTGGTGATTGTAGGGGCCTTGCCCTTCCATGCCGGATTGGCCACGGTGGCTTTGTTGGGCCCTGGTCGGCCGATTCTTGTTGGCGGAGCGCGGGCGGCTCTTGCCTTAACCCCCACCATGGACACCTTGGTGGGATTGGGCGTTAGCAGTGCCTATCTGGCGAGCCTGGTTGCTCTGCTTTGGCCTCAGGTGGGTTGGCCTTGCTTCTTCAATGAACCCGTGATGTTGCTCGGCTTTGTCTTGTTGGGAAGGTTCCTTGAGGAGCGTGCTCGTTTCCGCACTGGGCGGGCCCTCCAACAGCTGGCTCAATTGCAGCCAGATACTGCCAGGTTGCTGGCAGGTGATGGGACTATCCGTGAGGTAAGAGTCGGTGCTCTCAGGCCTGGGGAGAGGGTTCAGTTGTTAGCAGGGGATCGCATTCCTGTTGATGGCATGGTGCTGGAGGGACATTCCGCTGTCGACGTGTCCAGCATTACTGGTGAGCCATTGCCGTTGGAGGCAGCTCCAGGAATGGAGCTGACTTCAGGCAGCCTCAATCTTGAAGCCACATTGTTGCTAGAAGTGCGACATGTCGGAGCTGAGACAGCTCTGGCAAGAATCATTAGTTTGGTGGAACAGGCCCAGGCGCGTAAGGCTCCTATTCAAGGCCTGGCTGATCGGGTTGCAGGTCGCTTTTGCTATGGCGTTGTCAGCCTGGCACTGCTGACTTTTCTGTTTTGGTGGCAACTGGGTGCACGTCTTTGGCCACAGGTGTTGCACGCCTCGGGTCAGGGGTTGGTGCATGGATATGGTCACCATGTCCCGCTTGGAGGTGTCGCTGAAACCTCCTTAGGATTGGCTTTACAGCTAGCCATCGCTGTTCTAGTCGTGGCATGTCCCTGTGCATTGGGATTGGCAACGCCCACAGTGATCACGGTGGCCTCTGGTCAGGCGGCCCGCCGGGGGTGGTTATTTCGCGGTGGGGATGTGATTGAAATGGCAGCCTCGCTTAGGCAGGTTGTCTTCGACAAAACTGGCACTCTTACCCTTGGCCGCCCTTTGGTGGCGGGGGTTGTTGGCACAAAAAAACCTGATCAATTGTTGCAGCTAGCTGCAAGTCTTGAGCAAAACAGTCGCCATCCCTTGGCCCATGCTGTTTTGCAAGAGGCTCAACGGCATCGGCTTTCGCTACTGCCCACTTTGGCAACCCGTACCTATCCAGGCTCCGGCCTGGCCGGTGAGCTTGAAGGTGTAGAAGAAACGGTTCGAGTCGGCACACCGGAATGGCTTCAGGCTGAAGGGGTTCATTGGACAGCTGAACTTCAGGCTGATGTTGAGCTGTCGTCTCTTCAGGGGCAATCGGTGGTAGCCGTGGCTCTGGGGGCAGAGCCTTTGGGTCTTGTGACCATTGATGATCGGCTTCGACCTGATGTGTCTGTTGCTTTGGATCGATTACGAGAGCAGGGGATGACTCTGGCCATGCTTAGTGGTGATAGACGTCAGGCGGTGGAACGCCTTGGGCAGCAGTTGGGTTTTCAACCCCATCAACTGGGCTGGCAGTTGTTGCCTGATCAGAAGCTGGAGCGGTTGCAACGTCTTCGCAAGGATGGACTGTTGGCAATGGTTGGCGATGGCATTAATGATGCCCCAGCCCTGGCGGCAGCAGATCTTGGTATCGCTGTGGGTACCGGCACGCAGATAGCTCAGGATTCTGCTGATCTGGTGTTGCTTGGGGATCGCCTGGAGGGTTTGCCGGAAGCCCTGTTGTTGGCTCGCCGCACCATGGCAAAAGTGCGTCAAAACCTGACTTGGGCCTTTGGCTACAACCTCATTGCTTTGCCAATTGCTGCAGGATTGTTGTTGCCGGGCTTTGGGTTGTTGCTCTCCCCACCCATCGCAGCTCTATTGATGGCCCTTAGTTCAATCACGGTGGTCGTGAATGCTTTGGCACTGCGTACTACATGAGTGGTCGCTTTCTTGTTCTGGAGGGTATTGACGGCTGTGGCAAGACCACTCAGCTTCGTCACCTTGCCAACTGGCTGCCACGCAGCGGTTTGATGCCTGAGGGTGCAAGGTTGCATCTCACCCGTGAGCCCGGTGGTACGGCTTTGGGTATTGCCTTGCGCAAGTTGGTCCTTCACCCGCCGGGGGATGCCTCCCCAGAACCCCTTGCGGAACTGTTGCTGTATGCGGCTGATCGAGCCCAGCACGTGGCTCAGTTGATCCGACCGGCGCTTGATCAGGGGCACTGGGTTCTTAGTGATCGTTTTAGTGGCTCTACCCTTGCTTATCAGGGTTATGGAAGAGAGTTGGATCTGGATTTGATTCAGCAACTCGAGCAGATCGCCACGGCTGGACTTGTCCCGGACCTAACTTTTTGGTTGGAGTTGTCTGTAGAAGAAAGTCTTGTTCGGCGTGATGCAAGATCTAACGATCGAATCGAAGCGGAAGGAGTTGATTTTTTAACCAGGGTGGCAACTGGATTTGCTGTTTTGGCTAGGGAACGATCTTGGGTGCCCTTGCACGCGGATCAACAAGTTGAGTCAGTTAGTTCTGCTTTGGAGAGCCAGCTGAAGCGCCATTTTGGGCCTTTGCAAGAGAGCATGCGATGAGCCTTGAGATTGAGTCGCGTGGGCTGTTTGAAGATTTGATCGCTCAGCCGTTGGCAGTTGCATTGCTGGAGGCAGCGTTGAGTCAGGGTCGACTGGCTCCCGCATATCTGTTTTCTGGTCCAGATGGAGTGGGTCGCAGTCTGGCGGCATTGCGTTTCCTCGAGGGCATCATCAGCAGTGGTAAGCCGGCCCTGCGTGAACGCCGTCGTCTAGAGGCATTCAATCATCCTGATCTGCTTTGGCTCGAACCGACTTATCAGCATCAAGGCCGCTTGGTCCCTAAGTCCCAGGCAGAGGAAGAAGGTGTCAACCGCCGTTCCCCCCCACAGGTGCGCCTCGAACAGATTCGGGGAGTGACAAGATTCCTAGGACGACGACCTGTTGAGGCCTCAAGGGGCATGGTGGTGATTGAAGCGGCAGACTCTATGTCCGAAGCTGCTGCCAATGCTTTGCTTAAAACGCTGGAAGAACCAGGTCATGGCTTGTTGATTCTGCTTTCGGCCGCTTCTGAGCGCTTGCTCAAGACAATTCGTTCTCGATGCCAACAGATCCTTTTTGCTCGTCTTGAAGGGGCTGACATGCAGGCTGCTCTGGCCAGGCAGAGCACAGCTGAGCTGGGGTCGTCATTATTGGCATTGGATCAGCCGGAACTGGTTGCGATGGCCGCTGGTTCTCCTGGGGCGCTGTTGCAGCATTTTGGGCTCTGGCAGGCAGTTCCAGAGGAGTTTTGGTTACGACTTGAAGAGCGTCCCCAAAAGCCAATGGAAGCCTTAGCTCTGGCGAGGGACCTTACGGAGGCTCTAAATGGGGAGCAGCAGCTTTGGCTGATTGATTGGTGGCAACAACATTTTTGGATCCAACGGCCTGATCCAACACCACTGAAACGTTTGGAAAGGCTGCGTTCACACCTGCTGGGGTTTGTGCAACCCAGGCTGGCCTGGGAAGTGGCTTTGCTGGAATTGATTCCTTGCGCTTAAGCGCTGGCGCGCTCTCCTTGCTTGTTTTGTGCTTCTCTGGCTTCCCTCTCTTGGCGTGCCTGGATTAGTAGGTCTTGGAACCCTTCGAGTTGTCCTCCTGTAGGCAATTCCAGGCAGTAACCAGCACCGTAGACGGTTTTAATGAAGCGGGGTTTGCGCGGATCGGGTTCCAGCTTGGTGCGCAGGTGGCGAACGTGTACTCGGATGGTTTCGATGTCATCATCAGGTTCATAGCCCCACACCTCCTTAAGGATTAGAGAAGGTGCCACGGTCTGTCCATGGCGCTGAAGTAGGCAGTGGAGCAGTTCAAATTCCAGGTGCGTGAGCCGTACGGGACGCTCAAACCAAATCGCTTCAAATCGCTCAGGCACGAGTGTGAGAGGGCCGTAGCTGAGGATCTCGTGATGAGCGTTGGTGCCCACCGGCGCTCGATCGGTGCGACGTAGTAGGGATTTCACCCTCACTTGCAATTCTTCAAGATCAAAAGGCTTTGTTAGATAATCATCCGCGCCTGAATTGAAGCCGGTGACCTTATCTTTTGTGCCTCCCAAGGCGGTGATCATCAAGATCGGAATCCCCGCGGTGCGCTCGTCTCGCCGCAACCTCTGGCAGAGAGTTAGCCCATCTACGTTGGGAAGCATCAAGTCGAGCAAAATCAGGTCTGGGGTGTACTGAAGGGCAAGAGCCTGACCTTTGATGCCGTCTTCAGCCTTCTGTACGTCAAAACCATTGAGCTCTAAATGGCTGCTTACCAGTTCACGCATGTCCTGGTCGTCTTCGATCAGCAGGATGCAAGGCTTCATTTAGATCGGAGTCCAGGAGGAATTTGAAATCATCGGGGTGCTGTGAAGTCAGCTCTTGTCAGATTCTCTCAAGATTTGCTTTGAGGTGCATCATTGGCATCTCTGTGGGGGCATAGAGCCCAATCACTGAAACTCCCATGCAGACTGACCTTTTGACTGGCTGACGAATGCCTTAAAGGTGTCCTCTTTTTAGGAAGTCTTCCGAATCTGTCCACGCACTGTTGTGGATGCCCTCTAACAGTCAATCAAAAACCACAGCCACAGGCTGTGGATCTGAAAACTCCCCGGGCGGGATTCGAACCTGCGACCAATCGATTAACAGTCGACCGCTCTACCGCTGAGCTACCGAGGATTGCAACCCGAAGAACCTACCCTTCATCCCCGCCTACCTGCAAGGGGTTGGAGGTTTTGTCGTAGCTGATGGCCAGATTGCCAGGCTCCTACTCGGCCGTTTTCCATCCTGGCAGCTCCATCAGCATGGTCGAGTTCTTCTAGGCGATGGGTGACCCATAGGGCGGTCAGGGGTGCGTGGGAGCGATGACAAAGTTGTTGAACTGTTGCCAAAATTCTTTGTTGACTTGCTGGGTCTAGTAGTGCTGTTGGTTCATCCAGCAGCAGCAGTGTGGCTTCACTGGCCAGGGCGCCGGCAATCGCTAGGCGTTGTTTTTGGCCTCCGCTCAAGGTGTGAATCGGGCGCGATTCCATGGCGGCCAAACCAACCTGCTCTAGGGAATCGCCAATGCGCTGTTGGCGTTGCTTGATTGGGATGTCGTTAGGTAAATTCAGCAGCAAGTCGCTGCCGCAACTTGGCAACAGCAGTTGATGGTCTGGGTTTTGAAACACCAGAGCAGGTTTGAGCATGCAAGTCACCTGACCATGTTGTGGCTGTAATAAACCGCTGATCAGCTTGGCAAGGGTGCTTTTGCCGCTGCCATTGCTACCTACGAGCATCCATAGTCCTGGTTCTGGAATTGCAAAACTGCATTGGTCCAAGGCTTTTGTGCCGCAGGGCCAAATGAAGCTCACCTGCTCAAAACTTAGGAGGGGGGCCATCTCTAAAGATGCTTTGATCAGCGTTCTCGTTCACCATGGCCTCAGTTTTCAAAGGAAAAGCCAGGCCGCTTACTGCCTCCAGTTGCTGCTGTTTTCTCATAGAGCTGAACTGCAACTATTTCACTGACCAAAACAGTGACTTTCTTGTCTTCGACTTTTTCGCAACTGAGCTCGAGAAGGTGAGGCTGACCTCTCTCCAGGCACTTGCGCACTTGCTGGTAAACGGCTTCCGCATCTGCCAATGCTTTGCGCTGCACAGATACCGGCAAGGGGCTCAATTTGAGGGCCAGCTCAATGACGTACACGGACAACGTTGACAGGGTTTTTCATTATAAAGAAAACGGAAGGCAAGGGCTTCAGTGAAAAGATGGCAATGAGTATCATTAAGCCAGGATCAGTCTCAAGGCCGAAGACATTAGGGTTTCTTGAGAATGAAAAGGGCAGTGTATTGAGTAAACGAATCCAACGGCGACTGCAAAAGAATAAGGAGCTTTTGGATGAGAATAAAAGGCTTAGAACTTTGGTTGGGGAGTCGACTGGGAAGCCATGTGCGATTGTTGAGCTCTACTAGGAGCGTCTAACGCTGCTCAAAACTGCTCGCTGCTTTTAGCCTGCCAATTGATTTAGGAGTGCATCAGATTCGGCCCTAGAGGCAATGAGGGTTTATGGTGTATCAAGTAACAACCATTGATCGAAATGAGGAGATTATCTTTCGTATATGCTTCACTATTTTCTTCTGCAACAATCCTATGTGGTGCTTTGCATGCTGATGAAGCAGCCCTGATCAGTTGTATTAATAAGTACAAAATGCTTGGCATATCTCCCGATGCAGCACTGGCAAAGTGTGAAAAGAATACATTGGCTACTTGTATCAAAGATCTTGTGGGGACGAACTTTGTGGCTTATGCCATATCAGATGTTCCTGAAAAAACTCGCTCGGAATCCAGGAAGAAGTCGTCGCGTTCTAAATCTAATCGAAATTTTGCTGATACTAGTAATTCAACAATAAAGAAACCGGCAAGTTTACTTAGATCAACAGGATACTTAATTGATCTTGGCAGTGATGATAATCGCTGGATGGAAGGAAAAGGTTGGGAAGATCTAGGTTGCATTGCGCATACCGATGGTCCATATAAAAGGCAGAGTGATATGCAGACCCGTGGATTATTTAGAGGTCCAAGGTCATATGAATGGTTTAGGCAAGGGTGGTGTAAAACAAATTCAATCGAACTTAGTCAGCCTTATGGGATAGAAGATGCTAAAAATCAATGTGAGCTAAAGGCGTTAGGCATTAAGAATTAGCAATAGTTCGAGGGCTTCTGGATTGAGTATTTGTTTTTGAATCCAGTTATTATATCTTGGAAGTCCTTTGATTTACATCGTTTTCCAAGGCCAATGGCCTTAGTGGCTGTGATGGGCTTCTTCTCTTGAATATCACACGGCCAATTAAGATTGTATTAATCTTCCCTTAAGACACAGAGCAGTGCCTAATGAGTAATCCCCTTCCGTCGAATTCCCAGGCTCAGCGAGAGGCTGGTGATTCTCTTCGCGAGAGCGTGGTTAGACAAAAGCTTGTGCAACGTATTTGCGGCCAGGCTGTTATCTATTTTGGGGTGCTTATTGTTGCAGTTTCGCTGTATAAATTTGTCAGCGCTTTCTCGTTAGACGTCTCTCCTTGGCCTGAGCTGCAGCTTGGAGTCGCTGGCCTGTTGTTAGTTTTTTTAGGTAATTTTCTGCGACACTCAACCTTTTTAAAGTCTTTGCTTTCGGAGTTTAGTCCTTCGGCTAGAGCAAATAGATCTCTATTGATGTTGATCCTTGCATTATTTATCATGGGATCTATAGCTCTATTCAAGCTGTCCGTTCAGGATGTTTTTCGTTATAAACGGCTGCTTGGAGAAGGAGGAATTCTTGAGTACTGGCAGGCTCTAATTCTGTTCACTTCTGCCTGGGTCTCTTGGCTGATTTCTAGGGACTTATGGAGCCGTCTGTTGATGCGCTTGCATGGAGCAATTTATGGGATGATTGCTTTGGGAATGCTTTTTGTTGGCTTAGAGGAGCTTGCTTGGGGTCAGGTTTTGTTTGGCTGGAGAACACCTGATAATATAGCGGCTCTTAATGCTCAAAATCAGACAACGATTCATAACCTCGAGTTTTTTCAAGATTATCTCGATATTAATCTTTTTCTGGTGTCAGTATTGATTCTATTTTTGGTATTATGGCGGCCATCTTTTAGATTGTTTAAAGCAAGATCATCTCGAGATGATGTAATCCCTTTCGGAACATTTTTTCTGCCCAGGTATTTCTGGCCTCTATTATTTTGCGCTGCGTTTTTGTCTTATTTTGTTGCTACCAGGTCAGCGAAAGCTTTTGTTCTGAATATTGATCAGGAGTGGGCAGAGTTGATGCTTTATCTCTCCTTCGGTCTAGGGTTGCTGCGAACCTATGTCTTGTTAGCAAATCCGTCAGGGCGCCAAAATGGTTGATAGACATCTGCCGGTATTGAGCAAGTTGCTGCCTGGGTTAGTGATGTTATAAGTTAAGGTTATATTTTGGCGCTAAGTGTACTTCTTCTCGCCTATTATTCCATGGATGCATGGCTTTTGGAAAGTCTCTAGCCAGGCTGGTTCTGCCCTTTTCTCCTGGTCTTTATTCTCCCTTGGGATGGTATTTGGCGGCTCTCTAGTATTCATTTCTGCAGCTGAGGATGATGCGAATGTCATCTCTTGTCAGTGGGTTGAGGTCCTATCGCAGAGACAACTTCCCTTGGGTGGTTCTTGGGATGGCTGGTGGCTTTTGGCTGGTCGGACTGCTGATTCAGTTTTGGCGCCTTGAAAGCCTGACTGCAACTTACGACCAAGCACTGTTTTTGCAGGAGCTTTGGTCTACTGCTAGGGGTCATTTTTTTGAAAGTAGCCTTTCGTCGGAGTTGTCGGCAGCTGTTGCCAATCAAGATGCTTTGCCAAGCATCGACTATCTCCATCTTGGCCAGCACGCCAATGTGCTGACTGTGTTAGCAGCGCCCTTAGTAGCACTCTTTGGTCGCTGGGCCTTGCCGTTGATTCAAGTGGGGCTGTTGGCTCTAGCAGGTTTGGTGTTGTGGCGGATGGCGTCGGCCCGATTGTCGCGCCCCTTGGCGATTCGCTTGACCGCGTCTTACTACCTCAGTGGAACCGTGATTGGCCCACTTGTTGAAAACTTTCACGACCTTTGTTGGTTGCCATTGCTGGGCTTTTTGGTTGTTGATGGTCTCCTCAAGCAGGGGTGGCGCCAGGTGATGGCTTGCAGTTTCCTGATGCTGTTGGTGCGTGAAGATGCGGGACTCACCCTGTTTTCACTTGGATTGTGGGCATCGCTTCGTCGACCTGATGCACGCGCCATCGGCCTCATGGTCATGGCGATGTCGTTGGTTTATGTGGCATTGATGACTGGCTGGATTCAGCCCCAGTTTGATTCCTCCCTGTCTGATCGCTTCCTGCAGGAAAAGTTTGGGCATCTTTTGCAAGGCCGCACTGGTGGGACCTTCACCGTTCTATGGACGATGGTGACCCATCCGCTTCGTTTGCTGGCGGCCTTGGTGTCTCCCCCTGGAACCACCTTGGCTTTTCTGTTGGCGCCAGCGTTGCCTTTGGCCTTTATCCCCTTTGTCTCGCTGGATGTGGCCCTGATGGTGGCTGTGCCTTTATTCATCGCCTTGGTGTCCCAGGGCATGAGTGCGTTGTCGGTAACGCTCAGGTATGTGCTTGCTTTGGTCCCAGGGTTATTTATGGGCGCAATGCTTTGGTGGCAGGCCCATTCAGGTTTCTGGTCTCATCTTTGGTTCCGGCGTTTCTGGACGGGATGTCTTGCCCTAGGGCTTGTTTTGACTTTGGCAAGCAATCCCCATCGCACCTTCTCCGCTCTTGTACCGGATAGCTTTAGTCCATTCGTTCATGTCTCGCCGGTCGCCATGCTGCAGCGAGCTGCAACGGCCCGTCATGCCGTTGGGCTTGTTCCAGATAACGCCTCGGTCGCTGCTGATACTCCCTTGTTGCCGCTGCTGGCGGAACGGGAGGTTGCCTTGCGCTTCCCGAAACATATCGAGTACTACAACCGTCAGGATCAAATTGAATCGGTTCAATGGGTCTTGGCTTTCCCTGGTTATTACCGTTCGTTGATGCCACTGTTTCGCCAGGAAACGTCTCGTTGGCGATCCATCAATAAGGCCTTGCAGGAACTCATTGACGAGGGGCGTTACGGGGTGGTGAGCTGCGCGGATGGGTTGGTGGTCTTGCGCAATGGCATCGAGTCTTCTTCTGATGCAAGACGTTGCCTTGATGAGTTGCTAGCGCTGGAGCCTGGATGAAATAGAAGGTGCAGAACGTGCCTTCTGCTCGATTCCGGTTACTGTTGATTTGCTTTGGCAATAGCGAAGTGACTTTGCCTGAAATAGGCATTCGTCGCATGCTTCGTGAATTGTCGTTATCCCCAAAGGAGGAGGTGCTCATGAGTTCCAGTTGTTCGATGCAGGGTCTGCTGATCGCGGAGAACGCCGGCTGATTTTTACACCTGTTCCCTGATCAAACGGTTCCGCGCCAGAGTGGACCCGACGAGAGCCCCCGTCATGTGAGCATGGCGGGGGCATCGTTTTGCAGACTTTTAATCGAGTAAGGAGTTCTTAAGGTTGTTTGATCGATTTGTGCTCGGACCGTTGACAAAGTTCCAAGCCGTTGTCCCAACTTTCACACCCCCAGCCAGCTTGTTTGGCTTGGCTCAATAGGCGCTGCTGTTGTTTTCGGTTGGATCCCCAACCTGGATCTTTTGGGTTGAGAAGCAGTACATCAAAGTTTTCTAGATCTAAAGACTTCCCTTTGCTGCGGGGAAAGTCAATGGCAATGCGTTGGCTGAGATGGGGGGCGAGATAGCTCGTGGTGGCAAGTCGGCTACTGCTAGGAATTTTTGCGATGGCTTCATGGGATGGGTTTAATGCATCGAGTCTTTCCAGATAAGGCCCACTGAAAAACCAGGGCTTAGCAAGGGCTACCCAGCAGATGGTGCTCCAGGTCAGTAGTCGCCAAGGAACAGCTTGATGTGGACGTACAGCCAGTCCATCGATGGCAGCTACAACAGCTATGACCGCAATTGGCAGGCTGTAGTGATGAATCAGTGTTCGTTGCGGTGACTCTTCCGATAGCAGATTCACCAGAATTAGCGGTAAACCTCCAATCAGAACGGGTAGGGAGTTTCGGCGCCAGAATGGAGCGACGGCAATGCTGATTAACAGCAGATAGATCAGTCCGCCGATCCAATCCACATGCTCGATTAATAACTGAGGCTTTGTGATCAGATTGAAGAGAACCTCATCGAAACTGTCGCCTAGGTAAGAGAAAAGGGCCCCGGCTGCCTTAGGGCCTCCAGTACTGCCTTTCAGCCAGGGGTAAAGCCAGTGATTAAGCATGGCCAACCAGCCCAAGGCCAATCCAATGGCTGCACAGGCCCAGATCCAGCGCCTGCGCAAGGCCTGCTCTAAACCCAGGCCGGCCACCACAAGCACAAGTCCATCACGGCAGCAAAGCAATAAGAGCAGTAAGCCAAACCAGAGCCAGGCCTTGTTGGCTCGACTGGCCCAGTAACAACCCGCCAGGGCTGGCATCACCCATACCTCTGGGTGGAAGTCGAACAGATTGGCGTTGAATAACACTGGCTGCAGCCACCAAAGTGCGCAGATCAGCCAGCACAGTTTTGGAGTAAGGCCTGCTTGGCGGCTCACCCACCAAAGGGGTAGTGCTGTCAGGCTTAGTCCAGCCGCCTGGCTGGCGAGTAGCCATTGAACGCTGGCATGGAAGTGATATGGAAGGGCTGCTAGATAGAGAGCCCAGGCACCGTGATCAGCTAGTAGATGCACCCCTTCCATAGAGGAATAGGGTGGCAACCCTTGACTGGCCAACCAGATCCACTGGTCGAAAAGGCCAAGATCGTAAGCATTGCTCTGCAGCAGAGCATGACGTGTTGCGGCGGCGGCCCAAAGCAGCAGGAAGATTGCCAGGCAGGTGAGGCTCAGGCGGCGGGGTGGGCAGGCCTTGGTGTGCAAGCAGGAATGCTCAAGATGTTGTTGAGCATCTCATAGGCTTTCGCCTCTGGTCTTATTTCGCGGGTTGGCGGTGTTGATGAGTTATCGGATCAATTCTTTGATTGGTACTAGATAGGTTTGATGCGGTATCTGTGGGCAGTAAGTGGAGTTTGGCTGCTCACACAAAAGAGCCTGCAGGTTATTTCTTGCATTTCCTTGAGTGAGAGGTTTAAAGCTTTCTTCCCAGTTCAAGCTGCCCACTAGATGGGTGGCTCCTTGAGTTTCCCAGGCTTGTAGTTTTGCCTGATTAATACTTTTGGCAGTGGTGAGCCATCCTTGACGCCGCGCAAGGTTCAGCAAACTGGGATCACTGCTAGTCACGCTCACGATCCGAGCCTTGCTTGGTACTTCTTTTCGGATGCTTTGGGCTAATGGCATCCAGATTTCTGTTTGTCGACGCTCGAGAGCCCAATAATCAAAATTGAGTACAGTGAGGCTGATGGCAAAAATTAGAGCAAGGTTGATGTTGATCAGCCATTGGTGATGTGGTTTTTTGGATGCGATTAACTTGGTTAAAGATTGCCAACCCCTTCCCATTAATGGGCAGAGAAAAATCAATAGGGGCAGTTGGTAGTACTCATGAATAAAGCTTGCTCGTAAGAAAACTGCTGTGCAGGCTGCCATGCTGAGTAGGCCTGCTGCCAGAATTTGACCACCTGCATCTCGGCGAGATTCCCACAGGCCAAAAATCACGATTGGTACCCCAAGAAAAGCAAGATGTTTGCTGATTCGCAGAAAAATGTTTAGCCAGAGATTGACATCTAGTAGGAGTTTCAGGCTGCTGCGATCAGAGTTGTTGCCCCAGAATCCGAAGGTGAAGCCGCTACTTTGGCCAAGTTGATATGCATGGCCATACCAAAGGGCTCCAATCAGTATTGAGCTGCCTGCATAGAGCCAGGGACCAGGCGAACGTGCAAGTTTCCCTAAGCCACGCATCAACGTTGTAAGTGGTAGTGCTGGCCCCAGTGGTTGGGGCTGTAGTTGCACGACTAAAAGGGGTATGCCGAGCCAGATCAAGGGAAGCACTTTGATCAAGCAGGCAAGGCAAAAAGTTATCCAGCTGGTGAGCAGAGCCCAGCGAGAATGCCGCTGTTTCCAGATAAGCAGACGCTCGATACTCAGTGCGGCCAGTAGCAGTAGAAACGCTTCTGCCTGCAAAGTGCGGCCGTAATAAACCCCTAGTGGCAGGACAGCGAAGAAGACCCCGCCCCACCAGGCGCTAATCGGATCAAGCAGGCGACGCCCGATGCGGATGATGAGCACGATGGTTAGTGCGCTACATAAAACCGAAAGGCCCCGTCCTAACCATTCGTGCAGGCCAGCAAGCTTGTAAAGCTGGCCAAGTAGAAAGGGATATAAAGGAAACTCGCATTCCACATATCCAGGGCTGGCTCCACTCCAATCAATTTGCGGCAACCAGATCGGTGTGCCTTGCAGGGCAAAATGCCTTGCCATGGCTGCTGTATCCGCCTGGCGCCAGCTATGGATGCCGAGGATGGGAGCCTGCAGTTGGATCAGGCGCAGGATTACCCCTAATCCCACGGGAAACCAGATTTGTTGAGCCCAGCTAGCAAAAGACTTCGCCATCAGTAACTGTTTTCAATTAAGGGGTATTCCAGATGCAACTGGATTAGGTGACATCGTTCTAGACAAACATCATCAGGATCACAGCTATTTGAGCTCAAAAGGTATTTGCTACAACTTTTTTGTAGTCGCAGTTAGCTAGGTCGAGGTTGGCGAGTACCCCTAGGCAATGGCTTCTGGCCAACAAATTGAGCTTCCTTTCATTGTGTTCGTTAAGTCTGAGCTGGTGAAACTATGAATGCGTTGGATGCGGTGTTCTTGGTGGGTCAGCGCCATGAAGAGTGCTTCGATGCTGTGGTTTGAAACGTTATTCACCACGGGTTGTTTGTGCTGATCGGGCTTCTCCAGAGCAAGCAGTTCCTTGAGCTGAGTAGTGAGGCTGTTGTGGCTTCGCCGAACCGCCTACAGGTGTTCTGTTTGGTGTGTTCGGCAGAATGCGTTGCAGGCCTCGGCTTCCCTAGATCGAGGCAAGTTATTGGCTTTGCGGGCCACAAAACAGTAGGGCCCAGTCTTCCTTGCTTTGCGCAACCTTGCACTGCCGCTCCTGAGCCATGCTGCTGATTCGCTGGGGATTGCGTGTCAAGATCCATTCAGCGTCTGGAACAGCATCTAAGGAGCTGATGCGCTGGCCTGCATACCAGTTGAGGCTGGGCCTTTCATCATTCCCCTCGAGCACCACTTTTGCTCCCTTTGCTTGTGCGGCGAGTTGGGCGACAGGTTCAACGGGCCAATTCTCATTGAGTTCCCAGAGCCAGAGTGAGGATCCCATTAATAGGTAGAGAGCTGCGACGCTTCCAGCCACCATGCTGATGGCGCCCAATTTGCGTTTGGCATGGGTTGGGCGCAGCATCAGCCAGCCGCCGATACTCCAGCCAACCCCAGCAGCAAGTGCAATACCGCTATAGGAGTGCAACGTTATGACTAGCCCTGATGCGCCGATCAGCCCGAATAGAACAAGGGAGACTCCTAGGGCCAGCCAGAGGAACGGAACATGTTTTAAAACTGCTGCACCAGGAGGATTTGTTAGATCCTTCCTGTGAATGAGCCAGGCCATTGGTGCTCCACAGAGCAGTGCAAATGGGAGCCATAGAGGGTGGCTATACCAGGGGAGTTGGGTCTTCAGTGGCAGGATTGCAATGGCTAGTACGGCTTGTGTGCCCAGTGCCCATTTGCCCCAACGGTTTTGTCGTTGACGCCAGGCCCAGGCCATTGCGAAGGGCCATAGCAACAGCCATGGCCAACCACCCTCAAGCATCTCAATTGCCGGGACTCTCCAGCCGAGGTCACTGCCTTCTCCAGCATCAAACAGAACGCGGCCTGCACCATCGCCTCCCCACAGCCACAGCGCCCCAGCTCCTCGATGTAAGCCATGCCAGAGGTGCCAGGCGACGCCAGGGATCAGCCCTACTCCAAACCAGCCTGCCAGTGGCCATCGCCACCATTGCCTGAATTCGCCGCTCCAGAGGATAGGAATCAAAGCCGCTGCTGCTGCTGGTAGCAGCAGAGGGGCTTTGAGCAGAAGCATGCCACTGCTGATGAGTCCTGCCCCCAACGTTCGCCAACGGTCCATTGGGCTGCGGTTGAGGCTTAAAACGAGTACCCACAACAAGGCCATGGCACTGAGTTGTGGACCATCGAGCATGGCTAGCCGACCATGACGGACCACTGGCATCAGCGTTAGCAAAATTGCAGCTGTTGCAAGGCAGCTCGTTCGATCATTTGGCCTCAGATGCCATTGCACTAGCCCCCCTAACGGAACAATCAGCGTGGATAGCAATGCCGGCGCAAGCCTCACCACAGTGTTTGAGGGGAGCCCTGTCAAAGAGGACCCGCCGCTGTTGTTGAGTTGGATTCCTGTAGCAATAAGCCAATGCAGGCCTGGTGGTTTGTTGATGTAGGGCGAATCCCAAAGGGTGGGCAGTAGAGCTTCGGCTCCCTGTTTATGGCTTAATTCAAAGGCGACTCTGGCAACGATGCCTTCATCAAAATCGCGCAGGGGTAGATCTCCTAGCGCCACGATTGCAAGCACGCATGCCACGAACCAAAGCAGTAGCAAACCCACCAGAGGCGCTCTGCGAATGGATGGGTTGTTTGCAGCTGTTGGCGTGAACAAGATTCAGAGCTAGGCGGCGGGCATGGCAGGCCTGAGGTCAATGGCCCTTATCCACTAAGTGTCACCTTTTGCTGGTCATTGACATCCTTAATCTGCTGAGCTGGGTTCAGCGCGCCAAGGATGACTGCAAGAGTTCATTCAGCGCTTGCTAGCTCTAGAAGGGATGCTGACTGACATGGTTTGACCTGGTGTTTCTGATACCCACCATTGAAACCATTGATACATCTGTCACACCAAGAGGTGTTTAAAGAACGAGTAAGGGCCAACATCAAATAGGCGTATTGCGCCTATCTGTGTGAGGAACCAAATGAAACTCTTCCAGCAATTGCTGGTGGCACCTGCTGCCTTGGGCCTGATGGCCCCTATGGCTGCTAATGCCGCAGACCTAGACATCAAAGGTGTGTCCGATTATTCGGCCTCCAGCGAGCAGGTCACCAGCATCTCCCAATTCCAAGATGTTTACCCAACCGACTGGGCTTATCAGGCTCTAAGCAACCTGATTGAGCGCTACGGCTGTGTAGCTGGCTATCCAAGCGGTAGCTACCTGGGCAACAGAGCAATGACCCGCTTTGAAGCGGCTGCTCTATTGAATGCCTGCCTCGATCGCATCACTGAAGTCACCGACGAACTACGTCGCTTGCTGCAGGAATTCGAGCAGGAGCTCGCCATCCTCAAGGGCCGTGTTGATGGCCTAGAAGCCCGCGTTGGTGAACTCGAAGCCACTCAGTTCTCCACCACCACCAAGCTTGTTGGTCAGACATCCTTCGTGATTGGCGCCAACAGCTACGGCGGTGACGCTAAGCAAGGCATGCGTGATGCCATTTTCGACACAGCCGCGTGGAATGCAAACGGAAGCCCAGATGCCTTTGATGTAGACCACACGCATGAGGGGTCTGATAAGCGCAAGTACGGTCTGGATGGCAATTTCCGCTCTGGAAAGCGCGCCGACAAGCGAGCTGATGAAGCTGCTGCTGTTAGCGGTGCCACAGTTTTCAACTACGACCTTCGTCTTGAGCTCAATACCAGCTTCACTGGTAAGGATCTGTTGAAGACTCGCCTGCGCGCTGGCAACTTTGGTGACTCCCCCTTCGGCGGCAATGGCTATGTCGGCCTCTCTGCCATGGAAGTGGCCTTTGGCGAGTCCGGAAACCCAGACAACGTAAAAGTTGATCGCCTCTGGTATCAGTTCCCACTCGGTGAAGAGTTCACCGTAACCGCTGGTGCGATGGTTCGTCAGGACAACATGCTTGCCGTTTGGCCCAGCAACTATCCTGCTGAAACCGTCATCGACTTCTTCACCTACGCCGGTGCACCTGGTACATATAACCTCGCCAAAGGTGGTGGCGCTGGTATTTGGTGGGATGACAACGACAGCGGTTGGAGCATTAGCGCTAGCTACCTCTCTGCAAATGCTGATGATGGCAACCCCAATAGTGGTGGAATTGCTACTGATGGCGCTGGCTCCAATGGAACAGCCCAAATCGCTTACGCTGATGAGCGATGGGGCGCTGCTGCTGCCTATAACTACGCCTCCACTGATAATGGCGTAGGTTTGTATGCTGGTAATGGCACACCACTTGCTAATGACGTTCAAGCATTAGGAACTACTAACTCCTTTGCTTTAAGTGCTTGGTGGGCTCCAGAAAATACTGGTTGGATGCCAAGTGTCAGCGCCGGTTGGGGTATTAACACCGTAACTTCAGGCGACGATAACGTTACTGGTCTGATGGGCCTTAATGAGGACATCCTCGATAGTGCTACATCTCAATCCTGGTATGTAGCTCTTCAGTGGGAAGATGCCTTTGTTGAGGGCAATGTCTTAGGTGTTGCAGGAGGTCAGCCCACCTTCGTGACCAACCTTAATTGGGACGGTGACTTCGAAGATGCGTTTAAGCACGCCACAGGCAAAGATCTAGATGACAATGCTGCTGATGGCAACTACGCCTTTGAACTCTGGTACAAGTTCCAGGTTACAGACAACATTTCTGTGACTCCTGCGGTGTTCTATCTCAGTCGCCCTTACGGTGAGCTGACTGATGGCACTATCAACAACAAAGGCAGCGAAGATGACACCTTCAGCAACTTCGGTGGTCTAGTCAGAACGACCTTCAAGTTCTGATGATTTGATTTATGCCCAACGTCTTGTTGGGCATAATCAGAACCTCCTCCTCACAATCTCTATCAATTGCAGCCCTCCGGAAACGGGGGGTTTTTTCATGGCTGATATCCATCGCTTTGTTTGGATGGGTCAGTGGCCATGCCATCGCCCATGCCTATCGCTGCTGACATTACGGCTTTAGTGGGGTGCACTCCCTTGGTGCGCCTTAATCGTTTGCCACAGCACAGTGGTTGTCATGCGGAGGTGCTGGCCAAGTTGGAAAGCTTCAACCCCACTGCCTCGGTGAAAGACCGCATCGCGGGGGCCATGATTCATGCAGCGGAGGAAGCTGGAACCATTGCTCCGGGGCGCACCGTGCTGGTGGAACCCACGAGTGGCAACACTGGGATCGCTTTGGCCATGGTGGCTGCTGCCCGAGGCTATCGGCTCATTCTCACCATGCCAGACACGATGAGTACAGAGCGTCGCGCCATGCTTAGGGCCTATGGCGCTGAACTGCAACTCACCCCAGGCAGCGATGGAATGACTGGTTCTATTGAGTTGGCAAAGGAGTTGGTGGCAACCATCCCTGAGGCTTATTTGCTGCAGCAGTTTGATAATCCTGCTAATCCGCAGGTGCATGAACGCACAACCGCAGAGGAGATCTGGAATGATTGCGAGGGGCGGTTGGATGGTCTGATTACTGGAGTAGGAACGGGGGGCACACTCACAGGTTGTGCGCGTTTGCTCAAGCAACGCAATCCAAGCCTGCGAGTTTTTGCGGTAGAGCCAGCGTTAAGCCCTGTTTTGGCAGGCGGGAGTCCTGCTCCCCATCGCATTCAAGGGATTGGTGCTGGCTTCATCCCTAGCGTTCTTGATCTCTCTTTGATCGATGAGATCCTGCCGGTCTCGGATGAGGATGCGATGGAGATGGGTCGGCGCTTGGCTCGGGAGGAGGGCTTGCTAAGTGGGGTGAGCAGTGGCGCTGCTGTTGCGGCTGCACTGCATGTGGGTAGTAGGGCTGAGATGGTGGGCAAGCGTCTTGTTGTTGTCTTGGCAAGTTTTGGTGAGCGTTATCTATCAACGCCGATGTTTAGTGCTGCTTCGGCGGTGCCGGCGCAGCGTGATGGATACCTTTGATGTTTTCCAAATAACTGGCTTCTATGGCTGTAGATCCCTATCAAGTGCTTGGAGTAGCTTTTACTGCTACGTCGGCTGAGATCAAGGCTGCTTATCGCCAGTTGGTGAAACTGCATCACCCTGACGCTGGTGGCGATGAGCAGGGGATCCTTGCGCTCAATGCAGCTTGGGAGGTTTTGGGGGATTCAGAACATCGACGCGCCTATGACCGCACAAGAAAGCATGGTGTTTCAGTTGCTGACGAAGCGCATCAGCGAGGCGTTCGCAATGCTCGCGCTAGTGCTGCTGCTCGAGCGACCAAAGGCCAGGCAGCAGCAGCAGATGAGGCTCTTGAGTGTTGGATCAAGCAGGTTTATGTCCCGATCGATCGATTGCTGGGGCAAGTGATCAATCCTTTTCCTGCGCAGTTTCGTTCTCTTTCGGCTGACCCTTACGACGATTCGTTGATGGAGGTCTTTTGCACTTACCTGGAAAAGAGTGGTAATCGCCTTGAGACGGTTAACAGGCTTTATCGAGCTTTACCTATCCCTGCGTCCGCCCAAGGTTTTGGCTTGAGTTTGTATCACTGCCTCTCCCAAGTAGAAGACGCTTTGGCCGAGTTGGAGCGCTACACGATGGGCTATGTCGATAGTTATCTCCACGATGGTCGAGAGATGTTGCGGGAAGCCAAAAAGCGACGTTTACGCTTAAAGGAGGAACGCCGTCGGCTGGAGATTTTGTGAAAGCTCCTTGGCGCTTTTGGTGGTTTGTGGCGCTGATCTGGTTGCTGGCTACGGGCATCGATCGGATCTGGTGGCATCACTACGCCAGCATTCCCTCTTGGGATCAGGCCGATTATCTCAACAGCGCTCTTGATCATGGACGCGCATTAGGCCTTTTACCAGGAGGCCAATGGCAGGGTTGGAACGCTTTACTCGACCTTTCTCCCAAAATTCCGCCTTTGGCTTCGCTGGTGAATGCCACTGTGATGGCAGTGGCTGGTGATGCTCCTGAGCAGGCTGCTTGGAGCCTTAGCATTTGGCATGGGCTGCTCCTTGTTGCCGTTGCGGCATGGGGGTTGCGATTGCGTGGGCAGGGGATGGCTTTGCTTGCTGTTGCCTTTGTGGCCATGGCTCCTGCCTTGTTGGAGTTGCGCTCGGATTACGTCTTAGAGATGCCGCTTACTGCTGCAGTCACCTTGGCGTTATGGCGGTTGGGGTGCTGGTGGGATCCACAGCGCGGGGGAGGATGGCTTCAGGCCTTGTTCGCTGCGGCTGCTTGCACGGCGGCACTTTTGGTGAAGCAAAGTGCTTTGTTGGTTTTGCTTCCGGCGCTGTTATGGGCCATTTGGTGTGCCTTATGTCGTACCAATCGCACCCGATTTCAGCTGCTGGCAGGTGTGGGTGTGTTTTTGTTCGGCGTGGGCCCCTGGTTACGTCACAACTGGATCACAACGCTTGGAGGAACGAACAGGGCCGTGATCGAATCGGCGGCTAGGGAAGGTGACCCTTCCCTATGGACCCTTGAAAACTGGCTTTGGTATCCACGTTTGTTGCCGGCGCAGTTAGGCCCTGTTCTGCTCATCGTGGGTCTCAGTGGTTGTGTGCTCTGGTTGTTGATTGATGGCCGCAGCCTTGGACCTTCAACACAGAGAGCAGTGTCTTCTGATGATCCACTGGCTTGGCGTTGGCTGATCGTGACTCTGCTGGCTGGTTGGTTGTTCACCAGCCTCAGTCCGAATAAGGGTGATCGATATATCACTCCACTGCTCCCACCATTGCTTTTGTTGCTTGCTAGGGGTTGGTGGCAATGGGGGCTGTGGGCGAACCGTCGCTGGCTGAAGGGCTCCTGGCTGATTTTGCCTACGACCCTCTTGGCGGGGTTGTTGGCCATCCTTCCTTCAGCTTTGTCGGCTCAGATCACTCGTTTGTCGGAGCGCCACAAGGGGCCTGTGGAGGCCATTGTCCGGGCGGCTGGAGGTGCTGATCCCAATGGCTTGCCCACCACAATCATCGTGGTGCCCAGTACTCCGGATCTCAATCAGCACAATGTCAGTTATTTTGGTCGCAGGCGGGGTGGTCGATTGGTAGGTCGCCAGCTTGGTAGTAGTGCAGGTGATGTGGAGCCGGTGCTGCAGCAGGCTGAGTGGGTTGTACTGGCAGAGGGAGATCAGGGCTCAGTTCGAGATACTGCGGCACGCCTTGATCAGGCTGTTCGCAGCAGTGGTGTATTTGTTGAGCTGCGCCGTTTTTCACGGCAATCTGGCGGCAGCTATTCCCTTTGGGCACGCAGTTCTGGGGTCCCTAGGGCAGCAAGCTTTGCTGAGCGTTTTCCCTCTCTGGCCCAGGGGCTGGCGAAGGGACCTCAAGGGCTTGAGCCAATCTTTGCTGCGGTCTCTGTCGAACATATGTTAGATGGCCATTTCAGGTATCGAGCTGAAGTGCGAGAAGCCGCAATGCGGCGTTTGCTTGATAATCCTGTTGATAGCGATGCCCGCTGGACATTGGCGCTTTTGGCAGTGTTGGCGAATCGCCCTGTTGAGGCAGCTACTCAATTCGCCGTCTTGGAGAAACGACTACCAGAGAGTCCTTGGCCCAGTGTTTATCGCAGTGTGGTGATCCTGGCGGGCTTGAATCCCTGGCAGGCATCAGCTGTGGCTGATCGAGCCCAGCGCAAGCATCCCAATGATCTATTGGCCGGTCTGGGTGATCTCAGTGGGGTTTTGGCAGGAGCTTTGTGGCGTTTGCCTGCGGCCTCAGGATCGATCCCTAAGGCTGTGCAACAGGTTGAGGAAGCGCTAAAGCCCTCTTCTCATGAAAAGGGTTCCAGCTGATCGATCCGTAGCCACACGTCCGGAACAGGCATGCGCCAGCGCACTTGCCCATAGCCCTCTTTGACGGCGAGTAGTTCACCAGGACCTTCGAAAATGTAGTTAGGAGGAGAAGGATCACTGGCCGCTGCTTCAGTGCTGCTGCTAAAGGCGTGCCTATTGACCCGAACAAGGGCTCCTTTCTTGAGGGCTGCCGTGGCCTTTGCTGGTGCAGATTTTTCAGCCATGAGGTGGTTTTCTCTAAGACTCAGGCTAGAACCTCCTCAGGATCACCAACATTCTGATTTGGGTCATTCACTCGCCCTCTATTTTTTGGCCTTCGGAGCTCTGTTGCTTGTAGCCGTGCTTCTCGATGACCTAGCGGCTCGAGTGAGGGTTCCGGGGATCCTGATGGTGCTGATTCTTGGTTTGTTGGTTGATAACCATTTGAATGTGGCTTCGGATGCGGCTGATGCGCTCCCTCCCTTGCTTTCTCTGGTCCACGCAGACCAAATCACGCAGGCAGCACTTGTTTTAGTGCTTTTCTTCGGGGGGCTCACGACGAATTGGGCAGAGATGCGCTCTGTGATCCCATCGGCCCTAAGGCTGGCAACTTTTGGTGCTTTATTCACAGCCCTTCTGATTACCTTGGCGATGCTTGGACTTGGCGTGGCCGAAGGGAGTGCTGGTTGGGTGGTGTTGTTCCCGCAGGCTTTGTTCGTGGGCGCGATGTTGTCCAGCACGGATGCATCTGCGACCTTTGCTCTCTTGCGGCCTCTCGCTGGACGCTTGCCCAAGCCTATTTTGGACCTGATTGAGACGGAGTCGGGCTTCAACGACCCTGTCGCTGTGGTTTTGGCAGGGGTGGCAATGGCTTTGGCAGGCGGGGAGGGTGTTGCTCCGGCTGCTTTGGTGACCGTGGTGTTACGTCAGTTTCTGTTGGGCATCTTGCTTGGCTTTCTCGGGGGCAGTCTCACCACTCAGGTGCTCGGTAGTCGTAGGTCTCTGAATACCAATTCCATGTTGCCAGTTGTGAGTCTTGCTTTGTTGATGGTGCTTGCAGGTGGAACCACCTTGATGGGTGGCAGTGCCTTGTTGGCTGCTTATGTGGCGGGGCTTGTGCTCGGCAATGGTTCAAGCACCGATCAGTTGGTGCTTGCGGAGGCCCATTCCAGTTTTGCAAAAATGGCTGAACTGCTTTTGTTTCTTTGTATGGGGCTGGTGGTTTCCCCTGAGGACGTCGTTCGAGCAGCTGGCGGAGCATTCCTGCTGTTTCTCTTAATGCAGGTGGTGCGTTGGTTGATTGTTCACTTTCTGCTCTTACGCAGCTCATTTTCGCTAGGGCAGCGGACGTTTGTGTGCTGCGCTGGCCTGCGTGGTGCGGTGCCTATTGCTTTAGCGATTCAGGTCTGGGCTTCGTCGTCGGTGAGTTGGGGAAAAACCATGCCTCCCCTAGCCCTGGCGGTGGTTTTGTTCGGATTGTTGTTCCAGGGGTTTGCTTTAGTGCCTATTGCAAATCGCCTTGGGCTAGCAAGTTCAGTGGAGGCTCCGCTCTCAGCCCCTTAGTCTCGCGGGCAATGCCGTCAGTTCTTTCATGCGCCTTCTACTTGTTGGTTGCACAGGTTTTGTCGGCCGTGAGCTTGTCCCCCAGTTGTTGGCAGCCAAGCATCAGTTGATCTTGGTCAGTCGCAAGGCTGCCTCTGGGTTCGATCAAGAGCGCCAGGCAGGGCAGTTGGAGTGGCTGCAGATCAATCCGGCGGATCCAAACAGTTGGCTCGATGGCCCACTACTGACTGCCTTGGCGCAAGTCGAAGGAGTGGTGAACCTGGCCGGAGAACCGATCGCTGAGCAGCGCTGGACAGCTGCTCATTGCCAGAAGCTGGAGTCGAGTCGTTTGGACACAACCAGGGCATTGGTGAAAGCCATGAGTCAACTCAAGACACCACCAAGAGTGCTCTTGAATGCCTCTGCGGTGGGCTATTACGGCACCAGTCCAGATGGCTACTTCACTGAAAAGAGTCCTTGTGGACAAGATTTCCTCGCTCATCTTTGTGAGCGGTGGGAGGCTGCAGCTGCTGCTAAACCGTCTGCTACCAGATTGGTAGTAGTGCGTATCGGCATCGTTCTAGGGCCCGACGGAGGGGCTCTAGGCAAGATGCTGCCAGTGTTCAGGCTTGGTATTGGTGGTCCGGTGGGCAGTGGCCTTCAGTGGATGAGCTGGATTCATCGCACTGATCTTTGTCAGTTGATTGAAAAGGCTCTTGAGCAACGGGCTTGGTCCGGTGTGGTGAATGGGGTTGCTCCTGAGTCTGTTCCTATGGCTTCGTTCGCGGCGGTTCTCGGCAAGACTCTTGGTCGTCCAAGCCTCTTGCCGGTTCCAGGTCCGCTCCTCAAGATCTTGCTTGGGGATGGAGCTCGTGTCGTCCTTGAGGGTCAACAGGTGGTCTCAGAACGACTTGCAGGGTTGGGTTTCAGGTTTAAGTATCCCGATCTATGCCAGGCCTTATCCGCAGCCACCATGCCCACACCCCATTGATGAGGGCAGCGGTCATTAACAGGCTGATGGCGGGCAAAAATAGGGGCATCCAGAGTTGCTGAAACAGCCCGATTGGTTTCTCCACTCCTTGGCTTGCGGCCAGGATCCCTGTGACAAACCAGAGTGCTCCGGCAATCACTAGGAACACATCGATGATTAGCAGTCGGTCCAACCACTGTTTCCATTGGGGATCGGCAGAAGGAGTTGTCATTGATGTCTTTCAGTGAGCATGTTTGTAATGGCTTGGGCTAATCGTTGCCCGCCACCTGCCACCCCGAGTCTTTGCAAGGCCTGCTTCTGGCATTGTTGTTGCAGGTCAGGGTCCGTTTGGCTGCGTTTCAATAGCTCCAGAGTCAGTTTGGCAGTGTTCTGCAGGTTGAGCACTTCGCCAGGCTTCCCACCAGCACAAAACACAGTGGGCCCGAGTAGTCGGCGCTGAGCTTCTGCGAATGCGGCGGTGAACTGTGGCCCCATTCCTGGAAGTTGTAGCACTGGCTTAGCGAGTCCTACCGCTTGTTCAGTCGCCGTGCCCGCCATGCTGATTAGGAGATCGCTGCTCTGTAGCACCGCAATGAAACAGTCGCGTTGCAAGGTGATCTGTCGTTGACCGAGCACAAGCTTGGTGTGTGTTGCGTGGCCGATACCAGGTTGCATTTGCCAGCCTTGTTGAGCGACTAATTGAGCCAGGCTGCTGTCGTCTAGGGCTGGGACCAGTGCAAGATCCAGGCTTATTTCATCGCGGGCTAGTAGTTGTTCTGGAAGATATTCCACCATCGCCAACAGCAACAGCAGGTTGTGTTCTAGTTCTGGGAGGCGGCTGCCAGGCAGAAGTCCTAGGCGATAACGGCAGCTTGGTAAGCGTGCTTGAGGTGTGAGGACTGGATCCATGAAGGGATTGCCCAGAAAGCTCACTGGGCGTTGAAGTTGAGCTCTGAGGTCTGTTGCGGTGAGCTCGTCGCGGCTGTAAACACCCAAAAACCGCTTACTTTTCAGACAGCTGCCACAAGGCCAAGGCAAGCGCAGGCGACCTTCATAGTGACTGGAGTAAGCCACTAGGTAGATCGCGACGGGACGGCAGCTAAGCCAAGCTGCCATCACAGGGATCACATCGCCAATCACCACCAGCAGGTCGTAGTGGTGTGCCACCTGCAACAAACGTCCCAGGCGCCTTAGGAGATAGAACACTTGGCCTTGTAGCAGTTCAGTCAGCCTGCCTCGAAGACTGGTGTATCCAAGCCCGCCTGTGCTGAATGCTTTGGCCTGTCCAAGGATTTTGATTCCTGCTTCGGTATAGGCATGACCATGACCGACCAAAGGCAGGGCCTCCAGTTGATGGCCGAGGTTGAGCAGGGTTTTGCCTAGTAGGGCCCCGGAAAGGTCTTCTCCGTGTCCATTGCTCAACAGCAGCAGCTTCGCCAAATCAGAGCTCCAGCCAAGCCTTTACTTTCTTCAAAGCATGCCAATTTGGTCTGCGAAGTAACCCATCGGCGATTGAGTCTTTGAGGTCTTTTGCAAACTCCGGTGCAACAGCAAGAATTTTTTGCACCATGTCGATTTGATCTCTTACACCCTTGGAGTTGGTTTCCAGCAGGGCCAGGCTGAGGTTGATACGAGCTTGGGGATCCTGGGCGTTGAGCTTTACCGCAGTGCGCGCGGTGCGCAGGGCCTCATCGGGTTGAGCATTGAGAAGCTGTAGCCAGGCTAGGCATGTCCAGCCAGCTGCTTGATTGGGCGTCGTTGCTGTGATGGTTTTGAAGTCTTCGATCAGCTCACTGGCTTCAGCTCCGGATTGATACCGGGCCATGGCTGTTTCGAAGAGGTTCTCGTTGGTGGACGCCATCGGATGCAGCAGAACTGCTTAGGTCTCTTCAGATTCCCACGGAGCGGTGGCCATTGACTTCAGACAGCGAATGAGCTGCCGCAACCGCAGGTTTGGCTGGCGTTGGGATTGGTGAAATTGAAGCCGCCGCCAATCATTTCAGTGCTGAAATCCAATTGCATCCCATAGATGTACAGCAGGCTCTTGGGATCACAGATCACACGGAAACTTGCACCATCGGTTGCGGTGTACTCATAGATCTCATCACCCTCTTGGATATCGGCTGAGGGTACAAAATCCATGGTGTAGCTCATACCGCTGCAGCCGCCCGAGCGTACGCCTACTCGCAGCACCTGATCATTTCCCTTCTCAAGGCAGAGCCTGGCCAACTGCTGCATAGCTGTGTTGGTGATTTGGATGCCTTTGCCGTCAGTAGCGGTGTGGTGGGTTGCAGGATTAGTGGTGCTGGTCATTCAGTGCTGGCACAGACCTCAATTCATTTTATGGAGGGATGTCTCTCGTTGCACTATCCAATGCAGTCAACCTATCCGCCATATTTATAGAGTCGGAAGGATTTTTGTTGGAAGCGCGTGCGGGTCGCCATTGTGGGCGCTGGGCTTGCCGGACTGGCTGCAGCTGTTGATCTAGTTGATGCCGGTCATGCCGTGGATCTCTACGAAGCTAGGCCGTTCATTGGTGGCAAGGTTGGCAGTTGGGAAGATCCAGATGGCAACCATGTCGAAATGGGGTTGCATGTTTTCTTTTTCAATTACGCCAATCTTTTTGCGCTGATGCGCAAGGTGGGTGCAATTGACAATCTGCTACCAAAGGACCACACCCATTTGTTCGTCAATCGTGGCGGTGACCTTCGATCTCTTGATTTTCGTTTTGCCCTAGGGGCTCCTTTTAACGGCCTCAAGGCTTTTTTTACGACTCCTCAGCTGAACTGGATCGATAAATTGCGCAATGCCCTTGCTCTGGGAACGAGTCCCATTGTTAGGGGCCTGGTGGATTACGAGGGGGCCATGAGCACAATCCGTGCTCTCGATGCAGTGAGTTTTCAACAGTGGTTTCTCAGTCATGGCGGCAGCCTGCAGAGCATTCAGCGCATGTGGAACCCGGTTGCTTATGCCCTTGGCTTTATCGACTGTGAGGCGATCTCTGCCCGTTGCATGCTCACCATTTTCATGATGTTTGCAGCTCGTACGGAAGCATCCAAGCTGAATTTGCTTAAAGGCTCCCCTCATCGTTGGCTAACCGCGCCGATTCTTGATTACATCCAGGCAAGGGGTGGTCGCCTTCATCTTCGCCATCGTGTTCGTGAGGTGCACTTTCGCGATGACGAAGCTCCGGTGGTTACCGGGCTCAGCCTTGGCACCCCAGAAGGGGATGTCATGGTTGAAGCTGATTGCTATTTGGCCGCTTGCGATGTGCCAGGCATTCAGCGCTTGCTTCCTGAGGCATGGCGTAGGTTCCCCCAGTTTGATGACATCTACAAGCTCGAAGCCGTGCCCGTTGCCACCGTGCAGCTGCGCTACGACGGCTGGGTGACTGAGTTGGGTAATGACCCCATTCACGATGTTGCACGCCGGGATCTCCGGAGTCCTGTTGGCTTGGATAATCTTTTGTACACAGCTGATGCAGATTTCAGTTGCTTTGCGGATCTGGCCTTGGCGAGTCCTGAGGACTATCGACGGGAGGGTCTGGGTTCTTTACTCCAATGTGTACTCACTCCTGGTGACCCCTGGATTTCTAAATCCGTAGAGACGATCGTTTCGCACACCGATGCTCAAGTGCGTGAATTGTTCCCTTCGTCTCAGTCGCTCAAGCTGGTGTGGAGCAACGTCGTCAAACTTGCTCAGTCTCTTTATCGAGAAGCCCCAGGGATGGAGCCCTACAGACCAGATCAGTGCACGCCTGTCAGCAATTTCTTTTTGGCGGGGAGTTATACCCGCCAGGATTACATCGACTCAATGGAGGGTGCCACGATGAGTGGCCATATGGCTGCTGCGGCGATCCTTCATCAACCAGCCAAGTTGGCCACCAATCAGGCGGTGGCTTAACGATGGGCCGCTGGCTTGAACACACAGTTTCTAGCGATATCAATGCTCCCGTTGAGCAGGTATGGGCTGTATGGATGGATCTCGAGGCCATGCCTCGCTGGATGAACTGGATTGAATCTGTCAAAACCCTTGATGATCCGAGTCTCACTGATTGGACCTTGGCTGCTCAGGGCTTTCGTTTCCATTGGCAGGCAAGGATCAGCAAGCAGGTTGAAGGCCAGCAGTTGCAATGGGAATCCATAGGAGGGCTACCTACGAAAGGTGCTGTGCGTTTCTATCCGGAGAGCGAGAACCGTACAGCTGTGAAATTGAGCGTTACTTACGAGTTGCCGAGGCCCTTGGCACCCTTGATGGAACCGAGCATCCTGGGAGGGATTGTCACTCGTGAGCTCCAGGCTAATCTTGACAGATTTAGGGATCTTGTGGAAAGCGGTTACTGCGTTTCCTCCTGAGTGCTCCAGGACAGCCGCCTGGCGGCTGAGGAATGGATTGATCCTGCTCACGGTTGCGCTAACGGGATGCAGTGCTGATCGCTCCACTACCGACAAGTTGGCTGTAACACCGCTATCCCCTACGGATAGTTCTGAGCAGCTTGTGATGCCGATTGATCTTTCTGATCGGCTCACGCCACTTCCTTCGGCCACAGAGGTCCAGGATCGAGTGGTTGCAGGTCGCAGGGATCCTTTTCAACCGCTTGTTGGCTCAACGACTTCAAATGGAAATGGCTTCATCCTGAAAGGTGTCCTGGTTGTTGGCGGGCAGCAGCGGGCATTGGTTCAAACATCAGATGGACTAGGAGCATTGTGCGTGGGGCCTGGAGGTCGTTGCCCCGGTCAGCTTGAGGCTGACCAGTTGTTACCTCCAAGCTGGTCGCTGCTATCGATCGACGTTCAGCGCGGGTGCATCACCCTGACCCAGGGGGGCAAGTCTCAGCCTCCGACCTGCATGCTTTAACACAAGCACTGACAAGCCCCTCAAGGTCGTGGGGATCGGCTTCTTGATCGACCCTGCCAAAATGCTGCTCACAGCTGAGGCTTGTTTGGGGGCCGATGGAGATGACTTTGACTGTCTCAAGCTGCTGTAGCCAGCCGCTGCCAAAACGATGGCTGAGCAAACTTGCTGTGTGTGTAGCGGTCTTTCCGCTGCTGAAAGCAATTGCATCCACATTGCTGTTTGCGAGGGCTGTGGCCGTGTCATCCGGGATTGCTTCTGGACAACGGGATTCATAAGCTGCCACTTCAATCACGTGTGCTCCGCTTTCCCGGAAGGCTTCTCCCAGAATGGTGCGGCCACCGCTCTGTACTCTTGGCAGCAGCATCTTCAGTCCAAAGCCTGACACTGGGAAATGATTGATCAGGCTGTCAGCCACAAAGTTGGGTGGAACAAAATCAACAGCAGCTCCTAGGTGTTCAAGATGTTGGGCTGTTTTGCGGCCTACTGCTGCAAGTTTTAGTCCCTTGGGACGATCGGCAAGAGATTGGCCGATCCGCTGAAGCCGTTCTTCAACGGTCCGTACTCCATTGGCGCTGGAGAACACCAACCAGTGGAAGGTCTTGATGTCGGCTAAGGCATCATCGAGGGGTTGCCAATCGTCGGGTGGGCCAATCACCAGAGCGGGCAGATCAAGAACGTTCGATCCAAGGGCATGAAGCCGACTGCGAGCCTCACTCTGTTGCTCCTGGGCACGGGTCATGATGATTGTGCGGCCATGCAGGGGAGCGATGGGTTTGCTGCTCATTTCTCTTCCTCATTCAGTTTCACAATGCCCGCTACCTGATGGCGCAGCCCTTCGCTTTCCTTGCTTCGTCCTTGACGGTGCAGCAGCGTAATAGCCTTGCTAAAGCTGTTGCGGGCACCATTGATGTCCCCAGCGACGAGCATCGCGACCGCATGATTTTGGTGGGTCTCAGCATGCTCAGGATTGAGTTGTTTCGCTTGTTCGTAGGCGTATAAGGCTTCTACAAGATTGCCTTGGCGACGCTGCATTAATCCGAGGTTGTACCACGCCAGAGCGACTTCCGGGGCTTGTTGGGTAGCGGTGGTGGTGAGTGCGATGGCTTCATCCAGTCGCTCTTGTTGCATGAGCAGGGCTGCCAGGTTGAGGCGAGCTCCCAGGCTCACTCTGATGTCCATGGGTAGAGCCACGGCTTCGCGGTAGGCCGTGACGGCTCCTTGGGGATCGTCTTGGCCAAGGGCAATGCCTAGGTGCAGAAGAAGTTCGTAGCGTTCGATCGGATTGGCATTCGTGTTTTCGTTCTGCTTTAGGCCTTGCCGCAAGAGCTGGATGCCGCGCTCTTTTTGCCCTTCGTCAACCTCGAGAGCGCCGAGTTTTGCACAGGTATACGGATCGCCTGGATGTTCAGCCAGCCAGGCTTCCATTGCTGTCCTCAACCGTTGGGATTTGTTGCTGCTTTGGAGTAAATCTGGTCGGTAGCCTTCGTGGAGCAAAGCCGGCTCAAGGTAATCGACGATGCGCCAATGGGGTTCTTCGCTGAGTAGATCCCTCACACTGTCGTCAATCATGGAGTGGTATGGGCGGCTCCAGTGGATTCGCGGGTGTCGGCGGAACAGACGGCTGACGTTGGAATAAGGGGCCATCGTTGCTCCCTGCTCAAAGCGCAGAAGGTTTATCACCAGAACATCTGGCTGAGCCATCAAGTTTTGTAGGCCTGAGATGGCCTCAGCGCGTAGTTGTTCATCGGCATCAAGAACAAGGACCCAATCCCCCGTGATCAGGTTCAGGGCGGCATTACGGGCTGGGGCAAAGTCCCCTGGCCACGGCAGGTGCTCTATTCGTGCACCGGCGGCTTCAGCTATGGCCACTGTTGCATCCGTGGACCCCGTGTCGACTACCACGATTTCGTCTACGAACCCTGTCACGGACGCCAGGCAGGCTCCCAGACGACTCTCTTCGTTGCGTACGACCATCGAGAGGCTGAGCATTGGAGCTGGTTCGTAGGTTGGCTCGAGGATATAGACGTCAGTCAGTGAAGTCTTGGAACAGCGGCGTTTGGGCACTTGATTGCACCTGCGCAGGTTGTAGCAGGCAGGTAAGAACCTGGCGCTGCGCTTCAGGCATTTGCCCAGGGCTGTAAGCCGCGGGGATGCCGATATTTAACACTTCAATCAGCTCATCCCAGATGTAAGGACTGCCGTAGACAACTAGGCCTGCGAGGCGTTTTTGCTGTTGGAGTTGCTTGACGGTTGCCACCCATGGCTCGTGGCGATCCTGGTCGCCACGGAAGGGGTTCCCGCGTAAGAAAAGTTGCAGCATTACTGGGCCGATGCCCAATCGTTCTAGAGCTAAAGGCTGATCTGGGTCGTCTTGCCAGGGAGAGATCCCTAGGGGGTGACAGAGCAAACTTTGAAATCCAGCTTCAGAGGGCAGTACGAGTGCTGGGGCCGTGGCTGCGAGTACCGAGCAGGGCAAGACTCCATCCACCCGCAGAAGATTGATGCCTGACTCAGTTGGGGTGACCGGTCCTGGATGTTGGATTTTTAGCGATGCAGTCACCAGTTCTCTAGCGAGAGCACGGTCTTCATCTCTTTCCAGGGGTTTGTCAATGCTTGTGCTGTCTTTGAGGGCCAGCTTTGCAGTGGAGGTAACAACCTTTTGTAAGGCTTCTCGCCGGCGTTCTAGGGAGGCGTGCAAGCGTTGCATTGGGATTTGGCCCGACTGGAGGGCCTCGCATAGGGCCTGGATAGCGTCATCTGCGTTCTCGGGCATTAAAATCAGGTCAGCACCGGCGGCAAAGGCCATCACGGCGGCTTCGCCAGCGCTATAGGACTGAGTAATTGCTCGCATGACCAGGGCATCGGTCACGATCAAGCCCTCGAACTTGAGTTGGCGGCGTAAAAGGTCTTGGAGAACAGCTCGAGACAGGGTCGCCGGACAGGTGGCGTCGAGGTTTCGCATCAATAGATGGGCCGTCATGATGCTGTCGATGCCGGCTTTCATGACGGCTTGGAAAGGCACGAGTTCAAGCTCCACAAGCTGGCGGAGGTTGTCATCCAGTACAGGCAACTGCAGATGGGAATCCATTCCCGTATTGCCATGACCTGGGAAGTGTTTGGCGCATCCCAGCACACCTTCTGCTGCAAGGCCTTGTTGGAAAGCACAGGCCAAAGAAGAGACGGTGGCAGTGTCTTCTCCCCATGCCCGCACATTGATGACAGGGTTGGCTGGGTTGTTGTTGATATCGCAGACGGGTGCTAACACCCAGTTGAGTCCGCAGCGTCGAGCTTGGTGTCCTGTGCAGCGGCCGTAGCGCTCGGCCAGATTGACAGCACGACGTTGGTCTTCTTGATAGAGCCGTCCAAGGGCCATGGGCGGTACGAGCCAAGTGCCGCCTTCAAAGCGTTGACCGACTCCCTCTTCCACATCGGCACATAACAGGAGGGGTGCTCTCGCCCATTGTCGCAGTCTCTTGCAGCGATGCTTAATTTCGGTGCTTGTGCCGCCCAGTAAAATCACACCGCCCACACCTTCAGCGAGCAAACGTTTTAGCTCAGCGTTGCTTAGTTCCCATTTTGGATAACGGCGTTGGTGATCGCTGGCGTGACCACTTGCTCGCACCACCAGCAACTCAGCGACTTGACGTCGAAGGGGGCTCTGGATCGGCGGGTTCACGTTTTGTTGACAGTTGTTGTCTCGTAAGTCGTTGGTTGATCACTCTCTGATTGCACTTCTTCAAGGGTTTCTCGCTGTTGTTCCAATTGCTCAAGAAGATTCAGTACCGAAGTTCCCTTCTCGATTCCGCGATCCAAATGAAAGTGCACTTCAGGTGCACGTCGCATCTGCAATCTGCGGCCAAGCTCGCCTCTGAGGAAACCACTGGCGGCCTCTAGACCCTCTAGCACTTCAGAGCGTTGGATCTCTTCGCCGTAAATGCTCACAAAAATCTTGCAGTGCTGTAGATCGCCGGAGACTTCCACATTCGTAATACTCACCATGCCCTGATGCACCCGTTCGTCGCGGATGCCATGGATGAGTAATTCGCTTGTTTCTCGGCGGATTAGGGCAGCGACCCGCTCCACCCGTCGCCCAGGTGCCATACCTATGCCAGTGATGTTGGATACACCATGGCATGCATGATTAAGACAATGCTGATCAATCCACTTATTAGGGCCCCAATGATTGCTATTGCAGTTACGGGATTACTGCGTCGCTTGGCGAGTGGCTCGATGTAGTTGTTGAGCAAACCAAGGCAGAAGGCGATGAGGTATCGCGGATAGCGTGACAAGTTGAGAAATAACTCTCTCATCTTCAGTTATTGCAGAGGGTTTTTGAAAATGGGTTAGCCCAAAGTGAGGATGAAGCTACTTCTGAAGTCACAGATCACCTGAGAGCGAAGGTTGCCGGTATCGTGCATCTACAGTGTGACCAGTTATACAACGTTAGTTTAGTGAGGGAGAAGGCAATGCGGCAGTTCCTTTGAGAGACCGCAGAGCAGCGCCTGAGGGCTTGCTGTTGCCTCTATTGCTTAGAGCGACGAGCGGGGGCTCAGATCTCAGCTCAGTTCGTGCGGCCATTCTGGCGATAGCCGCAGGCAGTGTTGCTCAAGAAAAGGCAATTGGCGAAGTCTTTAAAGGGGAAGACGCCTGGAACACTTCTCTTCGGCGTGTCGCAGATTTATGTTGATTTATTGCTCAGTATGAACCATTTGCGGTTGATAAATTGAATGATTTGCCTAAAGTAAACTTATGATTTGTGTCTTGGAATACAGTCATTTGGATAACTTTCAACGCCGATTGTCTTGCCAGGCTTGATTGAATCTGTATACAACGCTCTTTTCATTTTCCACTCTCAGCCGACTCAGCCGAAAGTGAAATGCGATTATTATCCTCTTTGTCTTAGCGAGCTTTTGAAGCTATTAGCTACTCTGCCGTTCTTTTGGCAGAGCAAACGATGATGGAACTGCATCAATTCCGCCATTCCGCCTTCTGTCTTAAGGTGCGGATGGTCTTGCAGGCCAAGGGTTTGACTTACCAGGTGGTGGAGGTTACCCCCGGGTTAGGACAGCTCAACGTGTTTCGCTTGTCAGGTCAGCGTCAGGTCCCGGTACTTGTTGATGGCGATGTTGTTTTGGCAGATTCCAGCACCATTGCTCGACATCTCGAGGCTAAGCAGCCGGAACCACCCCTTATTCCGGTTGATCCACAGCAGGCCGCGCAGGTGTACTTGATTGAAGATTGGGCTGATACGACATTGGCGCGGGCAGGCCGGTCAGCTTTGTTGCAGGCTGCAGCCTTGGACTCTGAGTTGCGTTTAGCTCTTCTTCCAGAAGATCTGCCAACTCCCTTGCGTCAGGTCATGGGAGATCTCCCGGGGGGTTTGTTGAACGGTGCCTCTGAGATCATTGGCCAGGCAGAGAGGGTTGAGTTATTAACGAGCCTCGAACAATTGGCTGATTTGATGCAGAAAAGGTCCTGGCTAGTAGGAGATGCGATGAGCCTGGCTGATTTAGCTGTAGCCGCTCAGATTTCTTTAATGCGTTTTCCAGCCTCGGCTGGGGCAGTACTTGCCGGTAAAGGTGTGTTCGGCCTGAGTGATCACCCGCGGCTGCAGCCCTTATTCCACTGGAGGGATCAGCTTGAGTTGTCATTGCTTGAGACGGATGACTCAGCCTGATGAGCCTTGCTTGAAAACCGATCCAGAAATGGCTGTCTAATGTCTGATCCCTTGATTCGTGATTCTGATCACTACGTCGTGTTGGAGCCTGGCCAGCCTGAGCGGCTTCTGAGCGCTGCTGACACACTTGCTTGGTTGCAAACTTGGCTCCAGAGTTTGGATGTCTTGCCAGAGGATTTGCAGAGTCAGAACTCACTGGTTTCAGCGGCCCAGCGATTGCTTGATACCGCTTGTGAGCTCGAGGTGGGCCAAGGTCTCTGCCTGCAGTGGTTTGCTGTACGCCTGGAACCTCCTGGATTTGTTCAAAGTTGAGTTCATTTGGATAGGTTTAGTGCGCTTTGATAAGACTGTTGCTGAACCCCGATGCAATCGTGCAGGCATTACGTATCGAGAAGATAAGCTCAATCCAAGTTCCCTTTAACATCATGAGCCTTTAGATCATCACTTAGGATTGTTCATTTTGCGATTTTCTCAAGGGGTACTACGATTTGAACCTAGAGTTGAATGCATACCAGCAAATTGATCATTTCTCGATCTGAGGACTGAAGTAAGTATTCTATAAATGAAAATCTGTCTAGAGAGTATATAGAATGGCTGGAGGCTTTGTTCAGTCATACGAGATAGATGCATCACATCAATCGGAAGTCTGAAATTGCATTGCCCTAAAATATTTTGTGTGTCACCAATGAAGAGCAGAAGTTATATGGCTATGGAGTATTCCAAACAAATTTGCTGCTTGCCACATAGTTCCAAGTAAAGGCAAAGATGATTCCAAGCAGTTGTGCAATCAGCTCGTTGGAAGAGATGTGCTCGTAATAAGCAGATGCCAATCCAATATTGGCCACGAATGGTAAAGAGGAAACAAGTAAAAACTTTGTAAGGCCCTTTATTAATTTTAAGCCATTAAGACGTGCAAACCTAAAAGTCAAAATATTGTTGATTAAGTAATTGGATGTTGCTGCCAATATGACGGCAATAGGTAGAGAGGATTGAAAAGAATAAGCAAGTATCTTGGTAAGAATAAAAACACTAAACAGCTGTACAAAAACACCACTTAGGCCAACGAGCGCAAAGCTTATTGCGCGACGAGGAATAAGCTTTAAGCTGATTGAATGTAGAAATGATAATAAGAAATCCCATGCGACTGCGATATCCAGTTTAGAACTCCCATGAAGCCTCTTCTCGAAGATCAGGGGCACCTCGCCAGCTAATAAGGCTCCATTGCTTTTGGCTAATAATTCATATAAGAACTTAAAGCCATTGACATCAACAGAGCGAATGATTGGCATGGCCTGCTTCAAGTCGACTGCAAAAAATCCACTCATGTAATCAGTTAGATGGCGATATCTTTTTGAGAGACTTTTTTTGGCAAGAAAGTTTGCAAAAGTTGAAGCACTTTCTCGATCATTGGTGAGACCATTGATTACAGATCCTTGAAGAAACCTGCTGCCAACAACAAGATCTAAGCCTTTGTCTCTTAGATGACTTATTGACTGTTGGATGACTGAGGTAGGATGTTGGCCATCGCAATCCATGACAAGAGCATATTCATGGCAAGCATTTAAGAGCCCTTCTTTGATGGCACTGGAAAGCCCACTTCTGCCTACACGCCTAACTAATCGAATGAATGAATATTGACGAGCTAATTCCAATACCACCTCAGAGGTGCCATCTGGAGAATCATCATCTACAACGATAATCTCTAGCTTGTATTGCAAGGATAGATCAATGATTGATTCGATGATGGTGTAAATGTTATCCCTTTCATTGAAAGCAGGTAGTATTATTGATAGGCTGGCAGTCTCTGCCATCTAGAAGCATTGGTTGACCACTTGCTATTTTAACATTGTTAGATGCTCGGCAAGGCAAGCCCCTGTCGAGCATAGAATTAATATTTTTTTAGTGCTTGTCTGTTAGTATCTTAGAGTTACCCTTGATTTTTTATTTTTATAGATGGAGTTGTCTAGTTGATGGCTAATATTTGAATTTAACTAGGTCAGGATAGATTCTATTGCTCAATTGTTTCATAGTTGCTTGCGAAACCAGTCGATCGTTCTTGTTAGTCCATCTTCAAGCGGAATGAGTGGCTTCCAGTCCAGTTGCTTTTGGGCTAAGTCGATTATTGGCTGGCGTTGCATTGGATCGTCTTGAGGCAAGGGTTTTGAGATCAAAGGCAGATTGGGTTGGATACTATTGCGAACTAACTCTGCCAGTTGGCGAATCGTGAATTCACTGGGATTGCCGATGTTAATGGGCCCAGTTGTATCACTGCTCATGAGGCGCAACATGCCTTCGATGAGATCATCCACATAACAGAATGAACGTGTTTGTAGGCCATCTCCGTAGAGGGTTAGTGGTTCACCACGAAGTGCCTGCATGATGAAGTTGCTCACCACCCTGCCGTCATCTGGCAACATTCGGGGGCCATAGGTGTTGAAGATGCGCATTACTCTGATCTCAGTGCCGTGCATTCGCTGATAGTCGAAGCAGAGTGTTTCGGCGATGCGCTTTCCCTCGTCGTAACAGCTGCGAATCCCGATTGTGTTAACGCAACCGCGATAGCTTTCTGGTTGGGGATGAATTTCTGGGTCTCCGTAAACCTCGCTTGTGCTTGCGAGTAGTAGTCGTGCGCCTACCCTGCGAGCGAGGCCCAGCATGTTGTAGGTACCAAGAAAGCTGGTTTTGGCTGTTTTAATCGGATTAAACTGATAGTGAACCGGTGATGCAGGGCATGCCAGATGCCAGATCCGATCAACTTCGAGCTTGATTGGTTCGGTGACATCGTGTCTGATTAATTCGAAGCGTGGATGCTCGATCCATTGCGCAACATTGACTTTGCGCCCAGTGAAATAGTTGTCGAGGCAAATGACTTCCTCACCCGCCTCCATGAGCCTGTCGACTAGATGAGAGCCAAGAAAACCTGCGCCTCCGGTAACAAGATTGCGAGTCGTTTGCAAGGCGTCAGTGTTAGATATTTAGACCTGAGTCTAGGCGGAGATGTCCGCTCACTCGATACCAATAACAAAGCTCCGCACCAGTAGAGATGCGGAGCAGAAAAGAGGCTTGCTAGAGCTATTGAGTAACTTGCAGATCAATTCAGCAACGCTTTTGACTTCGCTACCACATTCTCTACGGTGAAGCCAAACTTCTCCATGCATGTGCCACCCGGTGCAGAGGCGCCGAAGCGGTTCATAGTCACACTGTCGCCATCAAGTCCAATGTACTTATGCCAGCCAAATGATTCCGCGGCTTCCGCCACGATGCGCTTACGAACGGCATTTGGCAGCACTTCTTCCTTGTAAGCATCACTCTGTTCCTCGAAAAGTTCGACGCATGGCATCGAGACCACGCGCACTTTCTTGCCATCAGCGGTGAGTTGTTTGGCGGCTTGCACGCAAAGGTCGAGCTCGGTGCCTGTACCGATCAGGATGAGATCAGCTTCCCCTTCGCAATCTTCCAGTACGTAGCCACCGAGTGCCACTTTGTCGATCGACGAGTTGGCTTGGTTGGCCATGTTCTGGCGGCTGAGGCATAAGGAGCTGGGGCGGTTGCGGTTTTGGATGGCCACCTTGTATGCACCACTGGTTTCGTTGCCGTCGCCGGGGCGGAAAACAAGCATGCCGGGCATCGCCCGCAGTGATGGGATGGTTTCGATGGGTTGGTGGGTCGGGCCGTCTTCTCCAACACCGATTGAGTCATGGGTGAGCACGTAGATCACACCCAGCATGTTCAAGGCCGAGAGGCGCATTGAGCCGCGCATGTAGTCAGCAAACACCAGGAAGGTGCCGCCGTAGGGAATTAGGCCACTGTCGTGGTAGGCGATGCCGTTGAGGATGGCGGCCATGGCATGCTCACGAACACCAAAGTGCAGGTAGCGTTTTTCTGGGCTTTCAGGCTGGTAAGAGCCTGTTTCTCCCTTGATGTCGGTGTAGTTGGAATGGGTGAGGTCGGCGGACCCACCTATCAATTCGGGAAGGTTCGGTCCTAGAGCACCCAAACAGATTTGGGAGTGCTTGCGGGTGGCCAGGCCTCCGTCGTCTGGGGTGTAGCTGGGCAAGCCCGTGTCCCATCCTTGAGGAAGTTCTCCGCGCAGCATCCGTTCGAATTGAGCCGCCTCTGTGGGGAACTTTTTGCGGTATTCAGCGAGGGTTTGGTTCCACTCGGATTCCTTGCTGGCACCGCGCTCGATCGCGGTACGGAACTGGTCGTAAGCCGCCTGCGGGATTTCGAAGGGGCCATAGTTCCAATCGAGTTGCTTGCGGGTGAGCTCAGCTTCTTCTGCACCTAGAGCCGCACCGTGGACTCCGGCTGTGTCGGCTTTGTTGGGGGAGCCATAGCCGATGGTGGTGGTCACCTTGATGATCGACGGTTTATCGGTTACGGCCTTGGCAGCAGCGATCGCCTTGGCGATGGCATCCACATCAGTGTTGCCGTCAGCTACATGCTGCACATGCCAGCCGTAGGCCTCATAGCGCTTTAGCACGTCCTCGGTGAAGGAAACGTCGGTGCGGCCGTCAATCGTGATGTGGTTGTCGTCATAGAGGGCGATCAATTTGCCTAACTTCAGGTGTCCTGCGAGCGAGCAGGCTTCAGAGGAAATACCTTCTTGGTTGCAACCGTCGCCCATCACCACATAGGTGTAGTGGTCGACGAGGGTGGCCCCTGGCTTGTTGAACTTGGCGGCCAGGTGAGATTCAGCGATGGCCAGGCCAACAGCGTTGGCGATTCCGGCACCCAGGGGGCCGGCGGTCACTTCAACGCCGGGGGTCTCAAAGGTTTCGGGGTGGCCGGGTGTCTTCGAGCCCCACTGCCGGAACTGCTTGATGTCGTCGATGCTTACCGAGTCGTAGCCGGTGAGGTGCAGCAGGGCGTACAGCAGCATGCAGCCGTGTCCGGCGGACAGCACGAAGCGGTCGCGGTTGAACCACTTGGGGTTCTTTGGGTTGTGGTTCAGAAACTTGTCCCACAACGCATAACCCATGGGAGCGCAGCCCATCGGCAGGCCAGGGTGGCCGCTGTTGGCCTTGTTGACCGCATCGACGGCCAGCATGCGAATGCTGTTGATGCAGAGCGTGTCTAGGGAAGCAGTCGCAGCGACCATGGTGTTGAGATGGGATAGCAGGGAGTCTGAAGGATGGAGGCGGCAGAGCCGCTTAGGCGATTTGGCGGAAGGCGAGGCAGACGTTGTGGCCGCCGAAGCCGAAGGAATTGGAGAGCACAACGCTTAATCTTTGTTCTCTGGCCATGTTGGGGACATAGTCCAGATCACACTGTGGATCTGGGTTGAGGTAATTAATGGTGGGAGGCACCATGCCGTGCTGAAGGGCAAGCACGCACGCCACAGCTTCAATGCCGCCCGATCCACCAAGAAGGTGACCCGTCATGGATTTTGTGGAGCTCACAGGAATCTGATAAGCCCTCTCGCCGAGAGCATTTTTGATGGCTGCTGTTTCGTTGCTGTCATTGGCAGGAGTACTGGTGCCATGGGCATTGATGTAATCCACGCTGGTGGGCTCCAGCTGTCCGTCTTTTAGGGCCAGGCGGATTGCTTCTGCACCACCAACGCCGCCCGGGGTTGGGGCAGTGATGTGGTGGGCATCGCAGGTCATTCCATAGCCCACAATCTCAGCATGGATCGTGGCATCGCGATTTTTAGCGTGCTCAAGGGTCTCCAGTACCAAAACGCCAGATCCTTCCCCGATGACGAATCCATCTCGTTCTGCATCGAACGGACGGCTAGCCGTGGCGGGGTCATCATTGCGGAAGGAGAGAGCCTTGGCACTGGCAAAACCAGCTACCCCTAGTGGCGTGATGCTTGCTTCTGCACCACCACAAACCATTACATCAGCTTTGCCGAGTTGCAGCAGCCGGAAAGCATCGCCAATGGCATTGGATCCAGCTGCGCAAGCTGTGGCTACTGCTGAGCTTGGGCCTTTGGCACCCAACGCAATGGCGGCAAGCCCAGTAGCCATGTTGGGGATCATCATCGGCACTGTGAATGGGCTAACTCGACCAGGACCTTTGTCATTCAAAACGTGGGCTTGGGTCTCCATGGTCAGCAGACCACCCACACCTGAACCAATAATCACCCCGATGCGGGAGGAATTTTCCTCTTCGATGCTCAGACCGGCATTAGCAACAGCCTGTTTGGCTGCTACTACGCCAAATTTGCTGAATCGATCCCATCTTTTTGATTCCTTCGCTTCGAGGAAACCGGTTGGGTCAAAGTCTTTAACCTCTGCGGCAAAGCGACATGCATGGGCTGACGCGTCAAACAGGCTGATGGCGCCTACGCCATTGGTGGCTGTCTTCAACCCTTCTAAATAGGCCGCGACCGTGTTGCCAATCGGTGTGACCGCTCCTAGACCGGTGATCACAACCCGATGGAGATTCTCCATCATGCCGATCCTCAGGCTTGCTTGTCTGCGATGTACTTGACGGCATCACCGACGGTCGTGATGCCCTCAGCCGCCTCGTCGGGGATCTCGATGTCAAAGGCCTCTTCGAGGGCCATCACGAGTTCCACGGTGTCGAGGGAGTCGGCACCAAGGTCGTTCTGAAAACTCGATTCTGGCTTCACTTCGCCGGCCTCAACACTCAGTTGCTCCGTAACGATTGAACGGACTTTCTCAAGGATCGCTTCCTGGGACATAGCCGTGAAGACGGGACGATCCATCCTACGAGCTGGCGGTAGTGGGGTTAACAACGGTGACGGCAACACGTCGAACTTGTCTCACTAGGAGTCTTGCCAGTTACCGTTACTTCAAGCCTTTTGTTCCGGACCAGGCTCATGTCTCACGCTGTCAAGATTTACGACACATGCATTGGTTGCACTCAATGCGTTCGTGCCTGCCCTCTCGATGTTCTCGAGATGGTTCCCTGGGATGGCCATAAATCCGGCCAGATAGCTGCATCTCCTCGCACTGAAGATTGTGTGGGATGCAAGCGATGCGAAACCGCCTGCCCCACTGATTTCCTCAGCATTCGGGTTTATTTAGGCGACGAGACCACGCGCAGTATGGGCCTGGCTTACTGATTTGAGTTCAACGTCTCAGTCTTAGTTGTCCCTGTTTTGCGCATCTACCCCATAAGCTCAGCCCGGCAGGTGCCGGGCTTTTTTTATGTGCGGAATCGTTGCGGTTATTGGCTCCCGTGAGGCGGCCCCGTTGCTGTTAGAAGGGCTTAGGCAGCTCGAATACCGCGGTTACGACTCTGCTGGTCTTGCCACTGTTGAACTGTTAGCTGAGGATGGTTCCAGTCGGCTCACTTGCCAGCGGGCTCAAGGAAAGCTGGTAAACCTCACAGCATGTGTGGAAGAGAAGGGTGCGCCAGGGCATTGCGGTATCGGCCATACCCGTTGGGCCACCCATGGCAAACCTGAAGAGCGCAATGCTCATCCCCATAGGGATGGCTCTGGTCTTGTGGCGGTAGTACAGAACGGAATTATCGAGAATCACCGTTCTCTCCGCGAGGCACTTGAGGCTGAAGGGGTGAGGTTTGTTTCAGAGACAGATACGGAAGTCATTCCTCATCTCATCTCGCTTGAACTTCGTGCTCTTCAGGTTCAGGGCCGTGTCGTGAATGGAAGGATGTTGTTAGAAGCTGTGCAACGGGTGTTGCCTCAGTTGAAGGGTGCCTATGCCCTGGCAGTGGTTTGTGCGGAAGTACCAGGTGCTCTTGTCGTTGCACGCAAGCAAGCGCCGCTCTTGATTGGTCTTGGCGAAGGTGAATTCCTCTGCGCAAGTGATACGCCAGCTTTGGCAGGCTTCACGCGCACGATTCTTCCTATGGAAGATGGAGAGGTGGCCTTGCTCACGCCTTTGGGGATTGAGCTTTACAACGCACAAGGTGAACGGCAGCAGCGAAGCCCTTCACTGCTCAGTGGCGGTGATCAAGTGGCCGATAAACGTCACTTCCGTCATTTTATGCTCAAGGAAATCCACGAGCAGCCTGAGACTGCGGAGCTTTGGGTAGCACGTCATCTGCCTCCAGATCTTTCGTCTGATGATCCTGTGGCTTTGCCCTTGGATCCTTCCTTTTATGCCGATCTAGAGCGAATTCAGATTTTGGCCTGTGGCACGAGTCGTCATGCGGCACTTGTAGGGGCCTATTTGTTGGAGCAGTTCGCGGGGATTCCCACTTCTGTCTTTTATGCAAGTGAGTTTCGCTATGCACCGCCTCCATTAGCAGCCCACACACTCACGATTGGGGTGACTCAGTCTGGGGAGACCGCAGATACTCTCGCGGCATTGACGATGGATGCTCAGCGTAGGCAGGCTCATGGTGAGCCTGCATTTGCGCCTCGCCAGTTAGGGGTTACGAATCGGCCAGAAAGTTCCCTGACTCGTCAGGTTCCATACATTCTCGATATCGGTGCAGGGATTGAAGTGGGGGTGGCAGCTACAAAGACCTTCTTGGGGCAGTTGTTGGCTTTCTATGGGCTTGCGTTGGCATTTGCTGCTCGTCGTAGTCACCGCTCAGTCACTGAGATTGCCAACCTAAAAGACGAACTAAGGGCTTTACCGCATCAGCTGCACACGCTGGTGCAGCTTCATGATCAACGCTGCGAAGTTTTAGCGAACCGTTTCGCTGATACTCAAGATGTGATCTTTTTGGGTCGTGGCATCAACTATCCCATTGCCCTTGAGGGAGCTCTCAAGCTTAAGGAGATCAGCTATATCCATGCAGAGGGCTACCCAGCGGGGGAAATGAAGCATGGACCTATTGCTTTGCTCGATGCGCGTGTGCCGGTCGTCTCGATTGCGATGCCGGGAGTGGTTTTTGAGAAGGTGCTCAGCAATGCACAGGAGGCGAAAGCTCGTGATGCAAAGCTGATCGGTGTGGGGCCGGAGTGTGCGGATACGGCCTTGTTTGATGCTTTACTTCCAGTCCCTGAGGTGAGCGAGTGGATTAGTCCTCTGCTCACGCTTGTTCCGATACAGCTACTGAGCTATCACATTGCAGCTCATAGGGGTCTTGATGTGGATCAACCTCGCAACCTGGCCAAAAGCGTGACAGTGGAATAGCTCAAGCTCAATTGACGATCACCCTCTCACTACGGCCGTAGCGGTCCTCAAAGCGCACGATGTCATCTTCACAGAGGTATGGACCACTTTGTACCTCAATCAATTCCATGGGCATCCGTCCTGGATTGGTGAGTCTGTGTTTGCAGCCCAAAGGGATATAGGTGCTCTGGTTTTCTCCTACCAATTGCTTTTCTCCGTCCTTTTCGACCAAGGCTGTTCCCTTGACGACGATCCAGTGCTCAGCACGGTGATGATGCATTTGTAGTGAGAGGCTTGCACCAGGTTTTAACTCGATACGTTTGACCTGCCAGCGACTGTCTTTCACCACAGAGGTGTAATGCCCCCAGGGTCGATAGATCTTGCGATGAGCTTTGCCTTCCGGACTTCCATCCGCCTCCAATTGCTTCACAATCGTTTTAACTTCCTGGGCTTGACTACGGTTGGCAATCAGAACTGCGTCGTCCGTTTCAACCACAACAAGGTCTTCTACTCCTAGGCCTACCACAAGCCGATGTTCGCTACGTAGGTAACAATTTCGACTGCTTTCAGCGATGACATGACCTCGTAGAACGTTTCCGTTCAGATCTCGATCAGTGGTGTCCCATAGGGCACTCCAGCTGCCCACGTCACTCCAGCCAGCATCGAGAGGCAGCACCGTGCCCAGCTCAGTTTTTTCCATGACAGCGACATCGATAGCAACGTTTGGACATTTGGCGAAGGCTTCACGTTCCAGCCGCAAGAAGTCGAGGTCGGGTACTTCCTGCTCCAGGGCAGCACGGCAACAGCTCACCACCTCGGGAGATAGTCGCTCCAGCTCGCTCAGGATGGCGCTCGCTTTGAACATAAACATGCCACTGTTCCAGGTGAAGCATCCATTTGCGAGGAACTGCTCAGCGGCGATGCGATCAGGTTTTTCCACAAACCTGGCAATGGGTACGGCTTTGGGTTCACCGTTGCCGAATGATTCTGCTGCTTCGATATATCCGTAACCTGTTTCAGGGGCGGTGGGCACGATGCCGAAGGTCACAAGTCGCCCGGCTTCTGCGGGGATGCGACCGGCTTCGATGACATGACGGAACTGGGTTGCATCGCGTATGACATGGTCTGCAGCTAGGACTAGCAGGAGTGGATCTTCGCCTCGTTCTGTGGCTTGCAGTGCCGCCACTGTTACTGCTGGAGCGGTATTGCGACCCATGGGCTCGAGCAGGATTGCATTGGGCTCCATATCGATTTGGCGCATCTGCTCGGCCACGATGAAGCGATGCTCTTCGTTGCAGACCAGCAGTGGCGCACTAAGCCCTTCGATGCCTTTAAGTCTTTGTTGTGTTTGCTGAAGCAGCGTTTCTTCACTGGAGCCGCTTAGAGCCCAGTACTGCTTGGGGTAGCTCGCGCGCGACAGCGGCCACAGGCGGGTACCTGTTCCGCCACAGAGGATCACTGGAATCAGGGGGGGAGTGGCCACGGTTTCGTACTTCAGTGTTCCCAGAATCGCTTAGATATCTTGCTTCTGTCGATTGCTTAGAGCTCTAGCAGTCCAGGAGGTGGTGTGAGTCGGAGCCAGCCTTGATTGAGTTGCACTTCTGGAACGATGGCTTCTACGAATGGAACCAGAACCCGCCGTCCTGTTAGTAATTCGATCTCGAGGAGGTCGTTCCCGGCGGTGGTGAGGTCGATGACATGACCGATTGCAGGGCCTTCCGCTTGCAAACGGGCTTCGAGGCCGACCAAATCAAGCAGGTGAAACTCGCCTTCGGCCAGGCTAGGACGATCACTTGAAGGCACCAGTAGGTTTTGGCCTACAAGCGCTTCGGCCGCATTGCGATTGTTCACCCCAGCAAATTTCACGACATAGAGCGACCTGCCAGGTAGTTGACGTCCAGTCAGCAATTCAATAGGTCGTGGCTCACCATTGCGTTTTTTGAGCCAGCGTTGACCAGGAAGAGTGAAGCGTTCAGGGAAGTCACTGCTGGGGTTGATTCGTAGTTCACCTTGCATTCCTTGGGCGGCCACCAGTTTCCCCACGGTGAGCCAGTCTTCGTCGCCGTTCATGGGCGGAGAAAGCATGTCTGCTGATAATGGCGCTAAGACTGCCAAAAGCTGATCTCATGGCCTCTGTAGAAGCACCGATCTTGCCTGGTTCCAATGTGGTTGTGAACGAGATTCGCTCGATCTACAACGGCTATAGCGGGTGTGTTCAACGTATCAGTGGAGATCGAGCTGCAGTGTTGTTTGAGGGGGGTAACTGGGACAAGTTGGTCACGATTCCTCTTAAGGATCTTCAATTGGCTTGAGTTTTATGCATTAAGGCATGCTTGCATGAAGTTCCTGTCAACAGCTAACCGGTCAGGCCTAATCAGCAGCTTTTGAGGTGGCTTGTTGTTGGCAAAATTTTGCTTGCTGTGCTGATGGCAGCTTCAGGGATCCATGTTGCTCAGGCCTGAGATCGTCTACTCAAGGGCAAGGAAGAATTTTTTGAAGCGCGACCTTTGCGGCTGCCTGTTCAGCATCTTTGATCGATCCACCCCATCCTTCGCCAAGGAGTTTGCCGTTGAGCAGAACTTGCGCGAAAAAACGCTTTTGATCGCCATGTTTCTTGCTGTGTTGATTGATCTCATAGTTGGGGCATCCCAATCCTTGGCCTTGGCTCCATTCCTGCAAGGCGTTCTTGCTTTGGTAACGATGGGGTGCTGAAAGCACCTCATCGCTGGTGGTTTGCCAGAAGGGAGTTAACCAGTGGTGAATTGGGGCAAGGCTTTTGCTGCCTTCATAGAGTGCGCCAATGAGTGCTTCAGTTGTTTCAGCTCGAATGGTGTTTCTCGCTGGATCATCAGCTGTGGCCTTAGCCCCGATGATCAGCAGCTGATCAATCTGAATCTGCTCGCCCACTTCTGCTAGCCAACGATCACTGACCAGCTGTGAGCGAAGTGCGGAGGACTCGCCCACAGACATGGTGGGGAATGTTTTGTTGATGAACTCGGTGGCGGCAAGTCTTAGAACCGCATCACCAATAAATTCCAGGCGTTCATGGTTGCTTGCAGCTCTGGCTGAAGTGTGGGTCAGAGCTTGATCAACAAGGTTGAAGGAATAATCCCAGAGCTCAACACCAAGCTTTTGGACAAGGCCTTTTAATTGATTAATGCGACTTTGCGAGAGTTGCGTTGTCTTTGTTGAGGGCATCAAAAGGAGCCTGAGATGGGAAACCCTTGCTAGGAGTTCGCATCATGTCATTATATTGCTTCGATTTGTGCTTTAACTGCTTTGATTTTGGAGGGTCGTGCTCGTAATGCGAGATTCTTTATTGGAAAGTTCTGATTCTGGTGCCTTGCTTGCCATTGAAATCTTTGCTTCAAACTGAGCCTAATATCTTGTTCGGTAATGTTGATATTTGCAGGGATTCCTATCAGCTCATTAGATGAAGTGTATACCTTCCAGCATGGAACTTTGCTTTTCTTGGCATGGATGAGTATTCGTAAATGGGGGCCTTTTTTAAACATGCATAAATTAAAATTCAATGAAGCAGCCTCTAAGTTCCTTTTTATTTTCTTCTTCACGTCATTTACTTGAACGGATTCCTTGATAGTCGCTTTAATTTGGAAAAGATTGGTCTCTCCCTGAATCTTGCCAATACTTAAAATGTCTATGGTGTTTTATTCTCTTGGTTTTTATAGCTCTGAGAAGAGGATCTAGGTTGTATCTATGTTGGCTTCCGTTATTTGCATTTCTTTTGGCTGATGATGGATTGCATATTCATGAACAGATTGGAGGCATGGTTTCTAGCAGCGTCCTTGAATTTCATCCTCCACTTGGCTTGAGGAGGTAAGATATTGGCGAGCTGATTGGTTCGGCAGCTTTTTGATTGCCATTGCCATTGCCATTGCCATTGCCATTGCCATTGCTGTTGCTGTTGCTGTTGTTGCCTGCATATGGTCTTTTTAGGGCTGATTCCTAGGTGTGGAGCGGATTTTAGGCATTGCCTTACTAGTTTTAAGCCTTGAATTTTTGGGAATCATTGTTGATATGGCCCATGAAATTATAGAAAAAGATTTTAATAAAGAGCTTGCTTTATTGAGGACGGAGGGGCAATATTGTTTGCAAGCTTGACGTTAGATTATATCTTCTTTCTAGAAATATGTAGGTCTAGAGAGCAGTTTAATTTTTTCTATTTTAGTAGGAGCTTCGCTGAGACATGTGCGATTGCTTTTAGGGGTAAAAGATGATGTCTTTTGCCCCTATTCGCTGGAAACTATATATTAAGAGGACTTGTGATGTGTTTGATCTGCCTCCCTATTGTAATGCATTAATGCTTTGGGGATAGGATAATTTGTGCCAGCGATTTCGCCATTTTGGCTTGCCTCTATTCGTGCATTATGGCGGAATAGATTTGCATGTTTGGGAAAGGATGAAAGTAGGGAGTAAGTCGGGTTTGGGCCACACTCCCGAACTTCGTAGTTAAAACTAGGCTCCTAGGCTAACGGTTGGTTTACACTTGGCGGCAACCAATCACTGTCAAAGCCTGAACGGACAGTGGTGGATTTCTTCTTAAGGGATGCCAAAATTAGGTCACTTATTTGATTCGGTCAGGGCTGGGGGCTGACACCTTCTGGCCCTTTTTTGTGTCCGGAGCGTGTTTAGAATCCCAGTCAACAAGAAAAGATAATCAACTGCTTCAACGTTGGGAAGACTCCAGGTGTTGAAATGTGGCGTTCAGAGCGGCCTCGTGATGGAACTCGGCCATGTAGTGCCCGGGCCCCTTAGCGGCGATGAGCTGCTGTTTCACAGTAGGGTCAGGCCAGCGGTTTGGACAACGCCCCCTTAAGGGGTCTCAGCCAGGATCGTTTCCAGGTTCAGGATTTCTTCGTCGGCTTGCTTTTCAGCGGTCTCAACGGTCGAGTTGAAGCCGTTCATCAGGAGAGAAAGGATGTCTGATCTCATTCCACTTCGGAACCGTGGGCCTTCAGCGTCAGGATCGACAGCTCGAAGTGGAGGTTCGTCTTCTTCGGGGCCTAGGAGTTGCTGGAGATGAAATCAGGATTCCTCCGCTTTAATGTCGAACGCCCCATCTTCGATACTCCCTTCTTCTTTGGCCTAAGCATTATGTATAATTGCAGTTATTTGATGACAGCATGGGTAGATTAGTTGTAGATGGGTGGGGAAGCTGGATATTTAACAGAAGCGAGTTTTTGTGAGAAACTCTTGATTGTGTTGCATGAGGAATTATCGAATGGAGTCAGTTCTACCAAGCTACAGCTGTAATTCTTCTATTAGGCTTGAAAATGTTTTTTCTAACGCTGAAATTGATAAGCTTTTGGAGCTATACCAAGATTTCTATAATTTAAACAATAAGCAATATGATAATGACGAAGCATCAGTGCAACCTCTGCTTGGTCCCATCGAGCATCACAAAGGGTTCGCCTCAATATTGGCAGGAAAAGAAAGAATATTTAGGTGCTTGCAAGAAATATTGGGAAAAGGTTATCAGTTTCTTGGTTCAGAAACAATCAATGTTGGTAATGATACTCATGGACCGCATCGAGACACCTTTTATAAGCATGATATTGCGAAAGTGCTTATATGTATTAATGATCGGTTTCCAATCAAAGACAGATTTGGCAAAAAAGCCCGCAGCGAATTCGAAGAAGTATTAGATGGATCATTCCTAGTATTTCCAGGATCTCATAATATCGAAACAAGAGGGGGTGGATTTAGCCAAGTGAGGACGCACTGGCCCTTAGAGCTAAAAAGTGAATATAAGCAAACATCAGACCTTATTCATCTAGGGGATCAAAAACCAGACGGCAGCTATTATTATCCATATGAAGATGCAAAAGCAAGATACTGTGGATTTGATAAATTAACCTTTAAGAAAGGCGATGTGATTATATTCTCAACACGCGCTATTCACGCGCTTTATCCCCAAAGGAAAACTCATATGATGCACTTTATAGGGATGCTGTTTATAGAAGATTTTAATCAAGGCTATAATAAGCATGCTTTTTATTATGGATTTTGGCAAAAAATAAGAACAATGCTAACCTTTGAGAAAATTCGCGAGGCAATTCAATATATTGCCTTGCCTGCAAATGAAGAAGTAATAAGTAAGATTATGAGGGATAAAGATTACCCCAAAGTGCCAACGGCGAAGGGTATACAGATTGAGGAAATTATTAAGGAGCCAAAAGTATATAATACATTTTATAAATTGCAATTGATTCATCGATGCTATTCATTGATGCCGCACCTTGTGAAAAAAATTCTTTTATCTAAGACCATTGCAAAAAAATATTTTTATTCGCTGCTAGACTCTGCGAATAAGGGACTAGATAAACATAGAAAAATTATGATAAAATCAGCCTTTGAGACAGAGCTATTATTAAGTGTGCTGAGAGTCATAGGAAAGGTGACTGGTAAAATAAAATCGTTCATGAAATCTGTTCCCCTTAATTAACGTATTTGATGTCTTCAGGTTTTGGGGGTATACTGATTTTGTCGGGGTCTAGTAAGAGGAATAGAAGAAGGACTGAACCAAAAGTAATGCTGGGTAACCCACATGCATGCAGCTCACCAGTTTTGAATGTTTGAATGAAGGAGCGATTCACGAGTGAAGGAGGAGAACTTGTTATTTGCGACAGGCTTCTATGTGTTCTGATTCATGAAGGCCCGATGGCCGATTAGATCCTCGATTGCTTCGATATCGATCTGCTTGAGCGTGCCCGAAAGAATGAAAATCTGATGAGCGCCATGACGCAATTGCTCAACGGCTTGCATCACTTGAGTGCGGTGCTTGGCGATATAGGTCTTTTGGTTTTCGATCGTGTCTGCTAGCAGGGTGTAGGCCTCATCGAGGATTAGGAAAGCACCATCGAAATCTTTAGCGTCGAACTTCAGGGCTGAGGTTGGACGGAGGGATGATGAACAGCTGCTGAAGCCCACTTTTTTCCGATATGCGATGCCGAAATTGCGGACAACATCACTATTGAGATCTTCGGTGCATCCCTCTTCGATATGGTGAAGGCGTTAAATGTATGGTGTTGTTATATCCGTTCCCACTTTGACTGGAGTGGGGTGAAAGCAGGTCGTAAGCCGGGTTCTGTTCACTGCTCAATAGCAGTGGGTGCTCATCTATCTAGGACCGCCGTTACCGACGGCCTCAAGCGGCGCATTATGTGGAACGTGGCAGATGGCCAGCCATCGCCCCTTGGCCTTGCTCCCAACCGGGGTTTACCGAGCCAGCACCTCTCGATGCTGCTGGTGCGCTCTTACCGCACCTTTGCACCCTTGCCTGTGCCCGGAGTAGAACCCCATGAGGCCATCGGCGGTGTTTTTCTGTGGCACTCTCCTCACGGTCACCCGCACTGGGCATTACCCAGCAAGTCTGGCCATCGGGGAGCCCGGACTTTCCTCAACCAAGCTTGTCTTGCCAAGGGCAATGACCACTTGATCGCGAACACCTCACCTGCTTTCAGCTTCCATCATGCATTGAGGGCATAATTCCTTGTGATGGGGCTGTAGCTCAGCCGGATAGAGCGACGGTTTCCTAAACCGTAGGTCGTGGGTTCGAGTCCCGCCAGCCCCGTTTTTTGCCAACGGTTCGCGGTAGCCGGTACTACATCTGGTGGGCTAGGCAAATGCCACGCTCTCGCTAGTGTTGATTCGGTGGATCAGGTGTCATGACCCAGCTTCACGATCTGCGGCTACGGCTACTTGTGCAGCAGGAAAGCGAGAGCATTGCAAATTCACAGCCCATGGACCTGGACCTCTCTGTGGTTCAGGCACGCTGCCTCTGCTGGTTGGCTTTATTGGCTGAGGCTCATGAAGATCAGGCCAGTGATGCTGAACGCCGAGGTGATACTGAGCAGGCGATGGGTTGGTTTGCTGATTCGATGCGACTGCGCGACGTGATCCAGGTGGTGTCCACCATTGAGATTCCCTTGCCGGCTCCAGGTGATACAGATTCGGGGGAGGGCAGTTTTTCAAGCGAGCCTCCTCTTGCGGCTTAGTAGATGGCATGATGGGATGTGAGCTAGACGGAGTGCGGTGCCTGAAGAGCCCTGTCAATGCCCTGACTGTCAAAGGTTTTACCGGGAGCATGATCGGCTGATTCGTGAGTGCCCTACCTTGCGTCATCAACAGGAGCTCAATTGGGCTGCTTTGCAGTCTTTTCGAACACTTTCTGGTCGTGTTCTTGAAGATCTTCAGAAGCAATATGGTTCCCAAGCCAATGAGGCTGCTAATACTCAGGCCACTCCTGTTGGTGGGGGAGAAGAGCCAGCTGATGCAATCCAGCAATCGATCGCTGATTTGGAGAACATCAATGCTCACCTGTTCTCCATCGAAGCCCTTATGGAACGTATCTTTGATGTGAAGGTGCCAGAAGCTGTTGAGCAGAAATTCCGAGAACTTGCTGGTGAACTAGCTCCAGATCCTCTCAATGCAGATCGGCTTCGCCTCAACCGTCTTCTGCATCAGACCCCTGATTTGCCCGATCGCAGTTAGCTTTCCTACCAATCTTTTATTGATTCTTCAGGGCACATCGCAGGTAATTTCTACGGGGAAGGGCTCAGCTTTCCAGATTGTCTGACAGTAGTCTTGGATTGAGCGGTCTGAGGAGAAGAATCCAGTCCTTGCGGTGTTTAACAGTGACATCCGGTTCCATTGTTTTCGGTTGGTCCAGGCTTGGTTGACCGCGTCTTGGGCGCGCAGATAATCGGCGAAATCGGCTAATACGAAGAATGGATCGAAGCCAGTGAGGTTGTCGAGCAGGGGGCGGAACAGTTCTCCATCGCCGTTGCTGAAATGGCCAAGGCCGATCAGCCTTAAGGCTTCCGCTAGCTCGGGCAAGTTTTCAACAATTTGCCTGGGCCGATAGCCCTTGGTTTGGAGCTCCATGATTTCCGTCTCGGTTTTGCCAAACAGGAAGAAGTTCTCAGGGCCGACTCGCTCACGGATTTCAACGTTGGCACCATCAAGGGTGCCGATGGTGAGAGCTCCGTTCATCGCGAACTTCATGTTGCCGGTACCTGAAGCTTCCTTGCCTGCTGTTGAGACCTGTTCGGAGAGGTCTGAGGCGGGATAAATCTGCTCAGCGAGTTTTACGTTGTAGTCAGGTAGGAAAACGACCCGAAGGCGGCCCTCCATATCGGGATCAGCGTTGATTGTTTCGGCAATGCCATTGATGAAGCGGATGATCAGTTTGGCCATGTAGTAGCCAGGTGCTGCCTTGCCTCCAAAGATCACGGTGCGCGGAGCCATTCCCTTGGCCTGGCCGTTCTTGATGCGCAGGTAGTGGGTGATCACCTGAAGGGCATTGAGGTGTTGGCGTTTGTATTCATGTATTCGTTTGACCTGCACATCGAAGAGGCTCGAAGGATCCACCAGAACACCGGTTTGTCGATGGATGTAACCGGCAAGTTTGCGCTTCACCGAAAGTTTGGTTGCTCCCCATTGCTCTAGGAAGGCGTTGTCATGTTGCCGCTCCTCGAGCTTGGTGAGTAATTTCATGTTGGTGATCCATTCAGGACCAACGTGTTCATCGAGTAGTCGTGAGAGGGCTGGGTTGGCAAGGGCTACCCAGCGCCGCGGCGTGACGCCATTCGTGACGTTGGTGAATTTTTCCGGCCAGATCTCAGCGAATTCCGGCATCAGCTGTCGCTTCAACAGATCAGAGTGCAAAGCCGCAACACCGTTCACATGATGGGCTGCAATGGTGGCCAAGTTCGCCATGCGCACGGCCTTGCCACCATCCTCATCGATGATCGACAATTTTCGCTGGATCGCATCATTGCCTGGGTAACGCAGGCGCACCTGTTGTAGGAAGCGGCGGTTGATCTCATAGATCAGCTCAAGGTGGCGGGGCAGCAGGCTGCTAAAGCGAGTGAGATCCCACTTCTCTAGGGCTTCTGGCAACAACGTGTGGTTGGTGTATGCGACTGAGCGGGTCGTGATGTCCCAGGCGGTGTCCCAATCCAGATAGTGCTCATCAATGAGCAGTCGCATCAGCTCTGCTACGGCAATCGCCGGGTGGGTGTCGTTGAGCTGAACGGTCCAGTGATTAGGGAACTCTTCAATGGGAATGCCTCGGTTTCCAAGACTGCGCAGCATGTCTTGGAGGGAGCAACTCACAAAGAAGTGTTGCTGCTTGAGGCGCAGGCGGCGTCCTTCATCGGTGCCGTCATTGGGATAGAGCACCTTGGAAAGGGTTTCTGAACCAACCTTTTCTTCCACAGCGCCGTAGTAGTCACCGATGTTGAAGGCGTAGAAATCGAAGCTTTCAGTCGCGTCTGCTCGCCAGAGGCGTAGGCGGTTACAGGTGTTGACCCGATAGCCAAGGACCGGCACATCGTGGGGAATGCCGATGGCATGCTCGGAGGGGATCCAGCGTGAGCGGTAGTTGCCCTTGCCGTCGGTGTAGCTCTCGGTGCGACCACCAAACCCAACGAAGCAGGCCTCCTCGGGTTGGGGGAGTTCCCATGGCCAACCACCCTTGAGCCATTTGTCTGTGACCTCTACCTGCCAGCCATCTCGGATCAATTGGTTGAAGATGCCGAATTCGTATCGGATTCCATAGCCGATAGCTGGCACCTGCAGGCTTGCCAGTGATTCCATATAGCAGGCGGCAAGACGGCCTAGACCTCCATTGCCGAGGCCGGGCTCTTCCTCGACCTCAAGGATCTGATCGAGTGATTCGATCCGGAAGCGGCGTAAAGCTTGCTCTGCGATATCTTTCGAGATGCCAAGGTTGAGCAGGTTGCTGTTGAGCTGCGGACCGATGAGGAATTCAGCAGATAGATAGGCCACCGTCTTGTGGGGTCGGGCTCGAATTGCCTCAAGACTTGCCAGGTAGCGAGTCATCAGCCGATCCCGCACGGCATAACTCAGGGCCATGTAGAGGTCATGGTTACTTGCTGTGGGAGCAAGTTTTCCGAGGGTAAAGAACAGATGTTCTGTCATCCCGTCGAATACAGCATCGGCATCTAGCCCGGCTCGTTCAGGATCGGCGAAGCACCCCGGAGTGGGCAGGCGTAGATCTAGGGGGTGGGAGCTGCTCATGACGGCGGAGAGAAAATAATGTTGGAGGGCTGGAGGCTCTCCTTGTAAGGGGTATTAAGGGAACGAGTAATCAGGCGTAGCAGGAGTCAGTGGCCAATCGGCAGCTCAAAAGGTGTCAAGGTGATTGATTGGTTCATCCTCGTCACGTGTGTTGAGGATGCTCATTCTCTTGAGGCGAAGGGTTTAGGCCATCGAACCCAGCTGGGGAATCTCTGGAAGTTAGCTGCGATGTGAGGCTTGTTTGCCCTAGCAACCGCACATCAACACCTGCAGGTTCTCCTCACGCTTCGTTTTGAGAACACCAAAGCAGGATTTGCCTTTCCTTTAATCTCGCTCACAAAGACTGAAATCCGGCTCCATGGTTTTGCATTCAGTGTTGTCCGTGCTGAGCAGCCACGACGTGGAGGTGGCTGAAACTTTGATCGGTGTGCTGAATTTCCTGCTGATTTTTGTAGCAGCACGCACTCTGGCTGAGCTTTTGGTGCGTTTGCATCTACCTACGATCGTCGGCGAACTGCTGGCAGGGGTTCTGATCGGGGCCTCAGGTTTGCATCTATTGGTGCCGCCGAGTACTCATTCTCATTTGAATGAGGGTTTGGTCAGCCTGATCAGCGCTTTGGCCTCGATTCCTCCTGAGGCCGTACCAGATCTCTATTACGAAACCTTCCCCTCTCTGCAAGCGGTTGCCACGCTCGGCTTGTATGCCCTGCTTTTCCTCACCGGGTTGGAAAGTGAGTTGGAAGAGTTGGTCGCTGTAGGAGTCCAGGCCTTCACAGTGGCCATGGCTGGCGTGGTGCTGCCTTTTGCCTTAGGCACCTTTGGTTTGATGGCTCTCTTCCAGGTGGAATTGATCCCGGCGATTTTTGCTGGTGCTTCGATGACTGCTACCAGCATCGGCATCACTGCCAGTGTGTTTGGCGAACTCGGTTATCTCAAAACGCGAGAGGGCCAGATCGTGATTGGTGCGGCTGTGCTTGATGACATCCTTGGCATTGTGATCCTGGCTGTTGTTGTGGCCTTGGCCACAGGCGGGAGCCTCGAGATTGCCCCGATTGTGAAACTTGTCGTAGCAGCGACAGTGTTTGTGGTCTTAGCAATCTTGCTTAGCCGTACTGCGGCTCCAGCCTTTGATTGGGTGATCGACCGACTTAAAGCGCCTGGAGCGGTTGTTGTGGCCTCGTTTGTGATTCTTGTGCTGTGTTGCTTTATCGCTACGGCGATTGGTTTGGAAGCCGCTTTGGGGGCCTTTGCCGCTGGATTGATCCTCAGCAGCTCGAAGAACAATCACGCGATTCAGCAGTCGGTTTTGCCGATCGTGACCCTCTTCGCCACGATTTTCTTTGTTTTGGTTGGCGCTGGCATGGATCTTTCAGTGATCAATCCTCTGGATCCTGCGAGCCGCTCTGCACTCGTTGTGGCTGGCTTCCTGGTTGTTGTAGCGATTGTGGGCAAGATTGCTGCTGGTTGGGCTTTCTGGATTGACAAACCCACCAATCGTTTGGTTGTTGGTCTTGGCATGATGCCTCGCGGTGAAGTTGGTTTGATTTTTCTTGGGCTGGGTACAAGCGCCGGACTGCTTTCTCCCTCTTTAGAAGCTGCCGTTCTATTGATGGTGATTAGCACCACCTTCCTTGCACCGTTGCTTTTGCGTTTGGTGCTTAAAGACAAAACGCCTGGAGGCGGCAACTCCATCCCTGATGACGTTGCTGCCAATCCTGTTGGCCTGGTTTAGTGCAGCTTTTTTGATTGCATAGCCCTGATAAGTAAAAGAATTGCCTACCATCAACTTTCTCCACCGTCGCCGTTGTGACGTCAGCTCCATCTGCCGTTCTTAATGCTTCCTGGAGCCATCTGGGGCACGATGTTCATTGCTTACAACGCATCCCAGATCAGGATGTTGAGCATGGGGGACGCCAACGGCCGGCATTGTTGTTGGTGCATGGCTTCGGGGCTTCTACCGATCACTGGCGCCACAACATTCCAAAGCTTTCTCTCACCCATGAGGTGCATGCCATAGACCTGCTTGGCTTTGGTCGTAGTGCCAAACCTGGTGGGCTCGATTATGGCGGGGACCTTTGGAAAGACCAGTTGGTTGCATATGTCAATGAGCGGATTGGAAGGCCCACTGTGATTGTTGGGAATTCGCTGGGAGGTTATGCAGCCTTGGCTGCAGCTGCTGCGCTTGAATCGCAATCGGCCGGAGTGGTTTTACTGAATGCTGCTGGTTATTTCAGCGATGAGAAGTTTTCTCCAAAACCAAAAGACATGAGTTCGAGGCTTCGCCAGATGATTGGGCAAGGTCTTTCAAGGGATCTTGTGGTGAAGTGGTTGATATATCCCTTGATCCAGAGAATGATCTTTGAGAATCTGCGCAGGCCTGGTGTCATTCGCAGGACTCTCCAGCAGGTTTATATAGACCCTGCCAATGTTGATGATGATCTAATTGAGTCGATTCGTAGGCCTTCTCTGGATCCAGGCGCATTCCAAGTGTTTCGCAATGTTTTTCAGGCACGTGGGCTTAGAGGTAAGGCTATTGATGAATTGTTCAATGACTTGCAAGCTCCTCTGTTATTGCTCTGGGGTGATGGTGATCCTTGGTTGAGGAATGCAAAAGCCAAGCAAGATAAGTTTCGCACATATGCCAGAGAAGCTTCTTTGGAAGTGAAAGAGGTGCTTTTAAATGCTGGACATTGCCCTCATGATGAGGTGCCTGACTTGGTGAATTCTGAATTGCTGGAGTGGCTAAATGGTTTGAGTATTGCTTAAATTAGGAATGATTGACGGCCATAGTTCTCCTCTCCTACGCAAGCAGAGTCCCTATCCTCATTGGCAGTATCTGCAACCAGAAAGTGGTGATCGTTTGCGGATTGTACCTGAGCGAGGTGGCTTAGTCACTGATTGGTGTTGTAACGGCCATGAGCTGCTCTATTTGGATCAGGAGCGTTTTGCAGATCCAGAGAAAAGTATTCGCGGAGGCATCCCAGTGTTGTTTCCTATCTGCGGAAACCTGCCAGGTGATTTATTACCCTTGCCAAGTGGTGAGTTCATTCTTAAACAGCATGGTTTTGCTAGGGATCAGCCTTGGGAATTACAGTTATTGGAAGATCACAGTGGAGTGAAGCTTAGCCTTGGTGATAGTGAAGAGACACGTGCTGCTTATCCATTTTCTTTTTTGCTTGAGATGGTGGTGCGCCCGATTCGCAATGCTTTAGAGATCGAGGTAAATGTACATAACCTTAGTCAAATTGCGATGCCGTTCAGTTTTGGTTTACACTCTTACTTCAAGGTGACTGATTTGAATAAGGTCCGGTTGGAAGGTTTGCCTCATTCATGTCTCAATCATTTGCAGATGGTAGAAGCTGAAACCGCCATCCAATTGGCAGCTTTAACTGAGGGGGTGGACTTCTTGACTCGCCCTGCGGGGCCAGTCACCCTTGTGGATGAAGCCTCTGGCACATCTCTGCAGCTTCAGCATGAGAATCCCATGGACCTCACTGTGGTGTGGACTGATCCGCCGCGGCAGATGGTATGCCTTGAGCCTTGGACTGGTCCGCGGGAGGCATTGGTTAGTGGTGATCGCAAGTTGGAGATCGAAGCTGGTGGCAAGCAGAGGCTGAGATGTGCCTTGGTTAATTGTTGATCAATTTTCCCTATTGATGCAACTTTAATCCCAAGTGAAAATATCGTTATTTTTAGATTGAGTACGCATAGTCTGAATTGATATTGGCTGGCCAAGCTTCTGCCTTTTGGCTCGTATTCGGCCATGTTATAAGATTTAAATTAATCTACCTTGATTGGACTTGCCTTGAATGCATCCTTGTGCAAGGGGCTTGGAGCCTTGGGCTTGATGGTCTAATCATTTTCTAAAAGTTTAATATGGTATATGTTGATCTCTGTAGTGACCATGGCTTGGATATAATCTTTTAGGGTTAAAGTTAATTGATTGATATACTTGGGTAAGATTAAAGACTTGGGAAGAGGCCTGGTCTTGAGATTTCATGCCTGATAGTTATCTATATGCTAGTGGCTATGTCATGGATTAAGTCTGAGAAGATCCTGCACTTTTCGATGCTCTATTGAGGTATTCCGTCATGCCTACTTGGCCGTTGATTGACCACAAACCCCTGGCAATCTGCCTCTCGCTAGTTGTTGTTTTGGATCGAATTGTTGCTTCACAGCTTCAATCAGTGGCCTTGAGGGTGCATCCAGCCAAGCAGGCAGGCGATCGCCAGCTTGGCTGGGTTGCTGCAGGAGCGTGAGCTGGCCACCGAGGCGAGCAATCTCGTGGCGCAGCGCGTTGAGATCCTCGCTTTGGCTGATCCCTTTTGCGTTGGCTGGTGATATTTGCCAGCCGTCGCCGATGCCAGCGCCAGCGGCAAGCTGCCAATGCCAGCCGTTGAGGGCTTGCAGTTCTTTGCTGGCGATCAGCCGGTGAATGTTGCTTGGTTGCAGCGCTACTCGTACCAGCCAGTGGCGGCTATCGAAAGATCCTTCAGATGGGTGTGGCTCTTGATGGGGGCCGAGCCAGTCAAGCTGTTTTGTGCCCAGTTGATGTTGATTGGCGAGGGCTTTGAGGTGGCCTATTTGGTCGTTGACGGCTTGATCGCTCACGCTGGCCACGCCGATGTTGAGATGCCAGTCTTCTAAATCTGTTTTGATCCAATCGCAGTATTCCGGGGTGAAGCTGGTGCGCAATAGTGCAGCTCGCCATGCTTCCAGCGCTTCCAGAGAACCATCAAGGCGAAGGCCGATGTGTGCTTGGCGGATTGGTTGGCAGCGCAGAGTGAGTTCCGTGATCAGAGCCAAGCTGCCCCAACTGCCGCACAGCAGGCGCATGAGGTCATAGCCGGCTACGTTTTTGACTACCCGGCCTCCAGCATGCGCAGCAATGCCATCGCTCCGCAGGAGTCCGATTCCGATCAGTTGGTCGCGGATACCCAGATGCCGCTGTCGCAAACCGCCGGCGAGGCCACGAGCCACCAACCCACCCAAACTTCCAGCACTGTTGGGATCTGTGTTGGCTTGGCTTCCCCTGGGCCAGTTGACGGCTAGCCATTGATGGTGTTCTTTCAAAACCATTTGTAGCTCTGCCAGCGGCAGGCCGGCTTCAACAGTGATCGTGAGGTCGTCGACAGCGTGATCAAGGATGCGATTGAGACCACTCACGCTGATTGGTTGTGAAGGCATCTCCACAGGCGGCCCCCATTGCAGACGGCTGCCAAGACCACAGGGCAGCCAGGGGGTTGCTGCTACATGCAGCCCCGCAACAAGATCGGCCAGCTCCTTTGCCGTAGCAGGTGCTGGCATGTTGGCGGTATCGGCGAAGAACGTGTTCACGTCACGATGGTGCCATGAAGATTGTGGTGCTTGATGACGACCCCACCGGCTCCCAGACTGTGCATGGGTGTCTGCTGCTGCTGCGCTGGGATGTTGATGTGCTGCGGCATGGGTTGCGCCACCCTTCGCCACTCTTGTTCGTGCTTGCCAACACACGTGCGTTAGCCCCTGATCAGGCGGTATCCCGCAATCGTGAGATTTGTTCTGCTTTGCGGCAAGCATTCGCGGCGGAAGGCATGTCAGCAGCTGAAGTTGTTGTGGTCAGTCGCGGTGACTCCACGCTGCGCGGTCATGGCGTTTTGGAGCCTGAGGTGATCGCTGAGGAGCTTGGCCCCTTCGATGCGACGCTGCATGTTCCTGCCTTCCTCGAAGGAGGGCGCACTACGGTGAATGGCGTGCATTTGCTTGATGGCAAGCCAGTGCATTCCAGTGCTTTTGCTAAAGATCGCTTGTTTGGTTACAGCACCAGTGATCTTCCTGCTTGGCTAGAGGAGAAAAGTGGTGGGCAGATCCGAGCTCAAACTGTTCAGCGCCTCTGCCTTGCGCAGTTGGACGCTGCTGTTGAAAACCAAGATGCTGCGAAGCCATTGCAGACAGGCCGCACAGAGTTGCGTCGTTGGTTGGCTCGGCTTCATCACAATCAGTCTGTGGTGGTGGATGCGGAGCGTTCTGAGCAATTGCTGGCCTTAGCAGAAGCGGTGAGGGACTTGGCTGGTCATAAGCGTTTTCTGTTTCGCTCTGCAGCAAGCTTGCTCAATGCGTTGGCAGATCTTGCACCCCAACCTCTTGCTGCTGATGGCTTGGCTGGCATGCGACGTAGCGATCACTCAGGTCAACGATGGCCTGGGTTGGTGATGGTTGGTTCCCACGTTCCTCTGGCTGATGCTCAGTTGGAATGTTTACTCGAGGCGCCAGAGTGCATGGGGGTGGAATTGCCAGTCCCCCGCTTGGCGCAGATCTTGCAGAGAGGCTTGTCTGATGGGCGCTTGGCAGAATTGGAGCAGCATTGCTTCAATCAGCTTGGCGAGGCGCTTGCCATCGGTCGTACACCGGTGTTGTTCACGAGTCGCGGTGAATTGGATTGTTCGACATCAGCTGCAAGGCTGAGCTTTGGTGTTGCTTTGGCTCAATTGATGGCTCGTCTGGCGGCTGCTCTTGCGCCGAGGTTGGGCTATTTGATCAGTAAGGGTGGAATTACAACCCATACTCTCTTGGCAGAAGGGCTGGGATTGAAGATGGTGCAGCTTGAGGGGCAAATCTTGCCAGGCTTGTCGTTGGTGCGGCCTTTAGCTGGAGATGGCTTGGTGGATCTGCCGATCCTTACCTTCCCCGGAAATCTTGGCAATGAAACCACGCTGTTGACCGCTTGGCGATTGATGGAGTCCGGCGGCACAGGCCAGTAGTTCCATTGGATGGGCGACTGCCACATCACCATCCAGATGGCGGCGGAGTTGCAAGGTGCAGCCAATGTTGGAGCTGGCAATCACCTCAGCTCCAGTGTTGCTGAGGTCAGCAACCTTGATTCTCCCCAGCTCGGCAGCTTCTTGCGGGTTGACCAAGTTATAAATTCCGGCGCTCCCACAGCAAACTCCGGCTTCTGTGGCTTCGCTCAAAACTAGATGTGGAATGGCCTTCAATAGTTGTCTTGGTTGGGCTTGGATTCCTTGGCCATGAATCATGTGGCAGGCATCGTGGTATGCAACTTTCAGAGGAGTTTGGGGGCTGGCAGGCTGCCCATTGTGATGGGGAAGAGGTTGAAGGTTTTGCTGAAAGTTGCTGTCGAGACCGTGTTCCGCCAGGAATTCATGCACATCGAAGACTGGAATGTTGAAGCTTGCTGTTGCGTTGAGGAGTTCGCCGTAGGCCTTCATGGTGTGGCCACAGCCCGAGGCGGCCACCAGCACAGCCTCTAAGGGCTCGGCTCCAGCAGGTCGCCCTGGGCCGACAACATTGACAAAGCTTTTGACAAGCTTCTCGGCTAGCTCTCGGGTTTGTTTGAGTTGCCCCTGGTGGTGGGAGACGGCGCCGCAGCAGCCTTGATCTTTCGGCACAACGACTTCAAAGCCATTGGCTTGCAGCACGGCAATAGTGGCTTGGTTCACGTTGGGATCGAAGCAACGTTGCACACAGCCAAGAACAAGCCCCACCCTGCTGCGGCGTTGACCTGTTGCGGGGTGGAGAACCTCCAGATCATCCTGAAAATTTTCTGCTGCAAGAGCAGGCAACAAGGCCTCCATCGCTTCCAGTTGGGGCCCAAGAATTTTGTTGATACCGAGGCGGCGGCTGAGCGCTTGTATTGGTGTCCCCGCGTAGGCACGCAAAGGTTGCAGAAGGGCGCGCAGTCGGCCGGGATAGGGGAGCAACTTCAGCAGGACCTGGCGAAAGTGGTTCTGGCAGGGGCTGCGAAGTTCTGCTTTATTCAGTAAAGGGCGCGTCGCCTCGATGAGCTGGTCGTAGCGAACGCCGGAGGGGCAGGCACTCACACACGCAAAGCAACCTAGGCAGGAGTCGAAGTGGCTAGCGACGGTGGCATCAAGCTCCAGCTCACCGTTGTCGATCGCCTTGAGGGTATGGATTCGCCCTCGCGGTGAATCCATTTCAGTGCCCAACACTCGGTAACTTGCGCAGTTTGGCAGGCAGAAACCACAGTGCACGCAGGGGTCGGCGGCTGCTGCTGGGAGGCTGCTTAGGACCTTGTCAGTTTGGTTTGGCGTGACGTCAACAGAAGTCATGCTTTGAGTCTGGCGACTTCCATGCCGCTCTGTCGCATGCCGGCAGTATGTGCCATCACTATTGGCGATCGTTCTCAATACCGTTGGCTGTTGCCTGAAGAATTGCTTTTCGGTACCAGCGTTTCGCTGGCATTAGTCGTTGATTAGTTTGTTACTCAAAGGGGACGTTGCATTTTATTGTCAACTTTGAATGAAAAAGATGAGCCGAAAAGAAGGCCTGGCCTGCTGGTTTTCATCTGTGATTAATTTTAGCCAGATGACTTGATTTCGCATTTAAAAATGAATCGAATGCTTGCCGCTTGCTCGCCATTGAGAACACCTCAATCATATCGTTTCTCGCTGCAGAATTGTTTCTTTGCTTCCGGTATTTTTGAGTTGCCGGGAAGATTGAATTCCTCAAAGATTTACTTGACTTCTGCTTGAAGATGTTCATGATGACATAGTTGATTGACGGCGAGCTTGCCGTTTAATGCATGCATTTCTTGGCTGCGTCTTGCGATGCCTTCGATTTTTGAACCATTTAGAAATGAATCCAGGCTTCATCGCTGAGATTTTTTCTTATTGACCAGAACTATTGATAAATTACGAGATGCTATGGATTGCAGAGGAAGCATAAGCGGAAATAGGATTTCCAAATACTTGGCTATAAGTACTTTCAGGTTTTCTTGGCATAAGATGAGTGTCCTGGCCAATTTCTTTCATTTTTTCAGATAGCTAAAGGCAGGCTAGCTTTCGCTGCATGAGCAGTGATAGATAGACAAATTTTTGCACTAAGGTATAAAATATCTTGGCTTGGTGTGGCCTAGCTTTCTTCTATTTTTTCGTCTTTTCCTAATGGCGCAATGATGTTTTTTGATCGCATGCGCTAGAGAAGGCAATTTCTATCGCAGTTGATTTAGTTTTGCGGTTGGCGATAAAAATGAACCGCTCACTATGGCTAATAATCATTGATTACAGCTGGAAATTGTTAGGGCGTTAGCCTTAGAAGTGGCTGATGACGGCCTCAGAGAAGCCACTGCAGCTCACAGGTTCTACGGGTGGGTCCATGAGGCGAGCCAGGTCATAGGTGACCTGTTGATTGGCAATCGCAGCACTGAGACCTTTTGTGATCAAGTCTGCGGCTTCTTGCCAGCCCAGAAACTCCAGCATCATCACGCCGCTGAGGATCACCGATCCCGGGTTGATGCGATCAAGGCCGGCATGCTTGGGTGCTGTTCCATGGGTCGCTTCGAAGATGGCAGCGTTCTCGCCGATGTTGGCTCCCGGGGCCATGCCTAATCCGCCCACCATCGCCGCGGCTGCGTCGGAGATGTAGTCGCCATTGAGGTTGAGTGTTGCCAGGATTGAGTATTCCTGCGGCCGCGTTTGGATCTGTTGGAAGATGCTGTCGGCGATGCGGTCATCGACAAGCACCATCGCTTTCCATTGGCCGTTGCCATGGCTGGTGCCGATGGCATCCAGCACGCCGTGCACTTCGGCATCGATGCTGGCCTTTCTCTCAGGCGTGAGGCTGTCGTAGCCAGGCTCGATCATGCGGGCATTGGCTTGGATGCTTAGTTGTGGATCGTTTTCAAGATTGCCGAGAATCCAGCTCTCCCTTTCGGTGATGCACACGTCGCGGAACTCGCTTGTGGCGAGTTCATAGCCCCAGTCACGGAAGGCTCCTTCCGTGAACTTCATGATGTTGCCTTTGTGCACCAAGGTGACGTGGCGCTTGTCGCCCTTCAGCCGAAGAGCATGTTGAATCGCTTTGCGGATATGGCGCTGGCTGCCGTGCTTGCTTACCGGCTTGATGCCGATGCCTGAGCCTTCAGGAATCTGGCGTTTGCCGAGCTTGCCGTTGGCGGGAATGACGACAGTGTTGAGATGTTCGCGCAATGTTTTGCCGACTGGATCATCGGCTTCCCATTCCACCCCCATATAGATATCTTCCGTGTTCTCTCGGTAGACGATGACATCAAGATCCTGAGGCCGTTTGTGGGGGCTGGGTGTGCCCTTGTAGTAGCGACATGGGCGGACGCAGGAATACAAATCGAAGATTTGACGTAGGGCCACATTGAGGGAACGGATGCCGCCACCGATTGGAGTCGTGAGGGGACCTTTGATGGCGACCCCATAGGTGCGGATCGCTTCAAGGGTGTCCTCTGGTAGGTACTGGTAGGTGCCGTAGAGATCGCAGGCCTCGTCGCCTGCATAGACCTTGAACCATTCGATACGACGCATGCCTTGATAGGCCTTTGTTACAGCTGCATCCAGCACTCGTTGGGTCGCCGGCCAGATGTCCACACCGGTGCCATCCCCGCGGATGAAGGGAATGATTGGCTCGTTGGGTATGACTGGCTGACCGTTCACGAAGCTGATGGCCGTGCCCTGGCTTGGTGTGGAGAGTTTCTCGAACTGAGCCATGGGAAACGTTCGCGACGGTGACGCGTGCTCAGGCGAGCCTATGCCTTGGTGGTGGCCCTGACGACCAGACTTAAGCGACTTAGCTTGAGCTTGCCAAATTCTTCTCGAATTCAGTCGTGCTGTTCTACGTCCATAGTGAGTGATGGAGAGGTCATCAATCTCAGAGCGTTTGCCTGGTCAGATCTGGGTAGTAGCTGCTTGTTTCAATGAAGAGGCTCTGATCTTCCAGTTCATCGAACGAGTGCTTGCCTTGCGGGAAGTTAGTCATTTGTTGCTGGTGGATGATGGCTCACGTGACGGCACGGTGGCTCAGATCCGCTCATGGCAGCAGCGATTTGTTGGTTCTAAGGCTTCTACTCCAGTCTCTTTGTTGGAGCTCACAAGGAACTTTGGTAAAGAATCGGCAATGCTGGCCGGCTTGGATTATGCCCAGGGCAAGTGCGATGCTGTGGTGCTGATTGATTCAGATCTTCAGCATCCGCCAGAGTTGATTACGCAGATGGTTCAGGCTTGGCGTGGTGGTGCTGAGGTTGTTACTGCAGTCCGTGACGATCGTGATCAGGAATCAAGGTTGAAAGTAACAACTTCCTCCTGGTTCTACAGGGTTTTCAACCGGGTAGTGGATTCCATTCAACTGATTGATGGAGCAGGAGATTTTCGTTTGCTCAGTGCACCAGTTGTGGAAGCCCTCACTCAAATGCGTGAATTCAGCCGTTTCTCCAAAGGTTTACTTCCTTGGACCGGATATCGCAGTGTCGAGCTGAGTTACAGCAGGGTGAAACGAATGGGAGGTCGTAGCTCCTGGAGCCCCCTTAAGTTATGGAGCTATGCCCTTGATGGCATCTTTTCCTTCTCAGTGATTCCTCTAAAGATTTGGAGTTTTTTGGGCCTTGTAGTTTCCTTAATTAGTTTGCTTTACGCCGCAGTTATCGTTTTGATCACGATTTTTAATGGAGTTGATCTTCCTGGCTATGCCTCACTGATTGTGGCGGTTCTGTTTTTGGGGGGCATTCAATTGATTGGTATCGGTGTACTTGGCGAGTACATCGGTCGGATCTATGTGGATACCAAAGCCAGGCCACACTATTTCATTAGGGCCATTCACGGTTCACTTTGAGTGGAGGCACTGGCTTGTAGTTTTTTGACTGCTTGCCACTCCAGTTGACGCCATGAGGATGAGAAAAATGTACGAGAGAAAGGGAAATCTGTTAGGCCTTGATGAATCTCTTCTGGCTTTAGCGGTGCAGCTGGATGCGATAGCAGCAAAGGTTGTGTTTGCGGTGGTGAGAATGAAACAGATGTGAGTTCTTGCCAAGCGGCTTTGAGCGGAGCATCCACCATTAGCCCTGTGAAAAGCACGCCGGCAAATCGGGCGTTGGTCGCGACTAACGCTTTGCGCAGTCGTGGTAAAGCCATGCGAGTGAGGTTCTGCAGCACAAGCCACTTCAACCAGCCACCATTCGTTAGAGCTGTTAGCCAGTAGCGTGATGACAGCCCAGTGGGCAAGGGCTCAGCAGTGGTGCGTAACCAGCTGATGCCTTGCTCAGGGGCTAGTTCGAGGATCACATCGAGCACGATTGGCACCAGATGCACATGTTGATGGCCATCAATGGCGATGATGGTGAATCCAGTGAGTTCTCGAAATCGCTGGATTTGAGAATTCAGTTCACAGCGAAGTTGCCTTTCAAGTCGTCGTCGTCTTGGCGCATTTTTAGGTAGGCATGATGCCAGCATTAACATCCCAAAAGAGCATTTGAGCCGCCCTGCATCATCAATGAGTTCAGACACTTGTTGATGGGGTGCTACTGCTCGACCTTCGCTTAGGCAGAGGTGCAAGCAAAGTTGAAGGCTGGGGTAGCTTCTACTTTGTTCAATAGCTGACTCAACGGCATTGCCGTTGACCAGCAGGCTGGCGCTGTCCAACTGCCTGGCCGCAGCAAGAGCAAGGATGGCGGTGTTGGTCGCGTTGGTGAGACCTAGGTCATCGGCATGCAGTTGAGGCTTCGTCTTGTTAGATCGTTGCTGTCGGCGCATGCTGAATCGGGCTGCCCTTGACCAGATCAAAGCATTGAGCAATGTCGGTGTAAAAACCAGCATCACTGTGGTGATGGGTAGTGAAGCCCAAGGGCTGAGCGCCAATGGCAACAGTGCGCTCACGCTGACATTGACACTGAACTGCAGAAGCAACCAGCGACGTGCGAAGCGCTGTCCAGTTGTTTCTGAACGGAAGGTGTACAAGGCATGGCCTAGATAGCTGACCAATGAGGCGGCTAAGAAGCCACTGAGGTTGCTCAGCCAGAACGGTATGAGCTTTGCCATGAGCACCAGCACCGTTGCGTGTATGGCTGCAGCTGCTAGTCCGACTAGTCCATAGCGCCCTACCCGTGCAGCCAATGGCTGCAAATTCATGACAGCACAGTCTCAAGGATTGCATTCATCGTCTTGAGATGATCGATTAGCAATAGACATGACATGGCAGAGCGATTCCTCATCAGGGACAACATCAAAGTGCCGCAACCGTAATGGCATGGCACTGATTGATCCTGCAAGATTGGTACGCTTCAGGAGACTGGATGCAGTCGCTACAAGATGCATCACTTGGAGTTTGCTCAGGGCCAGCTTGAATCGCCATGCCTTGAGTCTGTATATGCCAGCCACTCAATCCATCTTCACTTGCTGAAGGGATGATCCACAGATTGGCAGTTGGTTTGAGGGTGAGACCCTTGATCTTGCTCTACTAATACAGCCGTGGAGCTTGTGGCTTAAGTGCCGCCTTGTTGATGCAAATCAGTTCAGCGGGGAGGGTGTTCTCTTCACTCTCTGCAATCGATGACTTCATGAAGCACCAGCTATTTTTAATGTCCTTTCACCTGTAAAAGGTTTGTGTTCCAAATGGCGGTAGTCCTGGCGAGCGCACTGAAAGAAGGCCATTAAGGCAGCCCACACGATGGCCGAGAACACTGGCTTCGTGAGCTCTTTCCTCAAAGGCGTGGTTGATCTCTCGAGTGATCGCAACCTGGTGACTGCAATTGGAAATGTCCTGTTTGTGGATGGCTCACGTGCCGCCAACGAGGTGGCAGCTACCGAGGATGTGGTGGCCTGAGGGGCTTGTAATCGTCAGATTTGATCAAACTGCGGCATAGTTCTGCATCGGTTAGTCCCCTCGCCCCTGTGCGTCGCGTCTTTTTTCTGGTTCCAGGGACTACGGATCGCTATCGCTGCGGTGGTCTTTCAGTGGCGCTCCATACCGCAAGGTTGGTGAACAGGCTTATGCCTACTGATTTGGTGACCTATCGGAACCGTCAGGACGATTATCTGTTTTTGGATGATCTTTTGCAGCAAGAATCAGCTCCAGGGGAAACACTTTGGGTGGTGAGCTGGGGGTTTGAAGTGCAGAAGTTATTGCGGCGTCTAAGGGGCCGGCATGTCGTTTATCACGCCCATAGCAGCGGCTATGGATTTGATCTCCCATCAGGGGTTCCTGTCTTCGCTGTGAGCAGGAATACCCTTGGCTACTGGGGTGACCGGGCACCTCGCAATCCTCTTTTTTTGGTGCCTAATGCTTTAGAACCCCATTGGTTGGAGAGAGGTGCTCGGCTTGGAGCAGCTGTGGCTGAAGCTGAAGATCGCTCCATCGATGTCTTGGTGCAGGAGCGAAAGAGTAGCCGTTATGTGTTGGGGCAATTGGTTCCTGCCTTGAGAAAGCTAGGGCTGAAGGTTGTGGTTCAGAGTGGCTGGGTGGAGGATCTGGTCGCTCTGTTCAACGCTTCCAAGGTTTATATCTACGATTCGGCTGAGTATTGGCGGAGTAATGACCTGAGTGAGGGCTTTGGCTTGCCCCCTCTAGAGGCGATGGCTTGCGGCTGCGTTGTGTTCAGCAGTTTCAACCATGCGCTCGCCGATACCCTTGAGCCGAGTGTGGTTGGCCATCAGATTGGTTGCGGCAGTCTCGCCTGGGATGTGCGACGGATTTGCGAATCTGTGCGAGAGCCAGCGGCTTGGCGTCCAACCCAGGAGCGGCTCAATCAGCTGTTAAGTGAACATACGGAAACGGCTTTGATGTCGCGGTGGAGATCGGCTCTGGCTGCTATTGAGACCATGCCGTCAGGTGAAGTGCCCCTCAGGAGGTCTCCAACCTTTGTGTTGCGATTCAATAGAAAGGTTGGCCGAGTGTTGAGGCTTTTGAGACGGCTGATCTCTCGCCGCTAATTGTGGCTTCTGTCTTTCTGATGAGCTGCTGCATCGACTAGGGGACTTGGGGAGGGTCAATCGGTTGCCTGGCTGGCCGACCTGTTGCTGATTGTGGAGGTTGGCAACCGGTAACTTGCGCTTTAAGGATGCTTGCGTTTCGTCTGCCTCCGAGAAGAATTGTGCGGCGTGTCCATGCTCTTGCAAAGCCAGACCTGGAAGGAACTAAGAGAGCTGCTGCGTCAACTTCCTTCTAAGCGCATCAACCTTCTGATTCTTGTTTTGCTGGCCTCCTTTTTTCAGGGCTTGCTTGACATGCTGCTGGTTGGTCTGCTGGCCAGGTTGGTAGGGGTGATGTCGGGAGCGACGTTGCATGATCGTATCCCGGGCATCCGCTTTTTTGGGGGTGGCATTCTTGATCAAACCGGATGGTTACTAGGACTCCTAATCGCGTCATTCTGGTTTACTTCAGCGATCCGTTTTGGTGTTTCGCTGATGCAAAGCATGCTCAGTGCAGAGATCTGGACAGATTTAGTTAATAAAGTCTATGCAAACTTGATGCTGCAGCGTTATGAGTTCTTTACTCACAATCGAACTGCTCATCTTTCGGAGAGATTTAATAGAATCCTTAACCGTGTTTCGACGACAGTTGTTACACCTCTAATTACAATTGTTGGTAACACGCTTTCAGTTTTAGTACTACTTGTGGGAGTGGTATTTGTACTTGGCTGGGATGCCTTGTTGATTTTCGTTTTGATGTTGGTTGCCTATGCCATTGCTTCAGCAATCATTACCCCATATTTGCGTCTGTCAACGAAGCAGAAGTTGCGTTACTCGCGGCGGATCAATTTATATTTGATGGAGTCTCTGAGGTCAATGAGAGATGTGCAAATTTATTCTGCTGATGAATTCTTTGTTCGAAGATTCTCTCGAGATGGAGTTGTCGCGAAGCGTTATGACCGTCTGTCCAAGCTTTTGCCTGATGTGCCACGGTTCATTATTGAGCCTGCAGGTATCACTATCCTGTTTTTGGTTGGTCTTGCTCCGGCATTGCTGGCTGGTGATACAGAGAAAATTCGTGAAGCTGTGCCGATGTTGGCAGCAGTCTTGGTCACGTTGTTGCGCATCTCGTCTCCCCTGCAATCGATGTTTCGCAGCATTAACAAGCTCAGAGGCGGCCTGCCTGAAATTAAGGATGCTTTGCAGTTGTTGAGGATGACCCCTGATCGACTTGTGTTGTCGTCCCCCGGGGTGCCCACTCCCGAGGGAGTCATGCCACGCAGATTTATTGAACTGGAGGGCGTGGGTTTTACTTATGGCGGCACTGAGAAAGAGGTGCTTCGAGATGTCAACCTGACGATTCCCGTAGGTTCAAGGATTGCTTTGGTTGGCCGAACAGGCAGCGGTAAGAGCACATTGGCTCATCTGTTGCTGGGGTTATTTCTTCCCACGCGAGGTGAACTCTCGCTAGACGGTGTTCCACTCAATGAAGAGGAGGTGCCAGCATGGCAGGCCAATTGTGCACTTGTACCCCAGGATATTCGCCTTCTTGATGCAAGTATTCGCGAAAATATTGCCTTTGGTCAAGATCTTGAATACATCAATGATGATGATGTTTGGGTCGCTTTGGAGGCTGCTCAGTTTGACGACTATGTGAGTCAGATGCCTTATGGATTATTTACCATGGTTGGTGAGAATGGCGTGAAACTTTCTGGCGGTCAGCGGCAAAGACTTTCTCTGGCTCGAGCTTTCTTCCGCAAGGCAAAAGTACTTGTGTTGGATGAGGCGACAAGTGCTCTAGATAACAAAACTGAGCATGATGTAATGCAGGCTCTTGATATTGTTGGACGCCGCTGTACCACAATTGTGATTGCGCATCGTTTGTCGACGGTCAAGAAGTGTGATCAAATTTATGAAATGGCAAACGGCAAAATTACTGCCAATGGCACGTTTGAAGAACTGCAGAGAGAGTCGGCCAGTTTCCGAGAAATGGCGTTAATCGAAGGTGAATAGTTCTCATGGCCGATTTTATTGTTCTTTCCACCGCAGACTGGGATCATCCGCTGTGGACCAATAAGCAGCACACGGCTCTTGCGCTGGCTGAGGCTGGCCACCGTGTGTTGTATGTGGAATCGCTTGGGATTCGTGCACCTCGGGTTGGAATTGCGGACCGAGCCCGAATCATTCGGCGTCTTCGCCGAATGATTCGGTTGCCCTATAGGCGTCACAAAAACCTCTGGGTCTGGTCGCCCCCAGTCATCCCTGGTGGACATTCAGGTTTGAAATTGGCTTTGAATCGTTTTCTGCTGCGAATTGGATTGTTTGTGGCGACTCGATCGTTGAAATTCCGATTCCAGATTTTATGGACTTATAACCCCCTCACAACTCTCTATCTCGATCTCAGCCGTTTTGCAGCTTCTGTTTACCACTGTGTCGATCGCATTCAAGAGCAGCCAGGTATGCCTTGTCAGCTGATCGAAGTCAATGAGCGGCAGTTGTCGCGTCAGGTTGATGTGCTGTTCACCACCTCGCCTGAATTGCAGGCCACTCATCTTCGCTGGAATCAAGCTGCTCGAATGTTTGGCAATGTGGCCGATTATCGTCATTTCAATCATGCGCTTCAGCCTTTAACTTGCCCACAATCTTTAAGATCAAGCCCTCGTCCTCGACTCGTATTTATGGGGGCGATTGATGCCTACAAGTTAGATCTTAGGCTCTTGAATTATCTGATTAGTCGTAATCCTGGCTGGGATTTTGTGCTGATTGGTCCGGTTGGCGAATGTGATCCGTCTACGGATGTAGCTGCTCTGGAGAGTTACCCAAATGTTCAGTTGGTTGGTCCACAGCCCTATGAAGCATTACCGGCCTGGTTAGCCCACGTGGATGTGGCCCTTCTGCCTTTGCAGCTCAACGGCTACACCCGCAACATGTTCCCGATGAAATTCTTCGAGTATTTGTCTGCAGGGTTGCCTGTGGTTGCCACAGCGATTCCCTCTTTGATTGCTCATGCCGACGTGGCTTGCCTTTGCGAGCCTCAAGTCGAGATCTTTGAACAGGCGATTCGAGCAGTCTTGGCTGGCCAAGGTCCCAATCTGGATCAACGCCTTGCCAGAGCACGGACTCAGACATATCAAACTCGAACGGAGGCGATGCTCGAGATTCTTCAACAGCAAGGGCTGCTCGCGCGCTTTGGGTCGCACTCGCGAGTCCAGGTGACCGGTTCATGAGCAGCAGCGAGGTGTCGATGCGGCGTGTGGTGCTCTACATCGATAGTTTCAAACTCGGTGGTGCTGAGCGCATCACCCTTACTTGGTCGTCATGGTTGCGGGATGCGGGTTGGTCGCCAGTTCTGCTGACGAGAAAACCACTTACTTGGGATTTCTATCCCTTGCCTGATGGTGTTGAACGTTTGGTGGAAACCTCCGACAGAAGGTGGGTTAGATGGCTTGGTGTTGTCGGATTCCCTGTGCGGGTTTGGCGCTTGCGACGCTGGCTCAAGCGTGAGCAGATCAGTCTGGCCATTGGCGTCACCTCGATCCCTGCTATCAAATTGCTTTTGGCTTCTCGGGGGCTGGGGATCCCCACGGTGGTGTCGGAGAGAAATTTCCCGCCATTGAAACGGATTGGTTTGGTCTGGCGCCTGTTACGTCGATGGGTATATCCCTGGGCTGCACTGCACCTGGTGCAGACACAGGTCGTGGCCGATTGGCAAGCTGCTCACCTCGGTGTGCGTGATCAGTTGTTGTTGCCAAATCCGGTGCAGTGGCCCCTCGATGTGTTTGATCCGCAGCTGGATCCTTGCCGTTGGCTTGCAGATGCTGGTGTGAGCGGTGACGCTCCTGTGCTTCTTGGTGTTGGAACGAAGGCCCATCAAAAGGGTTTCGATCGCCTCATCGATTGGTTTTTGGCGCTTGCCGACCGTCATCAGGATTTGCAGCTCGTGCTCGTTGGTTTGGATCAGCGGCCCTACCGAGGCCGGGACCAACAAATCGAGCTCTTGGCGCGGGTGCACGATCGCCCTGACTTGGTGGATCGGATTCATTTGCCTGGTCGAGTCGGCAACATGGCGGATTGGTATGACAGAGCGACTCTGTTTGTGTTGGCCTCTCGTTATGAGGGGTTTCCGAATGTGTTGCTGGAGGCCATGGCAGCAGGCTGTTGCTGTGTTGCAGCGGATTGTCCCCAGGGGCCTTCGGAATTGATCACGTCTGACTATGACGGGATCTTGATACCGGCAGAGAGACCTGATGCTTTCTGGGTTGATCAACTTGACGCCATGCTGATCGACTCTGATCTGCGCCAACGCTTGGGGCGAGAAGCTCAGGCCGTGCGTCAGCGCTTCGCATCGGAATTGCTTCGGAAGCGATGCCTCGAACGCTTGGAGCAACTCCTCCCTTCCGTGTGACGACGTCATGACTGATTCTCGCCAGCGCTTATTGGTGTTTGCGCCAACCCGCCGGGTTGCCTCGGAAACGTTTGTTCGTGCGAATCTGGCCGGCTTGCCGTTTGAGGTCAGCGCTTACTTCGGCGATGAATTCCCCTTGGATCAGCCAGGCAGGTTTGCTTATGGCTTGGGAGTACTGCTCAGCAAAATCTGCACTCGGTTGGGTTGGCTTCGTTTGGCCGAGCTTCCTGCAGCGTTCGTGGCCTGGGTCTTGATCCGCAGGCATCGACCCGATGTGGTGTTGGCCGAGTTTGGCTTCCATGCGGTGCGGGTGATGCAGGCGGCTGCCCGTGTCGATGTGCCTTTTGTGGTTCATTTCCGGGGTTCGGATCTTTCTGCAAATCGGCGCCTTGGTGTCTTGCGTTCTCGCTATCGGCGTCTCGTCAGCATTGCCTCTGGTGTGGTGTGCAAATCGAGGCCGATGGCCACCACGTTGGAGCAGCTGGGAGCGTCACCGTCGATGATTTTGATCAGCCCCTCGGGTGCCAATCCAGCCTTGTTCTCAGTTGGCGATCCGGCCCTCGCAGCGCCGGTGTTCCTTGCTGTGGGGCGATTTGTTGCCAAGAAAGGCCCTCTCCAAACAATTCGTGCTTTTGCGGGCCAACCCCAAGGTGAGTTGTGGATGGTGGGTGAGGGACCGTTGCTTGCGGAAGCTCGTCGTTTGGTGCAGGCGTTGCAGGTGCAGGATCGGGTTCGCTTCCTGGGCGTTAAAACACAATCGGAGGTGGCTGCATTGATGCGTCAGGCGAGGGTGTTCGTGCAGCACTCCCAGATTGCTCCCGATGGCGATAGTGAAGGCAATCCTGTTTCGGTGATGGAGGCTCAGCTCTGTGGTCTACCGGTGGTGGCGACACTCCATGCGGGGATTCCTGATGTGGTGCTGGATGGCAGCACTGGGCTGCTGGTGGAGGAAAGCGATGTGGAAGGGATGGCTGAAGCGATGACAAGGCTGATGGCCGATCCCAATCTCGCCGCTCAGTTCGGGCTGGCTGGCCGGGAGCGGGTGTTGGCTGCATTCACGCTTGAGCATCATTTGCAGGATCTGACACGATTTCTGCAGCAGCAGATTCGCTCCACCTCCCAGATTTGATCTGTGTGGATACCCCGAAACGCAAGTTGTTGTTGATTCGCGGTCAGAGATGGAGCGGCATCATCACCCTGGCCTTGGCACCTGGGGTGGCTGCCTTGAATGCTCAATGGGTCACTTCCAGTCAGCAGTAGGCAGCAATCAACTGAGAGCTGATCTTCAGCTTGTTTAATTAGCTCACCGAGAGAGTTGGGAGTGCTTTCACAACCTCATCGATCGCTTTGACCTGCTGGAGAAAAGGTTCAAGCAGCGCCAGTGGCAACGCACTTGGACCATCGCAGCGCGCCTTGTCGGGGTCTGGGTGCGATTCTAGGAAAAGTCCTGCCAGGCCTACTGCCATGCCAGAACGTGCTAGATCGACCACCTGGCTGCGGCGGCCACCGGAGGCAGCTCCACTTGGGTCGCGACACTGGAGCGCGTGGGTCACATCAAAAATCAGGGGTAGGTCATTGCAGCAGCGCTTCATTACTCCGAAGGCGAGCATGTCAACCACAAGATTGTCGTAGCCGAAGTTGCTTCCCCGCTCGCAGATAAGCAGATTCTCGTTGCTGCATTCGCGGAACTTTTCCACCACGTTTGACATTTGCGATGGGCTGAGAAACTGCGGCTTTTTGATGTTGATGACTGCGCCAGTTTTGGCCATTGCTTCAATGAGATCGGTTTGTCTCGCGAGGAAGGCGGGCAACTGGATGATGTCGCAGACTTCTGCCGCTGGGGTTGCTTCTTCCGGGCTGTGCACATCGGTAATCACGGGGATCCCGTGGGTGTCTTTCACCACTTGAAGAATCTCGAGCCCTTCCCTGAGGCCAGGCCCTCGGTAGGAGTGAATGGAGGAGCGGTTGGCCTTGTCGAAGGAAGCCTTAAACACCAGGGGAATTCCGAGCTTGGTGCAAACCGTTTTGTAATGGCCAGCAACCTCAAGGGCAAATTCCCGCGACTCGAGCACATTGATGCCTCCAATCAGCACGAACGGTGCATCGTTGGCAAAACGAATGGTGCCGAGGGCGATGCTGCGGGCAGCCATGGCTTAAAGCTTTGATGCTCAGGAGCCTAGGGCTCTTGCAGTAGCAGCCTTAATCTCAATCCATCACGTGATGCAGGCGGATGTTGACGGCTCCAATCCCGATTTTCATCGGCTATGACTCGAGGGAGAGGGCTGCAACAACTGTGCTGATTGACAGCCTCTATCAGCACAGTTCGGTTCCCCTCGCGATCACGCCGCTTGTGACGCCTCAACTGGAAGCTCAAGGGCCTCTACCGACGCGAGCGCGACCCGAAGCAGAGCACAGCCTTCTCCTTCACCCGGATTCTCGTTCCCCGCTTGATGGGCTATCACGGCTGGGCGCTGTTTATGGATTGCGGCATGTTGTGCCGCGCCGACATCAAGTCACTTTGGGATCAGCGGGATGACCGCTATGGCGCCATGTGTGAGCAGCATGAACATTTCGGGGGAGACCGTGAAGTTCCTCGGGGAGGCGCAGAGCGCTTATCTGAAGAAGAACTGGAGTTCGTTGATGCTGCTGAACTGTGGTCGTTGCAACAAACTCACTGTGGATTACGTGAATAAGGCCACAGGCTTAGAGCCGCATCGCTTTCATTGGCTGGAGGGCGACCATGAGATCGGAGTCATCGAGGGCGGTTGGAATCACCTTGTGGATGTGCAGGTTCCGCTGGCTCCCATGCTGCTGTTGTTCTGGTCCCTTGCTGGCCTGGGCCAGCAGTGCAAAATGAGACCCTTGCCGAGATCTGTTCGACAAGCGTCTTAGCCAGTGTGCCGATGCCTGCGAATGACATCACGACCTGGAGGGAACAGTGGCTTATGCCACTGAAGCGCCTCAATCGATTCCGACTTTGGCTTTGGGAAACACCACCCGTCTATGAAATTCGCGGACGTTGCTTTCAGATCAAAGAGCGTCTTTGTGGCTACCCAGAGTTACACCGAGCGTTTCGAGAACGAACTGGGTATGAGCTAAGTCTGCGTCATCCATGCACCTTTCACCACAAGATCACGGTTCTCAAAATTAGGCGATCTCCAAGGATTTTTGTTCGGGCTGTTGATAAGATTTTTGCCAAAGAATTGGCGCTGGAGTGGGCTCATCAGCATGGATTCCGTCTCGATGTTGCGCGCACTTTGGCCGTGACGAAAGATGTTTCAGAGATCCGTTGGCATGAACTTCCTCAACGCTTTCTGATTAAGGCCACCCATCGATCGGGCGCGAATCTCTTTGTCGATCAGAGTCAAGCCTTTGATCTTGACGCGTTGCGCCTGCAATCAAGGGCATGGCTTCAATACCCTTATGGTGTCTACAAGCATGAATGGGCGTACTGGCCAGTTCCGCGGCGTCTTCTGATTGAGGAACTGATTGAACCTGTGGATGGGGAGGAGCTGGTTGATTATAAGTTTCACATGAGTCGTGGGCGCTGTTTGATGATTCAGGTCAATCAGGGATTGCGCTCTGGTGAACGAACGATCGCAATATTTCATCCTTCATGGCAGCTTCAGCCTGTGCAATGGGTTTATCCTCAGCCTGAGGTCATACCTCAGCGACCTGACACTTTTTATGAGATGCTGGAGATGGCTTCCGCTTTCTCTCGCGAATTTCCTTATTTGCGTGTAGATCTTTATAGTGTCAAGCAGGTGATGTCTGGAGCGATGGTGTCTCGTGTGATGTTTGGAGAATTCACCTTTTTCCCTGGAAGTGGAAGTGAGTCTGTTGATCCCTTTGCTTTCGATCTCGCCATCGGCAAGGAGATCAAGCTGTAATCATTCATGGCCTCAAAAGGCGTACTCAGCGCTTGAGATATGAAGCACGCTTTTGGGTCTGTCGCCTGAGCTCAGGCTGGTTGTGTCCTCGATCTGGTTTTTATCGACTGTTTGAAGCCAGTCTCAAGTTGCATTTTTATCGGCGAGCAGCAGTCGTGGCCCATCTAGCTGCCCGTCGTCGCCCTGGGGATGCTGATGTGCAATCCATGCAGTGCACGCTGGCCTTCCGAGCGGGACAACTCGATCAGGCATTTTCTTTGTTGGTTCCTCGCTTGCAAGATGGCGATTATCGCGCCGTTGAGCGTCTGCTCTTTCGAACGGGATCGCGTCCGCAAGATGCACAGGATCGGCTTTTGGCTTTGGAGGGTTTGTCCACACTGCACGACTTGTTGCCGAGCCATCGTTGCTACTCACTGATTGCTCAGAGCTATTTGGTGATCAAGCTGAGTGATACAGCGAAAGCATCATCATTACTTCTGTCTATTCATCCTCTTGTCAACCAGCTCGCTGCTGATGACGCTGTGTATGGATGCACAGCATCGAATCGGCGCAATCAGGCCAAGCTTTTAATTTCCCTGTGTACCTGCTTTTATCATCTTGCTGTGTTAGTGGGGAATGATCAGGCTCTCGCCTGGGTCTGGTCTGAGGTGATGGAGGTGGCTTCGAAGTTGCGTTATCCGCAGCTCAATGCCGATGCTTGTCTGCGCATGTCAAGCAATCTGTCGCGTTGTTTGGCAATTGGCGCCTTAATCCCTGCTTCCAATGTTCCTGATGCCATGGAACGGACGCAAACGGAGCTCCGTGTCGTTGAGGAGGCTGTTCGTCGTGATTGTCTCAGCCAGTCCGGGGATAGCTTCTCTAAAACTCAGGAAAATCACCTCGGTTTAATGGTGAACTTGCAAGAGTCTTTGCAGCAACTGCGTAGTAAGGATGTTGTCACGCGTGACATGGGCATTCGGCGCACATCCCAGTTGCTGAATCATTCTTCTTTCAAGGAATTGAATGCACTCTTGGCAAAGCGTCTTCAGCAGTGCCACGCATCAATGAACTGATGACGGCGGCCTTGCCTGCTGGTAGCGATCTTGTGATCGTCTTGCCCCATCTGGGGCCAGGTGGAGCCCAGAAAGTGGCGTTGATGGCAGCGGAGCATTTTCTGGGGCAAGGACGCCAGGTGACGCTTGTCACTCTGTTGCCTGATAAACCCTTGACGCATGCTGTTCCGGAGGGCTTGCGTTGGGTCGATCTTGGGCCTGCAGTTGCAGAAACCAGCAGCAATCGCGCTCCCATAGCGCGCATCTGGCGGTTCTCATGCACCTGGGGTCGACGATCTCTGGCTTGGATCAGCTTCGTGATCGGATGGAAAGTGCTGAAGAGGTTGGTTCCAGGCCAGGCGCCTTTGCTCGTGCAGTGGTTGGTGTCCAGCTCCTCGGGCGTTCAGGCGACATTGTTGAGAGATCTCCTGTACGCGGGAAAGCCTGCCCGCGTGCTGTCTTTGCTCACTCGCACTAACTTGCTCTGCTGCCAGGCTATGTGGGCATTGCCCGGTCATCTTGTGGTATCGGAACGCAATGATCCGCGTCTGCAGAAGCAGTCGTTCCCATGGCTCAGGCTTCGGTCTTGGTTGTGGCAGAGAGCGGATGTCATTACAGCCAATACGATTGGGGTGCTTGAGGGGCTCCAGCACTGCCATCCAGCGATGGCTGATGACATGCGCTTGTTGCCGAATCCTTTGGTTGTGGATTCTCATCCGGGCAATCATTCGGATGAGCCAGCGGCGGGCCCTTGTTTTTTGGCAGTTTGCCGCCTGGTGTCTCAGAAAGGCATTGATCTTTTGATTCAGGCCTATGCCCAACTGCCAGTACCACTTCGAGAGATGTGGCCATTGCTGATTGCTGGAGATGGTCCAGAGCGAGCCTCGCTTGAGACACTGGCTTCTTCGCTACTGCCAAGAGGTCAAGTGCGATTTATGGGGTTTCAGCGAAATCCTCAAGTTCTGTATCACAGAGATGCAGTCTTCGTGCTGTCTTCTCGTTTTGAGGGGATGCCCAACTCACTTCTTGAAGCGATGGGAAGTGGTCTTGCGGTGATCGTCAGCGATGCATCACCTGGTCCTTTGGAGGTGGTGGTACATGGCAAAAGCGGTTGGGTTGTTCCTGCCGAGAAAGTGACTTTATTGGCAGAGGCCATGCAAGCCATGGCGGAGAATCCAGCTTTGCGCCGTCGGTTAGGTGACGCGGCTGCTGAGTTTATGGACGCCTATTCATGGGATGCTCTCGATCCTATCTGGAGTGACATATTGTGTTTGGAAAAGCCAGTTTAGTAACGTTGCTGAATGCTTCGAATCTGCGCTTTAGCTGCTTTAGTTTTTTGCATTGAGTCAATTAAGAAAAACCCCGAAGCTTTCCTATTTTGCTTTTGTTTGAAGTGATATTGCATTGCCATTTTTGGATTTGAAGTTGTTTTGATTGCCCCCTGGTGCAACAAAGTTTGCGAATGGGCTTTAATGCACCAAGTTTTTTCAAGTATTGCAGGCAATTAAAACTCCTTCGTTTCATTGTGAAATTGCCATGCAAGGCTTTGCTGGCTAGTATTTTTTAGTCTAGTTAGCAATGCTTTCTTTTCTGGTTTGAGCATATGAGGATGTAGCGCACTGTCAATCATCAAAGCATTACTTTTGCTTTTTATGAGACAAATAATGGTTGTTGACGTCTTCCGAGTCGAATTGCTCAGTTACATTGGCTTTGGCTTTTTGGCTATGTCTGGATCGTTGTATTCTGGAATATAAGTGTTGAAATTATAACGAAGAAAGCCTGTCGATTCTATTTGCTGTAGGCATTGCATGAAAAAATACAAAAGATCAAGGTGCGAGTAAATTGTTTATGAATAAGATGTTGATACTAAGTGCACTTTTTAATGCCAATCTATGATTGGACATGAAGTAAGTGATTTAAATCAACCTTTTAGCGCTTTATATAAATTCTGCCGTTCTTGAGATTTTCTGCGTATTCGTAAATGGGCACAAAGCCGTCAATATTGATGCCAAATTCTTTTATCCGGTGGCGACCAGTATCAAGGTCTAAGAAAAAATCACCTATTTGTGGTTCATGGAAGCCACCCTTGCCAACTCCGTCAACGATTAAATATTCTTTTGTATCTTCGTTGAGGTAAATAAGTCGATCATATTTCAATTGTTTTAAGTGACTGAATCGCCGGAACCATGATTTGGAGAAAATAACGTTCACTGGTTGGCCTGTTTCGCGTGCTGCGCGCAAGATTTCATCAGATTTTTTGTATGTGGCTGCCCATGATCGCTGTGTCATGGTCATATCTTTGATGCGGTGATAAAAAGTGTTTGGAAACATATGCTCACCGTATATAATTGCAACACTCAAAAATGTTCCTGCAAAACCTGTTTTGTTAGGGCCAATGCTTTTTTCTAACCATGGCTTGATGCACGATTGCCATGCAATGAGGATGTCGATGACAGCAACAAAATGTATTGGCAGTGCCATATAGTTGCTGGAGCGGTATCCAACAAAGTAATAAAGAGCGAGTACATATGCAAGTGCTCCAAAATTTGCGCCGTCGACTGGATTTGGAGTCTCCTTTTTCTTGAGAATTTGAAAAGACCTAATCGCTGTATAGATGGAAAGAATGAAGAGGCGTAAATCTGGCTCAAAACGTACAAATTTTAGTTCGGCGTCGTAGCGATCTTCGCCTACATATAAGCTAGGCAGGTAGCTTAAGTATGCAAAGCATATTATAAAGAATAGAGCCAGGCTCATAATGGCTAGTTCTGCTTTGTACGCTGAAACCCAACCTTTAAATGAAGTTTCGCTGGGCTTAGGCATGTTTGTGACTAGGCCTATATTGCCCAGCACAAGCGTTACTGCTGCAGGTGAAAGAAATAAAAGTATTGCGGTGTCTTTGAAGAAAATACCAATTAAGGCGCATGCTATCGCGATATTTCGCGATAGAATTTGCTTTGTGAACTTATAATTTATGTATGCATAAAGGTGGCCAGCAAATAAAAGAGTTACAATGCGCTCGCTGTAAATAAATTGAAAATAACTGTAGGCACTTGGGGCTATGAATATAAATAAAATTGCAAACATCACGATTGCTTCGCGCCCTTGTTTATGCTTCGCGCTGAGGCCAGCAATTTTGGCACCAAGTATTACTGTGGCGATCATTTGTGCCACATTAAAAATCATCCAGATCTTTGGATATGGTGTTAACCAACTGAGGATTTGTAGGTCCTGGAAGGCCAAGGGGTAAAAGCGAAAATCGTTTCGAGACATGGTTTCTCGAAATAGATTCATTCGTAACGAGAAATTATCAAGCAGGTAGCCTGCCTGGATATCGTCAAACCAGCCGATGATTTCTTTATAAAACCAGCTGGCTTCGCTCACCATGAAAAAGGCGCAAGCGGTGAAAATCACCGTGGCAAATGGGTGCTGAGATACTGCTTTCCATGCTCTGTGCCGCTTGAGTGGTTTGCCTCGCGACGAATGCGGATCTCTGGATGCTTTCTGACGTGTTTGATTCAGCAGCCAGGCCAGTATTGCTGCAAGAGCCAATAAGAAAAGACCATGACTGGCTATGTTGTAAGTCAAGGTTATGGCTAGCCCTTCCTCGGATCGTGGATTGGGCCAGAGGTCGCGATTTGCTTCGACCCATTGTTGAGCGACAAATGCAAGGGTCAGCAGGGCAGCAAAAAAGCTTGCCATCCAGACAATTAATGGATGTTTTGACTTTGACATTTCTATTTAACAGTTGTTTCGGAATCGGTTCGGACCAGGCTCATTGAAAGTGCAAGGCCGGTCAGTGCTGCTCCTACAAAGCTTCCTAGATAAGCGGGTGTTGTCAAATTGCAGAGTACGACTGTTAACAGGCTTCCCATCCCTGCCTCGGACCAGGAGCAGTGCAGTCGGCATGGGTGTGTGATCGACTTCATGTCCTCCGTTCGTTGACTCAAAAGACTGCGGATCAATAGAGTTAGTAATAGCCCTATGGCAAGCACACCCAACAGACCATGTTGTCCGATTAATTGGATTAGGCTGCTGTCTGCAGATTGATTGTTGCAGGCATTAACCATGTTTTCCAGGTTGTATCCAATGCCATGGACGATCTTTCCATTCCCTGCAAAAATAGAATTTTGAAGCCAACATTGCCAGAAGCTCAGTCTGAGTTTTTCGCTGGCCATTCCTGCTCCTATATCAGGCTGAATTGCAGTGGCCCAAATAGCGACGGCGATCAACCCGGCCGTGGCTGAAGTAATCCATGTTTGTATGCGTCGAGCTGAGCGATTTGGAATGTAATCCTTGATGCAAATGGCGAATGCTGCCATGGCTGCGATTAGGGGCACTCCAGCTGCCATGCGTGAGCCTGTCTGTAGGCAAAGTGCATAACCGCTGATGCACCCCAGGGTATGAATCACCTTTGCGATTGGTTGATAATCTCTTCTTAAACCGTAAAAACATAGAATTGTGGTGAGTGCAATAACAGATGCCAATGCATTCACTCTTCCAAATCCTAGTTCGAAAATTTGATTATTGACTGCGGTAAGCCAATTGTCGCTACTTCCAGCTGGGTATCCTGAAGATGCAATCCAGATCAATTTTGTATTGATCAATAAGACCGAGCAGCTGATCCAGCGCAGAAGACGTGTCCAGTCGTCAATGAGATAAGTCGCTCCGACGCTAAGAGCGGCGGCGATCAAGATGTAATAGGAAGCACCTGGATGGTCGTCAAGTCGGATGATTGTTCTTGCCTGAAAAAAAACAAGGCTAGAGATCACAATCTGAGAGAGGTTCTGTTGTCGCCAATTCCTTTGATTCCGATCATGAAATATTTGTATGCAGCATCGAAGGCCGATCCAGGCGGTCAGCAGGCCCAGCGTCCATGCGTGGTTGCTTCGTTCAAGTCCGAGAAAAAGACTGGCGGCGAAAAGAGCATCAAGCGGCCTTGTTTCATGTGCGAACCGGATCAGGCGGTTGCGGTGCATTCCTTTCCTGTTTTGGTAATACCGAATTTAAGGTGAGCCCAAATCGGATGTTTGATGAGTTTCCTGGCTGGCCTCAATGACGCTCAGCGAAGGGCGGTGGATCATCACGAGGGCCCGTTGTTGTTGGTGGCCGGTGCGGGCAGCGGCAAAACGCGAGCTCTGACCCATCGCATCGCCCATCTCATCGGCGAACACGGAGCCGATCCGTCTCAGATCCTTGCGGTGACTTTCACCAATAAGGCGGCCCGGGAGATGAAGGAGCGTCTTGAGCTGTTGCTGGCTCAGCGTCTGGCGCAGAGTCAGTTTGGGCAGCCCTGGAGCACCCTGCCGCCTGTGGAGCAGCGTCAGCTGCGCTCCCGCATCTACCAAGAGGTGACCAAGGAGCTGTGGATCGGTACTTTCCATGCCCTATTCGCGCGAATGTTGCGTTACGACATCGACAAGTTCAAAGACAAGGAGGGTCTCACCTGGACGAAGCAGTTCTCGATTTACGACGAGGCTGATGCCCAGAGTTTGGTTAAGGAGATTGTGACTCAGGAGCTACAGCTCGATCCCAAGCGCTTTGAGCCTAAGAAGGTGCGCTGGGCAATTAGTAACGCTAAAAATCAAGGCTGGTTTCCTGATCAATTGGCAGCACAGGTCGATGGTCAGCGAGGCAAGCTCACGGTTGAGACGTATCGGCGTTATCGCAAGGCATTAGCGGCGAACAACGCTCTTGATTTTGATGACCTGCTGTTGTTGCCCGTCCAGTTACTTCAGCAGAACGAGCAGATACGACGTTATTGGCACAATCGTTTTCGACATGTGTTGGTTGATGAATACCAAGACACCAATCGCACTCAGTACGAGTTGATCAAGTTGTTGGTTACCGATGGTCGGGAACCTGAAACCTTTGAGGATTGGCAGGGCCGTTCAGTTTTTGTGGTCGGCGATGCAGATCAAAGCATCTACAGCTTCCGTGCGGCTGACTTCACGATCTTAATGGGCTTTCAGGACGACTTTGGCGACAAAGCATCAGACGATGCCACTCGCACCATGGTGAAGTTGGAGGAGAATTATCGCTCTACCTCAACAATTCTGGAGGCAGCTAATGCTTTGATCGCTAACAATACAGAGAGGATTGACAAGGTATTGCGAGCTACCCGTGGCGAGGGGGAGTTGATCACTCTTACCCGCTGTGACGATGAGATCGCAGAAGCTGAAGCTGTAGTGCATCGAATGCGCATGCTGGAAGCTGCTCATCCAGAATTTCGCTGGGGCGATGTGGCAGTGTTGTACCGCACCAATGCCCAGTCAAGGGCGATTGAGGAGTCGCTGGTGCGTTGGCGTATTCCTTACATTGTCGTGGGCGGATTACGTTTTTATGACAGGCGTGAAATCAAGGATGTTTTGGCCTATTTACGCTTATTGGTCAACCCCGCCGATACGGTGAGCCTGCTCAGAGTCATCAATGTGCCCAAGCGAGGCATTGGCAAGACCACCTTGCAGAGACTTACTGATGCTGCCAATCAACTTGGGATTCCTTTGTGGGATGTGGTGAGTGATGCCGAAGCAGTGCGCTCACTAGGAGGCAGATCGGCGAAGGGGTTGTTGCAGTTCTGTGAATTGATCAATGACTTGCAACGCTCGATTCAAGATCAGATTCCTTCGGAGCTGATTCAACAGGTGATGGAGAAGAGTGGCTATATCAGTGAGCTGATCGCTGAAGCTACCGATGAGGCAGAGGAGAGGCGACGCAATTTGCAAGAACTTGTGAATGCTGCTTTGCAATACCAGGAAGAAAATGAAGAGGGCAATCTTGAGGGCTTCTTAGCCTCCGCTGCGTTGGCGAGCGATGCTGATAGCAAGGATACGGCTGCTGATCGGGTGACGTTAATGACCTTGCATAGCAGTAAGGGGCTGGAGTTTCCCTTGGTCTTTCTGGTTGGTATGGAGCAGGGGCTTTTCCCTAGCTATCGCTCCCTTGATGATCAATCCTCTTTGGAGGAAGAACGACGCCTTTGCTATGTGGGGATGACGCGTGCCAAAGAACGTTTGTTTTTGTCTCATGCCAGTGAGCGAAGACTTTGGGGTGGCATGCGACAGCCTGCTGTTCCCTCACTATTTCTTGCTGAGTTGCCCGAGGGTTTGGTGCAGGGTGATCTCCCTCAAATTGGTGGTGTGGCATTACGGCGTGAGCGACGGCTTGACCGTTTGACGCGGGTTGATCGCGATGACAATCAAAGGATCAAAGCCGGTGGTGTGAGCGGAGCCCCTAGCAATGCAGTGCGGCGGCGGCAGGCTGGGCCTGCTCCAGGCAAGGCATGGGTCGTGGGCGACCGGGTCGTGCATTCCAGTTTTGGCGAAGGGGAGATTACCCATACCTTCGGGAGTGGCGAAAAAGTGTCGATTGCTGTCAAGTTTGCTGGTATGGGGCCAAAGATTCTTGATCCACGTTTGGCCCCGATTGAGCCTTTGGAGTAGGCCTGAGGTGATGGCATGTAAAAAACTTCTCCTGATCCGTGGCCTGGGCCATAGCGGCACCACCATTCTCGATTTGGCGTTGGGGAGCCACCCACGCATGATCGGACTGGGAGAGGCTCTACGCATTTTGCGGACTCCTTTACCAGGTGAGGAGCAACGTGGTCCTGCTCGTCTTAGGGCTGAATTGCGCCATCAGCGTTTGTGTACTTGTGGCAGAACCGCTTCGAGCTGTCCGGTTTGGGGGCCTTTGCTCGAATGGTTACCTGCACACGACCATTTCCCCCTTGTTGAGAAGTTGCAGCAGCTGCTTGCTGAAGTTGACCATCATGTCAAGCAGCAGGGGGATGCAATTGAGTGGATAGTGGAGTCCTATCAGGACGACATGGTGTTGCCGTTTGTTGATGATCCGGCCCTTGAAATTCGTATCCTTTATCTCACCAGAGATGTACGTAGCTGGGTCCATTCCCGCTCCCGGGATGGTCGTCATAAGAAGCATTGGCTACCTGGCCTTCAGCCGCTGCTGCGCTGGTGTCGGGTGAATGCTCGTCAGGACCGATTGCTGCAGGCCAGCGGGCGCCCGGTGTTTCGGCTCGGTTACGAGCAGTTGGCGCTTGACCCTGAGACGAGTCTTCGGCGGCTCTGTTCCTGGCTGGAAATCCCTTTCGATGAGCAAATGCTCCAGCCAGCGCAACATTCCACGAGTCACATCCTTGCGGGCAATCGGATGCGTTTTGATGCCAAGCGTGGAGCATCGATCCGTTACGACGGTGCTTGGATGGGCCACTCGTCGAGTTTGGTTCAGCTGGCCTTGCTGTTGCCATGGGTGAGGCAATTAAACCAGAGACTTGTGTATTCAAGAGATCATTAGTTGAATAATTAGAGTGGGTCGATGTGAAGATTTGAGTAGAATGAGCTGTTGGTTTTGTATTAATGATGGCGATAAATTCTTCCGTTCTTGAGTTCAGGTTTAAATTGGTAGATTTGCCTGTATGGGCCCAAGTCGATATTGTACTTCTCGATTTTTTATCTGTGTCGATATCGAGGGAAAATCCCCTGGCCTTGGAGAGTAGTTTTTGCCTTGGTTGATGCCTGAAATGATCGTATGAGTGAGATTGTCGACGTCGAACAAGACAATACGGTCATGAGGTATTTGTGTCAGGTAGTGAGAGTGCTGGAACCAGGACTTTGAGAAAAATTATATTAATCGGCTCCCCTTTTTTCCTTGTTTTTAGAGTGATGCGTTTCATTGCATCGTAAGTGCCATGCCAGGAGCGTTGCCATTCTCGAATGGAAGATATGACTTTTAGATGCGCTTCCTGCTGCTCGCTGGTTGGGCTTCATTGTTTTTGTCATCATGCTCAAGTCATAGCCCTATGACGTTGAATTTTGTTGCGCCTGATTCGGCTTGGGTTTCTGCACCATTGAGTTGTTGAGATGAGAAAGGTCTACGCTCATTTTTATGAGCGAAACATTTGAGTCATGACCTCGCCGATACCGATTTATATCGGTTACGACCCGCGTGAAAGAGCTGCGACCAATGTTTTGATCGACAGTCTTTACCAGCACAGCTCGATGCCGCTGGCAATAACCCCTTTGGTCACTCCTCAGCTGGAAGGCCAGGGCTTGTTTCGGCGGGAGCGCGATCCGAAGCAAAGCACGGCATTTTCCTTCACGAGGTTTCTTGTGCCGAAGCTTATGGGTTATCAAGGCTGGGCGATTTTTATGGACTGCGACATGCTCTGCCGTGGTGATATCGCGGAGCTATGGTCCCAGCGCGATGAACAGATGGCTGTGATGTGCGTGAAGCATGAGCATGAGCCAGGAGAAACGAAGAAATTCTTGGGTGAGGTTCAGAGCCCCTACCCGAAAAAGAACTGGAGCTCGCTAATGATGCTGAATTGCAGTCGTTGCACTGCTCTAACCGTCGATTATGTGAGTACGGCCACGGGGCTTGATTTGCATCGTTTTCACTGGCTTGCCGGTGATCATGAGATTGGAGCCATTGAGGGTGGGCTTTGGAACCACTTGGTTGCTGTTCAGGAGTATCCTGAGCTTTCGGTTGGGCAGTCACGACCCCAGTTACTGCATTGGACTTTGGGCGGGCCATGGTTCCGCGAACAGCGCACGATGGGTGGTGCCTTAGCGGCTGAATGGTTTAGTGCTCGTGATGATGCGATGAAGCTTTGGGATTAATGCCGATGGGAGTTCAACGCAGTGTCGTGGCTGTGCCTGCAAGGCTTGCATCATCGCGATTGCCCAATAAGGTTCTGGCAGATATCGGCGGGATGCCAATGCTGCAGCGTGTTCTTGAGCGCTGCAGTCAGGCTCATGGGCCAAATGCAGTTGTCCTTTGCACGGATAGTGATCGATTGAAAGAGATGGCGGAAGACTGGGGTTTCCCGGTGTTGATGACTTCGGCTTCATGCAGTTCAGGTAGCGAAAGAATTGCTTCGGTTGCCGATCATTTGGTTGCCATGGCCTGGGATGAGCAAGCTGCTGGTTGGGATCAGCAGCAGCAGCAACAGCGGTTGGCTATGACTGCAGTAATCAATGTGCAAGGGGATCAGCCGTTCTTGGACCCTGCGGTGGTGACGACAATGGCGATGGAGTTCGAGCAGAGAGAGATTGTTCCAGCTGTGATAACTCCGGTTTACCGACTCAAGCCCGAGACCATCCATAACCCCAATGTGGTTAAGACCTTATTGGCTATTGACGGCCGAGCACTTTATTTTTCTCGCTCGGCGATTCCGCATGTGCGCGATGTGGACCCTTTGGATTGGCATCGCCATGCCACCTACTGGGGGCATGTGGGGATGTATGGCTTTCGAGGAGATGTGTTGGCCTGCTGGTCAGGTATGCCGCCTTCGCCTTTGGAAGCTCTTGAACGTCTAGAGCAATTGCGATTGATTGAAGCTGGTCATACGATTTCCACCTTTGCAGTTGAGGGGACATCCCTTTCAGTGGATACGGTTGAGCAGTTGGAAGAAGCTAGGGAATGTGCCTTGAAATCTTGACAGTGAAGCCAGGCTGAATGGCATTTATTAGTCTCTGCTCCAAGTTGCAGATGTTGACCATATTGATTCAATATTGACATTCGGCAATTGATTTTTGACTGCATAGTAGATAGGCGATTACCACAGCCCTAGCTGCTCTATAATATTTTCTGGCATGAGAGCATTTGTAGCACTTACATTGATCTTTTGTCCCCAGCGTGGCTCTTTGTAGTTAATGTTTAGGAATTTGCATAGGTTCGCGTAAGTTTTCTGTGTGAACAATATTTCGTAGAAGCTGATGAAGCAGTTTTCGTGAGCAAAGGCTTCGTCTAGGGAGCCCAAAGTCTGCGCGTAATTACTGCGAATCGAGACTCGTTTTGGCAGTTTGTTAACAAGAGACCGAAGGGCTTCTATCTCTTGCGATGGGTCTTTTTGTCCGCGTTTACGCAGTTTCATGCGTTGGCTGGAAATCACTCGTTCAATGGGGTCACTCATCAGAAAAACCGGTCGAACAGGAATCCCGCGTTGCGTCAATTCACGTTTGATTGTCATCAGGGTATTGGCGCTTAGGCATGAATAGGAGGGGGTAATGTCTCCGGTTAGGTTGATATGAGGTTGGCTTAGCAGATTGTAAAAGTAGTCGTAATAGCGCCCAGTACCCTTGAAGAAGCGTTGGCGACGCCAAGTGCGTGGCTTGAGCCATGAACCTTGTTGTTGTCTGTAGCGGACTAGCTTTGGCATAGTGAATACATCGTGGATGTGAAACTCTTTGCAGAAGCTAAAATTTGCATCGGCTCTGTTATGTAGCTGTAGATGGAGTCACGATGTGCCGGCTTTTTGCGCGCCAACCCCGAGAAGGAAGACCCCTTGTTGTGTCGTCGAGTTTGTTTTAGTCATTGCGGTCCTTCCAGCCTTTCTTGCGCAGTTGATGCCATTGACCACGGGCTTTTAGTAGGCGTTCTGCGAGTTCTCGCACGGCACCATGCCCCCCACGGTGCTGGAGTACGGCATCGGCTTGAGATCGAAGGGGCCGACAGGCATCCGCAGGGGCTAGCAAGAGCTTGACCAGAGGGCGCACGATGAGGTCATTGAGGTCGTCGCCGACAAATGCGGTGTTTAATTGCGACAGGTTGAGCTGTTGCTGCAGTTCTGCGAGTGCTGCGGTTTTGTCTTTGATGCCAACGAAATAGTGCTGAATGCCGAGCTGCTTGGCGCGCGCCTCGGTCGCTCCTCCTTTTCCACCACTCAGCAAGGCCAGTGTCAGCCCTTCTTGTTGGAGCAGTCGTAGTCCCAGTCCATCGCGCACATCAAATCGCTTTTGCAGTTCGCCGTGAGCATCAAGCCATAGCCCACCATCGGTAAGGACTCCATCAACATCCATCACCAGTAGATCGATGGAAGCTAATGCCTTCCACTGCAGTCGCCATTGCAGCTCTCGGTTCCAGTAACGGGGGTGGGTTCGAGAGATCAGGGTGGTGCCGCTCATGTCAGCCCTGCTTGAATCAGATCATGAAGCCGTAGTAGTCCGAGCAACAGATTGCCTGAGCTATCAGGGCCTACGACGGGCAGTACTGAGATGGGTTTGCGACGGTTGCATTCCATTTGTTTGATCGCTTCGACTGCGAGCAGATCAGCGTCCACGGTGATTGGATCGGCTGTCATCAGCTCTGCAGCACTGAGGCTGGCCCAATTCTCGGCACTGTGATCACGTAGGGCGCGGCGTAGATCACCATCGGTAATGAGGCCCAGCAGCAGTCCGGCGGTGGAGGGGTCTTCCACCCAGCCACTACCAATACCATCTTGGGTCAGCTTGCAGATCACTTCTTGCATACTGGTGTTGGGGTGTAGTGGCTGGAGCTTTTCAACTGGCACCATTAGGTCCGAAGCGGTGAGGGTGAGCTGTTTGCCGAGCGAACCGGCTGGGTGGTTGAACGCGAAGTCTGCAGGTGAGATGTTGCGACGTTCCATCCATATCGCAGCAAGGGCATCACCGATCGCCATGGCCACCGCTGTGCTGGCGGTGGGGGCAAGATTCAACGGACACACTTCTCGATCAACACTTGCTTCAAGTACCACGTCACTACCGCGTGCAAGCGATGAGTCGGGCTTGCCAACCAGAGCGATGCGAGCGGTGCCACGTCGTTTGAGGTGGGGAAGCACTTCTAACAGTTCAGCAGTCTCACCGCTGTTGGAGAGCAGTAGGCAGACGTCCTCTTGGGCGACCACTCCCAGATCGCCATGCATTGCATCGAGGGGGTTTAGGTAAAGGGCCATTAGGCCGATAGAGGAAAAGGTGGCAGCGATTTTGCGTGCAACGATGCCGCTTTTGCCTACGCCGGTGATCACCAATTTGGCGCGTTGATCACCACAGCGTTCAAGCAAGATCAATGCCTTTTCTACCTGGCTGCTGCTCAGTCGTTCGGCAGCGACGGCGATGGCGGCAGCCTCTTCCTGCAGGCAGCGGGTGAGGGCAGACAAACTGTAAGTTCGTGATGATGCGGTAATTCTCCTGCATACCACCGCCATGGAGAGTCTGGTGAAGTCAGAGCCTGGATTTGATGGACCAGGTTTGCCAATGGGTTTGTTGGCGGTACTGCAGCAAGTTGCGTCAGAGGTTGGGATTAAACGACTTGCCTTGGTGGGTGGTGCGGTTCGAGATGGCCTGTTGCATCGGGTTCATTTTGATCCCTGGCGAGGTTTGCCTGATCTTGATCTGGTGGTGGAGGGTTCAGCGGTGGTTTTAGCTAAGGCGCTTCGCCGTCATTTAGGGCCAGAGCAGTTGCCGCAGCTGCGTGTGCATGGGGTTTACGGAACGGTAGAACTTGTGGTTGATGGGGTCTTGCTTGATTTAGCCACTGCTCGGCAAGAAACCTATGCATCTCCTGGACAAAACCCGCAGGTCACTGAGGGGCATCTCGAAGAAGACTTAGCCCGAAGGGACTTCACGGTGAATGCCATGGCTTGGGAGTTGCCAGGGATGACCTTGTTGGATCCCCATGATGGCTGGGCAGCTTTAGCCATGCGTCAGCTGGTTTTTTTACATTCAAACAGTGTCGCGGATGATCCGACGCGAGTCTTGCGAGGGGCCCGTTATGCGGCCCGGCTTGGTTTTGTTTTGGCGCCTGAGGCTCTTGCTCAGGTGCGCTCCACTCTTCAATCCTGGCCTTGGGCTTGGCGTCCTGGCGAAGCGCCGAAGCTGGCACCGCCAGCTCTTTCCACGCGGTTGCGCATGGAGCTGGAGTTGTTATTGGAAAGGGAGCCTTGGCAGAAGGCAGTGGCTCATTTGCAGGACTGGGGAGCTCTGGTGTTACTTGATGAGGGCCTTCAGGCTGATCAAAACTGGCATCGTCGAATGCGCTGGGCCTGGCGTTTGGAGCTGCCGTTGCTGACAGCATTGGTGGCCGGAGCTGCGGATCCTCTGGCTATGGCAGAACGCTTGCAGTTGCCACAATTGCAGCAAAGGTTGTTGGCGGAAGCGGCCGAATTGCAGATTTTGTTGGCTTCGCTAGAGGTCGCTGAGAGTTTGTCGACGTGGTCGCCCGCTCGCTGGTGCGAAACCCTGGAGAGCAATGGTTGGCAGCCAGAGGCGGTTGCTCTTTGCGTTTGCTTGGGTGTCCCGATGTGGCGACCCTTGCTGCGTTGGTGGGGGCGTTGGCGGCAGGTGAAGTCTCCTGTATCGGCACAGGCTTTGATTGATCAGGGCTGGCGACCCGGTCCGGCTTTGGGGGCCGAATTACAGCGGCTCAGGCTGGAGCTGATCGATCAGCAGGTGGCGTTGAGGTGATGTTGTTCTGGCGGCGCTTTGGGCTGGGAGTAGTGGTCCTGACCAATCAATGCGTTGTCGGCTTAAGCCCCCCTGTTCAAGAGAGCTGAACAAGGTGGGTATACATGTCGGGAGGATGGCCCACAGATTGAGTACAAGCGCGTGATGCGTTGCACGCTGATGACGTCCAGTGTCGTTGACTCTCAGTAGCGAACTTTAATTGAAGGAGCAGCAACCACTACATCGGCTGAACCTGGCCGATGCGTTGCCAAGGCCCATCCCTGAGAAGTTCTGAGGCGATCTTGGTTGAACAGGCCAGGAGTAATGGGCCGCAGGTTTGTGGATCCACCATGAGTTCGAGCAGTGCCTGGTGGTGTTCACTGCCTGGTGTTACATCGTTCAGTTCGATTTCGATCGGTGGGGATTCGCTGTTGATGCTTGGATTGAGCAAGCGCCAGTTGCGGCGATTGGCTGGGGCCAGGGTGCTCGAATAGCCAGCTTTGAGTAGTGGTAGAGCACCCTGCAGGGAGGGAATGGCGGCGGCTTCGAGGATGAGACGTAGAGGTTGTAGCCCTGCTCTATGGCGTTGGTGATTGCTTGCCCTGAGCATTTCACCGAGATGGCCCAGTAGTCCGAAGCCGGTGATGTCGGTACATGCATGAATGGTTTGCATTCCTGTATGTCTTTCTTCAAGGCTGCGCAGCGCTTTCAGGAGGTTGTGCTGGCTAATTGTCATCTGCGCAAGTGCAGCGTCGAGATCCTCTGGGTGAGCTTCTCCTGCCATGGCTGCAGCAAAGATCACACCGCTGCCTATGGGGCGGCTGAGCAGCAGGACATCTCCCGATTGCAGCTTGCCTTTGCTCCAAGGCACACGCCCAGAAGCCATCTTGCCGTTAACGCTAAGGGTGAGCTGGATACCAAGATTGATTGGTTGGGGCGGAATGCTGCGGGCTTCGAGGGTATGCCCTCCAATTAATTTGGCGCCTTGCGGTTCGAGGGTTGATTGGATTCCTTTGAGCGTTTGGACCAACAATTCTTGTTGAAGTTCAGAGGACACCTTGGGCAGGGTGATGACAGCCTGTGCAGAGATCACATCGGCACCACTGGCCCAAAGATCTGAGCAGGCATGCAGTGTGGTTAAGCGACCATTAAGCCAGGGGTCGCTGATCAGTGCAGGGAAACCATCGACACTTTGCAGCAAGCTGTCGCCTGATGATGTGCTGGCAATCAAGGCAGCGTCCTCAGGTTGTTGCCCAAGAGCTTCTAGTCCTGCCTGCTTTAGGGCATGGTTTAAAGGCTTCTCAGCCAGTTTGGCTGCGCAACCTCGGCAAGCCATGCTCTCCTGTCGCTTGAGAACTCCGCTCATGTTTGGGAGTTTGTTAAAGCTACCCATGAAGCGCCGATCGATAGCTTCTTTCCAGTACCAAAGCCAGGGATGGGGCCCGATGATCAGGTTGCCCCAAAAAGCCCAGGCGGTGAACCTTCCTGAGGTCAGCTGACCTCCCAGTATTTGCAAGGCAAGCTGTTGTGGTTGCCATGGACGGGTCGGTTGTCTACGGCTGAGCCGCTCTAAGTTTTGGGCAAGAGGCTTTGCGGCTTGCACGGCCCATACACCTGCGGCTGGCCGCTGGGCCTTATCAATCACCGCACAGTCTCCGACGGCGAAGCAGTGAGGATGGTTGATAACTTGAAGTGTCTTAGTGGTGAGCACACGTCCAAAGGGATCCACGGGAAAGCCACTGGTAGCAAGCCAAGCGGGGGCTTGGCTGCCAGTGCAGAGCAGGGCGGGTCCACTCAAGGGGGTTCCGCTTGGCACTACTACGATTGCGGCCTTGGCGAGGGCTTGTTTTAGAGCTGGTCTGGGTTGCCCATGATGCGCTTGCAGATTTAAAGGGCGTTTGGGCCAGCGTTGACGAAGGGCGAGCGCTACTTCTACTCCCGCCAGGCCAGCCCCGATCACCGTCAGTGGTCTGGAATTATTGAGCAGCACCTGACTGTCTTGCTGTTCAAGCCATGCCAGAGCAGGCTCCAAAGGCTTGATTGGTATTGCCAATGCAGTCTGGCTTCGTTCAAGGTAAGGCCCCTTGTTGAAGGTTTCGGCGCCCACATCGAAACTAATTCGTTGAAAATGTATGGGAGGACGCTTGGCGAGGAGCAGGCGATTGTGGTGGGCCTCCACTGCTGTGATTTCGGCAATGATGAGTGCTACGCCAGCTCGGTCGGTGAGGCGACGGAGGTCGATCGCGATTTCACTGTGTCTGTAATGACCGGCAATGAGACCAGGCACCATGCCGGAGTAGAGGGTGGTGCTGTGGCGATTGATCAGGGTGATCAGTCCTGCAGGTCGGAGTTGGGGACGCATGGCCCAGCGACGCAGCATCAAGGCATGGCTATGTCCCCCCCCGGCCAGAACGAGGTGATCAGCCGTCATGGTTTATTAGCGCAGCATGGAGTTGAGGCTTGGCATTGCATTGGCAGTTGAACGTGTTGCCTGTGGCGAGATGTTCAACGACCACCCACCTTGAGCACCGTTTTAATTGTGCGTAGCAGGATCATGAGATCTAGCCAGCTACTGAAGTATTTGAGGTAATAGAGGTCGTAAGAGAGTTTGAGCTCTGAATCCTCAACACTTGCGGCATAGGGGGCGCATACCTGGGCCCAGCCGCTTAATCCCGGGCGCATCCAGTGGCGCTTGCGGTAGTGGGGAATGCTTTCTTCCAGTTCATGCTCTATTTCAGGACGTTCAGGTCGCGGTCCAATCAGGCTCATGTCACCACGCAGCACGTTGATGAGCTGAGGGAGTTCATCGAGGCGCGAGCGCCGCAGCCAGTTGCCTATTCGGGTAATGCGTGGGTCGCCTGGCATTGTCCAGCTGATGGGTGCATGAGGTGGTAGCACTTTCATCGTGCGGAGTTTCAGAACCATGAATGGTTGGCCTAACCAGCCGCTGCGTTCCTGGATGTAAAAGATCGGACCGCGATCTTCTAACCAGATCAGCAGGGCCGCAGGCAGCAGCAATAGCGGTGTCGTCACCGCCAACAGCAGTATTGCCAATACCACATCTGCTACTCGCTTGAGTTGGCGTTGAGGGCTGAACAACATGCTCCAGGGAATTTCGGCATAGCTCAGCCAGGCTTCGGGCAGCAGCTTTGGAGGCAGTCGTTCGAGTTGTCGCTCTGCAAGGGCGAGAGGTGTTGTCAGGTTGCATTCGCGGGGGTCGCGTTGCTCCAATCTTTCCAGTAATTTTTTGTACTCAGCGTGCTGCCTCAGGTTGGGTGATACCGCTATCACTAATGGCCCTCGTTGTTTTTCTACCTCTGCAGCAGATAGCCATTTAGGCATGAGTCGTGTGGGTGTTTTTCGCCAGGCCTGAAGGGTCTGATCTGCTTCCGTTTTGGAGGATAGAAGGATCAGCTTCGGCTCTTCAGCCTGAAGTCTCCCCTTGCGCAGAATGACTCGCACCAGGAGTGACCACAGTGTTGTTGGTAGCAGCCATGACATCTGGGTGCTGCGGTACACCAGCCAGATGTCTAGTGGTGGATTGATCACCCAGCGCAGGATCGCCACCAGCATCAATGTGGTCAGCAGGCAAAGCCCAAGGCGTTGGATCAGTGTCCAGCGGGGCAGATGGCGCCAGCTCAGCAGGGTGTATGTGCCCAATAGCCAGCCCAGTAGTAAATAGGCCGTGATTGTCGTCACCATCCAACCAAGCTGTCCCGTTAGCGGTTGTGACCAGATGCTTGATAATCCAGCCAGGACTCCCACTAGGCCAAGCAGATCTAGGCCTACACAAGTCAGCAAGTTGCGGCGAGGATCGCGCCAGGACAAGGGCATCACAGCGACTTGGTGACCTTAGGTCTGGTCTGGCTATGTGTTGGTCTTGGGGAACAACAATGGCTTCATTGTTGTTTCTGGCTGTAGCCCTGTGGATTGGCCTTCTGCCAATTCCAACTGTCGCGGCACATGTCTGACAGGCTGCGCTGCGTGTACCATCCCAACCGCTCAGCGGCCAGTCTTGGATCTGCGACGCTACATGCGGCATCTCCAGCGCGGCGTTGGTTAATTCTGTATGGAACGGGTTGGCCGCTTGCCTTTTCAAAGGCCTGCACAACTTCCAACACCGAGTGGCCTTTGCCACTGCCGAGATTAAGAGTGAGGAGTTGCGGTTCCTCTCGTTGCAGGACCTCCAGTGCAGCTCGGTGTCCCTCAGCTAAGTCCATCACATGGATGTAGTCGCGCACACCACTCCCATCGGGTGTAGGCCAATCGGCTCCAAATACTTGGAGTTCCGCTCGCCGGCCTACTGCTACTTGGCTCACAAAAGGGAAAAGGTTGTTGGGTGTTCCCTTGGGATCTTCGCCGATGCAGCCGCTGGGGTGGGCTCCAACTGGATTGAAATATCGCAATCTGGCAATGCGCCAACCCGGCTCGCTGCAGGCCAGGTCAGCTAGCAACTGCTCCACCGCTGCCTTGCTTTGACCATATGGATTGATCGGTTGCACCCTAGTCGTTTCAGGGATTGGGATTTGCTCGGGATAGCCATAGAGCGTTGCACTGCTGCTGAAAACAATCGTGCGGCAGTTATGCCGTTGCATGGCTTCCAGTAGGCAGCGGCTGCCAGCCACATTCACATCCCAGTATTTCAGTGGCAACTGAACTGATTCATGAACTGTCTTGAGCCCGGCGAAGTGCACCACAGCCGCGATGCCGTTTCCCATTGAGTTAAAAGCGCGATCTAGATCGTTGCTATTGCGGATATCGCCCTCCAATACGAGCATTCGCTCTTGAGCGGCCACTCCAGCAAGTTCGGCTACCCTTTTTGAGGCAATAGCTGAGCTATTGGAAAAGTTGTCGAGTATTACCAGCCTGTGGCCAGCTTCCAGAAGCACCAGGCAGGTGTGACTGCCAATGAACCCGGCACCACCCGTGATCAACAACTCGGCCATCGCAAATTAAATGACTTAGGCAGTCAGGCTAGGAGCTGTACCTGTTTCATTTCATAAGACTCTTGAAATGATCAGCTGACCAGAGGAGCCATTGCAGAGTCTGCGGGGCATCGTCGACCCCCTTTCGTTGTGATAGTGAGCTGTCCATCAATGTTCAGAACCTGAGTCGTCAAGGCAGCAGCTCAACCCTGAACTCCATCCAAGACTTCGAAGGCTTCGGGACCTCGCTGAAGTCATGACCTGAAACTTGGCTGAGCTGGTGTGCGAGCGAATCAATCCTTCTCTATCGATGAATGAATAAACTCTTGCCTAGCGATGCTCAATTGCAGCGCCGGTCAGGTATTGATTTGGTATTTCAGCATTTCGTTGGCAGCATCAAATAAACCAGATTGATGGCTTTGATCCACCATCGCCTACTTGCGAGAGCTTTTCGACTCGTGATCAGCAATTTGCGCATCAATCGTTTGCCTCTGTGATTGAGCCTCATTCAATTGCTTGTTGGCGTGGTATTTCGCTGGTGCTTTTTTAGGCCCACATTGGTACCGCAATGGCCAGGACTCCGCCAGTGGTGAATACAGCAGCAGAGGCCACCACCATCAGTCAGTTGTTGAGATCAGTTAACGCATCATTGTCTATAAGGATTCTTCTTGTGAGCGGTACTTTCCATAGGAGTCCTGCTCAGGGCTTTTTGAGCGTAAGGGGCTCAAGGTGGTGGTATTCCCTGTTGATTTCAAGGCTTGCTGGGCTTGGGCAGATCGCTTGTGGCTTGATCCGTGGTGGTGGTTGCCAGTGGCCGGCAGCCTCGCCAACAGTTCAGGGTCATTGCGCAACTTGTTTGGTTGCCTCGTTTATCGAGCTTGCTGATCATTGGCCCGGCAGACTGCCTAATGGTTGTCGGTGAAGTGTGACTCAGCTGCAGAGCCTGCGAGGAATGGTGGATCTATTGCCGGAACAGACGAGGTGCTGGCAGGCGGTAGAAAGCGTTGCGCGAGATCACTTCCGCAGAGCAGGGTTGCAGGAAATTCGCACGCCTCTTCTGGAAGTGACTGAACTCTTCGCACGTGGCATTGGTGAAGCTACGGATGTTGTTGGAAAGGAGATGTATACCTTTGTTGATCGGGGTGATCGATCCTGCACCCTTCGGCCGGAGGGAACCGCTTCTGTTGTGCGTGCTGCTCTACAGCACGGCTTGTTGAGTCAGGGGCCACAGCGTCTTTGGTATGGCGGTCCAATGTTTCGCTATGAGCGACCTCAGGCTGGCCGGCAACGACAGTTTTATCAGATTGGTGTGGAGTATCTCGGGGTTGGCAGTCCTCGTAGTGATGCTGAGGTCATTGCATTGGCCTGGGCACTTCTGGTCGACTTGGGCGTGCAAGGTCTTGTTCTGGAGATCAATAGCCTCGGCACCCTTCAGGATAGACAGAAGTATCGAGAGGAGCTTGTGGCGTGGCTAGAAGCCCGCATTGACCAGCTTGATGACGATTCACGCAAGCGTTTGTATACCAACCCACTGCGTATTCTTGATAGTAAAAACCCTGCAATAAGTGAATTGTTGCAGGATGCTCCCACGCTTTTTGAGGCGATCAGCGTGGAAAGTAAGGCCCGCTTTGAGGAGGTTCAGGTTGACTTGGAGGCTCTCCAGATCCCTTTCCAACTCAATCCTCGTCTTGTGCGCGGCCTTGACTACTACGGCCACACCGCTTTTGAGATCACTAGCGATCAGCTTGGGGCCCAGGCCACAGTCTGTGGGGGAGGACGATATGACGGGTTGGTTGAGCAGTTAGGGGGGGCGCCCACTCCCGCTTTTGGTTGGGCTTTTGGTATGGAGCGGTTGATGCTTTTGCTTGAGGCTGCGGCAAGTATTAATCCAACTGGATCAGCTGCTCGCTTAACGGCTTCCACGAGGCCTGATCTTTATGTGGTGAATCGGGGAGAGCAGGCGGAACGAGTTGCCCTGGTCATTGCCCATCAGCTACGGGTTGCGGGGCTCATGGTGGAGCTGGATAGTTCTGGAGCTGCCTTTAATAAGCAGTTCAAGCGTGCCGGTCGCAGTAGGGCTACCTGGGCCTTGGTGATTGGTGATGATGAGGTCGAGCGGGGCGAGGCACGCCTTAAGTATTTGCAGGAGGCAACAACTCAAGCCAATCCGACTCCCATCGATCAACTCCATCGACTCGACGATGTCACTGGTCTTGTTCGTTTGGTTCGAGAATGACGTCGTATAACTTTCTTTCCAGGCTGAGGTTCCACGTAATCTTTTGCCATGACTGAGCAGGTTTCTCCCCTCATCTTTTGTTGAACTCGCTGTTTACACCGCTATGACTGCCTTTCCGATCCGCAACATCTGTTGCATTGGTGCGGGTTACGTCGGCGGTCCGACTATGGCGGTGATTGCCGATCGCTGTCCACATATACAGGTGAACGTGGTGGACCTCAATGAGGCCCGCATTGCAGCTTGGAATGACCTTGATCTCAGCAAACTGCCTGTGTATGAGCCTGGGTTGGATGCGGTGGTCGACCGGGCTCGCGGGCGCAATCTCACTTTCTCTACGCAGGTGGACGCTGCGATTTCTGCTGCTGACATGGTGTTCATTTCGGTGAATACACCAACCAAAACAAAAGGGCTGGGGGCCGGTCAGGCCAGTGATCTGCGTTGGGTGGAAGCTTGCGCTCGTCAGGTCGCTCAATCTGCGCAGGGTCACACGATTGTGGTTGAGAAAAGCACGCTGCCAGTGCGAACCGCTGAAGTTGTACGTTCGATTCTTGAGGCCGCTCAGCGGCAGGCGGTTGATGGAGAGCTACCGATCAGTTTTTCTGTGTTGTCCAACCCAGAGTTCCTTGCCGAGGGCACGGCGATTCGTGATTTGGAGTCGCCGGACCGTGTGTTGATCGGTGGTGAAAACCCCGTTGCCATTCAGTCTTTGGCAGAGATTTATGGCCATTGGGTGCCAGTTGAGAAAATTCTGCTTACCAATCTTTGGAGCAGTGAGCTCTCCAAGCTCACCGCTAATGCGTTTCTTGCTCAGCGCATCAGTTCCATTAACTCAGTGGCGGCTCTTTGCGAACGCACTGGTGCGGATGTGCGTGAGGTGGCGCGAGCTATTGGAAGCGATTCTCGCATTGGCTCCAAGTTCCTTCAAGCTGGGCCTGGGTTTGGTGGGAGTTGTTTTCAGAAAGACATCCTCAATCTGGTTTATCTCTGTCGTCATTTTGGTTTGCCGGATGTGGCGGACTATTGGGAAAACGTGGTGGCTCTCAATACTTGGCAGCAGCACCGCATTTCTCGTTTGGTGGTTCAAAAGCTTTTTGGAACGATTACAGGTAAGCGGCTGGCACTGCTCGGCTTTGCTTTTAAAGCAGAGACCAACGACACTCGAGAAGCGCCGGCGATTCGTATTGCACATGATCTGCTGGAGGAGGGTGCTCAGCTGGCTATTTATGATCCGAAGGTGGATCCGCAACAGATTGCGTTTGATTTGCAGCTGTCGGCTAGTTCCCCGCCAGATGTCCAGGCAGGCCCTACTCGTGCCGCCCTTAGCGGCGAAGGAACCTGGTGGTCCGGCACTAGCGTTGCCGATACAGTCGCTGGTGCTGATGCTGCGCTGATCCTCACGGAGTGGCATGAGTTTAGACAGCTTGATTGGGTCGCCTTGGCCCCTTTGATGCGTCAACCTGCCTGGCTGTTTGATGCTCGCGCTGTTGTCGATCCAGAAGCTGTGAAATCGTCTGGTTTGATGCTTTGGCGAGTTGGAGATGGTGCTGTATGAGTCGATGCGTTGTTGTTAGCGGTGCTGCAGGATTCATTGGTGCTGCCCTCGTGCAGAGGCTGTTAGCCCAGGGTGACCGTGTCATTGGCATTGACAACCTGAATGACTACTACGATCCGTCTTTGAAGCGGGCACGACTTGCTCAGATTGAAGCGGCTTCCCTTAAAGCATCTTGGACTTTTTACCCAATAGCCTTGGAAGATGGTGCAAGCATAGAGGAACTGTTTAAGGCTGAGAAGCCTCAGGTGGTCGTTAATTTGGCGGCTCAGGCAGGGGTTCGCTACTCATTGGAGAACCCTGCGGCCTACATTCAGGCCAATTTGGTGGGCTTCGGTCATATCCTTGAGGGATGTCGTCATCATGGAGTGCAGCACTTGGTGTATGCCTCAAGTAGCTCGGTATATGGTGGCAATCGCAACTTGCCTTTTCACGAGCAACAGCCTGTGAATCACCCGGTGAGTCTCTATGCGGCCACCAAGAAGGCCAATGAATTGATGGCTCATACCTATAGCCATTTGTATGGCTTGCCTGCTACAGGATTGCGCTTTTTTACTGTGTACGGACCTTGGGGCCGCCCGGACATGGCTCCGATGCTCTTTGCCAAGGCGATTCTTGCTGGCGAGTCCATCAAGGTGTTCAATTACGGCAAGATGCAGCGTGATTTCACCTATATCGACGATATCGTTGAAGGGCTACTTCGTTGTTGCGACAAGCCTGCTAGCGCAAACTTAGGCTTCGATCCGCGTAACCCTGATCCAGCCACCGCTGCTGTACCCCACCGTCTTTTCAATATTGGTAATAGCCAGCCCATTGAGTTGATGCATTTTATTGAGCTCTTGGAGAAGTCTCTCGGGAGAGAAGCGGTGAAGGACTTACAACCGATGCAACCTGGTGATGTGATGGCCACCGCTGCTGATACATCTGCTCTTGAGGCCTGGGTGGATTTTCGGCCGTCGACCCCAATCGCAGAGGGGGTTGAGTGCTTTTCTCAGTGGTATCGAAGCTTTTATGAGGTTTGATCGATAGCTTGACATGCATGTGCATGTAGGCGTCAACGCACCATCGCCGCAACATTTCCGCCGTCTACTGTCAGTAATGCACCAGTGGTTCGCGGCATTAAGGCTAATGCTACGAAAGCATTCGCCACATCACTTGCTCGGACTTCTGCACCGAGCAAGTTCCCACCCATGTAGCTGGCTTCGCTGATGCCGCGCGCTTCCGCTCGTTCTCGAATCATTGCTTGATCGAGCAGGCCGGACCGAATCCGATCTGCATTGATGGCGTTACAGCGAATGCTTGAGGGCCCTTCTTCCAGGGCGTATTGCTTCATAAGTGCTAGCAATGCCGCTTTTGCAATTCCGTAGGCTCCAAAACCAGGGCCTGGGTTTAGCGCTTGCTTGCTGACATTGAAGAGCAGCTGTCCGCCTAAGGATTTGCTGGCTTCTGTCGTTCCATTGCCCTGGGCTCGAAACAGGCGAACTGCAGATTGTGCAACGTGCTGGTGAGCAAATAGGTTGAGCTCGAAACTTGCTCGCAACTTGGATTCTGGAAGCGTGGCAATGTCTCCGCTCCAAGCCGCACCAGCATTGGATACCACGATGTCTAAGCCCCCAAAGCAAGCTGCAATTGTCGTGAATGCATCATGAACCTCAGCAGCATTGGTAAGGTCGCACTTCAGTCCGAGAGCGCTTGCGCCACAGCCTTTGGCAGTCGTTGTTGCTGCTTCACCATTCTTGTCAAGTACGACAACTTGTGCACCTTGCTTGGCGAAGGCAAGGGCGATCGCTGCACCAATTCCACCGCCACCACCAGTGACCAACACAATATGGCGTGCCAGTGGTGCTTCTTTGCCCTTGCCGAGCTTTGCTTGCTCGAGACTCCAGTACTCCATCTCGAAGGTGTCTGCCTCGTTGACTGGTTGAAAACGTCCGACAGATTCAGCTGCTATCAGTGTGGCGGCCCAGGCCTCACCAATATCTGCGGTGACATTGGCTTCTGCTGTTGAACGGCCTAGACCAACCAGGCCAAGTTCAGGGATTGCGATCAGCCTTGGTAGTGGATCGAGGTGTTGTTTATGGCTACCAACACGAGAATTCTGGCGATCGAAGTAATCCTGATATGAGGTGATGTAGTTCTCTAATGCCAGTTTTGCTGAGTGGAGCCATTCCTCCAGCACTGGGCAGGATTCAATCGCTTCATCTCCTTGGAGTTGCGGAGGCTTTTTGAGAATGAGAGGCCAGGGTTTGGTTCGGATTACGTGGTCGGGGGTAGCGACTCCACGGCGAGACCAGTCTTGAAGGTGAATGTCGTTGACTAGTTGAAGTGCCAGTGGGGTTGAGCGCAACTCGATAAGCCAACGTTGGGGAGCGTTATGCACAGCTGCTGATTGAGCAAGAGCACCCCGTAACAGTGGCAGCAGAATTGCAGCGATGTTTTTTTTAGGTGCTGGATTGGTTGGTGGTGGTAGGCAAAGCGTTGGGGTTTCGCCAAGACGCTCTTCCGCCTCACGCACCAAGTTGATCATTCGCTCGTAGCTTTGTTGTGCTGTAGCAGCAAACGAAAATAAGCCGTGCTTGAGAAGCACCATCCCCTCAAGTTCAACTCCCGCTTTGGCTGCTTCTACTTCTGCTTGTTCGTAGGCATTGATGGCAGCTAATGCTAGTTGGAAGCCAGGCATGACATAGGGAACAATTGCGACACGTCGACCGTAAACTTCACGGCAGATCTGTTCGGCATCTGGTTGATCTGCTAGGGCTAAAACAGCTACTGCGTGGGTGTGATCGACGAATTTGCTAGGTAAGAACGCGTGGAGTAGTGCCTCAACTGAAGGGTTGGGTGACGATGGATCGATCAGATTGCTGCGTTGAGCTGCAACCATGTCTTCGTCGCTAAGTGCAGGTAGATCTCTCAGGGCCTGCAGGTTCTCCAATCGCACAGCAGGATGGCCGGCCGGCTCGATGGTTGATAGGTCCCAGCCCGAGCCCTTCACGCACAACACTGGTATGTGATCGCCAAACAATCCAATGCAGCTGGTTTTAACCGAGGTGTTGCCTCCTCCATGCAGCACCAGCTGGGGATCGGAGCCGAGCAGACGGGCTGTGTAAGTGCGCAGAGCCAGGTCTTCAGAGACGTCCTGCGCGGCGTAAGACTTGATGGCAGCTTGTGCCTCGGCATCCGACCAGCGGTTTTGGCACGTCATTGATTGGTGCGTATCGACGGGAACGTTACTTCAGTCAGGCGGAAGTTCCTCTGTCTTCTCCTTTGCTGATGTTTAAAGGTAAAAGCTATATTAGGCAGTTCGTTGAGATATTGCCATGCGAAGAATCATAATTCCTTGGCATGAAGTGTTGACTGAAGAGATTCTCAGCTAGATGGCTAAACTTTTCCTGATTGGTTATTTTGCAAGTGCTGTTTTGTTTGGGCTTTGTAGATGAAAAAGATGTCGATATAAAATTTCTGAAGCCTAGGATGGTTAGCCATTTTAAATGATTGTGGAGCCATATATAGCAGAGTATAATGTTTGCTATTCATGTCAAGCCGAGCAGTCTTCTGTTGATTTTTTTTGAGCTCTGGATCTAATGAATTATTTTGACTCTTGTGTTGGGAAGATGTAAAACTGAGGAATGAAAGCTTGCTATGTGCAATGCCATGTCTTTTCCAAAGCATTTAATATCGATGAAGATTTCCTCCTTTTGCATGGGTTCCAGCCCAGCCTTGGGAAGTAGAAATGCAAGGATCTTTCTTGTATTTTAGTGTGTAAGTTGAGTCGGTCTTAGTGATTTCAATTCGTCTCATGTTTGGCATCTATGGATATTGCAGATTGAGTGCTGCTGTGAAGATTTTTCTATGATTAAAGATGACCTTGGGTTTGATTAGTCATTGATCAAGCTTTCCGTAGTGATAATTTGTATTCATTGGTTTTAATTTCTAATCATCGCAGTAAAGCTCCATGAGACCCGTCTCGCTTGCTGCCGCGACTCCGCGTTCGGTGATTATGGCCGTTACGAGGCGCGCAGGGGTTACATCAAAAGCAGGGTTGAATCCTTCGCTTTGATTGGGAGTGAGTTGCACGGTGGTGAGTTGGTTGTTGCTAGAAGCATTTTTATTTCGTCCTTGGATGTGGGTCACTTCCATCGCCGAGCGGGTTTCGATAGGGATTTCTGCGAGCCCTTCCGAGATTGACCAGTCGATTGTTGAGCCGGGTAGGGCCACATAAAAGGGCACGCCGTTGTCTAGGGCCGCTAAGGCCTTGAGATAGGTGCCGATTTTGTTGCACACGTCACCGCTGCGTGTGGTTCTGTCGCTACCTACGACGACTGCGTCAACATATCCTTGCTGCATGAGGTGCCCACCCGCGTTATCCACGATCACGGTATGGGGTACGCCTTCACGACCTAGTTCGTAGGCAGTGAGGCTTGCGCCCTGGTTGCGGGGGCGTGTCTCGTCAACCCATACATGAATGTTTAGGCCAGTCCGGTGGGCCTTGTAAATCGGTGCTAGCGCGGTCCCCCAATCAACGGTGGCTAGCCAGCCAGCATTACAGTGGGTGAGCACTTGTATGGGCTCTTTTTGTCGCACACTTGGTCTGCCTGCAGCAAGCTTTTGGATGATTGCTAAGCCATGGTTGCCGATGGCCTCACACATGGCCACGTCCTCTTCGGCAATGAGGGCAGACTCGGCTCTGGCGGCCTCTGCCCGCTTAGCTGGTTGAAGCGGTTTTACTTTATCGCGGATTCGTTTGAGGGCCCAGCGCAGATTGACTGCTGTTGGCCGGGTGGCATTGAGTTGCTTAAAGGCAACCTCTAGGGCGTCATCGCTGGGGTCTTCTTGTAGGGCCAGCATCAATCCATAGGCCCCGGTGACTCCGATCAATGGAGCCCCACGCACCACCATGGTGCGAATTGCGGTTGCGGCCTCTTGGCAGTTGCTGAGCTTGAGGGTGCTGAACTTGTGGGGCAGTTGGGTTTGATCGATCACGCCGACTGAATGCCCATCTTTTTCAAGCCAGATGGTGCGCCAGGCTGTGCCATCAATGTTCATGACATTTCACTAGTTAGATGATCCTGGGTAGTGTTGATCGAGTCGATGTTATGCCTGGGCGGATCCTAATTCTTAAAGCAGTCAGGTTGCATGGCTAATTCATCCTGGTGCAATCGCCCATTGCGATATTTGGCTACTAATACATTGAGCCTTGCTCGCAGCAAGGCTCAATGTATTGAAGTCATGGTTGAAGATTAGCTCAAGTGTGGTCTGTTGATTATTTCTGGGCCAGTAATCTCTTGGGCTGAATGAAAGCATTAGTGCTGGTCTAACCTAAGCCTGGGTTAGGGCCTCTTGTGTTTATGAGTTAACTCTTTTTTAAATTAACCTTATCAAAATAAGCCTTGCCGTCAGGGTCTAAAATGTTTTTTAAGCCAGTTAGGATTTGTTCTGGTTCAACCCAACGCAGTGGATCAAGGTGGCTCTTTAGATGCTTGCCCACTTGAATCATTTAATTGTTATTTCACGTGGGTGCATGCATCTTGATCGTAAACACTTTGTAAGTGATCTCAGGGATTGATGAATTCTTTCTGCTGGAGACCTTGGCTAGTTAATTTTTTGAAGGTTGAATCAATATTTGCTAATTAAACTCATGACTTGATGTAACGCTTCGGCTATCAGTTGTTTGCATGAAACCCTTGAAGGCTATAAGTATTGATCGAGTTATTGACGGGCTATGCTATTTAAAGCTGAAAGACGTTAGTTGAATCGCCTCACAACTTCTTCTCTCGAAGGCGCTCGTTTGGGAGTTTTGGGAGGCAGTGGTCTCTATTCCATCGAAGGCCTTGAGAACATTCAAGAATTGGAGATTGATACTCCCTTTGGAAAGCCTTCGGACGCTTTTCGACTCGGCAACCTTGACGGTATGGAGGTGGTATTTCTTGCTCGCCATGGGCGTAATCACACTTTTTTGCCTACGGAAGTTCCCTATCGAGCGAATATTTGGGCGATGCGTTCGCTTGGTGTGCGTTGGATCCTTTCGCCTTCAGCAGTTGGTTCATTGCAGGAACAGGTACGCCCCTTAGACATGGTGGTACCTGATCAATTCATTGATCGGACTCATCAGCGACCACTGACTTTTTTTGGAGATGGGGCGGTGGCTCATGTGGCAATGGCTGATCCTTTTTGCCTCACGCTGTCTCGCTTGTTAGCGGATGTTGGCGAAAGCCTGATGCCGGATGGACGCCAATTGCATCGTAGTGGTACCTATCTGGCGATGGAAGGTCCGGCCTTTTCCACTCGAGCTGAATCGAAGCTGTATAGGAGTTGGGGCTGCATGGTGATCGGAATGACCAATCACACTGAGGCTCGCCTGGCTCGGGAAGCAGAGATTGCCTATGCTTCTTTATCAATGGTTACTGATTACGATTGTTGGCATGGTCACCATGACAGCGTGACTGTAGAGATGGTGCTTGCAAATCTGAGGGCCAATGCACAGTTGGCCACAAAGATCGTTCGGGCAACAGCCAAAATGGTTGCAGATATTCGTCCCGTCAGCACAGCTCACAATGCTTTGGAAGATGCTTTGCTAACCGCCAAAAAACATGTAACTGACAAAACCCGCCGCAAACTTGACCTCTTTACAAGGCCTTATTGGGGCGAGTTTGGCGGTAGTTGATGGTCAGTTTTTGTTTTTTAGAAGATCTAACTCTGCATGTAAATCCCCACCCTGCTAGGTAGGGTTTACACACAGAATCTTGACTCTAAATTAGGCTGAACCTACTCCAGTGAAGGAGCCGAAGAAGAAGAGCCCTAGGACTGAGAGGACTGCCATACCGCCGACTGTGGCAACTAACCATAGGGGTAGGGACCCTTCTGTCCAACGGCGTTCCCATGAAACGGCTGGAGTGCCGTCAGGAAGACGGTCAGGTATGCGTCCGTCAGGGCCTTTAAGTTTCGTACTCATGCTTCAGATCCCTTAGTTGAAGAAGTAGCTGGTAAACAGCACGGCTGTCACAAAAACCAGCAAAAGCCCTAGGTAAAGGCTGGTGCGGTTCAGTTCTGCCGGCAGGTTGTTCGGGTTTGGGTTTTGCTCCATGGTTTGGGAGTGGGATCAGCGACGGATGAGCTGCATGGCGGTTATGGCGCCAAGAAAGAACACTGTGGGTACACCCAGGACGTGTACAGCGAGCCAACGCACCGTGAAAATCGGATAGACACGGACGTTAAGCGCTTGAAGAGGTGCAGAAGAAGATTGAGCCATGGCTTATTGCAGGCGCAGGTCGAGTTGGGATTTGGCTTCGTAGCGTTGGCTAACGACAGGAGCCTTGCTTTCGCTTGCCTGGAAATAGGCATCAGGGCGAGGTGTGCCGAATGTGTCATAGGCAAGGCCCGTGGACACAAACAGGTAGCCGGCGAGGAAGATCGACGGCAGGGTAACGGCGTGGATCACCCAGTAGCGGATGCTAGTGACGATCTCGAAAAAAGGGCGTTCCCCGGTGGAGCCAGCAGCCATGGCCTCAGGCGTATCAGCTTTTAGATCCTATAAGGCTGAGCCTCAACACTGCGTCTGGTGAACGGCATGGTTACAGAGCGTTGCTCATTTGGCTGAAGGTCAAGCCTTAGCCCACCCAGCGCAGAAGGTGGCCTCGTTCCCCAAGAACAAACCCTTTGGCTTGGCTTTCAGAACTGGTGTCGAACAGGATCCTGATCAAGTTCGAGGGCTGTGTGTCGCCCATGGGATCGATCTGCCAGTTTTTTCCGTTATCCAGAGTCTTAATAAGAGTTCCGTTGCCGCCCGATGCCCAGATGCCCCCGTTGGGATCCCAGGACAGATCTAGGTAGTTGTAGCCATTGGTGATTGGAATAATCGCTTTCCCCCAGCTGTCGACGTTTCCGGGTTGATCGTTTAGGCGGATCTCGGCTCCCCTGGCCACCATCCATAGTTCACCGTTGGGTTGATAACCCAGGCTCTGCACCCGCTTGCTGCTCACCCTCTCATGGTTTTGCCAAACATCCTGGCCTACATCCAAGGTGGAGAAGAAATTGCCGAGACTACTCACGCTCACGTAATTGCCAGCTGCACTGCGCCTGAGGTCGCGCACTGCACCGGCCGCTTCACTCACAGTTGCTTTCCAGGTGGTGCCACCATCGCTTGTGCGATAGATGGCACCTGCGTTGGTGGCAAGCTCAGCATTATTGGGACCTAGGTTGGTAATCAGATATGGATCCCCTGGGAGTTTGTTTTCAAGCTTCAGGCGTGACCAGTTCTTGCCTGCGTCAGTGCTGTGCATCACCAGCCCAGGCTGCCCAGCGATCCAACCCTCATTGCCGTTGAAATCGATACTGATGAGCCGGAAGTTTTCATCCTCTTCAAGATCCAAGCTGCGTTTCTTCCAGCTGACACCGCCATCATTTGATTCCATGATTAAGCGGTTGGTACCAACAACGAAGCCGTGGTTGGCATCAGAGAAACTGATGTCCAGTGGATTTGACTCAGTGTTCAACTCCAAGGGTTGCCATGGGCTGGTGCTGGCGACCGGAAGCCGGCTGGTGACGCATCCACTGAGGCCGAACCCGATGGCCGCAATCAGCAGAAGGTTGAAAAGGTTCGAGAACAGGCGGCTCATGGGAGGGATGCGTTAACGCAGCGAGTAGAGGGAGAGGAAGAAGGCGAAGGCCAATGCCAGGCCTCCAAAGATCAGGACATTCTTTTGACCGGGTGTTAAGCGGTTGACGCCAATGCCGTAGTTGAGATTTTGGTCAAAGCCGCTAGGAGCACTGCGAGGACCGATGTTTTTGAAGGCGTCGATGCGGGCACGGCATACGGGGCAGCGAAAGTTGGTTGGATCGAGATCCTGGAAAGCTGTTCCGGAAGTGATGCCAAGCTTCTTTACTCCTTCTTCTGGGTCATAGACGTAACCGCAACTGCGGCACTCAAAGCGATGGGTGAGCTCATCGGTGTCGGACTCTGCTGAGGCGATGGTGTCTGTGGCATTGCCATGAACGTCAGTTTGAGCAACTGATTCGGCTTCTGTCGAGTCTTCGGCAGGTGTGGTTTTGTCGCTCACAGCTGCACTGTCAGGTGGGATAACTCTATCGGCGTTAGCCCATGGCAGTGAATGCCAGACTGATTAGCAAGTCGTACTTGTCCATGTTTGCGCTGCCGGGTTATGACGCTTTTCTCGGCTTTCTGCTGATCTCAGCAGCAGTACCGATCTTGGCGCTTGTCACCAACAAGCTTTTGGCGCCTCGCAGTCGTACCGGCGAGCGGGAGCTGACCTATGAATCAGGGATGGAGCCCATTGGTGGTGCCTGGATTCAGTTCAACATTCGCTACTACATGTTCGCTTTAGTTTTCGTCATCTTCGATGTGGAGACCGTTTTCCTTTATCCCTGGGCTGTGGCATTTCATCGCTTAGGTCTATTGGCTTTCATCGAAGCCCTTATTTTTATTGCCATCCTTCTTGTTGCACTGGCTTATGCCTGGCGGAAGGGTGCCCTCGAGTGGAGTTGATTTCATGTCAGTGACCCCCTCCATCGATGCCGTACGTGACTTGCGTGCCGCGAGTTGTGGCCCCGTAGGCGCTCCCAGTGTGACCAGTGACTTGAGTGAGAACATCATTCTCACAAGCCTGGACGATCTACACAATTGGGCTCGGCTTAGCAGTCTCTGGCCGTTGCTGTATGGCACCGCGTGTTGCTTTATAGAGTTCGCGGCTCTGATTGGATCACGTTTTGATTTTGACCGTTTTGGCTTGGTGCCCCGAAGCTCTCCTCGGCAGGCTGACCTCCTGATCGTTGCGGGCACGGTGACCATGAAGATGGCTCCAGCCCTGGTCAGGCTTTATGAGCAGATGCCTGAGCCTAAATACGTGATTGCTATGGGTGCATGCACAATCACTGGTGGCATGTTCAGTGCTGACTCCACTACCGCTGTGCGTGGAGTAGACAAGCTCATCCCCGTAGATCTGTATCTCCCAGGGTGCCCACCTCGCCCTGAAGCAATTTTTGATGCGGTGATCAAGTTACGTAAAAAAGTGGGTGATGAATCGGTTGCTGAGCGGATCAAGATTGCCCAGACCCACCGCTACTTCACAGTGCCCCATCAAATGAAGCGAGTTGAGCCAATTGTCACCGGGGCCTATTTGAGTGCTGATACCCAGAAAGCTGCCTTGACGCCTGGTGCTGGCCTACCAATGGCTGCGGAGTTGAACACCTCTGAAATTGATGCCAGCCCAGCTTCTCAGTCTTCATCAACCTACGAGTCATGAGCGAGACCCCTTCCACCCCCCCGGTGCCGGCGGGTCCGGAACCGGGACCTGTAAGCCGCTGGCTCAATAAGCAGGGTTTTGAACATCAGTTGCTTGATCCTGATCATCTTGGTGTGGAGGTGATTGGTGTGGAGTCGATGTTCCTGCAGGTGATCGTTGCAGCTCTCAAGGCTGATGGTTTTGATTATCTTCAATGCCAGGGTGGCTATGACGAAGGCCCTGGCCAGCAGCTGGTCTGCTTCTACCATCTCGTGGCCATGGCTGAAATGGTTGCAAAGATGGGAGTGGGAGATTCGTCGTCGGAAGCAGCCAAGGTCCGTGAGGTACGCCTTAAGGTGTTTTTATCCCGTGAAGACATACCTTCGCTCCCATCGATCTACGGCTTGTTTCGCGGAGCTGACTGGCAGGAACGGGAAACCTTTGACATGTTCGGCATCAACTTTGAGGGACATCCCCATCCGAAAAGGTTGCTAATGCCTGAAGACTGGAAGGGCTGGCCACTGCGGAAAGATTATGTGCAGCCAGACTTTTATGAGATGCAGGATGCTTATTGAGCATTCTTTTTATACTTTCGATAGAAGCGCATCACCGCTAGTGCAAGGCTGCGTGGGTCATGGCGCAGTGTTGCGCGAGGCCTTTTCCCTTGCAATGGAGCTTGCATCAACTCATAGCCCTTGGCGATGAGTGCTTGAGCATCACAGTTGACCGGTTCAGCGCCTCGTGCTTGATAGTGCTTCACCAATGGGGATTCTCCTAGGTCATCCTGGGCCAATACGGCATTGAATAGTTTCTGGCTGATGCCCAGGCTGGCGAGTTGGGCTTCGATTGCTCTTAGGTGACCAACAACATCCAGGCCATCTGTTTCGCCGGGTTGAGTCATTAAGTTGCAGATGTAAAGCTTCGGTGCTCGGCTCTGCTGGATGGTTCGAACTAAGGCCGGTACAAGCAAATTGGGTAATAGGGATGTATAGAGGCTGCCAGGTCCTAGAAGAATTAGGTCTGCATTAGAGATTGCCTCTAGGGCGCGGGGCAAGGCTGGCGGTTGTGCGGGCAAGCAGCCAAGCCTCACGATTGGACTTGGGGCCTTGCCGATCGCTGATTCCCCTTCAATGCGCTGGCCGTTTTCCAGTTCTGCCCAGAGCTGTACATCTGCATTGGTAGCGGGAACGACCTGACCCTGAACTGCGAGGACTCGACTAGACGCTGTGATGGCTGTCTCTAGATTGCCCGTGATGGCTGATAGTGCAGAGAGAAAGAGATTGCCGAAGCTGTGGCCCTCTAGACCACTACCTGCTGAGAAACGATATTGAAACAGTCGTGTGAGCAGGGGTTCTTCGGTTGAGAGTGCAGCCAGGCAGTTGCGAATGTCGCCTGGGGGCTGAACACCAAGTTCGCGACGCAGGACTCCGCTACTGCCGCCATCGTCAGCCACTGTGACTATCGCTGTGATGTTGCTGCTGTAGCGCTTCAGACCACTGAGCAGAGTGGAGAGGCCTGTTCCACCTCCGATGGCGACGATGTTAGGGCCGCGGTTGAGTTTGCTTTTGGCACGAAGGGCGTCAACGAGCACGGTGTCCTTGTCGGGCGCTAGTGCTTGTTGGATCGAGCCAAAGCTGCGGCTTTGTCCCCATAGCACTAGGGCGGCTCCGATTAAGACCACTAAAGGACCTGTAATGCTGCGTGGCAGCACAGTTGTGATTGTTCCCAGTAGCCAGACGAGGGTCTCGATGATCCAGTAGATGGGCTTGAGGTCTGCCCAGATGGCTGCTCCTAGAAGTGCCATAAGAAGGCCCAGGCCCGAAGTGAGCAGCCAGCGCTTGACGACCAGTCCAGGTAGCAGCCAACTCATTGCTCTGCGAGAACGGATCATTAGACCCCTTTCGCTAGCAGCCTTTATCCCTTTGATACTGGCGCGGTGCTGATGAGAGCGGCTCTGAGTAAAGCGGTGTTTGGTCGAGGTCACATGCGCGGGGACAAATCGGCCATAGGTCTTTAAGGCAACTGTACGAAAGCTTTCCTTCTTCGACATCCCGGGCACAATGACTCGGTTCCCAGCACAGGGTATTTGTGTCAAAAGCCACCCCCGTGGTCGAGATGTGTGATCTCACCATGCAGTGGGGACAATGGCCAGTGCTTGATCAGGTCAACTTGGTCATGCAGCCTGGGGAACGCTTGGCGGTCGTGGGGCCCTCTGGTGCTGGTAAGTCCACGGTATTGCGGTTGCTGGCAGGTTTGGAGTTGCCTACGAGCGGAGAGCTTCGTCTCTTTGGTGAGCAGCAGGCTTATTTGCGTCTTGATCAGGAGCAACCCCCTGATGTGCGCCTTGTTTTTCAAAATCCAGCGTTGCTGGCCTCCCTCACGGTCGAGGAGAACGTGGGGTTTTTGTTGATGCGGGGGGGGCGCATTAAGCAGAAGGAGATTCGTGAGCGAGCTATGGCTTGTCTAGAAGCTGTAGGGCTTTACGATGTGGCTGATCTGCTTCCAGGCCAGCTAAGTGGTGGCATGCAGAAACGAGTAAGTTTTGCTAGGGCCCTCATTGATGATCCTGATCGGGAGAGCGGAGCGATGCCGTTATTGCTTTATGACGAGCCAACTGCTGGCCTTGATCCTGTGGCGTGCACACGAATTGAAGATTTAATTGTTAAGACCACCACCGTGGCCAGAGGTTGTTCGGTAGTGGTGAGCCATGTACGCAGCACAATTGAACGTTCTGCAGAAAGGGTGGTGATGCTTTATGGAGGCAAGTTTCACTGGGCTGGCTCTATAGAGGACTACGGTAAGACGGATAATCCTTATGTTGAACAGTTCCGTACCGGTAGTCTTCGCGGGCCAATGCAACCTGAAGAGCATTGATGTCTATGCGACGCAGCGTTCGTGATGCGATTGTCGGATTCTCCATCGTTGGAGCAGTGGTTGCCTTTGCAGGAACCTTGCTCTGGTTAAGGGGTGTGCGTCTTGGCGCCAAGGTTTGGAGCATCAAGGTGAACTTCCCCGATGCAACCGGTCTTGCTGAACGTTCCCCCGTGACTTATCGCGGCATCTTGGTGGGCACTGTCGTCAAAATCGATGTGACTTCCCAAGCTGTGCGGGCCACCCTCGAAATCAATAAGGGTGATCTGCGCCTTTCAAAGCCGGTTGTCGCCAAGGTGGCCTCTAGTTCATTGCTTGGGGGTGATTCTCAGGTGGCGTTGGTGAGTCTTGGTCAGCCGTTGTCTGCTAATGCTCCCCTGCCTCGATCAATGGATTGTTCTGGCAGCAAGGTGTTGTGTAACGGGGCAACGATTTTGGGTGAGCCTCCGGTGAGTATCTCTTCAGTGACAGAGACACTTGAGCGCATTCTGCAAGAGGTAGAGAAGCAGAAGTTGGTCACGTATTTGGTTGATTCCACCAAGCAGATTGAGAGCACCGCCGAAGATGTCTCCAAATTAATGAGTCAGCTCAAGGATGAGGTGGCTCGAGCTGAACCGATGATTAACAATCTCAATCTGGCAACCGGCCATATCAACAATGTGGTTGAAGCATTCGATAACCCGAAAACAGTTAATGATCTCAAGCAGACTGTGAGTTACGCTCGCTCGCTTACTAAAAAGTTTGATGCAGTGGGTGGAGATGTGGAAAAGCTTACGAATGATCCGCAATTCATGAATGCTGTGCGTAGCGTTACGATTGGCCTTGGTGAGTTTTTTAATGAGCTTTACCCCGCCCAAACTAGTGGTAATAGACCTTGAAGTATTAAGCTCTTTAGAGCCTATATGCGTGATCAATTCATAGGCCTAAGTATTATTTGACCTGGTCTATTGCTTCCATCGCGATGGCGGCAATCGCTTGATCAGTTGCCTTTGGCAGTTGGACGTATTTGCCGGCGGCGGCTTCTGCTAGGTCCTTGCCCATACCACTGCCGATGAACTTACGCTCGGTGTCGATGACTAGCAATTTGATCCCCAGACTGCGGTAGCGGCTCGCTACATCAAGTAATTCCTGCTTTAGATCCGGTGGATCTTCTCCTTCAAGTTGTGGCTGACCTAGTGAGGTCCCTAAAGGCACATTGCCGCGTCCATCCGTGATGGCAACAACGACAACTTGGGCGAGATCTCCTTTAGACAATGCGTTAGCACCCACACGAGCAGCCTGGGTAAGACCATGGGCGAGAGGAGAGCCGCCGCCGCAGGGCATCACTTCTAGCCTTCTTTTTGCTGCAGTAATCGATTTGGTTGGAGGCAGTAAAACCTCCGCTTGTTCTCCTCGGAATGGGATGAGTGAAACCTCATCTCGGTTCTCATAGGCCTCGGTGAGTAAGCGAATGACTGCTCCCTTGGCGCCCTGCATGCGATTTAGAGCCATCGAACCGCTTGCATCAACAAGGAAAATGACGAGTGAACCAGCCTTGCGTTGCAGCAACTTGGCTCTCAGATCTCCTTCTTCGACAATCACTGTGCGATCCGGCTGTCTGGATCGCCGAGCTTTTTGATATGGGGCCGCAGCTCTTAATGTCGCGTCGACGGCGATACGTCGAACAGGGCCACGAGGGATGATGGGCCTGACGTAGCGGCCACGGCTGTCACTGAGGACTGCCGAACGGTTCCCACTGTTTCCACTTTTTGACTTGGCTGCAGAAAACAGCAAAAGGTCTGGATCTATTGCAATTGCTTCTGGATCAAGCATGAACTCTTCTGGAACCGGTGGTGATGTCTGCTCTTCAGGGGTGTCTTCGTCATCCTCTTCATCCTCTTCAGAAGTGTCTTCTTTCGATTGATCTGGTGGTGGCGGTGCTTGCTGTTGCTCTGGCGGGGGGGGCTCCATTTGCTCTTCTTGAGGCGGCAATTGCAAGGCACGCGGTGCAATCACCAGCCTCACGGCGACTTGGAGGTCGTCTGCTTCAACCTGGTCTCGGCCGCTGAGAGCCGCGTGGGCCCGTGCCACGCGTACTGCATAAAGCTCAGAGCGATGCCCTTCCACGCCTCCACGAATGGCTTCATTGACCAGATATTCGATCTGTGCGTGGCTGATTTGTACATCGGGCAGCCATTGACGAGCCAGTAGCAGCTGAGTTGCTAGTGCTTCGGTCTCCTGGGCCCACTTTGCAGCGAAGCTGACACTGCATTGGCCATGGGCCAGTACTGCCTCGGTGATCTCAACACGTTGCTCGTTGCTGATCAGCTGGTCGGCGGAGAGAGCGATGGCGAAACGGTCCAATAGGTGGTCGCGCATTGCCCCTTCTTCAGGGTTGTAAGTAGCAATCAGTAGTGGACGGCAGGGATGGCTGAGGCTGAGGCCTTCTCGCTCTACTCGGTTTTCGCCGGCTCCCACTGCCGCCAGCATGAGGTTGACGATGCCGTCATCCAACAGATTGAGCTCATCGAGATAGAGCACTCCCCGATGGGCTTCTGCTAGTAGTCCAGGTTGGAAGACAGGGGTTCCACTGGTTAGGGAGGCCGTGACGTCTACAGCGCCAACAAGTCTGTCTTCAGTGATGCCAATTGGAACTTGCACAAAGGGTGCTGGGATCACACGGCTCGGCAGTGGCTCCTTTGAGTTCTCCTCATCGGTGGCGCCCTGTTTCGTGATCAGGCGTTGGCTGGCTTCGTCCCATTCCTCAGGGAGCTTTGGATCCAGGTTGAGACCAATGGGGCGATGAATTTGTGAAGTCTGCTGATCTTTGCTAAGGGCTTCCAGATCGAGCACATCGATTGGCGGTAGCAGTGCATGCAGTCCCCGTGCCAAGACCGATTTGCCAGTGCCACGGCCGCCGGCGATCACCACCCCACCCAATTCTGGATCAACCGCTGCTAAGAGCAGTGAAAGCTTGAGCGTTCCATGGCCTGTAATTGCGGCAAGAGGAAAAGCACGAGTGGCCATGTCCTGGCCTGCTCGATCTCTGGACCTTGTGTTAACAGTTGCGGCCGATCCGCTTGCAACCATGGAGTCCCCCCGGCTCGATGACGTGTGCGCCAGTCTCGCTGATCAACTCGGAGTTTCTACTGCTTTTTCTGCTCCAAGCACGTTAGCTGTGGCACTAGGAGCCAATTTGGCTAGTGATTTTGGACCTCCGCGTGCCACCTTGAGGGCAGTGCGACCTGAGTTAGAGCAGACCATCCATGAGTGGCTTTCAACATCGCTTGGAGAGGCATCGGGCGAAAGGGTGAATCCTGCAGGTTTGCGTTGCCGTTGGTCGCCATTATTTGAGACCGACCCCGTTGGCGGTCCACCCGAGCAGCCTATCTACATCAATGCGGTAGTTGTGGTGGATGGGCCGCGGCTTGCTTTGTTGCAGCCTTGTGAAGCGGCTGCGCTGTCCTTGTTAGCCAGACTGCTGGCCCTGGAGAAGCGCTTCGGACGAGATCGCCAGGCAGAGTTGATGCGCTGGGAATCGCGCTCACTGGATCTTGATTTGCTTGCCTGGGGCGCACTACATGTTCAGCACGAGGCCCTAATCCTTCCTCACCCCCGTCTGATTGAACGAAGTTTTGTCGTGGTGCCACTTGCAGCGGCCCTAACGGGAGTGGCTCAGGTGCCGCGCCGTATTCCCCCTGATTTGGACTGGCTTGAATAGGGGTGGCGCAATTCAAGTCCTTGTCTGGTCATCAGCCACCATGCTGGGAGTTCTTTGTTTGTGGTCAACATGGTGCCTCTTTCGCCCCCTGAGCCATCTTTGCTGTTGGAAACCACAGCAGCGTTAGAGGCAAGAAAGATTCGTTTTGAGATCAACCGTTTTGAGCTGCCGATTGGGGTACAGGGTCTCTTTGGTCTGATTCGCCATCCTGGTGCTTCCTTAGCGGTGCCAATCACTGCCGATGGCAGGGTTGTGGTGCTTCGTCAGTACCGCTTTGCGGTAGCCCGCCGCATCCTGGAATTTCCTGCTGGCACGCTTGAGGATGGTGAAGATCCCCAGGTTTCGATGGAGCGGGAACTGGCAGAGGAGGCTGGCTACAGCGCAGCTCGCTGGGATTCTTTGGGGCAGATGCTGCCTTGTCCTGGCTACTCCGATGAAGTCATACACCTTTTTCTGGCCAGAGACCTTAAAGCCCTGAGCGAATCTCCTGCTGGTGATGAAGACGAGGATCTTGAGGTGCTGCATATGACCCCAGCTGAATTCGATGCTTGCTTAGCTAGTGGTGATGAAGCTCTGGATGGCAAGAGCATTACCGCTTGGTATCGGGCGCGTCAGTTGTTGGGTCTCTAAAGATCACCATCCTGCTGGTTGTTCTGGTATTACTGCGAAGCAGTATTTATCTATGGAGGTTGTGCCTAATAACAAGCAATAGCAGGTATTAAATAAGGCTTTTTAAGCAACCTTGCTCATGTGAGTTGTGGTTGCTGGACTCAGCAGCTTGTGCAACATAGAGACAACCTGTTGCTGCTGCTCTTCGCTCAATTCTGGGAAGATCGGCAAGCTCAGCACTTGACTGCAAAGCTGTTCAGTGACCGGCAGGCTGCCTGGGCCTTGGCTTAGGCCTTCATAGGCCGGTTGGAGATGGATCGGGATTGGGTAGTAAATGATGGTGTTAATGCCATGTTCTAAAAGACTTTGTTTGAGCCAATCACGGCAACTGCTATCCGGCAGGGTATTGCTGCCATTGTTTTTTGACGGTTTGCCAAGGCTCTCAGAGTTGCTTTGGTTCATTGGGCAGCTCGTAACCCGCACCACGAATTGGTTCCATGCATGTTGCAGATGGCTTGCTTTTGTTTGATCTGGAAGCTCGAGGCAAGGAAGGTTTGTGAGCAACGTTTGATAACGGGTCGCGATGGCTTGTCGCTTCTCAACCCAGCAAGAAAGCCTTGGTAGTTTCACGTTTAAAACGGCGGCTTGCAGTGCATCCAGTCGGCTGTTGTAGCCAAGTTCTGTATGCAAATATCGACGCGGCATTCCGTGAACAGCGAGTTCTCGCATTCGCTGAGCAAGCTTTGCGTCATGTGTGCTGACGGCTCCACCATCGCCAGCGCCGCCAAGGTTTTTGGTGGGAAAGAAGCTGAAGCAGCCCACATCGCCCCAACTGCCTACAGACCGTCCGTTCCACGCTGCACCACTGGCTTGGGCACAATCTTCGATCACTTTCAGCCCATGTTTGTTGGCGATGGCCATCAGCTGCTCCATGTTGACGGGGCGGCCGAAAAGGTGAACTGGTAAAACAGCACGGGTGGCTGGGGTTATTGCTGCTTCGATTTGTTCCAGGTTGATGAGATAGGTGTCCGCTTCGACGTCCACGAAGACAGGTGTGGCGCCTACTGAACTGATTGCCTCGGCAGTGGCAAAAAAGCTGAAAGAACAGCTGATCACCTCATCTCCTGCTCCGATATCCAGTGCCCTCAGGGCCAGGACCAAAGCATCGGTGCCGCTGTTGCAACCAACGACATAAGGCACGCCAAGGGAGTTGGCAAAGGCTTGTTCAAACGATTCAATTTCGGTGCCGCCGATGTATTGGCCACTGCGCAGCACGCGCAAGATCGCCTCATCAAGGTCAGGCCCCAGTTCGGCTAGCTGTTGAGTAAGGCTAAAAGGGGGCACCTGCATGAGAAGCACCTTAAGCCGAGCCGAAGACGGTTTAGCAGCTTTTGAAGTGGCAGATCAGCCGAACCAGGGGGGCTCTTGTCCTGGGTGCCACTTGATGTTGCAGCCGATTGAGGCCTGCTGGTGGGGAGAGACATCTTGCCCGTTCAAAACGGCATCTAAGGCAGCACGTAGGTCCGATCCAGTCACAGGTGCATCGTTCCCAGGGCGGCTGTTATCCAGTTGGCCGCGGTAGCAGAGTCGCTGCTGTCCTTGTGGAGAGGGAGCAAAGAGGAAGAAGTCTGGTGTGCAGGCGGCTTGTAGGGCCTTGGCGAGGCTTTGGTCAGTATCCAGTAGATAAGGGAAACGCCAGCCTTGTTGCTTGGCCTGAGCTGCGAGCTGCTCAGGACCGTCTTGGGGATGAGTTATCAGACTGTTGCTGGCGATAGCCAGTAGCTGCACGGAATCTCCGTAGTCCTGATCAAGATGGGTCAGTTCTTTTTCAATGTGTTTCACGAAAGGGCAGTGGGCGCAGAGCGCCATCAGCAGGAGGGGCTTGTTTGGCAGGTTGCTTGTGTTGATTGTGTTCAGGGCGCCAATCCCGCCATCGATCTCAAGATTGGTGCCGGGTACCACCTTCAATTCAAACGCCGGCAAGGGGGTCCTGAGAGGCAGCATCGTGGAGGGAGTGAGGGCCATGTTGGGAAAGCAGCCCTTCAATGCTGGTTCAGGATGACTTTGCATGGCTGCATCAATGCTGTGAAGCAAGTCAATGCAAAAGGAAAGACCTTCCTGTTAGTGGCTTTGGCCGTAGTGCTTAACGGCTGTATGACGTCGTCTTCCAAGCCCAGCTGGGCTATTTATCCCTTGCAGCGGCATCAAGCTCATGACGGCCTGGCGGTGGTGAGTGAGCCTGATGGCTATGGCGTGCATCTCTTTCTCGAAACGGACACCAGTGATCCAGGGATCTGTACGCCCCGTTGGTTGCCAGACCCTGCAAGGCTTTTCAATGGCAATGGCAATGCCCCATTCAGCTCAGGGCTTGCGTCTCGTAAGGAATTTTTCGTGGTAGTGGCCCGCGGGGATGTCCGCCGTGCCTTGAAGCGTGAGCTGAAGGCTCTTTGTGTCGATCGGGCACCTAGGGCGAGATGGCGTTGGCAGGAGCCGCCCCGCGCTGCTGATCAGGTGAAGCCTTTGAGATTGCCTGCGTTGGAGGAAGAAGACCTGCTCAGGGATCCAGAAGAAGAGAGGAAGCTCCAGGAGGAGCTGTTAAACGGAAACTGGTCTGGAAGCTGATCGAATAGAACTCTTGGCGACCTTATTCGGGGCATCCAGTGAAACTCGGCGTGGCATGGGAGAGAATCGCTGCCAATGTTCCCTAGTGCGTTCGCTCTGATGCTTCTCGATCTAAGCGGTAAGAAGATCCTCGTCACAGGGATCGCCAACAACCGTTCCATTGCCTGGGGCATCGCTCAACAGTTGAAAGCCGCCGGCGCTGAGCTGGGAATCACCTATTTGGCGGATGAAAGGGGCCGTTCGGAAGGCAAGGTGCGCGATCTCACTGCTCCTCTAGAACCCAGTTTGTTTTTGCCTTTGAATGTGCAGGACAGCAATCAGATAGAGGAGGTGTTTGCTGTGATTGCCCAGCAGTGGGGCCAGTTGGATGGTTTGGTCCATTGTCTTGCCTTTGCAGGCAAGGAAGAATTGGTGGGTGATTACAGCGCCACCTCGGCCGAGGGATTCGCACGCGCCTTGGAGATCAGTGCCTACTCGCTGGCCCCGCTTTGTCATCACGCCAAGCCTTTGTTTAGTGATGGTGCAGGGGTTGTGACGTTGACCTATCTCGGTGCAGATCGTGCCATTCCGAATTACAACGTGATGGGTGTTGCCAAGGCTGCTCTGGAGGCTTCAGTGCGTTATCTCTCTGCAGAACTTGGCCCTGATAAGCAGGTGCGTGTGAACGCGATCAGTGCTGGCCCAATTCGCACCTTGGCTAGTTCTGCGATCGGCGGCATCCTCGAGATGATTCATAACGTTGAAGAAAAGGCTCCCTTGCGTCGCACTGTGACCCAGATCGAAGTTGGCAATACAGCCGCGTTCTTGCTGAGCGATCTTTCAAGTGGCATCTCCGGTCAGACGCTTTATGTGGATGCTGGTTACTGCATTAACGGAATGTGATTTGACTGGCAGCATGACTTCATTTGGATGGGCATCATGACGTCGCTAAGGCAGGGGGATGTTCATCGCGTCACCGCTGAAACCGACGTGCTTGTTCGTGTTGGGCTTGATGGCTGTGGTCAGTGCAACGTTTCTACGGGGGTCGCCTTCCTCGATCACATGCTTCACCAGCTTTCCAGCCATGGCCTGCTGGATTTAGAGATCACCGCGACTGGTGACACCCACATCGATGACCATCACACCAATGAGGATGTGGGTATTGCTGTTGGTCAGGCCCTATCTCAGGCACTTGGAGATCGACGTGGCATCCACCGCTTCGGTCATTTTGTGGCACCACTCGATGAGGCGTTGGTTCAGGTCGTTCTGGATTGCTCCGGTAGGCCTCATCTCAGTTATGGCCTGCAAATTCCCTCTCAGCGCATTGGTAGCTACGACAGCGAGTTGGTGAAGGAGTTTTTCGTGGCAGTTGTGAACAACAGCGGCCTCACCCTGCATATTCGCCAGTTGGCAGGCACCAATTCCCACCACATCGTTGAAGCCTGTTTCAAGGCCTTTGCCAGAGCTCTGCGCATGGCAATTGAAATCGACCCGCGAAGGGCCGGTGCAGTACCTAGCAGCAAGGGTGTGCTGGAGCAGGCTGGCGGGCAGAAGAGCTGAATGCTTGGGGAGTGGGGATTTCCTCGCTCGCGGCTGCAAGCCCTTTTGCGTAAGGATTGGTCAATCTTGATCAGCCTTGCAGTGAGCACAGTGAGCGATAGCCCTTCAACAGTGTCCGCGACCTCAATAGATGTACCCGGCGGGTTTGATCGGGATGACTGGGCAAGTGGTTATTGCAATGTTGAACAAGAGCTCAATGCTGTGTCTTTACGTCCCCTGAGGGGACAGATTCCAGCTGAACTGCAAGGCAGCCACTATCGCAATGGTCCAGGCAGGTTTGAACGCGATGGGCAATGGGTGCATCACCCCTTTGATGGTGACGGCATGATCACTGCTGTGCGATTCAGCGATAGCAAGGCCACGCTGAGTAATCGCTTTGTGCGAACGAAATACTGGCAGGAAGAGGAAAAGGCCGGCCGCTTCCTCTATCGGGGGGTGTTTGGCACGCAGAAGCGTGGTGGGGTGAAGGCGAATGCTTTTGACGTGCGTTTCAAGAACATTGCCAATACCCAAGTGGTTCAACTTGGCGATCAGTTACTGGCTCTTTGGGAGGCGGCTGGCCCGCACGCGCTTGACCCTGTCAGCCTGGAAACTCATGGGCTCTCGAGTCTGAATGGGGTGCTGAAGCCTGGAGAGGCTTTTAGCGCTCATCCCCGCTTCGATCCTGGCCACCATGGCGAGCCTCGCATGGTCACCTTTGGTGTGAACACAGGGCCGACTAGCAAGATCAGGCTTATGGAGTTTGCCACTCAGGGGCCAGATGCGGGACGCCTCATCAGTGATCGCACAGACAGTTTTAAGGGTTTTGCTTTTCTGCATGACTTCGCGATTACTCCCAACTGGACGCTCTTTTTGCAGAATGCGATCAACTTCAATCCGTTGCCGTTTGTTCTGGGTCAGAAGGGTGCGGCGCAATGTTTAACCTCTAATCCTGGAGGCCAGGCAAAGTTTTGGTTAATTCCTCGTGATTGCGGCACTTTTGCTGGGCAGCCGCCGCGCATCTTTGATGCTCCCGATGGTTTTGTTTTTCACCATCTTAATGCTTGGGAGGAGGGGGATGAGTTGGTGTTGGAGAGCATTTACTACAGCGATTACCCCTCGATTGATCCCGGCGAGGACTTCCTCTCGATGGACTTTGACTTTTTCCCTGAGGGTCGATTAGAGCAGTGCCGCATCAATCTTTTGGGGAAAGGAATTGAAACCAGGCGCTTTAGTGAGCGTTGTTGTGAATTTGCGATGGTCAATCCACGCCGAGAAGGGTTGTCTGCTCGTTATGCATGGATGGCTGTGGCAGAGCGTGAAACCGGCTACGCCCCCCTACAGGCGATTAAGAAACTGGATTTGAGCAATGGGGATCAATGTTTATGGAGTGCAGCGCCGCGTGGATTTGTCAGTGAGCCATTGATGGTGCCACGCCCTGGCAGTGAAGCTGAGGATGATGGTTGGCTGTTGGTTTTTGTATGGAATGGAGAGCGTCGTGCCAGTCAGTTGTTGATTCTGAATGCAAACGATTTAAGCGAGCAGGCAGTGCTTGAGATGCCTATTACCATTCCATACGGATTACATGGCAGCTGGGTTGCTGCTGATTGATTGATAGATTGAGTTGAGGGTATTACTTAGGGAGCCAATTCCAAGCTTATTTGGAATTGGTTCGCTCTGAGCTTCAGGATTTGGTTGGTTGACTAGATAAAGTCAATCACATCAGCAGCGAGAAACTCACACTTATCAACATCCTTCAAGGTGGTGTGAATGCCATCTGCTGTGAGCAATAATAGATCATCACCAACTTGCTTAAAGGAAAGTTCCACTCCATTAGCAACAGAGATGCGATCGTTTTCAGCGAATGAAATGGTGATGATCACATCATCGCCATTGTATGTACCTCCTAGTTCTATTTCTGTAGAGTCACCTTCCTTGTAGTAGCTGCCATCGACAAATATTCCGCCTGCGGAACGGCTTGGCTTGGCTTGGCTTGATTATAATCAATCCAACTACTTTTTATCGTGCCACCACTGCTTTGATATGTTCCCCGATCAATAAAAATTTTTGCGCCTAAATAATTGTTTGAATTGTCAATAGTCCCTTCTTTGATTAGCGTAGCGCTGCTCTCATTCTTCAGACAGCCTGTGTTGTAAAGCGTGCCACTGCCGAAGTCGTGCAGTATGTAGTTGTTGTTCAGCGTGAAACCATCGCTGTCCAGCGTGCCAAGATTTTGATAAAATTCCTCGTTCTAATTGCCATCTCCTGCAGTATATATAGTGCCTGCTAGATTTGGATTTGGAGAGATTTGCTTCCCCATCACTGTAAAGTCTGTATTGATTGATGATAGGGCAATATTTTGTAGGTGCTGCAATGCTTTGCGATTTTTTGTTGACTTGGGATCATTGCTATTCAATTGGTCAATTTTGTTGGAGAAAGTAAAAGGGAATCCATTGCTCTCCAGTCATGTTTGGGTATGAATAGTAGTCGTTGATATGTAATTCATTCACACTTTGATGGCTCAAGAGTGCTAGATCTAAATTAGACATCTAAGCGTTCAATGTTTTCAGTTCCGATGCGGTTGTTGTGCTCTCCTTTGATGTTTTGCTTGCTTGTTGGCTCTAGCGGATTGATGGGCTTAGCAAGCTCGCCTGCTCATGCTGGTGAGCTTCGATGTGATGGCACTTTGCTGCAGCTCAGTGTTCGTGAAAGTGGCGAGCTGCGTTCAGATCGCTTTCGTTTTTCCTTGCAAGTTGGAGCCGAGGGGAAAACTTCATCGGCAGCAATGGATCAGCTCAATCAGCGCTTAGCCACAGTGCGCAGTCGCGTGCGGTCACTCAGCCTGGGCGATCTTAAGATTCCTGCTCCACGAAGTTATGCCATGGATGGCACTAGCGGTAAACCACGCTTGCAGCGTGCTTTTACCAGCGTCAGTGGTGTGGTGGGCCGATCCAATTACGACGCGTTGATTCAGATAGCAGGCAGGTTGCCTGGTGTTGATTTGCAAGGCATGTCTTCACGTGCTGATCTTGCTAGCGAACAGCAATTGAAGAATCAGTTGTTGCGTAGGGCTCTAAAGCAGGGCAAGCATCAGGCTGAAACCACCTCTGATGCCATTGGCCTCAAGCAGGTGCGATTGCTGCGCATTGATCAGCGCGCTGGGGGGGCGATACGTCAGCTCAGTTTTTCAAAAGCAGCAAGCTCACGCTTCAATCCCGACGAAGCACCGCAGCCGCGCCAGTCGCTCACGCTGAATCTCGATTACTGCTTGTCTTGAAGACAAACAGATTCGCAGCCCATACATTCTCCTGGATGTCTTCAATGACTTGATGCGCGATCGCTTGCTTTGGATCCTCAGCCTGTTCTTCGTGGCCTGGATGGTTTGGTCTGAAACGAGCTTTCAATATTTCGATCAATCGCTCGCTGATGAGCTTGCTCTCTCCTCTGCTGATGTGGCCGTTGTGGGGGGAGCCTTCCTTCTGCCCTATGGCCTCGTTCAGATTCCTGTCGGTTGGGTGTTGGATCGTGGCCGTGCCGAACGTTGGCTGTTACTCGGTGCCATCACGGCTACCGCACTGACACTGGTCTTCGCTCGAGCTGAAACTCTTGATGGCTTGATCATCAGCCGCGCTGGCATGGGTCTTGCTTGTGCTGTTGCCTTCCCGGCCTCAGGGCTGCTTGCGAGGCGAACCCTGCCGCCGCAGCGTTTTGCCTTGGCGATGGGTGCTACCGACAGCCTGCTTGGTTTTGGCGCCGCCTTAGCTGCCTTGATGCCTGTGTTGATCCATTTGGGCTCCTGGCGGCAGCAGGTGACGTTGCAGATCATGGTGCTGGCTTTGCTGGTGGCAACACCGTTAGTTGTCGTGGTTGTTGCCAGCTCGCAGCAGAGTCGTGCAAAGCCAAACCAATCGATCAGCGAACGCCAAGTTGCTGATCATTCAGGGCGCTGGAGTGCCGATGCCATCAAGAAGGTTGTTCATGCGGCCTTGATTTATGCCTGGGGTGCTGGAACTCTTTTTGGCTTTTGTCAATATGGCTTGCTGTCCGAGGTTGAGGGGTGGAGCGGTTCCCTCAAGGTGGGCGTGGGCATGGTTCTTTCCCTCTTTACATCCGTAGGAATGCTTGGGGCAGGTTGGCTTGGCAGTCATCAGTCCAGGCGTGCTCCCATCTTGTTGGCGGGCAGCTGCAGCGCCGCCGCCGCTCTGCTGGTCTTGGTGGCGACCAACCCTCAATCCGTCATCGTTTTGATTTTGGCTGGAGCCATTCTTGGTCTGGGCCTTGGCACGAGTGTTTTGGCTTTTCCTCTTGCAGAAGCTGCAGCTCCTCCAGCTCAAACGGCTCTTGTTGTCGCTTTTGTGAATACAGCAGGCACGTTGATGGGAGCATTGATGATCATGCTCTCTGGGGTATTGCTGCAGGTATCGACCCCCGGCAATACAACTCTGGTGGTGTTGACCTACGGCAGCCTTGCTTTGTTGGGGATCATTTTGGCTGCCTTGCTTCAGATCAACACCATCAAGCGATCTGCTCAATTCCTTAGTTGAGAGCGGATTGATTGTTTAGCGATTCGGTGGTCTCGCGATTAGGGCTTGTTTTGTTTGTGGAGCAGTTCTTGCAGGGCTGGATCTAACAGGGCAAAGGCGCAACCTCTGTGGCTCCATTGGCGTTTTTGCTCAATAGTCATCTCTGCAAAGGTTGTGCCGGTTGCGTCGACTTCGAAGATCGGGTCATAGCCGAAGCCCTTTTCTCCTCGAGCTGCGTGCGTGATCAAACCTTCGCAGCGGCCTTCGACCTCCAGTAAAACTTCATTCGTCTCAGATGCGATGCAAAGAGCAGCGCTGAAGTGAGCGCGGCGATCATCGATCCCTTTGAGTTCTTGTAGTAGGCGCTCAATCCTTAGGGCATCACTCGCGGCATAGCGGGCTGAATAGACCCCAGGGGCGCCTGCCAGTGCCTCTACGCTGAGTCCGGAGTCGTCTGCGAGGGCCCATTGGCCCGTGGCTTGAGCAACTGTCAAGGCCTTGATGCGTGCATTCTCTGCAAAGGTCTGGCCTGTTTCTTCCACGGCAAGATCTTTGGGTTGGGCTTGCACGCTGAGCGGCAGGTGAGCCAGCAACTGACGGAACTCGCGGATTTTGCCAGCATTGCCGCTGGCGATCACCAGCACCCGCTCTGTCAATTCATTGCTGCTCATGTTCGTTCTGCGAGCTGCTTTGCCCAGTTCAGAGCTGCTTTGACGTCTGTCTCGCTGGGAGCTTCGCAGTAGATCCTGAGCAGGGGTTCGGTGCCGGAGAAACGCAGCATCAACCAGTGGCTAGGTCCAAGTCGAAATTTCACGCCATCTGTACGGATCACGGTCTGAACGGGTTGATCAGCAACTGTGGCTGGAGGGGTTTGCTCAAGCAGCGTTTCTAGTCGTTGTCGCGAGTCCATGTCAGCAAGGCGTAGATCGAAGCGTTCGTAAAAACTGCTCCCCCTACAACGCTCTTGCAGGGCTTTCATGCGTGCGCCGAGGGGCTGCCCTCCCTCCACAAGTGCTTCCAGTACAAGCAGGGCTGCAAAGAGGGCATCCCTTTCAGGTAGGTGCATTCCGAAGCCCACTCCTCCTGATTCCTCACCTCCCACCAGCACATCGCCGCTGAGCATTTCAGCGGCGATGTATTTGAAACCAACCGGTAGTTCCAGCACCTCCCGGCCTAGATCCTCAGCAACTAGACGCATCAGGTCAGAGCCACTCACGGTTTTTACAACCTTGCCTGGCAGTTGTTTGGCTCGGGCGAGGTGGTCAATCAGGAGGGGCATCAGCAGCTGGGTGCTGCAGAAGTTGCCAGCTTCATCTATGGCTGCAATGCGGTCGCCATCGCCATCGAACACAAGACCCACGGCGGGTTGTCCGGTAGCGCTGGAGGCCTGCACAGCTGCGATCAGCTGGCTCAGATATGGGGCGAGGGGTTCGGGCGGGTTGCCGCCGAACAACGGGTCGCGCTGGGCGCGAATTTCTTGAATCAAGCCCTGGTTGTGCGGGTCCAGTAGCTCGGCAATGCAACCCGCTGCTGAACCGTGCATCGGATCGATGATGACCTTGAGCCCCATCTTCTGCAGGCCCTTGATCAGGGAAGTTAAATCGAGCTTCTCTCGCAATCCGTCGAGATGCTGCCCACGCCCATCAAATCGCTTGGTAATCCCATTGATGGGTACTGAGATCCCTCCGGCAGCAAGTCGCTGTTCCACCGCTGCGGTGAAAGTGTCTTCCACTGAGCCGCCAAAGGCCCCCTTGATTTTTAGCCCTAACCATTCCGGCGGATTGTGACTGGCTGTGACCACTAAGGCGCCAAGGGCCTGATGTTGAACGACTGCCCAGCTGCAGGAAGGTGTCGGCACAGGCGTTTCGGTGAGTAAGGGCTCCAGCTCACAGCCGCGCACGGCGGCAGCAATGGCCTCTGCCATTTCCGGAGCTAGAAAGCGGCGGTCGTAGCCGATGATCACTGACCGGCTTTTGAGTTCTGTGGGTGCGCGATAGGCCAGCTCCTGTGCAGCAGCAGCAGCAACGGTTAACAACCTTTCGACTGTGATATCCACGCCGATGACCCCGCGCCAACCGTCGGTACCGAAGTGGATGGGGGCCGCGGCCAGCGGCAGGGGGGCCGATGCCATAAATGATCAACTAATGGACTGGATCTAGCAGGCAGCCGCCGTAACGTCGGCTGATGGGTGCCACCCCTCTCGCTGCCAACGTTCTGACTGATCGCTTGCTGCGTAGTTGGCTGCGCTGTCGTCGTAGGGCTTGGTTAGACCGTTATGGCGATGGAGAGCAACGGCTCTGGACTGCTCACCGCACTCTGCAACTTGATGATCAGCAGCGCAACTTTGTTGCTTTGTTGCCGCGCAAACCATGCAGGGGTCTAGACGGTTGCAGTCAAGGCTGCCCAGGGGTGGTGGGGCTGAGGCTTAAGGGGGTTGGTCCTGCGGGGCAGTTATTGGAGGCCCATCCGCCATTGCTGCAGAGGGTCGAGGGGCAAAGTCGTTGGGGGGCATTTGCTTACCGACCGGTGCTTGCACGTCAGGGTCGACGCTTGACCAGAGAGCATCGCTTGGCTTTGGCCCTTGCTGGTCGTTTATTGGCACCGCTGCAGTCGGCTCCCGTGCCTGAAGGCTTGGCTTTGGCCGGAGCTGGTCGCAGTCTTCACATGGAACGAGTTTCATTGCTGGGCGGGCTGCAGCGGCAGCTTGATGATGTCCTGGTCAAGTTGGCCGCAGACCTCGAGCTGAGTGAGCCTCCGCCTTTGGTTGCTGATCGGCGTAAGTGCAAGTTGTGTTCCTGGCGAGGTGTTTGCAATGCCGTGGCTTCTGTAGAGGGACATCTCAGTGAGGTGAGCGGTATCGGGACTCGTCGACGGCAGATGCTTCAGGAACTGGGGATTCTTGGTTTGCAGGATTTAGCGGCAGCCGATCCGAATGAGCTCGGAAGTCGTTTGCAACATTTCGGTGAGCAGCACGGGGAAGTGGCTTGTGAGCTTGTCGCTCAGGCCCGGGCTCAGCGGGATGGTCGTTATGAGCGCTTGGACTCCGCATCAGCTTTACCGGAATTGGCCACTGCCCCTGGCGTGTTGTTGTACGACATCGAATCTGATCCAGATGCTCGCGATGATTTTCTGCATGGTTTTGTCCGGCTGGGCCGCAGGCCAGATGGCAGTTGGGATTTAGAGGGCGCGCAGTATCACCCCTTTTTGGTGCTTTATGAGCACGGCGAGGCACGTTGTTGGCAGCGGTTGCAACGCATGCTGAAGAGTTATCCCGACTGGCCAGTGATGCATTACGGCGAAACGGAGTCTCTAGCTCTTCGCCGTATGGCTAAGCGACAGGGAGTTGACGCGGCTGAGTTGAGTGCACTGAGCAAGCGCATGATTGATGTGCACGATCGGGTGCGGCGTTCTTGGCGATTGCCTTTAAACAGCTATGGGTTGAAGTGCGTGGCGAGTTGGCTGGGATTTTGTTGGCGTCAGGTGGGTGTCGATGGGGCTCGAGCTCTGCTTTGGTGGCGCCAGTGGCGTGGTTCAGGTCTTCAAGATCGCGGCAGTTCCTATTCCCTGCGTTGGATCTTTGATTACAACCACGATGATTGTCTCGCCACTTGGGCCGTGGCGGCATGGCTGTTAAAGCAAGATGAGCTGTTAAAGCAAGACGAGTAGCTGGGCATCGTCAAGCCATGTTCAGTCATTCATGGGTGGAGTCACAAATCCCGTAGGAATGGAGAGGCGCACTCTTGTTGAGTCTTCCGCCAGGCATAGTTCAGCCTCTGTTAGCGACTTGCGGCGCACCAAGGCCAAGCCATAGCTGCCTCTTGAGTCTTGGTCGTGCATCACTGAAGTAATGACCCCCGCTCGATTGTTGACCCCTGCCTCTGGCTCAAGATTGATTAGTTTTTGGCCTACGGCAATCGGGCGGTTGGCTTGCCAGTAGCGCAGTTGTTGTTTGATACCACCGCTGTTGGCCAGCTTTGCCAAGGTTTCCTGCCCCAAGTAACAACCCTTGCTGAGACTCACCCATGCGGTTAGTCCCAGTTCAAACGGGTTTGTATCGCCATTGATTTCACCAGGTTCAAGGGGCAGGCCTTGCTTGAGTCGCCAGCTCTCAATTTGATCTGCACTGGCCTGCTGCATAGCAGCCCATTGCTTTGGCAGTGGTTCGTCTGGCAGCAGCCAGGTCACCTCAGGAGTTTGCTCCTGTTTGAGTTGGGCCAGTATCTGCAGGCGTCGAATTGGCTTGCTCGGCTTCAGTCGAACCTGGTCTGCAGGGAAGATCACCTGCTCAAACCCCGTCGCTACGGCGTTGTGATCGCCGGCGAGAACAAGCACATCTGCACCTCTTTCATCCAGACGAATCTCCAACAGCGCCCGCACCCTTCCTGTGGCGGTGAGCCAGCAGCAGCGCAGCAGGGAGCCTGTTTCAGCAGCCAGCAGATCGGCACTGGTCTGGCCGTGAAGAAAGTCTCGACTACCAGAACCCTCCAACCTCAATAGGGGTTTAAGGACGTCCCAGCGTTGCTTGCTCGAGCTGCTCATGTCTCCGTCTCCAGCTGTCTGGCCCGCTCAGCGACCTGATTGAGCTGGTACAAACTGACAAGCTCTAACTCAGCAGCATTCAAGGTCTCTTCACCACCTTCTTGTCGATCGACGATCGTGACGACGCGTGTCACCAGATAACCCGTTGCACGCAGCTGTTGCACTGCTTTTAGTGACGATCCGCCTGTGGTGACAACGTCTTCCAAAACGGTGATGCGTGCACCGCTGGGAGGTAGTGGACCTTCAAGCCAAGCAGCGGTGCCATGGCCTTTGGCTTGCTTTCTCACGATTAGCGCATCGAGAGTGCGTTCCGCTTGTGCTGCTGCCATCGCCACTGCACTCACCAAGGGATCGGCGCCGAGGGTGAGGCCAGCGACACAAACAGCATCGGGCTCTACATATTTGAGCAACGCCAGGCTTAGCAATGCCAGGCCAGATCCACTGAGGCTGACTGGCTTGCAGTTCACGTAGTGGTTGCTTTGGCGACCAGAGGCCAGGGTGAAGTGTCCATGGCGGTAGGCCTCTCGCGCTAGCCGGTTGAGCAGCTCATCGCGGCAGGCCTCCGCCGATGGGGGAAGAGGGCTCATTGGGCTGGTGCGTTAAGGATTCATTGCCTAGTTTGCGCGTAGTCGTGTTTTTTGCAGTTATGGCTTGGGTGTCCTCCCATAAGCTAAGGATGCTTGGTTTGGCCCTGGTGACACCATTGATAGTCACTGAATGGGGTGGCGGTTTGGCCTGGGCGAGGCCTGTGGTTTGCACCACGACTCTTGAAGCACCGGATGCCAGCCAGTCGTCGAAGGGGCCTGTGGAGGTGAGTCAATGTGGGCCGCTGGAATCCACTGGTGCCTTAATCGAACGTCGTTTTTACAGTTGGACAGCTCCCTATGCCAGGGGTGTGGATGTGCTTCATCAGCTCACGGATATGCTCGGCATCGCTGTGGCCAGTTATGAGGGCAATCGCTTTATGGGATTTGGTTTTCCTGATCAGACGATCATCTGGGATAGTTCTGCTGTGCAGAACACCTATCAGGTGCTTCTAGAAGAGCAGAGTTCTTCCCTACCTTGGCGAACTGTTGATATCTCTAGCGGTTTTGATAACAGCCTTGCGGGGGATGTTCCTCCAGAAATTGTCATGGTGGAGGATGGTCCTGAGATGAATGTGGCGCCTGAGGCCTTCACTCCTATCCGTGGCATGTGGTAGATCCGTGATTGAGGGGGTCTAGCAATCTGGTGAATGCAGCGAACTCATAATTCGCCTAAGGCGAGTTCGATCCTCGCGACCCCCATATTTTTTTCATTCAATGAGGTTGCTTTCCCTGGCTGTATTGCTGGTTCTACCGGCTTTTTTCGCGGCTGGAGAGGTTGCCTTGTTGCGGCTGCGTCCTAGTCGAGTACAGGTTTTAGTAGAAGAGCAGCAACCCGGAGCTTCCGCCGTCCATCGTCTTCAGCGCCGTTTGAGGAGGGCGTTGATGGTGTCTCAATTGGGTGGAATGCTGGCGTTGGTTGCCCTGGGCTGGGTTGGCCGTGGTGTTGGACATCGCTGGTGGCCTCTGGCTGATCCTGCTAGTCGCTGGTTGGACGGGGGGCTTTTTCTGCTGCTTGTGGTGTTGGCCACCTTGTTGGCGGGCTTTCTTCCTAAGGCCTGGGTGCTGAATCGTCCTGAGGCTGCGGCTCTAAACCTCGCTCCATTGTTGGAGACGGTGATGCGTGTGCTTGCGCCCCTTTTGGCTCTTCTGGAAGCTGTCGCTTCGATGATGTTGCGGCTGGTTGGTTTGAATGCACATTGGGATTCTCTCGTTCCTGCTCTTTCTGCTGGTGAGCTGGAGTCTCTGATCGAAATTGGTGGGGTAACAGGCCTTCGTCCTGATGAGCGCAACATCCTTGAAGGTGTTTTCGCCTTGCGCGACACTCAAGTTAGAGAGGTGATGGTGCCACGTTCTGGCATGGTCACCTTGCCTGTTGGGGTCTGCTTCGCTGAACTGATGAGAGTGGTGCATAGCACCCGCCATGCGCGCTTTCCAGTGATCGGTCAGTCCCTAGATGATGTCAGGGGTGTGCTTGATTTACGTCGGTTGGCGGAACCCATCTCCCGGGGTGCTTTGCAGGCAGAATCTCCGCTTGAACCTTTTTTAGAACCAGCTGTAAGGGTTCTTGAGACCAGCACTTTGGCTGAATTGTTGCCGATGATCCGAAGTGGACAGCCCCTACTGCTTGTCGTTGATGAGCATGGCGGTACCGAAGGATTGGTTACAGCTGCCGATCTCACTGGTGAGATCGTGGGCGATGAGCCCCATGCAGACGACGATGAGCCGGATCTTGAGCTGATTGAGGGTCAGTCAGACACATGGATGGTTGCAGGAGATTTTGAGATCATTGAGCTCAATCGACAGCTCAATCTGGACTTGCCTGAAGCTGATGGACATCACACCTTGGCTGGCTTTCTGCTTGAAAAGTTGCAACACATCCCTTCTGCTGGAGAGGCCTTGCGCTGCGATGGTTTGCAGTTCGAGATCGTAACGATGAAGGGTCCTCGTATCGAGCGTGTGCGACTGATTCTTCCCAGTCACGATCACACTGAGGAATGATCGTTGATAATTTCCCCGATGCGCCATGGCCTGCCGATGACCGATCCCATGGTTCCGGTGAAGGTCGGTGTGATCGGGATTGGCAATATGGGTTGGCATCATGCCCGTGTGCTCAGTCTGCTTAAGGATGCGCAGCTGGTGGCAGTCGCTGATCCCGATCCTGAGCGTGGTCAGCTGGCAACTGAACAGTTTGGATGCGATTGGTTCCCTGACTACCACAGCTTGCTAGGCGAGGTCGAAGCTGTCTGCATTGCTGTGCCGACATTGCTCCATCACAAGGTCGGGCAGGCCTGCTTGGAGGCAGGCCTGCATGTGTTAATCGAAAAACCGATTGCGGCGAGTCAGGAGGAGGCATCCGCATTGATTGTGGCGGCTAATAAGGCTGGACGGCTCTTGCAGGTTGGCCATATTGAACGCTTTAACCCTGCCTTTCGAGAGTTGATCAAGGTGGTGGAAAATGAGGAGGTGGTGGTTCTTGAGGCTCGTCGCCATAGCCCCCATGGTGACCGAGCCAATGATGTGTCGGTGGTGCTTGATCTGATGATTCATGACCTCGACTTGGTTCTTGAGCTGGCGGGTGCTCCGGTGGTAGGTCTGGCTGCTGCAGGGGGTCGCACTGCCGAGGGCCCGATCGATTACGTCAATGCCACGCTTGGCTTCAGCAATGGTGTGGTGGCTAGCCTCACGGCTAGCAAGATGAGCCACCGCAAAATTCGAAGTCTCAGTGCTCATTGTCGGGGCAGTCTTGTTGAGACTGATTTCCTTAACCACACCCTGCATATACATCGTCGTGCTCATGAGTGGTATTCAGCCGATCACGGTGAGTTGTTGTATCGCAATGACGGTTTTATCGAAGAGGTCAGCACGACTTCTATTGAGCCTCTCTATGCAGAGTTGGAGCATTTTCTTCAGTGTTTGCGAGGTCGTGAGACACCAGCCGTTGATGGGGAGCAGGCTTCACGCGCGCTGCGTTTGGCTGACCTGATTGAACATGCCGTCGAACACCCCGGCATGGGGCTTTCCTTGGAGGAGCCCATCTGAGTCGTTAGCAACACATCCGTCCAACAACCCTCCCGGCTCGCACAGCGCTACTTTCTCAGGGGCTTCTTTGCAAATCGGCGGTTGCTCCATTCGCTTGCTTGTGGCGATTGGGCTTTGGACTCCATCGATTGCGTTCAAGGTTTAGAGCACTAAATTTTCAACCTCAGTTGTCTCGCTGATGGAATCAACAAGCACCGCACCGAGCGATCAATACCGTCGAAGTGTTCTAGGTGTGCCAGTGGATGCATGCCGCGATGTTCAGGCTGCGGCGATTGGTTTGCATGCTCGTGGTGGTGGCCAGATCGTCACGCTTAATGCGGAGATGACGATGGCGGCTAGAGAGAATCCCAGGCTAGGTGATGCTATTGCCGCGGCAGATCTAGTCATCCCAGATGGGATTGGCGTGGTTTGGGCGCTGAGGCGTCAGGGAGTTGTGGTGCCGCGCAGTCCTGGCATTGAACTGGCCCGTTCGTTACTTGCCTATGCAGAGGCTCATGATTGGAAGGTGGCTCTAGTGGGAGCAACACCGCAGGTCATGGATCGTTTGAGGCAACTCCTGAAGCAAGATCTGCCTGCTTTGCGACTTGTGATGTCTTCGCATGGCTATCAACCCCAAGATGCTTGGCCTGACCTGGAAGCCAAGTTGAGAGTTTTGCATCCTGATCTTGTGCTTGTGGCACTAGGAGTTCCCCGTCAAGAAACATGGATAGCGCGCGTAAGGCGGGCATGCCCAGGCCTCTGGATGGGTGTTGGGGGAAGCTTCGATGTATGGGCTGGCATGAAAAAGCGAGCCCCCCAATGGATGTGCCAGTTAGGGCTCGAATGGCTCTATCGGTTGGGCCAAGAGCCCAGCCGATGGAATCGCATTCTTTGTCTGCCTACCTTCGTCTGCGAGGTATGGCTTCGAGGAAAAAAGCGTTGATTGAAATGAATGCTTCAGCGGAAGCCCACAGATGCTTGCCAAACAAAGACAAGCAGGAAGAAGAAAATGGGGATGAGTGGAAGAACATCCACTGCTGGAGCGTAGGCCTGATAGGCCTCTGGCAGTTGGGCCATCAGATCGAAAGTGAAGGCTGCCATCCCTAGTTGCTCAGCTGCGTTTCATGGACGTTACCACGTGTGATGTGCTGCTGAGTCCGGTTGCCAAGGAGCGAAATCCTCTGAAAAACAGTCATCTTGAATTGCCTGGCTAATAGCTGAGGTGAATCTGATCAGCTGGGTGAGGTTGTGCAGGCTTAGAAGCGTGAGCCCTAGCAGCTCTTCGTTGCGAATTAAGTGATGCAGATAAGCCCGGCTGTGATGGCGGCAGGCTGTACAGGTACAGCTTTGATCTAAGGGTGTGTGATCTTCACGAAAGCGGGCATTGCGTAAATTCCAGCGCTCGCCAGCGACAAGTGCTGTGCCATGTCTTCCCAGGCGGGTAGGCAGCACACAGTCGAATAGATCGATACCGCTGGCAACTGCAATCGCTATTTCTTGCAGGGTGCCAATCCCCATCAGGTAGCGGGGGCGATCCTGGGGAAGCAGAGGAGAAACCTGGCGCACGATGCGATGAATGTCTTCAACCGGTTCACCCACGCTGACGCCACCGATGGCGATACCAGGCAAATCAAAGCTGGCCACGATTTGAGCACTTTGCTCTCTGAGGTGGGGGAAACACCCTCCCTGAACAATGCCGAATAGGGCTTGATTTGCGTGTTGATGGGTGTTCGAGCAGCGTTCCAGCCATGCATGGGTGCGCTTACAGGCAGCCTCCACATCGCTTTCGCTGGCTGGGTATGGGGGGCATTGGTCGAAGGCCATAGCGACATCAGCGCCAAGGGCCATTTGAATTTCGATGGCGCGTTCTGGCGTGAGTTCAATCTGGCTGCCATTACGAGGGTTGCGAAAAACGACCCCGTGATCATCAATACGATTCAGGTCTGCCAGGCTGAAAATCTGAAAGCCACCTGAGTCGGTAAGTAGTGGGCGGTCCCAGCCCATGAAGCGATGCAGGCCACCGGCATCTGCCACGATCCCCTCACCTGGCTGAAGATGGAGGTGATAGGTGTTGGCTAACACCATCTGAGCTCCGGTGTCGGCCAGTTGAGTGGCTGTGATGCCTTTCACCGTTGCCAACGTGCCCACAGGCATGAAACGAGGTGTGTTGACAGAACCATGAGGAGTGCGGAAGCAGCCAACGCGAGCAAGTGTGTGTGAACAGTGGGCGTTGATCTGAAAATCAAACACGACTAGTGCTACGGCGATACTTCAGCGCCACAGGGCACCAGGCCGATCATGACCCTACGTTGGGCTTTGCCTTTGGCTGGAGGTTGGAGATCTTGCGCGCTCCTCTTTGGCTCCGGGATTTGGCTGGAGCATGGATCTTCTACTCCGTATTGCCTGCTTGGCCAGGGCTGAAGCCACGTTTTGAACGGATTGCTCGCTTTGCTCCTTGGATCGGATTGGTGCTGGGAGGACTGCAGTCTTTCCTTTGGCTTGTCTTGATCCGTGCCGATTGGCCGACCTCGGCAGTGGCACTTTTGGTCATCGGGCTGGGTGCCTGGCTGTCGGGTGGTCTTCACCTTGATGGGTTGATGGACACGGCCGATGGTCTGGCGGCAGGTCGTGAGCGCTGTCTGCAGGCTATGGAGGACAGCTGTGTTGGAGCGAGTGGAGTCCAGGCTCTGCTTGTGGTGGTGTTACTTCAGATTGCAGCCCTACTTCGGCTTGGTTCTCTAGCCCCTTTGGCTTTGCTGATTGCTGCCTTTTGGGGGCGTTGTGCGCCGCTTTGGGCCATGGCGCGCTTCTTTTACTTGCGTGAGGGGCAGGCTGGCTCCGCATCCTTTCATCGTCGTTATCGCAAGGGATGGCAGGAAGCATTACCAGCATGCTTAGTGCTGCTTTTGGCATTAACGGTTGTCCCTTCACTCATGATCGTGGGGTGGCCCAGTCAGATGGTTTTGATGGCAGGAATTGGTGTGGGTGTCTTGCCGGCGTTTTTAGTGCCTGAACTGCTTGGACGTCGTCTTGGTGGGCATAGCGGGGATTCTTATGGCGCTTCAGTCGTGCTAGTGGAAACAATCACGCTTCTGTTGCTGGCGGTGTTACTGCCGGCAGGCTGAGCAGAAAGGCATTCCCTTCGCTGGGAAGGGCTGGATCAAGGTTCGCTGGAGAGGTGATCAGTTGCAGCGAACCTCCCAAATCTTCAGCCAGTTGGCGTCCCAGGGCGAGGCCAAGGCCGCTGCCGGGGCGATCGCCACTGCTCTGGCCTCGAATGCCTCTGCTGAAGATGCGTTCACGCTCTTGCTTGTTGATGGGTTCACCTCCATCCCAGACGCATACTCCGTTTTGTTGCAAGCAAAGGCCGACAGGGCGGCCTGCAGGGCTATAGCGGAAAGCATTCTCCAGCAGGTTGGCCACGATTTCAGCGACCACTCCATCTGCTGAAGGACGTAGCTCTTCAGTCCAGGCAGGCCATTGGCTGGGTCCATTCCAAGGGCGTTTTTGCAAGGCTGATGTGGCTATGGCGCGTTCGATCAGTGGTGTTAGTAAGGATTTGATAGTGAGATCAGTGGCTTGTGGCAGTAATGGAGGCAGCAGCAATGGGGCCTTGATGCTTGGTTGGATGGGCAGATTGTCCTGGCCGATCTGGTCGAGGCTGGAGATATAGCGATCTAGTTGTGCTTGCTCGCTCAGCAGACCCTTGATCAAGGTGCGGTGACGACTATCGGGCTCTAGGCGCTTCATCAAGAGTTGGGCATAGGTTCGAAGCGCGGCTAGCGGATTGCGCAGTTGATGCACCATCAGGCTGATTTGTTCCCGTTGCTCGGCCAGCTCATCAAGCAGCCTGGCGCGCTCAAGCTCAAGACTGAGGCAATCGGTGATGGCACTCGCAGTAGCAAGCAGCCGTCGGTCTAGGCGGGTGGGCCAGGATGGCGAAGAGAGGGGTTTTTCGGCTCTGAGTACTCCAAGCAAGATCGTTCCTTCTTGAAGCGGGTACCAGCGTCGATCAGGTGAGGGTGCACGAAGCTCAGGGTCTGCCTCTACAGGTGGCAGGGATTTGTTCCCATTGGCAGGCCACTGACTTACGGCTTCCAGGCTGGGGGCGCGCCCGTCTCTTGCTTGAGCGATATAGACCACAAGCTTCTCTAGTGGAGCCTCCGCTTCGAAGCTGCTGAGTTGTTGCTTCACCAGATTGAGGAAGCGGTTTGACAGCTTCATGGCGAGCGATGTGCCTCTGGACACCGACACCAAGAGGCTGATACGAATGACACCTTGTAAATTCTGAAAAAAGTATTAAAATTTGAGCGTCGATTGGCTTGAAAGCCTCGCCCAGAGGCTGTAGCTCAAAGTCGGACAAGGCAGAGGTTGCACAAATTGTGTCACCAAAGCCACAGCAGAGGTTGCACAAATCGTGTCGCCAAAGCTACAGCAGAGGTAGATGCGTCCTCTGTTGGATCCTCGGCCTCGGCCGATCATGTTGAAAGTGATCCCTCAGGGTGTTGTAGCTCTGCTGCGATTCCCTGAGCAAGGCTTGCTGACATTTGGGCATCTTCATGCTCTTGCATCGTGCTTGAGCGCTATTTGCAGGACGGTCCTAAGCCGCCCCGTTCCTCTCTCCATCGCACTCCTATACAGGAGTTTCCCGTTTATGTCTAAGAAGCGCAAGCGGATCAGCCGCAGACGATTGGCTGGTCAACGGGTGTTGGCTCATGTGCCTACTTTCCATCTCGAAACCGGTGAATACAAGCCTGTGACGGCAGCTCGTCGTTACATCGCCGAATCTGGTTTGGTCTCACCAGCGATCCTTAATGTTCGTCGTAACGAACACACCACTGATCGCTTTTTCTGGGGCGAGAAAGGATTGTTTAGTGCTCAGTACGCTGAAGAGAACCATTTTCTCTTCCCCTCTTTGCGCTTGATCGTTGACTCCGTTGGGGAAGAGGTCATGTTTGAAGGCCTTGAACTGACTTCCGACGACTGGGAGGAGATCGAGGAGTATGAGTACGCCTTCGTTTGACGAGAAAGCGATTCCTTAGTTGAACCAAGAGTGCAAGGCCTGTTGCATCCGGGGGATTAGTTCTCCCGGAATGCAGTGGCCCCCTTCGAAGCTCACTAATGCCGTCTCCAATCCGCTTGTTTTTAGGCTTTTGAGGAGTTGTTCAGAGGCGGCGTAGGGAACTACATCGTCTTGGCGCCCATGCAGGAGAAGCACAGCGGGGCGAATGCTTGGCGCTACCCAATTTGGATGTGGGTATGCACTGCAGCCGATTAGGCCTGCTAGTGGTAGATCACAACCACTCGCCAGGGCCATTGCTCCCCCTTGAGAGAAACCCAGTAAAGCCGTTCTTTGTAGAGGAATTTCTGGGGTTTCCAGGGCTTTCAAGCGAGCCTGAAGTTGTGAGATCGCATCAGGAACGGCTGCCCAGTCGCTTGGAAAGAGTCCATACCATTGCCGGCCCAGACCTTGAGGATGACGTTGTTGTGCTCGTAGAGCCACTAGTTCTACGGGAGGCTCGATGACTTGGCAGAGCTCTCGGCCAAGGGGCATCAGATCGTCTGCATCTGCACCCCAGCCATGCAGCAGCACAAGCCTGTAGTAAGCACCTTTGGGAATGTCGCGGAGAAGGTTGTCGCTCACGGCAGGTGTTGTATCGCTGCTGCGTAGGTTGGCCCACGGAATGCTTTCGTCTCTGCTGCCATGGCTCCCATCGCCTTGTTGAGCGTTTCAAACAAACATGGGATTGTTCCTCTAGCGGAATCCTTGCATCGCATGCATGGGTTTCAGCTGCTTTCCAGTGGTGGCACAGCCAAAGTGCTGGAGGATGCCGGTCTGCCCGTGACGCGGGTTGCTGAGCACACAGGTGCTGCGGAAATTCTTGGAGGACGGGTGAAGACTCTGCATCCTCGTGTCCATGGAGGCATCTTGGCGATGCGGGGCGACCCTGATCATGAGGTCGATCTGGAGCAGCATCAGATCCCTCCCATTGATGTGGTGGTGGTGAACCTTTACCCGTTTCGGGAAACAGTGGCCAATCCGCAGGTGAGTTGGGAAACTGCAATTGAGAATATTGATATCGGTGGTCCCGCCATGGTGCGAGCGGCGGCAAAGAACCATGCGCATGTGGCCGTGCTCACGAGGCCGGATCAGTACGACAGATTCCTAGTGGCTTTAAGTGATGGTGTGGATGACCAGCTCCGTCGTGAGCTTGCCCTTGAAGCCTTTGAGCACACCGCTGCCTATGACGTGGCCATCAGCCATTGGATGGGCGAGCGGCTGACTGAGCAAGCTGCCCAATGGCTTGAGGCTATTCCCCTTAGGCAGAGGCTGCGCTATGGCGAGAATCCCCATCAGCATGCGGCTTGGTACAGCGCTCCGAAGCAGGGTTGGGGCGGTGCCATTCAGTTGCAGGGCAAGGAGCTCAGTACCAACAATTTGCTTGATTTGGAAGCTGCCCTGGCCACTGTTCGGGAGTTTGGATATGGCACGGATGGGGCTCATCAAGCTGTTCAAGATGCTGCCGTGGTGGTTAAGCACACCAACCCTTGTGGCGTCGCGATTGGCACTGGCGTGGCGTCGGCCTTAAGCCGTGCCTTGGATGCGGATCGGGTGAGTGCATTTGGAGGGATCGTGGCTCTGAATGGATTGGTGGATGCCACGACTGCTCGGGAGCTCACCAGTTTGTTCTTGGAGTGTGTTGTGGCACCAGGCTTTGAACCAGAAGCTCGGGAAATCCTTGCCAGCAAGGCCAACTTACGTTTGTTGGAATTGGCACCAGGTGCCATTGATGCGGCTGGTCGTGATCACATTCGCACCATCCTCGGTGGCGTGTTGGTGCAGGACCAAGACGATCAATCGATTGATCCCACCAGTTGGACTGTGGCCAGCAAGCGCTCGCCTTCTGCTGAAGAAAACGAGGATCTCACCTTTGCATGGCGCCTGGTGAGACATGTGCGCTCTAACGCCATCGTGGTGGCTCGTGCTGGCCAGAGTCTCGGAGTTGGAGCGGGCCAGATGAACCGGGTCGGCTCGGCGCGACTAGCCCTTGAGGCAGCTGGCGATCAAGCCAGGGGAGCTGTTTTGGCTAGTGATGGCTTCTTCCCCTTTGACGACACGGTGCGTTTGGCGGCTAACCATGGCATCTGTGCCGTAATCCAGCCTGGTGGGAGCAAGCGTGATGCAGACTCAATCGCTGTTTGCGATGATTTTGGTCTGGCAATGGTGTTGACGGGAAAGCGCCACTTCTTGCATTAAGTTAGTAATAATTAAAGCTAATATAGAGCCAATTTGGTTGCCTATATTTTGACTTTGTTGATTTCCTTGATGAGTTTCATTCTGACTGAATTTGCTTTGGCTTTGTTCCTTGCTGCCAGTGAAATGCGCCCTGGCCCTGCACAAAGTAAGTAAAAGAAAGTAGTTGCATAAACACCAGACAATTCAAAGGCATAGCTATGGTTTTCGACCACGGCGAAGGGGAAGCCTTGCAGGCCAGTATCAAATAAGTGGTATGTAATGGCAAAAGCCATTGTCGATAGAAGGCCAAGCGCACAGAGCCTAGTAGCAAGTCCGAAAGCGATTCCAATTGGACAAATGATTTCTGTTAAAGCTGCTGCATACGTCCACAGCAGAGGGTCGCCTGGTAAGAAGTTAAGGTGTTGGCTGATGACAAATTCCGAGAAGCCTTCTGGATTTTGGAGCTTCTCTAATCCGTTATGGACCATCAAAATGCTGACCCCGAGCCGGAGTATGAGAATTCCAAATTCGGAGAAGTAGTTAATCGATTCTGACGATGAACTGGCTTGAGGTCCTAGGTCAGAGTCAGATCCCTTTGCTTTAGGGGTTTCGGAGCCGGCCATCATCACCATGGATTGCAGGTGAGCACTTTAGAGAATCGGTTTGCAGATCAAGGCGATAACAGGGTTGACTCGCTCAGAAAGCTGCATGGCGACGTGGTGGGCAGGTCAGTCCATGGGTGGCATGGAAGTCTTCTTGAACCTTCCATGTAAGTCGGCGCGAGATTTGTCGCACGATTTGCCTCAGCAGCTGGTCACCACTTGTCTGTACAAGACCATCTGGTAGCAGGGTGATCACTTTCGGTAGTTGGATCCACACCGAAAGATCCAAATCCCAGTTCACGATGGTGGTTTGCTGGACAATTTTGCTGGCTTCTGTTTCTGATGGCTCAAGTTTCAGCCCAGCCTTGAAGTCCACATCGTAGTGATCACAAAGGGGCAGATCTTGATGCCTTAGGTCCACATTGATGATTTGGTAGAGCCCTTGCTGCTGAGGAAGCAGCTTTAGGCCGATGCAAGGCTCGACTTCAAAGCCAAAATTTCCGAATCGACCAAGGGTGAGGAGATAGGACTGATCATCGAGGGCCTTGACCTCCATCGGTGCAGCACAGCGTTGAAACCAGCCTTGATGGTGGTCAAGATATGCCGCCACGTTTTTTGGCGGCGCAAGCATCTCCATGCGATCGGAAAAATGACTTCGATAGCAGCGGACTTGGGATTTGTCGCTGAGGCGCAGGTATGGGTCGGCAGGTATCGACAAGGGCGGCACGGATGGTCATCCCTGACTGGGTTGGCCTGGGATATTAACAAATGTAAAGCCAGGGTGTTGTTCAGTCGGAGGTTAGGTCGATCAGCTTCTGAATCACATGTTCAACCACTCGATCGGGTGTTGAGGCTCCGGAGGTGATGCCGACGCTCACGCTTCCAGCAGGTAGAAAATTACTTTCGATGAACAGATCTTCTCCCAGTGGCTTGTGTTGGATGCTGTTGTTATCACCAATACGTTCTGGGGTATCGATGTGGAAGGATCGGATTCCTCGGCTGATGGCGATTTCCTGTAGGTGAGTGGTGTTGGATGAGTTGAAACCACCAATCACCACCAGTAGATCTAGAGGTTCATCAACTAGCGAGAACATTGCTTGTTGCCGTTCCTCTGTGGCGTCACAGATGGTGTTGAAGGAAAGGAAATGTTTGTTGAGCTCTATTGGGCCATATTTTCTGAGCATGGTGCGCTCGAATAAACGACCGATTTCCTCGGTTTCACTTTTCAGCATGGTGGTCTGATTGGCTACCCCAAGGCGTTGGAGATCTTGATCTGGGTCAAAGTTTGCAGAGCATGCCTTAGCAAAGCGTTTCATGAACGCAGCACGATCTCCTTGGCCCAGGATGTAATCGGCGACTAGTTGGGCTTCATCAAGGTCTAAAACAACTAGATAGGTCCCTGCAAAGGAGCTGGTGGCCAAGGTTTCTTCATGCTTCACCTTGCCATGAATAATTGAGGTGAATTCTTGCTTCTTATGTTTCTCCACGGTGTGCCACACCTTGGAAACCCATGGACAAGTGGTGTCGATGATGTGACAGCCACGCTCATGAAGCAGCTCCATCTCCTGAACAGTGGCACCGAAGGCGGGCAGGATCACTACATCGCCATCACTGACGCAGGAAAAATCTTTGACACCTCCTTCAGCGTGGATGAACAGCACGTCCATTTCGCGTAAGTGTTCATTCACTGAAGGGTTGTGAATAATTTCGTTAGTAATCCAAATGCGCTCGCTTGGGTAGTGCCTACGGGTTTCATAAGCCATCGCAACTGCTCGCTCTACTCCCCAGCAGAAACCAAAGGCCTCAGCTAATTTCACCTGAAGTCGCCCATGTTGAAGCACATAACCGTTGTCTCGGATTGAGCCAATTAGGCTGCTTTGGTAGGCCTTCTCAAGGTTGCTGGCGACTTCGTTGGCTCGCCCGAAGCCCCTACGGTTGTAACGCTCAGAGTGGTGTAGCGAGCGTTTGAAAGCTTGTGTATCCATCGTGGCAGCAGCAATCTCCTGACTCTATGGGCAGCTCAACACTTTTGAAGCATAAAAAAGCCCGGCACTGGGTCGGGCTTGATGGGATTCAGGTTGTTGATCAGGCTTTAGTTGCCGGCTGAGGCGAAGTCGGGATAAGCCTCCATACCGTGTTCACCGATATCAAGACCTTCGATTTCCTCTGCTTCTGTTACGCGGATTCCGCCAAACAGTGCTCCGATGACAGACCAGGTAACCCAACAGGTCACCACGGTCCAGATGGCGTAGGCAGCGCAGCCGACAAATTGAGCCCAAAGCTGACTTGCGCCACCCCCAACGAATAGCCCAAGAGCGGAACCATCACCTTGGATGTCAAAGCCCCATAGGCCGATCACGAGGGTTCCCCAGATGCCACAGACGCCGTGGACAGAGAAAGCTCCAACTGGATCGTCGATGCCTAAAGAGTCAAGGGCTGAGACCGCGAACACCACAATGACACCACCGATTAGGCCTGCAACCCAGGCCCCTACCATCGTGAGATTGCCACAACCAGCTGTAATGCTCACTAGGCCGGCAAGGATGCCGTTGATGATCATCGTTAGATCAGGCTTGCCGGAGTAGATGGTGGAAATGATCGTTGCGCCGATGGCGCCACCTGCAGCCGCGAGTGTGGTTGTTACAGCCACGTAGGGGACCCATTGATCCATGGCGAGCTGGGAGCCGGGATTGAATCCATACCAACCGATCCAGAGGATTAGCGCGCCAAGGGTAGCGATGGACATGTTGTGTCCTGGAATCGCTTGGGCCTTGCCACCGACAAATTTGCCGATGCGCGGACCGAGCAGCATTGCTCCCACCAGACCTGCCCAGGCACCGACGGAGTGAACGATCGAGGAGCCTGCGAAATCAATGAATTCAACGCCTTCGCCAAAGGCAGTGTTGAGCCAGCCCCCGTTCCATTCCCAGCTGCCAGCGATTGGGTAAATGAAACCAGTTAGCACTAGGGAGAAGACCACGAACTCGCCGAACTTGACGCGCTCTGCAACGAGTCCTGAGACGATGGTGGCAGCGGTGCCTGCAAAGGCTGCTTGGAAGAGGAAGTCGACGCTTGGGACAAGACCTCCTTCGCTGATCAGTTCAGGGGTTACAGCAGGATCAAAGAACAGGCCGTTGAAGTAGAGCCATCCTGCCGAAACAGGATCGCCGTACATCAGCGAATAGCCGATGAACCAGTAAGCCGTTACCGCTAGGGCAAAGACAAATAGGTTTTTGGCGAGGATGTTGACCGCGTTTTTTTGACGACACATTCCGGCTTCGACCATCGCGAAGCCGGCATTCATGAAGATCACCAGAATCGTTGCAACCAGAAGCCAGAGATTGTTGGCTAGGAAGGCAGCATTCAGTTCTGGCATCTCGGCGGCATGGGCCGAGAGGTTGAAGAGTCCTAGGCCGAAGAGGGCCAAGGGCACGCAAGCCAGCCAAGTCAGTGAGCGATTGGAGCTGAAGCCACGGATGCTGCGCAGGAGGAGCATTGGCCCCTCCAGGAGACTGGCCTCCTGAAGGCGAACCGTGCGCCGCCTGGAGGGCGGAAGCGGAGCAGTTGTCATTGGAAGAAGCAGATCTGCAAAACGAGCTGGAAGCCTTTGTGATAGCTCAAACGTCAAACTTGCTCAACTTGCAATTTTTTTATGTTCATGTTGATACGAAATATGGGATTGGTGGACGCTTTTAGGTCTATTTGCCGGGGTGAAAGTTCGATCTGTTACATCTGGAGCTCTTTTTGCTGTGTCAACTCTGTGTCGTCTTGGTAGGCCTAAGGCCTTCCCAGGTGATCTTGTCGCGGTGAAATCCGAAGCAACAGGGAATGACTTCCACGCCAGCTGTAAGAGCCAGGCGAAAGAGTTCGCCATAGCGAGGGTCTGCGCTATCCCCTGGGGCGAATGCTTGGACATCGTGGCGGCTGAGGCAGGGCACCAAGACTGCTCTGGACTCTGGCAGCACACCGATTAGCTCTTTGAGATGTTTTTGCCCTCGTTCTGTCACCGTGTCGGGAAAGAGGGCTAAGGAGTGTTCGATCCAGGTGGTGTTCTTGACCTCTAAGTAAATGGGTCTGGTGTCGGAGCAATTGGCATCAGGGGTTAAAAACAGGTCAATGCGGCTGCGTCGGTTGCTTCCATAAGTCACTTCCGCACGGATTGCTGCGATCGGACCGAGGACTTGCTTGAGGTGTCCGGCGTCAATCGCTGCTCTGATCAGGCTATTGGCCAAGGCTGTGTTGATACCCACCCAGCAGAGGCCGCCCTGGGCGCTGGGTGCCTCCGCTTGCTCCCATGTCCAGGCCAACTTGCGCTTGGGAGAAGGCGCATGGCGGATTCTCACTCTGCCTCCAGGATGAAGAACACCAGTCATGGGGCCTGTGTTGGCGCAGTGGGCTGTCACGATTTCGCCGCTGACTAGCTCCACATCGGCAAGGAAGCGCTTGTAGCGCTTCACCAAGACTCCTTCCTCGAGTGGTGGGAATGTGAGCAGTGGACTCCCTAACAATCCTTCCGGGATGGCCTCGGTCATGGGGATGCTTGCAGGGCTTGAGAATGCTGCTAAATGATCAGATGGTCTGAGGCCCAAGGATGGGGAGATCGTTAAAGCGTATTGCTCTGGTTGTCACAATCGGCACCTTGCTTAGCAAGGTGGGAGGGCTGGTTCGTCAGCTTGTGATCGCTGCTGCCTTCGGGGTGGGAGCGGCTTATGACGCTTACAACTACGCCTACGTCTTGCCGGGGTTTCTATTGATTCTCCTGGGTGGGATCAATGGTCCTTTCCACAGCGCCATGGTCAGTGTCCTCAGCAGACGGCCGCGGCAGGAGAGCGCTCATGTGTTGGCGGCGCTCAACACCATGGTTAGTTCTGCTTTGTTGTTGTTGACGGCTCTATTAGTGCTGGCAGCCAATCCGTTGATCACTCTGGTGGGGCCAGGTCTGAGTCCTGAGCTGCATCGGATTGCTGTGGTTCAGCTTCAGGTGATGGCCCCAATGGCTTTGTTGGCAGGTTTGATCGGCCTGGGCTTCGGCTCCCTTAATGCTGCTGATGAGTTCTGGATTCCGGCGGTTTCGCCAATCATGTCCAGTCTTGCTTTGGTGGTTGGTGTCGGAGTTTTGTGGTGGCAGGTCGGCACGGACATCGGCTCCATGCAGTTCGCCCTCAGGGGTGGCATTGTTTTGGCACTAGCCACCTTGGTGGGAGCCCTGTTGCAGTGGCTGATTCAGCTGCCGGCGTTGATCAGGCAAGGCTTGACCAAGATGCAGTTGGTTTGGGACTGGCATCATCCAGGTGTGCGGGAGGTATGGCAGGTCATGGGCCCGGCCACCCTCTCTTCAGGCATGTTGCAGATCAATGTCTTTACAGATCTGTTTTTTGCTTCAGGCATTTTGGGTGCGGCGGCTGGTCTGGGCTACGCCAATCTTTTGGTGCAGACGCCTTTGGGGCTGATCTCTAATGCATTGCTGGTGCCACTGCTACCAACGTTTGCCAGGCTCACTGCCCCGGGAGATCGGCCTGCACTAGTCGCTCGCATCCGTCAGGGGTTGATGTTGTCTACGGCCAGCATGGTTCCTCTGGGGGCAATGTTCGTAGCTCTGGGGACTCCAATCGTTGCTTTGGTGTACGAGCGAGGGGCTTTTGATGCCCAGGCCGCCAGCTTGGTGAGTGGATTGCTGATGGCCTATGGCGTGGGCATGCCTGCCTATCTAGCTCGTGATCTTCTGGTGCGTGTTTTTTATGCCCTAGGTGATGGCACTACCCCCTTCCGACTTTCTACGGCAGGGATTGGCTTGAATGTGTTGTTTGATTGGTTGTTGGTTGGTGGCCCAACCCCTTGGGGCCCTCAGTTGCCATTCAATTTCGGGGCTACCGGTTTGGTGCTGGCGACGGTTGCAATCAATCTGCTGACCTGCGCAGCTCTCTTGATGGGCTTGCATTTGCGGCTAGGGGGCTTGCCTTTGCAACGGTGGGCTTTTGATGGCGTCAAGGTGCTTTGGGCTGGCCTGGCGGCAGGGTTTGCGGCTTGGGCTCTGGCGACCTTGATGCAATGGCCTCAGGACCTGTTGGGACTTTTGATTGAGGTGTGTTTGTCAGTGATCACCGGCCTTGCTGTATTTGCTCTAATCAGCATCTCTCTTGGTGTCGCTGAGGTGCGTGAGCTAGCGCGGGAGCTGCGTTACAGAGCTATTCCTCGCTGAGGCGAACTTCGCGATCCTCACGGACTTGAATCGGTAGCTCCAAATGGTCTCGGCCCACCAGCTGGGGTCCCTGTACCGAAACAATGCGTGCTTCGATCCCGAATTCCTGGAAGGCGTTTTCTAGCTCTTGAATCAGAGCTTTCTCCACCTGGTCCTCAGCATCCACAACTTTGCCGATGAGTCGCTCCCCTAGTGGTCCGATGCGTTGACGCATCACTTCACGGGCGTTGGTGACCTCGATGATCAGCACTGGCCCTCCATGGATGGCAGCAACCTTATCGGCAGTAGGGCTCCAGGATCTCCTCAAGGTCACGAAGTTGAGAGGCTGGGATTAGGCGCGCCAGTGGTAGGCGGGTGCTCCCTCCACCTAGGGGCACTTGCACTGATTCCAGGGCTTGGCGGGCTGCCACATTGGCACCTTCATTGAGCCTGACGCTGCATTCGATGGCAAGGTTTTCTGCAAGCCCTGCATCGCCCAGATAAAGGTGCCAGCTGGCGATCTGAAGGTAGATGCGATCGGCAAGGGATAGTTGTAGCTCTTTTAAATCCGCTGGATCGATTGTCATAAGGGATGGCCTTGCTAGGTGGATGCTGGCTTGATGTTGTGATCAGGCTTGCTCTTCGGTGGTCTTGGTCTTGGGTCTTTTGACTACTACAAATGCAAGGTGGATGAAGAGTCCAGCCAGCCAGATTTCGCTGAACCAATCCAAGTGTGGCCATGGGTGGCGCATTTGTTGAATGAACCAAAGGCCACTGTTGAAAGCTGCAAAGGCCATGGCATGAAGGGTGAAGTTGACGATTCGAGAGAAATGTTGATAGGTCGGGTCGGTTGTGTCGGCGTTGCCGTACCAGCGAATTGGCATGAGCAGTGTCCTTGTAGATCTCTCGATTGTGGCGCTTGGATGAGACTCGGTTGACGAAGGCCCCCATGATGAAGTCTGATGTTTCCTTCTAAGCGCCTGTAGCTCAGCGGATTAGAGCATCTGACTACGGATCAGAGGGTCGGGAGTTCGAATCTCTCCAGGCGCGCTGATTAACTGCCCTTCGGGCAGTTTTTTTTTGCACTTGGTTCCGGCGGCGGTCTTAGGGCTAAGGGCTGTTCCTAAGACGTGAAGAACCATTGCCTACGATCCGAAAACTGTTGGATTCTGTAAATGACGGATCGCTTCTTGGCTTCTATTAATGCTGCCCTGACGGATTCCGACCCGGCGATTGCAGGCTTGATCGATCAGGAGAGGCAACGTCAGGAGACCCATCTAGAGCTGATAGCCAGTGAGAACTTCACTTCTCAAGCTGTGATGCAGGCTCAGGGTTCTGTGCTCACCAACAAGTACGCCGAGGGTCTTCCCCATAAGCGCTATTACGGCGGTTGTGAGCATGTCGATGCGATTGAGGAGTTGGCGATCGAGCGTGCTCGGCGGCTCTTTGGTGCGGCTTGGGCCAACGTGCAACCTCATAGTGGCGCGCAGGCCAACTTCGCCGTCTTCCTGGCGCTGTTGCAGCCTGGTGACACCATCATGGGGATGGATCTATCCCATGGGGGGCATCTCACTCATGGTTCTTCTGTCAATGTCAGCGGCAAGTGGTTCAAGGTCGTTCATTACGGCGTGGAGCGTGATAGTCAGCAGCTCGACATGGAGGCTGTTCGTCAGCTGGCCCTGAAAGAGCGTCCCCAACTGATCATCTGCGGCTACTCGGCCTATCCCCGCACGATCGATTTTGCTGCTTTTCGCAGCATCGCTGATGAGGTGGGCGCTTACTTGTTGGCGGACATGGCACATATTGCCGGGCTTGTTGCGGCCGGGGTCCATCCGAGTCCTATCGCCCACTGTGATGTGGTGACGACGACCACCCACAAGACATTGCGTGGCCCAAGAGGTGGCTTAATCCTTTGTCGGGATGAGGACTTTGGGCGTAAGTTTGACAAGGCAGTGTTTCCTGGCAGTCAGGGCGGCCCTTTGGAACATGTGATCGCAGCCAAGGCTGTGGCCTTAGGAGAAGCTCTTCAGCCAGAGTTCCATGCTTATAGCTGCCAGGTGGTGGCGAATGCCCAGGTTCTTGCTGGTCGCATTCAGGAGCGCGGGATTGCGGTGGTGAGTGGAGGAACAGATAATCACCTTGTCTTGCTGGATCTGCGCAGCATTGGGATGACCGGGAAGGCTGCTGATTTGCTTGTCAGTGACGTAAACATCACCGCCAATAAGAACACGGTGCCGTTTGACCCTGAGTCGCCTTTTGTGACCAGTGGTCTGCGCTTGGGCACGGCAGCCCTCACAACTCGTGGCTTTGATGATGAGGCATTCCGCGAGGTTGCTGATGTGATTGCAGATCGTTTGCTGAAACCGCAAGATGAATCGATCAAGGCGCAGTGCTTGGAACAGGTGAGACAACTTTGTGGCCGTTTCCCTCTCTACAGGGGTGCCCTCCAGCCAGCGCTTGCTTGACTGGCCCTTCTCTCTGGAATCACAGGTTTGCTCTGCCTAGGATTCATTCAATCGGCCCTTCTTTAGGTCGCTTGCTACAGGAGCAAACTTGACTCTCGCGAGCAGCCCCTTTGCTTTTGCTACGGCGAGCTTCGTGATGGCTGCTGTGCTTACCACTTTGGTTGTCCCACTCGTGCGGGCGCTAGGCCTTCAACTCGGTCTCACTGATCAGCCTGATTCCCGCAAGCAGCACAGCACTCCGATCGTGCGTCTTGGTGGCATCGCCATGGTGGTGGGATTTGGTTTGGCTCTGGCAGTGACATGGGGGCTGGGGGGGTTTGGTTTGCTTGCGCCTGCGAAGGATCAGCTGATCTGGTCCACGCTGGCGGGGGCTCTTTGCTTTTTTGTGATTGGCCTGGCAGATGATTTGTTCGTTTTGTCTCCTTGGCCTCGTTTGGCAGGACAGGTGGCCGTTGCGTTTGCGATGTGGACTCAGGGGGTACGTATTGGAACGATTGAGTTGCCTTGGTTGGGGGAAGGCTCTTCTTCTTTAATTGCCTTGCCGGATTTGCTTAGCCTTGCTGCCACGCTGTTGTGGCTTGTGGGTATTACCAATGCCATCAATTGGCTAGATGGTCTTGATGGTCTGGCGGCAGGAGTGGCTGGGATTGCCGCTGTTGGTCTTGTGTCGGTCAGTTTTTCACTTCATCAAGTGGCTGCAGGTTTTCTGGCAGCTGCTTTGGCGGGCTGTTGTCTTGGTTTTCTGCGCCATAACTTCAATCCAGCTCGCATTTTTATGGGTGATGGCGGCTCCTATTTCCTTGGCTTTACCTTGGCAGCAATCAGCATCGTGGGACCAGCCAAGGGACTCACCACCGTCAGTCTGTTGCTGCCACTGTTGATTTTGTCTCTGCCTTTGGCTGATATGTCGGCAGTGATTATGGGGCGTTTGCGGGAAGGCCGTTCTCCCTTTTATCCTGATCGTCGCCATCTTCACCACCGTCTGCTGCGCGCAGGCTTCAGTCATCGCCGAACGGTGCTGTTGATCTACGTGTTTACACAATGGCTAGCAGCATTGGCTCTCGTGGTGGCCAATGCTGAAATGCGTTTTTTGTGGCTGGCTTTAGCGACAGCCATTCTCGTGGCGACAGTCGTGATCAGCCGTCGTCAACGTAGTGCTGAAGGTGTCTTCGTAGACCCTTCTAGCCCCCTTGCAGCTCCTAGTGATCCACGCGTCTATCGCGATGGTCATGGCTGAAGCTTCGGCTAGGCATGGTGTTGAGATCCTTTGCATTGGCACGGAGCTGTTGCTTGGCAACATCCTTAACAGCAATGCTCGTTGGTTAGCTGAGGAGCTGGCTGCTCTGGGGCTCCCTCATTACAGGCAAACTGTTGTAGGAGACAACGTTGAACGTCTCAAAGAATCAGTTTTGGAGGCTGTTGATCGCAGTCGGATTCTGATCACCACTGGTGGCCTAGGACCAACGCCTGATGATTTGACTACTGAAACTTTGGCGGCTGCTTTTGATACGCCGCTTGAGGAACGTTCAGAACTTTGGTTCGAGATTCAGGCCAAGCTCACTGCTGGCGGCAGCATTTCTGCAATCAGCAATCGCAAACAGGCGTTGTTCCCTCGTGGAGCTGAAATCCTTCCAAATCCTTCCGGCACTGCGCCTGGGATGATCTGGTGTCCTCGGCCGGGGTTCACTGTGCTCACCTTTCCGGGTGTGCCTTCTGAAATGAAGCAGATGTGGTCCCAGACAGCCGTGCCATGGCTGCGTCAGCACGGAGGAGTGGCTGACATCTTTGTGAGTCGGCTGTTGCGGTTTACAGGCATTGCTGAATCCACGCTGGCTGAAGAGGTGGTTGATTTGCTTGAGCAGGGCAATCCAACAGTGGCCCCTTATGCCGGCCTGGGAGAGGTGAAACTACGGATCACGGCCCGAGGGGCAACGGTGGAGCAAGCGAGGCAGCTATTGGATCCAGTGGATGCAGAGCTCCGTCATCGCACCGGCTTGTTCTGTTATGGCTCGGATGATGAGAGCTTGGCTTCGGTTGTGCTGGATTTGTTGCGTCAACGAGGTGAGACAGTTGTAGTGGCAGAGTCTTGTACAGGTGGCGGAGTTGGTGCCGCTTTGGCTGCTGTTCCGAGAGCTTCTGAGGTTTTTCTTGGCGGGGTCATTGCTTATAGCAATGCCATTAAGCAAGCCCTACTGGGGATATCCACAGACCTTTTACATCAGCACGGTGCAGTTTCTGATCCTGTGGTGCGGGCTATGGCTGAAGGCGCGCGTCAACGGCTGGGGGCAGATTGGTCCATTGCGGTGAGCGGTGTGGCAGGCCCTGGCGGTGGTACGCAGGCCAAGCCTGTTGGGTTAGTGCATATCGCAGTAGCTGGACCGCATGGCTGTGATGCAAGCCCTGTGCAGTTCGGTGTTCGTCGTGGAAGGTTGGCAATTCAGGAGCTGAGTGTGGTTCGCAGTCTCGATCGGCTGCGCAGGTTCCTGCTGGATGGGAGCTAAGGTTTTCGGCTACTGCCTCTGAACCTTGAGCTCCGGCGCCCTCTACGACAAGGTGTGGGATCTCCATCGGGTGGCTGAACTGCCTGGTGGATCCACTCAGTTATTTGTGGGTTTGCATTTGATCCATGAGGTCACCAGCCCGCAGGCTTTCGCTGCTTTGCAGGACAAGGATTTGCCGGTGCGGTGCCCTGAGCGCACCGTGGCGACTGTTGATCACATCGTGCCGACGATCAGTCAGAAGCGTCCGTTTGCTGACCCTTTGGCTGAGGAGATGCTCAGCACCTTGGAGCGAAACTGTGCCAACTACGGGATTGTTCTTTGCGGCCTTGGCAGTGGTCGTCAGGGCATCGTGCATGTGATAGCTCCTGAGTTGGGGCTGACCCAGCCGGGCATGACTGTGGCTTGTGGTGACTCACACACGTCCACCCATGGGGCGTTTGGCGCCATTGCGTTCGGCATCGGCACCAGCCAGGTGCGGGATGTGCTTGCTAGTCAGAGTCTTGCCATGAATAAGCTCAAGGTGCGTCGGATCTGGGTCGACGGTCAGCTTGGTTGCGGTGTTCATGCAAAGGATTTGATCCTTCATGTGATCCGAAGCCTTGGGGTCAAAGCTGGCGTGGGCTATGCCTATGAGTTCGCCGGACCAGCCATTGATGTGCTCTCCATGGAAGAACGCATGACCCTCTGCAATATGGCGATTGAGGGAGGCGCCCGCTGCGGATATGTCAATCCTGATGGGGTCACTTTTGACTATTTGCAAGGACGGCTTTATGCGCCTACTGGGGAGGCTTGGCATCGGGCAGTGGCCTGGTGGAGGAGCTTGGCCAGTGATCCCAATGCTGTTTTTGATGATGAGGTGACGTTTGATGCGGCCAGTATTGCGCCCATGGTGACCTGGGGCATCACTCCTGGTCAGGGCATTGCTGTAGACGAATCGGTACCGACTGCGGATTCGCTTGAGCCAAGTGAACGTCCAATCGCCGAGGAAGCTTGTCGCTATATGGATTTGGAGCCGGGAAGGGCGATTGAAGGGGTTCCAGTTGATGTTTGTTTTATTGGCAGTTGCACCAATGGTCGTCTTAGTGATTTAAAGGCTGCTGCCGCTATTGCCAAGGGCCGCCATGTAGCACAAGGTATAAAGGCCTTTGTGGTGCCAGGGTCGGAACAAGTTGCCAGGGCTGCGGAAGCAGAGGGGCTTGATGGTGTTTTTCGGGAGGCTGGATTTGAATGGCGTGAACCAGGCTGTTCCATGTGTCTGGCAATGAATCCTGATCGTCTTGAGGGGCGTCAGATCAGTGCAAGTTCCAGTAACAGGAATTTCAAGGGGCGTCAGGGTTCGTCCCGAGGCCGCACCTTGTTGATGAGTCCCGCAATGGTGGCTGCTGCTGCCATTAACGGCCAGGTCACCGATGTGCGCAAGCTAATCAGCAACACTGTTCCTTCTCAAAGCTTCCAGTAATGACGATTGAGGCTATACCTTTCCCTCATGGCCCTATAGACCAGGTTCGGGGCCGTGCCGTGATGTTGCGTGGTGACGACATTGACACGGATCGGATCATCCCAGCCCGGTTTCTTAAATGTGTGAGTTTCGAGGCGCTTGGAGATCAGGTTTTTGAGGATGATCGCTTGGAAATGGTTGGTTCACATCCCTTCGACCTGAAGGTTCATCAGGGGGCTTCGATCTTGATTGTTAATGATAATTTCGGCTGTGGTTCTAGTCGTGAACATGCACCTCAAGCTTTGATGCGCTGGGGTGTCCGTGCGCTGATTGGACAGAGCTTTGCTGAAATCTTCTATGGCAACTGTCTAGCGCTGGGAATCCCATGTGCAACTGCTGCCTTTGCTCAGATTGATGCCTTGCAGCAGGCGGTAGAAGCGGAACCGTCGCAGAGCTGGGTCTTCAATCTTCAGGCTCAGCAGTTGACGAGTGCTGCGGGTTCATGGGATTTACAGATTGAGTCTGGCCCTCGCGAGATGCTGCTTAGCGGACGCTGGGATGCTACATCGCAGTTGGTGGCTCAGGACGCAGCCCTAAAGCGCACGATGGCAGACCTCCCATACCTCAATGATTTTGTGGCGTCTCTGCATTGAAGGTTGTTTGTTGAGGAAACGGAAGATTGAATTTTTAGTGATTTGCTGCGGCAGATCATTTGCAGCGTGTCTATGAAAAGAGAAAGCGAGCTGGTCATGGTTTCTCTCCGTTACATCTGGACTGTGGTGCTCGTTCTGTTAGCTCCTCCAGCATTTGCGGCGCCAGTTGTGTCGCTCAATGTTGAGCCTTTTACAACACAGATGGAGCAGTTGCACCAATTCGGAGCGTGTAGGAGTTGTGATTTGCGCGGGGTAGACCTCCGTGATGCTCATTTGATTGGTGTAGACCTTCGTGATGCTGATCTGCGGGGCGCTCGTCTTGAGGGATCGAATCTTGAGGGTGCTGATCTAAGTGGTGCTCGCTTGGATGATGCTCAGCTCAATAGGGCCGTGCTTACGAATACTGAGTTGAGTGGGACAGACTTGCGGCGTGCAGACTTGCGTGAGGCTGTGGTGATCAATGCTTATTCGCCAGATGTGCGTACGGAAGGAATGCAGTTTGCCGGTGCTGATTTAACCGGTAGTCATTTGATTTATGGGGGTGCTCCTTGATCAACTGAATTAGAAGAGGTGTTCTTCAAATTGATCGAATTGATTGATGGGTGTATAGGGAACAAAAGGTACGCCGGTGCCGGTGAAGTTGAAATCATTAAGACGGAAACGAAAGCCGCCGATGCCTTTGTAGGGGTTGAAGTAGAAACCGAAGTCATAGGAACGACGTTGCCAGCGCAGTTCGATGTTTGAGTTAATGATGTCACCGTAATAAGGTGAATCAGGATCTACGTTGTAAGCGACACCGGTATTAAGAATTAAAGGCCCCGCAATTTGCTGCGTTAGGCCGATCCCTAGGGTGGCAAGATCAATATTTTGGTCAAATTTAAATGGGCTAGAGCCTTGAATTAAAGTGCCCCCACCACTAATAGATAAACGCGTAAAATCTAAGAAGGGCTTGCTGAATGTCCCAAGTGTGAGGGCTGGTCCTCCGGTTAGACCAATGGTGGCTTTTCGCTCTCCATCGCCATAGGCATCAAAGGTTGTTTTGAGATTAGTGTTGAACCTAAGCCCAGGTACTATTGCTATAGGCGAGTAGCGGTAAGCTGCTTCAGGTGTTAGAGCAGCATGTTTGCCGATCCATAGTGGATAACTACTGTTTAGTGAACCGTAGAAATTAGCGCGCCAGAGGTCTGACAGATTTTCACTTTTGAACTCTTCTGCTTGATAGTTGCCTACGCCAGCTCTAAGGAGGTAGTTGTTAGAAAGTTTGCCCCATGACCAAGCATCTTTCTTTTGCAGGAAAGCTCCATATGCTGAATAAATATCCGTTTCTCCTAGGGATCCATTCCAGGCTTCGTAGCGATAAGCCGCAAAAAGGTTGGCCTGCAAAGATCCAATCCAGGGGATCTCAAAGTTCCTTTTAAAATCACCCCAGTAACGGCTTCCATCGGCAAAATTTGATGGATTGAAGGTGCTTATATCAGCATTAATATCAACATCCCACCCCAAAGTGTTCCCAGTTAGTTCTGCTTCTAGGCCGAATAAATCAGCGGCCGTAATTGGCTGGGTTATTTTTTTGCTGTCAATCGAGCTGCCAGGAGCGACGTAGCTTTTTGTCTCTCCGTCGATGGCTCGCTCTAGAAGGAATTGAGGCTGGAGGGAAAGGGTGTAGTTCTTTGTTAGCTCGATAGGTTTTAGATCGCGGCCAACAAAGAAACCGTCTCGGTCTTCATTGTCGATGCCAAATACCCAACGGTTTTCAACCTCTTCCTGTTTTTTGATGGTTTGGGTTCTGGAGACTGGTATCGGAAAACGCTCTTCTACAATGAGTCGATTGCGGCGGCTTTGAATCACAAAGTCTCCATTAGGCTCTTCAGTGGCAATCACATCTTCGGCATCAATCCTCGTTTGAGAAGGTGTATAGGGATCATTGGAGAAGCCCATGCGGTCTGCTTTCCATCCCTCTGGGCTGATCGTGACCTTGGCAGCTTGAATCCGCCAGCGGCTGATAGAACCAGTGATGAGTTTGCTAGCTCCCTGTTGCTTGAGCTGAGAAGCGCGAACTCCGTCGTATTTGTTTTTCTCTGCGAGATTGCCTGTTGTTTTACCAACGCCCTGTCTCCTCTCAATGGTGAGAGCTTGTTGGAACTCGATGCTGCTAATACGTTGATCGATCTTTGCAATTGCCTTGGCGCGCAATGCTTCTTGCTCTGCTGGAGAGAGCGTCGATGAATTCGTCTGGGCGGGTCTTTGTCGCGTGGCAACAGCCTGGGGAGGTCTGGTGCCAAGAGGGAGAGCTTCTGCTTGGGCTTTAGGGTCACCCTCTCCAAGGGTGATCGACTCAAGGGTCTCTTGGAGCCCTTGGCGAGTTGTTCGATTAGCACGATCGGGGTCAGGACAACCCAATGGTGGCGGAACGTCAACTTGCTGCGGTGCTGTGTTGTCTTGGCCCCAGCGGTATCTCAAGCCAACAAGGTAAGCATTACTTCCTTCCTTTACACTGCTATAGGTGCCGAAGGCTCCTGAGCGATGGTGAATGCGTCCCACAAGAGAGAGTTCTTGTGAGACTGCGGCTTCAAGCTCAAAGCTCAGATAGTTGAGCAATTTTGCATAGTTCTCGCGGTAGGTCTTCTCATAGTTGCTATAGGCAGTATTGAAGCTGATTCCCTCGATCACGCCAAAACTCAACCACGGTTGCACCCATAGCCGTGCTCCGATACCCAGCACACCTTCACCAAAGCTCTGGGCAGGTGTGTCTGCAAATGGTACTGATTGATTGAATGCTCCTCCAGCTTGTTGGTTGGCATGGTGAGCAAAGAGGTCTGCTTCTAGTTCAAGAGCGAAGGGGCCTGCACGAGCGATTCTTTTCTGCAGACCCAGGCCCAGGAGATATTCCTCCCTCATTCGGCCATTGAACAGAAAGGTGTCTCCAAAATTTGAATCAATCATCTGGCCACCCCAAGCCGTTACGGCCCAGGGATGGGGATGCCAATCTGGTATCGGCGGCAGCACAGGTGGACAGGCCATGCCTGGTTGATTGTTTGCGTCTTTTAGAGATGTCTCGGACGATTGCGGTGGCTGATCTAGCTGGACCCATTGATTGTTTTGGGCAAGACTTTGATTCCAGATCGTTGTTGAAGCGGTCTGGTTGCTGATAGCTCCAGCGGTGGTGCTGTTTAACTCAACGTCTAAAGCTGTGGGGAATCCGAGGCTTTCACTTTCTTGTATTGCTAGGCGTCGTCGTGGCTTTGAGGGGCTTTGTGGGATCTGAGCTGCATCGAGTGAATTGGGGCCAAGGTCGATTGCTGCGCTGTCGAGATCTAGAACGCCATAGACGTCCTCAAGCTCCCCTTCTTTTTGAATCAGGCTGTAGCGGAGGGAACTGGCTTGGAAGTACTGAGATCCCTTGCGGAAATTAACGCTACCCCTTGCATAAAGGGTGTTGAAGTTGCTGTCGAACTCAATGCGGTCTGCATGAAGGACGCCTCCATTGAGAACGGCCTTGACGTTACCTTCAGCGATAAAACGCTCTTGTCGGGCGTCATATCGTTGGCGGTTAGCCCGAAGTTTGAGCTCTCGGGGAGGTTCGGGAGATTGTTCTGGAAGGCTGGGCTGGCGTTGAAGGCCTGTTGATTGGCCCAACTGACCCCCTGATCGTGCGATGGGAGCCGCTTGGGTGGGCGAGGAGGTGCCTTCTTTGTATGAGTTGCTTGACTGAGAATTTGCTTCAGCAGGGATTAACCCTGTCGCAAGTAAGAGCCCAACGAGAAGGGTTGGGGGACTGTTCGCCGCCAATAGGCTTCAGCTGGGGCAGCTGATCTTCCCATAATTGATGGAAGATCTGAGCAGGCCTCAGTCCAGTGTGTTGCGTGACCCGAGAAGTTTCGCTTGCAAAGGCTTTTAGTCTTCGAGATCCTTACGGGCTGGTGTCCTCGAAGGATCGCTGGCCAAGAAGCCGAAGACGAAAACCGCTACGAAGAAGAAGACGACCGAGTAAACGGAGAGCTTGAGGGCGAGCATGGAGAGACCGTTCAGCTTCTAGTACATCGATGACATCTTATGGGGCATAGAGGGCACTTAGGGATGCAGGAGCAGCTTCAAGCCCAACGATTGGCGTGGATTGAAACTTTTCGAAGTCGCTATCGGTGGGATCTCAAGCCAGGTTGGCATCGCGCAGGGGACCGTGACCGGCTGTCTCTGCTTCACGATGATTGGGCTCAAATCCATCGGCCCGACTGGGTTGCCAGGGGTTTATTGGTCTGGCCTCGAGGCGGAGTATGGCTGCAATTGCAGCAGGAGATCCTTTGTCCTGAAAACTGGCGAAAAGCTCAAGCAAGTTGTTTGCGGCTGGTTTTGGGTTGGTGGGCTGATCAGATGCGGCTGTGGGTGGATGGTGTGTTGGTGCATGAGGGGGATCTGTTCGATACCACTTGTCGGTGGAGCCTTCCTGAATCGATCTGTTGGGAGCGTCCTTTAACAGTCTTGCTGGAGTTGAGGAGTCCTAGCCATGACGATGGCGCGTTGATCAACAGTGAGTTGGTGCTGGAACCCAGGGCCGGTGCAGTGGATCTAGATCAGGTTCTGCTGCCTGAAGCGCTGGCGCTCTATTTAGAGCTGGGAGAGGTGTTGCCGGAGGCTTGGCTTGAGCTGGATCCGCACAGTCAGGAGGCAACCGTGGCTGTCGACCAGCAACTACGCAATGCAGCGCAGCCGCCGGGGCTGATCCATTGGATCGGCCATGCCCATCTTGATTTGGCCTGGCTGTGGTCAGTGGCTGACACTTGGCAGGCGGCAGAGCGCACGTTCCGCTCTGTGCTGCACCTCATGCAGCGATTTCCTGATTTCTATTTCAGCCACTCCTCGCCAGCTCTCTATCAGTGGGTTGAACATCACCGTCCAACTCTTTTTGCTGCGCTTCAGGATGCAAGTCGGGCAGGTCGTTGGGAGCCGATCAATGGCCCTTGGGTCGAGACTGATTGTGTGCTGGTGAGCACTGCTTCGCTTTGGCGACAGTTCACGCTTGGACAGCAGTACAGCCGATCAGCATTTCCGGAGTGGTCCCATCAGTTGGCCTGGCTTCCAGACAGCTTTGGCTTTGCCGCTGGTTTGCCAGCGGTAGCTACCCAGACAGGAATCCGTTGGTTCTGCACCCATAAATTGGCCTGGAATGCCAGTAATCCCTTCCCGCATCGACTGTTTCGTTGGTGCAGTCGTGGTCAGGCTGAGGTCCTAGCGCTGATGCTTCCGCCAATTGGCACTGATGGGAATCCGATGGCCATGCTTCGCGAGCAGCGGTCTTGGCAGGCGTCTACCGCTGTTGAAGAGGCTTTGTGGGTTCCGGGAGTTGGCGACCATGGAGGTGGCCCCACTGCAGAAATGCTAGAGCAGCTGCAGCTTTGGGAGGATCATCCTCAGGCTTTACCCCAGAGGCCGGGCACAGTAAGGGCTTACCTTGCGACGCTTGAAGCTCATGCTGCGACTTTGCCGGTTTGGCGTGATGAGCTCTATTTGGAGCTTCATCGCGGTTGTGCGACGACCCGTCCCGATCAGAAGCGTCAAAACCGACACCTTGAAAGGCTTTTGAGGGAAGCAGACCTTGCTATAGCTTTGCTTGCTTGCCAGCTTGGCGATAGGGCTGACGTTCCTGGAACCTCTGCATCTTCATTGCCAGATTGGCGGCCTTTGCTCTTTCAGCAATTTCACGACATCCTTCCAGGCACATCGATTCCTGAAGTGTTTGAGCAGGCTGAGCCGGTCTGGCGATCGTCATGTCGTGAATCAAGGCGGAGCCGCGATCAGCATCTGCAGCAGCTTTTTCGCAGTGGGGTGTCCTGCTCCGATCGATTCGATCAAGAGTCTTCGGGTGGGTGCTGGGTCTGGATGGGTCTACAGCCACTACAGCGTTGGTCGCCTGTGCTGAGATTGCCACGAGATCAATGGGGCAGCGCCGGTAGGCAGCTTCCATGCCAAGAGGCCAAGGGAGGCGGAACCTGGGTGCAGTTGCCTGTGCAGCAAGGGGTGACAGCAGTTCCGCTTCAGCGTTGTGTCAGTAAGGCCTTAGATGTTGTTGATGGCTTACCTGTTCGTGGGGCTGTGCAGATTCAGCCCCTTGATCAAGGCGGTTGGCGGATTGGTAATGGCCTTTTGCAAGCTGATTTTGGTGCCGAAGGCTTGCAGCAACTTTGGGATCGGAACGGGACACCTCAGTTAGCAGGACCGCTGATCTGGGGGCTTTTTCGCGATCGTGGCGAATTTTGGGACGCCTGGGATCTGGCGGCAGATTATCGCCAGCATCCATTGGCTCTGAACTGGAATGGTTCGATGGAGCTGGTGGAGTACGGACCTCTTGTAGCGCGCTTGGTCTTGCGAGGTTGGGCTGGGAGCAGTGCTCTGCGCCTTGATGTGCAGCTGAGAGCTGATTGCCCCTGGCTCGAGCTGCGTCTAGGCGTGGATTGGCGTCAAAGTCATGAGCTACTGCGTTTGGAGGTTCCCCTGGCTTGCTCAGCGGTGAGATGGGCGGCGGATACCAGCGGTGGAGTCATTGAACGGCCTGCTGAAGCTATGACGGCTAGGGAAAAAGCACGTTGGGAGGTCCCTTTGATCTCTTGGTTGGCGAGCGAGTCGGCGGCGCCGGGTGGTGGCCTTGCGGTGTTATTGGATGGACCTCAGGGCGTTCATGTGTGCCCAGACAGGCTTGGTGTTTCTCTGCTTAGAGGGGCTACCTGGCCAGATCCCTCGGCTGATCGGGGTTGGCATCGTCAGCGATTAGCACTGATGCCTGTTCCCAATGGTTGGAGTCGGGAGGCTGTGCCTCAGGCAGCGTTGGCTTTTCGAGAGCCGGGCTGGCTGGGGCCTTCTGATCTCAAGGTGTCATGGCCAGGATTGCCGTCGCTGCCTTCAAAGCTGGTTCCATTGGCTGTGACGTATGCCGAAGTAAGGCAGCTGAAGCTCAGCGTGCTTAATGCCGGTGCAACACGCCAGTCTTGGGCCGTAGGGAAGACTTGGCGGGTTGGTAGCGCTCACGAGTCCTGTCTCGGCGAAGCTGTAGAGCTGAAGCCTGGAGAGTTGGCAGAACTATTGCTTGAGCGTGTCGATTGATGCGATCGTCAGTCTTCGTGTTCTTCAAAGGGGTCTTCGAGTTCTTTTGAGGGAGGACCAAAAGCTGTGTAGAGCCCGTATCCGGTCAGTCCGAAGGTGATGGTGACCATGGCAATGAGCAGGGAGTAGGTCTCGGAGGAGGAGTTTTCCATCACATCTCTCGACAGGATTAGTCCGTATGCGGACTATGACCATTACAGTAAGCATGCTTAATCACCATCCGAGACCGAAGCTCCGTTATGGCTCAAAGCACCCGTCTGGGAAATCTGATCAAATCTCTACCCGGCTACGCCCCTGGCAAGGTAGTGCCAGGTTGGGGCACTACCCCAGTGATGGCTGGGATCGGCTTCATGTTGCTGATTTTCCTGGTGACCATCTTGCAGATCTACAACCAGTCGCTTCTCCTCCAAAGCATCAGCTTTGAATAGACTGCCCTCGGCTCTGCTGGGCTGAGGTTCGCCTATGAATGTGTTTGGCATCGGTCTCCCCGAGATGGCGGTTATCGGCGCCATAGCACTGCTTGTCTTTGGACCTAAACGACTTCCAGAGTTTGGTCGCACCCTTGGTAAAACCTTGAAAGGTTTTCAGGCAGCCTCAAAGGAATTCGAGCGAGAGATTCATAAAACGATGGCAGAACCTGAGTCCATCGAACAGGCTGCGAAGGAAGAGTCCGTGCAGCAAGACACCAATGCAATAAGTGAAACCCCTCAGGAGGCTAAAAACCCTCCCGCCAGCTGAGAGTGGTATGAGGCCGGGTCGTTTACGTCTATTGGTAGGCCTAGGCAATCCAGGCTCAAAGTATGTCGGTACCCGTCACAACATCGGCTTCATGGCCCTCGATAAGTTGGCTGCGCAGAAGTCAGTCATTTTCAGGCCGCAAACAAAGTTCCATGGACTGATGGCGGAAGTGGCGGTTGGCTCAGAGAGGGTTCGATTGCTGATGCCTCAAACTTATATGAATGAAAGCGGTCGGGCGATTCGTGCAGCCATCGATTGGTTTGGCTTGGAGGTTGATCAGTTGCTGGTGCTTGTAGATGACATGGATTTGCCTTTGGGTCGACTGCGGCTTCGCGCCCAGGGAAGTGCAGGAGGTCACAATGGTTTGCGCAGCGCGATTCAACATCTGGGGACTCAGGATTTTTGTCGTCTGCGGATCGGGATCGGTGCTCCAGGTTGTACCTCTGAGGAACGAAGAGCTCGAACCGTCTCGCATGTGCTCGGGGTGTTTAGTCGGCAGGAGAGCCTCCTAGTCGATCAAGTGCTTGATGAGGTGCTGATGGGTTTGGATCTGATTCAGTGCCTTGGGTTGGAACGGGCAGGTAATCGTCTCAATGCTTTTCAACCGGAGGGTTGTTCTGCCTGCTGATGAGTCATTTGCCTGTCACCACTGCTCGCCTCTGTGTACACCGGCAAAGCTTTGCCGACCAACGCTTGGATGGGGAGGTCTCCGCTGGGGGGTTTCAGTGGCAGTTCAGTTGGGCGTTCGATCGGGGTGAACTGAAAGTGGAACCCTCTCTTGGGAGGGCACTGATTGAGGATGCTTTACTGCGCTTCCTCGTTAAGGCTGACTACCACCTTGAGCCTGGTGGGGATTATCTGTTCACTGTTAGGGCCCGATTCTGAAGTTGGGTGGTCCGTGCCAAAGGAGTTGTTGCCCGAGGTGGTCTTCAAGCAACACCATTGCGGCTATGGCGTCCAGATGATGGGGAGGCAGGATCATTCCTCGGGGTAGCCAGCGGCGCCAGTTGCTTGGGGGCCATAGCTCCCAATAGCGATGGCGGGCGCGCAGTGTGCTCCCACGTTCTTCGACCACATGCAAGGGGGCAATATGCAGCAGAAGGTTTTGCCAGTATTCACTGCTGGTGCCGTTGCCGATCAAGATGCCTTCTAAGGGTGCTTGGTTTTGCCAATGCATGATGAGGTCGAGCACAGCGGCTGCGGCCACCACTTTCCCCTCAACGACAGCACTTGTTGCTGTATCGGCAAGAACTAATCCACATTTATTGCGACCAGGATCTACGGCCACAAGCTTTGTCATGGTTTGTCTTCGGGAATCTTTGTCCAAGGACCACCCACGGGCTGCAGGACAACTGCTACTGGATCGGCTGTATCGCTGTTGCGGAGTGCCACGGCTTCTAGCTCAATCCGCTCTTGAGAACGGTTCAGTAATGCCTTGCCGAGCCGGTTCATTTCACTGCCATCGAACTGCAGTCCTGAACTGAGGGATCCGCGTCTTTTTACCTCTGCCAGAGTTGATGCAAGCAGGAGGCTAAGTCGGTTGCGCACGGTTTCGCTGCTCTTCTCGTTTTGGTCAAGAGTCGTTCTTGCGAGGACTTCGCCTTGTCGGACGATGTTGATATTTTGGCGAGCATCCGGGAAGGCATACACCACGTTCTCCCCACGCAACACGTTTGCGGCAGAGCGCACATAGATCACCCAGGTGCCTGGCTTTCGGATGATCTGTTCGATGCGGTTGATATCGGTGCGTGGCACGAGCAGGATCTGTCGATTGGCTTCTTCACCGGGACGTACGCGTCGAAAAGCCTCCAGGTTTGCTTCCTGAAGTAGGCGGTCGATGACGGCTTTCGCCTGGCTGGGGTTATCGAGCCGCAGGGTGGCTGCGGCAAGTTGCTGCCCACTGCTAAGCACAACATCCCCTCGACGTAAGGCAATGAGGTTGGTCTCGAGCTGCTTCAGTTCTTTTTCAGCCGCGCTAATTCTGCTGCGAACATTGGCTAGTTCAACTTCCGTTCGGCGGATGTCGGCATCTTTTTTGGAAATGTCGCGACTGAGACGAGCTCGTTCCGCCTCGAGCTGTTGTCTTTGTTTTTGTAGTGGTGCGAGTTCGTTGCGAAGGGCGGCAGCTCGCTTTTTGGCTTCCTTTAGTTCATTCTGAACCTGATTGCTGTCCGACCTGGCCTGCTTGAGATCAAGCTCGGCATTGAACTGGGCCGACCGACTTGAATTGAGGGCATCGCGGCTTTGTTGGAGTTTGGCCTGAAGGTCATCCAGTTCAAAAAGTCCTACTCGCAGTTGTCGACTGACTAGCAGCATCAGTCCTAGGGACAGGGCGCTAATCAGGCTGCCAGTGAGAACGGTGATGAATACGGCTGTCCTTCGCGGTCTGAGATTGAACAGGCTCAGCCTTGCTTTGCCTACACGGCTGCCAAGTCGATCGCCGAGGGTGGAGAGCACACCACCGAGGACGAGTAGGGAGAGGATCAGCAGCCAGCCGGTCACGACAATGGGCGGGTGGGATCAGGAATAGTGTCAACCCGTTTCACCATCCTGGACTGGGACGGGGATCAGTTGAATTTTTTAGCAAGGGCAATCGGATCCAGAACGGTGATTTTCTTGCGATCGATTTGCACTAGACCTGAATTGCGAAGGTCTCCCAACAGGCGAGTAATGGTGACGCGAGTCGAGCCGATTGCTTCAGCGATGGACTGATGTGAGAGGCGTAGGTCAATGGTGATTCCTTGTTCCCCTGGAACCCCGAAATCCCGGCAGAGGACTAGTAAGAAACTCACAAGCCTTGATGACATGTCGCGGTGAGTGAGGGTTTCGATCATGGTCTCGGTTTGCAAGATTCGACTTGAGAGACCCTGCAGCAGAAGTAACCCCACGCTGGTGTCGTTTTCGATCGCCTGGCGAACTGAGGTGGCTGGCGCTGTGATCATTTCCACTCGGGTGAAGGCTACGGAGTGATAAAAACGGTCCGAGCGATGGCCTGTGAGCAGAGAAAGCACGCCAAATAGGCTGTTTTCACGCAGTAATGCCACGGTGATCTCTTCACCAGATTCATAGACCCGAGATAGCCGAACGGCGCCGCGTCGAATGAGATAAACCTTTTCGGCAGGATCGCCAGGAAAGAAGATGGTTTTGGAACGCTCCACCATTTCGTTGCTGGCGCCATCCAGTTCACGGATGACTTCCAGAAGGGTTTTCTGGGTTGGAGCAGGCGAGTTGGCCATACTTCCTGATCCTTGAACATAGGGTTGCTGGGCGTAACGGCTGAAGCCGCGGATGACGCCGGCCATGGCTGCGCAGCAAACGGCAGAAATATGAAGTTAGGGAGTGGACCTCCACCACCATGTAGCAATGGTGACGGTTTTTAGTCTTCTTGCATTAACGCCGAACGTTGGAAGGCTTGTAGGTGTTGCAGACCGGGTTCTGCCAGATTCAGCAAGTCGTTGAGTTGATGCCTGCTGAATGGAGCCCCTTCAGCGGTGCCCTGCAGCTCCAATAGGTGCCCATTGGAGCCCATTACCACGTTTAGATCCACATCAGCCCTGGAGTCTTCGCTGTAGTCGAGGTCGAGAAGGGGATAACTCTCCACTAAACCAACGGATACTGCAGCAACTTGCTCGATGACGGGTTGATGCGTGAGCAGCCCTTGTTCCAGCAAGCGATCGCAGCCTCGTTTTAAGGCAATCCAAGCGCCGGTGATGGAGGCTGTACGTGTGCCGGCATCGGCCTGAATGACGTCACAATCAATTCGCAGGGTGGTTTCCCCAAGAGCGGCCATGTCGATCACGGCGCGCAGGCTGCGGCCAATGAGGCGTTGAATTTCTTGAGTGCGTCCGGAAAGCTTGAGCAGTTCACGGTTCTGTCTTTGCGGAGTAGACCCAGGCAGAAGGCGGTACTCGGCGCTGAGCCAGCCTTTGCCTTGGCCTTTGCGCCAGCGGGGTACACCTTCTTCAACGCAAACACTGCAGAGCACTGAGGTGCGACCAGTGCGGATGATTAACGAACTCAGGGCAAAGCCCATTGGATCCCATGTGATCTGAAGGGGCCGCATCACGTCAGCAAGGCGGCCGTCAGCACGTGGCTGGGGGGATGTGAGCATCGTGCTGTTGGTGGTTGAGATGAACTGAGCCTGGCAGAAACAGGTGCTTTTACACCATGGATAGTGTCAAGAGCCTTGTTAAGCAGCTTCCCACCGCTACATTTGATTTCTGCTGGTTTTGTCGGGGCGATTGAGACTTTTATGACTGCCAGCCTGAGCCCTAGTCATCGCTCCGTGGATCCGTGCATGACGGACCATCGCTCGCAGGAGAGTGATGGGAGCCTGTCTTTGGCAGTAGTTGCTGATAGGCGTTTGCTGCATCTGGTAGCTCCTGAAGGGCAGCTTCAGGTTTATACAGCCCCCTATCGAGGCAGTTTTTCTGTTGTCTTGAGTCAGGCGTTAAGAGCGGCTGGGCTGGGAAGTCGTGTGTTGGTGGCTCAGTTCCTCAAGGGAGGAGTAGACCAAGGCCCAGATGGGCGTGTGCGCCTATGTGGGCGACTTGAGTGGCTGCGCCCGGCGGTTCCTGGCTGTCTATCTGAGCCTGCTTCAACGCTTGCCGTTGGCTCCAGCGCGCCTGAGGCCGTGGAGGCCATTTGGCATGAATGTCGGGATCGCATCATGGCGAGTGATTTGGATCAAATGGTGTTGGATGAGGTTGGTCTGGCGATTGCTCTTGGTTATCTCGATGAAGCTGATGTGTTATCAACTCTGGAACAGCGCCCCGGGTCGATGGATGTCATCTTGACTGGCTCAGTCATGCCATCGATCCTGATGGCAATGGCTGATCAGGTCACTGAGTTGCGTCGTGGTTTCTAATGCTTAAAAACGATCGTTGGATCACCGAACAGGCCGCAGCAGGGATGCTTGAACCCTTTCAAGCCGGACTGATTCGACATCTTGATCCTGAGCAGCATCAACGGCCTGTACTGAGCTTTGGCTGTTCTTCCTTTGGTTATGACCTAAGGCTCTCTGCGAAGGAGTTTTTGATCTTTCGCCATGTACCAGGCACGGTGATGAATCCGAAGCGATTTAATCCTGCAAATCTCGAATCCACCCCTTTGCATCAGGACGAGGATGGCGAGTATTTCATCCTGCCGGCTCATTCTTATGGTCTCGGTGTGGCGCTGGAGAAGATGAAGGTCCCATCAAATATCACTGTCATTTGCCTAGGTAAGAGTACCTATGCTCGCCTTGGCATCATCGTTAATACCACTCCCGCCGAAGCCAGTTGGGAAGGGCATCTCACGCTTGAATTCAGCAATAGTTCTGGAGCTGATTGCCGTATCTATGCCAATGAAGGCATTTGTCAGCTTCTTTTCTTCGAGGGTGATCCCTGCGATACCACCTACAGCGATCGCCAGGGTAAATATCAACATCAGCCAGAACGCGTCACTCTCGCCAGGATTTGAACGAAAAAGATCTGTTGAATGCATGTCTGCTCTCAATAGATCTTTTTGATTTTGTAGACATTGATAGAGTGAAGCTACTGATCTCATCCCCCACGTATGTCAGACAAGCAGCCAAAATCCGCACCTCCTGAGGTGGAGGTGAATACCTCAGGTGATTATCTTGGTGGATGGGGACAGTTTGGCAACTCTTTTGTCTTTTGGGTGAGTGCTGTCGTTCTCGCTGCTTGTGTAGGAGTTTTGGCGTTCAGTATTAGCCTGCTTCAAGGTTAAAGATGAGATTTTTTGCAACTTAATTCCATGAGACGGACTTCTTTGCTGTTCAGGTTTTCTGCGGGCTTTGAAATTCTTGGTGGGATTTTTGCTCTTGTTCTGCCTGTTAAATTTTGTTCACTACTTTTTGGTTATCAGCTAGTCACTGAACTGGTAGGTATTGCAAGATTATTTGCATTGGCAATCATTGCTCTTGGCTGGGCGTGCTGGGAAGTTTCAAGTCATGCGCCGATGCAAAATCCGAGAAGATCTCTTTGTTATTATAATATTGCTGTTGGCCTTTTGTTAGCGTCTATTGGTGTGAGCCAAGATTTAATTGGTGTTCTTTTGTGGCCAGGAGTATTTATTCATCTTGCAATAGGGATTTTGCTTTTGCCTGGCCTTAGAAAACAGAGATTTCCTGGCCAAGGGAATTGATGCTATTGATTTGGTTAAATGCCTAAATAGTTTATTCGCAAATTAGGCCTAGATATAAGAAGAATTTAGCTAGACAACCAAACCTGCGATTGTTTAGAGATGGGGATATTTGGCCTAATCAGCTTTTAGAGCTAAGTTCAACAAGGTGTCTAAAGATCGCCTCAGCTGTTTAACTTATTGACCTTTCCTGCTGGCTTGCCGCATTTAGTCACTGTCTGCGAAGGAGAGCTGTCAAACGGGAGTGTCTCTTGTGAGATTGGTGTTACTTCCAGTGAGAAACTGGGGTCGGCTAGCTAGGGAGCAGTGGTCATTCATCTAGTCTACTGGAGAGAATTTGCTCGCGATAAAACTACTGATAAGGAATAAGAAAGCACTTTAAATGCTTCGCTGAAGCAAGATTTATTTTCGCGTTATGGTCCATAGGCTGCTTGCGATACCTTGTTCTAGCCTTATGCGACTAGAGCTTTAGTCGCTGGACAATATTGATATTCTGCTTGATCTGTTTAGTCGATATAATTATATTAGTGGATGGTTTAAGAGCTTCTGCGATGGCTCGTCATGTTATCGATATTTGCTTATTGACTGCTTTTAGATTAGCCATGGCTCATTGGCCCAATAGCCTCTAAATCGTTTTGCTTGTCTGTTCGTTCTTGTGATGCATTCAGGTTGCTGATAGCGCCTACACCGGCGAACTTGGGTAGTGGTTGGTTTTGAATCAGAGCGTCAGTTAATTGCTGTAGTTGTTCTTGAGTGCGTGCACCCAGTGAGAGACCCTGCAGTTTGCCTTTGTTATCGAAGAAGTTCAGCTGGGGAATGCCGTTGACGTCGTAGCGATCGACAAGGTCTTGCCAGCGGGGGTTGTCGACGTTTACCAGCACAACGTCGAGCTGGTTTTCCCTTTCACGTTCCGTTGTGAGCATGGCTGGGGCCATTTCACGACAGGCTTGACACCAATCAGCATAAAATTCGATCACGGTCGGTCGACCATTGGTGAGTGCGACATCTGGGTCGAGGGAGCGCCGTGCCAGTTGCTCGAGCGGTGCCTCAGCATTGAGGCCGCCCCGCAGCAGGAAAAGAACGACTGCTAATCCCAATGCTGTGAATAGCAGGATCAACCTTTGGCCTTGGCCGAGAGTGGAAGACGGGGAACTTCCGGTCATGATGGGCAAGATTCTCGATGCACTTTGGCAGGTCTGTTTTGTTGTTGTTGCTCGCTTCAATGGGCTAACTGTTCAGAAGTGAAGCGTCTTTTCACCATTCGTTGAGGCTGAGGCTGATGCTGCGTCTCCTCGTTGTGCCATTTCGTGCCCCCTCGTTGCTGTTGCTCTTTGGGGTGGCGGTCGTTATGGGCAACCATTGGTCGTTGCTTCAGTCTGAGCAGATAGACAGCCTCGGTATTGATGTTGAGCTCTTCTGGGTTGTTGAGCTCCTGCAGGCGGTCGTGTTGGTCGTGATTTGCACGATGCCGGATCTGATCTTGCGTCAGGTTTCCTTGCTGATGGCTGCCAGTCGTGCAATCAGTTTGCTGGTGGTTTTGTTGTTGGTGATCACCGCTGGCCTGTACCTACTGCACCTGAGCCTGCTTGCGGATGTTCTCATCCTTGCTTCTGCGATATTGCTTGCGCGCTTGGATCTCACTCGCATTCGTGTGGTTCCACCACCGGTTGTGATGGCGATTGCTCTGGGGTTGATTTTGCTTGGCGGGATATGGATTGGCCAGCAGATCTCTATGCCTTTACATCTCAGTCTCGCAAAGCTTTTTGCTGGATAGGCCTAAATAGCTCCAGAGGTTGCCGAGAACCTTTTTTGTATACAGGCGTGTCTCTGGGTAAGGGATTCGTTCTACCCAGAGCTCAGGGTCCGCAGCCAGTTCTGGGGTTAGCCAGTCGGCTACTGCAGCAGGCCCTGCGTTGTAACTGCCCACTGCTAGCCATGGATTGCCTTGCCATTGCTTCAGCAGCATTGCTAGGTAACGGGCCCCAAGTTCAATATTGGTTTCAGGAGTGGACAGCACTTGCTTGTTCAGAGGGCTATCGCTGAGTTCTGCCGCTGTTTCCGGCATCAGTTGCATCAGCCCTATTGCGCCTACTGGAGACTCCACGCCTGGCGAGAAGCGTGATTCTTGCTTTGCTATGGCCAGCAATAGTTCAGCTCGGACGTCACTGCGGTGACTCGCTTTTTTGATCTCAGGCCAAAAGCGATATGGATGTTGGCTGTGATGGAGCAGTTGGCGTGTGTGGCAGTCCTCTCCTACGAGTCGCAGGCTTGTTCGCCAGAGCTGACTTAGCCCCGTCCAGTTATCGCCGACGGCCATCCTTAGCCGCCCTTCCACCATCCTGGTGTTGGGATCATGTTGTGCGCGATCGACTTCAACCCTCAGAGTCCGCCACGTTTCCCAGGCCTCCATTGCGAGACCAAGTCGCCAGAGTTCGTCTACAAGCTTTTCTCCACTGCCTAGTGGGGTCCAGGATGGGAGTTCAGGGTTCGAAATTGATACGGGTTGCCCTTGCAGTGCAGGAAGACCAGCTCGACCAAGGCGTGCCTGGGCGCGCCAGGTGTAGTACCCATTGGGATGGGATCGGAGCAGCTCTTCCCAGATCTGGGTGGCCTCTCGATTGCGACCCTGTTTGGAGGCAGTGAATCCGATCCAGAACTGTTGCCTAGCGGCGAGGGGCTCCGGCAATTTTTGGGTTGGGATGCTTTCGAGAATCGATTGGGCCTTGTTCCATTGCTCTTTCAGCAGAGCGTCTCGGCTCAGATCCCATTGCAGTTGCCAGCTAGCAGGACTATCAGGCCAGCGTTGAAACACCTCGTCTGCTTGGATCCCATTTTCGAGGCGTACGCGGGCTGCCGCCACGCTGGGGGAACGATCAGCAAGGGCAGGCGGCAAGGACTTCAGCAGAGTCGCCTTCGGATGAAGAGGTTCACTGAGGAGGCTCACCGCTTCAAGGCTTTCAGCAGCCTCTGGATTGTCTTGAGCCAGCTTCAAGAGCAGAGATTCGCCCTGGAGTTGTTCCTCCTTATTGCCTCGGAGCAGTGTCTGGCCAATGGCTAGGGCTGCTGCAGGATCAGGAGGTTGTTCTTGTAGGCAGCTCAGGGCTGTTCTGCCGTCGCCTAGTTGTGCAAGACCAAGGGCTAGTTCTTGTCGCTCTTGGTTTGAATGTCCGTTCCTTGCCGGAGCGCTGCAGGCGCTGCGTAGGACTTCTGCGGCACCTGGCCAGAAGACCCCCCAACGCGTGAGATGAATGGCTCTTTGATGGCGACTGTTGCTGGTATCCAGTTCAATTGCGCTGGCTAGTGCCGCTGGATGAGCAGGATGTTGCTGAAGGAGTTGCTGACGCAGTTCAGGGTTATGGCGCCCGAGGCTGTAATACGCATCAGCCGCCGTCGTCGTGTTTGGAAAACGTTTCAGCAGGCTTTGCCAAAGATGATTGGCCTTTGATTTTTCCCCAAGACGCTCGGCTGTTTGGGCTTGCAGCTTGAGGGCAACGGCTGCTACGGGGCTGTTCCCCCAGCCTTGGCCGGCCAACAGCCTCTGATGCCTAAGGGTTGATCCTTTTGTCTTGCTCACGAGCAGCAATGAGGCATCTCGGCGTTGCTGGGGATCGATTGACCAGCGATAGGCCTGCCAGAGCTCTGTTTGCGACATTCTTGGCGTAAGTCGCTTGAGCTGTGGTTTTAAAAGGGCTTGCCCAGCGAGGCTTGCCGCCAAGCTGAGTAGGGCTGTACCTCCGAGTAGAGGGAATCCGCGACAGGGGCTCGCGATCACGCCAGAGCAGAAACTGTTGGCATTCTGTGGTGATGAAGTCCAGTTGTGTGATGCAGTCTTCGCAAGGATTGATGCCGCTTGCTCAGGCTCACCGCTCTGAGTATGCACCCGTTGCGGAAGCGGCATGATTCGTTGAGGGATTGTGCTGGCTTTGGCCCATGGCGTTGCGGCCTTGATGGATTGTGGCTTTGGTTGTGGTTTGAAGCGTGCCTGAACCCGTCACTTGGCTCTGGGCTCCCATGCTTTTGGCGTTGAGACTGTCTTCGATCATGTCCCCTCTCGCTTGAGTCTCAGGCGCATGCCCTTTAACCTTCAGTCCACTTTTGAGACCTGATGGTCTTTGCTGCTCTTGACCCCTTAGGTGTTCCCCTCGGGACGGCCCAGGCCAGCTTCGGCACAGATGGCATTCGCGGTCGGGTCGGAACGTTGCTGACGCCTGCGTTTATTTTGCAGGTGGGCTACTGGTGTGGTCAGGTGTTGCCTGATCAAGGTCCGGTGTTGATCGGGATGGATTCCCGTAGCAGTGGGGCCATGGTGGCCTCGGCATTAACGGCTGGTTTAACCGCTGCAGGGCGGGAAGTGTGGACCTTGGGCTTATGTCCCACCCCAGCTGTGCCTGGATTAATTCGCAAGCTTGGTGCTGCAGGCGGTTTGATGGTTTCAGCAAGTCATAATCCACCTGAAGACAATGGCATCAAGGTGTTTGGGGCCGATGGTGCCAAACTAAGCCCAGCAAAGCAGGGTCTCATCGAAGCGGGGCTTCGCGGCGAGGCCATTGGTGACAAAGGTCGACCAACGATCACGAGTTGCGGCCCTGCTTATCAGCGCAACGAGCTTCTTAGCCACTATCGCGATGCCCTGCTTGCCTCAGTGCTGCATCAACGCCTGGATGGGGTGCCCATTGTGCTTGATCTCTGCTGGGGAGCGGCAACAGCCTGTGGTGCTGAGGTGTTTGCGGCCCTTGGGGCTGATCTCACTGTGTTGCATGGTGAACCGGATGGCAGGCGCATCAATGTCGGTTGTGGTTCTACCCAGCTCGAGCCGTTGCGTCGAGCTGTGATTGAGCGCGGCGCGATCATGGGCTTTGCCTTTGATGGGGATGCTGATCGGATGCTGGCTTTGGATGGACACGGTCGCGTCGTCGATGGTGACCATGTGCTCTACCTCTGGGGATCAGACCTTCAGGATCGGCAGGCTTTACCTCAACAAAGGCTTGTGGCCACGGTGATGTCGAATCTCGGATTTGAGAGGGCTTGGCAGCAAAGAGGTGGGGTTCTTGAACGCACGCCGGTAGGTGATCAGCATGTCTATGCCGCCATGGTGGAGAGCAATGCTGCTTTAGGTGGTGAACAGTCTGGCCATATCCTTTCAGCAGCTCATGGCCTTTGTGGTGATGGTGTGCTCACTGCTTTGCAGCTTGCCACTCTCTGTCATGGCAGGGGGCTGAGTCTTGGTGAGTGGTTGGATCAGAGTTTCCAGGCGTTCCCACAAAAGTTGGTCAATGTGCGCGTTCCTGATTTGGAACGACGTATGGGTTGGCAGCATTGTGAGCCTCTGCAGGAGGCGGTCTTGGCGGCAGAAGCAGCCATGGGTGAAGACGGCCGAGTCTTGGTAAGGGCGAGTGGAACGGAGCCGTTGTTAAGGGTGATGATTGAAGCGGCGGATTCTGCTGCCGTGGAGTTCTGGACAGCACAGTTGGCCGACCTTGCCGAGCAACACCTCAATCGGGGTTGCGTTTGAGTTGGCGGAGTGCAAGCTGCAGAGCACCATCCAGGGCATCCCCCTGGCCTTTGATCCAGCTTGCAGTAGGCAGTCGCTTGGCAATGGCTTGCTCGATCAGCTCGCGAAAGGGTTGTAGATGTTCAAAGGCTCCGCCGTTGCCACAGATCTTGGGAGCCGATAACTCAAGGCTTTGGGCAACTCCTGCGATCGCTTCGGCGATGCAGTGGGCTGATTGTTCAAGGATTGCGATGGCATCCTTATCGCCTACCTGAGCTTCTGCAACGACGAGTGGCGCGAGTTGAGCAAATCCGGCAGCACCGAAACTGGGCTGCACAACAAGGGCTTTGATAGCTGCTGCCGATGAGCAATTGAGAGCGCGCCAGAGTTTCTCGCGTAGAGGTCGATCGGGGATACGGCCATCGGCCATGCGCAGGCTGAGCTGTAGCCCCTTTTGTCCGAGGTTTTGAGCTGAGCCACCCTCATCAAGTAGCCAACCCCAGCCACCACAGCGTTGTTCTTTTCCTTGATCGTTTCGCCCGATGCAGATCATGCCGGTGCCACTGATCAACACAATGCCTGCGTCTTGGGGGAAGGCCCCATGCAGGGCTGTGCGTTCATCCCCAGTTGCTAGGCATTGGTTTGATGGGATGTTTAGACAACGCGCGAGCAAGTGCTGCGCTTGCTCTTGCAGTGGGGTGTCATGTTCTATTCCGCTTGCTCCGACGGCCGCTGCAGAGATCAGAGCTTTTTCAGATCTCAATCCAGCATTGCCGAGAGCCTTGCTGAAGCTGCTTCGCAGTGCTTTCTCAAAGCGTTCTTCACCGTCAGAGGCGTGCAGGTGAATGACGCCGCTTCCGAGGCCCTCTGCAATCGGCAACCATTGATTTTGATGCCAGCGGCTTAGGCGGCATCGGGTTTGTGTTTGGCCTGCATCAAAGCCTGCAAGGAAAAGGCCGTTCACTCTGTCTGTTGGAGTTGCTTTTGTTCTGGCTGTGTTTGGGCCAGTGTGGCCAGGCAGAACCAGCCCACGAGTTGAACCTCAGGTCGAAAAAAAATGGTATCTGTGATGCCATGAACCGCAAGCCCAGCCATGGCGGCCAGGCTTGCTAGAGCGGGGAGGGCCAGCGGATGATTTGAGTAGAGGCCAGCGAGGCCGTTGAGCATGCTGGTAATTACTAGAGCGAGACTTGCAATGAGGCCAGCCAGTCCGGTTTCTACAAGGATTTCTAGGGGAACAGAGTAGGCACTTAGGGCGTTGAATTTGGGCTGTTGAAAGAGCGGATAGATCCTGTTGAAGGCAGCGTTGCCAGGGCCAATACCCAGCCACGGGCGTGCCTGAATCATTTCAAGGCTTGATAGCCAAACGTTGATGCGGAAGTTGTTAGAGCTGTCACTTCGCCCTGCGATCAAGCTTGTGATTCGGGTGCGGATGGGCTCAATCTGGGTTGCGGCTATCACCAGCATGGCTGTGCCTAAAACAATCACGATTAGGGGCAGCAGACGACGCCAGACGAGAGGCCAGTGGCTGGTACTGCGCAACAGCAGCAGCACCAAAATCACAGCTAGAGCCGAAAGCATGCCTAGCCATCCACCGCGGCTGAAGCTGAATAGGGTTGCTGTGATACCAAGCCCTAGAGCGACCATCGCGTAAAGCTTTGCTCCCAAGCCTTGCCATCTCAGTAGGGCTACTAAGGCCAGCGGCAGGATGGGTATGAGATAGCCGGCTAGCAGGTTGGGGTTACCAAGCGGACCATAAATTCGCACTGTCCCTGCAGCCACTGAATTGGGATCTGCCCAGTGGGCCATTTCCTCAGCAGGGGCATAGAGCTGCCTGATTGCGATCACAGAAGAGATCAGTTCGCCGGTTAGGAGGGCAGCCACCAGGCGATCCCACCAGTCGCTACTGGTGGCTAGTAGCTGTCGCATCAGTGCGTACACCCCCAGGTAGCTGATGAGTTTGATCAATCCTTTGGCAGCTGCTAATGGAACGGGTGAGAACCCTGTGGCGAGACATGCAATAGCGAAAAACACAAGTAACCAGCTACTGATGCTTCCAATTCGGCCAGCTGGTGTCACGCAGCCCCAGATGATCCATAACGCTCCGGCCGCGAGGATTGTTAGTCCAAGTCCGGTTCGAGTCAGCATGGGCAGGGTTGCTAGGAGCATCATCAACAGCAACCCCGCAATCCACTGCAGGTGTATTTGCATCGCCTCAGAGGAGGGAATGCGTCCCTGCCAGCGCAGTAGAAGGGGCTGTGGGGCCGCAGTCTTAGGCATCAGCAGTCGCTATGTTCTTCTTCACTGGGATTATCGACCTGTTGCCATAAAGCTTCGAGGTTGGACAGTTCAGGAGCTTGTTGGTCGTTGCGTTGGTAGAGCCTGCGGTAAACCTGTAGACCCTGATCGAGCACATAACGTTCTCGCTCCGTCGGCACGGGCAGTGGGTTGGCCTTTTGCCAGGCATGGGAATCATTTTTAGGACGCTCGAAACAGTTGCTTTGTTCAATCAGCATCACCATCGGCTCGATAACAGACAGCACATCACTCTGGATAAAGAGTTCACGGCCTGGTTGCAGGGCTGTTGCTAAGGCGATTAACAGGGAGGGTTGCAGCACCCTGCGCTTCTGATGACGACGTTTAAACCAGGGGTCTGGGAACTGGATGGACACCCATTGCAGCTGATCTCTAGGCAGGGCATCAAGCCATTCCTCAAGGCTCACATTGACGTTGCAGAACAAGAAGCGGAGGTTGTCGAGTTCGAGTTCTTGGCGATCCCTTTCCGCTGAAAGCACAAGCGGGTGGCGAATCTCAACACCCACATGATTCCACTCTGGTTGAAGTGGAGCCAGGCTTAACAGGAAGCCACCTCGAGCACAACCGATGTCGAGATGGAGAGGGCGGCTGGATTGCGCAAACATTTCTTCCGGGCTTGGCAGTGGCCTGGGAAGTTGGAAGAAACGGCTGAGGGGATTGACGTGCTGGCGCACACTTAGACCGATTTGGCTGGTTCCGAGGCAGAGGGGTCATGCCTAAGCAAACCCCAGCAGGCCGTGTAACCGTGAATGTGGGTAGCGCCAACGCCTCCGGCAGGGCCGATTTCACCGTTGCAGAACACTCCAGCGATAGGTAGTTCTGCCATCAGTTTGCGTGCGATGTGTACATCACCATTGGGTACGCCGTAGAGGCCATGTCCTCGCCCGAGGCAAGCCATTAATAGGCCAAAGAGAGGGGGGCTGGTATTGCGCTCTCTTGCGGCACCGAGTAGTTGCTCAGATTCTTGCCGTGAGGCCTCAGCTTCCCGCAGCTGAAATTGCACGTTTTGGCCAGCTCTTATTTGCTCGGCGACGGCAACGGCCCCATTCTTGGGATCTACTCCGATCAGGTTCCTCACCAAAAAAGCTCCTTGAGGCTGAGGTGCTCCGGTTCCTGCTAACACCAGATCGCGTCGTTCTATTCCTAAAAAAAGTGAATGCCGGACCATCTCTCGTTCTTCTTCTGAGAGATCATCTAACACGCGTTGTAGGCAGGCCATCGGACTGTCCCGCTGGTTTTCGTGACTGAGCTCCAAAAGAATATTTTTTTGGACCTGTTCAATGGCGAACACAGGACCAATCGGTTTGCAACCCTGTGCGACCACGACTTCCAGATTCCAGTCGCCCCCAAAGCTGCAGCCAACGGCGCCCATGACAACGCGGTCGTCAAAGAACAGGGAGCCATGAGGGGCATTATGAGGGCCTGCAATGCCACCGAGTTTGGTCGTGGTTGGGTAGGCGTAATCCAGGCCGCTAATGAGATCATTGATGGAGCGTGAGCTGGGATCCACAAGCAGCAACATGCTGCGGGCATTGAAAGGATCAGCGCCAACCCATTCTTGCCAGTGCTGAGCTGGTCCATCTAGGTCTGGTAATGACTGGGTTTCAAGGCAGAAGGGCTTGAGAATGGCTCCTGGCAGCTGCAGCATGGTGATGCTGAGAGCAGGTTCTTTTTCGAGCTCTGAGGCATTCCCTTTGGCTGTGGTGCCAATCACGCCTCCACCGGCACACCCCAACCAGTGGGTTGCTTTCAGTCGACGCTGCAATAAAGGCAGCAATCGCTGTAGATCGCTGGCGTAGTGGGTGGAGGCAAAGACGAGTGCTAGATCGGCCGAGCTGCCCCCCGCCAGGGCTGCCGCCACCTCGTTGACCGCAGCTTCAAGGGAAGGTTGGCTGGACAATGCCGTTCGGCAGCTGGCCTGGGATGAGCTGCGTCTGAACCAATTGAGCGGAGAGAAGGGCTCCATGAATTGGACCCTAACAACACTGACGGAACTCAGGCCAGCATTGATAATGACGCCTTCACGAACCTCCTAAGTGCCTGAACTCCCCTATCGCACTCTGGTCTGGCTGACCTACCGCCTTGCGGCAATGTTTGCACTGGGCCTGCCATTTGTTTTGTTGATCTGGGCTTCGGTGCGTCGGGAGGCTTCGATGGTGCGTTTACTGACCATCTATTGGAAGATTGCCAGTTTGCTAGCCATCAGCGTGCTGTTGCTGACCGATCAAAGGCCTATTGGTTATCTGACGACCTTTCTGGCCCCCTTGTTGATGGTGGCTTCAGTTTGGTTTTGGGTAGACCTTAATGAGGAGCTTGCCGATTTACCCCCCTGGCGGCCTCTGCCATTAACGGTGCGTATTTGGCGCTGGGCTCTGAGCGGATTCGGTCTAATGGCCGCGGCTATGGCGTCAACCAGTCTTGCTTGCATGAAGGACGTTGCAGGGGTTAATTGTCGCGTCTGGCTTGAGGCTCCGCAGGGGTTGCATCGGGTTGCGGAGCGACTGTTCGATTTCGTTTTCGGTGGACAGTGGACCGAAGCGGTCGCCGCATTTATTGGTTATGTGGCCTTGGTGGCTTATGTCGTGGGCTTGCTGCAGTGGCTCCTGGTGCGACTTCCCCGTCAGGGTCGGGTTGCTGGTGAATTCTGACCCTATTGCCTTTGATGCGATAGAGGAGCTGTGAGCAAAATCACCTCGGGTCTTGCGGCGCGTCAACACAACACAGAGAACTTGCAGAGAAGCTATGTGCATCGAGGACAGGTTGTCCTCACAACCAAATCAGGACAATGACATTCGACAAAGCCGAGCTGATTACCGACAAGCTCTTTACGCTGATTGCTGCAATTTGTATTGCTGCGGTTATCTGTGGATCACCTTCTGCAGAAGCTAATACAAATTCGAATGCAGGCCTTTCAGAGCAGGCCAGCAAAGAAGAGACATCTCTTCTATCTGGTTTGCCTGACGTTGACCCTATGCCATTGCCGGATTCTGCTACTGGAGCTTTTTGATGGAGGCTTGATCATTGAATCCACTGCGCGATTGAATGATTTTTTGGTACCCTTTCGATGCTTTGAGTTTTGCTTTTTCAAGCAGAATGTTCAATGACTGCCGTTCTGGATGCGTGTGTGCTGCTTGTGAGCTGATGTCATCACCGCATTGACTTGGATAAGCCTCTGGATATCGCTAGTGACGCAAAGGCTCAGTGCTGATGACATTGGTGGTGACATGGTTGTGATGGATGGGGGGATGTCGTGGAGCCCCCACCTTTTTATTGATGTTCGAGCACGCCCACGCAGCGACCGCAAAGGGTGGGATGTGTTGTGTGCTGGCCGACATCAGTTTCGTAGTGCCAACAGCGTTCGCATTTGCTACCACGAGCCCTGGCAACCTCGATCGTCGCCAAGGTGTTGTCCTGACTTGCCAGTAGTTCTGCCCATGGTTCACCACCTACTTGTAAGTGAGACACCAGCAACCAGTCGCGCAATCCATCCACATCGGGATCTCCTTGTTGCCTGAGCCAGTCGAGTGCTTCCTGGAGCGCTTCGCTGTGTGCTTCCAAGCGGACAGCTGCTTCAAGTGCCGCACCCAGCTCTCCTTGGCTTCGGCAGTCTTCTAGAACGCGGTTCACGGCGCTGCGCAGTTCACGTAGCTGGTGCATTGGCGCCATCATTGAGGGGTCTCGCCAGGTCTCTGGGACCGTGGGCCATCCCCTACGAAAGACAGAGTCTTCCGCTACGGAGTAGGGCAGGTTCTGCCAGATGTCTTCGGCCATATGACATAGCACTGGGGAAATGGCCCCAGCTAGACGCTCAATGATGAGAGCCATCACCGTTTGACAGCTGCGTCGGCGACGTTCGGATGGTGAGCTCACATAGAGCCGGTCCTTGGCAATATCGAGGTAGAAGTTCGATAGGTCGACCACGCAGTAGCTCTGGAGTAACTGGAAGAAGCGATAGAACTCGTAGCGATCAAAGGCCGTTGAGATCTCATCCATGACCTCAGCTGTGCGTTGCAGCATCCAGCGATCGAGTAGGGGTAGATCTGGCACGGGAATCGCGTCGCGCTCGGGATCGAAGTCGTGCAGGTTTCCCAGCAGATAGCGGGACGTGTTACGCACCTTGCGATACACATCTGCGATCTGACGCAGAATGCTGGCTCCGATCGGAACATCGGCGGAGTAATCCACAGAGCTCACCCATAGGCGCAGAACGTCGGCGCCGTAGGGAGGTTCTTGTTTCTGGTTTTTGCCACCGTCGATAATCACCGCTGGATCGACGACATTCCCTAGCGATTTGCTCATTTTCCGGCCCTTCTCATCGAGGGCGAAGCCATGGGTGAGCACCTGCCGATAGGGAGCTTGGCTGTTGATGGCTACGGAGGTCAGCAAAGAAGACTGAAACCAGCCCCTGTGTTGGTCAGAGCCTTCTAGGTACAGCTCGGCAGGGTAGGCGAGGCCATCTTGTTGACTAGCAACAGCCGCCCAACTCGAGCCCGAGTCAAACCATACGTCCATCGTGTCGGTTCCTTTACGCCATCGTTTAGCTTCTTCGGCATAGGCCGGTGGCAACAACTCGTCTTCATTGCGTTCCCACCACACGTCGGCACCATGTTCTGTGATCAGGGCCTTGACATGAGCAAGTGTCTCGTCGTTCAACAGCACCTCATTGCCTTCTCGCTCGTAGAACACTGGAATCGGCACGCCCCAAGTGCGTTGTCTGGAAATACACCAGTCGCCCCGTTCTCGCACCATCGCTTCCATGCGATTGCGGCCCGAGGCTGGTAGCCACTCCACGCTGTTGATGGCTGTCAATGCTTCATTGCGGAAGCCTTCGACAGAGGCAAACCATTGTTCTGTGGCGCGAAAAATGGTGGGTTTCTTTGTTCGCCAGTCATAGGGGTAGCGGTGGGCATAGGGTTCGTGCTTCAGCAGAGCACCTCTTTCCTCAAGTGCCGCAATGATGGTGGGGTTTGCGTCTTTGAGCACGTTGAGACCAGCGAATGGACCCGCCTCACTTGTCATTGTTCCGCTTTCGTCTACTGGGCAGAGCATGCCTAGGTCGTGCTTTTGGCCTGTGTTGAAGTCGTCGACACCATGGCCTGGGGCCGTGTGCACAAGACCAGTTCCCGATTCGGTGGTGATGTATTCACCGCCGATCACGATCGGACTGTCTCGATCCAGTAGTGGGTGTTTGTAGATGAGACCTGCAAGAAGGGCTCCCTTGACCGTGGCGCGAGCTGTGAGTTCCAGCGCGAGGGTGTCGCGTAACGATGGCAACAATTCAGAGGCCACTAGTAGTAGTCGACCTTGGTTGTCAACTGCAAAGGAGTAGTCGAGTTTTTCGTTGACCGAAACCGCAAGGTTGGCGGGCAGAGTCCAGGGGGTGGTGGTCCAGATTGCAATTTGCAGAGCCTGGCCGAGTTCGAGGCCGTTATTCGGCAGCTCCAGGCCCTGATTGCCAAGAGATGTGCGCAAGTTCTCGGGAAGCTTGGCTGCTGGAAAAGCAACGTAGACACTTGGGCTGGTGTGACCGTCTGGATATTCCAACTCCGCTTCAGCAAGGGCTGTACGGGAGCTGGGACTCCAGTGCACCGGCTTGAGTCCCCGATAGATGTATCCCTTTTGAAACATCGTGCCGAACACTTGGATTTGGGCGGCTTCGTATTCCTTCTGAAGCGTTAGGTAGGGATGCTCCCAGTCGGCCCAGATGCCCCAGCGGCGGAAGCCTGCCATTTGGCTGTCCACTTGCTTGCGTGCAAAGGCTGCAGCTTTTTTGCGCAATTTCAGTGGTGTGAGTGCTTCGCGCTGCTCTTGATTGAGGTTCTGCAACACCTTCAGTTCGATCGGAAGGCCGTGGCAGTCCCAACCGGGCAGGAAACGCACTTGACGGCCACGCAGGATTTGATGCTTGTTGATGATGTCTTTCAGCACCTTGTTGAGGGCATGGCCCATATGCAGGGCTCCATTGGCGTAGGGCGGCCCGTCATGAAGGGTGAAGTTTTGGCCCTGATTGTTCAGGCCAAGCTCTAAATCAATGCCTTGTTGCTTCCAGAAGTCTTGTAACTCTGGTTCTCGTTGGCTTGCATTGGCGCGCATGCCAAAGCTGGTTTGCAAAAGGTTGAGAGTGTCCTTGTAAGAGGTTCGTGCAACACCATCCGGTTGTTTTCCCTGGGTCACGGTGTCACTGCAGCAGGAGAGATTATCAATGGAAGGCTGTGTCGATTCAGTTTTTACTGCTGTTGTCTGTTGAATGTCTTCAGTGTCTGAAGTTGTGTCTGGCTCGCTATCTGTTGGGGCCTTGGCGGGAGCCACCTGGAGGATGTCTTTGGGCTGTTGAGTCTCAGTTGGCTGTTGAGCTTCAGTTGGCTGTTGGTCAAACGTTTGCTGTGGCGTTGAAGTCTGCTGCTGGCTTGCTTTCGGCTCTGGGCGTTCTTGAACCTTTGCTTCAGGGTGTGTTGAGTTTTTAGGGGAGTCAGTTTTGCCAACGTCAATAGTTTGTTTGCTCTTAGCGGGTTGCTGATCTTCTGATCGTTGCTCAGTGGTCTGCTTGGGGGCTACCGATGTCTTGAGGCTGGTATTGGCTGAAGCCGAAGAACTTTCTTTAGGTTCAGAGTTGGTTTTTGCTTGATCGGCTGCTGCCGACTCGGTTGACACCGCTGGGGGAATGTTGATGGCTTGTTGATTTGCTGATGAAGGTTGGCTTGTAGATGGCTGTTGCTCAACAGCTGGTGCTGCGTCTTGGTCGGCGGTTGGTTCAGGACGCACCCATTTTTTCTTGGTTGCGTTTGCTTTTGGCCGCACCCGTTCGATCAACCCGTTGAGCCTGTCACCGATGCTTGCCAGTGAGGCAAACAGTTCTTTGAAGCTCTCAGTGGTGAGAGGCTCAGGGCTTTCTCCTGATTCAGGGCTGGGTTCAGATCCCTCCGCTGATGTGATCTCGTTGGCTAAAGCTGAGTCTTGGTCAGCGTTGGGTTTTGGCCGCAGCCGTTCCATCAATCCCTTGAGGGTGCTGCCCAGGTTTGCGATAGAGGCTCCTAGTTGCTTGAGGCTGGTGGTCCATCGCTCCCGAGAAATCAGCCCTTGCTGATCATCCAAGCTGAGTTGTTGCCAGCGGTTTTGGGCGACTTCCACCCCGAGCCTGCTCACGAGTAGTGCGCCACAGATCACTGCCAGCATTGGGGGCCCCTGCAAGCGGTCGCTGCTGGTGATCAGCCCCAGCCCCAGCATGAGCACCACAGCTCCCCACAGTCCGTCACGGGGGCGACTGAGTTCAGTGGCAAGCAGCGGTAGCAGGAGTACTGCCAGGCCGAACAGGAGAGAGAACTCCCCGAGGAGGGTGGCCAGCATCTTTGGCACAACGGTGTAGGTCCATTCTGGAGTGGTGTTTAGAGTTCAGTACGTGCCCATCTGGCGGAATTGGTAGACGCGCTGGTTTTAGGTACCAGTGGCTTAGGTCGTGGGGGTTCAAGTCCCCCGGTGGGCATCCTTTTTAAAGCCCCTGGTTTGATCAGGGGGTATGTTTCCATTTGATGACTCAGGTACTCTCCAACCCGGATCCTGTTGAGGCTGAAGCCAGCTCCAAGTCGGCCTCTCAACAGCTAACGGTGCCGAAGGAGTACCTCGATCCGCCTTCCCCTTGGAATCCCACGGTGGGATTGTTCCTGGGCGGTTATGGCTTGGCGGCTCTAACGATTTGGCAGTGGTGTTTTGGTGATTGGCCTTTACAAGTTCTGGTGGCATTGGCGTTTTTCGCCTTGCATATGGAAGGCACTGTGATCCATGACGCTTGTCATAAGGCGGCTCATCCGAATCCTTGGATTAATCAGTTCATGGGTCATGGTTCAGCAATTTTGCTGGGCTTTAGTTTTCCTGTGTTCACAAGAGTGCACCTTCAGCATCACTCACATGTGAATGACCCCAACAATGATCCGGATCACATTGTCAGCACTTTTGGCCCGCTTTGGTTGATTGCGCCGCGGTTTTTCTATCATGAATATTTCTTCTTTCAACGACGCTTATGGCGTCGCTTTGAGCTGATGCAGTGGGGGCTTGAGCGCGGTTTGTTTGTTTCGATTGTGATCGCTGGTCTTCATTTTGACTTCATGAATTTTGTTTATAATTGTTGGTTTGGCCCTGCCTTAATGGTTGGGGTCACCCTGGGCCTTTTCTTTGACTATTTGCCCCATCGTCCCTTTACTGCAAGGGACCGTTGGCATAACGCCAGAGTGTATCCAAGCAGGATGATGAATTGGTTAATTATGGGTCAGAATTATCATCTTGTTCATCATTTATGGCCTTCTATTCCCTGGTTTGAGTATAAGCCGGCCTACGAAGCAACAAAACCTCTATTGGATGCCAGGGGATCACCTCAGCGACTCGGATTTTTTGAAAGTAGATCCGATGGATTTAATTTTCTCTATGACATCGTTTTGGGTGTCCGTAGCCATACAACACGTCGTAGCAAGATGCGTCCACTAGCCAAATTGATTCCCAGCCGCCGTTGGCGGCGACGTTGGATTGGTTTGTTGCATCGCACTGCTGTTTTGCCAGAACCGAAGAAACGTTGATTATTCGGCCAAAATTTTTGGCACTCTGAAGAAATCGCCTTCGCGTTGAGGGGCAAGATTTAGAAGTTCTTCGCGTACTGGTGTCTCAGAGACCTCGTCAGTACGCGTCACATTCACCACTTCTACTGCTCGAGTGGTGGGTTTTACGTTCGTGGTATCAATTTTTTCAAGCTGGGCAACGTAAGCAAGGATTTTCTCTAGCTGCTCTGTATAGGTCGCGATCTGATCATCTGGCAGGTCTAGGCGAGCTAGCTGGGCCACTTTGCGTACGTCTTTGGCGGTGATCTTGCTCATGCTGCGCTAAGGAAGCTTGTTAGATCTTCGCTCAACGCGGTAGCCGCTGTCTCTAGCAATGAGGCACCATGATCTGGCTTAGCGAGATAGGGGTTGGAGCCCATGCGGCCATCCGGATGCCGTCGGCGGAAATCCTCCGGGCCGTGGATCGGTCCTGCAGGGGCTGGCTCCGCTAGAGGCCGCTGTTTGCTTAGCAGACTGGGTTCTATGTGCAAGGTGAGAGCAATTTCGCTGGGAGTGGCGTGCTGGCCTTCTTGATCGCCATATAACTCTCTGGCTGCGTGAAAGACAGAGCCCGCCATAAACCAGTTGGCCAGTTTGCATCGCAGTTTGGATGCTACGGGTAGGTCGTTGCTGATGGCGCTGCTGTAGGCCTGGGCAAAGGCGGCTTTAGTGGTGGCGATATTGCCGCCATGCCCGTTGATCACAAAGATCCGCTCGAAGCCATGGTTGGCAAGGGATATCACGAGATCGTGGATCAATGCGAGCAAAGTGGCGGGTTTTAAGCTCATCGTTCCGGCGAAACCGAGATGGTGTTCAGCCATCCCGAAGGCTTGGGTCGGTGTGACAAGCACCCCTGTGCGACGGCCGACTTCAAGAGCTACTGCTTCAGCGGTGAGTGCATCGGTGCCAATTGCGCCAGTGGGTCCATGTTGTTCGGTGGAGCCAAGTGGCAGGATCACGCCTTTGCAATGGTTCAGATAGTCGTCCACTTCTGGCCAGCTACGCAGGGCTAGGCGAATGGAGTCGACGCTGCTGACGGCGCCGGGCAGGGTGGAAGACATGATGGGGAGGGATGCTTTGACGAGGGCTTATTGGGTGCTGCTGTTGAACCAATGGCTTTGTTGTTGCAGAACTTGGGTTCTGAACAACAGCATGGCGGCCACGCAAAAAATGTGTCGCTCAATCAGAGAACGCTTTAGTTGCTGATGCTTTTCAAGCTGCCTGTAGGGCGTAAAAACCTTGGCTAAGTTGTTCAAGGAAGCGGATCGATCAGAGATTCAAGTTTTGGATGAAGGTGTTGGCGATATTAATCAACGGTAAGAGAGGGAATCAGAGCTTTCACCGCAGATTGTGAAGCCATGAATTCTTTCGGCAGTTGATGGCTCAAGAGTGTTTGCCCTAATCGGCTCTCTTTTGTAATGGCTTTTCTTTTGCAATGGTGATGCATGAGTTCTTGATTGGAATGGTTTGTTCCAGATTTATTTGCCATGCTGTGGCCTGTTGCTTGTGGTTTTAGTTGAATATTTAGGCGCAATTCTTCTGAATCTAATTCAGATCGCTGCAGCAGTGAGATCAGATTATGGGCTGATAGTGAACATATGAATTGACTATATAAGGGCTAGTCTTTGAGCTTAGAAGGCTTACGTGAGAGGTGTTTCGTTTATAGTATTGACCGTGCTCTTGCCCTATCTTTGACCTATCTTTCATCCTTGCTGGCTAAGAGGGTTTATGCTTTTGTTGCCATTGGTGCAATGATCGCCCCTCAATATGCACGAGCTGAAAATCTTACATTGAAGCTGATTAACGGAGATGTGGTCAGTGGCGAGTACTTGCCAGAAGAAAGTAGCAATAAGGTGAAAGTCCTGCTTAGTCCTTATTTTGGTCGCATGGAGATTGATACCTCTTTGATTAAACCAGAGCCCATTCCATCGCGATGGCTCAGCTCGGTTGACGTAGGCATTGATGGATCGAATACGGGAGATGATTTGTCATTTGGCTATGCTATTTCAGCTTCCACTCGTTTCAAGGGAACGGATCATGAGTTGAATGCTTCGGCTAGCTTTGACTTTGATAAGAGTGTAGATGCTGAAAGTGTGTCTACGATTGATACCAATCAAGGCGCATTCTCGATTCGCTATGACAGAATTTTACCTTCTCCCCAATGGAGTGCATATGCCTCCACGGATTACACTTACAATGCGCTCAATGATGTTGGCGTTAACACGAATGTTTTTTCAGTTGGTGTTGGCTATAAGGTTTTAGATCATAAGAAATTATCTTTAAGAGTCTCTTTAGGCCCTTCTCTGATCTGGTTTGACGGTGGCTCTGGTTGCAACACAGGCGATTACATTTCGGATGGAATTGCATTGGAAAAATACTGCGGTGAGATCATTCCATCTGGAACAATCGGGGCTGCCATAGAATGGGATGTGAATGAGAAGCTTCGCCTGTCAATTAAAGATCAATTGACAGGATCATTCGTCAATGGCATGGCGGCAGGAAATGATTTGAGTGGCACGCTAAAGTTTTTCCCTTCCAAAGATTCTAAATTTTATATGTCTTTAGTGGCTCGGCTAATTTATAGCGCTCTTCAATCACCTGATATTAACAATACATTTAACTTTAAGCTTGGCACAGAGTTTTAATTCTTCTAGAAGAAATAGAAGCAAGAGAAAGCGTGTAGCGCTAGGGTAACAGCAACTCCCATTTGCATTTGATGTTTGGCTCAATCAAATCCCAGAGGAGTGGCATCAAGTTGCGGTGAGATTTCGCAAGGCGAATGGCATCCGTGATGGCAATAGAGAGCGAATTTATTGGTGAATGTTGATGAGAATATGAGTGATGTAGGGCTAAAGAATGCTGAGTCTTTATTTACTGTGCCTTGCATTTTTGCGGATTGATTGGGCTGCAGGGCGGGTGAAAGCTGCGCCTGATTTGTGGGTAATGGTGCCAGGTATTGGAGGCTGATTTATGGGATTAGTCAGGCTATTGAAGGAATAAGAAGCCCCTTTCATCGCAGGAGTTTTGAATTTTTAAGCTACAAAATGATTCAAATGAAATCGCATCAACCAGGATCTAGATGACTACCACTGCATCAGCTGTTACTTGAGCAAGCGGAGTGAGCAGTCACGAATTGTCCTTGACCCGTTCAACAGTGACATATCAACGAGAGCCAGATGAAGAGAGCACAACTGACGATTACTTACCCAGAGCATGAAGCAGAGAAGTTGTATCGGACCCTGCTGCTGCTCAGAGATCAACGCTGCCTGAACGTCTCAGCATTCTGTCGTAAAGCGATAGAGGAGAAGTTGAAAGCACAGTCAAGCGTGGAGGTGGTATGAACAAGACCTGTCGGGTAGTGTTTAGTGATGATGAGCAGAAGATGCTTTCTGTGTTGTTGAAGAAAGCTAAGTTGAGAGAGCTGCAGGCTTTGGTGAAAAGATTGCTGAGGGAACAGCTTTCTTAATTGCCTCTTCAGTCTTTGTCGTCAAGAGCTATTCTTGTGTAGTAGAAGATTATTCCAGATGCGGTTAGGCATAGAGCTCCTCCAGCGATAGATGTTGTTGCGATTAGAGTGAATCCCAAAATTATCAAGAGTATCCCGAGGAGACCCACTCCTAGTTCTTCGCTACCGATCCAGAGGAATGAGATTAGTAGAGCTATGCCTGGTATCTTTGGTATGTCTCTGGTGATGAGCTTTGTATGCCATTGAAGCGGCTCTATATTTGAATTTTTGTTTAATGCGTTCCTGCTGAGAGCCTTTGACCAAGGTTCTTCCGCATCGTTAAGTCTGCGGAGTGCCAAGCTCGTCATTGGGATTATGTCTGCAACTAGATAAATGAATGGTGCTAGCGGCGGAATATAGTCCTTATCGCTTGCTAAGAAGAGCACAATAATTGCTACAAAGTTCCATCCCAAAAAGCTTGCGTACTCGTTGATTGAGGTTTTGCCTTTGACCTCAAAAGAATTTGCCCATCCTCTCGCGAATGCGGTTCCGGGAATTTTCATGATGCTGATCTGCAATGGCTATTCTTCTGTTATCACTTCAACTTCCCCCAGGTCTGATCCAGAAAGTATTTTTGAAAAGTTGTTGCTCGCGACTTTCCCGTCAAAGGGATTGGTATTTGATTTGATGTACAGAGCAAGTGCGACTCCTGAAGAGGTAGGGTCTATTGGATCGGCAGCAATCGCAATTAAGTAACCGAAGCTGAGCAGTGTCCACTTGGTATTCAAGACGCAAAAACCTTCCTCTGCCAGGTGCTTGACTTCTGTTGCTCCAAGATTCTTTTACGCTGAGTTCTTTATCTTTCTGATCAATTCTGGTGGCTGTCCTGAAGCCTTGAAGCGTAAAAAGAAGTTCGGCTGCCTTTTGAGGATTTCTTCCGGCTTCTTTATTTGAGTTTTTATTATAAATGCGGTTATGCCGGCAAAGGCGACTAGCCGGAAAATCTCTTGGGTGCTCATGCGAATACTCGTCTCCGTAACAATTTTGCTAGCCGCTTGAGATTTTCTGTGTTTGTGCTTGATTTCTTTGGTGTTGTTTGTGAGTGTTATTGAAAGGCTTCCTGTTCTTTTTCTGCAGCCACTCACGTAGCCACCCAGCCCATCGCCAAAGATTTCACAGCCCTGCCCCATGCCTTCTTCTGCCGTCCAGCGGAAGTCGTCGGACCTGAGTTGATTGGCTGCAGGTTGGTGAAACGCCAAGACAACGGAAGCATGCTATGGGGCGTGATCGTTGAAACCGAGGCATATTCCCAGGACGATCCCGCCTGTCATGGCTACCGTCGCCGTTCACCGCAAAACGAAACCCTGTTCGGTGAACCTGGGCGCTTTTATTTGTATGTCAGCTACGGCATCCACCACTGCGTGAATGTGGTGACGGATCGACCTGAATGGGCCAATGGTGTTTTGTTGAGGGCGATTGCACTGCCGGATGAACCGGAACGCGTCGCGGCAGGGCCAGCTTTATTGGCGCGTCGCTTTGGTTTGGATCGCTCCCATGACAGAGCAGCCGTCACAGGAGAGAATGACGTGTGGCTGGCACCTAGGCCGGCTGCTTTCGGTACGCCAACGATTGTGAGCACAACCAGGATCGGTATCTCTCAAGGACAAGACATTCCTTGGCGTTGGTATCTGAAGAACTGTCGCAGCATTAGTCGCCGTGCCAAGGGAGATCGCACGCCGCCTTTGCAACAAGCCTGGGCTCCTGTTGCTATTGATGGTCAATGAGCGGTTGGTCCCATCGACACATTCTTGATCTGGCCAGCTTCTCCCTTGAGGATTACACCTCTGTTCTGGAGCTAGCGCATCGCTTCCGTTCTATGCCTGTCACGGGTGCGCGCAAGTTGCCGGCGTTGCAGGGGCGTTTGGTGGCAACGTTGTTTTTTGAGCCCAGTACGCGCACCCGTAGCAGCTTTGAGTTGGCGGCCCGTCGTCTTTCGGCTGATGTGCAGAGTTTCACTCCAGCTAGCAGTTCACTCAGCAAAGGCGAGACTGTGCTTGATACAGCTCGCACCTATGTGGCGATGGGGGCTGATGTGCTGGTGGTGCGTCATAGCTCTACCAGTGTTCCCGAACAACTTGCTTGTGCTTTAGATCGTTCAGGCGAACGCACGGCTGTGCTCAATGGTGGCGATGGGCTGCATAGCCATCCCAGCCAGGGATTGCTTGACCTCTACACCCTCGCTCATCATTTTGATCCGGATCACCCTCTGCCTGAAGCCCTTCAGGGCAAGCGGATTGTGATCGTTGGAGACGTTCTCCATTCACGTGTGGCGCGATCCAATCTTTGGGCACTCACTGCCTGCGGTGCTGATGTTGTGTTGTGTGGTCCGCCGAGCCTTGTTCCTCAAGATTTTGTCGCTTTTGTCGAGGCGCCACCACCTGGTCAGGCCCATGACCCGGTTCAACATCGTGGTTGTGTGGAGGTGGTGCGAACTCTGGAGCAGGCCTTGCCTGGTGCGGATGCAGTGATGACTTTGAGGTTGCAGAAGGAAAGGATGCATCAGCATTTGCTTACTGATCTAAACCGCTTTCATCGTGATTATGGGCTCACTCACGAGCGCCTCAAGTTATGCGGGAAGCCTGTACCTCTGCTCCATCCTGGGCCTGTGAACAGAGGGGTTGAGTTGGGTGGATCATTACTGGATGATCACTCCATCAGTCTTATCGAAGAGCAGGTGCGCAATGGCATTCCTATACGCATGGCCTTGCTTTATTTGATGGCAGCTGTTGAGTCTTCCCCAGATCCTTCCTTAGAAGCCAGAGGCTGAGAAGCTATGCCTGCGATCTGAGTGCTGTAGTACTTCATGGCGGCTTGTAGTGCTGCGTCCGGTGCTGCGATTGAGGGGCCTAAACCAGGCTGCATTGGGAAATGAGCATCTGGGGCATCAATGTCGATGTGCTGGCTGGGCATTCCCGTGAGCAGCATCGATGAGCGTTGTTGAGACACCACGGCGACTAACCACTTAAAAAGCAGCGTGATGCGGTTCTCTGGGTTGGGCATGAAGGCCAAGTGGGCAAGAGCCCAGCACATCCAGCCAATCCCTCCTGAGAATTTGAAGCCACGCAGATCTGCCACCGCTGCCACACGATCAAGAACCGCCATGCTGCCGAAATCAAACCAGTTGAATGTTGGCCGGGATGACCCACTCACTAGTGCAGCGATGTCTTGGCCCACAAATCCGCCTGCTTGCGTAGCTGGGCCGGCCATGCCAGGTAGGGGGTTCTGATTGGTTGTGTGCCGATAGGAACAGAGATCTCCAACGACTCGGATTTCGGGATGGCCGGCAACGGAGAAGTCTGGTTCCACAACGACTCGCCCGCCCTTGTCGAGTTCACAACCGATCGAGTCGGCCAAATTGCGGCCCAGGTGCGAAGGACGCACGCCAGCGGTCCAGATCACGGTTGCGGCCTGAAGACACTGATCACCATTCGGGGTGCTAATCATTACCTCGCCTGGTTGCATGGACTGCACCCTGCCTTTGAAAACCATTTCTACACCTAGTGATTCGAGAGTCGTGCGGGCTGATTTCGACAATATTTCAGGCATGGCGCGCAGCACCCTTTCGCCAGGATCAACCAAGTAGATCTTGGTTTGGTCAGGATTGAGTTGTTTGAATTCACGGCGCATGGCATTGCGCATTAACTCAGATACGGCTCCTGCCATCTCGCAGCCAGTGGGCCCTGCACCCACAATCACGACGCTCTGTAGGAATTGACGGGCGTTGGGGTCGGGTGTCTGTTCGGCCTGCTCCATCGCCATCAGCAGTCGACGCCGGATTTCTTCGGCGTGCTCAAGGATTTTCATCGGTGGAGCAAAGCTGCGCCATTCCTCATGCCCGAAGTAGGTGCTGCCAGAGCCGGTGGCGAGCACGAGGTAGTCGTAACTCAAGCTTTTGTTATTGAAAACGATCTGTTTGTCTTGCGGATTGAGCTGGGTGACTTCACCGAGCAGAACTTGCACATTGAATTGCCTGCCAACCAACTGTCGTAAGGGGGTGGCCACATCTCCTTTGGAGACAAGGCCTGTAGCGACTTGGTAGAGGAGGGGTTGGAAGAGGTTGAAATTTCTTTTGTCGATCAGAGTGACGCGCACCTCTGTATTGGCGAGAGCTTTGCAAGCACGCACTCCTGCAAACCCACCACCAATGATCACAACATGGGGTGCACGGCGTAGGCGTTCTTCTGGGGGCTCTAATTCGAGGAAGAAGTGCTCTTTGCCCATGCTCCCTCTGATGATGGTGTTGCTTGAAGGATATGGAGCATGTTGGCAATTCCCTTTGAGGTCATGCTTCTCACTTAGATCACAACAACTTGAAGCCTTCTAGGAGCAGGCCGTAAAGCAGACCAATCCTTGCCATATCTAATAATTGACGTGCCAGAACGGCCCGTTTAGGAGCAGGCCACTGGCGCCGTAATCGCACCATCACTTCCCAAATCACCACAGTGAGAAGGGCCCCGATGGGGTCCATGAGGTCTAACGCGCCACTGATCGTTCCAACCGAGCTGCCTAACAGAAAGGTGATTAATAAAACGATCACAAACAATGAGCTTCTCCGCCATGGGTTCACAGCCCAAAATTCCAGTCGCTCTCCTGCTTGACCAACACTGCGTTGAAAGCGAGTGAACTGAAGCTTTTGGGGCATAAGTAAAAACTGGCAGGGTGGGATTGAGTTGAACCCCCATCACCCAGCCTGGAATCCTGCCAGACCCTTTTGCAAAACTTGGAGCGTATGTGTCTTCATTCTCACCAATAGTTAGTGGATTTGAATAAAAAGCTTGCTAGGCAGGGTTTGGTAAGTGATCTGGGCGATTAACTAGCTTCGGCTTTGGCTTTACGCGATGACTTGCCTTCGAGTAGCTCAAGCAGAGCTTCCATTTGTGCCATCACTCCACGCACCTCGCCTGCTTCGGGGAGAAGGCCATCTTCCATGACTCCTTGATGCATTTCTCGTAGCTCTTGGCGGATGTAGCGAAGATGACTCACCACCTGTTCACGTTTTGATTGCGACATTGAGGACCAGATCCTTCTTCACTCTCTTTTAACGCATGGACTGTCAAAGAGTGCTGGTGTCCGCATGTCAGATTTCCTGCAAGGGCAATTAAGGCAAATGTGAGTAGGGCTGAAGGACGTGTGATCACGGTCATCGTGACAAGACCTGCCAGCCCAATCAGGATGTGATGTTTGTGCTTACGGATACTTCGAAGAGGAAACTCCATGGCCTTAAGACTTGTCTAAGCGGATTTGCATCTAACAAGCCTCTCTATAGCAATCGATCTCATTGAGACCTGAATGGAGAATAGGGGATTCGAACCCCTGACCTCTGCGGTGCGATCACAGCGCTCTACCAACTGAGCTAATTCCCCAGCGGCAGGAACCTAGCGTCCAGGCAGAATGGAGCTGCTCCTTGTTTGAGCAAACTCCATGCGGAACTCCAAGGTGCTTTCCATGGATCTTGCTGGTGCGATTACTCCAGAACGTCTTGAGGCCTTTGATGATGAGGCAACTGCGGTACTTGCCAGGCGTCTTGAAGATGACGATTACCCCACCCCCTTTGCCGGGTTGGGCGATTGGCATCTATTGAGGGCTTTGGCGATTCATCGCCCTGAGCTGACAGCTCCATACGTGCATCTGATCGATCAGGAACCCTTCGATGAAGATTGAGGCGGCACGCCCTCTTATGGGTCGTCGTCTGCTTGTAGCAGTCACTGGCAGTATCGCGGCTGTTAAAACACCATTGCTGGTGAGTGCTCTGATCAAGGCCGGCGCTGAAGTGCGTTGTCTTGTGACCCCTAGTGCTGCTCGTCTAGTCAGCCCTGTTGCTCTGGCCAGTCTTAGTAGGCATCGCTGCTACCAGGATGAGGATCAATGGAATTCGAGCGAACCTCGTCCTTTACATGTGGCCCTGGCTGAATGGGCTGAGCTTGTCATTGTCGCTCCTTTAAGTGCTACGAGTCTTGCCCGCTGGACTCAGGGGCTTGCAGAGGGGCTTCTGGCAAGTTTGTTGCTGGCTTGTGAACGGCCGGTGCTTGCAGCGGCAGCAATGAACACTGCCATGTGGTCCAACCCTGCCGTGAGGAGGAACTGGCAAGAGTTGCAGACTGATCCACGCGTGCTGCCATTGGCACCTGAATCTGGGCTGCTGGCCTGTGATCGGATCGGGGATGGCCGCATGGCCGATCCGAAGTTGATTGAGCTGGCTGTGATGAGTGGGCTTTTGCAGGCTGATGAGACAGGCAGGCTGCAACGCGATTGGCAGGGGCGAAGGTTGTTGGTGACCGCTGGATCGACAGTGGAGGTTTTGGATCCAGCCAGGCTGTTGATCAATCGCAGCAGCGGCCGTATGGGGGTGTTGCTGGCGCAGGCAGCGCGGCTACGCGGTGCCCAGGTGGATTTGGTGCATGGTCCTTTGAAATTACCTGTTGCTTGGTTGGAGGGGTTGGCGGCCTATCCAGTGACAAGCGCAGATGAGATGCAGGACATGCTGGCGCAGCTGCAGTCCAAAGCAGATGCAGTGGCAATGGCGGCGGCGGTTGCGGACGTTCGTCGGGTTAATCCTGCTCAGACTGAGAAGCTTTCGAAGGATTGCTTGCTTCAGTCTTTTTCTCAGGGCTGGGAGCAAGTCCCTGACCTTCTCGCTGAGCTCGTTTTAAGGCGACCAGTTGGTCAGGTTCTGCTTGGTTTTGCTGCGCTAACTGGTAATGAAGCTCAGATTCAGCAGCTTGGTGAGGAAAAACGTCTTCGCAAAGGCTGTGATCTGCTGATGGCGAATCCGATTGATCGCCCTGGTCAGGGTTTTGAGGAGGATTTCAATGGTGGTTGGTTGCTTTCTGCCGGTGGCAGCGTTCGTTCTTTACCTGTTACGTCCAAGCTGGCATTGGCGCATCAGTTGCTTGATGCCATTTTGGAGGTTCAGGTCGTGATTTCGACGCCATCTTGATCCGGTAGAGCGATGAAAGTGCGCAGTTGCAGCCTTGAGATATATGGCCAGCCTCCGCTTTTCTCCATGGTCTGAAGCAGGGTGTAAAGGTCTTGACGGTCTTCCGGCAAGCTTTGGTGAAAGGGACCTTCCTGGAATCGCGATGGATCGTTTCAATCTCCCGCAGTAATGGCAGCAGGGTCTCTGCCTGTTTGAGCTCATCGGCCACCTCTCGTAGTTCAGCTATCAGTGGGGCTATACGGCCTTTTATGGCGTGTTCGCTGTGGGTGGTCACTGAGCTCGGTAAGCGACGGGTTGTTGAGAGGTGCAAAAGGCTTGCCGTAACGCCTATTTGTGCCCTGTAGGATCCAAACGATCATTTTGGGCGGTTCATCCCGCAGTTATCTGGCCTTTCGGCTTCTTCCCATGCTGTTTCGTCCTTTGCTGGCCCTGGTGCTGGCTTTCTGTCTCACCTTTGTAGCTGCCCCAAGCAGTGTGTCCGCCGCAATCACAGATGGCGCGGGCGATAGCGATTTCGTTGTTGGCAATGAACGCTCTAATGCACGTTTTGGCAACATCGTTAATACCGGTAGAGCAAACGATTGCCCAACCATCGCCGCGGGTTCAAGTGGATCCATCAGCATTGGTTCTGGCGATACTCTCAGCGACATTTGCTTGCAACCGACTGAGGTGCTTGTGAAGGTTGCTCCTACAAAGCGCAAAAAAGCTGATTTCGCTAAAACAAAGATCATCAGCCCATCCAATAACACCACCATTGAGCAGGTTTTCGGAGACATTTCTGGTTCTGGAGCCTTCGCTGAAAAGGGTGGTATTGACTTTCAATTAATTACCGTCCTCGCTCCTAACGGTGAGGAAGTGCCTTTTGTCTTCTCAGCTAAAGACATGCAGGTGGATTCCAACAGTTCTTCAATCTCTGTTGGTACTGAGTTCAAAGGCACAACAAGGACACCTAGCTATCGCACCAGCAACTTCCTTGATCCCAAAAGTCGCGCTTTGACTACAGGTGTTGACTATGCCCAAGGCCTCGTTGCATTGGGGGGTGATGACAAGGAGCTCCAGACTGAAAACGTGAAGCGCTATATCGATGGCAAGGGTCAAATCACCCTCTCTGTCGATAGTGTTGACGCTGGTTCTAATGAATTTGCTGGCACCTTCGTTGCATTACAGACTGCTGATACAGACATGGGTTCTAAGGAAGCTCGTGATCTCAAGATCTCTGGAGTCCTCTATGGCCGTAAGGGCTGATTAGAAGACTTCTCATCTTTCCTAATCCCAATTAACTGAAGATTTTTCAAGGGGGCCTATGGGCCCCTTTTTTTTGACCATGCTTTAGGTGCGTCTGGTCTGAGCTGATCAAAACCAGCCGTCTGGGAGAATCTCCCGGCATCCCCAGGCTTGTCATGATTGCCAGTCCCTCTGCATCTGCCCAGTCTCCAGGCGTGATCGCCCCCTATGGGGGGAAACTGGTGGATTTGATGGTGGCTCCTGATCAGCAGGAAGCTGTCAAGGCCAGTGCCAACCATGTGTTGGAGTGTTCAGATCGCAATGCTTGCGATGTGGAGTTGCTTGTCGGTGGAGGCTTTTCGCCTGAGCGGGGCTTTATGCACCAGGGTGATTACGACGCTGTTGTTGCAGGCCATCGCACTCTTTCCGGCTATCTTTTCGGCTTGCCAATCGTGATGGATACCGATCGAGAGGATGTAGCGATCGGTGATCGGGTGTTGCTGAGTTACAAGGGTCAGGATTTGGCAGTTCTTCAAGTCGAGGACAAATGGGAGCCCGACAAGGTTGTGGAAGCCAAAGGTTGCTATGGCACCACCTCTCTAGAACATCCCGCTGTGCGCATGATTGCCACTGAACGCAAGCGCTTTTATCTCGGGGGCACTCTGCAGGGTTTGGAGTTGCCCAAGCGCATTTTCCCTTGTAAGAGCCCTGCTCAGGTTCGGGCGGAACTTCCTGCCGGGGAGGACGTTGTTGCCTTTCAGTGTCGCAATCCCATTCATCGTGCTCACTATGAGTTGTTTACGCGAGCCTTGCATGCCAGCAATGTGAGCGAGAACGCTGTTGTGCTAGTGCATCCCACCTGTGGACCAACTCAGCAGGATGATATCCCTGGCGGTGTACGTTTTCAGACCTATGAGCGGTTGGCTGCTGAGGTAGATAATCCCCGCATTCGCTGGGCCTATCTTCCCTATGCCATGCATATGGCAGGTCCGCGCGAAGCCCTGCAACACATGATTATTCGCCGCAATTATGGATGTACTCATTTCATTATCGGTCGTGACATGGCCGGATGTAAGTCCTCCCTTAGCGGCGATGACTTCTATGGCCCTTACGACGCGCAGAACTTTGCACAGGAATGTGCAGTAGAGCTGGCAATGGAAACGGTCCCCTCGTTGAATCTTGTTTTCACTGAAGAGGAGGGCTACGTCACTGCCGAGCATGCTGAGGCTCGTGGATTACATGTCAAGAAGCTGAGCGGTACGCAGTTTCGCAAGATGTTGAGAAGTGGCGAGGAGATCCCTGAGTGGTTTGCCTTCCGTAGCGTGGTTGAGGTGCTGAGAGCCACGTGATTCCCTTAGCCCGAATAACATTCTTTCATTACAGGCAGGAGAATCTTGGATAAACGCTGGCGCAACGTAGGCCTTTACGTTCTTCTGGTGGTCGTGGTGGTCGTGGTCGGAACGGCTTTCCTCGGCAAACCTGGCACGACTGAGCGGGAAACTCTCCGCTACAGCGAATTTGTTGAAGCAGTTCAGGACAACCAAGTGAGTCGTGTGCTGATCTCCCCAGACCAGGCCACCGCTCAGGTTGTTGAAAGCGATGGCCGACGCGCGGATGTCAACCTTGCCCCTGACAAGGACCTTTTGAAGTTGTTAACGGATCACAACGTTGATATTGCTGTTCAACCAACCCGTCAGGCAGGTGCTTGGCAACAGGCCGCCGGAAGTTTGATTTTCCCCTTGTTGTTATTGGGTGGACTTTTCTTTCTCTTCCGACGTTCTCAGAGTGGTGGTGGCGGTGGTAATCCTGCAATGAATTTTGGCAAGAGCAAGGCCAGAGTTCAGATGGAGCCGTCCACTCAGGTCACCTTTAGTGATGTTGCTGGGATCGAAGGGGCAAAGCTTGAACTTACCGAAGTCGTTGACTTTCTCAAAAACCCTGATCGATTTACTGCTGTTGGCGCAAAAATACCCAAAGGTGTTCTGCTTGTAGGCCCTCCTGGAACTGGCAAAACACTGCTTGCCAAAGCAGTGGCTGGTGAAGCGGCTGTGCCGTTCTTCTCGATTTCAGGCTCGGAGTTTGTCGAGATGTTTGTTGGGGTTGGTGCCAGTCGAGTCCGTGACCTATTTGAGCAGGCCAAGAAGAACGCTCCTTGCATTGTTTTTATTGATGAAATTGATGCGGTGGGTCGGCAGCGGGGTGCTGGCCTTGGCGGTGGCAACGATGAGCGTGAGCAGACTCTTAACCAGCTGCTTACTGAAATGGATGGTTTCGAGGGCAATACTGGCATCATCATCGTGGCGGCCACCAATCGGCCTGATGTACTCGATTCGGCGTTGATGCGCCCTGGTCGCTTTGACCGACAGGTTGTTGTGGAGCGCCCTGATTACACCGGTCGCCTGCAGATCCTCAAAGTGCATGCCCGCGATAAGACCCTGTCTAAGGATGTTGATCTCGACAAAGTGGCGCGGCGCACACCAGGCTTCACAGGGGCTGATCTTGCCAACTTGCTCAATGAAGCGGCAATCCTCGCAGCTCGTCGTGAGCTCACAGAAGTAAGCAATGACGAGATTAGCGACGCCATTGAGCGGGTCATGGTTGGTCCTGAGAAGAAGGATCGTGTCATGAGTGAACGGCGTAAGCAACTGGTTGCTTATCACGAGTCTGGTCATGCCCTGGTAGGAGCCCTTATGCCTGATTACGACTCAGTGCAGAAGATTTCCATCATTCCTCGTGGTCAGGCTGGTGGTCTCACATTCTTCACCCCGAGTGAGGAGCGGATGGAGTCGGGTCTCTATTCCAGGGCTTATTTGCAGAACCAGATGGCTGTTGCTTTGGGTGGTCGAGTTGCAGAAGAAATCGTCTACGGCGAAGACGAGGTGACGACTGGTGCATCCAATGACCTTCAACAGGTCGCTCAGGTCGCCAGGCAGATGGTGACGAGGTTCGGGATGAGCGACAAGCTTGGTCCGGTTGCCTTGGGGCGGTCTCAGGGAGGCATGTTTCTTGGTCGTGACATCGCCTCTGAACGCGATTTCTCTGAAGACACTGCAGCGATTATCGATGCAGAGGTCTCTGATCTGGTTGATGTGGCTTACAAGCGTGCCACCAAAGTATTGATCGAGAATCGTTCTGTTCTTGATGAGTTGGCTGATTTGCTTGTCGAGAAGGAAACTATTGATGCTCAGGATTTGCAGGACTTGCTGATCCGTCGCGAAGTCAGGGTTGCCGAATACGTCTGAATGCTGGGGTGATTGTCTTTGTCTTGATAGACAAGAGGTCTGGATAGCCTGACTAGGTACTCACCCTCTGCTTGAGGTAAGGCATAGCCAATAAGACGATCTGGAGTGATCTAGCCCCAGAACGTCTTTGTTTGCGGTTTTCGAGCAGTTGCATCTTGTCGGAGTTCGGCATAGGCCGCTGGCCTGGTCTGCTCATCCTGGGTGGATGTTTTTGATGAGGGAGCTGTAGGAGTGCTTGGCAGGGCTCTGCCTGGGAACAGCTTCTATGAGCTGTCCAGAAGCCTTGCGGTCTTTGGCAGAGCTAGGCCTTGCTTATGCCATGACTTCATCATTGGCATGCCGATCTTCATCAGAAGGCGCGGGATATGTATGAGGTGCTTGTGCCTTGGCTGTTCACTCCCTTTGAGATCCAGCAGGCTTACCGTTGTCGATTGCCGGCTCGTTCAGTTGCTCTCTGCATCAGTTTTTGGGGCTGACTACTGGCGTTAGTTGGTAGGACCGATGGAGGCTTTGCCCTTTGTGATTGTCGCTGGTGGGCTTACGGCTTCAGACTTAAATCCTTGGCTTGATGCTGGTGACGCGATTGCTATGGGGCGAGTGATAGTTCAGCAAGGAGAACTTGACCATGCATTGCACCCTTGTTTGAAGACCTCGACAAGCACATATTGACCTCAACTATTGTTCGACATTTGAGCGGGATGCTACATATAAGATAGTTGTCTTTTCCTAAATGTCTCAACTCACCATCAAGCTCAGCGTTAAAGCCGATGCTCTGATCGCACAGCTTCAGAAGGAGATCTTTAATCGTCGCCGTAAGAAGGTCAGCGCCGCTGGAGTGGTGGAAACTTTGGTTGAAAGCGGTGCCAAGTCTCAGTCGGACAAGCGCTTTGCGACTTCCTGGACCAATTTGATCAAGGACATCGAAAAGGCTGCCAAGCTCGCCAATACCCATGGCAGCAAGCCTTCAAATCTCACTGCTGATGAGTGGGCCATGGTGCTGACTCATCGCAGTCGTGGTCCAGGTAAATCAACGAGTAAGACTCCTGCAAAGAAAGCCTCTGCTGCTAAAGCCCCTGCAAAGAAAGCCTCTGCTGCTAAAGCCCCTGCAAAGAAAGCCTCTGCGGCTAAAGCCCCCGCAAGGAAGGCCTCTGCTGCTAAAGCCCCTGCAAAGAAAGCCTCTGCTGCTAAAGCCCCTGCAAAGAAAGCCTCTGCTGCTAAAGCCCCTGCAAAGAAAGCCTCTGCTGCTAAAGCCCCTGCAAAGAAAGCCTCTGCTGCTAAAGCCCCTGCAAAAAAAGCCTCTGCTGTTAAAGCCCCCACGAAGAAAACCTCTGCTGCCAAGGCCTCCGCGAAGAAGTCTTCCAGCGCATCAGTTGGCACGTCGCGACCAGCTCGCCGTGCACGCAAAGCTAGTGGGAGCAAAAGTCTTGTTGCCTCCACGTCGGTAGCAAAACGCATGGCGAAGGCCGCTGGTCGTCTCGGAACCTCTGTCGTTAGCTCGGCGGTTGGCGCCAACGGTAGCGTTCCATTAGCGCTCAAATGAGCATTTGATGCTTGGAGGTGACTGGCTGGTCCAGTGCCTCCGTTTCGTTTTTTAAGGCCTCGGGCGAATGGGTCAAAACCAACGGTTTTGCCAGTCGTACTAAGAGGCCTTTTTAATTGTCGAGCTAGTGGTTTGGCAGTAGCGATCCCGCTGGTGATTAAGGCAATTCTGCTGTGGCGTTCATGGCTCCATGGCTCCATGGCTCGTGAATCGGCAGCATCACGAGGGGAGAGCGCCATTGGCAGCGCATGCTTTAACTATTTGTCGATGATGATTGAGTAGTAGGACCTTGTGAAAGGGGAATCATTGCTTGGTCTAGGTAGGCGCAGATTTGCTTTACCAGAGACTGCACTGTCCTTGTTGGCGTAAGAGGTGATCAGCGAGTACAAGGGACACCATGGCTTCAACTATCGGTACGGCCCTAGGTAGCACGCAGGGATCATGACGACCTTTGGCAGACAGTGTCGTGGTGTTGCCATCAGCGTCAATTGTTTGTTGATCTTTACGGATGGTGGCTGTTGGCTTGAACGCCACTCGGATCACGATGGACTCACCGTTAGTGATCCCTCCCTGGATGCCACCAGAGTTGTTGGTGGCTGTTCGTAGGCGACCATCATTGCTGGGGAGGAAAGCGTCGTTGTGCTCGCTGCCTTTTAGCAGGGTGCCGCCAAAACCCGAGCCGATCTCAAAGCCCTTGCTGGCAGGTAGTGACATCACGGCCTTGGCGAGGTCTGCCTCAAGCTTGTCGAACACAGGCATCCCCAGACCCATTGGGGCATTACGGACAACACACTCGATCACACCACCGCATGAGTCGCCTTCACGGCTGATGGCTTCAATACGCTCCACCATTTGCGCTGCCATGACTTGGTTCGGGCAACGCACGATGTTTGCTTCGACGTCATCAATGCTGACGTCTTGGGCATTGATTTCGGCCTCCAGGGTGTGAATGCGTTTGACCCATGCCAGTACTTCGGTGTTATGGGTTTTGGTCAGTAATTGCTTGGCAATCGCTCCAGCGGCTACCCGCGCAATCGTCTCTCTTGCGGAGGCTCGCCCTCCACCGCTTCGAGCTTGGATGCCGTACTTCGCCTGATAGGTGGCATCGGCATGGGAAGGTCGAAATGCAACATTCATCTCCTTGTAGTCGCCAGGCTTGTGATCCTTGTTGCGCACCACCATGGCGATTGGTGTTCCAAGGGTTGTGTTGTTGAGCAGACCGCTGAGGATTTCGACTTGATCTTCTTCCTTGCGGGGTGTACTGATCTTGCTTTGGCCAGGTTTGCGTCGATCTAGCTCGGCCTGAATCTTCTGTAGGTCAAGCTCAAGCCTTGGTGGGCAGCCTTCCACGATGACTCCCACGCCCCCTCCATGAGATTCACCGAAGGTGCTGATTCGGAATAGATCCCCAAAGCTGCTGCCCATCAAGAACTCATTCTTATTAGAGAGTAATTAGTCGCTGCGCAGCGGGGAGCTTGCTTTGCTCATCTTCAATTGATGCCGGGAGTTTCAGAGACAACGGCTTGACTGATTAGCGCTTGGGAGAAGCGCGGTCATTGTTAGCGTCGCTTTCAGCTTGAGCAATCGCTGAGATCCTGCGCTCTTGACCAATGGGTTCCGCTTCATCCTTTGAGGTTTCTAGAGGATTTTCCTCGCAGGTAGAGGAGCGTGTGCTGTTGGTGAGGTTGCCCTGCAATCCCATCTTTCCAATTGGGCCGATTTACCTGGCCGATCACCTGCACAAGTGTTTCCCGGATCTTCCTCAACGGATTTTGGATTTGGCTGCTTTGCCTGTGCTGGATGTTGAACGGGTGTTGTTGGCCACGATTGATCAGTTTCGCCCCACCCTGCTGGTTTTTTCTTGGAGAGATATCCAGATCTATGCACCGGTAGATGGCCGCACTGGCAATCCACTGCAGCACTCCTTTGAGGTGTTTTATGCAAGCAATCCTTTGCGACGCCTCCGGGGCGCCTTCGGTGGATTGTTGTTGATGAAAAGCCATTACGGGGAGCTCTGGCGCAATCAGCGACTTGTGCGACATGGGCTGCGAGCTGCTCGTCGCTATGTCAGCCATGCCCGGGCTGTTTTGGGTGGTGGTGCAGTGAGTGTGTTCTATGAGCAACTTGGTCGCTCTTTGCCGAAGGGCACCATCGTGTCGGTGGGGGAAGGGGAGCTCCTGTTGGAGAATTTGCTGCGCGGCGTTTCCCTGAGTGATCAACGCTGTTTTGTGGTGGGTGAGCCAGTGCGAGCTGGTCTGATTCATGAGCAGCCTGAAAGTCGTCCTAAAACCGCCTGCGATTACGACTACATCTCATCGATATGGCCTCAGTTGAATTGGTACCTAGAGGGTGGTGACTTCTACGTCGGTGTACAGACCAAGCGGGGCTGTCCCCACAATTGTTGCTATTGCGTTTACACCGTTGTGGAGGGGAAACAGGTACGGCTCAATCCTGTCAAAGAGGTGGTGGCGGAGATGCGCCAGCTTTATGACCGTGGCGTACGTGGCTTTTGGTTCACTGATGCACAGTTCATCCCCGCCCGCCGATACATTGAGGATGCCAAAAATCTTCTGACGGCGATCCAGGCCGAAGGGCTCAATGGAATTCGTTGGGCCGCCTACATCCGTGCCGACAACCTTGATGCCGAGCTTGCGGAGTTGATGGTTGCAACCGGCATGAGTTACTTCGAGATTGGCATTACCTCAGGGTCTCAGGAGCTCGTGCGCAAGATGCGCATGGGGTACAACCTGCGAACTGTGCTTGAGAACTGTCGGCTGTTAGTCCGCGCTGGCTTCCGTCATCACGTGTCGGTGAACTACTCCTTCAACGTGATTGACGAAAGACCGGAAACGATTCGTCAATCCATCGCCTATCACCGCGAGCTGGAACGGATTTTCGGGCCCGACAAGGTGGAGCCTGCCATCTTCTTCATTGGCCTGCAACCTCACACCCATTTGGAGCAGTACGGCTTTGACCAGGGTTTGATTCAGCCCGGCTACAACCCCATGAGCATGATGCCCTGGACGGCTAGGAAGCTGCTCTGGAACCCTGAACCGATGGGAAGCATTTTCGGAAGAATCTGTCTCGAGGCTTTTGAGACTGAGCCTGGCAATTTCGGACGTACCGTAATGGCCTTGCTTGAGCGGGATTACGGGGTGGCGCCTTTGGAGGAGGCTCTACGGGCTCCAGTGATGGGGCGGGCGGCCTTGGCTAATGCCGTGAGCTGATAGACGAGTAAGGAAGCCATCGCCAGGATGCCGACCACTCCACCGAGGGGGTTGTCAGCTGGCCCGGTGAGCCAAAGCGGCGACTGAGGGGAAAATTGGATGAGGCCGGATTGGAGGGCAAACCAGCCACCCACCAAACCTCCGTGCAGTCCTACACATCCCCAGAGGGAGCCATGGTCGAGGCGCCTGCGAATGGCCAGCACCAGGCCCAGTAGGAACAGCCCGCTCAGCAGGCCGAGCATTGGCCAGATCCCAATGTTGAAGCGTGTGTGCACCAGGCTGAAAATCAGGGCTTGAATGGGCACTGCCAGCCGTGCTCCGATCAGTAGCTTGAGCTCTCCCCAGAGCCATCCGCGGAATAGCAGCTCTTCCAGCAAGCCCACGACGAGGCAGAGCAGAATGGCATTGAGCTGTTTCTCGGCGTTGAGGTCCCCTAGCCAGTAGCCCCAATGGCCGCTGATCGTGATCACGCTGATGAGCAGCAGCAGGGCCCCTGCCCCGGCCAATCCGAGGAGCAAGGGTTTCACAAGGGTGTTGCCAACGTCTGCACCAGTGATGCCCAAGCTGCGCCATGGATGTTGGTTGATCCAGCGGGCCCTAACCCAGCCAGGCAGTAGCACTAGAAAAAGCAGTGCACTGCAGAGGGTTCCCAGCAGGCCGCGCCATTGGAGCGGCAGCCCTGGCAGGAAAAGGACAGTTGGTTGCATGATCAGCCAGCCCAACCCGTAGAGCAGGGGGATCAGGGTCACTGTCGGCAACCAGCGCCAACGTTGGTTTAACCATGCTGACCAGAGCGGGTGTAGGCCAGACCTGTTCAGCTTTCCTGTTCCAGTGTGCTGGTCAGCCCCTTGGCTTTCAGTGTTTCGCAGTAGAACTCGGCTGGTTCGAGGTCGCAGACGATCACCAGCCCGACGCCGGTGTTATGGGCTTCCAGCATCACGGCCATGGCGTCCTGCTCGCTTAGCTGGGGTACGACCTGCTGGAGGGTGACCACCACGTATTCCATGGAGTTCACCGGATCGTTGTGAAGAAGCACCTTGTAATGAGGCGATTGCTTGCGGATCCGCTCGGTTTGCTTTTCGAGGACGGCGGCACCACCGGGAGTGGGGCTGGGGGCATTCACCGCCATGGCCAGGACGATCGGGACGGCTCCAATGTACGTGGGCCGCTCACCCATGGTGCAGATGGTGGGCAATCCCAGCTTCAATGGCGGGGGATTGATTCTGTGGTTTCAGAGGGCACGGATCCGACGCATGGCTTCGTCTACATTGACGCGACTGTTGAAGGCGGAGAGACGGAAGTAGCCTTCGCCTGCAGCACCGAAACCGCTGCCTGGGGTGCCTACCACGTGGGCGTTTTGGAGCAGATGATCGAAGAAGCCCCAGGAATCCATGTCGTCTGGTGTCTTCAGCCACACATAGGGCGCATGCTCACCACCATGCACTTCGATCCCGGCGGCCGTAAGTTCCCTGCGGATGATGGCGGCGTTTCTCATGTAGAAGCTCACTAGCGCATTGATCTCCCCCTGGCCTTGGGCGGAGTAAACCGCTTCGGCGCCACGCTGAATGATGTAGCTGACTCCGTTGAACTTGGTGCTTTGGCGCCTGTTCCAGAGATTCCAGAGTTCCACATCTGATCCATCGTCGCTTTTGCCCTTCAAGCCTTTCGGTACCACCGTGAAGGCGCAACGGGTGCCGGTGAATCCAGCATTCTTGGAGAACGATCTGAATTCGATGGCACACTCGCGAGCGCCCTCGATCTCATAGATCGAATGCGGCAGGTCGGGGTTCTGGATGAACGCCTCATAGGCAGCGTCAAACAAAATCAAGACACTGTTGGTGCGGGCATAGTTCACCCACTCCTGGAGCTGGGCTCTTGTGGCTACCGCTCCGGTGGGGTTGTTGGGGAAACACAGATAGATCAGATCGACTGGTTCGGAGGGGATCTTGGCTGCAAACCCATTTTCGGCGTTGATTGGCAGGTAGCTCAAGCCTGCGTAGCGGCCGCTTTGATTGGCGTCGCCGGTGCGACCTGCCATCACGTTGCTGTCGACATAGACCGGATAAACCGGATCTGTAACGGCGATGCGATTGCTGCTCCCAAGGATGTCGAGGATGTTGCTGCTGTCGCACTTCGATCCGTCGGAGACAAAGATCTCGTCGGCATTGATCTGACAGCCTTTGGTCTGGAAATCATGCTTGGCGATCGCTTCGCGCAGCCAGTCGTAGCCCTGCTCAGGGCCATAGCCATGGAAGCCAGTGTTGGTACCCATCTCGTCGATGGCGACCTTCATCGCGTTTCTGCATGCCAGTGGCAGAGGTTCGGTTACATCGCCGATGCCGAGGCGGATGAGCGCAGCATCCGGGTTGGCTTCACTGAAGCTTTTGATCCGCCTGGCGATTTCGGGGAATAGATATCCCGCCTTGAGTTTGAGGTAGTTGCTGTTGACCTGAACCACTGATGAGCTGGCTGTCTTGGCAGGCATCTTGCTACGTCACGGGGCCTTGCGCTGTGTCGGGGGGGTGGCCAGTGTTGTCCATACATACGATGGGATTAGTGCCCTGTTGGCCATGACCGTCGCCTCACCCCGTCTGGAGCCGGTGGATTTCGACAGCCTGGTCAATGCCGGGATCAATCGCCCTGCCCGTTACATGGGCCATGAGTTGGGGGTGGAGTCTCGTGATTGGCAGGCCTCTCGGGTGCGCTGGGCTCTCTCCTACCCGGAGATCTACGAGGTTGGCGCGAGCAATCAGGGCCACATCATTCTTTATTCGATTCTCAACGCAGTTCCAGGTCAGCTTTGTGACAGGGCCTATCTCCCCGCTCAGGACCTGGCCCAGCGCTTGCGGGATCTTCGGCAGCCTCTGTTCGCGGTGGAGAGTCGCCGTCCTCTCCAGGCCTTCGACATCCTTGGCTTCAGTCTCTGTTATGAGCTTGGAGCCACAAACATCCTTGAGATGCTTGATCTGGCAGAGATTCCTTTGTTGGCAAGCGATCGTGGTGATCAGCCCCTGAATGATCTAGCAGCACCACCATTGATCTTTGCTGGCGGACCAACGGCTACCAGTAACCCTGAGCCCTATGCCGCTTTTTTTGATTTTGTAGCCCTTGGCGATGGTGAAGAGCTGCTGCCTGAGATTGGTTTGGTAGTGGCTGACGCTAAGGCCAATGGACTGAGTCGCTCAAGTCTTTTGCAGGACTTAGCTCAGGTGCCTGGCGTTTACGTGCCGTCTCTTTACGGTCAAGGCCCTGATGGCACCTCCATCGTTCCTTTGGAGCCTGCTGCGCCGGCCAAGATTCTGCGACGGGTGGCCAAGCCGATGCCTCACTACGCCATGGGTTTGGTTCCACATATCGAAACGGTGCATGATCGACTCAAGGTGGAGATTCGTCGCGGTTGTACTCGTGGTTGTCGTTTTTGCCAGCCCGGCATGCTCACACGTCCAGCTCGGGATGTTGATCCGGAGGCGGTGATTGAAGCAGTGCACAATGGTATGAAGCGAACGGGATATAGCGATTTTTCGTTGTTGTCGCTCAGTTGCAGCGATTACTTGGCTCTGCCAGCCGTTGGTGTGGAGTTGCGAAATCGTTTGGCGGATCAGAATGTGACCCTTCAGCTGCCCAGCCAACGGGTCGATCGCTTTGATGATGATATCGCTCACATCGTTGGCGGTGCTCGTCAGGCCGCTCTCACCTTCGCGCCGGAGGCTGGCAGTCAGCGCTTGCGGAACGTTGTCAATAAAGGTCTGACGAACGCCGACCTGCTGCAGGGGATCCGCACGGCGATGCAGAACGGCTTTCGCAAGGTCAAGCTCTACTTCATGATCGGATTGCCGAGCGAAACGGATGAGGATGTGCTTGGCATTGCCGATACCTGTCAGATGTTGCAGGAGCAGTGCAGGGATCTTGGGCGATTGAACCTGAAGATCACGGTTAGTAACTTCACTCCAAAGCCACATACGCCTTTTCAGTGGCACAGCGTATCTACGCAAGAACTGCAGCGACGTCAGCAAAAGCTGCAACAGGCATTTCGGGCGCTCAGAGGCGTAAAGGTTAATTTCACTGATGTGCGCCTCTCCGCCATGGAGGACTTTGTCGGTCGCGGTGATCGTCGTCTCTCGTCGGTGATCGAGGCAGCCTGGCGGGCGGGGGGAGGCATGGATGCTTGGTTCGAGGCCCTTGATCGCACTTATCAGGCCTGGGTCTGGGCTATTGCAGCTGCAGGGCTGGAGGGCCGATATAGGGATCTGGAGTTAGGGAGCTGGGGAGCGACCTCAGCCCTCAATCGCGATGATCTGAGCAGCTTCTGCGCTCAGTCTCTGCCGTGGGATCACATTGATACGGGCATTGATAAGAGCTGGCTGGCAGAGGATCTGCAACGTGCCTTGACGGCAACGGTGGTGCCTGACTGTTCTTTCGAAGGCTGTAGTAGTTGTGGCGTCTGTGGTTCTGAAATGGGTCACAACGAGGTGGTGCCACCGCCGCCTGTGCCAGATCGGCAGCTTCAGAAAACTCCTTTAACGAAGCGAGCCTGTCGCATCCGTCTGCGATTTGCAAAAACTGGTTCGATGGCCCTTCTTAGTCATCTGGATGTCATGCGTCTGCTTGAAAGAGCACTGCGGCGCAGTGGTTTGCCAGTGAGTTACAGCGGTGGGTTTCATTCCCTGCCCCGTTTGCAAATAGCTCTGGCTTTGCCTTTGGGGGTAGAGGCCTTTGGGGAATGGATGGATCTCGAGTTTGTGGAGCCGGTGGAGGCCGAGACCATGCGTCAGCAGCTTCAGGCCACCTTGCCGCAGGGACTCTCTTTGCTTAGTGCGGAATCTGTGCCTGTAGGCGGTAGCAGTCTCTCTCAGTTGCTGGTTGCAGCCTCATGGCGCTTTGATTTGGCTATTGAGTCTGAGAAGCCATCGACGTGGGATCAGTGGCAAGTAGCTGTCGAGTCCTTGAAGGAAGCTCATGAACTGCTGTGGAATGACATTGACAAGAAGGGACGGCCGCGTCAACGAGACTGCCGGCCAGCATTGCGTGAACTTCAACTGTGCAACAGATGCGAGCAGGGAGGTGAGTCTCTTTGCTTAGACGCCGTTCAACTGCGTCTGGAGGCAAGCATTGATTCGATGGGCCGTAGCCTTAAACCTGTTCAGGTGCAGCATTGGCTTGCAGAGCAGATGGGTGAGCCCTTGCGCATGAGCGGTGTGCAAAGGCAGGAACTCAAGTTGCTGCAGTGTTAGAGTCAAAATATGACGTGAATGCAGGGGCAATTTATGCCACTGGTCCGTCCCGGCCTTCTTCACTCCAATTCTGAGCTAAGCGAGGCTATTTGCTGCTCGTTCATTCCGTTCCCTCTGTTCGGGAGCAGTGAGACACATAACCCATAGGAGTTTTTGACTCCGTCTGCTTCTTCAACGGCCTTTGGCTGTTAATTCGTTTTCCACCCGATGCATTGAGCCGGCAGGCCATTGATCGGTTCTGAGTCCAGCAGGGCTCCCTATTTATTTTCTATGCCCCAGCAAATTGTCATCTCTGAGCAGCTGCGCATCGCAGCCTTGCTCACAGATGAGCGAGTCGATGAGTTGATCGTTGCTCAGGGTCGATACCAGATCGGAGATGTCTACCTGGGCACGGTCGAGAACGTTCTCCCGGGAATTGATGCCGCTTTTGTGAATATTGGGGAAAGTGAGAAAAATGGTTTTATCCATGTCACTGATCTGGGCCCTCTGCGTTTGAAGAAGGGTGCTGCAGGGATCACCGAGCTGCTGGAGCCCCGTCAGCAGGTGTTGGTTCAGGTGATGAAGGAGCCCACAGGCTCTAAGGGGCCAAGGCTTACTGGCAACCTGGCGCTGCCTGGTCGCTACTTGGTGCTGCAGCCCCATGGCCAGGGGGTGAACATCTCTCGCCGGATTAATTCCGAAGGGGAACGCAATCGTTTGCGAGCACTTGGCGTACTAGTGAAGCCGCCGGGTGCTGGCCTGTTGATTCGCACCGAGGCCGATGGCATTAGTGAAGATCTGCTGATCGATGATCTGGAGGTTTTACTCAGGCAATGGGAAGCGATCCAGCAGGCGGCAGACAATGCTCTGCCACCGGTACTGCTCAATCGCGATGAAGATTTCATTCATCGCGTTTTGAGAGATCACGTCGGCCCAGATCTTGTGAGAGTAGTGGTGAATGATGCCGCTGCCATTGAGCGTGTGAGCAGTTTCCTTGGCCAGGAAGGGCCAAATGTATTAGTTGAGGCCCATAACGAATCCACCGAACTTCTTGAGCATTACCGAGTTAATGCTGCCATCCGCGATGCTCTCAAGCCCAGGGTAGATCTGCCATCCGGTGGCTACGTGATCATTGAGCCGACGGAGGCACTCACTGTTATTGATGTCAATTCAGGCTCGTTCACTCGTTCGGCCAATGCTCGTCAGACGGTGCTCTGGACCAATTGTGAGGCAGCTATTGAGATTGCCCGCCAGCTGAAGCTTCGCAATATTGGCGGTGTGATCATCATCGACTTCATCGACATGGAGTCGCGCCGTGATCAGTTGCAGTTGCTGGAGCATTTCACAGCAGCAGTTCGCGATGATGCTGCTCGTCCTCAGATTGCCCAGTTGACTGAACTGGGGCTGGTGGAACTCACGCGTAAGCGTCAGGGGCAGAACATTTATGAATTGTTTGGCAGGGCTTGTCCTGCCTGTGGTGGTCTTGGCCATGTGGCGGTACTACCTGGCAAAGATCTGCTACAGCCACTTGCTATGGCGACTGGATTGGTGAGATCAGCAGCCTCTGTTCGAGCTGAAGCGCAGGTGCCAGGGGAGGGCGGGAATGGTCGCCGTAGGCGTGGTGGGCGCATTCGTTCTGGTGCGGTTGAGATGCCTGCACATACGCCTCCTTCTGGTGTGGCGAATGGAGGTGAGTCAACCACGTCTGTTGAACCTGAGAGACAAGAGCCTTCGGCCTCGTCTGAGGGTGTTATTCGTCGCCAGGAACCTGAATTGGTTGCTGTTCCAATGAATTCAGGGCAGGAGGAGGTTTTTGCTTGGCTTGGATTAAACCCTTTGCTTTTGATTGAGCCACCTCCAGAGAATGACAACTTTCTGGTTCGCGTGGTTCGGCCTGGAGAAGATGCTGAGTCTGTCCTTGAGCAGGCTCGTGAGCAGCTTTCAGCTAGTTCCAATCGGCGTCGGCGTCGGGGACGAGGTGGTGCTCGAGGAGCCGGCCGTGGTGCTCCCGAAGCCAGTGTCGAAACCTCTTCATCCAACGGCACAGAGGTCGTTGTCCAGCAAGCCAAGGTTGTCGCAAAGAATGAGCCTCTAAGTGTTCAAATCACTCCTCTTGAGGTTGATCATTCATCGAGTAGCGCTTCTGTAGAAACCGTTTCTTCAATTTCCGAGCCGCAGGAAAGTGAACCCGAGGATCCGCGCCGCCGCCGCCGTCGCTCCTCAGCTGCAGGCTGATATGGACCCTTCGGCGGAATCCATCGCCGGAGTTGATGAGGTGGGTCGGGGCTGCTGGTTTGGTCCTGTGTTTGCAGGAGCGGTTGTCCTCACTGAAGTTGCGGCAGTCGAATTGTTAGCTGAGGGGTTAACAGATAGCAAAGCACTGACTGTTCGCCGCAGGGCTCGCCTAGTGCCGCTGATTGAGGATGCCGCGACGGTTTGGGCTCTTGGACAGGCCTCGGCTCGCGAAATTGATGCTCTAGGCATTCGCTCAGCGACGGAACTTGCCATGCTGAGGGCATTGCAGCGGCTACCTACACCGTTGGAGCTTGTCTTGGTTGATGGCGTGTTGCCATTGCGCCTCTGGATGGGGCCACAACGTACCGTGGTGCGCGGTGATAGCAAATGTGCGGCCATCGCTGCAGCCAGTGTGTTGGCCAAGCAGGCTCGTGATGGGCTGATCAAGCGGTTGGCTAGTCGCTTCTATGGCTACGGTTTGGAGCGACATGTTGGCTATGGAACGGCGATCCACCGGCGTGCCTTGTTGGATTTAGGCCCTACAGCGCTTCATCGTCGCTCATTCCTTGTAAAAGTTCTGCAATGAACTAATTGTCTGAATCTATTGAGTTGTTCTTGAAAGAACTATCCCTTAATCAAAAAGTTGTTCACTGAATTCACGATGGAATGCTTCGATTCCCTCTGTGAGTGATTCGCAGTATTTACTTAAAGATGTTCGCCTGAAGATGCTAATGTAGCTTTTAAAGGCTAAGGTAAGATATGCATAAAATGATAATGCCTCATCTCTGTACCCATCGTTAAGTAGGTTGCGGACCCTTCCTGAATAGAGTTCAATGCGTAGAGAGCCTGGATCTGTCTTGCCATCAAATCCTGCGAGCACTTTGTGTATTTCATATAAATGAACAGGGGCATTTTGGATGAAATACTTTCTCCCATGAAGGAGTTGAAGATTGGATTTTAAGCAGTCTTGTAAAAATTCTTTGGTAACAAAAATATGATCATGAAAAAAACTTTCTAAATATATGTATCCTTTCTCTAGCATCATTCTATACATTGCCTTAGAGCTTGCCTGGATGCCATGGCGTATTTGCTGTGGGACAAAATCTATATTCAGGGGGTATACGTTATCGTATTCAACACATATTACCTTCGGCCTGAAAAAATGTAAACCTTCAAGTAGTTGATACTCACCTCCGTCAATATCCAGAAATAGTACTTCTGGCTGCTGAGGAGAGCCTATCTCGTCTAATAGCTTGCTCAGGCCATTGGAATTATATTCTATTTTTTTATTATAGATTTTTACTTTTTCTGTGTTGCTAATGAAATGCTTCCATTTAGAGCATTGGCTTCTTTCTTTTTCGATTAAGAATGCATTCCAGCCATTGTCAATGAAGACTCTTGAATTGCTTATGCTTTCTGGTGAAGATGCGCCGGCTTCGATGACGGTGCCTCCTTCAATGCCAAGATGCCTAAAAAAATAAAATGTCCACTCTGCCTGCCCAAATTGACTGTTGCATGCTATCTCCTTCCCGTTGATAGTGATAACGTGCTTGCCCATTATGCAAAACTACTTTGACAGCATCTTACCATTGCCTGCTTTCTTAATCTTCCTTAGTCTTGGCTTGTTCTGGTAACTATCGGAAGTGAATGTTTCTTTGTGTTTTTTATTGAGATCTTGTTATTGCAAATGATGCCATATGTATCTATCTATTGTTGATGAGGTCAGATGTAGCGCTTTTGTAAGTTGACTAGCATTATCTTTTAGATTAAACTTGGCCTAGTGAAGGGAATGGCCAAGCCATATAAGGGAGTTCGCTGTTAAGTGCAATTTAACTGGAGGGCATGGATGACTCTTGGCACCATTGGTTGAAATCCTTGACAAGTTGTTGGCCAACACGGGTTTTGATTCCTAGCAGGATACCGCTTAGTATTGATTGACCGGTGCTTTTTAACACCCCTTGGGGGATCAGCTTCAGCAGTGCTGGTGGGGTAACGCTGACAGATAGCAGAGCTTCCCCTTCCAGACCCTTTGGGGTGGCTTCCATGATGGCCTCCAGGCCGAGGTCGAAGTCATCCACTAGATCTAGACCTTTAAGTTCGCTATCGGTTGCGCGGATGCTGAGTTTGCCATCACAGTTGTCTACTTTGAGTGAGACAACTGGGTTGATCTGCAGCTGAAACACGTTCAGGCTGGTCACTGCGTAGCTGAAACGACCCTCACCTAGTGGGGTAAGTTTTTCCCATTCCAGCAGAGCAGCCAGGACCCTATCCTGTTCGAGCAGGTAAGCAGGCAGTCGCTCAGTGTTTTGCCTTACTGGCAAATTGAGGTTCTGGCAGGCTTGGAAAGCCAGAGGCATGGCTTGCGGTTGACGCGTCATGATCCTATCGACCTCACTTGCGATGCGCTTCTGATGCCAATACGCGTGGCCTTCCTCGGACCGGAGGGAACCTATGGTCAGCAAGCGGCCCAAGCTCTGGCGGAGCTTGAGGGATTAGCAAATTTTGAGCTGGTGCCATGTATAGGTCTGCGTTCAGTCGTTGAGCATGTGGCCACTAAACGCTCTGAAATGGCGGTGGTTCCGGTTGAGAATTCCGTGGAGGGTGGTGTAACTGCCAGCTTGGATGCGCTTTGGTCTCATCCGCAGTTATGCATCCTTAGGGCAGTGGTTTTGCCGATTCGTCATGCTCTACTGAGTAGTGGCGGACTCAAAGACATCTCTGAAGTCCTGTCTCATCCCCAAGCTCTGGCTCAGTGCAGTGGCTGGTTGGCTGATCATCTTCCTGATGCCCTGCAGTTGCCTACAAGTTCTACGGCCGAGGCGGCCAGAATGGTTATAGATAGTCGATTTCGGGCAGCGATCGCTTCTCGGCCTACGGGCCAGGGAAGAGGCCTTAAAGAACTGGCTTTTCCTATCAACGATGTCGCGGGCAATCGAACCAGATTCCTGTTGTTACGGCAGGGAACACCGATGCAAAGTGGGGATGTGGCGAGCTTCGCATTCTCTCTGCATGCCAACGCCCCGGGTAGCCTGCTCGAAGCACTCACTTGTGTGGCTCGACTGGGGTTCAATATGAGTCGGATTGAGTCGCGTCCCTCGAAGCGAGAACTAGGTGAATACGTGTTCTTTGTGGATGTGGAATTGAGGGATGGGGGTATTGGTGCATCTGAGCAGCTCATCGAGGCCTTGCAGCCTTTGTGTGAACATCTTGTGCATTTTGGCTCTTATCTCAGCAGCGACTTGGAGCTCGATTGAGATCAGTCGCGGCTGCGGAAGACACCGAATTGCATCAGACCATGGGCAAAAGCCCAGCGCATCAACAAGATCGTTGGTATTTCTCTGAATCCCTTGACCACGGCGGCTGGGCCCAACCCGAGCACGGCTCCAGGACGACGAAACCCCTCCAAAATCGAATCATTCCAGGAGGGCAGGATGGATCTTGTCCAGTCGTCAGATGCGACAGGGCCGCAAGCAAAAGGGCTATCAAGCAAATTGCGGCGGAATCCTTTAATGCTGGCGAATTCCGGATGGGCCCATTGGTCGAGTAGCTGACGCATAACCCATCGCTCAAGGTTGGTCATCTCCCCATCTTCGTAATCACGGCGGTTCCAATCGGCCACCGCAAGTACACCTTTTGGCCTCAGCACACGCAGCAGTTCATCTGCATAGCGCTGCTTGTCTGGCATGTGGGGGCCTGCTTCCACACTCCAAACAGCGTCGAAGCTACCTTTGTCCAGTTTTAAATCGAGGGCATCCATCACCTGGAATTGGCAGGTCATCCCCTCAGGAGTGAGTTGAGACGCTCTTTTCACCTGGGCTGGACTGATGGTGATGCCAAGCACGTCAAAGTTGTAATCTCGGGCCAGGATTCTTGCGCTACCGCCAATACCGCAGCCCACGTCAAGTACTCGTGAGCCTCGAGGGAGTTGGGCGAGTCCACTCCATTGAACGAGCTCATGTACGAAGTCTTGCTTTGCGGCTCGGAAATCTCTGGTGCTAGGAGGGTTGCCGTAATAGCCGAGGTGGACGTGTTCACCCCAGAGCCGCTCGAGCAGCTGGTCATTGGTCCAGGCATCGTAAGCAGAGGCAACACTGGCGCTTGATTTGTATCGCCGATCCCGTTGGGTCCAGATCACTACAGCAGAAGTCAGGGTTGTCCCTGCCAGGATCAATATCCACACCCACAGGTCCATTAATTGTTGGCTTGATCGACGTTGGTGAGGCTTTCTTTGAGTGCAGTCCTTGCCGCAAGCTGACGGCGGGTGTGGTCAAGCATCTCGTATTCACGCTGCAGGCGATGGCTGGTTCTTGTGAGCTCCAGTAGTGCCTGTTGCTCTTCAGCCACAGGTCCCCCGAGATGGGCGCCGATCCAGAAAGAGAGTTCCCTGGGAAGATCAGGCAGGTCGTCCGGCATGGTGATGTCTGAATCTGTGAGCTTGCCTGTAAGCATCACCACATCGTGTAGGGCTTTTGCAACGCTGATGGATAGCTCCTCTAGCTGGCTGTGGTTATCCATTTGGTCATCCTCGATCCAGCTCACCATGGCAGTGCGGAAAGGGGCGTCTCGAATCACATCGAGCACTCGGAAGCGCTGCTGTCCAAGGGTGACGATATTGCTGCGGCCGTCTTTGGATGTTTGGTGTTGCAGGATCTCTGCGCAACATCCCACATTCGCCATTGTTTTTGTTTGAGGATCCCAGCGCAGCACTCCAAAACGCCGATCACTTTCAAGCACACTCTGGAGCATCATTCGGTAACGAGACTCAAAAATGTGCAGTGGAAGCACTTCTTGGGGGAATAAGACGACATCCGGCAGAGGGAAGAGAGGCAACTCCCTGACGGACAGGTCGGTCACAGATAATGTCCTAGAGAGATTAAAAGCCTAGTTAGCCGGCACACATCTTGGAAGACCTTCAGAGTTTCACTTCAATGTCAACACCACTTGGGAGGTCTAGTTTCATCAGGGCATCGATGGTCTTTGCTGACGGGTTGTAGATATCGATGATGCGCCGATGGGTCCGAGTCTCGAAGTGTTCACGTGAGTCTTTGTCCACATGGGGTGAGCAAAGCACGCAGTAAATCTTCCTTTTGGTGGGAAGAGGGATTGGGCCGATTGCCGTCGCGGCAGTGTTGTCGGCTGTTTCAATGATTTTGTCGCAGGAAAGATCCAACATGCGACGGTCAAAAGCCTTAAGGCGGATGCGGATCTTCTGCTGAGCGATAGCCGTGGACATGAAAGGTTTAGGAGATTTTCCCTGTATTGGGGTTAGGGATGGATTGTCGAGGTTCTTTGGAGATGCATTGAACGTTGATCGTTCATGCAGGCTGAAGCTTTGAATTTAAGGGATGACAAGGCAAAGGCCCAAATCATCCCCCCCCTTGATCATTCGATGATCTTCGAGACAACTCCGGCACCGATGGTGCGGCCTCCTTCGCGAATGGCGAAGCGCATACCCTGTTCGATGGCCACAGGGCAGATCAACTCACCAGTCATTTTGATGTTGTCACCTGGCATCACCATCTCCACATTGGAGCCGTCTTCGGCTGTGAAGGCGGTAATTTGGCCCGTCACGTCAGTGGTTCGGATGTAGAACTGTGGACGATATCCGGCGAAGAAGGGGGTGTGGCGTCCACCTTCTTCTTTTTTGAGGACGTAAACCTGACCCTCGAATTTGGTGTGAGGTGTAATTGAGCCTGGCTTGACGAGGACCATGCCACGCTCGATGTCTTCCTTCTCGATGCCGCGAAGTAGGAGCCCACAATTGTCTCCCGCCAAGCCTTCGTCAAGATCTTTACGGAACATTTCCACACCGGTCACGGTGGTCTTACGGCTGTCTCTAATGCCGACAATTTCAATTTCCTCGCCTTTTTTCACTTTGCCGCGTTCGATTCGTCCGGTGGCCACCGTGCCACGACCAGTGATTGAGAAAACGTCCTCTACGGCCATTAGAAAAGGTTTTTCGATTTCTCGCTCGGGCTCTGGAATGGATGAATCAACTGCCTCCATTAACTCATCGATCTTTGCTTCCCATTCAGCTTCACCTTCAATGGCTTTGAGACCAGAGACTTGGACTATGGGGATGTCATCACCAGGGAAGTCGTAGCTGCTCAGGAGTTCACGGATCTCCATTTCAACGAGCTCGATAATTTCCTCGTCGTCGACCATGTCGCATTTGTTGAGAGCGACAACCAGTGCAGGCACGCCCACCTGCTTGGCAAGAAGGATGTGCTCCTTGGTTTGAGCCATGGGACCATCGGTTGCTGCGCAAACAAGGATTGCGCCGTCCATCTGGGCCGCACCGGTAATCATGTTCTTGACATAATCCGCGTGGCCGGGGCAGTCCACGTGTGCATAGTGACGGCCATCCGTTTCGTATTCCACGTGAGCGGTGTTGATCGTGATACCGCGCTCACGCTCTTCAGGCGCGCCGTCGATCTCGGCGTAATCTTGCACCTTGGCTTGACCCTTTTTCGCAAGCACACTTGTGATGGCTGCGGTCAGGGTTGTTTTGCCGTGGTCGACATGGCCGATGGTGCCAATGTTGACGTGAGGCTTGTTCCTCTCAAACTTCTCGCGAGCCATTGTGTAAAAGAATCGGGGGGTGGAAAGTGGGTGTTATAGAGATCAGGAATTGCCCTGATTCTTGGAGATGATGGCTTCAGCAACGTTGCGAGGAACTTCCTCGTAATGGCTGAACTCCATCGAGAAGATACCCCGACCCTGAGTCATAGATCGGAGCTGGGTGGCGTAACCGAACATTTCGGCTAGAGGCACTTTGGACTGCACTTTAGAGAGTCCATCGTCAATGGACTGGCCTTCAACCTGACCTCGCCGGGAGGACAGATCGCCGATGATCGCACCGAGGAAATCCTCGGGGATCTCGACCTCAACCTTCATCATCGGTTCAAGCAGCACAGGATTGCACTTCTTGACGCCATCTTTGAAAGCCATCGATCCGGCGATTTTGAAAGCCATCTCGGATGAGTCCACATCGTGGTAAGACCCGTCAACCATGGTGACTTTCACATCGATGAGCGGATAGCCAGCGATAACGCCGGATTCGCATGTTTCACGCATGCCTGATTCGGCAGGCTTGATGTATTCCTTGGGAACGATGCCGCCGACAATCTTGTTCACGAATTCAAAGCCAGAACCAGGTTCGCCTGGCTCCATTTCGATTACTACGTGGCCGTATTGGCCTTTACCACCTGTTTGACGGGCAAACTTGCCCTCGCCTTTAGAGCTGGCACGAATGGTTTCCCTGTAGGAGACCTGAGGAGCGCCGATGTTGGCCTCCACCTTGAATTCTCGCAGCATGCGATCCACGAGAATTTCAAGGTGGAGTTCGCCCATACCAGCAATCACGGTTTGACTGGTCTCAGGGTCTGTGCTGACGCGGAAGGTGGGATCCTCTTCCGCTAATGAAAGCAGGGCTTTGGAAAGTTTTTCCATATCACCCTTGGTTTTGGGCTCAACAGCCACCGATATCACTGGCTCGGGGATGTAGAGGGTTTCTAGAACAATTGGATCGTCAGTCGTGCAAAGGGTGTCGCCTGTCGTGGTGTTCTTCAGACCTAGAACAGCACCGAGATCTCCAGCGCGTAGTGCATCGACCTCTTCACGGTCATCGGCCTTGAGAATGATCAGTCGGGAAATTCGTTCTTTCTCGTTCTTCGTGGAGTTCAGCACATAACTGCCTTTCTCGAGCACCCCTGAATACATACGCACGAAGGTGAGCTTGCCGTAGGGGTCCGACATCACCTTGAAGGCCAAAGCACTAAATGGTGCGTTGTCATCGGATGGCCTTACTGCCTCCTTGCCATTGGGAAGTAAACCTTGAATCGGGGGTACATCAACAGGAGCGGGTAGGTAGTCCACCACTGCATCCAATAGCAGTTGAACGCCCTTGTTCTTGAAGGCAGATCCACACAGCAAAGGTACTAGGCCGTGATTGAGAACCCCTTCGCGAATGCCTGATGCAAGTTGCGCTTCGCTTAGTTCTTCTGTCTCTAGAAAAACTTCAATCAGTTCTTCGTCGGTTTCAGCAACACATTCCATCAGCTTGGATCGCCATTCAGCTGCAAGCTCTTTCATATGGTCTGGGATCTCTGTTTCTTCGATGTCCTTGCCGAGATCGTCCTTATAAATAAAGGCTTTGTTTTTAACGAGGTCAATAATGCCGCTGAGATCTCCCTCTGCACCAATAGGCAGCTGGATTGGGATGGCGTTGGCTTTGAGGCGATTCTTGATCTGTCCGTGAACCTTGAGGAAGTCGGCCCCGGTGCGGTCCATTTTGTTGACAAAAACCATCCGTGGAACGGAATAGCGATCGGCTTGCCGCCAGACGGTTTCTGATTGAGGTTGCACGCCACCTACCGCACAAAACACGGCGATTACACCATCGAGCACTCGCATTGAGCGCTCCACTTCAATGGTGAAGTCAACGTGCCCTGGGGTGTCAATGATATTGATGCGGTGATCGTTCCAGGTTGTCGAGATCGCAGCCGCTGTAATCGTGATTCCGCGCTCGCGCTCCTGTGCCATCCAGTCGGTGACTGCGGCGCCGTCATGCACCTCGCCCATCTTGTGAACCACACCGGAATAGAAAAGGATGCGTTCCGTACAGGTGGTTTTGCCGGCGTCAATATGGGCGGCAATCCCGATATTTCTGACGCGTTCCAGGGGAAAGGCGCGAGCCACAGGAAACTCTCCGGGGTTTGGCGTTAAAAGGCGGGTGCGACTCTACAGGTCAGCCGTTGGAACGGCTCAGTGCCGTCAGGGCTTGGCCATGTTCAGTAGCGATAGTGGGCGAAAGCTTTGTTCGCTTCTGCCATCTTGTGGGTTTCTTCTCGCTTGCGAACGGCGCTGCCAGCTTCATTGGCGGCATCCATTAGTTCAGCAGCCAGTTTTTGGGACATGCTGCGGCCATTACGGGCGCGAGAGAAGTTCACCAGCCAGCGCAGGGCCATTGCTGTGCCTCGCTCCTGGCGTACTTCCATCGGCACCTGATATGTGGCACCACCAACACGGCGGGCTCTTACTTCCACCAGTGGCGTGGCGTTTTTTACGGCTGTTTCGAAGAGCTCTATCGGGTCGCCACCGGTGCGCTCATTAATCAAGCCAAAGGCTTGGGCAAGGATGCGTTGTGCAGTGGACTTCTTGCCGTGCTTCATCAGCCGAGAGATCATCATCGTGGCCAGTCGGTTGTTGAACTGGGGATCCGGCAGGACTGGGCGTTTTTCGGCTGCGTTGCGGCGGGACATAGACCGTTAAGAGTGGAGAAGGCGGAGGTAGAGCTAATAAGGAGAGAGATTAATGAAGAGGCTCTTTAATCCTGCTTCGACGCCTTGGCGCCGTATTTTGAGCGGGATTGACTGCGATCCTTGACACCTGCAGTGTCCAGAGTTCCGCGGATGATGTGATATCTCACCCCAGGGAGATCTTTGACTCTGCCGCCGCGGATGAGCACCACAGAGTGTTCCTGGAGGTTGTGGCCGATGCCTGGGATGTAGGCCGTGACCTCAAAACCTGAGGTAAGGCGCACGCGCGCAACTTTGCGTAGGGCTGAGTTGGGCTTTTTAGGTGTGGAGGTGTAGACCCGTGTGCAAACACCACGTCGCTCTGGACAAGCACGCAGCGCAGGAGATTTTGTCTTGCGAGTCAGGTGCTGACGCTCAGTTCGGATCAGCTGTTGGATGGTTGGCATCGAAGGTCGGCATTTGGTCGGAGATCCGACCTGATTCCACAATCAACCACCATACCGTTTCGGCTTGCCTGATTGATGATCAGACGGAATCGATTGCGATTAAAGCAGCTCTGCAACCAATACGTATTTGAAATTTAATCTTAAAAGCGATGGAGGATGTGGTGATCAGGGAGGCATGGGCCCTTGCAGTGCTTCTGTTTTGTTGGGCGAGATGCCAAGCTTGATCTCGTTAATTATTTGTTGGCGATTCGCTCCTGACCTCTGGCATTTTTATGAGGCTCATTAGCTTTTTTAGGATTGCCTTTGTGGTGGCGCAAAATGAGGCCAAGGCCGTTCTGGATTCTGGGGGGTGTGCCTCGACCTGTTACAACCAATTGATTCGCTACCAACAGGGACGTTGAACTGCCTCCATCTAAGTTTAGGCCGTCTCTGATCCCCAGTTGTTGCAGGGCTAGGCTTGTCTCCAGCAGGGTTGGATCGCTGCCCCTGGCCCCTTTGAGAGTGAGTAGCCAGAGCTTGCCACCGCCTTGGCCCACCACACTGCGGGGAGCAGCAAGGGATAGAAAGCTTGGGCTGAAGCCTTCTTGTCTTCCAGACAGAACCACCCGCCCGTTTTGCAGCAGCAATGGACCACCACCAAGCACTTGAGGCAGTTCGCCAAGAGGATGTGATGCTTTCATCCTTATGCTCACTGTTTCACCAGTCGCCGCCGGTAAAGGGAAGCCTCCTCTGGCTACGACCAGATCCCCATCCTTGCTCAGAGGAACCCCCCGGGCCAGCTGCACTTGTTGGAAGCTCTGTACGACTCGGCCATTGATGATCATCATTGCTTTTTCTTCTCCGCTGAGGGCTTGGTAGATAGGCCCCCAGGCTCTGGTGTAACGACTCAGGCCTCGCTGCACATAGCCACTATTCAAGGTTTCAAGATTCCATCTATGCCCTTTAGAACCTTGAAGTTCTTGTTGAAGTTTCAGGCGGCCGAAGGATAGATGTCCTGTAGGGCCCCAGCCGATTGCCCCTCGATTGAGGATGGGGCCTGAAAACCATGTGCCATCTCGTCTTAAGGCCCCTAGGGGCAACTGGCGCACTCGATTGAAGAAACCCCCGTTGATGGCGATCAGAGCGTCTGCAGGTTGGGCTAACTGGTTGAGAAAACGCAGGCCTTGTTGATGGTTAATTTGCGGCAGAGGCCTGAGGAGCAGACCTTGCTTTGACAGATTTGTACCGACCCTGGTGATTTGCAATGGTTTGACCCCAACGTTCACCACTTTTGTGTCGAAGATCAGGCCGCGCTGGATGAGGGCCTGGATGGATGGATTGAGCAGTGGTGAGCGCAGATTTGTTGCGTGGCTGTGCTTGCTAATACCGTCCAAGACAATGCGCCAGGGTTTGTCCAGGGTGAGGCTGCTTAGGGCTTCTGCCTGACCGATGAGCATTAGGCCATTGCGCTGCTGCTTGGGCATCAGGCCTAATGCCTTCATCTGCCTACGCTGCTGGACGGTGGCCTGAAGATTAAGAAGGAGATTGTTGTCAAGGCTTTGCACGAGCGCCGGACCGCTTAGGTCAAGCACCAGACGATTTGAATTGCTGCCCTTGCCCTGCCGAAGACCTTTGAGGCGTGGTGTTGGCAGTTCAACGTGAAGGGTCTTGCTTTTCCGCTTGATCTTGACTCCTGTAGTCGTGAGCCATTCGGCCACATTCAATGCCACTTCATCTTGAAGTGTGATTTGTGGGAGGGATTTCAGAGAGGCTTTGCTTCCATACCATTGCAATTGCTGTCCGTTTGGCTGGGTGGACCTGCGGAAGCCAAAACGTCCGACCAGTAGATCCAGGGGAAGCCAGAGCTGGTTTGCAGTGCCATCCCTATGGCCTCTCCAGCGCCAAGGGGCCTCGATTAACTGACCATCGATGTTGAGGCGATCTCCAACAAATAAGTTCGCGGCTCTTACCTCAACAGTGGGAGGTGGGGGAGGAGGAGAAACCATGATTTCGACGCTAGTCCTCTCATTCGGCTAAGTCTTAGAGGAGGGCGCCTGCCTAGGATCACTGATTGAGCTTTTCACTGTGAACGCAGTCCACTGCGGTGCAGGAAAATAGTTTGGCTGAAGGTTATGTCTCAGGATCACCGTCGCTCCAATTGGCCCTATTGCGACAGCAGCGCGCCTACGGCCGTGGTTGGCGAAAAGGATGCATGTGGCGTTGGTTTCTTGGCTCAAATTGATGGGGTAGCTAGCAATTGGATTTTGCAGCAGGCACTTCGGGCCCTGAACTGCATGGAACATCGTGGTGGTTGCGGAGGTGATGCGGATTCCGGAGATGGAGCAGGTCTGCTTTGCGCTATTCCCTGGAGCTATCTTGAGACCGTGTGGTCGGCAGTGGAATCTGCAAACCATCCTTGTGGGCTAGGCATGTTGTTTATGCCTCGAGATGCTGCACGTCGCGCAGAAGCACGTTGCTTTTGCGAGCAGGAGGCCGAGTCCCTTGGTCTCAGGTCCAGAGGATGGCGAGAAGTCCCTGTGGATGTGGCGGTGTTGGGTCCCCTCGCCCGTGATACAGCGCCGGTTATCGAGCAGTGGCTGGTGCAGGGATCTCAGCCAGGTGATGCGTTGGAGGCGTTGTTATTTCGATTGCGGCGGCGTATCGGAGATCGTGCTCGGCAGGCCTGGGGAGAGCATGCCAATGATCTCTACGTGGCGTCACTCAGTAGTCGCACAGTCGTTTACAAAGGCATGGTGCGCTCCGAGGTGCTTGCGGCGTTTTATGCCGATCTCCGCGACCCTCGCTTTGAGGTTTCTTTTGCGGTTTATCACCGCCGCTTCAGCACCAATACGTTGCCCCGTTGGCCACTCGCCCAGCCGATGCGTTTGCTCGGTCATAACGGTGAAATCAATACGTTGTTGGGCAACCTGAATTGGGCTAGGGCCACTGAAGTCAACCTAGATAGCGTTTGGGGTGTTGATGCGGCTGATCTAAAACCGGTTGTTAATGCAGCTTTTAGTGATTCCGCCAACCTTGACGCGACTCTGGAGCTGCTTGTACGCAGTGGTCGCCCGATTGTTGACAGCTTGCTGACCTTGGTTCCTGAGGCCTTCCGGGAACAGCCAGAGCTGGCTGACAAGCCAGAAATTCAGGCTTTTTATGAGTATTCCGCGTGCACGCAAGAGCCCTGGGATGGCCCAGCCTTGCTTGTGTTCTCAGATGGTCGCAGTGTTGGTGCCAGCCTCGATCGCAATGGCTTACGCCCGGCCCGCTATTGCATCACCAGTGATGGCTTGGTGGTGATGGGTTCAGAAACTGGTGTGGTTGAGCTTGAGGAAAGCCGCATCATCGAGAAGGGACGCCTTGGCCCTGGGCAGATGTTGGCGGTTGATCTTGAAAAGGGTCGTTTGCTGCGCAATTGGGATGTCAAGCAGGAGGTTGCTGGCCGATATCCCTATGGCGAATGGCTCAGTCAAAATCGTTGCAAGCTTGGGCAAAAGTCTTGGCAGCAGGATTCTCAACTGGGAGATCTGGAACTGCTTCAGCAGCAGACAGCCTTCGGTTTCACTGCTGAGGATTTGGAGTTAATCATCGATTCAATGGCGGCTGGGGCCAAAGAACCCACTTTTTGCATGGGTGATGACATCCCATTGGCGGTGCTCTCCGATAAGCCCCACCTCCTATACGACTACTTCAAACAGCGCTTTGCGCAGGTCACGAACCCGCCGATTGATCCCTTGCGGGAAAAGTTGGTGATGAGTCTCGAGATGCATCTGGGAAAGCGTGGTTCTCCCCTCAAGCCTGAGGCAGCGGCGGCTTCGTTGATTCATCTTGAGACTCCGATTCTCAATGAGGCGGAACTTGCAGCTTGTGGTCAGCTTGAGTTTCCCACGACCACACTCTCCACTTTGCTGCCCGTTCATGATGGGCCTAGCGGTTTGGGGGATTCTCTTAAACGGCTCTGCGTTGAAGCAGCGGATGCTGTGCGCGATGGCAGCCAGATCGTGGTGCTTTCCGACCGCGGGGTTGTTGCTAGCACCACCTACATTCCACCGCTGCTAGCGGTTGGTGCAGTGCATCACCACTTGCTGAAGCAGGGTTTGCGGCTGAATGCTTCCTTGGTGGTCGACACGGCACAGTGCTGGAGTACCCATCATCTGGCCTGTCTAATCGGCTATGGCGCTAGCGCTGTGTGCCCTTGGCTTACTTGGGAGACTACGCGGCATTGGTGGCAGCATCCTCGTACTCAGAAACTGATTGAAACCGGCAAATTGCCAGCGCTGACCATTGATCAGGCCCAAGCCAACGTACGTAAGGCGCAGGAAGATGGCCTGCGCAAGATCCTCTCCAAGATCGGTATTTCCTTACTTGCTAGTTACCACGGCGCTCAGATTTTTGAGGCGATTGGTATCGGTGCCGATTTAATTGAGCTGGCTTTTAAGGGCACGACCAGTCGAGTCGCTGGACTCAGTCTCAATGACTTGGCTAGCGAGACCCTCATCTTCCATGCCAAGGCATTTCCTGAATTGGATCGCACCAAGCTCGAGTTCATGGGCTTTGTGCAATATCGCAGTGGCGGTGAATTTCATCTCAACACTCCGGACATGTCTAAGGCCCTGCATGCGGCCGTGAGGGCTGGGCCGGGCTACGACCACTTCTCTACCTACAAGAACCTGCTGGAGAATCGGCCTGCTACTGCCCTGCGCGACCTGCTGACGTTTCGCTTAGCCCCTACACCCCTCCCGTTAGATCAGGTTGAAAGTGTTGAATCCATTTGCGCACGTTTTTGTACTGGTGGAATGAGTCTTGGCGCCCTATCGCGCGAGGCTCACGAGGTGCTTGCCGTGGCGATGAACCGTATCGGTGGGAAGAGCAACAGTGGCGAAGGAGGAGAAGATCCGGCTCGATTCAAGATCCTTGATGATGTCGATCTTGAGAGTCGTTCAGAAACCCTGCCCAGCATCAAGGGTTTGCGCAATGGCGATTCGGCTTGCTCTGCGATTAAGCAGGTCGCCTCTGGTCGCTTTGGTGTGACGCCGGAATATTTGCGGAGCGCTAAGCAACTTGAGATCAAGGTGGCTCAAGGGGCAAAGCCTGGTGAGGGAGGTCAGTTGCCGGGTCAAAAAGTTGATCCTTACATCGCCAAGTTGCGTAATAGCAAGGCTGGTGTGGCGCTGATCTCGCCACCTCCCCATCACGACATCTATTCAATTGAGGATTTGGCCCAGTTGATTCACGATCTGCATCAGGTTCACCCTGCTGCCAAGGTGAGCGTGAAGCTGGTTGCTGAGATTGGCATTGGCACGATTGCTGCTGGAGTGGCGAAGGCCAAGGCAGATGTGATTCAGATCTCTGGTCATGACGGTGGTACAGGCGCATCGCCTCTGAGTTCGATTAAGCACGCTGGAAGCCCTTGGGAGTTAGGTCTCACCGAGGTACACCGTTCACTGCTTGAAAATGGCTTGCGTGATCGTGTGTTATTGCGCGCTGATGGTGGTCTTAAGACTGGTTGGGACGTGGTGATCGCCGCCTTGCTTGGTGCTGAGGAATATGGTTTCGGCTCAGTCGCGATGATTGCCGAGGGCTGCATCATGGCTCGCGTCTGTCATACCAACAAGTGTCCTGTGGGGGTTGCTACCCAGCAGGAGGGCTTACGCAAGCGCTTCCCAGGTGTCCCGGAGCATGTTGTCAACTTCTTTCTGTTTGTAGCTGAGGAGGTGCGCCAACTGATGAGTGTGCTCGGTGTGGCTCGGCTTGAGGATCTCATTGGTCGCACAGAGCTGCTTGAGCCTCGCAGCCTCAACTTGGTGAAGACCCAAACCCTTGATCTTTCTTGCTTGTTGGATCCGATTCCGGGGGCCGTTGATCGGGCTTGGTTGATTCATGACGCCAAGGCCCATGACAATGGACCGATCCTCGAGGATCAGCTGCTTGCTGATGCCGAGCTGATGGCAGCGATCGATAGCCATGGTCATATCGCCCGTAGTCTCGCGATCGTCAACACGGATCGCAGCGTTTGTGCACGGATTTCTGGTGAGATCGCTGAACGCCATGGCAACAAAGGTTTTCGAGGTCAGTTCGATCTCTCCTTTGAGGGGGCTGCCGGTCAGAGTTTTGCGGCATTTCTGCTGCAGGGGGTGAATGTGCGCTTGGAGGGTGAGGCCAATGATTATGTCGGTAAAGGCATGAATGGTGGTCGGATCACACTGGTACCACCTTCGAGTGCAGATCAAAGCGGCAGCCAGGTGATTTTGGGCAACACTTGCCTGTATGGCGCGACCGGTGGAGAGTTGTTTGCTTTAGGTAGGGCTGGCGAGCGTTTTGCTGTGCGCAATAGCGGTGTGAAGGCTGTTGTTGAAGGTGCGGGGGATCATTGCTGTGAATACATGACCGGTGGGGTGGTGGTGGTGTTGGGATCAACTGGCCGCAATGTTGGGGCAGGGATGACCGGTGGCCTCACGTTCCTACTGGATGAGCAAGGCATGGTGAGCGATCGGGTCAACAAGGAGATTGTTGAGATCTGCTTGCTAACAACTCCTGAGCAGGAAGCCATTCTCAAAACATTGCTTGAAGCCCATCTCGCGCAGACTGGCAGTACAAAAGCCAAGGCGATTTTGGCCAACTGGATCAGTTGGAAAGCACTTTTTAAGGTGCTTGTTCCACCCAGTGAAAAGGTCAATGTTGGTTTAACTTTGCGTGAGCAAGTTGCAGCCTGATGAATGCCTTGGTTTATCAAAACCGAGAGGTTTACAGCGCAGACTTTGACCCTTTTGCCAGAGCAGCGGCAGACTTACTTAGCTGCCCACCATGAATGGATCAAGGCTTTGCGCTGTGAAGGTGTCAAGGTTTCGAGTGGTTTTTTGGTTGATGCTGAACAACGCCCAGGAGGTGGAGGGTTGTTGGTGCTGCAGGCAGACTCCTTTGAAGCAGCCAAACGCTTAGTCGAACAGGACCCGATGATTGTTGAGGGTTTAGTTAAATGGGATCTGCAGCAGTGGATCCCTGTGTGTGGGGAGCTCATGGCTTGAGTTCAGCGTGGGTGGGCGGCCATCAGCCGCTGCACCTCGCCGGCGTGGTAGCTGCTGCGTGTGAGAGGGGCACTAACCACTTGAAGGAACCCCAGCTCGGTTTCCCCTATAGAGCGGAAATACTCGAACTGTTCTGGTGTCACAAAGCGATCGACTGGCAGATGCTTTGGGCTTGGCGATAGGTATTGGCCGATGGTCACTATGTCGACTCGGTAACGGCGTAGATCCTCTAGGACCTCAATCACCTCAGCATCTGTTTCACCTAGCCCCACCATCAGGCCGGACTTGCTATAGACCTTTGGCCAGCCTTGCCGCACTTGATACAACAGCTCAAGAGATCGCATGTAGTCAGCTTGTGGACGAGCCCGTTTGTAGAGCCGGGGGACGGTCTCAATGTTGTGGTTGAGCACCTGCGGAGCTGCTCCCATTACCTTGGCGAGGGCATCCCAATTGCCGTTGAAATCCGGAATTAGCAGCTCAATTGTGGTTAGGGGAGAACGTTGGCGAATGGCCTCGATGCATGCGACGAATTGACTGGCTCCCCCGTCGCTGAGGTCATCACGGTTAACTGAAGTGATGACAACATGACGAAGGTTCATCTGAGCCACCGCTTCGCTTAGGCGCTCTGGCTCAGTGGGGTCTAGGGAGCGTGGGCTTTTGTCAAAGTCGATGTCGCAGTAAGGGCAAGCGCGGGTGCAGCCCGGCCCCATGATCAAGAAGGTGGCAGTTCCTCCTGCGAAGCACTCCCCGATATTCGGGCAGCTGGCTTCTTGACACACCGTCTTGAGATTGAGGCCCTTCAGCAGCTCGGCTACCTCGCCGATGCGTTGCTGTTGTGGAGCCTTGACGCGCAACCAGTGGGGTTTCAGTAAGGCTTTTCCAGTCATGAGAGCAGTTCAGGAACCCACTGGCAGCAGCAGTTCCAGGCGACTTCACCTTCTACAGTGAGCCTATCGGGATGTAGCGCAGCTTGGTAGCGCACTTCGTTCGGGACGAAGGGGCCGCAGGTTCGAATCCTGTCATCCCGATTGATCGTTGCTTTAGTCCGAGGTAATCCCTTCGACAATTGATATCAATCAGTTCTCTGATCATTCTTAAGGCCTGCCAATGGGATGCATGAGTAAACCCTGGGAAGGCTATTGATGGATTATTAATGCCTAGGTCAAGGAAAACTTGCGTCAGCTGCTTGACTTTTGCAATGGAGGTTCAAGGCTTAAGGGAAATTTGAAGTGATGAAGCCAGTCATTTTGCTTGCCGTAGTGGCTTTTGCGGCTGTTCTTTTTGTTCTAAATCCACGCATGGCTGTAGATCACGGTCGGCCGATTTATCTTGTTTCATGTCGTGTGGAGTGGTCGGTGCATTGGTTGGGAGCCTTTAGGAAGGGTGGCCTATTGGGGCTCTATCCACTGGATCGTGCTGCTCAAGCTGTTGTGTCTGACACTCCTATTGAATACGTCTCAAAGGATGAGCAAATGGCTATCGCAAGAACCACTGTTATGAAGCCTTGTCGCTGAGCGCTTGCGGTATCAAGAGGATTGCTCTTTAAACGATGTTGCAAAGTCACGAGAAAGCTATGTCGTTTAAATCACTATCGCCAGGGGCGGTAGTCTCGTTTTAAGAGACGATCCCTGGCAGTGGTGGTTGACGAGAGCAACAACGTCTATCGCTGTCAACTAATGCCTTTGCTGGTGGCTTATGCCCAACCAATTGTTCTGGTGAGCCAGTGACAGAGGCAGTGGTGGATGTCTTGGTGCTTGGCGCTGGTCCGGCGGCCCTAGCCATTGCTGCAGCCCTGGGCAAGGAGGGTTTACAGGTCTCAGCACTGACGGTTGGCAATCCTCGCGAGCCATGGCCATATACCTATGGCATTTGGGGTGACGAGGTGGATGCCTTTGATATGGGGCATCTGCTCGAGCACCGCTGGTCGAACACAGTGAGTTTTTTTGGCCCAGGCGCCTCTGACCCCAATGCTGACGAGAATCGGCCAAGTCTTCATCATCGGGATTACGGCCTATTCGACAAGATCAAGCTCCAGGAGCATTGGTTGCAGCAATGCGAAGCTGCTGGTTTGACTTGGCATCAAGGTCTTGCAACTGATTTTGCTGTTGATGCCACCGTTAGTACTGTGACCACCGCCGAAGGTGTTGAGCTGCAAGCTCGTTTGGTGGTTGATGCAACTGGCTATAAGCCGGTATTTCTGCGTCATGTAGATCATGGGCCGGTGGCGGTTCAGACCTGCTTTGGCGTGGTGGGACGTTTCAATAAGCCCCCAGTGGAGCCTGGCCAGTTTGTGTTGATGGACTACCGCTGTGATCATCTGAGCCCTGCGGAGAAAGCTGAGCCACCCACGTTTCTTTATGCAATGGACTTTGGTGGGGGATGCTTCTTCTTAGAAGAAACATCGCTAGGGCTCGCGCCTCCGGTGTCATTAGAAACCCTGCGTTCACGCTTGGAGCGGCGCTTGGCTCATCAAGGCTTAACGATCACTGAATTGCAGCACGAGGAGCTTGGTTATTTCCTGCCGATGAATTTGCCTCTGCCTGACCTGCAGCAACCGCTGCTTGGTTTCGGCGGCTCGGCGGCGATGGTGCACCCTGCTTCGGGCTATTTGGTGGGCAGCATGCTGCGCCGCGCACCTTATGTTGCAAAGGCTGTGGCTGAAGCCATGGCCGATCCAGGGGCGGGGCCGGCGGTGCTCGCGGCTGCAGGTTGGGCGACTCTTTGGCCCAAGGAGTTGCGCCGTAAGCATGCTCTTTATCAATTTGGCCTTGAGAAGCTGATGCGTTTTAAAGAGCCCCAACTGCGTGATTTCTTTGTCAGTTTCTTTGCTTTGCCGAGCGAAGAATGGTACGGCTTTTTGACCAACACACTTAGCCTACGGGAATTGGTCGCTGCAATGGTGAACATGTTTGTTAGCGCCCCTTGGAGTGTTCGCTGGGGCCTAATGGGTATGCAGGGGCGGGAGCTGAAATTGCTTTCACGCTTTCTTTTTCCGCCTCGCTAAAAAGTGCCCTATCAATTCAGCGATGCCTTGAAACAACTTTCAGCATGACTGCAGTTGCCTTGTTTTCAAGCCAGTTCGGCTCCGGGGTATCCCCTTGGTGTTACCACATGATTGTCTTGTAAACGACTGCTGCTATTGCCGATTAGCACAATTGTGAGCATGTCCACCTCTTTGACTGGCAGGGTCTGCAGTGTGTGCAGCTGTATGTCTTCCTGCGCTCGTCCAAGTTGACGTGCCACGACCACGGGCGTATTAGGGGCTCGATGCTCCAGCAAGAGTTCAATGGCACGTGTCAGCTGCCAGTCGCGTTCTTGAGAGCGTGGGTTGTAAAGGGCTACCACGAAATCTCCGCTGGCTGCACTTTTTAGGCGGGTTTCAATCTTTGACCAGGGAGTGAGGCGATCGCTGAGACTCACGCTGCAGAAATCGTGCATCAGAGGGGCACCTACCTTGGCTGCGGCTAATTGCAGGGCTGAGAGGCCTGGATGCACCTGAAATTGTGGGCGATCACTAGGGGGTTGTGTGAGCCATAGTTCCAGGGCTAGGCCGGCCATGCCGTAGATGCCACTGTCTCCTGAAGAGATCAAGGCGACTCGTGCTCCCTGTTGGGCTAGCTCCAGGGCCTTAAGGCAGCGATCCCGTTCGCGAGTGAGTTGCCCGTCCAGACGAGCTTGATCTGGGCGGCGCAACGGTTCCAGTAGATCGAGGTAGAGGTCGTATCCAACCCATATGGCACTGCGGGCTAGTGCTGCACGGGCATCGTGGGTGAGAAAGGCCAAATCTCCAGGACCGCTTCCGATCAGATGCAATTCGCCTCTTTGGGGTGCAAAAGGTTGATTGGCTTCGCTGATGGCGATGGTGGTAGCACCATGTTCAGCGTTTTGGGCGTGGTGAATCTGTTTGGTTAGCAGCAAAGTGCCTTTGTTGCTAGCTGCGAGTAGTGCTGCTGCTTCGGCCACGGAAGAGGTGCCCATAGCTTTTGCTACCACAGCAGAAGGTGTGGGTACGTCAACTTCTGCGAGGGCATCAGCGTTGAAGAAGCGCACAGGCCAGTCCTTTGCTTGCGCGAGAGCGAGCAGAGCGGTTTCATCGGCCTTTCGGTCAATGCTGGCAAGGCCTGCTACTGCCTCTGGGGCAAGGCCTGCCTCTGCCAGGGCAGCTGCCACGGCGCGCTCAAGCAGGCTCAGGCTTGTATCGCGTTCGCAGCCAATTCCAATCCATAGACTGGCGGGATGCCAGCTGCAAGACATGCTGCTTTGTGGGCCGATGGTTAGTTGGGCTGGCCGAGCCTGATCAGCATTGGCATTGGCATCAAAAACGTCTTGTGCAGCAGCAGTTGTTTGCCAAAACGTCGCACCAGAACGCTGCAAAAGCAAAAGCTTCCCCCCTTGGGCTTGGGTCAGCATCAACTGATTCCAGTTGTCGCGGTTGCCGCTACGTCGCCAGCCCCAGCCTTCGCCAAAACTATCGAGGGCCAAGCGGTTTTGGCTGTTGGCGTCTCCGGTGAGTACGGCATGACCTCCTAGCTCTGCGGCCAGTTCCATGGCAAGTTGTTCTGCGCCCGCCTGGTGACCGCCCAGCAATGGCACGACGTGTTTGCCATGGGCATCAAGGACGATCACTGCGGGATCTTTGTCCTTCCCCATGAGTAATGGCGCGATTAAGCGAGTCACGGCGCCGATAGCACCCACGATGAGCAAGACCCCGTTTGGCTGCCAGTTTCTGCTCAGCACTTCGCTGGCGGGGCCAACTACAAGGCTTTGAGGTGTTTCCTCGAGAGTGTTTGCTGCACGCGGGGTAAGGGCCAGTTGATCCACCTGGCGGCGTCTTGCAAGCCTTTGCAAAAGCGGCCAGGCGCTGACAGAGAGACCAAGAGCCAGGCGCAGAGCGGGGCTAGGTGCGTCGGGATGGGTCAGGGCAGGTTGGCCAAGGGGAACGTTGTAGGCTGTTTCCTTTTATTTGATCTCGGCATGAGCGTTAAAGCATGCTTTTGGATCAATCAAGGGTTGGCCAAGAGGGTTTGGGAATTGGTTGCTGGTGAGGCTTGGTCAGTGTCTGCTTTGAGTTTTGGTTCTAGTTCGGCGTTTGGTTCTAGATCAGGAGTTGGCTCGAGAGCAGAGTCTGGATCAGGGTTTGGTTCTAGATCAGGGGTTGGCTCGAGAGCAGAGCCTGGATCAGGGTTTGGTTCTAGATCAGGGGTTGGCTCGAGAGCAGAGCCTGGATCAGGGTTTGGTTCTAGATCAGGGGTTGGCTCGAGAGCAGAGCCTGGATCAGGGTTTGGTTCTAGATCAGGAGTTGGCTCTAAAGCAGATTCTGGTTCGGCTTCGGCTTCTGGCTTTAGTTCGGCTCCAGACTCGAGCTCTGTCTCGGGTTGACTGGAGAGCGCTAACTCCTGTTTTGCAGGCTGCTCAGAAAGTTCGTCTTGGATAGGTTTTGACTCTGATGCGTTGTCAAGTGTCGAGATTTGCGGGGGGTCTGATTTGTCTTGAGGGGTTTGATCAGCCAAAGGCTGGTCTTCTTCTGGCTGGGGTTGCTGGGGTTCCCCTAAGAGTCTGGCTATTTGCTGCTTTGTCAGCGTTGCCTGCATCCAAGCTGGCTTGTCTGCTTCGCTGGTCTGAACAATCCTCAGTTGGTTGTTGAATACTGGATTAATTGGCTTACCAAAGCCGTCGAGCATCTCTGTTTGAACGCTAATGGGGCCTGATCCTGAGGGCAGGCCCTTGATCCAAATGGCGTCTTGGTGAGTGATTTGGAAACTTTCACCATTCACACTCACTTGGAGTCGCCAGCGTCCATCGCCTTCTTTAAGGTTCTGAATGGGAGCATTCCAGATCAACCAGTCCAATAGAAGGGGTTCACTGTTGCTGAGTTCTGAGGGGCTAACGGTGACGAACCAAGGCTCATCTTCTGTCGGTTGGGTTCTTTGCAGAGGTTGCCGCTGATGGAGGCGCCATTGCTGGCTGGCCTTGGGATCCTTTACAGCTTCGCCCCATGGATAAGCGGCGTAGGCGCTGAGTCTGTGACTTCCAGGCAGGAGGCCCTCCATCGCAATGCGCAGTTGGGCACCATCTGTTTCGCTAATGCGGAGTGGTGGATTCTCATCAAGTTGCACCACAACATGGGCACCGAGGCCTAGTTCTGGATCGTTGGTCAGTGGCCAGTCCTTCAAATTGAGCAAGAGCTCCCAGCTCCCCTCATTCATCAGCACAGTCCCGTCTGTTGGGCTTTCCAGACTCAGCTGGGGGTGATGCTTGGCTAGTTGCTCTCGTATTTGTTGTACTGCGCCTGGTGGGGCAATCTCTTGCAGAGTTCCAGTTGGCGCTGGTACCAGTAAGGATTGCGTTGTTGAACTTTCCCTGTTTTGGTTGTTAAAGGGCCAGCCTGGCAGGGCTTGTGCGGGGGAGAGCCCAGAGATGCTCAGCAGCACAACCAACACCAGGCCTTGCAATAGGCGCATGGCCTTCCCATGCCATAACAACAGATTGAATTGCTGACGCCGGCTCGAAAGCGGCATTAGAGGGGGGCAAGATTTCGTCATTCTGGGCAGCCACCCGGCGTGGGTAAAAGCGTGGCAACTCCTTGCAAGGCGGCAGTGTTGGATTAGTTGATTGATTTATGTTAATTAGCGTTGAAAATTTGCTTCTTTTGGAGTTGTAAACTTACGTGTATTAATGATCCGCTTCTGTCAGTGGCCCTTCTGCAGACGCCAGGCCCCCACTGATTAGCGAGCGGATAGAACATTTGTTACTTGCTGTCGTAGTGAGTGGTGCTCAGCTTTATGCTGCTTGAAGCGGTCCCCTTGTAGGGGCCCATAGCTCCAGTTTGAGTCTGAGTTTCGACTTTCGACTTGTGCTGGCGCCCGGTATCAGCACCACTTCGGTGGTGATGTCTCCGGGGCCCCGGCAAGCCCATGGGCCTGTCGAAGGGGTGGACCTCCACCTCGATCCCGTCCCTCGAGGAACCTCTCGATGACCATCAGCCCACCAGAGCGTGGGGAAAAAGCGAAGCCCATTTACGATCAACCAGTCGACCGGGACCACGTTCCAGCCGACTTCGAAAAATTCGAACAACCCGGATTTTTCTCGAAAAGCCTCGCTAAAGGACCAAACTCCACAACCTGGATTTGGAACCTCCACGCTGACGCCCACGACTTCGATACCCACATTGGGGATCTGGAAGAAACCAGCCGGAAGATCTTTTCGGCGCACTTCGGTCATTTGGCCATAGTGTTTATTTGGTTAAGCGGTGCCTTCTTCCACGGTGCCCGCTTCTCCAACTACTCCGGCTGGCTAGCCGACCCCACGCACGTGAAACCCAGTGCGCAGGTCGTTTGGCCAATTGTCGGTCAAGAAATCATGAATGCTGATGTGGGTGCCGGTTTTAACGGCATCCAGATCACCTCCGGCATTTTCCAAATTTGGAGGGGTTGGGGAATTACCAGTGAGACGGAGCTCATGGCTCTTGCAACTGGTGCCCTAATCATGGCTGCCCTGGTTCTCCATGGCGGAATCTTCCATTACCACAAAGCAGCTCCAAAGCTGGAGTGGTTTAAGAAGATTGAGTCGATGCTTCAGCACCATCAGATTGGTCTGTTTGGCTTGGGCTCTCTTGGTTGGACAGGTCACTTGATCCATGTGGCCAACCCCACCAACGCCCTTTTGGATGCCATAGATGCAGGCACTCCAATGGTGCTTGATGGCAAGACCATTGCCTCTGCAGCGGATATCCCACTGCCACACGAGCTCTATAACGCTGATCTCGTTGGCCAGATTTATCCAGGTCTTGCTTCAGGCGTCGGGAACTTCTTCTCGGCTAATTGGTGGGCTTTTAGTGATTTTCTCACCAACAACGGAGGAGTGAATCCTGTAACCGGTGCTTTATGGAGTACTGATGTTGCTCATCACCATTTGGCATGGGCGGTCTTTTTGATGTTTGGAGGCCACGTATACCGCTCAAGATTCGGTATCGGCCACAGCATGAAAGAGATCATGGGGAACGTAAAGGGTGACCCCCTGTTATTCCCAGCTCCCAATGGTCATAAAGGTCTCTTTGAGTTCCTTTCCAGCAGCTGGCATGCTCAGTTGGCAGTGAACCTGGCCTGCATTGGTTCAGGAAGCATCGTGGTTGCACACCACATGTATTCTCTGCCTCCATATCCATACCTAGCGACTGATTACCCAACGGTTCTTGGGCTATTCACGCACCACATGTGGATTGGTGGCTTGATGATTTGCGGAGCAGCGGCTCACGCTGGCATCGCAGTCATTCGTGACTATGACGTCTCAGTTCACGTCGATAACGTGCTTGACCGCATGTTCAAGGCGCGCGACGCCATCATCAGTCACCTCAACTGGGTGTGTATGTTCCTTGGCTTCCATAGCTTCGGCCTTTATATACACAACGACAGCATGCGTGCTTTGGGTCGTTCCCAAGACATGTTCAGCGACTCTGCAATCCAGTTGCAGCCTGTCTTGGCTCAGTGGATCCAAAGCCTTTGGGCGTCTTCAATCGGCACATCATCTGTGGTTGGTACGGCAACAGGTCTGCCAGGTGCAGTTAGTGATGTGTTCAACGGAAGTGTTGTAGCAGTAGGCGGCAAGGTGGCTCTGATGGCTATTCCCTTGGGAACAGCCGACTTGATGATTCACCACATCCATGCCTTCACCATTCACGTAACTTGCCTCATCCTTCTTAAGGGTGTGCTTTTTGCCCGCAGTTCTCGTCTTGTTCCTGACAAGGCAAATCTTGGCTTCCGCTTCTCTTGCGATGGCCCAGGTCGTGGTGGTACCTGCCAGGTTTCCTCTTGGGACCACGTGTTCCTAGGCCTGTTCTGGATGTACAACTCCCTCTCGATGGTGATCTTCTACTTCTCGTGGAAGATGCAAAGCGATGTATGGGGCACTGTTAATTCAGACGGGAGTGTGACTCATCTCGTTTCTGGCAACTTTGCTCAAAGCGCCATCACTGTGAATGGTTGGTTCCGTGACTTCCTCTGGGCTCAGTCCTCACAGGTGCTCACGAGCTACGGCACTGGCCTCAGCGGCTATGGCCTGCTATTCCTTGGTGGCCACTTCGTGTGGGCCTTTAGCTTGATGTTCTTGTTCAGCGGCCGTGGCTACTGGCAGGAGCTATTTGAATCCATTATCTGGGCTCATAACAAGCTCAAGCTTGCTCCCACCATCCAGCCCCGGGCACTTTCGATTACGCAGGGCCGCGCAGTTGGTGTAACCCACTTCCTGTTTGGTGGCATTGTGACCACCTGGGCCTTCTTCCATGCCCGCCTTCTTGGGCTCGGCTGACCTTTCCTGACCTTTCCCCACATGGCAACGAAATTTCCTTCGTTCAGCCAGGGTCTGGCACAGGACCCTACAACCCGCCGTATTTGGTACGGCATAGCCACGGCTCACGACTTCGAGAGCCACGACGGCATGACCGAAGAACGGCTTTACCAAAAGCTGTTCTCTACCCATTTCGGTCATCTGGCTGTTATTGGCCTATGGGTTGCAGGAAACCTGTTCCATATCGCCTGGCAGGGCAACTTCGAACAGTGGGTCGCCGACCCACAAAATGTTCAACCTATTGCCCACGCAATTTGGGATCCTCACTTCGGTCAAGGCATCACTGATGCTTTGACTCAAGCGGGTGCTTCCCGTCCAGTAAACATTTGCTATTCCGGTTTGTACCACTGGTGGTACACCATCGGAATGCGCACCAATACAGAGCTTTACCAGGGCGCCATCTTCATTGACATCCTGGTTGCTTGGCTCTTGTTCGGTGGTTGGCTGCATTTACAGCCAAAGTTCCGTCCTTCGCTGGCGTGGTTCAAGAACGCTGAGGCGATGATGAATCATCACCTCGCAGTGTTGTTCGGTTTCACCAACATCGCCTGGACTGGTCACCTCGTTCACGTGGCCATTCCTGAATCACGTGGTCAGCACGTCGGTTGGGACAACTTCCTCACAGTTCTCCCACACCCTGAAGGGTTGACCCCATTCTTCACAGGAAACTGGGGAGCCTATGCACAGAATCCTGATTCTTTGAATCATGCCTTTGGTACTTCTGAAGGCGCTGGCACGGCCATCCTTACTTTCCTAGGTGGTGTTCATCCACAGAGTGGTGCCCTTTGGCTGACTGACATCTCGCACCACCACATTGCGATCGGTGTCTTCATGATCATCGGTGGCCATATGTACCGGAACAGTTTCGGTATTGGCCATACCTTTAAGGAAATCACCGACGGTCACAACACCAATCATCCCAATGATCCTCATAAGGATGGTTTCCGAGAAAAAATCGGTCACTACGGTCTCAATCACAACGGGATCACCGATACGATCAACAACTCCCTGCACTTCCAACTTGGTCTTGCTCTTGCCTGTCTAGGTACAGCAGCCAGTCTTGTAGCGCATCACATGGGCGCCTTGCCCTCGTATGCCTTCATTGCGCAGGACTACACCACTCAGGCAGCTCTTTACACCCACCATCAGTACATCGCCATCTTCCTGATGTGCGGTGCCTTCTCCCACGGAGCAATCTTCTTTGTCCGTGACTATGACCCTGAGGCCAATAAGGACAATGTTCTTGCAAGGGTCTTAGAAACCAAAGAAGCACTGATCAGTCACTTGAGCTGGGTTTGCATGCTCCTCGGTTTCCATACCCTGGCGCTGTATCTCCACAACGATGTGGTGATTGCTTTCGGAACCCCCGAAAAGCAGATCCTTGTTGAGCCCATCTTTGCTCAGTTCATTCAGGCCGCTAGTGGCAAGGTCATGTATGGCCTTGATGTGCTGCTTGCGAATGCAAATAGTGCCCCATCCTTGGCTGCGGCTGGGATGCCTGGGGATCACTACTGGATGGATCTGATTAATGCCAGTCCAGAGGTTTCCAACTTCATGCCTATTGGCCCAGGAGACTTCCTGGTTCACCATGGCATTGCCTTGGGTCTTCACACCACTGCATTGATCTTGATCAAGGGTGCACTTGATGCAAGAGGTTCCAAGCTGATGCCCGACAAAAAGGACTTCGGCTATGCCTTTGCTTGTGATGGCCCTGGACGTGGCGGCACCTGCGACATCTCTGCGTGGGACTCCACTTACATGGCTATTTTCTGGGCACTGAATACCATTGCTTGGGCAACTTATTACTGGCACTGGAAGCACCTTGCCGCTTGGCAGGGCAATATGGCTCAGTTCAATGAGTCCAGTACCCACTTAATGGGTTGGTTCAGGGATTATCTCTGGATCAATAGTTCCCAGATCATCAATGGCTATAACCCATTCGGGATTAATAATCTCTCCCCTTGGGCATACATGTTCCTTGCAGGCCATTTGGTCTGGGCAACAGGATTCATGTTCCTGATCTCTTGGAGGGGTTATTGGCAGGAGCTGATCGAGACTCTCGTTTGGGCTCATCAACGCTCTCCGATTGCCAACCTGGTTGGATGGCGTGATAAGCCAGTAGCTCTTTCGATCGTGCAGGCCCGTCTTGTTGGTGTGACTCACTTTGCAGTGGGGAACATCTTTACGTTCGGTGCCTTTGTGATTGCATCTACAGCTAGCAAGTTTGGATAACATCCCCTCGCTAGTTAGTTAGTCGATTCATCGGCAGAAAGATAATTCCCCGTCAGGTTTTACTTGACGGGGTTTTTTCTTGCTTTGTTGGATGCATTTCTTCTTAGAGTATTGGCTTGTAAAATACCTTATTGGTCAAGTAATGCCATGGAAATGGTTGGTCAAATTCTTTGAGGCTGTCTGGCCAAAGTGTTTGGCTTTGATTGGCTTAATTGATCAAAGGATGCCAATTGAAAGCCATCAAAAGTTGGTTCATGTCAGATAGAGGGTCTCTTTTTATGCGCTTTCTATGGGCTATCTTGTCTCTGAGTTAATCTGTTTTGTGTATACAAGTTGGTTTAGGGAATCTTGTTATGTGGTTTTGCTCAGATTAGGCTTTCATCTCTCTTTGTATTGGCGAATACCAAGATGCGAATGTAGGCCCATTTGTTCTGTAAGTTTGCTCGCTGTGAGGAGGCGCCAATGCCCCTAATTGTCTATCGCCCTCATGCGATTCTCTAAGCTCGCCTTAGTTTTCTTAGTGTCTTTTTCTCCCAAGGCCTAAGATTTTGAAGTTGGGTGGGGATTTTCTGCCTCGCGAAGGAGAGGCAGAAAATCCTTAAAGAGATTGGCTTAAGAAGGCTATAGGAAGGTTTCTTATTTCAACCTTGCCACACCTTTAATCATTGGCCTTTCAGCATGCCTTGGCTATTCTTAAGCAATAAAAAAACCTGGGGAAGCAATCAAGCAACCCCAGGAGAAGGTTTTCTACTTTTCGATTTAATGATGTGAAAGCTTCTTGATTCTTAAGAAGCCCAGACATTCATGGGAACATTCAGCAGTGGTTGCATGTGCAAAGTGTTGCATAGGAACCATGCAAAGGCTGCGCCCGCGCAGCCACCCAGCCAAAAGCCACTTGTGAAGTCGGCCCAGCCTTTCCTTGTGAACAGGTCGGCAGGAGGGTTGGCAACAGTTACGTCCGGGGGTGGCACGGTGGGTGCCTTGCCGGGGACGTTGTAAAGCACTAAAAGAGCAGTAAGGATATGCACTGCTCCAACTGTTGCCAATAAAGCTGCGGTTGTAGCAAAATCGGTAGTTCTTAACGGACCCATTACAAGGAAGGGACCGTAAATGAAGTAGCCGATCGCGGCTCCAGTTTCCAAGCCGCGGAAGTTTGCAGAAATACCCTCGCGATAGAGGGGAAGATTGTTGACTAAGGCTTTCACGAAGTAGCCACTATTGACTGGAGTGGCCAGGTTTCCGACGCAGGGGTCAGCAGCAGGCTGCACAGCCCACTCTTCTACGTGCCCTCGGTCACGGTACTTTTCGTTGAGCGTCTTGGGGCCTAGAGGCAGGTTCTCGTCAGTCATTCGGCATTAGGGGAGTCGGTTGGCTGGGGTTAAGCGTCTACAGCTCAATCGGTAGCTGTGATATGGCGACCCACTAGGACAATGAAAATTGCCGGTGTCACTAGCACAATCAGGGGTACAAACACCGCAGGCAGCCAGGTGGCAGCAAAATCACTTGTCATGGCGTCAGCCAAAGGTTCCATAGCTACTGTATAGATCGCCTTTGAATAGGGCCTATTCAGGTCCTGTTGGCGACATAAAAGTTCAATCCATCACTATCGGGCTCATCATCGGTTACCGCTGTTTCAACGAGCCATCTTTCAATGAATCAACTGTTTGCTGGTGCTGCTGTTTTAGCTCTCACGCTGGTGCTCTGGGGTTTGGGTAGACGCCCTCGCAAGCTCCTGCTGAGCAGTACCGACGCCAGCAGCGTGGCTGCTTTGAATCGTGTTCAGCTAACGCTAGCCAAGCCTCAAGGGCAGGGATCTGAGGATTCCACTTCGTTAGCCCTTGAGAGTCCGGTCACATGGAATTCGCCGGCTACATCTCTTGAACGCCTTACTCTGCAAAGGAAGTTACGTGAGGCCATGGCTGCCGGCCCTGAGCAACGATTAGAGGCTGTGACCCTGGCAGGCCTCTGGGGTCATGTTTCAGTTATGTCATTGCTACGGCAGGGACTGCACGACTCCGATGGCCGCGTTGTAGCTGCTGCAGCGGCAGCACTTGAAGGCTATCGAGGTAAGCCGCGTGCAGAGCTAATTCATGATGTACCGCCGCCGCGCAACGTCGCCCGTATGCGGTAGATCGGTCGCCCTTGGCTTTCGTGGTAGGTGCGCATGACCAACTCGCCTAGTAGACCAAAGCAGAACAATTGGACTCCAGTCAGGCCGAGTACCACAGCCATGGTGAGTAGTGGGCGGTTGCCAATGTCTTCTCCCATCAGCTTGATCGCCAGTAAATAGATACTCGTCAGCAGGCTCCCGCCCATGGCGAGCAACCCGCCGAAGCCGAAGACGTACATCGGTCTGGTCAGAAAGCGCTTCATAAACCACACCGTGAATAGGTCCATCAACACGCGGAAGGTGCGATCGATCCCGTACTTGCTATTGCCGTATTGGCGTGCACGGTGGTTGACTTTCACTTCGGTGATCAGAGCCCCTTCGATAAAGGCCAAAGCCGGCAGGAAGCGGTGCAGCTCTCCGTAGAGACGCATATCCGTCAGGATTTCTTTCCGATAGGCTTTCAGTGAGCAGCCGTAGTCATGCAGCCGTACACCGATAACTCGGCCGATCAGGCGATTGGCAATTTTTGAGGGCAGCTTGCGCTTTAGGGAAGCATCCTGGCGTTGATGACGCCAGCCGCTCACGAGGTCGTATCCCTCACGCAACTTCGAAAGGAGTAGCGGGATATCGGCGGGATCGTTTTGGAGATCGCCATCGATGCTGACAATCACTTCACCTTGGGATACGTCGAACCCTGCAGCCATGGCAGCCGTTTGGCCATAGTTTTTGCGTAGAAGTACGCCCACCAGTTCTGGTGTTTTAATACTTAGCTGCTCCAGCACCTTGGCGGTTCCGTCGGTGGAGCCATCATTCACCAGCACCAGCTCGAAGATTTCACCAGTAGGGCGTAAGGCTGCAAGGAGTTGATCTATCAACTTTGGCAGGCTTTCCTCTTCGTTGAAGAGGGGCACTACGACTGAGAGGTCCATGGGCGAGGGCATGCCGGAGGCCTTCCGCAGTAGAGAGCAACTTAGGCGCTGCCCTTCAGGGGAGGGTGGTTCCGTCATGGCAGCGTTCCACTCGCCCCGCCCCGCGCAGCTCAGCTCGGTAGTAGCAGGCCACTGGATGGGTGTCTTTGGCAGGCAGCCGGTCGAAACCGATGCCGTTGCGTCCATGCTCTTTACCGGAGCTATGCCAGTAGCTTCCGTTGCCTCCATATACGCCAACGTGGCTGCAGCGTTTTCGACTGCCGAAGAAAATCAGATCTCCAGGGCGGAGTTGTTTGGTGTTGTCAGGTTGCACAGTTATTGGCGTACAGAAGCTTTCCTGCTGATAGGCGTCGCGCGGCAGCCAGATGCCTTGACTAGCAAAGGCGGTCTGTACAAGGCCAGAGCAGTCAAAATCTGGCCCGATGCTGCCGCCCCATAAGTAAGTGTTTGGCTGGTTGGCTGCTGCCTCCACCCAGGTCATCACAGCCGCTAGTCGTTGCTGGATCTCTCTGATGGCAAGCAGTTGAGGTCGCCAGCTTCCCCGTTGAATGATCTGGCCGTTCACTTCGCGCAGATCAATCCAGCAGGGGTATCCGTCTTCCAGTAGCCGCACCCTTAGCCGTGTTAATGGCTGTTGATATTTGTTGGGCTTCGCTGCATCGAGCACTTCAAAGCTTCGGCCTGCGGCCGCCTGGGTGGCCAGTCCTGCTCCTTCGACACCGGCATAACCGTTGACTCCCTTTTGCAGTTGCCAGCAGCTGCCTGGAGCAAGAAGGTCAGTGGTGATTGGGGTGCCTAGGGTCGGCATTGCCTGAAGTGATTAGCAATGGCGTTCTACCGCCCCGATAGTGCTATGCAGGCTCAGCTAAAGGGGCTGTTAGATCGATTGGAGGCAGAGAGGCGCCCTGGCCTTCATAACAGCGTGGCGATCAGTTGGGTTCGTTATGACTGTTCTGATCCAACTCCCGGCAGTGGCTCGGGGGCCGGTTGGTCGGATCAGCGCATTCTTTTCCCTGCCAGTGTGGTCAAGCTTGTCTATGCCCTTGCTGCTGAGGCATGGCTCCAGCGGGACCTGTTGCCAGAGGCCGATGAGCTTCGTCGGGCGATGCGAGACATGATTGCTGATTCGAGTAATGACGCCACCAGCCTTGTGTTGGATTTGCTTACCGGCACGACAAGCGGCCCATCGCTGCTGGGAGAATCCTGGCAGACTTGGCAGCAGCAGCGGCACCTGGTGAACGACTGGCTGCAAGGGTTGGGCTGGGAAGAGTTGGAAAAGGTGAACTGTTGCCAGAAGACCTGGGGTGATGGACCTTATGGTCGAGAGCGAGATTTTTATGGCGTAGGTCTCGGGAATCGCAATGCGTTAACCACTGCAGCTACAGCTCGCCTGCTTGAGTCAGTGATGACTGATGCTTTGGTGTCTCCGTTGGCCTGCAAGCGCTTGCGTCAGCTTCTTTCAAGGTCTATTGATCTCATGCAGCGCAAGGCTGATCCAGAGAATCAGGTGGATGGATTTCTTGGAGAAGGTTTGCCGGTGGGATCCAGTTTGTGGAGTAAGGCTGGCTGGATGAGTCAGGCTCGTCATGATGCGGCTTGGTGGTCTTTACAAGGAGGCAGGCCGATGCTTTTGGTGGTCTTCACTCAAGGCAGGGAGCGAGCTAATGACACAACCCTCTTGCCGGCAATAGCTCGCGAACTCAGCAAGCTATAGGGTTAAAAGAATTGAGGCCTCTAAGTAAATCAAACGACAAAAAGTTGAATTTGAGTGAAAGCGGTATAAAGTAGAAAGCACATGTCTTAATTGTATTTATCTATATAGATAAAGCCTTTGTTAGCAATTGATCTAGTGAATTTAGGTCCTTTTACCTTTTTAAAGGTGCCCCCGCCTTTCTCGTTTGGCGGGGCTTGAGTGGATCGATTCAGTCAAGTCGGTTAAAGCGGGATTAGTTTGGAGAAAAGATATATATATTTTGCTTGGAGTTAAATGCTCACACATACTTTGGGAGCTCTATGCTTAAGTAGAGAAGGCAAGTCCTCCTGCTATGCCCCATTTAACAAATCGCCTTTAGAGGGGTCAAACGGTAGGGAATTTGTTAGATGCTTAATGCTTTCAACCCCAGCTTGGTTGGTTGAGTAAAAAATAATAAGCTTTCTAGATGTTTTCATTGCCTGCTTTTGTCGGGCTGGAGAGCTTTCGCTGAACGTTACGCAGAATTGGACAACGAATTCCTTGCATGCTTTTGCAGGCAAAGGGATTTGCCGCGCCACGAAGAAAAATTCTTGCCGATTATTGGATAGCTTCTTGGACAACACAAGCTTGCAGCTGGTCTAAACGGCGCAAATCCGTTTGACACGCAGGAACTGTTTGATGGCAGTCGATTAAAGCCGTTTGAGGAGTGCCTGGCACTCTCGGAAACTGACTTTCAACGGAGAGGGAGGGATTCGAACCCTCGACAAGAGTTGCCTCCTGTAACTCCTTAGCAGGGAGCCGCCTTCAACCACTCGGCCACCTCTCCAGCGGCATACATACCCTACCAATACCCACCTCTAGTGCTTTGTTTTAGTTGTCTGGGTTTGGTGTCAAATCACCAGTCTGGGTAGTCGATGTTTGAAGCTGCAGAGCACCTCCCATGGAATTGATCCACTGAGATCACTCCATTGTTGTGGTGTAATACAGGCGTCGCCGTCCTTGCCTAGGAGGGTCACGATGCTTCCTACCTCTAGGTCGGGGTGATTTGTGGCATCAAGCACGAGTTGATCCATGGTGATGGCGCCAACCTGTGGGAGAAGCTGACCATCGGCTATTGCAGAGATTTGGCCTGATAGGGATCGGCTGACCCCGTCGGCATAGCCGATTCCTACGACTGCTAGGCGACTGGGGCGTCGTGTGGTGAAGCGATGGCCGTAACTCACTCCCACACCTGCAGGCACATCCCTTATCAATGTCACCCTTGCTTTTACGCTGAGAGCTGGCTGAAGGTCTACTTTCCCTTGCAGTTGCTGGTTGGGGCTGTGGCCATACAGAGCAAGACCAACTCGCACCATGTCGTAGTGGAGTCCGCGATCGCGAAGGGTGCCGGCGGAGTTGGCAAGGTGCCGCACAAATCCACTGTGTTGCTCTGGCAGCGTTCTGAGTACCGTCTCAAAGTGTTGCTGCTGCTGATCCGTCACCATTGCGGCTTTCCCTTGGAGATCCCCATCTGCCAGGGCTAAATGGCTATAGATACCCTTTAATTCGAGTTGATTGAGGTGGCCTATCGCCTCCACCAGCCTGGGAGCTTCCTTTAGCTCGCAGCCGAGGCGGGTCATCCCAGTATCGATTTTGAGCTGAATCCTGAATTGCCGGCCGCTGCCATCTGCAAGGTTTTGGCAGAGCAGAGCCTCTCGCATACTGCTGAGTGTGGGCATGAGTTGCCAATGAAGGCAAGCTTTCAGGTCTTCGCTATGTGTGAGATTGCCTAGCACAAGCACTGGAGCATTGTGGCCGGCTTGACGAAGCTCAATTCCTTCTTGGAGGGTTGCTACTCCAAGGCTTTTTGCTCCTCCTTTCAAGGCGGCTCGGGCTACGGTTAAAGCGCCATGGCCATAGCCATCAGCTTTCACCACGGCCATCAGGGCACAACTTTCACAAAGGTGTCTCCGAAGGCTGCGGCAATTGGCTTCCACAGCTGCGGGATTAACTTCCACCCAGGCGCGCTGACGTGGATCGGCTTTTGCCATCTGCACAGAGTTTTTGCCCCTAGGCAGATCACCGTGTGGGGCGATCAGGTCTCGCATGCTGGCAGGGTAAACAAGGGAATGACCTCACCCTTGGGGTGTCGGTAGCATGGCGCTTAATCAGGGGGCTGGCATGAGCCAGGTTCTCGTACTCAACGCGTCCTATGAGCCTCTGAATATCACCACCTGGCGACGCGCCCTGGTGATGATGTTCAAGGGCAAGGCGGAGAGCCTGGAACAGGATTCTTCACGCATGATTCGCGAGGACACCATGCTCCCTACGGTGATTCGGTTGCGGCATTTTGTTCGGGTGCCTTTTCGGCAATTGCCCCTGACGCGTCGAAATGTGTTTTTTCGCGATGGCCATTGTTGCCAATACTGCGGTTACCAAGGAGAGAAACTCTCCATAGATCATGTGATCCCTCGCAGCCGTGGCGGTAGCGATACCTGGGAAAACGTCACCACGGCTTGCTTGATTTGCAATGTACGTAAGGGTAGCCGTACTCCTCAGGAGGCTGAAATGCCTCTACATCGGTTGCCGCGGCGACCACTCAGCAGTCTCAGTTTTGAGGCGACTCGACAGATTCACTCGGGCCGACACAGCGAGTGGGAAAAGTATGTAATCGGCTGGGGCTCTGGTGATACCAGCCTCAACGTTAGTCTTCCTCCTGATGACTGAGTTCTTCCAGTTGATGGCGTTGCTCTTCGGCAACGCAGGCGCCGATCAGCTCTTCCAGCTGGCCAGTCAGCACTGGCTCGAGGGAGAAATTGCGTCCTAATCGGTGGTCAGTGGTGCGATTGTCTTTGTAGTTGTAGGTGCGGATCTTTTCGCTGCGGTCACCAGTTCCTACTTGGGCTCTTCTCGTTGAGCTTTCACGCGCGTTGGCTTCTGCAATTTGTCTTTCCAGCAACTTCGCTCTCAGGATTTCCATGGCACGTTCTCGGTTCTGCAGTTGGGAGCGTTGCTGGGTGCAGAACACCCTGATACCGGTGGGCTTGTGGAGCAGGTCCACTGCCGTTTCAACCTTGTTGACATTTTGTCCGCCAGCCCCGCCTGAGCGAGCAGTGCTGATTTCTAGTTCGCTGGGATCGATCTGCACTTCCACTGCATCAGCTTCTGGCATCACGGCCACTGTTGCTGTGGAGGTGTGCACTCGACCTTGGGATTCTGTAGCAGGAACTCGTTGAACTCGATGCACGCCGGCTTCGAATTTCAGTTGGCTGAAGACGGCATCGCCTTTGATTGAGAGGATGAGCTCACGGAATCCCCCCAAATCGGCCTCTGTTGCACTCAACGGTTGGACTGACCAGCCAATGCGTTGACCGTAGCGCTCATACATGCGGGCTAAATCACCTGCCCATAGGCAGGCTTCGTTTCCGCCTGCACCGGCGCGGATCTCCAGCATGACGCTGCGTTGATCACGAGGATCACTTGGGAGTAGGGCCAGGGTGAGGCGTCTCACCAAGACTGTTTTGCGTGCCTCTAGTTGTTGCAACTCTTCCTGGGCTAAAGATTCCATGGCTTCATCACCCCTACTTTCTCGTAGTAGCTGCTTGGTCTCTTGCCATTCTTGCTCCACATGCTGGAGGGCTTCAAAATCGAGTACGAGGGGTTCCAGTCGTGCTCTTTCTCGCGCAATACTTTCAAGAAGTTTGGGATCAGCTGCCACATCGGGATCAGCTAGCTGGCGCTCCAGACTTTGAAAACTGGTCTTGGCTGTTTCCAGCCGTGTGATGAGGGTTGAAGAGTCCATACCCATCAACAGCGGATGTTATTGGCACCCGGCGAAGTCTTTGAGGACAACAGCTCAGTCTTCTTTAGAACTGTTGTCCTTGTTGTTATTTTTGGCGTCTGTTTTTTTTTCATCCGCAGCAGCATCGGCACTGCCCATGCCGTACTTGCGCATGAAGCGATCCACGCGTCCTTCAGTATCAAGAATTTTCTGGGTACCGGTAAAGAAGGGGTGATTACCACTCCACACATCAACGTGGAGTTCTGGTTGGGTGGACCCGGTGGTCATCACCACCTCTCCATTGCAGATCACCTTTGCGTTGGGATACCAGTTGGGATGAATATCAGGTTTAGGCATATCAGGATCAGGAGATGGCAGTCAGGGAAAAGTAGGAGGGGTGAAGGCTCAGCGCTTGGAGAACTGAGGAGCTTTGCGAGCTTTCTTGAGGCCGTACTTGCGACGTTCCTTGGCGCGGGGGTCTCTACTGAGATGGCCTTCAGTTTTGAGCGGTTTACGGTTGTCTGCTGATAACTCACACAGGGCTCGTGCCGCACCCTGTTTGATGGCGTCGGCTTGGCCGGTGAGTCCACCACCGTGAACGTTGACGAGGACGTCGTATTGCTCGTTTAGACCAAGGGTTTGCAGGGGTGCTTTCACTGCCGCGAGATAGGCGGGATTGAAGTTCAGATAGTGGTCACCGGGGCGTCCATTGATGGTGATCGTGCCAGTGCCAGGGACAAGGCGAACGCGGGCAACTGAGGTTTTGCGGCGGCCAGTGCCCCAGTAGACAACGCTGTTATTGGAACTGCTCATTGCGATGAAGCGGCGGGATTGAGCTGAAGGGTTTGGGGTCTCTGGGCGGAATGGGGATGTTCCGGGCCGCGGTAGACCTTGAGTTTGCGGAACAACTGTCTGCCAAGGGCGTTGTGAGGAAGCATCCCTTTAATGGCTTTTTCGACGATGCGTTCAGGTAGACGATCCTGCAACGCTTGGAAGGTTTCAACCTTCATCCCCCCTGGACGGCCAGAGTGACGGCGGTAGAGCTTTTGATTTGCCTTGTTGCCGCTGACTCTGATTTTGTCCGCATTGACCACCACAACAAAGTCACCTGTATCCAGGTGAGGGGTGAAGCTTGGCTTGTTCTTGCCGCGAAGCACGGAGGCCACCTCAGTAGCAAGTCTGCCAAGAGTCTGATTCTCTGCATCCACCAGAAACCACTGGCGTTCGATCGAATCAATTGAGGGAACGGAGGTCTTGTTCATCACGCCGGCATGCCGGTTCGGAGATGCACTATCGCAAGGGATAGTGCTGGGCAGGGAGCATCAGGCACATTTAGGACTGAGCCTGATCAAGCTCGATCTCTAACTTTAGCCTTTCAAGGGAGAAAATCCAAAAAGATCACTCATGTAATGGCTCGCGAAGCCCTTGTGTTTGCCCTAGGGGTTAGGCGTGGTAGTGGGAGTTCCGCTTGCCTCCGGTGCAGATGGAGGATCCAAAGGAGGATCATTTGCTCCGAGGGAATAGCGCGGTTGGCAGTCATACCAACCGCCTTTAGAGAAAATGTCTTCTTCGTATCCTGCACGCAGGAGGCAAAGACCCTGAGCTGGTGCCGCTTCTTTCACTTCTTGACGGCGTTTCTCCTTCCAGCGCCGCTCAAAGGTCTGAAGATTAAGTCGGTGTTCGCCTAAGGCCACCAATTGGCCCATCAACAGCCGCACCATGCCATAGAGGAAGCCGCTGGCTTGGATCTCAATCATTATTAAATCTCCCTGACGCTCAATCTTTACCTCCTGAACTGTGGTGCGGGCATGGGCTCGTCGACTACCAGCCCGTTGAAAAGCGCTGAGGTCTTGCAACCCAAGGAGCCCCTCTAGAGCTATTTGCATCAGGGTTTCATCAAGACGAACGTGGTAGCGGTGCCAGCTCCAGGGGGTGAGGAACAGATTGGGTCGCCGACCGTTGTAGATCGTGTAGCGATATCTTCGGTATATGGCTGAATGACATGCATGCCAGGAGGCTGGGCGTGCTACTGCTTCCCGCACACGAATCGTGCTAGGTAGTCGTCCGTTTAGAGCAGGTGCCCAGCGTTCAGCTGGGATGGGACCACAGCAGTCGAAGTGCACAACTTGGCCCGCAGCATGGACACCAGCATCTGTGCGGCCTGCTGCAACGGCCTGAATAGGCCTCTGAGGATCAAGCTGGGAGATTGCCTCTTCAAGTACTTGTTGAACGCTCACCGCTTGTGGTTGACGCTGCCAGCCGCAAAAGTTTGAGCCTTCATATTGCACGCTGAGGCCAATCCGTCGAACTGTCGTACTTTCTGGCAGTTCGACTTTGGAGTTAGGGAACATTGCTGATCAGTCCAGCATGTTGTCACTGTTCCCAGGCTTTAGACCAATTCTATGATTGCCATCTCAGCATTGTCGCCGCGGCGAGGCACCGTACGGATGATGCGTGTATAGCCGCCTTGACGATCGCCATAACGGTCTTGGGCCTTGTCGAAAAGCGCATGAACCAGTTGCTTGTCGTAGATGTATCCGATGGCGCGGCGTCTTGATGCCAGGCTCCCGTTCTTCGCAAGAGTGATCATGCGTTCAGCTTCGTCCCGAAGGGCCTTGGCTCTGGCTTTTGTTGTTGTGACACGGCCTTCACGGATGAGTTGAGTGGTCAGACCGCGAAGCATGGCTTTGCGTTGATCAGTTGGGCGCCCAAGCTTTGGGACTCGACATTGGTGACGCATGGTTCTCGGTGGTGCGCTGGGGCGGGAATGTAAAAACGGCTAGGCGCTGGTGCGGCTTTGTGGAATTGAGATGCCGATGCGCTCTAGGGCTTCGATGACTTCGTCTGCAGACTTGGAGCCGAAGTTCTTGATCTCAAGCAGGTCTTCGTAGCTAAAGCCCATCAGATCAGAAACTGAGTTCACCTGGGCTCGCTTGAGGCAGTTGTAAGCCCTTACAGAGAGGTTGAGCTCTTCAAGGGGGATCTGTGATTCAGCGGAAGGCTCGGGTTCCAGGCCTGGTTCTTCCACCATTGTGACGGTGGCAAGGGGCTGAAAGAGTTCGATCAGTTGGTTAGCTGACTCTGCAAGGGCATCATCTGGTGTAGTTGAACCATCGGTGACAATTTCTATGCGCAGCCTCTCGCGGGTAGATCCTCCTTCTGCGACGGCAGTCTCGTCGATGGTGAAGTTCACCCGACGGACGGGCATGAACACAGCATCGATCTGCAGTAGATCAATGGCGCTTATGTCTTCGTTGTGGCGATCAACAGGCCGGTAACCGATCCCCCGCTCAACATGAACTTCTAACTCAAGGCTGTGACCCTCATGCACAGTGGCAATTTGGCGGTCTCCATCTACCACTTGGACTTGTGAGGAGAACTGCAGGTCTTTAGCTTTGACCTGGGCAGGGCCGGTAACCACAAGTCGCCCAATCTCTAGTTCACTCGTTCGACTGTTTACCGACAGTTGTTTGCAGTTCAACAGGATGTCGAGCACATCTTCTCGGACTCCTGGGATGGTCGCGTACTCGTGGTTGACACCGGCAATGCGGACAGCGGTGATGGCGCTGCCCTCAAGGCCCCCCATCAGCACCCTGCGGAGGGAATTGCCAAGCGTGGTGGCTTGCCCGCGTTCGAGCGGTCCAATGAGGAAGACGCCTGTTTGGGCGCGATCATCGGCAACTTGATGCTCGATCCGGTCGATCTGGTATTGCAGCACGGTCTGAAGCGGGGAGAGAGGGCAGGAGCTAGGGAGTGAAACGCGGTTCAGACGCGCCGGCGTTTGGGCCGACGGCAACCGTTATGGGGGAGTGGGGTGACGTCTCTAATAAGAGTGATTTCGAGGCCTGCCACCTGCAGGGCGCGGATGGCGGTTTCACGGCCGGAGCCGGGTCCACGGACTAGTACCTCGATCTGACGCATGCCCTGTTCGAGTGCCCTACGAGCTGCAGCTTCAGCTGCAGTTTGAGCGGCAAAGGGGGTGCCCTTACGAGCACCCTTGAAGCCACTGGCTCCAGCAGATGACCAGGCGATAACTTCCCCAGCTGTATCGGTGATTGAGACGATGGTGTTGTTGAAGGTGCTCTGAATATGTGCAACGCCATTGGGGACATTGCGCTTGGTCTTTTTGGAACCTGTTTTTTTGGTGGGTTTGGCCATGGGCTGGGGCCTGGTAGATACGGTTTTGGGAGGGTCTGCCTGGGCAGCGCAAATAGATGTTGCTTATTTTTTCTTTCCAGCCACGGTTTTGCGTGCGCCGCGCCTGGTACGTGCATTGGTTCTGGTGCGTTGACCGCGAACTGGGAGGCTCATGCGGTGTCGACGTCCCCGAAGGCAACCAATATCTTGCAGTCGCTTGAGGGCCATGCCTTCTTGGCGTCGAAGGTCTCCTTCAATCGTGAAGGCTTCTAAGGCCGTACGCAGCTTCTGCACATCTCCATCTTCCAGATCCTTGACTCGGATGTCCGGATTGACGTCAGATTTGGTCAGGATGGTTTTGGCGCGGGTTAGACCAATTCCATAGATGTATGTGAGTGCAACTTCAACCCGCTTGTCACGGGGTATGTCTACGCCAGCAATCCGTGCCACTTAGCAGTTACTCGAGGGGGGATAGGGGTCGCCGATGGTGGCGAGAAAGGTTGGTGATGATTGAAGGCCCAATTCAGGGGTGTTCAATCACCAATGAGCAACAGGGAGTTATCCCTGACGCTGCTTGTGCTTAGGGGTGGAGCAGATCACCATGACCCTGCCGTGGCGGCGGATCACCCGGCATTTGTCACACATTTTCTTGACCGAGGCACGCACCTTCATGGAGTGTGGCTCTCCAAATTTCCAAACGGCAACCATACCACGTAGGTCAACATAAGGATTTTTCGATGCTGATAGCGATTGATTCGATACTGCCGTGGGCTTCCACCGTTTGCAGCAGTCCTTGTTGGCGGTAATGGTCGATGAGGGGGGCTGTTTTCTCGCGGTAGACCTCAAGGCGATTACGAATCACGCTTTCGTTGTCATCACTCCGGCCTCGGGAAATTAACCGTTCAATTAACACTGCATCGTTTAGTTCCAGTAGTACAACAGCCTCAATTGGTTGCTTGAGTTCCTCAAGTAAGGGTTCGAGTGCTGTGGCTTGGATCAAGGTGCGTGGAAAACCATCCAAGAGCCAACCACCACTTTGGTTCTTGAGTTGGTTTTCGACGATGGCAAGTACCAGCTCATCGCTGACCAGCTCGCCTCGGTTCATAACAGCAGCCGCCTCCTGACCAAGGGGTGTTTTGGCGCCGACCTCAGTACGCAGTAAATCACCAGTAGATAGGTGCATTAATTCATGGGCTGCGCAGAGACGTTCAGCCTGGGTCCCTTTGCCTGCGCCAGGGGGCCCTAGGAATAGGAGACGTTGCTTCATGGATGGCAAAAAAGGGCTTTCAGACGAAGTGGGGAATCGTTCATTGGCGGACAAGGCCTTCGTAGCGTTGAGAAATCACATAGGTCTGAACTTGTTTTGCGGTGTCGATGGCAACACCTACAAGGATCAGCAGTGACGTAGCTCCGAGGCCTTGAAAGGTCTGAACGTTGGTGGCGCGTTCCACCGCGGCGGGAATGATCGCAACTGCACCGAGGAAAAGTCCGCCCAGCAGGGTGAGTCGGTTCTGAACCCCGGATAGGTAGTTCGCTGTAGCACTGCCTGGCCTCACTCCTGGGATGGCCACGCCTCCCCGTTTGAGGTTTGTGGCGATGTCTATTGGATTGATGGTGAGTGAGGCGTAAAAGTAAGAAAAGCCGACAATTAGCGCGAAAAACACCAAGGCATAGGGCCATGGATTAGCGGCACCTGGGTTAAGAGTGCTTGCAGCCCTGATGAGTAAAGGGTTTTTGGTGAAGTTTGCAATGGTGATTGGTAGAAAGATCAGTGCAGAAGCAAAAATGATTGGCATCACACCACCAGCATTCAGCTTCAGAGGTAGATAGCTCTGGCGGTTTGGTAGCAAATTGGTTCCACCTATCTGTCGTTTTGCGCTCACAATCGGCAGACGGCGTGATCCCTCCTGCACGAAGATGATCCCAACGATTGTCATTAGGAAAACCATCACGAGCACAATGATGCCGACCACATCACCGCGATCGCCGGTTTGTGCTTTTTCAATCGTTGAAGCCAGTGCTTTTGGCAGGGTGGCAACGATGTTCAGGAAGATCACAAGGGACGCCCCTTGACCAATCCCTCGGTCAGTGATGATTTCGCTCATCCACATCACGATCATGGAGCCTGTTACTAATGCCAGGGCTGTCTGAACGACAAAGACGACCTCACTGAGCCCTTCAACGGCGTACTGGCGGAGGATCAGGGCAAAAATCACACTTTGAACTAGACCCCAGCCAAGAGCTACATAGCGCGTGATCTGTGCGATCTTGCGACGACCAGCCTCGCCTTCGTTTTTTTGCAGGTCCTCTAGTTGGGGTAAGGCTGCTGTGAGTAACTGGAGAATGATTGAGGCGTTGATGAATGGGAGGATCCCAAGAGCGAAAATCCCCAGAGTGGAGATCCCTCCACCGGTGAAAATGTCTAGAAAGCCGATCAGTTGTCCGCCCTGTTGCAGGAAGCTCTGAAAGGCCACCCGATCAATACCTGGCATTGGGATGTAGATGCCAAGGCGAATAAAAAGAAGTAATCCCAGGGTGGTCAGCACTCTGCCGCGCAGCTCTGGGTTGCGCACCAATTGGCTGATGACTTCAGCGGCACTGGGGTTGCGACCCCGACTGACGAGCATTGAGAGAAGGGATTGGGTTGGTTTGAAGCAATAAAGCAGTCCGTTGACCGAAGACTCGTCGGACTGCTCAGACCATAGACATGCAGATGTATTGACTTGGAATCGTTTCAGTCAAGGATTTCGCATGTGCCGCCAGCGGCTTCGATCTTGTTGCGGGCTGTAGCTGTGAATGCAGCGGCCTGAATGGTCAGCTTGACTTTGAGTTCTCCATTGCCAAGTATCTTTAAAGGGTATTTGGGACTAGTGACAACACCATTTTTGACAAGGGTGTCGAGATTGATGGTGCTACCCGTCTTGAGCTCATTGAGGGCCGCTACGTTCACCACAGTGAACTCTTTTGAGTTCACTGTGGTGAAGTGTTTGAGTTTGGGTACGCGCCTATAGAGAGGCATCTGCCCGCCTTCGAAGCCCGGGCGAGTAGGGCGACCAGATCGGGACTTTTGGCCTCTCATGCCGAAACCACAGCTTGCTCCTTGGCCAGCGGCAATACCGCGACCTTTACGCATTTTGCGGCGCCTTGCACCTGCGTTGGCTTTGAGAGAGTCGAGTCGAAGAGTAGTCATAGGGGAATCAGGAGTAGATCTGCTCGAGGGAGATCCCCCGTTCCTTTGCGGTCTCCTTATGGGTGCGGAGACTTGCCAGAGCCACCATGGCAGCTCGGGCATTGTTTAGAGGGGTTTTGCTGCCAAGACGCTTGGCTAGAACGTTTTTGATTCCGGCTAATTCCAGAACTGTGCGAATTGAACCGCCTGCGATGACCCCTGTTCCTGGGGCAGCGGGGCGGATTAGCACGTTGGCAGCACCATCGCGTCCGTTGGACAGGGTGGGGATGGAGTTGTGACGAGTGAGAGGAACCTTGACCAGGTGCTTCTTGCCATCAGCAACACCCTTGCGAACAGCACCGATCACATCGCCGGCTTTACCGACTCCAACACCAACTTGGCCACGCTCGTTGCCGACAACCACAATGGCCCGGAAACTCATCTTTTTCCCACCTTTTACGGTCTTGGAGACGCGGCGAATCTGAACGACTCGTTCTTGCCATTCGGAATCACGCTCTTGGCCTCGGCGGTCGCCACGGCGTCCGCCACCTCTGCGCTCTCGTCCCCCGCCACGGCGTTGCTGTTGCTGTTGTTGTTCTTGTTGGCCTTCCGCAGCTGCGGGGACGTCATTTGGGGTGGTCTGGGTGTTGGTTTGGGTCATGGTGAGAGCAGGGATCAGAACTGAAGGCCCGCTTCACGGGCGGCATCGGCAAGGGATTTCACTCGGCCGTGGTACAGGTTGCCGCCGCGATCGAAGACCACCTGTTGGATGCCCTTGGCGAGGGCGCGTTTTGCGACTAAATCCCCGACGGCATTGGAGGCGTCACAGCTGCTGCCATCGGCTTTAAGGCTGGTGCGTAAGTCCTTGTCGAGAGTCGAGGCGGCGCAAAGGGTGTTTTGGGCCTCGTCATCAATAACCTGGGCATAAATGTGGTTGTTGGAGCGGAATACAGCCAGGCGCGGACGCTGGGCGGTGCCATTGAGATGGCGCCGCAGGCGCCGATGGCGCTTCTGGGTCTGCTGCTTTCGGGAGAGGTTAGACATGGTGGGTAATGCGGAGGGAAGTCAGGCAGACCTCTATTTCTTGCCGGATTTGCCGGCTTTGCGCAGGATCCGTTCGCCCTCGTATCTGATCCCCTTGCCCTTGTAGGGCTCAGGTGGACGAATGGCTCGGATTTTTGCAGCTTCGTTGCCCACCAGCTCCTTGTCTGCCCCTGAGACGGTGACGTTGGTGTTGTTCTCTACTGCAAAGGTGACTCCTTCGGGGGGGTCCATTTCTACAGGGTGGCTGAAACCTGCACTCACTACAAGCTTTTTGCCTTTCACTTGTGCACGTGAGCCCACACCGATGAGTTCTAGTTTGCGCGTGTAGCCCTTGCTCACCCCTTCAACCATGTTGGCGACAAGCGAGCGACAGAGACCGTGACGCTCACGCGACTTACGTTTCTGACTTGTGGGTGTAACCACAATTGTGTTCTCCACCTGACTGACGCTGACGCCTTCGGGAAGGGTGCGGCTCAGTTCTCCTTTGGGACCCTTGACGCTGACTGCAAGACCATCAAGGGTTACAGCCACCTTGTCGGGGATGGGGATGGGATTCTTACCGATACGAGACATGGTTCAGGTTCCGGGTCAGTACACGTAACAGAGCACTTCTCCGCCAACGCCCTGTTTGCGGGCATCGCGGTCGCTCATCACGCCTTTGGAAGTGGAGATGATTGCCATCCCAAGGCCACCAAGGACTTTGGGAAGGGCACGGGTGTTCTTGTAGATGCGCAGGCCTGGCTTGCTCACCCGCTGCATTGAGCGGATGGTGGGATGGCGGTGTTTGCCGCTGTACTTCAATTCGAGGACTAGATGGGTGCGTACACCTTCACCTTCTTCGCTGATTTCAGAGATGAAGCCCTCTTGTTGTAGGACTTTGGCAATACTGCGTGACATGCGGGAGGCAGGAACGCGGGTGGTTTGGTGACGTTTTTCACTCGCATTGCGGATGCGTGTGAGCATGTCTGAGATTGGATCGTGGTTGGCCATAGTTCAGTCGTCTCCGAAGAGGGCTTAATTGCTGCGGAACGGCATTCCCATCTCTCGGAGGAGGGATTGGCCCTCTTCATCCGTACGGGCGCTGGTCACGATGGTGATGTCCATACCCCTGATGGCATCGATCTTGTCGAAGGAAATCTCAGGGAAGATGAGTTGCTCCCTCACTCCGAGGGTGTAGTTTCCACGGCCGTCAAAACTCTTTGGGCTGACACCTCGGAAGTCCCGGATTCTGGGCAGTGCAAGATTGATCAGGCGCTCCAGGAAGGCATACATCCGCTCTCCGCGGAGTGTGACGGCGCAACCTATGGGCATTCCCTGCCTGATTTTGAAGCCAGCGATGGCCTTCTTGGCTCTAGTCACGACAACTTTCTGGCCAGTGATAGTAGCCAGTTCAGTAATTGAGGCCTCCAAGGACTTTGCGTTTTGGGCGGCCTCTCCGAGCCCTCGGTTGACGGTGATTTTTAGCACCTTGGGGACTTCGTGAATATTCGAGAGGCTTAGGTCCTTCAGCAGTTTGGGCTGAATGGTCTCCCGGTAGCGCTGTTTGAGTGACATGGCTTGGTGGAAGGGTTCTTCTGGACGTGGTCAGAAGATCGGGGATTGGGAAGAAAGGGAAGTTGGTGGGCTGGAAATTGTGATTTAGATGGCCCAGGGTTCTGTGGTTGGAGCTGTGATTAGTCGATCAACTCTCCGGTTTTTTTGAGGCGGCGTTTTTTGCTGCCGTCTTTTTCGACAACCAGCTCCACACGACTGGCGATCTTTTTGTTATTGGAATAGAGCATCACGTTGGAGGCGTGTACGGACGCTTCCTCTGTGACAATCCTGCCGCTTTCTCCCTCTTGGGTGGGTTTGACGTGACGGGTGCGAATGTTGACGCCCTGCACAATGACGCGGTTCTCTATGGGCAGAGTGCGTAGCACTTCGCCAGTTTTCCCTTTGTCCTTGCCTGTGATGACTTGGACGGTGTCCCCTTTATGGATGCGCATCTTGATGCGCTGAGTGGTTTTTTGTTTGGGGGTTGCGATAGGCATTTCAGATCACCTCCGGAGCGAGGGATACGATTTTGGTGAAGTTGCGCTCGCGAAGTTCCCGAGCCACCGGCCCAAAAACACGAGTGCCTCTAGGGTTTTTGTCCTCGTTAATGAGCACGGCGGCGTTGTCGTCGAAACGAATCGAGTTGCCAGTATCTCGGCGCAGGGTTGCTTTTGTGCGCACCACCACAGCTTTGACGACCTCGGATTTCTTGACGCTCATATTCGGCATCGCGTCTTTTACGGCTGCCACGATGACGTCGCCTACATGGGCATAGCGACGGTTTGAGCCCAGCACACGGATGCATTGGATTCGCTTGGCGCCACTGTTATCGGCAACAGTGAGGAAGGATTCCTGCTGAATCATGTGGAGACCTCTTGAGCTTTGGGACTGTGGCTGAGGACTTCAGCAACCGTCCAACGCTTTGATCGGCTGAGAGGCCGTGTCTCAGTGATTCGCACGCGATCACCGACACGGCAGGTGTTGCCAGCGTCGTGGGCTTTATAACGGGTGGTTCGGCTGACCGTCTTCTGATAGATGGGATGGGGGAAGCGGTTCTCCACCGCTACCACTACTGTTTTGTCCATCTTGTCGCTGACGACGGTGCCGAGCCTTTCCTTGAGTGCCATGGGTTCTAAGGGGAAAATCAGGAGGAGGCGGCGGAGCGGCTGCGCTCCTTCTGCACCGTCAAGAGCTGTGCCAGCTTGATGCGGGCCTCTTTGAAGCGGTGCGTATTGCTCAGCTGCCGGGTGGCTTGCTGAAAGCGGAGATCGAACAGCTCTCGGCGGATGCCATCGATCTGCTCTGTGATGTCGGCGTCGGTGAGTTTGCGCACCTCGGCGGCTTTGGGATGGGCCATGGGTCAGGACTCCGCGGTGATGGCGGGCACACTGGCAGGCTTGTCGCTACCAGCAACCCTCTCTTGGTCGTCCAGGCCGATGAACTTTGTCTTGATGGGTAGTTTGTACTGGGCAAGGCGCATGGCTTCCCTAGCAATGTCTTCGGTGATCTCTTCACCGCCCATTTCGAACAGAATCCGACCTGGCTTAATGACGGCAACCCAAAATTCAGGGTTGCCCTTGCCAGAGCCCATGCGTGTTTCAGCTGGACGCATAGTGACTGGCTTGTCTGGGAAGATCCGGATCCAGATCTTTCCACCCCGTTTGACGTAGCGGGTCATGGCTCGGCGGCTGGCCTCGATTTGGCGTGAGGTAATCCAGCCACATTCCTGGGCTTGCAAGGCAAACTCTCCAAAGGCAATGGTGTTGCCCCTGGTGGCGACGCCGCGCATACGGCCTCGTTGCTGTTTGCGGAATTTGACGCGTTTTGGACTCAGCATGGTTCAGGCCTCCTCATCAACCCTCGTTTGAGCGATCTTCGAATTGTTGGGGTCGACGATTGCCCCTTCGCCGGGGGCTTGCACCCACAGGCATTGATTGGGCCTCGTCTCCCAGTACTTCGCCTTTGAAGATCCAGACCTTGATGCCTAGTACTCCGTAGGTAGTGCTAGCCACTTTTGTGGCGTAGTCGATCTCGGCGCGAAGGGTGTGTAGAGGCACACGGCCTTCGCGGGTCCATTCGGTGCGAGCGATTTCGGCCCCGTTGAGCCGACCACCAACCTGGATTTTTAAGCCCAGTACACCCGCTCGCTGGGCCCGTTGGACGGCCATGCGGATGGTGCGGCGGAAGGCGACTCGCTTCTCGAGCTGCTGGGCGATGTACTCGGCCAGCAGGAAGGCATCGGCATCGACTCGCTCGATTTCGACGACGTTGATCCGAACCTGTCGGCTGTGATCACCGATGGTTTTTTGGATGCCGGTTCGCAGCTCTTCGATGCCACTGCCCTGGCGGCCAACGAGCACACCTGGTCGTGCAGTCTTCAGCTCCACTTCGAGTTGGTCGGCCTTGCGGGCAATCAACACATCGCTGATGCCTGCTGCGCCGTACTTCTTATGGATGAATCGACGGATCCTGTCGTCCTCCTGAAGGAGGATTGGGTACATCTTGCTGGTGGCGTACCAGCGGGATCGGTGCTCCTGGGTGATCCCCAGGCGTAAGCCGGTTGGATGGATTTTGTGTCCCATCGGTCGGTGTCCTCGGGGGTCAGGAGTCGGTCTGGGCTGCCACAGCAATGCTGATGTGGCAGGTTTGCTTCTTGATCGCGAAAGCGCGACCTTGAGCTCGGGGCCGATAGCGCTTCATGGATGGACCCATGTCGGCGCTGGCTTGGGCAATCACAAGCGATGCTGGATCAAGACCAAGGTTGTGTTCTGCATTGGCCACAGCTGACCTGAGAACTTTTGTGATCGGGCCAGTGGAGCGGTAAGGCATGAACTCGAGCATGATCAGCGCGTCGCGATAGGTGCGACCGCGGATTTGATCGAGCACTCGCCGTACTTTTGATACGGATCCGCGGATGAAGCGGCCGTGGGCCTTGGCGATAGTTGTCGTCGTGGGGGATGAGGTCGTCATGGTCTCAGCGGCCTCCTTTTTTGTCTTTGATGTGGCCTTTGAAGGTGCGGGTGGGAGCAAATTCACCCAGCTTGTGTCCAACCATCTGCTCGGTGATGAACACCGGCACATGGCTCCTTCCGTTGTGAACGGCAATGGTATGGCCGATCATCATCGGCAGGATGGTGGAGGCTCGAGACCAGGTTTTGATCACCGACTTGTCATCGTCAGCATTTTGCTTTTCCAGCTTGCGAAGCAGGCTGTCAGCAATGAAGGGGCCTTTTTTTAATGAACGTCCCATGGCGGGTTAAGCGAACGGCAGAACAGTGATTGACATCAGGAATCGCGTCCTCCTCGGCTTCGTTTGGAGGTGCGGCGACGTTTCCGAAGAACGAACCGATTGCTGGGCTTGTTCCGCTTACGCGTCTTGAGACCCAGGGCAGGCTTGCCCCAGGGTGTCACCGGGCCTGAACGGCCGATCGGTGCACGTCCTTCGCCACCACCATGAGGGTGGTCACAGGGGTTCATCACACTGCCGCGAACTTGGGGTCGTCGCCCTAGCCAACGGCGACGACCAGCCTTGCCCAGGCTGGTGTTGCGCACTTCCGAGTTGCCTACTTCGCCGAGAGTGGCGTAGCACTCATGGCGCACAAGGCGAACCTCAGTGGAGGGCAGCTTGAGAGCGACGTAGTCACCCTCCTTGGCCATGACTTGTGCACTTGAGCCGGCCGTACGCGCCATCTGGCCACCCCGGCCGGCATAAAGCTCAACGTTGTGGACGCTGGAGCCAAGAGGGATGGCTGAGAGTGGCAAGGCATTGCCTGTCTCGATAGGTGATTCCGGGCCTGAAATCAGCTGCTGACCAATGGCGATCCCGGCCGGAGCAAGGATGTAGCGCTTCTCGCCATCAGTGTAGAAAAGCAGTGCTAGGTGGGCCTTGCGATGGGGGTCGTAATGGATCGCCGCCACTTTGGCCGGAATGCCGTGCTTATTGCGACGGAAATCGACGATGCGGTATAGGCGCTTGTGCCCGCCACCGCGATGGCGGCAGGTGATAACACCTCTGTTGTTGCGACCCTTGCGGCGATGTTTGGCCACCACAAGAGAACGTTCGGGTTTACGGCCGGTGACCTCATTGAAGTCTGTGACCACCCTGGTGCGTGTTCCTGGGGTGTAAGGGCGGAAGGTACGGATTGCCATGATGTTTTCAGACCCCTCAGGACTCAGGGAAGAGTTGGATCGTGTTGCCTTCGGCAAGCCGCACGATGGCTTTTTTGACCTGGGCTCGCTTGCCAGTGAAACGACCCACTCGACGGCTGCGCCGTGGAGGATTCATGGTGCTGATGCCGACCACACGGACATCGAAGAGTTGCTCTACGGCTGCCTTGATATCAGGCTTGGCGGCACGATGGTCGACCTCAAAGGTGTACTGGTTTTGTTCCAGTGCGCTGGTGGCCTTTTCCGTGATCAGTGGACGGCGGATCACATCCGCCAGCCGACCGTTGAAACGTTCAGTCATCTCCGTAAACCTCCTGGATCTTGGCGAGAGCCTCCTCGCTCAGCACCAGAGAATTGGCGTGGAGCAAATCGAAGACGTTGAGTTGATCGGCGGCGATCAGTTTCACCTTTTCGAGATTGCGCACGGAGCGTCGGATGATCTCGGAGGGTGTGGAAAGAATGATCAAAACCTTTGCATCTGCGGCTACGCCGAGCCTTACAAGGGCGTCTGAGATCTCTCGGGTCTTCGGCGCCTTCAGGCTGTTGCCAAAGTCTTTGACCACAATGACGTCCTCAAGACGGGCCATCAGCGCGGTGCGTAGGGCCAGACGACGTTCCTTTCGGTTCATCGCCAGGTTGTAGGTCCTTGGCTTTGGTCCGAAGATGATTCCGCCGCCTGGGCGTAAGGGGGTGCGGATCGTTCCCTGTCGGGCACGGCCGGTGCCTTTTTGCTTATAGGGCTTGCGACCACCACCACGAACCTCGGCACGGGTGAGGGTGCTTGCCGTTCCCTGACGGCTATGGGCCTGCTGCCTGAGCACTGCACGGTGCATGAGATCAACAGCCGTGGTTTCTTTAGAAACTTTGAGTTCAAGGCTTGCCTTGCCGGCTTCCTTTCCCTGCCAGTCGTGAACAACACATTCAGCCATCACTTACCTCCTTGAGCAGGCTTGCTGCCTACGCGTTTTGCGGGTCGGATGTTGAGCAGGGCGCCTGGCTTGCCAGGCACTGAGCCCTTCACCACCAGGAGATTGCGGTTGCTGTCCACTTTGAGGATGGTGAGTCCACGGGTGGTGCGCTTTTTGCCGCCGTAGCGGCCAGCCATGCGTTTGCCTGGATAAATCCGCCCTGGCGTGGTTCCGGCGCCTGTGGATCCAGGTTCTCGATGGTTTTTGGAACCGTGGCTCATCGGACCACGGCTGAAGCCGTGGCGCTTTTGATAGCCAGAGAACCCACGCCCCATCGTGTCGCCGCTGACGTCTACCTTCTGGCCAGCTTCAAAACTGCCGACGGTGATCGCTGCTCCCAGCTCTAGGCCTTCAAGGCCCTCGACGCGATATTCGCGTAGGTGCTTCAAGAGAACCTCGCCAGATTTGGTGAGGTGCCCTTTGGAAGGCTTGTTGATCAATTTTTCGCGGGTATCACCGAAACCGATCTGTACGGCGGCATAACCGTCGATGTCAGAAGTCTTGAGTTGGGTGATGCGGCAGGGGCCGGCCTCGATCAGGGTGACCGGGATGGCTCTGCCTTGATCGTCGAAGAACTGAGACATGCCCAGTTTCTTCCCAAGGATGCCGATTGACATGGAGGGTAAAAACGCCAGCGTGGATGACCTCCTTCCGTTGTCCGGTCGGGGGGGTGTGATTCAGTGCTGATCAAGGGAGCGCAGTCGTCGCCGAAAGACCTTGGACCGTAAGAAACGGCGGCTGAGGCAATTTCGGATAGAGCTAGCGAGCAAATCAGCTGGCTGGGACTTGGGCGACCTTTTGAGTCAATCAGTTTCCCGGCAGTTCAGGGAAAAATCCCTTTTCTGCTCTGGCCTAGGGATCCGGCGCAATCGTCGGACCTGATTCGCCTTCTGGAGGCCCGGCTAGCGGACGGGCACAGAAATACGAACCAAACCAAGACCTTACACCACTACTTATGCAAATTAAATATGTTCCGAACATGCTGGCAGACTCATGGCTACTTGAGTGATGTCGTCATGCCGCTGTTGCTTTCTGGTCGGGTGTTTCGCCGTGACCTGGATGCTTGCGGCTGTCTGGCTATGCATGTTCCCCTTGAAGGTGGCAGTGAAACCCGGTTACTGCGAAGGCTTCGGGCTGCTGGATACCGCACCCAGCTGAGCTCAGCTCGGGGGCTTGGCGATCCGGAGGTGTTTCTTTTTCAGCTGCACGGTATTCGGCCCCCCCATCTCGGGCATCAAAGCGTTGGGCGCAATGGAGCTGTCGGTGAGGTTCAGCAGGTGATGCCCCAGCTGGCTGAATTATTTGTCGACAATGCTCCTGTGGTGCTCTGGCTTTTAGAGGGGCAGGTGCTGTCAAGATCTGAGCTCTTGGCGCTTTGTGATCTTTGTAAGCGTGAGTCGCGTTTACGGGTCGTTGTTGAGATGGGTGGTGCTCGCAGTTTGAATTGGCAGCCGATGTCCACTTTGCTCGGGGTCTGAACACTATTCCTTCTAACCCTTTCCAGCAGAGTGCTCTTCGCGGTGAGCTCGCCCTGGCCAGTGGGTCTTGGGTGAAGTTGATCTGTGGTGCTAGCAATCAGGATTTGCTTTCCATAACAGACCTTTGTGCGGTTTTTGCCGCGGCTGGTATTCACTGTGTGGATGTGGCGGCCGATGCTGCCGTTGTCAGGGCAGCTCGTCAGGGGCTTGATTGGGTGCAAGCGCGGAGTGGTTTTCGGCCTTGGTTGATGGTGAGCATCAGCGATGGCAAGGATGCCCATTTTCGAAAAGCTTGGTTTGATCCTGCGCGCTGTCCAAGCGATTGTTCGCGGCCTTGTCAACATGCTTGTCCTGCTGAGGCGATTGGTGAGCAAGGTGGGGTTCAGCTAAGCCGTTGTTATGGCTGTGGACGATGTCTGCCGACTTGTCCTCTTGGTTTGATCGATGAACACGACCGGCGACTTGAACTGAGAGATTTCGGCCCTCTGTTGGCGGAATTGCATCCTGATGCAGTCGAGATTCACACGGCACCTGGGCGCGTTAAGGCCTTTGAATCCACAGTTGCAGAGCTGATGTCGGCTCAGGTGCCTCTGCAGCGGATTGGGGTGAGCTGTGGTCTTGAGGGGCATGGGCTCACGGTTGAGGCTTTAGCAAGTGAGTTGTGGCAAAGACATGTTTGTTTAAGGCGTTCTGGGCAAAGACCTCTTTGGCAGCTTGATGGCCGACCCATGAGTGGCGATATCGGGTCAGGAACGGCTCGAGTTGCTGTAGCGCTCTGGCGGAAGCTGCGGCCATTGGCTCCGCCTGGCCCCCTCCAGTTAGCGGGGGGCACCAACGCTCACACGATCACCTATATCTCTAGTGACCATGGGCCGGCAGGTATTGCTTTTGGAGGCATGGCTCGTCGTCTCCTCCAGCCCTGGTTGCTTGAAGCACAGGCCAGGCATGTGAGCCTGAGAGAATGGCCTGAGGGTTGGCAAGCTGCTCTTGCGCAGGCAGAGCAGCTTGTTCGTCCATGGCTGTTCCGCCAATCTGGGTCGTAAGCCTGCTAGAAGGCCGTTAGGGGAGCCATTTCTGCATGGCTGCGGCTGAGGGCCATGAAGCCAAAGCGTATTACTGATGATCTAGACCGATTGTTGGATTTGTTGCCTCTTGCGGTTCAGCAGGCTTTGGCGACACCCAATAGCCGGGAGCAGTTACTCGAGGTGGTCTTGGATCTCGGCAGAGTGCCTGAAGCACGCTATCCGGGTCGAGCGCTTGCTTTAGGAGAGCAGTGCCTCACGCGCGATGATCTGCAAACCACTGTTGATCGATTGGGCCAGTTTGGTGCTGACAACCGTGCTGGCATTGAACGAACTCTGCATCGCATCAGTGCTATTCGTAATCGCCAGCGAGAGGTGGTGGGACTCACCTGCCGGGTGGGAAGGGCCGTTTTTGGCACCGTGGCGATGGTGAGAGATTTACTGGATAGTGGTCAATCGCTCTTGCTGATGGGGCGCCCAGGAGTTGGTAAGACCACCGCGCTGCGTGAGATTGCCAGGGTTCTTGCTGATGATCTGCAGCGCAGGGTTGTGGTGATTGACACCAGTAACGAGATTGCTGGTGACGGGGATATTCCCCATCCAGCTATTGGTCGGGCCAGGCGCATGCAAGTGTCTCTGCCAGAACAACAACATCAGGTCATGATTGAGGCCGTGGAGAACCACATGCCGGAAGTCATCGTGATTGATGAAATCGGTACGGAGCTAGAGGCCCAGGCTGCGCGCACGATCGCTGAACGGGGGGTGCAGCTTGTGGCTACGGCCCATGGCAATGCTTTGGCGAATTTGATCAAGAATCCAACCCTTAGTGATCTTGTTGGCGGGATTCAGGCTGTCACTCTCGGAGATGAAGAGGCAAGGCGGCGACGCACGCAGAAGACTGTGCTTGAGAGGGCTGCTGAGCCCACTTTTCCTGTGGCAGTTGAAATGAATACTCGCAATCGTTGGTCGATTCATGCCGACGTGGCTGCCACTGTTGATCAGTTGCTGCGCGGACAGTTGCCACGCCCCCAGTTGCGGGAGCTGGACTCTGATGGATCGGTGCGGCTCGTGGATGCGCAGCCGAATCGATCATCTTCACCACGTCCTGCTCTGGTGGCGGTCCCTCTGCCGGATCCAAAAGCACCTTCTCCTAGAGCGGCCCCACCTGCTCACGATCATGCTGAGGCGATCTCTGCTGAGCGTTCAGATCACAGAGCACTGCAGGTGCTCTGTTGCGGTATCACGCCCCAACTGGTGGATGAGGCTGTTCGTCGTCATGGCTGGCCTGTTCGTTGGGTGGATGACCTCAATGAGGCTGACGTTGTGCTCAGCATTCGTAAGGGACTCGGCCATCAGCCAACTCTGAGACGTCAGGCGCGTGAATCACGTGTGCCGGTCCTTGTGATTAAGTCCGACACATTGCCTCAGGTAGAGCGTGCGCTGGAGCGGCTGTTAGCACGCCGCGCTGGGCCGCAAGATCAGCTCTCACATTCAGAGTCTCAGGATGTTGATCAGGAAGATGCCCTGGCTGCACTTGAAGAGTGCAGATTGGCTGTGGAAAAAGTAGTGCTGCCCTATGGACGGCCGGTGGAGCTCTTACCCCGTAGCGAGCAGGTTCGTCAGATGCAGGTTGATTTGGTGACGCGCTATCGCCTCAGTAGTGATGTTTTCGGCCAGGCGGAACAACAGCGATTGCGGGTTTATCCCCCTTGAAATGGCTCTGCTTGATCAGCATGCATTGACGAAGGTGGCTTCAATGTGGGTAACTATCTGGATTCCAGTGAAGTCTCCTCTGCGCGGCTAATGATCTGGATCATTGGGCCGTCGCCAAGTGGTAAGGCAGCGGGTTTTGGTCTCGCCATTCCTAGGTTCGAATCCTAGCGGCCCAGTTTCTCAATCCTCAGTTGACGTCTCGCTCCCTGTTGGTTTTCGACTTTGACGGTGTCATTGTTGATGGGATGGGCGAGTACTGGTGGAGTGCCCGTCACGCTTGTATGCAGTTAGTGGGTCTTGACTTTGGTCCAGACCCTTTGCCCGATGCTGTTCCTGAAGCTTTTCGTTTGCTCCGGCCCTGGATCCATCAGGGTTGGGAGATGGTGCTTCTGGCGGCAGAGCTGTTGCGTTCTGATGGACCCTTGCTGCGGCATGGGGCCAAGGCCTTTTCGGCCGATTATCACTTGCGATGTCAGCAGGCTTTAGAGGCTTGGGGATGGCAGCCAGGTCAGTTGCAGGAGGCCTTGGAGCAGGTGCGGCGGAGTGCGCTGGAGGCCGATCGGTCGAATTGGCTGGCCCGCCACCGCCCTTTTCCTGGTGTGATTGAGCGTCTTCGTGGCCTCCACGATGAAGGGTTCGCCTTGGTGGTGCTCACCACCAAGGGGGCCGAGTTCACCGCTGAACTGTTGAAGTGCTTTCAACTTGCTCCTCATGGGTTGTACGGCCATGAGTCGGGTCGTAAGCCTGAGGTGCTGCTGCGGTTGGCGGCGGAGCGACCACTGCGGGGCTTCGTGGAGGACCGTCGTGCCACCCTCGAGACGGTGCTCGCGACGCCCGGACTATCTTCTCTGCCTTGCTATCTGGCGAGTTGGGGCTATCTCAAGCCGGAAGACTGTCGGACCTTGCCCATGGGCATTCGCCTGTTGGAGCCAGAAGCTTTGGCGGCACCCTTGGCGAGCTGGCCCTGATCCGTTAGGGTACTCCTGTACTATCTGGGACGGTTCGCGGTTGTGGTGGTATTGGACTCTTTGATCGGTGTCCGTCAGCTTTGCCGCAGTGCTTTTTGCTTCGCCTAGGTCAGCAGTCGACGGTACTCGTTTAATCCTTTATTTACCATTGCTATGTCAGTTGACGTGAAATCAGCCCAATCCTCTAAGTCTGATTCCCTCCAGGCTGAACCCCGTCCAGGTGAGCGGGACAAAGCTCTCAATTTGGTGCTTGGCCAGATTGAACGCAATTTTGGCAAGGGTTCGATCATGCGCTTGGGGGATGCCTCTCGGATGCGGGTGGAGACCTTCCCTACAGGGGCGCTGACCCTTGATCTTGCCCTTGGCGGTGGGTACCCGAAAGGACGAGTCGTGGAGGTGTACGGCCCGGAGAGTTCCGGTAAAACCACCCTCACCCTGCATGCCATCGCCGAGGTGCAGCGTCGTGGTGGCGTCGCGGCTTTTGTGGATGCCGAGCATGCGCTCGATCCGGTTTACGCAGCCTCTTTAGGAGTGGATATTGAGAACCTGCTGGTCTCGCAGCCGGACACGGGGGAGATGGCTCTGGAGATTGTCGACCAGCTTGTGCGCTCTGCCGCTGTTGATATCGTTGTTGTGGATTCCGTTGCTGCGCTCACTCCTCGGTCTGAGATCGAAGGTGAGATGGGCGATTTGGCTGTGGGTAGCCAGGCCCGTCTGATGAGTCAGGCGATGCGCAAGATCACTGGCAACATCGGCAAATCCGGCTGCACGGTCATTTTTCTCAACCAGTTGCGTCTCAAGATAGGCGTCACTTACGGCAACCCGGAGACGACGACTGGTGGCAATGCTCTCAAGTTTTATGCCTCCGTACGTCTCGATATCCGTCGTATTCAAACGCTCAAGCGCGGCACGGAGGAGTATGGAATTCGTGCCAAGGTGAAGGTGGCTAAAAACAAGGTAGCCCCTCCGTTTCGTATTGCTGAGTTCGACATTCTTTTTGGTCGTGGCATCAGTACCTTGGGTTGCTTGCTTGACCTAGCTGAAGAAACCGGTGTTGTCATCCGTAAGGGTGCCTGGTACAGCTATGAGGGCGACAATATCGGTCAGGGACGTGACAACACGATTACTTGGCTTGAGCAGAATTCTGAAGCCCAGGAGCAGATTGAAGTTTTTGTGCGTCAGAAACTCACTGAAGGGTCTGAGGTGACCGCTAATTCCATGCGTCCGTTGGCGGCTGCGGCCCGTACTGCGGCTAAAAAACCTGCCGTCAGCTTGGCATCTGAAGCTGCTTAAGACTGGCTAAAAGAACGAGACAACCCAAGAGCTCTTTGAGGGTCTTGGGTTTGTTGCTGAAGAGAGAGATTTGGGATGATTGATGCTTTCTTTCCCCAGCAGTTTCTTTTACCTGGCATCGGCGGGGGTCCACCACCCAGCGGCTGGGCCCACGAAGCGCGCTACGACCCACAAAGCCACCATGAAGCCGATGCCAATCCAGGCTCCACGGGTTGTGATGGCGTAAAAACGCTCTTTATCACGTTGGGTAATGGGCAGCCAGGAGACGATTCTGGGGGAATCATCTTTTTTGGTCTGTTTCTGGCGTGGTGCTAGGCCCTGATCGGATCGTCGTCTGGCTTCTCCCATGGCCTTCCTCGTTGCTGTTTGGTTGTTAAAGAGTAGTTGGCTTAATCCGGTAATAGGCGTTGCAGGGGTGTCCAGGGTTCGAGTGTGCTCAGCACTTGCTTCCCCCAGCTCCGTCCTCGTAGACGTCCGTCCAGGATTGCCAGTCGTCCGTGATTCTTTCGGAGCGGGGCAATCGCTGGTGTTAGTAGGCTGAGAGCTTCAGGCAAGAGAAGGTCTCGGAACCAGTCACGACCTTGATTCTTGAGGGATTCTACTCTTGCTGCTGTGAGTGGTGACTCTACGCTCGCCAGGGGAAGTAAGGCCACGATTAGTTGTTCTGGAAGAGGGAGTTGATCCTGGTGATGAAGCCACCAAGCCCAGCGGCAACAGACAACACCGTTGGATTCCGGAGCGGTGGTTTCATGAACGACTCTGCGTCCAAATTCCGCCGCCAACTCACTTGTGAGTTGGCGGCGTAGTTGCTGATCGTCAAGTAAAACCACAGTGATGCCAGGACGTCCCAGGATCAGACGACGGCATTGATCGAGCAGATGCTCTGCATAGATTTCGGTATTCGGTAGTGGTTGGCGGCGCGGTGCAAAAAGAGGTATTGGTTCCTGCAGGTTGGGTTCACTCAATCTGGCCATGACGGTGGCAGGAAATGCTGCAGCGTCCAACTCAGTGCGGACGAGATCGTTCTCCCTTGATCCGCTCAGCAGGACAGACGGCTGGTCTCGTAACAGACCTGGAAGATTTTGAAGGGGTTCGAGCGGTTGTAGATGCCATTGCCATTGCAGTAGTCGGTGATCGAGTTCGGCCCAGCTTGCCCAAAAACGGCTATCGGCTTTCAGCACTGCAGGCCAAGGAGAAGGTGAGGGGCCTAGAAGTCGCATGAGATCTTTGAGAGCCTGAATTTCGCTGCCATCAAGGCGAACTTGGGCATTGGCTCGGGTGGCGTGAGTAAACAGGCTGCGACTTAATCGTTCGTGCAGTTGCATGAGGGAAGCCTCCGCAGCAGGATGTGCCCGCCGCAAAAGCTCCCAGTCTTGAGGTGTGATCGACAAAGCCATGCTGTCCCTGAGTCGCTGGCTTAGTTGGTCTGCTTCTGGAATGATCAACTGCCTTGATTTGAGATGCCCCTGGTGGTGTGCCTCAATCAACTCACTGTGGTTCATCAACCACAGTTGATTCCCTGAGGGCGGTAGGTGCCCTTCCCAGCAGGGGAGTTTGATGCCTTTCGTCAGCAGTTGTGGCAGTTCTACCTTGAGGAGTCGCCGTCGCTGCTGATCGGAAAGGATCATCACAGCATCCTTGGCCTCCAGGCAGAGAGGAACCAGAAGACCAAGCCACCACAGGTCTTTGCTACGAGGGTCGAGCTGGATCAGCGTGTGATCTTTGCGCCTGAGACTGCGGGCAACAAGTCGGCTCAAAGTGAGGTGATGAGGCCAGGGGGATGAGTTCTGCAGGAGCAGGTGCTTGAGCTGCTGATGGCTGCGGGCTTCGAGCATTGCGAGAGCCTAGGAAGCCGTAAACCCGAGAAAGCTCCATGTTGATTGGTCGATCAACATGGACTGCAGTGCGAGAACCGTAGGGATGGAGCAGAACAAAAAAACATCACTTTGCGCTGGAGTCGTAGGGCTTGGGCTGATTGGTGGCTCCTTGGGATTGGATCTGCAGGCGCTTGGTTGGAAGGTCAATGGTCTGGTGCATCGTTCCAGTACCGCTGATAGGGCTCGCGCTAGGGGTTTGGCTCACTTGGTGAGCACCGATCCGGGCATTCTCGCGGATTGTGATTTGGTGATCCTGGCGCTGCCTTTGGCTCAGCTGCTCAATCCAGATCCGAATCTCCTAAAGGCTTTGCCTACAGCTGCTGTGGTAACTGATGTGGGTTCAGTGAAGATGCCTGTTTTAGAGCTCTGGCGCGACCTACACCCCCGCTTTGTGGCTAGCCATCCCATGGCAGGCACCGCTGAAGCAGGAGTGGAAGCAGGGCTGCGGGGCTTATTTCAGCAACGTCCTTGGGTAGCGACACCTGACAATCAAACAGACCTTGAGGCGCTCGAGTTGGTGCGTCGATTTGCGGTGTCTTTGGGCAGTCAATGGTTTACGGCGGATGCAGCTAACCATGATCAAGCGGTGGCGTTGATTTCCCACCTGCCTGTGCTGGTGAGTGCTGCGTTGCTTCGAACAGTGGGTGAGGAGCGCGATCCTGCTGTTCGCGAACTCGCCAGAGTGCTGTCGTCTAGTGGTTTTGCTGATACCACCAGGGTGGGTGGTGGTAATCCCCAGTTGGGAACATCTATGGCTGAGAGCAACACCGCAGCGATCTTGCGTGGTTTGGCTGCTTATCGCTGGAGCTTGGAGCAGCTTGAGGAGGCCGTTTTGAATAGGCACTGGTCGCAGTTAAAGGCTGAATTGGAACGTTCCCAGGCATTGCGACCCAGCTTTCTTGTTGCTGCCAACAACGACCTCAATTCGCCACCCGTAACTGATGACCTCGCTGAGCCATGAGCTGGCGACAGGTCATGAGTGCCGAGATGCTCACCCCTGCAGTACCTTCACCAGGGTGAATTGAGTCGCCACAGAGCCAGAGCCCTCGCATGGGGGTGCGGCTTGCTAGTCCGAAGGGCCCAAATTGTGAAGGGTGCTGCCCAAGGCCACCCACAATTCCCTTGGGCCGACCAGTCCAATGTGCAAAGCTCCTGGGTGTGGCTAGTTCTTGATGCTGCCAATCTTCAGGTGCGAGATCTAACCAACTTTCAAGTGTTTGGCGGATGGCTAACAGGGCCATTTGCTTGCGTTCTTGATAGGTGGATTCAGTTAGGCCAAACCACTCCGCTGTGGCGGTGAACACACTTGCAATCACTGTGGCTTGTCCAGCGGGAGCACGGCCATCTCCCTCACGGCTGATTGATACGAACAGGGAGCCTGGTGTCTTGGAGGCTCTTTGTAGATGGACAGGACAGTTCTTAGGTAGGGCGCTGCGATCGATGGCCCCGTAGAACACCAAAGCTCCACTGGGTTGAGGTAATTTCATTAGCCTTTGGCGATAGGCCTTGGGCATGCCTGCTCCTTGTGGCATCAGCGATCTCAGGCATTGAGGAGGCAGACTGCATACCACATCTGGTGTAGTCAGTTCTAAAGCCTTGCCATTGGGGGTTTTGATTTTGACTGTCCAAGCCATGCCCCGCGCAGCTACTTCTAGGCCCACCACACGATGGCGTAGCAATACCTGGCTGCCATCCCGCTTCAGGGCATGCATTAGGTCATCGCTGAGTTTTTGCATCGATCCCTGCAGATGCCAGAGCCCAAGAGGTGCTTGAGCCATTTGCAACACGGTGGCTCCATAGAGGGCGGCTGTGCGATCGAGCGGTTCTTGCGAATAGAGCTTGATCTGGAGGTCTAGGAATTTGCGAAGGCGCTGATCCTGCGCACAGCCGCATAGCTTTAAGAGATCTGCCACTGTCAGGCTGCTCAATAGCCCTGAGGTGATTGTTGCTGGACGCAGAGCCTGAAGCAGTTGGCCTAAGTCCCAAGCGTTGCGGGGTGTGACCACCGGATCATGGCTTGCAAAGCCCCAGTTGCTTTGGTGGAGCTTGGCAGTCAGAGCCCAGAAGGAGTCACTGCCAGGGAAGTGATATCGCCATTCTTGTTCCCAGCGCTTTGGATCATGCCAGAGCTGAATGGGTTGGGATCCGTCGGCGAGATCCACTGCACAAGCGGGGTTTAGTAGCTCCGCTTGTGGCATGGGCAGGTTGAGATGCCTATAGATGCGTTCATGGCTGCCACTGGGTTCTAGACCGGCAACCTGGGTGGCACCCACATCGAAGATATAGGGACCTCGCCTGAATGTGCCGGCACACCCTCCAGGTTGATGGTGCGCTTCCACCAAGGTGACGGGTAATCCTTGCTTGGCTAAGAGGGCTGTTGCCGTTAGGCCGGCAATGCCGCCTCCGATCACGATGATTGAGTCCTCAGCCATCCGGTCATGCTGGCAAGGTCTAGAGAGGTATGGGTATGAACGAGCGTCTGAGACAGGGCTTGGTAGCAGCCGAGGGACCCTTGAGTGGTGAAGTGATTAAGGATGTTGAGTGCGTCGCAGGCGGATGCATTCATCAGGCCTGGTGTTTGCAGTTGAAGGGTGGTCGGAAACTGTTTGCCAAAACAGGTGGGGCAGATGCTTTGCAAATGCTCAAGGTCGAAGTTGAGGGGCTAAAGGCTCTTAAGGCATGGGTTGATCCGGGAGTGTTGGAGGTGCCGGAGCCTTTGGCGTTTGATCAGGTCTGTGGTGAAGCCGTGTTGTTGCTGCCTTGGTTGGATTTTCGGGCGGGTAGTCAGGCATCCCTGGGCCGTGGACTGGCTTTTTTGCATCGGGCGTCTGCCGCCGAAAACCCTGGACGCTTTGGTTGGCCCGTAGATGGTTTTATCGGTGCTGGCTCTCAGCCAGGGGGGTGGAGGGAGCAGTGGGGCGACGCATTCGTGACGCTGCGCTTGCGTCCTCAGCTCAGAGAGGCGGCTCGATGGGGCTTGGATCTGGTTGATGTTGAGCCAATCCTCTCGGCTTTAATCCCTTGGTTGGATCGCCATCAACCCAGTCCAAGTCTCGTGCATGGGGACCTTTGGAGTGGTAATGCCAATGTTCTCTCAGATGGGCGGGGAGTCTTGCTGGATCCTGCTACCTGGTGGGCCGATAGAGAAGTTGATTTGGCGATGACTCAATTATTCGGTGGTTTTTCGCAGGATTTTTATATCGGATATGAAAACGTATGGCCACTGCCAGCTGATGCAAGCAAAAGGGTGGAGGTTTATAACCTTTATCACCTCATCAATCACGCCAATCTCTTTGGAGGCTCATATCGAAGTCAGAGCCAAGCCATTCTGAATCGTTTGGCAAGTTGGTTGCTGAGTTGAATTGCAATTGGGTTTGCAATGTTCAGCCTAAATATTCCTTGCGGAGGTTCTGAACCCTTTCAGACAGGGCAGAGCGCTTCTCACTGGTGGTGAGGTTTTGCCAGCTCCATTGGCCCACCATCACCACACCAAGCAGTTCGAGCAGTCCAGGCACGATTGGTAGCAAATTGATTGTGTCCATCACTCCCTTGATCAGGATCTGGGCAACAATCACAGCTGCAAAGATGCCTAAAACTTTGCCGATGCGCCCCATCTGGCTCCAATCGAGCTTGTTTAGGGTTTCGTTGACCTTGCCAACGGCTTCGCTGTAACGCTCTGAGAATTTAATCTCCTCACCTGCGTTATCAACGCTGTTTGTGGTGGTCTTTTCTGTGGTGGATTGTTCGTTTGTCACGGTGTTGATGTCGCTCATGAACACGAAACCGATGGCAAATCTTTGCCGAGCGTATCGAAAGGATCTTTGTTATGCCAGGGCTGCTGGAGTTTGATCGTAATTGCCTGATGGTTCTTCGTCGCAGCTTATTGGCTGTGGCGCCATTTGAGGGATGTGCTCTTTTATTGGGTCATCAAGATGATTCTAATAGTGATCAAGGCGGCAGGATCTGGAATGTTCGGCTGATTTGGCCTTGCTGCAATGTATGGGAGCCTGGAATGTCAAGCCTCCCTGAAGGCTCGAATGATCCGAGTCTTGGGGCTGAGTTGCTGCCATCACGCAAGTGTCGCTTTGCTTTGGATCCTCGTGAACAGTTGCAGGCTCAACGCTTTGCCAGAGAGCACAATTGGCAGGTGTTGGGCAGTGCCCATTCTCATCCTGGCGGTGAGGCTGTGCCGTCCCTTATGGATCATCGCTGGGCCACTGTGCCGTCGTTACTGGTGATCGTGGCTGGTTCAGGCAATGTGCGCGCTTGGTGGCTGACAGGAGTGCAACCTGGCCAGCAGCATGAGGTTGCGCATTTGGGACAGTGGTAAGGGCATAGCTAGCGGCACTCTTTCCCCTATGGGTCTTCACGAAACCGTTGATGTAGACCTGAGCCCCGATGAGTTAGAGCGTTTTTCTCGTCATCTCACCCTGCCAGAGGTTGGGATGAATGGTCAGAAACGACTCAAGATGGCTTCTGTGTTGTGTGTGGGTAGTGGCGGGCTCGGTTCGCCGTTGCTGCTTTATTTGGCTGCTGCTGGTGTAGGCAATATCGGGATTGTCGATTTCGATGTTGTTGAGCTCTCTAATTTGCAGCGCCAGGTGATCCATGGCACGAGTTGGGTAGGTCAAGCAAAAACGCATTCTGCTCGGGCTCGCATCCTTGAAATCAATCCCCATTGTCAAGTGGATGTCTACGAGAAAGCGCTGACGCGAGATAACGCTTTTGAGATCATTCAGCCGTACGACATTGTTTGTGACTGCACTGATAATTTCCCTAGCCGTTACCTGGTGAATGACGCTTGTGTTCTTTTAGGTAAGCCCAGTATTTATGGATCGATTCATCGCTTTGAAGGTCAGGCCACGGTGTTTAACCTTGATGCTGAGAGCCCTAACTATCGTGATCTGGTGCCCGAACCGCCACCCGCTGGCTTGGTGCCTTCTTGCGTCGAAGGTGGTGTGATGGGGATCCTTCCGGGATTGATTGGTTTAATTCAGTCCGCGGAGGTCATTAAAATCATTACTGGTATCGGCACGACGTTGAGTGGTCGGCTGCTGGTTGTTGATGCCTTGGCGATGACGTTTCGGGAGATGGCTTTGCGCCCGAGTCAACCGCGAGTTGTGATTGATCAGCTCATTGATTATCAAGACTTTTGTGCTTCTGGTGCTGATAAACCAGCTCAAGAGAAGGCTGCTGGGTTGGAGAGCATTTCAGTTCAGGATCTCAAGTCTTTATTCGATCTTGGCGCTAAGGATTTTGCCCTGGTGGATGTGCGTAATCCCAATGAGGCTGAGATTGCTTGCATTGCTGGTTCAGAATTGATCCCGTTGAACAAGATTGAGAGTGGCGAGGCGATTGAGAAGGTCAGGCAGTTGGCCTCTGGCCGGCGACTGTATGTTTACTGCAAGCTGGGTGGTCGCTCGGCAAAGGCTTTGACCATTCTCAAGCGTCATGGCATTGAAGGTGTCAATGTGACTGGTGGCATTGATGCTTGGGCCAAGGAAGTTGATCGCTCATTGCCTCGCTACTGAGTGGATCGTGATTTATATAGGGACTCATTGTTGAAGGGATTTCAATCAGCCCGCTTCAATAATTACCAGCTGCGGTAGGCGTTTAGGTCAGTCAACCTAAAAAGCTTCTTTGTTGAGGATTGCTTTAGTAATCCACGCCTCGCTTGAGGTCTACGCCCTGTTCGGCGTAGTGCTTGTGGCACACCATTTCTGAGTGGACGCCGGCCAGATCGAAGTAGGCAGGTTGGTTTTTGCAGCGGCCGGTGATGATGACTTCGGTTTCGGCCGGCTTGCGGAGAAGGGTCTGAACAATCGGCTCCACAGGAATCAGTTCAAGATCCACGCTGGGATTGAGTTCATCGAGGATGACAGTTTTATAGAGCCCACTGGCGATGGCGGCTCTGGCAATTTCCCATGCGCGCTCTGCTTCGACGTAATCGATCGGTTGTTGTTGACCTCGCCAGACGATGGCATCCCGGCCGGAGCGAAGATGATCAACAAGGTGGGGATAGCTTTCTCTTAAGGCTGCAATGGCAGCGTCTTCGGTGTAGCCATTGCCACCTTTAAGCCACTGCAAGATCAACACGCGATGGCTTTTGTCTTGGCTGATGCCACGGCCAATGGCCTGTAGAGCCTTGCCTAGGGCACTGGTGGATTTGCCTTTGCCCTCACCGGTGTAGATCTCAATTCCACCGGTGGGAAGGAAGGGAATGACGCTGTCATCCTGAGGCTCCGGACGACGATGGGCGCGCATTTCGGAATGCAGATCGGCCACCTGAACCAGGGCTCGTGGAGCGGCCCGTCCGGTGACGATGATCTCCATGCCGTCAGGTCGGTCGGTGAGTGTTTTGACCACATCGTCAACAGCCAGCAGGCCTAGATCCAGCACGGGATTGAGTTCATCAAGCACAACGACTGAATAGAGGGCGCTGGCGATGGCTCCCTTGGCGATATCCCAGCCGCGTTGGGCTTCTTGGCGATCAAAATGGGTAGCGTCCTGGGCGATGAAAAATTCACCCCGACCTGTGCGCACTTGGTCGATTAGGTGAGGGAAGCCCTGTTGCAGTGCCTCAATAGCAGCATCTTCGTCGTAGGCGCGGCCTGGGCCTTTGAGGAATCGAAGCAGCAGCACCCTGGTTCGTCGTTGCTCGCAGATCCCCAGCCCGATGGTGCGTAGGACAACACCAAGAGCGGCCTGACTTTTACCTTTTCCCTCGCCGTCATAGATGTGCAGTTGGCCATGACTGCGTTCATTGCTTTCGGCTGCGGTCGCGATGCCAATCCCACGTCCTCTTCTGCCGCTTGATGTTTGGCGATTTCTGGGTGTCTTGGATGCTGCCGTCTGCGAAGCCATTGACGGGTCCTCTACGGTTGGAGCTTAACGAGATCGATGGGCTGAGAAGGTGGTTGCTGGGACGGCTGGTGCAGCGGTGTTTCGGCAGTTGGAACCTCTGCCGGAGCGGGAGTATGCCCAGTTGCAGATGTTGCGCAAGCGTCTTGCCAGTTTTGGACGTGTTTGTGTGGCCTATTCCGGTGGAGTTGATAGTGCACTAGTGGCAGCGATTGCGCGGGAACAACTTGGGCCTCAAGCCTTTGCTGTGACAGGGGTTTCTCCTGCACTTGCCCCTGAGCTTCTCGATGAGGCCCGTCAGCAGGCTGCCTGGATTGAGATTCGTCACCAGGAATGCATGACTCAGGAATTGGATGATCCGGCCTATAGCAGCAATCCCACAGACCGTTGTTTTGCTTGTAAGCGTGAATTACATCGGCATCTGGGCCCGATTGCGCAATCAGCCGGTGGAGCTCAGGTGGTGGATGGCGTGAATCACGACGACTTGGGAGAGCATCGACCTGGCATTGATGCGGGCCGTCAGGCGGGTGTGCGTTCTCCGCTGGCTGAATTAGAGATTGGCAAGGCAGGTGTACGTCAGATGTCACGAGCTCTTGGATTCCCTTGGTGGGATAAGCCTGCGCAGCCCTGCCTGGCATCACGTTTTCCCTATGGCAATAGCATCAACGCTCAACGGTTGCGTCAGGTTGGTCTGGCTGAAGCCTGGTTAAGAACGCTGGGTTTTGCTGAGGTGCGAGTGCGCAGCCAGGGCTTGGCTGCACGCATTGAAGTCCCCGCTGATCGGATTGAGGATGTGGTGCTTGAGTTGGATCGTGAGCAGGTCGTCGCGCATTTCCTTTCGCTGGGTTTCACCTCCATCAGCCTTGATCTGGAAGGTTTGGTCAGCGGCAAGCTCAATCGCACTGGCCAAGTGCATTGAAGGCGGGCAATGGCTTGAAGCTGTATCCCTTTCGCGACTCCTCTTGACTGAGTTGCTATCTGCGGATGATTGAGCTTGCTGCTGTGGCTGATGTCATAGGCCACAAGCCTGAAAGGTCGTTCTCGCTGCTCCACCAGCTGCGCGAGTAGGGCAACAACAGCTTGTCTGGTGCTTTATGGGGAATCAGGTCGTTAGAGCTAGCTCTGCTGGCTCTTGGGCCGCGAGGGCTAACAAGGGTGGCTGTTGAGATGCCCTATTCCTTGTAGGCCTGCATCTTGATAACGCAGGAAAAAAGGAGGACTTTTAGTTTTGATTTGAGCTTGATTCAGGGCGAGCAGAGCGACGACTAGTCGTCTTCTTGGTAGCTGGGAGGTTGGCCAAGGTTTGTTGGCTATGGGGCTTTGCGGCGAGGGATGCCTCAATTCGAAGCACCTCTGCCTCACGAATGGCTGTGTTCTTATCCAAGTACTCAATGCTGTTTGGGTGTGCTGGTGGCAAACCTTCGGCTGCGCTTCCAGCTCGCAAACAATACAGACTTTTGCAGAATCAACCATGAGCATTTCTGCACATCAAAGTCCAGCAGCTAGAGAGGCTGCTTGGGAGCCACATGGGAGGGAGAATTAACAGTTTTTTCCTGCTGAACGTCCTTTCCCTCTCGGTGAAAAACGGAACTTGAAGACCTAGGTCTTAGATGCCCTGGCAACTACCCCTTGACTTATAAGGGCCTTTAAGCCTATGGCATATGTAACATTGCTAATGGCTAAGAAATGGAGAGTAAACCGAACCTGTGTTCATGTTGAATTATTCTCTCGCTCCTGGATTTATATTGACTAGGCTCTTATCTTCCTTCTCTAAATATCCAGTGTTTGTTGTGGTTGTAGATAAGTGGTTGGAACGACTTGGTCAAATGGTTAGAACGTTGTGGTCACTCTTTCGCTAGGAAATTTCTCTGTATTCAAATACTTTTCAGTACAGTACTTGCTATGAAATCTACATCGGAACTGCTGAAGGAGTCTCAAGAACAGCTCAGTTAAACAGAATTAGCCGTCAAAGACTTAGAAAAATGCTAGGGCTAATGAACAAAAGATTTGATGAACTGAATGGAATGATGATTGGGCTGGGGCAAGCTCTTACTTTAGAAGAGAGAAAGAGAGACGATTATCGCAAAAGGGAATAGCAAAGGTTGAGGTTAGAAGAAGAGCATTTGGATAAGTTTGAGCATGACAGGAGGCTTGACTAGTCACTAGTCTCTGAATCTCAAGCCACTACGAACCGGAAGGTGGATGAATGGGGCAATGTGAGTAGGTGTTGAGATACACCTTGCCTTTTAGAAGTGCCTGTAACGATCACTCAAATGCTTCAGTATTGGTTTCAGCAGGTCGCTGTGGCTAGCTGATTAAGCCTTTGGATGGCGAACTGCGGTCGCTAGAGCTGCTGGTGTTTTCCGTTGGAAGCTCTTTAGTGCATGGCTTTTGGCGCCAAGTTCCTGGCGTAAGAGCTCACAAGCTTGTTCCGGCATCGTTTGATCGCCGCAAGTGAAGACATCCACCGCGGCATAACCATTCTCAGGCCATGTGTGGATGGAGAGATGCGATTCAGCTAGAAGGGCAAGCCCTGTGACCCCCTGAGGTTCAAATCGGTGGGTGATCAGATTGAGAAGAGTGGCACCAGCACGCTTGGCTGCTGTTGTGATCGTGGTTCTCAGAAAGGCCTCGTCATTGAGCTTGGTGTGATCGCAGTCATAAAGCTCGAGGATGCAGTGCTTGCCCACCATGTCGGTGGCGCTGTGATTGATGGAGCTTGTGTTGTCTTGGCAATTGGTGTCTTCCCATCCTGGATTGGGATGCAAGCAAGACAGGGTTCTCTCCATCAAGGCAATAAAAATCAGCTCGCCACCTTAGCGGACCTCTTCCGATCGATTTAAAGATCCTGCTTCGATGATCTGTGATTGTTGTTGCCATTCATCCTGGAAGCCTTCCAAATGGGTCGCGCTAACGAGGCACTGATGTTTCTCTCCTACAGCCTCGAGCAGCAGCAACTGTCTGCCGGGATCCAGTTCCGCAAGAACGTCATCCAATAACAGCAGAGGGGGTTCACCGCAGAGTTCGCCTACCAGTTCTAGTTCGGCAAGCTTGAGCGCCAGCACCACGGTTCGCTGTTGTCCTGCTGAGCCAAAGCGGCGCGCTTCTGAATCGTTGAGTAGCAATCTCACCTCGTCGCGGTGAGGACCGATCCGGCAACTTCCTAACCGTTCCTCCTCACTGCGCTGGCCGAGGAGTTGCGTTTCGATCGCCAACCTCCAAGGTTCTTCCGCTTCCTCACCTTCGAGTTGGCTCCCTGGCTGATAGTCGAGTCGCAACCGTTCCTTGCGTTTGCTGAGGGTTTCCTGCCATCGGGCTGCAAGTGGTTCAAGGCGGGCGAGAGCTCGACTGCGACGTCGATGAATGCGAGTGCTGACTAAAGCCATCTGTACATCGAAGGCATCCAAGAGGGAATCACGCTCCTGAATCGGGCTGTGGCGCCACTGACGCCACAGCTGGCTTCGCTGACGCAGCAGCTTGTTGAAGCGACTGATCAGATCTGAATAGATCGGTTCAAGTTGTTGTACGACGCGATCAAGCCATTGGCGCCGCAGGGCAGGCTCGCCTCGAACGAGATTGAGATCGATAGAGCTAAACCCCACGCAACGCAGTGGACCGATTAGATCCAATTGGCGGGTGAGCGTTTTGCCGTTGCGGCGGGCTTGTCGACCTCCTTGCCGCCGCAATTCCAGTTCGAGCTTCTCAGTGTCATCAGCGATGGCGCGAAGTAGGGCCCGCTGTTCTTCCCAGTGGATCAAGTCTTGATCGCTGCTGGCGCGATGCGAGCGCAGGCTGCCGAGTAGCTCTACGGCTTCGAGAAGGTTGGATTTGCCGATGCCGTTGGGGCCAATGACCAGCAGCCGATTTTCCGTCAACTCCAGCTGAAGCCTGCTGTAATTGCGATACCCCTGCAGTTCGAGCTGGTGAAGCCGAATCGGTCTTGGAGCGGCATGAGGTTAAGGTACCTTGATTGAGGGGGCTTGAGAGTTGCTCTCATATAGCGGCATCCAGCCGATATTTGTGGGCATGTAGCTCAGTTGGATAGAGCATCAGATTCCGGTTCTGAGGGTCGGGGGTTCGAGTCCCTCCATGCTCGTATTTGCTTTAGCTCCCATACTCTTCTAGAGCTTTCAGTGGCATCGTTCAGTTGAGGAGCTGATCTCAATTCAGGTTGTAGTCGGTCATGCAAAGATGGCCAGAGTGCTGCAGTTCTCTAGCCATGCTTGGGTCACAAGCGTGGTTTTTCTTGCTGCTGGAAGGATCCGATAACGATGTTGACTCGACGACTTAGCGGAGTCGATAACTCATCGCTCTTATGCCATCTGGATCAATAATGAAGCCTTGATCCTTCAATGCTTTGAGGGAGATGGCAGGTGCCAATATTGAGATGCTGCAACCAGGCAGAATTCGGCGCAAATTGTCAAGCGCTTGATGTACGAGAACTGCAAGCAATTGTGCTTGTAATGAGCCGGGTTGGGCGACGAGATTCCAGAGGTTGACATTGAGGCCATGGTCGCTTGTGGCGCGCACAAAACCAACCAGGGTTCCTTTTTCTTGTTCAATAATGCTTAGATGCCAAACGCTTCGCTCAAAGGCCAGGGCCCATTGCTCTGAAGTGTGAGTGGCTTCTCTGCAACGAGCGAGAAGTTTGTTTAGTGCTTGAGGATTGGGTGGCTGTTCAAGGTCTAGCCGGAAGCCGGGGGGGAGTTCGGGCTGTTGAAGAAAGGCAAGCAAGGTGGTTTCAACCGGTGTTGCGCATGCCTGCAGCAATGCCGTTAATGGTGAGCAGTGCGCCTCTTAGCAGTTCGCTGCGGCTGTAAGTGCGACCATCGCCAGCATCGTTCATGGGTGGCTGCCGGTTCTGATCACGCAGCTTGCGAAGCAGGGCCACTTGCAGAAACCCAAGGGGCACGATCGTGCGATTGCGAAGATCGACTGATAGCTGTAGGGCGGGATCGGCACCGAGCAACCTGGGTTGTCCTGTGATGTTTAAGACCAACCGGCGGGTGAGGCTGTACTCCGTTTCGATGATCTCGAAGATACGCTTAAAGGCTTCACGGTAATCTTCGCGGCCAAGGCTAGTCATGTAGTGATGGGCCAGGTCTAGGTCTACTTTTGAAAGGGTCATCTCCACTTTGGAGATCAGCATTCGGAAGAATGGCCAGCGTTGGTGCAGTCTGCGTAGAAGATCAAGCTGGTCAGCGTCTGATTCGACTTCAGCGGCTAATGCTGTTCCAACGCCAAACCAGCTCGGTAGCAGGAAGCGACTTTGCGTCCAGCCAAATACCCAGGGGATCGCTCTCAGACTAGAGAGGTCCTTGGCGCCGCTTTTGCGTCGAGCAGGACGGCTGGAGATTTGCAATTTGCTGATTTCTTCGATCGGCGTGACCTGTTGGAAGAAGGCCACCAGATCAGGGTTGTTGTGGACGAGGGCCCGATAGTGCTCACGTGAACGGCCAGCCAGTCTGGTCATCAGTTGGTTCCAACTTGGGGTGGCATCTAGCTGGTTGGTTACCAGACTGTTTTGCAGGACGGCTGTTGTGAATGTTTCTAGGTTGTAAAGGGCTAGCTCGGGCAGGCTGTATTTCGATGCCAGTACTTCTCCCTGCTCAGTGATCTTGATTCGGCCGCGCACGGTTCCGCTTGGTTGGGCAAGGATTGCTTGGTAGGCAGGGCCACCTCCTCTGCCAACAGATCCACCGCGTCCATGGAAAAGGCGCAGAGCCACACCCTGGCGGTTAGCTAGATCTTGCAGGGCAATTTGGGCTTGATGGATCTCCCAATTGCTGGATAGAAATCCGGAGTCTTTGTTGCTGTCCGAATAGCCAAGCATCAGCTCCTGCAAAGGTTGGACCTGTTCGCTTACACGAGGGAGCAAATTGCGGTAGACAGGTGAACTCAAAAGTGCCTCCATTACTGCTGGAGCCCGCTGGAGATCCTCTACGGTTTCGAAGAGGGGCACCACAAGCAGTTCGGCATGGCCAGCAGCCGGATCCACGAGGCCGGCTTCTTTGGCGAGCAGCAGCACCTCGAGTAGATCGGAAACTGTGTGACTCATTGAGATCACATATGTGCGGCAGATTCGGCTGCCGAATTCCTCCTGCAGTCGGTGCAGCATGCGAAACACGGCCACCGTTTCTGCTGTACTGGGCGACCAGATAACGGCAGAGGGGATCAGGGGGCGGCGAGTCTGTAGTTCCTCCATTAACCATTGCACTCGCTCATTTTCTGCCATGTCGCCATAGGCCTTAGGGAGGTTTAGGTAGCGGGTTAATTCGTCGAGAGCATCGCTATGGCGATTGCTCTCCTGGCGGATGTCAAGGCTGGCTAGCGAGAAAGCGAAGATGTGGACCTGATTTAAGAGGGTATCCAGAGGCTCACAGCTCAGATCTGTGCTGACAAGACTGTTGCGGATCAGTTCTAGGTCGCTGCGGAATTCTGCTACTGATTTGTAGTGAAGGGCTTCTCCCGCATTAATTCGATTGGGGCTGGGGTTTAGGCCTTCTGGTGGGGTTTGCCAGCCTGCTTCGGCCAATTGCTGGTTGCGTTGTTGAGTGAGTTTCAACCTCTCCAGGGTGTAGCTGAGTTTGAGGCGATAAGGCTCGAGTCGATAGCGGGCTGCGCGTTCCTCGTAAACCTCGGGGAATCGAAGCCGGTCCATTTCCAGTGACTCCAACAGTGGAGTGCTTACCTGGCTCCATTGCATGGAGATGCTGAGTTGATCACGGAGTTTTTGAACGGCATTGACATAGCGCTCCAGCATCAGCTGACGTTGATAACAGGCGGTGCGCCAGGTGATTTCTGGTGTAACGGAAGGATTGCCGTCTCTGTCTGATCCAACCCAAGATCCAAACGTGCAGAAGGCAGCTTGTGGAATGTGTACGTCCGGATAGCTCTCGGCCATTGCAGTGATCAGGCGACGCCGTAGCTGGGGCATGGCATCAAAAAGCACCTGTTGGAAATAGTGGAGGGCGTAATCCACCTCATCCAGAACGGAGGGCTTGAACTGATGAAGCTCATCGGTCCGCCACCAGAGCCTGATCTCCTCCTCAAGCTGCAGTCTCAGGCTTTCTTTCTCAGATGTCGATTTTGTTGGATCTGATTGAAACTGCTGCAACAGGCTTGCAACCTTGCGTTGCTTATGGCGAACGGTATGACGGACGATTTCAGTGGGATGAGCAGTGAAAACGAGGCGGATATCCATCTCCTGTAGAAGGGTCTCCAGCTGAGCTGGTGGCACGTTGAGACGGCGAAGTCGTTCGAACAGCTCCCTGAATGTGGCTGGGTCTGTCTGCGTGGCGAGCGGTGGAGCAAAGGGGTCATAGGGTTTGTCTTGGCGGTTGTTTTCTTGGCCAGAGGACATACTTGCGAGGTAGCTGTCTTCCTCGATCCGTTGCTCGAGGATATTCACCAGTTGGAAATAGAGGGAGAAGGCGCGTGCTGCGGTGATCGCTTCTGCCAGGTCCATCTCTTGGATCAACAGCACGATTGCTCTGCTGGCACTGTTCTCATCTGCACCTTCAAGGGCCAAAGGTTCACTGAGTTGCTTTAGTCGAAGTAGTCGTTCTGCCTGATCCGGTGGACATTCGCTGCGTAGCACCGTTTGCCAAAGGTCTTCCACCAGTTCAAGGCGGTTCTGCAGTAAGCGTCCTGCCTGCTGCCCTTCCCCGATTGCTCTGGGCCGTTCGCAATCAGTTTTTTGGGCGGAAGACTGCTGCATCGATGCGCTAGTGGACTCAGGTTTGGCCATGATCATCCCAAAATGGCCTCGGCTTTGCTTGCGTTGAGCTCTTCGGCGTTCATTTCGGCAATGCTGTCTTGAATGACAGCTTCCACAGACTTGCCATCGGCATAGCTCTGTAGCCATTGAATGGCTTGATTGCCCTTATTTAGGACCCTATGCAGCGGTGCAAGTTGTTTCTCCAGACCTAGATCTCTACTGATCGGAATGATTCCCTCGAGCATTGTCTCGATCCAGGAGCGGCACAGGATGGGGCTCCCATCTCGCCAGTGGTGCAGGGTTGCGTCCAGGCTCATTTGAGCGACAGCAGAATCATTTGCATCACAAAGATCAGCAAGTTCATCGGTGGTTAGTCGACTCACTTTGAGTGGATCCATTTGGCTTGGGTTCTGAAGAAGGCTGAGCACGCGAAGTTCGATTAGGGCAGTCACTGCAAGCAGAACATCGGGATCGGTGATTAAGTCGCAGATGCGCAGCTCTAGACGGTTGAGTTGATAGGGGCGCCGAGGTCCGTTTGGCCGTACTGAGGTCCATAGATGACGCTCATTTTGCATCGTGCCAGTGGCCAGTTGTGCTTCAACCCAAGCGACATAGTCAGGATGGTTTTGGAAGAGTGGTACCCGCTCTGGAGTGAGTGGAAATTGCAGCCATCGCTGAGAGTGGCTTCCCGTGGGCTGGCCATCGAGGAAGGGGGAGCTTGCACTCAGGGCAAGAAAGAGGGCTGCTTCACAACGCACCAAGCGCAGCGCAGCAAACAGCATCGGTAGATCTTCAAGCCCTAGGTTGATGTGGACACTGGTGGTGACCACCCTGGTGCCGTAGTTGGCCTCAATCAAATCGTGATAGGGGTTGAGCGGATCAGATCGTTCAAAGTGATGACTGTCGCCCAGGCTGAGGGTGCTACCAGGAATCAATGTGAGCTGCCGTGGAACCAACCATTGGCGCAGTCTTCGTCTAGGAGCCAGCAGGGCTTCCCTCAATGGGCCGTAGTGTTGATTTGGCTCAGTGATGTATTCCAGATTTCGGTGGTCTGGTTCTGTGACGAAATCAGCAAGATCGCTTGCTACGGCAGTAGCTACGCCGACGTGCTCACCGCTGAAGCGTCCTGTGAACAGCTCCACTTCGAACCCCTTAAGTAGCAGCCGGCTATTCATGACTTGTGGGACTCGAGGCAGGCCAGGGCTGTGAGCATTCCCCTTGCCTTGTTGAGGGTCTCTTCGTATTCCTTGGTGGGGATGGAATCGGCCACCACACCAGCGCCTGCTTGAACCTTGACTTGCCAGCCGCCTTCAGGATGGGGCCGCACAATCATTGTGCGAATGGTTATAGCTGTATTCAGAGCACCGTTGAGATCGATGGACCCATACACACCTGAATAAGGTCCTCTTGAGTCGGGTTCGAGCTCATGAATGAGCTGCATGGCTCTGATCTTTGGGGCGCCACTGACCGTGCCTGCTGGGAATGAGGCCATGAGTAGATCCCAAACATCCTTGCCTTTGGCAAGCACACCTTCCACTGCACTGACGATGTGCATGACGTGGGAATATTTCTCGATCACCATCAGCTCTTTCACCGTCACACTGCCCGGCCTGCAAACGCGTCCAAGGTCATTGCGGCCAAGATCAACCAACATCACATGCTCGGCACGTTCCTTGGGATCTGCCATCAACTCTGCTTCAAGATTGTGGTCCTCAAGTTCGTTGCCGCCACGCTGACGCGTGCCGGCAATAGGCCGAAGGCTGGCCTTAATGCCATCGGCGACAGGCTCCGCCTTGACCATGACCTCAGGACTTGAGCCAATCAGCTGCCAGTCGCCGAAGTCAAAGAAAGCCATATATGGAGAAGGATTCACCATCCGCAGACTTCGGTAGAGCTCAAGTGGCTGTTGAGGAACTCTGGTCTCCAGCCGTTGACTGATTACAAGCTGGAACACATCACCTGCGGCGATGTGTTGCTTGGCGGTTTGAACTGCCTCCTCAAAGCCTTGTTGGCTGTAGTTACTGATGGTGGAAGGTGGAGATTGACTTTTTGGTTGCCATTGCAGTGGTTGAATCGGCGCAAGTGGTTCCGCCATGCACTTTTCTAGGTCTTGAATGCGTGCTTGTGCCTTGTCCCAAGCTTCGTTAGCCGTTTGCTCGCCACTCAGGTCTGCGTATGCCACGGCAGTGATGAGGCGTTTGACTTGATCAATGATCAAGATGCTGTCCATCAGCATCCAGATGCCATCAGGCGGATCGTTGTTGTCCCTTAAGTGAACGGGCACTGTGGGTTCAACCCACTTGATCAGTTCAAAACCCCACATTCCATAGAGCTGGCCAAGGGGGGGTAGGCCTGGCAGGGTTGCGGTGCGATAAGGAGCAAGCCATTGCCTGAGGCCTTCAAAAGGGTTGCCGATGGCTTCATCAGTTCCTCCTTCTCGCCAACGACGTGTGAGGTGTTTCCCTCGGCAGGTGGCTGTCCAAAGTGGATTGCAGGCAACCACACTCCAGCGCCCAAGAGTTTCACCCCCTTCGACCGATTCGAGTAAGACTCCAGGGGGATGATCTGCCCCAACTTTTAACCAAGTTGTGAGAGGGGTCTCCAGATCCGCTGGCCAACTGCGGGCCAAAGGAATGAAATTGGCACCACTAGCAGCCATCTCAAAGAAATGGGCACGATCAGAGCTGAGCATGAGGGAATCTTCGCAGCTGGTGCCGAGTGGTTGAAGATCCCCGTACCCTTCAGGCGAAAGGGACTCAGGCGTCGTAGGTGTTGCGCCCGCTGAATTTTAATTTCGCTGGATTGGCGTTTTCTCCGATCCGTCGATTGTTGACGTTCACCATAACCCTCCCTTCATTGACTTTCTCGGGGAATACGCCGTCTTTTGGATGCAGGAATTCGGTGTCACCACCTGGGAAGACGCGATAAATTTTGTAGTCTTCAATCTTGGGTTTGAAGGTACGCAGTTGAGTGCCTAACGCGAGGCATTGTTCTTTGCGAGCGAAATACATGAGGTTCTCGCCCTCATTCATTTCAGCTGCGCCGCCAGTGGGTAGTTCGAACGCCTGAGCTGTTGTGCTGCTCCAAGTTATGGCGTACTTCTCTTCGGTTTCAGCGGAATTTAGAAGGCCCCCGGTGCTCCCTAGATACTTGGGATACTGACCTGTTAACGCCGTTGCTGTCATGAGTAACCTCGAGAATCGGCATACCGTTACTGGTGAAAAGTAGCACTGCGTTTTGTGCCCTATGGCACTGCTTGGCAGCAAGCTTCACACCCGTCAACATTGTGGCTTGTTTTGGAGTTCAAAGTTTTTCCTCAGCGATGGGAAAAAATACTGTGAGACCTTTGTCCCGACGCTGTGTTAGCCACCCACCCAAGCTAGCCAGCATTCGTTGGGTTGCAGCTTGGCTGAGTTGCAGGCTGCCGGTTTTGGGGTCCCAGCTCAGCACTGGGCCTAGAGCAGCCTTTTGATCCCTACTGCTGGCTCCTTGATCTTCATGATTGGGTATTTGGCTGAGGATTTGAAGCTTTAGGCGGGGGCCCGCAGGGCGAAGCGTGAGCGATAGGCTGCCACCTGCTGGCAGGCCGCGGCTCGTGCGATCAATTAATCCACCCAGCATCGGTTCAAGACGTCTTGGATCACTAAGAACTTCTGGCAAATCAGGGGTGATATCGATCTGGAGTCCTACCCCGCGGCGTTCGAGCTGCTGACGCCAGGCTGGATGAAGCATGGCCAGCATGGCGCCGAGGTCGGTATGGGCGAGCATGGACGCTTCTGGCGGCTGCCGCTGAAGTTCTGCGGCATGAAAAATGAGCCCGAATCGATCAATTTGCTCAGTGCACTCAGCATCGATCTGTTTGAGACGTTTGACTACGACACCAGGAAGGTCACTTCGCCGCAGCAGGGAGTGGATCAGGGTTCGAATGGTTGCTAGTGGGGTTCGCACCTCATGAGTGAGTGCCTCCAGCAGAATGAGTTCAGCACTCGTTTCTTGATTGGCTTCTCCTCTGAACTTGGCCGGGTGTGATCTTTCAGGAATCGGTTGCAGTGTGAGACTTGGGGCCATGCCGGCCAACCGTTCCGCAAGTCGAGGCCAGAAGATTTTTTCTAGTTCAGGGTTGCTTTGTAAGGGGCCTAGGTTTGCCAAAGCCTGACGAAGCTCAATGGCATGGCCAGGGTCTTCGCTGTTCAGTCTCAGGTCCAGCATCTTCAAGAGATCACTGAGAGTTTCTGGATCACTGCGCATTAACAGATGGCGCTCTGCGGGTTTGCCATGCAGTGCCAGGGCAATTTGAACATCCGGGGTAATGATCAGCAGAAGGGGCTCATGACCATCGTTTTGGCGCAGTGGTAACCGTTGATAGCCCCCGACGGCTGAATTGCTTCTCTCATGGATTGATGACCTCACGCGACTGGGAGGCAAGAGGCCGCCTTGAGGAGAATGGAGGGTTTCGAGCTCGTCTGGTGCCCAGACCCATCCTTTTAAGCGTTCGAGCAGTCTTGGCTCATAGAGCGCAGGTAGGGGTGCTGCCAGCCAAAGCCCCTTTTCAGGATCCATGGGCAGCAGGATGTCGTCTTGCAAGGTGTCCAGAGCTGCCCACCACAGGCGTCGAACGGTGGCTTCATCGACCCGGCCAGGAGTGACACCTTCTGCAAGTCGTTGTTGGATCGTGGAGAGCGAGATGGAATCGCTCACCAGTTGTTGAGTCTTGTGTGGCCTCGGCGTGCCACCGAAAGGCAGAGTCCAAGTGCTACGAAGTTCACCACCATTGCTGAGCGGCCATAGCTCATAAATGGTAAGGGGATACCAGTTACAGGACCAAGGCCAATGGTCATAAAGATGTTCACGACCACTTGGAACATCACCATCGTGGCGACGCCTATGACAACCAGTGATTCGAAGTCAGTGCGGGCTTCTCTGGCAACTTGTAGTAGGCGTCCCATGAGTAGCGCGAAGCCTGTTACGACAAGGATGGTCCCGATGAAGCCAGTTTCTTCTCCTAGGGCACTGAAGATGAAATCGGTGTGCTGCTCGGGGATGAAACGTAGCTTGGTGAGTTGACCTTGCAGCAGCCCTGTGCCAAATAGCCCGCCAGAGCCAATGCCCACAGTGCTTTGCAGGAGGTGATAGCCACCACCTAGGGGGTCTTTGGTGGGATCGAGAAACAGCACCAGCCGTTCTCTTTGATAGTCCTTGAGGCCATGCAACCAAAGCCAAGGGGTGGTAACAGCCACGATTCCTTGCAGCGCCAAAGTGAGCGAAGCGGCCAGGCGTTTCCATGGCAGTGAGCGATAGGCCAGGAAACCCATCAGAGGGAGCCATGCGCAGAGAGTCCAAGGCCATAGCCCTGCAAGGAGTGCTGTGGCTAGAGGCGATAGGAGCAACAGGACCCATTCCCAGGGCATGTCAGCCCAATAGAGCATTGTCACTAGCAGGGCGCCGAACACGAGTGAACTGCCGAGATCCGGTTGCAGGAAGACCAGTGTCCAGGGCACAGAAATCACGGCCAAAGGCCTCATCAGGTCGATGGGGCGTTCTATCGGGTGGCGGTCGAGTACTGCTGCCAAAAGGAGTATTGCTGCCAGTTTGGCGAATTCAGATGGCTGAACATTCACCCCAGCGATGCTGATCCACCGCTGAGCGCCTAGGGCGGAGGTGCCGATTAGGCGAACGGCTACCAGGCTCAGAACAGTGAGTGCGTAGAGGGGAATTAATAGCGGCCGCAGTCTCTGGACTGGCAATCGGGCCAGCAACAGAGCGACCAAGCATCCCAATCCAGCGGTGATCCAGTGGTGATACCAGTCGGCGTAATCAGCCTGTCTTTGAGTGCTGGCGATCAGGACGCCCGCAAGGATCACCATGGTCACTGGCACCCCCCAGAGCACAAGATCCAGTTCTTTCCACCATCTGCGTAGATGCCCCTTAGAACGGAAGGACTTGCCACCATTGAGTCGCCGCCTCTGGCTTGAAAGCATGGTCAGGTGGCCTTGGAGGCGCAATCCAGAACTTGTTTGGCTAATTGCTTGAAGGCTTTGGCACTCACTGATTCGGGTCGGCTATGAACGATGGGGCTACCTTCATTGCCCCCCTCTTGCACAGGCATTTCCATAGGGATTTGTGCCAGCAGAGGGACATTGTTTTCCATCGCCAGCTGCTCTCCCCCTCCAGAGCCGAATAGGGCGTAACGACGCTCTGGTTGATCGGGAGGTACGAAGGCGGTCATGTTTTCGACCACGCCGAGCACGTTGATGCCCATTTGCTTGAACATTGCCAGTCCTCGGCGCGCATCCTGCAGTGAAACTTTCTGGGGGGTGGTGACAATCACCACCCCCGCAATGGGAACTGCCTGCGCTAGTGACAACTGTGCATCGCCAGTGCCTGGAGGTAGATCGACCACCAAAACATCTCGCTCCCCCCAGTAGGCCTGATAGAGGAACTGGCGGATAATCCCGTTCAGCATCGGGCCGCGCCAGATCACTGGTTGGTTCTCCTCGATCAGCAGACCCATCGACACCATGGCTATCCCATGACTTTCGATCGGGATGATGCATTGCTCAGCACCGTTGCCGCTCACCTCAGGCGTACGATCAGCGACTCCAAGCATGGTTGGAGTATTTGGTCCATAGATATCGGCATCGAGCAGTCCCACGCTTAGGCCCTCCTGGGCTAGTGCGCAGGCCAGATTGACGGCCACGGTGCTTTTGCCAACACCCCCTTTACCACTGCTTACGGCGACAATCTGCTGAACCCCTTGGATGGCCTGGGGCTCGGCAGATTGTCCATGGCCAGCCTGGCCTATAGGCCCCTGGCTGGCAGTCTCTCCAATTTCAATCTGTACCTCACTGATGCCGTTGAGCTCTAGTAAGACTTGTCGAGCTTCTTGTGCCAATCGATCCCTTTGGCTTTGGGCAAATCCAGGCAAGGTGAGACGGATGACGGCGCGAGGAGGAATGACACGGACCTGGTCAATCCAGCCCATTTCAAGAGCCGAGCGGCCGCTGCCTGAATCCTTGACTTGATCAAGCGCAATGTGTGCCTGCTCGGCCGTGGCCATGCCTTTCCTTCAGGTGAGAGGATCCTATGTGTGGACTCACGTAACAGTTCTAAAGGGCGATATCTGAAAAGACACAAAAAAAGAGCTGTCCTGGCGCAAAATACAACGGAATTCTATTACTGTTGTCTGCATGGTTCCTACTTTGATTGGCAAGGTTATGGGTGCTTCTGAGAATGTTGGCCAAGGTCCTCCTCCTCACTCGCGCAAACGTGCACGTGAATTGGTACTCGGATTGCAAGATGAGATCTGTAATGAACTGGAGAGTCTTGATGGTGGCCAATCTTTTAGAACTGACAGTTGGGAGCGGCCTGAAGGGGGTGGTGGGCGATCCAAGGTGATGCGTGAGGGCCGAGTTTTTGAACAGGGCGGCGTTAATTTCTCTGAGGTGCACGGCGAGGAGTTGCCTCCGTCGATTCTGAATCAGCGGCCTGAAGCAAAGGGGCATCCCTGGTTCGCTACCGGCACTTCGATGGTGCTACACCCGCGCAATCCCTATGTGCCTACGATCCACCTTAATTACCGCTATTTCGAGGCGGGGCCAGTGTGGTGGTTTGGCGGTGGCGCTGACCTCACGCCGTTTTATCCCTACCTGGAAGATGCCCGCCATTTCCATCGCGTTCATAAGCAGGCTTGCGACACGGTTGGACCTGAGCTCCATAAGGTCTTTAAACCTTGGTGTGACGAATATTTCTATCTGAAGCACCGTGGTGAGACACGTGGTGTGGGTGGAATTTTTTACGACTACCAGGATGGATCTGGAGTGCTTTACAAAGGTCAAAACTCTGAGGGTCCAGCTGCACAGGTCTCACGGGAGTTAGGGCCTCATCCAAAGAGCTGGGAACAGTTATTTGAGCTGGCCAAGGCTTGTGGGAAGGCTTTCTTGCCGGCTTATGTGCCGATTGTGGAGAAACGTCAGGAGCAGGCTTATGGCGATCGAGAACGTCAATTCCAGTTGTATCGCCGTGGGCGATATGCGGAGTTCAATCTGGTCTGGGATCGGGGCACGATTTTCGGATTGCAAACCAATGGTCGAACTGAGTCGATCTTGATGTCTTTGCCACCACTGGCTCGTTGGGAGTATGGATATGTCGCACCAGCTGATTCAAGGGAGGCTTTGCTCACTGATTTGTTTACTCGACCTCAGAATTGGTTTGAGGATTCGACGTTGGAGGAGCGTTGTCGACCACACCAGGCGGTGGATTAGAAGACGTCTTCCCACGTACTCCCAGCATCAAAGCATCGGTGACTTGAAGGGCGATGGCTTGAATGGTTGCTTCTCTGGTTTTGGGGTTGCGGAGATTTGCCTCCAGACTTCCTTCCAGCATTCCGATCTCAAGGATGCTGATCCCGCGTCGTGGTCCACCAAGGCCTCCCCGAAAGAATCTGGGAAATCGACCGAAGCTCTGAGCAAGACTTTCATCCACTCGGTTGAGGTTGCGATTGAGGGCCGGGATCAGTCCAGATCCATATCCATGCGGGCTGTATGCATCGAAGTGAATCTCTAGGATGTAGTCGCCTTGCCTGGAAAGGCGGCGGGCTACTGACCAGTTGGTACGTGGATCGCTCGCTTTAGCAATTGAGAGTGCTCCTGGGTCGTAGCCGATGATATTGAGCCCTTTTTGCTTACTGAGGGCAACGACTGCATCGCGTACTTTCTGGTTCCAAAAGAGTTCATCCCGCATGCGGGGATCCATCGGTGCTTCTCCCCTTTGATCAACTGCAGCTCCTGGGGTTCCTGAGCCATGCATCCCCTGTGAGTCTGCATGTCCTGCCATGACAACAATCTTTAAAGAGGGAGACACAGGTTGGCGACCTACCCAATTGCCCCTTAAGCGCGTGCGGGGACCGGTGTTTAGCTCTGCAATCGGTGATTGAGACGGTGCTGTTCTTGAAGGAGATTCAATAGGTGGCGGAGATGGTGCTTCTGCGGAAGTGGCCGGGCAAAGCAAGCTGATCCCCAAGCTGAAAGCTTTGCTCAGAATCAATAGGCTCCTGCCTTTCCCGCTGAGATTTGAAATCACTCAGATTGGAGAGGATAGAAGAGAGCCATCGCTAGCCAGCTCAAGGGGCTGGGAGAGTTCCAATTCCATGGCAATCAGTTCGTCGCGATGGGCCCTCAGCCTCAGGGTGCTGCCTTCGTCGTCGCTGGCGCTGATCAAGCGAAGTTCAACGGCTTCAATGCGGTTGGCGCGATTGCTGTAGATCAATCCTGCGAGTGGGCCCAGACCAATAAGCAGAAGTGGCCACCAGTCCAGGAGGGGATAAAGCTGGCGGACAACCAGTCCAAGGCAGCCTGAACCAACTGCAGCGTATAGGGATAACAGGATTGCCAGCGATTGGCTGGAGGCAACGCTTCCAATGAAGCGAAGGACTTGTCTATCAGCATCGCCACTATCTTGCTTCCAGCCTCGTTCCTCCAGCCACTGGATCATTCCATTGAGGACCTCTAGTGGGGGACGCGGTGAGTGAACATCTACAACCGTGGTTCGGTCTTTACTTGCTGCCCGCAGAAAGAACACCAGGCCGATGGCCAGTAGCACTGTGAGTAGCAGGGTCGAGGAGAAGACCGCCGGCATCGCGTTCGTGCATGGGTGCTGATGTACCCATCTGTTCTAGGTCTTTACGATGCCATGGCAGGGCTCTATCAGTCGCTTTGCATCAGCCTTTGCTGTAGCGAGGAGCTGAAGCATGCGATTCGGTCGGATCAGGTTTTGGGCAGCGTTGCTTGGTGTTGCTGTATGAGCCTTACTTAGCTCTTTAGAAAATTCATGGCTTTTTGCAGCATGCCTTTCGAAAGCCGATGGCGTGGCAGCCTCAGAGCTAGTTGATGCAAGATTCTTGCTTGATAGTTGACTGTCTTGAGCAAGGAGATCAGCAACCTGTAGACGGTTGCTCCCAGATCGAGAAACTGTTGCGGTGGTTGAAAAAATCTTGCTTGATATCGGCCAGACAGTTCAGCGAGGGCATGCGTCAGATGCTCAAGGCGAGCGAGTGACCATGCCTGATTCAACCCAGTCTCGCCACCGTTTTCAAATCAGCAAGATGAGCAAGCCGGCGCTGTGGCCCTTCAGAGTGGTGAGGATCTGTCCTGGCCCTGCGCCATTTGCTTAATGGCCGACTTTTCTCAAGCACCTGCAAGTTTTGTCGTTTTCGATGGGGATCTCGACTCAGGCTGGGCGAATCGATATCTCAGAGCATCTGCGATTGCGGTAGACACTGAGGCCATGGGACTGATTCATGGCCGTGACCGCCTCTGTCTCGTGCAGATTTGTGACCCTGCCGACAATGTGGCATGCGTGCGGATTGGTTTGGGTCAGACGTCTGCCCCTCGCTTGCAGAAGCTAATGGAGGCCCCTTCTGTTGAAAAGGTGTTCCACTTTGCTCGCTTTGATGTGGCCGCACTTGCTAGCGGATTGGGCATCTCCGTTTTGCCCATTTTCTGTACGAAGGTGGCCAGTCGCCTTGCACGAACCTATAGCCCTCGCCATGGATTGAAGGAGGTGGTGATGGAGTTGGTTGGAGTTGAACTGGATAAGCAGGCCCAGAGCAGTGATTGGGGACGGGTTGAGGAACTCAGCGATGTTCAGTTGGCCTATGCAGCCAACGATGCTCGATATCTGCTTCCGGCTAGGCAGCGTCTAGAAATGATGTTGCGACGTGAGGGGCGCTGGGAGATTGCGCAGCGTTGCTTCAGTTGTATCCCTGTGATCGCGGAACTGGATCGTTTGCGATTTACCCAGATCTTTGAACATTGACGAGTGTCGTGTGCTTTAGTCCTCAACCATGAAGTTCTCTTCACTGGCCACAGCTTCCAGAAGTCGGTCGAGTTGAGAACCTGAGGTGTTTTCTCCTTCTGTTGGGCGTGAGCGAGCCGCCTCAAGTAGACGTTCGGCTATGGCCTTGCGGCCTTCAAGATCCCTAACCTCCTCCCGACTTGCTGTCAGTTCAACCTTCCTTCGGGCCGAGGCAAGGCTAATGCTGAGGCAGCTGGCCAGTTCGGCGTAGATTTTCACTAAGGCATGGTCCTGCATGGCCGCCATGGCAGTGGTGCTGCAAGCGTTCAGTATCCGCTATGGCGTGTCAAACAGAGCGTTGTCTAGATGCTCTCCTAGTCCCTAATAAAAGCTGTGAGATCAGTGCTGCGAGTGCAGCACTGCCGCCAGCTGTTCCCATTCGTCTGTTGCCAATCCTGCCTAATCGTTGTCGAAGGGAGTCGTCTTTTAACAGTCTCTGAAGCCTGTCTGCCAGTTCTTCTTTGCTTTGACAGGGCAGTACTGCTCCTCCCAAGAGGCGACTTTGCCGCATGGCGAATTGTCGTTTGAATTGTGGTCCTGGTCCAGGCATCGATAAGGCCGGAATGCCTAGACCTACAAGTTGTTCTGTGGCGGTTCCAGCGGTGACAAGGCCCACTTCGGTCCAGGCCGCCCAGCGGTTGAATTGACCAGGCCCGAGCAGCAAGAGCTGTGTACCTTTGACCCAGCAGGCCTTGGCTCCCAGGGTGTCGATGGGGGGGGTGGATCGTAGGTATCCATCGGTTCTGAGAATCGCTTCGAGCTGGTTGAGGCTGGGTTGGGAGCCAAAGGCTACAAGTACTGCTAGCGGTAAATCGCTATCGAGCTGGCCTAGGCCTTCAAGGAGTCGCTTGAAATTCGTGCCTGCTTCGGGCATTCGACTGCCACAGAGCAATAACAGTCGCCGGCATCGGTTGAGGGCGGCAGGACTTGATTCGACCTTGAATCCATCCATCATTGGGTTCCCAGGCGCCGTTGCGGCTACCCCATGGCGTCGTAGTCCTCTGGCGGTGAGATGATCACGAACGGCAACCACTCGGCATCGCGAAGATCGCATTAGGGCCCATTCCCAGGGATCCCATTCACTGCCTTTGAGGCGGTGGTAGTGGTCGCTCAAGGCTCGGCCTGGTCCACTTCTCCAGGTGTAATCACTTTTCGGTGTGCCGATGAAGCCATAGGTTCCACCACTGCTCCATGCCATGAGCAGTGGCAACAGGTCTCCTACTGCCAGAATGGCTTTGCCAGCTTTGGCTGAGCGGCGCACACATCGCCACTGTCGCCAGCTGAGCAGAGTGAGTCCGGCGGCAAGATCAGCAATCAGGCCCCGCAAGCTTTGATTGCTGAAGCCACCACTTGGCAAGGGCGCTGAAGGGCCCAGGCGCTTAAGCCATCCAGCGGCTAAGGCATGTTCAAAAGCTTGTCCTAGCCCTACGAGGGGAAGCACTTCAATGGGCAGATTCGGACATTTGCTATGTAGTGCCTCCAACACCCGTAGTGCAATCAGATCCTCGCCATGCCCGTTGCAAATCACGAGCAGAGAGCCAGCAGAGTGGCTGATACGATCCGCTGCAGGGAATTGAGTCTCCCTGGCGGCGGCATGGCCAAGTGGTAAGGCAGAGGATTGCAAATCCTTTATCCCCAGTTCGAATCTGGGTGCCGCCTTCGACAATGTCCTCCAAACAAGTTGCAGTAACTGGCGTGTTCTCGTCTTAGTTCTCTGCAAAAGCGGAAGGGGAGCGGAAGGGGAGTTGGGCTACTTCTCAATCAACGTTGTCACGATTCTATGAACTTAACGAATGAGATTAGCCTTGAAGAAACCGGAGCCAAGTCCAAACCATTTTTTCTTGTCTCGTAGGAAAGTAATCGCGAGTTCAAAGTCCATCAAGCCTTCATCCTCAATGACTTCTTTGGAGAGTCTTCCTTCGCTCTGTTTGGCATAGTTCTCATAAATTTCGTCCTTGCAGGATCCAAGAAAATCAACTATTTCTTGAAGAACATGATCTCGCCATACCTCTTTGCTCTCTTCGCTTAAAACTTGCTCATGAGCGTCTTTCATATGAGGGCAATCAACCAGCTTTACTTAAGCTAACATCGCTCATGATCTTATTTACTCAATGGGCAGGAAATAAGAGCAAATATTGAAATGGTTGAAGTACAACTCTCATTTCAAAAGCGTAGGAGGAGGATGTTCTGGGTGTTCTTTGCTCTGCCGCTTTTTTTGAAGCTTATTGATCTCTCATGATAGAGGACATTGAATAGTTTTGATCTCTTAATTAGAAATGAGCTCTATTTTTATTCTTGCTCAACATATAAAGGGTTGGGGATTTTTATGTGTTTGGGGTTCTTCGTAGGTTCCTCTTTTGGATCCAACCAGTTTGCCGCCATCCTGAGACCATTGGCTGTCGTGGTTCTTGCTTGAGGTGAAGACCAGAGAAGGGCAACGATGAGGCCAAGTAAGACTGTTTTCATTAATGGATGATTAACCTCTCAATGATCAGGGCGACAAATGCTCCTCTTAGGAAGGAAATCCAGAGCAACCCATAGTCAGACACCCCAAGCTTCTTTTTTTCACGTTCAATAGATCTTTTGTGTGCTTCGATCAGGTTCATGCGGCTAATGCTTCCTTTTTCATGATAATCCTGAGGATTGTTGAGAGTGCAAGACCTATTTGTTTTCTGATGGATCGACAAGAGCAACCTTCATCCCTCAACCACAGCGCCAAACTCTCCTTTGCAGCATTTCTCTTGGATCGTCCTCCAAATTTCCCTCCTGTTTTCAAGCGGTGCTGAATGTGTTCAATTGTTTTTCACTGGTCAGCGAAGGCTCTACTTCAGTAAGACCAGAAAAAATCCAAGAAGGACTGGCATCAATTTACCTATTGTTCTTGTGTTGACCAGACTATCCACTGTTCTGATATGGATGCCTTTCTTCTGAAGATCTTGTAGCCTTGCAATCGCTTCCACTTGGTTTCTTCCTATTCGGTTCAACTTCACGACTACCAATTCATCACCTTTATCAATTGCTGCCAAAGCAATTTGCAGTTGTGGTCTGCCCACTTCTTTCAGACTAGTGCTGATGGCCTGGTGATAGTTAAGACAGCAGTCTGCTTCATTTAATGCCTCAGCTTGATGATCGGCGGTCTGACATGAAGTGCTCGCTGGGGCCCTTTGCCTAAGCGCTTGAATGTCAATCAAAGGGACCGGCTTTGCCTGCTGATGCTTTGATTCCGAATGCTCAGGATTGATTTAGGAGTCCTATGACGCAGATACTCAGAAAATAAGGCCTGTACTTGAGGGGATCCGACGCGGTGCTCTATTTCAGGCTTGACCCTAAGGCTCTTTATCTTTATGTGGGAGAGAACCTATCGCGGTGCAAGAGACAGCCTTCAACGCGGGTTGAGCTCTGTTCTCACCAATGAGGTGGTCATGATCGTTGAGGTAAAAAAACTTGGCGAGTTGATTGTCGTTTCTTCTTGTGTGGGCCTGCTTGCTTTTTGGAGGGTCAGAACATTGGCGCATGGGGCGATTGTTGCCATATGAGGGGATTGGACATACAGGTGGAGGGTGATGAGCTCTTGATGAGCCTGAACAGACCTTGCGAGTCCTGCCGTCCTCAAGCGAAGGTTCTGCAGAGCAGGTCACAAGTAATCCAAAGCGGTGGGGCTATAGGATATTGATTCCTTCAGCTTCATCCAGTGGCAGAGAAAAAATCAGTGGCAGAAAAAAAAGGACAGGAGTTAGCGACTGTCTCCGTTTATTTGAATACAGGCATAGTTGCAGGTATTTTTGCGGTTGGATTCCTCGTTTCAGCAGTTCTGTTTGCTGCTATCACCTTGATTGCAAGGGCGGTTGTATAAGTGACACGAGCGACAATTAAAGAGAGAGTTATAGAGGTTGTCGATTTTGTGACAACCGAATCACCCTATCGATCAGCAACACAGGTATGGATCAATGACTATGTGTCTTTTCAGCTGGGCTCATCGCCAGATCAATCTTTAAAGGAAGGAGATGAGTTGCTAAGCATGTCTATTTATTGGAATACAGGAATAGGGGCAATTATCTTTGGCCTTTGTTTTGTCGTTACAACACTCTTGATTGCAGGTGTGTCTTTGATTGCATGGTGATCTGAAGGGGGGTAGAGCTCTATTCATGATCTTTGTTTATTCCTGCAAAGCATCAGGCCCTTCCTGGGTTCTCGTTGAGATTGGTGAGCTGCCCACTTCCACCTGATCAGTCTGGACCAAGCAATCCAATTTCAGCAAGGTAAATTCAATGCTGTTGTGGAGTGAATGAAGTGCTGCTTGGACTATTGATTTGGTCTTGCTCTACCATTCTGGTGCTCTTTTGGAAGACCTAAAGCTGTTTGGAGCTGGAACAGCCTAGTGTTTGTTTAATTATCACTGATTCAATGGCAAAGGACAACGGCAAGGGCAAGAAATCCAAGAAGTCCAAGAAATGTGCGAGCTCCTCCGGTAGTAGGCGGATCCTTTGGTATGCATTTGGGGCTGGAGGTTTAGCCGCAAGGTGGATAGCTGCATTTGCTCTTTTGGCAATTGCGATCAAGTTGTATCCGCTTAAGCAGGAAGCAAAGTTTTTTAATGCCTGTATTGAAGAGACAAGGAACAGCGGTACGAGCGTCTCTGCAGCAGTTCGTTTCTGCAATGGTGGCACCTGAGGGAGGGGTTGCTTTGTTTGCTGAAGCTTGGATTTCGCCAGGCTTGAAATTGCTTATCACTCTGAGGTCGTAGATGCTCAAAAATTAGTCTCGGGTTTAAGAACTTCGGTAGAGGGTGTCCTTTTTAATCTTGATGCCAAAAAACGGCTTCACTCTTGGGAGGGGGGCACCTTTTGTCTAGGCTGAGTCAATAGGAGAACCCCTCTATGCCACGCCGTACTGCTGCCATTGCCGTAGGTGTTGCCACAGCTGCTGTCACTGCTGTTGGCTTGTCGTTCTTTCGGGTAGGAAAACCTCTGCTGATTGTTTCTACGGCTGTTGCTGGAGTTGCCGGGGTGGCGGTCTCAGCAAGAAGAGAGGGGGAAGAGAATGATGTAAATGCTTATATTAAAAGCGGCAATGCTAAATATGGGATTGGTGATTATCAAGGATCAATTGAAGATTTTAGCAAGGCATTAATCATTGACCCTCAGTATGCTCTTGCATATTATAATCGTGGTAATGCGAAGGATGAGTTAGAGGATTATAAAGGTGCGATTGATGATTACAGCAAGGCTCTGGAAATTGACGCCAATCATGCTATTGCGTACAATAATCGCGGTGTTGCAAATAGGAAATCAGGTGACAATCGAGCGGCAATTGCTGATTACAATAAGGCGCTAGAGATTGATTCTAAACTTGCGGTTGCTTACTTAAATCGTGGAATTTCAAAAGAGAATGATGGCAACCTAACAGGTGCTTGTGCTGATTGGAGAGAGGCATCCGCATTGGGTGATGAAATCGCTGCTAAGTGGGTGAAAGAGTCATGCCGCTAGAATGGGTTCTGGCTGTCTGCACCATGCAATTTGGGAGTAAACTTGGTTCACTTTTTAGCTGATCAATCTTGAAGCTTTCCAGGTCTTTGCTTGGCCAAGCTGCATGGATGCTCTTGCCTCACTTTTTCTTGTAAAATGAAGTTATTAATTCAGGATTAGTGCAGATTGAATTAACCCGTTTTAGAGGCTTAATGACCTTCTGCTCACCTATCTTAAGCGCTTTCTTTACTGTTTAGAAAGGAGCATTGCTGTTTTCTGACTGTTAAAGGGGCCAATTTTTCCCTTCGCTAAAGCTACAACGAGCCGGATTTGGCCCTGGGTCTTCTTGTGGTGCGCAGAATAGACAAGCTTGTAGGTAGGTTCGCTAGCCAGTTATAAGGATCCTCGCCTTGAAGTTGCCCGCTCTTGCTGGTCTCTCACAGTTGGGCTTCTCCGGTAAGGATCTCTCCACTCATGGCCCGTGCCCTGCAGCGGAGTTGTTTCAAAGAGAGCTCACAATCACCCTTTACCGGCCAGGCTTGAGGCAGTCCTTCTGCAATCCCTCGCCCATCAAACTTGCTTTCTGCCACGCTGCTCACCGTGGCTATCCATCTTTTTTCGTTCAGGGTGCAGCTGCCTGATATACAGCGTAATGGGATGGTCTGATCCGGCGCGTTGGCGACAAAGGTGAGATGCCGACTGGATCCGTGTTCTACGCCTCGGCCGATGAAGCGTACCCCGGTCACTGTCGCGGTCTTGCGATCCATCTGAACAACATGGCAATTCTGCAGAGAGCCGCTCCCCACTCTGTATTTACATTTGCTAGCAATCGTTTCAAAGCGACCAATAGCTTGGAGTGGATCGGCGATCGAACTTGTTCCAGCAACCATGGATAGGCTGATCAGTAAGAGGGGAACAATCGGAGTGCGCATCTAGTTAATAGTCGCTATCAGCGACACACATTCCCAGACAACGTATGCCATTGATTGCGGTTCGCCGACAGTGGTTACAAAGGACATCCCCATCCTCTGGGGTGTCATCTGCTTTTGCCTCCTTTCCCCTTAGAGGTTTTTTGGAGTGAAATGGATCGGATGATTTGCCGGTTCTCGTCATGGTTGCGAGGATGGCGATTTGATTCGATTTTGTGATCATGCCCCTTCAGATGGGAGCGCTGGTGAAACAGGAGTGGGCCAAGCATCTCAACCTAGACGTTGCAATTTCTAGAGTCTTTTGATTAGCTCGGTTGGCATTACTTATCCAGGTGACTGCAATCCATTTGGAGTAATGAACCCTTATTAGGCGCTGGTTGAGCTGGGAAGATTTGGATCAGGTGTCACCACGACCGGAAGAGTGGTTGCAGTAGAGCGGATGGGGACCACCTTGACAGGTGCCTCTGGAGCAATGCCGGAGTCCAGTTCCTTCAGTTCGCAGGCTGCCAAAGCTTCTTGAAGCAGTGAATCAAAAGTTGCTCCAGGCAAGCGGTGGCGTGAGATCTCGAGGAAAGTGCGAGGCAGAGATTCAGCGGCCGCCCTGCGTAGGGCTGGATTGCTGAGACGATGTTCTTGCTCACCTTGGATGGCTCGGATGAAGCGTCGCGTCACATCTCGTTTGGTGGAGGCCTTGATGAAGGTGTCGCTATCACCGAAACCGTTCTGTGCTTCGCGTTCGAGATCGCTGATGCGACGCTCCAGGCTTTCAAGAACTTCCTCAGATTCTTTGCAGATGTGTACCAGTTGCCCGTCAGAGAGATTGGGGAGGTCTGCCACATAAACCTTGCCGTGGTCCCTAAGGGCTAAAAAGGTTGGCCTCGGACCCTGTCCTTGACGGTGGGGGGCGTTGCGATCGTCGTATTCACTATTGACTTGCCGTCTTGGAGGTACAGGTCCTGCTGAGCTACGGCGACGCGTTATGCGCTGGGGGCTATCAAAGGGCATTGGATTTAAGTTAGATCTAACGACGCTGTTGCCGAAATATTCTCTCGGCGTGCATAGGTAAATATTACTTGAGGACGTGCCTGAAAATCAGCTCGAGAATAGGCTCGTACAAGTCCGATGTAATTAGCTAGAGAGATCTTGCGACTCAAGAGCCCTTGCGATGCAATGCTTTAGCTGGGTAGCCCTCGTAATCTCTCCCCGGTTGAGGGAGAGGCAGTTTCGACTTGACCAATAGGCCAAGCTTGAAGAGCTTGTTCGTTGCAAACCTGCAGGACATCACTTACTACTTCTTCTGCGACCACTAGGCAGAAACCCACTCCAAGATTAAATGTGTGCCAGAGGTCATGCTCTGGAATCTGGCCAGCATCTTGGAGCCATTGAAAAAGTTCTGGTCTGGTCCAGCTGCTTGGATCTATAACGGTAACTAAGTCTTTTGGGCAACATCGGGGAAGATTCTCTGGTAGGCCTCCACCGGTGATATGTGCCATGCCGTGGAGTGGAACTTTTGCTTCTAGGAGGTTTTTTACCAGCTGGCCGTAAAGGGTGGTAGGGGTTAGCAGGGCCTCGATTAGAGGTTTGTTGTCGCATCCGAAGAGAGTGTTCTTATTGGCCTCAGTAAGGGCGAGCACTTTGCGCACCAAACTGAACCCGTTGCTATGAACGCCACTGCTGGCTACACCGATAATCTGATCTCCAGGCTTGATCTTGCGACCGTCAATCATCTCGTCTTCTTCTACCACTGCTACGCAAAAGCCGGCTAGGTCGTAGCAACCTGGGTCGTAAAACCCAGGCATCTCGGCGGTTTCTCCGCCTAGGAGGGCGCAGCCGCTGCGGCGACATCCCTCTGCAATTCCCTCCACAACTTGTGCCATGGCCTCTGGACTGAGGGTTCCGGTGGCGATGTAGTCGAGGAAAAAGAGGGGTTCAGCGCCACTGGTGATGACGTCGTTGACACACATTCCAACCAGGTCCAGCCCTACTCCGTAGTGGGCTTGATGTTGCTGAGCTAGTTCGAGCTTGGTGCCGACCCCATCAGTTCCTGCGACAAGCAGAGGCTTGTTTAGCCCTGCGGGGAGGCGTGTCAAGCCTCCAAACCCTCCCAGACCACCGATTACCTCTGGGCGGTGGGTGGATTCGACGCTAGATCTGATCCGCTCGATGAATGCCCTACCTGCTTGGACGTCAACGCCCGCGGTCTTGTAGTCCATGGTTTCGACTGGCCCTCTCTAGATCCTCCTCTGCCGCCCTCCATTCAGCCAATGTCACGATTGTCCTGTCTTGCATTAGCGGGGCCTCTAGATGGCATCAGTTCGACTGATCAGGGTGGTATGGCTCTGATCCTTGCAAGTCCAGTGAGGATCTGTTATTTAGCTGGTTAAAGTTGCATCAATCTGACGAGGAGGTGCTGTTCGAGCCCTTCTAAAGAGAGGATGTAATTCGTACGGTTTGGGGAACTTTGGTTGGTTTAAGGACGTATTCCTGCTGGGGATGATTTTTTCTCCTCATTCAAGTGTCGTCTGCTAGTAATGAAATTTTCCGTTTCGCTTCTTGTTCTTGCTGGTGTTTGCTCCAGCAGTGCTGCACTGTTACCAGCCTTTGCCCTTGATCTTGACCTCGACAAAAAGGTCACCAGGGAACAGGTCAAGAAAGCTCTGCTTGAACGAATCTCTCTTTTTGCGACTCCTTTCTCCGCCAATCAAGACAGCTCAGATCAAGGTAGTGCTGATGTCGCTACTGGTTTAACTCTTGATTTAGTTGTTGAGACACCACCAGAGTTACCAATCGTTCCGGTTGCCAAGCTCAACAGACCTGTCAAGCCAACTCCCACTGTTGTTCAAGTGAGCACTGGTGAAGCAAGCTGGTACGGCCCGGGCTTCTTCGGAAACCGAACTGCAAGTGGTGAAGTTTTCAGGCCAGGCACAATGACAGCTGCTCATCGCAGCTTGCCTTTTGGTACCAAGGTAAGGGTGACCAACCTTTGGAATGATCGTTCTGCTGTTGTGACAATCAACGATCGCGGCCCTTTTATCGCTCATCGCGTCATCGATCTTGCTCATGGTGCTGCCCATGAGCTTGGTTTGATATCGAGTGGTATTGCCCAAGTGCGTCTTGAGGTGCTGCGCTGAGTTTTTCTGTTCTCAGTTCAACGGCTGAGTTGCATCAATGGCGTAAGCATCAGCAGTCTTCGGTTCATTTCGTTCCCACCATGGGCGGTTTGCACCGCGGTCATGGCCAGCTGATCAAGTCAGTTCAAGGATTTGGCAGGCTTCAACCAGCCGCTGTGTTGGTGAGTGTTTTCGTGAATCCTTTGCAGTTTGGCCCTGCCGAGGATTTCGATAGTTATCCTCGTGATCTTGAGGCCGATTGTGAGTTGGCATCAAGATCAGGTGCTTCTGCACTCTGGGCTCCTTCAGTAGATCAGGTTTTTCCTGGGGGGGCTTCTTCCCAGTTCAGGATTCAGGTTCCTTCTTATCTTCAGGCACATTTGTGTGGGGCGAGTAGGCCCGGTCACTTTGATGGTGTGGTCACGGTGGTGGCTCGCCTTTTGGCTCTAGTTCGGCCAGAGGTGCTTGTGCTTGGCGAAAAGGATTGGCAGCAATTGGTGATCCTGCGCCATTTGGTTGCCCAGTTGGGTTTGCCGGTGCGGGTGCATGGGGTCGCCACGGTGCGCGATGACGATGGCTTGGCTTGTAGTTCCCGTAATCGTTACATCAGGACTAAACAGCGCCAGCAGGCGTTGGCCTTGCCTCAGCTACTTGCTCGAGCTGCTCGGGAGTCTCAGGATGGACGAGCAGTTGATCTTGCAGGGCTCCGGTGCGCATGGGAGCAACTTGGCTTGGAGGTTGAGTATGTAGAAACGGTAGATGCATTTAACCTGCAGCCTTTGCATGCTGGCCGCAAGCTTTGCCTTCTGGCGGCAGCTGTGCGTTGCGGGGAGACTCGTCTCATCGATCACACTTTTCTGATGTCTCGTCAGCCAATTGTTGCTATAGATGGGCCTGCCGGTGCTGGTAAAAGCACCGTGACAAGAGCCTTTGCTGAACGGCTTGGCCTGCTCTACCTCGATACGGGGGCCATGTATCGGGCTGTCACTTGGTTGACCCAGCAACATGATGTTGATCCGCACGACCCTGTAGCAGTCAAAACCATCCTTGAGAATCTTGAGCTTGAGCTTGAGCCATCTCAATCAGGAGCACAGAAGGTTCGGATCAATGGTCATGACGTAACAGAGGCGATCAGATCGCCGGAAGTGACGTCCTCGGTTTCAGTGGTTGCTGCTCACGGCTGTGTTCGTAAGGCTTTGACGGCTCAGCAAAAGAGGATGGGTGTACGAGGCGGGTTGGTTGCTGAAGGACGGGATATTGGTACGGCCGTTTTCCCAGATGCAGAGTTGAAGGTGTTCCTCACCGCCAGCCCGGCTGAACGTGCCAGGCGTCGCGCTCTGGACCTGGACAATCGTGGTTTCCCGGTTCCTGATCTGGCTGAGTTGGAAACACAAATCGAGGAACGTGATCGAATGGATAGCACCCGCGAAGTTGCTCCTTTGCGCCAAGCTGAAGATGCCACTGAGTTGATTAGTGACGGCATGACGATTGAGGAGGTGATTGAGACTTTGATCGATCTGTTTCGAGTGCAGGTTCCCGAGGAGGTTTGGCCTACTGCTGGGAGCTGAGTTCAATTAGCAGGCCTTCACAGGCGTCTTCAAGCAGATCGAGTACTTTCTCGAAGCCTGCATCTCCTCCGTAATAAGGGTCTGGCACCTCTTCAAGTGATGTTTTGGTCGCATAGCTGAGCATGGGCTCGATCCTGGCAGTTGCCATAGGGCCGACTTCAGTGGCGAGGCTCTGAACAGTCGCCAGATTTTCTGCGTCCATGGTGAGGATTAGGTCAAAAGTCTTTAGATCCTCCAGGGTGATCTGTCGCGCTCGGCTGGGTAGAAGGATCCCTCGCTGCTGGGCAGCACTACGCATGCGCGAATCCGCTGGTCTGCCAACGTGCCATCCACCGGTGCCGGCGGAATCCACCACGAAGTGCTGTTCCATGCCTTGGCTTTTTAGTTGATGCAGGAAAACCCCTTCTGCAGCGGGGGAGCGACAGATGTTGCCGAGGCAAACGAACAGCAGCCGATGATTCATTCAGACTCCAAGCGTTGCAGGATGAGCTTGAATCGCTTTGCATACCACTGAGGCATCTTTGATTGCACTTGCAAGGATCTTTAAGTCTATTGATGGCTTGCCTTGGCTCAGGTTTGTTGAGTTGAAGTTAACAATGCACAAAAGAATCTCGTTTTTCAATGAGTTCATCTGAGACTTTGTAGGGTCTTGGTCAGAGTGATCTTAGAGGTCAAAAAGAACGTTATGGATATAAGCCTCGGTCCATTGTTGACCATGGAAGCGGGCCAACATGGCTCTTGCTGGATCCTTTTTCGCTCTGTAGCTCAAGTATCGTTTCTGACCTTCCAGCAGCTTGAAGGCACGTTGAGGGGAGACCTCCTCTGCCATTTCGACAAGATCTAAGTAAAGGTTTAAGTAGTCTCTAAATGCTGGCATGATGATTTCATCGATCAGCTGGTTTCCTTCACTACCCAGGTGTAGGCGAGTCCAGAGAAATCCTGGTGAAAAGTAAGGTTTAGCTTCTTCTGGTATCGGCCCTCCCTCAGGGAGGCGAACTCTCCAGTGTTCAAAGATTGGCATCAGTCGTTCCCAGACTTGTTTGGTATGACGTTCGTCACTTGTGATTGCTGGCTGTAAGTCCAGTGCTAAAAGATGCCCAGATGGAAGTGTTACTAAGTCTGCACCGAAGAAGGGAAGATCGAAGGTGTGATAAGGGCTTATCACGAAATTCAAGACCGAGGCTGAACTGCCGGCCTCCACGCACGCGGCTCGCACCTGTCTGAACTTTTTGGTTCTGCAAGCCCAGGTGCATGTTGTCACTCTGATGGGTTGAGATTTGGAGCCTGTTTCCCCTTCTCTTTGCAGGAACTCTGGAGCTACTGGGTATGGCTCAGGCTTCAGTGGTATTAAAGCGTTGATGGCATGGCTGAGGAACGGCGCCCATCGCCATTCGGGCATCCTGACTGGATCAAGGCTGCTTAGGCGTAAGGGTTTCATCGAGGTAGGTCATAGTCTGCGTCTGCCGGCGGAGATGAATCCGCTTTAGTGCTGGCAGGAAATAGGAATTCGTGTAGAAAGCGATCAGACCATGCCTTGCCGAAATGACTTGTAAACAAGCCGTGGGCTGGATCCCGCTCAGCGCTGTAAATGTCATAAGCGATCTGTAGTTGTTTGACTTCGGCCGCCGGTATTAGGGAGACTTTATTGCTGTTTTGTTGGTGAAGCTCCCAGTAACAGTGCAGGAAAGCATTGAACGCTTCAGGTAAGACATTGGTGGCTTTTTCGGTGCCGCCTCTGCAGAAAAGCAACCAGGGGGAGAAGTATTGATTGGGATCGAATAATCGCATCGTCTCTTCTCCATTCAGTTCAGGGAATTGATTTTGGAGGGCTTTGAGTCCCTGGAAGTGGCGCTCTAAGTAGGACTGATCTTGAATGAGGGGTTGGAAGTCAAGGATCGCTACTAGCTTTTGTCTTTTCTCAAACCACAACAGGTCCAATCCCATCAATGGCTGATCAATGTTGTAGTCCGGATAGGCCACTGAGTTGAGGACCTGAAGGCTTTCCCCGGCATCGAGTCGCGAGACCCTCCAGCGACGGAACCCTGGTACTTGCCAAAGCCAACTTCGAATCAAGCTGTTTTTTTTCTCGTTTCGACATTCCCTAAGACCATCAGGAACTGCTGCAGTCTCTCCGCCTTGTATTTGGATGCTGGAGTGCAGTTTCTCAAGTAATGGGTCAAACATCTAAATGTAATCCCTCACTTCTTTGGTCTGAGTTGAAGATTTTCTCAAGATCAGTGGTTTGATGCTTCATGGCATGTTTGATGAATAGGCCAATCACATGCCTAGATCGTTCGATCTCAAGAGTGGACTGATAGGGACTGGTGATCGCAAGCATTTCATCCTCAGCCAGGTTGAAAGTGTTGAACAGTTGAAGGTGTTAATTTTCCGCCAACCTCTTGCTTTCCTCTTAGGCCACCGCATCCTCAGTGCTGCCGCCTCGTTGGCGGCTCGTGAGGAATCCAAACAGGACCTTTCCAATTGCAGCCACTAGGTTGCCTTCTAACTCCTTGAACATGGCCATATTGCAGTGAAAGGCCATATTTGCCTCCTCGACCATGCGTTCGGCGGTCTGCTGATTGATCGGCAGGCTATCAAGGGTGGCGCTGTATAGAGTCTTGAAAGCTTTGGTGTCTTCAATGTCATTAAAGATATAAAAACGCACGCCGTCATTGCCCCCTAGCTTCATGGCCTTCTGGGCAATGGTCTTGAGAATCTGACCGCCTGAAAGGTCCCCTAGATAGCGGGTGTAGTGATGAGCCACTAGTAACTCAGGCGACGCCTGCGCCAACTTATGAATACGGGCCACATACTCCTGAGCCGCCAGCGTCGCCTTGGCCAGATTGCGCCAGTCGCTGCCGAAATAAAAAATCAAATCTTGTTCTAAGGCCTCGCAGCGATTGAGCTCGGGGAAGCCAATAGGTGCCACCACCGGATGCTTTTGCTCACGCAGCTTGCCGATTTCTGCTTCCAGTGCGGAGTAGACGAAATAGAGATCAGCCACCAGCATGCGATAACTGGACTGATCAACCACCCCTTTAAGGAAACAGCTCACGAAACCAGTGTTCTCGGCCATCGTGTGGGCGGCCTTGGTGCCTTCTCTCAATTGGCTCGCAAGGGCTACCGCCAAGGTGCTTGAAGTCGAATGTCTTGATTGACCCTAGGAGGCTAAATGGCAGTTTCAGGAAGACCTTAAAAGAAGGATTCGCGCTTGAACAGGATGCAACGGCAATGAGGCTGGATTAATTCTGATCAAGCTGTGCGACGAGCTCAGTGAGAATCAAGTCGATTCGCTGCAATTCGGTATGTTCGGCTAATGAGGCGTCGATCTTTTTTTGAGGCATCCTTAGCTTTTGCCCAATCGAGATAATTTCATTTCGTAATCGCTTGCGATAGGCGTTTAGATCCCCAATGGTTTCCTGTAGCTCTTCTCGTGTGGCTTCAGGCATTGGTTCTAATCCCTCATCTTTAAGCCTACACTTGAATATTTAATCATCATTTCAAGCAAGAGAACCCCTTTAGAGGAGTTCAATATCGAGCCTTTCGAGCAATGATCAAGGCAACTCAATGAAGCCTTGCATGGCTTGCTTCTACTCTTGTTGGTTTGGAGTCTGTTGGAGTGCCGAAGCCCAAAAGTTTGATCAAGCAGTGTGTCTTGGTTGCGTGGATGCTTCAGTGACGAACCGTTGCGTGATTGCTTGCTGATTGGCTGGGTTTCGGTATAGAGGCTTACGATTGCGTTCGTCTTCAGCCCAATCAAGGGGGGTAAAACCCATTAGCGCAAAGGTCCTGCCGCTTTAATGCAGGCTTCTTAAGGCGTCATCCGCATTAAGAGGTTTATATGCAAGTGGTAATGTCCATCTCGCTTTTGGAGACTTCCCTTAATGGTTCAGAAGCTCCCTAACCCCCAGTCCTGTCCGGCTTGCCAATGCTTGACGCATTCTCTCGCGCTGTAGTTGGTGCTGATGCCAAAGGGGCTTGCCTCGGCAGTGCCGATTTGGCTTCTCTTCGTCAGCACGTTGCGGATGCCAACATTCGAATCGATGCAACCAATGCAATCGCGCAACACATTTCTTGTATTGCAGCGGATGCAGTGAGCGGCATGGTTTGCGAGAACACAGGCATGACCCAGCCTGGCGGTAACTGCTACCCCACTCGCCGCATGGCTGCATGCTTGCGCGATGGAGAGATCATCCTCCGCTATGTCAGTTACGCCCTCTTGGCAGGGGATGCATCTGTTCTGGATGATCGTTGCCTCAATGGTCTCAAAGAGACCTACGACGCTCTGGGCGTGCCTATTAAGAATGCAGTACGTGCTGTTGAGATCATGAAGGCCGCTACTGTCGCTATCATTACGGATACAAATTCTGGTCCCTCTGCTTTCCAGGGCATCTCTGGTAAGGGTTCTGACTGCCAGGGCATTGCTGCAGAAGCTGCTTCCTATTTTGATCGTGTGATCAGCTCCCTGAGCTGAATCATTCGTAATCTTCTTCAAGTTAATTATCAAACTTCCATAAAAGGAATCACACGATGAAATCTGCTGTCACAACAGTGATCACTGCAGCAGATGCAGCAGGTCGTTTCCCTGACATAAGTGACCTTAAAGCTGTCAAGGCATCTTTCGATCGTGCGGCTGCCCGCATGGAAGCTGCTGAGAAGCTGGCTTCTGGCATAGACAATGTGACTGCTGATGCACTTAAAGCTGTTTACAGAGATGGTAAGTATGACCTTGCAACTAGGGACAAGTGTGCAAGAGACATCAACCATTACTTGCGCCTGATTAACTATTGCTTGATAGCAGGTAGCACTGGCCCTCTTGATGAGTGGGGTATTGCCGGTGTTCGAGAGGTGTTTCGCACACTCGGTATCCCTACTTCTGCTTACATCGAGGCCTTTAGCTACATCCGTGAGCGTGTATGTGTTCCTCGTGATATGGATCAGCAAGCTGCCAACGAGTTTAAGGACCTTCTTAACTACCTGATTAATGCTCTCTCCTGAACCTCAATGCCTTTAGATGGCTACCTCTCAAGGTCTGTGCAGCTTGTTTTTTAGCTTGGTTGGCCTTGTCTGTAAAAGCATTGGGAATCTATTTGATTTAAAGATCTCCACCAAGCTCTTCTGAATTACTCTTATAGCTAGTGACTTGAGATGTGCTAAGCCTACATACATGAGCAAGGATGAAAACTGTAAGCCTGATCTTGAGGATTTATTTGATGACTTTGCTCATCCAAATCCACAAATCAAAGAAGAAGCTTATTTGAAAATGTCTCGCCACTGGCCTGAGGAGTCAATGCCTAGACTGCTGGCCAATCTGGATCAGACGGATATTGAACTTAGAAGAGCATCTGTAAAAGCCCTTGGTGTATTTGGTAGACGCTCCTTGCTCCCTTTGGCGCAGATATTTCATGCCAATGAGAATAGAATAGTTCGCACAAGTTGTCTCAAGGCTTTTGTGCAAGTGGCAGCTAATTTCCCTGGCGAAGCCTTCCCAAAAGAGGCCATGGAGGTTGTCGAATTGGCTCTACAGGATGATATCCCTGAGTTGATACTTACAGTGGTTCCGCTTCTATCTCTTCTCGGCAAGCAGGGGCTTCCGCTTCTTCTAAAGAGTTGCAAAAGTAAGAATATCCTGCTGGCTGCTATTGCAGTAACTGCTCTTGGGGAAGTTGATGATCCTGCAGCTGAAGCTTGCTTGAAAGAGCTTCAGGCGGAGGATTTAATTGATGATTTGTTGGGAGGGAGCGTGATTGATGCTCTCAATACATTGGAGCAACGTAATGCAGGCAAGCCCAGTACTCAATAATGACTAGCTTTCATCATTATGTTTCTTTAGATCTTCGTTCAAAAGCTGATCAATTGCGAGCTGCAAAACCCTATTGACGCTTTCATCTTGTTCTGTAGACTTTCTTGCAAGCAGTTCATTGAGTGTTTCCGTTGCCTTCAGTTTCATTAGAGACAAGGCTGCATTCTTTCGGACTTGAGGGTGTAAATCATCGAGCCTGGCTAATAACATTGGCTGTGCCCAGGATGGTTCGTGTAGCTTGCCAAGCAATATGGTTGCTTCAGCACGCACATCGCTGGCAGGGTCAACTAAAGCTCCTAGGAGAAGCTCTCGAGCATCCGTATCACCCAAGGCTTGTATTTGCTCTCCCAGGCCGGCGATGGCTGCCGCTCTAATTTCTGCATGGTCGGATTGGGCTGCATTGCGAAGAGCATCAGGTGCTTGAGCTCCCACAAAGGCCAGCCCCCAGCTAGCGAATCCACATTGCATTGCTGTGCTGTTGGGATTCATGAGCACCTCTAGCAGGAGCTCTATTGCATCGGCACCAAAAATCGCCATGGCTCCTGCCGCTGATCCCTGAACGACAGGGTCTGGATCGTTGAGAAGGGCTTCGAGGAGATTTGGCAAGGTACTTGGATCGCCCACCAGTTTGAGGGTCTTTGCGGCGGCGCGCCTCACCGTGGCACTGGAATGCTTGTGTAGGGCCACACAAAGTGCTGGCGCCGCGGCCTTGCCTACGACGCCAAGACTTTCTGCAAAGGTACGTCGAAGCAATCCTCGATGATCGCCAAGACCAGACACCATTCGCTGAATTTGCTCTGCATCGGCTTTCGGCGTGTCTCCACGTCTGAGCAGAGCCTTTAATTCATCGGCCAGTTCAGCGGCTTCGTCTTCATTTAGCAACGACTCGTCAGTATTGATGCTGAAGGGTTGGTTCTGTGTCAATGTTGTCGACTTGAGAAGAGAATGCATGCATTATCGATGTGAGCAAGGTAATCACTAGAGTCGAGAGATCCACTTTTTTTATGGTTCAGGCTTTATGCAAATCTGCCTGATAGAACGGAAAGATGATAACAACATTCCCATGATGACGTTTGTAAAACGTGCAAGGTTTTTGCTTTAATTATAAATTGTGCCTTCACTCTCTTGGAATTGTTCTAGAGAGGGTCTTGGCCGAAAATTTTCGCCGTGTTTCTTTAGTGTTGAAGTTAGTCAACCCCCTTGCCATCAGGATTGCTTTGTTAAGGTTGGCTGCCATGCCTTTGTTAAAGGCATGGTCAGAGTCATTGTGTTATTTTTTGGATCTTGAAAGGATCCTAGGATTGTGTTTGCTTTGATTCCTGAGCAGTTAAGTTTGGCTGTGCTGGAGATTGTAGCTTCCAAGAGCTTGATAATTGCTATTAACTAGAACAGCCTTGGGATGGTGATAGAATCTAAAAGGGTTTTTAATTTCATTGATCTGAGCCATTAGAGGTTCTTTTTTTTTGGGTGATTGACTTGTCGATGTAATAGTGGTCAGTAAAGCGACGATAAGCTGTTCAGTGAAGCTTGATTGTTTAGAGTCAAAATTGATTATTTATGCACTCCAGTCCTCTTGTTGGATGGTTGAAAGTTGGTTTTGTTTTTAAGGCTATTACCAATGCTTGCGCAAGTCTCGACTCCTTCCCAGAATGTATATCAGTCAATGTCCTAAGAGTTTTAGCCCTGCGTTCTATTTCCATAGAATGGAATCCCTTGCTTATTCCCACAGCTTTTCTATCTGAAAACATGTTTTATTGTTGATCAATATGACTCATATGGATGAATCAAAAGCTACAGGTTGTAGTACGGAGGCAGAAATAGCCTCTTTGTTTGATGCTGATCTACGTGAGCTATTCATAAGTGAGGTCAATTGGTCAGGCAACAGCGCGGCATTTTCATTAAGTAAATGATGGTAGATTTTTTGTCGACAAGGTATGGAAAAGTTGACAATACTTTGCGGCCTAAATTGGCACATATATTTCCTGCCGCCGTGGCTTTAAGCTTACTGTTTTGCTCTTTGGTTAATGATTCTTTTAGCGGCTATTCGTGGAGTCCTGGCCATTCTTTGTTATTTTCTATTTTGCTGCATTGGTTGCAAGAGATAGAAGTAAACTTTTCTGGCTGAATCAGTCAATCATTATTGAAGCTATCGTTCTAGTGGAAACAGAAGCTCCAGCCCCTGAACAGCTGGCAATATCAACTCATGGATTCACCTATGTATTGTATTATGATTTTCCCAACTCTTTAATGAATGCATCTTCGCTCGAAGCATGTATCACATTGTGATTGCTGAAATCTGGCTAGTGTTTTCCCATTCTGCATTGGGGCAGATATTTTACTGGCCTGTAAATTGTAAAGAGTCATTCCGTCGTCAACACTGAGGCTATTTGCTATGGGAGAGAATGATTGATTGAGAGGTTTTTGAGGGTCTTGGCAAGATGATAAGGATCAATTTTGCTATTAGATATTTCAGTGAGTGTTACCTCTGTTGACCCTCTAACTCATGATCAGTTGTAGCGATACTTTGCTATTCCAGCTTCCTCCAGGAGGCATGCCTCTAACATGAGACCAGCCCCTTTCGCAAAACAGCAGAGTTCAAGATTGCCTACTACTTCTTAAAAGATGACTGATATATGAATGCAGTGTTCCAGAGTAATGACTTGGTCAACCTTTCGGCCTTGTTCCTCGTTCATATTCTGATCTAGTGAAAGAGCTGAAGAGCCCATTCGATCATCTTCCATCTCTCAGCCAGGAAGAGGCTCTCAAGATTCTTTGTACGCCTATCAATAAGTTGGAGTTGGCCAGTGATTACTACAAAGCAGCCTTTCACCTAAGCAAATTCCCTGGACCCATGACTGAACGGGCTTTGTTGCGCCTGATTGAGTCAGAGTCCTCTGAACTTCCTGTTGTGATTGCCCGTAAAAAGGCCGTTGAGGGCTTGGCTCGTCTTCGATGTACCGCTGCAATTCCTGCCATTGGTCGCTGCCTCACAAGCACTGATCCAAATTTGGTTGAGATTTCTGCTTGGGCCCTTCAAGAGTTGGATTGTCAGGACCCTGATCTACATCAAGTCATGATGTCTTTGCTAGATGATCCCAAGCAGCATCGGCGCGTGTTGATTCAGAGCCTGGCTTGCCTTGGGGTCGTTTCAGCGGCACCAAGAATTGAGTCTTTGCAGGATGATGCCAACCCTGGGGTTCGTGGTGCTGCTCTTGCTGCAATGTTTAGGCTTTGCGGCAAAAGAGATCGATTGCTGGAGCTGGAGTTGCATCTGGTCCTTCCTGTTCAGATGGATCGGCATCTTGCAATTCAGGATGTTATCGATGCAGGTGAATTTGATTTACTTAAGGCCACGTTAAGGGCACCTGTATCTCCGACCTTTCGCATGCGGGCCTTGAATGCTCTTTGGCCTGAAGAGGTGGTAAAGAAGAATGGCCTTGATTTGCTGGTTGTTTTGGATGGGCTGATGCTTGATGACCCAGATGATATTGATCTCGTGCATCATTATGATGAATTCCCTAAAGATGCCTTCCTGATTGAGGAACTATTCGCGACTGATTTCAGTCGCTGTTATCTTGCTGTTCAGACCTTGCGTAGTCGCAATCCAACAGAGCTTTGGCCTTTGTTGTTGAAATGCTGGGAACGAGCAAAGAAGGATTATGGCGCGCTCTATTTCTTTATGGTTCTTTTTAGATGTATGACCGATTGGCCGGAAACAGCACAACAGAAAATTCAGGATTTATGCTTCTCTGCACTTGATCGGCGTTGGCCTGATTTTATTAAATTCAAACCAGCTTCCATCCTTACGCTGATGCAATATAGCCCCGAGATTGGTTGTGCTCATTTGTCTCAATGGCTGAACCCAGAGAAGTCTCCTTACTGGGCCTGTCGATATGCAGCATTATTGGCTATTGAGCCTTTGCTTCATGTAGAAGAATGGGGCGCATTGGTAGAGAATGTGGCTAGAAATAAGGAGGACCCACATCGCTTTGTTCGAGCTAAGGTTAACAGTCTTGAGATGAACCGTATCGGGCTTCCTCCTCCTGTAAGGTAAGGGTATTCTTCTTTGCAGATTCGCCTTGCTCGTGAATCTTGGATAGTAGTATTGATTATAGATTTAGTGCTTTATTTATTATTGTTTTACTGTTCAACTATCAAGATATTGAGCCTATTAATTCCTTCATGTCTTTATCTCTAAGTGTTCGAAAGGCCCTGGCTTTTTCCAGGTAAAAAACGGCAATGGCTTAGTGGGCCTGGAAAGCAGGATTTGAGTGCATGGGACAGTGAATAGATGCATTGAACTGTCATGGTATTTCTGCCTCTTGTTGTTTCAGTCTTGCGACACATCACTATTTTCTTTGATGTGTTAATTCAGTGTGAGGCAGAGCGCAACCAGCTTTCGTTAAGATGATCGCCTAGATTGTCAATACGTTGGAAGTGAAGTGGACCGTGCTTTGAGCCCCAGAGCTGTTCATGTGTTTTGGGGTCAAATCCGCGATCTCGACTAATCCAAATTTTTTCATCAAACTCCACCTCGCTGACCAGATAAGTCATGGTGTTGTTGCGAGGAACTAGGCAGTTTTTACCAGGTTCAACTTGTCCTCGATATTGGTTTGGTTTGACTTCCTTGAAGTGCATAGAGCAGCCCCGTCGCGGAATGAGCGTATCAGTGCATAGGTTATTGAGAAGTTCAGGGTAAAACCCCGCGCCAGCCAAGCGCTTAGGCTCTTGCAAGCTATAATTCTCCAATATGAATGCTTCTTTGCTTGCTAGTAATTTATGCACGCCCTGACGATAAGGACGCCATGGATCATAGTCATAACTTTGCTCTGAATAATATCCAGGCCCTTTAAATACATCCCATAATAGTGGCCTAAAGTAGATATTGATTCTGGCAAAGTGGATTGGATTTTTCTGAGCTTGCTCCTTGTTGCTGTAGTGAGCAGCTAATGTTTTGGCGAAACGTAGTAATGAACTCTGACGCATCTTTTTTTGTTGATCCTTTAGTTTTTTAGCCTGCGCACTTCCGAGGCAAAAGATGTTTGCAGGACGCCTGAGCCTTCTGATGTTCGTAGAACTGATGATCGGCACCGAATGTGTTTGGAAACAAACCAGATTCTCTCCTCAGCAATAGATTGCCCATATTTGGTCATCAGCAGGAAAGTCCCGTCTGATAGGAATTCATAATTTGAGACAGCTTTTTCAGCTTCTGCATAGCCCCTACTTCTTAAGATCACCCCTTTCTCATGGGTTTTTGGGATAGGTATTAAAAGGCATGAGCCCGATGTGACCTCTGACTTTACATTTGGATCCCAGTCACTTTCAGCTTGCCATTCCATTTTGAACGGCGATACGGGCATGCTGTTGTGACTTGTCGTGGACTTGAGGAGTTGGATAACTTCCGGATCTTCGCTATTGACCTTTTGGATGCGAATCTCGCTTAGTACTTCCTCAAATTGTTGGAAGGCTAGTGAATGGCTACTTCGCATTGACCGCCATGTACCTTCACTTTGAGCAACGAACTGCTCAATGTTCATCAAGAGATTCGTTTGAGTCTTCGTTTTGACCACTTGGCAGATTGCCACTGGCTTTTTGAATCATGCGTACCATGGAGTCAACCATCATCGACATCGCCATGGGGATTTCTTTCCCTGAGGGGGTTAGGGCAGATTGATCACCCGGTTGTTCACTTGAAGGGGGGCGAAACAGAGGCATGGGGAAATTCGGTGATGGAAAGTTCAGTTTGTCGCCCTGTCGACAGCTCAATGGTTTGCAGGGAAATCATCTCCCTTTGGCCATGATAAACAAGCAAGAGGTGTCTTCCTGTGAGCTGGAAGCTAAAATCTTTAATTGTTTTCAGTTTGCATGACTTCATGATTTTTTTGGCTTGGATATAAGGTCATCAACCTATAGATTCATCCTTGTCAGTCGCTAGTAGGCGAGAGGAGAACAGCAATTAGGAGTCACTTAGGTATAAATACTTGCGGGCCATCTTGCTCGCTTTCTCTGCCCAGCCATTGACCCAGGCGATTGCCCTAACTAAAACAAGCTCTATCTAATCTCTGGAAAATTACTCCACCAGTCAATCGCTTCTTGCTTCATCTGCTCAAGCTTGTCTTGGTCTCGCGGTAGAAATTGGAGAAGAGTCATGAAACCAACTTTGCCTCGTTGAAGCTTCTGTGATGGACAGGCAGCTTGGCACCGATACCATCGGCAAGATTCTTTCTGGAAGGAAATAACTGATGATGGTCAGTGAAAACCAGGCATCTTTTGAAAAGTTGCTTAGTAAGCAGCTGCATGGTTTTAGTCAGTTGAGTGAGGCCTTGATTTTGAGGCTGATTCAGCTTGAAGAAAGGGTCGCGATACTTGAGAGTAGTCAATTTTTGAAAGATGATGGCTGCCATGAAGCCACTAAGAAGCTCCTTGTTGATAGTGAGGAGCGCGTGAGGCACCTACAGGGGCTTTTAGATGTTGATCCAGACCGATGTACTTCTTACGCTATTTCATCAGAAGGGCAGACCCTCCAAGAGGTTAAGCCTGAGAATAGTGAATCAGACCAAACCTTTAATTTGAAGACAGAGGATTTCCAGGCAGAGGGGAATTTTAATCAGTGTCTTGAGAATGGGGATGGGACTTTTGACGATGATGTTGGCGATACTCAATGCGTGGAGGATGCGCAAACAAATCTACTTTTGGCCTAATCTATATTTTAGATCAGATCAAGAAGTCGGATGCGAAATTGAGCCACTTCTTTGGCAATGGATGGAGATCTCAATAGGAATGGGTGGTCCTTGATCGTGTCTAGGACTAGATTTAGTTTGGTCTCCTGACTAGGCTTAGTCTTCCCTTCTTTAGACTGATAGTTCTTCCAGGCCTCATCAAATATCATCGCAAAATTGTCTGCATTATTGAACTGGCGGTCGCTCTTTTCGTTGTACGGAGAGAAAGACACGGCAATGGGCATCTTAAATTGATGCCAGGACCCAGATTTGAACTGGGGACACGGCGATTTTCAGTCGCCTGCTCTACCAACTGAGCTATCCCGGCGCGTCGCGTTCGCGACCTCGGAATCTTAAATCACTGGGTGAGGCAAAGCCTTGCCAGGTTGGCGATGAAATCATTGCCTTAGGCCGCTGGGTCGGCAACCTTGCTGTGGCGTAAACCCAATCGCGTCTTGGCAGCGATGATCATGATGCTTCAGTGGGCAGTCCAAAGGTCATCAGTAGATCAGCAGTGGCGTTGTCGTTCCTGCGTTGATGGTGAGCTTGTTTTTTGCCATCAAAGCCTTGTGCCTGATCGATTGCTCTAGTCTTTGCGGTGATGAGCTGCGCATTGTGATTCAGGCGTTTTGGCTCGCAGTTCTTTCCATCTTCGATTAGCAGAAAACCGACTCACACCCTCCCTTCTATGACTTGATGCTCGGGGGCTGGGGGCAGTCTGTTGGACAAAGCGCTATCAGCCTGCATGTTTCCTACTGGTTGGTCCATCTAGCTAGAGGAATTCTCATGGTTACTCAGGCTGCCGGTTTGGCTCGGTGTCGTGTTCGAGCAGTTGATCTTGTCGCTCTGTTGGCTTTCTGCATTCCCTGCCCTATGCGCTTTTCAATTGAAGGTAAAGGCCATGCCCTGTTGGTATCTATGACGGCGTTTGCGCTTTTGACTCGTGGCCTAATTCTTGACCATGCATCTTTTCGGCTAAAGCTAAACATTGCCTCTGGACTTGCAGTCGCCCTGTTGGCCAGACTCACCCATTGCGAATGGTTTTGGGCTTGTATTTGCTCTTTTGTTTTGGGGTTTTTGCCAGGCAGATCGCACCACCTACAGTAATGCCAAGATTCTGCAAGCAATTTTTGGCTGCCAGAGCTGTGGCACCAGTGGTGAGGATGTCATCAACAATCCAAACCCGATGAAAGGACCAGTCAGTTGCGTTGTTGCTAAGGCCTGGCACAGCTTCGAATGAATGAATTTGATTTCGCTGGCGTGTAGCTGTCTGTCGAGATGGTGTTGTCCCACGGTTGCATGGCGGCGGCGTAAGAGGCCATGGCAGGGACGGCATAAGCCACTGGCCAGAAGTTGGGGTACAGGATTTGCTCGGCTTAGGCTTTTCCAGCTCGGAATTGGGACCAGCACAGCGTTGATGGGGACGAGCGGGGTCAGCAGTTTTGCTAAGGCGTGGATCGCTGAGAGCTTCCGATTGCGACGCAGACTCAACAACAGCCGGCGGAGATGACCTTCGTACCAACCCAGTGCCCGCCAGTTCAGGGGACTGAAGCCTCTTAAGCCATCGGCTGGTAGATCGAGTTTCATGCAACAGTTCAGGCAAGGCTTGGAACACTCGGCATCTGAGGTAATCGCTGCCCGGCAGATGGGGCACTGGGGTTGCATGAGCAGGGCATGACCTGCTCGCATCAGGGATGAAAGCAATGCAGTTCAGCTTCTGAAGCAAGGATTCCCCTCGTTCTTTTGGCAGGGTTCCCTTATGAGGCAATATCAGCCAGATGATTTAGGCATGGCTTTCAGCATGGCCACCAGAGTGTGATGGGCATCTTCACTATCGGTGAGAGTGTGGTCGAACTTGATCTCTAAGGCATCCCCATCCACTTCAAGTTCCATCGTTTCCGAGGTAATTAAAATCATCTTGGCTGTTTGGGGGTCTTTAATTCCTCCGTAGTACCGCGCATAATTCATAACAGCTTCGGCATGGTCGTCATTCATGTGGCGACAGATGCGTGCACTGACATCAGGGGTGAGGGGATCGGAGCTCATCAGCAGTGGTGTTGGAAATTTTGAGACTAGAGATTGGAGAGCCTGAAGTGAGCTCTTACCACTAGGAGTTAGTCAAAGCGCTGATCAAGAAGGAAGTCTCTCTAGTTCGATCACATTGAAGCTCATTGAACTTATCTTCATGACAAACAGTCCAGTCAAAATGTGGTTATGCCATTTGGTTAGCACCATTCAGAGCTGGTGATCCGATTCTTGCTTGGTACTAACCAAGTTGTGTTGAGGAGAGATCGCTTGCCAGGCCAGACGGGCGACTCCGGCAGCTGGTGGGTTGGTGCAAGTCTTGACGGGTATGCCAAGGATCCGTTCTCTTAATCGACGCCATTGGGGATTGCGGGCACCCCCTCCCAGGCTGATCACTTGCTTGGGAGGGGGTGCGCCAAGTTCTTTGAGACGTTGCCATCCTTGCAATTCGATGTGTGCGAGGCCTTCTAGCAGGCCATGGAGGTAGAGGGAATCGCTCACAGGTCGTGGAGTTAGCTGTGGTTCGAGTGTGGGGTCGTCAATTGGGAAGCGTTCGCCGGGGCCGGGAAGAGGACGCAGCATTAGATCACTGTTGAACTCTGGATTGATCTGGCGGCTTAACTCTTTGAGCTGTGTATCACTGAACAGTTGTCGAAGGACGCTGCCCCCGGCATTGGAGGCTCCGCCGCAGAGCCATCGTCCGCCAACGCGATGGTTGGTGATGCCAGCACCACGGATTGGACCTTCCGTAAAACGTTTCAGCACGAGAGTGCTGCCCAGCACGGTAATGCCGTCGTCGGGCCCTGCATTGGCAGTTAAAACAGCAGCATTGGCGTCGGTGGTCCCTGCTACTACGAGGAGTTGTTTCGGTAGGCCAAGGCTTTGGGACTGCTCAGGTGCCACCGTACCCAGAACTTTGCCACTGCTTACGATCTCAGGAAGTGCTGCCCGCCAGGCAGTCTCGGCAAAGCTGGTAGGCCAGGCCTGATTAATCAAATTCCAGCCCAAGCGCAGGTTGTTGCCTTCTTCTCCCCAGCACCAATTGTCTAGCAACCAGCCGCTGATCCAGTCCGCTTGATGGCGAAGCAGAACAGAGGGGCCATGTGTGCTGATTAGTCGTAGAGCTCTTGCCAGGCTGCTGCTCACACTTGCGGCTGGTTCTTTATGGGATACAAGGGAGATGAGTGTTGGCCTTTGTTCCGGGCAGCTCAGGTGATATGGCAGGGCTGTATCGAGTGGTTTGCCAGAGCGGTCGCAGGCCAGCAGTGTTCCTGATGTGCCATCGATAGCGACTGCACCCAGATTTTGTCGCAGGCTGCTAGGTAAAGCACGAATCAGCTCTGTGCAGCAGGTTTTCCAGTCTTCAGGAATCTCAAGCCCTTTTGGATAGTCCGCTGTGCTTGTGTGGATCAGCTTGCCGTGCTCGTTGAGCACGGCAAGCCTTACGCCGCTGGTGCCAAGGTCTATGCCGAGCGCCAGGGACGAGTTAGGCATGGGGTTCCTAGAGGCTGCTTCCCTGTTTTTGTTGTTGGGCCTCTGCTTGAAGCAGAGTGGAGGCCTTGTCCGTAACGTCTTCCCAGGGAAGCTTTAAATCAGGGCGGCCGAAGTGGCCATAGGCAGCAGTGTCTTGGTAGAACCGTCCTCCGCGTTGTTGAGGCAGCTGTCGGAGCTTGAATTGTTCAATGATGGCACCAGGTCGCAGGTCAAAATTGTCTTGCACCAAGGCTGTGAGTTCGTCATTCGTCACTTTTCCGGTGCCAAAAGATTCCACTAGGATCGAGACGGGTTTAGCCACGCCAATGGCATAGCTGAGTTGCACCTCTGCACGTTGAGCGAGGCCTGCTGCTACAAGACACTTGGCCACAAATCGTGCGGCGTAGGCGGCAGAGCGGTCCACTTTGGTTGGGTCTTTGCCGGAAAAGGCTCCACCACCATGGCGGGCATAGCCGCCGTAGGTATCTACAATGATCTTTCGGCCAGTAAGGCCAGCATCCCCCTGGGGACCTCCTACCACAAACTTACCGGTTGGATTGACTAAAAAGCGGGTCGCCTCACGATTGGGTTTGAGGGGGAGGTCAGCAGTCGCTGGTTCTACGACATGGGTCCAGAGGTCTTGAGTGATCCGCTCACGGATTCCATTCTCATCCGAGAGGCCCTCTACCTCCGAGGTGTGTTGAGTGGAGATCAAAATCGTGTCGATCGCGACAGGACGGTCGTTTTCGTAGACCACACTGACTTGGGTCTTCCCATCAGGTAGCAAGTAGCTCAGAGACCCGTCATGACGGACTGCAGCGAGTTGACGGGCAAGGCGATGGGCGAGGCTGATGGGTAGGGGCATCAGCTCAGGGGTGTCGTCGCAGGCGTAGCCAAACATGATCCCTTGGTCTCCGGCTCCCACCTTGTCAAGAGGATCACCTGAATGGTCGTCGGCTTCATTAACCCCTTGGGCGATGTCTGGTGATTGTTGATCCAGGGCAACGAGCACGGCGCAACTCGTGGCATCAAACCCACCTGCACGAGCACCGCTATAGCCAATCTCGCGGATTACGTTCCTAACAAGATGGATGAAATCAACCTGGGCGTTTGAGGTCACTTCGCCTGTAATGAGGCAGAGCCCTGTATTGACAACTGTTTCACAGGCAACTCGGCTGCTGGGGTCTTGAGCGAGTAGGGCGTCTAGAACGGCATCACTCACTTGATCACAGATCTTGTCGGGATGCCCTTCTGTGACGGACTCAGAGGTGAAGACGTAACGGCTCATGGAGAACTGAAGTTATGCTTAATTTTAGGGTCTGCCTTGACGGCTACTTGACAGCTAGATCATTCCAGTGGTGGATCAGGTGGTGGTAGTTCGTCAATGTTGGGGGTTGATTCCAGCCGGCCATGTAACCAAGGCTGAGACCTATCCCAGCCTGTTGAGCCATCTGTAAATCGGAATCGGCATCACCAATCAAGGCGCACTGGGTGGGGGCTAATCCCATTAACTGGCAGAGTCTTTTGACGGCATTTGGATTGGGCTTAGCTGGTCGATGCTCAGCGCTCCAGAGCTCGGTCACCGTGTCATGAAGATTGTTTTGGTTCAGGAAGGTCTCAATCCCTGAGGCGCTGTCATTGCTAATCACGGCGCAGATCACCCCTTGTTTTCGCAGCGCTTGTAAGACCGTAAGGGCACCTGGTAGCAGAGTCCTCGTTGTTACTAGGCAGGGCACTTCATTCTCAAGAGCATCCACAGCTGCGAACACTTCATTGGCCAGAGCAAGAGCCTGTGGCCAGCCTTCTCCGAGCAGACAGAACACCGTTGCTGTGGAGATCAGGTTGTGATGCCTTGACGCTACGGCGATGGTTCCACCTGGATGGAGTCCTTCAGCATTGAGTCCATAGGCAGCAGAGAGAAGCTCCTGAATTTTGCAAACCACACTTTCGCTGGCATTCCCTCCTTTAAACCGACGAATGGCTTGTTCGATTCTTCCCTTTGCCAGAGTGAGCAGATGGGGTTCGCTATGGCAAAGGGTGCCATCCTTGTCGAACAGCACCCCTTGGATCTTGCCGATGGGCGTCCCCCTCAGCAACAGTTGAGGCATGGGCTAGCTATCAGGATTAGTCGAGGGGGACAACTTCTGGATCTTCGGCTTCCTCGGCCTGCTCGAGCAGCATTTGCTTGTAGCGCGCGGCCATTTCTTCAGCTTTGTCAAAGACCTTTTGTGGATCGGTGAGCATGTCTCCGGGTTCGGGCTCAAGGGCCTTGGTAGATAGTGAAATTCGACCTCTCTCCGCATCGAGATCGATGATCATGACCTTCATCTGATCATTCACGTTAAGAACCGAGTGGGGGGTCTCGATATGCTCGTGACTAATTTCGGAGATGTGAAGTAGGCCACTCACGCCACCGATGTCGATGAAGGCTCCATAGGGCTTGATGCCGCGAACGGCGCCGATGACGACTTCGCCAACCTCGAGGCGATTCATCTTCCTTTCAACCAGAGCACGGCGATGGCTCAGTACCAAGCGATTGCGTTCTTCGTCGACTTCGAGGAATTTCAAAGGTAGGAAGTCTGCGACAAGCTCTTCCTTTGGCTTGCGGGTGCTGATGTGTGATCCGGGGATGAACCCTCTCAGGCCTTCCACCCTTACCAGGGCACCCCCGCGATTGGTTGCAAATACTTCGGAGTAGATGGTGGCATCTTCCTTTTGCAGCTGTCTTACCCGTTCCCATGCACGTTGGTATTCGATGCGGCGGATTGAAAGGGAGAGTTGTCCGTCTTCGTTCTCCTCACTCATGATGAAGAACTCGCGGATCTCTCCGGGGAGTAAGACGTCGCTGAGTCCTTCGACCCGATTGATCGACACTTCCTGCAGGGGCATGAAGGCTGCGGTCTTGGCCCCGATGTCGATCATTGCGCCCTTTGATTCAAGGGCAAATACCGTGCCGTTGACAATGTCACCGGGCTTGAAGTTGTAGTCGTACTTGCTCAGTAGCGATGCAAATTCATCGAGGGTGAATCCAGCTCCACTCAGGTCGTTTTTGGCTGCTCGGCTGCTCGGGTCATCGGCTGTTGGGACATCCTCTGGAATGCTCAGGTCTTCTTTAGCCAAGGCTTGCTTGGTAGCTTCGGCTGTTTCAGAAGTGGTATTGATTACTTGCTCGCTGCTAGTTCTTTCAGCAGCAGAGTCCTGAACTTGTTCAGTAGGAGTCACAGACATTGTTGGATGGCGGTCTGCCCTATGGCAGTGCGCAAGGAAATCCGAGTGGCCCGCCGACCTTTCGGAATTAATTGATCACTCTACAGATTGACTCCTTATTCTCAGCGAACGGCTGCGAGCTGTTCCTTGTTGGCATGAATGCCTTCAAGTGCTGCTACGAAATCATTAATTCCACGGAAATGACGATATACCGACGCAAAGCGTACGTAAGCGACCTCGCTCATTTCCGATAGTTGGTCCAAAACCATTTCGCCGATTTCAGCACTATTTACTTCACGCCCACTTCGTTGCTGAAGTTGCAGTTCAAGCTCGTTCACCATTGACTCAAGTCTGTCTTGCGCGAGACCGGTTTTTTGACAGGCCAGCGTAAGGCCATCAAGGATTTTACTGCGATTGAAAGTCTCCCTATTGCCATTACGCTTCAAAACAGTGATTGGGACAGTTTCGACGCGTTCGTAGGTAGTGAAGCGAAAGTTGCAATGTAAGCATTCACGGCGCCTTCTTACACTTCGCCCGGCATCAGCAGCGCGGGATTCAAGTACCCGACTATCAGTGTTTTGGCAGGAGGGGCATTGCATGCCCGTAAGACTCCAAACTTAGTGAACTAATCCTAGACATTAATTCGAGCCTTGAGAAGGACCTGTTGAACTGCATTCTCAGGCTTTAGTGCTGTAAATCCTTTGCGAGACAATGAGACTGCATGATTATTTGGATCAACGAGATTGGAGGAAGAAGTGCTTAAAGACAAAAAAAAGCCCCGCCGAAGCGGGGCTTTAAAGAGATTGGGCGTTTTATTTGCCACTGTCTTTGCCGATTTTCGGCGGATCACGGAATGCAACCGCGAAGAACAGAGTGGCAACCACAAGGGTCATTAAGAGGGTGTACGCAAAAGCATCCATTGAGAGTCTCCGTAGGGTCGATCAGCTGAAGGTGTAGTTCCTGTGGAAGGCTTAAGTTTGACCTGGAACGCGACGAGTAGAAGCGTCGCCCAACTTTTGGAAAACACCGAATTCAACTTGGTCGCCAAGGTCAGGATCGATACCGGCAAACACATCGCGGTACAAGGTCCTAGCTGCATGCCACCAGTGGCCGAACAGGAACAGGAGCGCAAAGTTGACGTGAGCAAAGGTGAACCAGCCTCGAGGTGAACTTCGGAAAACACCATCAGAAGCATAGGTCTCCCGGTCGAAAGTAAAGGCTTCACCAAGTTGAGCCTTGCGAGCCAGACGCTTCACATCAGCGGTATCAGTGAAGGTTTTCCCATCCATGGAACCGCCATAGATGGTTGCCGTCACGCCTTGCTGCTCAAAGGAATTCTTTGCTTCAGCACGGCGGAAGGGGATGTCAGCACGCACGACGCCATTCTGATCTTCGAGTAACACAGGGAAGTTCTCGAAGAAATTCGGGATGCGACGGACCTGCAGATCATTGCCTGCCTTGTCTTTGAACGTGATGTGGCCGAGCCAGCCAGTAGCAAGGCCGTCGCCATTCACCATGGCACCAACCCTAAATAGACCACCCTTTGCAGGGCTGTTACCTACATAGTCGTAGAAGGCAAGCTTCTCAGGGATAGCGGCATATGCCGCCTCTTGAGTAGCGCCGTCATCCATGGCTGACTGAACACGACGGTTGATTTCAGTTCTGTAGAAATTTTGGTCCCACTGATAACGGGTAGGTCCAAACAGTTCAACAGGTGTGGCAGCAGATCCATACCACATCGTTCCTGAAACGATGAAGGCAATTGCGCAAACAGCGGCGCAGCCACTGGCTAGCACTGTTTCGATATTGCCCATTCGAAGGGCTTTGTAAAGCCGTTCAGGTGGGCGGTTGAGCATTTGGAAATGGCCACCAAGGAATCCAAAGATTCCTGCAGCAATATGGTTCGCCACAATGCCGCCTGGACTAAATGGATTGAAGCCAGCCGCTCCCCATTCAGGGGCGACGTTTTCCATATGACCTGTTAGTCCATAGGCATCAGAGACCCACATCCCTGGACCATAAAGTCCTGATAGATGGAAGGCTCCAAAGCCGAAGCAAACTGCACCTGCAAGTGTCAGGTGGATGCCGAAGATTTTTGGAAGGTCTAAAGCAGGCTCTTGAGTGCGTGGATCTAGCCAAAGATCAAGATCCCAGTAGGTCCAGTGCCAGATTGCGGCCAGCATTAATAGGCCACTGAAGATGATGTGAGCGGCAGCAACACCTTCGAAGCTCCAGAGGCCTGGATCAACACCGGTTTCACCGGTGATGCTCCAGCCCCCCCAGCTGCCAGTAATTCCGCAGCGGGTCATGAACGGCATGACATACATGCCTTGCCGCCACATGGGGTTGAGGACGGGATCCGAAGGATCGAAGATGGCTAATTCGTAGAGGGCCATGGAGCCGGCCCAGCCGGCTAACAGGGCTGTGTGCATGAGGTGCACGGCCAGAAGTCGGCCGGGGTCGTTGATGACGACCGTGTGCACCCGATACCAGGGCAATCCCATGGGTCAGGTTCGGGGGAACGAAACGAAGCTGCTAATGCAGCCAGACCCGCAGATCGTAAGACGTGCACCATTAAGAGTGGAGAAGGTTGTCGCTAGCTGCAACGTGCAGTGATACATGAATAGCTCTTAAAAGAGTGGGTTTGGAGGGCTATCGATTTCGTCAGGCTGAGGTTTTGCTGATATTCAGGCTTGGTTACAAACTGCAATGCCGCGCTTGAGACAAAATGGGTTGTCTTTTGCGTTCCAGTTCCATGCCCATCATTCGCTTTGTCCGGGAAGGCAAAGATGTTGAGTGCAAACAGGGCGAAAATCTTAGGGAGGTTGCCTTGCGCGAGGGAATGGAGCTCTACGGGCTGAAAGGAAAGTTGGGGAACTGTGGAGGTTGTGGTCAGTGCATTACTTGTTTTGTTGGAATTGAGGGGGAGAGCAAAGTTGGTGCGCTTTCACCACGAACTGAGGTTGAGGAAATCAAGCTCAAGCGCCGCCCTGAGAATTGGCGCCTTGCTTGTCAGACCATTGTTATGTCATCAGTGATCGTCGTGACTCGACCACAGGAAGCCCTGCTTAATGCCAAGAGTCGTCTTGAGGCGGCGCGTGCGCAAAAGCTGTCTTAATAGGCCATCAAACCCCTCGAATCAGAGGGGTTTGATGGTTTGATCTCAGCTGGTTTTGAAAGGGCGTGGGCTGCTACGCCCGGTGACGAGGCTTGAGCAGATTGCCGTTTGGGTAGCTTGCGGGTGATACTTTCGCGGAGTAATCCTCTGCGGCCATGCCTGTAAACAACTTCGGCTTCCTAGCCACCCTTCTGTTCGTAGCGGTTCCGATGTTGTTTCTGATTGGTCTTTACATCCAGACCAACAGCAACAAAAGCTGATCAACTTCTTGCTGGTTTGAAGGCCATCCGCTTGCCAGTTTCAACTGCGTTCTTGTTCCTGGTCAATCAGGACTAAAGCGGTTTCATCAACTCAGGTGAAGTTGCTCACCGGAACTCCCAACCAGCTTGTCGAGGTCCCAAAGGCCCTTGATTAGTTCTTGTTGTCGACTCTCCCAAGCAATTGAAACTAGATCTGCGTTCTCTTCAACCGCCATCTGGGCCACCCTCTCTTTGATTCATCCCTGCTTGATGGGTGTTCCCATTGCGTTTGGGCTGATTCTCATAAACTTGCCAATGTCTTGGCGGGGAAGGGGTTACAACTCTTTTGGTGGGGTTCCACGATCTAGCTGGAAAGCTTTCAAAAATCCAGACTTAGCCGACAGATATCAGCTGTTTTGAACTTGGGAAGGTCAGTTCGGGTATGGCTTTTCAGCATTGCTTCCAGCTAGTTCTTGGTCAGTAGGGTCTTTGCAATTTTTACCAGGCTTTGCAGCAGCCTATGGGGAGTGAGCTAGGAGTACAGCATGCTGATAAAGAGTGAGAAGACTCATCCTTGGAAGCTGCGTAGGCGGGTGTTACCGCAGCACACAGATCACGCTGGGGTGATGTGGCATGGGGCCTATGTGGCATGGCTGGAGGAGGCTCGAGTGGAGGCTTTGGCGCAGGTAGGTTTGCCCTATGCGGGCATCTCCGCAGCCGGATTGGAGATGCCTGTGGTGCGTCTTGAGATTCACTATCGTCGTGCGCTTCGCCATGGTGAGGTGGTAGAGCTGGAGAGTTGGTCTCTGCCCTGCGATGGGGTGCGATGGCCCTGGTTCACAGTTTTTGCATCGGAGGCAGGGGATCGGGTCGCTGATGCTCAGGTGGATCTTGTCCTGCTCAATGTCATGGGCTCGAGGCGGCGGGTGCTACGTCAACCCCCAGAGCCTCTTGCGAGCGCTTTACGGCAACTACAACAGGGGGCCGAGCCGCGTCTGTAAGGTAATTGGTTCGTCTGTACTATTTTGCCCGTGGAATGTCGGTATTGGTGGTGGCTTTGGAGTCGCTGTCCAGGGATTGGAGCTGCTCGAATGGGGGACCTCGAAGCGCTAGGCCAGGCTCACGAGGTCAGTCTGGCTGAGCTATGGACTTGGCCTGAGGAAAGGTTGCGCAAGGTGCTCTCCTGGCCAACAGCCTTGTTCAAAGACTTGAGCCTCCACCGCAGCAAGTGGGGAACTTGTCCAAGTGTCGACTTGCCGGAGGATGTCTTGTTGCCTGTGGATGTGCTTTGGCCGGAAGGGTTTCGTGCCTTGAAGCGCCCTCCTTTGGCGCTTTTTTGGCAGGGCCGGCAGGAGCTTTTGGGATGCCTTGGGGCCCGTAGGGCGGTAGCAATAGTTGGCACACGACGGCCTTCGAACCATGGTTTGCGTGTGGCGGAAGCATTGGGTCGTGCTTTGGCACTAGCGGGTTGGCCTGTGATTAGTGGCCTTGCAGAAGGGATTGATGCGGCTGCCCATCGCGGCTGTTTGGAAGGCGGTGGTGCGCCTGTGGGCGTGCTGGGCACACCGTTGCAGAAGGTTTATCCCCGGCAGAATGAGGGCCTTCAAGCTCTGGTAGCGGCTCAAGGGCTGCTAGTTACAGAGCAGCCCCGGGAGACTTTGGTCAAGCGTGGTTGTTTTGCTGCCCGTAATCGCCTATTGGTGGCCTTGGCAAAGGCTGTGGTCGTCGTCGAGTGCCCAGAGAGAAGTGGAGCCTTGATTACAGCGCGGCGGGCAATAGAGCAGCAATGTCAGCTGTTGGTCGTGCCCGGAGATGCAAGGCGATTGTCGGCTCTCGGTAGCAATGCTTTGTTGTTGGATCAGGCTTCCCCTTTGTTAAGCCCTGAAGCTCTTGTAAAACAACTTGGTACTGGTCCGCTGGCGGTTCATTCTCCTTCGGTTGCTTTTGATTTGTCTGGTTCTCGCTCTAGCGCACCAGCCGGCCAGCATGGCAATACAGCACTGTTACAGGCTATTGGCGATGGGGCGTCCCTGGAGGATTTGATGACCTGTTTGAATCTGTCTTCGGCGCGATTGACAGAACAATTGCTTCAGTTGGAGTTGCAGGGGGTTTTGGTGGCAGAGCCTGGGTTGTATTGGCGTTTGGCCTAGCCTGTTTCGATGGCATTGCTGGAGATTTCCGCAGCAGAGCTATTGGCCTGGCGTCGTTTGCAGTTGGCTGAAGGAGGCCGTGCTGTTGATTTTGACTGGTTGCTTGATTTGGGTGGAGGTTTGCGCTGGAGCGATCTTCAGCAGCTTTATCTCGACCCACGACCTTCAGTGCTGCTTGAGCGATCTCTTGATCAGCTCGCAATGATCTGGAAGCAACATCTTGATCATCACATTCCTCTTCAGCATTTGATCGGTTGCTGTCCTTGGAGGGATTTTGAGCTGGAGGTCAGTGCGGCGGCATTGATTCCCCGACAGGAGACGGAGCTGTTGGTGGATTTTGCTTTGCAAGCATTGGTTTGGAAACCTTTTGGTCGCTGGGCCGATTTGGGGACAGGGTCAGGAGCACTAGCTGTGGCGATGGCTCGCGCGCTCCCTGTTTGGCGTGGACATGCAGTTGATTGCAGCATCGAGGCCTTGGCTTTGGCGAAACGGAACTTGCAAAGGCTTGCTCCCCATGCCTTATATCAGCTGCATCAGGGTAGTTGGTGGGAGCCATTGCGGCCTTGGTGGGGAGGGTTCAGCTTGGTACTGGTCAATCCTCCCTACATCCCAGAAGCTGTAATGGCTCGACTTGAACCCGTGGTCCGTGATCATGAGCCGCATTTGGCTCTATGCGGGGGAGCCGATGGGTTGGTGGCCACTCGTCAAATCATTGCTGGTGCCATGCAGGCCTTAGAGCCTGGTGGTTGGCTGTTCTTGGAACACCACCATGACCAGAGCGATGCCGTGCTGGCTTTGATGCGTCAGCAGGGTTTGGAGAATGTGGACTACAAGTCAGATTTACTGGGGGTAAGGCGCTTTGCCATTGCTCGGCATCCTGAACATCAAGACTCTTTGAACCATGGCACTTTTGCCTTCGGCTGTTCTTGACGCCAGTGCCTTGGCATCCAGATTGAATGCTGGTTCAGCGGCATTGTTGCCCACAGACACCTTGCCAGCTTTGGCGGCCGCTCCTGTTCATGCTGCACAGTTGTGGACCATGAAGCAGAGGTCGGCCGACAAACCTCTGATCCTGATGGGAGCTACTCCTGAAGAGTTACTTGCGCATGTTTTGCCGCTTGCTTTGGAGGATGCCTGGTCGATGGCCAGGCGCTATTGGCCAGGGGCCCTCACTTTGGTTGTACCGGCTTCGGGTGTGCTTGTTGAGGCTCTTAATCCTGGAGCTTTCACGCTTGGGTTGCGAGTACCGGATTGTGGAATGCTGAGGAACTTGCTGAAGCAGAGCGGGCCACTAGCTACCACGAGCGCAAATTTGTCTGGTGCTGCGCCCACTTTCTCTGCAGATGCTGCTCATACGTGTTTCCCAGGATTGCCATTGTTGGGGCCATTGCCATGGCCGACGCCTTCTGGTTTGGCCAGCACGGTGGTGGCTTGGCAAGGGACCAGGCGTTGGCATGAGTTACGACATGGTGCAGTGGTGCTTGAGCTTTGAATGAATCGCCTGATCAAGAGAGCTTGGCTATTCCAATGGTCTAACCAAGGTCGGATAAGAGGTGTATTGGAGAGATAACTTCAGTGATGTAAAAAAAAACTTGTCTCAACAAGGGTGATTTGTTGAAGATGTTGCTTTGGAAGAATTGTTTTTGCTTGGCTGTCAAGCTTTTGCGGCTCTGCTGCTTAGTCACGAATCCCTATTCTTAACAGCCAGTTGAGCTCATCTAGCTCGTGCTTGAATTCGCCGATATTTTTTTCACAAGTCTGGCGAAGCTTGTCTAGTTGAAGATATTTTGTGCTATCTGTCTCCACATTATTCATTTGAGCAGTCAGGCTGTAAAAAGCTTTCCAACACTCTTTTAAAACATTGTTGAGCTCACAGCCTCTGTCGAGCTCTGATTGAGAGAGTTTTGTGAGCTTCACCCAATACCTTGAGATGCTCTTTAAACATAGAAATACCAGAGCCGAAGTGCCAAGACCTTAATAATCCCTGCATTTTTAAACTGTTGCGAAACCTTTTCGCAAGGCTCGTTAAAGCATTTAATTTCGTTAGGCAACGCCATTTCAGTGGTTAATTGCTCTAGTTCAATGGCGTATGCTGGCCATTATTATAGAGACTCATTAATGCAATAAGAGGCAAAGTATGCCTTGTGAGTTGATCTTTGTGCTGGTTGGTGAGGCTTTTAAGGTACGGTGAGTTTGATTAATGATCAGGTTTTTAATATTTTTCTGTGCTTTTATTCAGGACTTGAATTGTTTAGATCAACAATGTCCCGACCATTTGAATCTTTGTGCCAGCCGTTATTTTTTCGGCAAAGGCCAAAGTTAAGAAAGCCTAAGGCGATTCCTTCTTGAAGATGCTTGGGGAACAAGTCGCCCAGCTTCTTAGCCTCTTCTTCAGTAAAAAATTTCAAAACCTCATTTTTGATGCCAAGCTCAAATGTTTGCTTGTCGAACACTAGTTCACCTTGGTTCAGCTGTATTGCAAGTTTTCGGATGGTTGTAGTAACAGTCAGAAGCTTGACAGGATTCTTTTGCTGTTTGTTGATTTCTGCAACTTGTGCACTTGTAGGTTGTGGCATTATTGGAATTGGGTAGCCAAGTTCGATTGTTTTCTTCATTAGATCATCTCTCAATGTCTTTACTGCTCCGGCTTGACTTGGGTCACCCGCAAGAATATCCTCAACAAGCTTCATGAGATCATTCCTTTTGGATTGAGATGAGTGAAGTAACGTTCGTATAGAGGCTTTGATGGCAGTGACGTCAAGTCGGGATTGGGTTTCTCTGATTGAATCAGTTAGCAACCTTGATACTTCTTCTTTTTTGCTTGCTGCAATCGATTTGATCTTCGATAAGGCGAATTTGTCTGAAGCAATCCATTTGACGACTTCGTCCAATCCTTTATTTGGCTTTGACCATCTCAGTAGGCAGCCTAGTGCGACGACAATCTCATGGATATAGTAGGCGTGAATTTCAGTGGCAATAGTTTTTGCACTGGCTGTTGAGATTTCATTGCTCTCAGAGTAATCGCTTGGCATGTTGTCAACTTTTCCGTTGCTAATCATTCCTAAACACCTTAATCTTCTGCCTCGATAAGTGCATCAGTTCTGCTTAGGCAATATGTGCTAACTGCAAACCATACGAGTTTCATTCTAAGTGTCTCTTCGTTGTCAAATTCGTCTTTCAAGTCAGAGTCTACATATCCTGTCTCCTCTATTATCTCATGGATATCGGCTTCAAAATGATCGTAAAGATAATCGAGTTCCCAAACTTCTCTGAAGCCTTCAAATCCTGCAGATATGCCTCGATGATTAATCTCTCTAATCTCTTCTGAATTGCAGAAGCGCTGGTCCAGGAATTCTATAAATCTCATTGCCTTGGCTCTTGTTTTCGCAGGATCCTAGCAAGACCTTCTCTATTGGGGCCAAATGCGATTGTTACCATCAATCCTTCATTGCCTTTGGTTGTGTTTGCTTTCAGTTTTTGATGCATCTTCCTCTCATTGAATTGGATTGAGTAACCTCCAATAGCAGTGGAGATTCCTTGTCCTTGGAGATTGTTGAGAGGCTATTTTGCATTTTGTGTTTTTTATATCTTGCCATTGGGTCTGATTCTCTGATCAAGGTTTCCTTGCGACTGTCTTGGTCGTTGCCCCCGTGTTCAGTGTTGTCGATGGTTCTGTTTGGTTGGTGGCATTTTTTGAGCCTAGGGTTAGAATCTTTTTGTAAGCTTCAGATCCTTTGATTGAGTCGTCTAGAAATTAGAGAGTTGTTCAATGATGGTCACCATCAACTCTTCACAATGTTGTAAGTCACGTGAAAGTGGCTTTGATGCCTAAATTGTCTTACTTCACATGCTCTGGCTGATCGGCTTGGTATTGCTTCTTCAGGCCAGCTTTCATTGGCTGTTAGAGCAGGTGACTGTGATTACTACACCGATTTTTGAATTACGGGGTCTGGGTTGGGTTCTGTTGTTGCTTGGAGCTTGGTTGCTCGCAGGGAAGGTGAAGGATCAGGCTGATGGTTGATAGGTTTGAAGAGTTTCTTTAAGACAGGATGTTCGACACGTGTCTCCAAAAGGAAGGGCTCTTGTGCTGCCTTGATCTTCTTGTTTGGCAGCTTGGCTGTTGATATTCATCTTTCTGAAATGCCGGCTAACGGATTTGAACCGATGGCCTTCGCTTTACAAAATGCACTCAAAGCTCTTCTCTGATTGGTTTGTAAGTTGCTGGTTCACGTTTGGTACACAGCAGGCTGTTAATTAGATGGTAATCTCTCTTTTTACGGTGGCATTCACATGGCAATAATTGAATTGATCCTTTAGAGGTTTGATGAAAATTCGGGGGATATTAAAATTAAGTCATACCCTATGATGTGAATTAATTTATAATTAAGTTCATAGGCTGTTAGGAGCTCCCAAGATTTCTCTATGATCGCTATTCTCTCGCCGAGATCTGCGAAAGACTTTAGGGTTTTGAGTTCTTCTGATTGGAATTGATTTTTATCGCATTCTACTGCTATTATTCTAGGACTCAGCTTTTTAAGGAGTGTTGTATATGTGTTGCTTGAAAGACCTTCTTCAATGTCAATTGAAAGAAAGTCAAGAGAGTTGGATTCAAGCTTCAAGTATTCTTCTGTTTGCTGTGCCAAACTATAAGCATCAATAGTTTTTGTGATAAATGTATTAAATTGCAAGCCCTCGTTGTTAGAAAGATGCCTTTCTTTTGTTTTTTGGTTTGTAGTGCTGAAGAAGGCATCAGTCGGGTGAATAAATGCTTCTATGCATTCTCGATTCGTTATAGATTTATCGATAAGAGCTGATTTGATCAGTTTACAGTTCTCTCTTTGATCCCAGTTGCCTAAGGGGTTCATATCAACGGCTACACCACGCCAGCCCATTTCAGAAAATATTTTGGTGTTACTATTTACTCTTTCGTGACCACAACCGATATCTAAATATGTCCCTCTTTTAAAAGAAGTTAATGCTGGTCCAATCATGTTCGCGACCATGACGTCCTGACCTCCCATCGAAAATGAAGTTATGACCCCTTGCATTTCCATCACCTTTTGGTCAATGTAACCAAGACTTGCAAGATAGCTACGGATATATGAGTTCAAATCTTGGAGGAGGAAGAAAGAATATTATATTTAAAAATTAGTTTGCTTCGATTGGTTGCGGAACGGAAAATTTGAGAATAAACTTAAAACTGCTGCTGTTGAGTTGCGCGTAGGGCCGGTGATTAGTATCCGAATTGGCTTAATAACATAAATTTCGACAAACTTATTTAAGCAGAATGCCTGCAGGTGGTATTTGTACAGGATTAGTATTTCGTTTGAATTGAATTCTAGTTATTAGGCCTGCAAGGTCTAGTGCCTAGCAATTGAAGAATAGAAAAGTTATGCTACTTACAGTATTAATCCTATCCATGAAGGACAACAGCCAAGTCCTAATTAGCCTGATATTACAACAGCAAACGCAGCCAAAAGATTCATTCAAATATAAGTTTAAAGATTCAAAATTAAATGAGAATGCCTGGCATTTATATGAACAAATAAATTTAGGGAAGCTATAAATGCTTTTGATAAACTCGATAATTTAAATGAGGGATGGCGGTCACTCCAGGCACTTGGAGATTGCTTTGGTGCGCTTCGGAATTATAGATTAGCCATTGAATATTTGCTCAAATCTCTATCGTTGATGTAGGATTGGGAGACTCTTAAAGGCATAGGTGATTTGCTTGTAGAGATTAATGATTTCAAGCAAGCTTTAATAATTTATGGGCATTCGTTAAGAATCACTTCTGATAGCATTAAGAGGCGCGGAAAGGAATACCGGCTTATGGCGCGTGTGTATGAACTTATTGAAGGAATGAGAAGCAAGAACGCAGTATGCAAATATTAATAGTGCATAGTGATCTGCATCTATTTAAGAAAATAAATACTCGATTGGGGCATGAGGATGAGGAAGTTGAAGCCAATTTAAGACAGTTCCAATTAATTGTTGATTTGCTAAAACATAAAATTTATGTATTTCATTTTTCTCTTTATGGATCAGATACCAATTGTTCGAGCTTCTCTGATTGGAGTAACATAATATACTTGCATATACCAAAGTGTGCGGGAACAAGCTTCCAGCTTCCCGTAAATAAGTTCTTTACTGTCCTCGAGGAAAAAGGACGCTTGTCTAGAGCTCCACGGTGGCAAAAATATTTTGTTTTGGTAACATTCAGTAGGTCTTTCATGTAAATGCGATCGGTAGTAGTCTTATTTGTAATTCAAATTCCAGAAATTTGTCTGGTCTTTTTTGTGCCGCGTGGTGTCGAATAGAAGGAATTGTGCAATCTTGTTGAGTTAAATGTGTAGACCACTTTGAACATTGTATGTCTTGTGAGGCGGCCTGCCGAGGCGATGCACTCAACGTCCTGCTGTGTTCACATATACGGAAGGCGGAGCGCCTTCTCTCTCCGGTTTTAGTGCGAGCCTGTAATCACCAGGCCAGGGCGGTGAGTCGGCAGCCTCCGGCCCAAATCGGCTGCACTGAAACGCCTCTTCATGTCTGAGATGTAGCTTATTTCGACCTGTCCGTCGCTGCAAACTACCCAGAATTCAGTACATGGTCAGAACATAAACGAGATGCAACAGGGGCCATCTCGAGGGGCTTGTCTTGAACTGAGTCCTTTGGCGAGAGTATGAGAACTTCCTTCAGGGCATGAAATTTGCGGTGGTTGCTTGCAAGCCGGCTAACGGATTTGAACCGATGGCCTTCGCTTTACAAAAGCGCTGCTCTACCACTGAGCTAAGCCGGCAATCCCGGAAGTGTAACGACGGAGGTGGGTGCTTCTGGCTGACAGTTGGCAATCAGCCACAAGGTGAGTTCGAGTCGGCTTTGACAGCCGGTTTTGGCGAGGGCATGGCTGATGTGACTTTCCACGGTTCGGGGACTAAGGATCAGTCTTTGTGCAATGGCTTTATTACTGAGACCCTCAAGCAACAAAGTCACCACGGATTGCTCCGCTGGGCTTAGTCGTTGAGGTCCAGCTGATGGAGGCAATGGAAAAGAGTTTGATTGATTTTTTGGCTGCATAGCAGCAAAGCAATTTCTTTCAGGATTCCCCCTCTTCTCCGCCCTATTCCATTGCTCCAGGAGTTGACACGGATTCTTGGCTGTTGGAAACCTTCTCTTGGTTGCTGACAACATTCTCTTGGCTGCTGACAGCCTTCTCTTGGTTACTGAGAGCCTTGGCTTGGGAACGTTTGATCGGCAAGTTAGCCACTAAGGCCGTCATGCGATCTTCGGTTTCAAGGCTTACTTCGCCTTCCTCAAGGTCAATCTCCACGTACTTGGCAACGACCTCAAAGATTTCGCGTCGCATTTGATCGAGCAGTTCAGGGCTTAGATCGCTGCGGTCATGGGCAAGCACCAGCTGAAGGCGCTCCCTTGCCGTTTTGGCACTGGCTGGTTGGCGGCCGAGCAATTTGTCAAGGATGTCTCGCAGAGTGGTTGCCATTACTTCAAAAGATCTTGGTTTGCATCAAACGCCACACCTTTTCGCGTAGTCCCCGTCCTTCTTTGGCCGGATCGATCAGAGGAACATCTTCCCCTTGAAGGCGACGCGCAATGTTGGAGTAGGCACGAGAGGCTGGAGAGTTGGTGGCACTGAGGGTGAGCGGCTCTCCGCGGTTGGTGCTCACAATCACCTGTTCGTCCTCTAGAACTAAACCAAGCAAGGGCAGAGCCAGGATGTCGGTCACATCGTCTGCGGCCAGCATCTCTTGATTGGCCATCATCTTTGGACGCACCCTGTTGAGCACCAGTTGAACAGGGCTCACGCCATGGGTGTTCAGTAAGCCGATGACACGATCGGCATCGCGCACTGCCGAAACCTCAGGGGTTGTGATCACGATTGCTTCCTTGGCGGCAGCAACAGCATTTTTGAAGCCGTCTTCGATCCCCGCGGGGCAATCAATTAATACATAGTCGAATTGCTTGGCCAGCATCGCTCCAATGCGTTGCATGTCCTCAGGTTTGAGCCACTCGAGCATGCGGGGGTTCCCGGCAGGCAGAAGGGAGAGGTTTGGCTCCTGCTTGTGTTTCACCAGGGCCTGATCAAGCCTGCAGTTCTCTGAAAGCACTTCCTGGGCGGTGTAGACGATTCGGTTCTCCAGGCCCAGTAGGAGATCGAGGTTGCGCAAGCCGAAATCGGCATCCAACACAACGGTTTGAACTCCAAGCTTGGCAAGAGCGATACCCAGGTTGGCGGTGAGGGTGGTTTTGCCGACACCTCCTTTTCCGGAGCAGATCAGAATGGTGCGTGTCGTTGGCGCCACGGGCCATTGAAAAGTTCGGTCAGCTTAAGTGGCGTAGGCAATAGGCCCAAGAGAAATGCTCCAAGGTTTGCAATGGAACAAATGGGCTTTGTTCAACGGGGCATTAGCCGGAGGCTTAATCGTGATGTGTGTTTGCCTTTTGAGGCTGAAGAATTAACCGTTGAATCTGTTAGCCCTAGCAGGCTCGATCATGATTGTGCCTGCTTCAAGTCGGGCCTCTTCTGCTAAGCCAGGTTGGGGTTGATCTTCAGGGCCTCGGGCAACTGCATCGGCAATACGCAGCTGAAGTGGCCTGAGTTGTAGGGCCACAATTTTTGCTTTGGTGTCGCCGTCCTGCCCGGCGTGAGCAATGCCGCGGAGTCGGCCCCAAACCATCACGTCGCCTCCAGCTGATATGCGTGCGCCGGGGTTGACATCCCCGAGTAGCAGCACGTCTCCTTCTGCGCTCAGATGGTCTCCTGATCGCAGAGTGCCTTGGTGGAAGAGCAGTTTTTGGGGCGTCTTGGACTTGGGTTGTGTCTCGCCAGAGCGTGTTTTGGAGCTGTTTCCCTGTGGAGAGGCCATATGCGTTGGATAACCCAGAGCAGCAGCGCTGACAAGGGTTTCTCGCAAGTTGGCGTGAATTCTGGTCAGCGTCACTCCTTCTTTGTTCAGCAGCTCCATCAGCTGATGCAGGTCCCGGCAACCAAGTTGCCAGTCGCGGCAATCGAGTTCGGTGGGTCCAGGATCAAGTTCATTGAGCTTGGCCGGCAATGTTTCTCGCCAATGTGCTTCTCGGCACCAGGGGAGTGTGAGTCGTTGTGTCTCAGGCTCGCCCACCTCGATCTCCAAGACCCTTGTCAGATGAGGACGCTAGGCCAGTCCGTCTAGGTTGCCAGCGCAGCTTGAAGCTCCCCATGAATCTCTCGGGGATAAATCAACCATGAAGAGTCGGCTGGGGTAATCAAGCTGGCGACCAGTGGAGAGGCTTGCTCGAGGGCTCGCAATTGCCTTCCATCCCAAAGACGCAGCCCTCCTTTGTAGGGGTGATAACCACGCTGTTGCTGATGGCGTAATCCACAGCAGAGAGCTGGATCGAAGCCTTGGCGTTCAGCTAGTTGCCGAGTCAGAGTGAGGACCTCTAGCTGGTTGCTATGGGTCAGATGTTCCACTGCAAGGGCTTTCAGTAGGTGGCGATTGAGGAAGCGTTTGCAGAGTTCGGCTAGAGGTGCAGGTCCCTCGTCTTGCCAACGTAGGAGGTGATAGCCGGTGCGCAGGTCATCATTGGCGAGGAATGTGTCGAGGTCGAGTTGATTGAGGCTCCAGAGCCAGGTGGCCATGATCTTGTCGGCCCAAACATGAGCAGCTCCGAGTTGGCGAGCGGTGCGCACCACCTGCTCAAGCAGCCAGTTGCAAACAACATTGAGACGGTGGTTATAGACACTGCGGTACATCAGGTTGCGTACGACCAGGTAATGCTCAACTGCCATTAGGCCTTTTGGATGAATGGCCATGGCTCCATCAGGCGCCAGGGTGAGGGCGGAGAGGATTCGCTCGAGGTCGAGCTGGCCGTAATGGGTCCCTGTGCTGTAGCTGTCTCGCAAGAGATAGTCGAGTCGGTCGCAGTCCAGTTGGCTACTAACCAGAGCCTTGATCACGCTGTGGGGTGAACTGCCCCGTTCAAGAAGATTGGCTACTCCATCTGCAGTGCCCGGGGCGTAGGCCTCAAGGGGCGCACGCACGGCGGGATGTTCTCTGACTAAACGCGCCGACCAGGTCTCATGGTCCAGACCAAATATTTCCTCTCCGGTATGGCTTAGGGGGGCATGGCCGAGGTCATGCAGTAGGGCCGCTCCATAGAGCAGTCCGCGATGTTCCTCTAGGCCTGAGTCGAACTGCAGCAACCTTTCCAGAGCAAGGCGTGCGAGATGAAACACACCAAGGGAATGGGTGAAGCGACTGGACTCAGCTCCATGAAAGGTGAGGAAGGCTGGCCCAAGCTGACGGATGCGGCGCAGCCGCTGGAATGGCGCCGTATCAATTAACTGCATCAACATGGCCTCTGCTGCATCGCTGGCATTGAGGGTGATGCCGCGATGGAGAGGGTCGTGATAGGTGCGCAGACTCATGGATCATCACGATTCTGCTGAGTTTTGAATTCAACATCTTCAGCACTATCGAGCTGAAGATCTTCTGTGGTCTCTAACTGGGCATCCTGATCGCGGTCGAGTTGGGCCTCCATCCAGAGTTCAGCATCATGCAACCAACGGTCTTCTTCCCCTCCAGGATTAAGGGGTTCAGGAGGATCGAGAATCCGATCCGGCTCGATGCCCTGGTTTTGAATGTCTCGGCCGCTTGGAGTCATGTATCCGGCTACCGTCACGGCCAGGCCACTGCCGTCGCTCAGGTTGGTGAGTGTTTGGATCAGACCCTTGCCAAACGTTCGGCTGCCAAGCAGCTGTGAGCGGTTGTTGTCTTGCAGGGCACCAGCCAGAATTTCGCTCGCGCTGGCAGTCCCGCCGTTGACCAGTGTCACCATCGGACCGTCATAAAGGGTTTCAATTGCAGAAGGGATTGCTTCGTTAATGCGCTCTCGGTTGCGTGTCTCCACGATTGGGGAGCCACTCAGGAAGGCATCCGCTACAGCTAGTCCAGAGCTCACTAACCCACCGGAGTTATTGCGCAGATCTAGAACTAGGCCTTCAATCTCCTTCTCTGACAGTTCCTGAAGTGCTTCTTTGACCTGTTCTGGCACTCCTTCGCTGAACTGGGTGATGCGTAGGTAGCCCAGGGTGTGTTTAGCACTCCTCAGTCGGCGGGTCCGTACTGGCCTGAGGTCCACACTGCGTCGCTCGAGGGTGAGTTCTTCGCTAGATCCATTTGGGGGTTGCAGCTTTACTACAACTTGTGAGCCCACTTCTCCCCGCAGCCTTGCAGCTGTGGCTTCGAGGCCAAGGGATTGTGGAGACTGGCCATCCACGCTGAGTAGGGCCGTGCCGCTTGTGACGCCCGCATCGGCCGCGGGGGAGCCTTCAAGCGGAGCGATAACCACGACCTGACCATCTTCAGCGCGGGCCCCCAGCTGTAGGCCAACGCCGTTGATCTCGCTGCCCAAATTGGCGGATTTTATGGCGGTGTAGTCGTCTGGTCTTAATAGTCTTGTGTAGGGATCTTCAAGTGGAAGCAGCATCGCTTCGATGGCCTCATAGGCCTCGCTACTACTGTTGATTGTTCTCTCTAATGCCTGCTCTCTTAGCCTTCGCCAGTGCACTTCATCGAACTTGGCTGGGTCTAGATATCCTTGGTTGACGAGCCTCCAGCTTTCAACGACCAGTTGTTGGGCATCATTCAATGCCATGGCTGGAGTCGCCATCAGCAGCACGCCAAGACACAGGCTCAGCCACGCAAGCCATAGGCGCCGCAGCGGATTTGATCGGGAGTTAGTAGTCGGCAACATTGGCTTCATGCCGGGTGCTGTCCATGCAGGACGTTAAGTAGACTCTCGCAATCCGGACCCTCATTTGCATGACGAACTCCTCACCTGTCTACGACTGGTTTCAGGAACGTCTTGAGATTCAGGCCATAGCTGACGATGTCAGCTCCAAGTACGTGCCTCCACACGTCAATATTTTCTACTGCTTAGGCGGAATCACGCTGGTGTGCTTCCTGGTTCAGTTCGCGACAGGTTTTGCGATGACCTTTTACTACAAGCCCACTGTGACTGAGGCCTATAGCTCTGTGAGCTATCTGATGTCAGATGTCAGTTTCGGCTGGTTGATTCGTTCTGTGCATCGCTGGAGCGCCTCGATGATGGTGTTGATGCTGATCTTGCACGTCTTTCGCGTGTACCTCACCGGCGGCTTTAAGCGTCCGCGAGAGCTCACCTGGGTTACCGGTGTTGTGATGGCTGTGATCACCGTTTCTTTTGGTGTCACCGGTTATTCCCTCCCATGGGATCAAGTCGGTTACTGGGCTGTGAAGATCGTTTCAGGCGTGCCTGCTGCTATTCCCGTGGTTGGAGACTTTATGGTCGAATTGCTTCGCGGTGGCGAGAGCGTCGGGCAGTCCACCCTGACTCGTTTTTATAGCCTTCACACCTTTGTTCTGCCCTGGCTACTTGCAGTGTTCATGCTCATGCATTTCCTGATGATCAGGAAGCAGGGCATTTCAGGTCCGTTGTAAGCGTCATTCATTCAGATTCAAATCCCACTTCACGTTTTTATATTTCAGTTCAGCACCTACTTCATTCGCTAACTATTCGGCCAAAATCCCATGCACATTCTTAAGAAGCCCGATTTCTCTGATCCAAAATTGAGGGCGAAACTGGCCAAGGGCATGGGGCATAACTACTACGGTGAGCCTGCTTGGCCGAATGATCTCCTTTACATCTTCCCAGTAGTGATTCTGGGCACGTTTGCTTGCCTTGTTGGTCTTGCTGTTCTTGATCCCGCGATGTTGGGTGATAAAGCAGATCCGTTTGCAACGCCTCTAGAGATTCTTCCTGAGTGGTATCTCTATCCGGTGTTTCAGATTCTTCGGGTTGTTCCGAATAAGCTGCTTGGCATTGCTTTGCAAACCCTTGTTCCTCTCGGGTTGATGCTGATTCCCTTCATCGAAAGCGTTAATAAGTATCAGAATCCATTCCGCAGGCCAATTGCGATGGCCTTCTTTCTATTCGGCACGGTGATTACGATTTATCTCGGCATCGGTGCTTGTCTCCCCATCGACAAGTCGCTAACTCTGGGGTTGTTCTGAAAAGTTTTTAAAAGTCAAGATTTGCTGCTATGAGCCCGGCTTCACGCCGGGTTTTTTGTTGCTTTCACCTCATGAGTTGGCAGCAGTTCATCGAGATCCAACCACAACACGTCGTCGGGGCAGACGCGTAGAAGGTGGTGAAGAAGTAGAAAACCCACCATGGTCCAGGTCTGGTAAGTCCTTGACTGCTGTCCTACCCAGGTACCTGTTGGTCCATCAAAGTATTCCGCCCATTTTTGACGCGGTAGTTGGTTTAATTGGCTCCAGTAGCACTCCTCCAGCAGGGCGCGCATTTCACCCATCAGCAGCACGTCGGCCTCAGGATGACGCCGTTCATGTAACAAGATTGAGGCTCCGAAGAACCAGAGCAGGCTGGGCCAGTGTCCGCCGTTGTGATAGCTCCATGGCCAGTTTTTCGGGTCTGAGCCTGTCTTGTTCTGCCATTCCGCCCCTTCCATGGGCGGATGGCAGATGCGCATTGGCATCTGAGCCATCAGATGCTGTCGGTTGTGAAGCACCAGTCGGAACAGAGCGCGCTGTTGTGGGGCAGTGAGCAGCCCAAATAGGCAGGCTAGGGAGTTTCCGAGACTGTAAAAACGAAAGTCAGGTCGTCCGGTGCGGATGTTGCCGATGAGATAGCCACCGCGGTTTTCAAGCCAGTCTTGAAGCCAGTCGGGAACGACCTGTGGCTGCACGTTGAACTCGTTTTGGTGCTGGTTGTCGCCGTATTGCTCTGTGGGTCTTCTCCGCAGCACCTGCATGGTCTTGCTGGTGACCCAGTAGTGCTTGAGCAGAAATTGACGTAGGTCATGCACCCATTGGCGGGTCAGTAAGAGACGTTGGTCGAGAAGCCGACTGACATGAGTTTTGCGACTCAGTTCCATCAGCTCGATGCAGCTGCGCAGGCAGGCATAGAGCAGGACTTCCACTTCCAGTGGTGCCCCCCAAACATCCATGGGGCGATCAATCATGAATGAGCAATCCTGAACAAATAGAACTGGAGTGCCCTCGAAGGTGGGATGCAGCACGAGATCGAGCATCAACTGCACACCTCGTTGGACCTTTTGGTTGGTGCCGAAGTTTTTGTCACCGCTGCGCTTGACATAAAGCCAGCACAAAATGGGCCACCAAAGGCTTGCGTCCACAGAGGTGATCCTGCCGATTGAGCGCTGGCCATAGTCAGCAATGAGCTCGCCTTGTTCCTCAACGAAGCTGGTGGGGAACACCCCGCGTGTCTGATATGTGGTGCTTTGCAGATCTAGGCAAACGCTGAGAAATTGCTTCACCTCCTTGTAACGCTTTTGGGTGAGCAGGTAGATCATCACGGGCACGTTGTCGCGCAGGAAGACCTCGCCGTAATTGAGAGCTTTGTTATGGGGCTGATGCTCAAGAGCCGCCACGCTGCCTGCCACAGTGCCGCCTACTTCGATCAGCGTGCGCTCGAAATGCTCCTTGACCTGCTCCACCACCTGGTCTTCATTGGAGTTGGGACGAACCCTCTGGTTTTGCTGGTTTAAGCGTCCGGCCATGGACTGATATGCAATGCATTTGCCAAACGCTAGTGATGGCAGCCTTGACCAACAGTGGAAGCAACTATGGAGATGGGAGCGATTGCGAAAAGATTGCGAGAGGGGTATGAAATGGGCTATGTTTTTGGACTGCGTGAAGGGCTGAGCCCTGTAGCGCAAACCCACTCGGTGCTGATGGCGAAAGCTTGAGGTGTCAGTGGGCGTCTACAAGATCACAGGAGCGATCCGCTGGTGTTGTAGGTTTTAGAAGCGATCGCAAGATCGCAGCGCCTGACACTCCTTACAAGGGAGTGGAGGAGCAGAACCTGGACAACTTAAGAGTTTAGGAACTGACGCTTTTGTCGCGTTTAGGCCCTATGAGCAGCGATTAAAAGCTGATCAAAAGGTTTGAGCAGATATGCGACGAGAGTGTGAGGTCCCGTCAAAAGAAATGAGTTGCAGAAACCTGTTACAGCATCAATTTTTGCTTTCACGGGCGAGGATTGATGTCAAAGGTGTGACAGGTGAAAGCAACGACCGGATCTGAGATCCTGGAAAGTCACAGAAGGAAGAGATTCTGAAGTGCACTCTTGTAATCCTTCTGTCAGAGGAAGGGGGCAACAACTGCTTGTCGTACGCCAGTGCGAATGAGTGGGTGAAGCAAATCAGACTGAGTGATGAGCCTGTAAGGGTTGATTGCGAGAGGGTTTGATCTACTACGGAGAGTTTGATCCTGGCTCAGGATGAACGCTGGCGGCGTGCTTAACACATGCAAGTCGAACGAACCTTCGGGTTAGTGGCGGACGGGTGAGTAACGCGTGGGAATCTGCCCTCAGGAGGGGGATAACGGTTGGAAACGGCCGCTAATACCCCATATGCCGAGAGGTGAAATGAATTTCGCCTGAGGATGAGCCCGCGTCTGATTAGCTAGTTGGTGAGGTAATGGCTCACCAAGGCATCGATCAGTAGCTGGTCTGAGAGGATGATCAGCCACACTGGGACTGAGACACGGCCCAGACTCCTACGGGAGGCAGCAGTGGGGAATTTTCCGCAATGGGCGCAAGCCTGACGGAGCAACGCCGCGTGAGGGATGAAGGCCTCTGGGCTGTAAACCTCTTTTCTCAAGGAAGAAGATCTGACGGTACTTGAGGAATAAGCCACGGCTAATTCCGTGCCAGCAGCCGCGGTAATACGGGAGTGGCAAGCGTTATCCGGAATTATTGGGCGTAAAGCGTCCGCAGGCGGCTTTTCAAGTCTGCTGTTAAAGCGTGGAGCTTAACTCCATCAAGGCAGTGGAAACTGATTGGCTTGAGTGTGGTAGGGGCAGAGGGAATTCCCGGTGTAGCGGTGAAATGCGTAGATATCGGGAAGAACACCAGTGGCGAAGGCGCTCTGCTGGGCCATCACTGACGCTCATGGACGAAAGCCAGGGGAGCGAAAGGGATTAGATACCCCTGTAGTCCTGGCCGTAAACGATGAACACTAGGTGTCGGGGGAATCGACCCCCTCGGTGTCGTAGCCAACGCGTTAAGTGTTCCGCCTGGGGAGTACGCACGCAAGTGTGAAACTCAAAGGAATTGACGGGGGCCCGCACAAGCGGTGGAGTATGTGGTTTAATTCGATGCAACGCGAAGAACCTTACCAGGGTTTGACATCCTGCGAACCTCTAAGAAATTAGAGGGTGCCTTTGGGAACGCAGTGACAGGTGGTGCATGGCTGTCGTCAGCTCGTGTCGTGAGATGTTGGGTTAAGTCCCGCAACGAGCGCAACCCACGTTTTTAGTTGCCAGCATTCAGTTGGGCACTCTAGAGAGACCGCCGGTGATAAACCGGAGGAAGGTGTGGATGACGTCAAGTCATCATGCCCCTTACATCCTGGGCTACACACGTACTACAATGCTACGGACAAAGGGCAGCGAACTCGCGAGGGCAAGCAAATCCCATAAACCGTGGCTCAGTTCAGATCGTAGGCTGCAACTCGCCTACGTGAAGAAGGAATCGCTAGTAATCGCAGGTCAGCATACTGCGGTGAATACGTTCCCGGGCCTTGTACACACCGCCCGTCACACCATGGAAGTTGGCCACGCCCGAAGTCGTTACTCCAACCCTTGTGGAGGAGGACGCCGAAGGTGGGGCTGATGACTGGGGTGAAGTCGTAACAAGGTAGCCGTACCGGAAGGTGCGGCTGGATCACCTCCTAACAGGGAGACAACAACTGATCGTGATGTCTGAGTTATTGATACTTAGGCCATGATCCTGTCACCTTAGGTCGATCGGTACCTCAAGTTGAGAATCAAAGAAAAGCTGATTAATCAGCTTGGAGATTGATGATTGATTTTAGTTCCTAAACTTGTCTAGGTCACACCCCGCAAGGGTTACTCCTGGGCCATTAGCTCAGGTGGTTAGAGCGCACCCCTGATAAGGGTGAGGTCCCTGGTTCAAGTCCAGGATGGCCCATTCGGTGTTGGGGGTTTAGCTCAGTTGGTAGAGCGCCTGCTTTGCAAGCAGGATGTCAGCGGTTCGAGTCCGCTAACCTCCACTGACGAATCTTCTGACAACGAGCCAATGGTGAGAATCGTTGTGTGATGTGATTTAGAATTTAAGTTTGCTGGCAGACCCTAGCTTCTTATCATTCCAGGACTCAATCAATTGAGATGAGGTTGATAGGACGCTGGGCTCACTGTAATTCGCAAGAATTGCAGAGATGTTTGGCAGAACCTTGACAACTGCATAGGTAAGTCTGGAAAGAATAAAGCATCTCATGGATGCATGATTCTTGGGAATCAGCTGATGCAATCTGCGCGAGTAGAGAGCTGAGGTTGATTAACGAGAATGATGTTTGATTCTTGAGTCAAGAGCCGAGACTCTATAGCGTTCTTTCGATGTCATCGAGGCATCGAAAGTTTGATTGGTGATTCAAACCATCTTCAATGACAAACAATTCAGTTTAACTGGAGAAGTTTGAGATTGAACCCAGGTGAATTGCTAAGAATACGTATTCAACTACGTGAAGCGTTATAGAGATTAATTGGTCAAGCTACAAAGGGCTCATGGTGGATACCTTGGCACACAGAGGCGATGAAGGACGTAGTTACCTGCGATAAGTCTCGGGGAGCTGGACACACGCTTTGATCCGGGAATTTCCGAATGGGGCAACCCCTAGTACGGCCAGCTGAATCCATAGGCTGGTGCGAGCCAACCCAGCGAACTGAAACATCTTAGTAGCTGGAGGAAAGGAAAGTAAAAACGACTCCCTAAGTAGCGGCGAGCGAACGGGGAAGAGCCTAAACCGATGGTTGCGACCATCGGGGTTGTGGGACAGCAATGTGTATCAGGGATGTTAGGAGAAGTGTTTGAATGGCACACCACAGAGGGTGAAAGTCCCGTAACCGAAAACTGAACTGAACTAGCTGTATCCCGAGTAGCACGGAGCACGTGAAATTCCGTGTGAATCCGCGAGGACCACCTCGTAAGGCTAAGTACTACTGTGTGACCGATAGCGCAACAGTACCGCGAGGGAAAGGTGAAAAGAACCCCGGGAGGGGAGTGAAATAGAACATGAAACCATGAGCCTACAAGCAATGGGAGCCCGACTAAATCGGGTGACCGTGTGCCTGTTGAAGAATGAGCCGGCGACTTATAGGCACTGGCAGGTTAAACCGGAAATGGTGGAGCCATAGCGAAAGCGAGTCTGAATAGGGCGATCGTCAGTGTTTATAGACCCGAACCCGGGTGATCTAACCATGGCCAGGATGAAGCTTGGGTGATACCAAGTGGAGGTCCGAACCGACTGATGTTGAAAAATCAGCGGATGAGCTGTGGTTAGGGGTGAAATGCCAATCGAACCCGGAGCTAGCTGGTTCTCCCCGAAATACGTTGAGGCGTAGCGTCTAGTGCTCCAGCAGGGGGGTAAAGCCACCATTTCGGTGCGGGCTGCGAGAGCGGTACCTAATCGAGATGAACTCTGAATACCCTGTGTGTAACTAGGCAGTCAGACTGTGGGGGATAAGCTCCATAGTCGAAAGGGAAACAGCCCAGACCGCCAGCTAAGGTCCCCAAATCAACACTAAGTGATAAAGGAGGTGGGATTGCCCAGACAACCAGGAGGTTTGCCTAGAAGCAGCCATCCTCAAAGGAGTGCGTAATAGCTCACTGGTCGAGCGATCCTGCGCCGAAAATGAACGGGGCTAAGTGTTGTACCGAAGCTGCGGATTTAACTTGTTAAATGGTAGGGGAGCGTTCTATGTGGGGTGAAGCGTTAGCGTAAGCGGGCGTGGACTGCATAGAAGTGAGAATGTCGGCTTGAGTAGCGAAAACATGGGTGAGAATCCCATGCCCCGAAACCCTAAGGGTTCCTCCGGCAGGCTCGTCCGCGGAGGGTTAGTCTGGACCTAAGGCGAGGCCGAAAGGCGTAGTCGATGGATAACAGGTCAACATTCCTGTACCGGTTATGTTTTGGGAAGGGGGACGGAGAAGGCTAGCCAAGCCAGATGTTGGTTACTGGTTTAAGCGTTCGAGGCGTTGAGGAGCGGCGAAAACGTTCTGAGCTAAGGCGTGAATACGAGCTGCTACGGCAGCGAAGTTGGTGATGTCATGCTTCCAAGAAAAGCCCTATACCCGTTAAGGCATAACTGCCAGTACCCGAAACCGACACAGGTAGGGTGGTAGAGAATACCGAGGGGCGCGAGATAACTCTCTCTAAGGAACTCGGCAAAATGGCCCCGTAACTTCGGGAGAAGGGGTGCCAGCGAGAGCTGGTCGCAGTGAAGAGGCCCAGGCGACTGTTTACCAAAAACACAGGTCTCCGCTAAGTCGCAAGACGATGTATGGGGGCTGACGCCTGCCCAGTGCCGGAAGGTTAAGGAAGCCGGTCAGCGTAAGCGAAGCTGGCGACTGAAGCCCCGGTGAACGGCGGCCGTAACTATAACGGTCCTAAGGTAGCGAAATTCCTTGTCGGGTAAGTTCCGACCCGCACGAAAGGCGTAACGATCTGGGCGCTGTCTCGGAGAGAGGCTCGGCGAAATAGAATTGTCTGTGAAGATGCGGACTACGTACACCCGGACAGAAAGACCCTATGAAGCTTTACTGTAGCTTGGTATTGTGCCCGGGCTCTGAATGCGCAGGATAGGTGGGAGACGTTGAAGTAGTGCTCGTGGGTGCTACTGAGTCAATGGTGAGATACCACTCTTTCAGAGCTAGGGTTCTAACGTTCACCCGTTATCCGGGGAGCGGACAGTATCAGGTGGGCAGTTTGACTGGGGCGGTCGCCTCCTAAAAGGTAACGGAGGCGCGCAAAGGTTCCCTCAGGCTGGTTGGAAATCAGTCGACGAGTGCAAAGGCAGAAGGGAGCTTGACTGTGAGACCTACAAGTCGAACAGGGACGAAAGTCGGCCTTAGTGATCCGACGGTTCTGAGTGGAAGGGCCGTCGCTCAACGGATAAAAGTTACTCTAGGGATAACAGGCTGATCTCCCCCAAGAGTTCACATCGACGGGGAGGTTTGGCACCTCGATGTCGGCTCATCGCAACCTGGGGCTGAAGTCGGTCCCAAGGGTTGGGCTGTTCGCCCATTAAAGCGGTACGCGAGCTGGGTTCAGAACGTCGTGAGACAGTTCGGTCCATATCCGGTGTACGCGCAGGAACATTGAGAGGATTTCTCCCTAGTACGAGAGGACCGGGAGGAACGCACCTCTGGTGTACCAGTTATCGTGCCAACGGTAAACGCTGGGTAGCCATGTGCGGAGTGGATAACCGCTGAAAGCATCTAAGTGGGAAGCCCACCTCAAGATGAGTGTTCCCATGGCATAAGCCAGTAAGGTCACGGGAAGAACACCCGTTGATAGGCTCTACGTGGAAGTCCAGTAATGGATGCAGCGGAGGAGTACTAATAGACCGAGGGCTTGACCATCCATTTGGTTCTTGCCCGAGAAACAAGTTTTATTCAATTCAGAGCATCATTCGCAAGGATGATGACCTATGCAGTTCTCAAGGTTCACTCCTTGGGAATGATTTTATCCTGGTGTTCATGGCGATGTGGAACCACTCCGATCCATCTCGAACTCGGTTGTGAAACGCATCAGCGGCGACGATATTTTAGGGGTAGCCCTCTGAGAAAATAGCTCAATGCCAGGTAAAATATTTCCACATGTAGATCATCAATCTTGCGAAAGAGTTGTTGATTTACCAAGAAAAAGCCACCCCTACGGGTGGCTTTTTTGATGGCTAAGCCAGTGTGATTTTTAAAGAAGATAATCAAATAGACTCCTGAGGTCTT